>NZ_JAFMPW010000010.1 GCF_026126425.1 Muriicola sp. Z0-33
TATAGGTACCGGCTAGTAAACCACTAATATCCTGGGTGGTGGCACCATTACTCCATAGATAGGTATATCCAGGGGTGCCTCCATTTACTGTTAAGTCTATTGATCCGGTAGCCTCACCAAAACAGCCCACATCTGTGGCTAGTGCTGATGTTGTTATTTCTTCAGGGTCATTTAAAATCACCTGGGCAAAGGCCTGGCAATTTAGGGCATCTGTTATTGTCAAACTATATGTCCCAGGGCCAATTCCTGATAAATCTTCGGTAGTTGCACCATTATCCCAACTATAAGTAAAGGGAGCAACTCCACCAATAGTCTGAATATCCGCCGCTCCGTCTGCAGCTCCAAAACAAGAAATTTTGGTAATACTGTTTATCGCTGTACTAATGGTAGGACCAACGGTTGCACTTGCATTAACAGTACAGCCATTTGAAGTATCTGTTACTACTACACTATATGTTCCCGGAGCAACGTTGAAAAGATCTTCTGCAGTACTTCCGTTGCTCCAATTATAAGTAAATGGTCCTGTACCGCCAGACACCATAAGGTCGATATCTGGCATGGCGCCCGTATCACATGATGCCATTGCCACTGCATTTAAAGGAGGCACTATGTCAATAACAGGATTATCAAAACAGTACTTTCCATTTGGATTATTACCAGGGTAAATCGGGCATTCGCCATTGGCAGCAGTCCAGACCAATAAAATATCACTCAATTCAAGAGCACTGCCACAGGTAAACTCAATTTGACCGTAAAACAATTCCTGAGAAGTACCCGTAACAGGGTGTACATCAGTCTCTTCACTCGATTTTAGAAGTGGTCCTGAACATCTCGCAACATCGCACATGGTAGATGAACCAACCACTGGAGTTTCGGTTATATTACCAAAAACACCAAGGTGTCTGTCACCACTATTCGTGTTATGGTGAACTGTAATATATAAATCCCCTATAACTACATCACCTGGAGTACAACTATTACAGGCATCTGCGGTTTCAATTCTAGCCCCGAGAATTTGAATATCATTAGCCGGGCATGCGCCTCGTTCATATTCTGGGTTCGTCCTCAAATCCTGCTGGGTTAGTGTTTCATCATTGGGAAAGAGTGGGTCGAATGGTATAGGATCGCCCATACAGTAAGTCTGCCCCACCACCGAAAACGGTACAACTGCAAGAAAAATGAACAGTATCCCTATTTTTGGGATTGCCGATAAATTTTTTAAGAAACTTTTTTTGGTAGTGGGCAATAAATTTTTTGCCAATGTTTCAAATTGTGGGAAAGTAAATTTACACATGGTATAGTGTTTAGTTAATAACTACACCAGAGCATAATGTAAATAGTTCATTGCCTATATGAAGTGGGGTTCATTAGGTAACAAAGTGTATCAATGTTCTAAAAAATAATGTAGACGGGGAAACTTAACTACATGTGTATAAAGTAATTATCTAATGCTATAGTCTTCTCTTTTTAATTGAACAAATAAATAACAGTCTGTTGCTATTAAAATTCGGAATATTTTAACATTTCATTGGCATTTCGTAGTACCTATTCGATGAAACGCACATTAACGACCATAAAAAGCATATTAAGTAACTTGTTGAAAATAGCACAGTTAAGACAAAGAAAGAAAAATCTTATCTCTTTCTCACCTTTTTCTGCTCTTCTGCCTGCTCCATCATTTCGCGCATCTTCTTTTGGAATTTATTTTCCTTTTTAGGCTTCTTTTTGTTCTCCTGAATCTGGGCATGAATCTTATCCTCGTCCAGGATAAATCGCTTAATAGCCAGCATGATAAAGATGGTAATCAGGTTAGACACAAAATAGTACAAACTAAGTCCACTCGCATAATTGTTAAAGAAGAACAACATCAGAAGTGGCGACAAATACATGATGAATTTCATATTAGGCATGCCCGGTTGGGTTTGCATATTCTGCCCGGTGGTCATCATCATATAAAAGAAGATGGCTACCGATGCCAGAATTGGGAAGAGACTCACATGGTCCCCATAAAAAGGAATATTAAATGGCAACTGCGCAATAGTATCATAGGAAGATAAATCCTCAGCCCATAAAAACGATTTCTGCCTCAAAGCAAAAGAGGTAGGGAAAAACATAAAGAGGGCATAGAATATCGGAAGCTGCAGCACTGCAGGGATACAGCCACTCATAGGGCTTACACCTGCTTTGTTATACAACTTCATGGTTTCTTGCTGCTTCTTCATTGCATTATCCTTGTACTTTTCACCAAGTTCTGTAATCTCTGGTTTAAGCACCTTCATCTTTGCCTGAGACAAATAAGATTTATAGGTAACCGGAGACATGGCCAAACGCACAAGAATGGTCATGACTACAATGGCCAGGCCAAAGGGTAAAAAGGAACTTAGGAAACCATAAAAAGGAGTAAAAACGTATTTGTTGATCCAACCAAAAATACCCCACCCATAAGGGATAGAATCTTCCAGTCCCAGCTCATCATATTGTTTTAAAACAGCAATATCCGTAGGACCGTAGTACCAATGCATATTATAGGCCAGTTCCCCTCCTTCAATTTTCAGTGGTAAAATACTCTTGTACTCTTTGGTAAACCTTGCCTCCTTGCTTTCTTCCTCAACCAGATTTACAGAACTCAGTTGTCCATTTTCAAAATGCTGTGTGCTGGCCAAAATAGAGCTAAAAAAGTGCTGGCGATAGGAAAGCCATTTTATATCTGTTTCGGTCTCTTCATCATCACTTCCCTCTGACAACTTACTAATCTTACCTCCATCATGGTTATATGTTAGGCGGGTATATCTGTTTTCGTATTGTATACTCTTATTGTGCCTGATACCTCTAAGCTGCCATTGTAGTTGTGCAGGCTGACTGGTATTTAAAATACCACTTAAGCCCTGTGACCTTATACTGAAATCTACCAGATAATCATCCGGTTTCATTTCATACCTGTACTCCAGAAACTGGTTGGAAGAAACTTTGGCCTTCATAGAAAGTACCTGATTGTTTCCGCTATTGGTAAGTGTAGGTTCAAAATAAAGATCCCTGGAATTCAATACCCGGTTATCTGAAGTGCTAAAAGTCAATTCAAAAGAAGCATTGCCATCCTTTACCAAATAGACCGGAACAGAATCATGGGTCACAAATTGGATCATTCTGGCTTCTACTATCTGCCCACCTTTATTGCTGATTTTTAGTTCAACCAATTCATTTTCCAGAGAAGTAACCCCATCAGAAACCTGTGTAAAACTAAAATCACCTACACTGGTCTTATAATTGGCAACAGCCGTAGAATCATTGGTGTCTATTGTTGTTTCGGACAATATAGGCTGGCTGACGGGCTTTTCCTCTTCTTTCTGTTCTGTTGCCGCCTGCTCTTGCTGCGCTTTTTGCGCGGCCGCTTCCTCTGGTGTAGGCTGATTGGTGTAAAACCAAAAAATCAAAATTCCGAAAATCAGTAAAAATCCGATGATCGAATTAATGTCCAGTTTCTTTTCTTCCATGTATATTATTTGTTAGCTCTGGTCTGGAATGTTTCAGACTATTGCTCTTCATAAGTTATGATCTACTAGCCTGCAAATATATGTCCAAATGTGCAGTTTATGCCAAACTGGCATTAGTTTGTTCTTTTTTATGCCGAAGTACAGCTTTTACGAACCCGACAAAAAGCGGATGTGGGCTGGCCACTGTGCTCTTGTACTCCGGATGATATTGCACCCCTATAAACCAGGGATGATTTGGCAGTTCTATAATCTCTACCAAACCTGTTTCTTTATTAATTCCTGAAGCCACCAAACCTGCAGCTTCCATTTGCTCTAAATAATCGTTGTTGAATTCATATCGATGTCGATGTCTTTCAGCAATCTCAGTGGCTCCGTGATACATTTTCTGTGTCAGGGTGTTGTCTTTAAGTTCACAATCCCATGCTCCCAAACGCATTGTACCGCCTTTGTTGGTTATGGTCTTCTGTTCTTCCATTAAATCTATTACGGGATGTGGGGTAGTTTCATCCATTTCCGTAGAATTTGCTCCGCTTAAACCAAGAACATTTCTGGCATATTCTATAACGGCCATTTGCATTCCCAGGCATATCCCCAGAAAGGGAATACCGTTTTCCCGAGCGTACTGTACAGCCCTGATTTTTCCTTCAAAACCGCGTTCCCCAAATCCCGGGGCTACAAGAATACCATCTAAGCCCTGCATCTTTTCCTCAAAATTATTTTCATTGATATATGCGGAATGCAATGATCTTACATTGACCTTAACTTCGTTAATTGCCCCGGCATGGATAAAGGATTCCAGGATCGACTTATATGAATCCTGCAGCTCTACATATTTACCAATAAGGCCTATAGTGACTTCACTATTAGGATGCTTGTGTCTGTCCAGGAACTCTAACCATTGGGTAAGGTCTGGTTTAGTAGTGTCTGGCAGGTCTAATTTACTGAGGGTAACCGTATCCAGGCCTTCTTCCTGAACCATGATAGGCACGTCATAAATGGTAGAGGCATCTATAGATTGGATCACCGCCTCCTTTTGAACATTACAAAACAACGCAATCTTTCGTTTAATATCATCAGATATTTCGTGCTCTGTTCTGCATACAAGAATATCTGCCTTAATACCACTTTCCATCAGGGTTTTTACAGAGTGTTGAGTGGGTTTCGTCTTGAGTTCTCCAGCCGCAGAGAGATAAGGCACAAGGGTGAGGTGAATTACTATAGCGTTATTATCACCGAGTTCCCAAAGTAACTGCCGCACTGCTTCTATATATGGGAGAGACTCTATATCACCTACTGTTCCGCCAATCTCTGTGATGACTATGTCATATTCCCCACTATTGCCCAATATCTGGATGCGTTCTTTTATCTCATTGGTAATATGAGGCACCACTTGTACCGTCTTCCCAAGGAATTCACCTCTGCGTTCCTTTTCTATTACACTTTGATAAATTCTTCCGGTGGTCACATTGTTGGCCTGGGAAGTTCTCACGTTGAGAAATCGCTCGTAATGGCCAAGATCAAGATCGGTCTCTGCACCATCCTCTGTCACATAGCACTCCCCGTGCTCGTAAGGATTTAAGGTACCCGGATCTATATTGATATAGGGGTCTAATTTTTGAATGGTTGTCTTATAACCTCTGGCCTGAAGGAGCTTGGCGAGGGAAGCGGCGATAATTCCTTTTCCTAGTGAAGAAGTTACACCTCCCGTAACGAAAATGTATTTAGTATCTGGCATGATGGGATTCTTTGTTACGGGATTCAAAGATACGAATTGAAAGCAGAAATTACATGGATTCTTGCGGAAATTCTTTTTGAATTTTAAGGATTATGGGTTCCAGTCCGTTTATCTTGATCTCCAGGATTTGCTTCAATAAGGTGCCTAGCTTTCCATTTGGAAAACCTTTGTTTTGAAACCAGAGCAGATATGCCTCAGGTAAATTGATCAGGTAAAAACCCTTATATTTCCCGAAGGGCATTCTATAATGTGCCAGTTCAATTAATTGACCTTTATCCGGACTTAACTCCATTTTTAAATCTAAATATTTTATCTTTAAAAACAACTAAATCCGAAGAAAATGCAACGCAGATCTTTTATCAATACAACCGCTGCAGCCTCCGTAGGCTTACTTGCCACTACACCGGTAAATGCAACGGCAACAAAAAACGAAGCTACCGAACTCAAAGGAAATATAAATCACAGCGCCTGCTACTGGTGTTATAATACCATCCCGCTCGAAACTTTTCTTCAAAATTTAAATAGTATTGGGGTAAAGGCCATAGACCTGGTAGGGCCGGAAGACTTTCCGCTGCTTAAAAAGTATGGCATCCATGCTTCTATGTGCTGGGGAGCCGGTAAAGGAATTGTAGAAGGATGGAACAATTTAAGCCTCCATGAAGAACTCATTTCCGATTACAAAGAAAAGATTCCGATTATCGCCGCTGCCGGCTATACCAATCTAATTTGCTTTAGTGGTAATAGAAATGGCATGGATGATGACCAGGGTCTCAAAAATTGTGTAAAGGGCCTGGAACAAATTCTGCCGTTGGCAGAACAACACGGAGTGGTACTTCAAATGGAGTTGTTAAATTCTAAAGTTAATCACAAAGACTATATGTGCGACCATACAGACTGGGGCGTTGAGCTATGTAAGCAATTAGATACGGATAATTTTAAGTTGCTTTACGACATCTATCATATGCAGATTATGGAAGGGGACATTATTAGAAACATTCAGGATTATCATCAGTACTTTGGTCACTACCATACGGGAGGAAATCCGGGTCGGAATGAAATTAATGAAACTCAGGAATTATTTTATCCGGCCATAATGAAGGCAATAGTAAAAACAGGATTTAAAGGCCATGTGGCTCAGGAATTTATCCCTACCTGGGAAGATAAAATTGCAGCCTTAAAGCAGGGTGTCACCATTTGTGATGTTTAACCCCCGGATTCTTTAGCCGTATTGAGGTGGATATATATATTGTCTTTTAAGGCATCTTCAATCTTCTTATTCCACATAGACTGTTTCTCCCGATCCCGGGAAAAATTGGTTTCATCGTCATACACATTTTGAAATTCAGCTAATTCGTTATTGATCCTTCTATAGATTGCCCTTACTTCTGCCTTCACATTTTTAGTGAATTTGGTCTCCGTTAGCAATCTTCTCATTTTCCTGGCAAACAATTCTGTTATATCAAAATGCAACTGTTCATGGCTCAATATTACCTCATCACAAACCTCCGCATGATACCATGACTTATTTGGATAGAAATAGGTGTGTACAGTAAAGTCTAATTCAAATTCTCCATTAGATTCCATAGTAGAATACCGATAGCTTATTCCACTAGCCGTAATTGCCGCAGCCCTCCCCTGGTGGGAAGGTTCTGCCTTAAAATCTGACCAGCTCAAACGCTGCTCACTATCCCATGGAATAGTTTCATATTCCTGGCACCATGAATTGATAACAAGAAAGAAAAGGAAGATAAAAAAGTATTTACTCATTTTCATAGACTAAATTGTATGGGCTAAAAAGATATACAGTAAACGCCAGATAAGCTTCTTTTTGTATAAATAAAGCCCTGTTTTTAGAAAATTGTAAGAAAATCCTCGTTATAAACGGAGCATTGTGGCCTAAAGCTCCCAGTTAAAGCTAATATCTTTTTTTATATCCGGGTGCAGACTTTGAATCACCGGGCAGGTATTCGCAGTATGTTCTAAGATCTTGCGGTGTTTTTCTTCAACATTGGAAGGTAATTGTAATTGTATGGCTATTTCGGAAATCCTCCTGGGGTTCGCGGCCATGATTTTGGTAACATCGGCATTTGAATTTGTGAGATCAATACTGAGGTCTCTGGCTTTGATCCCCATGACCGTAAGCATACAACTTGCCAAGGCTGTTGCCGCAGTATCTGTTGGTGAAAATGCCTGTCCAAGGCCGTTATTGTCGGTAGGAGCATCGGTAATAAAACTGTCCCCCGATCCTATATGAGTACATGTGGTACGTAATTCCCCTGTGTATGTTACTTTCGATGTCATAATTATGGCTTTACCTCTATGATATGCATCTCTTCGTACTTCATAATATAACAGGCCGTATTGTAGTAACCCGCACTGAAATCCTGGTTATAATTAAATTTGTTACCTGTGTATTCTGTTACACCTACCAAATCAGATGCCTCAAAAAGATTTGCTTTATAAGCCAGTTTTAATAACAGGTCATAGGTTAAATCAAATCCACGTACGGCATACCTATCTGGAGTGCTGCCCCACTTTCTTCTGTACTGCCTTACAAAACTATCACGGCCCACTTCCCGGTATGCTGAGGGATATGTAAATCTTAAGTTAGATAAATGGGTGCTCGAAATTACATCACTCTCAAATGCCCTGTTTTTATTGGTTGTGAACATTCTCACCTTGATTTCCTCGGTATTGGAAGAGTTTAAAATAGATATTATACTAGACACCCATTCCGTATTATTACTCTCCACAAAAACCCAGTTTTCTTTTTCTTCGCTCAGTAATAAAAGAAAATCTTCCAGATTGATCGAGATATTCTCTTCCTCCTCAACCACCTCCACTATTTTAGATCCGGGAAACTTTTCTGTGATTTTTTGTGCAGCAAAGGCGTTTACAGTATCAGCAATAATAATTAAATTCTGATCCTCTACCTGGGTTTCCATATAATTCAACATCCGTTCTCTCAGGATATCATCCGTAGGAATAGAAAAGAAAACATTATTCAGGCTAATATCACTGTCCGAAGTCAGAGGGGCAATTACAGGTACCTGATAGTTGGCAGCCTGAACTGCTACCTCTTTAAGCGAATTTGCTTGCAATGGCCCTACAATGGCACTCACATCGCTTAAATTTTCTGCTCTCATGACTGCTTTGGCCTTTTGCATATCTAATTCGGTATCATAGGTTTTTATATCTACCGACAATCCCAATTTTGCAATAGAATCTACTGCTACCAAGGCCCCGGAATACAATCCCAGACTATATTTTATGGCATTACTTCGACTAATGGCGCTCTCGGCGCTTTCTTTGTCGGAAAGATTAATCCTATTTAATCTAAACGGCAGCATAAATATCAGCTTCGGTTTATTGACCAGATTTATACTATCTAACAAATTAATTTTATCCAGAATCAGGGAATTCTTGACTTCCAGACTAGCTCCCTTTTCTTTCGGTAACTTCAAAATCATACCCGCTTTAAGGCCCCTTGCAAGATCTGGATTTAATGATAATAGTTCCGAATAGCTGATATCTAAATTTCTGGTGAGAGAAAAAGAGGTTTGTTTGGGTTTAACCTCATAAAAAATGAAGTTATCCGTATTTACTGCTCCTGAAACATCCTTCTTTTTAGGCAATCTGATAACCATACCTTCTTTTAGCCCTCCCTGCTCTACAATCTCCGGATTGAGTCTTACAATTTGTTCGCCCTTTATATCGTATTCTATTCCCAGGCTATAGAGTGTTTTTTTTGCGGGTACCGTATACGACTCGTATAACTGAACCTGAACAGAATCTACACTACTTCCTGCGATTTTCGGCAAATTCAGTACTTGCCCTATGGCCAGATGGTTAGATATTTTTTCCAGGTCCGGATTTAATGCTATCATGCTATCAAGAGTTATTCCGTACTTGTGCGCGATGCTCCATCTGGTTTCCTTTGGTAAGACAACATATTTTTCAAAATCATCTGTATTGATACTGTCTGCCTGAGTTTCAATAATACGGTATCTGGGGATCTGAATGCGCATACCCTTTTTAAGTTGCGTAGCATATAGATCCCTGTTATATCTTTTGATATCCTCCTCAGTTACATTGTACCTTTGAGATATTCCGTAAAGTGTTTCCCTCTTCCTTACCCGGTGTAAAGTAAAATCATATGGCTCTTGTTGTGCTTCTTCCTTCGCCTTTTGTATGCTATCAGCTATAGCTTGTGCACTATCTTCTTGTTTAGGCATCGGAATTACCAGGATCGTATTTGGCTTTAGCAATTCATCCTCTCTTAACTCCTTGTTGTATTTAAGGATATCTACGGTGGTGATTTTGTATTGCCTGGCAATACTATACAGGGTTTCCCCGCTTTGTACGGCATGCGTCTTAAATTGCTGCGCACTGGCCTTGCACCCTACAAAAAACACCATAAATACTATGGCTAAATATTTAATAAAGTTGTTCATGTTATTCCCATTCTATAGTTGCCGGGGGTTTGGAACTTATATCATATACGACTCTATTTACCCCAGGGACTTTATTAATAATATCATTAGAGGTTTTTTGTAAAAATTCGTAGGGTAAATTTACCCAGTCTGCCGTCATCCCATCTGTACTTTCTACAGCCCGTAAAGCTACACATTTTTCATAAGTGCGTTCGTCTCCCATCACCCCTACACTATTTACGGGTAAAAGCATTGCACCAGCCTGCCAAACATCATCATAAAGGCCCCATTCTCTTAATCCATTTATAAATATAGCATCCACCTCTTGCAAAATGGCTACCTTTTCTCTGGTAATATCGCCGAGGATCCTTATTGCTAAGCCGGGACCTGGAAAAGGATGCCTTCCGAGGCGTTCATCTCCCACATCCATACTGGCGCCTACCCTGCGAACTTCATCCTTAAATAACATTTTCAGAGGTTCTACTACTTTCAACTTCATGAAATCTGGGAGTCCGCCTACATTATGATGACTCTTAATGGTAGCAGAGGGTCCGCCTGTTGCGGAAACAGATTCTATGACATCCGGATATATTGTTCCCTGAGCCAACCATTTAGCATCTTCAACAAGGTGAGCCTCATCATCAAAAACCTCTATAAACACTCTGCCGATGATTTTTCTTTTTTTCTCCGGATCGCTTTCTCCTTCCAATGCATCCAAAAAGCGTGCCGAAGCGTCTACCCCTTTAACATTAAGTCCCATGCCCTTGTATTGCTCCAGGACATCAGTAAACTCATTCTTTCGCAAAAGCCCATTGTTCACAAAAATGCAGTGCAAATGTTCTCCTATAGCTTTATGCAATAAAACCGCTGCAACAGTAGAATCTACTCCTCCAGAAAGACCCAGTATTACCTTGTCTTTCCCAATCTTGTTTTTTAAATCGGTTACCGTATTTTCTACAAACGCCTGAGGGGTCCAGGATTGTTCTACTCCGGCAATATGCACTAGAAAGTTCTCTAGTATTTGCTTCCCCTGGGTAGTATGATATACCTCCGGATGAAATTGGATACAAAAAGTATCTTCTCCCTTAAATTTAAAAGCAGCATGCTCCACATCACTGGTACTGGCCAGGTGCACTGTGTTTTCCGGAAGCCTTTTTATGGTATCGGCATGACTCATCCATACCTGGGAACCATCTGTAATCTCATAAAAGAAGGGTTCATCATTGGCGATAGCCGTCAGGCGTGCCCTTCCGTACTCCCTGGTATTAGATGCGGCAACTTCTCCCCCGTTGAAATGTGCCAGATATTGGGCCCCGTAGCAGACCCCCAGCAAGGGCTTTTTACCCTTGATCTCAGACAAATCCGGATGTGGCGCATCTTCGGCCCTGACTGAAAAGGGAGAACCCGACAGGATCACAGCTTTATATTCGGATAAATCTGTTGGTAGATTGTTATAAGGTTTTATTTCACAGAAAATATTCAGTTCCCGAACGCGCCTGGCGATGAGTTGTGTATACTGGGAACCAAAGTCGAGGATAAGGACGTTGTTTTGCATGGGCAAAAATAGTAAAATCGTAAATTGTGAAAATGTGAAAATAAGATTATTTATCAAGTAATTTTAAGAGTTATAAACAAGTTGAAAAACCTCTTGGTTGGGCCACCGCTTCTCAGAAATATATTATGTCCTTAATCATCATGGAAAGTATTATTTTTAACCTATCACCTCTGATCTTATAAGTGGGTATACATTCTGCATATAGTTTTATTTAAAGTGAAATAATTATACAATTAACAATAGTTACTCAAAAAAAGTCAAAATACGCGACGGTGTACCATTTAAAACCAGTAGTTTAATTAACAATTATTAATAATCTGGCAAACAATATTTTAGTTTAATTCCTACAAATTATATTATTGAGCGCAGCTAGATTTCTATTGTCCTACTCTAATGAGCCCGGACACAGCCTATTATTTATTTCAATTCATATATTATGGAACAACATACGATGGTCCTTTTGAATAGTTCAATGTTCAAAATATTTGATAGAAGTAGTACAGACCAGGAAAAGAAAAAGCCCTGACGACGATCGTCAGGGCCTTTCAAATCAAAAACCAACCTAAACACATGAACTTATTTATGACACAATTAAATTTTCTAATTCATAGCAATTTGTATATAGAACAACTAAGTTTTAAAATACCCTACCTTCTTTTGTAATTTTTTTTTTAACTTTAATAGAAAAGGGGGGTCATGGCAACAATAACGGTGGATGATTTAAAGAAAGAATTGCAAAATGGGGCTTTAGTTGATGGGCATCCTTTTCGTTATTTTACCCTCGGAACAGTGGGTTTAGATCGGTTGGCCCGGCTTAGAACTGTAGTACTGCGCAAAGTTTCGGATGACTTAAAACTGACTTTCTACACTGATGTCCGATCAAAAAAAGTGATTCACCTTAAGGAAAACAACAAAGTTGGCTTACTTTTTTACCATCCCGGTCAGCTATTACAGTTTAAGGTAGAAGGTCTTGCTAAAGTATTTAAAGGTGAAGCTTCTAATAATGAAGTATGGCAAGCCATAGATCCCAACGCCAGAAAAAACTACGCCACTTCCATGGCACCAGGTACTGAATTGGAAGACCCTGCTCAATTGCAATATCTGGAAGGAAAAAGTAATTTTTGTGTGGTAGAGGTTACCCCTTTCAAAATAGAATACCTAAAACTTCAGCAACCGCACCATACGAGGATTCGTTTTTCTTTCAGAGAAGGAAAATGGAGCAGTGATTACTTAGTTCCCTAAAACAGGCCTATTAATTCATGGTTTTCAGGATTAAACCAATATCCTCCTTGGTTGTATCAGGATTAATAAAACAAAATCTGGCCACAGTTTCATAACTATCTTTTGTTTTCCATTTTGTCGGTGTCACCAGGGCAATCCCATCTTTGTGATTTTTATAGGTCCAGTTCCTGTAATCTTCGGGCTGCCAGCCCACCCGGCGAAATAACACGCAAGACAAACTGGGTGGCCGCACCAACTCCACATTTGGGTTTGCTGCTATTAAATCTCCGGCAATCTTGGCAAGAGTTATTCCTCTTTCCACGGCCCATTTATACTGATCCGTTCCATGTGTGGCCAAAGAAAACCAAAGCGGCAAGCCCCTGACCCTTCTTGTGAGTTGAATTTGATAATCGGCAGGGTTAAAACCATGCGCCCCTTCATCTTTAA
Source organism: Muriicola sp. Z0-33 (assembly GCF_026126425.1). Classification (GTDB taxonomy): domain Bacteria; phylum Bacteroidota; class Bacteroidia; order Flavobacteriales; family Flavobacteriaceae; genus JAFMPW01. The sequence continues at coordinate 12,883 of NZ_JAFMPW010000010.1, forward strand.
AAATATCCAGGTAAGAACCTTCCTGAGAATGGGCAGCTTTAGCCAATTGAGGGTCTTTGTAAATAATTGCCCCACAATCATAAGGCGAAAACATCCATTTATGAGGGTCGATGGTAACACTATCCGCTTTTTCTATGCCATTAAACAAATGCCTGACCGAATCTGCCACAAGTGCACCACCCCCATAGGCGGCATCAACATGAAACCATATTTTCTGTGTCTGGCAAATCTGGGCAATTCCGTCCAGGTCGTCCACAATTCCTGCATTAGTCGTTCCACCGGTGGCGACAATGGCAAATACCCTTTGGCGTTCAGCATCTTCAAGGGTGTCTAATTTGGCTTGTAAGGCAGCGGCTGTCATAAGATCTTCGGTCTCTACCAACAAAACCTCTGCATCTATAACCTTGGCCATGGCCTTAATAGAGGAATGTGCGCCAACCGAAGTAACTATAATACCTTTCTCGCCTACATTTCGGATATCATTGCGCCAATATTCCCGGGCGGTCACCATTGCAGACAAATTTGCAGCAGTACCACCACTGGTAAAGACACCAAATGCTCCCTCCGGAAGTCCCGTCAGAGAAACCAACCAATTCATAGCCTCATTTTCGCAAAAAATTCCTCCGGCGCCCTCCATCCAATAAGCCCCATGAATACTAGAGGCCGAAGTCACCAAATCGAACATAATGGCTGCCCTGGTAGGCGCTGCAGGTACAAATGCTAAATGCCTTGGATGATCTATGGGTACCGTAGCCCTTACGAGCACATCTTTGAACAATTCAAAGGCTTTTTCCCCTCCAATTCCGTCCGCAGTAATAGTCTCACCCACCAGGCGTTTCAATTCTTCAGATGTTTTGGGTTTCCCTAGTTCGGGTGAAGTATGGGTTATTCTGTCTATGGCGTATTTCATAACGTCCAAAGTCATCTCAACCAATCCGATATCAATGTTGTGCATTTGTAGTTTTTTGGTAAAAGTACGTTCGTTCAACGAAAAGAAAGAGGAAATCTATTAGTATTTCAGCACAAAAAATTCTGTCTGTAGTGGTAGCAACGACTTCATTAAGGAAGGGATAAGTTCTTCTCCATACTCCAAATAGAGTTCAGAAAAATTTAAATACCGCTCCTGCAATGCCTGGTTCGGAAACAACTCATTCTGAATTTCCGTCATTCTTATCACCTGATCTTTTAATTTCCTCTTCTGCGCTTTTAGTAAACGCTTTTCCAAATGATCCAGGCCTTTCTTCTGTTTAATTTCCTGGGCTTTAACAGCTCCCAAAAAAGATTTATCTGTTGCTTTGGCAATTTTGTAAAGCCCTTCAAACTGTGCTTCCAAATGCTTTTTTTGAGAAGAAAAATCGATATCAATATTGGAAATCTCCCTGATCTTTTTATTAATCAGGGTGTTTTGCCTTAGAAATAAATCTTCCGGGGTAAGATTCAATTTCCCCAGTTTATCATACTGCTTTTCTGTGATGACCAGGGCTGAATTACGAAGTAGAAGAATTGGAAATGTAACGTTTACGGCCTCAAAGGAGGATTTTAACTCTAACCAATAAGCCAGTTCCCCTCCCCCACCGATATAACAAAGATTAGGTAGTATTACTTCCTGATAGAGCGGGCGGGTAATAACATTTGGGGAAAAACGTTCCGGATGGGCATCCAACTCCCTGACTATTTCATCTCTGGTGAAAACCAATTCCGTATTTAGCACAAAATAATCTTTCCCCTTTTGTACAATTCTCTCGCGAACACCTTTGGTCAGATAAAAATAATTAATCTCCCGCGGGTTGACCTGTATGCCATAATTATCCGGCAATTGCTGCAATTCTGATATGGTCTCCTCTACACGATGAAAAGAAACATGTTCCAGCAATTCTTGTTTGGCATAGGGTGCCAGAAGCTCTTTTAATCCGGAATCATCTCCATCAATAATAACCAAACCATATTCCCCGAATAGTGCGTCGGCCAGGAATCTCGTTGCCTGAGTTAAATTGGCATTATCAATATATGCCTTCCTGAATAACTCTTTTAATTTATCCGCATTTGTACTTTTCCCCAATTCCTTTGAGAAAGTCTCCAGTACAGCCTCCAGTCCGTCCGTACTTAAATGGCCAACAGCTCCATCCGAGCTGGTATTCCATTGTATTTTCTTTCCTTTGAAATTGAAGAAATTAATCTCTTCAAAGTCATGGTCTTCCGTGGCCATCCAATATACCGGAACAAAATTAAAGTCAGGGTATTCTCTTTTCAATGCCGAAGTAAGATTGATTGTACTTATGATCTTATATAAAAAATACAAAGGGCCTGTAAATAGGTTCAGCTGATGCCCGGTGACCACAGTAAAAGTATTGTCTTCCTGAAGGAAGTTTATATTTTGCTTTACTTTTTTGGAAGCATCTATTTCCTTATACTGGGCATTCAATGCTGAGTGCAGTACTTTCCTGGTTGCTAAAGGAAAGTTAGCTTGTTTCTCGGAGATTTGATCTTTGAATTCCTTTAAATTGGAAAATCTGTTGTAATACGTTTTCAGACTGTCTTTTTCCTCAAGATAATCACATATTAGTTCTGAGAAATAGCCGGTTTTTCTAAAAGGGATACAGGAAACTTCCATTTAAGGTTTTAAGTCCGAGCAAAGATAAAATTCTTCGGAATTCGTCTTGCCAAAAATACGTTAAGATGTTTAAATCGGTAGTAGTACCTCACGAATTCGAAAACAATCACCCAATTTCAAGGCCCCTAGTCGATTATAGTGAGGAATTTACTGAATTATCATTAGATTTGGTCGATTACTAAACAAGCTTTTGTGCATGAGACAACTTTTACTTTCCATTACCCTTTTATGTGTTTTTCTTTGTTCCTCGCAGGAACTAAAATCACCTTCGGAATTCCTGGGTTATGAACTCGGTACTCAATTTACTCGACATCATCAGGTAGTTGACTATTATCAATACGTGACAGCAACGGTGTCTGACAGGATGCAATTACAGGAATACGGACGTACAAACGAAAGAAGGCCCCTTATCTTAGCCTATATCAGTAGTGCTGATAATATTAGGAATCTGGATGCAATCCGAGAAGAGCATTTAAAAAGTACTCAAGGCGAAAGTGCGGCATCAAAGGCTATCGTTTGGCTTAGTTATAACGTTCATGGAAATGAAAGTGTAAGTACAGAAGCCTCTATGCAAACACTGTATGAACTTTTGACAGTAAAAAAAGCATATCTGGAAAACACCATTGTGATTATAGATCCATGCATCAACCCCGATGGCAGAGACCGGTATGTAAATTGGTACAACCAGTACAAGAATATTCCTTTTACAGTAGATCCCAATAGTAAAGAACACCATGAAGGCTGGTGGAGTGGCCGTTCTAACCACTATATGTTTGATCTCAACAGGGATTGGGCCTGGCTGACACAGGTAGAAAGTCGTCAACGCCTGAAAAAATACAAAGAATGGTTACCCCATGTACATGTAGATTTTCATGAACAAGGCGTAGATAATCCGTATTTTTTTGCCCCCGCCGCAGAACCTTTTCATGAGGTTATAACAGATTTTCAGAGAGATTTCCAGGTAACCATAGGAAAAAATCATGCGAAGTATTTTGATGCCAATGGATGGTTCTACTTCACAAAAGAGCGGTTCGATTTGTTTTATCCCAGCTACGGAGACACCTATCCCACCTATAACGGGGCAATAGGTATGACCTATGAACAAGGTGGCAGTGGCCGGGCTGGCTTAGGTGTTAAAACAAGTATCGGGGATACCCTGACTTTAAAAGACAGGATAGCTCATCACCACACTACAGGGCTTTCAACAGTGGAAGTAGCCGCCAGTAATGCCGAAAAACTAAATACAGAATTCAAAAAATTCTACCGCAACAAAAATTTTAAGTACAAAAGTTATGTTCTCGCTGGTGAACCGGACAATATAATGGCCCTGGGTAAATTGTTAGATCAGCACGGAATTAAATGGGGTACACCCAATGCCGGTACTGTAAAAGGATTTGATTATAAGACCCGAAAAATAAGCTCAAAAAGAGCATCTTCTGGCAGTATGCTGATTTCAACGGACCAAACCAAAGGCACCCTGGTTAAGGTATTGTTTGAGCCAAATGCAAAGTTGAGCGATTCTCTGACCTATGATATTACAGCCTGGTCATTACCATATGCCTATGGCCTGGATGCTATCGCTTCAGAAAGTTTAGTGAAACCTTCAACGACCGAAAATGCTGTAAAGTCCCTTTATGCGGATCCACCTACAATTGAAGGAGATAAAAACAGTTACGCCTTCCTTACAGATTGGAACAGTATGAAGGATGCCCGGTTTCTGGCAGAATTAATTAAAAAAGATGTCCGGGTACGTTTTGCCAATAAACCTTTCAGACTGGATGGCCAATCTTATAAAAGAGGCAGTTTAATTATTACAAGATCGGACAACAAACACAACGAAGACTTTTATAACACTCTGGTGGCGACGGCAAAAAAATATACCAAATCCCTCAAAGTCACCAATACAGGATTTGTTGAAAAAGGTAAAGACTTTGGATCGAATTATGTGAAAATGGTACCCGACATTAAAATAGCCGTCCTTGGCGGTGACCCAACTAGCACCTTGCGTTTCGGAGAAGTCTGGCATTTCTTTGAGCAACAGCTAAATTATCCTATTGCAGTACTTGATGCCGATTATATAAAAGCTGTAGATCTATCAGATTATGATGTTCTGATACTACCAGATGGCTTTGGCTACCAAAAACTTGTGACCGAAGAAATGTTGAAAGACCTTAAGAAGTGGGTCGCTTCTGGAGGTAAACTTATTGCCATGGGAAGAGCAATAAAGAGCATCGATGGGGAAGAAGGTTTTGGAATAAAAATTCGTAAGAAAGTTAACGATAGTAGCGTAGTAAGACCTCAACCCTTTGAACTTACAGCTAGAGAAAGAATGAAAAATGCTATAACAGGTGCTATTTTTAAAACCAGGGTAGACCCAACACACCCACTTGCGTATGGATATAAAGACACCTATTACACCCTAAAACTGGGCAACGACAACTTTGATTATCTGGAAAAAGGTAATGTTGCTTATATTGAAGGAGACACTAAGCCTGTTGCAGGTTTTGCCGGTAGCACAGCGCAAAAAAATATTGGAAAATCCCTGATATTTGGTGTAGAATCTCATGGCAATGGACAGGTGATCTATATGGTAGACAACCCGCTTTTCAGAGGATTCTGGGAAAATGGGAAATTGTTTTTTGCAAATGCCCTTTTTATGGTAAACTAACAATAAGTTGGTTTTACTTTATGTTTTAATTTTGTTGGCAAATTATTGTATTACAGTCTAATTTCTGCGCTCTGTCCATTTAGGAAAATTAAGAGCGGCATTAATAATCTTAGCTATGATAGCTGCCAATTTTTATACTCCAATTCGCAAAGCAATAGTTAGCAGGAGAATTCCTTCTATTCTAATCCTGCTTTTTTGCTATCATTCGCTTTCGGCACAACTTCTGATCAGTGATTTTGTTTCATTGGAACCCTCTCCCCATTCCACTGAGTTTACTATTGCCGAATCTCACGTTTTTCAAAAAATCATTGAGTCCGGAGACCCTTTGAGCGCCGGAGGATTTCTACCTATAAATAACGACTTTACCGGCTATGTCCCTATTGATGGAAGTAGTGAAAATGGTTTTCTGAGTATTAATTCAGAAACCAGCCCGGGCGGTGTCAGTATCCTGGATATCTATTTTGATCCCGTTTTAAAACATTGGGTAACCACCGCATCAGAAGCCGTTGATTTTAGTAGCGTTGTCGGAACAATAAATAATTGTTCAGGGGCAATAACCCCATGGAATACCATAATTTCCTGCGAAGAGAAACAAGATGTCTCAGATTTAAACTTAGACGGATATTACGACATGGGGTGGTGTGTTGAGATCTCCCCAGAGTCTAAAACTGTAATAGACAAATTATGGGCACTTGGAAATTTTAAACATGAGAACGTCGCTATACATTCCAACCTGCGGACTATTTATCAGGGGGCAGATTCAAATCCCGGATACCTGTATAAATTTATAGCTCAAAATCCGGGAGACCTGAGTGAAGGTACCTTATATGTGTATTCGGGATCTAAAAACGGACAAGGCAATTGGATTTTACTAAACAATGCAACAGCTGCTGAAAGAAATAGCACGCTGCAACAAAGTGCATTAGCAGGGGCTACAGTTTTCAACGGTATTGAAGATGTTGAAATTGGACCTGACGGTTTAGTTTACTTCGCAGTGAAAAATGAAGACCGGGTGTATCGTTTTCAGGATTCGGATCCGCTGACTGGCACCACAGTTCTTCAAATGGAAACCTATGTAGGCAATGCATCCTATGATATAACTCATAAGAATGGCACAACCAATGTAAATTGGGGCAATGGAAATGATAATCTGGCCTTCGACGGAGAAGGAAATCTGTGGGTGACACAAGACAGGTTTAATGATACCAACTATATTTGGGTAGTAGAAAGCGGACATTCCCAGGCCGATCCAAAAGTGAAAATATTCGGAATTGCACCAATAGGTTCTGAACCAACCGGAATTACGTTTTCACCCGACTATAGGTTTCTCTTCATGTCTGTTCAGCACCCAAACTCAAATAATGACAGTAGTATCCAATTTGATACCCAGGGAGAGGAAATAGGATTTGAAAAGAATATATCCCTGGTCATTGCATTAAAAGAAAATTTAGGAACCCTTTGGTATTTGGATGCTGATGGAGATGGCTTTGCCACTGCAGCCACCCTTAATTCGCACATTAGTCCTGGGGCTGGTTATGTTAGTACGCCCCTGCCCACAAACGATTGTGATGATCAAAACGCCGCAATAAACCCCAATACAACCTGGTATCTTGATGCCGATGGCGATCAGCATGCTGCGGCAACAACTGTAAATAGCTGTGTACAACCCGGTTTGGGTTATACGACAGAGGAATTGCCTACGGACGACTGCAATGATAACGATCCTGATATTATCCTTCCCACTTTGTGGTATTTAGATGCCGATGGAGACGGCTTTGCAACCGAAATAACGGTCACAAGTTGTATAAACCCCGGAGAAGGATATACTAATGAAATACTGCCGACCACTGATTGCGATGATAGTGATGCCAGCCTGAATCCGGGTACTGTTTGGTATTTGGATGCAGACGCAGATGGATATGCTTCAGAAATAACGGTAGTTGGTTGTTATCATCCAGGTGATGGTTATACCACAGAAGAATTACCCCAATCAGATTGCGACGATAACAATTCAGAAGCCTTTATGACTGAAACATGGTTTCTTGATAGTGATAATAACGGTTATGCAGAAGGCGATCCGGTACTTTCCTGCGGCAGCCCGGGAGAAGGATATACCACCGTGGAACTCCCGGGTGAAGAAGAAGCTCCTCAGACCGGGAAAGTTGTTCTTTTTCCAAATCCCTCGGAGGGGGATATAAATATCAACCTTGACAAGGTATATCAGCAGATAGAGATATCTGTTCTTAGCGCGTCGGAGCAATTGCTTCTAAAAAAGACTTTTAGGGATACCCGTGGTATACATATTCAAATGCCCTATCAAAGTTCAGGAATTTATTATATCCACATCTCGCTCGAAGGCGAAAAAATTGCCGTACCCATCATTATAACAAGATAATGCTTAACAACATCTGGTAATCTTATCGCCGCAAGAATAATTACCTATTGTCTTGCGCTATCTTGGTTGAGATAATTCTTAAATAAGGTTAAATTTTTCGATAAGATTTTATCGGGTAAAAAAAAATAGTGAAATTGATTCATGCAATACTAGCTGTAATGATTCAAATTAAAAAAACCTCAGCTTCAGATAAGGATTTTGTGTCTCTTGTGAGGGATCTGGACGCTGAACTGGCCGTAGTAGATGGAGAAGATCATGCCTTTTATGATCAATTCAATAAAATAGGGAATATCAGAAATGCTATTGTTCTGTATTCCCAGAATCAACCCATTGGATGCGGGGCCTTAAAAGAATTCGATACTGAGGCCATGGAAATAAAAAGAATGTACATCAAACAAGGGTATAGGGGAAAAGGTTTAGCCAGCAAAATACTTAGCAATCTGGAAAACTGGGCATTAGAACTGAATTATAAGAAGTGCGTTTTAGAAACAGGGAAAAGACAAAAGGAAGCCGTAATTCTCTATAAAAAAAGGGGATATACCAAAATTCCTAATTACGGGCCCTACATCGGGGTAGAAAACAGCCTTTGTTTTGAAAAAATCCTGTAATTAAACCCTGGTTGCCTTTATTACAAAATCGGGTTAATTTGATATACCAAAAAAGACTACATTTAAGCTAGGGAAAAAAGGCTTCCAGGCAGCTTTGAACGCTGAAGCATAAGCATCTTGGAATACCATAAAACTAAAAGAAAAATCGCCATGAGAAACTTAGCAATTACTTTGGTCTTCAGCTTCCTTATAAACGGATTGATACAGGCCCAAATGGGGAGGGTTGAAGATGCGCTTAGTATGACCAGCTCAATCTTAAAAAGTGAAAGGAAATACGCCATTTACCTACCACCAGATTACGATTCTTCTAAGAGGAGCTACCCTGTACTCTATCTATTACACGGAGCAGGAGATGATCAGACAGGGTGGGTACAGTTCGGAGAAGTACTTCAAATTACTGATAATGCCATTGAAAATGGAACAGCAACACCCATGATTATTGTCATGCCCGATGCCAATACCGGACAGCGGGGGTACTTCAATAGCCCAGACGGGAATTGGCGGTATGAAGATTTCTTTTTTGATGAATTTATGCCCTATATTGAAAAAACATATAGAATAAAATCGGAAAAACGCTATAGGGCTGTCGCCGGGCTTTCTATGGGCGGCGGTGGAACCTTTATGTATGCACTGCACAGGCCCGACTTGTTTTCTTCTGCATGTCCACTGAGTGCGTATGTTGGTCCGCTAACCATGGAAAACTTAAAACAGCGCATGGACAGAACCAAGATGTCATATACTGACGCAACATTAAAAACGTATTTTGAACAACACAATGCCATCAATTTAATCAATAGCATGTCTAAAGACGATATAGCTTCAGTGCGCTGGTTTATAGATTGTGGTGATGATGATTTCCTGTATGAGGGGAACAGCCTGGTGCATATAGCCATGAAGAAAAAAGAAATCCCCCATGAATATCGAGTGAGGGATGGCAGACATAGCTGGACGTATTGGAGGGCATCCTTACCAGTGGTGCTGGAATTTGTATCGGATGCCTTTCATCAATATTAATGGAATAACGTAAGTTTTGCGATAATTTTCCAACCAAAAAAATAAATGTTATGAAAAAAATTGGTCTTTCAATTTTATCCGCAATTGTACTGATAGCCTGTAGTTCGGATGATTCTCCTTCTACTCAGGTTACACTTCCAGTAGCAAATTTCTCTACCACAACTACGACAATAACTGTAGGCAGTTCGGTAACATTCGCGAATACTTCCTTAAACGCCAGTTCCTATCAATGGCTATTTCCAGGAGGTGACCCTAATACAAGTACGGAAGAGAGCCCTACTGTGACTTATAATACGGCGGGAGTTTTCTCTGTTACCCTGACTGCTGTAAATGCTACTGGCGATGATAATACCATTACTCTATCTCAGTATATTACCGTTGAGGAGGCCACAGACCCAACTATGGCGACCTATAACGTAACATTTGTTGGTAATTGGAGTGCATTTAACCACCCGACAGATTTCCCTTCCGGAGACCATTTCACTACCGCCATTGGGATGCAACATCAACAGGGAGCAAAATTCTTTGAAGAAGGCGAATTGGCTAGTGCCGGCATGGAAATAATGGCCGAAACAGGTGGCACGGATGAACTTAGTGCCGAGATAGACGCCATAGTAAATTCCGGAATGGCTTCTGTAACTATTTTGGGGGAAGGACTTTTATCTGGTTTTTCCGAAATAACATTTCAAATCACTGTCACCAATGATTTTCCTTTGGTTACCCTTGTAAGTATGATTGCCCCTAGTCCGGATTGGTTTATAGCCGTGGAAAATGTTTCCTTGCTTCAAAATGGGGCCTTTGTAGAAAATCTTACGGTCGATGCTATTGCCTATGATTCAGGGACCGATGATGGGACTACATTTGACTCGTCCAACTCAGATACCGACCCCGCGGAAACTATTACGGAAATTACTGATGCCCCACTCGGCAATGGCACCAATGTAACTCCCCCAATGGCCATGTTTACCTTTTTTAAAGTTGATAATTAAACAACCCAGATATCAATGAAAACCATCTTAATAATTTTATTTGCGATAAATTTAAGTCTTATGAGCGCTCAGGAAAATGAAAAAGGTAATTTACCCTACCATAAAATCCCGGACATCCCGGAAAGCTATACCGCCGGTACTGTGGTTTCCAGAATGATAGATGGACTCGGTTTCAGATACTACTGGGCAACCGAAGGTTTAACAGACGAAAATCTGCTTTATAAACCCTCCGAATCTAACAGAACGATATCGGAAACCGTAGATCACTTATACCAACTGTCGCTCACCATATATAATTCTGCTGTAAAAGAGGTCAATGATCGTACTCAACCTCGTGATACAAATTTGACATTTAAACAAAAAAGAATTAAAACCCTGCAAAATTTAAGAAAGGCCAGTACTATTTTTAGCACAGCCAAGGACCTTGCTGAACACCAGATAGTTTTTAAAAGCCAGAGAGGGACGGCAGAGTTCCCTTTCTGGAATCAGATAAACGGGCCAATAGAAGATGCAATTTGGCACAGCGGGCAAATTGTTGCTCTAAGAAGGGCTGCGGGAAACCCCATAGATCCAGGAGTAAATGTTTTCCTTGGTATCCGAAGGGAAAATTAAGCTTATATTTAACCAATGACCTTTATTTCCTTTCTTCTATTTACCGGGTTTGTTGCATTTTATGCTACCTGGAAACTTCGGCGAGATCGCCTGAATACAAAAGACGGGTATTTTCTGGGGGGCAGATCGCTTACCGGAATCATCATTGCAGGATCCTTATTACTAACGAATATCTCTACCGAACATCTGGTAGGCATGAATGGTTCTTCCTATAAGAATGGAGCTATAATTGTCGCCTGGGAGGTCACCTCTGCCCTGGCCCTGGTTATAGCTGCCTTGTACTTTGCCCCAAGATACCTCAAGATGGGACTCACAACAATACCGGAGTTCCTCGAAAAGCGTTTTGACGGCCTTACCAGAACCCTGGTCGCCTTATTACTGATCATATCATTTGTCGCCACACTTCTGCCCATAGTCTTATATACGGGTGCTCTTAATATTGAAGCCATTTTTGAAATTTCAGACCTTTTAAATGTGAGTCAGTCTGAAGGCATATGGATTACCATCCTGATTGTTGGGGGCCTCGGTAGTATCTATGCCATTTTTGGCGGTCTGAAAATGGTTGCCTATACAGACACCATTAATGGCTTCGGACTTTTAGTCGCTGGCTTGATGGTGCCCCTTTTGGCTTTAATTGGTATTGGAGATGGCAATCCTATGGAGGGATTGCAACGCGTATTTGCTAACAGCCCCGAAAAATTCAATGTTATTAGTCGCGAATCCGGCATAGGACCTGGGTCCAGGACTGCTATTCTGCCTTTTGAAGTATTGTTTACCGGTCTGGTTATCAACCAAATTTACTTCTGGACCATGCACCAATCTATTATCCAGAGGGTCTTGGGTGCCGTAAGTCTGAAAGAGGCACAAAAAGGCCTATTGTATACAGGTTTATTAAAGATACTTGTCCCCCTGGTCATTGTATTACCCGGACTAATTGGTTTCTATTATTTTGGGGATAGTCTTTATGACAATCCTGATAACGTTTACCCTTTGTTGGTTAAAAAGGTATTACCAACCTGGCTTACAGGATTCTTTGTAGCCGTCATGATGGGAGCCATACTCACCACTTTTAACAGTGCACTCAATAGTGCAGCAACGGTATTTAGTCTGGGAATATATAAACGATATATCCAAAAAAAGGCAGGAGAAAAAAAATTAGTAAAGATTGGAAAATGGACATCGGCCCTGCTGGCAATTTTTGCAATAGGGATAGCTCCTTTTGTAGCCAACGCTCCTGAAGGTCTTTACCAACTTTTACAGCAGTTAAACGGCATCTTTTTTATTCCCATTGCCAGTGTTATAATAGCAGGTTTTATTTTCCCCAGGGTCTCTGCTAGTGGCGCTAAGATAGGTCTTGCCTTTGGTTTGTTGTTTTATGTAACAACCTACTACATTTTGGAAGTAGATATTCATTTTGTTCATATTTGGGGGATAGAGTTTGTGTTGAATATCGCCATAATGCATTTAGCTTCATGGCTGCTGCCAAAAGATGAACGATTTGTTATGAAAGATGCCGGCATACTGGATTTAAAGCCCTGGAAGTATGCAAAGGCATTTAGCGGATTTCTGGTCGTTGTCACCATTATTTTGTACCTTTTACTTGGAAATGTTTGATTATGGAAAAGACTTTTAGAAACTACCAGGCAGCTGATGTGAGCGTTGCAGTCCGTGAACATTATCGCAAAATGCGTAAAAACCAAACTTTGGACTATGTGACGCGTATGCAGCAAAAATACCTGACATATGACAAGCCGATGGATCTTTGGGATGCGATGGCGCATTTGAATGATCTTATAGATGTCAGCGATCCCGACCTGGACCTCCCAAATGTGCAGCACCTGATTCAGAGTGCCGAGGCTATCAGGGAAGATAACAGGCCAGATTGGATGCAATTGGTGGGCTTAATTCACGATCTTGGGAAGATAATGTTCTTATGGGGTTGCGATGAAGATGGCACCAGCCAGGCAGAACAATGGGGAATGGTCGGCGATGTTTTTGTTGTAGGCTGTGCCCTTCCGGATAGCTGTGTATATCCCGAGTTTAATAAATTAAACCCGGACATGGCTGACGAAAAATACAATTCTACCAAAGGAATTTATAAAGAAGGCTGTGGTCTTAACGCCTTAACCCTGGCATGGGGACATGATGAATATCTTTATCAGGTACTAAAAAATCACGATCAAAACACCCTCCCGGAGGCAGGGATGGCAATGATCCGTTTTCATTCTTTCTATCCCTGGCATAGTGGAGGAAGTTATTCCGAATTATTGGGAGACAATGACGCTAAATACCTGGCCTGGATAAGAGATTTTAACAAATATGACCTTTATACCAAGAGCAACAAAACCTATGAGCTCGATGAAATAAAAGATTATTATCAGCCCATTGCTGAGAAATATTTGGGCGGGCAACCCATATTTTGGTAAACTACCGATAAGTGCCCTCATTCTAATAGTTGCTATAACTTAAGAATATAAATCTCCTTTAGCGGCAGTTATAAGGTGCCGCAGCCTGGCTGAGTTCATTGAACAACGCTAATTCTTCTCTAAAAGCAGATCCTTTTAATCATGAGAATAATCATTTTATATCTAGCAGGACTTTAAGATATTTGCCAACGTATATTTGATGCTCTAACCTGCGATAGTCCGCGGGGCTATAGATAGCGGTCCGATTTCCGGGCTAAACTATATAACTATATCGAAGAGTTTAATGCAGTAGATATAGTATTTGTTTAACACATTATATAACTAAAAATCATTAACTTAGAGAATGGAATTTGCAATTCCAAAAAAATAAAAAAGCAGTGAAATGAAAGAGACAGCAATATTATATTTAAGACAATCGCGCGATGCGATCCTGAGCATTATCGTTTGCTTTGGGGTACTTGGAACCCTTGATGCAGCGCCAATTTTTCAGGAAACGGAACAACAAGAAGCACAGACATTTAATCAGTATAGAGGGGAAGTAATTGATCGTGACTCAAAAAAGCCACTGGTTTTTGCTACCCTGACACTTGAGGGAACTAACATAAGTACGGTGACCAATACAGAAGGAAAGTTTCTGTTAAAAATCCCCAAAAGCACTAAGGAGGGCAATGTGACGGTATCTTTTCTGGGATACAAGACCAAATTAATTCCTTTAAACGCACTAAAAGGCAATGCTAATCGGATATCACTTACGGTATCTGCTATTGAATTGAGCGAGGTTAATATCAGTGTTCCCAAGAACGCTTTGCTTTTGGTTAAGGAGACCCTGAGAAAGAAGGGTGAGAATTATTTTGATGATCCTACCTTAATGACTGCATTTTACAGGGAAACCATTAAGAAAAGACGAAGAAATGTATCCTTGTCAGAAGCCGTGGTTAATATTTATAAGACCCCATACACCTCATCCAGAAGAGATGCGGTTCAACTGTATAAGGCCCGCAAGAGCACTGATTACAGTAAACTTGACACCCTTACTTTAAAACTTCAGGGAGGACCTTTTAATGCACTTTTTGTGGATATAATGAAATATCCCGAGTATATTTTTACCGACGAGAGTATCTCTGACTATGAATTTAGTTTTGACCGGTCTACAAGAATTAATGACAAGCTAATTTATGTGGTTAATTTTGAGCAAAGGCCCAGTATTAATGAGCCTTTATATAGCGGTAAACTGTATATAGATGCCCAAAAGAAAATCCTGACCAGTGCCATCTATTCCCTTAATATTGTCAATAGGGAAATGGCCAGCAGGATGTTTGTAAGAAAGAAACCGGCTAATGCCCGCGTATATCCTACCGAAGTAGCGTACAGGGTAGACTATCGTGAAAAAAATGGCAGGTGGTATTACGGCTATAGCAATGTTCTGATGGAATTTAAGATTAACTGGGATAGGAAATTGTTTAATTCGGTTTACAGCATGACCTGTGAAATGGCTGTTACAGATTGGGAAAAGAACCTGGCAGGGGAATTCCCCAAGAATAAAAACAGAATAAAAACCAATATAATCTTAAGCGATGAGGCCATAGGATTTGCGGATCCCGATTTTTGGGGTGAATACAATATTATTGAACCAGAAAAATCTATAGAATCGGCAATAAAGAAAATCCAGCGACAATTAAAAAAAGCAAAAGCCAGTGGTGGCGATTCTGCTCCTTAAATTGTCAGACCAAAACTACTTGAAAATCGGCCCTAAATAGGGCCGATTTTTTTATACGTATATATGGTTGGCAATTAACTTAGGTTATGAACATTTGTTGATAACCATCGTTCATAACATGTTGATTTTAAATTTCTTATATAATTTGTAAATGTGCCTTCAATACCCTATATTTATTTCATGGTTTTAAGGATATGCCTGTCGAGGGCATGTTTGGATAGCCATTATAGAGTTGACGTTCTTTATATTGCTGTTTAACCATAGGACTAAAATCAGGTAACTTGTTACCAGGTGGAGGAAATAAGGTGAGCGTAATTCAAGGAAGCTGTTGTTTCCTGGGAGTATGTGGGTTATTTTACGTTAAATGTAAAACTTCGGTTTTTTATTTAAGATGAATGTACCAAATAACAAGAAGAATCATTAATTAGCGGCTTGGTTGAAGAATTAAGGGCGAAAGATGAATCAAACGTTGAAGCAGATCTACAGATGCAGTCTTTGATTGCGGAATTGCATTTCGGTGTAAGGAAAAAATCTGTTATCAGTTTCTAGAAAGCCATGTCAAAGTACTTGTACTATGATATGGCTTTTGTTTTTAGTAGGTTTTGATATGCCAGGTACCGTCCTGAATTCCTTGCATCTTCCTTTAAACTTTCGATAAATCCTCCCTTTTTTGGCACTTATAAAGTTGTATATTTGCTCCTCTTAAAAATATAATCCAAAATATTTATGTCCGGAATAGTTTATACCAAAACAGATGAAGCCCCCGCATTAGCGACACAGTCTTTTTTACCTATTGTAAAAGCTTTTACAAAAACCGCTGGTATAACAATCTCCACTAAGGATATATCTCTTGCAGGCCGCATCATTTCTGTTTTTCCCGAATTTCTGGAAGAAGACCAACGAGCTTCAAATGATTTGGAAGAACTCGGAAAATTGGCTAAATCTCCGGAGGCAAATATTATTAAACTCCCCAATATCAGCGCTTCAATTCCTCAATTAAAAGAAGCTATAAGCGAACTTCAGGCTAAAGGATATGGTGTTCCTGATTATCCTGATGACCCGGGCAACGATGAGGAAAAAGAGATTAAATCGCGTTACGACAAAATTAAAGGGAGTGCTGTAAACCCTGTGCTCAGAGAAGGCAACTCGGATAGAAGAGCCCCTAAACCCATTAAAAACTACGCCAAGAAAAATCCACATAGCATGGGTGAATGGACGTCAGATTCTAAAACTCATGTAGCTACTATGAGCCATGGTGATTTTAAATCCAACGAAAAATCGCTCACTATCGAAAGTGAAAGTGCTGTGAGGATAGAACACCATTCAGAGCAAGGTGACATTACTGTTCTTAAAGCAGATATACCGCTTCTAGATGGGGAGATCATTGATGCAACGGTATTAAGTAAAAATGCCCTTATCGCCTTCCTGAAAGAGGCCTATAGAGATGCCAGGGATTCAGGAGTGTTATTCTCCGTGCATTTAAAAGCTACCATGATGAAGGTATCAGATCCCATCATTTTTGGTCATGTTATGGATGTTTATTTCGACGAACTATTCACCAAGCACACCGAAATTTTTGAACAGCTGGGCATCAGTGCCAATGACGGCCTGGAAAATCTGTACCTTAAAATAAAAAAGCTCGATGCCAATACAAGAAATGAAATTGAAAAGGACATCGAACTGGCCATCGCCAAAGGTCCGGATCTCGCGATGGTAAATTCTGATAAAGGAATTACCAATCTGCATGTACCTAGTGACGTAATTATAGATGCCTCTATGCCTGCCATGATCAGGAATTCGGGTCAGATGTGGAATGCTGATGGAAAATCGCAGGATACCAAAGCTGTTATCCCCGACAGCAGTTATGCCGCTATTTATCAGGCTACAATAGATTTTTGCAAGCAACATGGAGCATTTGATCCAAGAACAATGGGTACTGTGCCCAATGTAGGACTTATGGCCCAGAAGGCAGAAGAATATGGTTCGCACGACAAAACATTTGAAATCAGTGGCAAGGGAGTTGTAAGAGTAGTTGATAACAATTCTAATGATATTCTTCTTGAGCATGAAGTAGATTCCGGTGACATCTGGAGAATGTGTCAGGTAAAGGACGCCCCAATCAGAGATTGGGTTAAACTTGCAGTGAGCAGGGCACGCGCATCAATGACTCCAGCAGTATTTTGGTTAGATCAGGAAAGAGCTCATGATGCAGAACTGATTAAAAAAGTGAATGCCTATTTACCTCAACAGGATACCTCCGGATTGGATATCCGCATTCTATCACCCTTAGATGCCACTCTTTTTACACTAGAACGAATAAAAGAAGGTAAAGACACTATTTCCGTTTCCGGAAACGTTCTAAGAGATTATCTAACAGATTTGTTTCCGATATTGGAAGTGGGTACCAGTGCCAAAATGTTATCTATTGTACCCCTTATGAATGGGGGTGGTCTCTTTGAAACAGGAGCAGGAGGCTCGGCACCAAAACATGTTGAGCAGTTTCTGGAAGAAGGTCACTTAAGATGGGATTCATTGGGCGAGTTCCTAGCCCTGGGAGTCTCCCTTGATTTCCACGGGGAGAAGAACAACAATAGCAGAGCAAATGTCCTGGCAAATGCGTTGGATGAAGCCACCGAAGAATTTCTCGATAACGACAGATCTCCCTCAAGAAAAGTAAGGGAACTAGATACAAGGGGAAGTCACTTTTTCCTTGCAACCTATTGGGCCAAAGCACTGGCAACGCAAGAAACTGATTCTGAATTAAGGGAAACTTTTACCCGCATTTCCAAACAACTTATTGAAAATGAGTCACAAATCCTTGATGAACTTATTCAGGCACAGGGCAGTGCACAGGATATAGGAGGTTACTATAAACCAGACCCGGATATGGCCGCCAGTGCAATGAGACCGAGCAGCACTTTTAATAGTATCCTGGATCAATTGTAGGCAGTTATCAGTTCTTTTAAAATACGAGATTCTCAGCTTTTTCTAATTAAATGTTAAGGAAGCATGCGTTTTAAATATTCTGCCTATTTTTAGGGAAAATTGCCTGAATGAACCCGACTTATCGCCAGATAATAGTTCTCGTATTGCTGCTATCGCTAAATTTTATCTACTCACAACAAAAATATACCCTCAGCGGAACCATAGTTGAAGCCAACAGTAATGAAACCCTTATTGGAGTTACCATTGCAGTTCCTGAGTTAAGAACCGGAGTTACTACAAATGAGTACGGATTCTACTCCCTTACACTACCGGAAGGAGAATACCAGGTACGTATCAGCTATCTCGGATATCAGGATATTGTCAGTACAATTTCCTTTACACAAGATCAAAAAATTAATTATAGGTTGGCAGAGCAGGCAGAACAATTAGAAGAAGTTGTGCTCACAGACAATGCCGAAAGATTAAATATTAGAAAGCCTCAAATGAGTGTGAGTACAATATCCGTACAAACCATCAAGCGCATACCGGTGGTTCTTGGCGAAGCAGATGTAATAAAATCTATATTACTCTTACCCGGTGTTACCAATGCAGGAGAAGGATCTTCAGGGTTCAATGTAAGAGGGGGAGCCGCAGATCAAAATCTTATTCTTCTTGACGAAGCCACTATTTTTAATTCGTCACATCTTTTCGGATTTTTCTCAGTGTTTAATCCGGATGCCATTAAAGATGTAAAACTTTTTAAAGGGGGCATTCCTGCCAGATATGGCGGTAGAGTTTCTTCTGTTCTGGAAATATTTCAGAAAGAAGGAAATAGCAAGGAGTTTCACATGAATGGTGGTATTGGTGCGGTGGCGAGCAGATTGTTGGCCGAAGGCCCGATAAAAAAGGATAAATCGGCCTTCCTGGTAGGTGGAAGGGCCTCATATGCCCATTTGTTCCTCCCGCTATTGGACATAGATAATAAGGCCTATTTCTATGATTTGAACGCGAAGTTGAACTTCAAGATTAATGAGAGAAATAACATTTTTCTATCCAGTTATTTTGGTCGGGATCTCTTTAGTGTCAATGATAGCTTTATCAATATATATGGCAATGCCCTGGTTAACTTTAGATGGAATCACTTGTTTTCGGACAAACTTTTCTCCAATCTGTCACTGATCTACTCGGATTACTTCTACGGGCTGGAGTTAGATTTTGTGGGATTCGAATGGAATTCCGGAATTCGTAATTTTAATCTGAAATACGATCTTAAACACTATATCAATGACAATCTGCAGATTAATTATGGCGTAAATAATATCTATTACAGTTTTAATCCGGGTAAAATAAAACCCAATAGTTCGGATTCCGGAATACTAGAGGAACAACTCATTAAAAAATATGCTAATGAGTTTGCCGCCTATTTTGACATTGAACACAAAATTACAGACAATTTAAGTATGGAATACGGACTTAGATTCAGTCATTTTCTCAGGTTGGGCCAGGATGAACTAAATGTATATGAAAACGACCAACCCGTAATTTTTGATCCTTTCCAACTTATTTACCAGGAGGCAGATCCTATAGATGTCATTAATCCTAACCGAGGAGACAACCTTGCGAATTTCGCTAATTTGGAGCCCAGGATTTCAATGGCCTACACCCTGAATTCTAGCAGTTCTATAAAGGCAAGTTATACAAGAGTGGCGCAATATCTGCATCTCTTATCTAATACCAGCTCTCCTACTCCTTTAGACGTATGGACACCTAGTGGTCCTTGGGTAAAACCTCAGTTATTGGATCAATATGCGGTAGGCTTCTTTAAAAACATTAAAGGAGGGGCCTACAGTTTCGAAACCGAAGCTTTCTATAAAGACATTCAGAATAGAATAGACTATATAGACGGGGCTAATCTTATTGCGAATAATTCCATTGAAAGAGTTATTTTAAATGGGGAAGCAAGGGCATACGGGCTGGAAATGCTATTGAGAAAAAATGATGGAAGACTCCAGGGGTGGTTGGCCTATACCCTTTCTAAATCCGAACAACGTACCCCGGGCCGACCTGCAGTTGTGGATAATGGACGAAGTAACCTGGAAACCGGAATAAACCTGGGTGAATGGTATAACACTCCCTATGATAAAACACATGACATTGCTTTGTATGCAAGCTACGATATCAATAATAAATGGAGCATCAACAGTAATTTTATATTTCAGACCGGGCAACCCACCAATTATCCCGTCGGACAATTCGAATTTGAAGGCCTTGTAGTTCCGTATTACGGATTGCGTAATGTAGAACGCTTGCCAGACTACCACAGATTGGATATAGCCGCAACGCTTACACCGAAAAAGAATATCAATAGAAAGGTAAAAGGTGAGTGGGTATTTAGCATTTATAATATTTATGACAGAAGAAATGCTGCCTCAATTAATTTTCGCAGAAATCAGGATACAGGTGTAAATGAAGCCATCCGGACCTCAATTTTTGGTATTGTCCCAGCAGTAACCTACAATTTTAAATTTTAGATGAAAAAAATTACCTACATATCAATAATACTATTTGTCCTCTGTATTAGCTGTGAAGACGTTATAGATATTGAAACCCCTTCGGAACCTCCAAGACTAGTGGTTGAAGGACTAATTAGAGTTGACAGGTCTCAGCCTTTTATCCCGATAGAAATTAAAGTATCACTTACCGATAACTTCTTTGGCGAGAGTCCGGTTACTGCCCTGGAGAATATTGTTATCATTTATGAAGAATTTGAAAATGGAGCCGTAATATCTAGTGGATCCTCGAGCCTTGCAGAAGAAGTGCCTGGTACCGGAATCTACACTCCGGATCCAAATTTTTCTTCTGACCAACGTATTTCCACGGTAATTCTCGACAGGAATTTTACGTTCACCTTATTGATTACTCATGAAGGAAGAAGGTATCTGGCCCAAACAAAATATGCTCCTGCAGTTCCAATTGATTCTGTTTTTCAAGGGAACGGGACACTTTTTGGCGATGATGAAACAGAGGCCATTATTAGTTTTACCGATGTAGGTACTCGTAACGATTACTATGTCTTTGAGTTTGGTTTTGGTGATTATTTAGTAACAGAGGATGAATTTTATCAAGGGCAGCAATTTCAATTTTCCTGGTTCTATGATCAAACCTTCCCATCGGGAACAGAAATTGATATAAGCCTGATGGGGGCCGATGAGCAATTTTACAACTATATGGACCAGCTTATAGAACAGGGTGGAGATATCCAGGGACCATTTCAAACACCTGTAGCAACAGTAAGGGGAAATATATTTGATATTACCGATATTGACAATCTGGATCGGTTTGACAATGTGAACCGGCCAAACATCTTTCCTCTTGGTTATTTTGCCATAGTTGAGGAGTTTACCAATACACTTACCATAGAATAATCTGCTATGCAACAAGCGAAATTGGCTAAAAGTAGTACTTGCCTAAAATTTTTAGGGGTAGCACTTTTGCTTTTTTCACTTACTAGCTGTGAAGACGTAGTAGATATTGATACACCTTCTGAACCGCCTAGATTGATTGTTGAGGCCCTAATTCGGGTAGACGTAAATGAGCCTTATATACCGGTAGAGGTAAAAGTTTCATTAACCGATAACTTTTTTGGTACGGTACCCGTTGCGGAACTCGAAAGAATACTGATATTGGTAGAGGCCTATGAAGACGGAATGCTCATTGGAACTGGTGATGTTATATTAACAGAATCTGTCCCGGGATCCGGTATTTATGTCCCGGACCAAACCTATACGGATGAAAGAATTCCTATCAGCGCAATAGAATTTGATCTCAATTATATTCTGATCATAACCCATGAAGGCAGGCGGTACTATGCACAAACTAAATATGTTCCGGCAGTGCCATTTACAGATATTGTGCAAGGTACGGGAACCCTTTTGGATGAAGACGAAACCGAAGTTATAGTAAGTTTTAGAGACGATCCGGAGGCGGATAATTTCTATATCTTCGATTTTGACTTTAATGAATTTCTGGTGACTGAAGATGAGTTCTACCAGGGCCAGGAATTTGAGTTCTCCTATTTTTACGATCGCAAATTTGAAGCCGGAAAAAATATAGAAATTAGCATTCTAGGGGCAGATAAACCTTTTTATGATTATATGGCGCAGCTCATAGAGCAAACCGAAGACTCTCAAGGTCCTTTTCAAACCCCTGTGGCTACGGTTAGAGGCAATATATTTGACATCACAGGCCTGGACAATATAGATATATTTGATAATGTTGAACGCCCAAACGATTTTCCGCTTGGGTATTTTGCTATCGTACAAGAATTTAAACAAACGCTCATTATAGAATAATCTCTCCTATTGCAATTTAAAGTAGTTGGCAATAGCTTTCTTAACCAAATTATAGGCATTGGCCATGTTATATTCTAATGTTTGGTCAGTATCCCGAACTTCTATTACCGCTGCTAGCCCTTGCTCCTGTAATTCCCCCATATTGGTAGCTAATGCACCACAAATGGCAATGACGGGAATATTGTGATTTTTACCCAAATTAAGTACGCCGTTAATTAGTTTACCCTGCAATGTCTGATCATCTATCCTGCCCTCACCTGTAATTATGCAATCGATAGATTCAGTTGATAAAAGGGATTCTACTCCGGCCAATTCCATAATAAAATCGATCCCACTTATAAAATTAGCCCCCGCAAAAGTTTTGAGTCCATATGCAGTCCCTCCGGCCGCTCCTGCTCCGGGAAGATCGGCATGTGATACTTTAAACTGATGTTTAACTATTTTGTGCAGGTGTTCCAAACCATGGTCTAATAATTCAATATCACTTGTTGTAGCACCTTTTTGCTCGGCATATATATGTGCTGCTCCATTTGTTCCATATAATGGGTTATTTACATCATTAACGGCATATATTTGTACATCTTTCAGCATATTTGAGATTTCAGGGGGTTGAATCCTGTCAATCAATGAAAGGCTTTGGCCAATGGGCGCCAGTTCATTCCCGGTAATGTCGAAAAATTCAAATCCAAGTGCCTTGGCAATTCCAATTCCAGCGTCATTAGTTGCACTGCCCCCCAGCCCAATATAGATATCCTTTGCACCCCTTAGCAGCACATGTTTTATTAAAATTCCGGTTCCATAGGTAGAACACATCAACGGATTCCTCTCATCAGGAGCCAACAATACCATTCCTGAGGCCTTGGCCAATTCTATATATGCCTGCGATGTTTCTTTATTATATAAGTAAGTAGCAATGATTTCTCTCTCAAGCGGATCAAAAGTAGCAACCCTTACTTCGTCTACATCCACATATCGGGATACCGAATCTAAAAATCCGTCTCCTCCATCTGAAGCTATAACACTATAAACGGAAGTTCCAGGCAACACTTCTCTGATACCTTGAGTAGTGGCATCTATAACCTCTTCTGCTGTTAGAGAACCCTTAAATTTATCAGGAATCAGAAGTATGTTCATTGTCAATGTATTTGAATAAATATCTGCATCAACTTCTATATAAATATACCTTATAAATGCTACTTTTGCCCTAAGGTTTTAAAGATAAATAGGGTTGAAAACAGATAAAAGCACACTAATTAAAGGAGTCAAATACCTTGCCATTACCATATTATTAATGTTTCTGGCGCCCGGTTTAATTTACCAGGCCTTTAAAAACCAGGACAACCCACTTTTTTGGCCTGTGCTTATCTTGGGCATAATCTTCGCCATTGGAGCAATATCCCTGGGTTTTTACGGCATAAAGGTATTGATGGATGCCTTTTTCGGGAAGAAAAGCTCTTCCTCTTCATCTTCATCTTGAGAAGTAATTTCAATTGTACGCCATCCTACCGAAAATAACCCAAAATCCTGTGGCTATATATTGCTCGCATCAATACTAGGTCTTATCTTTGCGCTCTTAAATACAGGGCATTAGGCATGATTAAAATTACTCTTCCGGACGGATCAATCAAGGAATTTCCAATTGGTAGCACCCCTATGGATGTAGCCAGGAGCATAAGTGAAGGCTTGGCTAGAAATGTTATATCTGCAGATTTCAACGGCACCACTGTAGAAAGTGTTACCCCCTTAAATGAGGATGGTCATCTTACATTATTTACCTGGAGAAATGATGAAGGGAAAAAAGCCTTTTGGCATTCAACTTCCCACGTTGTGGCACAGGCACTTGAAGAACTTTATCCGGGAATAAAGCTTACTATCGGACCTGCAATAGAAAATGGCTTCTATTACGATGTTGATTTTGGCGAGCAAGGCATATCTGAAAAAGATTTTCCGGAAATTGAAAAAAAGGCGCTGGAAATTGCACGCGGGAAGCACGACTTTAAAATGCGTGCAGTTTCAAAAAATGATGCTCTGGAACTTTATAAATCACAGGGAAACGAGTTTAAAGTAGAACTCATTGAAAATCTGGAAGACGGGACCATTACCTTCTGTGATCATGATACTTTTACAGATTTGTGCAGAGGTGGTCATATCCCAAATACCGGAATAATTAAGGCCATCAAAATCCTGAATGTTGCCGGGGCGTATTGGAGGGGTGATGAAAATAAACCCCAGTTAACAAGGGTCTATGGAATTTCATTTCCCAAACAAAAAGAGCTTACAGAATACCTTCAATTACTCGAAGAAGCTAAAAAAAGAGATCACAGGAAACTTGGAAAAGAGTTAGAACTATTCACCTTCTCAAGAAGAGTTGGACAAGGGCTGCCATTGTGGTTACCCAAAGGGGCGGCACTGCGAGAACGCCTGGAACAATTTCTTAAAAAAGCACAGAAAAAAGCGGGATATGAAATGGTTATTTCACCGCATATCGGCCAGAAAGAACTCTATGTTACCTCCGGGCATTATGCCAAATATGGTGAAGATAGTTTTCAGCCTATTCATACCCCAAAAGAAGATGAAGAGTTCTTACTAAAACCAATGAACTGCCCACATCATTGCGAAATATATAATTCCAAACCATTTAGCTATAGAGAACTACCGAAACGCTATGCCGAGTTCGGTACGGTTTATCGTTATGAGCAAAGTGGTGAATTGCACGGATTAACCAGGGTAAGAGGGTTTACACAAGACGATGCTCATATTTTTTGCACCCCGGAACAGCTCAATGAGGAGTTTAAAAATGTAATAGACCTTTCGCTTTATGTCTTAAATTCTTTGGGATTTGACAATTATCGGGCGCAGGTATCGGTGAGAGATCTGGACAATCCGGAAAAATACATAGGCGATCCTAAAAATTGGGAAAAAGCAGAACAGGCCATTATCAACGCAGCAGAGGAAAAAGGTCTGGAATTTGCAATTGAAAAAGGGGAAGCGGCATTTTATGGCCCGAAACTAGATTTTATGGTAAAAGATGCCATCGGGA
Organism: Muriicola sp. Z0-33; assembly: GCF_026126425.1. Lineage (GTDB taxonomy): Bacteria > Bacteroidota > Bacteroidia > Flavobacteriales > Flavobacteriaceae > JAFMPW01. The sequence goes on from NZ_JAFMPW010000010.1 coordinate 38,240, forward strand.
GAAACTGGCAACTAGGGACCATACAGGTAGACTACAACCTGCCTGAAAGGTTCGATCTTAGTTACAAAGGCAGTGATAATGAGCTTCACAGGCCGGTTATGATCCATAGGGCTCCATTTGGAAGTATGGAAAGATTTATTGCCCTTTTACTAGAACATACCGGCGGTAATTTTCCACTTTGGCTGATCCCCGATCAGGCAATTATCCTCCCGGTGAGTGAGAAGCATGAAAAATATGCTGAAAAAGTTTTAAATTCCCTAGAAAATCACGAAATTCGCGCCCTCGTTGATAAAAGGAATGAGACCGTTGGAAAGAAAATACGGGAAGCAGAAATGAATAAAATACCATTTATGCTGATCGTTGGGGAAAATGAAGAATCGGAAAATACGGTATCTGTAAGAAAACATGGAGGTGAAGATCTTGGTGCAATTTCTGTGAGCGGGTTTGTAGACTTGGTCGAAAAAGAAATAAATAGTACCTTAAAGTCGTTTTAGTACTTTAAATCAACGTTTAATTAAAAAGCAATAGTCATAGCAATAAGAAGAAGATTTAGGCCCCAACCAAGGAGGGAAAATAAAAACCCTCATAAAATTAATGAAAAGATCACGGCAGACGAGGTTCGTTTGGTTGGTGATAATGTGGAGGTCGGTGTATATCCGATCAGAGAGGCAATGTCTCAAGCCAATGAACTGGGCTTGGATTTGGTAGAAATATCTCCAAAAGCAGTTCCACCGGTTTGTAAAATTATAGATTATAAGAAATTCCTTTACGAGCAGAAGAAGAGGGAAAAGATCATGAAGGCCAAAGCCTCCAAAGTGATTGTGAAGGAAATAAGATTTGGTCCTAATACGGACGACCATGATTACGAATTTAAAAAGAAACATGCCGAGAAGTTTTTAAAAGACGGCGCCAAATTAAAGGCTTATGTTTTTTTTAAGGGAAGGTCCATAGTGTATAAGGATAAAGGCGAGATATTGTTGTTAAGACTTGCCCAGGAATTGGAAGATTATGGCAAGGTAGAGCAAATGCCAAGACTGGAAGGAAAAAGAATGACAATGTTTCTTGCTCCGAAAACAAAAAAGTAAACAGTAACGAAATAGGAAGATAATGCCTAAGATGAAAACCAAATCTAGTGCCAAAAAGCGTTTTAAGCTTACTGGTACTGGTAAGATTAAAAGAAAACACGCTTATAAAAGCCACATTCTTACAAAAAAATCTAAGAAGCGCAAGCTTAGATTAACGCACTCGACGTTGGTACACGATTCCGACGCACCGAGTATTAAGGAACAATTGCGTTTAAAATAATTTGTTCTTTACGGTAGAATATTAACCATGGAGTCGGGCATTAAAGAATTCCGAATATCGGAATCGCCTGCTACAAAAAATCATTAAAAATGCCAAGATCAGTAAATTCTGTTGCTTCAAGAGCTAGAAGAAAAAAAGTGATGAAGCAAGCCAAAGGTTACTTTGGAAGACGTAAAAACGTCTGGACAGTAGCCAAAAATGCGGTTGAAAAAGCAATGACTTATGCTTACAGGGACCGCAGAACCAAAAAAAGAAATTTCCGTTCATTATGGATTACCCGTATTAATGCAGGAGCCAGACTTCACGGAATGTCTTATTCACAGTTTATGGGAAAAGTAAAAGCCAATAATATAGAACTTAACCGAAAAGTTCTGGCAGATTTGGCAATGAATCACCCGGAGGCTTTTAAAGCTATAGCCGAAAAAGTGAAATAAAAAATCATTAGTGTACAAAGTAAAAGTCCTGTTATTTCAACAGGACTTTTTTATTTCTAAGCTGTTGCTATCCTAACTCCCCCTTATTACAACATATAGTATGCTTTTGAATTGATTTCAGAATTACAAAAGGAAGAAAATCGGGCAAGTCAGGCGCCAAAAGCAGTTATCACTAAAGACCTCTCGGAGGCATTATTTCTGTGCTCACAAAGATAAATTCCCTGCCAGATACCCAAATTAGGTTTCCCATTACTGATTGGAATCTGCACAGATGTACCTAGCAATGAAGCTTTTATATGTGCAGGCATGTCATCGGACCCTTCATATGTATGCACATAATAGGGGGCATTTTCGGGTACAATTACATTCATATGACTTTCAAAGTCTATTCTTACACTGGGATCGGCATTTTCGTTTATGGTCAGGCTGGCAGATGTATGTTTGATAAATACCTGAAGCATCCCTGTATTTATTTTCGAAATTTCAGGTATTGCATTCAAAACTTCAGATGTTATCAAATGAAATCCTCTGGAATATGCTTTTAGTCTTATTTCTTTTTGAACCATTATTGAAGCCATATAAAGTAATTGTAAATCTTTGTAGAATTCGACCGTAATTTAAACATAAAAAATACCTTTGCGATGAACTAAAAGCAACTGATGGATTTTTCGGGTATAAAATTGGTGGTGACAGATATGGACGGCACTTTATTAAATTCTGATCATAAGGTCAGCAGCCATTTTTTTAAGCTGTTTCATCAACTAAAAGAACACAATGTTCTCTTTGCAGCTGCAAGCGGCAGACAGTACAGCAGCATTGCAGACAAATTACAACCTATAAAAGAAGATATCATCATCATTGCAGAGAATGGTGGGTTTGCAGTAGAGAACGGTATTGAACTGGTCTCTACACCTTTGGAACCGGACTTTAAAGGCAAAATCCTGAGTGTTTTGGATCATTTATCAGGGATACATCCGGTATTGTGTACTAAAAACAGGGCTTTATTACGTACTGATTCCTCAGATTTTATTGAACAATTAAAGGAGTATTATACAGAATTTGAATTAGTAGACGATTTAAATACTTATGAAGGGGAAGTCATGAAAATTGCCGTATACCACCCTGAAAATTCCGAGAAATTTATATATCCTGCAGTTCGTCATTTTGAAAGCGATTTAAAAGTCAAGGTCTCAGGAGAAAATTGGGTAGATCTTTCGCATATAAATGCACATAAAGGCTTTGCCTTACAACTAATTCAGGATCGGTATAATATAACACCAGAGGAAACTATGGTTTTTGGAGATTACAATAATGACCTGGAGATGATGGCTCTGGCAGAATTTAGTTTCGCTATGGCAAATTCGCACGCCAATGTTTTGAAAATTGCTAATTTCAGAACAGATAGCAACAATGAGTTTGGAGTAGAAAAGGTGCTAGATAAACTTTTGACCAGCAAAAATTAAGTTTTTTGCTTTTTCTTTCGTGCAGCCGGAAATAAAACATTGTTTAGTATTAACCGATACCCGGGAGAGTTAGGATGCAATTCGAGTTCTGTTTTCGGATCCCCTACCCTATGCTGGTAATCCTCAGGATCATGGCCTCCATAAAACGTAAAAAACCCTTTTCCTTTTATTCCGTGAATATATCTTGCTTCACTATTTATCCGATTCTCTCCTAAAACCATTACTGTGGGCTTTATTTCATCTCGTGCAAAAGCCGTGGTCTGCCCCATAAAACCTTTTACAAGGGCGGTGTGGTTCTGACATAACATGGTAGGTACCGGGTCCCATTTAGCAGAAAAATCCATCAAGGAAAAATAATCGGATTCCTTAGGGACATTACTCCTCCTGGTAGTCATGTCTATCGATGAAAATTCATATCTCAAAGGGTTGCGCTCCAGGATAAAATTTGTAAACGCAAAAGTTCTTCTAAAGTTGAGTTTACTCTGGTAGTTGGCATCCGAAGGGTCCCCATCGAACATGGGTTCGCATATATCTACCTGATCTGCCGCCAGGGCAATATCAAAACTATCTGTAGCAGAGCACATGGCAAACATAAACCCTCCGCCAATGACATAATTACGAATTTTGCCTGCAACTGCTCTTTTTTCCTCTGAAACTTTTGAGAACCCTAGTTTTGAAGCCAATGCTTCAGCCTCCTTTTTACCTTCAATATACCAGGGTGCCGCCCGGTATGCCCCATAAAATTTACCATACTGCCCTGTAAAATCTTCGTGGTGTAAATGCAGCCAGTCGTAAAGTGCCAGTTTATTATCCAAAACTTCTTCGTCATAGACCGTACTATATGGGATTTCAGCATAAGTGAGCACCATAGTAACAGCATCGTCCCAAGGTTGATTCCCCTTAGGGGTATAGACTGCTATTTTGGGGGCTTTCTCTAAAATTACAGCATCCTGATTTTGAGACGGACTACTTATTCCATCTAATATTGCCATTGCCTGGGCATCTGATATTACTTCATATGATACCCCCCTGATCTGACATTCTTTTCTTATAACATCACCATCTGGTAACAAAAAAGAACCTCCCCGGTAATTTAACAACCATTGCACTTTTTGCTGCTTGCTAAGCACCCAATAGGTAATACCATAAGCCTTAAGGTGATCTTTCTGACTTTCTGCATCCATTGGGATAAGGATAGAAGAAGCAAAAGAGGAAAATGAAAAAAGGAATATGAAAAATGTAAGATAAAATTTATTCCACCTCATTGGTGTCAAAGTCCTGTTTTTAGTTTCAAAAAGGTACTTCATTATTATCGTCCGGATCAAGATCGGGATTGTCATTCATGGCGCTTCCGAAAGCCTCATCAGCATCAGGAAGATTTTTAGTCATAAACGGGTTATCCCCATCAGCGTTCATTTTAGACTGAAACTCAAATGGTGAATCAAAGTCATCCAAGTTATCAAATTTACCTAGTTGAGCAATGAACTTTAACCTAATATTATCTAAACCACCATTTCTGTGTTTGGCAACAATAAATTCTGCCTGGCCCTGGGTTGGTGTACGTTCCTCATCGTCCCATTCATCAATTTTATAGTATTCGGGTCGGTAAATAAAAGACACAATATCGGCATCCTGTTCTATGGCTCCAGATTCTCTAAGGTCCGAAAGAATAGGGCGTTTGCTACCCCCTCTGGTTTCAACTGCCCGTGATAACTGAGAAAGTGCAATCACCGGAACACTAAGTTCTTTAGCGAGTGCCTTTAAGTTTCTTGAAATTGTAGAAATTTCCTGTTCCCTGTTCCCCCCTTTTTGACTGCCCCCAGCCGTCATTAATTGTAAATAATCCAATACAATAAGCTTTATCTTATGCTGAGAGGCCAATCTTCGTGCTTTGGCCCTTAAATCGAAGATAGATAAGGAAGGAGTATCGTCTATAAACAACGGAGCCTTTTCAAGTGCTTTCACCTTGACATTTAATTGCTCCCATTCGTGTTTTTCTAAGCGACCAGTTCTTAATTTTTCTGAAGACAATCCTGTTTCTGAAGAAATTAATCTCGTAATTAATTGAACAGAGGACATTTCCAAAGAAAAGAATGCCACAGGAATATTAGAATTAACGGCCATGTTACGCGCCATAGAAAGCGTTAAAGCGGTTTTACCCATTCCCGGACGCGCTGCAATAATAATAAGATCACTGGGCTGCCAGCCCGATGTGAGTTTGTCTACCTTGTCAAAACCTGATGGAATTCCACTAAGGCCCTCTTTATTGGAAATCTCTTCAATTTTCTTTTTGGCCTGGATGACAAGGTTCTGAGCGGTTTCCGCAGAACGCTTTAAATTACCCTGAGTGACGTCATAAAGTTTGGCTTCCGCATTGTCTAAAAGGTCAAATACGTCTGTACCATCATCATAAGCATCTTCGATTATCTCACTCGATATTTTAATCAGACTTCTTTGAATATATTTTTGAAGAATTATCCTGGCATGAAACTCAATATGAGCAGAAGAAGCCACTTTTTGGGTCAACTTTATGAGGTAAAAATCACCTCCAACTGCCTCAAGGCGAGCGTCTTTCTTTAATTGGGACGAAACGGTTAATAAATCTACTGGTTCGGAAGTTTCAAACAATTTGAAGATTGCCTCGTAAATATACCTATGAGCATCTTTGTAAAACACATCTGGATGCAATATATCTATTACCTCATCCACACCCTTTTTATCAATCATCATTGCGCCAAGCACAACTTCCTCTAAATCAACAGCTTGTGGAGGTATTTTTCCTTTCTCCAGGCTGATGACGGACGACTTGCTAATTTTATGACCTACAATAGGGCTAGGTTTTTCCATCTGTGTAAAAGTATGCAATTAACCTTGAGTTAACATTAATTTGGGCTTGGCGATATCCACCATTGATTAACAATTGGACTGTTCATAAGTTACGAATTTGTGTTCATAACTAAAAAAATCCAGAGATTTGAATCTCTGGATTTTAATGAACTTCATAAAATCGAAGTTTAACCGTTGAATACGCCCATATTAGCGTATTTATCCATTCGTTGTTTTACCAGATCTTTTGGTGATAACTTTTTTAATTCCTCAAAATTCTTAGTAATTCTGTTCTTAACTATTTCAAAAGTTTTATCTCTGTTGCTATGTGCTCCTCCTGCAGGTTCCCGCACAATCTCATCAATCAATTTTAATTTTTTCATATCGGTGGCGGTGAGCTTGAGGGCATCAGCGGCCTGTTCTTTATACTCCCAGCTTCTCCAAAGGATAGAAGAGCAAGATTCAGGAGAAATAACAGAATACCATGTATTTTCTAACATAAGTACTTTATCTCCTACTCCAATTCCCAAAGCACCACCAGAAGCACCTTCTCCTATGATTACAACAATAATAGGTACCTTAAGACGAGTCATTTCTAAAATATTGCGTGCAATGGCTTCTCCCTGACCTCTTTCTTCGGCTTCAATACCAGGATAAGCACCGGGAGTATCTATAAGGCATACCACAGGAATTCCGAACTTTTCTGCAGATCGCATAAGCCTCAGTGCCTTCCTATATCCCTCCGGATTGGCCATTCCAAAATTTCTATACTGCCTGGTTTTGGTATTGTAACCTTTCTGTTGACCAATAAACATATAACTCTGATCTCCAATCTTTCCCAAACCGCCAATCATGGCTTTGTCATCCTTCACATTGCGATCTCCGTGAAGTTCCAGAAAAGTATCGCCGCAAATGGCTTTTATATAGTCTAAGGTATATGGTCTGTTTGGATGTCTTGAAAGCTGTACCCGTTGCCAGGCCGTAAGATTCTTATATATATCCTTACGGGTTTCGGCCAGTTTTAATTCTATCTGTTTACAGGTCTCGGTAACATCTACTTCGCTCTCTTCACCAATGATCTGGCACTTTTCTAGCTGCTCTTCCAATTCCTTAATGGGAAGTTCAAAATCCAAATATTCCATGAATTCGTAGGGTTTTTATCCACTGCCCCAGCAGCGGAACTATTAGCAGACAAATATAAAATATTATAACGAACCTCAGTGAATCTATTTCCTTAATCTTATAAAATGCTTTATTACAACTTAAAGAGCTAAACGATGCACCCCGGATAAGTCTATGTGTTACCGCTTGGTCTGCTGCAACAGATAAAAGCCCAATAAACCAAAGAGTAAATTCGGAATCACTACGGCCAATAGCGGAGAAAAGCCAGACTGTTCCGCAAGGGTGCCAAAGACCCGGTCAAAGAAGATATATATAAATGCCACCCCTATTCCAAATGCCAGATTCACTCCCATTCCTCCCCGTCGTTTAATAGATGAAACTGCCACCCCAATAACGGTAAGTATAAAGGCGGTTATAGGTAAAGCCCAGCGTTTATATTTTGTTAAGATATAGGCATTAATATTAGAAGCACCTTTCCTCCTCTGGGTATCAATAAACTTGTTTAATTCAAAAAGATTCTTGGTTTCTGCTATGTAAGAAACCGGGGTAAGATCTTCTATGTTGAAGGTAAAAAGTGTGTCTAAACGGCGTTTGGACTCCACAATTTCTCCTTCTTCCCTTACTTTTCTTTTAATGTATGAAGTTAATCTGTAGAGCGTATCTTTGGGTACCCATCTGATATTGGCGGCAGAGATTTTATACTCCAGCTTATTTTCTTCATTAAAATGCTCAAAAGTAAAATTATACCCAATCTTACGAGCAGGATCAAAACTACTCACATAGATAAAATCGTTTTCATTTAACTGATTAAAGATATTGCTGGTTACCCTGTCTTGTTTGCCTCTTTTTAGATACTTGAACTTAAATTCATTGTATCCTTTACTTGCATTAGGGACCACAAACATGGTCATAATAAACATGATAATTGCGATAACTGTGGCACCTATCCAATAAGGACGTAAAAAACGACCAAAAGAAACTCCCGAGCTCAGAATAGCAATGATTTCTGTATTATTGGCCAACTTAGACGTGAAGAAGAGAATGGATAGAAAAAGAAAAATAGGGAAAAGTAAATTCCCGATATATATGGTGAAGTTCCCGTAATAGATCAATATTTCATTTAGCGGCGCTTCATTGTCTATCATTTTGCCAATTTGCTCAGATAAATTCAGCATAATGCCAATTGGGACAAACAGCAATAGCATCAGACCAAAAGTCAGAAGGTAACGCTTAAGTATATACCAATCTATAATTTGCACTGCTAAAGTCTTTTATCCATTTGCCGGACCATTTTGGTTTTCCATTCCCCAAAATCACCTGCAATAATGCGTTTTCTTGCTTCTCTTACCAACCAAAGATAGAAACCTAAGTTGTGTATGGTGGCAATTTGTTTGCCCAAATACTCATTTGCCGCAAATAAATGTCGTAAATACGCCTTGGAATATTCGGTATCCACAAAGGTAGTTCCCATCTCGTCAAGCGCGGAAAAATCGTCTGCCCACTTTCTATTTTTGATATTGATGGTTCCATGAGCGGTGAAGAGCATCCCATTTCTTGCATTACGGGTAGGCATCACACAATCGAACATATCTATGCCCAGTGCAATATTCTCCAGAATATTAATAGGGGTACCCACCCCCATAAGATATCTTGGTTTGTCTTCGGGCAGGATATCGCAAACCACTTCAGACATTGCATACATCTCTTCCGCCGGTTCCCCCACAGATAATCCTCCAATAGCATTCCCTACGGCACCGGCATTGGCAATATATTCTGCCGATTGAATTCTCAGGTCTTTATAAGTTGACCCCTGAACTATTGGAAAAAAAGCCTGATCATGAGCATAGGATAAGGGTGTTTTTTTTAGATGATCTATGCACCGGTCTAACCACCGATGTGTCATATGCATCGATCTCTTAGCATATTGGTAATCACATGGATAAGGTGTACATTCATCAAAGGCCATAATAATATCCGCCCCGATCTTCCGTTGAATTTCCATCACATTCTCTGGTGTAAATACATGCAGAGATCCATCAATATGCGATTTAAATTTAACCCCTTCTTCCTTAATCTTCCTGTTTGCTGATAGTGAATACACCTGGTAACCTCCACTATCTGTCAGGATATTCCTATCCCACCCCATAAACTTGTGCAGGCCACCCGCTTTCTCCAAAATGTCTATAGAAGGCCTTAAATACAAATGATAGGTGTTTCCCAGAATTATGTCCGGATCAATTTCTTCCCGCAGTTCTCTCTGATGCACTCCTTTAACGGAAGCTACGGTGCCCACAGGCATAAAGATGGGAGTAGCTATACTACCATGATCTGTTTCTATTGTCCCGGCTCTTGCTTTGGTATTGGGATCTGTATGTAATAGGTTGAATTTCAAAACTGTTTTTCCAGTGGCAAATATAAACATCCCTGACCTAGTACCTCCTTAAGAAAAAAATAAAGTTCCATTTTTATAAGGTTGCATTCAATCCTAAATCGTACACTTAAATCCCCGGTTAATAAAATGTAATAACTCCAGTTGTACAGCCAAAAGAATGCAGCTATTTTTGGCTTTATTAAAAACATAAAAATGCCGCAATTGCAAGAATTACAAGATTTGGTAGTGCAGGTCAGACGAGACATTGTGCGAATGGTGCACAAAGTAAATTCAGGACATCCCGGAGGATCATTGGGCTGTACAGAATTTTTTGTAGCACTCTACAACGAAATTATGAATCTCAAAGAAGGTTTTGACATGGACGGGAAAGAAGAAGACCTGTTTTTCCTCTCCAATGGTCATATCTCACCCGTATACTATAGTGTGCTGGCCAGGAAGGGATATTTCCCCGTTGATGAATTAAACACTTTTCGTTTAATCAACTCCAGGCTTCAGGGGCATCCTACAACTCATGAAGGTTTACCAGGGGTACGTATTGCGTCAGGATCATTGGGTCAGGGAATGTCCGTCGCTGTAGGTGCAGCTCTCGCCAAGAAGTTAAACGGAGATGATCATTTAGTGTATAGCCTGCATGGAGATGGCGAATTACAAGAGGGTCAGAACTGGGAAGCTATAATGTTTGCCGCTGGTAATAATGTGGATAATCTTATAGCCACTGTAGATCATAACGGGCAACAAATAGACGGAGCTACAAAAGACGTTCTTCCCATGGGAGATTTGCGAAAAAAATTCGAAGCTTTTGGATGGGAAGTCATGGAAATAAAAAATGGCAATAATCTTGAGGAGGTTATTGCGGGCCTTAATAAAGCCAAAAGCCTTGCAGGTAACGGCAAACCTGTATGTGTGATAATGGACACTGTTATGGGTAATGGTGTAGATTTTATGATGTACACCCATGCCTGGCATGGCAAAGCCCCTAACGATGAACAATTGGCAACTGCACTGGCACAAAACCCGGAGACACTTGGGGATTATTAATCAATACTTTATTTGAACACAATGACAAAATATACAGATCAAGGTAAAAATGATACCAGAAGTGGCTATGGTGCCGCAATGACCGAACTGGGAAGAAACAATCCTAAAGTAGTGGCGCTTTGTGCAGATTTGGTGGGATCCCTAAAAATTCAGGAGTTTATTGATGAAAATCCGGATCGTTTCTTTCAAGTAGGCATTGCAGAAGCAAATATGATGGGAATTGCTGCCGGATTAACCATTGGTGGATATATTCCGTTTACAGGTACCTTTGCCAATTTTTCTACCGGCAGGGTGTACGATCAGATCAGACAATCTATTGCTTATTCGGGTAAGAATGTAAAAATATGCGCTTCCCATGCCGGAATTACTCTGGGAGAAGACGGTGCTACCCACCAAATATTGGAAGACATTGGCCTGATGAAAATGTTACCAGGCATGACGGTTATTAATCCTTGCGATTATAACCAAACGAAGGCCGCCACCCTGGCCATTGCCGATCATGAAGGACCGGTCTATCTAAGATTTGGCAGGCCAAAAGTAGCCAACTTTACACCAGTAGATCAGAAATTTGAAATTGGCAAAGCCCTGATGCTTAATGAAGGTAGCGATGTAACTATTATTGCCACGGGGCATTTGGTATGGCAATCCCTGATTGCTGCGGAAAACCTGGAATCTCAAGGTATTTCAGCTGAAGTTATTAATATCCATACCATAAAACCATTAGACGAAGAAGCCATTTTGAAGTCGGTTAAGAAAACAGGTTGCGTGGTGACCGCGGAAGAACATAACTATCTGGGCGGATTAGGAGAAAGCGTGGCAAGAACACTTACCACTCAGCATCCAACTCCCCAGGCATTTGTTGCTACCCAGGATACCTTTGGGGAAAGTGGTACGCCAGAGCAGTTGATGGATAAATACGGATTAAACAATAAAGCAATAGAAGAGGCCGTTTTAAATGTGTTGAAAAGAAAGGCATAGAATAGTGGTATCGTTTTTGATATCATTATGCCATAACAAAAAAACGAACACATTATGAGAAGAACACTTCTAACGGTGGCCTTTGCTATTATTAGCATAGCTGCATTTGCACAAAAGGATCCTGGATTTGGCATTAAAGGCGGATTAAATTACAACGCCAACGGTGATTATTTTGAATCTGCCGAAGACGCGGCGAACAACCCCGACAGAAATGTAGGATATCACATTGGGGTCTATGGAAAATTAGGTAACAGATTTTACTTAAGACCGGAACTTATTTACACCAAAACAAAATCGGATTACGATGGAGATAAATTTGACATGAGCAAATTAGACCTCCCTGTATTGGTAGGCACCAGGGTAATTGGACCTCTTCATGTTTTCGCAGGCCCGGCATTTCAGTACATCCTGGATAGCGATTTTGATGGAATTTCAGTAGACAGGATAGATAATGATTTCACCGTTGGTCTGCATATCGGAGCTGGTGTAAATCTTGGTAAAATAGGAATAGATCTGCGTTATGAAAGAGGGTTTAGTGAAAATGAAGCCCGGTTCATTAATTCTAACATCACTAGCGTGGGAGACAGCAGAATAGATACAAGACCAGATCAACTTATTCTGGGATTGTCTGTAAAATTGTAAACCATTACTACACAATACTAAAAAACCTGATAGCTGGCTATCAGGTTTTTCTATTTTATTTCACTTCCCTGCATTCAGGAAACGTTCGGATCTAAATAGTTAGGTGTACCATCACCGTCGTCATCAGGGTATGGAAAAATAATATTACCATCTTCATCCGAAATTTCATCTCTGGTTAAGGTACCATCCTGATCATCGTCCTGATCCAGAAAGTCTGAGAACCTCAACGTTATCCCCGCATCCTCTTCGGCCTGGGCGTCTGTATTATCATTATACAAATAACCATCACCATTTACATCTTCCTGTATAGAAGGCACCCCATCATTATCATGATCGGCCTCGTTATAAGTAAATAAATCAATACTAAAAATCAAGGGAGTGTATGCCTCAATACCCGTTTGGGCGGTATTGAAAAATCCAAGACCTGATGGTAAAAACATTAAACCTACCCCGTATTCTTCAACAGTAAAGGTACCATCCCCATTATCTATAATATTACCCCCGGTTTTAAAATTCGGCATGGCCTCACTAAAACCCCGGGCTCCTTGCAATGGTCCTTGCAACGCGGCCAGGTCGAACCAAATTGGTGTTTCAAAAGAGCCATCAAAAACTGACCCATCCAATAGTGATCCCTTATATCTGACGAAAGTAGAATCTGCTACCGTGGGAAATACGCCTGCGCCTTCCCTGGCAACTAAATAGTACAGTGTATGGCTAACGGTTTCTTCATCAGTAAGCGCAAATTCATCAGATGATACTGAAATCACAGAAGACTCCACCATATCTATTAGCGGTGTCTTGTCTGCATTGGACCCCTCTATGGTATCCAGAACAATTTTGAAATCAAAACCTGCGGGTGGATTATCAAATTCGTCATAATTATAGAAATGGGTCTCTAAATATGCTCTGATTTCGGCATCATCTTCAACAGCTACTTCACTCAAAGTCCTTGGCGGGACAATTTCAATGTCCGAATTATCGTCCTTTTTACAAGAAGCGAAGAAAATTAAAACACCTACTACAATTAAAATCCTGTTCATTAACACAGCTTTTCTTTTAAAGCCCGCAAGATACAATTTTCCCCTATTTTTGTGGAATACCTTAACAAAGATTTGTATTGTCTGATGCGCATTGACAAATACTTATGGAGTACCCGCTATTTTAAAACCCGGAATATGGGCACTGAAGCCTGTAAAAAAGGGCATGTTCAGGTTAACGGCCAGGTGGTTAAACCTTCTCGGGAAGTGTACCCCATGGATACCATAAAGGTCCGAAAAAACCAAATCAACTATGAACTCACTGTTTTGGACATCCCTAAAAGCAGGGTAAGCGCTAAATTGGTTGCTATTTATAGAAAAGACACTACCCCGGCAGCTGCATTTGAACAGCAGGAAATGCAAAAATACAGCAAGGAGTATTACAGGAAGAAAGGTACGGGCAGACCTACAAAAAAGGACAGGAGAGATATTGAGGACTATCTTGAAGATCCTGAAGATTCGGAGGAAAACTCAGGTGCAAACGATGCCTAGGCTCCCAATGGCAAGCATATCCAAATTTCATAAAGTATATTATACCCCCACTGCCATATAAACAGTTTCTTTATCTTTGAGTGGAAATTTTACGCCGACATGGAGAACAAGATATTATCGCACCAACAGATTCAGCACAAAGTAAGGAGGATAGCCTATCAGATCTATGAGGCCAATGTAGATGAGAAACAGATAGTTATTGCTGGCATTGATGGAGGCGGCCTGGAATTTGCCAAAAAAATCCGATCCGTATTACAAAAAATAACACAGGCCAATATTGTACTTTGCAAAGTGATGATGAATAAACGAGATCCGTTAAAAAGCGGGGTATCTACTTCCCTGACCGAGGAGGAATACAAAGACAGATCCGTGGTCCTGGTAGATGATGTACTAAATTCCGGCACCACACTGATATATGGGGTACATCATTTTTTGAGAACGCCTCTAAAACAACTTAAGACAGCAGTACTGGTGAACAGAAATCACAAGAAATATCCTGTCAAGGCAGATTACAAAGGAATTTCCCTGAGTACCTCTTTACAGGAGCATATTCATGTGGAATTTAAAGCTAAGAACGACGCCGTTTATCTAGACTAAGAGACGCTGTATTTCCGATACTATTTCAGCCGGACGCTTATCATCACACAAAATGGTATGCTCTGCCATAGCATAAAAGGGGCTCCTTTCGAACAGGTGTTTCCCAATAAATTCTGGTAATTCTTTATCTTCCAGATGCGCAATTAAAGGCCTTTCATCTTTTTCTTTAGAGAGTCTGTCTATGAGCCGGGGGATACTCATCTTTAGATAAATCACTGCATTAGACCTTTCCAGCATAGCATGCATATTTCCACTATAACAAGGAGTGCCACCGCCGGTTGCCAGGACTAACCGACTTTCATTTTCCAGGATTTCGTTGAGGTATTCATGCTCTATTTTCCTGAAGTATATCTCCCCTTTCTCCTTAAATATATCGGGAATCGTAGTACCCGACTTATTTTCTATATAGTTATCCAGATCGTTGAAATCTAATTCCAATTTCTCGGCCAACAACTTTCCAATTGTTGATTTACCTGATCCCATATAGCCTATAAGCACTATCCTCATTTCTGAAATTTTGGTAAAAATGAATTAAAAATCAAGGAATTCAAAGAAAAGATAAATTTATCCATAAATGCACTTGAAAAATTAAGAATTGATAGTATATTTGCACGCTCCTAAGCAATACCTCAGGCATTGCTTTGGAATAAAAAGATCACAATTATTGAAATTATGACCTGGTAGCTCAGTTGGTAGAGCATCTCCCTTTTAAGGAGAGGGTCCTGGGTTCGAGCCCCAGCCAGGTCACCAGAGGACCGACACAGTTCAGGAATACAAAGCGAGCAAAAACAAATGCTCGCTTTTGTTTTTTCAAAGCGACTGTATTCCATGAGCAAAGCGAATCTGGGTTGGTTTTGACCTTGAGATCGCTGGGTCCAAGGAGCATCGCGAGTTAACCCCAGCAGTATCAATTATCAATGAACAATTAGCAATTAACAATTGTGAGGGGATATTTTGCGCCTGCCTCCCGGTAGGCAGGTTTGCACTTCGGGACGGCTGGGTCAGGCGAGTGCCAACGAGCCAACCCCAGCTGAAACAATGAACAATTAGCAATTAGCAATTAGCAATGGGAGCTGAATTAAAGCTTGCTTGAGGTTTTCTGAAAAACAAAAACCAGCAACCAAAGGTTGCATGGGTTTTGCATTTGCAGATTGGCCCACCCGCCGGCCTCGCCTTCGCGTAGCCACTATGGCAGAGCAAGGTGGCTCCTCGCGGTAAATGTCCTACTCTACAGCAAATTCATCAGGGTCTATTTCTAATTTTAGTCTGAAAGTAAAGGTGGTCTCAATATCAAAAGTAGCCGGCACATAATCAACAATTCCACTTATCACATAATCAAAAATTTTCCTGCTGGATTGATTTAGTCTCTGGCTGGCACCATTGAAATTTCCTGAAACGGTAAACAAAGTACCGAAAAAGTCTGCCTCCGCAATATTGGCATTGGTACCGAGAAAAACCAGATCCGGTGGACCACCTGGTGATTCTGTAGCCAGATAGAATAAGGGATTGTCAATATTGGCGTCTACATTGCCAATAAAATTTTTCAGTTCGTACCGTACACCCAAGATCTCAATTTCCTTGATACGTTCAGGGTTGCCTATTAAATTAGTTACATCCGGGTTGGCAAGGAGGTCAAAACTACCCACATTGATGAAAGTTTCAAACTGTTGTGCTGGTTCTGAATCGGGGAGGACAGAGAAACTTAAACGATGTGTATATGAAGTAGTCACCTCAACTTCTTCCTCAAGGGCTTCTTTTAGTTCATCGCAATTTAAAAATGCCACTGGCAATATCAACACCATAAAGAATTTCCAATTTTTCATCTTCCGTATTTTTAAAATTCATAGCAAACTACCTCATAAATAGATTCATGGAAATACCTACTATTAGGTATATGATACAGCTTAATAACTTTCTAGGTTTGATAAATAACCTAAGATTAATTCTCATCCTTATGAAAAAATTAGCATTTATCATTCTACTCCTACCCGGATTTATCTTAAGCCAAACTATCAGCTTACTGGATATTGTACATGAAAGAAAAAGTGAACCATTTATAGAAGTTTCCGCCAATCAGAACGGTGGGCAAGCCATTTTTAATCGTACCTACCGCGGAGGTTGTGTGGGTTCCTATGATATTAAATGGACATTCTCTAAAGATCTCAGTACCCTGCAACCCGGAGAAAGTTTTAATGTAACACTGATGTGTATCAGCTGTCAGACACCTTGTGGTTATAAATGGGGTATTGCCGATGCCGGGGCGGCCAACAACGTGCGTAGCGTTGAAGGATTCCCGGACTACAAGTACAACGGAAATATAGGCCTTAAAGGAACCTCTGGCGCTAGTTCTGGTGTGTTCGACTGGTCCCCGGCCCAGCTTTCAAACACCTACACCTTTCAATACGACCCAAAAAAAGTATCCGATTACACTGCTTTTTATATAACAATTGCCGGCCAGCGTATCAATTACGTTTTTGGACAGGGAAGCGCCCCAGCTACCGGAGCCATTAATTGCCATGCATTGCTTGGTCTTGGCAAATTAGTAAATAGCCTTATGCTTGGTGCCCACGAAAACTATCCATGGGACTGGATGGACGAAACCATAGATTACGCAATGAACCATATCTATTCTATAGGTTGCCTAAGCGATAGCTATCTTAAAAGTTTGAAATCAAGAATTTATAGGGCAGCTAATACACAATCTTTTTACGATGAAATATTGAGCTATTCTCAAAAACTGGAAACGGAGGTAGCCTCGTCGTGCAAGAGTTGTTCTAGTTGCACTAATTAATGATAAAGCCACGGACAAGCCCTGAGAACCGGCTGTAATTTTTTGTACATTTAGTTCTATGACAACCACTTATCTGAAGATCTACACCACCCTCCTATGCTTGCTGACTTCAGTGATTGTCTCCGCTCAAAATGAACAGGTAACAGATAGTCTGCTCAAGCTGCTAGAGCTCACAGATCAACGAGACGAGTCTAACAGCATAAAGATTCATTTGTCGAAATTATTTGAAAGGCAGGATATTGATAAAAGCAGGCAGTTTGCCATGGAGGTATGGGAAACAGGCACTGACTCTCTGAAGGCCGAAGCAGCCAACCAGATTGGCAGGTCTTATTTCTACCAGAATCAATTAGATTCTGCTACAAGCTACTTTAAAAGATCGGTAGAATTATTGCAAAAAATAGAGTTACCAGCCAAAGCCTCGGCGGTCATGGTTAGTTTTGGAGCCACTCAACTTAGAAAAGGTGAATATAAAGAAGCGCTTGAAACCCTGATCGAGGGGGTTAAATACTTCGAATCTGTGGGAGACAGCATAAATATGGGTAAATGCTACAACAATATAGCCTCTGCCTTTGGGGAACTTGGAGATACTCAGAAATCTATTTCATACGGCAAAGCAGCCCTTACCATATTTGATCAGTACCAAATGATTCCATATAAAGCCGTGACCTTGCCCAACCTTGCAGGGCAATATGTTAAACTGGGCGATACAGAAACTGCCAAAAAATATTTTTTGGAAGCAGAGCAACTGGCAAGTTCAAGGAATGACAAATTTGCACTAGCAAGGATATATAACAACCTGGGAAACATGTACCTTGAAACGGACCCGGATTTATCAGAATCGTATTTAACCAAAGGCCTGGAGATTAAACTAGAGACGGGAAATAGCGATGGCATAGGAACTCTCTACAATAACCTTGGGTATCTGCTACTCAACAAAGGCGAACCCAGAAAAGCCATTCCTTATTTTCTTAACGCTATAGATTTTGGGCAGGGAACCAATGCCAGTACTATTTATAATAATTTATCGGATGCTTACAAAGCTCTTGGTAATTATAAGCAGGCCCTGATTTATGCAGAGAGAAAAAACGCCATCAGCGACAGCCTTGCCGAGGTAACCTATCAAAAGACCATCGCAGAAATATCAACTAAGTATGAAACAGAAAAGAAAGAGAAAGAGATTCTTTCCCTGCAGAATACTAATCTACAGACCGACTTTAAAAGGAAACAGAACAGGAATTTATTATATGCCTCACTGGGATTTTTAGCTGTTTCACTGATCATCGCTTTTTCTATTCTGAAAAATTCAAAGAAAAGGCGGATTATCGCAGAACAAAAACAAGAGTTGGAAAGCCAAAAAGTGAAATCCCTGCTTAACGAAATTGAACTGGTAGGCATTGACAGTATGATTGAAGGACAGGAAAAGGAGCGACAGAGGATAGCTGAAGATCTTCATGACAGTCTGGGTGCCAAACTAGCAGCCCTTAAATTATTTGTCGCTGATATAAAAACTACTAACAAAACTGTTCATACTAAAATCAAAGGACTCCTGGATGAATCATACACTGATTTAAGAAATATAGCACTACAAAAAAATGCCTCTGCCGCCATTGATAAAGGGTTGATCCCCGCAGTCAACAAAGTGGCAGACCAGTTAAAGTCGACCAATAAGTTAAATATTGAGGTAATTAATATAGATCTGCACAGAAACATTAAGGATTATATTGAATTGCAGCTATTTCGTATAATGCAGGAACTCCTGACCAACACCATCAAACATGCTAATGCCCAAAACGTAAGCATTCAGTTTTCAGAAGACAATGACAGTCTGGTAGTAGTATATGAAGATGACGGTATTGGATTTGACACTGGGCGAGTAAATAAAGGTCAGGGTTTTATCAACATAGGTAATCGACTTCAAAAAATTAATGGAACATATACCGTTGATTCCACCCCCAGCGATGGTAGCACGGTTATAATAAATGTCCCTATATGATTAGAGTAATCCTTGTGGATGACCATAAACTCTTTGTGGATGGTTTAGTGTCTATTTTGACCAAAGAAATAGGGATTGAGATCATTGCTACGGCGGGTAATGGACTGGAATTATTGGAATTGATGGAGACACACAATCCGAACATTATCTTAACTGATATTCGTATGCCGATTCTCGACGGTATATCTCTTACAAAGCATTTCAGAAAAAAATTTCCCTCAATTGGTATCCTTGCACTAAGCATGTTAGATCAGGAAGAAGATGTGATAGATATGTTGGATGCCGGTGCGAAAGGTTATCTGGTCAAAAATGCTGAAAAAGAAGAACTGGTCCGGGCTATTCACGAAGTAGCCAAGGGTAATTTTTATTTCAGCGACAAGTTTAAAAATATATACCAAAGTTGGTCATCGAACTCCCCTTCCAATTCACAAATAAAACTAACCCGAAGGGAACGACAAATTCTGGAATTGCTGGTTCTTGGTAAAACAAGTCAGCAAATGGCGAATGCCCTAAACTTAAGTAAGTTTACCATTGATACTCATAGAAAGAACATTCATAAAAAACTGGGTACTAAAAGTAACTTCGCTCTGGTTAGAATGGCTTCAAGATTTCTTGATAACTGAAAACAGCAATTATATTTCAAGGTAATAAGGGTAAATATTACTCCGGGTATTCCTGTTTGCCCTACCACTACCTGCCGACTAAGTGAACTTTCATGGGCTTAAAAGTGATATACAATCATTTGGATATAAGGTCATAAGACCTTTTCAATTTTTGAAGAAGGGATTCATTTTATATATGATTTATTGACTTTGGTGCAAAAAATCGAAATTAAACTCTTCACTTAATTTATCAATAAAATCATCCCAGCGGGGATCATCATATAGATTTCTAAATTCAGGATTTGTAAAAAAATACTCAAGATAGATTTTGATATGCCCATAGGCCTGATTCAGATACTCAAATGCAAGATCGTTCTCCTTACGTTGTGCATATAAAATTGCCAGATAAAACGGTGTGCTTAGGCCCAAATTTTCATCATTGGGTAATTCTTTTAATAAAGCTATGGTACTATCGGATTTAACGAAATCTGCTTGGGCAGTATATATAAGGGATTGATTAAATAACCGAAAATGATCGACAGGCGTTTTAGCCGATAACTTTAAAGCCTTCTCAAACTCACCTCTCAAATAATACAAACGTCCGGCATCACCGTGAAAAAAAATATCGTCAACATCATATGCCATATTCAAAGCCCATTCCGCCCTATCGAGATCTCCCAACATAAAATTTGAGAACAAAATCCATACATAAGGATCCCAATTCTTTGGATCAAGTGCAACTGATTTTTCACTGTACTCCAAACAATCCTGAATACGATTCTGACGAGCGGCATTAAATGCAGCATAAATAAATACATCTGCATTATTAGGAGATAATTCTAAAGCCTTATCTAATGTTTTTAACGAACCCATACCGTCTTTGGTGTGCCACTGCCAGTTAGACAACCAAGTATATCCATAGTAATGTTCAGGATCTAGCTCTATTGCCTTGCGAGCTGCTCTTAGTCCAATGCCCACTGCCTCTTCAAATTCATATTCCATGTGATATAGTCCTTTGTGTAAAGTGGTCATGCTAAGGGTTGCCTGCGAAAGAGAATAAGTGGGGTCAATCCGTATGGAGGCTCTAATAAGCGAATCTGCTACAATGGCAACTTCTTTGTTAAAATAAAGAAGGGTATCATTAGCCCGGAGGTATAACAAGTAGGCCTCAGGGTCTACCTTTCTTTGGCGAACGGCCTTATTTACTAAAGTAATATTAAGATAGTCCCCAATCCTTTCCGATACCTCATCATAAGTTCTCAATACATTTTCCAGCCTGTCTTCAAATATCTTGGACCAGATAGTGGACTCATCTTGTGTATCTACCAGATTAATACTCGCACGATAGTGCTCATCAAACAATTGTACACTACCCTCAAGGATATAACGGACGCCTAATTCTTTGGCAATGTCTACGATGCTTAAATTTTTATTACGATACTGAAAAGAAGAAGTGGGGCTAATGAGTTTTAAGTCTTTGGCTTGAGCCAATCGATCATAGATACTTCGTACCAACCCATCCGTAAAGTATCGCTGGTTTTTTTTGGGACTTAGGTCCTGAAAGGGAAGTATCGCGAGCGAGTTTGCAAACTCCATCCCAAGGAACTCGTCTTCCATGTTATCTACCTTGCTACTCAGACGTACAGTATTCACTAACAATATTACAATGGCGATGGACAAGCCTCCTATGATCACTCTGTTTAGGCCGGTGCTCTTTTTACGGGAAATAACTGGGTCAAATGGCACATCTTCAGTTTTCTGAATGCCCTTCCAGGAAAAATCATAAACCCAGGCCACTATAAGCCAGATTGGAAAACCAACAGCCATTGCAATCACCGCCAATTGCATGATCCATTCAGGAGCTTTAAAAACAGGTAAAAGGATGGATAGCACCTGGATAAGCAGCCAGGCTACAACTAGATATGCAATACCAGTTTTAACAACATGGCGACGTTTTAGTTCTTCCCAATATTGCTTCCAATTCATGATTCAGTTGGTCTTCAATATTGTAGGTTAAGCTATCACTCTTATATTCAGGGTTTATAGAATCTCTTCAAACTTAACACAAGACGTTTAAAGGAATAATCTCAGAGCTCATACTCTTAAATTTAATAATTTTATTAATACAATCAAAAAGATGCATCTATAGTGAATACCTCCATTTAAAAGCTTAATCTTATGGCATTTTTATAGAATTATTAAACCCGATCTTTTTATAGCTGTTGAAGAATGTCTGAAAGTTGATCGGATTGTTTTTATAGAATATACACCTATTTAGGAATAAAATTTAGCACAAAGATAGCACTCTGGATGATGTAGACAGGTCAATGTTAATAGGCCAACTACTGGCAATATAGTAATATAAGGCGTTTACCAATAGTGCCGACGAAATTCAGTTACCTGAAACTAGGCTGCTCGCCGGCTGGCTCCTCGCGGTAAATGTCCACCGGACATTTCCTATTCACTCGGCCCGGGTCAGGCGAGTGCCAGCGAGCCAACCCCAGCTGAAACAATGAACAATTAGCAATTAGCAATTAGCAATTAGCAATTAGCAATTAGCAATTAGCAATTAAGTAAACATTAATCTGTGGGTAGTGAGTATTAAACAATTTTGAAGGGATTTTCTCCTAAAAAGTTAATTGGTTTAATCTAATCTAATTAGAAACATGCTATTCCTTAAGTTCAACTTCAATCATCTGAATAAGATCCTGAGCATTTTTTCGCATCAGATCCAAACTTTCTGCCCGAAACCAGGCTCCCCGGATAAGTATACGTAAATGACCAATGCGTTCGCTATTATTAGATATGAGGCTTAAGGGGTTCTCAATGCCGGATATATCCTGGACCAGCACCCCACTTTTAGCCAGAGACCATTGCCATTCTTGAATGGTTTCAGCTGTTTTGGCTTTACCTATTTGACTGAAACGCCATTCCAATTCATTATAATAATCGGTTATAGCGTCTTTTAAGGGTTTGTTGCTCAAATATGAAAAAGAACCTGCAGCGGTCATTTCATTGATGGTTGATCTGCTTATAACAGGATAAACGTCTCTTACTGTCCATAAAAAAGCAGTAGCCATAAAATTACGATCTACCTGATCAGGCAGCGATTTATTCCAGAGTATGTTGTTATTTGTCAGGGGTTTCACAAATTCACCCGCGTGCAATTTAACAGGAGTTTCCCCCGCCAACAGCAAGAGATGCTGAGCTGAGTGAAATTTAAAAGCAGCATGATCACCTCTTCTGTTATACTGTGCTAAGTCATCGGTAAGATCCTCAATTAAGCCAGACAGATATCTTCTAACAGCTTGCTTCTCTTCCCTTTGCTGGTTCCAGTTATTGATTTGCAATGCAATTAGTATGCCCACTACCACCAGCACAATCTCCCCAACCGCATAAAACAGGTACTTACTGATTCGATTCTTAGTTAAGTTTTGTTTACGTATTTGTCTAAAGAATTTGAGCATTAGTCGGTTGTTGCTCCTGTTAATTTACAGAATTAATTGATTTATAAGACATTGATATGCACAAATTTGCTTTTCCGGCCACTTTATGTTTTTGATCTCTATTACAATTAAATAAAATTAAATTTTGGCTTAGGCAAATAATGACCAACATCATTTACCATCCTATCCCGTTCAATTACATTTATGGCCACTATTCTTTAAAATGCCCTATAATGAAAGCCATGCTCCTTAATGAAGTTTCCCTGTTAAAGGAAAATGATACGCCCCTGGTATTGAGTGATATCCCTATACCTGTACCTAAAAATGACGAAATATTGATAAAAATTTCGGTTTGCGGTGTTTGCCATACCGAACTGGATGAAATTGAGGGAAGAATTGATCCAATAACACTTCCAGTGGTTCCAGGGCATCAGGTTGTTGGTACCGTCGCGAAAGCAGGTCCTGAGGCTTCAAAATTCAGGCCAGGCGATCGGGTGGGTGTTTCCTGGATATTCCAGGCCTGTGGCAGCTGTAAATTTTGCCTGGAAGGAAATGAAAACCTCTGTGAAGATTTCAAGGCCACAGGAAAAGACGTAAACGGCGGTTATGCTGAATATATGACGGCCCCGGAAAAATATGCCATTAAGATTCCGGATTTTTTTAGCGATTTCGAAGCAGCTCCCTTACTATGCGCAGGAGCCATCGGTTACCGTTCAATACAAATTGCACAAATAGCTGATGGAGATGCTCTCGGACTGACCGGTTTTGGGGCCTCTGCACACCTGGTGTTAAAAATGGTCAGACATCGCTATCCCAATACCAGGGTCTTTGTCTTCGCAAGAAAAGCGGAGGAACGGCAATTTGCATTAGAACTGGGTGCGTTCTGGGCAGGAGACACCTCTGCCGCTTCCCCGGAAAAACTGAGAGCAATAATTGATACCACTCCTGCCTGGAAACCCATTGTGGAAGCACTTGCCAACTTAGAAAAAGGAGGCAGGTTGGTCATCAATGCCATCAGGAAAGAAAACGCTGATAAAGACTATCTCGGCAACTTATCTTACAAAAACCACCTTTGGATGGAAAAGGAAATTAAGTCGGTTGCCAATGTAACCCGCAAAGACGTAGCCGAATTTTTGGAACTTGCTGCAGCAGCCTCAATAAAACCGGAAATAAAAATATATCCCTTGGAAGAAGCAAATAAGGTCCTTGTAGCATTGAAAGATCAGCATATCAGAGGAGCAAAAGTCTTGCAAATACATTGAGACTAACGAAAGCTGAAAGGCTTTTATTCGGGCAGCAACAATTTAGTTATTATCGCTCCTATTGTTTGCTCCTAACCTCGATTTCCTTAATGACTTTGACTAAAGAAGCTGAGGTATTGAAATGTATCTTAGACATATCAAATTTTGACGGTTTATGATCCTCATATGCGTATATCGGTACTTTAGATTTCATCAGGTTATCATACCACTTTTTATCCCATCTCTTTTCTTTCCAAAGATGTCCATTAATGATAGAGGTAGAGCTAATAAGCTCCGAAGAACCATATGTCCACCAAAAGGCTACTTCATGGCCAGCTTCAAAACCAAGAAGGTGAAATTTTTGATTTGCTTGCCCATGAGATTTTCTTACCGATTTTAGAAGGTCATTGAAAGCATGATGAATAGGATGCGTCCCCCAGCTTTCCTCACCAATGGGCACCTTGGGTACAATTAAAATGGTTCTGTTAAGATCTATTGAACCTAGTTGTTTCATGGTACTCTCCCAGGCATTATCTCCATTATGTACTTCGCACAGCACAGCCACAATTTCATATTCCTTGGCACTATCATAGTCTTTCGGGAGCAATAGTCCATATTCAAATCGGATACCATTGAAAGCCTTAAATTGATATACGCTTTCATTATGTACAGCATCAAAGCTGGTCAGGGAAACTGCACTGATTAATCCCAGTGCAAGTAGAAATATAATTTTTTTCATGTTTGTTATTTTTAGACTTCAATATTATCTCTTCCTAAAACCCTATTAAAATCAATAGTGATGAAAGGTTATAATAGTGACAAAGCGTTATTTTTATATATGGGCTACGGCTATTTCCCTTTCAGATATGTAATAAAAGAGGAAAAAGCTCATAGATTATTTATCCAAAAGGGCATTCATAGCTTTAAACAATGGAGCACCGGCATATTCGTCCAGGATATGTCCCCCATTGGGGACAATGATCAAATTATTCCAAACCCTGGATGCATCCAGTTTTTTCTTTGCTTTTACTGCCCTGTTCTTCCAGTAAGTATCCCGTTCTCCTGCAATCATTAAAATTTTGGTGTTCGAATATTTATTAAGTTTCTGTTCTATTGCGCCTGGATTTCCTGGCATTCCTATAACACCTGCAAAACGATCCTTGTATTGTTCGGCAATTTGAAAGGCATCGATACTATTGGCAGAAAACCCTAAAATATATATTCCGCTGGTAGCGTAGTTTTCTTCCAAATAATCTAACAGCACCTTTACCGCACTGCGCTTTTCCATATGCACCAAACTTTCAACCAATATCCAGCCGTGCCTTTTTTTGTTAGAACCAAAATAACGGCAACCCGCTTTCAGATCTCCCCCATCCAGTCCGGGTCCCAATACCACCGGATAAGCTTTGTCTTTGGAAAACCCCTCAGGTACTGTTATCCTTGCCAATAAATTATTCCCTTTAGATATAGTCAGTTCTATTACACCATCTTGTGCCAAAACGGGCATATGTCCTGCAAAAAACAATACTAGAAGGCAGGCTATACTTAAAATTGATCCGTATGTTTTTTTAATCATTTTTAGTCAGTTTAATGTTTTTACCAGAATTGATATCTAAAAGATAGATTTCAGCCCCATCATCGAATGAGGTATTATATGCCACAAACTGCCTATTTGGATCTATTTTGGCAAACATCAGGGATTTGTGGGAAACCGTCCCAACTTCTTTCAAATCGGTTCCGTTGAGATCCTCAAGGATAAAAGTAGTGCCCTGATCATGGTCTTTCTGTTTTAGCACCTGATCCCGACTTATAAACCATCCTTCCAGTTCAGGAACATCGGTTACTTTTTTTGTCTTTTTGTCCAGGATATGCTTAGAATATACATTGTTCTCCAAATCAACGATTTTGCTTATAAACAAAGTTCCATCTGCTGCTAACTGCGGGCGGTTGGTTATCCCATCAGTAGTTAGTCTTGTTATGTTATCGCCATTGGTATAGTAGGCATCGGGCTTAAAATCCTCACCAAACGGCCAATGAAAAAAGTAATACCCTTCTCCAGTCAGGTCCCACGCAGAAAACATATGGAACCCGTTTTCGGTAACAGTAGTCAATTGTTTCAAGTTAGTTCCGTCACTATCTATACTCATCATTCTGGCACCTTCTTCAAGAAAACTGGTATATCCAATTCGGCCACCGTCAGGAGACCATACAGGTTCTGTATGAAAGCCGATGGTATCGTTAGTGGTAAGTTCCTTTTTATTGGTACCATCGGTGTTGATGAGATAAATTCTAGATGTACTCCATTCACTATCTATATAGGAATAGTAAGCAATCCTTGATCCCTCTGGAGAAAAATCTGGTCCCAATTCCGGGAAATCGTTCTTTTTTACTTCTGAATCTTCAGCTGTGGACTTATCATTTGAAGAATATTCTTCAATTTGCTCTATAGGTACATCAGAGGCATTATCATTCTTTTGCTTGCATGAAAAGATTAAAATTGAAATAATCAGTGATTGAATTAAAATTCGATGTTTCATATGTTTAATATTTAGATTTTATTGCCCTTTCGTAAACTATATCTACAGTCATATCTTATGACCAATTTATTAGCTGCTTTTATTTGTTTTGATTAAGTTAATTTGTCAGTTGCCTGACATTCTTTCCTTCAGCATCTGCCAAATAGATATAAGTGTTCCCTTCCTTCTCCATCCCATAAAAACCAGAATCATAAAGCAATATTTTTGCAGATAGATGAGAATTTAGCTCCTGTCTGTCATCATTAAAGGATATTTGAACTACACTTTTTGAATGCCATTCCCTTTTGAACAAGTCAAAAGACATCTGGTTTTGGTCCGCACTGTATATCAGGTAATCCCCATCATTAGACCAACTTGGCATTCTCTCATTAATCTCAGGAGTTCGAGTAATGTTTTTAATACTTCCTTTTAATATATCCAGTAAGAAAATATCAAATAAGGGCTTTGACTCTTCCGCCACATTTTTTAAAAAGACCAATTCATTACCATCAGGATGAATTACCGGTTTAAAAAACTCATCATTGATATCAGATGATCTAAGAAGCAACGTATCCTTATAATTTTCAAGAGTCCTCAAATAAATTGCTGTGCGATTATTGGGTTGAAATTCGCAGTACGCCATTTTCTTGCCATCAGCAGTAAAGCTTATTTCAGAATGGCGATACCCTTTACGTGGATAGGTGACCTGTTTAATTTTGGAGGTTTTTAACTCCATCCGATAGATCGCCATATCACCGTTTCGGTCTGAGGAAAAATAGATATGTTTGCCATCTACAGACCATTTAGGATTTAAATCCCATGCCTTATAATCATAAGTAAGTTGTATTTCTTTGCAAAATTTCAGATCCATCAGGTACAGGTCTGGTAGACTATCATTGCGATAGGAATAATAAACTACTTTACTGAAGTCCGGGGATAAACGCGGACCAAAGTCCAAATGATCAGCGCGTTGCGCCCAGACACTGGCGCCAAACCCGGAAGAGAAAAATAAAACTAATAGAAATAAGATTCTTTCTTTTACTATATCCATTTGAGTCGAATTGTTTAACTGTTTTTGGTAAAATTAGAACGACATACCTGTGCTAAGAAATGTGTTGTGACCAACCGATATTAAAGTGATGAAGTGAAATTTATTTTGCTGTAAAGGCCACTATAACCGACCTCAATTGTTTGAAAAAAAACGACTAATCCCTTTTTTCACCGTTCAGCACAATCTGTTAAAGTTGGCAAACGGGAATATGTAGTTTTGATCCAAATAAAAATCGAAATACAATGAAAACAACAAAATTAAATTGGGCAGTAACCCTGCTTTTTATGGCAGCGCTAAGTGTTTCAAACGCCCAGATGAAAACAGAAAACCTTGTCACTGCCTGGGACAGTATGGCCAAAATGGTAATTGAGACGGCCAAAGCAATGCCAGAAGAACACTATATGTTTAAACCCACTGAGGACCTTCGAGGATTTAGTGATCAAATTGCACATACCTCCGGAGCCAATTATCTATTTGCCTCAGTTGTAAAACTAGACCGCCCAGATCCAAGTCCGGTAACAGATACCAAAAATAAGCAGGAAGTTATAGCACAATTGGAAGGTTCCTTTGCATTTATCAGGGAAGGAATGGAAAAACTTCAGCAAGAAGATCTTTCAGAAGAGATAGAATTTTTTGGCAGCAAGATGTCCAGATTGCAGTCGATTCTGATTATGACCTCACACCTGCAAAGAGAACAGGGCAAAAGCACAATTTATACCCGACTTAAAGATGTAGTACCGGGGCCTTCAGGAGGTTGGTAGCTAATTCGTCTATTGTTCAGAAGAAAAACCGGCGGAAACTATCTCCCTGTTTATGGCATACTCATCACCCTTATAACATAACTTGTTATGCCCAACGGGAATGGTTGCTTCCGGTTTTACTTTATAAATTCTAACCAACTCATTTACGGGGTTATTGGGAAAACTAAATGTGGTTTTGACAGCCACTTGTATAGTTGAATCAGTATTTGAACTTTTTATTGTAACTGCCTCTCCGCAATCAGGATTAGCACTGGTAATAAAAGTAACAAAGGATGCGGCCTCTTGTCCAAATAAATCGCCATGAAAATCCATTCCGTATTCTTCTTCATTGTGAAGCAGATAAAAGATTTCCGGATAAGTAAGCTCACTAATATCTTTAAGAGGCTCTTCAACTATTTTACTTGCCTCATCAACCTGATTACTTTTTTCTTTGCATGCACCAACTGCTGTAAAAATAACCAGAAAACAGATAATTAATTTCTTGTTCATAAATTGGGAATCTAAATAAAAATTATATTGTTCTTTCTCAAATATTTACCTTAGAAAGATATTACAGCATATGTTCAAAGGCATAGTTCAAAGTTATAAAAAATTACCTATTCCAATTGGCAGGATTGGAATCATAGGTGTCTTTATATGCCTCTTTTTTATAGCTAAGGAGTTTACCAATCATATTATCAATGATTATAATTTCCCCTTCAGTTGGTTCTTTATCAGTACAAGAATTGTACTCAATTATCTCTTATGGATCCTCATAGCGCCTTTGGTTTATAGGCTAACAAGAAAAGTACAATCCCTACCTAATTCGATTCTTAACATCGTCCCCATTGTTATAGCGGCTGTGCTATTAGTAATTGCCCACAGGGCTTTGGCTACAAAGGCATACGACATTGTATACTTTCTGAGCATCGGTTATATGAGAGACTTTTTTGGTGCCAACGGAATGGTAGCCCTGGTGGTAGGAAGCTTTTCCAGTTTAATTGAACTGCTGGTACTGATGGCCTTGTTTTTTGGGATCGACTATCAGAAGCGCTACTTAAAAAACCAAAAAGATTTAATTGCCGCCCAACTCAATAGCCTGCAAATGCAATTACACCCGCATTTCTTATTTAATACATTACATTCTATCTCCTCTATGATAGATATAGACCCCAAAAAAGCGCAGAAGATGTTGACCAAAATGGGTACATTAATGCGAACAATGTTAGAAAATGATCTGGAACAAATGGTTACTATTGAAAAGGAATTGGATTTTATTCGTGATTACCTGGACCTTGAACAAATCAGATATGCCGATAAGATGAGGATTCATTACCAGGTGACAAAAGATATGGAGCAAATTAAAATTCCGAATATGATTTTACAACCCCTGGTAGAGAATGCCATTAAATATGGAATAATCCCCGCGTTGGATCAAGGTGAAATACATATAGAGATCAAAAAAAGTATGGACGTAAAGTCCCCTAAAGAATATGTGAATCTAAAGGTATCCAACTCTTCTGAGGGAAATGGGAATATCAGGTTTGATAAAGGAACTGGCATAGGGCTACAAAACATAAAAAAACGACTGGAAGGGATCTACGGAAACAAATTCATTTTCGAATCTTGTTTTAGCAACCCGAAGTGGTATGTAGCAGAAATTTCCTTGCCTTTAAATCCATATTAATGAAATTGAGATGTATCATTGTTGATGACGAATATCTGGCCAGACAGCGCATTCTTAAGTTGTTGGAAGACCATCAGGATATAATGGTAGTCGCGGAATGCAAAAATGGAAGGGAAGCTATTGAGAAAATTAAGTTAAAAGAACCCGACTTTATCTTTTTGGATATTCAAATGCCTGATCTAGATGGTTTTTCAGTAATTGAAAAACTGGATAATCTACCCTACGTTATATTCACCACTGCCTACGAATCTTTCGCTATTAAAGCATTTGAGATCAATGCAGTTGATTATCTCTTAAAGCCTTTTGATGATGAACGCATAGACGCCTCTATAAAAAGGATGAAAGCACTAAAAGAGCATGAAAAAACAGCCGGACTAAAAGAGAAACTGGCCGGCTTGTTAATATCGCTGCAAGATGAAAATGGCAGTGAAACAAGGACTTTCTTTGAAATAAAGAAAAATGGCAGAATACTTAAAATTAGAACAGAGGATATAATATATATTCAATCTGAAGGGAATTATTTGGAACTGTTTACCGAGAAAAATAAATTTCTATATAGGAGCACAATGAATGCCATTGAAGCAGAACTATCAGACCAATTATTTGTCCGGATACACAGATCATTAATTGTCAATAAGGTCTATATAGGTTCCTGTTTCTATTTGAAAAATTCGGAATATAAGGTGGTTTTAAAAAATGGCACCACCTTACTTTCTGGGAGGTCTTACAAGGACAATATTATTTCCTACCTGGAAGAGGCAAAAGGTTAATGGCTATTTATGTTTTCCAAGAATAAAAGGGAAATATGCAGTGTTTAGTCGGTAATTAGATAAGATGTTAACCATTACTTGAATGAATTGACATTTGAACAAATAATACTTACATTTAAAAGAGCAAATTCTAAGAAACTTACCAAGGTAAAGTATTGATATTAAATTAGTTTCTATGTGTTAGACTTATTTGAGTTAATTTCAATTTAATCGATGCTATCAAAATTTAAAATTCCTATATTTCTTTTCGTATTATTTGCAGTTTCATATTTTTTGGCCATTCCGGACGTTAAATATGACGAGTATTTTACAGCAGAGGATAGTTGGATTGAAAATATAACGGCATTGGCTTTTCTTATTGCTGCCATTTTGTTTTATATCTGTTTTTGGCAGTCCAAAGGAAGAGGCAATAAAATCTTTTCAATTACAACCAATAGAAATTATATTTATTTTTTTTTGGCATTATTATTCTTCGTCGCATTTGGGGAAGAAATTAGCTGGGGCCAGAGAATATTTGGTTGGTCTACTCCGGAAGCTCTAGCGGCAGCAAATTTTCAAAACGAAACTAATATTCACAATCTTGACATTTTCACATTTAAAGACGAAGTAGGAGATGGCTTCTGGTCAACTCTATTAATAATAACTCCGGGAAGGCTCTTCTTCTACTTCTGGTTTAGTTTCCTGGTCTTATTACCACTTTTAAGTAACTCTTTTAGCAGTATCCATAAACTAGTAAAAAAAATCAATATTCCTGTTCCTCCAATTTGGTTCGGAGTTTTGATGATTTTAAACCTAGTGCTATCTAAATTTTACATAAAAACGATGGCTTATTATTCCGAAGAAGTTTCTGGAAGCATAGCGGAAATAAAAGAAGGTAATTATGCCATTGTTATTGCAGTTCTTGCTGTTTATTTTTATCATAATCGGTATAACGCACTCTCCAAAAAATAGCAAATCAAAGAAATTTCGGATCTGTAAAAGTGAGCTCTCAGTAATTTGGAAAATATTATTCCTTTTTGGTCCGCCAATTAAAATGGTGTATCCACCAATTTGAAATCTATATATAATTTTTGCTATTATCAGTAGGTGTCTTGCCACATCTCCTGTTGAAAGCAGCATTGAAGACCGACTTGGAGTTAAAACCAATATCGTAGCATATTTAACATTGAGTTCGATAGTACTGATTTCCCTGAAATAAAAGTAAAGGTGAAAAATAAAGTTACTGTTCAAAAACAGTCAGGTCTGCATTAGTTTAAAAATGTAACAAGTCAGTCACCAGTTCGTCTTAAAGGAAACAGCAAAACGGACATATGAAAAAATTACTTTCTTTAGGTTGGATTACTGCAGTTGCCTTTATCCTTGGCAGTATTTTATTGGGCAGTCAGTTAGATGATTATAGCATGATTTCTCAGACTGTAAGCGAAATTGGAGAAAAAGGTTCTCCGCTATATGTGCCCTGGCAAATATTCAGTATTGGAATTGGTTTGCTGTTTTTCTTATTTTCGATGGCAATGATTGGGTTTGCAAGAAAACATAAACTTTCTATTATCCCGGGGATCTTTCTTGCATTCTATGGACTTTCGCAATTTGGAATTGGTTGGTTTCCTTCACCTCACCCACTCCATAACGTGTTTGGACTTTCAATGACCCTGGGTTATCTCTCCCCACTCATGTTTGCTTTGTTCTTTAGAAATAGAATGGGTAAAACTTTTAAAATGATTTCTATCACAGCATTCTTATTAGTTGCGCTAGCCATTTTCCTAAATTTAACTCCAGCTTTTGCACCTGATCTTTATTCCCTTGAATATTATGGAATAGTACAACGGTTTTTATTATTTACCTTCTTTTTATACTGTGCCCTGTTAAGTTTAAAAGCAATAGACTATGCAACTGATGCAGCAAAATAGATAATCTATAACCCGCCTTAGTTGGAGGTGGATGTTCTTAGAATATCAGTGGCACAATCACCATCTGATAGCGAGGTATAATTCATATACCAGAAAATGCATTGTGCAACAATGCCCGTTCAGTGACAGGAAAGCGCCTAAGATTCATGGCATCTTTGGTGCCGGTTTTGGAAATAATTGATATTTTTAAACCCCTGAAACCTGTGAATTAAATCCAAGCCTATGAACGGTCGAAAAATAATTGCCTCTGTATTTATATTGATAGCTGTAGTCCTTGGGGTAGTTTTTTATTCCCGACTCTCCTTTCCTGCGGGCCTTGAGCATTATTTTGATTCTGAATATTACAATCAGTTCGGACCCCTGGCCATATGTGTTGAACTGCTGATTGCGGGCTATTATCTAATTACTGGAAATAGCAAAACTAATTTCACCTTGGCTTTATTTGCATTTACTGCCATTTTAGATCCTATATTTAGTTTATTCGGACTTTTTACCAGCATTGTACCCAACTATGCTATGATTATTTTTATCTGTTGTGCATTAGTAGCACTATTCCTGGCATTTACAAATACGTTTAAATTAGGACGTATCTCCTGGGTTGGCGCCTTTCTTAGTTTTGTATTGGGTAGCGCTGTAGAATTGTTCTTCAATTATCTTTAAGACCAATTTGTTGGCTGATTCAATAGATTATAATAAGATTGAAGGTAGTCATCTTGCGGGAAGCAGAATGGGAGCATATTAGAATGGCTATGGGCTGTTTCTCTTGAAGTAAATCCTTGAAAATTACTTTTTAAAATGCAATGTAACCTTGTGGTAGTAGAAAGAAGATACTTGCCTAACACACAAACTAAATACTTAATTAGAGGTATTCTATAAATTACTCAATACCTGAGGCAGTCAATATCCTTGTTATAAGGCTAACTTCTTCTTCATTAATTATTCCATCAGCAAAAGCCGTTTCGTTTAAAATAACCTTTAAAGCGTGTTTTTTACTGTTTGGCATAGACGCCAGTATGGAAATAGCCTCTTTGGCATTAATCTCCCTGGCTTCTTCTACAAGGGTTCTGTCGAACTTTAGAATTTCCAGTATTTTATTCAGGAAACTGATCTCTTTTTTGTCTACATGTCCGTCTACAAGAATTACCTCATCAATAGCTTTGATAATCGCCAATTTTTCAGCCAGATTGAACTCCATTTATTTTATTCTTTAGATTGCTAGTTAGCGACAAATTTAAACTAATTGCACTTAAAACAAAGATTATTTTTCAGATAAACCCATATACCTCCAATAAGGACAAAAGAGTATTTATTACAGCAATTTAAGACCTCATTACATCTCTGATTGTGAAGATAATTCTGAAATTGGGAATACCAATGGTAGTGAAATTACCCTGGGGTAAAATGACGATCACTTATTATTTTTCTCAGGTCCTGAACTGGACTTGATTATCTGCATGGTAACGGCGGTTTCGGGCCATCCTTCGATTTGATAACAGGGCCGTCCTTGGATTTGATCACAGGTCCTGATTTGGACTTGATTACAGGGCCATCTTTGGATTTGATCACCGGTCCGGATTTGGACTTAATCACAGGGCCATCTTTAGACTTGATCACCGGTCCGGATTTGGACTTGATTACGGGGCCATCCTTAGATTTGATCACCGGTCCGGATTTGGACTTGATTACAGGGCCGTCCTTAGACTTGATCACCGGTCCGGATTTGGACTTGATTACAGGGCCGTCCTTAGACTTGATCACCGGTCCGGATTTGGACTTAATCACAGGGCCGTCCTTAGACTTAATAACCGGTCCGGATTTAGACTTGATTACGGGGCCATCCTTAGACTTGATCACTGGTCCGGATTTGGACTTGATCACAGGGCCATCTTTAGACTTAATAACCGGTCCTGATTTGGACTTGATCACAGGGCCATCCTTGGATTTGATCACCGGTCCGGATTTGGACTTGATCACAGGGCCATCCTTAGATTTGATCACCGGTCCTGATTTGGACTTGATCACAGGGCCATCCTTAGATTTGATCACCGGTCCTGATTTGGACTTGATCACAGGGCCATCCTTAGACTTGATCACCGGTCCGGATTTGGACTTGATCACAGGGCCATCTTTAGACTTAATAACCGGTCCGGATTTGGACTTGATCACAGGGCCATCTTTAGACTTAATAACCGGTCCGGATTTGGACTTAATTACAGGTCCTGATTTAGATTTAATGACGGGCCCAGTCTTCGACTTAATGACTGGCCCGGATTTGGATTTGATGACAGGACCCGATTTAGATTTAAGGCCGGACCCCTTTCCAGCTTGTTTGGACATGATTGTGGTTTTAAGTTTAGTTTATTACTATATTAGTAAAAAATACAACCGAAACCAAGAATCGAGCCATCTAATTAATGAATTAAAGGCTTTTCATTCCCTAAAATGAAATTTAAAAAATTCATCAATCAGTGCCGTGAAAAAGACGTATTAAAGAACCTTTCTATTTACATAGTTTCCAGTTGGGTTCTTTTACAAGTAGTGGCGCTTATAGCAGAACCGTTAGGTTTTTCAAGTTCAATTGTTGCATATCTCCTGCTGCTTTTGATGTTAGGTTTCCCCCTCTATATTTATTGGGTGTGGGAGTATCAACTGGCCGCTACCATTAAGAAAAAACCACTTTTAGATAAAGCAGGGAATCCTATCCCTGGAAAATTCACTAAGAGCGCGTTTCAAAAAACCTACTTCTCCTTTTTAAGCATAATCAGCATAATTGCTGTAGGTATATCGGTTATTATTGTCAGAAAGAATTTTGTTACCCAAATTGATTTAAGAGAAGTCCAGGCGGAGGATAAAATAGCCGTACTGAAGTTCGATAATAATACGGGGGATGAGAAATACGATATCGCCGGGAAAATGGCAGTAGATTGGATCATACACGGTATTACCCAGAATAAAGTGGGACAGGTAATTTCACCGGAGGTAATAGCAGATTATTCTACCCTTTATAGCGCATCACTTGGGCCATCTAGTGAAAATGATTTGGTCACCGATTATCTTAAGCCATCAAAAATCGTAGAAGGAGAATTCTTTTTAGACAAGAACAAATTGTTATTTCTATGTTCTATCAGAGATGTAATAGAAGACAAAACACTAATTTCTTTTGAGACTGTAGAATGTAATCCGGAATCGCCTTTAGAATGCATAGAAGTACTTAAAGAACGTATACTTGGATTTTTGGTAACCGAAGAAAACAGGTTTCTAAGCCTCCAGGATACCCCGCCCAGTTTTGAGGCTTATAAATATTTGAACAGGGCAAAGAACCAAAGTAAACTTGGAATTTACGATGATTATCTTGATTTACTTAATGCCGCAATCGCATCAGACAGTAACTATTTTGAGCCTAAAGTGTACAAATTTATGTACTACTATAATGTACAGGAATATGGTATAGCAGATTCGCTGTTGCAAAAGCTTACCACAAAGGCTGATGTTTATGACCGGCAACAAATATTGATTAATCTATATAAGGGACTATTAGAAGGAGATAATAAATCTGCCTATGAATACCAGCAAAAAGAATACAATTATACGCCCTTTCATATGGAGACCAATACCAGTATGATGACCTTGTCTTTGCAACTGGTAAATAAACCCCAGGCTGTTGATTCTATATATGGGGTAATAGACATAAAGGGGATAAAACTTCAGGAGTGTGAAAATTGTGTAGAACGTTACAAAATAAAGGCCCTGGCCAACATAGAACTCCAAAAATATGATGAGGCTATAGCCTTGCTGGAAGACCATGCCAACCTAAGAAAGTACACTATTCTTAAAAAAGTACTGCTAAGAGCGTACATTAGATCTGCCAGATATGATGCCGCCCAAAAACTGCTATCTACTATACAACTCCTCAATGTAGAAGAGTGGATGGACATCTATTTATTTGCTGCCAAAGAATTTGTTATGATGGGGGAAAAGGAAATGGCCGATCAGTATTTAAAAGATATAATTTCCTCCCTGGGTAATACATCAACAATCCTGGATACGGAACAAAAAAAGATACTTGCTGAATCTTTGTATCTGACAGAACAGTACTCCCTTGCACAAAGAGAACTTGAAGAAATAGTTAAGGAGAATCCCTCACTTTATTCACAAAAAGCTTTATTGGCCATTATTCATACTAAAAATAAAAATACCACCCAGGCCGAGGCGATTATTAAAAGTTTAACAGATATATCAACAGATTACCTCTATGGTAAGGTAGATTATGCCATTGCTCAATATTATGCTGCCATAGAGGACGATTCTAATACATTTGAATATCTTTATAAGGCTATCGCCGCGGGTCATTGGTATGAGACCTCATCGTTCCAGAACGATTATATGTTTAGATCATATTTTCAAAAGGAAGAATTTGAACCAATTTTAAATTATTGCCACTAAATTAATAGCTACTCTTTAATACAAAGACAATGAGTAAATTAAATAACGCATATGCCTTGCTCATAGGCATTGAATACGAAGATGGCCTTAATACCATTGGTGATGCAGAAGATATCGCGGCCATATTAACCGATGAACATCTATGTGGCTACCCTTCTGAAAATGTAATCCTATTAAAAGCAGATCAGGCAGATAGGGAAGGAATTCTCAATGGCTTTGAACATCTTAAAGAACAGACTGATGAAAATTCTTCTGTTTTTATTTTTTATTCTGGTCATGGTGGTGTGCTCGGAGATACCTTTCATTTTGTGCCTTACGGTATGAAAGACGGTATGACCGAAGAAGAGTACAAAGCAGCTTGGGTGACTGCGGATGAAATAAAACAAAAAATCAATTCACTATCTACCAGACGTCTGATTTTCTTTCTGGATTGCTGCCATGCCACTGGAATTGCAAAAAGCGATTTTAGTACGGCTCAGGGTACAACAACCGCAGACCATGATTCAGAAGGAGGAGACGCCGAAAAATTTGACAAAGCTGAAGGGCTGGCTCAAAAAATAGACAATGAAAGAGGTATCTCTATTGTAGCCTCCTGTAAAGAAGAACAGCAATCCTATCAACTTGGCGATGACAGGAACAGTTTATTCACCAAACATTTAATTCAGGCCTTAAAAGGTAATCATCAGACACATTTTGTAGAACCCTATGTGCGTATTTTAGAGGTGGCGGGGTATCTTTTAAGAGCTATTCCTCCGGTTATTGAAGCCGCAGCAGCCAGCTGTGATCCTCCGCTAGATATTAAACAGGAGCCCTACGTAAACCTGGAGATGTACGATAATTTCATTCTCAGTTATGTACCTGAAGAACTGCGTAAAAAATTAGCCCTTAAAGCACCAGATGAAGGGGTTATTGATAGCGCCAAAGGTCATAAAGAGGTGAAAACCATTTTCAGAGAATCACCAGGGGCCAATAATCTGCTTTTGTTTATTCATGGTTTTTCGGGAGAGGCAGGAGATACCTTCGGAAATATTCCGGAGATGTTGATGAACGATTCCAGTATGGATGGTTGGGATATGAAACCCTTTGGTTACTCTAGTTACATCAGCCCGGAAATGGGAAAAGACATCTGGGCCGGTATAGAAGATATTGATAGAATTTCAAACTATCTATGCACCTCGGTAAAATACAAATTCGACAAGTACGACCGGATTGCCATTGTTGCTCACAGTTTGGGTGGATTAATAGCTCAAAGGGCTATCCTGGATTTTAAGGAAGAATACCGCAATAAATTGTCTCATCTGGTTTTGCTGGGGACCCCAAGTAATGGTATTGCCCCTGCCAAACTTTCAAAAGTTTGGAATAATAAGTACAATGAGATGAGCAGTGAAGGTGAATTCATAACCAGCCTCAGAAAAGATTGGGAGAGGCAATACAAAGATGATTATCCGTTCAATTTAAAGGTGGTAGCCTCCACCGAAGATGAGTTTGTCTCTATAGATTCTTGCTATGCTCCTTTTAACAATGATCATCATGTAACCATAGACGGAAGGCACCTTTCCATGGTGAAACCAACAGATGAGAACGATGATTGCTATCAACTAATCTTGAGCACCCTTACCAATTCTGAATTTCATAATCAGTATACCAATAGTGAAGAAATAAATATTGCTCTGGGTAAGTATGATGTGGTGGTGAAGCAACTACTGCCAAGAAAGGATGAACTGGACGCCGCAGGATTAAAACGCCTTATTTTTAGCCTGGAAGGCTTAGACAGAAGAGAAGAGGCCCTTCAAATCCTTAATGAGCATCCAAAGGCTCAGGAAGATACAGACTTGATGGGTATTATTGGTGGCAGGTACAAACGTGCATATCTCAAATTCCCTTCTGAAAGTGACGGTGATGCAGCTTTTGTGTATTATGAACTGGCACTGGAACAGTCTAGAGCCAAAGAAAATTACGGGCAAATATATTATCATGCCATTAATCTGGCATTTCTAAGTATTGTGGTGCTTAATGACCAGGAGAAAATGCTGGCCTATGCCAGGATGGCTTTAGATGCCGCAGAAAAATGCAAAGATGATCCCTGGAAAAATGCGACAATAGCAGAGGCCAACCTCTATTTGCAAAATTTTGAGAAAGCCAAAGAATATTATCTAAAGGCTTCTGAAAATTCCGGGATAAGAGAGAAAATATCCATGCACCTCAATGCCTATGCTGGCTATACAGCTCTGATGCAAACCAACAATCCGGAAGACGATTTTATACTATTTCTAAAGGAGAACTTTTTGTCTTAGTTTAAAAGCCTTATCCTATGCTCGAGTTTAAAAAAAATAAAATTCCCGATCTGAAATTTAAGGCTGCGATTAAAAAACCAATTGCTGTCAGATGCGTTCAGATTCATGAACCCTTTATGGTAGAAACCATGGAGGGCAAATTAAATGGTAAGGCCGGAGATTGGTTAATGGTTGGGGTTAATGGGGAAATGTATCCTATTGATCAGGACATCTTTCAAAAGACCTATGACATTTGTTAACCAAAATAGCAAGCTCTTAACCCTCTTAAAAGAAAGTTTCCTCCCCGCTAAATTCAAATTCTGAATTGCCATAGCCGAACATATTGGGATTTTGGACCAGAACATCCGGTTGGGTGGCCTCCTCCAGGACTTTAGGAACTTCTGCCGCCACAACATTAAAAAATGAAGCATAGCTTAAATTTTCCCCTCCCTCCAGCGTTTTTTTGAATATAGTGGTAAAGAGGCCATTTTCTCCGAATTCATAAGATAGTTGTTCGTCCTGGCAGCCGGAAAACTGTAGTACCCTTGCCCCCATCGCATCACGTGTAACCGCCGATCTGTTTAAAATTGGCATATAAACAGATGTATTTTTCAGAATGGTTCTTTGACTGATATCTGCAGGGGCTTTTCTAATTTTAAACGCAGGTTGCGCCCGTGAAACAGAACCGGAATGGCAACTATCCGATACCATAAAGATTTTTACCCCGGTATTAAACGCTTTAAAGGCTTCAAACAATTCATCGTCTATTAACTGCCGATTAAAAAGGCACCAGGTCTCGTCAAATTCATCTTCAGCTTCATCATTATTGATATCCCTTACCTGTGACCCGTGCCCGGAATAAGTAAAAAAGAAGAGATCCCCTTTTTCCAAATCCTCTGCGTAGGATGTTAGATTTTTAATCACAGCATCACTGGTGGCAGCGCGATTCTGCAAAACAATAATTTTATCAAATTCGGCCTTTTCACTTAAACCTTTGTAAAACTCGCTATCCTTAACGCAGCAATCCAATTTCCCATCCCAGCCGTCGTAATGCTCAGGATCTACTACATTAAGTCCGAGGTGTAATGCATATTTTTTCATAATTCTATTTCTTCAATTTAGTTTCGATGGATTTAGTTCTTTCTTCTTTGCAGCCAGTGAGGCATCTTTTTTAATTTTTGTTGCTTTATCTGATGTCTTATTTTTTCCTTGTTCAATCCTTTTGGCTCGCTCTTTTGCAGAGAATAATTTGGAGTATGCCTTGGTCAGATCATTGATTTGCGCATCCAAATCTTCCGCACAGTTTACATATCCTTCCAATGGCAGTTTATCCACATTTCCTTCTACATGTCTGGCCATTGTAAAGGCATAAGTAAGAAAATGAATATGTTGCAATTCTGCTTCTTTTTTGCCGTCAGAACCTGCTACCAGCCAAAGATCTTTATAGGCTTTTTTAATTTGATCCCATTTTTCGTTCTCTACTTTTTTATCATAGCTCAGCAATAGCGAACACACCTTAATATTTATATTATAAACCATTTCCCAATAGGTCTGGTTTTCCTTTTTCTCAGTGGAAAACTCCTCTTCCAATACTTGTACCAGGTTATACATATCATTCGTGTCATTAAGTTGATATGTTATGTCCTTATATGTGATTTCGAGTAATGTCTTGGGAAAAGATCCACTTAATAACATCAGACAGTATATTTCTATCGCATTGATCAGAGGGTAAATAATGTGCTTTTGCTCGGATAACTTACAAGCCTTTACATAATATTTGGTAGCATTACCGTAAGCGTCTATCAAATCTTCAGAAGAATTTGCCGTCATAGCACATCTTTTATAGGCACTGCCAATCATACTTGCCCGTTCAGCTGTTTCTCCCATTTGGTGCACAAACATAATTTCTATGATCAATTGGTCCATTAATTTGTTTGCCTCCGCTATTTCTTCAATTTTCAGCTTACTCTTTCTGTCTTTATCATATAAGTTTTCAATGATAAGTTTTGTTCCCGCATTGAGCGACATGGAGATACAGGCAAAAGAAAAATTAGCCTTTTCCATCAAGAGCAGTTCATTAAATTTGGATATGGCCTTCTCATATAATCCCAATTCATAATATATCTTTCCCTGCCTTTCAATTATTTCGGCGGTTACAAATTCAGCTTTATCAATAGCTTTAGTAATGATTTCCAATTCTTCCAGATTCTCCTTCCTGGATTTGCTGCCAAGTTCTAATTGATTCAGAAGGTTATCCAGATGTATTTCTGCTTCCTGAGGTACTATATAACTCGGAGACCATGTACTCTTTCCGTCCCCTCTTTTAGCGAATTTAAAGAAAGGGTCTCCGTAGCATTGATAGGCTCCCCAGGTATTATTCTTAATATTGTACCTGTCGTAAATCATCTTCCTGGCATTTTTAACTGCATCTCCAAAATTCTCCCCGGAAAACATATTGCTGTAAAAACTGTCAGCAAAATCTAGCGCCGCCTGATCATCAACCGCCCATCCTGCAGCTATTACTGCTCTGACACCTATTTTGATGAGTTCCGTACCAATATTGGCCGCAAGTTTATAGCGGTTTTTGTAATAGTTTTCATCCTCTGGTCGGGTACTGCCCAAATGGCAACAATTCACAAATACCAGATCAGGGACAACCGCCATCTGCTGAATTTCAAAGACGGTCAGAAATAGGCCTTCGCCGATAACCATCCCGGATTTTTTAGGCGATTTAGGGTTGTAGATGCCATGGCCAGCTAAATGAATTATGTTGTACTCATTACTGAAAAAATCGAGCACTATTTTATCTGCATTTTGATGTATTATAGACGTTGTCTGGTAATTGTTCTTTTTAAGAACATTGGTGACTGTTTCACCTTCTTTTGCTGCTCCGGGTAATTGGTTTATAAATCCATTCAGAATTGGATCCGCAATTACCAATGCCCCTTCCTTTGAGGCTCTTTTTATATTGGTACGATATTCTGAAGTAGACAACTGCCGTATCATACCCGCATTAATACATAATGGTTTAGCATGTATGGTATTATCCTGAAGCAATTCCCAGGGATAGGAAGCCGTATTGGCATCCAGGATCCATGAAATATTCCCCTTCCTTTTTAATTTTTCCTTAAGCTCGTTAGGGATGAGCAACTCGAACAGGGTTTTTGCCGTTCTTGGAGACCACCTGTTCGCTGTGGAAATTTCTGAAACAAAAAGATCTATTAAAGGCGTACTGCAATAGAGTTGGTTTTCTTCTTCCCGTGAATCTCCTGTTGATGCCCCAAAGACCATACTGGCGGGTTCGTCCTCTTTCTCATTCCCTGGTTTATATTTTATGGTAATCCGGTTCCACCAATCTTCTGAACTGTCTAATGGTGTAATTTTTCTTATCCCCAACAATTGTTTTATTCTTTTATTACCAATAACAATATTATGAACCAAAAGTTCCTTGGTAACTATCTTGTTCAGGGCATACATGCAGCTCAGGGCTTTATTAGAGTATAGTTCAACGAACTCTATATGTTCTATGGTCCTGATGCTATCATCACCTAAAGCTGCTAATTTCTGATTAGCATGGACTACTCCTTCAATAATTGCCTTAAGTGAATTTTCTACAGAGAGCCCTCCGTAACCACGTCCTATGGTAAGGGCCGTTATCCCTACTTTTTCAGTGGTATCTTTCTTTCCCTTTATTCGCAGTAAATAATTAGAGACCCCCTGTTCCACAGTGGTTGCAAGCTGAAATGATGTGAGGTTACCTGG
Organism: Muriicola sp. Z0-33; assembly: GCF_026126425.1. GTDB lineage: Bacteria > Bacteroidota > Bacteroidia > Flavobacteriales > Flavobacteriaceae > JAFMPW01. The sequence continues at coordinate 81,788 of NZ_JAFMPW010000010.1, forward strand.
TTCTCCGAGTCCTACAATTATTCCTCCTTCAAACTCGCGCTTCTCATTTCCTTCAAAAATGCTATTGGTGCCAATGTCTCCGGGATAAAGTCCCAATTTATGTTTGGCAGAAAGGGCGCCATCGAGATAAAAGTCGATTGCCCTTTCGGCATATAATATACCATCATTCAAAAAATGACCGGCCAATACCGGATAACTGCTATAATGCAGATCACCGTTGCTCACAGTAACTGATAGTTGCTCTTCTTGTGATTGCTTTTCAGTACTTATTCCCAGAATTGCATTTCTAAATGCCTCTTCAGACATATCAAAATCGTTCTCAGGTGCTGCTCTGAACTGCTCTTGTTCTCCGGCTCTCAACGTAAACTCCTTCTTACTTAAAATACTGGTACTCCCCGTACTAAGGATTTCTTCTATCCCCGAGAAGATATCGGGATCATTGGCAAGCATCCCATGTGAGGTTCTGGTATAATACACAGCTTTGTTGTCCTTTAGTTGCTCCGGGATAGAATCCCAGGTTACACTTTGGTCTCCGCGGCTGGTATATAAAAAATGTAACTCCTTATCAGGGAGGATTTCTTCCTTAAAATAACCACTTGGGGTCATTTTATCTTTACCGGCGATATAAACCATGTTAGAATAATCTATATCATCTCTCTTTTTAATTATTTTGTTTCTATAGGCTCTAAATCTCTTTAATTCATCTTTTCCGGGAAGCGGCCAGTCTTTTTTATTAAACACCTCACTCATATTCTTCCAGGTGCTGATATTTGCAAAATCATTGGCTGGGTCCTTTTCCTTATTTATAGGCAAGAGACTCAATATGCCTTCAAACTTGCTAAACATTGTGAGCAACTCCTTTTTCGTATGTTTTAGGTCTAGCATACTCAACTTATTTATTATGGCATCCTCCCCAAACAAGACGGTAAGAATTCTATAAGAGCCTTCCAGAGGAGATCCCAGAAAAATAAGTCTGAAATCTTTAGATTTGTTTAGCTTATCCCAGGTAGCTGGGTGGTTTATTATAAAATCGCGTACCAAAACCCCACCCATGGAATGGCCAATAATTTTAATGGGCTGTCCTAACCCCATTAATTCCTTTATTTTCACTTCAAATCTACTGGCGCATTCCCCTAGCTGCATCCGCCAGTCGAAAGGATATATGACCACATCATATTTCTGAGATAATTCTTCATAAAGTCCATCATAGGAGGTTTTCACAACAGAATCCGCCACTATTTTCCCATCCTGGGCATTGTCAAGGTCCATTAGTCCACCCCCAAGAATATTAAAATAATTTAACCATAACTTACGTTCCCCATCAGACAAATTAGACCCCATAATACCAGGCAGTAGTACAACAATTGGGCGCTGGCCAGAAGGCGGTTTGCTCTCGGGCTTTAGTGCTCCGTATTGTAACCCACGGTCATCTCTGTCGCTACTGGGTATTTTATTTTGACTGAACGATTTAAAACCGGGTATAAGGGTACCTGTTTCATTTTCAATGGCGGTGTTAATAGCGTCCAGGGTACTTTTATTTTCGAAGTATTTAACGTGGTTAACTTCGGTATGCTCATCAAAATAATATTGAATCTCATTGGCCCTTTTGATCCCTAAATACATAGAATCTGTATCAACAACCAGATCATTTCGCTTCCAGAAAAAGAGCTTTCCCAGGATAACAAGTAACCCATGTCCTGAAAAATCTATTGCGCCGTTGCCGGCAATAACAGCCAGGGCGTTCCCGGAAATGGCATTTTCTTCCGACTGATCATTTAATATTTTCATAAAAGGAGAGGCCGGACTCTGGGCTTCTATACCCGGTAATACCCCGGCATTATTTTTATTTTCAATGGCAGCAGAGAGTAATTTTGTAAAAACATCACCTACAGGTCCTGTAATATTTCCCAGGACATTAAAGAAAACATTCAGTACAATATCCAGCCTTTTAGAAGCTAATGTGGTACCGGCGGCAGGGCATCCCACTCTGATAAACTTGGTAACGGCAATTTTCTTGGTTTTATATATTTTGTTGAGCTGCCTGATATTATCAATATCACTTTGCCTGTTGGGTTCTTTCTTCAATAATGCAAGGTGGGCATTGGTAAATCCTTTTGGTGGTTTTTTGCCATCGCTGCTGTACTTACTCAGGATATCTCCAATGATCCCTCCTCTAGAATGGCTGATTATATGTAGTTCAATATTGTTTGGTAATTGTTTGGCCAGCTTTACTGCATTTTCCAAAGGGCTTTCTGTCAGGGTCCTGTGCTGAAATGCAATAACATTACTGCCGTATATATCGTGAATTGATCGCCATACCTGCGATTTCTTGAGGCCACTAAAGGCTCCAAGTGTATCAGAGTTTGTACCATGAATGAACAGAAAAAAAGGCTTGTCTTTCTGTACCTCATTAAACCGCCCAAAATCGAACTGGCGGTTTATCGCAAATATCTGCGCCCCTTCATTAAAATATTGCTGTTCAAAACCATTCTTCCAGAGCTTGTTGGTATCCGGGATCCCATTTTTTAAATTGGCATTTTCCAGCTTTCGGGCTAGTGTTTCAACACCCTCTGAAATGCTCTTTTTGGCAAGCACTTTTAGTAATTTTAAGGCAATTGTCCCTGCAATACCTCGTTCGGACCCGGGAGGCCTGATTGCACCAGGTAATTCAAAACCTTCTTGTCGCTGAGATCGTGTCTTCGGCGAAACAGCGGCATCTGCCTCCGGAAAAAGTTCATGCAGCGTAGTGGGGTCGCACATCCATTTGGTTTTGTCTTCAAACTCAAACTGAATCAAAGTATCTTTTTCTAAGGGAATCTCGTGTCGGTTGGAGGCGTCTCTTTGGCTCGACTCAATCTCGTATATAGTACTACCATCCTCAGTAGATTCCTGTATGGATGCGTGGACAAATAACTTATTTATGGATTGCATGGAATTGGTTTTTGGTTGAATTTAGAATTAGCCCGTTTTTGAATTTAAATGTCAATCCTGGAAGCTTCCGAAATGACTGCATGAAGCTAGCAAGATCATATCAAGGTAGTAAGAAATTTCATATACAGATGAATAATCCCCAAAAACATAAGTATAATACACGTCTTAAATTCCGCCAACATTGTATCCCGGTTTATGTAAAAGCCAAGAAAGCCTTAGGCAGCAGCAATTAATTATTGATAATATTACAGAATTACCTTGCTTTTTATTCAAACTATTCCTACCTTTTATCGAACAAGAAATTTCCTCCAAAATAATTTAGACTCCCCGTATTTGGGATGATTTTTTAATTCAGTAATTTCATTTTACCTTATAGGATATACATTCAGAGCATCTTTTATAAAAAAGGTCAGTGATTATCATCCACTAATTAATCTAAAAAAAGACATTATGAGCGCACTTATACTCGGGAATATCGATACTGGCAAACTAACATCAGAATCTGAACGATTTAATTACCTAAGCCCTTATCATCAGGAAGACATTGCTTCTTTAACCAAGGTGATGAAATTCAGGGATGATGATTTTAGAACCTCCAGGGAATTTAAAGAAATTGATGGCAACCAGGTGTCAGAATTGCAGCAATTCCTGAGAGACAGGGGGTTTATGCCCAGGGGGGTAATAGATGGTGTTTATGATTATGTCACCCAGGCCGCTGTAAGGCTTTTTCAGGAATATGTCCGAAAATATGATAGTGAAGGTGATACTGCCATTATTCCCAATGGAATTATGGATGAATATACAATACCACACCTTGAAAGATGGAAGAAGGATAAGACTAAAATGTCTGATTGGGCCAATTGGTCTGAAAAGAAACCTACAGCAGAATATACTGCCTGGCTTGCACTTTTAAATAAAGCAAAAACCGATTATAGCAATACTCCACATCCTATTTTAAAACAGGTGGAACAATTCAACAGAGCTACAGATACACGCAAAGTCAGTGAATGGGAATATACCCCTAACGAGGTACATCTTTTGGGGATCAGAGTAGATGAGGAAGGATCGTATGAAGCCCGCGAGAATAATGATCTCTTTATCTTACTGATCAAAGGGATGGTATTTAAATTCTGGGGATCTACCGATCCCAGTCAGGCCATGGCGTATAACAAAAAGAAAAAAAAGGGGCGCTTTGATGAAGCTTTTTTGGTGGAAGGGCAGCACAAATACCGATTTGGATGGCATAACAGTGACTATCGTGCCTTAAAGCCGTATAGTACAAAATATCCTGTTGGAGACCCCAGAAGAAATGGAGTATTGGTCTTTAGAGATGAGGACAACGATAATGCCTTGACCCAGGAAGATCTTAATAAAGGTTTGGATCCGGCACCAAATGGTACCATCAATATTCATTGGTCGGGGATAGGTAAGACCAACTTTTCAGCGGGCTGCCAGGTAATTTCCGGTCAGAGTTATATCAATCATAAGGGAAAAAAAATAGACTGCAAGGGTTTTGCCGGTTATGGAAATGGCCAACTTGGAGATGGGAAGTATACCAAAGCAGCATATAATGTTCTTGCCGATTTAATTGTATGTTATTCTAATCCAGGCGTAGATCATATTCTGTATACCCTGGGCCGAGACGGATCTTTGGATCTCGATAGCTTTTTTGGTATAGAGAATTATGTGGGAAATACAATTTCAAAGATGGAACCCAAATTGAGTTAGGACGGCAATATAAAATGATTACATCTAAGCCAAAATAGTTGGTTGCTTCTAAATTAAACTACGTGGCACAGAAAAATAATAGTGTGCATTGACAAAAGGAGTGCGTAAATGTCATCGCATTGCAAATTGTTTGGACTGCTCAAGGATTTGGAGCAAAAAGTTTATGCTTAACCTTCATTCTTTTTGATCTGCTCCTGTATGCTTTGATCCATTTTTACTTTGTATTCCTCCAAACGCTTAATATTTAATTTTGCTTTTTCAATCTCCTCCTCATCCTCCAGTCTTTTTATTTTCTCTTTAAACGCTTCAATCTTTTTATTAATCTGGACCAGGTGATCTTTCTTTTTTTCAATTTCTTCAGACTTAATGGCTTCTGCAAATATGAGCTCTTCAGGAGACTTTACTTTCTCAATAGTTTTTTCAACCTGAGCTTTAGGAATAAACTTTTGCTGATCTACCCTTTTCTGATACATAAAGGAAGGGGATACTATTTCAATCTTAGCTCCATGCAGTTCATCCAGCACATTAGCATTCAACAGGGAAGTAGTACTGAGATATTTACTACTATCTTCCAAAAATCCGTGTACCTTATACACCACGGAATAATCACCCAGATGAGTGATATAGACATAGGGATTATTAAGGCCTGTTGCTTTAGCTGCCTTCAACAGGCAATCTTCAATGCTAGTTCTGGAAACATCATAACCCAAAGAAACACTGGTACTGATTATTGTATTGCTTTTTTTGTTAAGAATAACAGGATGTGTTGCCACAAACAGGTTGGGTACAGTGACAAAATTACTGTCTTCTAATTGTATCTCAGTATGAAAAAAACGCTTATTGGTAACCCTTCCATGTAAGTCCCCTATTTTAATTAAATCACCATTCCTGAATCGTTTAATAGAGTTATTCATAACCCCGGCAATGAGGTTGCCGAGTACTGTTGTAGAACTCAAAGCTATGGCTGCACTAAGTAAAACTGCGAGAAATTTTACAATTTCCATTTGCTTTTCATCTGCTATCTCAAGGCTAAAAATAAATGCGAACATCCCTATGAAGATGATTGCAATTGCAACCAAAATCTTAAAAGTTTTCTTGGTCTGTGGCAGAAATTGTGATCTATTAAAAAGCCACCTATTCAATAGCAAGAACAAAACAATAGCTAAAATGATAGCCAGAGGAATCAATAAATTCCCAAGGAATTCAAGTAATTTATCAGAGATATCTGTAATCGATTTTTTTTCCTCCAAAACAAATAGCATACTACCGGCTATATAAATTTCTTCGATTTTTAAATGGGCCATACCAATAGTGTTAATGTAATTCTAGAAGTGATCGAAATAAATTAATTCCTGGCTATTCAACATCCCCATTAGCCCCTAAATCATCATTTTTATTGATGATCTGCGTCCAGCCTGCATTCTCAGAACTCATCAGGCTTTCAACATTACTGACAAACTGATTAAAAGAGGCAGCTGAACCATCATAGGGCTGGGTTTTGGTTTGAAATAGTAATTTTTCACGTTTTAAAGACTCCCCGGTCATCCGGTAGGTGGCCCATTTTTCCTGAAATTTGTAGAGGGCAGAAATGCCGGTTAAAGTGGCAGTGAAAACTCCTAAAACGGCAATAATATACTTTGGCCAGTTGAAATCATCATCGCTCAGACCGGCTAAAAATGGAATAAGGGCCGCAAATACAATAATTGAGGCATTGGACCATAGATAGTATTTCTTGTTTATTGCACTTTTTCTTTCATACCATTTTATTTGGTCTTCAACGCGTTCGGTAATATACTGTTCTTCTGTCATTGGTTTATGGCTTGGTCTTTGTTGAATATTCTACAGCTTGGTTTTAGCTGTTACATCCCTTCAAGATAGTTAGAATATTCTGATTTCTATAACATTAAAATCAATTTATAATATTAAATTAAAGGCTCTAATACTTCTGGCATGAAAAATAATTTTATAAAGAAAGTCTATCTATTATTATGTTTTTTGTTATTCGCAGGACATGTACCCCTAAGTCATGGCCAGTCAGTTAACCAAACCCCGCCAAAACTGGTAGTGGGCATTGTAGTGGATCAAATGAGCTATGAACAACTCTATAAGTACAAAGACAAACTTTCCAATGGCGGATTTGTTCGGTTGATGCGTGATGGCTTTAATTATAAAAACACACAATATAATTACATCCCTACGGTTACAGCCGCAGGCCATTCTTCTATTTATACGGGTACTACTCCAGCCACCCATGGTATAATTGGCAATAGCTGGTTTCAGCGTGAAGAAAATAATGGGATGGGAAATGTAGACGATCCCAATGAACATATTATTGGCGCTGCACAGGAGAATAATACGGGTTTATCACCCAAAAACCTGCTATCTACCACCATTTCTGATCAGCTAAGACTAGCCACTAATTTTCGGTCTAAGGTAATCAGTGTATCACTCAAAGACCGGGGTGCCATTTTACCGGGCGGGCATCTTGCAAATGCGGCGTATTGGCACGACTGGAAGAAAAGTCCGGGGTATTTTGTCAGCAGCTCATACTATATGAATGATGTTCCGGATTGGGTAAAGCAGTTTAATAAACAGGAGAAATCCAATGCCTATCTGGATACTACCTGGAATACGCTTTTACCAATAGAAAGCTACGTGGAAAGTGCGGCAGATGATAATAGTTTTGAGCGCACGCTTGGAGGCAAGACTGCGCCTACTTTCCCCTATGAATTTAAGAAGATGAGGGAAAGATACCGTTCCCTGAATGCGGAGTACCAACTCATCTGGGCATCGCCCTTCGGCAATACTTTACTGACAGAATTTGCGCTGGCAGCTCTTGAGAATGAAGCCCTGGGAGTAGATGAACATACAGACATGCTCAACATAAGTTATTCTGTTCCCGATGCTGTAGGGCATGCTTTAGGACCACAATCTGTTGAAATTCAAGATATTTACCTACGGTTAGACCGGGATATTGAAAGTTTATTAAATAAACTAGATGAAAAATTAGGTGATAAATATCTCCTTTTTCTGACCTCAGATCACGGGGCCATCCCAACAGCATCTTACCTGAATGCCAATAAAATCCCTACAGGAATAGCTCCTATTCCCAAGTACAGAGATACATTGGCCAATTATTTAATTAAGAAACATGGCCGGCAAAACTGGATTCAGCATTTCGACTATGAACATGTGTATCTGAACAGGGACATTATCAGGGATCGAAAATTAAATTTAGCCGAAGTGCAACAAGATGTTGCCAGCTTTCTGTCTGGCCTAAAATGGATCAGGGTTGCACTGTCTGCAAACGATCTACAAACTAAAATTTATTACGACGGACTCCATAAAAAACTTCAGAATGGCTTTCACCCAAAAAGATCGGGAGATATTCTCTTGAGTTTTGAACCAGGTATTATTATGAATGCTGATCCGGATATTGCGGTATCCGAGATAAAAGGAACAACTCACGGCTCTGGCTACGCTTATGACAGCCATGTACCCCTACTCTGGTATGGTAAAAACATTCCAAACGGGTCATCTGTCCGCAAGGTATCTGTTATAGATATTGCCCCCAGCCTGGCTATGTTCCTCAATGTTCAGTTACCCAGCGGATGCAGTGGCGTACCACTAGAAGAACTCTTCAGGTAATATTTAGAAATGCCGTATAACAAACGGTTCAGGAGTGCAGTTAAAACAGCTATTGAAAAGGTGGCAGAATTCCTGATATTTATTAGGGTTCAAAAATTATTTTGTCCGTGCCTTATTTAGTATTCTGGCCTTGTATTTTGAATCATCGGCCAGAACTGCGAAAAATTCCTCGATAAAATCCCGGGCAGCTTTAAATTCCTTAGGATTATCGAAACTTGTCTCCAGGCCGTCTATGATTTCAAAGAATTGAGGTTTTTTACTTAAAAATTGCTTTCTAACTTCTTGGTAAAGACTTGGATTTCGTCTAAACCCCCTGTATAGTCTTTGTGTAACGCTGGTAATCGACAGTGTTTCATTTTGTACCTGAGAAACTACAGAATAGCTCGCATTCACCAATCCGGACATATCAAAATCGTATGGCACTGGCATGGTTTTCTTATCTTCTGTAAATATTAATTTTTCATTGTGCTGGTAGGCCACGGAAAAATCTGTATTTCCAATCATGTACTGGAAAAAATCGTTTTGAAGCGAACAGATATTGTCCTGTTCCAGCGGATGTACCGCTCTTTTAAGTTCTTTCCCATTATGCCGCTCAGCAACCAGGTCTATATCTTCAATTAGTATCCCCTTTAATTTGTGATTTTTGGATTTATTGCGGCGTAATTCGGTAAAATCTATAGCCACCCTCCTGGTTTTGTAATGATAAGGCGAAATGATTTCATAAAGCTTATAGGCCATAAACTCCTTTAAAACATTGTCGTTATTATCGGATTGTATCAAACAAGGCAAGACTAATTTTAATTTCTTATTGCCTTCGAAAAGGGTACCTGCTCTTGCAGATTTCTTGATTCTTATTTTAACAGGTGGGAAATAACAATTTTCCCTCCTGTTATTGCCCCGGGCCCTCAGTTTTACAGCCAGGGTGTCCCAGGAGCCATCTGTCATCTGGTATACCAATTCAGATTTAAGATAGGTACTGTCATTGGTCTCATTCCTCATTTCTTTGTTGGAATATACCAGTTTTATCGGCAACACTTCCTCGGAACTGAATAGCCTGGTTACCACATTATTAGTGGCAACTTCGTCTGTTTGCTGCCCATAAATTGTAGTGGCTAATAATAGCAGTGGTGCAAGGAAAACTATTATAACTTGCTTAATCACAATATTGTGTTTAGATTTAACTACCATAATTTAACAAATTTTCAGCTATTAAACGATATTTATCCATACTAAATCACCGTACTGCGATTGTGCTAATTGTATCTGTGCTCGCTACTTATCTGGCATATACCTATGACATAAATTATCAATTAGACCTTACCTTACTAAGTATTGCGATGGTCTTTCCTCTGGTTTTTTCTATCAGGGGTTCTTTCCGAAGAAGGGAAAAGGCCCTGCAACATCTGAGTAAATTCAGGAGCGCCCTAAAAACGGTGAATTATTTGATAATTAGCAACTTAAATGTTACAGAGGAAAGTAAAACTGAAATGGGTAATATCCTGGTAGAAATCAGTGAAGAGATGATGGTGCATTTACGCGCCAAGCATGACAACACCAAAGATCTGGATGAAATAATCAATAAGGTGCATCAGTTTATTCTGGCGCAGGGAGAAACCCTCTCACGGGGAGTAAGAGACAAGGTGTTCAGGTTTATGAAGGATCTGCACGAATCTGTAGAAAACCTGCATGCAATAAATACCCATAGAACACCTATTAGTCTTAAAGCCTACTGCAAGATTTTTATTTATATTTTTCCCGTTATCTATGCCCCTTCAATTATCAGTACAATTGGCCCCGAAGTAAATCCTTCCATTACATATTTCGTGGTCATATTAACAGAGTTCATTCTCATTTCCCTTTTCAATATTCAGGATCAGCTAGAGTACCCCTTTGATGATGATATTGATGACATAAAAATAGACACTTTTAAGATAAATCGCTAAAGACTTACCACCGCCATAGCCATTGATAATTGCAGGTTTTAAGGCAGTTATAATGCCCCTTACGTTAATTTTTCAGTTTTTATTAGTACTTCCTTAAATTGTATTGAATTATACTGAACCCCAATGAAAAGACTTTGTTATATTTGCCATCCATATTGAGAAATACCCGGGTGCTGGAACTGGTAGACAGGCATGGTTGAGGGCCATGTGTCCTTTAGGGCGTGTGGGTTCGATTCCCATCCCGGGTACAAAAGCCTCTTATTTTTTAAAATAAGGGGCTTTTAATTTGTCTTATATTTATTTTTACATTCAAGATGCTATTATGGGTAAAAAAGTAGTCGTCATCGGAGGTGGTATTGTAGGACTGAGCTGTGCATACTATCTTCAAAAAGATGGTCACCAGGTAACGGTAATTGATAAATCGGATATGAAGGCAGGTGCTTCATATGTAAATGCCGGTTACCTCACCCCGAGCCATATTATTCCCCTTGCTTCTCCTGGAATGATGGCCAAAGGAATTAAATGGATGTTCAATAGCAGTAGTCCGTTCTATATGAAACCCAGAATGGACATGGATTTTATTAAATGGGCATGGCATTTCAATACCTCATCGACTAAAAAAAATGTGGAGAGAGCTATACCGCTAATTAAAGACATCAATCTTCTTAGTAAAGATCTTTACACCCAATGGCATCAGTCTGGTGAACTTGGGGATTTTCAATTAGAAAAGAAAGGGCTGCTGATGTTGTATAAAAATCCAAAAGAGGGCCAACATGAGCGCGAGGTCATGATAAGGGCAATAGACGAAGGCCTGGAAGCAAGGCAACTCAGCCTGGAAGAATTGTCTCATCTGCAACCCAATTTGAACAGAGAAATACAGGGAGCCATTCATTATCAGTGCGATGCCCATACTTCACCCGGGGAGATAATGGAAAGACTAATAGAATATCTTAAAGAAAAGGGAGTAACTATAAAATCTGGTACCGAAGTCATGAATTTCAACTTTGAAGGAGATGTGTTACAAGGCGTAATTACATCGGACAACACCTTTACCGCCGATGAAGTGGTCCTTGCCTCTGGTTCCTGGACACAAAATCTTTCTAAAAAATTAGGTTTAAATATAAGTGTTCAACCCGGCAAAGGATATCGTATAAATGTACACAGGCCTACCCCTGTTACCCTACCCGCAGTTTTGATGGAGGCAAAAGTAGCTGTTACTCCAATGAGGGGATTTACCCGTTTTGCAGGCACTATGGAACTATCTGGGATAAATCATAAAATACGACAGGAAAGAGTAAGGGCCATTGCAAAGGCCGCTGCTAATTATTACAATGGTCTTACCATTAACAATGAGGAAATATCTCAGGCACGTTGTGGTTTAAGACCAGTCTCTCCAGACGGATTACCTTATATTGGCAGAACTTCAAAATGGAATAACCTCAGCATTGCAACCGGACATGCAATGATGGGTTGGAGCCTTGGGCCAGCCACCGGCAAATTAATTGCGGAAATCATCTCTCAAAGACCCACTTCAATGGCCCTGGACGGATTTAACCCTGAACGTAGGTTCTAGATACCCTATTTGCTCAAAGAGGCTTATAATCGCCAATAAAATCTTAATTTTTCGGTAGAATCGGGGAGAGCTCGAAATATTTTGTAGATTTGTTTAACTTTTTATCTCTAAAAATGAACAATATTAAGAAATCTTTTAGCATTAGGGATCTGGAAAACCTCTCTGGTATTAAGGCACATACCATACGAATCTGGGAAAAGCGATATAACCTGCTTTCTCCCGAACGTACTTCAACAAATATCAGGACCTATAGCCTGGCAAGTCTGCAAAAATTGCTGAATATTACGCTGTTATACAATAATGGTTATAAAATTTCTAAAATAGCAGCAATTCCCAAGGACGAAATTCCGGTGGTTGTCAAAGGGGTGATATCCAAAAATGACAATGAGAACCACGCTCTGAACGCCTTGAAGATGGCAATGATCAATTTTGATCAGTCCTTATTTCAGAAAACCTACAACCAACTTTTAAAAAAGCGCCCTTTCCGATCTATTTTTTGGGATGTTTTTATGCCCTTTCTCAATGAGATCGGCTTATTATGGCAAACAGACACTATTAGTCCGTCTCACGAACATTTTATTACCAACCAGATCAAGCAAAAGATATACAGTAGTTCGGAAAAACTTCAAGCTATAGAACCCGTTAAAAAAGATAAAGTTTTTGTGCTTTTTCTTCCCGATAATGAAATTCATGAAATAGGGTTATTATTTGTGAACTATGAAATTCTTCTCAAGGGTTACAAAACAATTTATCTGGGACAATCTATGCCCATGGAAAATTTAATCGATCTTAAAAATAATTTCAAGAATATCCATTTCTTATCCTATTTTACGGTGGTTCCCACCAAAGATCGCCTGGCAAAATATATAAGCATTTTTAATGAGAAAATAGCAAATGGTACCGGCGCCAAGCTATGGATACTGGGACAGCAGATTAAACACCTTAATCCAGACAATTTACCTTCAAATATTAAGACTTTTGAATCAATAGAAGCCCTGTCTAAGGAATTATAGCATATTAAAGACCATGAATGGAATTAATAAAATAGCGATTATAGGTTCCGGATTTTCGGCATTATCAGCTTCCTGCTATCTGGCAAAACAGGGATATGAAGTAGTGATGCTGGAGAAAAACAACACCGTTGGTGGCAGGGCCAGGCAGTTAATTAAATCTGGCTATACCTTTGACATTGGTCCCAGCTGGTATTGGATGCCAGATATCTTTGATCGTTTTTTTAATGATTTCGGCAAAAAAACATCAGACTATTATGTTCTGGATAAATTGAATCCCGCCTATAAAATTTTCTTCTCTGATGAGGAAATGACTATCGGCGATTGCATGGAAAAAATCAGTGTGGAATTTGAACGCATTGAAAAAGGCAGCGCCTCGGCATTACAAAAGTTTATCACCAAGGCACAAAGAAACTACCAAGTGGCCATGGAGGAGATAGTGTATCGGCCCGGAGTATCCCCATTAGAGCTGGTGACAAAAGATACAATAAAGAGCCTCGACCAGTTTTTTAGCACAATTAAAAAAGAAGTGCGGAAACAATTTAAAAATCCTAAACTTATCGCTACCCTAGAATTTCCGGTACTCTTTCTTGGGGCTAAACCTGGAGACACCCCTGCATTTTACAGTTTTATGAACTATGCAGATTTTGGTCTGGGTACCTGGCATCCCAGGGGCGGAATGTATCAAATTGTTAGGGCAATGAAAAGCCTTGCTGAAGAACTGGGGGTGAACATCAGAACAAATGCTAATGTTGACAAAATTGTTGTTGAAGAAGGAAGTGCCAAAGGAGTTGTCGTAAATGGCGAAAATATCCATGCTGATCTTGTGCTTAGCGGGGCAGACTATCATCATTCCGAAAGCCTGTTGGAAGCTTCCCAAAGACAATACTCCCAAAGTTATTGGCAAAAGAAAACCTTCGCTCCTTCCTCTTTGCTTTTTTACCTTGGTTTTAATAAGCGTTTAAAAAATGTAGAGCATCACAATTTGTTTTTTGATACTGATTTTGAATTACATGCTTCACAGATTTATGACCATCCAGAATGGCCATCCAAACCATTATTCTATGCAAATTTCCCATCAATTACGGATAAAAGTATGGCCCCTGAAGGAGGAGAAACCGGTTTTTTCCTTGTGCCAATCGCGCCGGGATTGGAAGATACCCCGGAACTCAGGAAACAATATCTGGATATCGTGCTGGAGAGATTTCAGTTGCTGACCAAACAAAATGTTATTGAAAATATCGTTTTTAAAGAATCTTTCTGTGTGAACGATTTTAAGGAACAGTACAATTCATATAAGGGCAATGCGTATGGAATGGCAAATACCTTGTCCCAAACTGCATTTTTAAGGCCGCGATTAAAGAGCAAAAAAGTTAAAAATTTATATTTTACAGGACAATTAACCGTCCCTGGTCCGGGAGTGCCTCCGGCTTTGATATCAGGTAAAATTGTTTCGGATTTGATTGTAAAGCATACTAAACCCCAATTCTAATATGAAATCGATATTCGATAATGTTTCATATGATTGCAGTAAGCTGGTGACGGAGTCTTACAGTACGTCCTTTAGCCTGGCCACTAAAATGTTATCGACCCGTATAAGAAAGGACATATATAACATTTACGGATTTGTGCGTTTTGCTGATGAGATAGTAGATTCTTTTCATGATTATGCTAAAGAGGACCTTTTAAATAGGTTTGAAAACGATTTGGAAACTGCTTTAGATCAGAAAATTAGCCTTAATCCTATTTTAAATTCCTTTCAACATACCTACCATAATTACAACATACCTCATGACCTTGTAAGTGCTTTTATGAAGAGTATGCGAATGGACCTCAATAAAAAAGTTTATGGTTCAGAACAGGAATTCAGAGAGTACATTTACGGATCTGCCGATGTTGTAGGCCTTATGTGTCTTAAAGTATTTGTAAATGGCGATCAACATCAATATGAAGAATTAAAATCATCTGCGATGGCACTGGGCTCTGCTTTTCAGAAGGTAAATTTTCTAAGAGACCTTAAAGCCGATTACGAAGGGTTAAACCGCTCATATTTCCCGAATACAAATCTCCTGGAGCTGGATGAAGCCGCTAAAAACAGGATAGTTGAGGAGATCAAAAGCGATTTCAGTAAGGGCTATGAGGGTATAGTACTTTTACCAAATGAGGCTAAATTTGGCGTATACACAGCGTACAAGTACTATTATAAATTACTGCAGAAACTACAGAAGACCCCCTCTCAGGAAATTAAAAATGCCAGGATAAGAGTTTCTAACTATCAAAAATTTGGATTATTGGCAAAATCATATGTAAATTATAAACTCAAATTGGTATAAGATGCAGTTAGCAATTGGAATATTGATCTTCTTGGCTACATTTTGCTTTATGGAATTTATGGCATGGTTTACCCATAAATATATTATGCACGGATTTTTATGGAGCCTGCACAGGGATCATCATAAAAAAGATCACGATTCCTGGTTTGAGCGCAACGATGCTTTTTTTATTTTCTATGCAGTGGTAAGCATATGTTGCTTTTACCTCGGCGCCAATACCAGCTTTTGGTATGGATGGCCACTAGGACTTGGAATACTAGCCTATGGAATAGCTTATTTTATGGTTCATGACATCTTTATTCATCAGCGTTTCAAACTATTCAGAAATGCTAATAATTGGTATGCCAAAGGTGTCCGCAGGGCGCATAAAATTCATCATAAGCATCTGGGAAAAAGGGATGGTGAATGTTTTGGAATGCTGTTTGTCCCTTTCAAGTACTTCAAAAGATAATTCTAATCCCCGGCAATCAGTTGGTCTAAAAGGGAATAAACCGTATCATTATTCCAATCGGAAATAGCAGTTTGGTGAACAGCAATAAAACCGTTTTTATCAAGGATATAAGTTCCCGGAGGCTCTAAGATTTCTATTGGACTGGGATCTCCCACAACCAAATAGGTCAAAGGAAATGTATAGCCTTTCCTGGACATTAATTCCTCTGGGAGTTCTCTTTCCTGATCCGTAATTATATAAAACCTGACTTTGCCCTTATACCGGTCATAGAGCTTTTGAATCCCTTTCAATTGAGCCCTTGATGGCAGGTGCCATGAAGCCCAAAAGTTGATAAAAACTACCTCTCCACTGGCTTCCTCAAAACTAAAAAAATCCCATTCTGCATTCTTGAGTCTCCAATTGTAATCTGATATTTTACCCCTATTCTCGGGACTAATTACTGTAGGGGTAGTAGCGAAGACTTCATTTAACATCTCCTTACTGTATTCCCCTATAGGGGTTACAAAAAAGGAAAGGACAAAAATAATCAGGAGTACATTGAGAACAGTCTTTCTACTGACTTTCATTTAGAGGTATTTCTTCAAAACTATAAAACTCCCGATGATTTTCGAGAGTTTTATATCTTAAATTGTTCACAGCTATCAGATAACGTTTTCTTCTTTAATGACATTGAGAGCTGAACCTTTTTGAAACCATTCTATCTGAGATTGATTATAAGTATGATTGGCCATTATAATGTCTTTGGATCCATCCGCATGAACCGCTTCTATGGTTAAAGGCTTAGCCGGAGCAAAATCATTAATATCTGTAAAGTTGAAGGTGTCATCTTCCTGGATTAAATCATAATCCGATTCATTGGCAAAGGTGAGGCCCAACATGCCTTGTTTCTTGAGGTTGGTTTCATGAATACGAGCAAATGATTTAACCAGAACAGCTGCAACCCCTAAATGTCTGGGCTGCATGGCTGCATGTTCCCTGGAAGATCCTTCCCCATAATTGTGATCCCCTACTACTAAAGTTTTTACGCCTTCAGCTTTATAGGCTCTTTGCGTATCTGGAACTCCCCCGTATTCACCGGTCAATTGGTTTTTAACAAAATTGGTCTTTTTATTATAGGCATTGACTGCCCCAATTAAAGTGTTGTTAGCTATATTATCTAAATGCCCGCGATATCTCAGCCAGGGCCCGGCCATGGAAATATGATCTGTTGTACATTTTCCAAAAGCCTTTATTAATAATTTCATGCCTTGTAAACTTTCCGGATGTATTGGCACAAATGGCTCTAGCAATTGAAGTCTTTCAGAATCCGGAGCAACTTTTACTTCAACACTTCTTCCATCTTCGGTAGGCGCCAGAAAACCGGCATCCTCAACTTCAAAACCTTTAGGGGGTAGTTCTATTCCCATAGGTTCATCTAGTTTTACTTCCTGCCCGTCTTCATTAATTAGTACATCGTTCATAGGGTCGAAATCTAATCTTCCCGAGAGGGCAATTGCGGCTACCATTTCAGGAGATCCCACAAATGCATGTGTATTTGGATTACCGTCGGCTCTTTTCGAAAAATTCCTGTTAAATGAATGAACTATAGTGTTCTTCTCGTCTCCTTTGAGATCACTCCTGTCCCACTGGCCAATACAAGGTCCGCATGCATTGGTGAAAATAGTGGCTCCCAAATCCTCAAATGTTTTTAGAAGTCCGTCACGCTCTGCAGTAAACCTTATTTGTTCTGATCCGGGATTGATACCAAAATCTGATTTTGGCTTAATTTTTTTGTCCACTGCCTGTTGGGCTATGGAAGCGGCTCTGGTTAAATCTTCGTATGAAGAATTGGTACAGGAACCTATTAATCCCCAGTCCACATTGATGGGCCAATCATTGGATTTTGCCTTAGGTCCTAACTCACCAACAGGGGTAGCAAGGTCTGGGGTAAAGGGGCCATTTAAATGTGGTCTCAAAGTGTCGAGATCTATTTCAATAAGCTGATCAAAATATTTTTCGGGATTGGCGTATACCTCAGGATCAGCTGTAAGATGGGGAGCAACTTCATTAGCTGCGTCCGCAACACCATTCCTATCTGTCGCCCTAAGATAACGTTCCATTGAATCGTCATAACCAAAGGTAGAGGTTGTCGCTCCTATCTCCGCCCCCATATTGCAGATGGTACCTTTCCCTGTGCACGACAGATTTTTTGCCCCATCTCCAAAATATTCTACTATTGCACCTGTACCTCCTTTTACAGTAAGAATACCAGCAACTTTTAGAATAACGTCTTTGGCTGAAGTCCACCCAGAGATTTTTCCCGTAAGTTTAACCCCGATCAATTTGGGAAATTTAAGTTCCCAGGCCATCCCGGCCATTACATCAACAGCATCTGCCCCTCCTACTCCAATCGCAAGCATTCCTAAACCTCCGGCATTTACTGTATGGCTATCCGTTCCAATCATCATTCCTCCAGGGAAAGCATAATTTTCCAAAACTACCTGATGAATAATCCCGGCTCCCGGCTTCCAGAAACCAAGGCCATATTTGTTAGATACGGATTCTAAGAAATCAAATACTTCTGCACTTGTGGTATTGGCTCTTGGTAAATCTGTTGCAGCACCGCTCTTGGCCTGTATTAAATGATCGCAATGCGTTGTTGTAGGAACTGCAACTTTAGCTTTTCCGGCCTGCATAAATTGCAACAATGCCATTTGAGCAGTAGCATCCTGTAATGCTATACGGTCTGGGGCAAAATCAACATAATCTTTGCCTCTGTTAAATGCCTTAGTTGGATTTCCTTCCCAGAGATGGGAATATAAAATCTTCTCCGAAAGTGTAAGGGGTCTTCCTACGATTTCTCGTGCTAAATCTACCCGTTTTGCAATATTGGCGTAAACGCCTTTAATCATATCTATGTCAAATGCCATTAGTGAATTTATTTTGGATTGTTGCAATTCGTCAAAATTAAGAAAATCCGGGGGGCAAACGAAATTTTTTGTCTCAGGATTAAATAATAGAAATGATACTGGAATGGCTATTTGATAACTCTGCCTACTTTTAGGTATAAAGGAAAGTTGACCTCTCTGTTCTTCCCCTTTCCCCAGGCAGATTTAATACTGCTTATTAAGTTGGGAACAGGATGCATACTGGGATGTTGAGAAATAAAGTGTTGAACACTGGACCATGAATTAAGGTAACCTTCTAATTCTTCTAAAGACCATTTGGCGGTAATGTGCATGGGCTTCTCTTCATTAATCTGTTTGTAGTTAAAGATCACACTACTATAGGCCTTGTCTACATGTTTTCTTTCAGGATTCCAGTACGGTCCTAATGTAGTGTTACAAAAGGCATCCAAATACGTGTCAATTTCCTTATTTATGCGCAGTAACCCATATCCCCATATGGCAATAATTGCACCATTCTTGGCCACCCTCTTTACCTCATTATTAAAAGCTTCCATATCAAACCAGTGCATGGCCTGGGCGACGGTAATAAGATCAAACTTGCTCTCGGTAAAACTCGTTTTTTCAGCGCGCTCAACCTTGTAATAAATGTTCTCTGCTTTTGTGGCTTCTGAAAGTTGCTCCTTACTTATGTCTGTTGCATAAACTTCATTAAAATATTTTGAAAGCACTGCTGCTACTTGTCCGTTTCCCGTAGCACAGTCCCAGCAAGTTGATTTGTCTGTTACAAATTGAAGGATTTCATCGTAGAGCTCTTTGGGGTAAGTAGGCCTGAACTTTTTATAAGTATTTGCTTGTTTGGAGAATATATCTAAAGCCTTTTTCATAAGCTAAGCTTATCAAACTACAGCAATTTGGTAATGATGTCTTCTTCAGAAATACCTTCGGCTTCGGCTTTGTAGTTCTTTATGATCCTATGTCTGAGTATCCCCATTGCCACGGCCTTTACATCTTCAATATCCGGTGAATATTTGGAATTGATAGCCGCATGTGCCTTGGCTCCCATTATTAGGTTTTGCGATGCCCTTGGCCCTGCACCCCAATCCAGATATTGCTTAACAAAATCTGGTGAAGCCTCCAGAGTAGGCCGGGTACTATTTACAAGTTTAACTGCATATTCCACCACATTATCAGGAACCGGAATCCTTCTGACTAAATGCTGAACAGTAAGGATCTCCTCTGCATTGAACAGACTATTTATTTCCGGGCTTTCATCATTAGTTGTAGTTTTTACAACCTGCACTTCCTCTTCTATCGAAGGGTATTTCAATTCTATCGCAAACATAAAACGATCTAGCTGAGCTTCTGGTAAGGGGTAGGTACCTTCCTGTTCTATTGGATTCTGTGTTGCGAGCACAAAATAAGGTAGTTCTAATTTATATTGTTTCCCCGTTATGGTCACAGCACGCTCTTGCATCGCTTCAAGCAGTGCTGCCTGAGTTTTTGGCGGGGTTCTATTAATTTCATCAGCAAGAATAATATTGGCAAATACAGGACCTTTAATGAATTTAAAATTCCTGTTTTGATCTAATACTTCGCTCCCGAGAATATCGCTGGGCATAAGGTCTGGAGTAAACTGGATACGCTTAAAATTCAATCCCAATGTCTGGGCGATAGTATTAACCATCAAAGTTTTTGCAAGACCAGGCACTCCTATTAGCAATGAATGTCCGCCGGTATAAATAGAAAGTAATATTTGTTCAATTACCTCGTCCTGCCCAACAATCACTTTTGCGATTTCCTGTTTTAGTGCAGCATGTTTTTCTACTAACTTCTTGATCGCAGCAACGTCTGACATCCAATTACTCTTTTACCCAATTGTTTGCAAAATCGCATTCTCTACTCTCACCATTGACACTGATATAGGTATCTTCAATGTGCTCATTCATCCATTTCCTAATTGCATTGAACCGTTTTTCTGTTAATGCAAGTTCCTGGATTTTCAGATAATCCTGAGCAAAATCTGCTACGTGTTCATCATAGCGATTGGTCACATTTAGAATCTTATATTTTGGTGGTCCGCCTCTTTGGTCGTTCTCCAAAATTGGGTAAGAAATTTCATTGTCTTTTAGGTTCCTCACCTGATTATAAAGGGTTGGGTCCATCTTTGTAAGCTCAAATCTGGAATCAAAATTGATTGGGTTTCTCAAAAGACCTCCATCGAACTTCGTTTCCTTCTCATCTGAGAAGTTTAAAGCAGCTTCAGCAAAAGTATATTTACCTTCTTCAATGTGTTTGCGGATGGTATCTAACTCTTGTTTGGCAGCTTGCATAGCCGATTCCGGAATTTCAGGTATAAGAACAATATGGCGTACATCCCTTTCCTGTCCCCTTATTTTCTCTACATACAGAATATGATAGCCAAAGATGGTTTCAAAAGGTTCAGAGATTTCGCCTTCCTGCAAGCTAAAAGCCGCGTCCTTAAACTCCTTTACGTAACCAGACTGCCTGGTTACACTACCTATTTTGCCTCCCTGGGATTTTGATCCCGGGTCTTTAGAATACAATATGGCCTTTACACTAAAACTAGCGTCATTGTCTTCAACATCAGCTTTTATTTCATTTAATTTATCAATGATCTTTTGCTTCTCTTCCTCAGGTACTTCGGGTTCCTTAACAATTTGTGATATTTCTAATTCTGCCCCGAATACTGGGCGTTCGTCCTCAGGAATTTTAAAAAAGAACTGTCGTACTTCCTCGGGGGTAACTTCAATTTCACTCACTATACTTTGCTGCATCTTTTCTGACAACATGCGCAACTTATTGATATTGTAAAGTTCTTCTCTAAAGTCTTCAGCATTCTCTTTCTTGTAAAATTGCAAGACCTTCTCCATGGAACCTACCTGCTGTATCAACTGTTGGATTTGCCTGTCACTGGTGGCGTTGACTTCATCGTCCGAGACCAAAATACTATCCTGAACGGCCTGGTGAGCATAAAGTCTGTCTTCCATAAGCTTCCCTAAAAGGCTGCAATGCGTAATATCTTCTGTGGCTGCACCCTGACTTTTTAGATCGATGAGTGTTTTTTCAACATCCGAATCCAATATTACATAATCTCCAACTACCGCCGAGATGCCGTCCAACTTAATTCTTGTTGTATTGGTAGTATCTTTTGAAATTGAAGTATCTGCCTCAACCAATTCCTGGGGTGGTTCTATCTGGGTATCCGGTATAGAGTCCCTTTCCTGGGCTAAAATGCCTGAAGAAATTAATAAAAAAGATAAGCAAATTAAAATTCTAGTTCTGATTTTCATACACCTCAAATTCATTTTCTTTTGTCGCTTCATCAATTATTTCAGTTTCCAGTTTCCGTATATAGTCTAACTTCCTTCTGTTTAGTAAAACCTGTCTTATGGTAGGTTCTATATAGTTCAGTGGTGCAATATCATTAACCTGTAATACGCCTAACACCTTTGCCAAATATACCCCCATTGCATCCTCCAATTCAAAAAATTGTGATTTTTTTAAGTATCTGTCCTCATTATCATAGTTCATCGGTGGAATTTCTTCTATTACACGAGATGCCGGAACCCAAAGTGAATCATTAAAATTTAACTTCTTAAACTGAACCCCAATAGAATCCAAATAGCTCCTGTCTTCCTCATTAAAACGCTTCAATCTGTCTATTACATCAGTTTTATTCATGAACTGAGTGGGTAATTGGATAAACCTCAACTTAACCAGTTTTTCCTTTAACTTGAAATTCTCTTTCTCCTTCTCATAAAAACCTTCTAGTTCTTCAGAACTTATAGTAGTATCCTCGGCTTGCTGCACAAGTGCTTCTTTATACGCCCTGGTATACAGATCTGTTCTGTAATCGGCCACAAGCTGTTCAAAATTAGCGAGCTTTTCCTCTGGTAAATTTATTTTCGCTTTTTCGAGCAGTAATTGTTTTGTCGCCCAATTGTTAATGTAATTGGTAACAAAGGAGGCACTATCCTGCTCAGATATATTATCTCCCAGTAGTTGAGAGACATCTTCTTTATATAAATAGGTGTCGCCAACCCTGGCCAAGGGTGCTTTGCCCGTATCTTGTTTCAAAAGCGAATCACAAGAGGACAAAGAGAAAAATAAGACTATCAGGGCTAAACAGCAGCTGGCGCTTTTTAACTGTCTCTTTAAAAAATTCATTGCGCAAAAATAAGAAATACAAGATGTTAGGCAAGGCATACTACAATTGATTAACACATTTTTATTACGCCAGATTTTATATATTGTTACATTAGTAAGACATTACCAACCTAGCAAAGATGAAATATACCACCGAAATTATCGTAGATGTTCCTCTGGATGAGTTTATAACAAAATTAGACAATCCGGAAAACATGAAATATTGGCAAAAAGGTCTGGTGGGTTACAAATCGCTCTCCGGGAAACAAGGTTCGGAAGGTGCCAAGATGGAGTTGCAATACAAGATGGGGAGAAGACAGCTGGTGCTGGTAGAAACCATTATAAAAAATAACTTCCCATATGAGTTTCATGCCACATATGATGCTAAAGGAGTGCATAATATTCAGAAAAACACTTTTAAAGCAATAGACGCACATAGTACTAAGTGGATTTCGGAATCCGAATTTCAATTCAGTGGCATTATGATGAAAATTATGGGTTTTATAATGCCTGGGGCCTTTAAGAAACAATCAATGGAATACCTGCAAGATTTTAAGGCATTTGCGGAAGAAGGTATCTCTGTTGCCAAAGCTTAAACTATAAAATTATTTAAATTGACTAAAAGAATTAAACTAATATGGGATTTCAGAGGTCCTGATGCCAATGCCATTGCAGAGCACCACGCCAAACATTTAAGTCAGTATGTTGCATTGGAAGCCCTGGATAAAAACATTACCGGGCATCAGCAATTCAGTGGCAATCATAGTATTGCCTATATGGTGGTAGATGAAAGTAGAATGATTCAGGTTAGGGATGATCTGCGCCCCCATAGGGGAGAACTTTATAGTGGTGAGCAATAAATTATAAACCAATTGAATTTTGAAGAAGTATTATTTTGCAATTCTGGGTTTTGGCGTTCTATTACTAGGATGTGCTGTCGAAAAAAATCTTCAGGATCCTTTGGCAATAGTGTTGTCCTCAGACCAACCTAATATAAAAAGGGTAATAGACAGTGTGGAACTATTTGATGTGCAAATACAATACACTCAGATAGACAGGAGAAATGACAGTATCATTTTAACGGATTATCACTTTCAATCTGACGATAGTAATTATTTCTACCCCGCCAGTACTGTAAAATTCCCTATAGCCGTACTTGCCCTTGAAAAATTAAATAGGATAGACACACTTAGCCGTGAAAACATCTTCTATCTTGAAGGAGACAGTTTGGAGAATTCCTTCGCCCAGGATATTTCAAAAATTTTTGCTGTAAGTGACAACCATGCAAACAATCGCCTGCTCGAGTTTTTAGGCCAGGACGCTATCAATGACGGGCTCGGGGAAAAGGGTATTAAACCGGTCAGAATTTCTCACAGGCTGGGTTACCACACAGATGATGTTACAACAAAACCTCTGGTGATATATCTCAATGATAGCACAACTACGGTGACCCAACCCATAATTAACAGGGAACCGAGACCACTTGAATTAATAAAAATAAAAAAAGGCAGGGGGTATTATGCTAATGATTCCCTGATGCTTGAACCATTTGATTTTAGTTTAAAGAATTATTATCCCGTTTCTGCCCAACATGCGGTACTCAAAAGGGTTATATTTCCAGAACTCTTTCAGGAAAAAGAGCGATTTAAATTAGCCCCATCTCAAAGAGAATTCCTATTGAACGCTATGCATACACTACCCCGGCAATTGGGATATGATACTGAAGAATATTACGATGGATATTGTAAGTTTTTCATGTATGGCGATAGCCAGGAACGCATTCCTGATACCATAAAAATTTATAACAAGGTGGGTTTTGCTTATGGCACTCTTACAGATTGTGCGTATATCGAGGATAGTGCAAATGATATAGAATTTTTACTTACTGCCACCATTTTGGTAAACAGCGACCAGATATTTAATGATGACAATTATGAATACAATGAAATAGGCATCCCTTTTCTTGCAGAACTGGGAAGGCAACTGTATGCACTTGAATTGAATAGAAAAAACAAATGACATTTAAAACCAATATACCAGCCCCCAAGATGTGGGTTACTATTCATTGATCATCCGATAAATTTATAAACATGGACCAATTGAGTTTCGACAGCTTCACCAAAAAGATCTATATAAAAGCACCAATAGAAAAATTATACTGGAGCTGGGCCACTACAGCAGGTATCTGCTCCTGGTTTTTAAGGAAAGCCGACTATACGACTAAAAATGGAGAACTTCGAAATCCCGATGATTTTGTAGCCATTGGCGATGTATACACCTGGGAATGGCACAATTGGGACGGTCAGGAAAAAGGAACCGTTTTAGAGGCAAATGGCCAATCTACTATCTCATTTAGTTTTGCCGACGTTTGTAAAGTGACCGTTAACTTAAGAGATATGGGAAAGGCTGTTCTGGTGACACTTGTCCAGTCTGATATCCCGGTTGACGAAGAGAGTAAAATAAACATCTATACAGGTTGCAGTAATGGCTGGACATTTTGGTTGGCCAACCTCAAAGCTTACCTGGAACATGGTATTCAACTAAATGAGACAGAATTTGACCTTCGCAAAGAACCCCTCGCGGGTCATATCTTTGTAAATATGTGATTAAATTTACCCTTGTACGAGGTAGTTGTACTTATTTGAGCAAAAAAAAGCACCACTTTCGCGGCGCTCTTTTCACATCAATCATCCCTCATTTATTTGGGCATAACAACGTCTTCAATGATATGAATTACTCCATTGGAAGCCATAACGTCCGTTTTTGTAATCTTGCTATAATTGCCATTACCATCTTTAAGATAAATCCCTCCATTTTTCTTTACCGCAGTTACAGATGCACCGTTTAGTGTAGTCAATGATGCCATACCGTTTCCACTTTCAAGCGCCTTTACTACATCTGAAGCACCAATCTTTCCCGATACAACATGATAGGTTAAAATGGAACTTAATTTCTCTTTATTTTCTGGTTGCAATAAGGAATTTAATGCATTGGCGTCGATCTTAGCAAAGCCAGAATTTACTGGAGCAAATACAGTAAACGGTCCGTCACCCTGAAGAGCAGGCACCAGGTCTGCTGCTTTTAAGGCCGTAACTAGAGTAGAAAAATCGTCAACCGACACGGCTATATCTACAATATCTTTTCCTTTGTTCTGAGCATTGGCATTCTGAGTAAATGCGAATAAGATTAATGAGCTGATAATAAAAATTGCTTTTTTCATGATTTGTATTTTAGATTAATTAATAAACTATTTAATTTGCTGCGCGCTTTACAATTAGAGATACACAGGGAATATTCTTATGGATGAGCTAAAAAGAATTTTATCATATCTTTAACATTCAAAATGGCCACAGCTCTTACCGACATTCAATTAATAGATGCGCTGCGCA
Source organism: Muriicola sp. Z0-33 (assembly GCF_026126425.1). Taxonomy (GTDB): domain Bacteria; phylum Bacteroidota; class Bacteroidia; order Flavobacteriales; family Flavobacteriaceae; genus JAFMPW01. The sequence goes on from NZ_JAFMPW010000010.1 coordinate 107,849, forward strand.
ATGGCGATAAAAGTGCGCTTTACCAGCTGTATGACAGATACAGTGGGGCTCTTTATGGGGTTATCATTCGGATGTGCAGAGATGAAGCTTTGGCAAAGGACCTCTTGCAGGAAAGTTTTATTAAGATTTGGCAAAAAATTGCATCCTACGATGCTGACAAAGGCAAATTCTATACCTGGTCTTATCGAATAACAAAGAATACTACCCTAAATGCGCTAAGAAAATCGCGTAACCTCATCCAAAATGAGGATTTAAGTGTATATGATAATAAAAGCATAGAGGAACCCAAGCCGGATTACACCCAATTAAACGGGGCGATAAAAAATTTGGAGCCCCACCATCAAAAGGCTATTGACCTGGTATATTTTCAGGGTTTAACTCATAAAGAAGCCCATCTAGAAATGGCAGTTCCCTTAGGAACCTTCAAATCCTATATTAAACAGGCCTTAAAGAAGATAAGAGAAGGGTATGGGCCAGATGTTGTATTGCTACTAATCTTTATGCTGCAGTATGGATAGAAAAAAGATCATAGAAGACGGACTGTTGGAGCGCTACCTGCTGGGTGAGTTGCCAGAAAACCTATGTAGCGAATTAGAGCAATTACTCCAAAATGATTCATCACTAAAGGAAATGTATTCCCAGATGGAATCAGATTTTGAACAACTTGCTATGGACAACGCCATTCCACCGCCTTCAGATGTCAAAACATCTTTAAAAGAACAGATTAATCGGATGAGCAAGGGTGAGCAGCAAGGGGACCCAAAAATCAGGAGTATGGTTACCTCCAAGAACTACTCAAAGAATTTCCTGGTGGCGGCAAGCCTTGCAGCACTTCTGGCAGTAAGCTCTTTCTGGTTATATAGCAGATGGCAGCAAGCCGAAGCAAGTCTGAAACTTGTTCAGCAACAAACTACTTCACTTCAGGAGAGGGTGGTGATTCTTGAGAGCAGTGTAGAGGAATCAGAAAATAGTTTCCGTAAAATAAACAACCCAAACGTCATACCACTATTATTAAAAGGGAATGAAATTTCGCCCCAATCAAAGGCTATTGCTTTTGTAAATCATGCAGAGAAAGAAGTTATACTTAATCCCCAGGGATTGTCCCCATTAGATCAGGACCATGATTACCAGATGTGGGCCGATGTTGATGGAGAAATGATTAACATGGGAATTATACCCAAAAATAATATGCTTGTCGCCCTTAAATATATCGATGATGCAGCTTCTATAAATATCACTATTGAACCTCTAGGGGGTAGCGAGCATCCAACGGTAGAACGGCTCATCTCTAGCGTAGTTTTATAATTTTACAGGTTTCCCATACAGGTCAAAATCTGCTGCATCTGTAATTGTTATATCAACAAATTCTCCTTGTTTTAAATAATGCTCCCTGGCATCAATTAATACCTCGTTATCCACGTCTGGGGAATCATATTCCGTTCTGCCCACGAAATAGTTACCTTCTTTCCTATCGATAATACATTTATAAGTAGTACCAATCTTTTCCTGATTTAGCTCCCAGGAAATCTGAGATTGTAATGCCATTATTTCATTGGCGCGTTCTTGTTTGGTAATTTCAGGAACATCATCGACCAGGGAATACGCATGGGTATTCTCTTCATGACTATAGGTAAAACAACCCAGACGCTCGAAACGCATTTCAGCCACCCAATCCTTAAGGGTATTAAAATCTTCTTCGGTTTCTCCCGGATAGCCTACAATTAAAGTTGTCCGTATGCTCATTTCCGGTACCGCCAACCTGAAATCTTCCAGGAGTTTGGTAGTTTTTGCTTTGGTGGTTCCCCGACGCATACTTTTTAATACAGTATCTGAAATATGCTGTAATGGAATATCGATATAATTGCAAATTTTGTCCTCTTCACGCATTACTTCTAAAACATCCATTGGAAATCCGGTTGGAAAAGCATAATGCAAACGTATCCATTCTATCCCCTCTACCTTTACCAGTTCTCTGAGTAATTGGGCCAGATTGCGTTTTTTATAAAGGTCTAGTCCATAATAGGTAAGGTCCTGGGCTATCAGTACAAGTTCTTTTACCCCCTTAGCAGCAAGTTTTTCAGATTCGGCAACCAAAGACTCTATGGTCTTACTTTTGTGCTTGCCACGCATAATTGGGATGGCGCAAAAAGAACAAGGGCGGTCACAACCCTCAGCAATCTTTAAATATGCATAGTTTTTAGGGGTTGTTGTAATTCGTTCCCCAATTAATTCATGCTTGTAATCCGCCTCAAGTGCTTTTAAAAGATTTGGTAATTCACTGGTCCCAAAATAGGCGTCTACATCAGGAATTTCCTCCTCCAAATCCGGTTTATATCGTTCGCTTAAGCATCCGGTTACAAAAACCTTATCTACCTCTCCAGCCTCTTTCTTCTGGACATACCCCAGAATTGTGTTAATACTCTCCTCTTTGGCATTTGCAATAAAGCCACAAGTATTAATGACAACTATATTACCCTCTTCTTCATGAACCACCTCCTTGTCATTGGCTTCCAATTGCCCCATGAGTATTTCAGAATCGTAAATATTCTTAGAGCAACCCAGGGTTACTACATTAATTCTGTTTTTTTTTATCGATTTTGTTCGCATAGTTCGCAAATGAGGTGCAAAAATACAACTTGGTATCTCAACTAATCTTGATTATCTGTAATTCTTTATTCCAATGTGATTAAGCTTTAATAAACGATTAGCTCAAACGTGCCAGCTACTGTTATAAAAGACAACCAAACTAACCTTTAATGGCCAGTTACTTTCCTTGGGAATGGTTCTCCGGTGCCATAAAGCTTTTCATCCGATCTGAGCAATTATAACATAAAACTCCGGCAGCTATCACTGGCTATTTATAATCAGCTGGGATTTTACGAACAGGAAAAGCGTCTTCATACGCCTTCCCCAGATGTAGCAGCTTAGCTTCCTGATACTGTTTGCCAATAAATGTCAGGCTAATAGGTTCTCCGCTTGGCTTATATCCCATAGGTACAGTTAATGCGGGATATTTAGCAACCGCAGCATATCCGGCATGGTAATTATTGATAGATAAAATGGCATCAAGGCGATGTTTATTCATTGCTTCATTGAAAAATATACGTCCGTTTTTCTCCAGGTTCTTTTTGATGGTGTTCAGTTCTTCTGCGGTGGTAGTATCTGCCAGTATCCCTTCAAAGAGGGCGTGTCCATAAGGAATTCTTATCAATGAATCCTTGTTGTTAAAAGCAACCAGGCTGGGGATATCCTTAATCTCTATCCCCTTGTTTTTTGCATAGGTCGCCAAATAATTCGGGAGATCATTCTTCATATCAATATTAAGGATGCTGATAAAACCGTCCATTTTAGCTTCGGGAGGTGTAAATGGAAAAATAGTGGCGCCAGCATTCCTAAGCGCTTCTACTGTACTGTTATAAATTGAATCGCTTTCCAATAAATCTTCAAACACTCCAAATCTTTTGCCCTTAAGGCCAGTGTAGTCTTCAGCAGCTTTGTACCACTCCATTTCCCAATCTGTCTGGACAGAGGCATCATCAGTTTCGTCAAATCCCCTCATGGCATCTAAAAGGATGCCGTTGTCGACCACATTTCTTGTCATAGGCCCGGGTGTATCCAGGGTACTGGATATGGGGACTATGCCAGATCTGCTCAGTAATCCGACCGTAGGCTTTAGCCCCACTACTGAATTCTGACTCGAAGGGGACAAAATAGAGCCCGAGGTTTCAGTGCCAACTGCAGCAACGGCAAAATTGGCAGCCATAGATGTCCCGCTACCAGAGCTGCTACCGCCAGTTTCAAAGACTCTCCTTCCATAGGGGTTTAGGGTTTGACCCCCAACAGCGCTATAACCCACAGGGCAGCCGCTGCACATAAAATATGCCCATTCACTTAAATTAACCTTCCCCAAAATCAGTGCTCCATGCTCTTTTAAGCGCTGAACGATAAAGGCATCAGCCACATCGTTTCCCAACAAGGCTATAGACCCGGCAGTAGTGGCCATGCCTTCAGTGTTTATATTGTCTTTTAACAATACCGGCATTCCATAAATGGGATGATGTGATGCCGTCTTTGATTCGTTCCTAAGCTCATCTAACTTTCTGGCTTCATCTACTACATTTTCATTAAGAGCAATTACCGTATTGAGCGTCGTTTCATTGTTCAGTTCATATTTATAAATTCTGTACAAATAAAAAAGGACCAGCTCTTCATAGTTTAATTTTCCTTCATTTATATGTTCCTGCAAACTGGGAATATCTTGTTCTAAAATCAGCGGTAGCAGGGCATTATACTTTTCCTCTGACATTTTGGCAACCTCCTTATATAAAGGATTAAACACTTCATTCTTGTCTAATACTTTAGACTGAATGAGCTTATACCTCATTCTCCCCTTCTCATGGTCCTTGTTTGCGGCAACTTCGGTAGAGTCATTATAGGGTTCCCATAATTTGTCCTTTACTGATGCCTCTTTCCGATTCGGGATTTCATCGGTTATTTCGGGGCTGACTTTGTTTTTACATCCAACACAACAGATGAGCAAAAAGATTAAAATTAGATATATGTTCTTCATAGCTATTTGTTTTCCAGTAGTTGTTTCCAGGCAATAATGTTCTTTTCATTCATACGCACAAATTCGTCTTTTCCTTCCTTTTTTGCCAAATCTAAAGAGCGCTGTGCCGATAAGATGGCCGCCTTGTAATCTCCTAATTTTGCCTGTACCAGAGATTTTACACGATAATAATAGTAGGTGTCCCCTCCAATTGAAATTGCCTTTTCCAGATAGTTCAAGGCAGTCTGGTGTTCTTTCCCTTGTTCTTGCAAATACCTGGCAGCTTCATAATAGGTTTGGGCAGTTGGGGAGCCACTGATCTGTTTATTAATTTGCCCCATCATAAGATCGTCTGTTGGCACGCTTATAGGGATACTGACCCTGGTCTTTTCCCAGATCAATTGCATTGAGGCCGAATTATGATCAAGGGAATCAAAACTGATTAAGAAATTTTCCTGGGTGTAAGGTATGGTATCGGGCTCCACTTTTATCCTCAACTCGTCTTCTTCAGGATTATAAGCGGTCCGCCCATCTCCCCAATGTGTGGTATTATTGTGAAAGACAATCTCCCATTTATCTTCTTCAGGAAAGGCATAAAGTGCATAGGTTCCTGTAGGCAACATTTTACCTTGAATTATAATGTCTGTATCCACTGTAAATTTGGTAGAGGCATTGGCACCTACCCTCCAAATACGTCCATAGGGAACTAAATTTCCAAAAACCTTGCGTCCTTTGGTCCCCGGTCTTGAATATTTTATTGTAATTGATGTCAGTCCGACATGCTGAGTAATTTCAGAATACGGACTGGCTTTAGGATGTGTAATTTGTGCCGGGAGTAACGACGTTAAAAAAATCAGTCCAAATAATAATAAGAACTTCACTGGCCAATATTAAAAAAAGAATCTACAAACTCGTACTTATTAAATACCTGAAGGTCTTCCAGACCCTCTCCTACTCCAATATATTTAACCGGGATCTGAAATTGATCCGAAATACCAATTACCACCCCACCTTTAGCAGTTCCATCTAACTTAGTAACCGCCAGAGCGTTTACCTCGGTGGCTTTCGTAAATTGCTTTGCTTGTTCAAAGGCGTTTTGCCCTGTTGAACCATCTAGCACCAACAATACTTCATGGGGCGCATCGGGTACTACCTTTTGCATCACCCGTTTTACTTTTCCCAATTCATTCATCAGGTTTACTTTATTGTGCAGGCGACCAGCAGTATCAATAAGTACTATATCGGCCTGTTGGGTTACTGCAGAACTCAGCGTGTCAAAAGCCACAGAAGCAGGATCACTCCCCATTTTCTGCTTCACCAATGGAACGTCTACACGTTCTGCCCATACCTCTAACTGGTCTATGGCTGCGGCCCTAAAAGTATCTGCGGCGCCAAGCACCACCTTAAATCCTTTATTTTTAAATTGATGCGCCAGTTTACCAATGGTTGTAGTTTTACCCACCCCATTTACACCTACTACCATAATTACATATGGCCGCTTTTCCTTTGGCAATTCAAAATCTTCAGCTTCTCCCAGGTGTGTTTCAGATAGTAACCCGGCAATTTCTTCCCTTAGAATACCATTTAATTCTTCGGTACCAACATATTTGTCCTTAGCTACCCGCTCCTCTATTCTTTCTATGATCTTCAGGGTAGTATTTACCCCGACATCTGAAGTCACCAGAACTTCTTCCAGGTTATCCAGGACATCATCATCAACTTTGGATTTGCCCGCCACGGCCTTGCCCAGTTTTGTCAGAAAGCTGGTCTTCGTCTTCTCCAGACCCTTGTCTAAAGTCTCTTTTTTCTGAGAAGAAAATATTTTTTTAAATAAACTCATACCTTAACGAAATCATTTATCAAAGATAGGAAATGGAGGTTTACAAAATAGCATTCTCCCAACTTTGTCTATTAGAACCAAAGATCCTGAAGCGGCTATATATATGAAACAAAAAAGCCGCTTTCACAGGAAAGCGGCTTTAATTATATACTGGTTAGTCGGTTACTTTTTAGAAAGCCATTCGTTCACCGCTTCAGGTGGCATAACAGCTTCTTGAAATGTATATGCTCCACTTTTAGGAGATTTTACCATTTTTATGGCCTTGGTAAGCCTTTTAGAACTGGATTGTAGGGTTGCTACCGTCTTCTTTGCCATAATGTTTTATTTTATCTCTTTATGAACAGTCATTTTCTTCAGAATAGGATTAAATTTTTTCACCTCTAACCTATCCGGAGTATTCTTTTTATTCTTGGTCGTAATATACCTGGAAGTACCTGGCATACCAGAATCCTTATGCTCTGTGCATTCTAATATCACCTGTACTCTATTTCCTTTTTTTGCCATCGTACTATACTGATCTATTTCGGACTATTTTATTAAGCCTTTTGCTCTGGCCTCCTTAAGAACGGCAGAAATACCCTTCTTGTTAATGCTCTTGAGCGCCCTAGTTGAAACTTTCAAAGTTACCCAACGGTCTTCTTCAGGAATATAAAAACGTTTTTTAGAAAGATTCACATCAAATCTTCTTCTTGTCTTATTGATAGAAAAAGATACGTTATTTCCAAACATTGCTCTCTTTCCTGTAAGTTCACAAACTTTTGACATCGCGCTACTTTTTACTTGATTTTAAACAGGCTGCAAATTTATGTCATTTTAAGAGAAGTGCAAAATTCTTTGCTAGAAATTTAAAATTTCTTTTTGAAGCATTTCAAAAGCCTTATTTACCGATTTTTGCACAATTCTTGTTCGGTGATTTCCCATTATAAACTTCTGAGCACAAACCTTTTTGGGGCCGGCTATAGCAATATACACCGTTCCAACGGGTGCATCCGAATCTCCTTTTGTTGGCCCGGCGTTTCCTGTAGTGGCCACACCAAAATCCGCATTTAAGAGTTGCCTGACATTTTGGGCCATGGCGAGGGCAACTTCTTCACTCACCACAGAATGTTTTTTAATCAATTCTTCCGGTACTTGTAATACCTTCATTTTAGCCTCAGTGGCATAGCTCACAATACTACCCTTAAAGAATGCAGAAGCTCCGGGAATTGCAGTTATATGTTCGGCAATTCTACCTCCTGTAAAACTCTCAGCAGTAGCGAGGGTCATTCCCCGTTCAGTAAGTAAGTTGGCGATTCCGGCTTCTATCGGCCCCTCCTCTTCCTCTCCAAATATTATATCTCCAATAAGAGTATAAAGTTCCTTTATTGCCTTATCCACAGCTTCTTCCAGGAGCGCTATGTCCTTGCCTTTGGCAGACAATCTTAATCTAACTTTACCCAAGTTGGGCAGATATGCCAGTTTTACATAGTCTGGCAGGGCATCTTCCCAGGTTTCAATTCTGTCCGCGATTGCGCTTTCGCCCAGGCCGTAGGTAATTAAGGTTCTGTGAACAATATAAGGACGCTCAAATTCTGCCGCAATTTTTGGAAGTACATAATCTTCCATAAGATGTTTCATTTCAAAAGGGACTCCAGGCAATGAAATAAATGCCGTTTTGCCTTCTTTAATCCACATCCCTGGAGCTGTACCGTTGGCATTGTGCAGTACCTGGGCCTTTGAAGGAACCAACGCCTGTTTTCTGTTGATCTCAGAAATTGGCGTGCTGATATACTTCTTAAATAGCTCAATGACATGTTCCAAGACCTGGGCATCCTCTACCAAAGTATCATCAAAATATTCAGCAAGGGTACGTTTTGTAATATCATCTTTGGTAGGTCCAAGACCGCCGGTTAAAATTACAATAGATGCTCTGGTAGCGGCCTCCTCCATAGCCTCGAGAATATGTTCCTTATTGTCCTGGACAGAGGTGATCTGGTATATCGAAATACCAATATTGTTAAGTGCTTTGGCAATAAAAGCGGAGTTGGTGTCTACAATCTGCCCAATAAGAATCTCATCCCCAATGGTGATAATCTCGGCAAACATCAGAAATCAAAATCTTTTTTGAGTTCCGAAATTACCTGAAGAATGTCTTTTTTTAATAAAGGGAATTTTTGTTCTATCTCCTCGCTGTTTTCAGAACTCTTGCCTAAATTTTCTATTTCAAGAGCAACTGCTCTTGATTGTTCCATACCGAGGAGATCTACATTGGGCTTTATTTTATGCGCCAATTTATAGACATTTTCATAGTCCATATTGGTAATTGCCATCTCCAGGCTTTCAAGATCCTGGGGTACTTCCTCCAGAAATACAGAAATTACAGAATTGATAAAATCCTGATCCCCATCAGCCATCTCATTTAATTTATCCAGATTGTATATCATTCACTTAATTTTTACTGTAAAAACCTCTTCATTTTCTAGTACCCCCGAAAGGTAGTCATTTGCGATAACTCTTCCAACACCGGCAGGTGTCCCGGTAAAGATAATATCTCCTTTTTTCAACATAAAAAATTGTGAAACATAAGAAATTAACTCATCTATTTTCCAAAGCATAAACCTGGTATTGCCACTTTGCACAACTTCACTGTTTTTAAGTAGTGAAAAGTTTAAATCGTCTACACTTTTAAAATCAGACTTGGGAAACCACTTCCCAATAACGGCTGAACCGTCAAAGCCTTTCGCTTTTTCCCAGGGAAGCCCCTTTTCTTTCAATTGCTGTTGCAGATCTCTGGCTGTAAAATCGATGCCAAGACCAATTTCATCATAATAGTTAGGTGCAAATTTCCTGTCAATATGCTTTCCCACCTTGTTAATCTTTACCAGCACTTCTACCTCATAATGTATATTCTGTGAAAAGTCTGGCAGATAAAAATCCTGCTCCCTGGGCAGCACGGCGGAATCTGGCTTGATAAAAACAACAGGGTCTTTGGGGCGTTCATTCTCCAATTCTTCTATATGATCAACATAATTTCTTCCAATACAAATTATCTTCATAACTGTAATTTAATAGCCAATCCCTGTCAATGATTGGTAATTAATCATGGCTATTTAAGCTTATTGTTCAGTTTTTTAAGCTTAATCTGAGTTAAAATCTTCTTGGTATACAGCGGAAAATCCGCATTGAGTATCCATCCAAAGTACCCTGGCTCATTTTCAAGAACCTCCGCTACTTTCTTACCCTTGTGTTTTCCAAACGAGAATATTTCTTCTTCATCCTCGTCCAAAATAATGAACCCGGCAAAATCTACGCTTTGCTTTCTTTTAGAAAATTCGGCGAGCTTTTTTACATTGTTTTCAAGTTCAGGATACCTGTCTAATTGGGACAATAACACTTCATAGGTGGCAATAGTATCTGCCTCGGCACTATGGGCATCTGTGAGGTCTTTGTCGCAGTAAAATTTATATGCAGCTTCCAGGGTTCGCTTTTCCATCTTGTGAAAAATGGTCTGCACATCTATGGAGACCATATTTTTCATGTCAAAATCTACTTCTGCCCGCAACATTTCCTCTGCAAGAAGTGGAATATCAAAACGGTCAGAATTAAATCCACCCAGGTCACTGTCCTTAATCATGTTATATATCTCCTTAGACAAGGCCTTAAAAGTGGGGGCATTGGCTACTTTTTCATCAGATATACCATGAATGGCGACCACCTCAGCAGGAATAGACATTTCCGGGTTTACCAACCATGTTTTGCTCTCTTTGTTTCCGTTGGGATAAACTTTTAAAATAGAGATCTCAACAATACGGTCTTTTGCCACATTTATTCCAGTGGTTTCAAGGTCGAAAAAGCAAATGGGTTTTGTAAGTTGTAAGTGCATTTTTGCAATTTTTACAAAGATAAGTCTTTGTGCAGCTTTAGGAATTGAATAAACGGTTTATTTAAAAGCTGTTCAGCCAGTATAGGTATATACCGTACTATATAAATCTGCCGGCACTGGGATGCTATTATTTTCAGCAATTGTATCTAAGGCCGTCATAACTTTTTTGTGGAGATCTTGCTTGCCAAATTGTTGTTTGAGCCAGTGAAACTGTATACTATCCGCCAGTAAAATATGTGAAAGCTGTTCCGGGTTTAGCCCAAGAATGGTTTTTTCTTTTTGTTTTTGCAGCAACTTAAAATCGGTAAGATCCAAACCAGACAGGTCAACATCATGCTTGTAATCAGTTCCAACACTTAAAAATTGTTCATTGGTAATACTGCTTAATATCGCAGCAGTCAGTACCTCAAAATCGTATATAACCACCTTAGCTCCCGACCGAGCTACCCGCGATACTTCTTTTAACAATTCCTGAGACTTAGCATAATATAAGACTCCAGCAAAGGTTATTATTGTTGCTTCATCATTTTTTAAGGGAATAGTTACCAGATCGTATCCGCTATAGGTTACTCTGGGATGTGCTATGGCATTGTTAAGCATGGCCGCGCTGGGCTCTATCCCAATAACCTGTTCGCAAAATGCTGAAAGCGCAATTGAAGACTGTCCTGTCCCACTACCAATATCAAGTCCCTTATCAAAACGTTCATTTCTAAGGCAATCTGCAAGTATTAAACTGTGTAGCTCTGGCCTGAACGCATGGTAATGAATTGCGATTTCCTCGTCGTAGTCCTGTTCCATTTTGCTGAAAAATACCAATTTCTGAATTGGGGGTTCAATCCTATTCACAAAGCGTATTGTCTAAAACATCTTAAACTTCTCTATTGGGGTCCCAGGCCTCTAGATAATCTGCAACTGCTTTTACAAACATCCCACCAAGGGCTCCATTGACCACCCTATGGTCATAACTGTGAGAAAGAAACATTTTAGAGCGAATCCCAATAAAGTCACCCTCACTGGTTTCAATTACGGCAGGCATTTTCCTAATAGCTCCTAAAGCCATAATACCTACCTGAGGCTGGTTAATAATCGGGGTGCCAAAAACACTTCCAAAAGAACCTACATTGGTCACCGTGTAAGTGCCATCTTTAATTTCATCTGGTTTTAAGGCATTGTTTCTAGACCTGCTGGCCAGATCATTAACAACTTTAGCCATACCCACTAAATTTAATTGATCGGCATTCTTGATCACCGGAACAATTAAGTTACCATCGGGAAGGGCAGCTGCCATTCCTATATTGATATTTTTTTTCTTAATTACAGTTTCCCCTTCCACGGAAATATTCATCATGGGGAAATTCTTTAGGGCTTTGGCTATGGCCTCCATAAAAATTGGTGTAAAAGTAAGTTTCTCTCCTTCGCGTTGTTGAAAAGTGTCTTTTACCTTGTTGCGCCATGCCACCACATTAGTGACATCTACTTCGATAAAGCTTTGAACATGGGCAGAAGTTGCAACACTGTTACTCATATGCTGAGCAACCAACTTACCCATTCTGGTCATAGGGATAATTTCATCCCCACCGACAGATTGTACCGTTGAAATCTGGTGGGCCTCAGTGGGTTTTTTGACCGTTTCCTTCGGAGGACTTACCAGCTGAGGGGTCTCCGGAGTTTTAGGTTCCACAGCCTTAGGCTGAGAAGTTCTTTGGTCAACATAAGAAAGTATGTCGGTCTTAGTTACTCTACCCTCCTTACCCGAACCTGCAATACTATCCAGTTCGGCCAGTGAAATACCTTCTTGTTTTGCAATATTTTTTACCAGTGGTGAATAAAAGCGTTCTGATGTTTTGTAGTTGTTTTCTGTTACCTTAACCGGAGATGCAGCAATTTCACGGGCTACCTCAACAGTTTGTTCCACTTCAGACACGGCAGCCGGAGTAGCTTCCTCAACAAGCTCGGTAACATTTGTTTCTGATCCGGATGTTTCGGAAGATTCCTGCCCGTTTAATTCGATAACAGCTACAGTCTGCCCTACCTTAATAATATCGTCTACATTGAAAAGTTGCTCTACAAGGGTTCCTTCCACCTCGCTCGGCACCTCAGAATCTACCTTATCGGTGGCTATCTCAAAAACAGCTTCATCCAATTCAATGGTATCCCCTACCTCCTTTAACCAGGAAGTTAAAGTGGCTTCTGCAACGCTTTCCCCCATCTGGGGTAATTTTAATTCAAACTTTGACATATTACTATTTAAAGCACTCTATTTGAACAATTTTTTGCAAAAATACTAAAAAAACGTCCTTATTTTTAAATTTATTGTATAGTTCTGCTCTAAGATACTCTTAAAGAACCTTCAAATGGAATCCTGTTCAGAATACTTCTTCCCAAGGTGACTTCATCTGTATATTCAAGATCATCCCCAACAGATACTCCTCTGGCTATTGTTGAGGTCTTAATATCTAATCCTTCCAACTGCTTATAAATATAAAAATTAGTGGTATCGCCTTCCATGGTAGAGCTAAGGGCAAAAATAAACTCCTGTATCTCCCCTTCCTTTGCTTTTTTTACCAGAGAACTAATTGTGAGATCCTGAGGCCCAACCCCTTCCATTGGGGATATTTTACCGCCCAAAACATGATACAAGCCCTTGTACTGCCCTGTATTTTCTATAGCCATTACATCCCTGATATCCTCTACAACACAGACCAGCCGCCCATCTCTTTTGGGATTGGCGCAAATTTCACATTCTTCAACATCCGAGATATTATGACAATTGTTGCAAAACTTAATTTCTCCGCGCAATTTCTGAAGTGCCTCAGACAAACTATTGGTTTGTTCCCCGGGTTGTTTAAGCAAATGAAGTACCAGCCGAAGTGCCGTTCGTTTGCCTATTCCCGGCAATTTAGACATTTCATAAACCGCATTTTCCAAAAGCTTTGAAGAAAATTCCATCCTGAATAGATTACCAAACAAAATTACAATTTTAAAGACTTTCTTAGCGATTTTTTTCCAGATTCATTGAATTTATGGAAAAGATATGGGCTGTACCAGCCTTCTGAATCTGCCCTACATCAGCACTCAATACAGCTAAAGAAAATAGTTCAGAAAACCCAATTCTATCCGCACCACAGATCAATCTTAGAAGTGCTTGGATGGTTTTATTTTTGAAGCATCCACTTTTTGATGTATCTCTTTTTGTATTTTGCGCTTTAATTAAAGATTATATGACAGCTTCGCATATTCTGTTCCTGATAGGTGGTTATTTTCTTTTGCTTTTATTGATCTCTTATTTTACCGGGAAGAACGACTCTAACACAGATTTTTTTAAAGCCGGTAAACAATCGCCCTGGTATGTAGTTGCCTTTGGAATGATTGGCGCCTCTCTTTCTGGTGTTACCTTTATTTCCGTTCCGGGATGGGTGGCCGATTCACAGTTCAGCTATATGCAGGTGGTGTTGGGGTATATGGTAGGTTATTTGGTAGTGGCCTATGTGCTGCTTCCCATATATTACAAATGGAATCTCACCTCAATTTATGAGTATTTGAGTCAGCGTTTTGGGGTAGTAAGTCATAAGGTAGGGGCCATATCCTTTTTTATTTCCAGAGTACTTGGGGCATCTTTTCGTTTATTTCTGGTTGCCATTGTTTTACAGCAATTTGTTTTTGATTCCTGGAATGTACCTTTTGAAGTCACAGTGACATTATCTATTCTACTGATCTGGATCTATACCTTCAGAGGTGGTATAAAAACCATTGTCTGGACAGACACTCTGCAAACCTTGTTCATGATTTTATCGGTAGTTTTATCAATCCACTTTATCCTGGAAGCCATGGACTGGAACTTTAGCGATTTTCTGGGATCTGAAGAGTTTAGCCAATACAGCAAAACCATTTTCACCGATGATTTTTTTGCCCGTAATCATTTTCTTAAGTCATTTATCGGAGGTATGTTCATAACCATCTGTATGACTGGTTTGGACCAGGATATGATGCAAAAAAACCTTACCTGCAAAAACCTTAAGGATGCCAAAAAGAACATGGTCACCTTTAGTATATCTCTTGTGGTCGTGACTTTTGTTTTTATGTTATTGGGTGCCCTGCTTTTTATATATGCCGATAAATTCAACATAGAAGTACCTTTAATGGATGGCACTCCAAAAACAGATCTGCTATTCCCTGAAATAGCACTCAATAGTGGTTTAGGTATTACGGTTGGCGTCACCTTTATGTTAGGACTAATTGCTGCAGCCTATAGTAGTGCTGATAGCGCTCTTACATCGCTCACTACCTCCTTTTGTATCGACTTTTTGGGGATAGATCGGAAGACAGAGAAATTGCAAAAAAGTATCAGAAAGAAGACGCATATATGGATGAGCATTTTGCTAATTGTGGTCGTTATTATATTTAAGTATGTGTTAGACAGAAATGTAATTGACGGATTGCTAACAGTGGCTTCTTATACCTATGGTCCCCTACTGGGCCTTTTCGCATTTGGTATCCTTACTAAATATGCCCTGAAAGATAAATACGTTTGGATGGTTGCACTTATATCTGTTTCATTGATAGTTGTATTGGCAAATATTCCTCCAGAGTATTTCGGCGGTTATATATTTGGCTACGAATTACTTCCCCTGAATGGTCTTTTCACTTTTTTCGGACTCTGGTTGATAAGAAAAAAGCCAGGATCCGAAAGTTAAATCGTACAATTTTATATGCACCCAAAAGAACTTTTGTTTAATGATGTTATTTTATTCCCCGGGTTAGTATTTACTAGAATTTAGTATTGCCTGGTTGCTAAAAGCACAAGACTGCAGGCAACTTCAACTTCTATATTGCTCTTTTTCAGGATTTCATAAAATTCAGAATTCTCGGTTCCCGGATTAAAAATCACTCTTTTAGGTCTTAAATCAACTATTTTCTGGTAAAAATTCGGCTGAACCACCGGATTTAAATACAAAGTTATAGTGTGAATATTATGAAAATCCTGTAAATTAGTTGTTATTTGTATCCCCGAAACCTCCCCCGAATTATGACCAAAAGCGACAGTTTCTATACCATTTGCCATTAATTTCCGGATGGTAAGATTACTGTAGCGACCAGGTTTTAGGGATGCCCCAAAGACTAGGGTTTTTTTCATAGTTTATTGCGATGTTAAAGTGTGTTAATTACTGTAACGTTAAACAAAATAATTCGTCTTTTGGTAATACATTTGGAAATAAAGTCATTGATTTCGCTATATTTTTATAGTTAATGGTTAGTGTTTAGTATAGCTTATCAATGAAAGAAACCCCGACGTCATCGTCGGGGTTTTGATTTCTATTACCTCATTATACCATTACCAATTCTTTCTATTATCCTTCCGTAAAAATACGAACCCTGAATTAGACAAAACCTAAAATCCTGAATTACAGCAATGCATGTAAAATGGCCGTGTTAAAATATGTTAAAAACCAATTTAAAGGTAACATTATAGGCTAATCATCGTCAATTAAGTAACATCAGTCAATCAATCAATAAACGAACAGTAATGAAAAAGCTAAGCTTACTAATAGCGCTGCTCTTCTGCGGCGCCTTATTCCCTAATAACCCTGATACAGATCCTGATCCCGATCTTAAGAACGGATCTGTCCGCGGTAGTGTTGTGGACAAAACACTTGGGCAACCCGTGGCATATGCCGCCATTGTAATTATAAATCCGGAAGATAACAGTACAATCACCGGAGGCATTACAGAGGACAATGGTAATTTTGAAATAAAAAAGTTACCTGAAGGGAATTTTAGATTCGAAGTACAATTTATTGGATTTAAGACGTATTCAAAACAAATATCCGTGTCCAAGGACACTAAAAAACTAAATCTTGGAATCATCGTTCTGGAGGAAGAAGCAGAAGAACTTGCAGGGGTAGATGTTGTCGCCGAACGCACCACAATAGAACAAAAAATAGATCGGAAAGTAATCAATGTAGGTAAAGACCTGACAACTGCCGGTGCAACTGCCTCAGATATCATGAATAATATCCCTTCTGTCAATGTGGATTCCCAAACCGGAGATCTGACAATGAGAGGTAATTCTAATGTAAGGGTAATGGTAGATGGCAAATTATCTAATGTTCCAGTGGCTCAACTGCTTCGACAAATTCCGTCTTCTTCAATAAAATCTATTGAATTAATCACCAATCCTTCGGCCAAGTACAATCCGGAAGGAATGAGTGGGATTATCAATATAGTACTTCATAAAAATGCCAATATCGGATTTAATGGAAGTATAACAACCGGACTTACCGTAGGCATAGAAGCAAAGTTCAACAATTCTCTGGATCTTAATTACCGCAATGGAAAAGTTAACTTATACGGTAATGTAGGAACCAATATAGGGAAGTATGTAAATGACGGCCGTATTCTTAGAGTAGACCAGAATTCTACCCAATTGTTCGATTTCCTTAACAACAACAAATCCTACTTATACAAAGCAGGCATAGATTTTTACCTGAATGATAAAAACACTATTTCATTCTTTACCAATCAAAATATTTACGATGGAAAAGGGTTTGGAAATACCGATGTAATCTACAATAACGATCCCTTGCTGAATACATCGCAATTGTTCAACAACACTAATGAAAATCATAGCCAGCAATACAATTTTGATTACAAACTCGAATTCAACAAAGAAGGCCATAATATAGAGCTGGAAATAGATTACAATAAATTCAAGGATGATGAAATAGCCGATTTCAGCTCAACAGGTGCCACACTATTTCCGGATTATATGGATTTTGTAAATACGAGAAGGGACCAGACGATAGCCAACCTTGACTATGTTAATCCTCTGGACTCTATTTCTAAATTGGAAGTAGGTATAGAAGCACGGATTTTTGAGACGGATATAGATTATTCCTCCACAGGCCTGTCCTTTACTCCAAGTGGAAATCTTGTACCTACCAGCGATACAGAATTTATATATGGGATGGATATCTATTCGGCATATGCCACATTTGGCCAGAACTATGACAAATGGTCTTACCAGGTAGGGGTCAGGGTAGAGGATGTAGAGGTTAAGGCAGATACCAGTGGGGTGAGGGCGTTTACCGATAAGTATACTCAAATATATCCTTCTGCATTTCTGACTTATTCTCCAAGCGAGAAAAATCAGTTACAATTGAGTTTGAGTCGAAGAGTAGACCGGCCGGGACTTACACAGGTAAACCCTATCAGAGAATGGTCTACCCCATTAATATCATCATTTGGTAACCCGAGTTTGGTTCCTCAGTTCACAAACTCTTATGAGCTTAATTATACAAGGAGATTCAAAAAAGGAAGTATAACCAGTGGGGTATTTTACCGGACCATCAAGGATGAAATCAACAGGGCTATTTACGTAGACAGGCTTGATCTGAATAAAATAATTCTCACTCATGATAATTTTGATAATACCTCTGCCTACGGGATAGAATTTTCTACAAATTACAGGCCCACTAAATGGTGGAGTATCAATGGGAGTTTTGATCTTTATTCTCAAACCCAAAGGGGCATCACTGAAAGTCTGGAAACAGACAATCTGACCGCCACGGAAGACGATATAATATCTGAGGAAATAGAAGTAGACAATACCGCATGGAACCTTAGGATGAATAACAGTTTTAAGGCTAACAAAAAGCTTACTTTCCAACTGTTTGGCTTCTACAGGGGAAGTCGTCGAAGCCTGCAATTTGATATGGAACCTATGTATTTTGTAAATCTGGGAGCCCGTTACAGCTTTGCCCAGGGTAAAGGTACGTTTAGCCTCAATTTCAACGATATTTTTAATACCATGCAGTTTGCCTTTGAAGGTGACAAGCCATTTTTACAAACAGGTCAGTTTAATTGGGAAAGTCAGAATGTATATGCCGGAATCTCATACAGGTTTGGTAGCGGTAAAAACAGGGCAGCAAAACGAAAAAGAAGAGATAGCAACACTAAACAAGGTGGTGGCGGAATTTTATAGTTGAGTTGATTTGGTAACAACGGGGTATTGGTTGGTTGGCTCCTGTTATGAAATTCAACTAGGAAAACCCCGGCTTATTGGTCGGGGTTTTTTATTAAAGAAGATTACTCAAATATACCTGTTGGAAGACCGTCAAGACTTTCCATATTTTTTTGTTGCATATAGGCCTCAAGGCCATCATCGCCCTTTTCTACTGCCCAGGGACCCAGCAGGTCTCTTTCACCCTTATAGTCCATAAATGGTACTCCAAAGCCACAGGAGGTTTGTACCAGTTCAACATCCATTTCTATGATCTGTCTGCTTCCCGAATAATGCGGGAACAAGGATATATATTCATCCCAACCCTTGTCTCTTTTATGGTAGGCTTTTGCTTTGCCATAGAGCCTGAGGATCAATGGAGGCCCCTCAAATGCACAAAACATGATGGTCATCCTCTCCGAGTATTTTAAATGCGCTGCCGTTTCATTACCGCTCCCGGTAAGATTAAGCCAAAGTACTTTGTTCTCATGAATAACCTTAAAAGCATCCATCCCCTTGGGAGAAAGGTTGATCTTACCATCTGCCATAGCTGTGGCCACAAAAAACATTTTTTGACTTGTAATAAATTCGCTAAGACGCGGGGTTAATTTTCTAAGCTGTTTGCCCATATTGCGCTACTTAAAAATTTACCATCTTATAATTACACTTCCCCAGGTAAAGCCACTTCCAAAAGCAGCTAAAACCACTAGATCTCCTTCTTTTACTTTGCCCTCTTCCCAGGCTTCGGTTAGTGCAATAGGAATAGAAGCAGCTGTGGTATTCCCATATTTCATGATGTTATTGTATACCTGATCATCACCAAGCCTAAATTTCCTTTGTATAAATTGAGATATTCGCAGGTTGGCCTGATGAGGTACAAGTAGATCAATATCCTCGGGCTTTAGATTATTAGCTCCGAGGCCCTCCATAATTACCTCACTAAAGCGCACAACTGCATTTTTAAATACGAATTGTCCGTTCATATATGGAAAATAGGATTCGTCATCAGGATCGTTGTCTTCTATAATGTCTGTTACCCATCGTTTTCCCATACCCGGTGCTATGAGTGATAGTTCTTCAGCATGCTGCCCTTCAGAATGCAAATGAGTAGACAGGATTCCTTTGCTGTTATCTTCTTCCCTACTCAATATCGCAGCCCCGGCACCATCACCGAATATAACCGATACACCCCTGCCTCTTGTAGTCATATCCAAACCACCTGAATGCAATTCGGAACCGATAACAAGGATATTCTTATACATGCCACTTTTAATGTACTGATCTGCAAGGGAAACGGCATAAACAAAACCTGAGCATTGATTTCTGATGTCTACGGCTCCTACAGTCTTCAGACCAAGATCTCGTTGCACCAATACGCCAGGGCCAGGGAAATAATAATCCGGACTTAAGGTGGCAAAAACAATGAAGTCTATATCGTCCTTGTTGATCCCGGCGCGCTCAATGGCAATTTTAGCTGCTTTTACCCCCATTGTTGTGGTGGTGTCTTCACCTCTAACCACATGTCTCCTTTCCTTGATCCCTGTTCTTTCCTGAATCCATTCGTCATCGGTGTCCATCAGCTCAGAGAGTGCATCATTAGTCACCACATTGTCTGGCACATAGTAGCCTAATCCTGTAATTTTTGAATTGTACATAGTGAGGTTTGTTTAGTTCGACAGATAACTGGTTTGTTTCATATTCTGTCAATAGAAAATAAATGTAACTATAAAAGGTAAACTTGCCTATAGTTTTTCGAAAAGTTTGTTGCTCAAAAAATTGAATCTAAATTCACACTGGAATTGCTATTGTAAACCCCCTAGTAGTTATTGTAATTATGAATTGAGACTACAGCTTTGAGATCATGAAGTAAGTTGTAAAGACCAAAAAAGGTTCTGTTGATATATAAAAAGTGTTTAGAACCTCTACTACCGTTCATCTTTCTAAGATCCTCGTCTTTTGAAAACTTTTCACCAAGGGCCGCAATCTTAGACCAAAAAACCGAATCTCCAAAATCAAAACTTTCTTCGTGGAACGGAGATGTAAATAACATCAGCATCTCCTTAAATAAAGCTGTAAAATACAGCCTTTCTTCTTCAGAATCATCATCATTCAATATTTCTAATTGATACAGTTTATTTAAAAAAACTTCCTCGTTAGCGATGTTTTCTTTCTGTGCCAACTCAAAATATGGTATATAGAATTCATCGGGAATGTCCTTAATACATCCAAAGTCTATCGCAATCAATTCATGTCGCTCATTTATCATAAAATTTCCAGGATGTGGATCGGCATGCACCTTGCGCAGTTTGTGTATCTGAAACATATAGAAATCCCATAGCGTTTGTCCGAGTTTGTTTCCTGTTTCCTGGTCAAATGTTCCTTTCGTAAATTCACTCAGGTGTTTCCCACTCATCCAGTCCATAGTAATCATCCGTTCCCCGGAGAGTTCGGGGTAGTACTTTGGGAACTTGAGGTTGGGTATTGAATTGCAGGCATGGGTAATTTCACGACTTTGTGCTATTTCTAGCAAATAATCTGTTTCTTCAACCAGTTTCTTCTCCACTTCCTCAAAGTACTTATCCGTATCGCTGCCCTTAAGATTAAACATTCTGACCGCAATGGGTTTTACAAGTGCAAGATCACTATTAATACTTTGGGCAACTCCTGGATATTGTATTTTAACGGCCAGATCCTGCCCTCCCAGGCGAGCTCTATGTACCTGTCCTATACTGGCCGCATTAACCGATTCTTTATCAAAACTATCATAAATGTCTTCAGGGTACTTGCCAGTGTATTTCTTAAATGTTTTCCGTACCAATGGAGCTGACAATGGGGGAACTGAAAATTGAGCCAATGAGAATTTTTCGACATAAGCACCAGGAAGCATATTCTTATCCATACTGAGCATTTGAGCCACTTTCAGAGCGCTGCCTTTGAGTTGCTTTAGACCGTTGTAAATATCGTCTGCATTATTCTGATTAAGCTCTTCGCGCGAGAAGTCAGGATTTACAAGTTTCTTGCCATAAAACTTGACGTAATTACCGCCCACCCTAACCCCTGTGGTCATTAACTTACCTGCGCGTTCTATTTTGCTTGTTGGTATTCTATCTAATGTTTTCATTTATCAGGGTAAAGTTGGTCTTAAGTGAATTTCTCTTTATAAAGAAACTTACTCAAATCCAGGATGCGTTCTATGGGGGAATTGTCAATTAGTTCAAAAACAGTATTCACAGACTTCTCTATAGCCATATCTGTCTTTTCAAAACCAGGAGAATCATCATCAATCCAAAACTTCAAAAGCACTACCAACTGTATCCAGGCTCCTTCTGAAAATATTCCCGGATTTTTCCGCAATACTTTTATAGTAGCGTCAGCACTGCCTTCTATTATCAGATCAGTTGCAAATTCTTTAAACCTGGTGCGTAAAGTTTTAAGCTGCGCCGAACTCCTAAGTAAATTTCGTTCATTATCCAGGGCAAAGAGGATATAACTTCTGTTGAGTGCGAGTAGTTCAAAAAAGCTAAAGAAGAAAGTGAGCATTTTATCCTTATTCGAAAAACCCTGGAACTCTTTATTCTTTTTCATGAGTTCGTGGGTACTATCAAAGAATTTGGTCCAGATAGCCCGATGAAGACCGGAAAAAGAACCAAAATAGTTATAGAATTCTTCTTCCTCAAGATTATTTAGTTGACAGAATTTATAAACCGACTTAGGAATCTTCTCTTCTTTCAAAACATAATCCATATACAACGAGATAATTGCACTTTCAGAATTCTTTGTCTTTGTGTTTTTAGCGTTCATAATTTATATTAAAATTGTTCAGAATAGTATTAAGTAAAATGATGTAATATGTCTAAAATCGAGTTTAAAAAAAGCGCACCTCTTGAAAGAAGTGCGCTTTAAACAACCTAACCAATTAATAAACAAACTGATTTTCTAAATCAAGATTCTCTTTCGTAGCAATCAGCTTTTTCAGTCACATGACAAATATAAATAATGTTTAACTGTTTCTCCAAATCATTAAACAAAAAGTTTTGTTAAACTTTCAACCCATAAAAAAAAGGGGTGTCAGTTTGTCATTTAAGACAATGATGGTATTTTTTTTGCCATGCCTATGGCAGTATTAACACTATAAAATTAGAAGTATGGCCACAGGCAAGATTAATGTTTCCGTTGAAAACATATTTCCCTTAATAAAAAAATTCCTTTACAGCGATCATGAGATCTTTTTAAGGGAGTTAATTTCCAATGCTACAGATGCTACTCTGAAATTAAAGCATCTAACTTCGGTAGGAGATGCCAAAGTAGCTTATGGCGATCCCATAATTGAAGTAAAAGTAGATAAAGATGGCAAAAAAATACACATTTTGGATCAAGGTGTGGGCATGACAGAAGAAGAGGTGAAAAAGTATATCAACGAAGTGGCTTTTTCAGGTGCTGAAGAATTTTTAGATAAATACAAGGATGCCGGGAAAGATGCTGGCATTATTGGTCATTTTGGGCTTGGATTTTATTCCGCCTTCATGGTAGCAGATAAAGTTGATATTATTACCAAAAGTTTTAAGGATGAACCTTCTGTTCACTGGTCTTGTGACGGTTCTCCGGAGTTTACTATAAAAAAGGGCAAAAAGGAATCTCAGGGAACTGAGATTGTTCTTCATATTGCAGAAGATTCTACGGAATTCCTGGAAGAGAACAGGATTTCAGAATTGTTGCGTAAGTACAACAAATTTATGCCTATCCCAATTAAATTCGGGACCCGTACAGAAACTCTGCCAAAACCCGAAGGTGCAAAGGAGGAAGATCCCGCACCAACGGAAGAAGTTGACAATTTCATAAATAATCCCAACCCGGCCTGGACCAAACAACCGGCCAAACTCAAAGATGAGGATTATAAAGATTTCTACAGAGAACTATATCCCATGCAGTTTGAAGAACCTTTGTTCAACATTCATCTAAATGTGGATTATCCCTTTAATTTAACAGGAATACTGTATTTCCCTAAACTGTCTAACGATCTAAATATTCAGAAAGACCGTATTCAGTTGTATCAGAACCAGGTTTTTGTAACGGATAATGTAGAAGGCATTGTGCCGGAATTCCTTACGATGTTAAGAGGAGTGATAGATTCTCCTGATATTCCTTTAAATGTATCCCGTTCTTACTTACAGGCCGATGGTGCGGTAAAAAAGATCTCTTCTTATATCACTCGTAAAGTAGCAGATAAACTAAATTCTATCTTTAAAAAGGACAGAGAAGATTTTGAGAAAAAGTGGAACGATATTAAAATTGTAATAGAATACGGGATGCTTTCTGAAGATAAATTCTTTGAAAAAGCTGACAAATTTGCACTTTACCCAACCGTAGATGACACCTATTATACCTTTGAAGAATTACAGGAAAAAATAAAAGACAACCAGACAGACAAAGACGAGAAACTGGTAGTACTTTATGCATCTGATAAGGAGGCTCAGCACAGCTATATTGAGGCGGCCAAAGCAAAAGGATACGAAGTGCTGCTTATGGATTCTCCCATAGTTTCCCACCTGATGCAAAAATTGGAGACTTCAAAGGAAAATCTTTCATTTGCCAGAGTGGATGCCGATCATATTGATAATCTCATTAAGAAAGAAGACACCCAGATTAGTAAATTATCTGATGAAGAAAAAGAAAAGCTAAAGGCTAATCTGGAAGAAGTAATAGAAAATAAAAGCTATACCATACAACTCGAAGCCATGGATAGTAATGCTTCTCCGTTTATCATCACAGAACCCGAATTTATGCGTCGAATGAAAGAAATGCAACAATCCGGAGGCGGTGGTGGTATGTTTGGGATGGGAAACATGCCAGAAATGTATAATATCATCGTAAATACAAATCACGAACTGGTTGGAGAGATTCTCAACACCCGTACGGCCAAGAAGAGGGAAAGACTCATAAATCAGTCTATAGACCTTGCAAGATTATCCAAAGGCCTACTCAAGGGTGAAGAACTCACAAGGTTTATTCAACGTAGCTATGAGATGGTGAAATGATAATTACTATCATCTATTAATAGATAAAGCCGCCATTTCCATGGCGGTTTTTTTATTCCAGGAATAGAGGTATATAACCCACTTCAGACCAATTACAGTTATTTGCTGTATAAGCGATAGTAGTACCATGAAGCGATCCCGCCTATAAAGGCAAAAATTGCCAACATCCAGAACACATGCTGATGCCCTTCCGCTCCTGGGGAATTATCCAGGAGATACCCCATCGCCGGTCCGGCAAAAATATCTGGCGTATACCCCACAATTGAAATAAGGCCCACAGCCGTACCGGTAAGCACCAGCGGAATTTTTCCTTTCTGCATTACGGCAAAGTAGAGCGAACGCGCCGCATAAACCCCTGATGCCACTATCAGAATAGAAAGAAAAAATAATATAGTTGCAGAAGCATTAATTATGCCCGTTGCGAACAAAACAGATCCCAGAAATGCAACCACAAAGCTTATAAATAACCAGATGGTGGTTTCAGATCTGTCTGCCATAATGCCGATAAACACCCCAACCACCGGACGGACAAAAAGCAGAAAAGTGCCCACCGAGGCAGATTGTACCTGGTCATAATGCATAACGTCCTGGGCATAAAGTGAAAACACATCCGTGATTTTGTAGCCTACATAAGCACAAAGAATGATGATCATCAGTAGTCCAACCGATGGTAACCTGGCTACCTGCCGTATCTGTGACAAGGTAATTTTCTCTAATATGATTTCTTTCTCAACATCACCCTCCAATTTCATAAATAACCAAATCAGTATGCCAACAAGAACGACAATTGCCGAAGAGAACAAGATTACAGATTTGAATGCCGCCCTGCTCTCTGAGAGTGTTAATTCCGAAATTTCTGTGGTTATGAATAACGAAAAAATAAGCACCCCCATTGCGCCAAACAAGGCCCCAACCAAACCACGACCCCCATCCAAAAATCCAAATGCTTTCCCCTGGGAGGCTGTTCCGCCCCAGAATCTTGTGGCCTTTATCATGGGAGCCCAAAATAAAAATATGGTAGTGAAACCCCAATAGCCATAAAGTATTTTTAGCACTGTATAGCTCGGAAATGTGGCGTATACCAAACCTCCTGCGGCTGTCATCCACAAAGCTATGGCCATTAATTTTCTAGGGGCAATTTTATCGGCCAATGGCCCTCCTAAAACATACGACAGCAATGCCACAAGGCCATATACCGAATAACAAATACCTAACTCTACATTGTTGAGTTCAAAAGTATTCAAAACGGTTGGCCGAAAAACCCGGGCAAGAACAAATGGAAGTATAAATACAGACTCTCCGGCTAATATGAGCAGAAAGAGATAGTACCAGGGCGGTTTTTTTTGGTTCATAGTACTTAGGTGCTTAAAGATAGGTAATTGCAACTATCTTACCATGACTGCCAGATTCTTTTATAAAGAGAGAAAATAATTGTGAAAAAGTGATCCCTAAACTGTAACAATCCCAAATATTAATGATCTTTATAACCATTCAATCAAAGACATCAATGATGATATTCAAAACAATTCGTATAAGCTCTTTGTTTATACTGCTCCCGTTATTTATAAATGCACAAGCCGAGAAGGCGTTTAATGGTATTGAATTAGGATCACCTCTGGAGGTGGTCTCGGACAAATTAGACGAAATTTCGGAAACAACTAAAGTCATTACTATAGACCTTCCAAGTTTTCCCCTGGCAAAGGACAAAGAAACACATTTGGTCTGCACTAATATTACCACAGCATCGGGCATTATCCAAAGGACCGTTTTCACATTTGCCGATGATAAGCTGGTCTATATTGAAGCAAAGGGCAACGCGATAGCCACTTTTACTAAAAATCGCAAAGACACGGCTTCTATTTATATGGATTATAGTATCTACTCCAGGGATAAATTACTCCTGAATAAGAAAAAGGACGTTGCATGGATTATGAACAATGAGGCCATGCATGTTAATTTATTTACCTGGGAAAATCCTTATGCGGATCCCCATTATAAGAAAACGAGTACAGCAGAAGCCAAGAATGTTATCCCTCCCTTTTTAAAAATGGGGGCGTCCATGGAGGAAATAAAACCATTAATTGAAGCGAATAGTAAATTTATAGCAGTAGAGGAATTAGATGGGAACGATCCTAATGCCCAGATTCAGATCAATGGCTTTGGCGTAGATTATATGGGGTTTCCAAGAAAAATTGAGGCCAGGTTTGGAGACAATAAGCTCAATGTGGTATGGATCCTAAGTGGAAAAGGAGAAGAAGACAGAATTCGTAAGGCTTTGATAGCCCAATATGGGGAAGCAATATATACCAATGATGAATGGGAGATTTTTAATGACTGGCAGGTAGGCCTGAGAAAAGACAAACCCGAGGTTTTACTTATGGAAAAACAAATAGGTTTATCGTATAAATCCAGTTATTTTAAGCAATAGCAATTTACTTTTTCAATCCATTGTAATTTTAGCACACAGATGTTTCTTATTCATGTAGCTTAATCCATTCCACATTATTATCTGCAGAAAACTTTACGACTAATGATTTGGTGTGTAGTGGCCAAAACCCGAGCCTTGTCTGGTTAACGGTATAATATAAATAGCCTTCATTACGCCTGTCGGGTGCTCCCAGCAGGTCTAAGATTGCACTTTCATTAAGGGTTCTTAGGTCATTGTCGTAAAGGAGGGCGTTGACCATCTGGTCCCGGTAAGGATAGTTATCTTCTTCCTTTACCCTCCATTTTACCGAGTCGAATATAACTTCTGTGCCATCCTTACTGGTAGGGCTATCAGCGCTGTCCTCCTTACATGAAACGGAGCATATTGCGATGATGCTGCCACCAATTATAATAAGTTTAGCACGTACTGAGAGAGGCCAGAACATTCTGGTCAATGACCTGCTATAATTATTTGCTGTATCGGTTTTCAAAGATCAATATCTAAAATCAAACAGTGGTAGACGCCTATTCCTTTAAAATTTATTCCCTGGCTGCCTTAAACTCACTTGTTTTGTACCATTTTGGGAAATAATCCTCATTAGACAATTTATACCCCACTTCAAAAAGTAGCTGTGCATCCAGTCGTATTCCACTTAACTCTGTTGTATTCTTATCATACTCGTCAGAGGGCTGATGGTAGGCGGTTGCCCGGTATTGATCATTTAGTTGTTTAATTTCTGCAACGCTTTTCTCAAAACCTTCATAAGAACCACTGGCATAAAGGGCAGGGATACCAATTTTGGCAAAATTAAAATGATCTGATCGGTAAAAGTACCCCTTTTCTGATTCAGGATCGGGAATAATATATCGTCCTTGTTTTTCTGCCGCTTCCTTTGCATATTCGTCCATTTCGGATTGCCCGAAACCTGTTATTGTTAAATCTTTCATGGGACCCGGGCTGTAAAATGCGTCCAGATTTATGTTCGCCACAGATTTTTGAGGTGTATAAATCGGGTTTTCCGCATAGAAAGCTGAACCTAACAGGCCCTGTTCTTCAGCGGTAACGGCAATTAATACAATTGAGCGTCTTTGGGGTGGGGATTTTTTAAATGCCTCTGCTAAGGCCAATAAACAAGCAGTACCCGAGGCGTTATCCACCGCCCCATTGTAAATAGAGTCATTGTTAATTGCCCTTCCTACACCAAAATGATCCCAATGTGCTGAATAAATAATGTATTCATCCTTAAGATCCGTTCCCGGTAAAAGCGCAATGACATTTTTAGAACGGTCTCGCTTAATCTTATTTGTGATTTTTACTGAGCCACTTAATCCCAAGGGTATTGGAGAGAAGTCCTTATTTCTTGCAATTTCTGAATAGTCCTTGTTTTCGATAACAGCTGCCTCAAACAACTTATTTGCGCTTTCATTGCTTATCCATCCCTGGACATTTACAACAGGTATATTGCTCTCCAAACTCAATTTTGATCCGCTCCAGCCAGATTGCACCACGTTCCATCCGTATGAAGCAGGCTCTGTATCATGAATGATTAGCACCCCGGCAGCTCCCTGTCTTGCTGCTTCTTCGTATTTGTAAGTCCACCGGCCGTAATAGGTCATTTCATTTCCCTTAAATAGTGTGGAATCACCCGAATTGAATCCCGGATCATTAACCAATACTACTGCAGTTTTTCCTTTCCAGTCTATCCCTTCATAATCGTTCCAATCGTACTCCGGCGCTACTATGCCATATCCTGCAAAAACAAATTCAGAATTGTCCAGAGCTACTTCCGGTTGTGCTTTTTTTGTGGTGATGGCAAAATCTTCAAAATATTCGAGCTCAAAATTCTGATTATCCCCAGTGATCCGCATTTTTTCAGAAGGAGTTCCTGTAATTTCAACCATAGGGACTTCCTGAAAAAAGCTCTCTCCATTCCCTGGTAATAGGCCTAGTTTTGAAAATTCCTCTTCCAGATAATTCACTGTCTTTACTTCTCCTTCCGTAAAAGGTTTTCTTCCCAGAAAATCATCGGATGCCAGTTGTTCTATATGCTTTCCGATAGTAGCACTACTTACTTCTGCCAATTGTTTCTCCTTTGACCCGGTTTGACAACCAATGAGTACTACGATAAATACGATGCTTAGAAAATTCTTCATATTGATATTTAAATTTGACTTTTTTAAACGATATTAAAATTGCACACCATAATCTTCCGGGAACTGGGTAGGGATATCTGTTTTGTCTTCCCCAAGATTTTGTCTCAGGTCTATTTCAATCCCTCTGGCAATAGTTGAAATAGGAACATCATTGGCAGTGCCCTCAAAAGGGTTTTCCCCAGTTCTCCCAATACGTTCCATGGTGTGGAAGATCCAGGCCACTGCCACATAAATTGGGATTACCAACAATACAAATAAGTTACCTATTAAGGGCTGAGTTTCCATTATGCCTTTACCTATATCTATAAATTGCGGTACCAGGGCTATGGGCAACAATAAAAGAAGCAACCACATAAAATAGTGGTTCAGCGTTGCGTATTGTCTAGGGTAAGGAAAATTCTTGATTCTTTCAGTCTTTCCCTGAAGTGTAAAAAGTTCTTCAACCACCCCTTCAAGTTGCAAAAATGAAAACTCCCAAATAAGTCCTTCTTCCTTCAATGCCCTCATATGATGCGACTGCAAATAAAGTAAAGCTGTCTGACGGTTGTCCTTACTCATGACATAATTAAGGTCCTCCTCAGAGAGATATGGCTTTAAATCATCTTCTAGCGAAGCCTTTTTCTCCGGTGGCAAAATTCCCCATTCCGTATTTGTTTTATGCTTGCTGGTGGTTTCCCATGTTTTTCGGTTCCTCATGGCATGTCTTAATGCGGTCATCCAGGCAATGTGCCTGTAGGTCAGCGCCTTTACTTCTGAAGTAATTCTTGTCTCCGGCATGGCCTGAACAACATGTTCATTTGTAATCATGTCCTGAATGAAAACCCCAAATGTGCGTGATGTATTTACAATTCCGCCCCAGATCTTTCTGGCTTCCCAGATCCTGCCGTAAACTGCATTATTCTGAAATCCAATAACAAAGGCCACTGCCGTACCAATCAGAGCCATCGGGGTCCATGGAATTCTGAACCAATCTAAATCCAAAAAATAATAAAGGGCTACCCATATTGCTATAATGACAAAAAACACCAATGTTTCAAATCGGGTCCATTGTACCATTTGTAAAGTACTATATACTCTTCTTGTGTACATAAGCTATTTATTCGTTACGGTGATATTGCAATAATAGCCAAATTATCCGGCCAGATCAAATGCCCGTAATTTTCTTAATATGGGAACTTAGCTTATCAATATAAATTCACTATAAATTGAGTTTACAGACAAATTTATGACCAGATTCAAGGAATTTCAGGACTAATTTTTGAAAAGATCAGATTTAGTCTTCCAATTGAAAATCTATAGTAGAAACCACCCTAACTATCTTAATTTCCGGCGTATTTTCATCCCTGTCATTGATAGAGAACAAACCCTGCCTGGCAATACGGATATTACCAACTTCTGCATTGGAGTCTTTGGCGAATTTCTCGGCAACCTCCCTGGCATTTTTAGTAGCTTCTTCTATCATAGATGGTTTCAGCTCATTTAAGCCGGTGAAAATATATTCAATTGGCCTCCAGGTATTCTTAGAGCCTATTAAAATGCCTTTAGATATTAATTCCAGAGATGCTGACAGCGCTTTCTGAAGTCTTTCTATATCATTGGTCCTAACAGTAAATTCTGATTTAGCCAGATATCTGAACTCTACATTCCGTTGTCCCGAATTATATAAATTGGCCCGTGCGTCGCTAATATTTGTACTACCCCTGGTAAGGTCGTTTTGGTCAAAACCCTGACTTATAAAAAAGTCGTACACCGCACTACTTTGTGTTTCGATACTTTCCTTTAGTACCCCCAAATTGTTCCCTGTAAGCGTAATATTTATTGGCCAAACCGCCAAATCTGCCTTTACTTCCCTTTCGGAAAGACCTTTGACCGTTACATAGCGGTCATATTTCTTTCCGGTTTTATGCATGTTTCCAACAAAGAATCCTGCTATAACAATAGCTAAACATATAATTGCAATTTTTAACCAACCTATATTATTCATACTGATATTTTTAGTTTCAAACTTCTTGATTTCCGTAGCCCAGACGCCATATTAATAATCTCTATTATGGCTGGTAATCTAATCTAAACCCTTTTTACAATAGAAAAAGTACCACCTGAGCCCTTGATTAATTCTAACACGGAGTTATGCGATTGAAAGCAACAAAGATCGGGCCGAAACGCAATAGAAATTTAATTGAATATAAAACTAAACCTTTTATTCCCTCTTGTTCTTTACCCATTTCATAGTTAAATAAAGACCACATAAAAAAGCAATAAAAATTAGAGTGGAAAGTATTTCCCATTTACTCAGACTGGTCAGTAACCAAACTATAGCTCCAATACCAATAATAGGAATAAATAGCCCTCCAGGGACTTTGAACGACTTTTCTTCTGCTGGTGTTGGTTGCTTTCTTAGTTTAATTGTTGCAAAAATGACCATTAGGTAAATAAGCAAAATAGCGGCACTCGCCAATACCGCTAATTCACGGAAGCCTCCCGACACAGAAAAAATAAATATTAATCCGGTAAAGCAAATTATGGCCCAGTAAGGAGTAGTAAATTTGGGGTGAATCTTGCCCAGAAACTTGGGAAAGAGTCCGTCTTTAGAACCGGCATAAAGTACTCTTGGAGTATTCATTACATCACTGCTGACAGCTCCATAACAAGATATAGCCGCAGCAATTAACAGTATAGTACTCCCGGCCGCTCCGACAATCTTTTCTGCTACTGCGGCCAAAGGTGCATCTTTGTAAGCTACCATTTCAATACCCAAAATTCCCTGAGTGACAGTTTGCAGTAGTAAATAAATTATGAGTACCACCGCTCCTCCAAGTAAAATACCAAATGGGATGGTACGCTTGGGATTTCTTATTTCGCCACTGGCGCCCAAGGCTGTTTCAAAACCGGCAAATGCAAAAAATAAAACCAGCGTCGTATTGCCAAATGTGCTGACTGAGGGCAAATGTTCCCACTGAAGATTTTCAGAATTTATAAGACCAAAACCAAGGAAGATTATACACAATAGCGGTATTATTTTAATGACAGTAATCCATTTTACAAACATTACCCCTTCTTTGACACCTCTAACATTGGTCAGCACCAGAAATCCAAGCAGCCCAAAATAGAATAGGGCACGTACCCATGGCAGTGCAAATACCGGGAAGAGTACCGCCAGAGAATCGGCAATAATATTCATGAGTGCAGCGCTTCCCAAAATACTCCATCCAAATACCGCAAGCCAATTCACAATAAAACCGGCAAATTCTCCAAAAGCTGCCACTACATAGGCATAACTTCCCCCGGATTTTGTGACACGGGTTCCGATTTCGGCATAACAGAGCATTATTGTGGCCATCATGATGCCACAAAACACATAGGCATATATACTAAAGGCACCCAGTTCTACCCCTACTATGGCTGGTAGTGCAAAAATCCCCGCACCAACAGTACAATTAACAATATTGAAAGACAGGCCAGTAATGCCTACCACTCGTTTTAATCCTTCTTCATTCTTTGGTTTGGTCATTTTGGTTGAAGTTTGGCGGTGAAGATATAGAAGTAAATTGGAATAAAAACTTAAGACCAGAATTAAAATGGTTGGTTATGTTGATAAAAGTAGAATTAGAATTGTAGTCTACTAGCCAGGTTCAGTAGCACCCTCTTCGCCCCATTAAACTGAAAGTTTTAGCAGCCATTTTTTCTGCAAATTTTAATTAGTAATCAAATTCGTTTATTGAGCCATTCTGTAAATTCCGGTATTGTATAGAATATTCCATCGGGTTCAAGTGCTAATAATTTATGCGGTTCGGCGCTAGTAGCCCAGGCTGCCGCAATGGCCTGGATGCCAACCTCACGACTTGCAATGATATCACTTGGGTGATCTCCCACATATACCAATTCTTCTTTGGCAATATCACCGAAGGAATGCATAACCGCCTTAATCCCGTCGGGCTTTCTGGGTCCGTACGGACTGCCCGTTTCTATTTGTTCAAAATATTGCTTTATCTTAAACTGTTTCAGTGATAATTCGGTACTGAAATTGCCTTTACCAGTTACCATTGCAGTCCTGACCTTATTTTCATTAAGGGACTGGAGTAATTCTGTAATTCCACCAAAGGGTGAAGAACACATGGAATGAAGTGCCTCGTAATGATATAAATAGTCTTTAATTCCTCTTTGGTAATGATTGGGCGCCAACGCCATGATAGTTCCTTCTTCCGAAGGGCCAAAAGTTGCTACAATTTCTTCATCAGACAACGACCGATTAATCAGCGGTTCTATTGCCTTCTTAAAAGCCATGATGCAAAGTGGCAATGTATTGCCAACTGTTCCGTCTAAATCAAATATGACGCCTCTGACTTTATCCATAATTGGTATTTGTTAAATGTCATGCCTCCCCACAAGTATTTTTCAGTAACTCGTGCCTTGCCAGGCGTTAGCTGGTATCTTCTTAAAGATACTCATCCTGATACTATTATTGCCAAAACCCTTCGATGCTTTATATCAATTAGCATTATATTTACTTTATGACCTATCCCTGGCACTTTTATCTTATGGCTGTGATGTACATAGTCGCCGGAATATTTCATTTTGTAAAACCCAAGGCCTATTTACGGATTATGCCCAGATACCTGCCAAAGCACAAACTTCTGGTTTTTCTTAGCGGGGTGGTAGAAATTATTCTGGGTGTTACCCTCAGTGTTCCTGAATTTACGGCCGTGGCTATATATGGTGTAATCCTCATGTTACTGGCCTTTATGCCGGTTCATATATATATGCTCCTAGAAAAAAAAGCGAATCTTGGTTTTCCCAAATGGCTATTGATCCTCAGAATAGCGTTACAATTTGGATTGATGTATTGGGCCTGGTATTATATGAGTATTGTGCCTGTAATGAATTAAATACTAATTTTAAGCTTATGAAAACAATATTAGTAGATGCCTGGAATACCTTTATTACTGAGCATGGCGTAGATACTGAGATCAAAAAAATGCTCGATGAATTTCGTGAGCCTAAGATCATTGTTACCAATGCCAATAGCGAAGAGCAACAAAATCTTGGAATGGTAAACCTGCCCTATCCACTGTTTAGTATGTCTCATAATCCCAACAAACCAAATCCGGAATATTTTAAAGCCCTATTTAAGGAGTATGATCTAAATGCTGAAAATGTAATTTATTTTGAGCACCATCGGGATGCGGTTAAAACGGCACAATCTCTAGGAATTACCACTTACCATTTTAACCATGAAGAAAGAAATATAGTTCTTTTGAAGGCTTTTATCACAGCTGCTCTTTAGGCATATTGCCTGTCTAGCCGCTGCTTAAAAAATAGCAGTTGAATGAACGCAAATATTCCGAAGATCAGGAAACCGTAGAAAAATATATTCGACACGGCCAAATTGGGAAGGGCGTCCATCAATTGTAATTCCGGAAGGGCTCCCATATTCATTTTTTCTAACCAGGCCAAATTAGAATCAAGATTGCCATATAGTGCAAAACCACTCAAGGCAACTAAAATTAAAGTCAATACCACCCAGCCGGCTTTGGAGATTAATGGCTTATAGGCCGTAGCAGTATCTATTTGAGTAGATACATCAATTTTAGAAAGCAGTGTTTTGGTGAAATCTGCTGATGGACTTTCCAGGCCAATTTCTTTGACCGACTTTCTAATTAAATCATCCAGTTTTTTGTCTTTATTTGCTTCCATATTGCCTGATCATTTCGGGTTCTGCCGTATTACTTAAAACTTCGGCCAGTCTGGATCTGCTTCTGAACAATCGTACTTTTACGTTATTCGGTGTCAGGTCCATCACTTTTGCTATTTCCTTCAAAGATAACTCTTCAAAATAATACAGTGTAATAATTACACTGTCATCGGGTGCCAATGTCTCCATGGCCTCCCTGATCATTTGTGTTCTTTCTGTGGATTCCAGTGCGTCCAGGGTTCCTTCCAGAGCAGCAACATCGTATTCCTCAGAGATATCAATGGTGGAAGTTCTTACCTTCCTCTTATTTTTTTTTAAATAGTCCAGGCTCCGGTAATATGCAATTTTATAGAGCCAGGTAGAGAATTTAGCCTCTCCTTTATAGGTATTTAAGGCAGTAAATGCCTTTAAAAAAACGTCTTGTGCAACTTCTTCTGCATCCTCCTTTATCCCTACCATTTTAAACGCCAGGGTATACACCATATGTTTATAGCGCTCTATCAGTACTTCAAAAGCGTGGGTATCCCCGGATAGCACCCTATCTATATATTGTTGGTCGTGGTTGTTGCTCATTGTTGTCATATATGACGCCTTGAAGGTAAAATAGGTTACAGTAATGTATAAAAAAAAATAAAATGAGAATTTTTGTAACCTGTTTTAAAAAGTAGTCGTCATACCCTATGAATCAAATTTTAATCAATTAAAAAACAAGTAATATTATGGAAGCAGTTATCATGGCATTAATTTTCGGTACCATTTTCGGGGTATTTTATCTCTATTTTTCAACGCGTAACAAAGAACGTCTTGCGTTAATAGAAAAAGGTGCAGACGCCAGTATTTTTGCAAAAGGAAGAAGTAAGGGTGTGGCACCTTTTTGGAAAATATTTATCCTTAACCTGGCATTGTTGCTTATAAGTATTGGAGTAGCCATCTTTCTTGCCTCAATATTAGCGTACAATTTAGGTATGGATGAGGAAGTAGCCTTTCCCGGAACAATTTTCTTAATGGCCGGAATAGGACTTTTTGTAGGATTTACGATGACCAAAAAACTGGATAACGAAGAATAATTCTCAAATAGATTCTTAAAAAGCAAAAACCATCACTTTTATTAGTGATGGTTTTTTAATTTTATATCATGAAAGTTATTGCAGCCAATATTGGGAAACCAACTGTTATTCAATGGAAAGGAAAGGAAGAAATCACCGGAATCTTCAAATATCCGGTTACTAAGGCTATTGAATTAGGAACCGAGGTGGTTGCAAATGATACTGTAGCTAACAGGGCAGTCCATGGGGGAGAATACAAAGCTTGTTATCTCTTTTCGGCAGATGAATACACTTACTGGAAAAATTTATATCCGGATCTGTCCTGGGATTGGGGCATGTTTGGAGAAAACCTCAGTGTTCAGGATCTGGATGAAGCCAGCATACGCATTGGCAATGTCTATAAAGTGGGATCTGCTTTGGTGCAGATTTCCCAACCCAGGGAACCTTGCTATAAATTAGGTGTAAGATTTGGATCTCAGGGAATAATCCAACAATTCATAGACCGGGGTTACCCGGGCACTTATGTTAGAATACTCCAAAAAGGCAACGTAAAAGCCGGTGACCATTTGGAATTGATCGAGGAAGCGGACAACCCCCTTACCATCCAGCAATTTTATCAGCTACTATTTAGCAGGGAAAAAGATAAGCAACATTTAAAATTAGCTATTGAGAATACAGCCTTACCAGAAGCTAAAAGGGAAAAACTAAAAAGGTGGTTATAAAAAAGGGGGGCTTTCGCCCCCCACTCATTTACTAAAAAATTAACTAAACTACTAAACTAATTGGTGTAATTCCTTACCGCTGTCCAGCTGACTCTCTTACTGTTCTTAAAACTAGAGAAGAAAGTATACTGCCTGGCGTTGGTAGGCGATTTACTATTTGCTGTTCTCATTCTATTATTGTTTTATTGTTATTATAGCTTTGTAACTACTTAACGAGGACATATTCATAGTACACATCATTATTGTCCTTGACAACAACCATGTATCTGTCTTCATAAGCTTTTTCAAAATTGAATGCCTTTTCAATAATGCTTTCATCCTCAATGGTTTCCTTGAAAACCACTCGGTCACTACTATCGATTACCTTAATATCTACCTTATTTTCATCAAGGTTCAGAAGGTTAAGGAAAAGCCTATCTCCTTTCTTTCTGAAAACGGGTTTTGCCTTCTCACTTTTATCAACAAGAATCAGTTCACTTTCATTTACACTCAAAGTATAAACATAAAGTTTAATGGCATTTTCCGTAGAAAAGTAATAGCGTCCGTTTGGAAGGGCAGATAAATTGAACCTTTTGGCATAATTACCCAAAGACACTTTATCTTTAAAAATCACATTATCATTATCATCAATTAATTTGATGTAAGTTTCCTTCGCTTTAGCATCCATTTGGAACACCAGACTTTTTTCGGCTCCTTTAGAAATAAGTTTAACATTTGGTTCTTTGGCCATACCTACAGCTACTGTAAATAAGAGGCCTGCTACTGTACTTAATTTAATCACTGTCTTCATAACATTTGAATTTTAAGATTGATAAATAAATCTGGTACAAACCTACTGCCGAAATCCTTCTCTAACTACAGCAAAATTTTCCAATTTATATGCTATTTTATCTAACAAGTAGGTTAAATTAGTGTTAAGGGGTAATTTTGTACATATTTTGGGTAATTTTGTAAAGCTCTAGTCCAAAAGTCATTCTTAATTTTATATAAAAATTGCACCTTATAAATGATTAAGCAGAAACCTATATTAGAAGCGATTGATACTAATTTTGAACATTCTTTCCTGTATCAAAAATTCGATGCTTCGAAAAGAAATGAAAACAATGCCTGGCACTACCACCCGGAGATAGAATTGGTATATGTCAACGGAGGCTCTGGGAAACGGCAAATTGGGAGTAATCTTTCTTATTACACCAACGGAACGTTGATTTTAGTTGGCAGTAATTTACCTCATTGCGGCTTTACCGATAAACTTACTGGAAACAAAAGTGAAACGGTGGTCCAAATGAAAACAGATTTCCTGGGTACAGAGTTTTTTGAAATCCCGGAAATGAAGAAAATCCAGAATCTTTTTGAGATATCTAATGGAGGAATTGTGTTTTTTGGGAATACGAAACAAGAGCTCGGTGCAAAAATGGAATTTCTGGAGCATCAGTCCAATTTCAACCGCCTGCTATCCATACTCGACATATTAAACGGTCTTGCCAATACCGAAGAAATGAGAATCCTGAATGCCAATGGGTTTTCAATGGAAACCGGTGTTAAAGACAATGACCGTATCAATATAGTCTTTAATCATGTTAAAAATAATTTCAAAGAGGAAATTCCCCTTAAGGAAATCTCCGATCTGGCGAGTATGACTGTCCCTTCTTTTTGCAGGTATTTCAAAAAAATCACCAATAAAACTTTTATCCAATTTTTAAATGAGTACCGCCTGGTGCATGCCTCCAAACTCCTGGCCGAAAAGCCCATAAGTATCACCGAGGTTTGTTTTGAAAGTGGTTTTAATAATTTCTCGCATTTTAACAGGTCGTTTAAAGCATTTACAGGGCTTAACCCATCAGAGTATAGAAACCAACTAAAATCCGTATTACAGCAGTGAGATTATTTCCCAGAAGTATCCAAAGATTAAAATTACCTGAAAGTAGCATAAGTTATTATCCTGGATTTTTCACCACAGAAGAGGCAGATCATTATTTAAGAAAATTTATGACCGATGTACTGTGGCAACAAGATGATATTACCGTATTCGGCAAAGCCTATCCACAGCCAAGACTTACGGCACTTTACGCAAACAATGAGAATTCTTATTCCTATTCCAATGTGGTCATGGAACCGCATCCGTTTACGGAAGAATTATATAATATCAAACAGCGGCTAAAAGAGGTTACCCCTGCAGACTTTACAACTTGCCTGCTGAATCTTTACAGAGATGGACAAGACAGCAATGGCTGGCATGCTGATGACGAAAAAGAGCTTGGGGATAATCCGGTTATCGCATCTGTTTCCTTCGGGCAGGAACGCTTTTTCCACTTAAGACATAAATGGGACAAAAGTCTTAAACATAAAATACTCCTGGAACACGGAAGCCTGCTGCTGATGGCTGGTGAAACTCAACACTATTGGCAACATCAAATTCCTAAAACATCGCAAGCGGTGAGAGAAAGAATAAACCTTACTTTCAGGGTAATCCAATAAAAAAACCGCCTACTGGTAATGGACGGTTTTTTTATACCCTGAATATGTTTTGAAGATACTGTCTTTAGCGGACGGGTTACTGCGCTAATTTCCTCATATCTTACTTCAATATAACTCCAAAACCCGTGCCAACTTATAAGAATTCGTTCAGTTTCTGATTTTTAGGATTAATGGTTCATTTAAACAAATCATTCAACACTTTAGCAAGCCTTAAACCCCCCTTTTGCAATTGCGTTTCTACCGTCCCCCACCATACGTAACTATATCTGTAATACAACTTCTCCCCTACTGATACGGAAGCATAAACTTCATTGGCAATTTCCTGACTTTCTTCCACCCAGTCCAAAACAGTACCCTGTTGTACTTTCTTAATTTCTTTGTTGCTTAAAGCCGGGAATTTGGAAGTTAGTTCTGAATAGCTCATTCCGTAATCATCAATCATATGTGAATCCCAGACCCTGTGTAAATTACTGCCATTATTAAACCACTGCAGCTGAATATCATTACCACCCTTGTCTTCTAATCGGCCAACGTGCATTGGCTGATGCAGATCACCAACTAAATGTATCAACATCTTAAGGTAGAATGATTTTTCATTAGGGCTACTATTTGGGTCTTTCACAATTCGGATACATTCGCGAATACCCATAACAATATCTCCATATGGACTTACCGGGGAATCTCCGTACTTTTCATCAGCGGGAAAATTAACATAATGCCAGGCGCTGAACTTCCTGTAGGTGCTGTCAGATTTAATTTCATCAGCAAAATTGGCAACCGCGGCAAGACTCTGCCCATCCAACAAATCTTTAAGTGCCCTTTTGGTTTTATTGGTCAGGTGTTCCTGAGCAACTTCTCCAACTACTCTATGCCCTGTCTTGGCCCAATACGGAGAATGAGAAAAGGTGAACTGACAAACAAAAAATACAAGTAAAACAGATAATTTCATGCGATCATGATTTTTTTCAAAAATAGGAAATGGGGCATTAAGGTATTGTTAAAAAAACATCTGATTATCTAATTTTATTTGATATTGCGAATTAAATAGTACGCCCTTGATTTTTAAAAGAATTAAACCCGCATTTCTGAGATATCTCCTGTACATTTTTGGTTCAGGAGCCCTAATAATCTTTCTATTTATTCTCAGTATCTATATAGGAGCTTGGGGCAAATTGCCAAATAAAGATCAATTAACCGATTTTAAGTATCAAAAAGCCTCTGAAGTATTTTCGGCAGATAGTGTTTTAATTGGTAAATACTATCTATACGACCGCCAACCAATTGCTTTTAGCCAAATGCCAGATCACCTTATAAAAGCTTTGGTAGCTATTGAGGACGAAAGGTTTTATGAGCACTCCGGTGTAGATTACAGAAGTCTTGCAAGAGTAACTATAAAAACGGTACTCCTGCAAGATCAAAAATCAGGGGGAGGCAGCACCATAAGCCAGCAGTTGGCAAAAAACCTCTACCCCAGAGAAAACAAAGGCAAACTAGGGCTTGTGGTCAGTAAGATCAAGGAAATGTTTATTGCTAAAAGGCTTGAGTCTGCATTTACTAAAGAAGAGGTACTTCAGCACTATTTAAATACAGTGTCTTTTGGCGATAATACATTTGGGGTAGAAAGCGCGGCATTAAAGTTTTTCAGTACTCAGGCAAATAACCTGAAGATTGAAGAGGCGGCTGTGCTGATAGGCATGCTAAAAGCCACCTACAGTTATAACCCCAGAGTGTTTCCTGCAACCAGCCTAAACAGAAGAAATCTGGTATTGCGGTCTATGTATCTAAACGGGTATTTGGAAAAGAGACTGAAAGACAGTCTGATAGCCCTGCCTCTAAATTTAAAGTACAAGGCCTATGATTACAATGAAGGCATAGCGCCCTATTTCAGAGAAGAAGTCCGTAAGCAATTGCTAAAATGGAACAAAACACGAAAAGAGGAGCAACAGTACAATATATACACTTCCGGATTAAAAATATATACTACCCTTAATTACAAAATGCAACATTTGGCCGAGGAAGTAATGAAGCGTCATATGAGCAACTTGCAACAGCGTTTTGAAGTAAGCTACGGCAATAACGGCCCCTGGAATACAGATAAGCAACTTATAGATAAAGCAGTACGTAGTTCATCTGCTTATAAGAAATTAATTGCTAACGGATTAAATCATAAGCAGGCCTGGGATAGCCTTAGTTATAAAAAAACAATCACCTTATCCTCCTGGGCCGGAGATAAGATAGTTGAGGGAAGCACTATTGATAGTATTCAGCATTACTTAAAATTCTTAAATACAGGTTCCTTATCACTGGATCCAAAGAGTGGTGCCGTACAAACATGGATTGGTGGGATCAACTTTAAGCGGTTTAAATATGATCATGTTGCCCAAAGCAGAAGGCAAGTAGGTTCTACTTTTAAGCCCATTTTGTATACAGCAGCACTGGAAGCCGGTATTTCACCCTGTACTTATTTTTCTGCCAGAGAAGTAGCGTATAAGAATCTTGAAGACTGGTCCCCGGGGAATTCCAGTAAAAAAGATGAAGTCTTTTTAAATTATTCGATGGAGGAAGCCCTGAGTAATTCTGTCAATACCGTTGCGGTAAAACTCCTTGAGCAGACAGGTATAGAGCCAGTATTGAAACAGGCCAAAGCCATGGGTATTATTTCAGAGCAACCAAAACTACCTTCATTAGCGCTGGGCACAGGGGAAATATACGTAAACGAACTCGCAGGCGCCTATACCAGCTTTCTAAATGATGGTAAGGCCGTTCGCCCTTATG
The DNA here is from genome assembly GCF_026126425.1 of Muriicola sp. Z0-33. Taxonomy (GTDB): domain Bacteria; phylum Bacteroidota; class Bacteroidia; order Flavobacteriales; family Flavobacteriaceae; genus JAFMPW01. The sequence continues at coordinate 149,428 of NZ_JAFMPW010000010.1, forward strand.
TAATCCAAACCATTACTGATCAGAACGACTCTATTTTAGGCAATTTTAGTCCAAAAATGGCTCAAAACAGTGCATTTTCAATTAAAAACGGCCAAATTATGTTAGAAATGATGAAATCTACTATTAACAGTGGAACCGCTTCAAGAATCAGAGCTACCTACAAATTAAATAATGAAATTGCAGGAAAAACCGGTACAACTCAGGATAATAAAGATGCCTGGTTTGTTGCCCTGACTCCAAAGTTGGTGCATGTGTCATGGGTAGGCCTGGATAATCATGAGATTGGTTTTAGAAGCACTGCTCTTGGTCAGGGGGCAAATGCCGCACTGCCTCTTTTTGCGTTGTTTATGCAAGAGCTCAATAAGGATTCGGAATTCAATCATATCACCAGGGCCAAATTTCCACAACCCAATGATGAAGTCTTTGATCTCCTGGATTGTGAACCAGTTAAAAGGGATGGTTTCTTTAAACGCCTATTCAGCAATCCAAAAAAGAAGAAGACCAGAAAATTCAGGAGCTGAGCAAAACATTTGGAAAATATAATTTATTTTGATATATTTATGATATCATTTTAATATCAGTAAATATATTTCATTATGACGAACGAAAAAAACACAGTACCTATCAACGGCTACATAATGCTATTTCTTTTTTTAATCCTATTTGTAGGCGGTATCCTTACGCTGATCAGATTTGAAGCCTTCCCATCGGTACTCGCAATTGTTATTGCTGTATTTATGATTCCGGGTTTTGTGCTGGTTAACCCCAACGGCTCAAGGGTGTTACTACTTTTCGGTAAATATGTAGGCACCATAAAAAAGAATGGCTTCTATTGGGTAAATCCGTTTTATGTTAAAAAGAAGATCTCACTTAGAGCAAGTAACTTTGATAGTGAACGCCTTAAGGTAAATGACAAACTGGGAAATCCGGTAATGATTAGTACTATACTTGTATGGCGTGTTACAGACACCTATAAAGCGGCATTTGATGTTGATGATTACCAAAACTTTGTGCGCGTTCAGACCGATGCGGCAGTACGAAAGCTGGCAAGTATGTATCCCTACGACAACTTCGCGGATGAAGGCCTGGACGAAGACATTACCCTGCGATCTAGTGTAAACGAAGTTAGCGAAGCCCTGGAACAGGAGGTTCAGGAAAGACTGTCTATGGCAGGTATTGAAGTGCTGGAAGCGCGAATAGGGTATTTGGCCTATGCCCAGGAGATTGCTAATGCCATGCTTAAAAGGCAACAAGCAACTGCAATTGTAGCCGCAAGGCACAAAATTGTGGAAGGAGCTGTAAGCATGGTTGATATGGCTTTGGAAGAACTTAGTAAGAAAGAGATTGTTGAACTCGATGAGGAACGAAAAGCAGCAATGGTCAGTAATTTAATGGTGGTACTATGTTCTGATAAAGATGCCGCTCCCATAGTAAATACGGGAACTTTAAACCACTAAACATGAGGGTTTTTAAGGAAGTGCAGAAATTTAATCAGTGGTGGATTCAATTGGTAAATCTTTTACTTATTGGCTTACTGATCTACTTGTGTTATTCCTGGTATATAAAAAAAGACGGGGTCAACGAATTTGGTGAAAATGGCATCCTGATTCAGCTTATTGTTATTGGGACCATTGTTTTGGATCTCCTCTTACTTTACCTTATACAACTCAGAACTGCAATTGATGAAATAGGTGTACATTTTCAGTTTTTCCCTTTTCAGTTTTCAAAAAAAACAATTAGGTGGACAGCAATGCAACAATGCTATACCAGACAATATAAGCCTATAAAAGAATTTGGAGGATGGGGTTATCGAACAAAATTTGGCAAAGGGAAAGCATATAATGTCAAGGGTAACAAGGGCATTCAGATTGTTCTTTTGGACGGAAAAAAATTATTAATTGGGACCCAAAAAGTGCAAGATGCCACAGCAGTGATCAACCGCTTTATACAGAAGCAAGATGAGGTATAGAAACACAGTAGGTGTATTTGATATTACCCACCTTCACAAAGCCGCAAACGATGAGTAAGAAGAAAGCCTTCGCACTGAGAATAAACGAAGAAATGCTAAGAGCTATTGAGAAATGGGCAGCAGATGAGTTCAGAAGTACCAACGGTCAGATAGAATGGATGTTAATGCAAAGTCTTAAGAAGGAAAACAGACATCCTAAAAAGAAGTGATTTTTTGACGTGTTTTGGGATTTTTTTAACGGTAAAATCTATTAAATTTGGTCGACTAATTCCTATTCAATGACCAAGGTATTATGCCTGATGGCATGTTTATCATTTTCTCTTTGCATTTTAGGGCAATCCAAAAAAAAATCCTTTACGGTTAAATACATCACTGAAGTCATTGTAGCAGACGGGGTTTTGGATGAACCTATTTGGGAGAAAGCAGATGGTGCCAGAGAATTCTGGGAGTACTTTCCCGTGGACAATATTCAGGCCAAACAACAGTCTGAGATTAAAATGCTGTTCGATGACACCAATCTGTATATAGGAATTACAGTCAATGCTGCGGGAACCGACTATGCAATTCAATCTCTTAAACGGGATTTCAGGGCCGGAGGAGCAGACAATATTACCATGCTGTTTGATACTTTCAATGATGGCACCAATGCCTTCTTATTTGGCACCAACCCTTATGGAGTGCGCAGGGAAGGTTTACTTTCGGGTGGTGGTAATGACCTCAGAGGCTTTTCTATTACCTGGGATGTAAAATGGAAAGGGGAGGCGAAGATTTACGATACCTATTACACTGCTGAACTTATTATTCCACTCACCTCCTTCAAATTTAAGGAAGGTGAAACCAGGTGGGGCTTTAACAGCTACAGATTCGATAGCCAGTCTAACGAGACCAGTACATGGATGCAGATACCCCAAAATCAGAATGTCTGGGGGATGGGATTTATGGGGGATATGATTTTTGAAAGGCCCCTTGGCAAATCAAGAACACCTTTGGCAATAATCCCCTATGTAAACACCTTATCGCAAAAAGATTTTGAGAATGATGAAAGCCTGAATAATTTAAAAGTTGGTGGAGATGCTAAGGTCTCTATAGGGAATAGCATGAATCTAGACATCACCGTGAATCCTGATTTTTCTCAGGTTGAAGTAGATGATCAGGTAACCAATTTAACCAGGTTTGAGGTTTCCTTACCTGAGAAAAGACAGTTTTTTGTAGATAACAGCGATTTGTTCGCGAGTTTTGGAGATCAGAGAGATTCCAATCCTTTTTTTTCCAGACGGATTGGGATTGCCAAAGATACCGCTGACAACACCATAGAAAATAAAATTATAGGAGGGGTGCGCCTAAGTGGCAAGTTAACTAAAGACATGCGGTTAGGGGTACTCAATATTCAGACCGAAGCAGATGAAGCTAATGAAATAGCAACGACGAACAATATGATGCTGGCCTTTCAGCAACGGGTATTTTCCAGATCCAATATAGGCATGTTTTTTATTAACCGACAAGCCACGAAAGATTATGATTTTTTGGATCCGAATGATAAATATAATCGGGTTCTGGGGGTAGATTATAACCTCAATTCTGCTGACAACAGATGGACAGGGAAGTTCTATGGCCATAAATCATTTGATCCCGGGGAGGGCGATAACGATTTTTCTGCAGGAACCACCATGCGTTTTAATTCTCTGAATTACAATCTGTATACAAAGATGGTCTACATAGGGGAAGACTTTCGTTCCGATCTGGGATTCATCAGGAGAACAGATATCCTAAAAAGTATAGTGAGTTTTGAGCGGGTATTTTGGCCAAAAAAAGGAAGTATTCAAAACCATGCTTTCCAGTTTTTCCCTATAATACTCTGGAAACCCAGTGAAAATTTTCAAAAAACCGATGTCGACTACAGAGGTTCATGGCAGGCCCGGTTTAATGATACCTCCCAACTACAATTTGAATTCACCAATACGTATACTTATTTATTCGACTCCTTTGATCCTACCGATACGGATGGAGCCGTACCGATACCAGGAGATCAGGGATATCATTACAATAGCGCAGAAATAGGATATGAATCGGACAGGAGAAGGATATTTTCAGGGGAAATTAAAACTGCATATGGTGGTTTTTTCAATGGGAAACGGTATTCCGTTGAAGGAAATATGACTATGCGGTTTCAACCCAAAGCTTTCTTGTCTGTCCTGGTTAATTATGACCAGATAAATCTTCCGGAACCACATTCCAGTGCAGATATCTGGTTGGTTAGCCCTAAAATTGATATCACTTTCAGCAAATCTCTGTTTTGGTCTACTTTAGTTCAGTACAGTAATCAACGAGACAATCTGGGCTTTAATTCTCGTTTGCAATGGCGCTTTGCTCCACTATCAGATCTATTCATTGTTTATAACGATAATTATTTTGTAAACAGCTTTATGCCAAGAAACAGATCCATCAATCTTAAGTTAACCTACTGGTTAAACATTTAGGAAGACCTTAAAAGACCTGTTCATCATTTTTTAATTTGATTATATTTGGCTCTGATCATCATAATCAGACCTAAATGAACCAACTACCCATTACCGAGGATACCGTAATATTTGGATTACTATGTTTATGTCTGGGGTTGGTGTTCTACACTTCATCTATTAAAACAGGTTTTTGGAAAAAATTCTATTCTGTAATCCCAGTATTGCTTCTTTGTTACATGCTTCCTGCCGTACTTACCAGTATAGGCCTTGTCAGTGAGGAGAATTCCAAACTTTATTATATTGCCAGCAGGTACCTTTTACCGGCTGCACTGGTATTAATGACGCTAAGTATAGATCTTCAGGCCATAGCCAATCTGGGATCAAAAGCCCTAATCATGTTTTTGACGGGGACGGCCGGTATAGTACTAGGGGGGCCTATAGCTATCTTGGTAGTATCGGTTTTCTCTCCAGAAACTGTGGGGGGTGCTGGCCCAGATGCCGTATGGAGGGGTCTGACCACAATCGCTGGTAGTTGGATCGGAGGCGGGGCCAACCAGGCCGCAATGCTTGAAGTCTTTGAATACAATCCCGAAAAATTTGGTGGAATGGTACTTATTGACATCGTTGTAGCTAATATTTGGATGGCCATATTACTGCTGGGAATCGGTAAGACAAAACGAATAGATAAATGGTTAAAAGCGGATACCTCTGCTATTGATGAATTAAAGATTAAGGTACAGGAACACACCGATAGAATTACCAGAGTTACCAGCCTATATGATTATGTTATCATGCTTAGTCTGGCTTTTACTGCCGTTGGGGTGGCCCATTATTTAGGGAGTCATTTTGCGGAATTTCTTGAGGCCAATTTTGAATCGATCCGAAATAAGGAAAAGGCCTTGTCTTCCCTAGGCTCAAAATTTTTATGGATGGTAGTGTTCGCCACCGCTTCAGGAATTGGACTCTCCTTTACCAAAGCAAAGAATTTTGAAGGTGCCGGAGCCAGTAAAATTGGAGGTTTATTTATCTATATACTGGTGGCCACCATTGGTATGAAGATGGATTTGGGAAGAATATTTGAAAATCCGGGTTTAATTGCCATAGGATTGGTTTGGATTTCCATTCATGCAGGCCTGCTAATACTGGTTGCCAAATTAACCAGATCTCCCTATTTCTTCCTTGCTGTGGGTAGTCAGGCAAATGTAGGAGGGGCTGCTTCGGCTCCGGTCGTCGCAGCGGAATTTCACCCTTCCCTCACCTCTGTAGGCATTCTGCTGGCAGTCTTTGGCTATGTGGTCGGTACGGCAGGCGCCTATATTTGTGGCTTACTTATGGAAATAGCTTCAAAAGTTTAGTTTTCCAGATACTTTCATGATATTTGCGGCTCAAAATATATAAAATGAAGAAGTTGATATTGTCCTTAGGAGTTTTGTCATTATTGCTTAGTTGCGGGGATGCAGACACTGAGAACACCATGACGGTAACAGGAAATGTAAAAGGCCTTAAAAAAGGCACGCTTTACCTGCAACATCTGCCAGATTCTACGCTTGTTACATTAGATTCCCTGGAAATTGCAGGAGATGGTAATTTTGAATTTAAAACAGAATTGGAAAGCCCTGAGGTATTTTATCTCTATCTAAATAAAAAGGACAATAACGATATCAATGACCGGATTACCTTTTTTGGAGAACCCGGAATCATAAGCATTAAAACTTCCTGGGACACCTTTGATACCAAGGCCAAGATTGAAGGATCTTCAACCCATAAGAAGTTAGAGGAATACCGCAAAGTGATGACCAGATTTAATACACAAAATCTTGAAATATTAAGAGCGGCCAGTGATCCAAAAATACGACAGGATACCCTGGCAATGGATTCTATTCAAAAAGCCAGTGATAAGAATATGCTGAGGGGCTATCTGTACGCATTAAATTTTGCCTTAAATAATAAAGACTCTCATATTGCCCCTTATATTGCCATTACCGAAGTTGCCGATGCCAAAGCAAAGCTGTTAGACTCTATCTACAACGCACTGATTCCTGAAGTTGCAGCATCAAAATACGGTAAAAGGCTTAAGCAACACCTTGAGGAAATTAAGTTGCAAGAGAACGGCAAATAAGATGGCTTAATCTAGCTTGTTTATTTTAGCTATCAGGGCAGATGCCTTTTTTTCCAATTCTTTGCGTACCCCTTTCAAATGGGCTTTTCTGTCTTCAACATCCTTGTTATTCACCTTCGCGATTAAGTCATCAAAGGCGGAAATAGCGCCATCAATTATGGCCGAACCTTCTTTGCTTCCGTGTTTGTCATGAGTTGACTCAACTATATATACTGCCTCTATGATATCACCTAATACGTAATTGATATCTTTCTTTAAGTCTCGAATATTTGCCATAATATAAATTTTGCGCAAAAATACGCTTTTTTAACTTGTTTATGTGTTGAAATCTAAGTCCTAAATATCCACTACTAAAAAGCTTGCCCCCTTTGTCAATATTTGGATGGCTTCAGTGTCTGCTGAAATCAAAACGGTTTCTCCTTTCTTTATATCAACTTCCCCATCCTCGTTTACAATTGTTGCTTTACCCTCAACACACATATAAATCACAAAAGACATTACTGAAGACAGGTCCTGACTAAAATTGGTTGTTAAATCCAGGTAATTGGTTTTAAAATAGGGGGAATCAACCATTGTATTTAGTGCATCCCTGGTCTTGGAGTACGACACATAAAAGTCGTCCTTCCGCTCAAAATCTATGGCATCTAAAGCCAGTTCCGTATGCAATTCGCGCAATGCCCCATTTTTATCTTTCCTGTTGAAATCATAAACGCGATATGTTATATCGGATGTTTGTTGAATTTCTGCAAGCAGAATTCCCGCACCAATTGCATGTATTTTTCCTGTATTGATGAAGAAGGTATCTCCTTTATTCACCTTTTGGTAATGTAAAAGGTCTGTTATCGTATTATGCTCCAAACTTTGCACATAGGCTTCTTTTGTTACATCGGTTTCAAAACCGATGATCAGCTCCGCATCCTTATCGGAATCCATGATATACCACATCTCTGTTTTTCCAAATGAATTGTGCCGTTCTCTGGCGAGTTGGTCATTAGGATGTAATTGAATAGAAAGGTCTTTACTGGCATCAATAAATTTTATAAGAATCGGGAATTCCAGACCAAAACGGTCTATAATTTCCTGCCCCAGCAAGGCAACAGGATCATCCTGAATTAGCCTGGAGAGGGCTGTCCCGGCAAGTGGTCCGTTACTTACGACAGAGTCATCTCCACTTACAGCAGATAATTCCCAGCTCTCACCGGTAATATCACTTTCAATTTCTTTTCCCAATACAGATCCGAGCTTTTTACCGCCCCATAATCTTTCTTTTAATATTGGATGAAATTTTAGTGGATACATAAGGGTTTATTAATTTAAATGGGTGACCAGAGATTAAATGAAAAGAATCATAAACAGCATTGATAACAGTGCATTTATCCCGAAAAGGATACAAAATTTCTTGGGGTCTCATAAAGTACTACTTCCAGTTCTTTGGACGCATCAATATGTGTTCTTAATTTATTCCAGATGACTACAGCAATATTCTCGGCAGTGGGATTTAGATCACGGAATTCGGGAACCTCAACATTAAGGTTTTTATGATCAAGATGGTCCTCAACTTTCTCCCTGATCAGGTCTTTAAGCACTTTCATGTCCATCACAAATCCCGTTTCCGGGTCTATCTCCCCTGTTACGCTTACCACCAATTCATAATTATGCCCATGGTAATTGGGATTATTACATTTGCCAAATACCTCTGTGTTCTTATCATCTCCCCACTCTTTTCTGTACAATCGGTGTGCTGCATTGAAATGGGCCTTCCTACTCACTTTGACTCTCATGTGATATATTTTTGTTCTTTAAAGTGATCATAAAATTTATCAAAAATGATCCTGGACCAAACCGTAAACTCCTCCGGCTTATCTAACATCGCCTGTTTCACTTCTTCTGGTTTCATCCATTTCCAATCCATTACCTCATCGGTGTTGATTAGGGGATCGTCTTCATAAAATCCAATCATCACATGATCTAGTTCGTGCTCTGTCAGCCCGTTATCAAAAGGGGCTTTATATACAAAAGAAAAAAGCTCTTTCAGCTCAGCTTCAAAGCCCATTTCTTCTTTCAATCTCCTTTTACCTGCCTCAATATTAGACTCTCCCTCTCGTTGGTGACTGCAGCAAGTATTGGTCCATAACCCCGGGGAATGGTATTTCTCCATAGCCCTTTGCTGCAACATGGTCTCCCCCTTATTGTTCATTATAAAAACGGAAAACGCCCGATGTAATACGGCCTTCTTATGAGCCTCCATCTTGCCCATAGTGCCCAGGGGGTTATCAAATTGATCTACTAGTACTACCTGTTCTTCCTTCACACTGCAAAAATAGCATCTTTATAGCATTCTGTGGAAAGGATTTGTTAAAAACGACGCTAAAAGAGAAATGGCCAACTTAATTAAAGTTGGCCATCTCAAGGAATTATGGTTGGTTGAATTGTTATATCTATTGTATTCTCCTAAACTGTTTTGCGCTTGTTCTTCAACATGCTCTCAATGGAATTAAAAGAATCTGGGCGATTTAAGATTCTCCAGTACTTTTATAAAATCGTACCTGAGGATTATCTCAAAGGAACCGTCATTAAAAACGGCACTCCCCAATTCTGTAATTTCCCGATCGTAAGCCATCCCTATCAGAAACTCCGGGGATATTTGAAAACCTACCATTCCGCTTACTGCTGCATCCCATCTGTAGGCTGCTCCCATAATAAACTTATCGTTGTACATGAAGTTTGCGGAAACATCTAATTGTAAAGGCGCTCCCTGAACCACCTTGGTTAACAAGGCAGGTTTAAACTTCCAAAATGGCCCCATATCAAAAACATAGCCTGTAATAAGATAAAAATTCAGCTGCTCTTTTGCCGTAGACAAAGAAGACTGATCAAAATGTGAGGTTTCTAAAAATCTAGGTACAGAAAGGCCCAAATAATACCTATCTGTATGGTAATACACCCCTGCCCCAATGTTGGGTGAAAACTTGTTTTGAATATCCTGTTGCAAGGTGGGATCTGGCCCACCAGGATTAGTAATATCCTGGTTTAACTCTGAAAACCTTATGTCTAATAAATGTGCACTTGCCTTTAGTCCAAAACTCAATCTTGCCACATCTGAAGTCTGTATGGTATAAGAAAAATCCAGGTCAAAATAAGTTTCGGAAGTGGGTCCGATCTGGTCATTAACAATAGATATTCCCATACCTACTCCATTATATCCTATGGGGGAATGTGCATTCAGGGTTTGGGTTTTAGGAGCACCATCCAGGCCTACCCATTGTGCCCTGTATAATGCCGCCACACTAAAATGTCCACGAGAACCCGCATATCCCGGATTTACACTCATGGTGTTATACATGTATTGGGTGTACTGGGCATCTTGCTGACCAAAGGATATGGTAATAGTAAATAACAGAAACAACATGCTGATCCTGAACTTTAGAAGCTTATATGCGAATTGCTGTACCATTATTACTTTTTATCTATTTATGTATATATAGCCTGAGATCGATTTCATTTCTCCCTGAGAATCTTCATAATCAAGAATATAGAAATACGTACCTACGGGTAACTTATTATCAACATCAACCGTAGCCCTTCCTTCAGAGGTACCGTCAAAGACATTACCTTCTGTATTGTAGGCCCTGGTGATATAGACCTGAACGCCCCATCTATTGTAAATTTTTATAGTGTTATTGGGATAATTCTCCAATCCACTTATAGTGAGAACATCATGAATACCGTCTCCATTGGGTGTAACTACGTTAAATACCTCGATATCATCTCCTGTGAAATTCGGTTCAAGATAATCTGGTATGCCATCTTCATCAACATCATCATTTGCATAGTTACCATCCGTATTTATATCTTCCATCTCAGTCATAATTCCATCATCATCATCGTCAATATCCCTATAATCAGATTCTGAATCCCCGTCGGTATTAGGAATATCGTTAATTGGGTCGTCCAATTCATCATTAACATCAAAATCTATGGTGGCAGCCCCTTCATAACCATCATCAAGACCGTCATTGTCCTTATCCGATCCGATGTAGGTTACATCAGGTAAACCGTCCTGGTCATAATCATGTGCTTCAATATTATCAGGAACATTATCATTATCACTATCATTATCAACATAATCTGGCAGCCCGTCCCCGTCTGTATCAATTGGAATGATTCCTACGGATCCCCCGTTTTCATAAGCGTCATCAAGGCCATTTGCATCTGCATCTACCAGGCTTGGAGGAATATATCCGGCTGTGGTTTGTCCTTCCAAATTGTCTGGTATACCATCGTCATCACTATCAATATCTAAATAATCAGGAATGCCATCTCCATCGGTATCAGTAGGGTTCGTAGATGGGTCATTGTCTCCATCTGCATTAAGGTCTTCAAACGAATTCACAATCCCGTCATCATCCGTATCCAGATCTGTCCCCAGAGGATTAACCATTATAGTAACAGTGGCTGTATCACAATTACCCAGGTTATCACAAATGGTATAATCAAAAGTATCGGTGCCCTGGAATCCAAAATTTGGTGAATAATTCACAATATCATCCGAAGGGTCGGACGGGGTCCCATTATTGTTAATCGTTACTGTACCATTTGAAGGGTTGGTATTACTAAGTGTGCCCACTGTAGGAATGTCGTTATCATTTGCATATATATCTATATCAACGGCAATATTCTCTGTTGTTGCCACCGTATCATCTATTGCATCCAGAATTGGTAATACATCTATGGTGACCGTTGCTGTGCTGCAATATCCCAAAGAATTACAGACGGTATAATCAAAAGTATCCGGGCCGTTATAATCCGGATCCGGGGTGTAGGTAACAATATCATCAGTAGGGTCATTGGGTGTACCACTGTCATTTATATTAATACTTCCATTGGCCGGATTGGTTGTAGTGAGTGTTCCTGCCGATGGCAAATTACTATCATTATCATAGATGGGAATATCTACAAATTCATCTTCATTTACTGTGATAAAATCATCTACCAGATCTGCTGCTTGTTGCAAACAAACCACAGTAAAACTCGGGAGGGCAATAGCGTTCCCTGCCTTAGTCAATGTAGGTGTATACCGGACAACCGATGTTGTTGCAGTGACTACGGGAGCGAGCTGATCACCCGCTATAACCGGACTCCAGGATACCGTTCCTCCACCGGTAACATTAGCTGTAATATCCATGGTAACCTGATTATCGGGAGCAACACAATCTGTCAGTATAAAATAATCTGTGGCATTAGACCCGCAAAGCGTACCATCATAAGTTGCGAAATACACTCCGGGCGCACTGGTTTCATAAAAGAAATCTGTAGACAGTACGGTACTCGTATCGGAGGCCTCATACCATCTAAAATTGGTTTCGTCGCCGCTATTGGGTGCCTGTAATAAGAACTGGGCATTGGAAACAGCGATCCCCAGCAATGTAAGTACAATACTGAGGAAAAGTTGTTTATTTATATTGAGAGATCTCAAATCTATACAGTGCTTAATTTTAAATTATTTTACCACAAAGACTACATTGATAAGGGCATTGTAATCTGCCGGTTGCCCTATGATATCATAGGTGAGCACCCCATTGGCATCAATACTCATGGTTCCCGTATCAAATACCGTAGGGTCTGCATAGGTTACATAGTAATATAATTCTGTGGCGGCATAAGTTGGTACCGCAGCCGGCGCCCCTGCACTGGCAACTGTCGGAGTACCATACTGGGCGGTGTACTGGGTATATAGATTTATTGTAAATCCTGTACCATTGGTGGAAGCGTCAACCGCTATTGAAGGCGGATAAAAAATCCTTGCCGCTTTTGAAGTAATTGGTGCAATTGCATTGATTACCTCCTGCACGTTAGTCTCATTTGTAGGTGATCCTACTCCTCCTTCATCCACATCAATTGGTGTTCTCAGTGGCACCTCATCATCATATTGGTCATCCGTCCCTGCATCATCTAAGTGCGAAAGGTCTACGGTTTGACTGGTACCGTCTTCAATTCCGACTGTAAGAATATTTGTGCCTGTATCTACTGCCAGGCTTTCGATATTCTGATCATCGGTTCCAACTAAGGATGAAAGATCAACTACTTCGTTTGTTCCGTTTTCAATACCAATGGTAAGATCGGTTCCTGAAAGTCCTGATCCTGATATATTCTGATCGTCGGT
>NZ_JAFMPW010000011.1 GCF_026126425.1 Muriicola sp. Z0-33
TAATATCTTGAACGTTGATCACTAAAAAGAATATATACAAACATAATCCTTATTAGTTGGGGTGGTCACGCCTCTGGCGTGACGACCTCCGCGTCACAGGCCGGCTTAGACCTGCCACGCTCTAAGCGTGGTACACCACGAGTGGTGTATATCCCACTATTTCAAGTGCCAAATTCCAAAATTATTGGAAATTTAAAATGCCCTCCGTCGCTAACGCTATGGAGGGCGATGGCGGAGAGACCGGGACTCGAACCCGGGCGACACTTACGCGTCGACAGATTAGCAATCTGCTCCGTTACCACTCCGGCACCTCTCCTGAAATATTTTCAAAGAACAGCATTGTAAAATGCGGTTGCAAATGTAATTCTATCTATGTTGTGAAGCAACTTTTTTAATAATTATTTGACACAAATATACTATAAGCTTAAAGTCATAAAAACTTTAAAAATAAATGTACATATGAACTATTTATCCTCCCGTGAGACAAATTCCCTATAGGGTGATTACGGTTTCTACATTCGCTTTTTTTCCGCTTGGGTTAACACCCTTTATCCCTAAACGCAGTTTATTATACGTTTCCGGTACCGATAACTTAATTCTGGCTCTACCCTCAACATCTGTAGTTATATTCGGATTCCAGTACAAGGTAGCTTCGCTATTTTTTAAAGTCCGTAAAGTAGGTCGCACCTCTTCATTATAGGAACCAAAATCAATGGAATTGTGATATCCATTATACGTTAATTGGGTATGTTTTCTACTGAAATATGCCTCGTCCGAACCACTTCTGGTGTATATCAAAATAACCGCGCCCGCAGCTCTTGAACCATAGGCCGCAGCAGCAGGTCCTATTAGAATTTCTATCCGCTCTATATCCACATAAGGCACTATACTTATGATATCTCTTAAAGAATTCGTCTGTTCTATAGGAAATCCATCTATTACCCAGAGTATTGGGCCCATACCGGCTGCTCTTGGCAGAACCAGCCTTGGATTCAACCCCCCCAGATCTGCTACATTAAATCCTGGAACATTTAAAAACATTTCTTCCAGAGTTTTTGGACGCTCACTGTCCTGTAATATCTTTCTGGTTGGTTCTATTCCATATTGAGAAGGACTAAATTCTTTTTCAGATTTGTCTGCAACTAAAATAATCTCATCCAGATTAACAAGGCCCTCTTCATCTTCAGCCAGGAAATCTGCAGCTGATTTTCTGGCAACAGTTATATCCTTCGCCATGCTTTTTGCATTTTTACTATGAACATTCTTCTTTATTTCTGCTAATGGCGGAGTTTCATTTTCATAGGGAACCACCTTTACCAATTTTTCTTTTGTATTTTCCCCTGCAGTTCTAAAAACAGCCTTTGCTTCTCCTTCAAAATCCATATCGGATAGTTTAAAGAGTCCGTCAGAATTGGTAGTTACCTCCTTGGCAATAGCATTATCCTCGGGCATTATGATCACCTGAATTTTGGTATTTGTCAATAATCTTCCATTTAAATCATACGCCTGTCCGTAAAAGTCCAACCCTTTCTGAAAGTTGTATTTAATTTTTCCCTTAGATTGTTTTGCATCTTGATTGGACAATTCATCCAACGATTTCGAACTGAGTAACTTTAAATCTCCTGAATATCGCTGATTTCTTAAATTGCCGTTCCCCTCCCCACTAAGCCATACATCTATTAGGTGTTCTTCACTCTCAACAAGGCCACTCAGACTAACAGACAAAGAGGTTTGTACCGGTCTGCCTTCTTCATCTGTCACCACCACTTCAAAAGTAGATGCATTATCTATTCCGTCAGATGGTTTTATATTTTGTACGGCTATACTATACTCGTCTTTCTCAATACTTATAGGTCTTTGTGCCCATACGTTGTCTGCCTCGTCCACTAAAATGATGTCTATCACTCCCCGGGGAAGATCAGTTTTGGAGATCTCTATCTGCGAACTGATATTATCATTAAATTCGATCCTGGTTTCAAAAAAAGTAGCATTATCAGAAACACCCTTCAGTATCATAGGTTTGCCTATACGTTCGGGTGAGGATGCTATCCTGACAAACGCCTTGTCAATTGCAAGGTTATTAATTTGTAAAGTATATCCGATATCCTGCACAACAGGTAATTGAAATAGAATTTGCTCTTTCTGGCTGATAGCATATGAAGTTCCTTTTTTTGGTGTGAAAATTGTGGTTCCGGCCCGTCCGTAACTTGTTACAGAAGCAACCACATTTCCTTTTTCATCTACAATTTGTGATCCGTCCAGATCACCATCATCAGATGCTATTACCACTTTATTCACTAAACCTGCAACCAGATTACCCCCTTCGGGAAAGGCACTAACCTTAGAGGGCATCTCACTTTTAATTTTGGCAATATCCTTGATTTTTCCAATTTGCAACTTCTTAGTCACCAAATGTTTAGCATCATAATTAAGCATCCACCGGGTATAGGCCCTGAAAAAATAATTCCCTCCTTTTAACCTTTTGGGAATCTGCATTGAACCATCAGCAGTACCATCTGTAATTTTGTGATACTGACGCTTTACAAGGTTTCCTGTCTCATCTAATAATTCGATCTTCAAAACGCTACTGGCACTTCCTCTAAGTTGCTCTGGTCCTGTAAACAGATAGGCCTTGAAAAAAACATAATCGGTGGGTTGTACTTTGGTCTTGTCAAGATGAAGATCAATATGTTCTCGCCATTGGAACAAAGAATCCGCAATTTGATTATTCTGCATGGCGGTTAATTCGCCATATTCCAAATCATAAAACGAGTCGACTTGGTTACTATTACGTTGCGCTGTTAGGGCGCTTACAAATAGGGAGACCATTACAAGAGAAAGTAGAAGTGTTTTTTTCATATCAACTACTATTTGATTATTGAAATATCACATCAAAAATTGTTCCGTAAACAGGCTGAAAATAAAATCACTATTCCGGGTACTCTATCCTAAGGTGATAGATATTGGTAAGTTTCTGCTTTAATACTTTTTTTACAGATTCGATCTCTTTAAATGTAATATCCGAATTTAAGAATTGATTGGCCTCCATTTGCCCGGCTACAATTTTATCAACAAACTGGTTTATTATTTGGAAAGTAGGGTTGGTTAAACTCTTGGATGCCGCTTCCACAGCATCTGCCATCATTAAAATAGCAGTTTCCCTCGAAAAAGGAATCGGCCCGGGATACCTGAAATCCTTTTCATCTACATTTTCTTCTTTTTCCAGTTGCTTTTTATAGAAATAATACACAAAAGTGGTACCATGATGCACCCGAATAAAATCTATAACCCGGTCTGGTAAATTGTTTCTACGAGCAATTTCTATCCCATCAATCACATGATTAATAATAATTGTAGCACTGTTTCTGGGCGAAAGCTCGTTATGAGGATTTACACTGGTAATCTGGTTTTCGGTAAAGTACATGGGGTTATTCATTTTACCGATATCGTGGTACAATGCCCCTACCCTGATCAGCAAAGCATTGGCGCCTATTTCATTTGCTGCAGCTTCGGCCAGATTGGCCACCTGCAAGGAATGATGAAAGGTTCCCGGGGCTTTATTTGAAAGCTCTTTAAGGAGTTTGGAATTGGTATCCGATAATTCTAGCAGGGATACATCGGAAACCATTCCGAAAATCTTTTCATATATATAGATCAGTGGCTGGGCAAAAAGGGTGATCATACCATTTAAAAAGAAAAACCCGAAAGTAAACCAATGTACATTATCCAGATTGCCCTCATGAATAATGTGGAAAGCAAAATAACCAATGATGTATATAAGGGTAATCTGCCCCACTGAAAGAAACAGGTTTGCCCTCTTATATAATTCGGATACAGTAAGTATGGTGACTATCCCTGCAATGATCTGCAAGAAGATATACTCAAAGCTATTGGGTACCACAAAACCAAGGATCAGTACGGTAAGTACATGGACAAAAAGACCCAGTCTTGCATCAAAAAAGGTTTTTAAAATTAATGGCAAAATACAGAGCGGCACTACAAAAACATAGACAGGGTTGTATTTCACCACCATGGTAGTGATAAATACCATGTTTAAAATATTAAAGAAAATGAAGGTTACTTTAACATTGTTCCGATAAATTTCCGAGCGGTACTTTTTTAAGAAAAGTAAGAGCATCATAAGCACCAGCGCTACCAATATGGTATACCCGAACAGAATAAAGTAATAGTTGTTCTCGGTCCAGAGTTCTGATTCGTACTCGGCTTTAAGAGAATTTAAAATGACAAGGTTACTGGCTTCAACCACCTCCCCCTTGGCAATTATCAGTTTGCCTTCATCCACATTACCACGAGTAACAGAAATCTTGGACAATTCGTCCTCTAACTCCTTTTTGGAAAGTACCGCATCATAACTTACGTTGGGTTTTATGATCTCAAAGAATAGCTGATTGTAATTAGCTTCAAAACTCTGCAGTCGTTGTTCCCTTAAAGATTCGGAAACAAAATCCGAAATATCCGCAAGCCTGAAAACATCATCGGTGCGTATTCTGCTGGCCTCATTGTTTTTAAGGAGGTAGAGTGTTTCAGCCCCTTCTATACGCTCTCCTTTGTCTAATATGCCGTATTCGTAAATTTTATTCAGCAGTTCACGCCCAGCATTTTTCAGGGTATTCAGCTGACCCCTGTTGAAATTTTCAGAAGTAAAGACATTGGGAAAGCGCTCATCATAGCTTCTGAAAACCTCAGCAGCTGCAATCTCATCATAGTAATAATAATCTATCTGATTCTTTTCAACTTCCTGTTGTTCCGCAGCAATCTCATCGGCCGATTTTTTAATCGAAAAATCAAAAGGAGCATATAAGTTAGTGTACTGCCAGGGTTTCCCTTTTTGAAATTCGTATTTAAACTGGCCTCCCTTGGGAAAGAAAAAAACAATACACCCCACAGACACGATATAAAGGAAATACTTGTATACAAGCGACTGTTTTCTGTAAACGGTATCCAAGGTTTTTCCCATAGGGTAAAGTATCAGTCTTCAAAAATAGAAAAATATAATCTTAACCCGGTCTTTTGGTGGCATTACATCTTTCATTGCACATTAATTTCTTAATTTCGCGTCATAATAAATTTCAAAATGAAAGAGGTAGTTATTGTATCTGTTGCCAGGACTCCAATTGGAAGTTTTATGGGAGGTTTATCTTCTATACCCGCACCTAAATTGGGGGCTATAGCTATTAAGGGAGCCCTGGAAAAAATTAATCTTAAACCAGAGGCTGTTGAGGAAGTACTGATGGGCCATGTTGTTCAGGCAGGTACCGGGCAGGCCCCAGCCAGACAAGCAGCAATATATGCAGGTATTCCTGATACTGTTCCCTGTACAACCGTAAATAAGGTGTGTGCCTCAGGGATGAAGACAGTGATGTTAGCTGCCCAATCTATAGCACTGGGCCATACAGAAATAGTGGTTGCAGGAGGCATGGAAAATATGAGTATGATACCGCATTATATTCATTTGAGAAACGGGCAGAAATTTGGGCCCGCCAGCCTGACCGATGGGATGCAAAAAGACGGATTAGTAGATGTTTATGACCAGAATGCCATGGGCGTTTGTGCGGATGCCTGCGCTGTTGAACACAATTTCAGCAGAGAAGATCAGGACAATTTTGCCATACAGTCCTATCAAAGATCGGCCGCAGCATGGGAAGCAGGTAAGTTTGCACAGGAAGTAGTGCCGGTAGAAGTGCCACAGAGACGCGGAGAAGCTGTTTTGGTCAGTGAGGACGAAGAATTCAAGAATGTACGGATGGACAAGATTCCGGCTTTAAGACCGGCATTCACAAAAGAGGGTACCGTTACAGCTGCCAATGCATCTACTATTAATGATGGGGCTGCAGCTTTGGTTTTAATGAGTGCAGAAAAGGCAAATGCTATGGGCCTTAAACCCCTGGCCAAAATCAGCAGTTTTGCAGATGCGGCTCAGGAACCAAAATGGTTTACGACGGCTCCTGCAAAGGCGCTGCCAAAGGCATTGGATAATGCAGGGATTACCATAGACGAGGTAGACTTCTTTGAATTTAACGAGGCATTTGCGGTAGTTGGCCTTGCCAATATGAAGCTCCTGGGTTTACAGGATAAAAATGTTAATGTTAACGGCGGAGCAGTTTCCCTGGGCCATCCTCTTGGCTGTTCAGGGGCCCGAATCCTCATTACCCTATTAAGCGTATTGGAGCAAAATAATGCCAAAATTGGTGCTGCTGCAATTTGTAATGGAGGTGGAGGAGCATCGGCCATGGTAATAGAACGCAATTCATAAATGTCAGCTGAACAACAGTATGCATTACGGAATTTGTAAGCTTAGTATTGTACCTGTCAGAGATCTTGCCGATGACGCAAGTGAAATGACTACCCAACTGCTCTACGGAGATCATTTTAAGATCCTTGAACAACGTAAGAAATGGAGCAAGATCAGGGTTGCCTATGACAAATGTGAAGGCTGGATCTGCAATAAACAGGCATTAACTATTCCGGAAGAAGCATACAAAAAAATAGAAGCTTCAAAAAAATCAAAATTTACAACAGATTTAGTTGGATATATCAGTTGCGAGAACGGAGTGCTCCTTCCAATAGTCATAGGAAGTTCTATATTAGAACCCCCTTTACTGCCACATACATTTGAAGGGAATTTCAACGAGAAGATCACCAGTAAGTCCGAACTCATAAATACAGCCCTACTCTACCTGAATGCCCCATATCTTTGGGGAGGAAAAACTCCATTTGGCATAGATTGTTCCGGATTTACCCAGATGGTCTATAAGATCAATGGCTTTTTTTTAAAGCGGAATGCATCGGAGCAAGCCACCCAGGGAGAAGCTCTGAGTTTTATTGAGGAAAGTGAAGCAGGAGACCTAGCTTTCTTCGACAATTCGGACGGTGAAATAGATCATGTCGGTATTATAATGAAAAACAACTACATCATTCATGCTCATGGAAAGGTACGGATAGATAGGTTAGACCACACGGGTATTTTTAACACAGAAGAGAAAAACTATACCCATAAACTACGGGTAATAAAAAAGATCATATAAAAAAACGCCCCCTGAACCAATAGGTCCGGAGGGCGTTTTTTATGTGGTGTTAGTCAACTACTCTCCTAACAACTTCTTAATCCTCATAAAGTTATCATTGTCGCCCAGGGCGCCATAAATATTCTTTAATTGTGTCAGGATTCCCTGATTGTCAGGATTTCCTTTTAGAGCATCTTCCAATATTTTTGCGCCTACAACAAAAAGGTCATCCTTCTTTTGTTTAAGCTCATCGTACCTGGCAATATCTGCTCTGGAATTTCCAAGACTATTCATTTCATCTATTAAACCATTCCCCTCATTTACATAGGTAGTAGAAAGGTTTAGAGTAGCATTGACATAACCAGGGTCTATTTCAAGTGCTTTTTTGTAAGACGCCCTGGCATCTTCAATATTATTTTGCTCCATATTAATTACACCAATATTATAGTGCAAATCCGGGTTATCTGGTGCTACCGAAGCTGCTTCGGCCATTAGAACCTTAAACTTATCCTTATCACCTAACTTGTAGTATAGATTGGCCTCATTTAAAATAAGGTTCACGTCATCAGGGTTACTGGCTCTGGCATCTGTAAAAGCAGCTTTTGCCTTATCGTCCTGTCCTAATTGAGAATAGATCAAGGCCATGTTCTTTACAATCTCCGCCTTCTTGGAAGGAGTCTTCTCATCAATTGGGTCTTTGTAAGTGCCAGACTTTACCATAAGGTCTCTCTGGTTCTTATCCATTATTTCAACTTGTCCAGACTCTGCATTGGTAGCCTTATATACCATCCCACTACCGTCATATCCTACCTCTTTCAATTCATTGTAATAGGTAAGTGCTTCTTCATAATGCCCTCCATTAACAGCACTGCTCGCCGCGTAATACAGATAAGAAGTATCTCTTGGGCTTAATGTATAACTCAGGTATAATTTCTCTGCTGCTTCTTTGAACCTCTTTTCACTATTGTCATCTACGGCGGCATTTACCAAATCTGCAGTGATAGCTGCAATGCGTTGATTGGTTTCATCTGTGTATTTGGCTTTACCGCTTTTTTCTTCAACTTCTTTTACTTTTTTAAACGACTCAATTGCCGTGTCAAAAGCTGAAGCATCTCCCTTGCTTGCCAGATCTGCATACGCCTTTCCTCTTAAAAAATAATACTGTGCCTGTGTCTTATCGTCAGCACCACTTATCATCCCTGAAACTGCATCAAGTGAGGTTTTAGCTGCCATAGAGTCCCCATCTTTCATCGCCTTATCAGCTGCTTTTAATTCAGCTTTTTGCGAAAATCCGACCAGGGTAAAGGCCATGGCCGCAAGTAATAAAATTTTAGTTTTCATATTAAAAAAATTGAGTATTAGTGTTTATTATTTATTCTTCTTCGGAACTAGATTCCGCGCTACTATTATCAATAGCCGTGCCATCTTCCGTATTTACTTCTATATCCATGATGTCTAATTCATCAAGATCATCTTCGTCTTTCATTACTTTGGCTACCGCAGCAATGGAATCATTATCCTTTAGATTGATCAATTTAACGCCTTGTGTGGCACGCCCCATGGTCCGTAGATCATCTACGCTCATTCTGATGGCGATACCAGACTTATTTATGATCATAAGATCATCAGAATCGGAAACATTCTTTATAGCCACCAGACCACCTGTTTTGTCGGTAATAGAAATGGTTTTAACACCTTTACCTCCCCTGTTGGTTATTCTATAATCATCTATACTTGATCTTTTACCATAACCATTTTCAGAGACCACAAGAATCTCATCGTCAAAATTATGTACCGAAACCATTCCAATTACCTCATCTTCAGCATTGGCAAGTTTAATTCCCCTCACCCCTGAAGCATTCCGACCCATTGGCCTGGTTTTACTTTCCTCGAAACGGATAGCTTTTCCGGATTTGAGTCCCAGGAAGATCTGGCTGGTACCTGTGGTAAGTTTTGCCTCAAGCAGTTCATCATCTTCCCTAATGTTTATGGCAATAATCCCATTTTGCCTTGGCCTGGAGTATTGCTCCAAAGAAGTTTTCTTTACAGTTCCCTTCTTAGTTGCCATAATGACATAGTGGCTATTTACATATTCCTCATCTTTTAGATCCTGAGTACATATAAATGCTTTTACCGTATCGTCCTGAGCAATATTGATCAGGTTCTGAATAGCACGACCTTTAGAGGTACGGCTTCCTTCAGGAATTTCATAGACCCTCATCCAATAGCATTGCCCTTTTTGAGTAAAGAACAACATATACTGATGGTTGGTACCTACAAACAGGTGTTCCAGAAAATCTTCATTCCTTGTAGAAGAAGCTTTTTGTCCTACCCCGCCCCTATGCTGTGTTTTATATTCACTTAAGGGCGTTCTTTTAATGTACCCAAGGCGCGAAATTGTAATCACCACCTGTTCATCCGGGATCATATCCTCTATACTAAGGTCTCCTCCCGCAAAGTTGATTTCAGACCTTCTTTCATCTCCGTATTTTTCTTTCACCTCTAAAAGTTCATCTTTGATGATTTCCATTCTGCGATCTTTATTCGCTAGAATGTCTTTCAGGTCTTCAATGGTCTTAAGTACCTCTTCGTATTCTGTTCTTAATTTATCCTGCTCCAGACCCGTAAGTTGTCTCAGACGCATCTCAACAATCGCCTTGGCCTGGATCTCACTAAGTTTAAACCTTTCTATCAAATTCTCCCTGGCTTCCTCCGCATTGGAAGATGCCCTGATAATTTTGATCACTTCGTCTATATTATCAGAAGCTATGATAAGTCCTTCCAGGATATGAGCCCGAGCTTCCGCTTTCTTTAATTCGAACTCGGACCTTCTGACTACTATTTCATGGCGATGTTCCACAAAGTAGTGAATGATCTCCTTAATATTCAGCAACCTTGGCCTTCCTTTTACAAGGGCAATGTTATTAACGCTGAAAGAAGATTGCAGTGCAGTATATTTAAATAAGGTGTTGAGTACTATATTAGGAATGGCATCTCTTTTAAGGATATAAACAATTCGCATCCCTTTTCTATCCGATTCGTCACGAATGGTAGAAATTCCTTCTATTTTCTTATCGTTGACCAGGTCGGCAGTTTTCTTGATCATGTCTGCCTTATTTACCTGATAAGGGATTTCTGTCACTACAATACACTCTCTGCCCTGTACTTCTTCAAAGGTAGATTTTGCCCGCATGACAACTCGGCCCCTACCGGTATGGAAAGCTTCTTTTACGCCATCATAACCATAAATGATACCGCCTGTTGGAAAATCAGGGGCTTTAATATGTGTAATGATCTCATCTATCTCTATATCATTATTATCAATATAGGCCACGATGCCGTCAACAACTTCCGAAAGATTATGTGGAGGCATATTGGTGGCCATCCCCACTGCAATACCAGATGCACCATTGATCAAAAGACTTGGAACCCTTGTTGGCAATACCGTGGGCTCTTCTAGAGAATCATCAAAATTTAACTGATGGTCTACCGTCTCCTTTTCAATATCTGCCAGCATGTCGTCCGCAATCTTCCGCATTCTTGCTTCCGTATATCGCATCGCTGCCGGACTGTCACCATCTACCGATCCAAAATTTCCCTGTCCGTCTATCAGCATATACCGTAAACTCCACTCTTGTGCCATCCGCACCATGGAATCATAAACAGAAGTATCACCATGAGGGTGATATTTCCCCAGTACTTCCCCTACAATACGGGCCGATTTTTTATGAGAACTTGTAGATCTGACACCTAATTCATGCATGCCGTAAAGCACACGTCGGTGAACAGGTTTCAATCCGTCCCTGACATCAGGGAGTGCACGTGACACAATGACCGACATTGAATAGTCAATGTAGGCAGATTTCATCTCATCTTCAATATTTATAGGAATTAATTTTTCGCCTTCCGTCATACTAAAATCTAATTGCTTTATTTGAGGTTAAAATATCATGCCAATATACACAAATTCGCAGCTTACATCGCAATTACAAAGCACTTTATTAAAATATTTATTAACACTAATAAAGGGGTAAATGGTTAACAAATTGGGTGTTAATTTTTTTGTAAATCGTGGTTTTTTTCGTCATTTAGACCAAGTTTATCGAATATAGGTACAGTATTTGACGTTCTTATAAATAGATTTACTAATTTTAATGTTGAATAAGGAGATTTCTATGGATGATAATTTTTCCCCTAGAGTAAAAGATGTAATCGCGTATAGCAAGGAAGAGGCACTACGGTTAGGTCACGATTTTATCGGGACAGAACACCTGATGTTGGGTCTGTTGCGCGATGGTAATGGCAAGGCCATAAGTATCCTTGATGCCCTGGATGTGGATTTAGATCATCTGAGAAGGAAGGTTGAAATACTTAGTCCGGCTAACCCGAATACCGGTAATTCCCAAAAAGATAAAAAGAACCTGCATCTTACACGGCAGGCAGAAAGAGCTTTAAAAACTACTTTTCTGGAAGCAAAACTTTTTCAGAGTTCATCTATAAATACTGCACATTTATTATTGTGCATCTTAAGAAACGAAAACGATCCTACCACAAAGTTGCTTCACAAACTGAAAGTAGACTATGACGGCGTGAAAGATCAGTTTAAATCTATGATCACCAGCGATGATGATTATATAGATTCTCCAACTTCCGAGTCTTTCCCAAGTGATTCTGATGAACCGGCTGAGGGCAAAGAAGGCTCTTTTGGCTCCACTACAAGTCAAAAAGGAAGTAAAAAATCTAAAACTCCGGTACTGGACAATTTTGGCAGGGACCTTACCCAAATGGCCGAAGAGAATAAACTTGATCCGGTAGTTGGACGAGAAAAAGAAATAGAACGTGTTTCACAAATCCTGAGCAGAAGAAAGAAAAACAATCCCTTGCTCATTGGAGAGCCCGGGGTGGGTAAAAGTGCGATTGCTGAAGGTTTGGCCCTAAGAATTATCAACAAAAAAGTATCCAGGATTCTTTATAACAAAAGAGTGGTTACCCTGGATTTGGCATCCCTGGTAGCCGGCACCAAATATCGCGGTCAGTTCGAAGAACGAATGAAGGCGGTAATGAACGAATTGGAAAAGAATGATGATGTTATTCTTTTTATAGACGAGATTCACACCATTGTAGGTGCAGGTGGAGCAACAGGCAGTCTGGATGCTTCAAACATGTTTAAACCAGCTCTTGCCAGAGGTGAAATTCAATGTATAGGGGCTACAACCCTGGATGAATACAGACAATATATTGAAAAAGACGGGGCATTAGAACGACGTTTCCAAAAAGTCATCGTAGAACCTACAACTGTTGAGGAGACCATAGAGATCCTTAAAAACATTAAAGGTAAATACGAAGACCATCACAACGTTAATTATACAGATGAAGCTCTGGTTGCATGTGTTAAGTTGACCAACAGATATATGACAGACCGGTTTTTACCGGACAAGGCTATAGATGCTTTAGACGAATCAGGTTCCAGAGTGCATATTGTGAATATGGACGTCCCAAAGACCATTCTCGAATTGGAAAAGCAATTAGATGATGTAAGGGAACTCAAGAATAGTGTTGTAAAAAAACAACGCTATGAAGAGGCTGCCAAGTTGAGGGATGACGAAAAAAGATTGGAAAAAGAATTGGCCGTTGCCCAGGAAAAATGGGAAGAAGACAGCAAATTACACAGAGAAACGGTTAGTGAGGATAATGTTGCCGATGTAGTATCCATGATGAGTGGCATTCCAGTAAATAAAATTGCCCAGACAGAAAGCAATAAACTTGCTGAATTACCCGAACTGATCAAAGGAAATGTAATTGGGCAGGATGAAGCAGTTGCGAAAGTTGCAAAAGCAATTCAACGTAACAGGGCCGGATTGAAAGACCCGAACAAACCTATTGGATCATTTATATTCCTTGGGCAAACCGGGGTGGGTAAAACTCAGCTGGCAAAGGTTCTGGCCAAGGAACTGTTCGACTCAGAAGATGCTTTAATACGCATTGACATGAGTGAATACATGGAAAAATTTGCCATTTCAAGACTCGTTGGAGCACCTCCGGGATATGTTGGCTATGAAGAAGGAGGACAACTTACAGAAAAGGTAAGACGCAAGCCCTATTCCGTTATCTTATTAGACGAAGTAGAAAAGGCGCATCCAGACGTTTTCAACATGCTGTTACAAGTGTTGGATGATGGCTTTTTGACAGATAGCCTGGGAAGAAAAATAGATTTCAGGAATACTATAATTATAATGACATCCAATATTGGGGCAAGACAGCTTAAAGATTTCGGGCAGGGGGTTGGATTTGGTACTTCTGCTAAAAAATCTCAGGCAGATTCTCATCATAAAAGTGTTATTGAAGGCGCTCTTAAAAAGGCATTTGCCCCTGAATTTCTTAACAGGATAGACGATGTTATTGTCTTTAACCCACTAGAGAGAGAGCATATTCATAAGATCATTGATATTGAATTGAACAAGCTCTATCTGCGAATCAAAGAGATTGGATACGATTTAAAACTCAGCGATAAGGCAAAAGATTATATCGCCGAAAAAGGTTTTGATAAAGAATATGGAGCCCGACCTCTGAAAAGAGCTATTCAGAAATATATTGAAGATACTTTAGCCGAGGAAATAGTGAATTCCAAATTGGATGAAGGTGATAGTATTCATATGGACCTGGATGAGAAAAAAGATGAACTATCTATAAAAATCAGCAAAGCCAAGAAGTCCTCCAAGGCCTAAAGCTGTAAGAAAATAATTATAAGGGAGTCCTATTTGTAGGCTCCCTTTTTTGTTTAATATTACGTCAAGTAGGAATAGTTATACAGTTTAATTCTGCCCAAAGCGTTATAAACGATATATACGCCTTTTATCTAATATTTTTCCTAAACCTTAGGCAACCGTCTACTTTCGTTTAGAGACACACTATAACTTATTGCAAATGAAAATCGGACCACCGAAGAAGACTGTTGTCGTTCGCGAATATCATCTAGATATTGGAATCGTGCAGGTCTTTGAAAATCACATGGTTTCTATTTTCGATGAGGGGGCGACACTTACTTTAGAAAGGGCGTATCAAATCATTGGAATATCGGAAATACATTTCAGGGATAAGAATTTTGGCATTATCAGCCTAAGAAAAAATTCCTACGCCATAGATCCAACTATTTACAACTACCTGAGAGAGTTAAAAAATCTAAAAGCTTTTGCTGTGGTATCTGTTAAGGAAATCGACATGCATAATTTTAAGATTGAAAAGCTATTCTATAAAAGACCCATGAAGTTTTATATAGATTACGACAATGCTTTGGCTTGGGTAAAACGCAGGGTAAAGAAAAAATAAATATTTCCAGCACATCTGAAAATTTGGTAGCACCCTGATTAAGTGCTGCCATTGCATTTTTGCCTATCCTTCTTCAGTATTTTCCTTTTGATCTGGCAACTCTGGTAACTTAAAAAGATCCATATAGGCCTTACCCAAAGCTTCAATAATTTTTGTAGCCGTCAGCGCCTGATATCCCATTTCCTCCATTGCTATATCCCCTGCCCTGCCGTGAAGGTAAACTCCAAAAATAGCGGCCTGAAGTGGTTCGTAGTTTTGAGCTATCAGCCCGGTCAGAATTCCTGTTAATACATCCCCGCTACCGGCTGAAGCCATCCCCGGATTACCAGTTGCATTCACATATCCCCTGCCCTCATATATGGTTACACTATGAGCTCCTTTAATTACAACGATACAATCGTGCTTTTTGGAAAACTTAAAAACCTTTTCCAATTTTTCAAAATCATCTTTCCATTTTCCAACCAGGCGTTCTAATTCTCCAGGATGAGGAGTAAGAATAGTTTGTTTCGGTAGCAATTTTAGCAATTCTTTGTTGCTGGAAAGCAGATTTAGACCATCAGCATCAATTACCAACGGACTTTTATTTTCGCTTAAGAACTTCTTCATTGCGGCGGCCGTGGCATCTGCGGTCCCAAGACCAATTCCAAAACCAACTGCCGCGTACTTTTCATTAAACTCTAATGCAGTAATATTATTTTCACCGACATCTGTTAGTACCATCGCCTCAGGAAATGCAGTTTGCATGGGGATATATCCACATCCCGGAACCAAAGCAGTAACTAATCCACTTCCCGCTGTAAGACAGGCACGGGCCGCCAGAATTACGGCACCAATTTTTCCATGACTCCCGCCAATGATAAGGGCATGACCATAAGTACCCTTATGAGAAAACTTTTCGCGCCCTTTGTACATTGGAAGCACCTCATTTTTACCAATAAGTTCAAAATCTGTAATTGTTCCATTCAAGTATTCCGGATCTAAACCAATGTCCAGAATTTCCCATTGCCTGGAATAATTTCCGGTATCAGGAAGGAAAAATACCAGTTTTGGTGCCTGAAAACTAAGTACAAAATTTGCTTGTATAACGGCTTCCGGAACTTCTACCGCCTTACTCAAATACAATCCCGAAGGTACGTCTACAGATAAAATGAATGCTCCACTTGTATTTAAGTACTGTATTAAATCTGCCACCCATTTGGCTAGAGCTCTGTTTAATCCAATACCAAACAAGGCGTCAACAATTATGTCATCGCCACCAATTTCAGGGTATGGGGCATCCTCGTTCATAAAGTTGGGCCAAATCTTTCGGTCTTTTAAACGATCCAGATTGATCAGGAAATCCTTTGATCGCCTTTCACTATAGTTGACCACATTTACTTCAATATTGTAACCGTGTTCCTGCAGGTGACGGGCAAGAGCAATGCCGTCTCCCCCATTATTCCCAATACCACAAAACAAATGTATTTTTACCTGAGCCCCCTGCATGCGCTGGTGCAGCCAATTAAAAATCTGTACTGCAGCACGTTCCATAAGAGCGTCGCTGGTAATTTGCTGTTTTTCAATTGTGAATTTATCAGCCTGGTAGATCTGCTGAGCGTTAAAAATCTTCATTCTTTAAAAATATTTGAAAATTTTGTGTTAGTCGGTAAAAATTGTGGAAATATTTGAATAGCCCTTTAAAAATACTACTTTTGACACTCTATACGAAGTATTATGGATTGCATCGTACACATGAACTTATCAATTTCTTCTTTCCGCAGTTGTGGCCGGATAGCTCTTACAACTAGCACTACTACCCCTTTGGGGTAAGCTGCAACATATATGTCCGTTTTCTCATTTATAGCATTTTGCTTTTACAATTTAAATTAACAATATGAAATATGCCATGGTTCACTACCTTACACTAAGCGAAGTATATTATGGCGAATTGCACGCTCCTGGCCCCAGGATGGTCCAATTTTTAAAAGAATAAATTTATTCAGATGAAGGTTCTAAAATTTGGTGGTACTTCCGTAGCCAATTCAGAAAATATAAGTAGAGTTCAGAAAATAGTAGCCGCAGCGTCCTCAGAACAAACGGCTGTTGTTGTTTCCGCCCTCGGTGGCACTACCGATTTGTTATTACAGGCTGCAGACCTGGCAGCTTCGCAGCAGGGAGACCATAAGGAAATCCTGAAAGAAATAGAACGTCGGCATATTGTAACTATAAAAGAGCTGCTACCCATACAGGCCCAAAGCGCTGTACTGAGTAAAATCAAAAGCCAACTCAATAAATTGGAAGCATTACTAGATGGAGCGAATATGGTTGGGGAAGTTACGGCCAAACTTTCCGATAAAATTGTAAGTCACGGAGAATTATTGTCTGCTCATATAATAAGCGATTATTTTCAGACTTCAGGACTGGATGCCATTTTTGCGGACAGCAGAGAACTGATAAAAACAGATAATGCCTTTGGGAAGGCCGCTATCAACTTTGAATTAACCAATGCCAATTGTATTGCCTTCTTTCAGGAGGCAAAGCAAAAAATTATTGTCTTACCCGGATTTGTGTCGTCTTCAGTAAGTGGGGAGCCAACCACCCTGGGAAGAGGAGGATCTGACTATACCGCAGCGGTAATTGCTGCTGCTTTGGACGCCGAAGAACTTCAGATCTGGACAGACGTCAGCGGCATGTATACCGCCAATCCTAAATTGGTGAAACAGGCCAAGGCACTATCCGAACTCTCCTATGAGGAAGCCATGGAACTTTCACATTTTGGGGCTAAAGTGCTGTACCCCCCTACCATTCAACCCGTTTTTACAAAGGGAATCCCAATTCTTATCAAAAATACCTTTGACCCGCAGGCGAAAGGAACAAAGATTGCCAGGAATGAGAACACCAATGGTAAGACGGTAAGAGGTATCAGCAATATCCCCAATATAGCACTACTTTCCCTGGAAGGCCCCGGTATGATAGGTATCCCGGGCATATCTAAACGCTTTTTTGAAGTGCTTTCTACAGCCGAAATAAGTGTGGTTCTGATTACTCAGGCTTCTTCAGAGCATTCTATTTGCGTTGGGGTAGCCGATGAAGACGCCGACAAGGCAGCAGCCAAAATCAATGAAGCCTTTGAGTTTGAAATGAGTACTGGCAAATTGCTTCCTGTTGTTGTTGAAAAGAAATTAGCCATTATCGCTTTGGTTGGCGATAATATGAAAAGTCATCAGGGACTTAGTGGCAAGATGTTTAGTGCATTGGGCAAGAACAATGTAAACATCAGGGCCATTGCTCAGGGGGCATCGGAACGAAACATTTCAGCAGTAATAAACGGAACGGATGTAAAAAAGGCCCTGAACACCCTTCATGAGGCCTTTTTTGAAGACAATGTAAAACAGCTTAACCTTTATGTGAAAGGGGTAGGAAATGTAGGGGCAAAATTTTTAGAGCAGATTAAACAACAAAAGAATTTTCTGAAAAAGCAGTTGAAATTAAATATCAGGGTAATTGGGATTGCCAACTCACGTACCATGGTATTTAACGAAGACGGAATTTCACTGCAGGATTGGGAGGCACAGCTGAGTGAAGGCGAAAAAGCAGATAGTACATCTTTCAACAATAGAATTCAGGAATACAATTTCAGAAACAGCATCTTTGTAGACAATACGGCAAGTAAGGAGGTATCTGATAGTTATGAGCACTATTTATCTGATAGTATTTCCGTGGTGACCTGCAACAAAATTGCCTGCTCTTCTGAGTATGACAACTACAACAAATTAAAAGAGTTGTCCAGGGAGTACAATGCGCCCTTCTTATTTGAAACCAATGTTGGCGCCGGATTACCTATTATAGATACCCTAAAGCATTTAATAGCTTCCGGGGATAAGGTAATGAAGATCCAGGCCGTTCTTTCGGGGAGTTTAAATTTCGTGTTCAATAATTTTAATGCTGATGTCAGCTTTCACGATATTGTTAAACAGGCCCAGGAACAAGGCTATACAGAGCCCGACCCAAAAATTGATCTCAGTGGAATAGACGTAATGCGAAAAATTTTGATATTAGCTCGTGAAAGTGGTTATAAGCTTAATATTGAAGACATTGAAAACAGGTCCTTTTTACCACAGGAAAGCCTTGATACCAGCAATAATGAAGATTTCTTTAGAACACTTAAGGAAAACGAAAGTAAGTTCCAGAATATCTACAAAGCAGCTGAATCTTCCGGGAGTAAACTTAAATATGTTGCACAGTTCGAAGATGGCAAGGCCTCTGTAGGGCTCCAGAATATTCCCGAAGGACACGACTTCTATTCTTTGGAAGGGAGTGATAATATTGTATTATTTTATACGGAACGTTATCCGGACCAACCCATGATTATTAAAGGAGCTGGTGCAGGGGCCGAGGTAACTGCTTCCGGAATATTTGCGGATATAATAAGAATTGGTAACTTTTAATTCTATGGCAGCTATTAAAATATTTTCCCCGGCAACTATAGCTAATATCTCCTGTGGGTTCGATGTCCTTGGTCTTGCCCTTGATGCAGTTGGGGATACCATGACGATAACCAAAGTGGCCGACAAAGGAATCCGCATCACCAAAATAACCGGACAGGATTTACCTCTGGACGCATTAAAAAATGTTGCCGGAGTTGCTGGCCTTGCCTTGCTCGATGCCAGTGAATATGAAGGTGGTTTTGAAATTGAGATTAACAAAAATATCAAGGCAGGAAGCGGCATTGGTAGCAGCGCAGCCAGCGCTGCAGGGGCAGTTTGGGCTATAAACGAATTGTTAGATCGGCCTTTTACACCTTTACAGCTGGTAGAATTTGCGATGCAAGGGGAGAAACTCGCCAGTGGTGTAGCCCATGCAGATAATGTGGCCCCTGCCCTTTTTGGTGGCTTTACACTTGTCAGAAGTTATGAGCCCCTGGATGTCGTTAGCATCCACACCCCCAAAGCACTTTTTGCAACAATTATTCATCCACAGATAGAGGTAAAAACCTCGGATTCCAGAAAAATACTCAAGACCAACATCACCCTGAAGGACGGAATAAAACAATGGGGGAATGTGGGAGGCCTTATTGCCGGATTATATACAGAGGATTACGACTTAATAGGAAGATCCTTGGTAGACCATATCGTTGAACCCATCAGATCCATGCTCATCCCGGGTTTTGATCAGGTAAAAAGCAATGCTATGCAATCCGGAGCCCTTGGATGTGGAATTTCTGGTTCAGGGCCATCCATATTTGCATTGTCCAGGGGTAGGAAAACGGCAGAACAGGTTGGGCAGGCTATGAAAGAAGTATACAAAGGAATAGGGATAGACTATGAGGTACATGTTTCCTCGGTCAATATTGAAGGAATTAAAAGAATACCCTAACCACAACAATAACCAATAGATACCCTACAGAATTGAAATATTTTAGTTTAAATAAAAAAGCGCCAAAAGTTTCTTTCCGGGAAGCCGTCATTAGAGGGATTGCTCCGGACAGAGGCCTGTATTTTCCCGAGGAAATTCCCCAACTCCCGTTGTCTTTTTTTGAAAATATTGAAGAAAAGTCTTCGCATGAGATAGCCTACGAGGCCATACACCCCTTTGTAAAAGAAGATATCCCGGATCAGGAACTTATGCGTATTATTGAAAAGGTGCTCGACTTTGATTTTCCGCTTGTTCCAATAGACGAAAACACGGCCACACTAGAACTTTTTCATGGGCCAACCATGGCTTTTAAAGATGTTGGTGCGCGGTTTATGGCCAATTGTCTGGGGTATTTTTCCGGAGATGAACAACAAGATATAACGGTTCTTGTAGCTACTTCGGGTGATACCGGAGGGGCGGTAGCCAACGGATTCCTGGGAGTAGAAGGGGTAAAAGTTGTTATTCTTTACCCTAGTGGTAAAGTAAGTGATATTCAGGAGAGGCAGTTGACCACGCTGGGGCAAAATATTACCGCCCTGGAAGTAGACGGTACTTTTGATGATTGTCAGCGCATGGTAAAGAATGCCTTTCTTGACGACGACTTATTATCCCAAATGAAACTAACTTCAGCCAACTCTATCAATATTGCACGATGGCTACCTCAAATGTTCTACTTTCTTTTTGCCTATAAACAAATGAAGTCTCAGGGAAAGGAACTTGCGTTTTCTGTACCCAGTGGTAATTTTGGAAATATTTGCGCAGGAATGATGGCATTTCAATTGGGAATGCCGGTTAAACATTTTGTAGCGGCAACTAATGTCAATGATACGGTACCTCAATTTATGAAAACCCGTTCTTATGACCCAAAACCATCAACAGCTACAATTTCTAACGCCATGGATGTTGGCGATCCGAGTAACTTTATCCGAATAAGGGAGATCTATAAAGACAATTTTGATGTTCTGAAAAACCACCTTCATTCTTATTCCTATACTGATGAGGCTACCAGAAAGGCCATGAAACACGTTTATAATAGTACAGGGTATATTATGGACCCTCATGGGGCAGTTGGATATTTGGGTTTAAAGAAATATATGGAAACACATGACGGTACTTATGGTATTTTCCTTGAAACCGCTCATCCGATAAAATTTCTAGATGTGGTAGAAAGTACTTTAGCGGTATCACCGGAAATGCCCCCCCAGATTGCCCAACTTATGCATCGTGATAAGCAATCTATTCCGATTAAAGATTATCAGGAACTAAAAGAATTTTTGACTGACAGCAATACGGTTTAATAACCCCTAATCTAGTCCCGGCAACACAAAATCGTCTAGAGGACTGGGTGCTGTCATAGTTGCTTCAATAGATTCGGTAGTACGGGGTGCCATTGCAGAAAGGTTAACCGGGCCATCTTCCGTAATCAGGATATCGTCCTCTATGCGAACAGCAATTCCCCACCATTTTTTGTCACATTTACTTCCTTCCGGGATATAAATACCCGGTTCTACTGTAATCACGGTATTGGCCTTAAATCTTTGGTAAGTCCCTTTATCATGAACATCCAGGCCCAAATAATGAGATGTCCCATGTGGAAAGTAGGTTCTGGCCTCCTTTGCATCTGCTGCAATCCCTAAAGACATCAAGCGTTTAGTAACAACTTCTCTTGCCGCAGTTCCGGGGGCCTGAAATGATGCACCTACCTTACTTGCTTTAATTCCTGCCTCCTGGGCATCGTATACAATATCATAAATGAGTTTTTGTTCTTTGGTAAACTTCCCGTTTGCCGGGATGGTTCTGGTGACATCGGCTGTGTATCCATGATATTCAGCTCCAAGATCCATAAGTACCAAATCATTGCCCACCATTGTTTTATTGTTCTCTATATAATGAAGTATGCAGCCATTGTTGCCACCACCCACAATAGAAGGATATCCTTCGTACTCAGAACCATACTTTTTATACACAAATTCATGTATCCCCTGTATTTCTGCTTCAGACATATTGGGATGCATCGCCTTCATTACTTCAATTTGTCCTACCGCAGATATCTCAACCGCTTTTCTCAATAATTTTATCTCCTCGGTAGTTTTCGTCTCTCTTAGGGTATTCATAATCTCTGTGATTATTGCCGAGTCCAGATTATTAGATTTCAACATCAAATTTACCCTCTCCTTGATCTCAGAGCGCAAGCCATCGTTGTTTGCACTGGCAAAGCCAGTAAGCAAAGGGTCTTTTTGAAGGTCTTTATAATATTTGATATACTTCCGTACGGTTTCTACTATTTCCCTGCTGTTCTCCGCGTTTGCCGAAGCAATCATGGAATACAGCTTTTGTTTTGTGGGGTTATAATCTGAAGGGTAATCTGTTTTTACCTTAAAAGCCTTTATCAGATTAAAGAGGTCGGCCTCCTCTCCGGTATTGCGATAATCGTTCTTAAAATCAAAAAATAAGACTTTATCAAACTCTTTGAAATCCATATCAAGTGCGATAAACTGACTCCCTTCATATGCCTTCTTAAAACCCAGTACATTTTTGGCTCCTTCTGCTCCGAGTCTTTTACCATCCCATTGCTCTCTTCGGGCGTCTCTTTGCTGTACAAAAATAGATTCGTTATATAATTTTCCGTCCTGATCTTTCTGATCTTCTGAAAAAATGAGGAGTACCCCATTGGGCTCTTTGTAACCCGTCAGGTAATAAAAGTCCGGGTCCTGATGATAAATATAATTGACATCATTGGCCCGGTTTCTCACTGGGTTTGAAAAAAACACCGCCACCGTATTGGCAGGCATCATTTCTCGGACAGCTTCTCTCCTCTCCTTATGGAATTCTGCAGATAAGTAATCTGTTGGAACGCCTTGTGCTAAACTCACAAAGCCACTGAACATTAGCAAAACAATCATCAAAACCTTCTTCATATACTAATTTTAGAGCGGCAAAATATGAAAATTAATTGTAATAACTGTGAATACTTTTGCCGATTACGATATTAAAAACATCCTGAGTACAACGCAATGTATCGCAAAATATTCGATACATTTGCCTGCAAATTTGGTGCCATATAGGAGGTTTTACCCTTTAAGACTAAAAAGGCAATAAATATCTATTGCAAAACAGGCCGGAATATTTTCTCGCTTTACTGTATCAAATGGTATCAAAATGATAATTATTAATATTGAAAAAGATGAAAAATACAGCCTTATCCTCTACGCATGAAGCCCTCGGGGCCAAAATGGTACCATTTGCCGGCTACAACATGCCGGTAAGCTATGAAGGTGTGAATGTGGAACACGAAACCGTGAGAAATGGTGTTGGCGTATTTGATGTTTCCCATATGGGAGAATTTCTGATAGAGGGCCCAAAAGCCATAGATCTTATTCAGAAGGTAAGCTCAAATGATGCATCTAAATTAACCGTTGGGAAGGCCCAATACAGTTATCTGCCCAACGAAAAAGGAGGAATTGTTGACGACTTAATTGTCTACAGGGTTAAGGAGGAAGTTTATTTGCTGGTGGTTAATGCCTCAAATATTGATAAAGACTGGGAGCACATTAGTAAATATAACACCGCTATTGGCGCCGATATGCGGAATATTTCTGAGAATTATTCACTGCTGGCCATTCAGGGACCAAAAGCCGTGGAAGCTATGCAGGCACTTACCTCTGTTGATCTTTCCGAAATTAAGTTTTACAATTTTGTGGTAGCCGATTTTGCCGGAATAGAGCATGTTATTATTTCAGCTACTGGTTACACAGGTTCGGGTGGCTTTGAAATTTATTGCAAGAATGAGGAAGTTAAGCAAGTATGGGACAAGGTACTTGAAGCTGGAGCCGATTATGGAATCAAACCTATCGGCCTTGCAGCAAGAGACACCTTAAGGCTAGAGATGGGCTATTGCCTGTACGGCAATGATATTACTGACGAGACTTCTCCTTTTGAAGCCGGATTAGGCTGGATAACCAAATTCTCAAAAGACTTTGTTAATAGTGAAGCGCTTGCAAGGGAAAAAGAACGTGGCCTGGAGAGAAAACTAGTGGCTTTTGAATTGGATGACCGCGGTATTCCAAGACAAGGATATGATATTGTTGACGGACAAGGGAAAAAGATTGGAGAGGTTACTTCTGGTACTATGTCGCCATCTCTGGCTAAGGGCATTGGCCTTGGGTATGTTCCAAAAATATTATCCGAAGCCGGGAGCAAAATACATATTCAAATTCGCAAAAATGCCATCCCGGCAACGGTAGTAAAACTTCCATTTTATAAGGGTTAACCTGATCAATGGCAAAAGGAAATGGCAAGATGGAAGCAGGCGGGAAGAAGATACTTATTTTAGGGGGTAGCGGATTCATAGGTAATGCGTTGTATAAAGAATTATGCAATTACTTTGACACCTATGGCACCTATTTTTCAGCCCGAGAATCTTTTGAGCATAATCAACAATTCTTAAGGTACGATATGCAAGAGGACGACATTATTCGTATCCTCGAAAAAGTTCGCCCTCAAGTAATAATCTCTGCGCTTAGAGGAAATTTCGCTGCCCAAATTCAGGCACATGAGCATCTGATGGAGTACCTCCAGAAAGAAGATTGCATGCTTTATTTTCTTTCTTCCGCAAACGTCTTTGATGCCTATAGTAAATTTCCGTCTTATGAGTATGATAAAACCTTATCTGAAAGTGTTTATGGTCGTCTTAAAATAAAGATCGAAAATATGATGTTAAGGCTGCCTAAAAAGAAAATGGCGATTCTCCGGGTACCTATGGTTTTTGGCAATACTTCTCCCAGAGTTAAGGAGATGAAAAACTTTATCTGGAATAACGAACCAATAGAGGTTTTTCCTAACCTTATTATCAATGTAACCAATGACGATAAGCTAACGCAACAGATCCATTACCTGATAAATCGAAACAAAGGAGGTATATATCACCTGGGGAGTTACGACCTGGTGCACCATGAAGATTTTATAAAAGAGATCATGGAAAGGATAGGGAATTTTAACCCCATATTTAAACGGGTCTTTACCACCAATGAAGAGCGCTTTTTAGCAGTGCTTCCCAGAGATAATAAACTCCCAAAAAACCTGCAAACCTCATATCAGGAGATCATAGATCACCATGTAATTGCAAAATAAGCACCGCTATACTGCTGGTGTCAAAATCTATATGTAATTTACTCTACAAATCAACTAACAGCATATCCAATGGAAAAATTATCAGAAGAGGAAATCCAGGAAGGTCTTAAAGCTCTTGAAGGATGGGAATATGTAGATAACGGTATTGAATGCTCGTTCGAATTTAAAAATTTTAAAGAGGCATTTACCGTTATGACCAGAATTGCTTTTGAAGCAGAAGCCCAGAATCATCACCCAGACTGGAGTAATGTGTACAACCGCTTGTATGTTCGTCTTAGCACTCATGATGCTGAAGGAGTAACGGCATATGATTTTAAACTTGCACAGAGTATTGAAAGCATCCTGGCCGGAGGCTAACGCCCGTTGTAAATTACGTTGGAGGCACCATCAAAATTTGTTAAATTTGCTTTCCGTGAACAGGAAATACTAGAAAATGGGAAGAGCATTCGAATTTAGAAAGGGTCGCAAATTAAAACGATGGGCAGCCATGTCTAAAGCCTTTACCAGAATTGGTAAGGACATTGTAATGGCCGTAAAAGAAGGCGGACCAGACCCATCCTCTAATTCCAGATTACGAGCGGTCATTCAAAATGCCAAATCTGTTAATATGCCCAAAGATAATATCGAGAGGGCTATTAAACGAGCCTCTGATAAGTCTCAGGGCGATTTTAAAGAAGTGCTTTTCGAGGGTTACGCACCTCACGGAATTGCTGTCCTTATAGAAACTGCCACAGATAACAATACCAGGACTGTGGCCAATATTAGAAGTTACTTTAATAAATGCGACGGCAGTTTAGGAACTTCTGGTTCAGTAGAGTTTATGTTCGACCACAGTTGTAATTTCCGAATCAATTCTGATGGTATAGACCCTGAGGAATTGGAACTGGACATGATAGATTACGGTGCCGAAGAAGTCTTCGTTGATGATGATGGAATCTTGATCTATGCTCCATTTGAGAGTTTTGGTGCCATTCAGAAGGAACTCGAAAACCGCCAGATTGAAATCCTTGAATCCGGATTTGAGCGCATTCCACAAGTTACCAAGGAATTATCCCAGGAACAAGTAGAAGACGTTGAGAAATTGCTCGAAAAGATAGAGGAGGATGACGATGTACAGAATGTATATCATACCATGAAAGAATAAATTCCCGGAGCGCACTTCAAAAGGTGACCACTACTTCCCGCCACAATTTCCATTGACCAACCGAACCATTTGTGTGGCTCTTTCCAAATTTGTAAGCATAATACCACAGACCATGACACTCGTCATTGCTTGGCTGCTAATAGCTCAATATTTTTATTGAATGATATAGTGTTATTCAAATAAATTATAAGCGATAAATTATGAGAACATCAATAAAAACAATTTTAGTCAGTAGTATATGTATTCTTTTTGTTGCCCTTTCCTGCAGCAAAGATGATGATGAAGAACTTACCAAAGACGGCGCATTTAGTATCAGTGAATTAGCTGGTAATTGGGATGCCACCAGGGCCAGTTTTAGTGGTAACAGTGCAAATATAGATGTGGTCGCTGATGGCGGTTCTGTAACAATGTCTGTCCGGAGTAGTGGCAGGTTTACGCTAACAATAGACCCTGTAGACCGAGCTGCTTATACAGTCAGCGGAGAAATGTTCTGGGAAAAGTTTGAAGGCAATTCATTTTTTGCCATCGTGTGGGACGATTATCCAGGAGACTGGGATACCTATGGGGCGACCCTTACGGCAACCACTTTTGATTTAAACGGAGGGTTCGACTCCGCAGAGTACGATTTTGATAATGATGGCACCTTTGAGTCCGCTTCCATATCTATGACTTTTACAAGGTCTTAGCATAATTACAAAAAAAACCCGCAGCAAATAAATTGCTGCGGGCTATAATTAATATCACTTTTCTTAAGGTATATCCTCTCCTGCCGTATTGAAGTTTCCAGATAACAATGAAAAGTCTGGCAGGGTCACAAACCCATCTCCATTAAAGTCTGCCCGCGCATCAAAGCCGGGATCTCCCGTCTGCAGATTAAAGCTTTGAGACAAAATGGTGAAATCTGCCAGGGTCACAAAGTTGTCGTCATTAGCATCACCTGCATTGAGTACTGCAACCGTTTCCGTATTTGGGCCATCGGCAAGGATCACCGTCTGCACACGTTGCAGATGATTGCTTGTCTTAACTGCCATGAGGTAAGTTCCTGGTGGAATTCCATTAACTGTCGCTACCCCATCCGACGAACCTGTTGGCGTAAATTGCAAGAGCGGTGTACTACTACCCTGTTCATAAAAATCTACTCTAAGGTCTATACCGTAATTATTGGCCGCTCTTCCCTGAAGCGAATAGTTGATTGTTAAGTCAGCATTTACCGCATTCGGATCATAGAGCAGGCTAATTACATTGGATGTCATACTTACCTGTTGGCCTATAGTATAGGGTACAAGAGAAGTTACTGCAACCAATTGGTTTAACCCTCCATCTGGTCCTGCATCCCCAGAAGTAGTTTCTAACAATGTAATGGGGATATCTACAGTACCTCCTGCGCCTATTACCCCAGTGTACAGCGTTTTACCAGACATAGCTTCATTGGCATAATAGGTCTCAACCGGCACATTGAAAGGCGGATCACCGGAAGCTATGTAAAGCCTGGAATCCATATTCAACAAGGATACGTTATCACCTGGGTTCCCTGTTATAGTAACCACCTGATTTAGACTGTTTACGGTAGCCGGTCCGGTACCGACACCCACAACCGAAATTGATGGGGTAGCCGGCGCGGCTTCTGCTATGATTGCCTGGCCACCACCTAGACTACCATCTTCATATAAGCTGCTGATAAGCGTAGTACCATCACTAAAGTTTATGGTTATAGTAGCGCCTGTTAACTCATATCCCGATACTGCTCCTGCGGCTCCTGCACCAGGAACTCCCTGGATACTGTTGGGATCTACGTCTGTTGTAAAATCAAAATACTCTCCAGGATCAAATTCGGTAAAATTCACTGTGATGATATCAAATCCGCCCTGCCTTGGTTGACTGAATGGGTCAACGGCCGGGTTGGCTGGAACTACCAGTCCTACTTCGGTGGCCCCTGTATTAGGGGTAAACGGACTCGCGGTGGCATCACCTCCGGAACCAGTAGGATCAAATACCATATCCGGAAGAATTCCCGTACTTAAATCTATAGAAATACTGGTTATCTGAGATCCACCTGTAGAGGTATTGGTTATTTGGAAACTACTGGCAGAGAAGGTACTTGCATCAACGTCCATTCCCGGTGTAATTTCTACCAGGGCAGACGGTGCCAAAACGGCATTAGGATCAAATTCTAATACAATTACATTTGAAGCAATACTGTTATCATTATTAGCTCCATTAGTCACCGCAATAAAATGATTTATACCGCCATCAGGCGTATTAGGCGCCCCCGGAGATTGGGTTAATACAACGGGTATGGTACCAACTCCTGAACCATCTAACTGAATGGTGTATAATTCTTTGGTCATGGCTTCGTTGGCCTCAAAAGGGTCAACGTCATAACCTACATTGGGGTTACCCGGATCTATATACAAACGACCATCAACGCGCAATAAGGTAACAAAGGCATTTGGTTCTCCGTTGACCGTTACTACCTGGTTGGCTGTACTCACCAATCTGTTGGTTGCCAGTCCGTCTACGGTAATAACCGGTGCAATGAGGGCATTACTCGCCGCATCTACAATAGCGTCTGAACCACCCAAAGATCCTTCGTCAAACAAGCTTGACGTATAAACAACGCCACTGGCGAATTCTATGGCAACAGTAGCCCCAATAATTTCAAAACCTGAAATTGATCCTGCATCCCCAGCAGTTAAATCGCCTTTAATTGAGGTAGGATCCATATCTACGCCAAAGGCAA
Source organism: Muriicola sp. Z0-33 (assembly GCF_026126425.1). GTDB lineage: Bacteria > Bacteroidota > Bacteroidia > Flavobacteriales > Flavobacteriaceae > JAFMPW01. Next base: position 28,760 of record NZ_JAFMPW010000011.1, read on the forward strand.
AGGATTCTCCCGGATTGAAATCGGTGAAATCTAATGTCAATTGATCGTAGCCTTCATCATTATTAACCCCGTTGTGCGGCAGTGCAAAAACACTTACACAATCTTCAGGGTCAGATCCTCCATTGGCCGGCACCGTAATACCAACTTCCGCAGCCGTATTACCTGCACCACCCGCCGTCAGGCATTTGGCCCCATTATCCCCTGCCGTCCCAACAGGATCAAAAACCACATCCATCATATAACCTGTCGGAGTAGTAATGGTAACATTCACGATATTATCATCACCAGTGTTTGTGAGCAAGAAAGAATCATTTCCAAAAGTTGAAGAGGTTAATCCGGATCCTGCCGTTACCTGTACCAGGGCTGCAGGATTTCCTATTGGTTCTTCGGTAACATTCCATGTAAAGTTCACCACTGTATTTAGCGCAGGAGTACATCCATCTGAAACCGAAACGGAGACATTGTATGGACTGTCTTCAGAAGCACCTGGCGTTCCACCAACAGCCTGTTGTGACTCAGGCCCATTTAGTGTGCTCGTTGGTACTCCATTGCTCACATCGTCTATATGTATAAGTGCAATACGGTCTACTCTATGACCTGCAGAACGCTCTGACATGGATATGGTAAAAGTACCTGGATTTGGGAAATAAGCATAGATGGGAAACGCATTGTTATCTATGGTATTTGTAGCCCAGGTATTTGCATTGGTATTGGTATAGACTTTAAAATAACCGCCAACACCTGGACCTTCATTTCCATGATCTGGTCTGCCTTGTGCATTGCCTGCCGGCCAGTATAGGGTTTTGGTGGTATTTGCCGGATTGCTTAATTCATCAAAAAATTGTTGCGAATTGGAAAGCGCTCCACCCTGTACACAGAAAAAGTGCACGTCAGGGGTATTGTTTATTTTAAACCAGGTATCATTCCGGTCAGTTGTACTGTCCGGAGGACCGATATCCGACTTCATAAAGAATCTATAAACACCTGGTGTTGAAATCTCTACATCATAATCCAAATTCTGCCCATTGAGATTGCCAAAATGATTTGAACTTGCCTCTAGAAAGTCTGATCCACCTTCATTCAATGGGTTCCATCCACCGGCAGTATCCACAAAATCGGTTTCAGCTTCAATAATAACCACCCCGCCACTTTCTATAAATGCTCCCGGAGTTCCACTACCACTGCCTTCATCTAATGTTCCACTGATTATTCCTGTTACAGGATCAATAGTTAAACTCGGTGGTAAATTGGTTGCCTGATAAGTTAAACCAGTACACGGATCTATATCTGAAGCAAGGATGGGAAGATTAATTACATCTCCCTCTACACTTTGTTGTGCTCCGGGGTTTGTAACTACTGGAGCTTGATTACCACCAGAAATACTTACATCAATAAGCTCGATAGCTTTCAGGGCCGGGTTTTCTCCTCCATGAATAAAAACCAGGTCCAATGTCCCGTCCGAAACTGTAACGGTATGTGAAACCATTATGGCGCCAAGCGCCCCGGCCGTTCCAAAAGGATCAATACCCGTAAAGGCAGCTGGTACGGCGCCCTCTACCGATACATCAAATACCCGCTGTCCTCCAGCCGTTATATCACTAAATAATTCTGCAAAATATAATCTCACTTCTACTTCTGTCCCGGGGTCTACAGGGAAGGCCCAGGTCATTTCCGGAGCTCCAGTTGGGTCGAACCGTTCTGTCTGGAAAAGCTCTGCTGGAGTACCTGCAGGAATTGATGGGTGTGTTAAAACTATTGGTCCCTGATAAGCGCTACCTGCACTCTGATTATATACACCCCCAGGGGTAGTTGAAGCCGTTAAATATGGTGAGTTGCCCGCATCACCAAAAGTGCCTGTGTCCACACTCCAATCCGGATTAGGGGCATCTGTTGCATTTACTAAATCACCTCCTGCATTTACACGATACAGCACTGCCGATGGTGCGGCACCACTAGTTAGGCTTATGTTTAATGAAGAGGAGCTTCCATAAGAAATATCCAGGGATGCCAGTTCTCCTTCTACTGTACCGGTATGAGCTACCACAATAGCACTGCTTCCACCAGATGGGACTACGAAACTACTCCCGGATGTCACCAGTGTTCCGTTGATGCTAAAAACATTAAAATTGGTGGCATCGGCCCCGGTAAAGGAAATATCTGTTACAAAAATCCCCTGGTTCCCACCTGTATTATCAAGAATTATTGTTTCTGTAGACGTAGTCGGCACGGTCATAGATGCCGGTCCGGACAAAGCCCCGGCAACCAAAGGACTCCCGCTTGGGTTATCTGTGCCGTAAACCTCCATATTATTCTGATTGCCTCCACCCTGGTTGGGAGAACCTGAAGTAATCCATATACCATCTCCTGAAACCACAGCCTGCGTACCGTGTCTCGCATTGTTAAGATCGGCCAAGGCAGACCAGTTACCAGTACCTACATTAAGGGCATCCGTATTTACATAAGCCTGCCCACCACCTTCACCACCGATGACAACAACCTGATTCTGGAAACTCACGGTGGAAGACGCTGCCCTTGCATTCGGCAAGTCATCCACAGTACCCGCGGGTAGCCAGGTTCCGGTGGTAAAATCATAAACATCAACTTCCGGGATTAATGGCGCAAAGGTACCTCCGGTGCCACCAGATAAGCGACCACCAGCAGCATATAACCTATCTCCTACTACCGTGGCATGGAAGTGATCTCTGGAATGTGGAGCATCTGTTAAAGTAGTCCAAACTCCTGTAGCCGGATCAAATTCGTCGAACCAGGGTACGTAACCACCGTTGTGGCCAATTGTGTTTCCGGCAATCACATAGAACTTATCGTTATATAGGACCAGTCCGGCAGATCCTCTTTTTCGTCCGGCAGGGATTGCGGGGCCTTGCATCCAGCTATCGGCAATTGGATCATAAATGAAAATATTATCTGCAGGAGCTTCGTCTGGGAAGCCGTTGTCTTTAAATGAACCTATTACCCAGATCAATCCCTGATATTCTGTCGCCTGAAAATGATTAAATTCGAAGGGCGCCGTCGAGGCCGCTTCCGTCCAGGTATCTGTCTGATAGTTATATATATCTATCTTGTCAGAATTCTCTCGGCCACCGAAGAGGTAGAACTTATCCCCTACCTGTACGACAGAATTCTCGTGTCTTGGGGTATGTTCTGTAAAATTGGTTATTGCTGTCCAGACGTCGCTAACCGGTGGACTAGCTGATATGATTTCAATAGCCTTGATACTCGGATTCTGAGTTCCCTGTATGAAGTCTATATTCAATACGCCATCTACCACGGAAACCTCCATGGTCTCCACTTTCGCTATATTTATTTGTGATCCGTCTACACTAGCCCTATAATCATCTAATTGCAGGACGCCTTCTACATTTACATCAAAAACTCTTGGGCTGGTAGCTTCGCCACTCCAAATTTCTGCAAAAAGCAGATTCACAGTATAGGTCCCATTGGCAACCGGAAAAGCCCATTGCATATTATCTGGTACCGCCATAGTATTATAGCGTTCTGTAGAAAATAAACTGGTTGGATATCCTGTAGTATTAACAAAAGACCCTGGAAGGGTTGCACCAAAGGTTATATCTTCGGCCGAAGTGTTGACATAGGTCGAAGGTGTCCCTGTTGTGGCTGTTCCGTTAGCATCTCCTGCTGATTGATCTTCTTCCCAGGCAACCGGTGAGGCATCATTAGAATTAGTTAAGTCGCCTCCAGTATTAATTCTGTATATCACAGAATTAACCGCATTTGGATCAACAACATTCCATGTGAAATTTGCAACTGCCGGGGCAGAAGATGGTTTGCTCACAGTTATGGCAACATTATAGAGCATTGCATCATTAGGGTTTGCCGAAATGGTTCCAAGGATAGCACCATTTGTAGGCTCTATTGATAAGCCTGGTGGCAATCCTGTGGCCGCATAGGTGAATGTTTCACCAGCGCTACCTCCGCTTGCAATAATACTTAATCCCGGGGTATCGCCAAGATTGTTTATCTGATTTGGAACCGTGGCAATAGTAATCGGAGGATTAGAACTTCCGGCTCCAAGTATTTCAATTCCATTGATCAGCGGATTTTCTATAAAATGTTCAAAAAGCACATTAATAGTACCGTCTGTAAGGGTCACTGGATATTCTAACATCCCTCCCAGCTGATCGCCAAATGTGGTTATTAAATCCAGATTATCCTCTACCAATTGCCCTTCAATTGAAATGTCATAAACCCGGGTTCCGGGTGTTCCGGTTGGGCCATGGCCATTGCCCATATACAGGCGAACAAGGTAGTTTCCGTTAGGCAAACCAAATGTCCATTCCATTTCCGGTGCTGCTCCCGGATCCCATCTCTCATTTGCGAAGATGGCTTGCGGTACATACGATGGAACCGATGGATGACTTCCTGATATGTTGTGTGTAGAGAGATTACCGGTATTAACATTGTAAGTAATTCCATTAAAAGTACCTCCCTGAGCCCCACCGGCTGTAATGCCTATCCAATCCGGATTAGGAGCATCCGTAGCCGTAATGGTGGCGCCATTGGCTCTAATCCTTAAAATTGGAACCAGGGCCTCGTTCACATTTACGGTAAAAGACTGCTCAACAAACAAATTATCTGTATCTGTAGCCCTTATAGTTATGACCGTACTTGTCGGGGTTGCAGGATATGTAAGTGTTAAGTTAGTTCCGTTTACTGAGGCTCCGATGCTTGGATTAGTATTTGATTCCACTGTAAAGGTGAGATTTCCTAAACCACCATCATCATTGAAAAAAGCATCTAAACCTATTAATTCATTAGCATCATTTACAATCCTGTTCAGGTCTTCTAACGTTTGGGTGATAAATGGTACAGCACCAGCTACATTAAGAAAATCCCATGCGGCGCCGTAGGCATCGTCAGTATCTGCAGTGCCAATAATACCCACCACTAATGGCTGGGCAGCACTTTGTAAACTCGTTAATACATCTCCCTGGAGCGTAAAGGGCGCGCCCAAATCATTAATGCTCCCGGCATCTATCTGATATCTGGCTTGTACACTACCAGTCGCCGAATTAATAACAAAGAACAGGTCTAAGTTTTCGGTAGTCGGGCCTGGATTGAATCCAATATCTGTAGAAGCAACATAGGTTACCCCCACTCCATTATTTTCACCCACCACGCTGAGTTCATCGTTTTGGCCCAGCACCAACTTTACATAATCATCCTGGAAGCCATCCCCTATAAACATTCCTTGTGATTCTGTAGCTGAAAAAGTATGAAAAGGAGCAAACATACGTCCGTGGACTGTAAAACTGCCAGAACCACTGTCTGTGTTAATGCCGTATTGATAGGCCTTTTCCTGGGTATTATTGGTAGCATCTCCTGTGGTTTGATACATGGTAATTGCGCCAATGGCACCCCCTAAAATATCATCTACATCTGTGGTTGAAGCATTGGGGTCATCTTGCCAATCTAAATAATTAGGGTTAGCATCCCCGTTGTTCATAAGGCCGGTAAATCCCAATCCCAGATATCCTCCAAGAGGAGTTCCCAGGAATAATTCGTTAATTACGGGAAGGTTAAATGGTGTGCCTAATTGCAAGGGATCTAAATTATCATTTATCCCATCGCCATCGTCATCCAAATCCAGCAAATCGGATATTAGGTCTCCATCAAAATCTGTAGGTTGAGAAGCTCCAGAACACATATCTGTATTGTTCTGATCTTCATCATCATTGGTATAACCATCAGAATCATTGTCACCATTTGGGTCATAACCGGTTTCGCCAGGAAGGATACAGGTTACAAAATCATTGGGTTCTAAGATCACTATATTATCACCGTTATAATTTCCTACCCAGATTGTTCCCGGGAATATATCGCCGTCTCCCTGACAATCTAGTCCCAGGGCGTTCCCTGAAACACTAAATTTGTTTTGTTCGGTCGCAACAATATTACCACTGGCATCTCTGTCTACTCTATGTAGATTGCCACCTTTACCAGCAATAAGGTCGCCCTGCATAACACCACCGAAGTTAGAAGCAGTATATTCTGCAATGGCATTGGTGTTGTTGCTCCAATTCACTACAATAATGTCATCCGGACCTTCAGGGTTTACTCCTGGCGTAAGTGTGGGTTGCCTGAAATCTGAATTATCGGTATTTATCAAACTTGGATCTACAGGAGGCCAGTTGGCAGGTAAAGCTTTTAGAGGATCTGTCGCATCACCAGAACCGTTAGGATCATAGGGAACAGTTCTAAAATATGAATCTGTAAATGGTTCGCCGGGGGCATTGGAGGTAGTGTGTGTACCCCGGGTAAATAGTCCCGCTCCTACATTAGCTCTTACAGGGCAAGGATGCCCTCCATATACAGAACCAAATGTATAGCTATCAATATCTGTGGTCACGAGGTTCAAATGATCACTATTGTTAACCTGGGGATCAAAAGGGGTTGAATTAGGTGCGGCATCAGGACCGCTACTACCGGGTTCCCCTGGCCGGTAATCATTATTGACCTGTGCCGGGTCTCCTTCAAATTCCGGGAATCCGCCCCATGTTCCATTGGCTCCATTATCTGTAACATAAACATGCCCGTCTTGTGTAATCACATGATCATAGGTGTTTCTATAACCAGGAGAAAACATTTTTACAGGACTGCCTGGAACCAGCATCCCCATATTTAGTCCGTCATTACCTCCCCAGGGGTCATTAATGTCAATACCATCATATCCGGCAGCGTTCGGATCTGTAATTCCATTTGCGTTGGCCCTTGTTGGATCATCAAGGGTAGGGATATCATATTTATAATTCCTAGCGCCATCATTGAGAGTTGGCAAAGCTGCAATAGCATCCAGATCAATGGCCAGTACCGCCCCGGATAAGGCATATTCTGTGATGTAAGCAAATTTAAGAGAGGGAGAACCTGCATTGGTAAAACCTCCACTACTAACAATTAGCCAATCTACACCACTAATAGTCCTGAATTGTAAACCATTGGTAGCATGGTTCTCTTCAGATCTTGGGAGACCTCTAACAATATCAACGGCCTGCCAATTGCCACCACTTTTTGTCAGTTCGGTAATAACTCCCGAGTTGGTGTCCAGGTTAACGTCTCCCCCGCCACCGCCGGCACCACGCCTACGGTCACTGGAAGAGACATAGACAACAGGGTTAGTGCTGGTCCCAGCTACCGTAATACCTGTAGATTGTCTTTGACTATTCCCATCTGCGGTACCATCATCATTATGATTGGGAATGCTCTGGACTAATGTCAATACCTCTGCGTTGGTAACCACATAATCTTGTGGACCATTGCGTTGGATGGTATACACTTTTACCAAACCATCTTCCTCTACGACGTACAAATTACCATCTGGGCCAAACTCCAGTGCCGTGGAATTATTTACACCGGGGAATCCGTTAAAATTTAAATTGCTTGAGTCAAATGAAATCTGCGCTTGTATTTGCCCTATACTCAAGATGAGTAGGGCAAATAAAAGCATTCCTATTTTTAATCTCATTGATTGCTTAGATGCAATTGGAGATTGGTCCTCATTATTTAATATTAGCGCACACGCCTTGGTGCCATTTGCGTTTAAATCTCTCATTTTCATATGCTTTTAAGACGTGTTTTTATCTTTTAATGGCCATTTGCTCCTGGAATTCTTTTCCTTCCACATCTCGGGCCCTCACAAAATAAGTTCCCGCAGGTAAGTCCTGTACCTGAATTAAGTAAACACCAACATCTACATTATCATTGGCTTTTACACGCTTAATTAACCTTCCGGTCACATCATAAATGAGTATATCCTGAAGCTGGGCTGGGGTATCAAATACCAAATTTGCGTCCCTGTCTGCAGGGTTAGGTGAAATCATCACAGAACTAACTGGTTCCATAGAGGGTAAGAACAAACCTACCGTAAAGTTTACAGTTAAGGACTGCCCGGCTGCTCCTGTACCACTTGCACCTTCATAGGGTGTAGCGGTTAGGGTATATGACCCTTGCGGAATCGTCTTAGCAGCATAATCTCCTGCGCTATCGGCGTAAAGTGCATATGGTGCAGCAGATTCTGTCCAAACTCTTGAAGCAGCACCTGTCATAACAAATTTCACACTACCCACCACGCCTGGGTCTGTATTGGCTCTGATATTTATTCCTACTCCGTTACCAATATTATCACCATCATCAATTAAGAACAGGTCATTGTCTGTTACTCCGTCTACCAGGGTAAAGCTAATCACCTTGATGATATCATTTGGATCTACTGCTTCTACCTGAATACTGGTAGATCCTGTGGCATCTTCATTATCCTTGACAGTTAATGTAACTGTTCTGACACCGGTGCTGGCATAGGTATGCATGGCAGTTGGGGTGGCAGACACAAAGGTGTCACCGTCTCCAAAGTCCCATGAATATTCAACAATATCACCATCATTATCTATAGAGGCTGCTCCTGAGAAATTCACTTTGAAGGGCACCACCGGATCTGCGTTGCCCGTTGCTACAGCAATTGGCGGCTGGTTCTGTGGAGGACCATCAATAACAGAGAAATTCACTATAATAGTGGCACCTACATTAGGATTAGCCACCAATCTGTAATCCCCAACAGGGAATACCTGCCCTAATACATTGGTGCCTATATCTCCAAATAACGAGAAGGGAGCGGAAGAACCTTCTGCCTTGTTCTGGTTTATTGGACCCGTAAGGCTAAAGAAAATGCCATTAGGATTTAGATCAGGATTATATACTATTCCCCAAGGAATAGCACTTTGTTGAATTTGCAAGCCATCTGTGAGTGCAAATAATGGCAGATCTGTATTGGCATCCAATACAATTAATGCGGCATTAGAAGTTGGGGTGGTCACCGTAACACTTCTGTTTGCACTATTGCTGCATCCTGTGGCAGGATCGGTATATGAATAAGTAATCTGATGCGTACCTACTCCTGCAACTCCGGGATCGAACTGATTTCCGCTTACTCCCGGGCCACTATAAGTGCCTCCCGCAGGGGATCCATCTAGTGTAATCGCCCCATCGGTATTAATAATAGGTGAAGGTAATGCAGCCAAAGTAACTACTGGCCCCGCCGGATCGCTTAAGGTAACCGACTTCACAACAGAACATCCATTAGCATCTGTAACAGTTACAGTATGTGTCCCCTCATCAAGATTGTTAGCCGTTTGGTTGGTATTTCCATTGCTCCACAAATAAGTGAATGCGGCTGTGCCATTTTGTGGCTGTACCGTTGCGCTACCATCATTGCCACCACAACTTGTAGGATCTGAAACTGCTGTAATACTGGCATTAAAGCCAATACAATTGGGATCCTGGTCTGTTATTTGGAAATTCACAGTTAAAGGAGTTCCCACGGTTCCTCCCAGACTATTACCAGAATATGGAGTAGCCAGAATGGTGTAATCTCCTATTACGAAATTACTTCCCGCATAATTACCTCCGCTATCCCCATAAAGTGCGTAGGGCGCAAAATTCTCTGTTTGCCCTTTGGCCTTAGCACCACTGAGTTCTAGCCGTACACTTTCTGTATCATCGGTAGTATTTGCTCTAATGTTCAGGTTAGTTGTAGGTAAGGAGGTAATGTCTATAATATCCCCCTCCATTAACGGCCTGATATCCTGCTCATTATCGGCATTTACCAAAGTAAAGCTGATTACAGACAAGACTGTAGGTGCTTCATCCACAGTGACATCAAATGAACAACTGGCCTGGTTCCCAGCGCCATCTGTCGTTGTGATGGTTACCTCAACAAGTCCGGAAACAATGGTTCCGGCAGCCGGAACCTGGACTGTAGTTGCACCTGGGCAATTATCACCGGTTAAGGCCGCTGCAGTATAATCTGGCAAGGCAACCTCGCCGTTTTCATCTCCCTGAACATTGGTATTCCCCGGACAAACTACTACCGGAGGTTCCGTATCATTTACTGTAACATTAAATGTATTTTGACCTACATTTCCACTGGCATCTGTGGCCGTTACCACAACCTCGGTGGTTCCTATTGGGAACACGCTTCCACTTGCAGGAACACTGCTGGCGGCTACACCCGGACAATTATCAGTGAAATCTGCCATGAAATCCACAACAGCTCCACATACACCTGGGTCATTACTTACAATAATATCTGCCGGGACACCTACCGTTGGCGCTTCAATATCGTTAACTGTGACATTAAAAGTACACAGGGCAGTATTCCCCGCTGCATCAGTGGCCATTATAGTCACTTCTGTAATTCCTACCGGGAAGAAAGAACCTCCTGCAGGTGATGCACTGGCTGTTACTCCCGGGCGGTCATCGTCCAGGGCAGCAACCATAAAGTCTACAATAGCCCCGCATTGTCCGGGATCATTACTGACAACTATATCTGCCGGACAAGTTACCGTTGGATCCGTTGTATCGGGTTCTATGGATACATAAACTTCCCATTGCTGATTTGCTCCGGATTGTGAAGTTACATTGTAAAGTACAGGAACAACAGGATCAAAATTTTGAGCTTGTCCTGAAGGTGGATTTACAAGGGCAAACGGAGATACTCCAATGTTGGGTATTAGTCCGGTTAAGCCCGTTGCAAAATCTACAACAAGATTTACAGTATGATCTCCGGCATTAATATCTGCAGCACCCACCTGACCTGGTATAGCAAAAGATACTATGTCATTTGCGGAAGATGCGGTGAAGTCGACCATTACAGTTTGTCCGCACTGAGCGCCGTTTCCGCTGGCATCTACTGCCGTCCAGGTAATGGTGGTAGCACCAACAGGATAAGGATCAGTCAGGGCCAACCCATCACCCCGAACACCAGTCACAAGAGGAGTAGGATCACAACTATCAGTTGCGGTGGCCGTTCCAATATCTACAAGCGGGATGACAATATCATTGCCGTCAAGACTGATTCTATTTACAGTTGGTGGGCATAAAATAACCGGAGGTGTACTGTCTGTAATGGTTAAAGGAACACCTGGGAAGCTTACCACACAATTGGTTAATCCGTCAGCTTGTACCACTATATCGTAAGTTCCTTCTGGAAGACCAGTAAAACTGTTACCTGCCTGGAAGGTTAACCCATTATCTATACTGTACTGCAGGTTATTTCCTGTCGCGTTTATTGTTATAGTACCATCATTAACTCCACAATCTGAGGGATTATTAGTAACAACACTAGATATAACTGGTACTTCCGGGGCTGTTAACGTCGCCTGATCAGAAGCCGTACAACTAGGGGAGCCTACTTCACGTACGGTCACGGTATATATCCCGCCTGGCAAATCGCCAAAGGTATTGCTACCCTGGAATGGGCCACCTATACTGTATTCAAGGTTTACACCCGTGGCTGTAATCACAATCTGTCCGTCGTCAACATTACAATCTGACGGATCAGTAGTTGCTACATTAGAAATAACCGGTGCTGCAGGAGCTGTAAGATTAACTGAATTGGTCGCTAAACATGTAACAGATCCGTTTTCTAGTACTACAATATTATAACTACCTGCCGCAAGATCTGTAAAAATGCTATTTGCCACAAAAATGGTACCACCATCAATACTGTACAATAGGTCTGTGCCCGTTGCGGTAATCATAATAGTTCCGTCATTTACCCCACAATCTGAAGGGTCGGTTGCGGTAATATTGTCTATAGTAGGCAATACAGGTGCCACTAAGGTCACCTGATCCGTAGCCTGGCAATTAACAGACCCATTGGCCTCTACCACTATATCATATGTTCCACCAGCAAGGCCAGTAAAACTGTTACTTGCCTGGAAGGTAGTACCATTGTCTATGCTGTATAGCAGACTTGTACCAGTTGCCGAGATGGTAATTGTACCATCCTCTATCCCGCAATCTGTTGGATCTGTTGGTGTTACGCTTACTAAGTTGACATCGCAAACTTCGAAAGTCACTATATCCTTAGCATCTGCATTGGTGAATTCTGTATGCAAGCCTTCAGCGGCCACAATGACCACGGTATTTGTACCTGGAACAATACCATCAGCGGCACCCAATTCCCAGAATAACTGCCCAATCTGGTCTGCCGTTGAGATTCTATCAAGTGGATCCAGGTTATTAGGATCAGCAGGGTTTACCCAGAGGTGAAAATGCTCATCAAACGGATTTAATAACAGCATGTTTGCTGCTGTCCACATAAATTGTATTTCCGTGGTATTCAGCACCTCGGCATCTGCTGGGAAGGTAAAGTCTACATCAGGTCCGGGAACGGTAACAGATATAGTAGCAGTTTCTACATTTCCGTCACTATCCGTCACACTGGCATTGATATTGTGCGTCCCAACCGTAATCAATTCATCTGAAAAAGAACCTCCTGTACCAGCAAATTCTGGGGCTGTAGGAGAACTCCAGCTTAAAGTGGAAGTCAGGGCTGCATCATCATCTTCAACATCTGTTGCGTTACCTTCAAAAGTTGTAGTAACGTTTCGGTCTATAGTTGCGCCATTGAGTGGCATGGTTATAAACACTTCGGGTGGAGTATCTGAAGATGTACAGATGCTAAACCCTTTAACAGCCGGGTTTTGAGTGCCTTTAATAAAGTCGATATTAAGCTCCCCGTCTACCACAGTAACTTTAAATGTCTCTACTCTGGCCACATTGATCTGACTACCGTCCACACTTGGTCTGTAATCATCCAATTCTAAGACACCTTCAACATTAACATCAAAGACCCTTGGTTCGCCTGCCTCTCCGCTCCATTTTTCGTTAAATAAGATGCTCACCTCAAAAACTCCATTCCCTGTGGGGAAAGTCCAGTTCATTTGCGGATCTGCACTCCAGCGTTCTGTTTGGAACAAATAATCAGGATAGCCAGTGGTATTGGAAACTAAAGGAGTGGTTGCTCCAAAGGTAGTATCTGTATTAGGTGGCGTAGTGTTGACATACGAAGAAGGTGTCCCCGTCTGTGCTGTACCGCCTGCATTGGCTGCAGACTGGTCTGCCTCAAAATTACCCGAAGCCGAGGCGTATAAGGGTCCTCCGGCATTTACTCTAAAAGCCACGTCGCAATTAGGCGCCGGCGGTCCTATAATAACTGTAATGGTGGCCGACCCTGTTTGCGGATCGGAACCATCACTATCTGTGACTTCTGCGGTAATTATATGTGTACCTACACTTAATGCTGTTGTATTAAAGCTAGCTCCAGAACCTATGGCATTATCTAAATTTGAAGTCCAACTTAGATTCGCTGCAATATCACCATCTTCAGGGTCATTTGCAGTAGCGCTGAAAGTGATGTCTGTACCCTGTTCTGCTGCAATATTATCAGCTGGCGAAGTAATGAACACCAATGGTGCGGCATTACTATTATTCGGAGTAAACTCAAATTCTGTAATGTTGGTACCTCCTGTAAATTCGAACCGAATGGTCTGCAAGCCTGGGCTCACAAAGGTGACCAGATCCGTATAATCAGCAAAGCTGCCCCAGCCATTGCTGGGTACCGTTATACTGCCAATCGGCACAAACCCACCGCCGTTATCAACAAGGATGTTAAAGGTATTAGTGCCACCAGAACCGTTGGAAGCATTTACCCTGATATCATAGTTGCCCCCTGCAGGCACATCTATAAGGTATTCTACAAAATCGTTATTATCGATCCAACCTATGTTACCAGCATTTTCAATAGCTACTGAAAAATCTTGGCCCGGAGATCCAGATGGGGAACCTCCGTAATGCGGTAAAGGACTGGCGAAAGTCCTGGCCAGGATGACTCCAGGGGTTATGTCTTGAGCAACATTGATGGTAAATGCCTCTACAACATCCGGGTTAGAACCATCATTGGCAATTACCCTGGCTTCGTAGGAACGGCCATCACCTATGCTGGTTGGCCAGTTTAAAGTATAGCTGCCAGCGCCATTATCGGTAAAGGTATAATCTGCCGGATCTACAACTGCGGCAGGCGTATAAGGGCTGTTATTTCCTAATGGCGCACTCTTGTCGTATATGACAATAGTAGCAGCCGGATTAAAATCATCGTTAACCTGTACGTCAACATTTACAATACTGCCTTCGTCAATAGCAACATCTGCAATGGCGTCAACGGTAGGTGGTAAATCATTAGCCGGACTGAAATTAAAGTCCCGGATATTAACACCCCCTCCACCTGAAAAATCAAGGCGTAAAGTCTGAATCCCGGCATTGGTAAATGTTACCACAAACTGGTAGGAAACATATGTTTGCCATCCCGTTACATTAGCGTCGAAACTGCCTATAGGTGAAAATCCTCCCCCATTTTCTTCTGACAAGGTGGTAGTTAGGGTGCCGGATCCACTACCTGCAAAAAATTCAACATTATAGTCGCCCGGTACAGGTACATCTATGACATATTCAACAAACTCTCCTGGCCCTATATATCCGATATTTTCTGCCGCATTATTTTCTATTGTGATTGTATATCCTGAAGGAGTTGGGTTACCGCCGTAAAAGGGTAGCGGAGCGCTAATTGTTTTAGCCAGAATGGAACCTGGAATATCCTGAGCGATATTGATATTAAAATCCTGAGTTACGGCAGGGTTTGTGCCATCATCTGTTGTTATTCTTGCTAAATACGATCTTCCATCCGGAATCCCGGCAGGAAAATCCAATGTAAAATTACCCGCTCCGTCATCGGTCAAATTAAAACCGCCAATAGTACTGCCAGATGTCCAGGGCGTGGTATTGGCAAGCGGATTAGGAACCGCACTTTTATCATATACCACAACAGAGGTAGTCAGATTTGGATAATCTTCATCGGTAATCTGAATAGGAACATTAAAGGCCTCCCCATCGCCAGCTTCAACATCCGCTATCGGTGCAATGACTGGAGCCAAATTTGGTGGACTTAAATACAGCAATTCAAAATAATCTATATTAAATAAGAATCCGCCGCCGCTGGTCCAATCAAAGCGCAATGTTTGTGGGCCCTGCGGTAAGTTTATATTTAGCGTTTGTATCTGGTAGTTACCAAAACCACCGGTGCCTACTGCCGTAAAAGTACCTGCCACATTCCCATCAGAGGATATGTTCATTGTAGCACCTGCTGAAGCGTTCGGAATCCCTACAAAAAGATCAAATCGATAAATACCGGCAGTTGCCACATCAATCTCATACTCAGCATAATCTCCCGTGTTGGTAAAACCAATATTGGTAAAACCGGCATCTATTTCAACGCCTATTCCTTTGCTATCACCGGTACCTCCTGGTTGCGTATTTGCCGGGCCCTGGTTGTCAAAAGATTCGGCTTCTATTCTTGTAATGGCAGTACCTGAGACCGGCTGTGCCACATCATTTACTGTAAGTACTAAATCACTCGATGTAGAATTGCCGTCCTCATCGCTGTATTGCACAGTTATGGTATATGTTCCACTACCATCTCCATTTGCACCTCCCCCGTCTCCAAAGACCGGGTTAAATTGTAATTGCGAGATATAAGATCCTCCTATATTTTCAGTATTGTTTTCGGTAAAGAAACCATCGGCAGTCGTTGGGAACGGGTCTACTTGTTTTCCACTATTTGCTGACTGCAACAATTGCGGTTCGTTGGACACTGTGCTAGTACTAACCGTAAGATTATCCCCGTCCGCATCGGTTATGGAAAGGGGAATATTAAGATTACCACCTTCGTCTACCGATGCAGTCCCTGCCAGGCTAATTACAGGAGCTGTATCTGCCACCGAAACTGTAAAGTTTACTGCCGTGGAGGTTGTTGTGGTATTTATGTCGGAAGCTACAGCAGTTAAGTTATAGGTGCCTACTGCAAGATTGTTTAACGCAAAATCATAGGGTGCTGAATTAACTGTACCCAGAGATACAGGCCCGTCAAATAACTCTACCTGGGTAACCCCATTGTCATCATTGGCATCAACCATCACGGTTAAATTGTCTCCTTCGGTAAAAGAAGCTCCATCTGCCGGGTTGGTAATGCTTACTGTTGGCGGAAGATCTACAGCGGGGTTGACATTTATATTCACCACTGAGGAAGTTGTACTTCCCGTAGCATCATAGGCCACAGCTGTTAAAGCGTAAGAACCAACAGATATATTATTCAAAGGAAGGTTGTAAGGAGCAGTATTGTCTTGGCCTAACAAAACAATACCATCGTAAAACTCCACGTTTACAATGCCAATATCATCGGTTGCGGTTACTTCAACCAATACGTTTGCCCCCTCGGTAAAAGTATCCCCATCATTTGGTGAGTCTATACTCACAACGGGGGGAAGGTCTATGCCATTAATCGTTACCGGAATATTTGAAGCAGTTCCTAATACCGGGACACCTCCTCCGGTTATTTGTGTTTGTCTGGGAAAAACTGTATTAAAATCCAGTGATGTACTCCCAATCCCAAGGGTATTAAAGGTAATCTCCACAAAGTCGAAATCCGCTGTTAATTGCGCAAAAGCTCCAGATGCCAGGTCAATAGTACCTGCGTTATTATCAAATATTGGAGCAATAATAGGAATGGGTAATTGGCCAGCAGCAAGAAAATTCAAAGAGGTAACTTCCAGCAAGGTCTCATCAAAATCTAAGTGTACCTCGGCCCCATCTACAGTACCACCAATTATATCCACGCTAATGGTTACTGTTATTGGATCTCCAACATCTACCACCGGTGCCAGAGGGCTACTTACAAAGTCTGCCTGTGCCTGCAAGGAAGGTGTTGCAAGAAGCAGAAAAAAGAGGGCAAGGATTGGCTGCCATATCCATTTTCTACCCGGATTTGGTAATGGTACTATTAAATTTTCAAGGCTTTTCTGAAGGGATGTCACTGAAAAGCATAACCTGTTGATTATGGATCTTAAAGATCCAAACTTCATGGTCCTTGGTGTTGGTGTAATCTTTTGCATAACTGTGGAGTGTTAATATTTAGTGTTTCGGTGTAATACGTTGTTGGTGCAACAACCAATGAGAAGTTGTTACATTTTACTGGTAATCTTAAATAATCAATGTGGTGTACAAGGAAAGACCGCAAAGAGACGGCAAAGGTCTGATGCGCAAAAAATAAAATGTCTTTTGTGTTGCTGGTAATGTAATTTTCTCCCATACAGGATTGATTTGGTTACTAGCATAACCAAGACTAATTTCAAGGAGATTTGGGGTGTAAATCTCTTAAAATTCAGCAACGACGGGGGGAGGTCAATTCTGCAATTTTTTTTCTTACATATTTGCGACGTAAGCTTAAAATGTTAAAAAGGTAAAAAGAGCTCCTTATAACGGAGTTCTTTTTACATTTTTAACAATTTAAAGATTGGATAAAATCATTTAAATCCACGATGAAAGAAGATTAATTCGATAAAATGCACAATTATCGGCTCAATGACAATAATTAATTCTCCTCCCAAATTGGGGCATATGTACTATATTACCCTAAGCCTAAATTCTGTAAGATTTTTCCTTTTTTTATGATGGCTGGCGCTAATATCCGATTACAAAATTTCTTTACAATTTCCAAAATGGAATTTTCCAAATAATCAGTTTGATACCCCAATATGTCTTACAAATCCGAAGATTTTATTTAAAAACCAACAAAAATATTCTGACAAATACTGAAGGTGCCAGCCCTTTTTGAGGCTATTAATTCCTAAATGATTCAATTCTGTAAATTAAATTGTTTCTGCACGACCTAAACCTTAAACGCTCCTTATGAAAACATTGCAGTTTTTTAGCCTTCTTTTATGTGGCTTATTCCTTAGCCCGGGTTACGCTCAGGAAATGCATCCGGAAAAAATAAAAGAACTCATTGTTCAGGTTGCTGATACCGTGCAAAGCAACGGTAATACCCTCCAATTTTTGTACAAAGAGCGGATGCTGATATGTATTTATGACGAAAATGCAAATCGAATGCGGATCATTACACCCATAGTAGAGCGGGAGCAATTAAATGAAGATCAAATTCTGAATGCACTTGTGGCTAATTATCATTCTGCCTTAGATGTGAAATACGCCCTAAGTGATGAGATTATCTGGTCTGTCTTTACACATCCCCTAAAGGAACTCTATCCGCATCAGGTGCTGGATGCCATAGATCAGATATGGGCTGCTGCCAATACTTTTGGCACCACCTATTCTAGTACCCATCTTGTTTTCCCCGGGAATACGAAAAAACAGCAAGCCCTGCCATCAAAAAAAATACGGAATAAGACCTAAAAAAAAGCCCCTCAGGAAGAGGGGCTTCTATATTTACTTTCTAACAATAAAAGGTTGCTGGTGTGTAAAGCCTTTGCTATTAACCACACTCAGGTAATACACCCCTGCCGGCAGGTCCCTAACCGGTAGTGTAAAGTCTTCACCTGCAGATAGGAAACCTGTGTCTGTGCTAGACATGGCCCTTCCTCTTACATCATGCACAGTAACAGAACGCATTTTAACCTTGGGATCGTCCACATCAATTTTGATTTGTTCTACCGCCGGATTGGGATATAATTTTATAGTAAAGAATACCGGGCTACCATCTATGAATTCAAAATTCACGGTCCCTGATGTTCCAGGGGTACCCCCTTTATTATTTCCCGTATATGGCGTTGCTGTGAGGCTGTAACTACCTACCGCAAAAGTATGAGCAAAGTAATTCCCTCCATTATCACCAAAGAGCGCATATGGCGGTACATTTTCTGTTCTTGTATTGGACTGCGCCCCACTAAGGGAGAAGCCTACACTTTCTATACCTGATCCTACATTTGCCCGGATATTAAGATTGTTAGTTGGTAAGTTTGCCAGATCTATAACCGCACCTTCTACAATTGTCATCAAATCTGTATTACTATCGGCGTCGACCAATACAAAGCCTGTAACCGAATTATCTGTACAAATACCTAAATTATCCTGAACTATAACAAAAGTCTCACAGTAATCGCTGTTGCCACTACCATCAGTAGCAATAACTCTGATCGGAACAGTTCCAATATCAGAACAGGTAAAGGTGTCTTTGCTTAGGGAATAGGTAATTTCTCCACAAAGATCGGGGATCGGAGCGGCAATAAAATCCGAAGGTAAAACCGTCATACTTCCGTCTGGACCCAATTCAATGGCTAATCCATTTATACAAATGGGCGTTGGTGCCTTGGTATCATATAAAGTGGTCATCAATGTTTTGGAGCAACCGTTGGCATCGGTAACTGTTACGCTGTAATCACCTAAATCAAGTCCTGTAGCCAGAGCCGTGTTTAGAGTAGCGTCATGACTCCAGTTAAATTGTAATGGAGCTTGAAAGCCTGATACAATTAATTCAATACTGCCATCCGCGGTGCCACAATCGGCCGGATTGTCAACTTCTCCAAAATTGGCTTCAAAATCCGCACAAACAGGATCAACATCCACCACTTCAAAGTTTACAGTAACCGTTGGCCCGCTGTTAGGGTTGGCTACAAGCGTATATGAACCTTCAGGGAACATTTTACCCTGAATGTCTATTCCTATATCGCCAAATAGCGAATATGGGGGAGAACTGCCTTCAGACCTGTTTTCTGTAAGTGGCCCGGATAGGCTAAAACGTACTCCATTAGGGTTGAAAGCCGGACTAAAGATAATCCCAAAGGGAATATCGCCGGTAATGCTCTTATTAATCACCAAGCCTTCTGTTAGGCCAAATAATTCGGTATCTGTTGTAGCATCCACAACAATTAGCGGTGAAACTACGGCCGGGTTTACAAATTCGAAACTTACTGCAAGTCCGGTTCCTTCCGTACCTCCTAATCCATTTTCGGAATAAGGTGTTGCGGTCAGGTCATACGCTCCCAATGCAAATACATGGGCAGCATAGTTTCCGGCATTGTCACCGAAGAGTGCAAAAGGTGCAACATTCTCGGTTCTTCCATTACTCTGGGCACCACTGAGCTCAAGACGGACGCTTTCTGTATCTGCGGTCGCCTCTGCCCTGATGTTCAGGTTCATAGTTGGTAAGGTGGTTACATCAATAATATCACCGTTGGCAATAGGGCCAATATCTGTGTTGGTATCTGCATTGACCAGAACAAAATCCAGAACTGTCAGTACCGTTGGTGGTAATTCATTAACAGTTACATTGAAGGTGCAACCTGCGAAATTTCCAGCCGCATCTGTTGCAGTTGCATTTACCGCAGTAGTTCCCAGTGCGAAAAAAGATCCACTCATAGGTCCGGCTGATACACCAACTCCGGGACAATTATCAGTAGCGGTGGGTGCAAAATTTACTATCGCGCCAGTCTCCCCGAATGGAACATCAACTGTAATATCTGCAGGGCAAACAATTACGGGTGCTTCATTATCATTAACCGTCACGTTGAATGAGCATTGAGCAATATTTCCTGCAAGGTCTGTAGCTGTTGCTGTTACCATAGTAGTTCCAACTGGAAAGAATGATCCGCTTGCCGGGCTAACAACAAGGGTAAGTCCTGGTCGATCGTCTGATGCCGTTACAGTAAAGTTTACTACGGCGCCACACTGGCCGGGATCATTGCTTACTACAATATCCCCCGGACAAATGATGGATGGCGCAGTGATATCCTGGGGAGTTGTAATTACACCATCGCCGTCATCTTCATCATCGGGATCGTCGACTACATTATTGTCACCGTCCGTATCCACACCATTTCCAGGAGAAGAATCAATATCAAATTCATTAAGTGCAATGACCTCGGCCAAATGGAGGTAATCACCACTAGGGTTTACAATGACCTCCAAAGTCAAAGTCGCCGTCGTACCGGGTAAAATCGGGTTTCCAAATTCCCATTCACCCCGCGGTGCAAAATGATAGGTACCTCCGTTGACCACTCCAGCACCAGTAGCCGAATAACCATTAGGGAATAGACTTTTCACGGTCACCCCTGTGGCACTCCCCGGTCCCTTATTGGTGAGGGTAAAGGTGAAGTTAATCTTATCGCCGACAACCGGTGTAAGGTTGTCCACGCTCATTTCGAGTTCCAGATCTACCAGGATCTGTACTCTTACCGTAACGGTCCATGGCTGCATAGTACCATCCTCGGCCGTGACTGTATAAATCACCGGATTGGTAAAATCTTGTGAAACCCCGGAATCAGGACTCACAGTAGCATCAAGTGAAACCGCAATGCTAGGAATAAGTGCTGTAACCACCGTGCCATTGGGTACCAAAATTTCTACGGTTTTCGCGGTGGCATCTATATCCGAAGTGCCAATTTGACCTGGGACTGTAAAAGATGTAATATCATTGGCCATTGAAGGAGGCAATGGCGGTGTAAACGAATTCACAAAGGTTACAGTAACATCATCTCCTTGTGCAATAATAAATTGGATTTCATTTCCAGGAATATCCAGTGCAGAAACAGTTGTATTACCGTTGGCACTGGAGAATTGGATATCACTTACGTCATATCCTTCTGGTAGATTCTCTTCTCGGAACTGGAAGAGATTGCCTCCTGGCACGTTGAACTCCCCTCCCTCAGCTTCGGGCGAACTGATACCACTCTGACTTAGATAGAAGGTACCTAGAAGTCCACTTATAGAACTGTTATAAAAGAACTCAAACTGCTGATCGGCATCTGCCCCAGCTCCCGTTACCAGTTTTTTAATAGTAATACTAGCCAATCCAATGACCTCTACATCATCATTGGCTGAGTTATCACAACTGTCACCCGTGTTGATGGTATATGTTAAAGTGTGTACACCTTCCCCAGCAGCAGCCGGATCAAAAGAATAGGTCATCCCATTTCCATCATCTGTTACGCCAGGACCAGAATATACTCCGCCTGATGGGCTTCCCCCCCCTAAACCTGGCTGAACGCCAGCATCAATAGAAAGATCTGCAATTGCCGTAAAAGTTACGGTAGGTAAAGGATTCACCGTCAGGGTTACCACACTACTGATCTCTTCACAGTCATCGTCAGACGTGGCCGGCGTACCATTGTCACTGGTCACCACAACGCGATATTGATTTCCGTTCGCCGCTGCGCTCAAAGGACCTGCCAAAGTAAGTGTAGGATTTCCATCTGCTGAAGGGTTGACATCGTTGAAGGTAGCCCCACCGTCTTCACTGAATTCCCAGTTATAAGATAAGGTTCCTGCACCAGTGGCTTGTACTACAAAATCTATATTTGTAGCACCCTCGCATACCTGAGCATCAATTGGCTGTGTATCTATGTTAACTGCACATTCCTCAACAACAAAGCTGCAGCCTGCTTCCGCGGCGGGGTTATAGGCCGTATCATCACTACTGTTCCAAAACGCCCTGTTGTGTACAATCGCCCTGATTTCAGCCGGAGTTCCCTCTAAAGGACTTCCTCCTGCGAGGGTGCAGCTAAATTGCCAATTGTCTTGTTCCTCCCCTGCGGCGGTTATGAGTCGCACCGCTGTATCTCCATTGGTCAGTGCAATGGGCAATTCTGAAGTAGAATTAGTAGTAGCTTCCCCATCCCAATTACCGTCCGTCCCACCGGTGGCGATTTCGTTGTATTGAAGTCCGGCAATAAAAGTTGGCGCTCCAATACTGCCCTGGATTGCAAATAGCTGATCCCCGATAAGGGCATATGCTGCTGGAAATAAGCCGCTCATATCCAGGGTTACAATTGTACCTGTCGTTAAGGCCGAGGAGGCCTTCCAGGTAAACTCCCCGTCTCCGTTAAAGCTGGTGAAAGCTCCTGCGGTATTATCCCACCCACGGTCTGTAAAGATAATTTCGGTTCCTAATTCAACATCTACAAGTAAGACGAAGGCAAAACTATCATCGGCATTTGTGGCGCCTTCAACATTACTCCCTATGAAAGCAATATCTCCTGCCGCTAATGTTGTTTGTGCACTTATATGAAAACTGCAAAGCAAAACTGCAAGCAGTAAGGTAATTTTTTTCATGTTGGTTTATTTATAATGTTCTCGGCAGTTGAACTGCTTATATAACTTATTTTTAGTTCCTTGAAGGATATACCCCTGTTAGTGCAATACAATAATTGACAACAAGGTAGGGTTGCATATTGTTGACCGCCTGTCCTCCGCCAGTATTAGCTGTCGGTGCAGCACTAATATCGGAGGTTGTTCCAAAGGCATTGGTACCGTCGCCCGCAACTACATTTCCGGTAGGATCATCGCTATCCCCCTCTGCCATTGCAGCAATTGCATGATTATGGGAAGGCATATTATTTACCCCAATCACGTTGGTCTCGGATCCTCCACGCTGTCCAATGGTACGAGTAGAAAACCCTGGGCCTGTTCCAAAGTGCATTGGTGCTCTACCTCTTAAATCTGGGAGACCAAAAGTGGTTCTCCCGTCTCCCCCGTAGATTGTCCCTAAAAGTGAAAATAAAGCTTCATTACTGGATATTGCCAGCAATGAACCATCACATAAAGCCCATCCCCGAGGGGCAAAGTTGAATCCAAATGCCTGAATTTGTCCTATAAATGGTTCCATAATATCTTTCTGATTTTATTAATTAATTTCTGGAAGGAAATAATCCTGTAAGAGCAATGCAATAGTTTATAACAACATATGGTTGCATATTGTTAACCGCCTGTCCTCCGCCAGTATTAGCCGTGGGGTCCGCATTAATATCGGAGGATGTTCCAAAGGCATTGGTGCCGTCTCCTGCCACTACATTTCCGGTAGGATCATCTGTATCCCCTAAGGCCTTTGCGCCAATTGCATGATTATGAGCCGGTAAATTAAATATTCCTAGAACGTTTGTCTCGGATCCTCCCCGCTGTCCAATTGACTTTGGCGTTAAGCCGCCTCCAGTCCCAAAACTCATTGGTACTCTACCTCTTAAATCTGGGAGACCAAAAGTGGTTCTCCCGTCTCCCCCGTAGATTGTCCCTAAAAGTGAAAATAAGGCCGTATTTTGTGCGATGGGCAATAACTGGCCATTACAAAGCGCCCAGCCCCGAGGGGCAAAATTAAAGCCAAAGGCCTGTATTTGTCCTATAAATGGTTCCATAAATTTCTGTGTTTTATTTAGTGTTAAGAGCTATGTTAAACTCCATTGAAGTCTTATTAGCAAAAGTTTTTTTATTTGGGAAAAGCAAGGCCTCGCCCAATTGATTGTTTTTCTCCCAATGTTTTCCCGAGATAAATGCCTGGGTATTATTGAAAGACAATTCTGTGAAGTAAGCGTTATCCCCTTTAGTCACCTTAAAATAGATCTTATAGTTTTTGCCCATTTCACGGTTAGGAAAGTCCGTTATAAACTTGTATTCGCCAGCTTCATTAGTGCGGAGTTTTCCCCTGTGACGATATTTAGTTGAATTGGGCGACAAATGCCATACTTCGAGCAGGCAATTGTCCAGAGTGGCAGCTCCTGCCTCATTAAATATTTTACCCCTTACTTCTATATGTTCCCCAAAGGGATAAGAAGGAAAGGTGCGTAGATCATTTTTCTCTACTGCAAAAGGGTTATACCCTTTATAAGGACTTTCATTGGTTGTTAATGCTCTTAATGTAGTTGTTGAAGAAATACTGGCTATACCAGCTGTGGCCATAAGGGCTTTGCCAAGAAATGCCCTCCTTGGAGTAACTTTTTCCATACTTGGTTGTGTTTTTAAGTTAACAACATAACCAAGCTAAATACATAAGTTTTGGGGTACAAAAACCAAATATTAAAAGCGCATTTAATCTATAAAAGCCCTGTTAACAGATAGTTTTTAGCTGCCATTTTGCAACAACAGAAAAGAAAGATAGTTTTACTTAGTGGAGAAATTACAGAAACTTTAACATAATCGTTGAAATACACTATTTTGTTAAAAACAGAACCGCTTAACGTTTTTTTCTGCATTTCATCGAAAGCTGTATTCCGGGACTTTACCCACAACCCCTTTAAAAAAGTCCTGGTAATTTTTAAAGTCGGTCTCCATATTATCAGTAGGATATTGCAGCGGGGATATTTTAACCTGTTTCTTTCCAAAATCAAAGGCTACCAAAACAATTGGCACTTTTGCTGCTTTGGCAATATAATAAAACCCGGTCTTCCATTTGGTCACTTTTTTCCGTGTTCCTTCCGGCGATAACCCCAATCTAAATTCTTCTTTACTGTTGAATATATCCACTACTGCAGTAACAGTATCGTTAGAAGTACTCCTGTCTATTGGGGCCCCACCCATCCATTTAAAATACCAGCCAAAAGGAGGTTTAAAGAGGCTCTTTTTTCCAATAAAGTTGATCTTTTTATTCACCACACGCCGCACCAGCAAACCCATAAAAAAGTCCATCCAATGGGTATGTGGCACCACTATTACCACGCATTTCTTTGCCTCAGGAAATTCTCCTATAAGCTTCCAGCCCAAAATTTTGAAATAGATAAATTTGGCAAGTAGGTGCATAAAAATGTTTTGTAAGCTTTATTAGATATCAAAAACCAAAGCTAAAGAAATTAAAGCAGGAGCAGTAATATGCGGTAAACAATAATGCAAGAAAACAGAATTAGGGTTAGATCTTGTTGTATATAGCCCTTAATTTTTCCGGGCTAATGATCTTGCGCCAATCTTTCCCAAGTGCGTTTTCCCATAGAGGTTGCATTCCCAGAGATACGCGGATCATGGTTTCAAATTGGGCTTCACTTAGTCCTTTGCATATTCCTGTGGGTAATATTATTCCGTGTTTTTGTCTCATTTTGTTGAACAATGCTACTCCTTCCGGATAAAATTCCTGAAGATGCTGAAAGACCAGGCAGTTACCAATTCCGTGTTTAACCCCTAAAACATAAGACAAGCCGTAACTCATGGCATGGGCCACCCCAACCTGGGAGTAAGCGATACTCATTCCGCCATGCCAGGAAGCCATCATAAGTTTGTCGCGGGAAGCTTCAGGCGGTAAATCGCCCAGGAACACTTCCATACATAAATCGAGCGCCTTTTCACCATAACTCTGACTAAACGCATTAAGATATGTGCCGTTTAAAGATTCTATGCAATGAATAAAACAATCCATCCCGGTATAAAACCACTGCTCTTTTGAAACGCCTGCCAATAATTCCGGATCCAGAATTACCTGATCAAAGGTGGTGTAATCCGAATTAATCCCCAATTTCATTTCCGGCCCCATCAATACCGTTGTTCTGGAAACTTCTGCTCCGGTACCGCTAATGGTAGGTATCCCCACATGGTATATTGACGGCTTCTGTACCAGGTCCCATCCCTGATACTCTGAAGCACTGCCTTTATTGGTAAGCATCAACGCCACTGCCTTTGCCAGATCTAACAGGGTGCCCCCGCCAATCCCGACAATTCCGGAAGGAAGCTCGGAATACTCTTTTATTATTTCTGCAACTATGGTATCTACCTGTTCGGTCTTGGGTTCCTCTTCTGCCGATATAAAAATTATCTGGTCATTAAAAATCCTGGGGATTCTACTGACCAACTCCTGCTGCATAAAAACATCATCTATCAAAAACAGCATCGGGGCATCAGAATTTTTCCTGTGCGGCATTAGAATCTCACCTAATTGACCAAAACTACCAGCTCCGAAGATGACCCTGGGAACCATCGGAAAATTTCGGTACCTGGTATTTGCTTTACCTGTGACTGGCTGTACCTCTAAATCTTTATTAAACTCCATAGCATTAATTAAGGTGCTTTAGTATCTCAGTTATTTTGTTTACAGTTAGGTGGTTGTTGGTATATTGATCTATTGATACTTCTTCGTGTGCCCATGTGGTATGAAAGGGAACATGAATGGCTTGTGCTCCTATATTCACTATGGGTAATACATCTGATTTCAGCGAATTTCCAATCATTAGAAATTCATTTACTGGCACTTCCAGATGCTCTAACAGATTAATGTAATTTTCTTCCTTTTTATCACTTAGTACTTCTACATGGTGAAAATATTTTGTCAGCCCGGATCTGTCTAATTTGCGCTCCTGATCCAGGAGATCTCCCTTGGTCAGTACAATTAATCTGTAGTCTTCTACCAATTGCTTCAGCACCTCTTCTACTCCATGCAGTAGTTCTACCGGGCGGGCAATCATTTCTTTACCAAGATTCAAAATTGTTGTAATGGTTGCTAGGGGAACCTTATTGTCGGACAAATCCAGGGCAGTTTCAATCATAGAAAGTACAAAGCCTTTGATTCCGTAGCCATACAGTCTCAAATTCTGCATTTCCATTTTAAATAATTCCTGATCTATTTTATTCTTCGTTTCATAATTTTCCAGGAGGTCCGCAAATTTTTCTTCTGCCTCTCTAAAATAGGTCTCGTTTACCCATAAGGTATCATCGGCGTCAAAACCGATTACTTTTATGTTGCTGTAATCTAAATCCATGCTGCTTTCGCCCTTTCCAGATCTTCAGGGGTATCAATTTCAATACCACTGACATTTGTTTCAACCATTTTAATTTTTTTCCCATATTCCAAATACCGAATAGCTTCAATTTTTTCGGCTGCCTCTAAAGGAAGCATTGGTAATCTCCTGAAATCCATTAGTGCCCTTTTTCTAAAGGCATAAATCCCTTTATGCTTAAAATACGGGATATTTTTTGCTCCGGATCTCGGATATGGGATGGGGGAACGAGAGAAATATAAAGCAAAGTTTCTATTATCCACAATAACTTTTACGGTATTGGGATTGTTTATTTCTTCTTCATTATCTATTGGCGTCATTAGAGAGGCAAGGTCTATCTCCTGCTCATCATCGTTTTCAAAAACTGCAAGTACACCGGCCAGACTTTTTTTGTCTGTAAAAGGTTCATCCCCCTGTACATTAACAATGATATCCGCGTTCATTTCCATTACCGCCTCTGCTATTCTGTCCGAACCACATTCGTGCTCCTCGATGCTCATAATAGCTTTACCTCCTGCATTTACAATGGTATCAAAAATAATCTTGCTATCTGTTACAACATATACCTGATGAAATAACTTAGTTTTCAATGCCGCCTCATAGGTTCTTAGAATCACAGGTTTTCCAGCCAAATCCTCCATCAACTTGCCAGGAAATCTGGAAGCTGCATAACGCGCCGGGATCATTGCTATGATATTCATTGTAGATTGTTTTGAAACTTGCTATGTCTTGGCTCTGGGCCTTAACTTTCTATAGATTGCAAAGATGATGATCAAAATTATGATAACCAAAATTGCGGCCAAAACTGGTGCAAAAATTGAAGCCACCGTAACTACTGCTGCCGTACTTGTTTCTACAGCAGACACCACCGGATTTCCCAAACCTCCTGTAGAGGCAGTGGAAACCAATCTTCCCGAAGCCGAAGCACCTTTAATGGCCGAAGCCGTCCCACCACCGGCAATTATTGCAAGAGACCAGGTTACCACCGGGTCCAGATTGGCAACGGTAGATACCATTACTGCGGTACCCGCTATTGCGGCAAGGGGTATTGCAATACTATCCAGGAGATTGTCTACCCAGGGTATGAAATAAGCAAAGATTTCAATTACTGTTGCTACCCCTAAAGTAATTACAGCAGCAAGGCTGCCTACCCACTCCCAACTGTCATTAAGATCCCAAACTCCGAAATACGAAGCCAGACTTAAGGCAAATAGGGGTAGAAATACCCGGAAGCCTACAGATGCGGCCAAACCCACACCTAAAAAAATACTTATGATGGTCTCTGAAGTCATCCTGAATAATTGTTTTATAAAAGCACTTAGGGCCGATTAATTTCGGAATACTACTTTCAAAAATAGTTCCAAACTAGGGCTTCACTAAAATAAGTTATTCCCCCCCAACAAAAAAATCGTTTTTAAAACCTATCAGGTAGAGTTTTTCCCTTGCCCTGGTCACAGCTGTATACAACCATCTGAGGTATTCTTTGTCTATGCCATTAGGCAGATAGGGTTGTTCAACAAACACCGTACTCCATTGCCCTCCCTGAGATTTATGACAGGTAATTGCATAAGAGAATTTTACCTGTAGCGCATTAAAGAATTTGTTGTTCTTTATTGCTAAAAATTTCTTGTAATTAGATTTCTCATGGGCGTAATCTTTCTGCACCTCCAAATAAAGCCTGTTGCCATCTTCATAAGGAAGAGAAGGAGTTTCGGCCATTATGGTGTCTAATATCAGTACGGTCTCAAAGGGTCTCTGGTTAGGATAATCTACCATCTGCACTTTTACCTCCGCAAATTTAAACCCGTATAATTCCTTAAATGCAAATATTTCTAATATCTCAATGATATCGCCATTGGCAATAAACCCGGCTTCAGAATTGGGCCGAAGCCAGAAATAGTTGTTTTTAACCACCATCATATAATCTCCCACCGCCAAATCGTTCTCCAGAAAAAGGATTCTCTCCCTGATATTCTTATTATAAAGATTTGCGCGCTTATTGGAACGCACTATAAAAGCGGTCTCTTCACGGCCATGAAGCTGATAGGCCTCCTCTATGGCTTCTTGAATATCAAAACCTTCTACCAACCTTATTATATCTGTATAGGGATCTACATCGAACTGAAAAGCATCATAAAAATTCCCCTGAAGTTGTTCCCTGAGATTGGTGGCATTCATTAATATCCCCGAATCTTCAGATTGTCTTACCACCTCATCCAATTCCATAAAAACTACCTCCTTGTTGTAATTTCTAGCCAGTTTAGCCTCATCCAGGGCCGGACTTAAATCTAAATGCACCGGGGGTAATTGAGCGGTATCCCCTATGAGTATTAATTTGCAGTTGTGTCCGGAATATACATACTGCAGCAAATCGTCTAAAAGAGAACCGTTCTCAAAAAGTTTGGAATCTGCAGGGGTATCCGGGATCATAGAGGCCTCATCAACAATGAAGATAGTATCTCTGTGTTTGTTAGGTGCCATCACAAATTTTACGGCACCCCCCTTTTCCTTTTTAGGGAAGTAGATCTTTTTATGGATGGTAAAAGCTTTGGTATTGGAATAATTGGACATCACTTTGGCCGCCCTCCCGGTAGGAGCCAAAAGCACCGCTTTCCTTTTTGTCTTCCAGAGGTTAGTTACAATATCTCCTACGATGGTCGTCTTACCTGTACCAGCAAATCCTTTTAACAAAAAGATTTCATCCCTGGTATCTGATAGAACAAAATTGGCCAATTTTTCTAATGCCACTTCTTGTTTTATAGTTGGAAGGTGAGGAAATTTTTCCTTGAGAATCTTATAAAAAGAAGGGGCTGTAAGCGTAGTCATAGGGCCTCAAAGATAATCAGGATTTTTGGGGGAAAAGCTTTTACGATTAAAAAAAAATTGTAGATTTGTGATTAGCACTCAAAATAATTAACTCAACTAAGAAATGAAAGTCGTAATTCAAATTGTTCTTTGGATAGTATGTATTGTTCTAGGTTACCTTATCTATGGATCTGTAACAGGACCTATTGAATTTGCCAAGGTAAAACAAGAGCGTTATTCGCAGGTTATTGCAAAGCTTAAGGATATTAGAAATTCTCAGGAGGCATATAAAACTGTTACTGGTAAATACGCCAATGATTTTAACTCGCTTATAAGTTTTGTGGATACCGGAAAATATACCATTACCCAACAAAGAGACTCTTCTTATATGGAATTTGATAAAGTGTATCAGATAGACCTTCTTAGAGAAGTTAAAATAATTGATACCCTGGGCTTTGTTTCTGTAAAAGATTCCTTATTCAAAAATGACGACCGCTACAAATCCATGATGAATGTGCCAGGTGCACAAGGAGGTGAGAAATTTACAATGAAAGCAGATGTGATTGATAAAAGTGGATACAGGGCACCTGTATTTGAAGCAAAAGTTGCTAAGAACGTTATTTTGGGAGATCAACCTGCAGATCTGCTAACCAGGGAAAATGCACAAATTAGTGTGGAAGAAGTCAATGGTAGCGAAATAAAAGTAGGTTCGCTAACAGAAGTGAGTACTAGTGGGAACTGGCCACCAATCTATGACAAAAAAGGAGACCAATAATCCGGAGAATTCCCTGGATAATAGTTATCATAAATTGTCCATTCAGGTTAGCCTGAATGGACTTTCTTTTTGCGTTTTTGATACTATTGCCAATAGTATTCCGGTGAGCAAGCATATAGATTTTGGGAAAGAGCTATCTCCATACGAGGTTCAAAAGGAACTCAAAGAGCTGGTTGATGCCAGTAATATAGAGGACTACCGCTTTTCCGAGGTAGTGGTAATTCACAGAAACAATCTTTTTGGGCTGGTACCCAAAGCATTATTTAATAAGGAGGAACTACCTAACTACCTTAAATTTAATACCAAAATACTAGCCAATGATTTAATAGCTTATGATGAGATTGAAAGTTATGACATGGTTAATGTATATGTTCCCTTTGTAAACATTAATAATTTCATTTACGATCTGTTCGGGGAATTTGAATACAAACACAATGGTACAGTGCTTATAGAGGCCTTGTTAAATACCCACTCTAATGGAAAAGAACCTATTTGTTATGTTCATGTCTCGGAACAGCAAATGGATATTACGGTACTCTCACAAAAGAAATTACTCTTCTACAATAGCTTTAAGTTCACTACCAAAGAAGACTTTATATATTACTTGCTATTTACCCTTGAACAATTAAGCCTGGATACAGCAGCGGTGAAGCTACGCCTTTTTGGAGCCGTTGAAGAGACCGATGAGATCTATGGCATTTGTTATGAGTATATACAACATTTATCTATTTTTATTCCTCCAAGTTCTAGCTATCCTATAGAAGGCATGGCCAATGACGCCATAGACTTTACTGTAATCAACGCTTTGTAATGCGCATAATATCTGGCAAATATAAGGGCAGGCGTATCACAGCACCTAAAAAGTTACCAATAAGGCCTACAACGGATATGGCCAAAGAAGCATTGTTTAATATTTTAAATAATTCTTATTACTTCGAAGATCTTGAAGTTTTGGATCTTTTTGCCGGGTCGGGGAATATTAGTTATGAATTTGGCTCAAGAGGCGCTACAAAAATAGTGAGTGTTGATGCCAATTTTCGTTGTATTAAGTTTATTTCGGCCACAGCAACTGCATTAGAATTAGAAATAGAAGCGGTTAAGAGCGATGTATTTGCCTACCTGGAAAAGACCACATCTAAATTTGACATCATTTTTGCAGACCCTCCATACGATCTGTCTCCCGATAAATTTGCTGAAATTCCTAAACTCACATTTGATAGAGCATTGTTACAAGAAGGGGGGGTGCTTGTTATAGAACACTCTAAACACACCGATCTCTCCCATCTGCATCATTTTACTCAACAACGGAAATACGGAGGTAGTGTATTCAGTTTTTTTGAAGCAGCACCATAAATACTTTTATAGGGTTGGTATAAAAAAAAGCAGGTCATAAGCCGGATCCTGTATCCCCACCAAAGTGAGGCTCCTTATCATTTATCTGGACCTTTGGTTGCCCAAAAGCTCTAGCCGTCTACCCTTCAGCTCGGGCGTGCAACCCTCAAACACTGATATACATGACGTTGCACCACATAGAGTTTACCTGATTTCACTACAGCATTACCTGTACTTGCTTTCTGTTGCACTTGTCCGCCTCGCCAATGGCGAGTGACGGGTGTTACCCGCTATGTTGCACTGTGGTGTCCGGACTTTCCTCTCCCCGCCTGAATGGCGGATAGCGATAAGGTGACCTGCCGAAATACAAAATTAGTCTAATTGTTGATAAAAAAGAGTTTAATATATCTTAAAAAAAAGGCACAAACCATTGCTATTTCTATATTTGTATAAGACCTCAGGGGGTGCCTGAGGATTATGTTGTAATCTAGTTTATTTGGAACCTTTTATTGTATCGGCCAGGAAGTACAGACCCCAGACATTTAAAGATGTTGTTGGGCAAGAGGCTATTACCAATACACTTACCAACGCCATTGAAAATAACCACCTGGCGCAGGCCCTGCTTTTTACCGGCCCCAGGGGAGTTGGCAAAACCAGCTGTGCACGAATCCTGGCAAAGCAGATAAATTCTGACGGTTCTGAGGCGGAAGATGAAGATTTTGCTTTTAATATTTTTGAACTCGATGCGGCCTCCAACAACTCTGTAGATGATATTCGAAGTCTTATAGATCAGGTGAGGATTCCTCCCCAGGTAGGCAAGTATAAGGTGTATATTATAGATGAGGTACACATGCTTTCACAATCGGCATTTAATGCCTTTTTAAAGACCCTCGAAGAGCCTCCAAAGCACGCCATCTTTATACTGGCCACCACAGAGAAGCACAAAATTATTCCCACTATACTGTCCAGGTGTCAAATATTCGATTTTAAGCGAATTACCGTGAAAGACGCTGCTGAATATTTAAAATATATAGCGGAGCAACAAGGCGTGGAAGCAGAGGATGATGCACTGCATATTATTGCGCAAAAAGCCGATGGAGCCATGCGCGATGCCCTCTCTATTTTTGACAGGGTAGTTAGTTTTTCTGGTAAGACATTAACGCGAAAAGCCGTAACAGAGAATCTGAATGTTCTGGATTATGACACCTATTTCGCTACCACCAACCTTATTCTTGAGCACAATATCCCGGAATTGCTACTTCTTTTAAACAATACCCTCGCCAAGGGGTTTGAAGGGCATCATTTTATTAACGGACTTGCCTCTCATTTCAGAGATCTGATGGTATGCAAACACGAGAACACCGTGCCTTTGCTAGAAGTTGGTGAAACGGCCAAAAAACAATATTTAGAGCAGTCTGCTAAAACTTCTGAAGATTTTCTCCTTAAGGCCATTGACATTGCCAACGATTGTGATCTGAAGTACAAGACCAGCAAAAA
The DNA here is from genome assembly GCF_026126425.1 of Muriicola sp. Z0-33. Taxonomy (GTDB): domain Bacteria; phylum Bacteroidota; class Bacteroidia; order Flavobacteriales; family Flavobacteriaceae; genus JAFMPW01. The sequence goes on from NZ_JAFMPW010000011.1 coordinate 62,351, forward strand.
CCAAAGATTATTGGTAGAGCTCACCTTAATGAAACTCGCCTCAATTAATTTTGACGAGCAAAAAAAAAATCCTAATTCCTTAGTTGAGGGTAAAACTAGCTTAATTCCCGCCTCCTATTTTAGCCAAATACAAGATCCGGAGCAACCAAAAGTTACTATCGATACAATATCGCCCTCAGTAGCCGGGGTACCTATTAGCGAGGTAGGCGAGAAAATCTCGGAAGAACAAGAGGAGCTCAAGGAACAATTGCCTGTGGCTGAACCCAATGATGATGATGTTTTGGTCTCAGAACCTCCAAAAAAAATAAGTATAAAGGAAAGGACCAAAAGAGTTTCCGGCTTATCACTTTCTAGTCTTAAAGCCAAAAAGGAACACGAGAAAATTAAAAAGGAAAATGAGATAGACGAAGCAGATTATCCTACGGCGCCATTTAAGGAAGAAGAAATGCAGCAGTATTGGGAAGAATTTGTTAAGAAACTGGATGACCAGGGCAGAAAGATCCTGGCCTCAAACTTAAATGTAGACCTGCCTAAATTAATAGACGAAACCACCATTGGAATTGTACTTCCCAATTATACCATGAAAAAGGAAATTGAGCGAGAACAGCACGATCTGATGATGTACCTAAAGAAGAATCTCAATAATTATGCTATCACCCTCAAGGTGACGGTCAATGAAGAAACAGCCAAAAAGTTTGCCTTTACCCCGGAAGAGAAATACAACAAACTTCGGGAGAAAAACGCCACTATAGATGTTTTGAGAAAGACATTCGACCTGGACCTATGATTTAGATCCAAACCGTATTCTCATGGCATATACAAGCATCACCACAGAAATAATTAAGGTGCCCAGGGCTTCCCTTCCTTTTTCTATGTTTACAATATCTCCTTCACCAATAGTAACTCCTTCAAATTGCTCCGGCCAATTCCAGAAAGTTCCTATAAGGTAAAGAACACATAATAGTGCCGCCAGGTTATAATTTAATTTGCCCATAAAGAAGAGTATAGATGCCAGGGCCGCTACTCCATAAATTAGATACCATATTAAGGCATCCGGGTCATTGTATTGTACCACGGCTCCATAAATAAACATGATCGAAAAAACTAGGGAAAGAATTTTGAATAAGGTCTTCATTGGTTCTCGGTTTTAATTATTAATCAGTGCTGTTATCGTCCAAAACATGTTCCTCTATCAGGGAACATATATCTACCGGTGAAAGAGGCGATACTGGCAGGCTGTTTTTTCTTGTTGAAATAAACACCGGGAAATCATCCGTATCTTCCGGTATTCTGCCATGAGAGCCCTTCACCAATTCTGCCTTAAGCGGAATAATGTTCATGACGGTCCTAAAACCCATCTTTTTCTTTAGCAATTTCCCTATTACCTTAGGCACTACCAACTTATCTGAGGGGTCTGTCAGCATTTCCACCGGGTCGTAACCGGGTTTTTTATGAATATCAACCATGCGAGCATAATCTGGCGCCCTGGCATCGTCTAACCAAAAGTAATACGTAAACCAGGAATCTTTATCGGCAACTACCACTAAATCTCCAGCTCTGTCGTGCTGCAAATGTTGCTGAGCAATTTCTTCCGGCCCCAATACCTGCTGAACGCCTTCAACACCCTGGAGCAATAGACGTACCTCATCTTTTAGGGATTTATCGTTCAGATAAATATGCGCCATTTGATGATCTGCAACCGCAAAAGCCCTGCTGGCACCCGCATCTAATAATTCTAGCCCCCTTTCTTCGCGGATGGCAATATATCCATGCTCTCTTAATATCCTGTTCAAATGTACGGGATGACTAACATTGGTAATTCCGTATTCGGAAAGGAGTATTATTTCACAATCCTGCTTTTCATAGTAACTAACCAGATGTTTAACTACTTCGTCTATCTCCCTTAAATCTACGGCTATTTTATCAAAATTCAGCCCATGCCGCTGCAGGTTATAATCCAGGTGAGGTAAATATACCAAAGTTAATGTAGGCTGGTGAAGTTCATCTGTTGCGATAGTAGCGTCTGCAATCCACCGACTGGATTTTATGCTGGTCTTAGGGCCCCAGAAATGGAAGAGCGGAAAGGTACCCAGCTTTTCCTGTAACGAATCTCTTAAATTGGAAGGCTCTGAATATACATCTGGAATTTTTCTCCCATCGGCCAAATAGTTTGGCCTTGGGGTAACGCTGTAATCTGCATTAGAATACATATTGTACCACCAGAACAGGTTGGCTGCAGTAAAACCAGCATCTTTTTGTTTCAATCTGTCCCAAATTTTCTCTGCGGTCACCAGCCGATTACTTTGCCTCCAGAACTTTACTTCACATTCGTCTTTAAAGTACCAGCCATTCCCTACAATGCCATGTTCAGCAGGCCATTTGCCTGTAAGATAGGTGCTTTGCACAGCACAGGTCACTGCCGGTAACATGGGTTGTATAACAGTAGCCTGCCCTTTATCAAGGAACGATTTAATAAATGGGGTATGCTCGCCTATTAGTCTGTTTGTAAGCCCTACTACATTTATGACTATCGTTTTCTTCATTTTTTTAAAGTCTTTCTTTGAGCCAGTTGATCTCCCTCACTACAGATGCAACGAGGTCTTTTTTTAAAGCGGCTGGCAAAACATCCCAGGTATAGGTTTCTATCTCAAGATGATCTGAAATTTGTTCCTCTTTAAGTACCTCAATAACCTTTAGAATGTGATCTTGAGTAGAATAAAGGGCTTCAAACTGTTCTAAAAAAATAGGAACATGAAAATGTGCCCTCAGTTCTTTAAAGTTGGGTTTAGCCTTGAGCAAAGCAGGCAGATCATTATAAGTTCTTACCTGGTCTCCAATTTTTTCTGTAACCTGATGCAAATAGGTAGGTTCATCAAAACGGGAAAGCGTTTCCCAAATAGCATTGTTTTGTTGTTGGTCTGACAAGATCTTCAAAGCTGCACTCACCTGTATTTTTCCTATACCAATGCCCTTACCTGCCAGCTTCTTAAACGTCGCCATTGGTTCCTCATAGGCAAGGGAAAAATGGCAGATATCATAACATAAGGTTATATACCTGAGAATATATTTCCGGGATTCTTCTTGATCCCAGGCATGCTTAGACTTCAATTGGGTAGTGGCGATGGGTATGAGATAATCTTCAAAAAAACGGATCACCTCATCGCTGTTCTCCAATAAGCCATCGGGCTCTGGCTCTATATCTAAATGTAAATACTTCCCTGTTTGTTCTTCAATTTGATAAAGATGGGAGATAATTTCCGTAAAGTGTTTGGCTCCGGTTTCAAAAGCCGAATTAATATCTTCCTCGGAAGTATGCCAGTGCCTGTAAGTAATTGGTGAGGTAGAGATGCCGCCTGAAATACCTGCGGGCAGCAAAATAGCCAATTGTTGAAACAGCCTTTTTGTATAGCTTAGCCGCTTCGGGGTGGTCCAGTCTGGCGCGTGTACTTTATCTTTTACCCGCTCATCATGAAAGTTGCCATAAGGAAAACCGTTCATAGTAAAGACATAGACGTCTTCAGTATCGAGCCACTTTTTAAACTGCGAAAGATGGTCCTTTTCATTGAGCTGTTCACTTGCTTTATTCGAGAGCCGAAGGCCCAAACCAAAAGGAATATTTGGAGCCACCTGCTTTTTTATTTCAGGAACGTATTTTTTTATATGTTTAAAGGTATTGTCCCAATCCTGACCCGGATGTATATTGGTGCAATAGGTAACGTGATGTTTGCCCTTTATCAGCATCGGCTAAGCCACATTTAGTTTAGATCTGTTGTTGAGGTGGGTAATTGCCTCTTTCATCACCTCCATATCAATTTGGTGTACATCGTATTTTTTGCCTATTCCATTGATAAGGGTAATGGTAAGTTCCCCGCCAAGGTGCTCCCTGAATTCCTGTATGCCATTTAAGAGCTCATTAATCTCGGAATCTGTTTTTACCGGAATCTGGAGATCAAAACCAATCTGCTGCATCACCGTGATGATTTGATCCAGTACCTGAGCCGGGATAAGCCCTGTAAGATGGGCGTAAGTAACATCTAAGGCCATACCCTTGGCAACGGCTTCGCCATGCCTGATTTTATAATTAGACATATGTTCTAATTTGTGGGCTGCCCAATGTCCAAAATCAAGCGGCCTGGAGGATCCGTTTTCGAAGGGATCTCCTCCACCGGCAATATGTTGCATATGCATTTCGGCACAGCGGTAAATGGTATACTGCATGGGCTCCATTTCCCTCTCCCTAAGTTCTCTGGTGTGTTTACGTACATAATCAAAGAAGGAAGCGTCTTTAATCAGCGCCACTTTTATGGCCTCCGCGATTCCTGCAATCCAATCGCGCTGCTGCAAAGTGGTCAGGAAATTGTTGTCATTTATTATGGCATAAGGGGGCGCAAATGTGCCAATAAAGTTTTTCTTGCCAAATATATTTATGCTGTTCTTTACCCCTACTGCAGAGTCGTTTTGCGACAGTACTGTTGTGGGTATTCTGATGAGTTTAACCCCTCTATGGGCAATTGCAGCGGCATAACCCGCCATATCAATAACAGCCCCACCACCTATCACAACAACAAAAGAATGCCTGCAAATACCATTTTCGTTGACCCCTTTGAGCACTTTATTAAGGCTCTTTTCAGAATTTTTGGTCTGCTCTCCACCCTTCACAATGATACTCTGGGTAAGTTGAATGGTCTTTTTATGGGTATTGCAATAGCGATCTATTTTTGCGAGAAGATCTTTGTGCTTTTTTACCACTCCGTCATCAACAATAAACAGTACTTTACTTGTTGAGTTGGGCTTATAGGTGGCCATGATATCTCTGAACAGCGTATTTTCAGTATCAAACAGTCCATTTGTAAAATACAATTTATAGGCATAGGCCACTGAAAAAGACTGTTGTATAGGTTTTAATTCCATCATAAATCTATTATGTAACGGCAAATATTCGTGATAACCAAACAGACAAGGGCAGTAATAATATTACCAATAATCCGTACCACCAGCCACTAAAAGCTACAGCCAGGGAAGCATCCATTATTATCAATGATAAAATCCCGGCAACCACTGCCTTTTTGATATTTTCCGGAGAATTTACCGTATAAGCTTTGGTTAAAGGCCTGAATATCACTACGCTAAAGAACAACAAATAGAGGATACCCGTATAATTATTCGCTGAGCTGAGCAGTACAATGGTCAAAATGGAAATTATTACACAGATATAAAGTATTGCAGCCAGTACAATATGCCGTTTATTAGACCCGTGTACTTCCCCCCTGCTGATCATTGTAATTGCAAAGATATACACCAGCGGTATAATGGCATACCAAAACCAGTTTATTTCTCCGAGCACAGACATCCCCAATACCAGATTGAGTCCTCTGCAAATACCCATATTTAAAGGACCTAAAAAACCAAATTTCTTGGAAAATGAATCATAAAGCAAAATACTAACCGCTAAAATACACGCAATTATCCCACTGGCATTGCTGCTTAAAAACCCCATAATAACCCCTGCCAATAGAAGCAATCCTCCAAAAGTAGCGGCCGATCTTATTGAGATGATCCCTGATGGAATAGGGCGTTCCGGCCTTTCTGTTTTATCCAATTCGGCGTCGAAAACATCATTTAAAGTGACTCCCCCCGCATATAAGAACACAGAAGCCAAAACCAGGAAAAGTAAATTATAGGTGTCGGTTACGGCAATAGGCAAGGACTGGATGGCTGCGGGGATAATCCCTGCAATGGAAGCTCCGGCCAGTATATCTGCTGCTGCAGTAGGTAAATTGGCAGGTCTTGTTAATCTGGCTAAGGCTAAAATAACAGGATGCATCCTAAGCTATTTTATCGTCATCTACCCTGGGCTCCTGCCCTCTTAGCACACTATTATCATTAAATAATTGGGTCTGGTTAATGCCTTGTGGTTTTAGCCAGTGTTCTTCGCGCATCTTCCCATTTTTTCCAAAGGCCTGTAAGGCGTTAGAATAGCAGGTTTTAATGACATCTTCTCTGGCTATCCCTCTTTTTATCATTAAAGAAGCTGTTTTAGGAACCGCAAGAGGGTCGCTTACACCCCAGTCTGCCGAACTATCTACAATGATGTTATTACTGCCAAACCTACGAACCACTTCTACCATTCTTTCATTTCCCATTTTGGTCTTGGGATAGATGGTAAAGGCAGCAATAAATCCTCTGTCTAATACCTCCTGTACTGTTTCTTCATTGTTGTGATCTATTATGACGTTAGCCGGGTCTAAGCCATGCTCAATACAGACTTCCATGCTTTTAATAGTTCCTGCTTTTTTATCCCTGTGCGGGGTATGTACCTGCACCGTCATATCCAATTCTTTTGCCAATTCTAATTGCGCCCGGAAATATTTGTCTTCAGCCGGGGTTTGGTCGTCGTAACCTATTTCACCAACGGCCACTACATTTTCCTTATGCAGATAAAGTGGTAACAATTCCATTACCTCTTCTGCCAAAGCCTCGTTATTGGCCTCCTTGGAGTTGAGCCCAATAGTACAGTAGTGTTTAATACCAAACTGACTGGCCCTGAAGGGTTCCCAACCCACCAGACTACTAAAGTAATCCTGGAAAGAACCTACCTGAGTCCGGGGTTGTCCCAGCCAGAACGATGGCTCTATCACCGCTACCACTCCGGCAGCAGCCATGGCTTCATAATCGTCTGTGGTACGTGAAGTCATGTGAACATGAGGATCTATATAAATTAAATTGTCGTTCATAAATTAGTGCTTTTTAAATTTTTCCAGCTTATACTATCAGCTTTAACTTTTTCCTTTAGTTCGGGATATTTATCTAATAATGCCCTGGCGGAGGGTTGCTCAGAATAAAAACAGCAAAGAGCAGCAACAGCTGCCTCCTGGGGATGACTACTTTCTAATAAACGTTGCATATCCTCTAGTAGTACCCCTTCGATAAAATTACTCACCGGTCTCCAAAAGAGCGGGTCTATATCCCTGGATGCGGCCCACCTTTCATGAGCATAATCCGATATTATCCTTGTCAGGTCTTTGTTGGCCCTTTTTTCCACATCCATAATCTCATTCAGATTTCGCTGCATAAAGGCCGCCTTTAAATACATCTGATTCCATTGCTGGTCATTAAAGTATTTGGTCGGATATGGGTTATTAAGAGCAATGGCATCGAAAACTGTGGCTATGTTAGTACGCAAGGCTTCAACCGCCACATTCTTATACTCCTCTGCATGGGGTAGCAGTATTAGAAATTTTAAGAAGGTTTCCAGCTCTCCCGTGTCTGCCAACTGAATCAGCCTGGCTACTTTTGGAAGGAAATAATCCGCATCTTCCTCCAAAACCTTTACCAGGAGGTAAATCCTGCTTATTTGCAACAAGTTTGCCTGTTGTGCAGCCATATAACTACTGAGCTGCTCTTCCTGGTTGGGAAAATTAACTTCTTTTGCTGTACTTACCTTTCCGGAAAGCAAGCTATAAGACAAATAAAGATCTTTGGCAGATTTGGCGGAAATAATCTTATTCAATTTTTCCGCAATCCATTCTATTTCCTCAGCAGATGCATTATGTTTAATAATTGCTTCTAATGTATCTCCCGTATTTTTTAATTGCATATTACAGCTTTGATTCTAGGGTATATAAAGGACAAAATTCCTTGTTTGTAAATTAAAAAAGAGCTTTGCCCCTGGTCTTAGATGGTCTGTACTGGTCAGGGCCATCAAATATATTAAGATAACAGCAAACTACATCAATTATTATCCTCAATATAGCTTCTCTTGATGGGGTAGAATAAATTCATCTTCTTAATTTTGTAAAAAACAGAAGATGTTAGGCTTAAAGTTACCAACAGACCCACGTTGGGTGAATATCGCAGAAAAGAATATTGACGAAATCCTTACAGACCATGCCTATTGTGAGCAGAAGGCCGCCAGTACGGCAATTTCATTAATTGTCTCCTTCCCCGAATACCCGGAACTTATCCAGGAGATGATTGCCTTATCCAGAGAAGAAATGGGGCATTTTAAAATGGTACATGATCTTATCCTTGCCCGGGGTAAAACCTTGGGTAGAGATAGAAAAGATGAATATGTTCTGGCTCTGCTTAAATTCTTTCCCAAGGGAGGCAGCAGAACTACCCAATTGGTTCACCGTCTTTTGTATGCCGCGTTAATTGAAGCCAGAAGTTGTGAGCGGTTCAGGTTACTCTCTGAAGAATTAAAAGACAAAAAACTGGCGGCTTTTTACCACAAGCTTATGGTAAGCGAAGCCAGCCATTATACCATGTTCTTAAAATTTGCCCGAAAGTATGGCGACCGGAAAACCGTCGACAAAAAATGGCAGGAACTGCTAGATTATGAGGCCGGGATTATGGCCGAACTGGGTAAAAAGGAAAGCATACACGGTTAATTCAATTAGCAATTAGCAATTAGCAATTAGCAATTAGCAATTAGCAATTAGCAATTAGCAATTAGCAATTAGCAAAATTAAAACTATTGCTCCAGTTTGGCCTTATAATAGTCGTACATCGCAAACTGAGATCTTATTTTTTCATTTCCATTTTTTCTATACGCATTGTCCTGCTCCTTATTAAACACCCTGGCTTTTACATTGTCTGCCCAGGAAATATTGAAAGTATCTATAAATTCCTGTTTAATATCTTCATCATAAATAGGGCATCCTACCTCTACCCTGTTGTCCAGGTTCCTGGTCATCCAGTCTGCCGAACTGATATGGATTTTAGGATCTCCCAGATTGCAGAAAATAAAAACCCTGGGGTGCTCTAAGAATTTGTCTACCACACTAATGGCTTCAATATTCTCACTCATCCCTTGCATTCCGGGGATAAGGCAGCAAATGCCCCTGATAATCAACTGTATCTTAACCCCTGCATTACTGGCCTCGTACAGCTTGTCTATCATCTTATAAGAGGTAAGGCTGTTCATTTTAATTTTTATATAGGCCTCCTGCCCTGCCTTTGCATTTTCTATTTCCTTATCTATCAGCCTGTTAAAAACATTTCTGGTGTAATGCGGAGAAACCACCAGGTGCTTGTATTTGTTAATTTTATAGGTAGTTTCAAAAAAGGCAAAAACCTTATTTAACTCCTTCAGAATTGGTGCATGGGCTGTAAACAAGGTATAATCCGTGTAAATCTTGGCCGTAGACTCATTAAAATTACCGGTACTGATAAAGCCATAACGCTTTAATCCCGTTTCCTCTTCACGTTCTATTAAACAAATTTTACTGTGCACCTTAAGACCAGGGACCCCAAAAATCAGTTTTACACCTTCGGCCTGCAGCTGCTCTGCATACTCAATATTTGCCTGCTCGTCAAAACGGGCCTGTAATTCTATCTGTACCGTTACCTGTTTACCGTTCTTAACGGCATTAATTAATGTTGAAGCCACCTGAGAGTCATTGGCTAATCTATACACCGTTATTTTAATGCTCCTGACCTTAGGATCTAGTGCCGCTTCTCGGAGAAATTTTATGACATAGGCAAAGGTCTGGTAGGGGGCATATAAAAGATAGTCTTTCTTAGCTATGGCCTCTAACAGACTTCCCTCCAGGCTAAGTCCTTTAATTAATAAAGGGGTAATTTTTTTATAGAGCAGCTCATTTCTCCCCAGACTCGGGAAGCCCATATAATCTCTCCTGTTATGGTACCGGCCTCCGGGGATTACGCTATCGGTATCCGCTATATTCATTTTTTCTTTCAGAAAGGCCAGGGTATCGGGAGCAATATTTTTATCGTAAACAAAACGCACCGGATCGCCAATTTTCCTGTGCTCCACACTAGAGGATATCTTCTCTATAAAACTTTTAGAAAGGTCATTGTCTATATCCAACTCTGCGTCCCTCGAAATCTTTACCATATGTGCAGAAACAGACTCGTACGAAAACATATTAAAAATGCTGCGGAGTGAATAGCGGATAAGGTCGTCCAGGATCATGATATAGTGCTTATCGCCTTCCTTTGGCAATTCTATAAAACGGCCAATCCTTCTCGGGATCTCAATAAGCGCATACCTCACCTCCTTTTCTTTAATCCCTTTTGCCACCTCTTCGTCTACCAATGTCATCTTCACCGCCAGGTAGGCAGCCGTGTCTTTCAACAATGGAAATTCAGCCAGATCGTTGAGGATGATGGTCATTAAGACCGGACTTACATTCTGTATAAAATATTCCTTTAAAAACTCTTCCTGAGACTCGCTTACCTGGGTCTCATCAATAATAAAAATGTTCTGCTGCTCTAGTTCATTGACGATGTTTTTTAATAGTATCTGACTCTCTGCCTGTTGCTCAATTACTATTTTGGTGATCTCGTCTAGCAAGTCCTTGGCTTTTTCGCCCCCAAGGGCACTTTTTCCTTTTTTCCCGGCCACCACAATTCTCTTGACCGTGGCGTAGCGCACCTTAAAAAATTCGTCCAGGTTGTTAGAGAATATCCCCAGGAACCTCAACCGCTCTATCAGTGGCACATTGGGGTCTGCACTTTCCTGTAACACCCGTTCATTAAAACTGAGCCAGCTTATCTCCCTGTTTATGTATTCATATTTTGGTTTAACCATTATTTGAGGTGTTTTGGAAAGATAGTATTAGCAGTTATCCCGTGATTTATGTCCGCCCAGCGCTCTACATTAAATTTTAAATGCACCAATCCTGAGGTGGGTACATTACTTATAGCCTGGTTGCCCCAATCATTAGCTACTTCGGTAAAGGCATGGTTATGACCAAAAATCATGACCGTATCCAAATTATCGTCCAGGCCACGGACAAAGCTCATGACACTACCCCCTGAGAAATCGTACAAAGCCTCTGTGATTTTACAATTAGCCAGCGGATAGTTCAATACCCTAACTACTATCATGCAGGTATGCAGGGCCCTGTTAGCAGGGCTAGAGAAAGCAGCGTCAATTTTTATATGTTTAGCTGCAAAGGCATTGGCTACCAAATGCCCGTCATTAATACCTCTTTTGAGCAGGGGGCGGTCCTTGTCACCCACAGCGTATTCCCATGAAGATTTTCCGTGTCTTATTAATATCAATTCTTTCATTGGCCTTCGTTGTTCTTTAAAAATGGTTATCCCTGGGCGCAACATTAAATTTAAGCCATTGCGCTTACATATTCAACAATTCTGAAAATTATGATTACTACCCCGTTCTACCCCATCAGGGTGCCAATCGTTCTATTTTCCAATTGTAATCTTTCTGAAGGGAATAGCGTATACGATCGTGCAGTCTGTTGGGCCTTCCCTGCCAGAATTCTATACATGAGGGCCTAACCAGGTATCCTCCCCAATTGGCTGGCCGTGGTATTTCTTTATCCTGATATTCCTTTTCCAATTTTCCGAGGGCCTCTTCCAGAAATTCCCTGGAGGGGATCACCTTGCTTTGCTCGGACACAATAGCCCCTAGTTTGCTGCCATCCGGACGCGATTCAAAATACCCGTCCGAAAGGTTTTCCGCCAGCTTCTCGGCTTTGCCTTTTATGATGATCTGCCGCTCTAGCACCGGCCAGAAAAACGAGAGGCACACCCTTGGGTCTTTGGCAATAGCCAGCCCTTTCTCGCTCTCGTAGTTAGAATAAAAAATAAAACCTTCGAAGGTGTATTTCTTGAGCAGCACGACCCTGCTTTTCGGGAAACCGTCCAGGCCAGTGGTGGCCACGGTCATGGCGTTGGGCTCCTCAATACCATCGGTGGCTTCCACTTCATAGAACCACGACTGAAAAAGTTGCATGGGATTATCGGAAAGATGGTCTTCTGTAAGATCGCTCTTCTTATATGCTCTTCTGTAGTTACTCAGGTCTTTCTCCATAGTCCCAATTTAAACTGCAATTTACGAGATTTTGGAGAAGGAAACTACCCTAAAAGCATCCATTTATTTGTACACTAAAAATTAAACACCTTGCCATCTTCAGCCAATTCTACATATGGAAATACCCTGGTTGCTTCTTCCTTAAAAAGACGGAGCGACTTGTACCTGGTAGAGTAATGTCCCAGGATAAGACATCCAACATTGGCTTTCTGGGCCAGCTGTGCAGCCTGTTTGGCAGTGGTATGTTTTGTTTTTTTGGCCAGGTGAGCTTCGGTATGCAGAAAAGTAGCTTCATGATACAACACATCTACCCCGGTAACTCGACCCGCCAATGCAGGTTGGTACATTGTATCGCTACAATAGGCATAGGTTTTTGGTTTTGGAGGCGGAAGACTTACTTGCTCGTTGGGTAAATAGGTGCCATCATCCAGGGTAACACCGGCGCCCTTTTTTATGTTTTGAAACTGGCTCTTGTCTATTTTATACTTTCTGGCCGCTTCAACATCTAACTTACGATCACCTTCTTTTTCCTTAAATAAAAAGCCATTGGTATATACCCGGTGGTCCAAAGGCAGGGTGGTCACTTTTACTTTATCGTCTTCATAGATTTTTTCACTGTTGTCCGAGCTCAGTTCGTGAAATATAAGCGGATAATTGGTCCATGAGTCCCCCAGCTTTAGTAAAAGGGTAATGGCTTCCTTAAGGCCTACTGGGCCATAAATATGCAATGCCCTTTCCCTGCCCAACAACCTGAAACTGGAAATTAAACCCGGTAAGCCAAAGAAATGATCCCCATGCAGGTGGGAAATAAATATATGGTTGATCCTGGTGAATTTTATTTTGTGTTTGCGCAATTGTACCTGGGTCCCCTCCCCGCAGTCTATTAAGAACAAATGGTTCTTTATTTCCAGCAGCTGTGCGCTGGGATTAAACCTGGTAGTTGGTGTGGCAGCATAGCAACCGAGGATAGTGAGTTTCACAACTATTAAATTATAAATTAAAATTGATTTGAGAGTGTAAGGAGCATATCTCCCTCACTATTCCCCCTTTTTTGTTCTAAATTTTCAAATTTTTCAGGGTCTGAATTTAGCAGCATCTGCTGCTACAAACTTGCTTTTAAAAGTAAATGCATAAGGAGTTTCACCATTGGCATTGAGAAAGGCCAGGCGCTCTTTAGCCTCTTCAGTAGTAGGCTCATGCTCTTGAGGAACATACCAACAGGCCATGTGCATCTCTTTCATCTTAGAGAACCACTCTTTTTTTCTTTTAAATATTTCTTTGTGGGCAGACTGGTAGGTGAAAGCAAAGAGCGCATCTATTGAACTCCAGACAGACATGTTTACAATAAGATAATTGTCTTCAAAAACCCTGAGGGCAGTGGCATTTTCTTCCTCCCCCTGTAACCTCCAGATAAAGCCGGGGCTATCATCGGCCAGAGCATTTATTCTGTCCAGGTTAGCCACAAAATCGGCCATAATAGGACTATCCATCGGAGCAAGCATTTTTGCGATATTTATCTGGGCTAAATGATAAATCAAATCCTAATTGTTTATTGATTATTGTTTATTGATTACTTTATCCAGCGGCATCATCTCGCAGCCTTTTTCAATCATCCACAGGATGATCAAAAAAGCTCTCGTGCTTACTGCTAAATACCGAGATCCCGTTCTATCTCCTCCATTTCAATGATGTCTTTGGCTTCCTGAATGCTGGGTACCACGCTGATTTCTTCGGGGAGTTCATCATAGCTCACCTTGTTGGTAACCAGTACAAACGACTTGCCCGATGCCCTGTGGGCATTAGAGATGTTGAGGAACTCCAAAATATCCCCGGCAGTAAGCCGGGTAAAGGAAAAGAGGTTTAGAATGATATGGTCATTTTTAATCTTGTCATAAGCCCCGTTCAGGTTGCTTATAAAGGTCTGTAGCGACGCATCTTCCTGAAGTACAATGGTGGTATTGCCATCTTTATCAAAAATCATTGGATTACTTTTTATTTTATTTGTGATGCTAATAAGTATATCACAGCCATTCGGATGGCCACTCCGTTCTCTACCTGATTAAGGATGATAGATTGTTTGGAATCTGCCACATCGCTGCTTATCTCTACCCCCCGGTTGATAGGCCCCGGGTGCATGATTACAATTTCTTTATCCAGGCTGTCCAGGAGCGTCTTGTTGATCCCGAACTGCTGGGCATATTCCCTTGTAGTAGGGAAATAGCTCATATCCATCCGTTCGTTCTGTACACGTAGCATATTGGCAACATCGCACCAGTTAAGCGCCTTTCTTAGGTCTGATTCCACGGTTACCCCCAGAGATTCTATATGTTTTGGCAACAGGGTTTTTGGTCCGCATACCTTTACGGTAGCCCCCTGTAGTTTTAGGGCAAATATATTAGACAGGGCTACACGCGAGTGCAATATGTCTCCTACAATAACCACTTTTTTGCCCGTTACGTCTCCCAGTTTTTCGCGGATAGAGAAAGAATCTAATAGCGCCTGGGTAGGGTGTTCATGTGCCCCATCTCCTGCATTGATGATGGCCGCCTTAACGTTTTTTGATAAGAAGATCCCTGCCCCCGGGTTGGGATGGCGCATTACCACCATATCTACTTTCATAGACAGAATATTGTTTACGGTATCTATGAGGGTTTCACCTTTTTTAACGGAGGATTGGGCGGCAGAAAAGTTAATCACATCTGCAGACAATCTTTTTTCGGCCAGTTCAAAAGAGAGCTTGGTACGGGTGCTGTTTTCAAAGAAGATGTTGGCTATAGTGATATCTCTAAGCGAGGGTACTTTTTTAATAGACCTGTTGATGACCTCTTTAAAATGGTCTGCGGTTTCAAAAATGAGCTGGATATCCTTTTCATTAAGATATTTTATTCCCAGTAAGTGATTTACACTTAGTTCACTCATCCCGTTTTCTTACTTATTGTTAATTGTTTAATATAAATTGCTAATTGATATATCATCGATCAATCAAATATATAACATCCTTCCCGTCATTTTCTTCCCAGAGCACTTTTACCTTTTCCTCGTTAATGGCGTCTACCTGCCTGCCCCGGTAATTAGGTTGTATGGGTAAATGCCTGCTAAACCTGCGGTCTATTAGCGTAAGGAGTTCTATCTCTTTTGGCCTGCCAAAAGATTGTATGGCGGTCAGGGCGGCACGGATACTTCTACCAGTATAGAGCACATCGTCTATAAGCACTACTTTTTTGCCTTCCACCAGAAAATCTAACTGGGTGCTGCTGGCTTCCAGCGGTTTATCTCCCCTGCGGAAATCATCTCTATAGAAGGTGATATCCAAAAGACCCAGGTTAATCTGCTTTACTTTATAGTCTTCCTTTAAAATTTTAGTAAGCCGTGTAGCCAGAAAACTGCCTCTTGGCTGCAGCCCTATTAGTACGGTATTGGAAAAATCTAAATGGTTTTCTAAAAGCTGGCAAGCCAGGCGGTGCAGAATTATATGTATCTCTTTTGAGGAAAGTAGTACTTTTTGACTCATGAGCTGGTGACCGGCACTTTTGTATGGCAAAAATAAGGATTTCTGCGGAATGTAGCGTAAAAGCCGTTGCAAATAGAAAAAGCTTAATAGATAGTCAAATAATCCATATAGAAATTTAACAATTGACAGTAATACTTGAACGCCTTAACTACTTCCCTCCAAACCCAACAATTTTCTTTACATTTAAAACCAAATCCAAAATATCTCCCTATGCAACCGAAGCATTTTTTTATCCTTCTATTTTTCTTCTGTATCCTGAATACAAAAGCTCAGTTGACCAGTGAACAGGCACAAAAAATTGATAGTTTATTTACTAGCTGGACAGCAGATAACCACCCGGGAGGGGCCGTAGGTATAATGCAAAAAGGGGAAATTATCTATTCTAAAGCCTTTGGCCTGGCCAGTTTAGAATACCAGGTGCCTAATAGTACCGCTACCATATTTAATACAGGTTCTGTTTCCAAACAGTTCACCGCCATGGGGATAGTGTTGCTGCATCTGCAGGGCAAATTATCTGTAGATGATGATATCCGTAAACACCTACCAGACCTGCCTAATTTTGGGCATACCATTACCATACGCCATATGCTTCACCACACCAGTGGCATGCGCAGCCTGCACGCCATGCTTGGCTTGGCTGGATGGCGGGGAGACGATTCGCGAACCAACGAAGACCTCTACCGCTTTATGCTGCAACAAAAAGAACTTAACTTTATTCCTGGAGACGAATTCCTCTACTGCAATACCGGCTATATGCTGATGGTGAACATTATAGAAAAAGTAACCAATAAAGACTTCCCACAATGGATGAAAGCCAATATCTTTGAGCCTTTAGGCATGCCCAATACCTATGTGGAAGACCAGTATAACCGTGTTGTTCTTAATAACGCCACTTCTTATTATGGGGCTGGAGACAATTTTTCACGAGCGGTAGAATACTGGGGCTATGTGGGTTCCGGAAACATGCACTCTACCACTTCGGATTTGCTTAGCTGGTTCCAAAACTTTAGTACGCCCCAGGCAGACTGGGAAGCTGCTTTTCAGATGCTGCGAACCACAGACCCACTAAACAATGGCAGTGAAAACAATTATGCCTTTGGTGTTAATTTAGGGAGCCTTAATGGTTACGAAAAAATAGGTCATGGCGGGGCCATAGGGGGTTTCAGGGCCAGTGCAGCCACCTACCCCGGGGAAGAACTGAGCATTGCAATACTTACCAATTTTTCATCCTCAAATCCCGGTCAATTAGAAAATAAAATTGCCAATATTTTATTGGAGGAGAAGTCGGTCAGCACTATCCCTGAAGCCGTCATCACAGAAGAACTACATCCCATTTCCATGGCCACGGGACAATTAAAACAGTTTGAAGGCTCTTATTGGAACGATAAGGAAAACTACGCCAGGAAAATCTATATCAAAAACGATACGCTGCGCTATTACCGATCGTCCAATAGTGAAAATGCCCTGGTACCTATTGCTGCCAATGCTTTTAAAATGACAGGGATCTCTGCCAAACTGATTGCAACATTTAAGGCCGACGAAAAAGGTGCTAAAACCATGATGGTGAGTGTAGATGATGATACGCCATCTATCTTTGAATATTTTGATCCCATTACCAACACAGAAGCATTTTTGGCCCAATATCCCGGGCGATTCTATAGCCCGGAACTGGAAAGTACTTTGGATATTAATATAAAAGAAGACAGATTATTTGCACATCATGCCCGCCATGGCGATGCGCCTATAACCCTACTAAAAAAGGACATTCTGGAAATTGAGGGAATGGCCATTGTTAAATTTCAGCGCCAGGCAGACGGTAAAATAACCGGCATCCGGGTATCTAACGGCAGGGCAAGAAATGTCTGGTTTAAAAAACAGGACTAAAGAGCCCCAGGGCAGTAAAAGATCGCCTGGTAAAACCAATGGCAAAGCATAGTTAGAGACCCTTGATCAAATTTTATCCCTGCTTAATAAGCAACATTAGAAACTATTAGTGATATCATCCAAACTTAAAAATAATGTTTCCAGAATACTGCCCTATGGTATCATTTGGCTGGCCTTTGGTTTAATTTTCCTCATTGTAGAATATGCAGCCACCAAAAATGCCGGTGATACCCCCGCAGGGGTCATACAGCTGAACTATACTATTTTCATATTTGCCATGATAGCCGTTACCCTGGTGGGCCTTTTAATTGGGGTAATAGAACTGATGTTTATTAATCGGTTTTTTACTAAAAGGAGTTTCCTTGCAAAAATTCTGGGGAAGTTTATATTTTATTCCGTTTTCCTTTTCTTAATTATCTGTATTACCTACCCGGTTGCGGCCAGTCTAGAGCTTAAAACTAGCCTCTTTGATGCAGTTATATGGGACAAGTTTTCTGAATACCTATACAGTATCACCTTCTTCAGTACCGCCTTTCAAATGACCATCTCTTTGGTTGTCACCCTTTTTTATGCGGAGATAAGTGAAAATATGGGGCCCGGAGTCTTTTTAAACTTTATTCTGGGGAAATACCATAAACCCAAAGAAGAAAACAGGATTTTTATGTTCTTAGATATGAAGTCTTCTACTGCAATTGCAGAGAAAATTGGGCATAGCGAATATTTCGAGTTCCTGAAAGCCTATTATTTTATACTATCTAAAGCATTAATTAAATATTCTGCCGAGATCTACCAATACGTTGGCGACGAAATGGTCATCTCCTGGAAACGCTCTAAGGGTATTAAAGACAATAACTGTATCCGTTGCTTTTTTGCGATGAAAAACGACTTAAAAAACAAGCAGGATTGGTTTGATAAGCAATTTGGACTGCATCCCGAATTTAAGGCAGGATTGCATTATGGTGCTGTAATGACAGGGGAAATAGGCAGTGTCAAGAAAGTCATTATTTTTACCGGTGATACCCTGAATGCCACCTCCAGGATTCAAAGCCTGTGCAACCAGTACGGTGTAGACAACCTTATTTCGGGAGATTTACATGGCATCTTAAAACTAGAAACAGACTATGAGGTGGCCTCCCTGGGAAACAAGGAGCTACGGGGAAAATTAAAGGCCATGGAATTATTCACCGTTAAACAAAAATCTGGCAGCTAGCTGCAAGGCAATAAACCTCTGGTCTCCTTATCTAGGATTTGGAGTCGGGATTTTGTAATTTGGAATCTACGGCTTTGCAGGGTATAAACGTTACGTTAACCTACCACTGACCAATTGCTAAATTTCTTCCAGGACAGAAGATTAAAAATTAGAATTGAAAATAGATATATTAATAAAAAGCGACTTAAACCCTACCCGTCAGGAGCAAATAAGTACTTTATTTGAACAATTAGGTGGTACTAAAACTCAAATTGATCTGAAAGAAGTACTTGATGACAAAAACCAAATAACCCTTGCATATTGTGAAGAAAAGGATGCAATAGTAGGAATTGCTTCAATGTGTATCTATAAGGTCATTTCAGGGAGAAAAGGTTGGATAGAAGATGTGGTGGTAGATTCCCAATCAAGAGGTAAAGGTATTGGAAGAAAACTAATTAATAAATTGCTTGAAGTGGGAAAAGAACAGCATCTTTCCGAAATCCTACTCTTTACAGAAGATCATCGGAAGGCTGCAATACATCTTTATTCAGACCTGGGGTTTAAGCTTAAAAATAGCAAGATCTATAGTTTGAAATGGCTTTAAAGACGTTGTGCAAGTTGCCAAGCATATTTTTAAAAATAACTATAAAAACGTAGGTCGATTGTATAGGGAAATAATCAGGGGCCTTTGTACAATTTTTGTCATGTACCTAATCCTACTCAGCGAATTCTAATTTAAAATGGGCAACCACCTATTTATAGGTTTTAATGCCATAGAACAAAGTAAACACCTTACACCCGCCTACATGCTGAAGAAGTTGTTCTACTACCGTATTTCCACGTGATGGATTACCTAAAGCTTCTTGCCAAAGATCTACATCGCTCATTTCGATTCCCTCATAAGTAGTCACCATTTTTCTATGTGCCTCGTTCCTGATAAGTTGCATCTCTACCATTGGATATCCCTGGGCATCAAGGCTTACCTTGCCCGAATGGTGAAAAACAAAGCCACTATCCTTTAATTTTTTAATTAGAGCAGAAATTTCCCTATCTGACGACATACTAGTTATGCCAACCCAATCTGACAGACCGTCCATCTGTGCTTCTTGGGCTAAAGCCCTGACTGCTGCAATTTCATCCTTTGATCTTGCTCCTGTAAGTCTGATGATAGTAGCTCCGGTTTCAGGGCCTTCGCCAAATAAGTAGCTGTTCATATTTCGTAACACCCGATCCATGGTCTCACCCATCATATCTTCTGTTATTTGGTCTTCTGTTAGGGTTTCACGAAGCTCACGGTAGGCGGCCTCACGCAACATATCATCTGTGGGATTGAAATCCATAGCTAAACCATGAATGTCTGTAGTAACTCCATGACCAAGAGCGATTTGAGCCTTGTTTACATTCACTTTGTATATATTCCCGGCAGCAGCTTCAAATGCCTGTTCAAGGAAGAGATGCAGTTCATCCAAGGTGTGTGCACGGCGTAGCAGTACGAATTTCAAGTCTGCTGGTGAAACTCGGGCAATTCGGAAAGACCCAGATATCCATATTCCATTAATTTTTTCGGTTGTCGTTGCCCACATATCCCAATTTTTCTTAAGTGCATCTACTCGGATGCCTAGTCTGGCCGCCATCGTCACCGGTGATTCTCCATTCATCTTCTTTATTGCTTCCTTTAACAATGACCGTCCTGCTTCTGCTTCTTTGGCTGCGGTTTTAGCTGCCTCTTCCATAGATTCCTCAAAACCTTCTTTGACTACATCATCTGCTGAAGCCTTGTTAAACAATACTATGGGAAAATGAGGTTCCTGAATTGCCAGAAGCTCAGAAACTGATTGATCTGCCTCACTCTTTCTCAACTCCAAAGGGATATTGCAACTTTTAAGTTTCATCAGCAGGTTTTTTTTATGATTCCTGATGCACCCCCATCGGCTATTTCGATCACTTCAAATCCCGCACTCTGCAACCTGCGAAGATGGTCTGCCGTCATTCCAAATAAATTTAACAGCCCTTCAGCCAAATTATCCGCAACTTTAGTCACAACTTTTAACTGAGCAAATAATGATCTAATCAGAGTTCGCGCTTCAGAAGCTCCTTTCCTGATTATTGAAAACAGCCATCCTACAACCCTAATTATCCCCTTGAATACAGCTTCAGATGCTGCATCAACCGCTTTATTAACTCCAGTGATCAGGCCTACTATAACGTCAATGAACTTCCCGAACTTTCCTAATTTGGAAGTAATGCTGGCGATATTAATGACCCCGGCTGACAACAAAAAGCCTATGGCATTTTCGATAATAAATCCACCGACCGCCCCAATGAAATAAGCAACACGCTCCCAACTGAGATAACCTGTTGAAGATGAAAGCATAGACATTAATCCTTTTCCTGTTTCCGTTATAATAGTTGATATCAATTCTGTCCAATTCGTAGTATGAACCATCTGCATTGCCTCATCCATTAACTCAATGATTTTAGGTGCCAACACATCAATATTCTGGGCTAATTTACTGGGTAAGGCAGAAAGTTTGAACATATACCCGAGTATATCAGGGATTCCCATCAAGGCGTCTATCAGAGAATTCCATAAACCACAGTAATAGGCATTAATCACATTTAACATCCTGTTACCAAGTCCCTGGAAGAAATCCATCATCATAGTCAGGTTACGGATAAGAGCATCGGCAAATTCCTGCGCAACTTCTTTGAGGCGAGCCACCATTTTTTGGAAAATGGCAATGAAGTCTCCCATGCCACCTGGAATAAAAGAAAAATCAAGCTCGGCAAGCGAGTCAAGTTTGCCTATGACAGAGCGTGCATATTCCCTGATTGCCGTTTTGAAAGCAGTTTGAACCTTATCTTGCGATGAAATAGCGATGCCTGGGACTAAAATTGGGTGAAAATCTGATCCATCCTCCCTTCTGGCCTCAGGATCCCAACTTGTATCAGCAAATTTAAGATAGTACTTAACACCTTCTGACGCCTTTAATATAGTATCTCCAATCCCGTCATTGACCCAGGCAGACCATGAATGCACAGTTTTAAAGACGTTTAGAAATGGCAAAACCACGCTATTTACAGAAAGACTACCTTCTCTAATAAGCGTCTGGATTTCTTCCTGGCTGAAACTCGCTGTTACGCCATCTGGGCCATCCGTCACATATTCTGTTGCATCCCGCATAACTTCCTGGATTGCAAGGTCATCGCTATGAGATTCAAGATAGCTGCGAAATATATCGCCTATTTTGATATAATAGCTTCTTGGAGAAAGAAGGTCTGTACTATTATCTTCCAAAAACAGGCATACTTCATTTCTATTTGGTGATGTTCGTTCAAAAACGCGGGCCAGGTAACTTTCATCTCTGGAAACGAAGATCCTAATCTGCAAGACGTAAGTCTTACCTCCAATTTCCACAACATTGCCAAAGCTGACCTTCTCAGATTCTAATTCGGTTATGAGATTATCGCCGACGTCACTTTCATAGATTACAGAACTATAGACATCCCCAGACTGACTGGCCCCATCGAAGAATTGCTGTTCTACCTCTGACGAAGGATAGCTAAACTCCGAATCAAGAAAACTACTTTCAAACTTTGGAAATGGAACCGGCGTATATAATAATTCTTCATCATCCATCGGAATCTACATTTTCAATTTCCAATCGCTTAAGCTTACTTTCAGAAACAACCAGACCGGTTTTGCCTGCATCTACGTCATCGCAGCATGGAAGTCCACCAGCGTCAAGACCTGCTGAATCATCCTGAATGATGGTCAATGTTGTAGGCAATATGGTTTCCCATTCCTCTTCTACCTGCCCCTCAATAACTTCGAGCTCTTCTGCTATTGACAGATAGAGGTCATCGTCAGTTTCGAGAACAAGATCCCCGCCCATCCAAATCTCACCAGTAGACATGTAATAGGTTAATGCTTTCTCAAAGCCGAGTCTTACGGGAACAGTCATCCTGGCCATTCCACTTTGCAGGAATGAGCTGAATATCTCGTCACTTCCCGACTGTGCCTGGAAAAGTTCCACCCAATCGCACTTCTTGGCCCAATAATATGGGTAAAATAGATAGGACATAATGCTCCAGTCAAAGGCTTGTTCGAAGAACTTTACATGTGATGAGTAGTTCTCAAGATTTTGATTTTGGATTACCTTGGGTACCCCACAATTATCAATCCCCGTAAAATCTCTACCCTGCCGAATCCCAAATGGTCGGGTTAACATCTCGATAGCCAATCTTTTCAACTCTGTCTGTTCTATCCCTCGATACATGGAAGCCGCAATCTCCATCGTCTGATCCTCATCTTCCATCGCATTCGCTGCTGCCTCCTGTTCAAGACTAGCATCATAAGCTGTTTTCTTGCTTTCATAGGCAGACATGATAGCCGCATAGGTATCTGCCTTCCATTGTTCATAAATTTCGTCTTTAAGTCGTATTTCTATTGAAAGTCCTATATTAAAACTGAATAATTTATTGCAACTCACAGAACAGGTCATGGTCCCTGTTTTGTCCCCGTGATTAAAATTCAGGCCGGGAATTTCATAAGTCTGTCCATTCAAAGAAAAGGTGTTAGGAATAGTGACTCTTGACCGCGACCCTTCCTTAGTGCCTGAGTTATATGTTTTACCACCAAATGTGATATTGATATAAGCTCCGCCATCGTTGATTGGCGGTTTGGCCTCCCAGTCATAGGTTAAAGTACCCGTAGTTTTTACTGCTTTATATCCTGTTGGTATAGTTACCGGTGGCATTTGGGCTGCCCCGTATTCTTTCTTTTTCAAATTACCTTGTGAATAATTTGCATCCAGAAAATCCTGATCATCCATGGGTGCATCAGGGGTGAATTCATAATTGGCGCCTACTTCTTTGTAATTGTCACGATCTATATCATCGGCTGATGCAATAGGTGGATTGAGGTTTTTAGGGTGAACAGGTTCTTCGAGTACCGAGGCCGATGAGGGGGTCTCTACTTCTTCCGATTCGATCTCTATAGCCTGTCTATAGAATTTTGAAGGCTCTGGTATCATGAATTCATATACCAATCTTTTACCATAGTTCACCAAGCGATTGGTCATTACTTTATCTACCCATCTAAACACACCTGTGACATGCTGATCACCAGAACGGTTATCGAAACCATGGCGGTTGTTTTCTTCATATTCCTGTAGAACACGGGCAACTCGTTTCTCAGTGATCTTCTGCAATACACGTTCTGTAGCAGCTTTTGTAACCTCAAGCGCATAATTCTTTGCCATCGTATTTGAATCTGATGAGGAATTGGAGGTAGCAAAATCTACCCCAGCGTCAAGGCTCATTTCCACACCCATATAGGATCCGGAAACACCCGTCGAAATTCCTGCTGAGTTGCTCTTATCTTCGGCCAGGATTGATGCTATTTCCGTATTAAGTTCATTGCGTTCGCTAGTACTCGTATCCGATTGGTTCTCTGTTTCAAGTACAATTTCACTCTCTATTGTTGTCTCCGTACTAGTGAGGCTTCGCGTATGGCGTTCCTTGTATTCGCGTGCCATTATATTTTCAATATGAGACACTTCTCCTGGTATATAGCAGCACACTTCCTGTTCCACCAGACGGTAATCTGCGATGCCCACCCTGTTAACCCCATATACATCAACCTTTTCAAATGGAAGCATCAGATCAGAGGTTTGAATATCGGGTCCGATAAGTTGAGCTGTACCCCAAGTAGTATCTAATCCTTTCTGACTTTCCAATTCTAATTTAAATTTATTGCCATCAGAAAGTTCCATTTCCGCGCGAAATTTATAAATGGTTCCATCCTGAATGGGGATAGAATTATCCGGAAACAATCTTAGAAAGATTGCCCGTTTGCTGCGCTTTTTCTCCTTAAATTCAGTATTACGACGCTCATTGTATCCTTCAATTTTAACTCCATATCGCATTGACCTTACAAACAGACTTTGGTTACCAGGACAAAATGTTAAATAGATAATATCCCGGTTTTCTTCGGTAGAAGGATCCTGTCTGAATCCAATAGTAAATATATAATCTCTAGCATCTTTAATCCCATAGACTTTACCTGCAAGCCTAACCCTTTTCTTAGATCCCGAACCAGTGCGATAAAGGCCCTTCTTCGCCTCGCTGAGCCGATTATTAATATCCCTAAGGGTGTTGTCAATATCCTTTCCTTCTCTAACCTTACCCTTAAGAAAAAAACCAGTGCTAACTTGCACCTTATCTGAGAAGTATTTCTCTGACATAGGGTCGGGAAATTTGAATTTTGACTGAGGTAATTTCAATTCTGGCAGCGTGTCCGGATTAATTTTTAACCGCCCTTCGAGGTTGAGGCCTGTCAAGCCATTTGCCTTATTGTATTTAGATGACTCTATATCAACATCGGCCTTATGAGCCGCTTCAGTATCAATCTGAATGATCAACTTATCACTTTCATATGTAGTAGAAAGCTGTTTTACATCTAAAGACAACTGCTCAAGGTGACGTATTTCTTCGCCGAGTAAAAAGCGATTTTGTTCTTCTCGTAGAAATTCAGGGAATCGATCATCTTTGTTCTCTTCATTGGTCTCCTCAGCGGTTTTACCAAACACATAATGTACCGCCACACTTGCATGAGCCAATCTACGTAGATACAACTCTTTTAATCTATCCTCCTTCATTTCTTGTGATCCTGGTTGCCTAGAAAAATTACCAAGTTGATCAGCCGAATTTTCATTTAATATGAAATGATCGGCGACAAGCATCTGAAGACAAGTTTGCCTAATTGGTGGTGACGATTTTTCTACTAGGTCTGCATAAAGGTTATCCCATATCTTGCTTCGCTGAGCAGAAGTAAGAACATTTACCCCCTGCATAATTGAATCTAGTTTCTCGCCGCGTAGATGACTGCGATGTTGCATCAGCCATCCAGAAAAATTAAATAGGGATGAATTAAGTTTACGGATGCCTTCAACTCGGCGAATTCTTTTAAACGATTTGGCCAGTGAAGGTAGTTTAGCTCTTGCTTCTTTCAAAGTTTGCGCTTCCTGTAATTTGGTCAGGAAATGACTCGATGCAGGGTCAAGGTTGGTCACAAAACCAATAACCTTGGCATCCGCATCAAGGGTTTTTGGTTTGCGCAATGTAGCAAACCGAAAAAGCTCAGTCTTGGATTTGATGTTTTGTTCTGTCATTATGAAATATATTAGTTACTACTACTTTGAACAGTTAAACTGTTTATATGGCCGGGGGGTTTTTAAATGTAATTTCGTTTTGCTTCCCTTTTATTCAGATTTGTGCGGCTTGTCTGAAATTTTGTATACTTAGCTTAAACAGCTACTTATTCAGTTGCTTTATCCTACATCTATTGATGTTTAATTGTTAAATATTTTGATTGAACGAAGAGTTATAGCCATTTTTAACAGTGTAAATCAGAACATGATCTTCGGAAATACTCATTTTTTAAACCTCAGAATTGCGATATGAGCAGGAAATTTCCTAAAGATTATATGGATTTACAATATTGGTTATGATTCATAACTACAATGCACTATCCCTAAATTGATTATTTTTAGATAACTCAAATATTCGCAGCTGGAGATAAACTATTTGTGAAAACAGAAGTAAATCATTATCAGAACCCTAGCAATGTCAGAAAAATAATTATAACTAGTTAATAATTTACCAGATCCAGATAACCAAACAATACAACATGAAAGACATTCAGGTAAACGCCAGATTACAAATTAATCCTGGCAAAATGGAGGAGTTTAAAGAAGTGGCAAACGCTTGTGTTGCCAAGGTGAAAGAAAAAGATAAAGGAACAATTCAGTACGATTGGTTTTATAATGAAAGTAAATCTGAATGCATTGTAAAGGAACGCTATGTAGATTCCGAAGCCGCGCTGGATCATATGGCCAATGTGAGCGAATTATTGGGGGGCCTGGTGGCGATAGCTACCATTTCACTGGAGCTTTATGGCCACCCTTCCGAAAATCTAAAAAACGCCCTCGAAGGATTTGATGTAGCCTACTATGAATTTGGAGTTGGTCTGTAGTTGTAAAATTTAATTGTATACTAAAATTCTTCCGTCAAATTTGACAGAAATTGCTCTCAGATAACAAGTTTAGAAAATATTAAAACATGAATAAAAAAATCATTAAGCTTTTTCTAAGATTGGCAATAGGTCTTGGATTTTTATCGGCAGTTGCCGACAGATTTGGATTGTGGCCCGCTGAAATTTCGGCATGGGGCAATTGGGAGAATTTTTTAAACTATACCGAAGCGATTAATCCTCTAATTCCAAAAATGTTGATCCCAACATCAGGAATCATTGCCACGGCAGCCGAAGTTGTATTCGGAATTTGTCTTATCATAGGCTTTAAAACAGAATTGTTTGCCAGGCTCAGTGGCTATCTGATGCTTATATTTGGTTTGGCCATAGCATTCTCAAGTGGAATAAAAGGCGCCTTGGATTATTCTGTCTTTGCTGCTTCTGCAGGGGCCTTTGCGCTGAGTACCCTACATGAAAAATATCTGGAACTTGATGTACTACTGAGTAATGATATTTGAAACTTACACACTAGAAGAAACTCTGGCCAACCATATCGAAACTATATTCTACTATGAAGGGTATAAACCGGAACATGCTATAGAAAGGGTTGTACCTACAGGGCATTTGTTCATCATCTTTGAGTTAGACGATATTCCCAGACATACCTATGACAATGAAAGCCTTAAACCAAACGGTAGTTACAGTAAAGTATGGGTATCGGGGGTACACAAAAATTACCTGTCTATCTCTGCCCCTCAGGATTCCAAAATGCTTGTGATACAATTTAGAGCAAGTGGAGCCTATCCTTTCTTACATACTCCCATGCATGAACTGAACAACAAAGTAGTGCCGGCCCAGGAACTTTTTGGAAATGAGATTTTAGAGTTAAGGTCGGCCATATTATCAGAACACACGGCTTCCGGAAAATTCAACCTGGTAGCCCATTGGCTCTTAAACCTGTTCGATGCAAAAAAAATTGCTCCCAAAGAGCTTATAGATGTGCATTTGCACATAAAAACAACACCTGTTGCGGAAAGCAGCCAGATAATTGCTTCTTACCCCAACTCTCAAAAACACTTAATTCAGCAGTTTAAGAACTACTTTGGTTTAACCCCAAAGCTGCTACACAGAATCTATAGGTTTAATGAAATACTAAAACAAATACAGAACAAACAACAAATAAAATGGTCGCAAATTGCCTATGAATTTGGTTATTCGGACCAATCGCATTTTATAAAAGAGTTTAAGGAGTTTTCAGGGTTTAACCCCAGTGAATTTATAGATCTGGAGTTTCATAAAGACGAAACCAACTTCTTTCCGTTAGATAGAAATGGTTAATTTTTTACTATCCCCGTAACCGCTGGGTGGCTTACTTTGTAATTTGTAAATTTAGAATTATGAAGAACAATTTATTAGAAGTGCTACTTTTTAGTTTTCCGTTATTGCTTGTTGGCCAAATGCCCTTATCATCTGAAGAAAAAAGAATTACTTCTGTTGTAGATTCATCGGACGCCAGAAATATGGTGTTAAAACAGCATTTTGTAGTCCACAAGGGGGTAGATGCTGTTTGGCAGGCCTATACGACAAAAGAAGGTTGGGAAAGTTGGGCAACGCCTTTAGCAGAAATGGATTTTAAATTAAATGGTACCATTAGATCCAACTACAATAAAGATGGCAAAATTGGAGACGATGCTAGTATTACTCTTCATATCATAAACTACGTACCCAAACGTATGCTAACGCTTCAGGCCGAAATCAGTAAAAACTTTCCGTCTTTTATGAAGGAGGATGAAAAAGACCTTTATAATATGATTCTGTTTGAGGAAATAGCCCCAAATAAGACTAAAGTAATCTCTTATGGCATAGGGTATAAACACGATGAAAAGTATATGTCTTTAATGAAATTTTTTATTCAGGGCAATGAACAATCGTACTTAAATCTTATCTCTTATTTAGAAACAGGAACAGCTTCAGTAAAATATTAAATTATGGATAAAGCACTACAAACAATGATTGATAATATGCCTGCAAAGACAGGCAAATCACTACCCGAATGGAAATCCCTGCTTAAGACAAAGTCGTTTGCAAAGCACTCAGAGGCGGTCAACTTTCTTAAGAAAGAACATAACGTAACCCATGGCTTTGCCAATACCATTGTTTCCTTGTCTAAGGAAGAAAACAATACCGACACGGACCTCATCGAAAATCAGTACCAGGGCAAGGAAGACCTGCGTCCCATTTACGAAAGTCTGGTTGCTATGGTTACCGCATTCGGGGAAGACGTTAGGGTAACCCCTAAAAAAACCGAGGTGAGTATAGACCGAAAGAGGAAATTTGCTGTAATTAAGCCCGCAACCAAAACAAGGATAGACCTGGGGTTAAAACTAAAAGGTGAACCAACCACCGCGCGCCTGGAAAACTCTGGCCCCTTTGGAACAATGTGCACCCACAGGGTAAGAATTACCGATATCAGCCAGCTAGATGATGAACTGAAAGCTTGGCTAAAAGACGCTTATCACAAAGCAGAATAATGGCTGTTATAACCACAATTAGAAAATAAACCCCATACAAATAATTAAATTTGAGTAGCGCTTTCTAAAACAATGGTAATCGCCAAGGTGGGGTATTTTAACCAAGAAGACAAAATATTGCCTATTGGCAAAGAAGCACCTCCTGGTACCATCGCAAATGGATAGCTCCGGATATTTATAAAGCACCCCCATTTGGCGATTTTAATTTGGGCCAGGACGCTCTACTGGATTATATATTGTCTTATTGGGCAAAATAGGCCGTGTTGCTAACTACTAATAAGTACCCCTTCCCTTAAGATTAAGTGAAACAAAACAGATTTTCATTATCTTAATAGAGCTTTAGTTTTAAATAGCGAATTATGGATACGCTGAGAGACCAATGGGTGCTTGGCAAAGCCATGTAAAAGATTTTAAAACTCTGGAGTCAATTACTTAAATAGTCCAATTCTAATTTATTTAAGTGGATAAACCATCGAACAGCCCTCGGAAATTTCTCTGGGTAAAACGGATTTTTACCCTCTTGGTTGGGATAACCATCTGGCACTTGCCGGTCCCTTGGGAACTGTCTGCAGATGCCTGGCATTTGTTTGCCATTTTTATTACCGCAATCATAGGGGTTTTAATTAATGCCCTGTCTATTTTTACAGCCTCTATTCTTGCATTGGTTGCTGTAGTGCTGCTAAGGGTACTTCCGCCTGAAAAAGCCTTTTCAGGATTCTCAGAGAGTTTTATCCTCTTAATTTTAGCTGCTTTTTTGGTGGCCAAAGGCGTTATTAAGTCGGGTCTGGGTAGGCGGATTGCCTTTCTGCTGATTCGTCAATTTGGGAAATCTACCCTAAACCTGGGGTACTGTATTGTTGCCACAGACACCCTGTTGGGACCAGCCATTCCAAGTAACACAGCAAGGTCTGGTATTCTTTATCCCATTACGCATGCATTGGCCCTGGACACCGGATCCCAGCCTACGCCTGAGGGTAGAAAGAAAACCGGGAGCTATCTAATGATGACTGCCATATCGGGGCACACTATAAGCTCTGCCCTATGGTTAACCGGTATGGCCGCCAACCCGGTAGGAGCAGGTATTGCTGCTCAATTTGGAGTAAATATGAATTTTGGGAACTGGGTATTTGTAGCTTCAGTGCCTTGTATTGTTGCCCTAATTACCATTCCGCTGTTACTATATAAACTATTCCCTCCAGAAATTAAGCACACCCCGGAAGCTCCCAAAATGGCCAGGGAAGCGCTGGGTAAAATGGGACCTATGAGCAGGCGAGAATGGATTATGGGCATTACTTTCTTTGGGATGATCCTCCTTTGGGCTTTTTCCCCTGTATTGAATTTAAACCTGGCTATCGTGGCCTTTCTTGGCTTATCTATTCTGATATTGTCTAATGTATACACCCTTGAAGATATCAGAGAGGGTGCCGGAGATGCCCTCGAAACTTATGTATGGTTTGCCATTTTATATATGATGAGTGCCGCCCTGAACGACCTGGGCTTTATGAAAACGCTGGGAGCCCAAATTGCGACCTATATAGGGGATTATAATTGGGTTACGGTGTATCTGCTTTTAACGCTTCTGTACGTGGCTATTCACTATCTTTTTGTGAGTCAGACCGCACATTTACTGGCCTTATACGCAGTTTTCCTACAAGTAGCGGTTAATGCGGAAGTACCGGTGGCCCTTATGGCTTTTATGCTCTCTTTTGCTACCAATTATTTTGCCGTAATTACCCCCCAGGCCTCGAGCTCCAATGTAATTTTTGCCGGAAGTGGCTATTTACCCTCCGGAGACATCTATAAACAAGGTGCCATTATCACGGTCTTAAATACCCTCATTTTCCTTCTTGCAACCCCCTGGATCCTCTGGGCTTCATCATTATAAGGTATATACAAATCTAAAGGTCAGGAATCTGGGCTGAATAAAAGTTTCAGAAGTAAATACAGACAAATTATTGGCGCTGTTCCTAAGCTGTGCATCGATATCTAAAATATTGGTGGCCTTGATCTCGTATTCCCATTTGGCATCTTTATTCTTTCTATAGGAAATTGTAGCATCCCAATTCTGGAACGACTGAGAGTCCCCATTGCCCAAATCCTGATCTGTATAGGTGTAGTTGGTCCGGAAGGTCACAGATTTCCAGATATAGGCATCGAATTCCACAGAGGGTGCATTGGTGACAAATTTGGTTTTACCCCCACCCTGATCATTGTTAGTAACACTGTATCGGTATCTTAGGTTAATATTCGGGGCTACTTTAAAATTAGTTCTGATACCCGGGGTATAGGTTTGTGTATAGCCTTCATTGAGCGATTGCTGCCCCTGGATAAACTGATTAATTTTGCTGTAGTTAAAACTGGCATTCAGGCTGGCCCTGACCTTACCAAAAGTTCGTTGTACACGGCCAAATACATTGACATTTTCATCTGCAAAATTTGAATTAAAGAAAGTACTCGTCCGAATTACATTTTCGAAATCGGTTAAGCTTCTGATCTGATCAATATTGCTGGAATATGCAGCTCTTGCAAAAACGTTGGTATAGTTAAAGAGATTGAAACTACTGTAAAATAAACTCACATTATGAGACAGGGCGTTCTGAAGGTCTGGCTCCCCATATTGAATACTATTGAAGTTGTTCAACACCAATCCTTCGGCTAATCTGGTTACATCAGTAAACTGATTGCGCATTTCGTACCTAAGCGTAAGTGCCTCACTCTTTTTAAACTGGATCCGTGTTTCAAAATCTGGTAAAAACCTGAAGAAATTATCCTTAAAGGTTGCTCCGAATTGAATATTCTTATTCCCATAAGAATGTACCGAAAAACCGGGGGTGATGGTAAATTTCCCTGTTTTCACCCGATAATGCACCCCCAGGTAAATATCGCTGAAATTATACTCCGTATCATTGGAGGCTAGACCATCATTAAAACTCGGGACAGGATTCAAAAGATTCCCATCTCCAAGGAACTGGAAAATATTGGAATTAAACTCTTGCCTGCTCAAAATGGCCCCAAGGGTAAAGTTGATATTGCTTTTGGTATTAAGGATGTTGTAATAGTCAAGTTTGGCATCTAGCTGATTAGACTTAATCCGCCTGTCCTGACCCAGGTCATAATTCGTAAGAGAAGTATCTAAACCCAGGGCCTCAGCAGTAGTATCAAAAGCATCCTGCCCATTTGGATCATTGTCTAGCACAGCATTATAAAAGGGATCCTCGTTTTTTAATAAATGCTGCGCCTCAAAGGCAAATATATTGGTGGCATTTGCCGTGTAGTAATAGTTGATATTCTGATTAAGGCTATATGGCGTGACTTCATCCAATTGGGTGGTATTGCCGATAACAGATGAAAAAGCATTCCGATTTTGGGAATCGTTAGATACCCGCGCCAGTAGGTCATAGTCTAGCTGATTATTAATATCGGGCTGGTAAGAGGCACTGAGTTTTAATAATCCCTGGTTAGATCGTTCATTGCTCGTTTGCTCCGTGGCTTCATCCGGGATACCCAATGCCGGATCCGTATACCTTATAAAATTTGCTTCTTTTGATACAACGCGACTACTATTGTAAATGAAGAATCCACTTAAATCCAGTACCTGACTTGGAGAGTAACTAAAATTTCCTGTGGCCAGTTTGTTTTCAATTTCCAGAGCATTGTCCTGGCTGGTCAGGAAATTGAGATTGTTATCGCCAAGATTAATATTTGTTCCGCTACTCCTGCTGGGCGCCCTGAATCCTCCTCCAAAATTACGTATGTCCCGTCTGGTCAGAGCAACTTCACCGGTATTGTTCAGATCCCCAATAAAATTAAGGCTGTATTTAGGACTGTAATAAAACAGCTTAGGCTGCAAAAGATAGAGTTCTTTATCTGGCGAGCTACCGGCACCAACTGTTATGTTTCCAAACCAAAAGCTCTCTTTTCCCTCTTTCAGTTTAATATTCATGGCCACATTGTCCTGATTATTGGTTACACTCCTTAATTGGCCCACCTCGGAGTAGTTTCTCAATACCTGGATTTTATCAACTGCTTTCGAGGGAATATTTTTTGTTGCCAGTTTGGTATCCCCATCAAAAAAATCTTTCCCATTCACCATTAATTTATTGACCACTTTCCCCTCTACCTCTATCTGCCCGTCTTCATTGATCTCCACACCAGGTAAATTTTCCAGAACGTCTTCTAACTTTCTTTCTGTTCCGTTATTAAAAGAATCTGCATTGTATACCAGGGTATCTCCCCTTACGGCTACAGGCATTTCATAAACAAGTTCTACCTCGTCCAGGACTATGTTAGGCCTAAGGGTATAATCTTTGGTAATATCACTTTCTTCCGTAGAAATCAGCTCTTTAAAAGTGGCCATACCTATGTAGCTGATCTGGATCTGATAGCTGCCATTCTTACCCAGCTCTAACCGAAATTGCCCCTGTTCATTGGTTATACCGTAAGATTCCATGCCATTGGTTTCCTGATTTATGGCGATCACATTGGCTAACTCCAGTGGATTATTTATACTATCTCGCACCACGCCCTCAAGCTTAACCTGAGCATAGGTAATGCCAGCTACAAAAAGTAGCGCAATACAAAATATATTCTTCATGTTTATTTTTAGTTGCAGTTTTGGCGTAGTGTTCAAAATGGGGATTATCTACTGCGTCTTCTGCCCCGCATGTCTCTCATTTCCTGCATCTTCTCGGAAATTGTCACCTGATACTCACTTTTGGAAATGACCTTCCCTTTGTCCGGAGCTTCTATTTTTATTTTCTCTTTGGGGTTCATTACAATTTTAGAGCATAACATAGTTGTATTCCCCGCACTTACTTCCAATATAAGACCAGGAAGCCCCCAATATTCACCGGGGCCATGCCCTACAGGTATTTGGGGAGTGTACCAGGCTTCTACCTCTGTCATTTGTATTTCAGGTACTGTGGGTTCAACATTAGTGGAATCTGACTCCTGATTAGCATTTGCCCGTCTGAGATTACTCCAGGAAAAATCGTACCAGGTTAATTCCAATGTAGGTATAGATGCTGTGGCTTTAAAACACATATACTGGCCTATTTGCTTTTGTTCTCCTCCCATTTTCCAATCTATGGCCTGTAAATTATCCTTGACCAAAAATTGTTTTCCATAGAATTCCTGACTCTGAACCAGGGCATTCTCCTTCACATTTTTATACTGTTCCCCCCTTGAGAAATTTTTGCCCCAGGAATCTGTGGCTCCTGAAATGGCATCCAATTTATCTTCTTCTTTAAATACCGATGCCTCCTTGTTGAAATTCAATACAAAGGTTTTTTCCAATCTATTTTTAAGGCGTGCCTGTATTTGTTTTTTTTGAGCTTCACTCATTCTGGCTCCCCAATTACCTAGCTCCATTGTGGATTTGGAGAAATATATGGCCTGGCCCTGAAATTCCTGTACATTGGGCGTATGAGACATCAATAATAAAAAAGCGAGAAAACTGAATTTAAAGAGGATAGATTTCATGGTTGGCATCAGATATTGATTATTTTGTTTAACAAATATATATAAAGGTTAAACATTTTGTATCTGGTTTATTAAAACATTAACAGAATGCTCCTGTTAAGACATGTGGCATATTAAGTAAAATAACCAAGACCCATTACTATTATTATTACTTTGCAGGAGATAGCGATTAACTAATCAACGATTACAAGTACACTATATGCCAACCAAAATTATATTTACCACCCTCTTATTTTGTTTGATATTTCAAACGGGCCACACCCAAAATAATGAATTGATATCTAACGGACGACTAATACTGGGCACCTATACGGAGCGCACTGCATCTGTAGCTGTTGGTGATATAGACGGTGACGGCCATGCAGATATTATTGTAGCCAACGGCAGGCATTGGCCAGGTCAGAATAGAATTTTTATAAATAACGGCAAGGGAATATTTACTGTAGAAAAGAATTTAGGGGAGCAAAGGGCTACCAGCTATGCAGCCGAACTAGCCGATTTTGACAATGATGGCGACCTGGACATTGCGGTGGGCAACGACATGGCCCCCAACTATATCTATACCAATGATGGCAAAGGCAATTTTTCAAGGAGCACTGCTTTTGGTATGGCCTATGCCCCTACCAGAAACTTAACATTGGCAGACCTGGACCAGGACGGCGACACCGACATCCTTATTACCAACCGGGGCAGACCCAATGAAATATGTTTGAATAATGGTAAAGGAAGCTTTCCTGAAAATATGAGTTTTGGCGATCGTTCGGATGCTACCATTGATGTGGAGATTGCTGATATGAATAATGACGGGGATCCGGATCTGGTCCTGGCCAACAGAGATGAACAAACCAATTATGTGTACTTAAACGATGGTAAGATGGGGTTTTTTAAAAAGATACCTTTCGGAACGGGCAGTGATAATACTAGATCTGTAGGTGTTTCTGATTTTAATGATGACGGCCTGGCAGATATTGCTGTTGCCAATATAGGTGCGCCCAATATCATCTATTTTGGCCACAATACCGCTCCCTATAGTACTTCTATTACGTTTGATGCTTCTGAGCAGAAGAGTTATGCAGTAGCCGTGGCCGATCTTGACGCAGATAGCGACATGGATATCATAATAGGAAATGCCGGCGGTCCCAATGTCGTTTTTTGGAATTCCGAACAAGGCCAGAACTGGGCAAGTACCCCACTATCAGATGAAGAATTAATAACATATGATATAATTTCATCAGATGTAAACAATGATGGCCTGATGGATATTCTTGAGGCCAACTCCGATGCTATTAACCGCTACTATTTTAACCGTGCAAAAAATTAGATATAATCCGATACCTATGATTACCATAAAAAAATTTGATCTACCCTCATGGAAAGACATGCTGTTTAAGCTACTTGGGGCCTTCATAGTAATGTTACCACTGCTTTCAACGGCACAGACCCCCCCAATACAACTTAAATATCTGGGCACCGCTGGCTGGGAAATTACCGATGGAGAGATTACCGTACTGGTAGACCCTTATATTTCGCGTTTTAAGCTGGGCACGGGTCCTGGAATTAGTCCGGATGATAAACGGGCAACGGTACTGCGCACAGATATTGCTGTATCGGATTCTACTTCTATAGATAGCTTAATTACCAGAGCCGACTTTATCCTGGTGCATCATTCACATTTCGATCATCTTGCCGATGTCCCCTATATTGCTCATAAAACCAAGGCAAAAGTCATAGGCACCGAAACTACTTGTAATATACTACGAGGGTATGGTATCCCCGATGAGCAATTATACCCGGTAAAAGGAGGGGAAGATTACCAGTTTAATAATTTTGCCATCAGGGTGATCCCTTCTATTCATTCTGCCTTAAACGAAAAACACTACATAGATAACAGGGTATATTCTGAAGTGCCCAAGACGCCACTTAAAGTATCTGAATTTATAGAAGGTGGCTCGCTAATGTTTCTTGCCCGTTTTGCCAATCATCATGTACTCACCATGGGCTCTATGAATTTTGTTGAAAGTGAAGTAAAAGGACTGGAGCCGGATATCCTATTGGCTGGGGTTAACCGGTCGCAACTGGGTCTTTATAAATACAACGAACGCCTACTGGCCAGCACCAATTACCCCGGGGTGATTATTCCTACCCATTGGGATAATTTTAGACTTCCCTACGGGTTTTCACAAGAATCAGGGGTTAAGGATAAGCTAATGCCTTTTAAAGTAGACGTTAAAAAACTCGCACCTCAAATAAAGGTCATTATTCCAAAACATTTGGAAACTATCACGATAGATAAAATGTAAAATGTTTATTGCAGGGTATCCAAGAAGCATAGTGCAGGATATGAATTACTTATAGGATGAAGAATTTTCTGGTTTTGGTTGCGGCAGCAATTCTCTTTGGCGCTTGTAAAGAAAAGGATACTTTGGTAAACAAGGAGGTATCCCGGCAGGTAATGGAAGATATCTACAATGAGATTAAAACTCCTTTTAAATACGGCATTGTGGTCCGGCATCCGGATACTACCAAAATGGTCGACTCGCCCACAATATTTCGCCAAAACGACACCTGGTATATGACCTATATCGTGTATGATGGCCAGGGCTATGAAACGTGGCTGGCAAAAAGTGAAGACCTGCTAAATTGGAATACAAAAGGAAGAATATTGTCTTTTACAGAAGACAGTTGGGATGCCAACCAAAAAGCAGGATACGTATCCCTTGTCAATACCAAATGGGGTGGTGACTATGCCGTAGAAAATTATCAGAAGAACTATTGGCTGACCTACCTGGGAGGCAAAACTGCTGGCTATGAATCCGGGACTTTAAAAATTGGCCTGGCCAATACTTCTAATGTTACCAGGGCTGAAGAATGGAACAGGATTACTACTCCCCTATTGTCTCCCGAAGATGAAGAGGCGCGCTGGTTTGACAACAAGACGATTTATAAAAGTTTGGTCATTCGGGATAAAGAAAAACACACAGGGCACCCTTTTGTGATGTATTATAATGCCAAAGGAGTTACTGCCGACTATGAAAGTATCGCCATGGCCGTTTCAGACAATATGAAAGATTGGCAACGATATGGAGAAAACCCTGTAATCAGCAGGGGAAAAGGCATTTGTGGCGATGCGCAGATTGCAAAAATAGGTGATGTTTATGTGATGTTCTATTTTGGGGCCTTCTGGAAACCCGGTGCTTTTGAGAGGTTTGCCTGCTCTTACGATTTAATACATTGGACAGACTGGGACGGGGAAGATCTACTGGCGCCTTCAGAAGATTACGATAAAACCTATGCCCACAAACCCTGGGTAATTAAATGGAAGGGAGTGGTTTACCACTTCTATAATGCGGTTGGGAACAAGGGCAGGGTAATTGCTTTGGCCACATCAAAAGATCTGAGGAAATGAATTTTTAATAAACTTTCGTACAACTTAAAACCCAAAACTTCCCCTGGGGTATAAACAAATTTTAATGGCCATTTTGGAGGTATTATTCTCTAAATATCCAATACGAGTTTGTAGCCCACCCCCCGAATATTTACAATTTTCACTTTAGAATCAAATTCCAGTTTCTTCCTCAACTTGGAAATAAACACATCTAGTGTTCTGCCGACATAGTCGCCCTGGTCTCCCCAAACCATATTTAGAAGTACTTCTCTTTCAACGGTGGTATTTGCATCAGTATATAGCAAGTGGAGTAGATCTGCTTCTTTACTACTGAGCTCTATTTTTTGATCCCTTATAATAAGTTCTGTATTCCGCTTGTCAAAAAGGTATTCACCCATACTGATTAAATTAGGGTCTGTCTTAGATCTGGCTAATCGCTTCCAAAGTATAAAGAGTATTACGAGTAATAGCAAGACCAGTGCACCCGAATTATAAGGATTAAGGTATGTCGGTTGTGTTGCAACAGCAACTGCTGCGGTATCCTCCTGCTGAGCTAGCTGAAAAGTAAATAATAAACTGTAACAAGATTTTGGTTGTAATCTTGCTCCGCAGGGTATAATGTCAGATTGCTCTAAATCGTCTATTTTAAAGCTGTAGACCACCTCCTCGCTGGCACACTCTTCCACCGCTACGATATAATTTCTGGCTATTCCAGATTGCCGAATAACACTATCAACAGTTGCTGCCAATTGCTGAGGACTGAACTCGAATGGAGCTTCAAATCTAATTCTGAATCGGTCATTTTCTCTTTTTATGGGCAATACCCGTGAAGTACTATCTCCTGAATTAAGTAACAGCTGATGCCCTATCATTCTTAAGGAGACTTCTATATGTTGCTCCTCCTGAGGCGATTGTGCACAGCTATGATTTGGAACCGCTAAATATCCTGCCAGGATCAATACCAGGATTTTGAATTGTTTGAAACTCATATTACAAATCTATTTCAATCTGGATCAATAGGAAATGTTTTACAGAAGATTTACACTATTTTACATAGGAACTACAAACCAGAGCGTTTATCCACAATACATTTGGTAGTAATAATTTAAAATATTCAGAGATATGAAAAAACGCATTCTAGTTTTTAGTACAGTATTAGCAGCCCTGGGACTCACGGCTTTTGGTTTTATCAACACCACCAATACGGTGACCGTAGCAGAAGTAATAACAAACAAAAAAGCAATTGCTCCCGGAGCGGCTGTTGAAGGACCTGTTGTGGAAAAGGATCGGCCAGACTTCCGTTATGATATCAATACCAGATATTTAATGACCGTATCAAAAAAGAAGCTGCAACAGGCGAAATCAATAAAAGATATTCTTCCTTATGACTGGACAGATTTTGTAGTGTCTTACAAAAAGGTAAGTGTAAATATTATTGAAAATAATGAGCGGACAGAAATCAGAGCTACCGGCACCAGTGAGGTACTTACCCAGGACCAGTTGCAACTTTTGCAATCTGCGGACTACTCGACCAATATATTAATCAGGGCGGACTATATGGAGAAACATGAAGAAAGCGGGGAATTAACCTCCAATTATTTTACCCCACATATGACGGTTGTACCCACACAACAAGCGGTATATCTAGATGGTAAGGATGCCCTTATCAAATACCTCAAAGAAAACAGTCGGGAGTTTACCTCCAATGTGGAAAAGGGAAAATTGCAGCCTGGGAGGTTAAATTTTACAGTTTCTAAAAATGGGACCATTTCTGCAGTTGAATTAGAATCTACTTCTGGCTATCCCGTGATAGATAAAACCATGAAAGCCCTGATCACCAATATGCCTGGGGAATGGGAACCAGCGGAAAATGCCAAAGGAGAAAAAGTAGCTCAAAAACTGGTCTTTTTCTATGGAATAATAGGCTGTTAATTCTACCGTATTTTAAATTTTTAAAGGCCTTAAGATTGGAAAATATGATGCTATTAACTGTGATTTAAACACGGTAGAAACAGCTGTCAACTCCAATGGCCGTTTTAGAACAAAAAAGCCCCGGTAGAAATACCAGGGCTTTTTATTATGTAAACAAAAGGGGCTTATTTCTTCCCTTCCATTTTATCTTTCAACGCCTGCAATTGCTCATTGGCATCACCTAACGTAGGTTTGTTTTCCTCGGCAGATGAAGCGGCCTTCTTCTTGGCTGCTCTTACATTACGTTGTTCCTCTTCTCTGAAGATAGCGGTATGACTCGCTACCACTCTCTTGAATTCCTTATTGAATTCAATGATCTTAAATTCAGCTTCTTCACCTTTGCCCAACTTCTTACCATCTTCTTTTTCTAAATGACGTTGTGGTACAAATGCAGTAATATCTTCGTTAAAATCTATCACCGCCCCTTTATCTACTATTTCTGTAATAGCAGCTTTATGAGTGGTTCCAAGAGCAAATTCTTTTTCGTATTTATCCCAGGGATTGTCTGTAGTTTGTTTGTGACCCAAACTAAGTTTACGGCCTTCAACATCTAACTCTAGTACTTCAACTTCTAAAGTATCTCCTACAGTTACAAATTCTGATGGGTGCTTAATCTTCTTGGTCCAGGAAAGGTCAGAGATATAAATTAATCCGTCTATACCCTCTTCCAATTCAACGAATACCCCAAAATTGGTAAAGTTCCTTACAATTCCTTTGTGTTTAGAACCTACAGGATATTTTGTTGTGATATCTGTCCATGGATCAGGAGTAAGTTGCTTAATACCAAGAGACATCTTACGATCTTCTCTGTCTAGTGTTAATACAACCGCCTCTAACTGATCTCCAACTTTTACAAAATCTTGTGCAGATCTCAAGTGTGTAGACCAGGACATTTCAGAAACGTGGATAAGTCCTTCAACTCCTTCAGCAACTTCAAGGAAAGCACCATAGTCAGCAATGACTACCACTTTTCCTTTTACCTTATCACCAATTTTGATCTCATCTCCAAGGGCATCCCAAGGGTGTTTCTCCAATTGCTTAAGTCCAAGCTGAATTCTGGATTTGTTATCATCAAAATCAAGAATAACCACATTGAGTTTCTGGTCTAATTCCACAACTTCGTTAGGGTGGTTTATTCTACTCCAGCTAAGGTCTGTAATATGTACAAGGCCGTCTACTCCTCCAAGGTCTATAAATACCCCATAAGAAGTGATGTTTTTCACAACACCTTCCAGTACCTGTCCTTTTTCTAACTGGCTGATGATCTCTTTCTTCTGTTCTTCGATATCGGCTTCGATCAGGGCTTTGTGTGAAACCACCACGTTTTTAAATTCGTGATTAATCTTCACTACTTTAAACTCCATGTTCTTACCAACATATTGATCGTAGTCGCGAATAGGCTTAACATCAATCTGTGAACCTGGAAGGAAGGCCTCAATGCCAAAGACATCTACAATCATACCTCCTTTAGTTCTGCATTTAACAAACCCTGTAACTACTTCCTCATTATCATGAGCTGCATTTACTCTGTCCCATGCCATAATGGTTCTGGCCTTTCTGTGAGAAAGTACCAACTGACCACTTTTGTCCTCTCTGATATCAATAAGTACCTCAACCTTGTCACCAATTTTAAGATCCTGATTGTATCTGAATTCATTTAGAGAAATAACCCCTTCAGACTTTGCATTGATATCAATGATAGCCTCACGGTCTGTAAGATGAGTAACTGTACCTTCAACCACTTCTTCATCAGCGGTATCCACAAAATTTT
The DNA here is from genome assembly GCF_026126425.1 of Muriicola sp. Z0-33. GTDB lineage: Bacteria > Bacteroidota > Bacteroidia > Flavobacteriales > Flavobacteriaceae > JAFMPW01. The sequence continues at coordinate 103,912 of NZ_JAFMPW010000011.1, forward strand.
CGGCAACGAGTTTTTCAAACTCTTCCAACTTGGATTCGTCAACCCGCTCTATACCTTCTTCATACTTATCCCAGTCAAAGTTTTCCAAAAACTCCTTAGGATCTTGTTTAGGTGCAGTTTCTTTTACTTCTTGTTTTACCTCGGCAGTTTCTGCTACCTCAGTTGTTGTTTTTTCTTCAGCCATTGCTGATATTAATTTGTATTCTGCAGTTGTACAAGAGTTAAACGATTACCGCAGAAGCTGTTATTAGTTTATGTCTTTTCCCTTTTACCTCTTGATTATTCGCAAAAAAGGAGTGCAAAAATACAATTAAATTATTGTTTTAACAATAGCAATCTTACTTCGTACAGACATCCTTCCCAATTTCTATTAAAAAGTGGTAAAATCTTATGAGAATTTGTATATTCCATGCCGTAAATATTAACCATTAAATAAACAAATATGAGTGTAAAAGGAAAGTATCAACCAGTATTGTCTCTTGGAGAACAATTGGGGATCAAAGATGGGAATGTAACTGAAGAAAATGGCATTTTAAAAGTAAAAGGACAGGCCGGAACCCAGTACGAAAAGAACCTCATCTGGGATAAAATAAAAGAAATTGGAGGAGATCATCCGTCAGACATTAAAGCAAATATCACGGTTGAGGACGAGTCTGTTTATCACAGGCATGTGGTTCAAAGTGGAGAATCGCTTAGTAAAATAGCCAAGCACTATTATGGCGATCCTATGAAATACAAGCAGATTTTTTCTGCCAATACCAACATTCTTAGTAATCCGGATGTAATTCATCCAGATCAGGTATTGGTTATTCCTAACCTATAAGCATTTATAGTATACAATACTCGAAGGCCTTGAAAGCGATAAAACATTGCTATTCAAGGCCTTTATTTATGCTTTGCTATCACCCTTAGTGCAAAGTTGTAGATCCTTTCAAATTGCTCTTCCAGGCCCATATCTCCATTATCAAACTCAATAGCGTCGTCTGCTTTTAATAATGGCGATATCTCGCGATGCGAATCTATATAGTCCCTGTTCTGAACATTCTTAAGTACCTCTTCATATTTTACTTCTTCACCTCTTTCAAGTAGCTCTTTATATCTTCTATGTGCCCTTACCTCTGGAGAAGCCGTCATAAATATTTTCAATTCCGCATCCGGAAAAACCACAGTGCCAATGTCCCGGCCATCCATAACAATACCCTTTTCCCTGCCCATTTTCTTTTGCATATCTACCAGCTTGTAACGCACCTGTTCTACTGTGGCTATCTGGCTTACATACTTGGAGACTTCCAGAGACCTGATTTCCTTCTCCACATTTTCATCATTAAGATACATTTCGGAAAAGCCCAGTTCTTTGTTATAAATAAACTTCAGTTGTAATCTTGGGAGCAATTTAATAAGGGCGGAAATATTATTTTGTTTCCCGCCTATAAATCCATTTCGAAGCGCAAATAAGGTAACAGCCCGGTACATCGCGCCGGTATCCACATATACGTAGCCTAAAGCCTTAGCAAGTTGCTTTGCCAATGTGCTCTTACCAGTAGAAGAGAATCCATCGATAGCTACCGTAATCTTTCCCATTAGTTAAAAATAGAGAGAATTGCTGGTTTGGGAAATAGATTAAGGATAATATTGCTGCCATCCACCCATAATCGGTCTTTACCCCTTATAATTGTTTAGCGTCTTTTACTTTTTGATTGGTTATGGCGATATCTATTACCTCCCTCATATCAGACACAAAATGAAACTTCAGTCCTTTTAGGTACTCTTGTTTAATCTCCATAATGTCTTTCCTGTTATCTTCAGACAAGATGATCTCTTTTATCCTTGCTCTTTTGGCTGCAAGGATTTTCTCCTTGATGCCCCCTACCGGAAGTACCTTTCCCCTAAGGGTGATCTCACCAGTCATAGCAAGGCTTTTCTTTACCTTTTTCTGGGCAAATAAGGAAACCAGGGAAGTAAGCATAGTAATACCCGCACTGGGGCCATCTTTTGGAGTTGCTCCTTCAGGTACGTGGATATGCACATTGTATTTATCAAAAACTTCCGGGTCTATCCCAAATTTCTCTGCATTAGATTTGATAAACTCCATCGCAATGGTGGCCGACTCTTTCATTACCTTTCCAAGGTTTCCGGTAATGTTCAGGGTTCCCTTTCCTCTGGATAATATAGACTCTATAAAAAGAATATCTCCACCCACGCGGGTCCATGCGAGTCCGGTGACTACGCCTGCAACATCGTTATTCTCATATTTATCGCGTTCCATTCTTGCAGGGCCCAGAATCTTCTCAACATCTTCATTGGTAATGGTAATATTGTATTCTTCTTCTGTAGCTATAGATTTTGCTGCATATCTCACTGTTTTGGCGATCTGCTTTTCTAATCCCCTCACACCAGATTCCCGGGTATACCCCTCTACAATCTTTTCCAGTTGCCTTTTACCAATTTTAAGATGTTTGGAGGTGAGCCCGTGTTCCTCTAATTGTTTTGGCAATAAATGACGCTTGGCAATCTCTACCTTTTCCTCAATGGTGTACCCAGTCACGTTAATAATTTCCATCCTGTCTAACAAGGCGGGTTGTATGGTAGATAAATTATTGGCCGTAGCAATAAACATTACTTTAGAAAGGTCATAGCCCATTTCCAGAAAGTTATCGTAAAATTCACTGTTTTGCTCAGGGTCCAGTACTTCCAGCATAGCCGAAGACGGATCTCCCTGGTGACTGGCAGTTAGTTTATCTATTTCATCAAGTATAAATACCGGGTTAGATGTCCCGGCTTTCTTGATACTTTGAATAATTCGTCCTGGCATGGCACCAATATAAGTTTTGCGGTGTCCTCTTATTTCACCTTCATCGCGCAGCCCACTTAGGGACACCCTAACATATTCTCTGCCCAAAGCCTCAGCAACAGATTTACCCAGGGAGGTCTTACCCACTCCAGGAGGACCGTAAAGGCAAAGAATAGGAGATTTCATATCGTTGCGAAGTTTTAGTACCGCCAGATATTCTATAATCCTGCGCTTGACATCCTCTAGTCCGTAATGGTCTCTGTTTAATATTTTCTCAGCGCGCTTAAGATCAAATTTATCTTTAGAATAGGCATTCCAGGGAAGCTCCAAAAACAGGTCCAGGTAATTGCGCTGAATAGAATATTCGGCTACCTGGGGGTTCATACGCTGCAGTTTGGACAGTTCCTTTTCAAAATGCTCCTTCTCCTTTTTACCCCATTTCTTGTCCTTGGCTTTGAGCTGCATTTCCTGGATCTCTTCATCATAGGAGACCCCGCCCAGTTCTTCCTGGATGGTTTTCATCTGCTGATGCAAGAAGTATTCACGCTGCTGTTGATCCATATCCGTGCGTACCTTAGACTGGATGTCGTTTTTCAACTCTAACTGTTGAAGTTCCACATTCATATACTTCAGTGCGGTTAGTGCACGCTCCTGCAGGTTGCCAATTTCTAACAACTCCTGCTTTTCTTTAACACTTAAGTTAAGGTTAGAGGAAACAAAATTGACCAGGAAAGAATTACTCTCAATATTCTTGATGGCAAAGGAAGCCTCAGATGGGATATTGGGGTTTTTCTTTATAATTAGCAGGGCTAGCTCTTTAATTGAATCTATGATTGCTGTAAACTCTTTGTCTTGCCTTTCTGGTCTGATTTCGGCAGCCTCACGGATGGTTGCGCTCATATAGGGTTGTTCTGTAAGCACTTCAGCTATCTCGAAACGCTTTTTCCCCTGTATGATTACCGTGGTATTACCATCAGGCATTTGCAAAACTCTGAGAATTCTGGCTACGGTACCTAAAGTATTGATGTCTTTGATCCCCGGATTTTCAACTTCCTCATCCTTTTGGGAAACCACCCCAATGACTTTAGAACCGTTATTGGCATCCTTGATCAGGTTAATAGATTTATCCCGACCGGCGGTTATTGGAATAACCACCCCCGGAAACAATACGGTATTGCGCAGTGGCAAGATAGGTAAGGTCTCGGGCAGGCCTTCATTGTTCATTTCCTCTTCATCTTCAGGGGTTAAAAGCGGAATTAATTCTGCATCTTCCTCAATGCCCCCTAGCGACATATTGTCAAAATTTGAAAATTTAGCATCTCCCATATCAATATTATCAGTCATTCTGTCATTTACAGACAGAATTCTATCACTTTAAATTATAATTCAATTTTTATAAGAAGCTGGTTTCCAGTGTTTAAAATTACCACTTGCCCTGTTTCTTCTGTCTATTTAGACAATTGTTGTGCCATTTCAGGGAATATTTTCCTAAAAACTGTAACAATCCCTAAATTGATTCATCTATAAGACAAACCATTTACTTTTTGAGCCAAAGTTTAACACATACTGAAGACCTGTTGCAATTGTGTCTGGAAGGAAAGCAGACTGCGCAATTAGAAATTTACAATCGCTATTACAAGGCCATGTATAATACAGCTGTAAGGATTGTAAAAGACAGTGCGGAAGCCGAGGATGTGATGCAGGAATCGTTTTTAAATGCGTTTACGAAACTGAGCACATTCAAAGGAGATGTCACCTTCGGAGCCTGGTTAAAGAGGATTGTTATCAACAATAGTATTTACCATTACCGAAAGCAACAAAAGAAGCAGGAAGTTAATCTTGATGACATAATGTACAAGGTCGAAGATAATGATGAAGTTGGAAGGGATCATAGCGGTACAGAACTGAAGGCTCAAAAAGTGCTGGAAACTATGAAACGATTAAAAGACAATTACAGAATTTCTTTGACCTTACATTTAATCGAAGGATACGACTATGAAGAAGTGAGTCAGATAATGGATATCAGTTATGCCAATTGCAGAACAACGATATCGCGAGCAAAAGAAAGTTTGAGAAAGAAAATGATAAATGCCTGAATTATGAAAGAAGAAAACATAGATGCGCTTTTTAAAGCACTGGAAGGTAATTTTGATACGGCTACACCGGCCGCAGGGCACAAGGAAAGATTCCTTGAAAAATTACAACCCTCTGGAGTAGTCAGTATTGGGAAAAAGAAAAAGTCCTGGTGGAAACCGCTTTCCATCGCCGCTTCTATCGCAGTATTATTTGCGGTGGGTATGGGAATTGTAAATTCTAATCCTAGTATTGAACAGCAAGTAGCGGATATCTCACCCGAGGCATCGCAATCTCATTTTTACTTTGCAAGTCTTATAGAGCAGCAAGTACAGGAGTTGGAAAGTAAAAGCAGCCCTGAGACTAAAAAAATGATAGAAGATGCTATGCTTCAATTAGAAAAGTTAGAAGCAAATTATACCAAATTGGAGCAAGACCTCTTAGGCGGTGGTAATAGCAAACTGATCTTAAGCGCAATGATAACCAACTTCCAGACCAGAATAGATCTTTTACAAGATGTAATGAACAGAATTGATAATATAAACAACTTTAATACTCTAAATGATGAAAACTTTACTATTTAAATATACATTAATGCTGATGCTGACCGTACCTGGGCTAATGATGGCTCATAACGGGGAGCTAAAAGGAAAGCATACCAAGGAAAAGACCATAAAGAAAGAATTTAACGTGAACTCTGATGCCCTTTTAAAGGTAAGTAACAGCTATGGTAACCTCAATATTACTTCCTGGAATGAAAACAGAGTGGTAATAGAGGTTCATGTTAAGACCAATGGCAATAACGAGGAGAAAGTACAGAAAAAGCTCGATAATATTACCATAGATTTTGAAGCCAGCAGCAGCATGGTTTCTGCCAAAACCAATTTTAATAATAAAAAAAGTAGCTGGGGATGGGGTGGTAAGAGCAACAATGTAAATATGCAAATTAACTACACTATTAAACTCCCTGTAAAAAACAGTGTACACCTCAGCAATGATTATGGAAATATTAATCTTGACCGTATAGACGGGCATGCCAAGATTAGTTGTGATTACGGCAGATTAGATATTGGAGAGTTGCACGGTAGAAACAATCAATTGAGTTTTGACTATACCTCTAAATCTACTATTGGTTATATCAACAGTGGTAAGATCTCTGCAGACTATTCTGGTTTTACAATAGAGAAAGCGGGTAATTTAGAAGTCAGTGCTGACTATACCAACTCTACCATCGAGAAAATGGAAAATTTAGAATACTCTGCCGATTATGGTAACCTGGAGGTAGAAGAAGTGGAGAATGTTAACGGTAATGGGGATTACATCAATGTAAAATTAGGAACAGTACACGGCAATGTGGATGTGAATGCAGATTATGGATCCGTTAGAATAAAAAGAATGGCTTCTGACGCCGGCAATATCAATTTGCGCACAGACTATACCGGAATTAAAATAGGATACGATTCCCAATATCATTTTGATTTTGAGATCACAACAGAGCATGCCGGGGTTAGCGGAAAAGACGCCTTCGAGATGAGCATAAGTAAAGAAAAATCCAGTGATCGTTACTATAAAGGCTATTACGGAAAGTCTGGTAGTGGTAACAAGGTATATATCACCAGCGATTACGGTAGCGTATCATTTAGTCAATATTAATTAACCTCCCTAAAATTTGGGCCTAAAAATGAAAAAAATGAAAAAAGTAATAACTCTAGCTGTGGCAATGTTGGTGGTAGTAGTAACCAACGCACAGTGGAAGAAAGTAAAAGGAAACGGGAATGTAGTAACCATAGAAAGATCTACAGGAGATTATGAGGCTGTGGCTGTATCCGGGTTCTTTGATGTAGAACTGGTTGATGGGAATGAAGGGGAACTTACATTAAAAGGTGAAGAAAACCTTCTGGACCATATCATCACCGAAGTAAAAAATGGCAAATTGGTGATTAAAGCCGAAAAAGGTAAAAACCTCCAACCCTCTAATTGGAAAGATGGTATTCTTATCACAGTGCCTGTAGAAAGCATTAATGGAGTCTCTCTGTCAGGATCTGGCGACATAGTAGGTAAAACAAAATTGAAAGCTGATGATTTCAGTACCAGCATGTCTGGCTCAGGAGATATCACCCTTGAGGTAGAAGCAGATAATTTATCTACTTCAATGTCTGGATCCGGAGATATATCACTAAGTGGAAAAGCTGGAGATTTTGACGTAAGCATTTCTGGTTCGGGTGATATTAAGGCATATGAGCTTGAAGCAGAAAACGTTGAAGCCCAGGTTTCTGGTTCTGCAGATATTAAGGTAACTGTTAACGGTATATTGAAAGCCAGGGTTTCTGGTTCAGGGGATATTCACTACAGAGGTAACCCTACTAAAATAGATAGTAAAGCTTCAGGATCTGGAGATATTTCCAGAGGATAAAAATTAACATCAAAAAACGAGCACAATCAGCACCCTGTTCTTTTTAGGACAGGGTTTTTTTATTCACTCTGGTCAAAAGCAGCACCCCAATTATAAAAAAGAGTCCCAGAAAGATGGTGGCATTGCGCATGCTTCCCGTAAATTGGGCGACAAAACCATAAAGAAAAGTACCAATAACTATCCCTATTTTCTCCGCTACATCATAAAAACTAAAAAAGGAAGTGGTATCCTTTGTCTCCGGGATAAACTTGGAATAAGTAGATCTGGAGAGGGCCTGAATACCGCCCATTACCACCCCAACACAGGCTGCAGCGATATAAAAATCTAACGGACTTACTACAAAATAGGCATATATGCAGATAAAAATCCAAAGCAGGTTGATAACAATCAAGGTTTTAATATTCCCAAAAGCCCTGGATGCCCTCGCCGTTAACGTTGCCCCGAATATGGCGACAATTTGTATGACAAGAATACTTACAATTAGGCCAGTAGTACGCTCCCCATCGGAGCCCCAGTTAATTTCTTCTTCACCAAAGTAAGTGGCGATAAGCATAACCGTTTGCACCGCCATACTGTAGACAAAAAAGGCCCCTAAATATCGCTTCAGGCGCAACTGTTCACCCAACTGATACCAGACTCCCTTTAACTCTTTAAAACCATTGAGAACAATGTTCTTGCGCTCACCTTCTTTTTTAAACCCTTTAGGAAGGTGATAAAAAGTATACTGGCTAAATACAATCCACCAGATACCCACGGAGAGAAAGGAGTATTTCATGGCTTTAATTTCTGCCACCTCACCGGCATCCGATTCAATACCAAAGGCGCCCGGGTTCAGAACCATAGCCAGGTTAAATAGCAATAGCAGCACACTACCGATGTATCCCATCGAAAATCCCTTTGCACTAATGCCATCTTGCTGTTCAGGAAAGGCGATATCCGGCAGATATGAATTGTTGATTGCAAAACTTACCCAGAAACCAACAAGGCCAAAGAAATAGCAGGTAAGTCCCAGATAAATATGTTCTAGTGAGAACCAGTACAGGCCCATACAGGAAAGCCCTCCCAAATAGCAGAAGAATTTCATAAAAATGCGCTTATTGCCCAAATAATCGGCAATCCCGGACAAAAGCGGTGTAATAATGGCTATAAATAAGAAGGCGGCTGAAGTTACATAACTAATTAGTGGGGCCCTGGCAATTTCTCCGCCAAACACGGCAACTTTATCTATTTCGGCTACTCTGAATAAGGCACCATAAAAAATGGGGAAGATGGCTGAGGCAATCACAAGGCTGTAAACAGAATTTGCCCAGTCGTAGAACGCCCATGCATTTAATAATTTCTTACTTCCCTTAATTGCTATTGCTTTGGCCATATAAAAAATAAAAGCTGCCCATGGTTAACAGACAGCTTTCAAAGTACGATTTTAAAAGTTCTTGATAATTTTCAATTTTTTATTGAAATGAAGTTACACCAAATTTAGCGGCTTCCTGCTTTGCCAGCGGCGCCCATTTGGTCAGATTATGAATTCTGGTATCGTTAGACGGGTGAGTGCTTAAAAACTCCGGAGGGGCATTGCCCCCTGCATTTGCTTTCATCCTTTTCCATAATTCAGCAGCTTCATCGGGGTTGTAACCTGCAATGGCCATTATCTGCAACCCAATCCTGTCCGCTTCACTTTCGTGCCCTCTGCTAAATGGCAACATCAACCCAACCGTTGAACCTATTCCATAGGCCTGATTAAAAGTATTTCGTTTTTGTGGATCCTGAATGGCCACATTCCCGGCCACGGCACCCAATTGCTGCAATGTGCCCGCGCTCATCCGCTGAGCTCCATGGTCTGCAAGGGCATGTGCAACTTCATGACCCATAACCACTGCCACTCCAGTTTCTGTTTGTGTAATGGGTAATATCCCTGTATAAAAGACAATTTTACCGCCAGGCATACACCAGGCATTCACCAAAGTATCCTTAACCAGGTTGTATTCCCATTTATAATCCTTTAAGTAGCCGGGATAGCCATTGGCAGTTAGCCATCGTTCTGCAGCCGATGAGATGCGCTGCCCAACGTTGGTGATCATTTTTGCTTCTGTTGTACCTTCCAGTACTTTGTTCTCTCCAAGGAATTGATCGTACTGTGCAAATGCCATTGGAAAGATCTGGCTATTGGGGTAAAAGTTCAGCACCTTTTTACCGGTAAACGGGTTTACTTTACAGGCCGATACCACAAGGACCAGGGCCAGTAATAATACTATTTTTTTCATATCAAATGTGTTAGTGTTTCGCTATGTAAAATACAAAATTTATTTTCCTGTTATGTGCAATTCCGTGAAATCCTTTTTGACCTCAATAGTGTTATTGCCATTCAGTTTTACATCCTTGAGCGCTACTTTAACATTGTCAACTTCTATGCCAGAAATTTTAAAAGGGAGGCCGTGTAATTTTATTTTAAAGTTTTCATAAGGGGTAATAAAAGAACCATCCTTAAACTGCTGAATTATTAATTCCTTCTTTTTTCCAAGGAGTTTAAGCCTTCTTAGACTATAGCCTTCTTTTTTGTAGTCATAACCGTCCTGGGCATCTTCATATACCAGGGATTTTTCTTCGCCCAATTTATAATATATATCCAGGATCATCTCATTAATTTCCTTTTCGCCAACATATTGCTGAATAGGATATTTGGGAATAATTGCACCTTCTTTTATAAAAATTGGAATTTTATCAAGGTCGGCCGCCACCCATTTTTCTACACCTCCATTTACAACTTCCTCGGTCCAGTAATTAAACCAGTTGCCTCTTGGGATATACATTCTTCTCCCCTGGGAATTGGGTTCCTGAATTGGGCAGACTAAAATTTGTTTTCCAAAAATAAACTCATCCGTCCTGAAATGGGTCTGTGTATCTTCCTGATCATAATGAAACAATGATTGTAGCATTGGAGTTCCGGCATTGGAATACCTCCAGAACATCGTATATAAATAAGGCAATAACTGATAGCGAATCTCGATAAATTTCCGGACTACATCTGTAACTTCTTTCCCAAAAGACCATGGCTCCTGATCCCCGTGGTCGCCACTGGAATGCACACGGCAAAATGGATGAAAAATCCCCAACTGAATCCATCTGGCAAAGAGTTCCCCATTGGGTTGTTCGGCGAAGCCTCCAATATCTGAACCAACAAAAGAGTACCCGCTCATACACATTCTTTGTGCCTGCACATTGGCTATCCATAAATGTTCCCAGGTGGCCACATTATCACCTGTCCAGGTAGAGGAATACCTTTGAGTACCAGCAAAAGCCGCTCTGGTAATAACAAAAGGCCTTTTTGGGTAAACATACTTCTTTACGCCCTCATAAGTGGCTCTAACCATCTGCATCCCGTAAATATTATGGGCCTTTCTATGGGTGCAGGGATGCCCGTCAAAATTGTGTCGTGTATCCAGAGGTGCCGTCTTTGTGGGTACTTCCATCACAGCCGGTTCATTCATATCATTCCAAACTGCATGTACGCCTGTTTCGGTCATGAATTCCTTATAGAGTTCTGCCCACCATTCTCTAACTTTCGGATTGGTAAAATCGGGAAAATTACACTGGCCTGGCCAAACCTTGCCTCGCATTGCAGGGCCGTCTCCACGCTTGCAGAAATAATCGTTTTCAACAGCCTCATTATACACCCAATAATCACGGTCTATCTTAATTCCGGGATCTATCATGACCACCGTTTTAAACCCGTCATCATTAAGTTCGTCTATCATCCGCTTGGGATCCGGGAATTTCTTTTTGTCCCAGGTAAAACAACGAAACTCATCCATATAATCAATATCCAGGTAAATGGCATCACAGGGGATCTTGAGTTTTCTGAACTGAGCTGCAATTTCCTTTACATTACTCTCTGGAAAATAGCTCCATTTAGATTGGTGATATCCCAGCGCCCACATTGGAGGAAGTTCTGGTGTTCCTGTGAGGTTGGTATAGAGTTTAACCACCTCTAACATCTCCGGGCCATAAAAGAAATAATAATTCATCTCTCCCCCATCTGCCCAGAAGCTGGTTACATTTCTTCGTTCATGGGCAAAATCAAAATAGGTCCTGAAAGTATTGTCAAAAAAGAGTCCATACGCCTGGTTATGGTGCAAGCCAATATAGAAGGGCACCGCTTTATAGAGCGGCTCCTGATCCTTCCCATAGGCATACTGATCTGTACACCAGTTATTTACCCTCTTGCCTTTTAAATTAGAATGGGTAGCTTTATCGCCCATGCCATAGAAACTCTCCGAAGGCTGGGTAATTTTACTCATCTTTACCGTATTACCGCCGTGAGTATAATTTTCTTCCCAATGAAATCCTATTTCATCTTCATTTAATATTGTTCCCTGAAGATCGGAAATTTGAGTTCTTAAAGATTTTTTGTCAATCAGTACCTTCAATTTGGAAGTTTCTACCAAATATTCGGTTTTGGTTTCAGAGGTTTGTAGTTTGTTATAACCATTGGTGGCATTTTCACTAATGGCATATGAAAAGTCGGGCTCAAATACGTGCTCTGTCGCGTATCGAAATCTAATTACTCCATCCTGAAGTACAGACAATTCCAAGATTACACCATTCTCCGTAGTAAAATATAGCTTGTGGGTATCTTTTTTAAAATCTACAATTTGGTTGGGATATAAATTACCCTTGTACTCCAGTTCGGTATTGGTAATCATTGTCGGTTTCTATTTATAGCGTTTTCGGACCAACAAAAAAAAGACATTCGTCCTTAATAAGGAAATGATCTTATCATCATTTACGAACTATAACGATTTAGTGCCATTTTTTAAGAAATTATCACTACAGAAAGGGGTGGAATTGTGATTTCGATAGAATTTTTTTGACCATGATAGGGAATTTTGTCTTTTTTAATCGAAGAATTTTTAATTCCACTGCCCCCGTATATCGTGTCATCACTATTAAAAATCTCTTTTAACCTTCCGGCCTTCGCAATGCCAATTCTGTAATTTTCCCGCACTACCGGAGTAAAGTTGCACACCACAATAAGATCATTCTTTTTGTCGTGCCCCTTTCTTACATAGCTTAGAACAGAGTTCTCATAATCTCCGTAATCTATCCAGTTAAATCCTTCCGGGCTAAATTGCTTTTCGTATAAAGCAGGGTAGGTCTTATAAATGGTATTCAGTTCTTTTACTACTTGCTGTATGCCTTTGTGGAATTCAAATTCGGTTAAATGCCAATCCAGACTATGATCGTAATTCCATTCGGATGATTGTCCAAACTCACCACCCATAAAAATCAGGTTAGTTCCCGGGTGGGTAAACATATATCCGAAAAGCAATCTCAAGTTGGCAAATCGTTGCCATTCGTCACCTGGCATCCTGTAAAGCAATGACTGCTTTCCATAGACCACCTCATCATGGGAAAAAGGAAGCATAAAGTTCTCGGTAAAAGCATAGGTCATACTGAAGGTAATATCATCCTGATGATGTCTTCTGTAAACAGGTTCTTTTTTAAAGTATTCAAGGGTATCGTGCATCCAGCCCATCATCCATTTCATGCCAAAACCAAGTCCGCCCAAATCAACCGGTCTGGATACTCCGGAGAACGCGGTAGATTCTTCAGCAATGGTCTGTACCCCATTAAAACTCCGGTAAATTTCACTATTGAGTTCTTTGATAAATGAAATGGCTTCTAAATTCTCGTTATTGCCATATATATTGGGCTCCCACTCCCCTTCCTCCCTGGAGTAGTCCAAATAAAGCATGGAGGCCACAGCATCTACCCTTAAACCGTCAACATGAAACTGATCTAACCAGTACAAGGCGTTACTAATTAAGAAAGCCCTTACTTCATTTCTCCCATAATTGAATATTAAACTCTTCCAATCCGGATGATATCCCTTTCTTCTGTCGGGATTTTCATATAGATGAGAACCGTCAAAGAATCCAAGGCCATGGGCGTCTTCAGGAAAATGTGATGGCACCCAATCCAGAATAACCCCTATGTCGTTTTGATGTAGTTTGTCTATCAGTAACTTAAAATCCTCCGGCTTTCCAAACCTGCTGGTAGGTGCAAAATATCCCGTTAACTGATAGCCCCATGAGGGGTCGTACGGATATTCCATGATTGGCATAAATTCTACATGGGTAAAATTCATTTCCTTTAAATAGGCCACCAGTTCTTCGGCGAGCTGGTTGTAGCTCATGAACTTATTGTCTTTTGTCCGGCGCCATGATCCCAGATGTACTTCATATACAGAATATGGCCTGTCCAGACCATTTTTCTCTCCCCTATACCCCATCCAGGCTTTATCTTTCCATTTGTAATTTTCGTGCCAGACTACAGAGGCTGTATTTGGTGGGTGCTCGCAATACCTGGCAAAAGGATCTGCCTTTTCTGTAGCGATATCCTGGTTATTTGAAATTATTTTGTATTTGTACTTTGTCCCCAAATCTACCCCCGGGATAAATCCTTCCCAGATTCCACTCTCATCCCATCTGACATTTAGTTTGTGATCCCCTTCTAACCAATAATTGAAATCGCCGATAACGGCCACAGATTTTGCCGAAGGCGCCCAAACAGCAAAATAGGTGCCCTTAACCCCATCTACCTCTATTGGGTGCGATCCCAGTTTGTCATACAGCCTGTAATGTTTACCTGATTTGAAAAGTGCTATATCGAAATCGGAGAATAGACTGTGTACTACAACTTTACTCATAATCTTCTTAGTTTCTATCATTAATAATGCCCATAATCCCCTCTAAAGGAATTACAGCCCACATTGGCCTGGAGTTCATTTCGTAGCCCAACTCATAAACAGCTTTTTCCAACATGCAATACTTTAGCAAAAATATCCGCTCCTGGCTATAGCCAATGTTTAGATTGTGTTCCTGGATAAGGCTGACATAATTCTCCATAAAAACCCCGATGAAATATCTATATAACAATTCCCCGGCCTTAAAGAGTTCTTCCTGAGAATAAGGATAATTATCTCCCTGGTTAAATATGGTTGCATAAATTGCGTAATGAAAAGACCGGAATATCCCAGCTATATCTTTTAAAGGTGGTTGCTTCACCTTTCTGTCCCTAATGGTACTTTCTGGCTCCCCTTCAAAATCCAGTAAATAAAAATCATCATCCTTTACCAGAATCTGCCCCAGATGGTAATCTCCATGCACGCGTATGCGCTCCCCTTTGAGTTTCGTCCAGTCGAAAGCCACAAACCGTTTTCTAATTTCGTTTTTTCGCTCAAGAAATTCCTTCGCCAGATCCAAAGATCTGCCCTCGAGCCTGTGCAGGCTGTTTTCTACAGTATTTAAGCGGTTCTGAAACTGATACAGCAAGCGGTTCTTTAACCACACTTCATAATCCCCGTTAAAATGGGTTGGTGTAAAAGCGGTATCCTCGAACTCTGATCCCAGGGCCACATGCATTTCTGCAGTACGCCTTGCGAGTACCTGAAGTTTTAAAAAGATATTGAGCCCGGCCCAATCTATAATTTCAGGAGGAACATCTCCAATTTTTAATCTTTGAAATAATTCTGTTGAAGGGAGGTTATCTACATGGATCTTTTTGTATTCGAGATTACTGAAAATCTTGTGCAATTCCTTAAGAAAATAATCCCAAGCATCTCCCTGGTTGGGTACCAACTCCTGCATTAATGCTATAGTGATATACACATTCTCTACATCTATTATGTTAAGGCTCCCCTGATAGGCCGGAGTGTTTTTGTACTCCCTGCGCTCGGACAGGTATCTGCTCATCTCATAATCCGGATTCTTATCGGCATATATTCTTCGGAAAAATTTAATTACTGAAGTATCATTAATAATTATCGAAGTATTGCTCTGCTCCAGTCCCATAAATTTTGAGGAAATATATTCGGTTTCCGTAAAATTTATACTCTTGTGGTATTGTACCCTGGTAGTGTCATTGGGTTCGGCGTTAATGATCCTTTCAAAGACCAATTTCCTGAAAGACTCCAGATTAATCGCATCAATTATAAAACCTTCCTGTCCTTTTATGGACAAAGGCAATATCCGGTCTTTTTCCGCAAAACTCTCATCAGAAACAAAGGCAATGGGCAAAAAGTAGTGCTGATAGAATGCCTCTTCAAAATTTACTTCCAAAAGCAACCCATAATACATTTCTTCATTCTGCTGTATCCTGAAATACTCCTGAAGTTCTATATATTTTAGTTTGCTCGACTTACCTCCGTACCAGCGTTGTTTTAGTATATACTCCTCTAAAATATCGGAGAGAAATACTTTTACAAACTTTTTGTCATCCAACAGATTTTCCCATTCCACATCAAATTTGTAGGGGGGCTGCAATATGGATTCCTGCTTCTTTTTAGACATGTTTATTTCTTAAGATGAAAAAGATGAAATGGTAGCGCCGGATGAAGTTCTATATAATTCCATTCATTGTGCCAAATATACCCATTATTAGTGATAACATCTCGCAATTCAAGTGCCTGACCGTTGTGGATTCCCAATGCATCCAATGGTAGTTGTAATTGCCCTCTCTGCGCGTAATGGGGATCTAGGTTAATGACAACCAAAAATTCATCGGTTTTATCGTCATCCCATTTATAAAAGGCCAGCAGCTGATCATTTTCAACTCCGCAAAAACGAATATTGTTGGTTTGTTGAAAAGCCTTATGCTCTTTTCTGACCTGGTTAATTTTGCCTATCAGATGGGTGATTTTATTCTCAATAGACCAATCCCAGTGGCGTACTTCGTATTTTTCGCAGTCCAGGTATTCTTCCTTTCCCGGCATGGCATCGGTGACCATATATTCGAATACCGGGCCATAAATTCCCAAATTCCCACATAAAGTAGCCGCCAATGCATATCGAATCAAATGCATGGCCTCGTTGGCTCCCTGAAGGTGATACGGGTTGATATCCGGAGTATTCGGCCAGAAATTTGGCCGGTAATATTCCTTCATTTCACTTTGGGTCAGCTCTACCATATATTCTATGAGCTCATGTTTCTGAACCCTCCAGGTAAAATAAGTATACGATTGGGAGAACCCCTGTTTTGCCAATTGCTGCATTACCTTTGGTCTGGAAAAGGCCTCAGCAAGAAACAATACATCCGGATGTTTCTTTTTCACCTCATCTATCAACCAGCTCCAGAAATAATAGGGCTTGGTATGCGGGTTATCTACACGAAAAATAGTAATCCCCATCTTAATCCAATGCATGGTAACATCCAGTAGTTCCTTCCAAAGGGCCTTGTACCCTGAAGTCTCAAAGTAAAAGTTAACTATGTCCTGATATTTCTTGGGTGGATTCTCTGCATATTGTATGGTGCCATCCGGGCGTTTTCTAAACCATTCCGGGTGCTCTGTGACATAAGGATGATCTGGCGCGGCCTGAAATGCCAGGTCCATTGCTATCTCAATATCAAGATCTTTGGCTTTTTTTATAAGCGATTTAAAATCGGCTGCAGTGCCCAATTCGGGATGAATAGATTTATGCCCTCCTAGTTTAGATCCTATGCCCCATGGAACTCCTGAATCTCCTTCCAGGGCGTCAGTGGTATTGTTCTTCCCTTTCCTGTTTACTTCTCCTATGGGATGGATGGGAGGAAAATACAAGACGTCAAAGCCCATCCTGGCAACCCTGGGTAATAATTTTTCACAATCGTTAAAGGTACCATGTGCTCCTGGTTCAGGTGCGGAAGACCTTGGAAAGAATTCGTACCAGGTACTGAAATTGGCTTTTTTCCTGTCAACATATACTTTTAAAGTGGCACTCTCATTGGAAAATAACCGCTGAGGATGCGCTAAGAGCTTTTTATGAAGTTCCTTGGAACACGCCTCTTTGACAGCCGTTTCATAGTGTTTGTCTTCCTGGAAATGTACACTCATTTCCTCTAATGCCACCTTTTCTTTTGCAGTAACCTGCCCTATAAGATACTCCAGGTATTTAACGCCGTCTAACAATTCACTTTTAACATGCTGCCCATCAGCAAGTTTCGCCTCAATACCATGTTGCCAGTTTAATCCATAATCTACCCAACCTCTTACTTTGTATTGATAAAAACCTTGTTGGGTTACCGGGAAACTGGCCTTGTAAACATCATTCCCCAAATGCTCCATGGGGATAGTATCATATTTTTTGGCCTTATCGGTTTTATAGCATAATTCTGCCTGAATAACATCGTGTCCGTCTGGGAAAACATCGGCATACACGGTTACGGTTTCGCCTATTACCCTTTTAATGAAATTGGTACCTCCCTGTACCTGAGGTGAAACATTTTCTATAATTACCCGTTCTTGTTTCAACATTTGGTTTCTAGCTTTGGTTGCGGTTAAATGTAACGATTTCTTCCTAAAATTTAGATGCTTCCACGGATATTTTAGTGGCTTTAAATTAAAAGTAAATT
Source organism: Muriicola sp. Z0-33 (assembly GCF_026126425.1). Classification (GTDB taxonomy): domain Bacteria; phylum Bacteroidota; class Bacteroidia; order Flavobacteriales; family Flavobacteriaceae; genus JAFMPW01. Next base: position 121,575 of record NZ_JAFMPW010000011.1, read on the forward strand.
ATTAGAATTAATTTTTTGGAACGCTTTTTGAATAGATAGTCAGACAAGCAAATAAAGGCTTAGCAGATAAGTCCAATTAATAATCATTAAAGTAAGAATTATGAAAAGTACACTACTTTTTCTCAGCGCATTTTTAACCTTGATATTTGTATCATGTGAAGGGCCTGTGGGTCCTCCGGGATTTGACGGACTAGATGGGCGTGACGGTCTGGACGGCCTGGACGGGGTAAATATATTGGGGCAGGTCCTGGAAATTGAAGGAGATTTTAATGCCGGTAACGATTATGCCATTTTTTATGAATTTCCTCAAACCGTTGAAGTTTTTGAATCTGATGTGGTGCTGGTTTATATTTTATGGGATCAGACCGAAGATGGTAATGGGGAGCCGGTAGATATATGGCGATTATTACCACAAACCCGGATTTTAGATCAGGGTTTATTGCAGTATAATTTTGATCATACCTTTTTGGATGTAAGTGTTTTTCTTGAATCTGATTTTGACCTGGGCACGCTTACCGCTGGGGACACAGACAATCAGGTCTTTAGGATTGCAATCATGCCGGCAGATTTTAACTCTGGTGCGAAACTGAATACTTCTGATATCAATGCAGTAATGAGCACCCTAAACGTAAAAGAGGAAAACATTAACCGCGTAATCCTAAACTAGAAGATATTTTATAATAATTGGACTCCCCGTACTCTACAGTACGGGGTTTTTTATAAATTGAATTCCTAACTTTGACAGGCTTGTAATCTTATTACGTCTAAAACAAAAAAAAGTTATGATAAAGCAAATTGTAGTTATAGGATGTATTCTCTTTTTAAGTTGTAAAGGAGTATCACAGGAAAAGGAGATGGTAGATGCCAACACCGATGAAAAGGAAATAGCATACGCCGTAAATAAGTCGGAAGAAGAATGGCGCAAGGAACTTACAGATATCGAATTTTATATTTTAAGGAAGGCCGGTACTGAAAATCCGGGTACCAGTGATTTGTTGGACAATAAGCGCAAAGGCACCTATGTCTGTGCGGGATGTGCCACCCCTTTGTTCAAGAGCGAACACAAATTTGATTCTGGTACTGGATGGCCAAGCTTTGACCGAGAAATAAAGGGTAATGTTGCATATGATGTGGATTACAAAATAGGCTATAAGAGAACCGAAGAACACTGTGCAGTTTGCGGCGGACATCTGGGCCATGTCTTTGAAGATGGGCCAAGAGCTACTACAGGTTTAAGGCATTGTATTAACGGGGCGGCCCTGGATTTTGTGCCGGAGCAATAAGGGTCAGCAGATAGGACGATAATTAAAAACCAATGACACTACAGGAAAACTTTCTGGAAAGTATTCAAAAAGAATTTCTTCGTTACAAGGGTTATGGAGAAAAAACATTTGCACAACTCACAGATCAGGATATACATTGGAAGTATCAGGAATACGATAATTGTATCTCTGTAATTGTAAAACATATTGTCGGCAATATGCTAAGCCGTTTTACCAATTTTCTGACCGAAGACGGGGAGAAACCCTGGCGGCAGAGAGAAGCCGAATTTGATAATACCTACGCTACAAAAAAAGAAATGATTGCGGCCTGGGATATGGGTTGGAAATGTCTTTTTGATGCCATAGATGCAGTAAATACCAATAATTTTCAGCAGACGGTCAAAATCAGAAATGAGGCGCATTCTGTTACCGAAGCATTGAACAGACAATTGGCGCATTACGCCAGCCATGTAGGGCACATTGTGATGTTGGGAAAGATGATCAAAGGAGCAGACTGGGCATCCCCTACTATACCACGTGGAGGCTCGGAAGCCTTCAATAAAGCAATGTTTGGAAAATAGCCCCCGGTAATAATATCCTATTTTAGAAATTGAAGTAAGGAAATTCATTTTCTCCAATTTGGTTTTGTAACTTTGCCACCGCACAATTCTGTAGCTAAAAATTTCTTCTATGAACACTTTTGATGTTATCGTTTTAGGCAGTGGTCCCGGAGGCTATGTAACTGCAATAAGGGCTTCACAGCTCGGTTTAAAAACCGCAATTGTTGAAAAGGAAAATCTTGGGGGTGTATGCCTCAACTGGGGTTGTATCCCTACCAAAGCGTTATTGAAATCCGCTCAGGTTTTTGAATACCTGAAACATGCCGAAGATTATGGCCTGAAGGTAGAGGGCGCAGACAAAGATTTTGATGCCGTCGTAAAAAGAAGCAGAAACGTTGCTGACGGAATGAGCAAAGGTGTTCAATTCCTGATGAAAAAAAATAAGATTGAAGTACTCAACGGATTTGGAACATTAAAAACGGGTAAGAAAGTATCTGTAAAAGACAAAGACGGGAAAGAAACAGAGTACAGTGCGTCTCATATTATTGTAGCCACAGGTGCCAGAAGCCGGGAACTACCTAGTCTGCCCCAGGATGGCAAGAAAATTATCGGATACCGGGAGGCGATGACTTTAGACAAGCAGCCCAAGAAAATGATTGTTGTCGGCAGCGGCGCAATCGGGATAGAATTTGCTTATTTCTACAATGCTATGGGTACTGAGGTAACCGTAGTTGAATTCCTTCCAAATATAGTTCCTGTGGAAGATGAAGAAGTATCGAAACAACTCGAAAGAAGTTTTAAAAAGACAGGGGTGAAAATTATGACCTCCTCTGAAGTCACCAAAGTAGATACCTCAGGAGAAGGGGTAAAAGCCACGGTAAAAACGGCTAAAGGAGAGCAAATACTGGAGGCAGATATAGTCCTTTCGGCTGTTGGGATTAAGACCAACATTGAGAATATCGGTCTGGAAGAAGTAGGGATCGCTACTGATAGGGATAAAATCATTGTAAATGACTACTACCAAACCAATATCCCTGGTTATTATGCCATTGGGGATGTTACTGCCGGGCCGGCTCTTGCCCATGTGGCATCAGCTGAGGGTATCCTTTGTGTAGAAAAAATTGCCGGTATGCACGTTGAACCATTGGATTACGGCAATATTCCAGGTTGTACTTATTGCATGCCCGAAATAGCATCTGTAGGCATGACGGAAAAGCAGGCAAAAGAAAAAGGATATGAATTAAAAATCGGCAAATTTCCTTTCTCAGCAAGTGGTAAGGCAAAAGCCTCTGGCAATGCCGATGGTTTTGTAAAGGTAATTTTTGATGCCAAATACGGCGAGTGGCTGGGTTGCCATATGATAGGTGCAGGGGTTACGGATATGATAGCTGAAGCTGTTGTAGGGAGGAAGCTTGAAACCACCGGGCATGAGATATTAAAAGCTGTGCATCCACACCCGACAATGAGCGAAGCAGTTATGGAGGCCGTTGCGGCAGCATATGGCGAGGTTATCCATTTATAACCAAAAGAGAAAGAAAGAACACTATTTAAATCCAGATTGCTTAATAATGCTGCAGTTATTTAGGTTTATTGCTATTCTTGAAGGCATCTCCTACCTTTCCCTATTTGGCCTGAGCATGCCTTTAAAATACTGGGGTAAAATTCCTGAGCCCAATATCTACGTAGGATATGCCCACGGCTTCCTGTTCATAGTATTTGTGGCGTTGGCAGCGGTCTTTTGCTGGCAGAATAAATGGAATATAAAGCGGTTTGCAGTTCTTTTTCTGGCTTCTCTTTTGCCTTTCGGAACCTTTTATGCGGATAAGAAATATTTAAAGCCCCTTGCCCTAACCTAAAAAGCTGCGAAGCGCTAACTCGTAGCTCTGTAGCCCAAAGCCCAAAATAACCCCTTTAGCTCCGGAAGAGATATAGGAAATATGTCTGAAGTCCTCCCTTTTATGTGTATTGGAGATATGTACTTCAACCACTGGCGTAGTTATGGCTTTTACAGCATCCCCTATCCCTACAGAGGTATGCGTATAGGAAGCTGCATTAAGAATAATCCCATCAAAACTGAAACCCACTTCCTGTAATTTATCTATGATCTCCCCTTCAATATTGGATTGAAAATAATCTATTTGTACCTCTGGATAATCTGCCTGCAATTGCGACAGATAGGTTTCAAAGGTAGTGTTACCGTAAACTTCCGGTTCTCTTTTGCCCAAAAGGTTAAGATTGGGGCCGTTGATGATCATAATTTGCATGGCCTAAAAATAGGGAATTGTTATGCATTAAAAAAGGATGATGCAGATCAGAATTTTGCCCGGAGCAGTCCCAGACGTATAACAAGGCTCTAACTATCTACCTGGATCTTTTGGAAGTAAAGGTGTACATAATACCAAAATTCACTGATGTCCAGCTGTCTCCATCCAATTGTATCCCGGTATAAGATAAATTCACTTCGGTCTTTGCCCCCATCATGTAACCAATAACCGGCCTGTAATAAAGTCCGCCGTCATTACCATCATTGATGCCGACTGCCTGGCCTATTTCTCCCCCAATAGAAAATGAATTGGAGGGCCATATTCTTATCCCTGCAGCTATCGGAAGAAATTGAATATCGGGTAGATCAGCAACCACAACATCAGATTGGAAAGTTTCCGCAAAACCGTAAATAAAGCCTGTCATAATGCCTATATCAACTACTTCCCCCAGGGCATACATATAACCAGTGTCCAGGCCTACTGAAAGCGATACAGCATCATTCTCCAGTGGTAATCCACCCTGAATCCCAAGTTTAAATCCTTCCTGAGCAAATAAAGAGCCGCTTAATAAAGTAAAACATACTACTAAAAATCTGTTTCTCATCGGTATCAACTTAAAAGTTTGGTGAGTACAAAACTAAATTCCTCTTTAAAATATGAAGCATTTATGTTGCCAAACCCCTAAAATTGGTTGTGGGGAGCTAAAAATTGTAATTATGAAGTGTTGTTTTATGAACATTCCAAGCAAATTCATAGAAGATAAAAAGCACAAATAACTATATAACATAAAAAAGCGGAAGAAAATTCTTCCGCTAATTCAGTTATTCTATCGGTAAATTACAAGTTGATTTACCCGATTTAGTAATATGTTTTAAAATACCTATTTAAAGAAATAAGTGAGTCCTAATTGGAATGTGGCATTTTTAATGTCCAGGGAACCTCCTAAAGGTCCGTCATATCTATCGGTCAACGCAATAGCATATCTGGCCTGTACCATAATGTTTTCATTGATGTCATATCCCGCACCAAATCCGAGGTCAATTGCCGTCGATTTTAGAACGTCGTCAACATTACCGCCTGTACCTATAACACCTTCTATATCTTCAATTGCCCCTTTAATCTCATCTAGGTTGGAAGAAAAGTTAAATTGTGGTCCTGCCTGCAGGTGCAAACCATCAGTTACATAAAATTTGGCCATTATCGGTAAATAAAAAAAGGAAAGATCCCCAGCGCTACCATAAGTTAACTCTGGCTGAATGTGAAATTTCTCTGTAGCCTCTATATCAACTAACACCCCTATATAAAAGCCGGTTTTATTCACCGCGTCCAGGTTGGCAATATTAAAGCCCAGGGCTGATATGTTGATGTCTGCGTTGGTGTTGAGTAATCCGCCCGTGACCCCAAAATCTACTCCTTGGGCGTTTGCGCTTCCCAGCGCAAAAATGGCAATACAAAAAGACAATATTAATTTTTTCATAATGTTATAGTGTTTGGTTCGTGTATGCTTTCAAATATAGAAAATTTAATCAATTCCAATTCTGAAGTACCACAAACCATGCCGTAAAAAAAAAGCGGAGACATAATATGTCTCCGCCCCTATCTAATTTATGGTATTGTTAAAAGCGAAAACCCACTCCAAGAGTTAAATAATTGCCCCTTACCTTAATATCTTCCTGACCGGTATAACTGTTATTTATCTGCACTGTATATCTGACTTCAGTAAATATTACCGAAGTAATATCAATCCCGAGGCCTCCAGCGAGATCAAACTCTGTCCCTGTAAAATCATCTGGCACCTCCTGGGTAGAAAAAACCAACTGCGGACCCACTTGCAGGTTCAATTTATCGGTAAGATATATTTTTCCGATGACGGGTAAAAAAATCGCATCAGCCTCGCTAACCCTGGCATAGAGCAATTCTGGCTGTAAATGGAATTTATCAGAAAACTTTAGAACGGCCAAGACGCCCAAATAGAATCCGGATTCTGATGCTGAAATTGAAATGTCGTCAGCTTTTATACTTGCTCTTACATTCAGATATCCCCCTTTGACACCAAAATCGGCGTCCTGCGCATTAGCACTGAAAATAAGGCTCATTAGCAGGCCCAAGAACATTAATTTTTTCATATTGAATTGGTAATTAATATTATAAATAAAAAAGCGGGAACTATTGGGTTCCCGCCTCATGTTTTTATGATGTGATGATCCTAAAGACCGAAGTTTACACCCAAATTAATGGTAGACCAGGTGGCTCCATCAAGGCTAATTCCGGTATAAGACAAGCTTAATTCAATATTATCGCTAACACCGTAGCCAACGATAGGGCGGTAATAGAAACCACCATCATTTCCATCATTTAGTCCTACTGCATAACCAAGATCTGCTCCTATGGTAAATTCATCGGATGCATTAAACCGGCCAGAAGCGGCAACAGGAATAAACTGCACATCTGGTACATCTATTGAACCAATACCAATATCAACACTTTTACCAAAAGCATTGCTAAAACCTGTGGCAACACCTGCATTAAAATCGTCTGAAACGGCCCAATGGTACCATACGTCCAAACCAATGCTAAAACCAGATACATCTCCGGCATCGCCTACAGGCAATCCAAGATTTATACCAGCTTTTAAACCCTCCTGGGCGTTAGCGCTAAATCCAAATACTGCCAAAGCAGCAATAATTACTAATTTTCTCATGTTTTAATGTTTAGATTATCTTTTAAATCGGCTCAAACCTACTTCTAGCTACTATTACAAAAGAATATTAGTTGTGTAACTGGTCATAATTGTTGTAAAAAGTCCTTTTTTTGCTATCAATTGCTTCAAAATAGGGGATTTCTGAAAGGTATTCTGGCTTTAATCTAGCCCCTTATTGTACTATCTTTAGCAGATGAAATGGGAGCAGGCGCTTAGGGATTATCAACACTATCTTCGAATTGAAAGGGGATTAGCGCAGAATTCTATTCAAAACTATACCAGGGATATTCAGAAGCTTCAGCACTTTATTGTATCAAGAAAACTCAATGAAAGTCCGTTAGCGGTCAACAGAGAAACTGTACAGTTATTTATACATGAACTGGCCAAATTGGTAAATCCCAGGTCTCAGGCCAGAGTTATTTCCGGTCTTAAAAGTTTTTTCAACTATTTGATATTCGAAGATTACAGACAGGACAACCCCATGGACCTTATCGCATCTCCAAAGATTGGGCGTAAATTGCCCGATACCTTATCTACCAAGGAGATTAATCAACTTATCATGGCTATTGACCTCTCCAAACCAGAGGGCGAACGCAATAGGGCCATGATAGAAACGCTGTATGGCTGTGGTCTGAGGGTTTCCGAACTCACGGGACTACGGATATCAGATCTTTTTTTTGATGAAGATTTTATCAAGGTCACTGGTAAAGGTGACAAACAGCGTTTTGTGCCTATAAGTGGAATAAACAAGAAGTACATTTCAATTTATCAAAATCAGGTACGTGTGCATCAGACCATAAAAAAAGGCGCTGAAGATATTTTGTTTCTCAACAGAAGAGGAGCACAACTGACCAGGGCAATGGTATTTACCATTGTAAAACAACTAGCAGAAAAAGCCGGAATACAGAAAACGATAAGTCCGCATACTTTTAGGCACTCTTTTGCGACCCACTTACTGGAAAACGGGGCAGATCTCAGGGCTATTCAGCAAATGTTGGGACATGAGAGCATTACTACAACAGAAGTGTATATGCATGTAGACAGGACGCATTTATCTGAGATCGTTAATAAATACCATCCCAGAAAATAAAAAGTTCAGCTTGAATATCTATAAAAAAAGAGACCCCACCGCATTAAGCTATCAATCAATTTTTTGTTCTTTTTTATCTCAATAGGTACCTTTGAAAATAATAAATTAAGACCATTGATAAAATAGTGTTTGACAAGGGATACTACTTATTGTTTAACCCCTTTACCCCTACCGGATCAAACCAAATAAAAATGAAAAATAAGTCCATAATAATCGCATTCTCCCTGGTGCTAATTTTAGACCTGCTTGTTATAGGGGCAGACCTGCCACAATACCTGAGATACTTTAGTAAGCCGGCAATCACTATAGTATTGCTGGCCTATGTTTTGTTAAAAATGAAGAACAATAAAATGCTTAAACGCTTTTTAATTCTGGCCCTGATTTTTTCATTGAGCGGAGATATCTTTCTTTTACTTCCATCAGAGGTATCTTGGTATTTTATTGGAGGGCTGTTGTCTTTTCTGATTGCCCATATCATGTATATTTCGGCTTTCTTCAAGATAGATAATTTTAGAACTACAAAAACCTTTTTAGCAACTATGGTACTGTTGTTCTATGCGATGGTCATCTTTAAATTCATCGGGGGCACGTTGGACGGGCTCTTTCCATATGTAGTTCTTTATATGGTGGTATTACTGCTGATGGTATTAACCGCGATTGTCCGGCATGATACCGTACTTAAGAGCTATTACCTGGTGCTTTCGGGGGCTTTGCTATTCATGATCTCTGATTCCCTGCTGGCATTAAACAAGTTTTATAGCTCCTTTGCATTTGCAGACTTGCTGATTATGCTAACCTATGGATACGCTCAATTCCTTATCATTTTCGGAGCGCTTCGCCATAGACGAACAACAGAAAAATTATGGTCATAACTTTTTGCGACTATAAATTGTTTCCCCTACTTTCAATGTAAATATTTATTCATAGACTTATTAGGAGATATGTGTAACAATTTTTCGTTTACCCCTACTAACCTAGAAACAACTAGCCAAAAAAGTGAATAAAGAACTGGAACATAAATTTGTTACGGAGCTTGAGAACAACCAGAATATTGTTCACAAAATATGCACTTTATATACAAACGACAGGCATGCCCATAACGATCTGTTTCAGGAGATTACCATACAACTTTGGAAGGCATACCCCAAATTCAGGGGCGATTCCAAGTTTAGCACCTGGATGTACAGGGTGGCCTTAAACACCGCCATTACCTTATATAGAAAATCTAAAAAAAGAGTAAAGACACAGGATTATGATGCTGTTATTTACAGAATAAAGGCAGATGACTATGATGAAACCGAGGAGCAACAGCTAAAGCTCTTGTACAATGCAGTTAAGCAATTGGGAGATATTGATAAAGCTTTGGTATTTCTCTATCTGGAAGATAAAGATTATACGGAAATATCTGAAACACTTGGGATAACCGAAGTGAATGCCCGGGTAAAAATGAACCGTATTAAGAATAAACTAAGAACCATACTTAATCCTTAAGGATATGATGGACGAATTGGAATTACTTAAGAAAGACTGGCAGAAAAAGGAAGAACACCTTCCGCGCCTGACTTTTGATGAGATCTATAAAATGATCTGGAAAAAATCTTCATCCATAGTGAAATGGATATTCTATATCAGCATGATAGAATTTGTGCTCTGGGCAACCTTAAATCTTATTTCCTATAATCAGGAAAGTTTTCAGCTTGAAAAAGCGTGGCACATTTATGAAATATCTACAGTGCTCAATGCAATATATTACGTTGTACTGATATTTTTTATTTACAAGTTTTACCAGAACTATAAGCAAATTACGGTTACAGATTCAGCATCAAAACTCATGAAATCCATACTAAAGGTAAAGAGGACGGTAACACAATATGTATGGTTTAACATTGGGATCTTCACCATTTCTTTTCTGTTGTTGCTCTACGGCTCTTTGAAATACGGCGAAGAAAGCGAAAAAATTCTGAGTGCGGCATCCAAATCGGGGAACGAAACAGTATTTTGGATCATGTTCGGGGCCATCTGCCTGGTAATTATAGGTCTTATTCTCATCCTGATCTGGTTATTCTACAGACTGATATACGGGATTCTTTTAAAGCGATTAAGAGTAAATTACAGAGAGTTGAAAAAGCTGGAAGTCTAGCTTTTCTTCTTGCGCCATTTGCGTTCTTTGTTTTCTTCCTCGTATGCCAGTAATTCTTCTTTCGAAATTACCTTTAAAAATGAAGGGTGTTGTTCTATAGCATATTCCAGTTTTTCGATTATAGATGCTACAGACTCGTTCTCATAATCGATTTCCAAAGGTTCTTTGATCACCATAGACTGCAGAATCCCTTTCTTTTTGACTCTGAGACCTTTTTTGTCAAATGAACGTCTAAAACCATCGATAACCACAGGAACCACAATTGGTTTGTATTTTTTAATGATATGTGCCGTGCCCTTCCTTAAGGGTTTCCAGGGAGTAGTTGTGCCTTGAGGAAAAGTAATTACCCAACCGTCATTCAGGGCCATTCCAATATTGGAAATATCGCTCATCTTAACCTGTCTGTTCACCTCTTTCCCCTCTGCCCTCCATGTGCGTTCTATACTAATAGACCCGGCATATGCCAGGATCTTGGTCAACAGGCTTTTTTTCATGGTTTCTGCTGCTGCCACGTAATAGACATTTAATTTGGGATTCCACAGATAGCCGACATTTTTTATAGAATCATCTCTCCCTTTAAGGCTGGCATTAAATACGTGAAACATTGCAACCACGTCGGCAAAATAGGTTTGATGATTACTAACAAATAATACATTGGTCTCTGGAAGTTGCCTTATAATTTCGGAGCCTTCGATTTCTAATGTATTAAAACCCTTATAACGTTGATGGGTTATTACTCCCATACTTCGAATAAGCCATTTTTTTAAAAACAGAATATGTCCAAAGGGGTTCTCTTTAAATAATGCCATAAGTTGCTAAATTACAAAATAAGCCTCATAGGGTGCTATTAAAAATTTCCTTGATTTCGCTTAACATCATGGCGGTAGCTCCCCAGACTGTATGACCATTTAGATTAAATGCAGGAACTTCGATATTACTGGCGTAGGATGTGGTTAAATTTTGTGTTATTAAATTGCGCTCATCCATAAAATCTGAAAGCGATACTTCTAACAATGCTTCAACCTCTGATTCCTGGGGTACAAAAGGGTTGTTCCCCTTATAAAGGCCCATAAAAGGCTGCACTTCAAAATTACTTGGTGGAATAAATACTTTAGTAAGCGATCTAATTACCTCTACATGGTCCGGATGTGCCCCAACTTCCTCATGTGTTTCTCTTAAAGCGGTATCCAGAATATCCCTGTCGGCTTGTTCTGCTTTACCACCGGGAAACCCAACCTGATCCGAATGCACTCCAGGATAGCTTTTTCTAAGGATCAACAGCAGATGAGTAATACCAATTGTGTCTGGATAAAATAATGCCATCACCCCGGCTTTCCTGGGGGGTTTCCTGGACGAAAACCCGGCTTTTAGTTCATTTATCCTGATCTCAGGAGCCATTTTATAGTGCGAACTAACGCCCGGTAGCGGCAGATTTTTTATTTTTACTAGCTGTTGTGAAAAATTCTCATATTCCATGTCGAACAAAATAACTAGCTGTTTTACAATAATACTATTATTTTATTTAGGGGCCTGTAAAGAAAATCCTAAGGAAAATAACACGGAAGCGATTAAAACCATTGCTGTTAAGGATACCTTGCCAACTGTAATTGAACCAGAAGAGGAAACCGAAGACGAATTTGAACTCACCGAGGAAAATGCCATAGATTTCTTCTTTGATTACCAGAAGAACCTAACCGTCAATAAAGTAAAACTAACCACAAATTTGGGGAGTTTTACCGTTCAATTATATGATAACGTCCCTTATCACAAAGCAAATTTTATATATCTGACCCGAAAAGGATACTTTGATTATACAATGTTCCACAGGGTTGTAAAAAACTTTATCATTCAGGGAGGTAATGCGGACAATAAAGAAACCTCCAGAAAACGCAGGGATATCGGCAAGTACTTGTTACCTCCAGACACCCGAAAAGGTTATAAGCACCATAGAGGAACACTTTCAATGCCGAGCAGTGAAATTGATAATCCGCACATGCTGGCTTCTCCTTATGAATTCTTTATCGTAGTCACAAAACCAGGATCTTATCATCTAGATGGCAGTTATACGCCATTTGGCAAAGTGATTCAAGGGATGGACGTTGTAGATAAAATTAATAATGTTGCCGTAGATAGCGGAGATTGGCCAAAGGAAAATGTCTATATAGAAAAGGCGGAAGTCCTGGAGTAATTAACAGACTTTTCAATCTTGCTTTGTTACAACTCGGTTTTAATCTAGTTACGATCTTTACTGTATACGCTAGGTAAGGCAATCTTAAACCTTACGGCCAGTAAACGAATACCAATTACAATTAGTATAGCCACCGCATAGGCGTACTGGTCATCAAATGGTAGTTTTCTCAAAAAGAAATAAGACGTCCCTCCCAGAATGCAGGCTGTGGCATAGATTTCCTTTCTGAAGATAACAGGAATTTCATTGCAAAGTATATCCCGAATTACTCCGCCAAAACTAGCTGTTATGGTCCCCAGGGCAATGCACATTAAAGGAAGCATTTCAGCAGCCAGCCCTTTTTCTATGCCCACCAGGGTGTACAACCCTATCCCTATAGTATCAAATAAAAAAAGAGAAGTCCTTAAATATTTGAGTTGGTTTCTAAATAAAACAGCCAAAACCACTGTCCCGATAATAACAAAGACATATATATTGTCTCGCATCCAAACCACCGGGGTGTTCCCAATAAGTAAATCCCTAAGTGTGCCCCCACCTACAGCTGTGACAAAGGCTATAATGAAAACCCCGAAGATATCCAGTTTCTTCTCCATAGCAACGAGCACACCCGAAATGGCAAAAGCAATAGTCCCTAAAATATCAATGGTAAAGTAAAACACAGCTTACAGTTTTTGGGTGTAAAAATTATAGTCCTTTAAGACGGTCTCGAGATATTGTGCATCATAAAGTTCAGAGTCAGACACCAATATACTTTCCACTTTTACACGTAAAGCCTTCATGGTCTTATAATCCTTGCTATCCCTGGCAATTCTATAGGTATCTTTTATTAATCGGACATCCTTGTCTGTCAGCATGGTAACATTTGTAAACTTTGGCATATAAGTATCTTCCACTTCTTCCAGGATGGTGTGGCTCACTTTCGTTTTGTTTTTTGTACTAATTACAACGGTCCCGGCGGCCGCATCACCCAAACGTTGTCTTTTATCCGAAAACAAAATAGAAAGTAATCCTACTGATCCCAAAAATAACCAGATATCTACCAGTCTTAGCATCCAGCGCACCAGATAATTACTCCAGTGCACCGGGGTCCCGTCTACACGGACTACCCTCATTTTAAGCAATAATTTACCTACCGTCCGGCCGTTGAAAAGGCTATGCATAATTAAACTATAGAACATTGCCGGCAAGAATATCAAACTCATTAGTCCTCTTTGGGTCCAGGTATCCTCATAAATATATCCTATAGCCTTGCCAATATACTGAACAAGGATCAGATATAGATAAAGTATAAATCCGTCTATTAAAAAAGCAACTATTCGTTCACCAATACTGACTATTTTATAATCTAAATAGACATTTTGCGTTGTATTGATTTGAAGGTTGGACATATTAGTCTTAATTTTAATAGTGAAACCAAATTCTCACAATGCGCGAAGCCGCTTTTGTAAAGCAAAATAAAGAAAAATGGATAGCTTTCGAAAAGGCCATCACCCTTAATGCCAACATTAGTCCGGATGAACTCGCAGATGGTTATATCCACCTTACCAACGATTTGGCTTATGCACAAACCTATTACGCAGAAAGTAAGACATTATTGTATTTAAATTCCCTGGCTTCTCTTGCACACCAAAAGATTTACAAAAACAAAAAGGAAAACAGAAATCGGATCGTTGATTTTTGGAAAACAGAATTTCCATTGTTTTTTAAACAGTACCATAGAACATTGGGCATTGCCTTTTTAATTTTTGCATCGGCAACTGCCATAGGCAGCATATCTGCATTAAACGACAGTTCTTTTGTTAGGTTAATTCTGGGGGATGCATATGTCAATGAAACCCTCAATAATATTGCTGAAGGAGACCCGACAGCAATTTATAAGGGAGGAAGTGAAATTGGTACTTTTCTGGGAATTACCATAAACAATATCAGAGTGGCACTCCTGGCATTTGCCTTTGGAGTAATTACCAGTCTGGGCACCGCCTATATCCTTTTTAGCAACGGAGTAATGCTTGGAGCCTTTATAACATTTTTCTATACCCGGGATGTTTTTTTTGAAGCCAATAAGCAAATATGGCTTCATGGCACTATTGAGATCTCTGTCATTATTATTGCGGGTTGTGCCGGATTAATCATGGGAAATTCCATTTTATTTCCCAAAACATTTTCCAGACGGGTTTCCTTTATGAAAGGAGCTAAAGACGGACTTAAAGTGGTAGTAAGTACCATTCCTTTCTTTATTATAGCCGGATTTATTGAAGGCTTTATTACCCGATATTCCAATATGCCCAATTGGCTGGCATTTCTGATAATCGGATCGTCCTTAGCACTCGTCCTATATTATTATATTTTTTACCCAATAATTTTAAACAGAATTAATGCAAAACAAGCAGGACCACTATCTGGAACTTAAGGTAAATCGGGACTTTGGCGATATTATCACCTTGTACTTTGATTTCCTTAAACAGAATCTCAAAAAATTTACCAATGTGTTTATCAGCTACAACGGTATTTTTTTAATAGCCCTGCTGATTGTGAGTTATCTCCTGGTTTCGGGGTTTATTGGTATGATCACTGTTAGCAGTAATACCGCAGCAGTCGGAAGTCTTGGCGGTACGGACGATTATGTTTTTTACCTGCTGGCTGGAGGGATATTATATTTTGTTGTCTTTATCGCGGTAGCAGTATTAAATTATAGTCTGGCGGGGGCGTATATGATTAAATACGAAGAAAAAAGGGGAAACAACTTTGATAAAAAAGAAGTATGGAACTTATTTAAAAACCGCTTGGGAAGTATTGTGCTATTCGTGGTGCTGCTTATCGCCATTTATATTGCAGTCTCAATAGCCGGAGCAGTGATGTCTCTTATTCCCATACTTGGAATTTTTGCCTATTATATCCTGATATTTTTTGTACTGGCATGGTTTGGAGTTTCATTTTTCTCCATGCTGCAGGAAAACAAGGGTGTTACTGAGGCCTTTGGAGAGGGTTGGAACCTGGTCTATAAGAATTTTTGGAAATCTGTAGGAGTAAATTTTATACTTGGCTTCTTAAATGGAATTCTGGTTTTAGTGGTGATGATCATTCCCGGAGTAATTGTAGGGGTGTATACTTTTCATGTAGTAGAGAACAATGTAGATATAGATGCCGGTATCATCCCAACAGTCATATATACCCTGGGTACCTGCCTGATTTTAATAGTAGGTGTCTTTGGCCAGTGCCTCTCGCAATTTGTAAACGGAATACTCTACTACTCCCTCCATGAAAAAGCGTATAACACCAATGCCAGAAGTAAAATTGAACAAATAGGAAATTCCGAACAGTGAAAAGCAAATACCTGAGCTTATTATTCTTATTGCTATCCTTTGCCTTGTATTCGCAACAGGATACAGATACTTTGCAATTAAAGGAAGATACAGACCAGGCCATTGATCTCAGAACTTTTGATGAACAATTAAGTCAGAAGTACCAGGGCGAAGAGTTTAACTATGATGTAAGAGATGGGGAGGCACAGAACCTGATTGAGCGATTTTTGCAGTGGTTTTTTCAGACCTTAAGTGAGAATTTTGGTATAGATATTTCTCCTGAGGCTATGAAAATATTAGAATATATCATCTATATTCTTATGGGTGGCCTTGTAATATATTTACTGATGCGCTTCCTGGTAGGAGAACATGTTTCTTCCATCTTCAAAAAAGGCCCTTCTGATATCATAGACATCAACCTCTCGGAAGAACATATAGAACATCTTGATCTTAATGCATTACTCAGTAATGCCGTAAAGGCAAAAGACTTCAGACTGGCCATCAGATACCAGTATTTGAGAACATTAAAAACACTTTCTCAAAAAAGTATTATAGACTGGCACTATGAAAAAACGAATAGCGATTACCTCCGGGAAATAAATACCCCCGCAATTAAAACTTTGTTCAAGGAAGTTTCCTATTTGTACGACTATATATGGTACGGGGAGCAACCTATTGATGAAAAGATATACGGCCTTGCCGAAAACAGATTCGAGTTACTGGCAAATCAAATCCCGAACTAAATTGGACAGACGCACAAAAATTATTATCGGCCTTTTTATTGCAGTGCTCCTGGGGATCATTGTGACAGAGGTAGTGAAACCAAAACCGCTAAATTGGCGGCCTTCTTATACGGCCAATGATAAGATACCATTTGGATGCTATGTCCTCTTCCAAGAACTCCCAAATCTCTTTCCGCAAGCAGAAATTAAAAGGGCGGAAGAAACGCCTTTTAATGTTTTGTTTGAACGGGATACCATCGTGAATGCCAGTTACATTTTTATTAATTCAGCCCTTAACTTTGATGAGCAGGAGACCAACAGCTTGTTAGAATTCGTGGATAGTGGAAATGATGTATTTATGGCCGCATCATTTTTTGGTAATCCTTTATCTGATACTTTAAATCTTGAAGTATATTCAGAATATGCCGTTCAACAAGATACCATATCGCTCAATTTCACCAATGCTGCCTTTGCCAATGAAATATATTATATGGACAGGGGCCATTACAAAACGCACTTTACCAGAATTGATACGCTAAACACTACCATACTGGGTGGTTTACAGTTCAATGGCAATGATTTTATCAATGGTGGAAATACCACCAGAAAGGAAGTGAATTTTATCAAAGTGAAGTTTGGGGAAGGGCATTTTTATTTAAATACCCTTCCACAGGCATATACTAACTACTATCTATTGAATAACAATCAGCAATACGCCGCCAATAGCTTGTCTTATTTAAAACGCCAAAATGTAATTTGGGATGCCTATGAAAAAGCCGGGAGAATTATTATCACCTCACCTATGCGTTTTGTTTTAAATCAGCAGGCATTAAAGTGGGCTTATTACCTCACTATTATCGGGCTGCTGATTTTTGTCATTTTCAAAGCAAAACGCGAACAAAGGATAATTCCGATTATTGATCCCCTGCCCAACACTTCGGTCGACTTCGCAAAAACGGTCGGTGGGTTATATTACCAGCATAGAAATTATACCAATCTTATTACTAAAAAATTGAATTATTTTCTGGAATTCGTAAGAAGTCATTATTATCTGAATACCAGTACAATCACAGAAAAAACAGCAGCAGACCTGGCGGCAAAGTCCGGGAAATCATTAATAGAAACTAAGGCCCTGTTAGAGCACATTGTTTACCTTAAAAACAAGAGCTCACATACCGAAAAGGACCTTATAGCATTAAACAAAAAAATAGCATCATTTAAGCAATAATTATATGGAAGAAAATCAGGAACAAGAACAGTCAAAACCCGCGGAAAATAATCCCTTATCCTTCAGCAATAGAATAGATTTGGGCAAACTACAGACAGCAGTGTCCGAGATTAAACAAGAAATAGGTAAGGTCATCATTGGTCAGGATGATATGATAGAGTTACTGATAATTTCAATTTTGGCCGACGGGCATTCATTGATTGAAGGAGTTCCCGGAGTTGCCAAAACCGTTACCGCAAAATTACTGGCCAGGACCATGAACGTTGACTTTAGCAGGATACAATTTACGCCAGACCTAATGCCCAGTGATATTTTGGGTACTTCTGTGTTTAATGTAAAATCCTCTGAATTTGAATTTAAAAAAGGCCCGATATTCTCTAATATCATTTTAATTGATGAAATAAACAGGGCGCCGGCCAAAACCCAGGCAGCGTTATTCGAAGCCATGGCCGAAAGGCAGATTACCATAGATGGTGTATGCTATCAAATGGAGCCACCATTTCTTGTTTTTGCCACTCAGAATCCCATAGAGCAAGAAGGCACCTATAGATTGCCAGAAGCCCAATTGGACCGGTTTCTTTTTAAAATAAATGTAAAATATCCTTCCCTGGAAGAAGAGGTGAAAATACTGGAAAGTAAACATCAGCAAAAAAGTTCTGAAATTGCTTCCCTGATCAGTTCTGTACTCACCGCTGATGAGATTGCAGAGTATCAAAAAGCTATAAGGCAGGTTTTGATAGAAGACAATTTGCTAAAATATATTGCTGCCATAGTAGACGATACACGTACCAATGCCAATTTATATCTGGGGGCTTCCCCAAGAGCTTCTATTGCAATTATGGAAGCTTCAAAAGCCCTTGCAGCAATACAGGGACGGGACTTTATCACCCCGGACGATATTAAAAAGGTGGCGGCACCCATATTATGCCACAGGATCATCCTTACCCCGGAAAGGGAAATGGAAGGATTTACAGCGGAAAAAGTTATACAGCAAATAGTAGATAGCATTGAAGTGCCAAGGTAAGATGGTGTACAGCAACTAGGAATGAAACAACTCTTTAAAAATACCTATTTGGAAGAACGATTCTTTGTCGTTCTCATCCTTATTATAATTGGATTTGTGATATCATATATTTATCCCAATCTAATTGGAGTGGTCACCTTTGTATTCTACCTGTTTATTACCTTAACCCTTATCGACGCTCTTCTTATTTATTCTCAAAAAAAGGGCATTTCTGGTGAGCGAATTGTACCGGAGAAACTTTCGAACGGCGATATAAATGAAATTAAAATCCGGCTTATTAACAGCTATTCTTTTAGAACAGCGACAAGAATAATTGACGAAATCCCCCATCAATTTCAGAAACGAGATTTTGAAATTAAAACAGCTTTGAAGGTAAAAGAGAATAAATTTTTTCGTTATGAGTTACGGCCTACAGAGCGCGGGTTATATGCCTTTGGTAATCTGATTGTTTTTGCCACATCACCCCTTGGGTTGCTGGCTAGAAAGTACAGTTTTGACAAGGCTCAGGAAGTACCGGTATACCCTTCTTTTTTGCAGCTTCGAAAGTACGATTTGATGGCGTTCACCAATAGATTGTTCGAATATGGCCTCAAAAAGATCCGACGTATAGGACATACCATGGAATTTGAACAGATTAAGGAATACGTACAGGGCGACGATATTCGCAACATAAACTGGAAGGCCACCGCCAAGAAAAGCCAGTTGATGGTGAATCAATATCAGGATGAGAAATCGCAACCCATATATTCTATAATAGACAAAGGTAGGGTAATGAAAATGCCCTTCGAAGAATTAAGCCTGCTGGATTATGCCATTAATGCTACCCTCGTTATTAGCAATATTGCTATAAAAAAACAGGATAAGGCAGGAATGTTCTCTTTTAGCAATGGCGTAGAAAACAGGGTTGTGGCAGATCGGCGAAGCTCTCAAATGAACATAATCCTTGAAACCCTTTACAATTTACAAACCGGATTTGTTGAAAGTGATTTCAGCCGGTTATATATAGATATAAAACGCCATATTACCCACAGAAGCCTATTATTACTTTATACCAATTTTGAAACGTTAGATAGCCTGCACCGCCAACTCCCCTATTTACTTGCTATAAGTAAACAACACCTACTGGTTGTAATCTTCTTTGAAAATACAGAGCTTACCGCCTTTGCGGAAAAGAAGGCCGATACTGTACATCAGATATTTCAGCAAACTATTGCTGAAAAATTCGTCTATGAGAAAAAACTTATAGTCAATGAGTTAAAAAGGCATGGCATACAAACCATCCTTACCAAACCCCAGGATCTTACGCTAAAGACCATTAACAAATATCTTGAAATTAAAGCCAGAGGGCTTTTGTAAACAAATATTATGAAGCAGGCCATTGATTGTATTTTACTGGTAGATGATGACAGCCCTACCAATTTCATTCATGAAACGCTGCTTAAACAATTTGTTGGTCCAAAGGAAATTGTGAGCGTCGAAAACGGTCTCAAAGCGCTGGAATATTTACAATCGGGAGATAAAGGATATTTTCCGAAACCAGATCTTATTCTACTGGATATAAATATGCCTGTTATGAATGGTTGGAAATTCCTGGAAAACTATCAGTTATTAGAGAAATCGCAGCAGGCAGCTAAATTAATTTTGATGCTTACCGCTCCATTAAGTCCTGAGCAAATGTCCAAAGCCAGGGCTAATCCTCTTATTGATGGATTTATGAATAAACCCCTGAACACCGCCATGGTTAAAAAATTGTATAAGCAGTATTTTGACCGGTAACAATTACCGTTAAACATTTAAAAAATGCTATCTTGATGGGCTTAAATCTAACCCTATGAAGCATTTCATTTTTACTGCTCTATTAATACTTCTTTTAACCCCCTGTCAGGCCCAGAAAATAATTGGTTTTAAAACGGCCAATACTTCCAAACAACTGTCATTGGAAAAGGCTTTCGAAGATAAAATTTCAACAACCAATTTAGATGCCTGGATGAAACGAATGTCTGCAGAACCGCATTGGGTAGGTACAGAATATGGCAAAAAAAATGTTGATTGGATGGCCAAGCAATTTAAATCATGGGGATATGACACAGAAATAGCCACCTATTATGTTCTTTTTCCCTATCCAAAAATTCGGGTGCTAGAGCTGAAGTCTCCTACTTCCTATACTGCTAAATTAACCGCTGTACCCGTTGAAGGGGATACTTATACCGAGCAGGGTAGCGCTTTACTTCCCAGTTACAATGCATTCTCTACCGATGGAGATGTAGAAGCAGAATTGGTTTTTGTAAATTATGGCATCCCGGCAGATTATGAGGAATTAGAGCGTCGGGGGATAGACGTTAAAGGCAAAATTGTTATTGCCAAGTACTACGGCTCCTGGAGAGGGATAAAACCCAAACTAGCCGCCGAGAAAGGTGCTATTGGCTGCATTATTTATTCGGACCCCAAAGATGATGGCTATGTAATGGGGGATGTTTACCCTAAAGGAGCATTTAAAAATAAGACGGGTGTTCAACGCGGATCTGTAATGGATATGCCTCTGTACCCGGGTGATGTGCTCACCCCCGGATATGCAGCTACCAAGGATGCGAAAAGATTAGAACGCAGCAAAGCACCCACAATTACCAAAATACCTGTTTTACCCATTTCATATGAAGACGCACAACCTCTTTTGAAAGCGCTTGAAGGGCCTGTGGCCCCTAATGCATGGAAGGGAGGCCTCCCAATAACATATCATATTGGCCCCGGCCCGGCTAAAGTGCATCTAAAACTAGAATTCGACTGGCAACTACAACCTGCCTATAATGTCATTGCAAAATTAAAGGGAACAGATTTTCCCGATCAATGGGTAATACGGGGAAATCATCACGATGCCTGGGTGCACGGAGCTGCAGATCCGGTAAGTGGGATGGTAGCCCTAATGGAAGAAGCCAGAGCCATAGGCGAATTGGCAAAGAACGGACAACGTCCTAAAAGGACGCTGGTGTACTGTGGTTGGGATGCTGAAGAACCCGGCTTAATTGGTTCTACTGAATGGGTAGAGGATCACAAACAGGAATTGCAGGAAAAAGCGGTAGCCTATATTAATACAGATGGAAACGGCAGAGGTTTTCTCAGCTCCGGAGGTTCGCATAGTTTGCAGGCCATGGTATCAGAAGTTGCAGAAGCGGTTATTGACCCGCAAAAGAACGTATCCGTAAAGGAGCGAAGAATAGCTAGAGATCTCACTAATGGTGGGAATGATAAATTTGAATTATATGCCCTTGGTTCTGGCTCGGACTATACCCCATTTATTCAACATGCTGGAATTGCATCCTTGAATTTAGGTTTTGGGGGTGAAAATGCCGGAGGTGAATACCACACTATTTACGATACTTATGCACATTATAAAAGGTTTAAAGATCCGGAATTAGCCTACGGAGCTACCCTGGCCAAAACCGCCGGAAGAATTGTACTAAGACTGGCCAATGCAGATGTATTGCCATTTGAGTTTAAACAGTGGCACAGTACTGTTTCCGAATATCTGGAAGAAATTATGACGCAGTGCGACAAAATGAGAAAGGAAGCCGATAAACACAATAGCCTTTTGGAAAAAAATGTATTTCAACTGGCGGCAGACCCTACTAAGCCTTTTACCCCACCGGCCAAAAAAGCTTCAGTTCCCTACCTGGATTTTTCGCCTTTGCAAAATCAACTGGCTGTCCTAGAAAAAAGTATCCATGCCATCTCGCTTAAAAATTTCAATGAACTCCCGGCAAAGCAACGGTCGGAGCTGAATGCCCTTTTATTAAAATCCGAGCAAACCCTGACAGATGATAGCGGTTTGCCCAGAAGAGGTTGGTATAAACATCAGATCTATGCCCCCGGATTTTATACCGGATATGGAGTTAAAACACTACCCGCTGTCAGAGAAGCAATAGAACAGGAAGCCTGGGAAGAGGCACAGCAACAAATAGTAAAACTAGCCGGTACCTTCAGAAATTTTAATACCCATCTGGAAAACATACTCAGCATTAGTGGAAAATAATATAATCATCCTTTTTAACCAGAAGTACAGACCAAGAAGATCACAACCTAACAAATCCAAAAAGATGAACATCAGAAAACGGAATCTCCTCAGTTATTTAGTAATTGTAATTGCTTTTATTGCGATTTCCTGCAACAGGAAGTCGGATATTCCAATAGAAATACCATTGGCCAAAGAACAAGATTCAATAACAGCCAGGAATTTAGCATTGGAAAGCAGGGGAAATATTGCACCAAAAATTGCAGAGGGCTTAACCCTCAGCTTATGGGCCTCAGATTCATTGGCACCCGATCCCATCGCATTAAGCATAGACGATGAGGGCAGTCTATATGTAACCAGAACTAACCGCCAGAAAAACTCCGAATTTGATATCAGGGGATACCGCGAGTGGATGACACCGTCAATTTCGTTGCAAACTGTTGAGGACAGAAGGGCATTTCTTAGGGAAACATTCGCCCCCGAAAAGAGTGAGGAAAATGAGTGGTTTCCAGATCTGAACAACGATAGTATTCACGACTGGAAAGACCTTACCGTAGAGAAAGACGAAGTCTGGAAAATCCAGGATAGGGATGGCGACGGGATTGCAGATATTTCCACCAGGATTTTAGAAGATTTTAATGAGGAGATTACTGATGTCGCAGGAGCTCTTCTGGTTCGCGATGATGATATGTTTGTTGGTATTGGTCCGGATATGTGGCGTTTGTGGGACACGAATGGAGATGGTGTAATGGACACTAAGAAATCTCTTGCCCATGGCTTTGCAGTACATATTGGATTTGGAGCCCATGGAATGTCTGGAGTTATTGAAGGCCCGGACGGTAAAATATATTGGGGTATTGGGGATATCGGTGCCAGCATTACCGCTCTTGATGGTAGTAAACACCATTATCCAAACCAGGGAATGATAGTAAGGTGTAACCCGGATGGGAGCAATTTTGAAGTTTATGCCAGAGGCCTCAGAAACACCCATGAGTTTGTATTTGATGCCTATGGGAACCTTATCTCTTCGGACAATGATGGTGATCACAGGGGTGAAAGTGAACGACTAGTACATATCGTTGAAGGTTCTGATGCCGGTTGGCGTGCCAATTGGCAGTATGGAAAATACACAGATCCAAAGAATAATAGTTACAAAGTTTGGATGGATGAAAAGCTGTACCTCCCGCGTTGGGAAGGACAGGCAGCTTACATTATTCCACCTATACAAAATTATCACAACGGCCCAACAGGAATGGTGTACAACCCGGGAACAGCGCTGGGAAAAGATTGGTTAAACCAGTTCTTTCTGGTAGAATTTATAGGAGATCCCAACAGGTCGCATATCTGGAGTTTTGGACTAAAACCTAAAGGGGCCTCTTTTGAACTGGATAATGAAACCGATGTACTAAGCGGAGTATTACCAACCGGCATTAGGTTTGGCCCGGATGGCGCTTTATATCTGGCAGACTGGGTGAATGGCTGGGGAACCAAAAACTACGGAAGGGTATGGAAACTGGATGTGGAAGAAGATAAAAAAGATCTGGAAGAAGAAAGGAAAGAGACAGAAAGACTCATGACCCTGAATTACAAAGATCAGGACACCGATGCCCTGGTAGGGTACTTAAAATACCCCGATATGCGCATCCGGCAAAAAGCCCAATTTGAATTGGCCACAAGAACATTTTGGGGGTATAGAGCGCTCAAAAATGTGATTGAAGAAGAAACGCATCAACTGGCCAGAATACATGCCATATGGGGTATAGGTCAGATTGCGGATAATAAACCAGGAAAAGCAGATCCCTTACTGGATCTTCTGTCCGATCAGGATCCCGAAATTATCGCACAGGCAGCCAAGGTCCTGGGCGATGTAAGAAATGAAGATTCCGGGCCTTTACTTTTACCCCTATTGAAGCATGAAAATCCCAGAGTGCAATTTTTCGCAGCCCAGGCACTCGGCAGAATCAAACACAAAGAGGCATTGCAACCTTTGTTAGATCTTATTGTAGCCAATAATGATGAAGACGTATACCTGAGACATGCTGCAGTTTTGGCGCTAAGCAGAATTGGAGAGGATGCGCCTATGTTAGCACTTGTAAACAATGAAGATCGCAGTCTGCGAATAGCGGCAGTATTGGTATTAAGACGACTTCAACATCCCGGCGTGGCAGAATTCTTAAATGATGAAGAGGAGTACATTGTAGCAGAAGCAGCCAGGGCAATTAATGACGATTGGTCTATAGAAGCAGCATTGCCTCAGTTAGCATCCTTGCTCACCCAGACAAGATTTAGTTCAGAACCTGTTCTTAGGAGAAGTATAAATGCAGCACTACGAGTTGGCGGTGATACAGAACTTACCAATCTCATTGATTTTGCAAAAAGAAAAGATATCTCGGGAAATCTAAGGGGTGAAGCATTGGCCACTATTGGAAGTTGGGCTTCCCCTTCCGTGCTAGATAGGGTTGATGGCCGATTACGGGGTGAAATAAAAAGAGATTCTCTCCTTGTTAAGCAAAAGATTGAAGGTGATATACCCGAATTCCTTAGAGATCAGGATGAAAACATGATCATTGGGGTCACCAAGGTGTTGAGCAATCTGGGGATTGATGGTTTTAACTCAGCACTCAATAAAATCTTTGACACCCACAAATCTGCCGCCGTCAGGTCGGCTGTACTAGAAACGTTGGGGAGTCTCAATTATGACCAAATAGCTGCTGTAATGCAGAAGGGAATGAGAGATAAAGACCAGGGGGTCAGGGCCGCTGCCCTGGGGCTTATTCCTCAATTAGATATCAATAAAACCGAGCTACTTGGTATTGTAAGGCCAATTTTTAATACCGGTTCTACCAGGGAACAGCAAAGAATGTTAGGCGTTCTTGGTGATATGCCAATAAGCAAAAGTGAATCTGTTCTTAGCGATCTGATAAAAAGAGCCGGTCGCGATCAGTTAGAACAAGGGATTATCTTGGATCTTATTGAGGCCGTAGAGGCAACAACTTCAGATCCACTGATTGCCCAGTTGGGCGCATTAAAGAAAGGAGGGCATACCGTAGAAGCATATGAAGAAACACTTTATGGTGGTAACAGGAGACAAGGGTATTTCGTGTTCCAGAATAACCCAACGGCCCAGTGTGTTAGATGCCATGCCCTTGGAGGTACAGGAGGTACCGTTGGGCCACCTTTAGATAATATTGCCAATGTACTTAGCAGGGAACAATTACTGGAATCGCTTATTGAACCAGGTACGCGTCTGGCGCCAGGGTACGGCTCCGTGCAACTCACCCTAACTGACGGACAGGAAGTGAGTGGCCTCCTTGTGGCTGAAGGCGATCATGAAATAATACTGAGGACCTCAGACGCAGAGCCCCTGGAAATAGCCTTGAACCGCATTGCAAAGCGCGAAAACATGCCTTCTGCCATGCCGGCAATGGGGCGTTTGATCACCAAAAGGGAACTGCGTGACTTAATTGAATTTTTAGCGAATTTAAAAGAATAAGTATTTAGAGTTTTGTACGGTGCTATTGTTAACTATAGCGGTCTTTTGGAAATATTTGAGTGTATAATAATGTGTGTAGGTTGCCAGGATATAGCAGCTATAGATGTTAATCTTCGGAATTAAATCATTATCTTTTAATTCCCTCCGATAACAGCAACCACTAAAACCAACCAAAATGAAACGAAGAACATTTACCAGATTAAGCGGCCTGGCAGCAGTAGCCGTAAGCACTACGGGATTTATCAAATACAATGGCAAGTCGTACGTCGGAGACTGTGAAACCACTTCTGATATCCTTGGTCCGTTTTACCGGCCAGGCAGTCCGGAAAGGAACAACCTGGTCGTTGAAGGAGCACCCGGGCAATTGACCCAACTCTCAGGAATCATCAGACATAAAGATTGCACCACGCCCTATGTCGGTGCTAAGGTTGAATTATGGCACTGTTCGGCCACAGAAGTGTACGATAATGAAACCGATGAATTCAGGTATAGAGGCACCACTTATTGCGACGAAAATGGCAAATACGAGTTTACCACTCAGATGCCAGTGCCTTATGATGCAGGCGGCGGAAATTACAGACCTGCACATTTTCATTTGCTAATTTCTGCACCGGGATATCAAAGCCTTATTACGCAGATCTACTTTGTTGGGGATCCCTATCTGAAATCTGATGATTCCTCGGCCGATGTTGCCGCCAAAAACAGGATTTTAGAGGTCAAGGACAAAAATGGAGTAAAACAGGTCTCTTTTGACTGTAATATGAATGACGAATTGAAAGCGTCTTTCAGTGCCATTGATAAGATTACCGGAACCTATAATCCGGAAGGCAAAGGTGGTAAACTTACCTTCTTTGAACACAATGGATTGCTTTGCAAAAAAAATGAAGTTTTTGGTCAGTACTACCAATATATTGGCAATAACGAATTTGCTTATAGTGGTATGCCAGCGGGCATGGAAGATAAGTTGCACTTTGAACTAAAAGCCAATGGCGATATTACCCTAACCAGAAGTACCAAAAGGGGAGCATCTGGCAATAAAAAAAGTAAAGTCTATCAGAAAATATAAATTTCGTATCTACATATATTTAAATGGGATTCCTGCAATTTGTTTCCGTCCTTTTTTTGATAGGTTTCACTGAAAAGGATTAATTTAACGAATACCAATTTCCTGAACCCATGAATAAAATATTAGCGTACTTAAAAGCCTCTGTTGGAAAGGAGGTTCTGTCTTCCCCTTCCCCATTGATTAATGGGCTAAACGCAAAAGTGCTGAGGGTTGAAGAAGGACATCTGGAATTCTCCTATGTGGTGACTGAGGAAATGACCAATCCACTGAAGATTTTGCACGGTGGAACCACTGCGGCCATAATAGACGAAATAGTTGGGGCCACGGTATTTACCCTTGATAAATCACATGTATATACTACTGTAAATCTGGCAGTAGACTATTTTAGCAAGGCCGGTATAGGGGAGACGATTATTGCTATAGGAACTATAATTAAAGCTGGAGACAAAATAATAAACGCCCAGTGCGAGGTTTGGAACGAAGACAGATCCAGAATGATTGCCAGGGGATATTCCAATCTGATGAAGTCTGCATATGAAAATAACTAGGCATAAAGCAGTGGTATATTCCGATAGTAACCGGTCTTAAATTAATTAGGCCAAGCAAAAATTAAAAATTACATTTTAGTATATTAGTAAGCCGTATAAGCCAGGGCTATTGTATTTACTGGCTGTAGCTCCCCCGTTTTTTAATAGGTTTAATATTTAGAACAATACCATGAAAACCAAAATTCAATTTGCAATAGTAGCAGTATTGCTATGTGCAATTATTTTTTTAATTCCTAAATCCCGGGAAAACGACACCAAAAAAATACAGACTGCCTCCTTTGGCAGTATAAAATGTACAGTAGCCAAATACCTGCTTTCTGATGTGGATACCACAAAACAAATATCACCATTATTCGAAAATTTGGGTAACCTGCATTCGGCTATTTCTACCAGGGAAGCACTTGCACAGACCTTTTTTAATCAGGGTTTAAAGCTGACATATGCCTTTAACCATGCCGAAGCGCACAGGTCTTTTATGGAAGCATCCCGTTTAGATCCGGATGCCGCGATGACCTATTGGGGACAGGCCTACGCCTTAGGCCCCAATATTAATGATCCCTTGCCAGATGATGAGCGCAAAACAAAATGCAACGAAGCTCTTGCAAAAGCAGTAAAACATTCAAAAAATGCTACCATAAAAGAGCAGGCAATAATAAAGGCCTTAAGTTCTCGGTACAGTGAGGATTTAGGAGCAGATGTCGCTAAACTTAATGTGGCTTACATGAAGGCCATGGAAGGTGTTTTGGAAAAATTCCCGGAAGACGCTAATGTTCAGGTATTATATGCGGCAGCTGTAATGAATACTGTACCATGGAACTATTGGGATGCTCAGGGGAATCCTTCTCCTAATATATCAGAGGCAAAAGCTGCTTTGGAAAAGGCTATGGAAATTAATCCGGATCATCCCGGAGCACATCACTATTACATCCATATGGTAGAATTACCAAAACCAGATCTTGCTGTTCCAAGCGCCGATAAATTAGGAGCTTTGATGCCGGCTGCTGGGCACATTGTACATATGCCATCACATATATACATTCGTGTGGGGCGTTATAAAGATGCAGTAACCGCAAACCAGGCTGCAATTCTTGCGGACGAAGACTATATTTCTCAATGTTATTCGCAAGGGATGTATCCTTTGGGGTATTATCCTCATAACATTCATTTCTTGTGGTCTGCTGCCAGCTTATTGGGTTCTAGTGAAATTGCTATTGATGCTGCAAAAAAAACAGCCGAGAAAGTGCCCACCGGGGAATTGATTACCCTGCCATTTTTGCAAGATTTTGCTTCCACTCCCTTATTGGCATATACCCGGTTTGGCAAATGGAATGATATCCTCACCATTCCTGCACCCAATCCTGAAATTAAACATCTCAACCTGATAAGGCATTATGCCAGGGGTATTGCTTTTATAAGAAAGGGTAATGCCAAGGAAGCACAGGAAGAGTTAGATGCACTCAGGGCGATGAAAGATGATGCTGATCTTGAAGATATTGTTGCTACAGCTCATAATCCGTCTTCCAATATTGCGAAAATTGCATATGAGGTGGTAGCGGGGGAGTTAGCCGCGCTTAATGGAGATCTGTCCAAGGCTGCCGAACATTTAAAAAGCGCTGTTGAAGGGGAAGATAATTTAACCTATACCGAACCTGCGGCCTGGCATATTCCCACCAGGCAAAATTTGGGTGCAATTCTCATGAAAGACAAGAAATACTCTGAGGCAGAAAAAATATACAAAGAGGATCTGGAAGTACTTAGACAAAACGGCTGGTCATTAATGGGTTTGTATCAGAGTTTAAAAGCACAGGGTAAACTGGAGGAAGCCAAAGCCGTTAAGGAAGAATATAATAAGGCCTGGGCAGATGCAGACGTGGAACTAAGCACTTCAGTATATTAAGCCAGAACCTAACAATATTTACCTGACATTAATTTTATAGCAAAACTGGTCTAAATTATTATGAAATACATAAAGATAATTGCTGTCTTTTTTATAGCAATGAGCTGTAAGGAGAAAAAAGAAACTGTTGTACCAGAAACGGACAATAGTAGTATTACTTACCCCATTTTAGAAGGAGCTAGTATTGCAGCTAATTCGGAAGCCCTCTGGGATATTGTATCTAAGGAAGCCAAAATTGAAATTTTAGCTGAAGGTCATTATTGGACCGAGGGACCCTTATGGGTAGAACAACAGCAAATGCTGCTCTATACCGATATTCCGCGAAACGCCATATATGTCTGGAAAGAAGGGAAAGAAGCTGAGGTGTATTTAGAACCTTCGGGCTTTCTTGGGGAGAATTTTACCGGAGGCGAGCCAGGAGCTAACGGACTTTTACTAGATTCGGAAGGGGCGCTTGTACTATGTCAGCACGGTGAAAGACGCATGGCCAAAATGAACAGTACCTTAGACGCACCTAAGCCATCATATACCGCTTTGGTAGCAGAATATAACCAAAAGCGGTTTAACAGCCCAAATGACGCTGCATACAGAAATAATGGGGATCTTTACTTTACTGATCCTCCCTATGGCCTGCCAGAACGAATGGATGATCCTGCAAAGGAATTAGATTTTCAAGGGGTTTATCGGTTAGATACCGAAGGAGAACTTACCCTCTTGACCAAAGAATTTACACGGCCTAATGGGATTGCTTTCTCACTCGACAGTAAACAACTTTATGTTGCCAACTCTGACCCGGAACAGGCTATCTGGAAAGTTTTTGAAATAAAGGAAGATGGTACTCTGGGTTCCGGCAAACTATTTTACGATGCCACTGATTTAGTGGGTACTGAAAAAGGATTACCTGATGGTTTGAAGGTAGATCGAAACGGAAATATATTTGCCACGGGGCCCGGTGGGGTTTTTATATTCACGCCTGAAGGGGAGGTTTTAGGAAAAATTAAAACAGGACGGGCTACTTCTAATTGTGCGTTCAATGCAGACAAATCTGTACTATTTATTACAGCAGACAGTTATATACTAAGAGTAAAATTAACTGAATAAGGAAGATTACGATCAGGACATCTTGCTGACCGCTTCCCTGGCCAGTTGAAATTCTTTCATCATATCCCTTACAATTTCTGCGGCCGGTTTAATATCGTGAATTATAGCGGAGACTTGCCCGATTTCCAATTCGCCTTTTTCCATATCACCCTCGAACATGCCTTTTTTAGCCCTGGCTTTTCCCAAAAGTGTCTTGAGATCCTCTGTTGTTGCGCAATTAGAATAGGCCTGTTGAACTTCCTCATAGAATTGGTTCTTGAGGAGCCGTACTGGCGCCAGTTCTTTTAAGGTAAGATGGGTATCCCCTTCCTTGGCCTCTACTACTTTTTCCTTAAACAACTGGTGCGAAGAAGCTTCAGGACTGGCTACAAATCTGCTCCCCACCTGTACCCCATCTGCGCCCAGTATCATACAAGCTAACATGGCAGCACCTGTGGCAATACCACCTGCAGCAATTAATGGGATATTTATTTGTTCCCTCACCGCTGGTATTAAGGTCAGGGTAGTTGTCTCGTCTCGTCCGTTATGGCCCCCGGCTTCAAAACCTTCTGCAACTATGGCATCCACCCCCGCCTGCTGGGCCTTAATTGCAAATTTTACACTACTAACCACATGCACCACGGTTATTCCATGGGCCTTTAGGTGGGTAGTCCATGTTTTGGGGTTTCCGGCGGAAGTAAACACCACTTTTACCCCGGATTGTATAATAATATCAATAAGTTTATCTATTTCCGGGTATAGCATAGGAACATTTACACCAAAAGGTTTATCTGTTGCCTGCTGACACTTGGCAATATGCTCCTTTAGTACTTCGGGGTACATACTTCCTGCTCCTATTAATCCCAATCCTCCGGCATTAGATACAGCAGAGGCCAAACGCCACCCGCTGGCCCATATCATCCCTGCCTGGATGATTGGATATTCAATTTTAAAAAGGTCGGTAATTCTGTTCTGCATAAAAGTTGTTATTTATCCCAAGGATAAGATACTGAATTGGCTACCTCTTGTGTGGCTTTTCAGAATATAATTTTCTTCCGGGAATTATACCTAACAAAAGAAAATTAGGAGATAACTCCAGATCCTATTAACTCTTCTTCTTTATACCAGGTAACAAACTGCCCTTCTGTAATTGCGGCTTGCTGTTCTTCAAAATCTACATAGAGTCCGCTGTCTATTTTATACAAGCGTGCCTTTTGCAAGGGTTGTCTGTAACGAATACGGGCCATTACCTCCATACCCTGGTCTACTTCCAAAGCCAGGTCCGGGCGTACCCAATGCAATTCGTCATTTGAAACAAAGAGGGTTCTTCTGTAAAGACCCGGATGTTGTTTTCCTTGACCGGTATATATGATATTTTCTTTTACATCGGTCTCTATTACAAACAGCGGTTCTTTTGTGCCACCAACATCCAGACCTTTGCGCTGACCAATGGTAAAATAATGAGCCCCCTGATGTTCCCCTACCACCTTGCCGTCGTGAATTTCATATACCGGTTTTTCGGCATAATGGGCCAACTCGGCCTCCTTGGAAAGAAACTCTATTTCCGGGCGATGGTATTGTGGAATAGAAGCAGGAACTTCTACAATTACTCCTTTTTTTGGTTTTAACTGTTGTTGTAAAAAATCGGGTAAGCGAACTTTCCCAATAAAACACAAGCCTTGAGAATCTTTCTTTTCTGCCGTAATTAATTTATTATCCGCAGCAATTTGGCGTACTTCGGGCTTGGATAATTCCCCAATCGGGAACAATGTTCTGGATAATTGTTCCTGGGAAAGCTGGCATAAAAAATAAGACTGGTCTTTATTCCCGTCCTTACCCGCCAGTAGTTGATAGGTCTGTGTACCATCCGGATTATCTATAATCCCTTTCCTGCAATAATGCCCTGTGGCTACATAGTCTGCACCTAGTTGAAGCGCAATCTTAAGGAAAACATCAAACTTTATCTCTCTGTTGCATAGTACGTCCGGATTGGGGGTTCTCCCCTTTTCATACTCCCGGAACATATAGTCTACTATCTTTTCTTTATACTCCTTGCTAAGATCAACTGTTTGAAATGGAATACCCAACTTTTCTGCCACAATTAGGGCATCATTACTATCTTCTAACCAGGGGCACTCCTTGGAAATAGTCACAGAGTCATCATGCCAGTTCTTCATAAAAAGACCAATCACCTCATATCCCTGTTCTTTTAAGAGATACGCGGCAACACTGGAGTCTACTCCCCCTGAAAGTCCTATTACTACCTTTTTCATGACTTGTTTTAAAGTGCAAAAATACGAAAAACCCATTGCAAGCCAGCCATTTTAAGAAGCCTTAAACATATGCTGATGTTCTACAATCCAAAAGCCCTGATTAAAAGCAACCATATTAGTTTCAATTCATCTTAAGTAATAACATGAATTATAAATGAAATTTCATTTTTATGGATCGATTATTTAGTTTCAAAAATTGTATGCTGATTTTGGTGTTTACCAGCATGTTGTCTTGCAATCTGGATGATGGCAATACCCTGCCTATCCCAGAGACTACCCTGGCGGATAATATAATTTCAGATCCTGAACTCTCCTCTCTGGCTGCAGCCCTTGAACGGGTTAATTTCATTTCCACTTTTCAGGGGAGTACAAAATACACCATATTGGCACCTACTAACAGTGCATTCAGCAACTTCTTAAGTGCCAAGGGGTATGCAACCCTTAACGATGTGCCCCTGGAAGACCTAACCCAACTGCTGCTAAATCATGTCATCCTGGGACAGGTAGATAGCACTCCTCTAGTTAATTTGCAACGCAATTATCTGCAAACACTAGCCGAT
The DNA here is from genome assembly GCF_026126425.1 of Muriicola sp. Z0-33. Lineage (GTDB taxonomy): Bacteria > Bacteroidota > Bacteroidia > Flavobacteriales > Flavobacteriaceae > JAFMPW01. The sequence goes on from NZ_JAFMPW010000011.1 coordinate 154,979, forward strand.
GGCCCGGATATCGGATCCAAGTTGTCTTTATATTTTGATGCCGTAAACGGGCTCATTTTTAACGGCATTTCCACCGTTACACAAGCAGATCTTTTGGCGGCCAATGGCATTATGCACAAGGTAAATGCTGTTATTGAATTACCAACGATTGCCACCTTTGTGGCCAATGATCTGAACTTTGAGACTTTAAAAACCGCCCTAGACCTGGCAGCTCCCTTTTCTGATATTACCGATGCCATTGAAGAAAGCGGACCTTATACGCTGTTTGCGCCAATAGAGCACGCTTTTGAAAATTTACTTGCCACTAATAATGATTGGGAGATGATCAGCGATTTGGATGAGACATTTTTAGCTCAGGTATTGGAGCATCATGTAGTTAATGGAAATTTCAGACTTTCTGAAATTAGTTTCGGCAGTTCCCTGCCAACACTGGAAGGTGATGAAATAACTTTCCAGAATAATGATGGAAATTTGGAAATAACCGACGGTTCGGGTAATGAAGGAAGCATTGTAGGCATACAGGATATACAGGCCTCCAATGGCGTAATTCACGGATTGGTCAATAATGTTTTACTGCCAGATCTTATGAATTAGTATTACCCAAAAACCCGTTTCGGATTGATCTTTAGAACGGATATGGTCATTAATTTGATAACTACTCCTAGTTAAATCATTGTTTATCAAACCACTACAACTTAATTAAAGAGTGATTATTTACCATTAAACTCACCTCATTATTATCATTTCATCGAATTTTTGTTAAACTTTTACTAATAATAATTAAACAAAAGCAACGCTCTTTAATTTCGTCATCCTAAAGTCGAGAATTAGATAACATTCCATGATGTGTTTTAAAAGCAACAAACTCTTCATGGAAAATTTTTTAGCCAATTTTTATTTTGTTCAACATATTTTAAATTTTATTAAACAATAAATCTAAAACAATGAAAAAAGTAATGTTTAAGTACCTACCCATTTATGCCGTCGTTTTCTTTTCTCTTCTGGCAGTATCCTGTTCAAATGATGATGAAGACCAAGATCCTATACCGATGGAACAAAACGATATCGTGGACCTGGCAATTGCAACTGGCGAACTTAGTAATTTGGTGGCTGCCCTTCAGAGAGCAGACCTGGTAACCGCTCTGCAGGCCGATGGACCGTTTACCGTTTTTGCCCCAACAAATGTGGCATTTGAAGCTTTCCTGACCGCTAACAATTTTGCCACGCTCGAAGACGTCCCCGTTGATGTGCTTACACAGGTATTGCTTAACCATGTTGTATCTGGGGAAAACGTATCTACTGCCCTGAGCACAGGTTATGTGTCTTCACTATCAACAGCCGGAGCCGGAAATAATAATCTAAGTTTATATATTGATACTGCTAACGGTGTTGGTATTAATGGTGTTTCTAATGTAATTCAGGCCGATATTGATGCCTCAAATGGGGTTATCCATATTGTTGATGGAGTAATAGGGTTGCCTACGATAGTAGACCATGCACTAGCCAACGGGGATTTATCCGAATTGGTGGGAGCACTTACAGCAGGTGGCAATACTACTTTTACAGATTTACTTTCTGGAAGCACAACCGACTTCACGGTTTTTGCACCTGTAAATGGAGCTTTTACAGCATTCACAAATCCGAATGATAATGAATTGGCAAACATTTTATCTAATCATGTAATTGTTGGTGCCGCTGCCTTCGCAGCAGATCTTAGCAACTCTTACGTTTCTACTGCCGCAACAAATACAGACGGGGATAACCTTAGTCTTTATATCAACACAGATAACGGAGTAGTTATCAATGGAAGTAGTACAGTAGCCGCTGCAGATATAGTTGCAACCAACGGTGTGATACACGCTGTAGATACGGTAATTGATATTCCTACTGTAGTTACTTTTGCTGTTGCCGATCCTACCTTTGCACCCCTTGTTACGGCTCTTACAGACGCCACCCCGGCAACTGATTTCGTAAGTGTACTTTCTGGTGATGGCCCGTTCACTGTATTTGCCCCAACAGCAAATGCCTTCCAGGCGTTACTTGATACCAATGGAGATTGGAACAGCGTTAGTGATATAGAAGAAGGATTATTAACCAGTGTACTTCAGCATCATGTAATTGCCAATAGCAATATTCGTTCTGCAGATTTAACCGATGGAATTTCTGCCCCAACTTTAGAAGGCGATAATGTTACCATTAACCTCCCAGGAACCGGTGATAATATAGCTGATATAACTGATGGTGCCGGAAATGGTAACAACGGAATTATTGTGGTAGATGTGCAGGCTGCCAACGGAGTTATCCATGCATTGAATAGTGTATTGATCCCTGATACACAAAACTAAAATGAAGTGACTAATGCTTTAATAAAATCCCTGCCATTCACGGCAGGGATTTTAATTTGACACCAAATTTATAGCCCTCTGAAAATCACACATCAAAATTGAAACGGTTAACATACAAATTCAGACGCTTTACAACTATTCTTTTTTTTTGCGTCGCTATAATCCCATATTCGTAGTCCCAAATCTTATCAAACATAACCAACTACTTAATGCTAAAAGCCCCGACGATTCGTCAGGGCTTTTTTCATTTAAGGGATTAATAATCAACAGATGCAATCCTATTTATGGAAATACACTTTTTGTCTTATTAATTCTTTCCCTGTATTCACTGTCATGATATGTACTTCAGTAGCCAATCTGTGAATTCTGAGTGGTAACATATTCTTTCCTTTAGTTACATTACCTGCTCTTTTCTTCATCACCACTTTACCGGACACATCCATAAACTGAACATCTATCACAGCATCGTAAGGAGTAGTAATTTCCAAATCGATGCTATTCTCGAATCGTTTATGGTACGGTTGTACCGTTACAAGTTGTACAGGTATAGTTGGTATAGCAGATCCACAGGTAACTGCATGAAGGATTAAATGAACCCCTTCATTGCTTACATCAATTGGGCCAAAAGTGTGGCTGGTAACATTGTTGAGATTTTCAGCCTTGTACGGGAACTGCCCTGAAGCCACTGTAGGGTCGCCATTCTTTAACGGATATGGTGCATCTCCAATGTACAATTGTGCCTCGGTCATTGTGAACCCGTTAAGAAGATTAATCGTTACAGTAATCTCCCCATCGCCATAGGTAACTAAAACATCCCCAGACTTCTCACCGTTGGAAATTACACATTGTCCTGCACCAGAATAAAGATCCAGTTCAAATATACCTGTAGTAGGAAGATAATTGGTCCATCCCCATCTGTTGGCTCCTAAGCCATCATCAATAAAACAACTATTGCTTTCAGCGTATCGCGCGTAGGCAGTCTGACAACCGGCAGGAGGGGCTTCTTCGTCCTCATCACAGGCATCCGGGATACCATTACCATCTTCATCCAAACTATCATCTCCCAATTCACAAACATCACAAGCATCGGGCACACCGTCACCGTCTGTATCTACACTGTCATCACCCTGCTCGCAAATATCACAGGCGTCTGGAACTCCATCGCCATCTGTATCCACACTATCATCTCCATCGCAGATATCACAGGCATCCGGGACACCATCGCCATCTTCATCCAGACTATCATCTCCATCGCAGATATCACATGCATCGGGCACGCCGTCCCCATCCGAGTCCACATTGTCATCACCCTGAGTACAAATATCACAACCATCAGCTACCCCGTCACCATCTAAGTCTGCACTATCATCGTTGCCTTCACATTGGTCGCATCCATCTGGTACCCCATCGCCGTCCGAATCTATATTGTCGTCATTGCCTTCACAAATGTCACAGCTATCCGGTACGCCGTCTCCGTCTGTATCCACATTATCATCTCCTTGTTCGCAAACATCACAACTATCAGGAACACCATCTCCATCTGTATCTACATTATCATCACCCTGGGCACAAATATCACATCCGTCTGGCACTCCATCCTGATCTGTATCTGTATTATCATCATTTGCCGGACAGATATCGCATGCATAGGGTACTCCATCTCCGTCCATATCTATATTATCATCACCTAATTCACAGATGTCGCAATTGTCCGGAACTCCGTCACCATCGGCATCGGCACTATCATCTCCTTGGGCACAAATATCACATGCATCTGGCACCCCATCCTGATCTGTATCTATATTGTCATCGCCCAACTCGCAAATATCGCAGCTATCCGCAACACCATCGCCATCTGCATCAGCACTATCATCTCCCTGAGCACACACATCACATCCATCCGGTACCCCATCGCCATCGGCATCGGCAGTATCATCAGCATCCTCACAAACATCACAAGCATCAGGCACGCCGTCCTGGTCTGTGTCCACATTGTCATCTCCCTGTGCACAGATATCACAATCATCCGGTACGCCATCATTATCAGCATCCAGGTTATTGTCTCCATCTGTACAAACATCACAACTGTTAGGAATACCATCGCCGTCTGTGTCTATACCGTCATCACCATCTGCACATACATCACAATCATCAGGCACTCCATCACCATCTTCATCTTTGGTATCATCGCCGTCAGGGCAGACATCGCAAGCATCCGGTACTCCATCCTGATCCGTATCAACGGTATCATCACCGTCGCAAATATCACAAGCATCAGGAACACCATCGCCATCTGTATCTAAATTATCATCCCCTTGTTCACAAACATCGCAGCTGTCTGGTACATTGTCATTGTCTGCATCGGCCGAATCGTCTCCATCAGGACAGGTATCGCAGGCATCAGGAATTCCATCACCATCGGCATCCTGATTGTCATCACCGCCTTCACAAACATCACAACCATCCGGAATACCATCCTGATCACTATCAGGTAGGTCTTCATCTATTAGTCCGTCCCCATCATTATCAACGCCATCACAAACCTCATTGTCCATTTTACACTCGGTTTGTTCTTCACATTCTATATGGAAATTGAAATCGATATGGTACTTCTGTTCATCACCCTGAGGTCCCATCCAAGCCCATCCGGCTACCCCTTCTGCAGAGGTATCAGAATCTGTAAGGGCACCACCTGGTCCTGCATGTACGCCTAAATTTGGTGTACTAAGATCGAAGGGATCCGGGCGTTGGGTTACTACAAAAGTTCCTTCTTCAAGACAATCTCCACCGGTGGTAGTAATAAAACTTTTTGTGCCGTCTACCAGGTAATACCTCAATGCTTCTTTGACCAATGCATCAGGATCACATCCCTGTGGTTTAAAGTTTCCTCCATCGGCACTCCAGGTGGCCCAGTCTTTTTTATCTTTTAAAGCAATATATAATTGGGCCGAACAGGCTCCGGATTGAACATCGCCTTCTATCAGGGCCGTCCCGTCGGTAAATTCTGTAAAGGTTAAGGTATGCGTTGCATTCTGAGAAAAGAATTCAGCATTATCTCCCAGGGCACGCATCTGCGCCCAGTAAAAACTATAGAATGGTTCTTCATCCGGGTTACAGAAATCTACGTCCATTACCTTACAGGCCTGTTCTACAACATCTTCTGCAACTACTATATTAATGGTTGCAGTGTCTCCAGGGCAATTGTTTCCAGTAGTAACGGTATATGTGATTTCATAAGTACCGGGAGTTAATCCTGTAGTATCAAATGAAGTACCACTGACTCCGGCTCCTGTAAATGTTCCTCCGGGTTCACTTACCAATTGCAAAAGGTCTACTATAGTTCCTTCACAAACTGATGTTGCATTGTCTTCTCCGGCATTTGGAGGTGGGGGCTGATTAATTGTTATTTCACAGCTGGTTTCTGCTCCATTGGCATCTGTGATCATCACCGAATGTAGTCCTACATTCAACGCCGTCGCTGTCTGGGTGCTTTCTCCATTATCCCAGCTGTAGCTAAAAGGTGCTACGCCTCCTGTTGGATTGGCAGTGGCACTGCCTGTAGACTCCCCAAAGCACAAGACATCATTTTCCAGTGCTATTGAACAACTCAATACATCGGGTTCTGGTATTAAAATCTCGCAGCTGGTCTCACAACCATTGACATCGGTAACGGTTACACTATGGGTTCCTGCACTTAAAGCAATAGCCTGTTGAGTAGTCTCCCCGTTATCCCACAAATAGGTATACACTGCCGTACCTCCTACCGGCATAACAGTTGCCATGCCATCGCTTAATCCATTAATAGTTATTCCACTATCCAACATAATGGTGCATGTCAATTCTGCAGGTTCTGTTAATGTGATCTCACAACTGGTTTGCGCCCCATTGGCATCTGTGATCATCACCGAATGTAGTCCTACATTCAACGCCGTCGCTGTCTGGGTGGTTTCACCATTATCCCAGCTGTAACTAAAAGGTGCTACGCCTCCTGTTGGATTGGCAGTGGCACTGCCTGTAGACTCCCCAAA
>NZ_JAFMPW010000012.1 GCF_026126425.1 Muriicola sp. Z0-33
CTCCTGTAAAACCTAGAGTACCTAAAGATATTTGCGCAAGAGTATTTAGTAAATCAGAATATTCCATTACATAATTTAGTTTATGACCTACAACGTCTCGTGTATGGTGCGTATCCCGAAGGGTATGCACTATACACATTGTTGTACCACGTATTTTTTTCAGTCATTTACTTGAACTAACTTTCCTTCTGGCATACTCATATCTCGATGTCCGCCAATTACAAGCCACTTGCCATTTTGCTTTACCATAAAATCACTCCATCTTAAAGTCCCTCTAAAGGTATTTCCCTTTGTTGGTCCATCAGGCATATCCTCACCATAATAAGTGAATGTTTCAGTATGTGTATAGTGTGCAATAGCTGATTTACCACCATCTAGTATTTCAATTTCTATGGGGGTAACCTCCATTTCTAAACACTCTTCTTCCGCCTTCATAATTTCCCAAAATTTGGCCATTCCTTCCTTTGTTGTCAATTCATTTTTTCTTGACTCCCATTTCTTCCAATCGGGATGGTGATAAGCCATATAAGTTTCAAAATCATTGTCCTTCCACGATTTAAATCTACCTTCAATTGCATCCCATACCTCTTTTTCAAGCTGTTCTTGACTTAACTCTTGGCTGTTGGTGGTATCTGATGTCTTTTCGGTTTCATTGCATGAATACAATAAAACAATCGGAATAATGATAAAGGAAAATAAATATCTCATGTTTCTATTTTTATGTGGTACAACGGTATTGTATATAAAAAGTGCGTCTTTTTAACGCACAATATTTTCAGTCGTGACTGATTGTTAAAAATAGGGGAGATCTCAAAGGTAGCGAAATTTGACGCATTTTTTATATGCTTTGTTACCCAATGGGGCGTTGCGATACCCTCGGGTTGAGGTATTGCCAACCCAGGCTGCCCCCACACAAACACGAGCCCCATCCCACCAGGTAAGGGAAGATGACCGCTGGCACCTGACAATAAGAACGGTTGACGAGCTCACAGCAATGACCAAACTCCCATAAACGGAATTTTCCGAGTAGTGATATTTTTCAGATAGCAATTATTGGATGGATTAGTTCGGAACAGAAAACGCCCTCGTGGGTAACTTGTTATATGCGCACTAAAATAGCACTTATCCCTTAGAAGTTTTGGGATAAGCGGATGTTTTTATTCTCTTTTTGGTTTTGTGTTATATCTTTTAAAACAAGGTCTAATGGGCTTTCTATTTGCAAAAGGTCTTTCTTACACACATGCGTATAGATCATAGTGGTTTCTGGTTTGGCATGACCAAGCAATTCTTGTATATAGCGTAAATCTATCCCCCGTTCCATCAAATGCGTGGCATAAGAATGCCTCAAAGTATGAGGTGTTACTTTTTTAGTGATTTTAGCTTGTCTGCAACTGCGTTTTAAGAAGGCTCTGATGCTGCTTGCACTATAGTTCTGCCCCTTTGCACCCTCTACAAAATACTTCTGTGGCCTGTAGCTGATTAAATAATTTTGTAAAAGTGGTATAAAACTTTTGGCCATAACCACATTTCTATCTTTCCTCCCTTTTGCATTTCTTATCAACACCTGGCCCCTGTCTACATCTATATGTCCTAGTTCTAATTGCAACAACTCCCCTATACGCAAACCACAGGAGTACATTAATGCAAGAACTGCACGGTGCTTTAGATTAGTAGTACTTCTTAGCAGGTCTATTATTTGTTGGGCACTAAGTACCTCGGGCAACTTTTTACTCTTTTTAGGGCGTGTTAGTTCATCGCCATTTATACTACACATAGGATAAAAAACCGCCAAATGTTTTAAGGAACTTATCAATTGCCGGTGTGTACTGATAGCAATTCTTTTGGTCTTTACAGTATATTGCACAAATAAACGTACCTCATAGTTTGTCACTACATCAAGGGGTTTCGGATGAATAAATTTTAAAAACTGCCAAACAAATCCCCCATAAACACTTATGGTGCTATGGCTATAACGTTTACCTCCCAGATAATCTCTGTAGGAAGTATTTAATAGAAGAGCGTCTTTTGAAGGGAATGCTAATTCTTGTTTTGACGTAAACTCCTCTTTAAAAGCCACATCATACCCCTCTTTTTTTAGATAAGCACTTAAGGCGACCTCAGAATGGCTTGAAAATGCAATATAAAATGCCCGATGTGTTCGGCTCCACTTAACACCAGGATATTTTTTTATGTACTCCTTTAGCTTATATGAATAATCAAAAACAATTTTGAGCTGCTCGGTCTTCCTGTGCTGAAATCGTTCAAAAGAAATAGTCATGGTCAAAAGAATTAACCAGACAAAATAGGGCGGTCCACTGCAATGAATCTGCAGTATTGATACTGTTTACTGCTCACTGTTTACTGCTAACTGATTATTGTTTATTGCTAATTGCTTATTGATTATTGTTAGCGGCTATAATTCGGAGATTCCTTGGTAATGGTAACATCGTGAGGGTGGCTCTCATTAATGCCACTTGCAGTGATTTTTACAAAGCGTCCGCCCTCCTGAAGGCTTGCAATATCCTTGGCCCCACAATAGCCCATCCCGGCACGCAGGCCTCCAACAAATTGGTGGATGCTTTCATAGAGTTCGCCCTTATAAGGTACCCGGCCCACTATCCCTTCAGGGACCAGTTTTTTAATGTCGTCTTCAACATCCTGAAAATAGCGGTCTTTACTCCCCTCTTTCATGGCCTCTACAGAGCCCATTCCGCGGTACGACTTAAACTTTCTGCCTTCGTAAATAATGGTTTCACCCGGAGATTCTTTGGTCCCTGCAAGCAAAGACCCCAGCATTACTGTATCTGCCCCGGCAGCTATGGCTTTTGGGATATCACCTGTATAACGGATCCCGCCATCTGCAATTACCGGAACCCCACTGCCTTTAATGGCCGCAGCAACTTCTAGCACGGCAGAAAACTGCGGAAACCCTACCCCGGCTACTACCCGGGTGGTACAGATAGAGCCTGGCCCTATACCTACTTTTACGGCATCAGCACCCGCATCTACAAGGTATTTGGCCGCTTCGCCAGTGGCAATATTACCTACTATTACCTCTAGCTCAGGAAACTTCTTTTTTACTTCTTTTAAAACAGCTACCACACCCTTGGTGTGCCCATGAGCAGTATCTATTACTATGGCATCTACTCCTGCCGTAACCAATGCCGAGGCCCTGTCTATTGCATCTGGGGTAACCCCTATTGCCGCTGCCACTCTAAGGCGGCCGTAGGTATCTTTACTAGCAATTGGTTTTTGGGTAAGCTTGGTAATATCTCTAAAAGTGATCAGGCCAACCAGCACATTGTCTTTGTTGACCACCGGTAATTTTTCGATTTTATTTTCCTGTAGAATGTCTTCGGCCTCCCCAAGTGAAGTGCCCTCTGCTACAGTTACCAGGTTAGCAGAGGTCATCACCTCCGCAATGGGCCGTTCATTATTCTTCTCGAACCTCAGGTCCCTGTTGGTTACTATGCCCAGTAATTTCTGCTGGTCATCAACAATAGGAATTCCTCCTATGCTAAATTCCTTCATATTGGCCTTGGCATCCCTTACTACTGAATCTAATGGCAGGGTTACCGGATCTATGATCATCCCGCTTTCTGCCCTTTTTACCTTACGCACCTTCATAGCCTGGCCCTCTATGCTCATATTTTTATGCAAGACCCCTATACCCCCTTCCTGGGCCATGGCAATGGCCATCTGAGATTCTGTCACCGTATCCATAGCCGCTGAAACAATGGGTACATTGATGGTAATATTGCGTGTAAATTTTGTTGCTATTCGAACTTCTCTGGGTAGTACTTCGGAGAAGGCCGGCACAAGGAGTACGTCATCATAAGTGAGACCTTCTCCCAGAATTTTGTTTAGGTGGGCTTCCATGGCAATTAAGGATTAATTGCGTGCAAATATAGTACTTTTTAAGGCAAGTACGGCACGTTATACATTAAGGTGTTTTAAGCGCAGATTTCTTCATCAGCTCTAACACTACCAGTAGCGTGGCAACGGCAAATGTAATGGTCATCAAAAACCCTGAAAAAATCACTACATACTTCATCCACAACATCCCCGTCCAGAGCAAATAGATGCCCCCGAATGTAAACACCACAGAAAAAAATGGTTCCAGTGTCAGGAACAATTTTACTTTTTTGGGCAGCTTTGTGAGCCATACCAGTATGCCTAACAGGAAAAAGATAAAAGACATAGACAAGATGTGGGTATGGATAATGGTGAGCATTTCCCTTTCACTCTTTTTAAATTTCATTACCGCGGCCTCTTCGTCTTCCTCGTTACCCAAATAATTCTCTTCTATGCCCTGGACGTCCGTAGAACTGGTCTGACTAACAAATAATAAGCCGGTATAAAAACCAATAGAAAGTACAATAACAAAGGCCCCAATAAACAACTTAATCCCTTTGGGGAAAGTCTGAAGCAGGCCGTCGTATTCCATTAAATTACCTTGTTTTCGTGAAGTATGCCCACGGTCTGAAGCAGCTTATCCATAGAAATGGTCATGGACCTGACAGAAATAGTAGCCCCGCTAATAGCATCTATATTGGTTTCGTGGTCTACCCGGTCTCCCCCGGTTTTTCCAAGGAATTGTTTTAACCATCTTTTGCTGCCAATTTCTCCTCCGTATTCCTCCCTGTAGATTAAAACTTTAGAATGAATTACTTTGAGTTCCGCATCAAATATCACCAGGTAATCAAACTGTGCAGTCTTACTGGGGGCTTTGTCTACAAAGGCATAGCCCAATAACCGATCCTCTTCGGATAATCTGAAGAAATTGTCTTCATTAATTTTTGAAGGGAGCTGATTATTTAGACTAACGGGTACTGTTACAGCTTCCATTGCCACAGTGGTAGTCTCAAATACCTTGGCTATCTCCTTATTTACTTTTTTCTGAATATTCTTAGGCAATCCAAACCCAAAAAAAAGCAAACTAAGCAGTACTAAAGCGATTGATATTTGGTTTCTCTGCCGCATGAAGCAAATGTATTAATTTAGATTAAATCTTAATAAGGAAAAGTTACTTTTTTTGTCATTTCCATGTCCTCGTGTTCCGATAAAAGCCTTATGGCATCAATACAAGAAAAAAGTCAAATACAAACTACCCATTTTTATTGACGCCAAGAGACTATACAATACTAGTTGGCTCATCGAGGTTTGTTTAAAATGCTACCAAAAATATGCCTGTTGTCAAAGACTTCAATTGCGGTAAAACCTTTTTCCGAAGGCAGGGAACAAGAGCGTTAAGAATTATTGAAGCCTTGGACGCCATTGATTTTAAAGGTACGGTGTACCTTTAAAATTATGGGCGAGATGATGCGGCAGACTCCATTAACAAAGTGCTCAAAGAATTTATTCTTTTCTTTTTTGGTGGACATTGCAAAAAAAGAAGAATCTCGGCAACTACCTAAAACCATACCCCTATCCCAAAATTTAGTCGGTCCTGTACATCATCCCCATCAAGAGCATTACTTCTAAACTGGTAATCTCCCTTAATTACCACTCCAGGAGCAATATGATAGGTGAGGCCTGTAGTTACATCTGTTCTGTCATAGGCCTGGTTCTCTTGAAGGGCACCTGCAGTACTGGCATGTGTATCAAACTGCTCATACCGAACAAAGGCAAACAGCTTTTGTGCATTGCCGATAGGTAAAAGATTAAAGGCTCCTTCAGCATACCAGCCCTGTAAGGCGCTTCCCAGATCTCTCCCGGTTAGGGTGTTGTACGCCTCTGTGTCCGAAAGCGATGCATGAATAAATTGTCCCCGGGCAGTAAAGCGCTGGTACGCATATCTGGCGTCCAGGCCTAACATAGCTATACCAATATTGGCACCATCTATTTCCTCTACCTCGTCTGCAGCCTGGGTGCTGCCAAAATAGGTAGAGAAGCCCAATCGCAATCCGGGGATACCGTAATAGTCTAACTTGGTAGAGAGGGTAGGGCTGTCTATAGTAGATTTGATGGCTTTTTGCCGCCCGCCTCTAAGGCCATTAGATCCTTTTAAAAACCCGGAAATACCTCCTTCACCATCTGCCTCAGTAGATTTAAAACCATTAAAAACATAGGCCTGGTACCCCAGAGAAATATCATTAAACCTTCCGTTAACCCCTATCCCGATTTCTCTCCAGGTAGTAGGTACAATGGCGTTATCCATTGCGGGGCGCTCTGTTCCGTTAAAGGTGGTGGGTTCGTGAAATTCGTTAACAATCCCCATGGGAACCAGCATTAACCCACCCCTAAGGCTTACATTAGCCCCTACATTGTAATTAACAAAGGCCTGCTCTACAAAAACCTCCTCCACATGTTCAAATTCTACTTCTGTAACAAACTGTGTTTTCTCATTAAACCGATATCCAAACAACAGCACCAGGCGTTGTACATCTAGCTCCCCATTATCTCCTTCGGGCTGGTTATATAAGATTTCCCCATAGGCGCCCACTGTAACTGCCGAGGCATAGTTACCGGACAATAAACGCTGGGCAGCATTAATTTGCTTTTGTGGGTCTAACATTATAGAATCTGTCTGGGTCTGGCTGTAGGTAAAAACAGAAAAAAGAAAGGCGAATACTAGAAATGACTTGTTCATAAATTGGTTGTTATGCTTATTTAGACTTAATATAAATAAATGAAGATTGAGGAGGCAAATTTAAACGCAATTTTGAATTCTGCAAAGTTTATTTAAAATAATTCTAAATAAATATTCAGATTTAACAATTGCCTTACTTATGACCCCTTAAGTATTGTGGTCATTGCTTCAATACCCCCTAATGATATTTAGAAAATAAGGCGGATGCCTTGTTATATGCCGCCTCAAAGACCATCCAGTTCACACCTGTATCTGCTTTTACAGAAGTAAAATAGGAAAGCATCTTCTCTGTAGGCATGTTCCCGGTGAGTTCGTCTTTGGCCATAGGGCAACCGCCAAAGCCCTGGACAGCGCCATCAAATCTCCGGCAACCGGCTGCATAAGCCGCAGCTATCTTTTCGTGCCATTTGGAAGGCGTGGTATGCAAATGTGCCCCGAATTCTATTTTCGGATAAGCCGGGATCAGGTTGTTAAACAGGTATTCTATAACATCGGGAGTAGAAGTACCTACAGTATCGGATAAGGATAAAATATTTACCCCCATCGCCGCGAGTTGCTCTGTCCACTCCCCCACTATTTCCACGTTCCAGGGATCTCCGTAAGGATTCCCAAACCCCATAGAAATGTATGTGACCACCTCTTTGTTGGAAGCAGCAGCTATATCCAAAATGGCCTTCAGTGTATCTACAGATTGGGCAATGGTCTTGTGCGTATTCCGCATCTGAAAATTTTCGGATATAGAAAACGGATAGCCTAAATAATTTATAGCTGCGTGCGTACTCGCCTCCTCTGCCCCTCTTACATTGGCCACAATAGCCAGTAATTTACTTTGTGTCTCTGACAGATCCAATTGCGCCAAAACCGATGCGGTATCAACCATTTGCGGGATGGCCCTGGGCGAAACAAAACTTCCAAAGTCTATAGTATCAAAGCCACAATTAAGTAAAGACTGGAGGTAAACTACCTTCTCTTCGGTAGGAATAAATGCCTTTATGCCTTGCATGGCATCTCTGGGGCACTCTATAATCTTCACCTTTTCTGACATAGCACGGTTTACTCTGGCACGATAAATTTACCACTATTTCTTCGATAATAACAGCTAAACCGCAACCCCAATTTGTACATTATTCCCCGTCTTTATTGCGGGCATATTCTCTCAATATCTGCAAAAATTTGACATTAATTCATTTTTCTTATCTTACGAAAATTTTTAACCATGAAAGCCACCAAATTTATCATCATGGCCATACTGGCCTTAGCCTCTCTGGGGTTTATATCGATGAACATAGAAGAAGAACCATTCCCATCAGTTCCTGAACCAAACATTATGGCAGACAGTGTTTTAAGACATGTGGTATTATTTAAATTTAAAGAAGGTACCGCTCCGGAAAAGATCACAGAAATTGAAAATGCCTTTGGGGCACTCCCTTCTAAAATCTCGGAAATCGCTGACTATGAATGGGGAATTAACAATAGTCCGGAAGGGCTCAATAAGGGGTTAACCCATTGCTTTTTTGTTACTTTTAAGTCCGAAGCCGACAGGGAAATTTACCTTCCTCATCCAGATCACCAGGCTTTTGTACAACTCTTAGGCCCCTCACTGGAAGATGTCACCGTTGTAGATTACTGGACCAAATAAATGCAATTAGCAATTAGCAATTAGCAATTAGCAATTAGCAATTAGCAATTAGCAAAATTACGTAATGTCCGTATTTACACGTTAATTCCATTGCTCATTGTTTATTGTTTACTACTTACTGTTTACTGAATTCTGATTACTGATTACTGCAATCCGCCGCATCATCTCGCAGCCTTTTTTAATTATCCACAGGATAATCAAAAAAGATCTCGTGTTTATTGTTTATTGTTTATTGCTTATTGTTTATTGTTTATTGGCTAAAATCGCCTTATTTATCCTCTTGATCAATCCCGGACCTTCATAAACAAATCCTGTCCATAGTTGCACAAGGTCTGCACCAGCCGCTAACTTCTCTAGCGCGTCCTCGGCAGAATGTATGCCACCCACCCCTATAATCGGGAAGGATTTATTGCTCCGCTCAGCTAAAAACCTAATCACTTCCGTGCTCTTCTTTGCTAAAGGTTGCCCGCTAAGCCCTCCTTTTTCCTCTGTAAGTAGTGCGTTCGACTTAAGATTATCCCTTTCGATGGTGGTATTGGTTGCAATAACACCATCTATAGCTGTCTGGTTTACAATCCATATGATATCCAGCAATTGGCTGTTGCTCAGGTCCGGAGCAATCTTCAGGAGAATGGGCTTTTCTTTGGTGTTGAGTTTTTGGGCCTGTTTGCGGTTCTCTACTTTAAGCTGACTCAATAATGCAGCTAAAGGTTCCTTATCCTGCAATTCTCTAAGTCCCGGGGTATTGGGAGAACTCACGTTGACCACAAAATAATCTACATGCTCAAAAAGTGCATCAAAACAAATGAGGTAATCTTTTGTAGCCCGTTCATTAGGGGTAAGTTTGTTTTTCCCAATATTGCCGCCAATAAGTACCTTATGATCTTTCTTTAACCTTTCCACGGCATCATATACCCCTCCATTGTTAAACCCCATTCTATTTATGATAGCCTTATCAGGTTTAAGCCTGAAAAGCCTTTTTTTAGGATTCCCTGCCTGTGGTTTGGGAGTAACTGTGCCTATTTCAATAAAGCCGAAACCGAAATGGGATAATTCATTATACAATTTGGCATCCTTATCAAAACCGGCCGCAAGACCTACGGGGTTTTTAAATTTCAATCCAAAAACCTCGCGTTCCAGACGCTTGTCTTCAAGAGCGTACATGCTTCTGAATAAAGGCGCAAACCCAATTTTTGAAAAGAATTTAATCAGTTTAAACGAAAGATGGTGTACTATTTCCGGATCTATAAGAAAAAAGAGTGGTCTGATGAGGGACTTGTACATTGCTAAGGAGAAATTTAGGCAAAAATACAAACTTCAAAAGAGTTATTCTTCTTTAAATGTCAATTTGTAAACCGGCCTTAATCAGGATTCTCCGGCTGGGGCTCGGCCTTAGCTGTAATAGATGGAGTAATAGGTTTGCGCAGCGCTTCATTGCAAAGCTCCGCATAACGCTGGTATTGCTTGGGGTTAAACAAGCCAAGCAATTTACTATCATAGCCTTTTGAAATTGCCAGCATCTTATCTTTTAAGACCTTGTATTTTTTTGCAAGTGTCTCAAGATCTTCCTGGGTACTCTGAGGGTGTTTCTCTAATAGCACCTTAATCTCATCTTCAATTAACTTGTTCTGTGTTTGAAGCTCCCCAATCCACATTTCCATGGTATTTTTTTGTTCTTCATTCAGTTGAAAAACCTGTATCAACACAGCTGTGTCTTTCCCCCCAATACTAAGTGTACAATCTGGTAATTGAGCACTGGCATTTATGCCGGTAAAAAGTGCAGCCATAATTAATCCGAATGCAAATGATTTCTTCATGTAATAGCCTTTATCGAAATATATCCTCTATATATAAACTGCATTAATCTTTAAAAATTATGTATTTCTCTTCCAATTTATTACTATCCCAAACCGGAAAGCCAGCTACCTATTAATTGAATTCCGGTAACCGTATTTACCGCATCTCTTTCCAAATTAAATATACTATCCGCTGCCGGCACATTAAAATCTACATAAGCCAATCTGGCCACCAATTGGTCCTGTTCAAAACCAAAAGCTGTCCCGGGTAGCAATGCCACCCCGGTTTCTAGTAATAATCGGCTGCAAAGCTCAGTAGAAGTTGCAATTCCTGCCTTGTGCAATCTTTCTTTATGTCGGGAAAAGTCCGGGAATAGATAAAAACCTCCTTCCGGAGGATGTAGAGCAATATCAACAGCTGTTAAACCATTATAACAATAATTACCCACCTCCTTATAGATCCGGATCTGCCTGTCTACATAATCCATAGATGCTTTAAACCTGCCATAAGCCACTTTGGCTGCCATTTGAACGGGTACCGGGGCACAGGAATAGGTTTCAGAGGCTATTCCGATCAGCGCTTGTTTAAATTCCGGTTCGATGTTATCATATAACATGGCCACACCTAATCGCCATCCTCCTGCACCACACCATTTGGACAAACCTGTTGTAGTAATTGTTTTCTCCGGATAATAGGTTGCAAAAGATGCATGAGAACTACTATGGTCTAACAAACCATATATCTCATCAGAAATTACCAGGATATCCAGTTGCCTTGCGACAGCTGCAATTGCTTTGAGTTCCTCTTCGGTATAAGTAAGCCCGTCCGGATTGCCCGGGTAGTTCAGAATTAGAATTGAAGCCTTGTGCTTTTTGGACTGGGCGGCTTTTAGTAGAAGTTCTCCGTTAATTCTCCATTTTTCATCAAAAGATGTTGGAACTTTAATACTATTATGTCCGGCCAGTTCTGCCTGCGGTTCATAGGATACCCAGGCCGGGGCAGGAATAAAAACATCGGCTTTCTCGAAAGCCATTAGCACGGCATACAACAAGATTTTTGAACCCGGTGCCACTAATATATTATCCGGGCTAGCCTTTAATCCGTTATGGGCAGCATGGAATTTTGAAATATGTGCCCTGAGCTCAGCATCACCCTGAACAGAGGAATATTCCTTGCGATCAACCGCATCTTTCAGTGCCTGCATAACCGGCTCCGGGGGCAAAAAGGGCGACTGTCCAAAACCAAATTTGATTACTTTTTTGTTCTGAGACGCCAACTTTTTGGATTGGGTATTAATCAGCAGGGTCTGTGATTCTAATATTTGCCTGAACATCTACAATACTTATTATCGCTATTATCTAATCAAAGCTAACAAAAAAAGCCGCCTTTTCAGGCGGCTTTGCAATAGGTAATTAGATTATTTAGTTGAGTTTAAAGCTTAACCTTGCAAACAGGTGTCTACCATTGGTTCCAAATTGTACAGATCTTCTGGAATATACAAACCTTCCGCTAGATCTGAACGCCGGGTCGTTCTCATCCGGGTACACATCAAGCAAATTGTTTGCTCCTACCACCAGTCTCAAATTATCAGAAACATTATATCCAATGGTCAGGTCGGTAATAACTTTCCCTCCAAAGGTAGTATCCACATTTGGATCATTATTGTTGGTAGCTTCCATTACCTCACCAAAATAACTGTTTCTTAAAAAGAAATTCCACTTGTCCCCTACAGTAAGGTTATTGGAAAAGGTACCCTTGGTAGTAGGCACGGCCGATTCCAGATAAATTCTACTGGTAGGATCAAAATAAGTATCTGATAGTCCGGCATTAGCCACAGCTGTTGGCACTTTTACACTCTCCACTGAAGTTTCAGAAAAGGTGAATGCCAGGATATTATCTATCCTAACATTATCCGATATATTGGCAGAATGATCAAGAACTATATCCAAACCTTTGGTCTGCGTATCTACACTATTGGCAAAGAAAGCCGCCCTGCTTGCATTGGCCTGAGCAAATAAGATAGCAAGTTCAGGATCTCCCCCGTCATCGAACTGACCTGTCAGGATAACCCTGTCGTCTATATTAACCAGATACCCATCCAGGGTAATCTTAAGATTGGCAGAAGGAACATTTGCAGTAAATCCTGCAGTTAAACCAAATGAGGTTTCTTCTTTCAGGGACTCAATACCTAAAATTCTGGCTACCCTGGAAGTGTTTGGAAATATCCCAACCTCATTGGGAACACCATCAACAAACAAAGTAGAAGTAGAATTAAAATGAATTTGGTGTAAAGAAGGCGCTCTAAAACCGGTTTGTAAACCACCTCGAATGTTAAAATTATCGGAAGCTTTAATTCTTGTCGCAAGTTTAAAATTAGTAGTTCCACCAAAATCAGAATAGTTTTCGTAACGCACTGCACCACTCACTAAAATAGACTCGGTAAAATCTGCTTCAATGTCAAAATACCCTGCAACCGAGTTTCTGAATGCATCTACCTCGTTTTCTGGTTTGAACCCCGGAAATACCTGTATCCCTCCTGGCCGGCTACTTCCAAAGAAATCTGTAGGAACTACAGATGAAGGGTCGGTAGGATCGTGTACATTACCTTGTATATTATACTGTGCATAGGAAGATTCTTCCCCTGCTACGATGGCGTAATTCTCTACCCGGTACTCTGCTCCAAAGGCAATGTTTAAGCCCGCCATTACATCGTCAAAAAACTTATTTACATCAAAGTTAGTGGTATTCTCGCTATAATTAAATCCACCTGAATCGGCTTCAAAGGGCGTAGAATTGGCCAAAGATGCGTTGTTAGAATTGGTTATTCTATAAAGAAAAGAGTTCTGCCCGAATGTGTTACTAAAGTCAACATTCCACCCGTCACCTACTTCTCCTTTAATGCCTATAGAGGCTGATTTATCTGTGATATTTGAGTTAATTTGTGGTAAAAAGCCATTTATATAGGCCGGGGTATACGCCCTTGATTGATAGGGTAAACGATAAAATCCGGTTGCAAAACCATTTTTGTATCCAAGACCTCCAAAACCATATAGTTCAGATTTTTCGCCTAATGGAATAGACATATTTGCAAAAAATTGTGCCCCTCTCAATTCAGACTGGCCAACATTCATATTGTAATCACTTCTCACCTGGCCCCGGGCTCCTAATTCTGCTTCTGTAACATCAGCACCCAATATGGTCCTTAAGTCGTCCTGTGTTTCTCCGCCGGTCAGGCTTACACCTGCTGCACCAGCATATTGAAAAATATCTGCAAAATCGTCGTCTAATAATAAGGAGGTGTCATAACCGTCTGCGGAGGCAACTCTTTCTATTGAGTTATAGGCATTAAAAATTTGCCCTTCCCATTCTTGCATTCTGTTGGTCAGGCCGCGGTAATTGAAATTTCCGGTGAAATTAATATATCCGCCATCCTCTCCAATTGGCAGCCCATAATTGAGGCCCAAATTTATTTTTTCGCCGTCCACACTTTTAGACGGGCCGGCTTCACTTGTAAAGTTAGCCCCTGTGGTAACATCTACCTCTAGTTGATCTGTAGTGTTCTTTAAAACAATATTGATAACCCCGGCAATGGCATCAGACCCGTATTGGGCTGCCGCGCCATCGCGTAAAATTTCAATCCTCTTAATAGAATTGGCTGGGATAGCGGTCATATCTGTCCCTACTGCTCCCCTTCCAAAGGTACCATTCACATTCACCAGTGCCGTTTTATGCCTGCGCTTACCATTTATAAGCACCAACACCTGATCAGGGCCCAAACCTCTCAGGGAAGCCGGGGCAATATGATCTGTCCCATCAGAAATAGATTGTGGATTAGATGAGAAAGAAGGTGCCGCATAATTAAGGATTTCAGTAACCGTTATCTGTGGTGATGTCTGTGCCAATTCGGAAACGTCCAGGACGTCTACTGGAACGGGGGTATCAGTTGCTACCCTGTTAGGGTTTCTTGATCCAATTACCACCACATTGTCCAGGGACAATCCTGATGTCAGGACAATGTTCATCACAGAACTGTCTATGACAACAGTTTTAGTCTCGTAGCCAATGTAGGAAACGACCAGGGTATCACCAACTGCCGCATCATCTATGGTAAAATTTCCATCAAAATCGGTAGTTGTACCCACATTTGTACCTTGCTTTACTATAGATGCTCCAACGAGAGGTTCCCCATCAGTATCCGTAATTGTACCCGTAACCTGGGCAAATAGGGCCCCGGAGGTAAGCAAAGCAAATACAATACTTAAAAAGTAGTTTTTGTTCATAAGGTTTTGTTTTGAGTTAAATAATTCTAATAAGGTACATAAATATTTTTATAGCGAATTACTTATGTTAACACTCCGCGGCCTATTTACAGGCGTTTGCTTACTAACATTGTCGTAAATTTGAAATAAAACAACTTTAATGAAAGGTATTATTGAGCGGTTTATTAGCTATGTCAAAATAGATACCCAAAGCGATCCAAATTCCAACACTACCCCCAGCACTGAAAAACAGTGGGATTTGGCAAACAAACTGGTAAAGGAACTAAAGGCGATGGGCCTGCAGGAAGTCAGCATAGACGAAAATGCCTATGTCATGGCAACCTTAGCCGCTAATAGCACGGCAGACATCCCCACCATAGGGTTTATCTCTCACTTCGATACCACTCCTGATTTTTCGGGCACCAATGTAAAACCTCGAATTATTGAAAATTATGACGGGAGCGACATCGTATTAAATGCTGACAAGAACATAATTCTTTCCCCCGATTATTTTGAAGAACTACTTTTCTACAAAGGACAGACACTTATTGTTACTGATGGTACTACCCTCCTTGGTGCCGATGACAAGGCAGGGATAACCGAAATCATGGAGGCCATACAATTTTTAATTAACCATCCGGAGATAAAACATGGGAAGATCCGCATAGGGTTTACCCCCGATGAAGAAATTGGACGGGGAGCTCACAAATTTGATGTGGATAAATTTGGGGCGGCCTGGGCCTATACCGTTGACGGGAGTAGAATTGGGGAATTGGAATATGAAAACTTTAATGCGGCGGTTGCAAAAGTAAAGGTCGTTGGTAAAAGCGTACATCCCGGACATGCAAAAGGCAAAATGGTAAATGCCACAACCATCCTGAACAAATTCATCTCCCTGTTGCCAGAAAATGAAGTCCCTGAACACACCTCGGACCGGGAAGGGTTTTATCATATTTATCATCTAAAGGGTGAAATTGAACATGCTGAATTGGAAATGATCATCCGGGATCACGACAAGCAAAAATTTGAAGAGCGCAAGCAATTGTTAAACACCCTGGCTGGCCAGATAAACGAAGTTCATGGCCATAACCTTAACCTGGAAATTAAGGATCAGTACTACAACATGAAAGAAAAGGTAACCCCTGTCTTCCACATTGTAGAAATTGCAAAAGAAGCAATGGAGGCCTTGAATATCACACCAGTAATTCAGCCCATAAGAGGGGGTACAGATGGCTCACAACTAAGTTATATGGGCCTTCCCTGCCCCAATATTTTTGCGGGGGGGCATAATTTTCATGGCAAATACGAATTTATAGCGGTGGAGAGTATGCAAAAGGCCGTTGAAGTTATCGTAAAAATTTGCGAACTTACTGCTGCTAAATACAGTGAGTCATGAGTGCAGAAAAAATTGAGGCGTACTTTGCCAAAGAACATCCTTTTAAAGAAGGGATAGCCACTTTAAGAAAAATTGCCCTGAAAACCAATATGGGTGAAACACTAAAATGGGGATCTCCCGTGTACACTGTAGATGGCAAAAATGTACTTGGGATTCTTGCTTTTAAAAATCATTTTGGCATTTGGTTCTTTAACGGGGTGTTTTTAAGCGACCCTAAAAATGTACTCGAAAATGCCCAGGAAGGAAAAACCAAAGCCATGCGGCATTGGAAATTTACAGCCAATGATGCCATTGACCAGGCAGCAGTATTGGCCTATATAAATGAGGCTATTGAAAACCAGAAGAAGGGCCTGGTGGTAAAAGCTGAAAAAAATACGAAGAAGATTATAGTTCCGGTATTGTTAAAGGAAGCTTTTGCCAAAAACAAATCAATGCAGTCCAAATTTGAGACGCTCTCCCCAGGCAAACAAAGAGATTATTGCGAATTTATCAGCACGGCAAAACAGGAAAAGACCAAATTAACTCGTCTTGAAAAGATTACGCCTATGATTCTTGATGGTGTTGGGCTTAATGACAAATATCGTAAATGCTAAGGACCCTTTGCTGGTGCGGCTATATATCGGTCAAGGCTATGATTTGGCCTTATGGGACTTATGTAGGAACTTTTTGAAGTTATCATTATGCTGGGGCTGAATTATCAATAGCAGGATGAAAATTCATTTTTTAAGTGTATAACGAAATTGCCCAGGCCGTATAGAACCAGGCCAATCCGGCCCAGCTTATTGGATGAATTCTTCTTAATGTTTGCCAATCATAGATAAAGAATGAAGCAAAAAAAGTATGCCATACCAGAACATAGAAAAGCTCCCAATTGTCTACCAGAAACACCTCAGAAACCCTACCTATTATGGGTTCTATAGGCAATACTATAGCCCAGAAAACAAACCTTTTATGTTTTGTGGCATTTTTTCTGTGTAAATATGCCAACAAGATAAAAGTAGCAAAACTTAGCATGAGCAGCCTGTTGGCCTTTACAAAGGGTTCCATAGCTTCCCATCCCTTGAATATTGCTATAAAAATATAGAGAGTGCTCACAAAGACAGCTATTGCCAGAATAAAACCAACCCTTCCCCATTTCATATGAGCATTAATCTTTTTTCTAAGAATGAAATAGGACTGGGCCAAAAATGTCCCAAACCACGCAAACATCAATAATCCATGGATAATAAACTTTGGGTCACTGTTGCTTTCCTGGCCGATATCGGTAATTAAATTATCTGAGAATGCGATGAAGGAAAGAATTAGAAGTAAGGAACTCACAACGGTGAAGTAATATTTCTTCATTCCTTAAATTATTAATGTAGTCCAAAGTGGGTCCCCATAACAAGCCTATTTAGGTAATTCCCATCCATTGTGATAGCTAGCTTCTGTAATTTTATTGGCCGCAGCATCTGTAAATTTGCCCTTTTCCTGATCCCAATAAACTCTGTTCCCGGTTTTGTAGGCTACATTGCCCATATGAGAAACCAGGGCCGTTTCATAACCCACTTTTATCGGGGCATTTAGCTGGGAGGCATCCCGGCTTTTAACCGCTTCGATAAAATTAACCGTATGCAGATCTAAACCGCTACCCTTGTTCTGCTGTATCGGCAACCTTTCCATCTTGGGTATCCCGTCTTTTCCCCAGCCCTGAAATTCCTTTTCCGGAATTACCTCCCATCCACCTCTGTCTAACACAAGGGTTCCGTTATTACCAATAAACGCAATCCCGTGATTACGTCCGTAATTACCTCCATCTATCCCGGTTGCGTGTTCCCATAAAATGGAAAAGTCATCATATTCAAAAACCGTTTGTAGTGTATCAGGAGTTTCGGAGGCATCTTCGGGGTAGGCAAATTTGCCCCCAATAGCCATAACAGATTTAGGAGTACCCGCTTTCATACCATAAAGGGCATAATCTATCAGGTGTACGCCCCAATCTGTCATTAGCCCGCCCGCATAGTCCCAAAACCATCGGAAATTAAAATGAAATCTATTTTGGTTAAAAGGCCGCATAGGTGCCGGACCAAGCCACATGGCATAGTCAACGCCCTCCGGACTGGCCGTATCTGCCAATATAGGTACGGGTTTCATCCATCCCTGGTACGCCCATGCCTTAGCCAACCTGATTTCTCCCAACTGACCCGAATGCACAAAATTAATAGCATCTACAAAATGCGGCTGGCTCCTCTGCCATTGGCCAATCTGTACCATACGATCACTGGCATTAACAGCATTGAACATAAGATTACATTCCTGAATGGAATTGGCAATGGGTTTTTCGCAGTATACATCTTTCCCTGCTTTGATGGCGTCTGTCAGTTGTAAACAATGCCAGTGGTCCGGGGTACCAATTACCACCACATCAATATCCTTATTCTCCAGTAATTTCCTGTAGTCATTATACCATTTAGGCTTTTTGATCCCCGCTTTTTCTAATTCAGCGGTACGGCGCTCCAATACTTTTTTATCTACATCACACAAGGCTACTACACTAACTTCACTTATTTTAAGCAAGGAAACAAGATCGGAAAAGCCCATTCCATTGCATCCTATCAGGCCTACGTTTATACGGTCATTAGGGCCTACCTTTTTTCGAAGTACAGCCAGCAGCTCTGTCGGGAATAAAAAGCTGGCTCCTGTACCCATAATAGCAAGGGAACTGTGTTTTAAAAATTTTCTTCTGGATCTGCTCATAATTACGCCTTTTTATAGAGAGTTAATATACGTATTTATGACAATGGTATAAAAAAAAACACCGGTTAAACCGGCGTTTTATTATTTAGGTATAAGCTGTACTATTTCTCCTTGGGAGCATTTAACTTCCTGCTCATTTCCATGGAGATCGCTGAACGGTCAAATTTAAGTCTGCCCGCCATAGTCTCTATGATACAAGATAAGTCTTTGTCGTTCAGATCAATTATTTTCCCGTGTAAACCACTTTTGGTTATTACTTTATCTCCTTTTTTAAGTGCCGCAGCAAATTTCTTTTCATCTTTCTGACGTTTCATTTGAGGGCGTATCATAAAGAAGTACGCCACTGCAAATATCAAGATCATAGGAAGAAACTGTCCTATATCGTTCATAGTGTTCTGTGTCTTTGGTTATTACTTTACCGGCCCTATCGCAGCGGTACTTGCTCCAGTTTTTGGATTTACAAATGCCTTAATCCTGAGAATCTCAGAACCTTTTTCAGTATTGGCGCTAACCGTTATACTTTTGGTCACCTGATTTTGACCGGAACCGTTAAATTTCACCAAAAGTTCTCCTGATTCTCCGGGAGCAATTGGCGTATTTTTGGGATATTCCGGCACCGTACAACCACAGCTACTGGTTGCATTTGTAATTATTAGTGGTGCATTACCTGTATTGGTAAACTTAAATTTGGTTTCTTGAGCAGCACCTTGTTCTATAGTACCAAAATCGTGTTCGGCCTTATCAAAACTCATCACTGGCAGATTCTTGGCTGCAACATCTCTTTCGGCCGCCACCTCAACATTGGCAGCATTTATTTTGTTAGAAGCCTTCTCTTTACAGGAAACTAACGAAACGATAGCTACCAGACTTAAACCTAAAACTATTCTTCTCATTTTTGATTGTTTTATCTATTTAAACGGCAAAATTAAGGAATAATTATTTACAATAGGCCGCGACCTGATTTTTTAAGTTTTCCTTCACTCTTGTATTCGCGTACTAATTTGTCCAGAATACCATTGATAAAAATACTGCTTTTGGGGGTAGAATATTCCTTGGCAATCTCTAAATATTCATTTATTGTTACCCTTTCCGGGATAGATGAAAAGTTAAGCAATTCACAAATTGCCATCTTCAATAATATGGCATCAATATCTGCAATACGGTCCTTATCCCAATTGGGGGTTTTACCCTCTATCTCCTTCACCAATTCAGCATTATTCAGCAAGGTTTTAGTAAGCAGTTTTTTAGCAAATTCCAGATCATCCTTATCCTTTAACAATCTGGGTACATAAAATGACGAAGATTGCTTTTCCCTGGCTTTTTTAAATTGCTTTAGGATAAAGGTATTTACCAGCGGTATATCATCTACCCAGGTAAGTTTATCATCCTCAAAATACTCATAGATCTTGTCGTTAGGAGCAATGACTTCCTTAAAGAGGTCTTCCAGCAGCTCCCTGTCCTCCTCAAAGGAGCTTTGGGCACTGGACATGTATTTGTCATAAAGGCTGCTTTCAACGATTTCCTTATATACAATTTTGACATACTCCTCGTTCAGGTACCAGTTGTTGAGTTTGCGCTTGTTTAACTCATTTTCCAAAAGTTCGTTCCGGACGATTTGCAGCAAAGCTTTGTTGTTCAAAAATTTCTCCTGATCGGGGTATTTGTCAGCCGCGGTAGACATGTATTTTGTTGAAGCATGGGATACATGTTTCCCGGCCATTTTATGCAATTCTTTTAAAAGACTAAGAATCAGCAGATATAAAGTAAAAGTATTATCGATACTCACCTTTAAAAATTTCTCCTGCTTTTCCAGTGAATTATCAGCAGACTGGGTCAGGGCATAAATGCATTGCATAACTTTTACCCTAATTTGTCTTCTTGTTAGCATTTAAAAGAACTTTATTTTTGATTGCATCTTAATGAGCTGCAAAAATAACAATCTATTTTTAAACCTCCAGCATTAATTAAATACGTTATCTTATAAGTTTTATAACATTTCCTTTGTTACCAATCTGCTATCTTTGGCAAATTGTTTAATACACCATATCCGCTTAGCCAGCCAACTACATGAAGGAGCTTAAACATCTCAATAAATATTTCAGGAAATATTGGTCTAAATTACTGGTGGGTATTGTAATTACCATCATTGCCCGCATTTTTCAGCTGGTTATGCCCTCTTACGTTAAAAAGTCTATCGAGGTAGTAGAAAACTTTGTGGCGAATACCATTGACGAATCGGTTGCCAGATCGCTCCTCACAGAATATATTCTGATCATCGTAGGTGCAGCTTTGCTTTCCGGATTTTTTACATTTCTGATGAGGCAGACGATCATCAATGTATCCAGATATATAGAATACGACCTTAAAAATGAGGTATTTGATCATTATCAATTCCTGAGTCTGAACTTTTACAAGAAAAACAGAACAGGGGATCTTATGAACCGTATTAGTGAAGATGTAAGTCAGGTACGCCTGTATGCCGGCCCGGCTATAATGTATGGGATTCAGACTTTAACCCTATTTATCTGTTTAATTCCCCTTATGTTTATAAAGGCCCCAACAATTGCCTTCTATTCATTACTTCCATTGCCTATTCTCTCTGTGCTTATCTACCAGATCAGCAGGATTATCCATAAACGAAGTACAAGGGTCCAGGAATACCTTTCTACCCTGTCTACCTTTGCACAGGAATCTTTTTCGGGCGTTTCCGTGATAAAGGCTTATAGTCTGGAACCTCAATTAAATGAAGAAGTGAAGGTGCTGGCCATAGAAGGAAAAGATAAAAGTATGGACCTGGCCAAGGTTAATGCCTGGTTTTTTCCTTTGATGATCTTGCTTATTGGTATCAGCAATATTTTTGTGATATATGTAGGGGGCAAACAATATATAGATGGCGAAATAGCCTCAGTAGGGACCATAGCCGAGTTTATCCTTTATGTAAATATGCTGACATGGCCAGTGGCGATTGTAGGTTGGCTTACCTCTATTGTACAACGGGCAGAAGCTTCTCAAAAAAGAATAAATGAATTTTTAAAAGAAGCACCTTCAATCCAGAATACGGTTGTCCGCCCTACCCCTATTAAAGGTGAAATTGAATTTAAAAATGTAACCTTTACCTATGAAGACACACTGATTACGGCATTAAAAGATATTTCCTTTACGATTAAAGAAGGGGAAACAATAGCATTTATAGGGAAAACCGGATCTGGAAAATCTACTATCCTGGACCTGGTAGCAAGGCTCTATGATGTAAGTTCCGGTACTATTTTAATAGATGGCACCCCTATTAACGAGTTAAACATAAACAGTTTACGCTCTTCCATCGGAGCAGTCCCCCAGGATGCCTTTTTATTCTCCGATACCATAAAGAACAATATCAAATTTGGGAAAGAAGATGCCACAGATGAAGAGATTTTCACGGTTGCCAAGATGGCGGTGGTGCATGACAATATTCTTGGTTTTGCCAACCAATACAATACTATTTTGGGAGAAAGGGGGATCACCCTAAGCGGGGGTCAGAAACAACGGGTATCTATTGCGAGAGCGCTGTTGAAAGACCCTGAGATTTACCTGTTTGATGATTGTTTATCTGCCGTGGATACCGAAACGGAAGAGGCCATTTTGAACAATTTAAAAAAGGCCTCCAGAAACAGAACTACGCTGATTGTGAGCCATAGAGTTTCTTCAGCTAAAAACGCCGATAAGATCATAGTATTACAGGACGGAGCCATTTTACAAGAAGGCACTCATGATAGTTTACTAGCCAAGGGAGGCTACTACAAGGACCTCTACCAACACCAGCTGTCCGAGAAAGAAAACTAGAAAAATGTTGCTTCCTTAGCTTTTTTTTTACACTTTTGATAAGAAGTTATACACTAATCTTAACTATTATTAATAAAATGGCCGATAAAGATTTAATGGATCAGGAAGAGATATTCTCCAAGGTTTTAAGAGCCGGAAGGAGAACTTATTTTTTTGATGTCAGAAGCACAAAAGCCGGTGACTATTACCTTACGATTACGGAAAGTAAAAAGTTCACCCACGATGATGGCTCATTTCACTACAAGAAACACAAGATTTACCTTTACAAAGAAGACTTCCAGTCTTTTAGGGAAATCATGTCTGAAATGATGGATTATATCATCGATGAAAAAGGTCTGGAAGTTATTTCGGAAAGACATCAGTCCGATTTTAAAAAGGAGGAGCCAAGCTCAAACGGAGAAGCAAAATCTACCGATAGTTTTACCGATGTAGATTTCGACGATATTTAATTGTTGTTACAATTGTTAATTGACAGGCCTTTGATTTCGAAGGCCTTTTTTTATGCTTATATTTAGCCTTCTAAATGCTAAAATTAGCCTTCAGGTCTCTTGGTCTTAGTCCGGGGTTTAATTAACTTTAGCACCCTATTGAATTCAAAAAACATTTTATCCGATGAGAAAAATACTCTTGCTATTACTGGGCTTGATGTCACAATTACTACTTGCACAAGCAACGGTTGACCTCAACTATTATCTGCCGCAGCACATTACTTATAACCAGGATATTCCTAAACCCTCAGAGATCGTTGGCCATGAAGTAGGAGAATGGCATATTACCCATGATAAGCTTATGTTTTATATGCAAAGCCTGGCCAAAGCAAGCGACAGGATATCCATAGAAACCAGGGGTCATACTTTTGAGGGACGACCAATTTTACTACTTACCATCACTTCCCCAAAGAATCACAGCAATCTAGAACAGATACGAAAGGAGCATTTGTCTCTTTCAGAAAGCTCTGGCAGTTCGGCTAATATCCAATCCATGCCTATAGTAGTTTATCAGGGTTTTTCTATTCATGGCAATGAACCCAGTGGGGCCAATGCGGGTCTTGCTTATGCCTACTATCTGGCGGCAGCACAAGGTGCAGAAATTGAGGAGGTTTTGGAAAATGCTGTAATTCTGATGGACCCTTCATTTAATCCTGATGGCCTGCAACGATTTGCGTATTGGGCAAATACAAACAGGAGCATTCATCTTAATTCTGACAATAATGAGAGAGAATATCACGAAGTATGGCCTGGTGGTCGAACTAATCATTATTGGTTTGATATGAACCGCGACTGGCTGCCGGTTCAATTGCCTGAAAGCAGGGCACGTATTAAAACCTTCCACAAATGGCTTCCAAATATTCTGACAGATCATCATGAAATGGGCACCAATTCTACTTTCTTTTTTCAACCAGGGGAACCCACCAGAGTGCATCCCCTGACTCCAAAAGTAAATCAGGAACTTACTACGGAGATTGGCACCTACCACGCGAAGGCCCTCAACAAAATTGGATCGCTCTACTATTCAGAGGAAAATTATGACGACTATTATTACGGCAAAGGTTCAACTTTTCCAGATGTAAATGGAAGCATAGGCATCCTTTTTGAACAGGGAAGTTCCAGAGGACATATACAGGAAAGCGAAAACGGGACACTTACATTTCCTTTTACCATTCGTAATCAGTTCACTGCTGCCCTCTCTACTATTGAAGCTGCAAAAAACATGAGGACTAAGATTCTTGGCTATCAACGCGATTTTTATAGCAGTACAAGAAATGAAGCCGCTAAAAGCAAGACTAAGGCTATCGTTTTTGGCGACAGTAAGGATGCTGCCAGATCCTGGCATTTAGCTGAAATCTTAAAACGTCAGCACATTAAAGTCCATGAACTTGCAGCAGACACCAGACTGGGTAAAAATTCTTATACCAGAGGAAACAGTTATGTCATCCCCATGGATCAGAAGAATCACAGGATGATAAAAGCAATGTTCGAGAAACGAACCACGTTTACAGACAGTCTATTTTACGATATCTCTGCCTGGACATTTCCACTGGCATTTAATGTTGATTATTCAGAGACATCTTCTCTTGCAAATGCAGGTGCGGAAATAGATAATCTAAAGCCATTGGAAGGCAATGTGAGCCAAATGAGTAACTATGCCTACCTGTTCGAATGGCATGAATATTATAGTCCTGCAGCACTTAATAAAATAGTGGAAAATGGTTTACGGGCTAAGGTGGCCAAAAGCCGGTTTTCATTAGATGGCATTTCTTATGATTATGGCACCATAATGATACCGGTGCAAAACCAGAAAATGGATGCTGCATCACTATACAATTTTTTGAAGGAAATTGCCAGGGAAAACAATCTTCAGATAAAAGGAGTAAATACCGGGCTAACCAAAGGCATAGATTTAGGGAGTAATGAATTTGATCCGATTAAAAAGCAAAAAGTGGCCCTGCTTGTTGGAAAGGGAGTACGTTCTTATGATGCGGGTGAAATTTGGCACCTGTTCGATACCCGTTACAATATGAAGATCACAAAAATAGATACGGATTACTTTAAAAACACGGATATAAGTCAGTATACAGACATCATATTACCCAGTACAGGGCAAGCCAGCCTGGATAAGAGGGCGGCTGGGAAACTCAAAGAATGGGTCAAAGAAGGAGGAACTTTAATTGGTTATCGGGCCATAGCCAATTGGTTTGAAAAAAACGAATTCATGAAATTGAAATTTAAAAAAGATACCCTGGTTGCCAGAGATATCAGTTTTGAAGAGCGGGGAGATTTCACAGGGGCGCAGGTCACCGGAGGAGCTATTTTTGAAGCGCGCCAGGACAGGTCTCACCCTATCAATTTTGGCTATAAGAATGATAGAATTGCGTTGTTCAGAAATACAAATATTTATATAGAACCGGATAAGAACAGCTACAATAACCCTATACAGTATACCGCAAATC
The DNA here is from genome assembly GCF_026126425.1 of Muriicola sp. Z0-33. Classification (GTDB taxonomy): domain Bacteria; phylum Bacteroidota; class Bacteroidia; order Flavobacteriales; family Flavobacteriaceae; genus JAFMPW01. Next base: position 25,192 of record NZ_JAFMPW010000012.1, read on the forward strand.
CATTGCAAAGTGGATATATTTCGGAGGAGAACCTGGCGATGCTAAAGAACAGTGTTCCTTTCCGGGTTCGCCGAATGGGCAAAGGAAGGGTAATACTATTTACAGACAACACCAATTTCAGGGCATTCTGGTACGGCACCAACAAATTACTTATGAATGCCATCTTCTTTGGGCAGATGATGTAAGCGCCAAATGTTGCGATTGTATTTACCTCAGTTTTATATACATCAGGTTAAAGATGAACACCAACAGTGTAAGGCCTGCGGCAGTGAGAAAAGAAAACAGCAGCGTAGCAAAGAGTACTAACAGCAAGTAGTATATCGGATAAAACAGAAATGAAAAAAGAAAGCGATAGGTACTTACAAACTCTATTTCACTTATTTTTTTCCTGACGATCCCTCTCCAGATAAGAAGGGCAGGTAAATTAAAAAGTTGAAAAAGGCCATCCCATATTTTAAAAAAAAGATTTTCATTTGTTTTGATGGGTTTGGTGGATTGTTGTGTGTTTAACCCCTCAATCAGTGCATTACAAGCTACAGGATCTAAATAATCTGGCTGTAAGCCGTCTAAAATTGATATTGTCTCTTCATAAGGGTATTGTTCCCCTACATGTGTTGTCAGTTGCGCTATGGCCGATGAAATACGGGCTCTTATTTCTTTAGAAGCAGTTCTTAAGTCCTTAGAATTGTATAACTCTTTTAAATTCAGGGCTGATCCGGCATAAAAAGCAGCGCTATCAGGGAACCCGGCGGCATTTTTGTAATTTACCCCTACGGGAAGCAATTGGATATCTATTTTGGGGTTTTTATCAAGTGTGTGAAACAAAATCCTGGTAAATCCAGTACTCAGGGGTCTGACTCTTCGCTGTATATTATGATTGGCTTCCGGAAAAATTAAAATGGATTGATTGTTCTGGAGCAAGTGCGCACAAGTCTCAAAAATCTCCTGGTTTCTACTCAGGCTATCCCTGCCATCTCGCAATCTATAAATAGGTATCATCCGTAGCAATCCAAAAAGTGCCTTGAGGAAACTATTATTAAATACGTCGGAGCGCGTTAAGAAGTATGGGGCCTTTTTGCTATATGCCGCAATAAGTAAGGCATCCATAAGTGCGTTCTGATGATTGGCCAGCAACATGGAAGCCTGATGCTCAGTGAGCACAGAAAAGCCATGCATTTTCACCTTTTTGTAGTAACAAAACAAGGCGAATTTAATCAGCTGTTTTATGCACCAATAAAGGATCTTTTTCAAACCAGTTCTTCTTTTTTTATGGATTTAGCCCCCCAAAACATTCCTATCAGCAAACCAGATACCAGGTGCCATATACCCCAAAATGCCGCTAACAGGGCCATGCCGCCGAGGCCTTCAAAAAAAGTAAATATAAGAAGAAGACCCAAGCCAGAATTCTGAATCCCGGTTTCTATGGTTATTGTCCTTGTATCCTTTCTGGAGAGGCCCAATAACCTTGAAAATGAATAACCGGTGGCAAAGGCAATGAAATTATGAATTATTACAATCCAGAAGACATACAAGACGTACTCCGCAAATATGGTCTTGTTATTATACAAGGCTATAAATATGAGAGCAAAAAAGAACAGCAAGGAACCCTTTTTAAAGAATTTTGCCAACTTTTTTGCCAATACTGGTTTAATCTGATGCACCCACATGCCTAACAAAAGAGGTACACCTAATAGCAAGGCTACGAGTTTTACCATTTCAAGCGGTGAAATGGATATCTTCTCTAAAATCTGTGCGGTAGGCTCGTAAAGGCTTCCCCAAAACCCAAGGTTTAATGGGGTCATTATTACCGCTAGAAGGGTTGCAATTGCCGTCAGACTTACAGACAAGGCCGTATTTGCTTTGGCCAGGTGGGAAATAAAATTGGAGACATTGCCCCCCGGGCAAGCGGCTACCATAAACATTCCAATAGCAAAACTCGGTAGGGGGTTTATAACAGAAACTAAAATAAAAGTAACCAGGGGCAACAGAAGAAACTGACAAATTACTCCTGCAAGCACCGGTTTTGGGTTGCTGATCAATCGCTTAAAGTCCGAAACTGATATTTCCAAGGCTATCCCGAACATCACCATGGCAAGCGCTAAATTTAGCACCCAAAGTGTTTGAGTATCAAAATTAATATGCACGCTATCTATGGCGGCATCAAGCAATTGTCTCTCCTTTAAAATCAATATTTATCAGGCCATATGTTCAGCCATACTCCCAAGATAATGAATCAAATGATAAAGCAATTAGAAGGGTGGAAATAACTTCTCTATTTACTATTATCTTTGTATAAAATTCAATACCATGGCAAGAACAGCAAGTAATATGCTTCCCCTGGGAACTTCGGCTCCAAACTTTAGTTTACCTGACACTGTTTCAGATCGGATCATGAACCTGGAAGACTCAAAAGGCAGTGCTGGCACCTTGATCATGTTTATTTGCAATCACTGTCCTTTTGTAAAACATGTCAATCAGGGTTTGGTGCAATTGGCAAAGGACTATGAGGAAAAAGGAATTGGTTTTATAGCAATTTCGAGCAATGATATAGAGAATTACCCACAAGATGGCCCGGCATTAATGAAGGTTAATGCAAAAGATGAAGGATTTACCTTCCCGTATCTCTATGATGCCACCCAGGAAGTTGCCAGGGACTACGACGCGGCTTGCACGCCAGATTTCTTTTTATTCAACAGCGAATTAAAATTGGTTTACCGTGGTCAGTTAGACGATTCCCGCCCTGGTAATGGTCTTCCCGTTACCGGCGCAGATCTAAGAAACGCTCTAGACCAAATGCTGGCGGGCATGCCCGTAGATGCTGATCAGAAGCCCAGTATAGGTTGCAATATCAAGTGGAAAATGTAAAATGAAAATGAAGCGGTAATTTTTATCAGTAGTACTGCAATAATCTGATCACTGTTTATTGATAACTGTTTACTTTATCCAGCCGCATCATCGCGCAGCCTTTTTCAATCATCCACAGGATAATCAAAAAAGATCTCGTGTTTACTGATTACTGATTACTGATTACTGATTATTGATTACTGATTATTGATTATTGATAACTGATTACTGTTTACTGTTTACCCCCAGCCTTCCCTATCCAAAAGGTTTTGAATGTGTGTATAGTGATGGTTTCCATGCCAGACATATCTTCCAATATTTTCTTCCAGTGTGCTTTCAGTATTCCCTTCGGGATGTAAAAAGGACCTTTGGAGTTCTTCCTTAGAGAGCCCTCTAAGCAGGTACACCAGTTTAGCATGCACGGCAGACAGGTGTGCCAAAGAAAGTGCTATGGGTGCCGTCCTGGTATCAAAAAGACCAGCCCATCCTTTTTCGTCATATGCCTTGATCATGGGGGTATCTTCTGTTAATGCCCATTTAAAGCGCGTATAACTATTATGATGACTGTCTGAAATATGGTGAATGGTTTGCCTGACCGTCCAGCCCCCTGGCCTGTATGGCGTATCTAACTGGTCCTCCTTTAAATCTTTGACCAAAGCTGTTAATCTGCCAGGCAATTCCTCTAATTGCACTATCCATTCCTGTAGTTGCGAATTCGTAATTTCTTCAGGAATTTCAAAATGTCCGATTGGGTAGCGAAGTGCTTCTATATTATCTATATCCATAAAACAAAAATAACGAAGTTGCCAGGAATTACTAGAGTAAAAATTAATACACTTTTAACCTTATGATAGCTACTAACCAAAATACAATCTACTACATTTGTAGGACAAGTAGATTAACTATAAAATAAGAAACGTATGGCAACAATAAGACTGGGCGATATAGCCCCAAACTTTACGGCAGACAGTTCTGTTGGAACACTGAATCTTTACGAATACCTGGGGGACGGATGGGGAATTTTATTTTCTCACCCGGCAGATTTCACTCCGGTTTGTACTACAGAATTAGGCACTGCTTCTAAGTTTAAGGAAGATTTTGATAAGCGCAATGTAAAAATGCTGGCGCTGAGTGTAGACGGTGCGGCCTCGCATAATGAATGGATCAAGGATATAAACGAAACTCAGAACACCCTGGTGAATTTCCCAATCATTGCAGATGAGGACAGAAAGGTTTCAGATCTTTATGATATGATACATCCCAATGCAGACAGCACACTAACAGTGCGTTCTGTATTCATTATTGCCCCGGACAGGACTGTGAAATTAATCATTACCTACCCTGCATCAACGGGAAGGAATTTTCATGAACTATTAAGAGTAATAGACTCTTTGCAGTTAACGGCCTATCACAAAGTTGCCACTCCAGCAAACTGGGAACATGGTCAGGATGTTGTTGTGAGTCCGTCCATACCAACGGCAGAAGCGAAAGAAATATTTGAAAAAGGCGTGGAAGAGATCAGGCCCTATCTCAGGATGACCCCTGATCCTACTGCATAAATAGCATAAAAAAAAGAGCGCCGAATTGGCGCTCTTTTACTATCTGCACTTCTAATATTTCGCCAATTCAGGGACTCTGGTATAAATTGCTTCTCCGTGTAATCCGGTGAAATATTTATTCCTCATCTCCCCCATTTTCTTTTTGCCTTCATCTGTTGACCAGTGTGCATTAAAGAGTTCGTCGTTCTTGTCGTATAGATTGTCTAAGTCGGCCATGCTATTTACATAAAAGGCTTCTACAAATTCTGTCCCATCCGCTCCGTAGAAATGAGAGTTCGGATAGTACCCCTGTATGTATTCGTTTTTATGAAGTACATTCTCTGCATACTCCTTAAAGGTGGCCATAAACTCTTCACCTGATCCATCTTGCGGGAATTTAAAATGGCTGGTTCGAAGTAAAAGTATTTCTGCATCACCTCCTCCATAGGGTTTGGCATGTTTCATGGTTGAATAAATTTCATCAGAGTGAAAGTCAGAATAATAGGCATTCCTTTTTTGAAAATATGCCTTTCTTTCCTCCTCATCGGGCCAACCTTCTTTTACCAACTCACCTGTTCTTTTTTTCGCCTCTTCAATCGCCTCCCAGGAGGCATAAGAATTTACTGCCAAAAGTTCTCTATTGTCCGGGGTAAATCTGTGCATGTATAGCCCGGAACTCATAATCAGATCATTCTTTGCTGTCACCTTATCATAATATTCCTTCTCCACAGCTTTCCAGGTATCCATATTAAAATTTGGGTTATCCATGTTCCAGTGAATGGTAGTTACGGCCACATATTTTGGCCTTGATGGGGCCTCTTCATCCTGGGCAATAACACCCGAAGAACAGAGTAATAATAATGCAGTGAACCCTGTCAATACGTACTTGTTTTTTTTCATAATTGGTTGGTTTATATGATTAAATAATAGAAAATTTAAACTCAAAATACCCATGGGCCGGGGGATTGGCTATTTATCCCATTAAATAGGTAAAGGGGGGAAGTGTATCAATTTACTTAATTTTTTTTAACAAAAAGCAAATTATTCCGATTGGTAAATTAATCTTTAAATCTTGTAAGTTTTCCCTTTCAAGAATGCCAATCCGATAGTTGAAAACATGATGAGTTGGCCTTAATGTCATACAAATTATTCCATAGAACTATTTATTCCAAACTTTCACACAACAGCTTCAAAATCAAATATTAATAGGAAAAACCATCATTTTAAATTAATATATCGTACTTTTGCACTTTATTAATATTTTAATTTTTATTATGAGTAAAGGAACAGTAAAATTCTTCAATGATTCAAAAGGTTATGGATTCATTACTGAAGAAGGATCAGACGAAGATCACTTTGTACACATTTCTGGCTTAATTGACGAAGTACGAGAAGGTGATGTTGTAGAATTTGAACTACAACAAGGAAAAAAAGGATTGAACGCCGTAAATGTGAAAGTAGTAGACTAGGTACGCAACGATTTAATTTTTTTTAGATAAACCCTGATGAAATCATCAGGGTTTTTTATTTTCCTCTACTTCGGCTTTCTCTCATTATACTTCCAATTTCGATCAATAATCTTTAACTTCGCGATGTCTGATTGGTTCATACGACAGAATTTTCCTCCTATTTTTGTAAGGCCCATCAGCTTTTCGAGCATTAAATAGTAAGCAGAAATTTACCACCCCACGGTTAGACTGATTATTAAAATGTCCCTTATGGGGTATTCTATCTTCATTATAACCAAAATACGGACGGGATGATCAGCTTTATAGGAGTTGGTGATTCTAGCGCAGTTGTTGAAATTTATGTTATTAGGTAGGGTAACTACCTAAGTAAATTGTTATAACAGTGAAGCGGTGTAATCCCCATACACGCTTTTAAATAAAATGCGATGGTAATTTTTCTTTCAATTATGATCATATTGATTGTAGCTAATTTAGTACTGTTTCTTTCTTTAGACGGTTCTAAATAAAAAACCCTTGCAAGAATACAAGGGCTTTTTGTTGTATGGTATATGCGTGTTATTTTATGCCCATCAACTCTACATCAAAGACCAGCGTTGCATTTGGAGGTATAACTCCCCCCGCTCCGGCGGCGCCATATCCTAAATGAGAAGGAATAACAAAGCGTGCTTTATCTCCCACTTTCAACAGATTAATCCCTTCATCCCAACCAGGGATAACCTGGCCAACACCTAGTTGAAAATCTATGGGTTCATTACGCTTATATGAAGAATCAAAAACCTGCCCCTCGGCCAGGGAACCTTCATAATGTACAGATACGGTCTGTCCTGATTCTGCCTGGGGACCATTCCCATTTTGAATGATCTTATATCTTAGGCCGCTTGCTGTCTTGTCAAAACCGGCTGCTATTTTATCTAATGCCGCTTCCGCCCTTTTGATCTCTTCTGCAATTCTTTTATCTCTGGAACTCTTAAATGTTTGAAATGCCTCCAGAGCATCCCAATTTTCTGCTTCGCTCCCAACCCTTACAATCTTTATGGAGGTAATTTCATCTCCCTGGGCCACAGCATCTACCACTTCCTGTCCTTGCTGTACATGTCCAAAAACAGTGTGTTTATTATCTAACCATGGCGTGGGAATATGGGTAATAAAAAATTGACTTCCATTGGTCCCCGGTCCGGCATTCGCCATAGATAATACCCCTGGTTCTGAATGAGTAAGATCCTGATGAAACTCGTCGTCGAACTTATATCCAGGATCCCCGGTTCCGGTGCCTTGTGGACAACCTCCCTGGATCATAAAATCTGGAATAACCCTGTGAAATTTTAGCCCGTCATAATAAGGTTCTCCAGCAGCACGGGATGTATTATCTTGTTTTCCTTCTGCGAGTGCTACAAAATTCCCAACCGTACCGGGAGTTTTATCATAAGTTAATTTAAGTAGTATTTCTCCCTGAGTTGTAGTAAACTTAGCGTATAATCCGTCTTCCATTTTTCTTTTTTTAATTGAGCGGCAAAGGTAGGGAAATTTAGAGAATCGCTGCCACTAAATTACCAGCCTAAAACGGCTTCAACAAAGGTCTAAGATCATCCTTGAATTCTCTTAAAGAAGTGGTTAATTAATATGAGTTCCTGCTGTGCTGCTATTATTCTGTAACCCTGCCCTGAGCTAGAACTCCATACTTGTCTATCAGATACACCAGGCTGGTCATTGCCGCTGCTCCCAACTCCAATTCCCTTTTATTGACATGCTCGAAAGTGTCATTTTCCGCATGATGATGATCAAAATAACGCTGTGAATCCGGACGTAATCCTGATAAAACAATATTCCCATTTTTCAGGGGTCCAATATCCGCACCACTGCCCCCTTTAACGAATGAGTGAACCTGATAGGGTTCAAAAAGCGGTTTCCAGGAAAGTATCCTTTGAAAATTGGCATCTGAACAATCGAAGGAAAAGCCCCTGGGGGTGAATCCGCCGGCGTCACTTTCAAGTGCAAATACATGATTTTCCCCTTGGTACTTAACTGTTTCAGCGTATTTTGTCGCGCCACGCAATCCATTTTCTTCATTCATAAAAAGCACCACCCGGATAGTGCGCTTGGGCCTATAGCCTGTACTTTTTAACAGCCGCAACACCTCCATACTTTGAACACATCCTGCACCATCATCATGAGAACCATCACCCAGGTCCCAGGAATCTAAATGTCCGCCTACTACGATAACTTCATCCGGATAAGTGGTTCCTCTGATTTCTCCAAGGACGTTATACGACCGGACTTCATCCAATTGCTTGCAATTTTGTTTAAAATAAAACTTAATTTCAGGATTTAACTGCAGGGTAGTGCTTAAAAATTCTGCTCCGTTGGTACTTATAGCTGCTGCTGGTATACGCTTATCCAATGCCGTATCACCATAGCTCATAGAACCGGTATGGGGGTAATCATCTAATCGTAAGGTCATCGACCTGACTATTATGCCAACTGCGCCGTATTTGGCAGCTTCTTCCGCCCCGGAATACCGCTGGTCCACACAACCGGAATACGCCTGAAATGTATTGATAAGTGCTGCGTCCATTGGCCTGTTATAAAAAACGATCTTACCCTCTATTTTATCACGTCCCAGTTGTTGAAGCTCATCAATACCTTTTACCTCAACGATATTTGCTTTTAGTCCTCCTAAAGGTGTAGCTACAGAACCACCCAATGCGGAAATAGGAAGATTGTTGGTTACCCCTGGGGCTGTTTCCAGATAAGCAAATTCCGGTGTTCCACGCACCCATTTTGGGACCATCACCGGCTGTAACCAAACCCGGTCTAAGCCCAGAGAATCTAATTGCTTTTTTGTATAATCAACTGCCTGCTCGGCCTGAACAGATCCTGATAATCTGCCTCCAATCTGATTGGAGAGATAATTTAACCAGTCGTAAGCCATTCCATTGGTAAGCGATGCGGTGTATATTTCTCTGATTTGTTCCTTATCATCGGTTTGTGAATATGCGGAAAATGATAAGAGTAATATTAATACGGTAATCTTCTTCATTATTATTCTTTTTCCAATTGTGCCCTGTAAGTTTCCAGATTAGCCTTTATTTCATCATCCAGTTCAGGTTCTTTGATATCTGAGTATTTTTTTAGCTCTTCCAGCAAAATTGAGGCCACAATTACACGGGCGGCCGGTTTGTTGTCTGCCGGAATTACATACCATGGAGCCCTGGCTTTTGTTGTTTTGCTGATTGCCTCTTCATAGCATTCCCGGTAGATATCCCAAAGTTTACGCTCCTTCAGGTCTCCGGGAGAAAATTTCCAATGTTTTTGTTCCAGGCGTAGCCTCCTTAACAACCGTTGCCTTTGTTCTTCCTTAGATAAATGCAAATAAAATTTGAAAATAATGGTCCCGTTCTCTACAATATGATCTTCAAAATTATTGATCTGATCATAACGTTTGTTCCAGAACTCTTTATCTATATCCTCCACCTTGTGGATCCCCGGTATATTCTCTCCAAGGATATATTCCGGGTGTACTTTTGTTACCAAAACATTTTCATAATGCGTACGGTTAAATGCACCAAATTTCCCTTTGGCCGGGAGAGCGATATAATGTCTCCAAATGTAGTCATGATCCCGTTCGAGCTCTGTGGGCACTTTAAAACTATGTACTTCCACACCGTTGACGTTGCAATCTTTAAAAACTTCGCGGATAAGGCTGTCTTTCCCGGCAGTATCCATCCCCTGCAGACAAATTAGAACCGCATACTTGCCATGAGCATAGAGTGTATTCTGGAAATCTCCAAGGTTCTTTCTAATCTCTCTTAATTCCTTTTTTAGTTCTTTCTGTGTGGACCCCAGGTCCTCAAAAGTGGCATGCTTGGATAGTTTTAGTCCGGGTTGGGCCAGATAGGCCTTACTTCTTACTTGCTTCATAGGTTGAATATAGAATAAATTGTCGGTGATTTCCTATCCACAGTTCAAAAAAATATCCGTTTACCTTTTAAAAATTGCTGTTTGACGTATTTACGCCATTTTCACCTCCGTTAATCGAAAAAATAGGGTTTAGCCCACTTTGCTATGTATCTTTACCCTGCCTAAATTTTACATAATCAACACATTACGCTATGAAAACACATCATCTACTTTTGTGTATTTCCATATTTTTCATCTTTTCCTCGTTTGATGACAACAAGGCATGTGAATATGCAGGCTCCAATATTGGCTATGTCAGGTCACAAACTCAGAAAGCTTTGGAGGCCGAAAATATTAATTCTTCCAGGTTCTATGCTTACAAGGCACTAAATGCCATTGTTAAGTCTAAAAAGCAATTTGAAGACTGTGGTTGCGACGCTGCTTTGAAAAGTATTTATAAAGGACTTGATAATCTAAAACTGGCTACCAGAGTGGCATCTCTTGACGGCACAAAGATCTTATTGAACCGGGCATTGGAAAATACTCTAATAAGCCTGGATGAGCTAGATGAGCACGAACTTATGCACAATAGCGAATATTCTAATGACCTCCTGGCTATAAATACCACAGACGCTGTGAAAGCCAAATTAAGTATGAAACAACCTCGGGGTAAACTTCTTGAAGAAAAAATTGATAGGTCACTAATTAATTTTCAAAATTCCCTGGATGAAGTTGTTCGATCTGTAGAATGCAAAGAAGCATATGCATTTGCAAACAGAATTTTCAATCATTGCGAGCAGCAGTTACTTAAGCCAGATCTTACAGAGGCCAAGAAATACTATAATCTCAGGACAAAAGAAATTACGGCTGAAGCGCTAAAGAAATTACAGCACTGCGCACAAAAATAAACGGCATTGTTTATGCATACTCGCCCTGTAAATCCAGTCTATTTACTGGCGAATAGTTTTACATCATCTTCAGAGACTTCCGCATTACCAAGAATAATGAGTCTTTCAACTACATTGCGCAACTCCCTGATATTTCCTGTCCAGTCATAGCTTTTTAACAAAGTGATGGCCTTTTTCGAAAATTTCTTCTGAACCGTTCCTTGTTCGGCCGCTATTTTTTTGGCAAAGTGTTCTATAAGGATAGGGATATCGTCTCTTCTGTCATTTAATGCAGGAACTTTGATCAGTATTACAGCCAGACGGTGATACAAATCTTCTCTGAATCTTCCCTCGGCAATCTCCTTGCTTAAATCTTTATTGGTGGCAGCTACCACCCTGACATCCACTTTTATGTCTTTATCAGTACCTACACGCGAAATTTTATTTTCCTGAAGGGCTCTTAATACTTTGGCCTGGGCCGAAAGGCTCATATCTCCAATCTCATCCAGAAATATAGTCCCCTTATTAGCGGCTTCAAACTTACCAGCCCTGTCGCGAACCGCCGAAGTAAATGCCCCTTTAACATGTCCGAAAAGCTCACTTTCTATGAGTTCGGAAGGAATTGCAGCACAATTTACCTCTATAAACGGCCCACTGCTGCGTTCGCTTTTTTGATGAATCCAATGCGCCACCAACTCTTTTCCAGTACCATTAGAACCAGTAATGAGTACTCTGGCATCAGTTGGCGCTACTTTGTCAATTATATCCTTAATATCGCCAATGGCCTTGCTTTCACCTACCATTTCATAATTCTTACTCACCTTCTTCTTAAGAATGGTATTCTCAACAACCAGCTCCTTGCGGTCCAAAGCATTACGTACGGTGGTAAGCAGCCTGTTCAGGTCTGGCGGTTTGGAAATATAGTCAAAAGCACCAAGCCTCATAGTGTTTACTGCGGTATCCAGATCTCCATGACCGGAGATCATTATAAAAGGAATTTCCGGTTTTAATTTTCGAGCGGCCTGGAGCACTTCAACTCCATCCATTTTTGGCATCTTAATATCACAAAGCGCAAGATCATAGTCGTTCTTTTTAATCATGTCCAGTCCCCTACTCCCGTCTTCGGCTTCTTCTACTACATAGGTATCATTTTCTTCACTAAGGATCTTAACCAAAACCCTTCTGATAGCGGATTCATCTTCAATTACTAAAATTTTAGACATATGTTTCTCTTTAAAAAATTGCAATTTTAAAACCTGTTTTAAAGTACAGGCTACCTTCTTCGCTCAAGATAAAAACATTATTCCTTTTATCATCGCGTAATAATCCTTTTCGGCTCAGGGTAAATCCTGCAAGACCGTAAAACGACATGCTCTTAGTTATGTTATATTGGTAACCAAAAGCGCCCACCAGTGCCGAAAGTGATATGGACGAACCTATTTCATCATCCGGTAATAAAATATCATTTTGGGCATTTACAAAATACCCATCCAATAATAGTGCCGTTTGTAAAGTGTGCCTTTTATTTATGTGATATTTAAAATTCATTCTGGGGATACCCAGGGTATAAGACCAGTTGGGGTGAAACCTTTTATAATAGCTAATTAATGGAAGCGGTACCGGCAGCCCTGTTGTACTGTTATAGGTTAGTCCTAAGATCAGTCTAAACGGCTTTTCTATATCCTTTCTTTCTTTCCAGAGGGTAGCTGTGAGGTTTAACCTTAAATCGTCTATAGTAATACTCTCCACAAGATTTGAGGCTATCCTTGGGCTTACAATTCCGACAAATCGCCAATTATCATTCCATTTGGTAATGTAACCCAGATTAAGGTCTATAATATGCAAGGTGTTTAATTCCTCTAGATCAAATGGAAGTGCTGCAGAACTATCAAAATCTATTAGATTGTATTCCGCCCCTGTAACCAGATATTTATCTGTTTTTAGTTTAAATGGAATATTTACCAGAAAACGATAACGGGCGACATCTATATCGGTTGTGGTTTTAGGCAGTACCGTATACTCTGCCCGAAGTATATCTGTACTTTGGGAGAAGCAGAAGAAACCAAACAGAAGATTTATATAAAGAAAATGGGTCTTTTTCAACATATTACCCCTCCTGAACGTTTGGTGCAGTTATTATATTGCTATGTTTAATAGGTTGTGATGCATATAAATGCACATCTCTCTGCGGAAAAGGAATAGTAACGTTGTTTTTACGGAATTCGGCATCTATCATATACCGAATATTGCTTTTTATTTTTGGGTCTAAAAAACTATCCGTTATATAAAAATGAACGGAAAACTGCAGTGCTGAATCCCCGAAATCATCGAAGAGAACAAAAGGTTTCGGGCTTTTTAAAACACCATCATGACTGTCAACACATTGCATCAGAATATCTGTAACCAAATGTACATCACTGCCATAGGCCACTCCTACTCTAATGGCCTCTCTTGTGGTATTATGATTCTGTGTATAGTTATAAATAGAATCTGTCAGGAATATGTGGTTTGGAATTACAATCACCTTGTCATCTCTAGTAATTGCCCTGGTGGTTCTTAATCTTATTTCAAATACCCGTCCTACCTTATTATCTACTTCTATAATATCCCCTACATGCAACGACTGATCCATGATCATCATTATCCCCGAGATGATATCCTGGAATAAATACTGCAGGGCAAAACCGATACCAACAAACAAGGCTGCCGAGGCAGTGAGTAAAACGGTTAAATTTACTCCCGAGGAATGTAAAACTGTTATAACAATTAATATATATAACAGGTATTTAAAAAAGCCAAAAATACTTACGAATTTATTCTTGTCTTCCACCGGTAATTTGGCAGTTACCAGTTTATGGATCAACTTTAACAGGTAAGTAGTTACAATTAATGCAACTATCACTGCTAACAGGGTGCCTACAGTAATATCTATATTTTCACTATCAAAAATGTTATAAGACAAAAACTTCTTAATGGAGCTAAGGATATTCTGTAATTTTTCCATATTAATATTTTAGCCATTTAAACAATTCTCTGTAAGTGGGTTTTTTGCCGTACATCAATATCCCAACTCGGTATATTTTGGCAGCGAGCCAGACAATTCCTATAAAGGTAATGATCAAAACAGCAATGGAGGTAAGTAATTGCCAAATGGGAACCCCTCCCTCGCCTATTCCGCCGGGAAGACGCATCAACATCACAATGGGGGAGGTTAGCGGGAATAAAGAGAACCCAACCGCTATAGGGCCATGTGGATTGCTAAAAACAGAAAAGAAACCAACGTAAATGGCAAGCATTAAAGGTAGAATTATCGGAAAAATAAATTGCTGCGTATCTGTTTCATTATCAACAGCAGCACCAATGGCTGCGTAAATCGAGCTATAGATCAAATAACCCAGAAGAAAGTACACCACAAAAAAACTAATGAGCATCAGCCACGGTATTTTATAGAGTTCTTCTGCATATAGCTGCATGGTATCCGTAGCAGCAGGAGTTGCCGTCATCTGTGCAACAGTATCAGAAGGTAGAGTAGCCGCCTCACTAAGCCCGGAGGGGTCTACCCCAAAACTGTATACCACTACTAGCAGCAGCAGTGAGGCAGAAATAATCCAAATTCCAAATTGCGTTATGCCCGCCAGGGAAGTGCCTATGATCTTTCCCAGCATCAATTGAAAAGGCTTTACAGATGAAATAATTACTTCAATAATTCTGCTGGTCTTCTCTTCAATAACACTTCGCATTACAAAGCCGCCATATATAATTATGAACATCATAATGAGGTAGCCAAAACTACCCCCGATGATTGCCTTTATTTCATTGAGTCCTTTGAGATTTTGCTCTCCTGCAAAGGTTGCGGTCTTAATTTCAAATTTATTGTCAATGGCCGCGTACTCTTCTGCGGTGACCCCAAGATCTATAAGCTTGCGTTGACGAAGGCGCTCCTGAAATATATCTTCTAATTTATCTACAATCGCGGTACTGGGAGCTTCTTTAGTATAGAAAAAGGCGTTTCCGGCCACGCGTTCCAGCTCACTATTGTCAGGAATATGTAACAGCCCGTAAAAACCTGAACTAAGGGTAGAATCTCTAGCTTCCTCGATAGATATACCTTTAAAATTGATATAGGCAGTGCTTTCCGTAGTTGCGAAATCTGTACTGAAATAATCGCTTTGGTTCAATACGGCAATTATTCTTATTTCACTATCGTTGATCTTGGTCAGATAAGCTATGAGCACAATCATCCCTACCATAAGGATGGGACTCAAAAATGTCATAATGACAAACGATTTATTCCTGACCTTGGCCAGGTATTCTCGTTTTATGATAAGTCCTAATTTATTCATCTGTACTTTTTGTTTGAACCGTTTGAATAAAAATATCGTTGGCCGATGGTATGGTCTCTATAAAACTGTGCACCTTGGCTTTCTCAGATACATAGGTCAGAAATTCCCTGGAATCCTCAGATGGAAGCTGTACCAGAAAATCTATTTGTTGATCCATCCGATCCATAACCGCCTCCGTGACCAAAAACTTATCCGACAGCTCCGCGATAAAACGCTCCCTGCCCTCTACCTCTAACCCTACTTTATAAATATTGTTTTTGTATTGATTTTTAATGTCAGAAAGTTTCCCGTCAAGTATTTTCTCGGCATTGTGCAAAAGGGCAATATGCTCACATAGCTCTTCAACACTTTCCATACGATGGGTAGAAAATATGATAGAGGCGCCATCATTTTTAAGGTTGATTATCTCGTCTTTAATAATATTGGCATTAATAGGATCGAAACCGCTGAATGGCTCATCAAATATGAGCAGTTTTGGCTGATGTAATACAGTGACGATGAATTGGATCTTTTGGGCCATCCCCTTAGATAATTCCTGTACTTTCTTATTCCACCAATCTCCAATTTCTAATTTTTCGAACCAATATTTAAGCCTTTTTTTGGCTTCCACCTTACTCAGCCCTTTTAGCTGCGCCAGATAAAGTGCCTGTTCCCCAACCTTCATGCTTTTATAAAGCCCTCTTTCTTCAGGTAAGTATCCAATCATGGCGATATGATGAGGCTGTAAAAGTTCCCCATCAAAAAATACCTGTCCGTTGTCCGGATATGTAATTTGATTGATGATCCTGATAAGTGTGGTCTTTCCGGCTCCATTCGGACCTAAGAGCCCATAAATACTGTTTTTCGGGATTTCCAGGGATACCTTGTTAAGTGCAGTATGTTCCCCAAATTTTTTGGTTACCTCTTTTGCGACCAAAATAGTGTTCATGCAGGCATTTTCGGCAAAGATATAGAAATGCCCCCATAAAATTTTGGGTATTTGTATTTTGTACACCAGAGAGGCATTTAATTCTTCTGCAGTAAATGAACATTAGGGCAATTAGCCGGAAAAGAATATGCTGTCTACATCGTTAAATCCATTCTCAAAAATCCCTTTCCGTTCATCGGGAATTACAAAAAATACTTCTTTAATTAAGGGTTGCACAAGCGTAGCATAACCCTATTAAAGCAAAACCCATCCTTAAAAAAGATTAAGGATGGGAAAAAAATTGCTATGAAAAAGAAAATTAATATTGGTTGCCCAATATTAAATCAAATATACGTTTTTTATTTAAAAGGCAAATTTTAATTCGTTAAGAGAACATATCCTTAACCTTTTCAAAGAAGGATTTGTCAGATTTTTCCGGTTTTGGCTCAAAATTCTCATTATTATGCATTTTTTCAAAGAATTCTCGCTGTTCCTTATTCAATTCCTTCGGGGTCCAGACATTTACATGTACTAATAAATCGCCACTGCCATATCCATTAATACTGGAGATACCTTTGCCCCTTAAGCGTAATATTTTACCAGACTGTATTCCCGATTCCAATTTAATCCGGACTTTACCTGTTACCGCATCTATTTCTTTAGAGGTCCCCAGGACAGCTTCAGAAATACTGATATAGAGATCATAATGGAGGTTATCTCCTTCGCGTTTTAATGTAGGGTGTTCCAGCGTCTCAATAGCTACCAACAAATCACCGGAAACACCATTACCAGGAGCTTCATTTCCTTTTCCAGAAACTTTTAGCTGCATCCCTTCTTCTACGCCAGCCGGAATTTTTATTGCCACCGTCTCTTCGGCAACCTTTAATCCCTGCCCATCGGCATCTGAAGGACGTTTATCTATCATCTGGCCACTACCTCCGCAACTACTACAGGTAGCTGCTGTCTGCATTCTGCCCAGAATAGTATTTGTGATTTTGGTGACCTGTCCCTGCCCATTACAGGTGCTACAGGTTTTGTATGTTACCCCGTCTGCCTGAACTTTCCTTTTAACCTTGACTTTCTTTTCAACTCCATGGGCTACCTCTTCTAAAGTGAGTTGTACCCGAATCCTGAGGTTACTCCCCTTAACTCTTCGTTGGCCGCCACCTCCAAAACCACCAAAGCCACTAAAACCACCTCCAAAAGCACTGCCAAAAATATCTCCGAACTGACTAAATATGTCTTCCATATTCATACTTCCACCACCAAAGCCGCCACCTTCAAAGGCCGCATGCCCAAATTGGTCATAACGCGCTTTTTTATCAGGGTCGCTTAGCACTTCATAGGCCTCTGCCGCTTTTTTGAAAAGCTCTTCTGACTTACTGTCGCCTGGATTTTTATCCGGGTGATGCTCAATGGCCTTTTTGCGGTATGCCTTTTTTATTTCCGCTGCGGAGGCATTCTTGTCAATTCCTAATATTTCATAATAATCCTGCTTCATCGCAATATTTTAATTTCCTACAACCACCTTTGGGTGCCTGATGATCTTATCTCCCAGTTTAAAACCTTTCTCAACTACATCAATAATTTTCCCTTTGAGCTTTTTGTTAGGCGCGGGAATTTGGGTAATCGCATCGTGTACTTCGGCATCAAAAGTATCGCCAGCCTTAATTTTTATCTCTTCTAATCCTTTAGATTTCAGCGTCTCCTTTAACTTATTTCTAATGAGTTCTACCCCCGTGTACATTTCCTTATCCTCTGATTTAGAAATCTCCAGCAGGGCACGGTCAAAATCGTCCATTACCGGTAAGAGAGAGACAATTACTTCCTGGCCAGCTGTTTTAAAGAGTTCCATCCTCTCTTTTGAGGTCCGTTTTTTAAAATTTTCGAACTCCGCAAAAAGTCTTAGAAATCTGTCCTTTTCTTTGGCAAGATCTTCTTTTAATTGCTCTTCTTCTGTAATCGTATTCATTTCCTCTCCATTATCATCAACTTCTGCTTCTTCCTGACTCAAATCATTAGTATCAACTTGCTGATCTAAAATTTCATCTGCAGTGGATGCTTTATCTTTTTTACTCATTTAGTATCACTTTTTAAAACCTGGAATTAGGATGGCAAAAGTACTGCCAATTCTTTAGAAATGTCAAAATGTCACAAAAAAAGATCCCATCGGGGTTCGTAGGATCAATAATTAGGAACAATGAAGTGCAATACCGCCTAAAAAAGGTTATTAATTGATTAAAGGATCAATATTTTCCTGTTTCTCTTCTTTACCGTAGATATGCTGCAATGCACCATTTATGTTTTGGTAATCAAAGTCGAATCCGGCTTTTTCAATTTTCTTGCTACTCACGCGTTGACTGGCAAAGAGGAGATAAGACATTTCACCAAGAACTATTTTCAACAAGAATTTTGGCACATTCGGGAAAATCAGGGGTTTTTCAAGTACGGTAGCAATTTCCTTTACCAGCTTGGCATTGGTTACCGGATTTGGTGCTACCCCATTAAATGTTCCCTCAAGATTGTGTTCTATTACAAAGAGAAACATTCTGGCCAAATCATCGATATGTATCCAGGATTGCCATTGCATTCCCGATCCAATTGGAGCTCCTATATAATTGCGAATTGGTTTTGCCATTTGGGGCAATGCGCCTCCAAATTTGGAAAGTACTAACCCAACCCTGATTTGTGCCACATTAATGTTTAGTGCCTGGAACCTGCCTATTTCATTTTCCCAGGCTTCCACTACTTCACCCAGAAAACTATTATCAACTTCCATTTCCTTTTCGGTAAAGTAGTTTATAAGCGAATCTGGGTAACGACCAATAGCAGAGGCAGATACAAAAGTTGTTATTGTGCTCCTGTCTGTACTCTCCAAACCTTTATACAATGTTCTCAGGCTATTAATTCGGCTATTTAGAATTACTTTTTTATTTGCCCTGGACCATCTTTTAGAAATACTGGCACCCGCCAGGTTAACAATTGCGCTAACGCCATTAAAGCAATCCCCATTTATCTGACCTTCTTCAGGGTTCCAGTAAAACCCCTGCTGCCCTTTAATTGAGATAATTTTATTCTTGTTTGTAGTAAGGTAATTGACATCTATATTTCTGGATCGGCACAACGCTGCTAATGCCGTACCCACCAATCCTGTTGCCCCGGTAATCAAGATCTTCATCGCTCATTTTTTGTAAAGATATTGGTTTTGAAGAGAGCCCGATACAGGTTTAATTTAGCTTTAACACTCTAAAGACCATTAAGCCCATCAGAGGTTTAAAGCACGCTTGTATAAATCAGGGTTTAGTGGCCCTGAGCATCTCCCGTTTACCGGGAGGCCCCGGAAGTCTTTCTACTTCAAATCCTACTGCGAGCATAGCTCTGCGAACGCTACCCTTTGCCGCGTAGGTTACCAGTACTCCCTGGGGACATAGGGCATTATACATCTTCTGAAATATTAATTCTGTCCACAATTCTGGCTGTACCCTTGCCCCAAAAGCGTCAAAATAAATGAGATTAAACTTATCCTTGTCCTGTATCTCTCTAAAGTCTGTTTGCCTTTTTAAAAGACCAAAATAGTCTGAAATACTGCAGGGCTTCTCCCAGGGACAGCTGTGCATTTTATCAAATTGATGTTGTTGATCCTCAGCATGAAGTAACTTAGAATAATTCAGCTGCCCTAATTCCTCAGGCAATACGGGATAGGCTTCTATACCTACATAATCTATATGAAGTTTTCTTTTCCGGGCTTCGAGCAAAGTAATAAAGGCATTTAAGCCGGTACCAAAACCCATTTCTAATATGGATAACTGCTTTTTATTAATTGCAGACAGTCCATGGTCTATAAAAACATGATAGGCTTCCTGAATAGCACCATGTTTAGAATGGTAATGCTCATCCCAATCTACTATATGAATGGTGGTTGAACCGTCTTTTGTAGTAATGATTTCCCTTTTCACCTAATTCAGGATCAACAGGCCGTCTGCTTCAAAACCAAAAGTTTTTTTCGGCGCGGTAATTTGGGCAATTTCCTCATCAGATTTCCCTGCATCTTTGGCATAATGTCTTTGGTCCTCAACACTCATTTCCTCAACAAATGCGAGGCCATTTAATACTACTTCTTTCCCCGCAATATCTTTAGGGACAAAGAACCCATAGTCCTTAAATCTTACCATGGTTTCCTGCCCGTCCTCTAACTGCACTTTCATCCAACATCCTTTTGCCTGACAAACCTCTATAACTTCGGCTTTAAACTTAGTTTTCAATGTATCCGATACCTGAAGCCCTTTGTACGTATCGGTCATTGCAACCGATAGTTGTGCTCCCGAATCATCAATCTGCTTTCCTACTGCAGTATATTTCACGGCAACAGGCTTATCTTCAATAGTCTTATCGGCTTTTACCTCTGGTTTACAGCTAACCAACACTACTAAAAACACAAGGAATATGTTAAAACTCTTCATAATTGACAATAATTTTTATTCTTATACAAAACTGGTGATTTTTGAAGAGAAAAAGAAGTCTACCCTAGTGATAATTGTTTAATTTTATTCCTGAAAATCGGATGATAAATGAACACCACAGTTAATAATATTGTTGTACATAAGGCAAAATCCTCCAAAATAGATAAGGTAGATTTTGAAAACCTGGCTTTTGGAAAAGTTTTTACAGACCATATGTTGGTTTGCAACTATAAAAACGGACAATGGGAAGCACCACAAATAATGCCCTATCAACCCATTACCCTGGATCCTTCAGCTAAGATATTTCATTATGGCCAATCTGTTTTTGAGGGTATGAAGGCATACAAGGATGAGGAAGATAACATTTGGTTATTTCGCCCATTAGAAAATCAGAAACGTCTTAATATTTCTGCTAAAAGAATTGCAATTCCTGAACTTCCGGAAGAATACTTCATGGAGGGTTTAAAGACTTTGTTGCAGCTAGACGAGCAATGGATTCCGACCACTGCCGGGAGTTCCCTTTACATTAGACCTTTTATATTTGCATCTGGTGAGGGATTCCACGCTTCTCCTGCTGACGAATATACATTTGTAATTGCCTGCGCTCCTTCAGGAGCTTACTTTTCAGGTAAGGTTAGGGTACTGATAGAAGAGCATTATTCCAGATCCGCCAATGGTGGTGTTGGCTATGCAAAGGCCGGTGG
Source organism: Muriicola sp. Z0-33 (assembly GCF_026126425.1). Taxonomy (GTDB): domain Bacteria; phylum Bacteroidota; class Bacteroidia; order Flavobacteriales; family Flavobacteriaceae; genus JAFMPW01. The sequence continues at coordinate 46,241 of NZ_JAFMPW010000012.1, forward strand.
TAATTATGCTGGTCAGTTCTACCCTACACAGTTAGCTGCTGAAAAAGGGTATAATCAGGTAATTTGGACCGATGACAATAAGCATGAATATATAGAAGAGGCGGGGGCCATGAATATATTTATCCGAATAGATGACACCCTGATCACAGGACCTACCAGCGACAGAATTTTAGATGGGATAACCCGAAAGAGTATTCTGGAAATTGCCAGGGACGAAGGTATTAAAACAGAGGTGCGGAAAATAACGGTATCAGAATTGGTTGAGGCGGCGAAATCCGGAAGGCTAAAGGAAATGTTTGGGGCTGGTACGGCGGCTGTGGTATCACCAATAAGTGCCTTTGGTTACAGAGGCACAGATTATGATCTGCCTGAATTGGGAAGCAGTTATGCCGAGCTGCTAAAAAAACGAATTACAGACATACAATACAACAGGGCTGAAGATCCGTTTGGATGGAGGTATAAGGTGTGAATTTAAAAGTAGCGGCTAACCCTGCTGACATTTTTCTGTTACTTATCCAGAATGGCCTTAATATCGGGCTTAAAATAGGAGGGGCCTTTAAGGACCTTGCCATCATCTCTGTAGATGGGCATCCCGTCTATACCTAGTTTGCTCATATTACTGCGCTGAATTTCTTCAAAAACTTCTTCTATTTTATACTGCATTCCATGTTCAAGTATTGTTCCGCATAGGATATACAACATATCTCCAAGAGCATCTGCTACTTCAACAATATCATCGTTCTCTGCCGCCTCGAAGTATTCCTTATTTTCCTCATCCATCAGATTAAAGCGCAATCTGTTTTTGGACATCCCTAGGTTCGCTTTAGGGCTATTTGATACGCCTAAGCCAAAAGCATTGTGAAATTCTTTTACCGCGTCAATTTTACTTTTCATTTCCTCCGTTTTAGATTAGCTTTGCGCAAAAGTAATAATATGTTTAGCACAGGACAACTTGTATTTGCGTCGCTTTTTGTTATCGTTTTTGCAATTATCATCTTCCTGACATACAAAAGGGACAAGAAACTTCACAACAAAAATTATAAAGGTGTAAAATGGATTGGACTATTCTTTATTACATTCGTAATTATTCTATTTATTATCAAATATCTACTCAAGAATTAGCCTGAAAAATTGCTTTAACCACAAAAGTTGAGGGGTTGACAACATTATTCTGGTTTCTCACGTATAATATAAGAAAAGACGTAATTTTGCGTTGTAATGTTAAATAAATCCGGTCAATGGCATCTTTTCTCGTTATACTTTTAGCTTTAATTATTGCAAATGCAGCACTTTTAATTTTCAGCGCTGTAGATAAAAGTCGGAATATGAACTAGGCTGCGACCAGTTCCCGGGGCAATACACATATTGGACATCTCCAATTCTATTTTACATTTTCACATTTTTATACTGCTTTATAGTTTGTACCTTTAAGTTTTAAGGGTAGAAGTATCTTGTTGTTATTCTGATTAATGTTACAATTTGTCAATATACATATTGAGACATTTGAACAGGCCCTGCAAACTAAAATTTAGTAATTCATAAATGAAACAACTTTTGCTTGTTTTCCTAGGAGGTGGCCTGGGCAGTTGTCTGCGATTTCTTATCAGCAAAACCTTCAATTCCTATTTTCAACATTTTTATTTAGGGACATTTCTTGTCAATGTAATTGGTTGCCTTCTGATTGGGCTAGTGCTTGGCCTTTCCTTTAAATCCAATTACCTTACTCAAAGTCAGACGCTTCTCTTATCGACCGGATTTTGCGGTGGTTTTACCACCTTTTCTGCTTTCGCATTTGAAAAACATACCTTATTAAAAGCCGGCGAACTTTTTCACTTTTCACTTTATACACTTAGTAGTATCATCCTGGGCCTGCTTGCCGTTGCATTGGGGCTGTGGATTGCGAGATTTTTTTAGATCAGGACTTTTAAGTCTGTATACATTATATATTAATGTATATAGTTTATGTATTAAATGCACTTCAACTTTCATTATTTCCTTTTAACGAGATTATGTATTTCAAATTCTAAACTCTTGAATTATTATTTCAATATTTTTTAGATTCATTTAAGTATTACCCACAAATTTATAGGGGTAATTTTGTAAAAATGATAAAAATTTAAAATCTACCCCTATTTTTTTAGGGGGGTAATTCTTTAAAACTATATTTGCGCTTTAATCAACAAATGAAACCTATGAAACAGATTGAAGCAATTATTCGGAAATCGAAATTTGATGATGTCAAAAAAGCACTCCATCAGATTGAGGTCAATTTCTTTAGCTACTGGGATGTAACCGGAGTTGGGAACGAAAAACAAGGACATGTATACAGGGGAATATCATACAGTACATCTGATATTCAACGCAGATACTTATCTATAGTAGTTTCCGATGAATTTTTGGAAAGAACAGTAGAAACCTTATTGGAATCGGCCTACACGGGTAACGTTGGAGACGGCAAGATATTCGTATCCGAAGTCCTCCAGGCCTACCGAATAAGAACCAAGGAAAACGGCCAAGCCGGAATTAACTAAAATTTAAACTCACCAACACTTTATAATATGGAAGCAGGATTATTTACAGCAAACAACTTATGGATGATGGTTTGTACGGCCCTCGTATTCTTTATGCATATGGGATTCTCCTTTTTGGAAATCGGGCTAACCAGACAAAAAAATACCATTAATATATTATTCAAAAATGTATTTATAATATGTGTCGGACTCCTCTTATACTATATCGGAGGATTCAACCTAATGTATCCCGGAGATTTTAACGGGTTTATCGGATTTGCAGGATTTGGCCTAGAAGCGCCATTAACCGCAGACGGGGCTCTTGATTTGAGCTATAATGAAGGCTATACCTACTGGACAGACTTTTTATTCCAGGGGATGTTCGCAGCAACAGCGGCTACAATTGTGTCAGGAGCAGTTGCAGAACGGATTAAGATTGGCCCATTTATGATTTTTACAATTGTATATGTAGGCCTTATCTACCCAATTGTCGGATCCTGGCAGTGGGGCGGTGGTTTCCTATCTACTTTAGGTGGCGATGACGGCGGATTTTACGATTTCGCAGGTTCCACTTTAGTTCACTCCGTAGGAGGATGGGGCGCCTTAATAGCAGTTTACTTGTTAGGAGCAAGAATTGGCAAGTTTGGAGAAGACGGGAAGACCAGAGCTATCCCCGGACATAACCTACCCCTTGCAGCGGGTGGTGTATTGATTCTTTGGCTAGGCTGGTTTGGGTTTAACGGAGGTTCAGTACTATCGGCAGATCCGGCAGGAACTTCCCTGGTATTGGTTACAACATGCCTTGCGGCAGCCGCAGGTGGTGTTGGTTCCTTTATATTCTCAACGGTACTTTACAAGAATTACGACTTAACAATGTTCTTAAACGGAATTCTTGGAGGCCTGGTAGGTATTACAGCAGGAGCAGATCTAATGTCTCCAATGGAATCCATAGTAATTGGATTACTGGCAGGGGTTATAATTGTACTTGGTGTTGCGCTAATAGACAGATTAAAACTGGATGATCCGGTGGGTGCTATTTCTGTTCACTTAATCTGTGGTATCTGGGGCACGCTAGCTGTTGGAATTTTTGGATCAATGGCAGGCTTTGATCAATTTTTATACCAGCTGGCCGGTGTAGGTGCAGCAGCCGCATTCTGTTGTATTACAGCCTTTATCATCTTGTATGCACTTAAGGCCACAGTAGGCATAAGAGTAAGTAAAGAAGAAGAACTGGAAGGACTGGATATCCATGAACACGGTATGGATGCTTATGCAGACTTTAGAATGAATCAACATTAATAAAACTAAAAAACGGAGCGTTTGGCGGAACGCTCCGTTTAATAACCATTTCAAGAAAATCAATTTTTACCATCTAACTACTTCCATTGGGAAGTCCTTAAATATTGAAATATGAAAACGATTACAAATACAAAATACGTAAAATTTCTACTTTTTGCAGCATTATTAATCTCGAGTTTTACTTATGCTCAGGAAGAAGAAGAATCAGAAGAGCCAAAATTTTCACTAAGTGGCACAGTAGATGCCTACTACAGGGCAAACTTAAATTCGGCGAATTCAGGGGATAATTATTCAGCCCCGGGTAGTTCATTTGCAAACCTACCAGGATTTGCCTTGGGTATGGCAAATGTTATTGTAAGCTACGAAGGCGAGAAAGTTGGTTTTGTAGGGGATCTTGTTTTTGGTCCCAGGGGAACAGATGCAATTTTTGCCTCTCCCCTCTATTCGGCAACAGGTGATATTGTAAACCAGTTATACGTTTACTGGAATGTGAGTGAAAATGTGACATTTACTTTTGGAAACTGGAATACCTTTTTAGGGTATGAGGTAATTTCTCCGGCTGCTAATTTTAACTATAGCACTTCCTATTTGTTCTCCTACGGTCCTTTTAGCCATACTGGTTTGAAAGTAGATTTTGACCTGGGTAATGACTGGTCTGCTATGTTAGCTGTGATGAACCCCACAGACCTTACAGAATTTAACCCTACCGGGACTTATGCCTACGGTGCCCAATTGGGATACAGTGGTCAGTTCCTGAATTTGTTAGCTGATGATGGGGCCTTCGAAATTGATTATACCGGAGGATTTGATATTACAGATAGCTTTTTCCTCGGTATCAATGCCGCCTATTTTGACGGATCGGACGACACAGGATTTGCCGGAGGCGCCCTCTATCCACAACTAAAAACTTCTGAAAACTTCACACTAGGTCTCAGAGGTGAGTACTTTGTAGAAACAGGTGATTTTGGAGCTATAGGAACAGGGTTGGAAGATTCTAGTGTATTTGCACTAACACTAACAGGAAGTGCAACCATTGGAGATCTGATTATCAAACCAGAATTGCGTTTGGACAATGCATCTGATGATGCATTCCTGGATGCGGATGGAGAACCAATCAAGAGTCTATCATCCTTTGTTCTAGCCGCTATTTACGCCTTTTAAAATAATGTTTATAGTTTAGTTAAGTTTGGTTATTTAGTAAGTTCAAGTCGACCCCGATCTCACGATCGGGGTTTTTTTTATTTCTTAAATTCCTTCACTCCGGCAACAACAGCTGTATTTAATTCGTTTACTTTAGGCACGATCGGACAAGAATACTTTTTATTATAAGCGCAATAAGGATTATAGGCCTTATTGAAATCTATTACTATATCATCTCCGCCTGGAATAGCCAAATCTATATACCTTCCACCGCTATAGGTATCCTCCCCGTTAGTGGTATCTAAAAAAGGAAGAAAAAGATAATCTTCATAACCTTCTTCGGTCATAAGTTCCAGGTTCTGATAGATTTCCAATTCATATCTCTTGCCCTGTAACAAAAAACTGGCAATACCGTAAAGAACTTCTTCAGATTTTCTATCCGTTGTCGTAGGCATCATAAATGGTATTGCTTCTGGTGTCCTCAGCAGATTAGCTTTCACCCTAAAATTGGTATCGGGAGGAAAAAAATCCAGCCCTTTAAAATTCTTTCGATATTTATCGGGTAAGGGTGACGTTTCCGGATTTCTGAATTCTTCATTCAGAGAATGCTGAAAAGCAAGTATGTCACTTACAATATCAGAAGAATGCTCCGGAACCGCAGTAATGGTGGTCTCGTGATATCTTTTACCGTCTTTGCAATTAAATATCAACAAGCTTCCCAGAACAACAAAAACAACTAAAGATCTATTCATGTTTCATTTTTATAAATCAAAAATACAACATAGGTTTTTTTTTGGTTAGTTTTGATTACAAACAACCGCGGTAAGATTACCTATTTCCACAATTACTACTGCATTTGCGTATTATTTTTTAGCGCATTGGGGTACCAATAATTAGAAATCAACTTAAGAAGAAATGAACCCAGGTGCTTTAAAAATTCCTCACATTGTTGTTCTTGTGCTTTTCCTTGTACTGGGTTGTACCTCTAAAAGGCAAGAAAATCCTTCAGGAGATAAGGAGCAAAGATATTTCCCGGAGATTCATCCTGATAATTATAACGTGGCATTTCTGATTATGGATGGCACCTATAATACCGAATTTACTGCCCCCTACGATATTTTTCAGCATACCAAATTCCGAAAAAATATCAAAGCTATGAATGTCTTTACCGTGGCCAATACACTAGAGCCTATTGTAACCTTTGAAGGGGTCCGGATATTGCCCGACTTTGATTATACCCGTGATAGTATTCCGCCAATTGATATTCTTGTGGTTCCCAGTGCGGAACATCATCTGGATTCGGATTTAGAGGACATTGAAATGCTGGCTTTTATCAGAAAAACTGACACGTCCGCCATGTTTATGACATCGCATTGTGATGGAGCGTTTGTACTGGCCAAGGCCGGACTTTTAGACAAAGTTACATCAACAACATTTCCTAGCGATATCCCAAAATACAAAGAAATGTTTCCACAACTCAGGGTAGCAGACAGTGTGCTTTTTGTTCATGACGGCAAGTATATTACTTCGGCTGGTGGTGCAAAAAGTTTTGAAGCTGCCTTGTACTTATGTGAGTACCTTTACGGGAAGGACATTGCAGAATCATTGGCCAGGGGTCTAGTAATTAATTGGGAGCTCAATGGGTTTCCCCATCTTATTCTTCAATGATTTCATAGCGGGCATCTTTCAGGTATTCATCCACAATTTTATTGAACTCCGGAGTAATTCTCAAAAGGGCAGTGTGCTCAACTGCGTACAATTCAGTTTTATTTTTATAACCATTCTTAAGCAATTCTTCCAGGTAAAAAAGCGCTGTGCCGAAATCCTCATTCTTAGCACTAACAGAAATGATATTCAGGTAGTATTGATAATTTTGGGGATCCGTAATTGTTTTTAGCATCCATAAAAAAAGTACTGCTTCTTCATCAATTATGGACTCGGTCAGTTCAATATCAATATTGTCTTCTACCAATGCATTTAAATAGCCGATTAACCTTTTCCCCATCTGCTTTTCTACCAATTTCGCTTTGTTCTGGTATTCTCTCAGCTCTCCCATCTGATAGTTCCACCATCCCAAATTGTTGTAATTAAGGGTGGTTATATCTTCTGTCAGATTAAAATTATAGTCGTCTCTGATAAAAGATTCATTGAATAAAACTAGGTTTTCCGCCCGTCTTTGCGCCCTGTAAGTTTTATCTTTTTTCAATTCCTTTCGCCTATTAACCAGGGAGTCCACATTTATATGCGAACGATAAATCTTTATTATTTCCACCAGGCGTTCATAAGCATTGAGCATTTGCTTCTCAGAAATGAGCGAGTTAACCTTTTGCAGGTTTTGTTTCAAGCTGGTGTTGATAAAGTTTTCGTCTTTTCCAATATTACCTTTGGCCATAGCTGAAAGTGAAAATATTTCCATGGCTTTTTCCAGATACAGCTGGTCTGGCCATTGATGCCCTCCATCAAAAACCAGCAGATTATTTGGAAACTTTATTTTATTTAACGCCTGTTTCCCTTCCAGCATATTAGTATAATTAAAATCCTCTTTCCCTACAATTCCTATAAAATGGAAAGAATTCCTAGTGGTTAGAATTTCGGTATTGGGTACAGCAGATCCCAAAGAAATTACCCCATCTATCTGTTTTATAAATGTTGGGGCCAAAGCTGCTATTTTTGCACCCGAAGAAAATCCGGCCGTATACACCCTGTCATTGTTAATCGGAAGCATTGAAGCTACCTTATTAATCATTCTACTGGCTATTAAAATATTTTGAGCTATTGAAAGGCTATCCGAAACATTGTTAGAAGCAGCCAGCAAATAGTTATTTTTCTCAGCAGCTACCTTAAATAGCCTCAAGACCCTTTTGGTATTGCCTTCTAAATCAAAAACAAAAATGATTGGCCATTTACTGGATCCATTAAAACTAGAGGGAAGATACAAAGCAAAACTCTCAGGAATAGAGTCGTTAATACTAAGTGAGTCTGTAATAATTCCTTTCTTTAACTTTAGATCCTGGGCATGCATACCATTAAAAGAAATACAACCCAATAGCATTAAAGAAAATAACAGTTGCTTCATATGGTGTGAAACTATCAAAAATCCGGCCAAAATTAAATTACTACCATGGTAATATGACAAATAAAAAAATCCAGCCCGAAAACATTATAAAAATTAACTTTTAAAGATAAAGATAAATGAAATCTTAAAGCTTTCAGTTGTATTTATTCGACCCGTTTCTTTATCGGCGCATCTTTTACAACATCTGATAGAATAATATTTGTTCTGGTTTCACCGTACTGAATTAATTTATCTATGAACTGCTCTAAGTGAAACTGATCTTTTAATACTACCTCCATGATAATATTTTCATTACCAGTGATGCGATAGCAATTGATCACTTCATCTAAAGTTTTAATAAGCGTCAGAAAGGGTCGTAATTTACCCATAAATGCTTTCAGGGTGATGATCGCTTTTAACTGATACCCGGCCATAGTATGAGTTACCCTGGCATGGTACCCTTCTATGATCCCAAGGTCCTCCATTTTCTTAACGCGTTCTGCAACAGCCGGAGGCGTCAGACCCACTTCCCTGCCTATACTTGCAAAGGAAGCTCTTGAATTTTTCTGAAGGGCGTTGAGAATGCTCCAATTAAGGGTATCTATCTTTACTTTCAAAATTTATTTCTTATTATAATTTACTTTACAAAGCTAAAATACAAAAACACCAATGAATTAAAAGATATTTTCCTGAAAATGGACGTAATTTTATTATATAATTGCTGAATCAGAAAAATGTCCCACGATAGCTTAGGAAATATACCGGTATATAAACAAGCATTAGATCTTTGCTCCATGAGCAGAGAGATTGCTTCATTTGTAAGTTGCAACAAAGATCTCTTAAAACTGTATCAATCTAATAGCCTTAGAGACCATATTGCTGACTCTTTACTCACAGATGCCATCCTGATACCTCAGCAAATTGCCCAGGCAGAATCTTCAGGATCGCTGGCGGTAAGAATTAAAAGTGCCTCCTTTGTAAATGTGATGATTAGAAATATCAATTCCTATTGCAATGGTCTGGAGAGAGATGGTGTGAAGGAAACGGAATATCTCAATTTACTCCGAAGAGAAATAAGAAGTTTTCGCAAATCTTTCAAGGAATGGCGCAAATCTATTAGCAAAGGCCGCAGTGATTTAAGTTGGAATTTTAATGATTATATGGGGTATTAACCCTTCCAAATTCAAGGAACTTTTCAGATTAAGTACTCCCGGCAGACCAACTACGTCTTTACCTTTTCAGGGGTGTTTATAAAAATACTTACTCAAAAAAAATGATCACGCTATCACAGATGTTCCACGGGATAAGCGACTCACATGTTTCTTCTATATTGACCACCCACACTAAACAATGCATTGGTTATTTGTCCTAGAGAGCAATGTTTGGAAGCTTCCATAAGCTGCTCAAAAATATTCTCATTATTCACTGCAGCTTGTTGTAAGTTTTTCAATTGGGCTACCCCCTCTTTGTCCTTGCGTTTATGCAATGCTTTTAAAGTATTTATTTGAGCCTGTTTTTCTTCCTCAGTTGCCCTGATTACTTCTGCCGGCAAAATTGTCGGTGATCCTTTGGAGCTTAAAAAGGTATTTACCCCGATAATCGGGAACTCCCCGGAATGTTTTAAAGTTTCATAATACAAGCTCTCTTCCTGTATTTTAGATCGTTGATACATGGTCTCCATTGCTCCCAATACCCCTCCTCGCTCAGTTATCCTGTCGAACTCTATCAATACCGCTTCTTCTACCAATGCCGTTAATTCCTCAATAATAAAAGCACCCTGCAACGGATTTTCGTTTTTGGCCAGTCCTAATTCTTTGTTGATAATCAATTGAATTGCCATTGCCCTCCTGACAGAGTCTTCTGTCGGGGTAGTAATGGCCTCATCATAGGCGTTAGTATGTAAAGAATTACAATTGTCATAAATGGCATATAAAGCCTGCAATGTTGTTCTAATATCATTGAAATCTATTTCCTGAGCATGCAAACTACGCCCGGAGGTCTGAATATGATACTTCAACATCTGAGCTCTTGGATTGGCGCCGTATTTTTCCTTCATGGCCTTAGCCCAAATTCTCCTTGCTACCCTGCCAATAACTGCGTACTCAGGATCTATCCCATTAGAAAAGAAGAATGACAAATTTGGACCAAACTGATTAATGTCCATCCCCCTGCTTAAATAGTACTCCACATAGGTAAAGCCGTTAGATAATGTAAAGGCCAGCTGTGAAATAGGATTAGCACCCGCTTCGGCTATATGATAGCCCGAAATAGAAACCGAATAAAAGTTCCGTACCTGTTTTTGAATAAAGTATTCCTGAACATCGCCCATTAGTCTAAGGGCAAATTCTGTTGAAAATATGCAGGTATTCTGTGCCTGATCTTCTTTTAGAATATCTGCCTGTACCGTTCCTCTGACCTGTTTAAGGGTGCTTTCTTTTATCTGGCTGTATACCTCTGCTGGTAATACATCATCCCCACTCACACCAAGAAGCAGTAATCCAAGACCATTGTTTCCTTCGGGAAGCGAACCGTTGTACTTTGGCTGAGGTACTCCCTGTTTTTTAAAAATTCCCTTTAACTTTTCCTGCACCTCTTTTAACAGTCCGTTTTCCCTGATGTACTTTTCACAATTTTGATCGATAGCGGCATTCATAAAAAATCCCAGGAGCATAGGAGCTGGACCGTTTATCGTCATACTCACCGAGGTCATGGGATCTGTCAGGTCAAAACCCGAATACAACTTTTTTGCGTCGTCAAGGCAGCAGATAGACACCCCTGCATTTCCTATTTTTCCATATATATCCGGCCGGTGACCAGGATCATTTCCATAAAGTGTTACAGAATCAAAAGCCGTAGAAAGGCGTTTCGCATCCATGTCCAGGCTCACATAATGAAATCTTCTGTTGGTGCGTTCCGGACCGCCCTCACCTGCAAACATTCTTGTCGGATCTTCCCCTGTTCTTTTAAAAGGATACAGGCCAGCAGTGTAAGGAAATTCTCCTGGCACATTTTCCTGTAAACTCCAGATCAAAAGGTCTCCCCAGGCCTTATATTTGGGTAAGGTCACTTTTGGTATTTGAAGATGGGAAAGTGAGGTGGTGTGCGTTTCAATTTGAAGGTCTTTTCCCCTTACATTGAAAGTGTATTGCGGAGCTTTGTATCGGCCTACCTTTTCCTCCCAATCTATGATCATTTGCCAATTATGAGGATCCAGATCCTTTTTGATCTTATCGAACTCCTCCAACAATAATTTGATGAATTCAGTATTGGCATTAGATGAGGCCGCCTTTAATATTTCCGGCTCTTTTAACCCTTTGGTATCCACAAAAGCCTCTATTGAGGACGGATATTCCTTTTCTATTTGCGACATCAGGGTGAGAAATACACCATATAGTTTTTGGGCTACCTCGCCCTGTCCTTTTACCCAACCATCATATGAGCGATTATTTTCAGCTATTTCGGAAAGGTATCTTGTCCGCGCCGGAGGGATAATAAATATCTTCTCAGATTCCGTACTTGTTGTAGCATAACCCGACTTAAGGTCTGCAGCTGTTTTTTCAACAATTTTATCAATCACCGCAGAATAAAGTCGGTTCATGCCCGGATCATTAAACTGGGAGGCAATTGTACCATATACTGGCAATTTATCCATGGCTGTCTCCCATAAGCCATGATTTCGCATGTACTGTTTCTTAACGTCTCTCAAAGCATCCAATGCCCCCCTTTTATCAAACTTATTTAGGGCAACCAGGTCTGCAAAATCCAGCATATCTATTTTTTCGAGCTGGGTGGCAGCCCCAAACTCGGGTGTCATCACATATAATGATATATCACTATGTTCAATAATCTCTGTATCCGATTGTCCTATCCCGGAAGTTTCGAGCACGATCAGATCAAACGAGGAGGCCTTTAAGACATCCACAGCCTCTTTTACATGTTTAGAGAGGGCAAGATTAGATTGCCTGGTGGCCAGGGACCTCATATACACCCGTTCATTATTAATGGCATTCATACGTATGCGATCCCCAAGTAAGGCACCTCCTGTTTTTCTTTTAGAAGGGTCAACAGACAGAATGCCGATATGTTTCTCCGGGAAATCAACCAAAAACCTGCGTACCAATTCGTCTACCAGACTAGACTTACCAGCACCTCCAGTTCCTGTAATCCCCAAGACCGGCACTGATGTAATATTGTTTTCCAAAGCCCCGAACAAGGCTGTAAATTCTTCATTCCTGTTCTCAGCAAGACTTATAAGACGGGCGATAACATTTACATTATTTAGCTTTAATTCATCATCCAGGCTTTTTCCTTTACCCATCTTCAAAGCCGGCACCGGAAAATCACTCTGCTGTACCAGGTCGTTGATCATTCCTTGTAAACCCATCTTGCGCCCGTCATCAGGCGAATAAATCCGCGTAATTCCATAGTCCATCAGTGCCTTTATTTCCTTGGGAAGAATGACACCTCCTCCCCCACCAAAAATTTTGATATGTCCGGCACCCTTTTCATGAAGCAAGTCGTACATATACTTAAAATACTCATTATGCCCTCCCTGGTAAGAGGTCATGGCGATGGCATTTGCATCTTCCTGAATGGCGCATTCTACCACTTCTGCCACACTCCTGTCATGTCCTAAATGGATAACTTCCACACCGGTCGCCTGAATAATTCGCCTCATAATGTTAATGGCAGCATCATGGCCATCAAACAAAGAGGCAGCCGTAACAATACGAACTTTATTTTTTGGGGTATAAATTGTTGTATTTTTCATTGCTAATAAATAGGCAAATTTGCCATCGCAATTTACGGAAAATGCAAAAAAAATCCGATTACAATCAGAATTTTATAAAAATTGATAAAAACACTCCCTCTGCATTACTAATATTCTAATTTTACAGCTCTAAAGGAAAAACTGTGCAAGCAACAATACTCATACTGTGCGAAGACCAAACCGGAATTATTAGTGCTGTTACAGGCTTTATTCACCAGCGTGGCGGAAATATTATTTATCTGGACCAGCATGTCGACCAGCAAGTTGGGAAGTTTTTTATGCGTATCGAAACCGATTTCAAAGATGAAAACACCCTGTCCGAAGATTTTAAAAAGAATTTTGAGCAGGAGCTGGCGGTACCCTATGAAATGAAATGGCGGATTTACACCACTGATGACACCCCAAAAATGGCCATTTTTGTATCTAAATACAATCATTGTCTATACGATTTACTGAGCAGGGTTAAATCTGGTGAACTGGACGTTTCCATTCCTTTTATCTTAAGCAACCATAAAGATTTGGAGTATGTAGCCAGGCAGTTTGATGTACCATTTTACTGGATCCCGGTGCTAAAGGATAAGAAAGCTGAGGCCGAAGAACAACAGCTGGCCTTGTTACAACAATACCAGATAGATTTCATTGTCCTTGCCCGGTATATGCAAATAATAAGCCCGGGAATCATCAGTCATTTTCCTAATAAGATCATTAATATTCATCACTCTTTCCTTCCCGCCTTTGCAGGAGCTAAACCCTATCATGCAGCCTTTGAAAGGGGGGTTAAGATAATTGGTGCTACAAGTCATTATGTAACAGAAGAACTGGATGAGGGCCCTATCATAGCCCAGGACGTTACTACGGTATCTCATGCACAAACTGTAAGCGACTTTATTGCGAAGGGAAGGGATCTCGAAAAAATTGTCCTGGCAAGGGCGGTACAATTGCATTGCAATAGAAAAACAATGGTATACAATAACAAGACCGTAATTTTCTCCTAATAGATCATATCGCCGCAAGTTTAACGTTATAATATAAATATTGCCCTCAATTTAAATCCTTATATATGCTTAAGAGAGTCTTATTGTTTATCGTTGTATTCCAATTTTTGGGATGTGGTGAGTTGCAAAATGTTGTAAATCAAATCCCTGGTGGAGGAACCCCAATCAGTACAGCTGAAATTGCAAACGGATTAAGAGAGGCCCTGAATATGGGAATAGACAAACAGGTCTCCAAACTTACAAGGGAAGATGGGTTTTTTAAAAATGAACTCGTAAAAATAGTACTCCCTCAGGAATTACAGAAAGTAGACAAAACGTTAAGAGATATTGGCCTTGGCAATCTGGCAGATGAAGGTTTAAAAGTACTCAACCGGGCCGCCGAAGATGCAGTAAAGGAAGCTACACCGATATTTGTGACTGCCGTTAAGGATATCACTTTTGCAGATGCCAGAAACATCTTGCTTGGCAATGAAGACGCTGCCACACAATACCTCATAGGCACCACCAGTGAGCCGCTGTATAGCAAATTTAATCCGGTGATTAAAAAGTCATTCGAAAAAGTAGGAGCAGATCAAATCTGGCGTAATTTAATTACCAAATACAACAACCTGCCGCTTACCAACAATGTTAATCCAGACTTGACAGATTACGTTACCAAGGAGGCGCTGTCCGGCGTATTTACAATGATTGCTGTCGAAGAAAAGGAGATAAGGAATTCACTTTCATCAAGAACAACAGTCCTGTTGAGAAAAGTATTTGCCCTACAGGATTAGTGGTAAAATTTAATTCTTAAAGGGCCTATACAATATTCAAAAGGAATATTGCGTTATCTTTACATAGCGAACGACTTCGCTTTTCTGCTAAGATGTTTAGCTGAAGAATGGAAGTAGTTCCAAAATCTTAGATAGAATTTTTTGAGTTAGTATTTTTTGAGTTAGTTAGTTTTAAACCCTGGTGCTCCCATCAGGGTTTTTTAATACCTATAGGTGATGCGGAATGATGACCTCGATAGATACATTTCTACAAAGTGTTGGTATTTTAATTATTACACGAGTAAGTTATTATCGGGGTTTACCTTTTTTAAGACAATTTTAAGAATGTACAACTTGATATTTGGCTATTTTTCACTTGCTAATTCATCATCAATCAATCATGGAGCGGACCAGTATCCTTTACTTTCTGTTGCTCTTACATTTTTGTTGTTACCCTATAACATCTATAGGCTATACATCCAATACTGCGACGATAAATTTATTTTCCCCTCAGAATTCGGTGACATATGCCGATCAGCAATACCTGGAACAAAATTACAGCAATGCCCTGGAAGCCTACAAGACGGCACTTCAGGACCCCTCAGTAGAGCCAACATATGTCTATAAGAAGTTAGCGCTATGCGAGGCCCAACTTGGAAATGCCATTCCCGCTGCCGAATATGCTGAGTCTTATTTGGTGAACGATTATAAGCCAACCTTTTTATTCGATGAAGGCTTTGCCGAAATTCAGAATACCACTGAATTTCAAGAAGTTGTAAATTTGTATACCTCCAGAATGACGATTTGGTCTTTTGGCTATCTCTATGTAGCTCTAATTGGATTTTATATAGCTATTATAATAAATTTCAATCGGAAGATCGATAAAATTGCCAGGTTCCTGATCAGTGCTTTCGTGTTTATTCATTCCATTTTTATATTGCATATTTTCCTTTCAGTCACCAATTACCAATTCCAATTTCCCCATTCCTATAGGATGTCCATTTGTTTCTCATTCCTATATGGACCCCTGCTATATTTCTATTTTAAAAGAATTACCAAACAGTACGAATTTAGAAAGGCAGACCTTTTGCATCTTCTGCCAACGGTGCTCATGCTCATCTATATGATACCGTATTATATGTTGTCTGGTAGTGAGAAATTGGAAATAATGCTCAACAGAGCAGGAGACGACTCCAATTCGGCAAATCTGACGCTTCTTGTGGTAGTGGTTGGCTTAAAGTTAGCATCTTTAATGATCTACGGATACTTTATCAGGAAACTTTATATAGAGAGTAAGAGAAATAAGGACCTTCGGACAAACAATAAGAAGTGGCAAAGAAATATTTATATTATCCATTTCTCCTACATTATAACTTATGCCATTTATGGGGCGCTGATTATTTACGATCTCGATTCGGGCTTCTTTTATCACCTGCAGGTTGTATGTATGTCACTACTTGTGGTATTTGTTGGTTATTCTGCGAACGTACAGCCCAATCTTTTCAGTGGCTTGTATTCCTTTGATAATCAGCTGCTGTTTAAATACAAAAAATCCGGATTAACCAGAAGCCTTTCCCAGGAATTAAAAGAGCAACTGATCAGATTATTCGACGAGGAAAAAATATATAAAGACAATGATATCAATTTAGAAGTTATCGCTTCCAAATTGAACACCACCAGACACAATGCATCTCAGGTAATAAATGAACATTTTCAGGTCAGCTTTCACGAACTGATAAACACTTATCGGATTCAGGAAGCCAAGAAAATTCTTGATGATGACAAGAAAAATAACCTTAACATTATAGACATAGCCTATGAAGTTGGCTACAACAATAAGGTAACCTTTAATAAGGCGTTTAAGAAGGATACTCGCCTGACTCCCAGTCAGTACCAGAAAGTATTTGTGAAATCTTAAGCGTAAATAAGGAGTAAACTTTCATCGGTAAAGTAAACGTTTATAAGCATTTCCCTCCTTTTGTAACAGAGCCATTTACTTTGCCGCCATAACTAGCTAATGTAAATAATGCAGCTCTGGAAAAGTACTCTTTTGAAAGACACTCTTTGGTCTCATTTTTTGGGTATTTATTTGAATTAGTCATCAATACACTTCAGGGCTGCCATTTACATTATAAATCAAACATAAAGTTAATATGAAAAAAAAATGTAATTGGCTATGCATGCTCTTCCTCCTGGGAATCAGCCTGGCATATGCACAACAGGAGAAAACGGTATCTGGTGCCGTTACCGACCAAAATGGTTTTCCCCTTCCGGGAGTAAATATTTTGGTAAAAGGGACAACTACCGGAACACAATCGGATTTTGATGGCAATTATTCTATTACCGCTAACGTAGGTAATACCCTTGTCTTTTCTTATTTAGGACAACTAACCACAGAAAGAACAGTAGGTGCTGATAATACCATTAACGTACAGATGCAAGAGGACGCTCAGGCGTTGGAAGAAGTAATTGTGATTGGATATGGTAATCAGGAAGAGAAGAAGATCATTCAAAACGTGGGTATTGTCAAAGAAGAGGCAATTGAAAATCTTCAGGTAAATTCCGCTGATCAGTTACTACAGGGACAATCTGCCGGTACACAAATTGTGAACGCTTCCGGGGTACTTGGATCCGCAGCAGTAATACGTGTACGGGGTGTTAATTCTATCAATGCAGGTAGTCAGCCTTTAATCGTAATTGATGGGGTACCTATTACCGATACCGCTACCAATACACTGAACCGGGGAGGTAATACTGGTATTAACCCATTGTCTTATGTAAACGCCAATGATATTGCATCACTTACGGTCTTAAAAGATGCGGGTGCAACTTCTATCTACGGTTCAAGAGGAGCAAATGGTGTAATTCTTATTACCACTAAAAAGGGTAGAAGAAATTCCAAAACGACTTTAACCCTGGATGTGAATACGCAGTTTACGAATTCAACAGACGTACCTGATATTTTAACTGCCGACGAATTCAGGAGATTTAAATCTGACGTGGCCACATTACAAAATGGCGCTACTGTCACTCCGGAAGACCTTGGCTTGGGAGCCATAGGATCGGGAGGTACAGACTGGCTAAGTGGCGTTCAACGTACAGGTATTTCTCAAAATTACAATCTTGGGATCAGAGGAGGTAGTGAAAAATCTTCCTTCTTCTTCGGAGCAGATTTCCAGGACACAGAAGGTTTTATTATTGGGAACGATCAGCAGAGAGCTGCTGCCAGGATAAATTTAGATACAGATGTAACAGACTGGCTAAAAGCCGGAATGAACCTGGGGATAACCAATACAAGACTAAACAGGGTGGGTGTTGAAAATAATATCAACGCACCATTTACTACAGCCTTCCTGCAGAGTCCTGTAGTCCCCGCGTATGACGATGAAGGAAATTTTGTGCAGTCGGGTTCTTTTATCCCAAACATTTTTGCCAGGGTGGCACTCAATACGGATGAACTTAAAACATTCAGAGTAATCGGGAACTTCTTTACAGAATTAACCCCAATTAAAAATGTCACCTGGCGTTCAGAATTGGGTGTGGACAAATTAGAATTGGAAGAATTTATCAGAAACGCAGAATTTAACTCGCCTGGTGGGTTTGCACAACAGATTAATACCGCTGAAGACAGGTGGTTAACCAACCAAACCCTAACCTATGCCAACACCTTTGGTGAAGATCATACACTATCAGCACTGATAGGGTTAAATTACGAAGAAACGCTTAGAAGCAGGTCTAATGTTTCCTCCACAGGATTTCTTACAGATGATTTAAGGAACCTGGGTTCAGGATCTACACCTACCGTACTAAACGGAGATAGATTTCCGTCAAGATTATACGGACTATTCTCCAGGGTATCCTATGATTACAAAGGAAAATATCTTGTAGAAGGATCTGTAAGACGTGATGGTTCCTCGAGGTTTGGAGCCAACAACCGCTTTGGATATTTTTGGTCGGCAGCCGCAGGCTGGGTGATTACCGGTGAAAATTTTATGGATGACGTTACCTGGATAGATTATCTGTCCTTACGAGCAAGTTTAGGTACAGTTGGTAATGACCGTTTGGGAACCTTCCCTTCTCTGGGATTATTTAATGCAGGGGCAATTGCAGATTACAACGGTGAATCCGGGGTAATACCCAACCAACCAGAGAATCCGGATCTTAAATGGGAAGAAAGTGAAACACTCGATATTGGACTTAAATCCACTTTCTTCAACGGCAGGCTTAATTTCAATGTGGCTTACTTTCAAAAGACCACCAGCGACCTGTTATTAAATCAGGTTCTACCACCTCAAACTGGTTTCGCAACAATAAGCAGAAACATTGGTGAGATGGAAAATACCGGTTGGGAATTTGAAATAAGCTCGGTTAACGTCCGTTCGGAAAACTTTGAATGGAGAACCAATTTTAACCTGGCAACCATAGACAACAAAGTATTAAAACTAAATGCTGATGCTGCAACAGACGCTCAGGGAAGAAGAATTATCGACGGGCCTATACAGAGAGCTATAGAAGGAGAGTCCCTGAACAATTTCTTCCTCATCAGATATGTAGGTGTAAATCCTCAGACTGGAGATGCAGAATGGTTAGATGTAGATGGAAATGTTACCAACAACCCCGGATCTGCTGACCGAGTGGTAACTGGAAGTCCTTTACCAGACTTTTCCGGAGGTATAACCAACACCTTCAAATATAAAGATTTGGATCTGTCTGTTCTGATGAATTACTCTGTTGGGAATGACGTGGTAATAGACGGACTAAGATTTGCCGATGGGAACGACGCCATTGGAGGGATAGTTAATATCAGAAAACAAAACCTGGATTACTGGGAATCAGCTGGAGACAATTCCTTTTTACCCAGCCCTACAAGTTCTACATTTAACTTGTTTAATCAGCGTTCAACGCAACAACAGTTAGATGCTTCTTATTTAAGGATAAAGAATATCACTCTTGGATATAATGTGCCGGAAAAAGCACTAGACAGGTTGGGAGATATCTTTACGGGCATCAGATTGTATGCTACAGCTACAAATCTTGTAACCTTTAAGAAGGATGAAATGAAAGGCATAGATCCTGAAGTAACAGATGATATTGATCCACTATTTCAGGGAGAGTCATTCTTTACAGCACCTCAGGCAAAGTCCATATTATTTGGGGCAAGACTACAATTCTAATTAAAAAAAATAGCAAAATGAAAACATATAAAATTATTGCAGCACTTGTAGGTCTGGTATTGGTTTTCTCATGTGAAAATCAGTTGGAGGTACTTCCGGAAGACAGTGTAGCATCAAATACGGTATTTAACTCGTTTGCAACCATAAATGGTGCAGTGGTAGGTATCTACAGTAAAAATCAAAGTGGCGATCTAAATGGAATGGCCCAATTGACATCAGATTTTATGGCAGACGATGTAAACTTCGTTGGAAGTTTTCCATCACTACAGGAAATTGATCAATTTCAAACCCTGGCAACCAACACCTCTATAGACAACATTTGGTTAGATGGTTATGAGCTCATAGGAGCTGCCAATAATGTAATTGGGAATCTTCCGGATGTTACTGACGTAGGTGGTCTGGATGAAGCTACAAAAGCGAGATTCATTGCAGAAGCCAAATTCTTAAGAGCGGTGACGTATTTTCAATTGGTCAACCTTTTTGCACAACCCTATCAGGTGGCACAGGGAAGTAACCTGGGAGTACCTCTGGTATTGCAACCATTTGAGGGAGGAGACATCTCCGAGTTTCAATTAGAACGTTCAACAGTAAACGAAGTTCATGCACAGATTGAACAGGATTTACTGGATGCAGCGGCCATTCTTCCAGCAAGTAATGGTACAAGAGCTGAGTCAGGAGCGGCAAGGGCCTTACTGGCAAGGTTGTATTTATACAGGGAACAATGGGGCCAGGCGGCCGCATTGGCAGATCAGGTAATTTCCTCAGGCGACTATGCGCTAGCGGCAGATTATGATTTTTACGATGACAACCCAGGTTCTTCTGAGAATATTTTTGTGGTGGTTAACACCCCAACAGACGGGCCTCAGGAAGTTGCAGGGTCTGATGAAGTGTATGTGAACTTTTACAATGCTTCCCCTGGGGGAAGAGGTGACGCGCCTTTCAGCCAGTCGCTTATTGACGCTTATGCTGCGGAACCAGGCGACAGAAGATTTGATGAACTTTCTGTATCGGCTTTCGATGCAGGGGGTAATGATACCTTCTTCACCACTAAATATCCGGATATTGTAAACAATGCTTCGGATGGGATGGTGCTCAGGATTACAGAAATGTATCTGATCCGTGCAGAAGCCAACGTCAGAACAGGAGGTTCTGTAGGTGATTCACCATTAAACGATATCAACCTGTTGAGATCAAGGGCCGGACTTGCAAATCTCGGGGCAGTAGATCTTGCGGCTGTTCAATTAGAGCGAAGGAAAGAACTTTGTTTTGAAGGCCACAGAAGAATGGATCTTCTGCGCAATAATGAAAATCTTCGTCCTGGTGGAGGTGCTGAATCTGCTCCCGGAGCAGACAAGGTCATCTTCCCTATTGTTGAAGACGAATTCACCAACAATCCGAATATTACTCAGAATCCGGGTAATTTCTAAAAAGATGGTATAATAATTGACCTCAAAACCATTAAAGCTAATCATTGCTTTAATGGTTTTTGAGTTTTAGAAAGGAATGATTAGCTTACACTATTAACAACGAACTTATAGCGTTTAGGGCCATATCTATAGAACTCAACAAGACTATTAGTAAAACTCATATCAAGATGAAAAAAATCCCGATTGCTGTCATTTTTCTGATCTGTTCTATTGGCGTTGCCCAGATTCAAAATCAGCAATTAAACAGACTGAGTGATCTGGAATTTTATGTACGCACTAACAATCCTACCTACAGTGCCGCAGAAGGTTCCAGGTATCTGAATGACGAATTTCTGCCGGCCAGAATTAATGGGATTCAGAAAACCCAACTATTGCGTTTTAATGTACCAGACAACGTAGTAGAGGTAATGAATAGTAAAAATGAAATTATGGCATTGTCCTTTAAAAAAGGATATACCATAAAGATCATGGACGGCCTTTTTAAAGTATATGAAACGCACCAATATCTAGATAAGGACGGCAAAAAGCAAACCACATTTTTTGAAAAGCTCTACGAAGAAGGAAACTTTAAACTGTATTTAAAAGAGAATATCAAATTTACCCCGGCAAAGAAAGCTAAAAGTGGTTATGAACCTGCTAAACCAGCGACTTTCATAAAAGTAAATGACACCTTTTATGCCTTAGGTTTTAATACTGAATCCGAATTGTTGACAGTACTTCCACTAAAACGCAAAAAGCTAATACCTCTTTTTGGAGAACATGCCCAAACCATGGAAAAAATGATCAAATCTGAAAAGTTAAATATAAAAGACAAGGAAGACCTGACCGCCCTGTTTGTAGCCTATTTTAAACTCTTGTAACTATATGTGCGATATATCGCAAAAGGGAAGCGTAAGTTTTTATCGGAAATAGTAAACGTTTATAAGCATTTACTGGAAATTAAGTTCTAGCTCGTTAATTTGACCTAACAATCTAACTAAATAAAAAGCAGCCCTGAGCACTTACTTCTAAAAAACTTCTGTCTCATTTTTTAGACTGTAATTATTTGAATTAGCTATCAAAAGAAATCAGGGCTGTATTTTTTTTTAACCCATCTGCAACATTACATAAAGATTGAATTCGGCACCATTAATTTACTTTCCTGTATAATCCATCGAAAGAAACACTGACAACTTTATCATCTTGCAGTACCTCCCATAGTTGCCTTACCGTACCATCTGCATTAGCTGTCCAGGTAATCCTATTTATGTAGGCCTTTCCGTCGGGACGTAAAAACTCATCAGAAGCCAGTATCATCTGGTTCCCTACTCTATTACCCTTGAGCTTTAAATGATTACCGGAATTATCTATCCACAATTGTTCCCATTGTTGTGTTCTCAGGTTATAAAAATTGGTGCTGGCACCCGTGTACCCAGCTGTTGCGCTGGTCCAATTCTCTTTTAGGATGCAACCTTTTTGATCTTTGACAATGGTGTTTTTACCGGCGGGTGATCCGTCAGTATTCGTCACTTCCCAATCACCCAACCAAAAATCAAAGGCCATATGAGAATCACTGCAACAGGCACAGTCATCGGTTTGGGTAAATGCGATACAACTGCCAATTAAAAATGCCGATAAAAACAAGTATTTCTTCATATAATAAAAGGTTTTGAGCCACTTATAAAAATACAAAATACTATCCCTTTCAGGGGTATGTGTTTTGATTTTTCTTCGATTAAATTCTCACATTATTCGGTGAAATATTTTGGCCAATTATACAATTCATTACGAAAACGTTAAAAAATAGATAAATCACCTGATTTTTAGTTGAATGCCCATGCAACCCAACATCCAAAACGCTGTTTTGCCCGTATATTTGTAAGAACAAAGAATAAGCAATGGAAAATCAGTATTGTAAAGTAGGAGCAGTGACTCCGATAGATCAGGGAAGACAGGCAATAGCGCTATTAGAATTTCGATATCAAAGTTTTTTGGAAAAGGCGGCCAATATGGAATATTCAGATGCCAGATTGCGTGAATTTTTTGAGCAGAAGGCCCTCAAGTTTAAGAAAGTCCTTGAAAATTTAGTATAAGGAAGTGCTAATGCTTCGCTGCTAAAATAGCTGCCATTTGCTGTTGTAGTTCTTTGGCTTTTGCAGCGGCCATAGTATCAAAATCTGACCCCTTGGAAGCATAAATAATACCCCTGGCAGAATTTATCAGTAATCCTACATTCTTGTTCATTCCATAATGACAGACCTGCTCTAAACTTCCGCCCTGTGCCCCAACACCTGGAACCAAAAGAAAGCTCTCAGGGACAATCTCTCTTATTTCCGATAAAAATTCGGCCTTGGTGGCACCAACAACGTACATCAGATTTTCGGCATTGCGGTACGTCTTCGAAGTTTCCAATACCTCTTTATACAATTCCTGCTCCTCCAAAAGTTTAGTTTGAAAATCAAAAGCGCCCTCATTGGAGGTTAAGGCAAGGAGAATGGCATGCTTATCTTTGAATGCCAAAAAAGGTTCAACAGAATCTCTCCCCATATAGGGAGCAATGGTAATGGCATCAAAACTCAATGCTTCAAAAAACGCCTGGGCATACCTGTTAGAAGTATTTCCAATGTCACCTCTTTTAGCATCGGCAATGGTAAATATCTCCGGGTATTTTGCATTTAAATAGTTAATGGTCTTTTCCAAAGATTTCCAGCCTTTGAGTCCGTACGCTTCATAAAATGCAGTATTGGGTTTATAGGCTACACACAAATGGTGTGTCTTGTTTATTATGGCCTTGTTAAATGCAAATATGGGATCTTCTTCTTCCAGTAAATGCTCTGGCAACTTCTTCAGGTCAGGATCTAATCCAATACAAAGGAAAGAGGCTTTTAAGTGAATTTGATTAATAAGTTCCCGGGTAGTCATACTTTCCTTCTAAGGCTTCTAATCTTTTTATTAGTGTTAAGCAAAATGGGATTTTAAAGTAGGGGACAACAGACCATCCATATCCCCTTTAAAATATCTCTGATGCTTCTTTAAGTTTTTCGGTATTCTCTACCAGGCGCAGTTCATCAATTATTTTCTGAATATCGCCATTAATAATATTTTGCAGATCATAGAGGGTTAATCCTATTCTGTGATCTGTAACTCTTCCTTGTGGGTAGTTATACGTCCTGATCTTTGCCGATCTGTCTCCACTGCTTACCTGCGAATTTCTTTTGGCTGCATCCTCTTCCTGCCTTTTGGCCAACTCAAGATCATAGAGCCGGGAACGCAACACCTTAAAGGCCTTGTCTTTGTTCTTATGTTGAGATTTCTCGTCCTGGCACTGGGCCACCAAACCTGTAGGAATATGTGTCAGACGAACCGCTGAATAAGTGGTATTTACCGACTGGCCGCCTGGCCCTGAAGAACAGAAAAAATCAATTCTTACGTCTTTCGGTTCTATTTGCACATCAAAATCTTCTGCCTCTGGCAGTACCATCACAGTTGCAGCACTTGTATGTACCCTGCCCTGTGTTTCTGTCTGCGGAACTCTTTGAACACGGTGTACCCCTGCTTCAAATTTAAGTGTCCCATAGACTTCTTCGCCTGAGACTTCGAAATGTATTTCCTTGTAGCCACCACTGGTGCCTTCACTTAAATCAATGATATTGGTTCTCCAACCTTTAGATTCACAGTACTTGGCATACATCCTATAGAGATCTCCTGCAAAAATACTGGCCTCATCACCTCCAGTTCCCGCTCGGATCTCCATTACGACATCTTTAGCATCTTCAGGATCTTTTGGAATCAATAAGACCTTGATTTCATCTTCGAGTTTAGGCAAAGCTTCTTTGGCTTCATCCAATTGCATCTTGGCCATTTCCAACATTTCTGTATCACTCCCATCGGCAATGATCTCTTCGGCTTCACTAATATTGTTGCTCAACTCTATGTAGGCCTCCCTCTTGTCCATCAATATTCTAAGATCCTTGTATTCTTTGTTTAGCTGAACATATTTCTTTTGATCAGAAATGATATCCGGCTGGATTATAAGATCAGAAACCTCATCAAATCGCTGCTTAACTATATTTAATTTCTCAATCATACTCGAACTTCACTTGTGATGCGAATTTACAACTTTTTTGGAGGTAATTAGGGTCAATTCTTACCTGGACCGGGAAGCTTATTGTACGCGACTTTTTAAATCGTTTAACATTTTAAGGTAATATCCCATTGCTCTTATAGACCTCATCATTATCATCGAGGATAACAACTTCTGTTCCATCGAGCTGATTTATTAAAGCCAGGCCCAATTTCTTGCCCATAACATAAACAGCGGTAGACAGGGCATCGCACAATTCCGCACTTTTTGCCAAAACCGTAACCTTTTTCAGGCCCATTGCCGGATATCCGGTCTTAGGGTTAATGACATGGGTGTATCTCTTCCCATCTAAAGTTACATAGTTACTATGGTTACCCGTAATAGCAACGGAAGATTCCACTAGTGGGAGCCATGAGAAGAATACCCCCTGACCTGTTGGATTATCTACTCCAATAAGCCATTTTTCACCTGTGGCCTTGGCTCCCCAGGTAGTAATATCACCGGCTGCATTAATCATCCCTGCTGGGACCTGTTTGGATACCAGGAGCTCCTTGGCCTTATCTGCCGCATATCCCTTTCCAATTGCTCCAAAACCAATTCTCATGCCCTTTTCCTTTAAATAAACCGTGTTCTCGCCGGGTTTAAGTACAATTTTTTTGTAACCTACTTTGTCCACTGTCCTTTTTACCTCGGCTGAAGAAGGTAAGTATTTCATGCTACCATCAAACCGCCAAAGCTGGTCCAAAGCGGCATATGAAATATCAAAAGCTCCATAAGTAATTTCGGAAATCTGTACGGCTCTTTCAATTAATTTAAAAAGCTCTTCGCTTACTTTTACCGGTCGTATCCCGGCATTTCTGTTAATACTACTGGTTTGGGATTTGGGATCCCAGGAAGAAATTAATTTTTCTATTCTCTCTATTTCAGCTGCTGCTTCCTGGATGTTGATATAGCCAATTTCTTCATTTTGCGCTACCACGGTAATCTCAAACTGGCTCCCCATAAGAGGAATTGTTCTTCTGACGGTAACATTGATCTGCTCCTGGGCCTGGGCCATAGGGAGAAACAAAGCCAGGAAAAGCAATACCGCCAAAGATTTCACTTATCGATAGGTTTTTGATTTATTTAATAAGGCCCCAATGGTCATGTGTAATACAAGGTCAAAAGAGAAATTCACTTTCGTGTCTCCTCACACTTCAACCTACAAGTCAGAAATAAAAAACTATTCGAAAACCCTCAGCAGGTTCCCATTGAGTTCAGTACTGAAAATTTTTAACGGATTGTTGGTAATGGTGTTTAAGGGAGTTCCATCCTGAGCGAACTCAGAACCATGTGTAAAACAATGAAAAATTCCCCCGTCATCTTCTAAAAAACGTACCTGATCTGTTTGTTGATGGCTACAAATCTGACTGGCAGCAATAAAGTTTCCTTCAAGATTTTTCACCACAACTACATCATTTTTAAGAATGAAATCCCCGTTGTTTGCCAGTTGCGCACCTTCGGTAGATTCCAGATCAACAGTAAAATCTACTCCTGTGGGAACGGGTTTCATATCAATATCTTCACTATCACTGGAACATCCATGAAGACATGGGAACGTGATAGCAAAAGCTGCTCCCGCTCCTAAACTCTTTAAAAACTTTTTTCTTTCCATAACACAATTTTTATAGGTATTAAAGTTCATTTCACTATCCGCGATATCGGTTAAAACATCGCAGATATTCTCCTGGGCCTTAAAGCAAATTGTAGTATCTCATAGCCAGAATTACCACTTTTTTGCTATAAAAATAACGTGCTAAAGCAGGGAATCGTATACCTTAATATACAAAGGTGCCGTAGGCACCTGAAATGGTGAGCTTTTTAGACGAATTATCCTCTACCCTGCCAATAATTCTGGCATCGACATTAAAATCCTTTGAAATGCTAATAATATCTTCAGCAATGGCGGGATTTACGTATAATTCCATGCGATGTCCACAATTGAACACCTGATACATTTCCCGCCAGTCTGTACCGGATTGCTCCTGAATTAATCTAAATAAAGGAGGAACGGGAAAAAGATTGTCTTTAATGATATGTAACTGGTCTATAAAATGAAGAATTTTTGTCTGAGCTCCTCCACTGCAATGCACCATACCGTGCAGGTCCTGAGCAGTGTATTTTTGAAGGATTTTTTTAACGATCGGGGCATAGGTTCTGGTAGGTGACAGTACTAATTTCCCTGCATCAACAGGGGTATCTTCCACAGCCTCAGTAAGCTGAATATTCCCCGAATAAACTAGTTCCTCTGGTACCGAGGGATCATAACTTTCAGGGTACTTTTTGCTCAGGTATTTGGAAAAGACATCGTGCCTGGCAGAAGTTAATCCGTTACTTCCCATTCCACCGTTATATTCCTTTTCATAACTGGCCTGACCAAAAGATTCCAGGCCTACAATCAGGTCCCCACTACTGATATTGGCATTGTCTATTACTTTTGATCTTGGCATTCTTGCGGTGACCGTAGAATCTACGATTATGGTACGCACCAAATCACCTACATCGGCTGTTTCACCTCCGGTAGAATGAATTTGTATGCCATACTGAGCGAGGTCTGATATCAGTTCTTCTGTACCATTAATAATAGCGGAAATCACCTCTCCCGGGATCAGGTTCTTATTTCTTCCTATGGTAGAAGACAATAGAATATGATCTGTGGCTCCAACACAAATTAAATCATCTATATTCATAATAAGTGCATCCTGTGCTATCCCCTTCCAGACCGATAAATCTCCTGTTTCTTTCCAATACATATAGGCCAGGGAAGATTTGGTCCCGGCCCCATCTGCATGCATTACCAGACAATAATCTTCATCTCCGGTAAGATGATCTGGCACAATTTTACAAAAGGCCTTTGGAAAGAGGCCTTTGTCTATATTTTTAATGGCTTTATGTACGTCTTCCTTTGAGGCAGAAACCCCTCTTTGATTGTATCTATCACTGCTCGCTGAAGCCATCAATTTAATTTTGGGACAAAAATAACGGAATCCACAAAAAAAGCACATAAAATATGTGCTTTTAAATTCTAACTCTTCAGATTTTATCTAATAAACAAGAGTTCGCGGTATTTTGCCAGCGGCCAGCTTTTATCTTCCACAAGTTGTTCGAGTTTGTCGCAATGGTAGCGAATTTCGTCAAAATACGGTCTGACAATCTCCCCATAAGAATGTGCTTTCCTTGTAATATCTTTTAGCTTGTTTGCAGTCTTCCTGGCCTCGGTCATCTTGTCGGTAATTTTTTTCACTTCTCCTATGTGCCGGGAAAGTGATTCGATAATTTCTAATTGACTCGCAGCCATTTGCTCGTAAGTATCCGAATAAATTTCTTTTAACCCACCTACATTTTTTATCAATTGGTTTTGGTAATTTAATGCTGTAGGTATAATATGGTTATAGACCAGTTCATTGTATACTCTCCCCTCTATCTGCGTTTGAAGGATATAGGTTTCCAGTTCTACCTCCTGCCTTGCCTTTACCTCAATTTCGCTCATGACATTCATGGAACTAAAAAGTTCCAGACTATCCTTAGAGGTCATAATTTTTACAGCTTCCGGGGTGCTGCCATTGTTACTTAATTTCCTTTTTTTGGCCTCCCTGGCCCAGTCCTCACTATAGCCGTCACCATCAAAGCGAATTCTTTTGGACGACTTTATGTACTCCCTGAGAATGTTGAAGATTGCTTCGTCTTTTTTCAGCTGTTTCTTATCTATCAGTACATCTACCTCATTTTTAAAATCGATCAGCTGTTTTGCAACTATAGTATTCAGTACCGTCATGGGTTTGGCACAATTGGTTTTGGACCCTACCCCCCTCATTTCAAATTTATTTCCTGTAAAAGCAAAGGGAGATGTTCTGTTCCTGTCCGTATTATCTAACATTATTTCAGGAATCTTACCGACTACATTCAATTTTAGTTCTGTCTTTTCTTCAGGGGATAATTTGCCCTGGGAAACCCCTTCCAGTTCATCCATTACTTCACTGAGCTGCTCCCCTATAAATATGGAAAAAATTGCCGGAGGAGCCTCATTGGCCCCCAGG
Organism: Muriicola sp. Z0-33; assembly: GCF_026126425.1. Lineage (GTDB taxonomy): Bacteria > Bacteroidota > Bacteroidia > Flavobacteriales > Flavobacteriaceae > JAFMPW01. Next base: position 75,503 of record NZ_JAFMPW010000012.1, read on the forward strand.
CGGTAATCATTACTGGCAGAAGCTATAGAAGACCGCAGTAGTTCTTCATAAGTATCCACTGCTTTAATAGTATTGACAAAGAAAGTGAGGAATTGGAGGTTTTTCATTGGCGTGGAACCCGGACTCAAAAGGTTTACCCCTGTATTGGTTGCCAAAGACCAATTATTGTGTTTCCCCGAGCCATTAATGTCGGCAAAGGGTTTTTCGTGAAATAGTACTTTAAAATGATGTCTTTCCGCAATTTTTTCCATCACATCCATCAGTAGTAAGTTATGATCTACGGCAAGATTGGCCTCTTCAAAAACGGGCGCCAGTTCAAACTGGTTTGGAGCCACTTCGTTATGCCGGGTTTTAACGGGGATTCCCAATTTTGTGCATTCCATTTCCAGATCGCGCATAAAGTTGATGGCCCTTAGCGGAATTACTCCGAAGTAATGATCGTCTAACTGTTGTCCTTTTGCCGCAGCGTGGCCCACGAGAGTTCTTCCTGCCAGGATAAGATCGGGACGGGAATTGGCCAAGGCCTTATCTATTAAAAAATACTCCTGCTCCCATCCCAAAGTTGCATGCACCTTGGTGACATTCTTATCAAAATATTTAGCTACTGCGGTGGCCGCCTCATCAACAGCATGTAATGCTCTTAGTAACGGGGCTTTGTTATCTAGTGCCTCGCCGGTATAAGAGACAAATACAGTAGGAATACAAAGAGTTGCCCCATATATAAATGCAGGAGAAGTAGGATCCCAGGCGGTATATCCCCTGGCCTCAAAAGTATTCCTTATACCACCACTTGGAAAACTGGAGGCATCCGGTTCTTGTTGCACCAATTGCCCACCTCCAAACTTCTCGAGTGCAGTACCATTGGGTAACAAATCAAAAAATGCATCGTGCTTCTCTGCCGTAGCTCCGGTGAGTGGTTGAAACCAATGCGTATAATGCGTTGCACCCATAGCAATTGCCCAGGTCTTCATGGCCTCGGCAATCTGATCTGCAATTTTCCTATCTATTTGCGTCCCTGAAAAAATGGCACCCTGCACACTATTTAAAGCATCTTTGGTTAAATACTGCAACATGCGCTCCTGATTGAACACCTTGGTTCCAAAGAGTTCGGATCGTCTACCCGTTTCCTCAATTGGGATAGCTTTTCTGTTGTTGCTGCTGGCAATTGCAGCGAATCTCGTTATAGACATTGGGTGGGTATTTTTATGAATCCGGTAAAATTAAACATTTAATAGAATAACGAGCAATTATTACAAATTTTACAAATTACCCTATAAAAAATAGGGGTGTTAATAAAATTACCTGTTTTTTTAATATTTACCCCTCAATATTGCGTGGTATTCTGTATAAAAACTATATTTTTGACCGTCTTTTAAAACAAATTAATTCAAGTATTATGAGTAAATCAAAATTAGAATACATCTGGTTAGATGGTCATGAACCCACCCAAAATATGCGAAGCAAAACCAAAATTGAAGAGGACTTTAGTGGTAAGCTAGAGGACTGTCCGCTTTGGTCTTTTGATGGCTCATCAACCGAACAAGCATCAGGAGGTTCTTCGGATTGTTTGTTGAAACCTGTAGCTATTTATCCTGACCCCGTTAGAAAAAATGGCTGGTTGGTAATGTCTGAAGTTTTATCGGCTGATGGAACACCTCACCCTTCTAACGCAAGAGCGACCATTGATGATGATGATGCAGACTTTTGGTTTGGTTTTGAACAAGAATATTTCTTAATGGATACAAAAACAGATTTACCATTAGGATTTCCACGTGGCGGATTTCCCGGACCACAAGGGAAATACTATTGTTCTGTAGGCGGTAGATATACCTGGGGAAGAGATCTTGTTGAAGAGCATGCAGATTTGTGTATTGCAGCTGGATTAAATTTTGAGGGTATCAACCAGGAAGTTGCTCCAGGACAATGGGAATTCCAATTGTTTGCTAAAGGAGCCAAAAAAGCAGGAGATGAAATTTGGGTAGCGAGATATCTATTAGATAGATTGACAGAGAAGTATGGCTACTACATTGAATACCACCCTAAACCTGTTAAAGGAGACTGGAATGGTTCTGGTATGCATGCTAATTTCTCTAATACTACCTTGAGAACTTGTGGTTCTAAAGAAATTTACGAGCAGATCTGTGAAGCCTTTAGACCGGTGACGGAAGAACACATCGCTGTTTACGGTGAATTTAATGATGAGCGATTAACAGGGTTACATGAAACAGCTCACGTATCTGATTTCTCTTATGGCGTTTCGGACAGAGGGGCGTCCATTAGAATCCCGATAATTACTGTAGAAAAAGGATGGAAAGGATGGCTGGAAGACAGAAGACCAGCTTCAAATGGAGATCCGTATAAGATTGCAGGTAGAATAATAAAGACTGTTAAATCTGCAAACGTTACTGCAGAAGCATAGAACAATTAATTGTTGTTATATATTAAAAGCGCCTTTGATCATTCAAAGGCGTTTTTAGTATATCTGTATTTCTTGTGTTTGTAATAAACAATCAACTATATATCGGCAGGCCCTACAATTTGTTTACCCTAGTGTTAAATAAACAAACACACCATATAATCCAATAAGAACTATACCATCTCTCCACCCTAGACGCAGTCCCCGAGGTAAAAAAACCAGGGGTAGTATTACAAAGGAAATTCCCAGCATCCAGAAGATGTCATTGCTGAGTAATCCCTGATCTAAAACCTTAATGGGAGTGATCATCGAAGTAATTCCAAGTACGGCCAAAAGATTAAAGATATTAGACCCTATTAAATTCCCCACAGATATCGCTTTCTCTTTTTTAAGGATGGCAATAACCGAAGCGGCTAGTTCTGGAATGCTTGTACCAATTGAAATTACAGTAATACCAATTACCCTTTCACTTATCCCATAAGAAGTGGCTATCCCAACGGCACCCTGTACTAACAATTCTGATCCTCCCCATAATGCAGCGGCGCCCAAAACAAAAAATAATACCGCCTTGTAAAGTGGTAAAAGTATGTAGTCTTCATGAGGTTCCTCAACAACAGCAGTTTTCTGAAAACGGAGCAGGTAGATCAAAAAGATAAATAAGAAGATAAACATAATGACACCTTCATGACGTTGAATTTCAGCATCAAAAAAGATAAAGCCGAAAAATAATAAAGAGGCCACCATCATCACAGGCCAGTCTGTGGTATAAAAACTAGGCCGCACATCTATGCTTCCCAAAATAATTGTTATGGCCAATACCAGCCCAAGGTTGGCTATATTAGACCCAATAACATTCCCTAGGGCCAGATCCGGAAATCCGTCAAGCGCAGCATTAACACTTACGATCAATTCAGGTGCCGAAGTGGCAAAGGACACTACTGTCATACCTATAATGATCTTTGAGATATTTAAGCGAAGAGAAAGTGCGACAGCAGATTTCAGCAACCAGTTGCCACCAAGAATTAAAATGGCTAATCCCAAAATCGTAAAAACAAAATCTTGCATGCGCCGAATTTAGGACAAATATAGAGGAAGATTTCAGATATCTGCGAAGGAAAATCATTCCTAATAAAACTATAAAAATAGTTAAATAACTATAAAAATAGTTGTTTAACTACTCAAATAGTAATATGTTTGAATCCTGAAAATAATTTTCGAGATATGCAGAAATTGACAAACAAGGAAGAAGAGGTCATGAAGATCCTTTGGAAATTGGAAAAGGCCTTCGTAAAAGAAATATTAACCGAGTTTAAAGAAGATAAGCCGCATTACAATACTATGTCTACCATTGTGCGGAATCTGGAAGAAAAAAAGTATGTAGGGCATGAAGCATTTGGCAATACACACCGGTATTATCCCATTATAACCAAAGAAGCCTATAGAAAGCGTTTTGTAAGTTCAACACTTGCTGATTATTACGACAATTCCTATAAGAATCTGGTATCTATGTTCGCAAAGGAGGAAAAAATATCTGTTAAAGAACTAAAGGAAATTATCCACCTAATAGAAAAAAACAAGTAAATGGAAGCATTTTTGGAATATATTCTAAAGGCGTCAGGAATTCTGGTAGTATTCTATTTAACCTATCACATTTTTCTTAAAAAAGAGACTTTTTTTGAAGCCAACAGGCATTTTTTATTAGCCGGACTTTTGGTCGCATTTCTACTCCCATTATTAACCATTACCCGATATGTGGATGTGACACCGGTAACCTATGAAAATTATAGTGGAATTCCGGCCACTTTTTCCGAGGGGTTATCGACTACCTCTTGGGACTGGATGGCAATTTTGTCTGATGTTTATTTAATGGGATTACTCTTTTTGATAGTTAAATTTGCTTTACAGCTACTATCATTAAGATCAATGATAAAAGCCCATAGCTCAAAGAAAGAAAACGGTTTTGTTTATGTGGAAACCAATAAGGAAATAGCGCCTTTCTCTTTCTTTAATTATATCTTCTACAATCCTCACCTCTATTCGGCCGAAGAACTTCAGGCCATACTGGAACACGAACGCGCACATAGTTCACAATGGCATACTTTAGACGTACTACTGGCCCATGCCATTACCATGGTGCTATGGATTAATCCTTTTGGTTGGTTGTACAAGAAAAACATAAAACAAAACCTGGAATTCCTTGCGGATGAAAGTGCAGCAAAGGGTGTTACCTCACTCAAGAGTTACCAGTATACTTTGTTAAGAGTGTCCGGAGTTCCTTTTTCAACTCAAATTACCAACGCATTTTATAATTCATTAATCAAAAAACGAATAGTTATGTTACACAAATCAAAATCGGACCGAAGAAATCTATATAAATACGCCCTGGTACTCCCTTTACTATTGGTATTTGTTCTGGCCTTCAATATTGAAACCAAAGCCAGGCCTATCCCGGTAACGGAAGAAATCTCTTATGCGGATAGTATGTTCATGTCTGCCGATCAGCAATACAGTATTACAAAGGAAACCACAGATAGTGAAATTGACGACCTTGTCAGAGAGATAAAGAATGAAGGAGGCACCTTGCTGGTAAAGAAAGTTAAACGAAACAAGGAGGGATATATAACAGCTATCAAAATAACCTTTAAAACAGAAGACAGTGAGGTGGTAGGACAATATTCTAACGATGAAGGAATACCCCCTATCTTCTTTGGAGAAGATGAAAACGGAGGCTTATATATCAACGGCGGCAATAGCAATACGCATAGTAATAGCTTTATTCATGTTGAAGCCGATGTGGACAACGAGCATGAACATGATGGCGATTATGAAGTAATTGTAAAGCGTTCCGGAAAACATAAGACGCATAAAAATGTATGGGTCAGTAAAGATAGCGGTAAAGATAAGCGCATTGTTATTGAAAATGTAGACGGGAAGAAAACCATTATTGTAGATGGAAAGGAAATATCCGAGGAGGAACTAGAAAAAGAAGGTATAATTCACAAAGAAAAGATAAAAATTAAAACCATAGACAACGATGATAAAGGCAATGTAATGATCATTATGAGCGATGACGACGACGACAACGATGAAGATTTCGATATCAAAGTAAAAAGTGCTGATAACAATAGTTTCTTCTTTGTAGATACAGACGGTGAAGAAGAACCACTTATCTTGATAGACGGGAAAGAAGTTTCTGAGAAAGAAGTAAAAGCACTATCACCAGACAAGATTGCTACCATCAATGTAATTAAAGGTGAAAAAGCAGAAAGTGAGTACGGCAATAAAGGTAAAAATGGCGTAGTAATCATCAACACAAAAAAAGAAGACTAAGTTGTTTTTATAGTAAATAACCTAACCCATCTGGCGTTAAGAACCAATCGTGAAAGCGGTTGGTTTTTTTGTTTCTAAATGACGGAATTGACAAAAAAAGCTGTTTTTGCCCTTATTTCTCCCTTGCAAAATGAAAAAGTAGCCAAAATGCCCCTACAAATATTATAATTCAATAGCATATACATCATTTTATATTGATATCTGTTACTTTGTGCAAGGCAACGTGTTTCTAATCATAATACATTCCGTCTTTTTACTTACAATAATGTATTTAATTCCATTAATATTCTTCAATTCTCTTGGAAGTTAGTTGGGCATTAACATATCTTCATTCTGAATTAATAAAATAATTAGTTAAACCAGCTCCTTCTACCGCTCAAATTAAAGTGAAAAGGAACACAAAAAAACATCAATCATGATAACACTCGCCAAGATTTTATTGCTCATTATTTTAACCCTGGTCACGGCTGTAATATAATTAGCATTATTTAGCCCCATTATTAGAAAGTTATCGACTGCCCATTGGCGGTCGTTATTTTTTTACAAAACTGTATATTTACAAAAATCGGGGTATGAGAAAGCATTTATTTAAGTTTTTGGCAGCTGTTAACAAAACTATCCTTCCCTCCTATACCAAAAAAGGGCTGAATCTTGCCAAGGCCTCCAAATTACAGCTAGCAATTATTGGTTGGCGCTATTTTGTCACCATCAACGCTTTAGGAGATAATTCCAAATAAAAGCACATCACTTTCTTTTATATCCAATTGAATTGCCCTTAGTTATTTTGTCTTAAACTTAAAAAAGAAATATATTTGCACCCCCATCGCAAATTCCTTTGTTATTTGTTTTGGAGCACACTGTCCCAGGACAGCAGTAAAAAGGCCTCGTGGCGCAACTGAATAGCGCATCTGATTACGGCTCAGAAGGTTGCAGGTTTGAATCCTGCCGAGGTCACTAATAACGACGAAACCCCTTTAAATCAAAGGGGTTTCTTTTTTTTGTGTCCATATCTGTACCCAGAATGATACACAATTATATTTTCAATTTTAATCTAAGGGGACTTACTATAAAAGTTTTTTCAAGCTAAACAGTAAATACCGATTATTGACTTGAAGTTAATAACTTAGATCAAGAAGTAAAATTCTTTTTGCATTTCAGAGATTAGTTTCTTATTTAGTTCAATTGCTCCTTCAAGACAATCGTCTTTGAATTTGAAAACTGCTACTTCTTTACAATTCATAATATGTTATTGATTTGATGTAGTTTTTAATATTAAATGTTTTAAAATTGAAATTGAAACAAATGCCATTATAAGTAAAACCCAATTGTGCTTCCAAAGTCCAACTCCTAATAAAATGAATAATCCTAACCCTGTTATTATTGAAAAATATTTTATTAAATTTAATGGACTTTTTATCCAATCAATTTCAGTTTCAACTACTTTATTTACGATTTTTAGTTCACTTTTAGGATTTACCATAGGCATAAAAAACCAATTTGAAATATCTAAAATAATCAGTAGGAGTAATAGATTTATATTGTGCATCCACAGAGAATAACATATTGCTATATAGGTTATTAGTCTTAAAATTAATCCTATAGGATTCTTATGTCTTTGAATTAGTTTTTGTTTATAGTTCATCTAGAGTTTTAATGTTCGTTAAGATACATGGTTTACAAAAGTTATAGATTAGGGTTTACACTAAATTAGTTTCTAACCTCACTGATTGTTCTTTTTTTCT
>NZ_JAFMPW010000013.1 GCF_026126425.1 Muriicola sp. Z0-33
ACCGATGCCGGAGGTACTCTTGCAGTGCCATTAACCAGTATTGATACAGATGATCAGGATGCCTCTGAGGTTACCTATGACAATACAACTTCAGGTTTGACAGCTACCGATACTCAGGCGGCAATAGATGAAATTGCAGCGGCAGGGGGAGGGAACCCTTTAGATGAACTAAATACCACATTTGCTGTCAATGCTGGTAATTTGGAAATCACAGATGCCGGAGGTACTCTTGCAGTGCCATTAACCAGCATTGATACGGATGATCAGGATGCCTCTGAAGTTACCTACGACAATACAACTTCAGGTTTGACAGCTACCGATACTCAGGCGGCAATAGATGAAATTGCAGCGGCAGGGGGAGGGAACCCTTTGGATGAACTAAATACCACATTTGCTGTCAATGCGGGTAACTTAGAAATCACAGATGCCGGAGGTACTCTTGCAGTGCCATTAACCAGCATTGATACAGACGATCAGACAGATGCTGAAGTTCTTTTGGCAACACCATCGGATTATGACGGGAACGCCATTAATGAAACTACCGTTGAGGAGGCCCTGGATGCATTAAGCGCTGTTAGTGGTGCTCATGTAGGAACCCCCAACTCTATCTTTTTCGCTGATAGCGGAGGTTTGCCAACAGAAGACAATGACAGTTTTTATTGGGACCCTGCTGCCAGATTAAATTCCGGGGGACTATTCATTGGTATTGATGGAAATACTCCTACTACTGTAGCCAAAGTGCATATTATGGAGGAAATTAATAATAGTCTTGTATTTCCTATCCAAATGCAAAACAATGCCCAGTCCACCACTTCGGGGGTAGGAATGTTGTTTTCTGTGGATCTGAATACGGCCAGGGGCAAAGGAGCGCTTGCCTATCAGAGAAGTGGAACAAGTGGTATTGGTGATTTTCATTTTTTACAGAACACTACCACAGGGCCCGATTATCCGACCCTTGCCGACGCCGTGGTTACCATAAAAAATGACGGGGATATGGGAATTGGGACGACTACTCCCGCAGAAAAACTTCATGTAAATGGGAATTTGCAGTTAGACGGTAATCTAATAGCGCAAAACGGCGCCGGGAATTTGAATGATGTACTTACAATTACAGCTGCCGGAACAGAATGGGCCCCTGCCGGTGCTGGGGGAGTTAACCTCTCCAATACAAACTTGCAGCAAACAGCGGCAACTAATAGGACCTATGATATAAATGGAGGAAATATTGCTTTTACTGGCAGCGGCAATTTCGGTATAGGTAATGCCGCAAATCCTCCTACCAATAAATTACATGTTGCTGGTACAATAAGAAGTGAAGGTGGTTTCCTGAGTTCAGATGGCAATGCTAATGAACCTGCATTCCGTTTTAATTCGGACACAAATACAGGCATGTATAGTGCTGCTGCAAATCAGCTTGCTTTAACCACCAATGGTTTTGAGGCATTGCGCATTGATGACAACCAAAATGTCGGTGTTGGTACTGCTTCTCCAACTTCAACTCTGGCTACTGGAGGTTCCTTTGCCACTGCCATTGAAACAACAACAGGGAATACTTCGTTAGACGAAAATGATCATACGGTGATTCTTGGAGGAAATCATACTATAAATTTACCCAATGCCAGCAATTGTCAGGGGCGGGTTTATATCATCAAAAATCCAACGTTAAATATCACTACTATAGATAATTACATAGATAATACGGGTGCTGGTTCGGTAAATATACAGGCAAGTTCGGTACTTTGGCTTCAAAGTGACGGTACTAATTGGCAGCAAATCAACTAATGAAAAAGATACTTCACATATTGTTTTTTATTGGCACTATTTGCCAGGCCCAGACGGGCCTTTATAACAGTGGAAATCTGCGTATACATGATCAGGGACAACTGGGCTTTCATACCCACCTGATCAATAATGGTACTTTTGATGATAATCTTGGTTTGGCCGGATTTTATGGGAGTTCAACACTCTCTGTTTCCGGAGCCTTTATGCCCATACTTTATGATATAGAAATTGCAACAGATGCTTTTGTTGACCTGGAAACTTCTGTAAATGTACTCAACAATGCCAATTTCATTGTCGGGAACTTCAACACCCCCAGAGCGCAGCCCGATATCTATCTGAATTTTATCCAGAATGCCTTTTCTGCTGGGGAGGCAGATGCCTCAAAGGTAGATGGTTATGCTCGTATCACAGATATACAAAATTTTACATTCCCCGTTGGGGATGCCAGCCAATTAAGACCTCTTATCCTTAATTCGGATACTACCAATAGTACGGCCAAATGTGCCTACTTCCTTGAAGACCCTAACAATCCCAGTACATTTCCACCCTTTAGTACCGATATAAAACCAAGGACAATCAGTGCCATTAGCACTGTAGAATTCTGGCGATTGGAAGGAACTGTGCCGTCTACAATTTCTATAAGCTGGAATGCCAGAAGTAATTTGGCTTCACTTGCCACCGAAGTTGAACAAGTTACAATTATGGGTTGGAACAAAAGTGCAGGAAGTTGGTTGTCTCTTGGCAATGAGGCGCTTGGAGGAGATCTGACTACTGGTTTTGTAAGTTCAACCACCTTTGTCCCGGACGACTATGAGCTTATTACTTTTGGAATACTTGCAGAAGCTGAAGATATCCTTACTCTTGATAATTATATTCTTACCCCCAATGGCGATGGTATAAACGATGTGTTAGTCATCCCAGAACTGGATCTATCTCCCAATAACAGTATTCAGATTTTTGATCGCCTTGGCCTGAAAGTTTTTGATATGGTGAACTATCAAGACGAATTTGCTGGCATTTCCAATGTCGATAATTTTGTAATTAATCGTGAAAAGGGTCTCCCGGAAGGCATCTATTTTTACCTGATCACCATGGATGATCTGGGACTCAATTATCAGGGATTTTTGTACTTAGAAAGATAATTTAGCATCCTTGCTTCGTCGATAAAGCGCCATATTTAAAGGCAATCTACCTCCATATCCTATTTTACAACAACCTTGTACCGTTTCACAACATTTTCTGAAATGTAAGAAAATACCCTCTTATATTTACATCGCTTTAGCATTTACCCAAATCTTTATAAGATGAACTTAAAATATTACGCATTTGCACTATTTGTGCTTGTAGTAAATATTGCTGTCGGACAGGTCAAAATTGGTGACAATCCAAATACGATAGACGCGGCATCTATAATTGAACTAGAAAGTACAAATAAGGCCTTTGTACTTACCAGGCTAACCAATGCTCAAATGCAGAGCATCAGTCCTCTTCGCGGTGCCCTGGTATACAATACAGAAGCAGACTGTGTTTTTTATTATAACGGCGCACAATGGAACAATTTGTGTACCGGGTCAGGATCTGGTGGCACGTTTACTTTTGTTGATAACGGCAATGGAACATTCACAATAAATTATTCAGATGGTTCTTCATTTACCTCCTCCGATCTGACAGGTCCACAAGGACCAGCAGGAGCGGACGGTACTGACGGAGCAGTCGGGCCGCAAGGGCCAGCAGGAACTGACGGTGCAGATGGCGCTGACGGAGCAGTCGGACCGCAAGGACCACAAGGACCAGCAGGTGCTGATGGTGCAGTCGGGCCGCAAGGACCAGCAGGTGCCGATGGCGCTGACGGAGCAGTTGGACCACAAGGACCTCAGGGACCAGCAGGTGCCGATGGCGCTGACGGAGCAGTTGGACCACAAGGACTAGCAGGGGCTGATGGTGCTGATGGAGCAGTTGGACCACAAGGACCTCAGGGACCAACAGGTGCTGATGGCGCAGTCGGACCACAAGGACCCATAGGAAATACAGGACCGCAAGGACCCGCAGGAGCAGATGGCGCTGACGGAGCAGTTGGACCACAAGGACCCATAGGTAATACAGGACCACAAGGACCCGCAGGGGCTGACGGTGCTGACGGAGCAGTCGGACCACAAGGACCAGCAGGAGCGGACGGTACTGACGGAGCAGTCGGGCCGCAAGGGCCAGCAGGAGCTGACGGTGCAGATGGAGCAGTCGGACCACAAGGACCTCAGGGACCAGCAGGTGCCGATGGCGCTGACGGAGCAGTTGGACCACAAGGACTAGCAGGGGCTGATGGTGCTGAAGGCGCAGTTGGACCACAAGGACCTCAGGGACCAACAGGTGCTGATGGCGCAGTCGGACCACAAGGACCCATAGGAAATACAGGACCACAAGGACCCGCAGGAGCTGATGGCGCTGACGGAGCAGTCGGACCACAAGGACCCATAGGTAATACAGGACCGCAAGGACCCGCAGGAGCAGATGGCGCTGACGGAGCAGTTGGACCACAAGGACCTCAGGGACCAGCAGGAGCTGATGGAGCAGTTGGACCACAAGGACCCATAGGAAATACAGGACCACAAGGACCCGCAGGGGCTGACGGTGCTGATGGGGCAGTTGGACCTCAGGGACCAGCAGGAGCGGATGGTGCAGATGGCGCTGACGGAGCAGTTGGACCACAAGGGCCCATAGGAAATACAGGACCAGCAGGCGCTGATGGCGCTGACGGAGCAGTCGGACCACAAGGACCCATAGGAAATACAGGACCACAGGGACCCGCAGGAGCTGATGGCGCAGATGGTGCAGTCGGACCACAAGGACCCATAGGAAATACAGGACCCGCTGGGGCTGACGGTGCAGTTGGACCACAAGGACCAGCAGGTGCCGATGGCGCTGATGGTGCTGACGGAGCACAAGGGCCGCAAGGACCCATAGGAAATACAGGACCACAAGGACCCGCAGGGGCTGACGGTGCTGACGGAGCAGTCGGACCACAAGGACCTCAGGGACCCGCAGGAGCTGATGGCGCTGATGGTGCAGTCGGACCGCAAGGGCCGGCAGGCGCTGACGGTGCTGATGGCGCAGTCGGGCCGCAAGGACCCATAGGAAATACGGGACCACAAGGACCCGCAGGAGTTGGCGGTGCTGACGGAGCAGTTGGACCGCAAGGACCGGCAGGAGCTGATGGTGCTGATGGAGCAGTCGGACCACAAGGACCAATAGGAAATACAGGACCACAAGGACCCGCAGGTGCCGATGGCGCTGATGGAGCAGTTGGACCACAAGGACCCATAGGAAATACAGGACCACAAGGACCAGCAGGAGCGGATGGCGCTGATGGCGCTGACGGAGCAGTTGGACCGCAAGGACCCATAGGAAATACAGGACCTCAGGGACCCGCAGGAGCTGACGGCGCTGATGGTGCAGTTGGACCGCAAGGACCCGCAGGGGCTGATGGTGCTGATGGTGCAGTCGGGCCGCAAGGACCAATCGGAAATACAGGACCACAAGGACCAGCAGGAGCGGATGGCGCTGATGGCGCTGACGGAGCAGTTGGACCGCAAGGACCAATCGGAAATACAGGACCACAGGGACCCGCAGGGGTTGACGGTGCCGATGGCGCTGACGGAGCAGTCGGACCACAAGGACCAATCGGAAATACAGGACCGCAGGGACCAGCAGGAGCGGATGGTGCAGATGGTGCAGTCGGGCCGCAAGGACCCATAGGAAATACGGGACCACAAGGACCTCAGGGACCAGCAGGTGCCGATGGCGCTGACGGAGCAGTCGGGCCGCAAGGACCAGCAGGTGCTGACGGTGCTGACGGTGCAGTTGGACCGCAAGGACCAATCGGAAATACAGGACCGCAAGGACCAGCAGGTGCTGACGGTGCTGACGGTGCTGACGGAGCAGTTGGACCGCAAGGACCACAAGGGCCGGCAGGAGCTGACGGTGCTGATGGAGCAGTCGGACCACAAGGACCCATAGGAAATACAGGACCACAAGGACCCATAGGAAATACAGGACCACAAGGACCACAAGGAGCGGATGGCGCTGATGGAGCAGTTGGACCGCAAGGACCCATAGGAAATACAGGACCAGCAGGTGCTGATGGTACTGATGGTGCAGTCGGACCACAAGGACCTCAGGGACCAGCAGGGGCTGATGGTGCCGATGGAGCAGTCGGACCACAAGGACCAATCGGAAATACAGGACCGCAGGGACCAGCAGGAGCGGATGGTGCTGATGGCGCTGATGGAGCAGTTGGACCACAAGGACCTCAGGGACCCGCAGGTGCCGATGGCGCTGACGGAGCACAAGGGCCGCAAGGACCCATAGGAAATACAGGACCACAAGGACCAGCCGGTGCTGATGGTGCTGATGGAGCAGTTGGACCACAAGGACCTCAGGGACCCGCAGGAGCGGATGGTGCAGATGGCGCTGACGGAGCAGTTGGACCACAAGGACCCGCAGGTGCAGATGGTGCTGATGGCGCAGTCGGGCCGCAAGGACCCATAGGAAATACAGGACCACAAGGACCAGCAGGAGCGGATGGCGCTGATGGCGCTGACGGAGCAGTTGGACCACAAGGGCCCATAGGAAATACAGGACCGCAAGGACCAGCAGGTGCTGACGGTGCTGATGGCGCTGACGGAGCAGTTGGACCACAAGGGCCGGCAGGAGCTGATGGTGCTGATGGTGCTGACGGAGCACAAGGGCCGCAAGGACCTCAAGGCCCCAAAGGAGACGCGGCAGACCCGTCCTGGGAATTGGCCGGTAACTCCGGAACTACAGCTGGAACAGATTTCGTAGGAACCACAGATGGCCAGGATTTAGTACTAAAGGCCAACAATGTTGAAAAACTTAGACTGGTACAGAGTCAAGGTCAGGTATTGGTAAATCAGGCAACAACTTTTAATAGTCATCCATTGGTAATCAGAGCTAATGGTGTTGATGTCCTGGCTTTTGAAGATAATACCGGTACTGCACAATGGCACTGGAATTTACTTTCTGGCGGATTAAACTTTGTGGAGTCAGGCGTTGCAGACTACAGACTATTTCTTGAAGATGGAGGTGATGTTGGCATAGATACCAATAACCCTACAGAAAGGCTGGATGTAAACGGAAGTGGCAGATTCAGATCTTTGAGTACTGCAGATAATACCGATGACATCCTTGCAGCCGATGCTAATGGGGTACTTCAGCGTTCCAAAATAAACTATGGTGGACGTTGGACAAATTCTAACACCTCCACCAACTTAAATGTAAACAATACTGTTGCACCTATTTTTGGAACCGAGGATTACAAAGATGATGGAACTACACTCTATCAGGTAAGTGGTAACACGCTACAGGTAAATATAGCCGGACGTTACGACATAAGAGCCAATTTATCCTTTATAGGAATAAACTCATCAGGAAGTGCGGAAGCAAGGACCAATGTAAATGCAAGAATTGCTGTGAATGGAATAGCCGTAGGAGCTATCGGAGCAAGTGGATATATCCGATGGGCAAGCGGTCATGATCATTCTAGTATTCACGTAAATGAGATATTGCAATTAAATGCAAATGACGTAATCACGATTATAACTTATAGAGAGGGCAATTCTGGTACGGTCAGATTCAGTGGATCAGGAGAATCTAGTTTTGTGATAAACAAACTGAAATAGGAAATGAAAAAGAGTATTTTTTACTTATTTATTTTCATCGGCCTGCAATTATACGGACAGGAGGCCATACATAATTTTGGTACAATTCGTATTCATAATGATGCAATGGTTGGTTTTCACCTGGACCTCATCAATGATGGTACTTTCGACCAAAATATGGGCCTTGTTGGGTTCTACAACGATTTTGTACAACTGAAAGTCTCAGGTAGTTTTGCACCTGTATTTTATGATGCTGAAGTCATAGTTGAAAATGGTCTTGTCCTGGAAACGTCAATAGGAGTAAATAACAATGGAAATTTAATTTCAGGAGATATTCTGACCCCAAGAAATGAGTCGACAGTTTATTCCAATTTCTTCGACAATTCTTTCTATACTGGTGAAAGTAGTGTTTCTAAAGTAGATGGCTATGCCGCCTTTACCAATAAAGATGAGTTTGTATTTCCCGTTGGAGATGAAAACAGATTACGACCTCTTACCATAACTTCAATGGCCACAAATCCATTGGTAAAATGTGCGTACTTTTTTGAGAATCCCAACAACTCGAAATTACTGGATGCTGTATTTAATACAGATAAGAAAGCTTCTGAATACATTTCCGTAAGCGATAAAGAATTTTGGCGCCTGGAAGGTGATGTACCCTCTAATGTTACCCTTACATGGGACGATTATAGCAATATCCCTGCCCTGGGCGACTATATAAGTGATCTCAAGGTTGTTGGATGGAGTAAGGCAGATAATCAATGGGTAAATCTGGGAAATACTGACGTTACGGGAGGACTGGCATATGGTTCTGTAACATCAGATGTATTTGTTCCCAATGATTATGAGATTATAACCATAGGAGGTAATGATGATTCGTTAGAGACTTTTGATACCCTGGAGTTGGATAATTATTATATGACGCCAAATGGCGATGGTCAGAATGATGTTCTGGTTATTGACGGAGTAGAAAGATCTAACAGCAACTCGCTACAGATTTTTAATCGATACGGTGTATTGGTATACACCAAGAAGAACTACAGTAATGATTTTGATGGGCATTCTAATCGTGATAATGCCATTAAAAGAAGTTCAGGCCTTGAATCCGGAATCTACTTCTACATTATTACATTTAATGACCTCCAACAAAAACATCAGGGCTACGTTTACATTTCTAATTAGCCCTGGATATTTTCTTTATTGAATTTTCAAAATACTTCATACCTTTGATACGAACCGTCTATGGTCGCTACTAAGAATTTGGCAGCATTTTTGATTTGAGTCACAAAAGAAGTTCAATCTAACTTTTTCAGCCTATCATGTACAGAAGATCCTTTATAAAGAAAAGTAGTATTTCCGGATTAGCACTGGGTATTTTACCGGGCACAATGATTATTCAGGAAACCGAAGCATATTCCGTGTCGGAATTAATGGGGAAAGCAGATATTGAGCTTTATGGCCGGGGGATCAATTTAAGAAAAGAAGCACATGATGCCTTCCTCGAAATGAAAAAGGCGGCTGCCGCGGACGGTATCGATATTGAAGTAGTCTCTAGTTTTAGAAGTTTTGACAGACAACAGGCTATTTTTGAAAGAAAATATGAAAAGTATACAGAAGAAGGTATGCAACCTCTCGAAGCCATTGATAAAATCATAGAATATTCCACCATTCCTGGAACAAGCAGGCATCATTGGGGTACCGACATCGACCTTATTGATGGTAACAAAAAAACAAGTGGAGATGTTCTGGTTCCAGGTAAATTTGAAAGCGGGGGTCCGTTTGAGGATTTCAAGACCTGGATGGATGCCAACTCTGAAAAGTTCCATTTTTATTTGGTATACACCGATGATCCCAGACGCAAGGGATTTAAGTACGAACCCTGGCATTATAGCTATGCACCAATTTCAATCCCCATGCTAACAGCTTTTAGGGGTAAAAATATTCTACAATTATTGGAGCAGGAAGAGTTTTTGGGAGTGGAACATTTCACTACAGGCTTTGTAAAGACGTATATCACCGATAATATTTTAGACATAAATCCTGATCTCCTTTAGGTTTTTTAGTAATTTGTAGGCAACTAGAACACTGTAAAACCATGCGAAGAGGAAGTTGGAAAATCAGAATCTTTATTGGGCTTGCTATCGTTGCATTTGCCTTCATCCAAAGATGCAATAACAAAGAAGAAAATCCTTATACCGGAAGATCTCAGACCATAAGCATGTCTCCTGAACAGGAAATTGCCATCGGACTGCAAAGTGCCCCGGAGATTGCAAGGCAACACGGTGGCCTCTATCCGGACGAAAGACTCCAGTCTTTTGTTGATAATATCGGGAGGAAGTTAGTGAACAATAGCCTGGCCAGAGAAACTCCCTACGAGTACGATTTCCACCTTTTGGCAGATGACCAAACTATTAACGCCTTTGCGTTACCCGGGGGTCAGGTATTTATAACCTATGCACTATTTTCCCAACTAAATGAGTCGCAGCTTGCCGGGGTATTGGGGCATGAAATTGGCCATGTAATTGGCAGGCATTCTGCGGAACGTATTGCAGAAAGCAATTTTTGGAAAACCGTTTCTATGGGTGCTTCTGTAGGTGCTGATGCGGGAAATATTGTGAACAGTATCGGGCAAAATACATTGCTAAAAAACGGCCGTGGTGATGAACTTGAAAGTGATGAATTAGGTGTGCTTTTTATGATTCAATCCGGTTACCAGCCCGAGGAAATGATTCGCGTAATGGAAATTCTAAAGACGGCGGCTGGTCCAAATCGTCAACCCGAATTTCAGAGTACACATCCGGATCCGGATAACAGAATACAAAAAATCAAAGAAGCCATTGCAAAGTACAAAGGACGACAATAATGGCGTATGGTCCGGTTTTTTAGGTTTCTGGCTTATTTTTATTACCTTTGAATCTACACCAAATCTATACGTACGCCCCTAATTTAACCCTTATAGCTTTTACTATAACTATATAAAAGGAACTATAATGGGAACACTTACACATTTTCGCAATCTCTATGTGGATGCATTTGACAATTGCAAACCAGGGTTTGCTGTTATCTTACTCAAAATTTATTCTGTATTTTGTGCGTTAATGCTTATTATGGCAGTCTATGCTTTTATGGATAGAGCTTTAAGCGGATTTGAATTTTAGGTAAACCAAGTGTTTATTTACTCTTTTACCTGAACACTATATGTAGTAAATAAATGAACACAAAAAACCCTGACTCATGTCAGGGTTTTTTAATTGATGAGTAAACTCCCGCTTAACTCTTCATAGCATTTTCAATAACTGCTAATGCATCTACCGCATTAGAAAGTTCCGCATGTTTTTTAGCTGTGAATCCTTTATCACATTCTACTGTGATATCTGCTCCATTTTCAATAAGCAGTTCCAAAATCTCTGCCTTGTTGTAACGAGCTGCAAAAATTGCCGGACTCATACCTAATGATTTTTCATTGACGTCTTCTCCTAATTCGATCATACGTTTTACAGTGTCAATATCCCCTTGCATTATTGCTTTACAAAATGAATTAAGCTTAGCATTTGCAATTGTTGAACTAGTGATTGCCAAATCACTGTCAGAATTACTCCCGGCATAAACGCCGCTAACCGCGAGCATCAATGCCACGGCAACAGTTAGAATCGTTTTTCTCATGATGAAATAAGTTTTAATTGATGAATAGATTTTGATTATATAAATATAGACGACGTCTATGGGAAAATGTTTCACCATTAACACTTAAATAACTAAAGTTTAACATCCTGCTCAAATCAATCGTTAATTTTTTAACAGACTGGCAATACAAAAAGTAGAATAGAAAAAATCCCTGCTGGTTTAGTGGTAATACTTCTTATTTCACTGTATTTTTGATGTGTACTAAATGATATAGAATGAATAAGAAAGTACTTTTAATGATATTGGATGGCTGGGGTAAATCTCCGGATCCTGCCGTTTCGGCAATTGCCAATGCCAAAACACCCTTTGTAGATGGGCTATATCAAAAATATCCGAATTCAAATTTATTAACAGACGGTATGAACGTGGGGTTGCCAGAAGGACAAATGGGCAACAGTGAAGTTGGACATATGAATATTGGTGCTGGGAGAATTGTCTACCAGGACCTTGCCAAAATAAATTTGGCAGTACAGAAAAATACACTGAAAGACGAAGAGGTCCTGATTTCAGCTTTCAAATATGCCAAAGAAAATAATAAGCCCGTACATTTTCTTGGACTTCTGAGCAATGGAGGTGTTCATAGCCATACAGATCATCTAAAAGGCCTCATCGAGGCCAGTGAATATTATGGGATAACGGCGTCTTTTGTACATGCCTTTACCGATGGCAGGGATGTGGATCCGAAAAGTGGGATCCATGCTCTTAAAGATATGGAGGAATTTTGTTCTGGTAAAAATACGCAACTGGCTTCGGTTGTTGGAAGATATTACGCTATGGACAGAGATAAACGTTGGGAACGGGTAAAATTGGCCTACGACTTGTTGGTACACGGAAAAGGAGAGAAAACCAGCAGTATTGAAGAATCCATTCAGAATAGTTATGCTAAAGGTGTAACTGATGAATTTATAGAGCCCATTGTAATTACTGATAATGATGGAAATCCAAGGGCACAAATATCAGATGGAGATGTGGTTATATTTTTCAACTTCAGAACAGACCGTGGCCGTGAACTCACCCAGGTTTTAAGTCAGCAACATATGCATGAATACAACATGCACAAGCTGAAGTTACATTATGTTACAATGACCAATTATGATGATTCCTATAAAGGAATAAATGTGGTCTACAATAAAGAAAATATAAGGGAGACACTTGGCGAGGTCCTTGCTAAGGAAGGAAAAAAACAGATCCGAATTGCCGAGACCGAAAAATATCCGCACGTTACATTTTTCTTTAATGGTGGGAGAGAAACTCCTTTTGATGGGGAACAGCGCATTCTGTGTCCTTCGCCAAAAGTGGCCACCTATGATCTGAAACCTGAAATGAGTGCTTATGAAATTAAGGATGCCATTATCCCGGAACTTGAAAAAGAAGAAGTGGATTTTGTCTGTCTTAATTTTGCCAATCCCGATATGGTAGGTCATACCGGAGATATGCAAGCTGCTATCAAGGCCTGTGAAACAGTAGATAATTGTGCAGAGCAGGTAATTGGGACTGCTCTGAAACACGGTTACACTACTCTGGTAATTGCAGATCATGGAAACTGTGATACTATGATAAATCCAGACGGTAGTCCTAATACTGCACACACTACCAATCCTGTTCCGTTAATTTTGGTGGACCCGGATATTAGTGAAGTCAAAGATGGGGTCTTAGGAGATTTAGCACCCACCATTTTAAAGCTAATTGGCATTCCTAAGCCAGAGTTGATGACGCAAAATTCATTGGTATAATTGCAAAACAATACATTTGTAGCCCATGGTAAAACTAAAATCTGCAGAAGAAATAGAATTGATGCGCGAAAGTGCCCTGATAGTATCAAAAACATTAGGCATGCTCGCCCCTGAAATTAAACCTGGAGTTAATGCACTTCAACTAGATAAAATGGCTGAAGAGTTCATTCGTGATCACAAAGCAGAACCAGGGTTCTTGGGAATGTACGATTTTCCGAACACGCTGAATATGAGTCCCAACGCCCAAGTGGTGCATGGAATTCCTAATAAGGAGCCCTTGAAAGATGGCGATATCATATCAGTGGATTGCGGGGTATTAAAAAATGGATTCTACGGTGACCATGCCTATACTTTTGAAGTAGGAGAAGTAGACGAGGCAACCAAAAAGTTATTGCGTGTAACAAAAGAATCCCTTTATATCGGAATACGGGAGTTTAAATTGGGAAATCGGGTTGGAGATGTTGGTTATGCCATTCAAAATTACTGCGAAACACACGGTTATGGAGTTGTTCGCGAACTTGTGGGTCACGGCTTAGGAAGAAAACTCCACGAAAGCCCCGAACTTCCAAATTACGGTAAGAGAGGCAGGGGGAAGAGATTTCTCGAAGGCATGGTAGTAGCAATAGAGCCAATGATTAATATGGGTACCAGACATATAAAACAACTCAAGGATGGCTGGACTATTCTTACCGCCGATGGTAAACCCAGTGCACATTTTGAACATAACGTTGCCATTGTTAATGGAAAACCAGAACTCCTTTCCACTTTTCAATATATATATGATGCCCTCGGAATAGAAAGTAATGAGGAAGATGAGTTCAGGCAAAAAAAGCCGGCTATCTAGATTGGGCAGATTTTCCCCTACTCCTTTAATGACACCAAATTGCTTAAAATAAATTGAAAAGGCTTTTTAAATATATTCTCAACCTGTTACCAAGACCTTTACTCATTAAATTGAGTTATTTAGCAAGACCTTTTCTGGCTTTCTTTATGCGGGGTAATAAACATACCGACCCAATTGATGGCAAGAAATTCAAAAGTTTTCTTCCCTATGGGTATCTGGAACCGCGGGAGAATGTTTTATCCCCTTCTACCCTATCACTGGAAAGACACAGGCTACTTTGGTTGTATTTGAAGAATGAAACAGACTTCTTTACCGCCCCTTTAAAAGTATTACATTTTGCACCAGAGCAAGCATTTTACGGTCGGTTTCGAAAGCTAAAGAACCTAAATTATACTACTGTGGACCTCTATTCCCCACTGGCGGATGTAAAGGCAGATATATGCGATCTCCCTTTTGAAGACGATAGTTATGATGTCATCTTATGCAATCATGTCCTGGAACATATTACCGACGACTCCAAAGCGATGGAGGAACTCTATAGAGTTATGAAACCCAGGGGCTGGGGCATCTTTCAAATACCTCAGGACATCAATAGGGAAAAGACTTTTGAAGACGATAGCATAACAGACAAGAAAGAACGAACAAAGATTTTTGGACAATATGACCATGTCAGAATTTATGGCCTCGATTATTTTGATAAGCTTAGGGCAATAGGATTTAATGTTGATGCTGTAGATTATACGGCAACTATGGATGCTGCTACGGTTGATAAATATCGTCTTGCTCAAGGAGAATTGATCCCCTTTGTCATCAAATAGCTATGGTGACAACAACGATTTAAATCCCTGGGTCATGAATTCTTTGGTCTCGCCGTCTTCTCCAAGATAGATTATGTATGCATCAATATCTTTAAGACCATACAGGATAGTCTTTGAGGTCTCAAGATCCATCGCCATAAATGCAGTTGCGTAGGCATCCGCCAGAGCACAATTATCAGCCAGCACATTGGCTCCCAATATTTTAGAATTTTTTGTGAAGCCGTTTTTAGGATCAATTGTATGCACATACTTTTCACCACTTATACTATCTATTCTGAATTTTCTATAGTTACCAGAAGATGCCAAAGCACGGTTTTTAAGTGGTATTGTTATTTTTAACGCCCCCATCTGGGCATTTTGCGGATCCTCTATCCCAACGGTCCACATTTTACCCTTGATCTTATTCTCGCCTTTCGTAACGACCTCCCCACCCAATTCTACCAGGTAATTATCTATTTCCTGGCGATCTAATAGTACTGCCAGGCGATCCAAAGTATACCCCTTGGCAATGGCGTTGAAATCGAACCGTATCCCTGCTAATTCTTTTTTTATCTTGTTGTGAGAAGTTAGTTGCACTTTATGGAATCCTACATAGTTGAGCAAACTATCCACTCTTGCTTTGTCTAAAGACAGTTGCTCTCCGGGTCCAAAGCCCCATGCATTTACAAGGACACCAACTGTTGGATCAAAATAACCCTCAGTCTTATTGTAAACCGTATTTGATAATTCAAATACCTCCCTGAACATCTGATCTACAACAACAGTAGTATCGCCATCATTAATCCTTGAAATATCAGAGTCCTTTATATAAGTGGACATCGATTTATTAACTGCATCGAAAACGGAATCGATCTCTCGCTTTAAATTAAGTTCACGATTTTCAAGAAAGATGATGTTATAAGAGGTCCCAAGTGCTGGCCCGCTATGCGTATTTCTAACATAACTCTCTGTTCCTTGCTTACAGCCTATCTGCAACATTATCAGAAACACCAAAAAAATAGTTCTCATCCTACAGTTCTATTAACCCGTGATAGTCCACAATGTAACTTTCGTTTAGATATACCGGCAAGGCTCTGTCTTCGGCATTGTAAAGGCCCACCCCGGCGTAATAGGTCTTAGCATCCTGTTTTAGAGCATGTTCTTTTACTTTCATGGCCATCCCCTGATCATATACCGTTGGGTCATTTGGGAATGCAATGTTCCTGACAATTATAAAATGAAGCTGCTTGTTTTTAAGACAAACAAATTGAGGGTTTCTCTTCAGTTTGCTGTTCACTCCCATAAATTCATATCCCTCTTCCTCCAATTTTCTACCTACAATGTTCATCGCAAGGTTGTGAAGTTCCTGAACTGTCAATGCTTTCATAATACAAAAAAACCCGACTGCTTTAAAAACAGTCAGGTTGGTGATATGGTTATTTACATCTTATCCTCCAAAATCATCGAACCTGATATGTTCATCAGGGATTCCGAAATCTTCACCCATTTTTTGTACCGCTTTGTTCATTAGCGGAGGGCCACAAAAATAGAGTTCAATATCTTCTGGTGATTCGTGATGTGATAAATAGTTGTCTATTACACAATTATGTATGAATCCTACAAAACCATCCCCTGGCGCGTCAAGGTTTTCCTTTACCTGCCAATTGTCTTCCTCAAGAGGTTCTGACAGTGCCATATAGAACTTGAAATTCGGAAACTCATCCTCTAGCTGTTTAAAATGGTCGAGGTAAAAGAGCTCTCTTTTGGATCTCCCTCCATACCAATATGTAACCTTCCTATTGGTCCGTAATGTTTTAAAAAGGTGGTACAAATGAGATCGCATCGGGGCCATTCCGGCACCTCCTCCAACGTATAACATTTCGGAATCGGATTCATTTATGAAAAATTCTCCATAAGGTCCTGAAATGACTACTTTGTCTCCTGGTTTCTGGGCAAAAATATATGAAGAAGCAATTCCGGGATTAACACTCATCCAACCGTTCTTTGATCTATCCCAGGGAGGGGTAGCAATTCTGACATTCAGCATTATCTCTCTTCCTTCCGCTGGGTAAGACGCCATTGAATACGCCCTTTCAACGGTTTCAGAATTCTTCATCATCAAAGGCCACAAGTTAAATTTATCCCACTCTGCCTGAAACTTATCTGGGGTTTCATGCTCTTCAGGGTGGGCTGTAATATCAATATCAGAGTATTTTATCTCACAGGGAGGTATCTCAATTTGGATATACCCCCCGGCTTTGTAGTTCATGTCTTCCGGAATCTCAACTACAAATTCCTTTATAAAGGAAGCCACATTGTAATTTCTCACTACCGTAGCATCCCATTTCTTTATCCCGAAAACCTCTTCCGGAATGGTGATCTCCATATCTTGTTTTACCTTCACCTGACAAGCCAATCTGGCACCTTCATTTAATTCTCTCTTAGAAAAGTGCGGTGTCTCTGTCGGAAGCGCTTCCCCTCCTCCTGCCAGAACATGGCACTCGCATTGGATACATGTTCCTCCACCTCCACAGGCGGATGGTAAAAATACTTTTTGATTCCCCAGGGTAGATAACAAAGAACTACCTGATGCTACCTGAATTTGTTTTTCTCCATTAATGGTTATGGTAACAGGACCGGAAGGCGATAGCTTTTCTTTGGTAAAAAGCAATAGGGCCACCAACAATAGTAGTAATATAAGAAAGGCCACAACAGTAATGACAATTGTACCCAGGGTGCTTGCTGCTAATATCATTCTTGTTCGTTTATTGCGTTGTTATACGAAACGGTATTCTCGTCTATCTCGTTATCTTTTTCTTTTTCTTTATCCACTTCTATTTGCAAAGCCGTAGTTTCCTCTACCTCCGCAGGAGCTTCATCACCCCCGGTGAGCATTCCACCAAAACTCTGAAATCCGATCCCCATAAGACCAGTAATAATAAAAGTTATTCCCAGACCTCTAAGGGGTGCTGGCACATTAGAATATCTGATCTTCTCGCGGATTGCGGCAATGGCGAGTATGGCCAGAAACCAGCCAATACCGGAACTTACACCATAATTCAGGGCCAATCCTAAAGAGGGTATCTCCCTTGCCTGCATAAAAAGGGAACCTCCAAGTATGGCGCAATTTACTGCGATCAAGGGTAAGAATATCCCCAGTGAATTATAAAGCGCAGGAGAAAATTTTTCTACTACAATTTCAACCAATTGTACCATGGTGGCAATTGTTGCAATAAATAGTATAAATGAAAGGAAACTTAAGTTGTATTCTGCATATTCCGGACCCAGCCATACCAGTGCTCCATCTTGAAGTAAATAGGTATCCAATAGCCAGTTCAATGGAACTGTAACTGCCAATACAAATATTACAGCAGCTCCTAGTCCTACAGCCGTAGCCACTTTCTTGGATACTGCCAAATAAGAACACATTCCCAGAAATACGGCAAAAACCATATTATCTATGAAAATGGACTTAAAAAATAATTCTATATGTTCTAACATAATTTCTTGTTATAACTTCAATTAGTTTTCTTCTATCAACGCTCTGTTTCGCGATCTTTGGACCCAAATTATAATACCTACCACAATAAGAGCAGCAGGTGGTATAATCATAAAACCGTTATTCTCATAACCGGTAGAATAAAGGCCAGTTTTCTCTATTGGATTACCTAAAACAGGGATTCCAAAAAGTGTTCCTGAGCCTAGCAATTCTCTAAAAAAACCGACAATGATCAATATCACTCCGTATCCCAGGGCGTTTCCTATACCATCCAGGAAAGAACGCCATGGTCCATTACCAAGAGCAAATGCTTCAAAACGTCCCATGATAATACAGTTGGTAATAATAAGACCTACAAATACTGCCAATGTCTTACTCAGTTCATAAGCAAATGCTTTTAATACCTGATCCACGATTATTACTAAAGTGGCCACAACAATAAGCTGCACTATGATCCTTATTTTTGAAGGAATTATATTCCTTATCAATGAAATAACCACATTTCCAAGACCCAAAACAAATATCACCGATAATGCCATCACTACAGAGGCCTTCAATTCAGCGGTAATAGCCAGTGCAGAACATATACCCAATACCTGAATAGTAATTGGATTATTATCGGCCAGTGGATCTAAGATTAGATTCGCATCTTTTTTTGTAAGTAATGCCATATTATTTAGCTCTAATAGTTTCTAAATAGTTCTTGTATAAATTTACACTCTCCCTTATCATCGCAGACACTCCATTTCCTGTAATAGTTGCTCCCGCCAGTGCATCCACTTCATTGTCGTCCTTTATCTTGTTCACCGGGTCATTATTGCCTTTGGCAACTGCAATACCAGCATAACGAGTGCCATCTAAAATACTTTCTCCGGTAAAATCGTCCATAAAATAGCGCTGCTTAATATTGGCACCCAATCCTGGTGTTTCTCCTTTGTGATCAAAATAAACACCTTGCACCACCAGCTGATCGTCCAGGGCAATAAAGCCCCAAATAGCGTCCCATAGGCCTTTACCATACATCGGAATTATATAGTATTTCTTAGCCTCTTTTTCTCCTATAAAAAGAG
Organism: Muriicola sp. Z0-33; assembly: GCF_026126425.1. GTDB lineage: Bacteria > Bacteroidota > Bacteroidia > Flavobacteriales > Flavobacteriaceae > JAFMPW01. The sequence goes on from NZ_JAFMPW010000013.1 coordinate 19,082, forward strand.
GTAATTTGGGAGTTTCACCATTTTTAGCAAGTGCCAGTTGCTTTTTTAGGTCGATCAGATAAGCTTCATCGTCATTGGTTATCTGATCTCCACTAATTACCAGTTGTTCTGTTATGTACTTGGAAAACTCATCTTCTACCCTGTCTGTAGGAATAAAATTTACATTCCCTTTGTCTTCATTTTCGTTGACTCCCATGGCATATAGAATGTTCTGCTGTTTTTCAAAACGTTCATTTTCCTTGATCCGTTCACTTAATGCCGAAGCGAGAAAAGCCAATACAGAGCCCACAACAACAACCATTAGTGCTGCGAAGACTACTGTGTATACATTTTTATCTGTGTTTATAGCCATGATTAAACTGTTTCTGCTTTTAATTCTTCTTCTTTACCAGCCGTACCCCTTGGGATAATTGTGGCATTCTTCATCCTTTTCATTCTTCTTCTGACGTTGCCGCGAATTACATAATGATCAATAGTTGGCGCAAAGACATTCATTAATAAAATAGCGAGAAAGACGCCTTCAGGATAGGCAGGGTTAAAAACCCGAATCATTACTGAAATAAACCCAATCAGGAATCCATAGATCCACTTTCCCCTGTTCGTCTGTGCTCCGGTTACCGGATCTGTTGCCATATAAACTATACCAAACGCAAGGCCACCCACAATGAGATGTTTCCAAAAGTCGAAACTCATCAGGCCGTAAAACTTGCTGGTCTCAGCTATCCATCCGGCATCTGCAACACCGTTGAATACAAGTCCCATTACCAGGGCGCCTGCCACCGCACTTACCATAATACGCCAACTGGCTATCTTTGAGAAAATCAAAAACAAACCGCCTAGCAGACATAAAAAGGCTGAGGTTTCACCAACAGAGCCTGGAATAAAACCAAAGAACATATCCGAGACAGAATAGTCGAACGTGCCATTCTGTGCAAGGTATCCAAGTACGGTTTCACCAGAAATAGCATCCGTGGTTCCTGCTCTTTCCACTGCTCCATGAACCCAAACTTTATCACCACTCATCCAGGTAGGGTAAGCAAAGAACAAAAATGCCCGGATAGTAAGTGCAGGGTTAAGGATATTCATTCCTGTACCACCAAAAACTTCTTTCCCAATTACCACCCCAAAAACAACTGCAACAGCAAGCATCCATAAGGGAGTGTCAACAGGAACAATCAAAGGAACCAACATCCCTGTCACCAGATATCCTTCTTCTACTTCATGTCCTTTAATTACTGCGAAAATAAACTCGATGAACAATCCTACGCCGTAAGAAACTATTACCAAAGGAATCACTTGCACAAATCCCAGCCAAAAGTTTTCCCAGGTTAAAAAGTGTTCCATTACAGAGAAATTCTCCGGAAACCCATTTATTGCGGAATAGTGCTGATAGCCAGTGTTAAAAAATGAAAATAACAATACGGGTATCAAGGCCATAATGACCGTATTCATGGTACGCTTTAAATCGTCCACCACTCGCACATGTGATCCTGAATGTGTAGTTTCATCCGGGGAAAACAAAAAGGTATGGAAAGCATTAAACGCCGGGGCCATTTTCTTACCCCTGTATCTATGCTTTAAAATGTGTAACCTTTTTTTGAATGTCAATCTCTTATCGCTCATCTTTATCCAATTTCTTGATGTAGTAAATCCAATCCTTCTCGAATTATCTGCTGATGGGGTTGTTTGGAGATGCAAATAAATTCAGTTAATGAAAAGTCTTCCGGGATTACTTCATATAGTCCCAGTTGTTCCATTTCATCTAAGTCTTTTACCATGCAAGCTTTTAATAGTTGCAAAGGGTATATATCCATAGGAAAAACTTCCTCATACCTCCCGGTAACAACAAAAGCCCTGTGCTCACCATTTGTATTTGTAGACAGATCGTATTTCTTTTTTGGTTGCATCCAGGAAAATGTCAAAGCTCTGGTAGATGAAATCTTATCGAAGACAGGTTTGTTCCAACCAAATAGCTCATAGTCATCTCCTTCCGGAATTGCGGATACGGTAATATTGTAAAAACCAAGATGCCCATCCTGTTTGGATTTAGATCCGGTTAGTACGTCACCATTAATTACTCTGAAATTTTTAATATTAACTCCACTGGCATATAGAAAGGTTGCAATTTCTGCCCCTATCTTAGTTGCATAATATTTAGGAGATTTTACAGAAGAACCCACAAGTGCCACGATACGCTCAGGGTTGTATTTCCCTGTTAACATAGCTTCTCCAATGATTACAAGATCCTGAGGAGAAAGCGTCCATACCAACTCGCCTTTATTTATTGGATCTATTTTATTTATCTGTGTCCCTACCAATCCGGCCGGATGTGGTCCGGAAACCTTATGAAGTGTAATTCCTTTTAAAGCATCAAAAGGGGATGTGCCATTTTTCCCAACGGAAACATGCACTTTTCCAGGAGTTAGCTTGGACAGGGCGGTTAAAGCAGCTTGCAATTCAACTTCTTTACCATTAAGTACATAATCAACATCAGCTGCCAGAGGTGCTGTCACATAAGCAGATATAAATATTGCTTTTGGCGTGGTGTCAGGATCTGCTATCAGATCATATGGCCTTTGTTTTATAAACGGCCAGCAACCGGATTTTAACAGATAAGCCCTGATATTTTCATCAGTAGCTGTTTCAGGATCCAAAGGAACATGTTCCAATTGCTCCTGATTCTTATCTGCCAGGATTTTTAGACTTAAAATTCTTCTGCGTGCGCCACGTACAATTTCTATCAATTCCCCACTAACAGGAGACACAAATAACATTTCCTCATTGCTTTTTTCGTAAAACAGCGCTTCGCCGGCCTTTACCTCGGCGCCCTGTTTCACGAGCATTTTAGGGGTTATTCCATGAAAATCCTGAAGATTTATTGCGTAAACGTTGCTTAAAACAGCTTTGGAAGTAGTGAGTTCCGCAGCACCAACAAGGTTAATGTTTAAGCCTTTTTTAATACGGATGTCTTTTGACATATATCGTAGACCTTAGTTAGAACCGCCCTTATTGGGCATTTGATATAAGATGACCTTTATGACCGTATTTATTCTATGCAATGGTCTAATGGCCAAGGTGATTTTTCTTTGTATAAATACGCTGCAAAAGTAGCACTTAATGGAAAGTTTTCATAATTATTATCTAGAAATTTGGGCTTTACATCGATAGGAATTTTTCGGGCATGCTTTTTGTTTACCTTTGCCTGAAAATTCTGTGAAAAATGCGCCCAATCCTTAAACAGATTGTTTTACTATTCTTTAGCCTCTCGCTTTATGCGCAGGTACAGGAGGAGGTGCACCCACCTTCAAATATAAAATCTGTAATTTTTAAAGGGCCTACAGAAGATCAATTTCCAATAGTACAGCTGGGAGAACCTATTTATCTGGAATTTGATGACATCCTTGCTAACGAACAGGATTATTATTACAAAATTGTTCATTGCGATTACGACTGGACGCCTTCCCAGCTCTTAAAATCGCAATACCTGAACGGAGTGGACAACCAACGTATAATAGACTATGAGAACAGTTATAATACACTTCAACCTTATTCTAATTACAGGCTAACCATCCCAAATGAAAATTTAAGATTAAAAGTTAGTGGCAACTACCTTATCGAGATTTACAACAGCTCATATGAATTACAGTTTTCCAGAAGGTTCCTTGTCTATAAAGACCTGGCTAAGGTAGGGGCATACACCAAGCGGTCCAGGGATTTTAATTTTTTAAATGAAAAGCAGTCCGTACAATTCTCGGTTTTTCCTTCCGGTATTCAGCTTGTGAACCCTAAGAAAGAGGTGAAAATTGTAATTCTTCAGAATTACCACTGGCCCACTGCCCGCTATAATATTCCGCCACAATTTACAATGGGAAGTGAATTGGTTTACAAATATGACAAGGAGACAAGTTTTTTTGGCGGCAATGAGTTCCTAAATGTCGACACTAAAGACCTAAGGGCTCCAACAGCAGCCATCTCTCACATTGAATATAAGGATTTGTACCACACCTATCTTTTTACAAATCTTTATAGAAACGACAGGCCTTATACCTATTTTCCAGATATCAACGGCGACTTTGTAATACGCACTTTACAGGGAAGCAATGTCTCCAGGGAGGCCGAATATACTCAGGTACATTTTAGCTTACCTTATACCGAAATGATAGGACTGGACGAAGTTTTTGTCTTCGGTAAATTTAATAATTATGTCCTGGAAGAAGTAAATAGAATGACCTACAACGAGACTAATGGTAATCTGGAAGCTACTATTCTTCTTAAACAAGGCTTTTACAATTATAAATATGTAATCCAAAGAGAGGACCAAACCGTTGAATTAAATACGATCAGCGGAAATTTTCACTTCACCGAAAACAACTATACTGTACTGGTCTACTACAGAAACTTCGGAGAGCTCTATGATAGTTTAATTGGAATTGGATCTACCAACTCCAAAGATATTACCAACTAGCAAATAATATAACTTTAGCATACTGAAGTTTCAGAGATTGCAGAATGATTGCTAAGACCATTTATTTCGTTTGCATCTTAAAAAAGATCGGCTCATTGGTTTTAAATACAATACATCAGAAATGTACTATAGAAATCCGAAAAGATAATGAGGCTTCCTTCTAAACAATGGATAGTTTCCTTAGCAATAAGACTGCCTATTGGCCAACTTATTTCCCGCCCCCTCTAAACGCCATTCTTTGGCTCACTGGCCTTTACCCTCTTCATATGATAGGTTTACATCAGAAAAAGATATACTTATACCGATTATGTCATCTATAGTTTTCATAATCAGTCCTTATTATTTATCTTGCTCATTATTAGTTTCTTAGTTGACTTAAATTTTTAAAGTTAACAGTGCATTAATTTTCATTTTGATCCTTGCGATCTTTCTGTATAAAGCAATGCGGAACTTATAGAAACAAGGTAGGTTTAAAACAATATTAAAATACCTGTTTCTTAATGCTATTTTTTTTATTTTAGCCGGTGTGACCGTCTTTATATTGATAGTTGTAGGCGTTTTCACTTATTAGACAGAACCAGATTATGATCACTCAAGTAACCAAAGGCATTAAAATATCTGTAGATACTAGTTTTGAAGGAACCTTCTTCAAGAACTATAAAATGCATTTTGCATTTGGCTATACCATAACTATTGAGAATCAAAGCAAGGATTCGGTTCAACTTACTTCCAGGCATTGGGAAATCTATGACTCACTCAACGACTTTGAAGTGCTGGATGGTGAAGGAGTGATTGGAAAAAAACCAGTTATCAAACCCGGGGAATCGCACACTTATAGCTCCGGATGTCTTTTAGCTTCTCCTATAGGAGCTATGAAAGGCCATTATAATATGGTTAATTTTACTTCCACTGAAAAATTTCGTGTGTACGTACCCACTTTTAAGTTCAGTGCCCCTTTTGCCTTGAATTAAACCGGAATTTTACTTATACACTTACCCCCCCGTTACATAGTTTATTATGCCTGGCGCTTTACAACACTTGTATTAGCCAATTCTTAATTTGGCATTGTTACAATCAGCACAAATTTCCGTATTTTTGCATGGATTTTTAACTTAAAAAAATAAAGAATGGGTAAAGGGTTTTTTCAGGTGCCAACCGCCGTAAATGAACCAATAAAAAATTATGCTCCCGGTACTTCGGAAAGAACAGAAGTGCTAGAGCAGTACAAGAAATATTTTGAAGGACAAGTTGATGTTCCCTTATACATTGGTGATAAGGAAATACAGACTGGGAACAAGAAACCCATGTCTCCCCCTCATGATCATAAACACATTGTAGGGCACTACCACATAGCCGAAAAGAAACATGTTAGCGAAGCGATTGATAATTGTCTGAAAGCAAAATCTTCCTGGGCGGCTCTTAACTGGGAACAGCGAGCAGCCATTTTTTTGAAGGCTGCAGATCTTATCGCAGGTCCCTATAGGGCAAAGATCAATGCGGCAACCATGATAGCCCAATCTAAAACCATCCATCAGGCCGAAATAGATGCAGCATGTGAATTTATAGATTTTCTAAGGTTTAATGTTGAGTTCATGTCGCAGATTTATGAGGAACAACCAGAATCTGCTGAAGGGATTTGGAATAGGGTGGAATACAGGCCACTCGAAGGTTTTGTATATGCCATTACTCCATTTAACTTTACCGCAATTGCGGGGAATCTTCCGGCCAGTGCTGCTCTGATGGGCAATGTAGTGGTTTGGAAACCCAGTGATAGCCAGATATTTTCGGCCAAAGTAATTGTTGATGTATTCAAAGAAGCAGGGGTGCCAGATGGCGTAATAAACGTGGTTTACGGAGATCCTGTCATGATTACTGAAACCGTTTTATCCAGTCCGGATTTTGCTGGCATTCACTTTACAGGCTCTACCCATGTTTTTAAATCTTTATGGAAGCAAATTGGCAATAACATAGAGATATATAAAACCTACCCCAGGATTGTTGGTGAAACTGGAGGAAAAGACTTTATCCTTGCCCATCCAACGGCAAAACCTCAACAAGTAGCTACTGCAATTACAAGAGGAGCCTTTGAATTTCAAGGGCAGAAGTGTAGTGCAGCCTCCAGGGTTTATCTTCCCAAATCCACATCGGAAGAAATACTGGAATTGGTGAAAAAGGATCTGAAATCTATTAATTCCCCAGGTTCTCCTGAAGACATGACCAACTTTATTACAGCTGTGATTCATGAAGGATCCTTTGATAAATTGGAGCGTTACATTCAGCAGGCTAAAAAAGACGAATCTGCACAAATTGTTGCAGGTGGAGGTTGTGATAAATCGAAAGGTTATTTTATAGAACCTACTGTTATTGTTACCTCAGACCCCCATTACACGACAATGGAAACCGAGTTATTTGGACCTGTGGTTACTGTTTACGTCTATGATGATAAAGACTGGGAAAAAACTTTAAACCTTGTAGATACTACTTCTGAATACGCATTAACCGGGGCCGTTTTAGCCACTGACAGATACGCAATTGATCAAGCCACAAAAGCCCTTGAGAATTGTGCCGGTAATTTCTACATCAATGACAAGCCAACTGGCGCTGTAGTAGGACAACAACCCTTTGGAGGCGCCAGAGCTTCCGGAACTAATGACAAGGCGGGTTCTGCACAGAATTTACTTAGATGGGTTTCTCCAAGATTAATTAAAGAAACTTTTGTAACCCCTGAAGATTACCGGTATCCGTTTTTGGGATAAGTTATTTTATTAAATTAAGAAAGCCCCAGGTGAACCTCTGGGCTTTTTTGTTTTGGTTAACTTATAATATTGAGTTAATAGCCATAACCCAAATGCATTGGTAAGCGGAGAATTTTGTAATTTAAAAACAACTTAAACATTAAAACAAAACAAGTATCCCTGTTCTTTGCTTTATATTGCTACTTGGAGCCGAATAGTTTTAACTATCCCGAATTTAAGCTAATTAAAGAAGCAGCAGATTAAATGGTGTACAATAAAAAACGATTTAATTATGAACAAAAAAGTCTTCTTAATTGTCCTTCATATAATGACTGCAGTATCCCTAAGCTCCCAACAAAATTGTTTAAGTACAGAAAGGTTATTGGCTATGGATGCAGCCTGGGAAAAAGCCCTGTTAACATCCGATACCCAACAATTAAATTCCATGCTGGCCGAAGACTTTATCTGGGTTCATAACCACGCTTCCCTTACAGACTCAAAAGCCATGCTTCTGCAACGGGCATCTGATCCAAAGATTGGAGCTACAGGAAAGACCAGGTCACGTGTTCAAAGAGATGTTAGCGTAATTATTAAAGGTGCAACCGGGGTGGTTACGGGAACTACGGTTGTAGATCGTGGCCCTAGTCCGACCACCTATCATTTTATGAGGACCTATGTTGAAAATAACGGGAATTGCTTACTGCTGGCTAACCATACCATGGCCGTTCCGGATAAGGGAGAATAATAACGAGAATTCAATTGCTAAAAGTATTAAAAGATATTAAAGGGAAAAGTGGGCGCTGCCATAAAAAATAATACTAAACAAGCTTCTAAAGTAATATTCGGTGCCTTTTAACTTCTATTATTCTCCTTTAAACTGTTCAATTTCCTAATATGGGAGTTCTGACGTAAATTTCAATTATAATTGTCCATTTTAGAAGAAGTACTCAATCAATTTTAAGTAAAAAACCTTGAATACAAACGGGAGCATTCCATATCTAAAACTGCCCTTCCAATTCAACCAGGAAAGGCTTTTAAACGATTTGTCAATAATTGCTGAGAATAAATGGATTCCACATTTTAATACCGCAGGTTATAACGGGGAATGGAAAGTTATTCCTCTGTATTCACAGAATGGCAGGGACAATGATATTTTTGCACTACCGGTGGAAAATCCCGTAATACAAGAAACAGCCATTTTAAAAGCCTGTGATTATATGCAGGAGGTAATCAACTCTTTTAAGGTTCCTATTCTCTCTGCCCGCATTTTAAGATTGGGAAAAGGAGCAAAAATTAAGCCACACAAGGATCATGAATTAGGCTACGAAAACAATAATTTCAGATTGCATATTCCTATTAGCACCAATGATAAAGTTCAATTCATCCTGGATGGGGTCAACATAGTCATGCGGCCAGGTGAGTGCTGGTATACCAACGTTAATTATGAGCATAGTGTGGCCAATGAAGGCAAAACTGATCGGGTGCATTTGGTCATTGACGGCGGAAGAAATGAATGGTCCGATAAATTGTTTTTTTCATTAGCCCCCAAGGAGCGTTTCAGGACGGCACCTAAAGAAATTGAGGATCCGGAAACCCTTAGAAAAATCATTGACCAATTGACACTGAGCAATGAGCCGGCTGCCCAATCCTTGATTGAACAATTGCAACAAAAACTTAATCAGACAGCCCCTTGAGAATTGAACTTTATTCTGTTTTATGCGTCTTCTGCTCAATTCTCTACAGGAAATCTAATCCAAACAAATTTGAAAATTAAAATCTAACCGTTTAAGATATTCAATCTCAACATCACGCCCTATCCCATTCCTGGGGCATACAATGAATATGGAGAACAGTCTGAGCAAAACAACTCAACCTCCCCGACTATTAAAAATAAACGGCAAAAAACAGGAGAAACTGACTATATAAAAAAAGGGAATAGCAAGATCCTGTAATATTACGGAGGTATTTTTTTATAAAGATTTTTGTGGCCTTGGATTAAAAAAACGAATGTCCTATTGCCTGGAAATTCTAATGGCCAACCAATGAAATGTACTATTCAAAGGCGAGGAAGTCATCTAATTACAAACTATAACGGTTCCCTACATCCGACAGGGGGATACATCCCAGGTACTGTTGGGGAATTGGATCGTAATTTAATACCTTCTCTCCAATTTCCTCCGAGGTAAAATACCCCCATATTGCCATAGATTTCAATGACCTGTAAAATCCTATAGGTTCTTGTTTCCCTACAGCAGTTCCCCAAACCGAACCACCAAATTTACCCGATTTAGCTTCAGCGACCCTTAATACCTCTTTCTTCTGATCATCGTTTAACCCAACAAAATCAGCTCCCAATCCCTGGCAGTACATCTCGTTAAAATTGCTTATACCTGATCTGAAGTCCTGCTGTCCTTCCGAGCTGAAAGTCTTTGCAACTACTTTATCTATAAACAGGTCTACCTTCACATCCAGTGCACCAGGAGTATTGGTGCGGGGTAATATTTGGTCTACAATGGAAGAAATAAATTTGGCCTCCCCTTCATCAAAAAAAAGCGGTTGCCAGCTTTGTCTTGTTTCTGATTTACAAGATTGTAATAAGGATATTAAAGTAGGCATTGTAAATGCCGCCCCGGCCATCCATCCTGCACTTTGCAAAGCTTTTCTCCTGTCCATAGATTTAAATATTAAGTTTTTTCAATTCTTCAACTGCATGATTCGCTGCCCTTGCCGTTATGGCCATATAGGTAAGTGATGGATTTACACAGGAAGATGATGTCATACAGGCACCATCGGTAACAAAAACATTATTAGCTCCGTGCACCTGATTAGTTCCATTGAGCACTGAGGTTCTTGGATCACGACCCATTCTTGCTGTACCCATTTCGTGGATGCCATAGCCAGGTTCATGTTCGTTATCAAAACCTACAATTTCTTTTACTCCAGTTCTTTCGAGCATTTCTACGGCATCTTCTTTAATCTGCCGGTTCAGAGCCTTTTCATTTTCCTTAAACTCGCAATCAATGGCCAGAGTAGGCTGCCCCCATTTATCCAGGTTATTTTTATCTAATGAAACTTTATTATCATGATACGGTAAGCACTCAGAAAATCCGGTGATAAAAAATTCCCATGGACCCGGCTTCATAATGCTATCCTTATAATCAGCACCAAATTCTTCCCTATTGGCTGCCTGAGAAATGCCGGCGCGTCCTCCACCACCCTGAAAGCCAAAACCACGAATAAATTTGTCGGATTTGGTATTATCATCAATATTGACATACCTGGGTATATAGATGCCGTTGGGCCTTCTTCCTTTGTAATACTTGTCTTCAAAACCTTCCACTTTTCCCATTGCGCCAATCCTATAGGTATGATCCATAAGATTATGACCAAGTTCGCCGCTGTCATTTCCCAATCCATTTTGGAACCTCCCAGAAGTAGAATTTAGAAGAATCTGTGTGCTACTTAGCGTGGAGGCATTGCAAAAAATAATTTTTGAGTTAAATTCAAAAGTTTCATTGGTTTCGGCATCTATTATTCGCACCCCTGTGGCTTTGCCCTTTTTGTCGTCATAAACAATAGATTGTGCAATAGAATAGGGTCTTATTGTTAAATTACCTGTAGCACTAGCCGCGGGTAAGGTAACGGCATTACTACTAAAATATGCCCCATATGGGCATCCCCTACTGCAGCGGTTTCTGTATTGGCATTGGCCTCTTCCATTCAGGGGTTTGGTAAGATGTGCCACCCGGCCAATAATCAGGTGTCTACCAGGAAATTCTTTTTCAATTCGACTTTTTAGGTGCTTTTCGACACAATTTAGCTCCATTGGCGGCAAAAAATGACTATCCGGCAATTGTGGCAGGCCAAGGGCTTCCCCACTTATCCCGGCAAACTTTTCTACGTACTCATACCAAGGAGCTATATCCTTATAGCGGATCGGCCAATCTATCCCATGCCCATCTTTGGCATTTGCCTCAAAATCCAGGTCGCTCCATCGATAAGTTTGCTTACCCCATAACAGCGACCTACCGCCCATTTGATGACCTCTCATCCAAAGAAATGGTTTAACTTCTGTATAAGGATTTTCTTCATCGTTGGCCCAAAAATGTTCGGTATCAGAACCGATAAAACCTGATCGTATTCCTTTATAGTGGCGCTTCTTCTCTTCCGGAGTTAAACCTCCTCTTAATTCAGTATCCCAGGGATCGAGGTTCATTGTTGGATAATCTTTAAGGTGTTCCACAATAGGTCCACGTTCAAGGACCAAAGTTTTAAGCCCCTTTTCGCAAAGCTCCTTTGCCGCCCATCCCCCACTTATACCCGATCCTATAACAATAGCGTCATAGGTCATTTGCGTTTTCGCATCAATATTAAAGTTGGCCATACTCTCTGAATTGTAGCCATCCAAGATATATATTTAATATCATGGTTGCAAAAAAAGGAAGACATGATTAGCATATTCTATCCTTGCCTAAAATCCTTTGCATAAGATATTTTAGCATCACTAATGGCAATGTCATATACCATAAAATTGTCATTAGTTAAAGGTATTGATCTGCCAATCAGCGAAGTGTTAAATTAAACTCATAAAAAATTGTATCTTTAATAGCAACCTAAATATTAAATAAAAAACCAACAAAATGAAAAAACAATTATTTAGTCTGATTGTCCTGGCACTTCTTGTGCTGGCAGGCTGCAAAGAAGCAGCCACTATGGAGGAAACTGAAACTACCGAACAAGCTGCCCCTGACACCGCGGATTACGACAAAAAAGTAGCGGTGATCCGTGCTTTTTTTAAGGCACATTGTGATGAGGATCTGGAGGCTCAAAGCGCCATACTTTCCGATACTATGAAATGGAGCCCGCCTGACTATAACGGGAACAAATGGTTAGGAAAAGAAGAGCTATTAGCAGCCTTAAAAGGTTACCATGATGGATTTGAAAACATAAAATATCACGAGGGAATAGTGATGCCAGATTCCACGGCTAACGGCTTCTGGTCCGGATCGGTTTTCCCTGGTTCTAATGCTACGGCAAGCGCAGGTGTGATCAGGGTTTATGGCACCTGGACAGCCACGCATAGTGAAAGCGGGAAAGAAATTGGTGTGAAATTTTTTAACCTGAGTAGCATTAATGAGGATGGGAAAATTGTACAAAGCTCAGACTATTTTGACGTAAATGGCCTGGCAGCACAAATAGCGGCAGAGGAATAGAGTTATGATTTTTAAATAAAAAGGTGGCCTAATGGCCACCTTTTTTATTACTATATCTGCTTAGTTAGCCCTCTGGTTCCTATTGAAACTCATCCCGGTCTCTCTATCAGGATAGCGCACTATTTAAACCTGGATATGCATGTCATAATCGGCTGCGGTCTTAATCACCTCCTGAATTAAATGAGGAGCAACTGATTTGTGTACCGCATCGGTCTCATCTGCCGGAACGCCCATTTTTTCAAAGAACTCCCTAAATCCTTTTGGGCTGTGAATATTAACCCATTTACAGGGTTGATCACTGGAATTACTGAAGGTATGAACAGTTTTGGGGGGAATATCTACAGATTCACCGGCCTTTACTTTTAGTAGTTCACCATTGACCATAAAATCCATTTCCCCGTCTATGATGAGAAAAGATTCTTTATAACTATTATGTGAATGTGGGGGTGGTCCCTGCACTTTAGGAGGAGTTTCACCAAGAGCTAAATCGTAATCACCGGAGGTGAAATAGGGTGTAACCTTGTGTCCAAGTACCCATTTGGAAGTTGATTGTATCATTTTATGAGATTTTAGTCTCACAAATGTAATTGGAAGTTTTGAATTATCAAAATTTTATAAGACATTTGTCTCATGAAGGATGAATATACAAGTACAGGAAGAAAACTACAAAAACTCAAGACCAGGAAAAATATTCTTTCCAGTGCTCAGAAACTTCTTGCCAAAGGAAGCCACTTTACCCTGGAAGATGTGGCCGAAGATGCCTCTATTTCCCGTGCGACAATTTATCGGTATTATTCTAATGTAGAAGTGCTTTCGGCCGAAGCCGGACTCGACCTTAATACCAAAAGTCCGGATGCTATCTACAAGGAATTACAGGATCAGGACTTGCAGGCTGTCATTCTTGGAATTCAGGATTATTTTAATCAATTGGCTCTTGACAATGAGCAGGCTTTTAGAAAATACCTAAGCGTTGTCCTGACTTCAACGGCGGAAACCAGACAAAGGGGAGCAAGAAGGACCAAAACCCTTGACCTGGCCCTGTCTGAAAACCATGGTTCACTCAACCAATTAGAGATAGAAAACCTGAACCATATTGCTACCATCCTGATGGGCATTGAACCTCTTATTGTAAGCAAAGATGTTTGCCGTTTAAACAATACAGAATCCCTTGAATTACTAAAATGGGGCTTGCAAATGATATTAAAAGGAATACTTTCAGCAAAGCATACTTCCTAATCGTTATTGGCGGGATGAAACAGTAGCCGATTTTAACTTTTAGCCAAATATATCAGAAAAAGATAGCAGACCACTACTATCCCGTCAAACGATAACATTAGCTTAAATTTTGTAATTTTAAATAGGCTGTATGCTACAGTCGTCTTCTGGAATTGTTTAAAATTTGATCGTTGCTATGCTCCGTGGTTCCAAAAAACTGATATTATTGCTATTAGTGATTCCGTTAGGACTGTCATTGTATGGGCAAGAATTAACCGTGGAGATTGCAAATAATATTAAGTACGGACGCACCCAAAATTTGACGCAATTTACGACAGCGGAGAAAATTAACGGCTGCCTCAGCGTAAAAGACAGCAAAAAATATGGTTTTCTGGCCATCAGCATCAAGTTAAAATCTATGAAAGCATTACAGTTTTTTGTAGACAATGGAGCCGATGTTGAGCAAGTGTGCGCAGATAAAACTCCCTTGATGTATGCCGCAAAATACGGGCAATTTGAAATGGTTAAATATTTGGTAGAAAGCGGAGCCGATCCTGATACCTCAATTCGCGGCTACCGGGCAATTAATTACGCCAGAAGATACCATCATCCCGAAATAGCAAGGTACCTGAAGAAGCAAAAATATAATTAATGAGTAAGCACTAACCTTATCTAAAATGGAACTGGAAAATAACCATATCAATTATGTGGAGTTTAAGGCAAAGGACCTGGAAACTGTTAAGCAATTCTACCAGAAATGTTTTGGATGGAAATTTACGGATTATGGCCCTACATATGTGTCCTTTGCAGAAAGTGGACTATATGGCGGATTTGAAAGATCTGACCAGCAAGTAGTAAATGGAGCATTGATTGTTTTGTATCATCAGGAATTGGAAACCGTGCAAAACAAAATTATAGCAGCTGGTGGTAAGGTTGTAAAAGATATATTCTCCTTCCCGGGAGGTCACAGATTTCATTTTACAGACCCAGCAGGGAATGAACTTGCAGTCTGGTCCGATAAATAATATTGCATGTCTGAAAAAATTAACCTTTGTATCGTCGGGCTTGGCCGGGCCGGAAGATTTCATCTCCAGGCAATTAAAAAGTTAGATTCCTGCTCCCTGAAATATGTTGTTGATCCGGGAATTGCTGAGAATGACGAGCTGGTCAGCAGCAACAATTTCACCTTGTTAAGTGAAATTACCCCGGCACTTTCTGATACACAGCTCAATGGTGTTATCGTCTCTGCCCCTACCCAATTTCACTATGAAATTATTTGCCGGGCCCTGCAAGCCGGGAAGCATGTTTTTACGGAAAAGCCCCTTGGGAAAACTGCCACTGAAATCAAAACTTGTTTTGATCTGGCTAAAGAAAAAGGTCTTTCGCTATACCTGGGTTTTCAGCGCCGTTATGACACCAATTTTATCGCTTTAAAGAAAAGCCTAGAAACAATTGGACAGGTACGAACAATAAAAATGAGCTCTAGAGACAATCCCAAACCATCGCTGGATTATTTAAAAATATCCGGAAATATATTCCATGATATGCTGATTCACGACTTTGACATGCTACAATTTTTGCTGGGAGATAAAGTTCCTGTGGCAGTATCTGCCTTTGGCCATGCTTACGACCCTGAAATAAAAAAAATACCCGACTTCGATACCGTCCTGGTGACCCTGAAGTTTGATGATGGCCTTATCTGTGCAATTGATACCAGCCGCATAGCCGAATACGGTTATGATCAAAGGATAGAACTCTTTGCCGAAAAGGGAATGGCAATAGCAGAAAATCAAAAAAATAATACCGTAGAAGTACACACCAAAAAAGGGAGCTTTTTGACCCCCATAAATTACTCTTTTCCAACTCGTTACAAAGACGCCTACAGTGCTGAAATTGCAGATTTTGTAGCCGCAATTCCAAAAGAGAATAGTGTTAATGTTTCAAAAAGACAATGTTTGATAGGCCATTTAATTGCCCAAGCCGCCTATAACTCAGCAATCACAAATAGCGTAATCGACTTTAAAAAAGAATATGCCGGGATTATCGACGATTAAATAATAAATACCGGGAGAAAAGGTAAATACTACATTTATGCAATTAGAAAAGAACAAGGAAAACGCAATTGCTTTTTATAAAATGGCCTATGAAGGCCATCCGAAAGAAGCATCTGAACGCTACGTAGGATCAGAGTATATTCAGCATAACCCCCTGGTAGGAGATGGTATTGGCCCTTTTGTTGATTATTTTGAACGTATGGCCAAAGAATATCCAAACAAATCTATATCGTTTGTCAGAGCCATAGCGGAGGACGATTTGGTGGCCCTCCATACCCATCAAATCTGGCCGGGAGGCATAGAATATGTTACCATGGATTTCTTTAGGTTTGATCAGCATGGCAAGATAGTGGAGCACTGGGATGCAATGCAGGAGATTCCGGCAACTTCAGCAAATAGCAATACCATGTATTAATTCATCGTACTTCTTTCTTATGTACATAGAATGCAAAAGAAAAGAAGTTCGGAATCTCGGCTGAAGACATATTTATATTTAAAGGTTTAAAACATTGGGAAGTATGGCTTTCTTTAAATCTGCTCGTGAACGCAAACTCTGGCTTTTGGCCCTGGCAGTTCTGGTGGCAATCTATGCCACCGTTGGGCTTGGAAGGACGCTCGCCGGGGTGATGCGAGACAGGGGAATACTTTCTGACAGTATCTGGATAGGAATCTTTCTGGTAGCGGCTACTGTTGTGGCCCACGGGCTTAAACTGCGCCCTGCAAGAATTGAACTGGCAGCCTGGCTGGGTATTGCCGCAGCCTATTTTTTTATACTGATAAGAATGGGCATTCCTGAAGAACGCAGTCACCTGATTGAGTACAGCGTCTTGGCGGTATTTATCTATGAGGCCCTTAGAGAACGTAAAAAGAAGGGTGGAAAGGTTCCTTATCCTGCCATAATTGCCTGGTTGGCTACTGCCCTATTCGGAGTCATTGATGAATGCATCCAAGCCTTAATTCCTGATAGGGTATTTGACCTGGCAGATATAGCATTTAATGCTTTTGCCGGTTTTCTGGCCATAACTTCCAGCCTGATATTGAGCTGGATACGTGGCTTAGTTGCTAAGTAATATCCCATAATAAATATATGACCAACTTTCAAAAATAAAATTTGCGTAACCAAACGATTACGCTTATATTTGTAACCGTTTAGTTACATAAAGACATGAGAAGAGATGTTTTTCAAGCCATAGCAGATCCTGTAAGAAGAGACATAATTAAACTCCTGGCTAAAGAAAGCCGCACTGTAAATGCGGTTGCCGAAAAGTTTGAAGTGAGTCGGCCTGCTATTTCCAAACATTTAAAAATACTAGAAGAGTGCGATATAATAGAAATTCATAAAAAGGGAAGGGAACGATTTTGCGAAATACAGCCCAGAAAATTAATCCCGGCATTTATTTGGATAGAACAATATCGAAATTTATGGGAAGAGCAACTAGACTCCTTTGAAGATCATTTGAAATCATTAAAAACTAAATACAATAAAGATGAGTAATAAAGACAACCGAACTTTAACCCTGGAACGCACATTTGACGCTCCCATAAAATTGGTCTGGGAAGCCTGGACCCAACCAGAGCATATTGCCGCCTGGTGGGGACCTAAAGGCATGAAGACAGAAGTAGTTGAACATAATTTTGAAGTTGGTGGCAAATGGAAATATGTAATGCTAATGCCAGACGGAAACGAGTTTATCGGGGAAGGGGAATATTCAGAAATAGAAGAATTAAAGAAAATTATCACCTCTGCTAATTTCAGACCCATGACCGTCGGGGTAGAATTACAAGTGTTTTTAGAGGAAATAAATGATAAAACAAAATTTGTGTTTAAAGTGGTGCACGAAACCGAAGCATACTGCAGACAACAAGAAGAAATGGGCTTTTACAACGGTTGGGCTTCTACTTTTGACCGACTTCAGGACCACCTCACAACTGTTGCCGGCAATTAGTAATCAAATGGTATTCTAACTAAATAACAATTAAATAGTGAATTATGAAAACAATGACCTGTAACCAATTAGGTGGAGCTTGTGATATGGCATTTAGCGCCAATTCCTTTGAAGAGATTTCTGAGATGAGCAAGAACCACGCCATGGAAATGTTTCAAAAAGGAGATAAAGCACATCTGGATGCAATGCAAAATATGAAGGAACTCATGAAATCTCCAGATGCTGTTCAAAAGTGGTTTCAGGAGAAGCGAGATGCTTTTGACGCCATGCCTGAAAACAAATAGGCAACCTGGCTTCTTATATGAAAAGCCCTAACTTAACAGCTTTTTAAAGAGTTTCTGATTGGTGCTTATCATCATTTTATAAATTAAAAACTAAGCAGTTTACCACTGAGTGATAGGATAATCTGCTTTAAGATTCAACTTCTAAAATGGAACAATGAGAGTAATATACCCTTGCATATACCTTGCTGTCCTGGTCCTTTTCTGTAAATGCCAGTCGCCTGAAAAATCTTCTCATATCCAAAGCAAACCAAATATTGTTCTCATCATGGGTGATGATATGGGATATTCGGATATTGGTTGTTATGGAGGCGAGATAAAAACCCCGAACCTGGATCAATTAGCCGCAAACGGTCTTCGTTTTACACAATTTTACAATACAGCAAGGTGTTGCCCCACTCGAGCTTCACTTTTAACCGGACTTTACCCGCAACAGGCAGGTGTTGGTCATATGGTTTACGACAGAGGAACTCCTGCCTATCAGGGAGACTTAAGCAGTAATGCAGTAACTATTGCCGAAGCTTTGAAAGCCGCCGGCTATTCTACTTATATGTCTGGAAAATGGCATGTAACCCCTTATGAAAAAGACAATCCCGACAAAAGTAACTGGCCCAGGCAAAGAGGGTTTGATGCATTTTTCGGCATGATCTCCGGTGCCGGTAGCTATTACGATCCTCGATCCCTTACCGAAGATAATCAGTATGTGGCCCCCAGAAAAGGTTTTTATTGCACTACCGATTTTACCAATTATGCGGTCGACCGTATTGAGAAGCACCAGGATACCCAACCTTTTTTCCTGTATCTCTCTTACACCGCTGCACATTGGCCTATGCATGCACCGGAAGAGGCTATATCGCAATATAGAGGTCATTATGACCAGGGTTGGGATGCTTTGCGCAATTCTAGATTTATGCGTATGAAAGAAATGCAACTGCTAGATGAGCAATGGCAGCTTACGCCAAGAGACACCTTAATTGCCCCCTGGTCTTCTGAGGTGCCAGACAAGGATTGGGAACTTGCGAATATGGAAACTTATGCAGCTATGGTTACTTTAATGGATGAGGGTATTGGGCGCGTAGTGGATGCAATTAAGAATAAAGGGCAACTAGAGAATACAGTGATCATCTACTTACAGGATAATGGAGCCTGTGCTGAAGAACTGGAATGGGTACAAGACAGGCCCCAACAAGACGAGATTAAAGCAATGACAGCAAATGAACTTCAGACCAAAATGGTTCCGGACATCACCAGAGAAGGAAAACCGGTACAACTTATGAAAGATGCGATGCCCGGACCCCCGGAAAGCTATACGGCTTATGGCCTAAATTGGGCAAATGTCAGCAATACCCCTTTCAGAGAATACAAACACTGGGTTCATGAAGGTGGAATTTCCTCTCCCCTGATAGTACATTGGCCAGATAAGATTTCAGATAAAGGAACCCTGAGATCCCAGCCGGCCCACTTAATAGATATTATGGCCACCTGTCTGGACATCGCAGGTGGTAGCTATCCGCAGTCCTATAATGGCAATAGAATTACTCCTTTGGAAGGGACCAGTCTACTCCCCGTCTTTGCTCAGGACCGTCTGGAAAGAGAGGCCATCTACTGGGAGCATGAGGGAAACAGGGCTGTAAGGATGGGCAAATGGAAACTTATTTCAAAGGCAGACAAACTACAACCCTTTATCTGGGATAAAACAGATATTTTGCAGACTGCCAATTGGGAACTCTTTGACCTGGATAAAGACAGAACCGAAATGAATAACCTGGCAGATGCCCATCCAGAATTGGTAAGAAAAATGTCCGATATGTGGCTGGCCTGGGGGAAAAGAACGGGCATCATTCCCAGACCAGATCAATAAAAAATAATTATAAATAATGAGTGATACGAGCTTTAAGACCTTACAACCGGAATTTGAACATTTAGCAGAGAAAAAATTGGTTGGCATATCCCTGGAAATGTCCCTGGCCCATAACTTAACCCATGAATTGTTCAGTACGTTTATGCCGAGGCGACAAGAAATACCAAATGCGCTGAATACGTTTGTTTATGCATTACAGGTATATCCCAAAGCCTATTTCATGAAGTTTGAGCCCAGCAGACGCTTTAAAAAGTACGCGCTCATTGAGGTGGCAGATTATGATAAGGTTCCCGAACAAATGGAGCAATTTACTTTGCCAGAAGGTGGTTATGCTGTTTTTACCCAACGAGGTAAAGATGCCGGCTTTGAAGTATTCGACTATATTTTTACCAAATGGTTGCCGAATTCCAAATACCTTTTAGACGATAGACCCCACTTTGAAAAAATAATTGGAAATAAGGATAAAAGTGACACTGACATTTCTGAGTTAATTTATATTCCAGTCCGTCCAAAAAATTAGTTTTATCGCCCGATAAACTTTCTTTTGTCCTAATTTTAAGCGCATTATCCTCTAAATTTGGTGATCCGAACTGAAAATTCATAACTTTATACCTTAGGTCTTTAGGAGGTTTATTTCCTTCTTGGACCAAATTTTTTTGCGTTGTATTACTAATATTATAAAGGATTAATTATGAAGATCAACAAATCTGTATGGTGCAGTTTAATTGTTTTAATGTTCGCTTTTAGTTGTGGTGAAAGCAAGAAAAAGGAAGAGCCTGTTACCGAAGAAACTGCAGTTGAAACAGTAGATGAAGCAGCTATTAAAGCTGCTCAAATAGCTAAAGATAGTCTGCAACAGCTTAAAATAGCTGATAGTATTAAACAAGATAGTCTAAGACAGGTTAAAGAGCACGGGCATGTGCACTAAAAGAGCCCACTGAATGCCAAAAAAACTCCAATCCTATATTTTTCTACTACTTTGTTTGTTTCCCATAATAGCTGGTGCTCATGGCGTAGACGAGGCTACACAATCCTTTTTAACCGGAAATAAAGGCATTGCTTTTGGCCCTTTTCTTTATATAGGAGCAAAGCACATGATTACCGGATATGATCATTTATTATTCCTTGTAGGGGTAATATTTTTTCTCTACAGAACCCGTGAAATACTTATTTATGTAAGCTTTTTCACCTTAGGTCATAGCCTGACGTTGCTCTTTGGAGTCCTGGCAAACCTTAATGTAAATGCCTATTTAATAGATGCCATCATTGCCTTGTCTATTGTTTATAAAGGTTTTGATAATCTCGGTGGATTTAAACAATTTTTCGGCAAGCAACCCAACACAAAAATTGCGGTATTAATCTTTGGTCTCTTCCATGGTTTTGGTCTGGCGACCAAATTACAGGAGTTTAAATTTGACCAGGAAGGCTTACTAGTTAATTTATTAGGGTTTAACCTTGGTGTGGAAATAGGTCAATTTCTGGCTCTTGGCCTGGTACTTCTTGTTCTGGGTGTTTGGCGCAGATACCGCAGTTACATTAAATTTTCAAATATTACCAACGTAATATTAATGGCCGCTGGGTTTCTCTTATTAGGGTTTCAATTAACCGGATACTTTACAACTTAATAAAGCAATATGGAAAATCAGGATATCCCAAAAATGAATAAAAAACAACTATGGAAATCTTTGTTTATTGCCCTGTTAATTGGCGGTGTCGTACTGGTTACTGCCGTCTTACCGGCCGAATACAACATAGATCCCTTGGGAGCCGGTAAATTATTTGGGTTCAGCAGACTTTATGTAGAAGATCCGGTAGAAGAGGATGAGACAATAGATGCCCCGGCCGTTTCATTAAAGGTAAAGCCGTTGAGAATAACAAAGTTAGGATCCCCTCCGGAAGTAGTTAAGCCTGAAGAAGCAAATAACCCGCCTCCGGCCACACAGTATGCTGTGCAAACAGATACTATTGAAGTTAGAGTACCGGCCAGAAAAGGTATTGAGTATAAATTTAAGGCACTAAAACATGCCAGTATAAAATACGATTGGAGCAGCTCAAATAATAGTATAGTTTACATAGATTTCCATGGAGAAGTTAAGCAAGACAATCCTCCCGCTAATGTATTTTATGAGAGCTATACCCTTGCCTATTCCAACAATATGGCCGGAACTTTCACAGCACCTTTTGAAGGACGACACGGCTGGTATTTTAGAAATGATACACAGCAGGAAATTACGGTTACCCTACATTTAAACGGGCAGTATCAACTGTTCGATAAGTAGCGTTAAACTACTTCATCTAGTTCGAAATATCCTCTTTAATAGTGATTTAAGAGTTGATTACAAACTGTTAAATTTATCCTTAATTCCGCTCAAAGTTCGTTTCTACAAAATTTATATGTAAATTTAACGTTAAGTAATTGTAAATTTACAGTAAAAAATAGAAATGATTATGGAACATCCCCAAGAAAACACAAAAAGAGATACTGCTAATTACAGTTGGAAGCGCCTGGCAAGTTTTGTAAAAAACTATGCGGCCAATTGCAGGCACTCTTTTAACACAATGTTGAGTCTTTAGGTACTAACCTTTATATTTTAAAGGTAAATACACCAATTTTTTAGTCTCGAAGAAGTCTTCTTCAAAAAAGTCTTTGAGCGGAAAGATTTGGGCAGTACTATAGCCCCTTAATTCTTCGCTTAGATCCCCTCCTTTCAGATATAGAATACCATTTTTAAGTTCGTGCTCTGACTTTTTTCTTATACGGCCTTTTACCCATCGAACAAAGGTTGGCATAGCTGCAACCGCCCTGCTTACAATAAAATCAAAACTTCCCTCTAATTCTTCAACCCGGCAATTAAATGTTTTAACATTTTGAAGTTGCAGGCCACTTACTACCTCATCAACTACCTTAATTTTCTTACCAATGGCATCTACTAATGTAAAATTAGTTTCCGGAAAAAGAATAGCCAATGGTATCCCGGGAAATCCTCCTCCTGTGCCTACATCCAGTACTTCAGCCTTGGGATTAAACTTTATAAGTTTGGCGATCCCCAGGGAATGCAGCACATGTCTCAGGTAGAGCTCATCGATATCCTTCCTTGATACCACATTGATTTTCTTGTTCCAATCCTTATACAGCACTTCAAGTTGTATAAATTGGTTTTTCTGAATATCTGATAAATTGGGAAAATATTTTAATATTGTATCCACCTGCATAGTACCTTTGTAGTTTTGTCAAAAGTACTACTTTCACGATTTAGTATTAAAACGAAAGATATTGCGTTATATTTATAGCGCCCTTTTTATAATTAACAATAAATATATGGATACATCTACAATTAGGTTCTCCAGAAAAGACTCAGCACAGTTTTTTAAAACCTTAAATAAAAGAGTCAACAATTATTTTAAAGAGAACCAAATTAAGAAAACCGGCAATTGGAAATTGTATTTAAAGACAGCCGTGATGTTCGGCCTGTTTCTTACCCCCTATTTTTTAATTCTTACACTTAATCTTCCAAATTGGGCCAATCTTTTATTGACAATTGTTATGGGGATTGGGATGGCAGGAGTTGGGATGAACGTAATGCACGATGGAAATCACGGTTCTTATTCCAACAAAAAGTGGGTTAACAAATTAATGGGTGGCTCTATTTATATCCTTGCTGGTAATGTATATAATTGGCAGGTGCAGCACAATGTTTTGCATCATACTTATACCAATATCCACAACCACGATGAAGATTTAGAAGCTGGCAGGGTATTGCGTTTTTCCGAACATGCCAAATGGCATCGCTTCCACAAATTTCAGCACTATTATTCTATTTTCCTTTATGGTCTTTTGACCTTTAATTGGGCAATTACTACAGACTTTCAACAAATGTATCGTTATACCAAGCGAAAGTTGGCCTATGGAAAATTACCTAACCCATTTGTAAATTGGAGCCTGCTGGTAGCTACAAAACTAATTTATGTAGCCATTTGGATTGTACTGCCGATGCTTATACTGGATATTGCGTGGTGGAAAATTTTATTAGGCTTTTTTATCATGCACTATGTTGCTGGTGTTATACTTAGTGTAGTGTTTCAATTAGCACATGTTGTGGACGAGGCCGAAACTCCCTTGCCAGAAAAAGATGGTAGTATGAAAAATACCTGGGCCATTCATCAACTGGCTACAACCGTGAACTTTGGAACAAAAAACAAGATCGTTAATTGGTTTACAGGCGGGCTAAACCATCAGGTAGAACATCACATATTTCCTAATATCAGTCATATTCATTACACAAAAATTTCTAAAATTGTGAAACAAACGGCAAAGGAGTTCAATTTGCCATATAATGAATACAGAACTACAAGAAAAGCCATAATTTCGCATTTCAAACATCTAAAAGAATTGGGTAAGAAACCCGCTTGGCAGTACCAATAAACAAGTAACAGAAAATGAACAATCAATTATCCGATAGAATTAACAAAATGTCTACTTCGGCCACCCTCGCTATGGCCGCCAAGGCAAGAGAATTAAGAAATGAAGGAAAGGATATAATAGGCTTAAGTCTGGGTGAACCAGATTTTAATATTCCCGAATTTGTAAAGGATGCGGCCAAACAGGCAGTAGATGACAATTATAGCAGTTACTCCCCGGTTGATGGTTATGCAGATCTGAAACAGGCCATATCCAATAAATTTAAGAGGGATAATAATCTGTCTTATAGCCCAGGCCAGATTGTGGTATCTACAGGCGCCAAACAATCTCTGGCGAATATAGCCATGGTAATGCTAAATAAGGGCGATGAAGTAATTCTTCCCGCACCCTTCTGGGTAAGTTATAGCGATATTGTAAAGCTGGCCGAGGGTGTCCCGGTTGAAGTTCCTACCAGTATTTCGAGCGACTTTAAAATGACTCCTGAACAATTAAAATCTGCAATCACGCCAAAGACCAAAATGTTATGGTTTAGTTCACCTTGCAACCCTAGTGGCTCTGTGTACAGTAAATCTGAGTTAGAGGGACTAGCAGCTGTCTTAAAAGACCATCCAAATATTTTTGTTGTTTCTGATGAAATATATGAGCACATAAATTTTGTCGGTGGACATGTAAGTATTGCTGGGATAGAAGGAATGTACGAGCGCACCATTACCGTTAACGGGGTGTCTAAAGCATTTGCTATGACTGGCTGGAGGATAGGTTATATGGGTGGCCCTGACTGGATTGCCAAAGCCTGTACCAAGTTTCAGGGTCAGATAACAAGCGGGGCAAACGCTATTGGCCAAAGAGCGACAATTACAGCACTAGAGGCACCTGTTAGTGAGATCAAATATATGATTGATGAATTTCATAAAAGAAGGGATTTACTTTTAGGACTCCTGGGCGAAATTGATGGATTTCAATTAAACATTCCGGAAGGCGCTTTCTACGTTTTCCCCGATATCTCTAGTTTCTTCGGTAAAACACTTAATGGCGTATCTATTAATAACGCCTCCGATTTTGCCATGTATTTGTTAGAACATGCTAACGTAGCTACAGTGACAGGAGAAGCTTTTGGAAACCCTAATTGTATACGAATTTCCTATGCAGCTTCAGAGAAAGAACTCATAGAAGCTGTAAGCAGAATTAAGGAAGTAGTTTAACCAGACTAAGAATTAGGTTCTCCTGGTTAATACCAAATAAAAAGACCTTACTAATTTAGTAAGGTCTTTTTATTTATTGCTGTGGAAGATTAAATGCGTTTCCAAAAATATGGCGTTAGTAAAATAAGAACTGTAAAAAGTTCGAGCCTCCCGGCAAGCATTAAAAATCCACACCACCATTTACCTAAATCCGGAAGTCCGTTAAAATTACTCAAGGGATTTAAACTACCAAAAGCAGGACCCACATTCCCAAGGGAAGATGCTGCACCTCCCACCGCCGTTAAAAAATCTAATCCCATAAAACTCAACACCAGAGCACCTATTATAAATAACAACATATAGAGTACAAGGAATCCAATAATGTTGTAAACAATGTGTTCGGACACAGTTTTGTTATTAAATCTTACTGGAATAATTGCACTCGGGTGTAATGTTCTTTTAAACTCTAGCAAACCATTCTTAATGACCATTACATGACGCATAACTTTTATTCCACCTGCTGTTGAACCTGCTGAACCACCACAAAACATCAATCCAAAAAAGAAAACAGTCAGAAAGGGTGTCCAGCTGGTAAAATCTGCCGTAACAAAACCAGTAGTCGTAACTACAGCAACTACCTGGAATAACGCTTGCCTAAAAGCACTCTCTCCCCCACCCAATACCATGGGGTGATATGCCGTAACATCTAAATTAACCTTGGTGTATATCACCAAAGCCGTGATAACTGTGAAAACCACTATAAATATCCCGTAGATTTTAAATTCCTCATCTCTCAGTACCTTCTGCACCTTACCTTTAAAAGCAAAGTAGCTCAACACAAAGTTGCTGCCTGCCAGGAACATAAAAAAGATCACTATATACTGAATTAATGGCTGGTCATTCCAATAGGCCAAGCTTGCATTTTTCGTAGAAAATCCCCCTGTAGATAAAGTGGCCATTGCATGGTTTATAGCATCAAAAAACGACATCCCGGCAATTTTTAACAAAAAGGTTTCTGCCACAGTGTACCCAAAGTATATTAACCACAATCTTTTAGCGGTGTCTGTAATTCGGGGATGTAATTTGTCTGCATGAGGTCCGGGTGCTTCTGCGGAAAATAGTTGCATTCCTCCTATCCCTAATAAAGGCAGAATAGCAATAGCCAAAACAATAATCCCCATCCCGCCAATCCAATGTGTGAGGCTCCTCCAGAATAGAATACCCTCTGGCAAGGATTCAATATCATTTAAAATTGAGGCTCCTGTTGTAGTATATCCCGATATGGTTTCAAAAAACGCATTGGTGATCCCTGGGATGGCTCCGGAAAACATATAGGGCAATACCCCGGAGGCAGACATCACCAACCATCCGAAGGTAACAATGATATAGCCTTCTTTACGCTGAACCTCCTTACGGTGACCAAGGGTAAAAAACATGGCCAGCACTCCTAATAATACGGTAGTTATTGCCGCCAGGGTTATTGCTACTGTTGCCCCATCGTCATAAATACCACTAACTAAGGCCGCTAATAACATAAAACACCCATTGCAAAGCAAGAGCAAGCCCATTAAGTGAAATATGATTTTAAAGTTGAGTCCCATACTAAAGGAAAAGCTTCTCAATTTTGCGGATAGAACGAGGGAGGCAACATACCACCACCCGGTCTCCTTCCTTAATTTTAAAATCCCCCAGGGCAATGAGCCCCTTACCATCCCTGATAACTCCACCTATAATGGCCGTTCTGGGGAAGTTCAGGTCCTTAATAAAGCTATTATTAACTTTTGAAGTTGGTTTGACTATAAATTCCAATATCTCAGCGTTGAGATTGTTTAAGCGGGTTAGTGCGACCACCTCTCCCCTTCTGATATGTCTGAATATATTATTAGCCGCCAATAATTTTTTGTTGATCAGCGTATCCACACCAATAGATTGTGAAAGCTGAAAATAATCCATGTTTTCGACCATGGCAATGGTCTTTTTAATGTTCTTGGATTTAGCCACTAAACAAGACATAATATTGGTTTCCGAATTTCCGGTAACAGCAATAAAGGCATCCATAGAATCCAGACTCTCCTCTTCTAACAATTCTACGTTTCGGCAGTCTCCATTAATCACCAGCGCGTTGGGCAAGCCATCGGCTAGTTCAAATGCCTTTGCTTTATCTTTCTCAATCAATTTTACATTAAACTTGGCTTCACATAAGTCGCGCACTGCATTAAACCCAACCTTGCTCCCCCCAAGTACCATCACATTTTTAATTTCCTCTTTTTTCTTGCCTGTTAACTTGTAAAGCTCATCTACCCCTTTTCTGTCAGTTACAAAATAGACCTGATCTTCTTCCTTAAAAACGGTATCACCCCTTGGAATCACAGTAAACTGTGTGCCCTGTCGCTGCATTGCTATTGGCATAAAATGCAATTCTGGAAATATTCTGGCTGCTTCTTTCACCATTTTACCTACAAATGGAGCGGATTTTGGAATAGAGACTCCTACCATGATCAGCAGGCCTTCTTCAAATTCGTAAGTGTCGTTAAATGCAGATTGATTTATCAGTAATTTTATTTCTGCAGCTGCAAGTTCTTCTGGTGATATTAACTCATCAATACCCAATTCTGAAAAATTGATGGTTTCCTTATTGTCAATAAATTCTGTGTTAGATATTCTGGCAATGGTCCTTTTACAACCCAGTTGTTTTGCCAGCATACACAAAGTAATATTTGTTGTCTCAGAAGAAGTTACTCCTATTACCAATGAAGAATCTGCTACTCGCGCTTCCTGAAGTACTGTAATGGAAGTAGCATCACCTTTTAAAACACGTATATCCAAATGGCTATCGGCATACGCCAGGCTTTCTTTGTTGGTATCAATTAATGTAATATCCTGAGACTCGTAAGACAATAATTTGGCTAAATGAAAGCCTACTTCACCGGCACCGGCTATAATAATCCTCATCTATAAATTGTATTTACTTTTGTTCCGAAGTAATCCGAAATGGCAGATATGCCAGATGACCTCTAAGCTATTGTAGCTCATCATGTAAGAGTTTGCAACTGTGCGACTGCAAAATTACGTAAATATTAATTGATTATTAGGAATTAATAATTCATTATACTCCTGGAGTGGTAAAGTAGATTACTGTTGGCCAGTATGATTATTAATAAAGTATCTTTGCCAAAATTTTGCATATGACCAAAAAGGTAACCCCTTATAAAGACTCAGAACTAGGAAAGAAAGAGCAGGTAACAAAAATGTTCGATGCCATTTCTGATAATTATGATGGCCTCAACAGGGTAATATCTTTCGGTATTGATGTTAAATGGCGAAAGCGGGTGGTTTCAATTTTAAAGGATAAAAAGCCGGCTACTATTTTAGACATCGCTACAGGAACCGGCGATCTGGCAATCAATTTAACGGCCACAGGAGCTCATAAAATTGTGGGATTGGATATTTCTCCGGGGATGCTTCAGGTTGGGAAGAAAAAAGTAATTGAAAAAAAGCTTCAAAATACCGTTGAAATGATAGTTGGGGATAGCGAAAATTTGCAATTTCCTGCCCAGCACTTCGACGCCGTTACCGTGGCATTTGGTGTCCGAAATTTTGAAAACCTTGAAAAAGGGCTGTCTGAGATTTACAGAGTATTAAAACCCGGTGGCACTCTTGTTGTACTAGAAACGTCTGTTCCGGTAAAAACCCCCTTCAAACAAGGTTATCATTTTTACACAAAATACATACTTCCCGTTATAGGCAAACTCTTTTCTAAAGACAGATCTGCATATACCTATCTCAGCGAATCCGCAGCAGTTTTCCCACATGGGAAAGATTTCAACAATATTTTAGGAAAAATCGGGTTTATAGCTATGGAGAACAAACCCCAGACATTTGGGGTAGCATCTATATATGTGGCTATAAAATAAATGATTTAAAGGAGCTAGATTCATAATAGCCACCATTATATGGTTCTAATCATAAACCCTGTAGGCGAAAGATACCTCACCTATTTACAGAAAATGGATATCAACAGATGAAAAAAATAATTTTTCTTTTGGTAGCATCACTTTTACTAAGTGGACATATGGGTACTGCCCAATTCAAGGAAAAGCCGATCATCAATCTTGAAAATGAGGACAAGGCATTTCTCAACTGGGGATATTATCTTGGGTTTAATCAGTACGATTTTAAGTATGATTACGTAAATGACCTGGAAGATATCCTGGTCGACAAGTCTCTTGGGTTTAATGTAGGGCTTATTGGTGAAATGCGGATTAATGAATTTTTAGACCTGCGATTTGAACCCGGGTTATTCTATACTCAGCGTACGCTGGGATTTCCTGGTTTCTCGGAGGAAAATGATGCA
Organism: Muriicola sp. Z0-33; assembly: GCF_026126425.1. GTDB lineage: Bacteria > Bacteroidota > Bacteroidia > Flavobacteriales > Flavobacteriaceae > JAFMPW01. The sequence goes on from NZ_JAFMPW010000013.1 coordinate 48,807, forward strand.
ATAAGAGAAGTTAAATCTACCTATATTAATTTCCCCTTGTTAATAAAAGCGAGTGCCCGAAGATTTGGAAACTGGAAACCCTTTATAATAGGTGGAGTAGGAACTGCCATGAATCTTGGCGCTAACCAGGATGCACTTGATGATAATAGTAGCGGAACCTTTAGAATGAAAAAGAATGTCTACAATTACGAATTGGGTTTTGGAATTGATTTCTACACGGAGTATTTTAAGTTCTCCCCATCTATACGAGGTGTTTTCGCCATATCAGACGAATTGGTACCTGATAACGATCCAAATAGCCCCTGGACAGGCAATATAGATGCCCTTAGAACCAGAGGGATATTCATAAATTTCACCTTTGAATAAGGATAATCTCAATTGTAGTAAGGACCACTATTCAGTTTAATAATATGGTAAGTGCTGCAGCGCCCATACAATTGTTGAATCACGGTTTGTAGCTTACTGATTACTGTTTACTGATTACTGATTATTGTTAATTGTTAATTGCTAATTGCTAATTGCTTATAGACCCCCTCCTAATCTCGTTTAATAATATAGCCGTTGCTGTTCCAACGTTTAAACTCTCGGTGGTTTTTTTACCAAATTGGGGGATACTTATTTTGGTTGTTATCTCAGAAGAGACAACTTCCGATATTCCGTTGGCCTCATTTCCCATTACCAAAATACCTGCTTTAGGCAGTTGTTCTCCATAGACCACTTCTCCGTCCATAAAGGCCCCATAAACCGGCAATTGGCTCTCACTTAATGTATCATTCAGGTTTACATAGGTAATATTAACCCTGGCAATAGATCCCATAGATGCCTGCAACACTTTAGGATTATAGCAATCTACGGTATCTTCCGAACACAGAATTTGTTTTACACCAAACCAATCGCACAACCTGATGATAGTTCCAAAATTTCCGGGATCATTGATACCATCCAGGGCAATTACCCAATCTTTAAATTCAAATTCAACCTTCTCAGGGATATGAAAGACTCCCAATACCGTATTAGGATTTTTAAAGCCACTCATCTGCTTCAATTCCGGTGCACTTATATGGTGACAATTAAATCCCAAATCTGAATATAAATCGGGATCGGTACTATAAATGGCATGTTCCTTGTAATTAGACATTAAAAGCTCCCGAACGGTCTTAATTCCTTCGGCAACGAACATTTTATGCCGACTTCGGTATTTTTTTTGCTGTAAGCTTTTTATAAATTTTATTTGACTTTTAACAACCATTCAAATAATGTATTTTTGGCTTCTATGAACACCCTTTTGAGTTATGAAAAGAGTATAGCAAAAATAGGTTTATTATTGCTAGCAGTCATAATCAGCTCTTGTAACGCGCTTAAACGGGTAGACGAGGACGAATTACTTCTTACCGGAAATAACATTTATGCCAATGATCAGAAAGTTATTGATGATGATATTCACAGCCTGATAGTTCAAAAACCCAATAGCACTTTGTTGGGCTATCCATTGAGATTAAACTTATATAATCTGGCAAAAAAAGACCCGGATTCCTCATTTCAGGCATGGTTGCACAAAAAAGAAAAAAGAGAACAGCGCTGGTCTAACCTACTTTCCCAAAAACAGGTGAACAGGTTGGGCGAATCTTTTATGGTAAAAGGGTATAGCGAATGGCTAAAAAACATTGGCGAAGCACCGGTTGTAATAGATACTTCAAGAACCCGAAAATCTCTACAGAGACTCAGTGCCTATTATGGCAGCAAAGGGTACTTTAACAATAATACCACCTATGAAATAGATAGTACCAGGCGTAGGCAAAGGGCAGAAATAAATTACAAAATTTCTTTGGGCAAGCCCTATGTGATAGATACCGTTTCCAAAAAAATAGCCTCAGTTGCAATTGATTCTTTATACGAACTAAACAGAGCAGATTCCTTTATAAAAAAGAATAAACAATTTGATCTGACAGACTTCAACAATGAAAGAGAACGTCTGACAGCTTTGTTTCGGAATTCTGGAGTATTTAATTTTCAGGAAAGCTCTATCACTTACGACATTTTAAGAGATACTACCTCTGGCAGAGATGATCAGAAAATGAGTGTGGAATTAAATATTGAGAACATAAGATTAAGAGGGGATAGTGCACTGACCACCGGAGCCTATAAAGTGCATCGTTTTGATAAGGTAAATATTTTCGCAGATCATAATTACAATGACAACATCAATGAATTATCGTCTGTAGAATTTGAGAATTACACCATTTATTACAAAGGTAAATTAAGATATAAGCCAAAGGCATTAACAGATGCTATTTTTCTGGAGAAAGACAGTATCTACAGGGATATAGACAGACTCAGAACATATAGGCAGATAAGCAATTTAAATACCTTCAAATATCCGAATATTGAACTTCTGGAAGACCCAACTCAGACAAAACTGACCTCAAATATTTATCTGGCACCCAGACCAAAATATTCCCTGGGTGTTGATTTCGACATTACCCACTCCAATATTCAGCGCCTTGGCATTGGCTTTAGTTCTTCGCTAATGACCAGGAATGTATTTGGAGGTGCCGAAACATTAAGTATTTCGGCAGGAGGCACCTTTGGGTTATTGAGTGACGATTCTTTACCGGATGACTTCTTTTCAGAAATTGGCGGAGATATTAATCTGACATTTCCAAGGATCTGGTTTCCTTTTATCAATACAAAGCAAATCATACCCTATTATATGCTCCCTAAGACCAGGGTCTCGGCTGGTACAAGCTTTCAAAAAAACATAGGATTAGACAAGCAAACGTTTAATACTGTCCTGGGTTATAATTGGACTCCTTCAGATTTTAAAAAGAACACCCTGGAACTGCTGAATATTCAGTATGTCAGAAATGTTAACCCAGACAGGTTTTTTAATGTCTATCAAAGTACGTATAGCAGCCTGGACGACATAGCAGATAGTTATGAGGGCAATGCCAGTCTTGCAGACTTTTACGAGAGCGTAAATAATACTTCAGATGCACTCCAACTCATAATACCCGAAGGTACTACGGGTTTTACCAATGCCATTCTAAACAGGGAGGTTCCTTCTAACACAGAAGATTTCAGGGAAGTGAGCAGGATTGAAGAAAGACGCCAGCGTCTAACCGAAAATAACCTGATTTTTGCCAGTAATTATTCCCTGAACAAAACCAACAGGATAGATTTAAACGACAACGATTTTTATCAATTCAGATTTAAGTTAGAAAGTGCCGGAAACTTACTTTCAGGATTATCACGGATTTTCCCATTTAATGAAAACGAAAATCAGGACCGCCTTGTTTTTGGTGTACCCTATTCGCAATATATTAAAACGGAATTCGATTTTATTAAACACTGGGGATTATCCCGCACAGATGTTCTAGCTTTTAGGGGTTTCTTTGGTATTGCTATCCCCTATGGCAACTCTAACAACATCCCGTTTACAAGAAGTTATTTTGCCGGAGGCTCTAATGATAACAGAGCCTGGAACCCTTATTCTCTGGGTCCGGGTAGAACTCAGAACATCAACGATTTTAATGAAGCTAATCTTAAGATTGCATTCAACCTGGAGTACAGATTTCCAATAGCAGGAGATGTGAAAGGCGCAATTTTTGCGGATGCCGGCAATATATGGAATGTTTGGGACAGCGAGGATGACCCCGATGCTGTTTTCAGTGGATTTGAGTCGTTAAGGGATATTGCATTGGGTACAGGTCTTGGACTTCGATACGATTTCACCTATTTTGTATTCCGTGTAGATTATGGTTTTAAGACCTACAACCCGGCCGAAGAACTTTCTAAAAGATGGTTTAGGGATTATAATTTTGCAAATGGGAAGCTTCAAATTGGAATAAATTATCCTTTTTAACCTAACTTATTTTATTACTTTTGCCCAAATTCGAAAATCAAACCTTTAGACCACAAAGCTATGTCTCATAATATAACACCTGGCGTTGCCACGGGTGATGATGTCCAGAAAATTTTTAATTATGCCAAGGAGAAGGGGTTTGCCCTTCCGGCAGTAAACGTCATCGGTTCCAATACTATCAATGGAGTTTTGGAAACGGCTGCAGCCTTAAATTCCCCTGTAATTATTCAATTCTCTAATGGAGGAGCACAATTTAATGCAGGTAAAGCATTGTCAAATGACGGCCAGCAAGCAGCAATTTTAGGGGCTGTTGCAGGAGCTAAACACATACATCAATTGGCCGAAGCCTATGGCGCTGTTGTTATACTACATACAGATCATTGTGCTAAGAAATTATTACCTTGGATAGATGGCCTATTAGCTGCCAGTGAGGCGCATTATGCGGCAACTGGCAAATCGCTCTTCAGCTCTCATATGATTGATCTTTCAGAAGAACCGATCGAAGAAAATATCGCCATTTGCAAAGAATATCTTGCAAGAATGAGCAAAATGGATATGACCCTGGAAATAGAATTGGGGATTACCGGAGGCGAAGAAGATGGTGTGGATAATACTGATGTTGATGACTCTAAGTTATACACTCAACCAGAAGAGGTTGCCTATGCTTATGAAGAATTGTCTAAAGTGAGCCCCAGGTTTACAATTGCTGCAGCATTCGGAAATGTTCATGGGGTGTATAAGCCAGGCAATGTTAAACTCACTCCAAAGATCCTTAAGAATTCACAGGAATTCATTACGGACAAGTATGGGGTGGAAAATAATCATATCGACTTTGTATTTCACGGAGGATCGGGCTCAACGGTTGAAGAAATAAGAGAAGCTATTGGTTACGGGGTAATTAAAATGAACATCGACACAGATCTACAGTATGCTTTTATGGAAGGAGTAAGGGATTATGTGCAAGACAAGAATGCCTATTTACAGGCACAAATTGGTAATCCTGAGGGAGCAGACCAACCCAATAAAAAGAACTACGATCCCAGGGTATGGCTTAGGGAAGGTGAGAAAACTTTTGTCGCTAGATTAAAAAAAGCGTTTGAAGATTTAAATAATGTTAATACCTTGTAAGTAGTTTGGAAAATTTAACTGAAGATAATACGGAATCTATGTCGTTGTGGTTTAAGAGAAAAGAAAAGGGAATTCAGACATCTACCGAGCAAAAAAAGGACACGCCTAAAGGATTATGGTATAAATCCCCGACTGGTAAGATCGTAGAATCTGATGAATTGGCAAAAAACTTCTATGTAAGTCCTGAAGATGACTACCACGTACGTATCGGCAGTAAGGAATATTTGGAAATACTTTTTGATGATAACACTTTTAAGGAATTGGATGCAAAATTAACCTCCAAAGACCCTCTTAAGTTTGTAGATACCAAAAAATACTCAGACCGTTTAAAAGCAGCACAGAAAAAAACCGGATTAAAAGATGCCGTAAAAACGGCGGTTGGTAAATCTTTGGGGAAAGACCTTGTTGTGGCCTGTATGGATTTTAGTTTTATTGGTGGTTCTATGGGTAGTGTGGTAGGAGAGAAAATTGCCCGGGCTATAGATTATTCCATCAAAAATAAAATTCCATTTGTAATGATTTCCAAATCAGGAGGTGCAAGAATGATGGAGGCCGCTCTATCTCTCATGCAACTGGCAAAGACTTCGGCGAAGTTAGCGCAACTGGCTGAGATAAAAGTTCCTTATATCTCTCTTTGCACAGACCCGACAACAGGCGGTACAACGGCTTCATATGCTATGCTCGGAGATATTAATATTTCAGAACCTGGTGCTCTTATTGGATTTGCCGGACCCCGAGTAGTTAAAGAAGCTACCGGAAAGGAACTACCTGAAGGTTTTCAAACAGCAGAATTTGTTTTGGAACATGGCTTCTTAGATTTTATCACCCATAGAAAGGAACTCAAAACAAAAATTAATCTCTATATCGATCTTATAGAGAACAATCCCATTAGGAAATAAAACAAGCCATTTAATAATTATCTGGCCGTCATTACTAAGGTAGTGAAGTAATCTCATTAATTCTCTCAGAATTTAAAAGATTGCTTCGTCCCGCCAGGGGCGGGACTCGCAATGACAACTTAATTGTTTATTAAATGGCCTGATTATATCTTAATCAAAGAACCTTCTTAGAAATATCTCTTTGGAACTTCCATCGGGTTGGGTTAATATCCCAATTGCATCACAACTACCATCTCCAAAATCTAAACTTGCAGTGGCATCATTTCTCGAAATTTCCAGTATACCACTAACGATAAACCTACAGGCAAATTCGCGGCGTAAGGGAGTAATCGTCTCCTTCATAAAGACATTTCCTAACTTTCCAGTATAAGTACCCTGCCCTGAAATAAGTACAACATTATCTCCCCAGAAGCCTGTACCGAATCCTTCTACCCACTCTCTGGTTCTATTTCCTGTAAAACTAGCTGTGGATCCATCGGGCCATACAGCATTGAATCCGGCAACAGCATCAGATTGTGGATTTCCATCAGCATTAGACCTCATCCTTACAACAGAAGCACTACCCTCAACTGCCACACCATTGAAAACAAAATTTTCAAGATCAAGGCTTAAGGTATTTGAAGCAAGATCCATGTCTTTTAAATAACTTAAATAAATGATTCCACTCAAGACATTTCCATTAGGCAATTCGCATCCATCTCCAAAATCTATGGTTTTCTCCTTTGATGTACTTGTTATTACAGTTGTAATAGTTACACAATCTGGCAAATAATCTGAAGTATAAAAACTCTTAGACGTTGCCGAAATTTCATCCGTAGCATATACATCTTCTGCAATATTCAGCACTTCCTCTGAAATTAGCTCCGATTCATCACTAGCTTTAAGCTCAGCAACATCAAAAGTCTCCTCTACCTCTATAGCCTCCTGGTCTGTTTCATTTTTATCACAAGAGAAAATCAATAGGGCGCCGAAGAACAATGTGGCAAATAATTTCGTTCCTTTAATACACTTTTTCATAATTGTAATTTTTTAAAGTTTGTTCTTCTATGACCGTCCGTAACCCAAAAGGTTTAACAACAACTAAAAAAAAATGTATGTACGCAGATTCTAAAAATATTATTATCTTTGCGCCCTGGTTGAAAAACAATCAGATACATAAAAATCATTAAAATTAATATTGGAATGTATTTAACAAGTGAAAAAAAGGCCGAAATATTCAAAAAACACGGCGGCTCTGAAAAGAACACAGGTTCTACAGAAGGGCAGATTGCATTGTTTACTCACAGGATAAATCATCTTAGTGGACATTTAAAAAACAATCAAAAAGACTATAATACAGAACGCTCCCTGGTAAGACTGGTAGGTAAAAGAAGAAGCCTGTTAGATTATCTTAAGAATAAGGATATAGCAAAATACAGGGAACTTATAAAAACATTGAATATCAGAAAATAAATACAGTAAGGGCTGAACTTTTTCAGCCCTTACTATTTTTTAACCGGAAGTTATTCCGGTTGAAAGTCTTCAGCCACTCACATCTAGTTTTTCATTGGTCAACAACACACAACAACACAACCCTGACCGTTCGGTAAAGCGGTAGACCATTGTTTAACGACTTCGTTATCATGACGAAAGTCTAATTAAAATTTATGATTCCAAAAACATTTAAAGAGGTCATTGACCTTGGTGACGGTAGAGAAATTTCTATCGAAACCGGAAAATTGGCAAAACAGGCACATGGTTCTGTTGTTGTCCAATCAGGAAATTGTATGCTGTTATGTACAGTAGTTTCCAATTACAAACAAAGTGATGTGGATTTTCTTCCACTTACTGTTGATTACCGTGAAAAATTTGCGGCTTCCGGACGTTATCCCGGTGGATTTTTTAAGCGGGAAGCAAGACCCAGCGATGGGGAAGTGCTTACTATGCGCCTTGTAGACCGGGTATTGCGCCCTCTATTTCCTAAAGACTATCATTCTGAAACTCAGGTGATGATTCAATTAATGTCTCATGACGAAGATGTTATGCCAGATGCAATGGCCGGATTGGCTGCATCTGCTGCAATTCAACTTTCTGACTTTCCGTTTGAATGTGCCATATCTGAGTGCCGGGTAGGTAGAGTAGATGGCCAGTTTGTTATCAACCCAACCAGAGCACAGCTAGAGGAGTCGGACATCGACATGGTAATCGGTGCCTCTGCAGATTCTGTAATGATGGTTGAAGGTGAAATGGGTGAAATTTCAGAAGAAGAAATGGTTGAGGCTATTAAGTTTGCCCATGAGGCCATTAAAGAACAAGTAGCCGCCCAGGTCAGGTTAGCCGAAGCATTCGGTAAAAAAGAGGTCAGGGAATATGAAGGTGAAGCGGAAGATGAAGATCTTGCCAAAAAGGTTCATGATCTTACCTATGACAAAGTGTATGCAATTGCCAAAGCCGGTTCTGCAAAGCACGAAAGAAGCGAAGCTTTTTCCTTGATCAAGGAAGAAGTGAAAGCATCTTTTCCTGAAGAAGAACTGGAAGAAGTTGGTGATTTGGTTTCCAAGTATTTCTACAAAGCTGAAAAAGCCGCAGTAAGAGACCTGACGTTAAATGAAGGATTGCGTTTGGACGGTAGAAAAACCGATGAGATCAGACCAATTTGGTGTGAGGTAAACTATTTACCTTCTACGCACGGTTCTGCCATCTTTACCAGAGGTGAAACCCAGGCCCTTGCTACTGTAACACTAGGTACCTCCAGAGAAGCCAATCAGATAGATATGCCTTCTTATGAAGGAGAAGAGACTTTTTATCTGCATTATAATTTCCCTCCATTTTCAACCGGAGAAGCACGTCCTATAAGAGGTACTTCCAGGAGAGAAGTCGGACATGGAAATTTAGCGCAAAGAGCTCTTAAAGGCATGATACCTGAGGATTGTCCTTATACAGTAAGGGTAGTTTCTGAAGTTCTTGAAAGTAACGGGTCATCTTCTATGGCTACAGTTTGTTCAGGGACTATGGCATTAATGGATGCAGGTGTTCAGCTGGTAAAACCAGTTTCTGGTATCGCCATGGGATTAATTTCCGATGCTGATAGTGGAAAATATGCTGTCCTCTCCGATATTCTTGGAGATGAAGATCACCTTGGAGATATGGACTTCAAAGTAACAGGAACAGCAGACGGTATTACTGCCTGCCAAATGGATATAAAGGTAAAGGGACTTTCTTATGAAATTCTAGTTAAGGCATTGAAACAAGCAAGGGATGGGAGATTACATATTCTGGAGAAACTTACAGATACCATTTCTCAACCAAATGCAGACGTCAAAGCTCACGCGCCTAAAATGGTTACAACCACAATTCCGGGAGAATACATTGGTGCGCTTATAGGACCAGGTGGTAAAGTCATCCAGGAATTGCAAAAAGAGACCAAAACAACCATTGTTATCAACGAAGATCCTGTGACTGAAGAAGGGTTAGTTGAGATATTGGGTACGGATCAGTCAGGTATTGATGCAGTATTAGCTAAAATAGATTCTATTACTTTTAAACCTGTAAGAGATAGCATTTATGAAGTAAAAGTCATAAAAATGCTAGATTTTGGTGCAGTGGTAGAATATGCAGAGGCTCCTGGAAATGAGGTTTTACTCCATGTTTCAGAATTGGCCTGGGAACGTACAGAAAATGTTTCTGACGTGGTAAATATGGGAGATGTATTTGATGTTAAATATATGGGTACTGACCCCAGAACCAGAAAGGAAAAGGTATCAAGAAAAGCCCTTTTACCAAAACCTGAAGGATATAAGGAAAGACCACCACGCAGCAATGACCGCGATCGTGGTAGAAATGACCGAAACAGAGATAGAAACAGAGACAGAAACAGGGATAGAAACCCAAGAAGAGATTAAGCTGTTTTTATCAATTAAATTCTCAAAACCCCTAATTTTAGGGGTTTTTTTGTGCTTTTTAACATAAAAATCAAAAAAACATAACCTATTTGTAACATTTGGTTGTTTTTTACGTATAAGTATATGCAGTCTATGCACTTTGAACTTAACAGAAAGGAAATTAGATGAGACAACTTAAGATTACAAAACAGGTAACCAACAGGGAAACAGCATCGCTGGATAAGTACTTGCAGGAAATTGGCAAGGTAGACCTTATTACGGCCGATGAGGAAGTTGAATTGGCGCAGCGTATTAAAGCAGGCGATCAGGTGGCTCTTGAGAAATTAACAAAGGCCAACTTGCGTTTTGTAGTATCTGTGGCGAAACAATATCAAAATCAAGGCCTGACCTTACCTGATTTGATCAATGAAGGTAATTTAGGACTTATTAAAGCTGCTCAGCGTTTTGACGAAACCAGAGGTTTTAAGTTTATATCCTATGCGGTATGGTGGATTAGACAGTCTATATTACAGGCTTTGGCTGAACAATCCCGTATTGTTCGACTTCCTTTAAATAAGATTGGTTCTATTAATAAGATCAACAAAACTTTTGCCTTCTTAGAGCAAGCACATGAGCGTATGCCCTCAGCCGAGGAAATTGCACGTGAATTAGATATGACAGTAGAAGATGTTAAGCAATCCCTTAAAAATTCGGGAAGGCACGTCTCAATGGATGCTCCACTAATAGATGGGGAAGATTCTAACCTATATGATGTTCTTCGCAGCGGAGAATCCCCAAATCCTGACAAGGATCTTTTACACGAGTCATTAAGAACGGAAATAGAACGTGCGCTAGAAACACTAACTCCAAGGGAAGCTGATGTAATTCGGTTGTATTTTGGATTGGCAGGGCAGCATTCTATGACTCTTGAAGAAATTGGAGAAACCTTTGACCTGACAAGAGAAAGAGTACGTCAGATAAAAGAAAAAGCTATCAGGAGGTTAAAACATACCTCAAGAAGTAAAATATTAAAGACCTATCTCGGCTAAATACTGCTGGGAAATTTTACATGTTAAATAAACCATAAATTGGATTTATGGTATAAAATTTGTAATTTGTAACCGTAACAACAGTTATCATGACTGTTCGTTTTTTGATTGATGAATAAACTCCGGCTGATTACCGGAGTTTTTTCATTTATATACCTTCACTTCTACGCTATTCGAAGACTTCCTATTGTATGAAATTTTTACATTCCCGGATGTTTCGTCTATTTCCACAATTAGATAATGACTTTTTTTGCTATTATTTCTCATTAACAATTCCCTATATTTATGGAAATGAACAACAACATGAAAATTAAGAAATTAATCTCCTTTAGCTGCCTGATCCTTTGCATTGCTATAATCGTTTCCTGCACAAATGATAAAGAGGCAAAAGGTTCAGAAAATACAACGGAAATTGCATTTGATATTCCAGACGGCTTTGTACTCGATGAACTTTATCGCCCTAGCGAAAATGAACAGGGATCATGGGTTGCACTGGCAAATGGCCCTGATGACCTGATCTATGCCTGTGACCAGTATGGAAAAATTTACCGATTTAACAGACCAGGAGAAGCAGCTGTACTCGCCAAAGCCGACATAGATAGCGTTAACCTGGATATTGGGCAGGCGCATGGCTTATTATGGGCATATAACAGCCTTTTTGTTGCAGTAAATAAAAGATGGGATGATGATGTTCCGGACGAAGAAGAATTTGGTAGTGGTGTTTATAAGTTAACAGACACCAATGGAGATGGCAAATTGGATAATCAAGAATTGCTGTTAAAACTTAACGGAGCCGGAGAACATGGACCACATAGTTTTGTTCTTGGCCCTGAGGGCGATTATATCTACTTTATTGCCGGCAACCATGTTGAAATCCCCGAACCACTTAAAAAAAATACCCGTTTACCCGCAACATGGGGAGAGGACAATTTATTTCCCCCTTACCTGGATGCCAGGGGGCATGCCAACGATATTAAGGCACCAGGAGGGTGGATTGCAAAATTTAAGCCCGACGGCCAGGAATGGGAAATACTTTCTGCCGGCTATCGCAATCCGTTTGATATGGCCTTTAACCAGGACGGAGAGTTATTTGCCTATGACGCCGATATGGAATGGGATATAGGGATGCCCTGGTACCGGCCAACCCGCATTTGCCATGTAACCAGCGCCAGTGAATACGGCTGGCGTACAGGATCTGGTAAATGGCCGGAATATTATCCTGACAACCTTCCTGCCGTACATAATTTGGAACAAGGATCGCCTACAGCCGTACTTGGTGCTGCCAAATTAAATTTCCCATCCAGATACAAAAATGGTTTGTTTGTAATGGATTGGAGCTTTGGAACCGTATACTTTGCCAATCTGAAACCCAAAGGAAGTAGCTACACTGCCGAACGTGAGGAGTTCTTATCTGGCACTCCCCTGCCCTTGACAGATATGATTGCAGGGAAGGATGGTCATATGTATTTTGCTACGGGTGGAAGAAGGTTAGATTCTCGTCTTTACCGGTTAAGATATACAGGAACGGATAACGGAAACTCTGAAATTACTCAAAACCAGGATGCTGCTAGCTTGCGAACATTGAGACATCGTCTGGAAAATTATCATAATATAGGGCGTTCTGAAGAAGCCGTTAAAATAGCCTGGGAACACCTTGGACACGAGGACAGGTTTATCAGATATGCATCCCGAATTGTATTGGAGCAACAGCCTTTGGCCTTATGGCAGGATCGCTTTTTCGCAGAAAACGATATCACAAAAACCCTTGAAGCGGGAATTGCTTTTGCCAGGAGTGATAGTAAAAATTTTCAGAGTCGTATTCTCAACAAGCTAAATCAACTAAAGTTAGAGCAACTATCGGACTACCAAAAAATTAGTCTACTCAGGAATTATGCCCTGCTATTTATAAGACAGGGCGAACCCAATGAAAATGATCGTGTAAAAACTGCAGCCAACCTAAATTCCTATTTCCCACATGCCAATAACCGGGTAAACAGAGAGTTGGGTCAATTATTGCTTTATCTAAAATCAGAAGGCGTTACTGAGCAGCTGGTACTTCTATTAGACAAACATACCAAGGAGAAAACGGTGGCAGAAGGGGTTGAAATGCTTTCAGAAGAAGCAACTCTCAGAAGCGAGCAGTACGGTCCGTTAATCCGGGAGGTCATCGAAAAAATGCCTCCTAGTGAGGCCATCTACTACGGTATGCTGCTGAGCCATGCAAAAGAAGGATGGACCAAAGAATTACGCGAAAAGTACTTCTTATGGTTTTACGATGTTTTGGCGGCGAAAGGCGGGATGAGTTTTAAAGCTTATATGGAAAACGTAAGACTGAAAGCTATGTCGAATATCCCAAAAAGTGAAATGGCATATTTTGAGGAAATATCCGGCACCTATTCGCCATCCACAGCCGTTGCAGACCTACCCCAACCCATTGGCCCAGGTGGTCAGTATTCCGGAAATGATATGGGCGATATTGTCTGGGGGGGTATGGATAATTATAAGGGAAACATTGCTGCAGGTGAAAGAGCCTATAAAGCAGCTATGTGTATTTTGTGCCATCGAATGCGTGGCGAAGGTGGGGCCACAGGACCGGATCTTACCCAGGCCCATTCAAAATTTGGTGCCTATGATATGTTATTTGCCATTTATAGTCCTAACGACGAAATTTCAGACCAGTACGCAAACACTCTTTTTAATATGAATAACGGAAAGAAAATTGCCGGGAGAGTGTTATCTGAGCAGGGCGATAGTATACGGCTTGCTCCCAACCCCTTTAATGAAGCCTATACCATAAATTTGGCAAAATCTGATATAGAAAGTCGTGGACCTTCCCCTATTTCCCCGATGCCTTCGGGCCTTTTAAACAGATTAAGTCAAAATGAAATTGTTGATTTATTTGCCTATTTAAGATCAGGTGGGGATGAAGATCACGAGATTTACAAAGGCAAGGAAACTGAAGGGGAATAAGTGCCTATAATGAAGCACATAGAAGGAATATGAAGCCCCTGCTAAACATTTTGCTGGCCCTTTTACTAGGCGGATTTGCTGTTTGCTATGGCCAGACCAGAATTGCAGACACCAAAGAATTGCCAGAGCAATTTGTATTTCATACCCCCCTGGGTAAAGAATATAAAGTGGAACCTCCTTCCGCAAAGTTAATTACGCAATTCCATGAGGCTAAAAAGCACTATGAGTCCAATCCAAATGCCGATAATATAATCTGGTATGGCAGGCGAACAGCATATTTAGGAAATTATGACTTGGCCATTGATATTTTTTCGGAAGGCATTGATAAATTTCCTCAGGATGCAAGGTTCTACAGACATCGAGGTCATCGCTATATTTCACTTCGAAAATTTCAAAAGGCAATAGCCGATCTGGAAAAAGCGGGAGAGTTAATAAAGGGCACCAACAATGAGATAGAACCAGATGGGATGCCCAATGCACTGAATATTCCCGTAAGTACCCTACACGGGAACATTTGGTACCATCTCGGGCTGGCTTATTATTTAAGACACGACTATGAAAAAGCCTTTAAAGCGTACCTAAAATGCAGGGAATCTGGTACTAAGGATGACAACGTTGTTTCGAGCACTCATTGGCTCTATATGATACAGAGGCGACTTGGAAACAAAGAGGAAGCCCGTAAACTCCTTGAACCTATAAAGAAGGATGCCAAAATTATAGAAAACCACAACTATTACGACTTATGTAAATTCTACAAAGGGTTACACCCTATAGAGGACCTGATTAATCCAACTGCTGATAATGCGGCATCTGATGCCACCAAATATGGATTGGCAAATTGGTACTTCTATAATAATGATAAAGAAAAATCTAAAGAATTACTAGAGGATATAGTACGTGGTAAAAGTTGGAATTCATTCGGGTATATTGCAGCAGAAAGTGACCTCATAGCATATTTTAAGTAACATATCAGAAGATTGCCAGATGGAAGAAAAGAATTCATATATACTAGGGACAGATCAAGAAGAGTTATTCCGGCTGGGGGTACAGCATCAGGTTTGGGCGGAAGAAGCACAGACCGGATGGCGCCTTGCCAATTTCAGATCGGGCCAGACTTTGTTAGATCTTGGTAGTGGACCTGGTTATTGCTCAACAGAAATGGCGTTCATTGTTGGGCAAGAGGGGAAGGTAGTGGCTATTGACAGATCGGAACATTATATCAGCCATTTAAAGCAGATTGCTCAAACTCAAAACTTAAATATCCAAGCTGTCGTATCAGATTTTGATGACATGGAACTAGAGCCTTTAAGTTTAGACGGCATGTATTGCCGCTGGGGATTAGCATGGTCGCCACAACCAGAGCAGGTACTCAGAAAAGTTTTTAACGCCCTGAAACCAGGTGGTAAAATGGTCATTCATGAATATTACGACTGGTCTACTTTACAAACTGAACCCAAAAAAAAGGCTCTTTCTAAGGGCATTGCAATGGCCTTGAAAAGCTTTAAAGATTCTGAAGCGGAGATAGACATTGGACGTCATTTACCTCAAATTCTTATTGATATGGGGATGAAAGTCGTTGGATTTCGTCCTATGTCTAAAATTGCGACGCCTCAGAATGGAATATGGCAATGGCCGAAGACATTTTTTCATAACTATCTGCCCAGACTGGTTGCTCAAAACTACTTAACAACTAAAGAGGTGGAAGAAGCGCTTGCAGATATGGAAGATCTGGAAAAAACCAAAGGAGCATCAATTTGCACCTGTTTAATGGTGGAAGTTATTGCTGAAAAAGTTGCTATTAATGATTAACTACCTAATTGCACTGTATAAATTCGCAAATTGTAAACCAGATCAATTCATTACTTTTGTATCCTACTAAATTTGGATTTCCGAGATGAGTAAAATTAAAATTGCACCTTCCTTACTTGCCGCAGATTTTGGCAATTTGCAAAAAGATGTCGAAATGGTGAATCAAAGTGAAGCAGCCTGGCATCATTTGGATATTATGGACGGCCTGTTCGTTCCCAATATTTCTTATGGGATGCCGGTAATCAAGGCTATCGCCAAACATGCCACTAAGCCATTGGATGTGCATCTAATGATAGTAGATCCTGACAGGTATATTAAAACCTTTGCGGATCTCGGCGCTTCGGTCTTAACAGTACATTACGAAGCCTGTACCCATTTACACAGAACCTTACAAGCAATAAAAGCTGCAGGAATGAAGGCTGGCGTAGCGCTAAATCCTCATAGTAGTGTTAATTTACTGGAAGAGACCATTAACGACATCGATCTGGTTTGTATAATGAGTGTAAATCCGGGGTTTGGAGGACAATCCTTTATTCAAAATACGTATAAGAAGGTCATTGCATTAAAAAAAATGATCGTGGATCAGGGGGCAACAACCCTGATAGAAATTGATGGGGGTGTTACGGATGCCAACGCAAAACAACTGTCAGAGGCTGGTGCGGACGTGCTAGTAGCAGGGAGTTTTGTTTTCAAAAGTCAAAACCCCACAGCTACCATTAGTGCCTTGTCAAAAATTGCCAGCACTTAATATTGTTTAAGCAGGTAGTTAATTAAATCGGTGGTTGTAACAATACCAACTAATTTTTCGTCCTCAACAACCGGCAATGCGTGATATTCCTTGGCGGCCAATACTTCAGCTACTTCCTTTACGGTGGTATTTGGTGCTACACTTTCAACATTCTTGGCCATAACCTGTGAAATGGTGAACATATTGTAAACTATAGTTTCAATATTTTCTTCATCTTCATAGGCCCCATCTGCAAAACTTATTCTTAGCAAATCTGTTAAACTCAACATTCCCACAATTTTATCTCCGTCTAATACCGGGATATGCCTAATAGAATGTACTTTAAACAAATGCTCAGCTTTATCCAGACCATCATTCAGATTTAATACTACTAAATCTTTGGTCATTATCTCTGATACGGGTACTCCATGTCTGACACTCATAACTACTATTTTAATATTCAAATTAAAGTTCTGCTTATTTAAGATCATAAAACATGATTATTGTCATATGTATTTTCTTGCAAGCTTCAATTAAATTAAAGACTTCAGCCCCTGAATTCAGGAGTTATTTTGGTTTAAATTACCTAGCTTTGCGTTCCATAAAAAATCTAGTTTTTTTGGGCGAACCAAAAGATGTTGATATGAAAAACTTGGATATTCTAATTGTTGGTGGGGGTCCTATTGGTATCGCCTGCGGTCTGCAAGCGAAAAAAAAAGGATTGAACTATCTTATCATTGAAAAGGGGCCTATTGTTAATTCACTTTTCAATTATCCAATTAACATGCAATTTTTTTCGTCTTCCGAAAGGTTGGAGATAGATGATATACCCTTTATTAGTAAAGAAGCCAAACCTAAAAGAAATGAGGCATTAGAGTACTACCGCAGAATAGTTACCTCAAATAAATTGAATATCCATCTATTTGAGGAAGTACTCGAAGTAAAAAAAGAGGATGATCAGTTTACTGTTCAATCAACAAAAGAAAAATACTCGGCAAAAAACGTAATAATAGCAACTGGCTTTTACGACTTGCCAAATAAAATTAATGTTCCGGGTGAGGATCTGCCTAAGGTATCCCATTACTATAAAGACCCACATTTCTATGCCAGTCAGAAGTTAGCTATAGTCGGAGCAAGCAATTCGGCAATAGATGCAGCATTGGAATGTTGGCGTAAAGGTGCAGAAGTTACCCTGATCATTAGGGGGCCAGAAGTGGGTCAGCGAGTTAAATACTGGGTAAGACCGGATATTATAAACAGAATTGAAGAAGGTAGTATCGCCGTATTCTACAATAGTGAGGTTAAAGAGATTCGCGAACAGGAAATGACTATTAATACTCCTGATGGTGACATAGTAATTGCAAATGATTTTGTGCTTGCCTTGACCGGCTATATGCCCAATTTTGAATTTCTTGAAATGCTTGGCATACAACTATCCCAGGACAATAAAAAATTGCCGACGTATGATTCAGCTACTATGGAAACCAACATTTCTGGTCTGTACCTAGCTGGTGTCATCTGCGGTGGTATGGAAACCCATAAATGGTTTATTGAGAATTCCAGAATACATGCCAAACTGATTGTCGACCACATTCTTTCCAAAATTAAAACCAAAATCAACTAAATGAGCAGTAATTATTCTATTGCCATCCATGGCGGCGCTGGAACGTTGGTAAAGGGAATGATGACTGCCAAAAAAGAAGCAGCATACAAAATAGCCCTCTCAGATGCCCTGGAAACCGGACACAACCTACTTAGATCAGGAAAAACTGCAATTCAGGCAGTGACTGAAGCTGTTAAAGCCCTTGAAGATTCACCTCTTTTTAATGCAGGGAAAGGGAGCGTATTCACCTCCGAAGGTAAACATGAAATGGATGCGTCTATTATGGACGGAAAAACCCTTAATGCCGGAGCAGTTTCGCTGGTAACCGGCATAAAAAATCCTATAGCCCTTGCCAAAGACGTAATGGAGCATAGTGAACATGTCTTTTTAGCTGGCAATGGAGCCATGCAATTTGCTGAAAAAATGGGGTATCCCCTGGAACAGGCAGCATACTTTTACGATGCTCTTCGCTACCAGCAATGGCAGGAAATAAAGGATTCGGATCATTTTCAGTTAGACCATTCTGCAAAAAAGGATGCTAAATTTGGTACTGTTGGTGCGGTGGCCTGCGATATATCTGGTAATGTTGCGGCGGCTACATCAACTGGAGGCATGACCAATAAGCGCTATGGACGTATTGGAGACAGCCCATTGATTGGGGTTGGTAATTATGCTAATAACAAGACCTGCGCCGTTTCATGTACGGGTAGTGGGGAGTTTTTTATCCGGGGAGTAGTGGCTTATGACGTTTCCTGTTTAATTGAATTTAAGGGCCTCTCTCTTCAGAATGCCTGCAACGAAGTAATCCACAATCGGTTAGCTGATATTGGTGGAGACGGAGGACTTATAGCCGTTGATTCCAAGGGAAATATTGCCCTTCCGTTTAACACAGAAGGTATGTACCGTGCCAGTAAGACCAATAATGAGGAAGCAACGATCCTCATATACGATTCATAGTAACAGTTAGTTTTTAAATAAAGGGTGAATCTACCGGTAATACTTTAACTTCCCTGGTCTCAATATTATATTTATCTCCATTAGATAATACATGCACAACCAGGTTTGTCATGGTCATTGGTGTACCCTCTTGCAGTATTTTCTCATTGTTGTGCGTCAGATTATGTGCATCAAATACGATAATCATACCAGACCCTATCACCTCCATTTCTTTACCCTTTTTAATGATTAGTCCGGTATCTTCGGCCAATCCTATTCCCAATAAATGCGGAAATTTGGCTACTGCCTCGGATTGTCGGCCAAACCGGCCTCTTCTAATAAAGTGCGTATCTATAACAACTTCGGGTAAAAGCCCCAGTCCTTCATACATGTGAACTGCTCCCTTGATGAAGGCCTCAGTACTGCTGCCACCGGCTATCATTTCTTTTGCCATTACCATAGCTCCTGCACTTGTCCCTGCAATTACAAAATCCTCTTCTTTATGATATCTGTCTATGAGTAAAGCATGTAATGATGTATTGCCAATAAATTTGGAAATTTTAGATTGATCTCCCCCAGAGAACATAATACAGTCTGCACTTGCTACCAGATTAATTGAACTATCTGCCTCAGCATCTTGTTTAGATCGTATATCTAAAACATGAATGTCTGTACATCCTAATTTGGTAAAGGCGTCTCTATAATTTCTTCCTACCTCCAAAGGAATGCTCGAAGCTGTGGGAATTACAACTATTTTTGGGTTCTCCCCACCGGCCAATCTGACAATATGAGCCAATATACCTTCATCAATAAATTCCAGGGTATATTGTTCCTTATTTTCATGCCCCTTATCCTCATTTCCTCCTATTGGTACCAGGGTTCCTTTTATATCCATTCAGCTCATTATTTAACTGCAAAAATAGGTTTAATGTCCGAAAAAATATTATATATTTATGAAATTCACTCTCCTTTAAATAAAGATCAGAAATTATGAAGATAAGAGAAATTAATGCCATGCGAGGCCCCAACTACTGGTCTGTTCGCCGACATAAATTAATAGTGATGGTTTTGGACCTGGAGGACATGGAAGAACGTCCATCCAATAAGATTCCCGGATTTCTTGATCGGATAAAAGCAATGTTCCCAACCATGTACTCTCACAGATGTTCGGAAGGTTGTGAGGGTGGATTTTTCATGAGGGTTGAAGAAGGCACCTGGATGGGTCATGTCATAGAACATATAGCTTTGGAAATACAAACGCTGGCCGGAATGGATACCGGTTTTGGAAGAACAAGGGGCTATGGAGAGAAAGGGGTCTATAATGTGGTATTCTCCTATATTGAAGAAGATGTAGGGCGTTATGCTGCCAAGGCTGCCGTAGCCATCTGTGAAGCCCTTATCGAAGGCGAAGATTATGACCTTGAAGATGACATCCAAAGAATGCGTGAACTTAGAGAAGGACAGCGGCTGGGACCCAGTACCGGATCTATTGTAGAGGAAGCCCAAAGCAGGGGTATTCCCTGGATCAGATTAAATAAATATTCTTTATGCCAGTTGGGTTATGGTGCCAACCAGAAAAGAATACAGGCTACAGTAACCAGTGAAACAAGCAGCATTGGAGTAGAACTAGCTTGCGACAAAGAGGATACAAAGTATCTATTAGAACAGGCAGAAGTGGAAGTGCCGCGCGGAGATATTATCAGTAGAGAGAGCAGTCTTGAATCGGCTTGCAGATATGTAGGTTACCCTCTTGTGATAAAGCCGATTGATGGTAATCACGGCCGGGGTATTACAGTGGATATTAATAACTACGAGCACGCACTTGAAGCTTTTAAAGCTGCCAAAGAAGTGTCCAGAAGGGTAATCGTTGAAAAATATATTACCGGAGAAGACTACAGATTATTAGTAATTAATAATGTGCTTGTCGCGGCGGCTAAAAGAACACCGGCACATGTGGTTGGCGACGGGAAATCTACAATTGAAGAGCTGGTGGCCGAAGTAAATAAAGATCCCAGAAGAGGCTACGGACATGAAAAAGAATTGACAGAGATCACCATAAATGATCTAACTAAAACCATAATAGCCGACGCAGGGTATACTCCAGAGTCTGTTCTTGCGGATAAGGAGCGTCTAATATTAAAAGATACTGCCAATTTAAGTACAGGTGGTACCGCTGAAGACGTTACAGACATCGTGCATCCGGCCAATGTATCTATGGCCGAAAGGATCTCCAAAATCATCGATCTTGATATATGCGGGATAGATGTGATGACAAGCGATATTAGTAAACCCCTTTCTGAAACGGGGGGAGCCGTACTTGAGGTAAATGCCGGGCCTGGATTTAGGATGCACCTGGCTCCCACTACCGGACTGCCAAGAAATGTAGCAGCACCTGTAATAGATAAACTCTTTCCCATAAAAGGCGATACAGGAAGAATTCCCATTGTGGCTATTACAGGTACTAATGGAAAGACTACCACGAGCAGATTAATAGCACATATCGCCAAAATGACGGGCTACAGAGTTGGTTATACCACCAGTGACGGAGTATATATCCAAAACCGGCTGTTGATGAAGGGAGATTGCACAGGACCCGCAAGCGCAGAGTTTGTTTTAAAAGACCCTACGGTAAACTTTGCCGTACTGGAATGTGCCCGTGGCGGACTGCTAAGGGCCGGACTGGGTTTTAAAAAGTGCGATATAGGTATTGTGACCAATGTGGCTGCCGATCATCTGGGTCTAAAAGGAATACATACTATAGAACAATTGGCAAAAGTCAAAGGAGTCATTCCGGAGACTGTGCTCCCCGATGGATACGCCATTCTAAATGCTGATGATGACCTGGTATATGATATGCGCCGAGGTATTGAGGGAAATCTGGCCCTCTTCTCAATGGATGAAAACAATCCACGTATTCAGGCTTTACAGCGCATTGGAGGCATTACGGCTGTCTATGAAAATGGATACGTGACCCTTTGTAAAGGAGCATGGAAAATGCGAATCATGAAAGCCGAAAACATACCTCTTACTTATGGAGGAAAGGCAAAATTTATGATTCAGAATGTACTACCTGCGGTCATCGCAGCCAATATTCAGGGGATAAGCATAGAGGATACCAAAGCGGCTTTAGAAACTTTTATTCCGTCTGCCACCCAAACCCCTGGGCGCCTGAATTTATTTAAATTCAACAATTTTAATATCCTGCTGGACTATGCTCATAATCCTGCCGGAATGCGTGCTTTACAGAAATTTACTGACAATCTGGATGCTACTGTAAAAGTTGGGATTATTGCCGGTATCGGGGACAGACGAGAGGAGGACAATAACGAAATTGGGAGTATTGCCGCCGAAATGTTTGATGAAATAATCATCAGGCAAGACAAGAATTTGAGAGGGAAATCTGAGGATGTCCTTATAAAAATGCTGGATGATGGTATTAAAAAACAAAATCCAAAGAAAAAGACCACCATTATACCATTAGAGAGCGATGCCATTAACCATGCGGTTGCTAATGCGAAAAAAGGGTCGCTTATCATATTATGCAGTGATGTCGTACCAGATGCTCTTGATCTGGTCAAAAAACTAAAGGAGAAAGAAGCCAGTGGAGAACTTATAATCGCTGACCGTTAATACAATTTCCTCATAAATTGAAGGGGTGGTTAAAACTACCCCTTTTTGCTTATAAGTACTAAGTACAATACCGGGATGTTGCACTTTTACTGAATAACTGTCGCCTAAAGTAAGTTCGGCAAAACTCTGTTCCTGACAGGAAGATTATAATTGTTACTTTTAAATACAAAAGTTGTTTAATGCATTGAAGACACTGACCAAATACTGGTTTCTTGAGGGTTTTGATCTGTTTAAAAAATTAGGGATGAGCACTATGATGAGTCTTTGTGATCTTCTTGAAATGGAAAACATTGATAAGGGTCAGATTATTCAAATTAATGATCGGGACCAAAGATGTATCTTCTTTTTAAAACAAGGCACCGTTAAAATTGTAGACACCAAAAGCGACACCCTGAAGTACGTAGTCCAAAAGGGAAATATTTTTGGTGAACTATCCCTATATGATAAACAGGCAGGAATAGAAGAGCAGGCCATAGCCCTTGAACATTGCATTGTGTGCTATATAGAAGCTGACATGATGGAAGAACTGATGCAAAAACACAAATCGCTTAAAAATGGGGTGTTAAAAATTTATGGCATTCGAATAAAAAGACTAGAAAGAAGACTTCAGGACCTGATATATAAACAGAGCGATAAAAGGATTTTTGAGTTTGTGGTTTCATACCTGGACGAATTTGGTGAGAAACAGGATGGTAGAATTGTAGCTAAAAACCTTTTATCACATAAAGATATAGCTCATCTCACAAATACCTCCAGGCAAACTGTAAATAATATTCTTAGTAAATTAAGAAAGGACAAGCGTATAGATTACGACTCAAAGACTATCTCAATGCCGATTTCATAAACATGAATACTAACCTTTAAATTCAAGAGAGAAAAATGTCAGAACAACTAACAAAAATGACCGAAAGTCAGTGTACCAATCCCCCCGCTAAATACGATGATCTAAAAGTGCTATTCTTAAATTGCACCCTTAACAGAACCCCTGTACTATCCCATACTGAAGGACTAATAGGTGTTGCACAAAAGATATTTGAAGCCAACGGGGCAAGTACTAAAGTAATCCGGCCAGTAGACTACGTCATCCCGGCAGGATTAGGAATGGATATGGCTGCAACTCCGGAATGGGATAAGGACGATTGGCCCATGCTTCAAAAGGAAGTGGACGCCTGCGATATCCTAATTCTTTGCACTTCGGTCTGGTTGGGTGAGAAATCATCGGTATGTAATCGGGTATTGGAACGGATGTATGGTTATACCCATCAATTTAATGAAAAAGGGCAGTATAGAGATTATGGAAAAGTAGGAGCAACGCTAATAACAGGTAATGAGGATGGTGTAAAACACTGTGCCATGAACATATTATTCTCGCTCTCTCATATTGGATATACCGTACCGCCACAAGCTGATGCAGGCTGGATGGGAGAAGCTGGTCCGGGGCCTTCTTACAGGGACGAAGGATCAGGCGGGCCTGAGAACGATTTTACAAACAGAAATACCACCTTCCTTGTTTGGAATTGCCTGCACCTTGCAAGAATGCTAAAAGATAATGGAGGTATCCCGGCACACGGCAACCAACCCGATGAATGGGCCGCAGGATGTAAGGCAGGTTTCGATAGTCCTGAGCACAAAAGATAATTGTCATGGATAAAATGATGTATTTGGCTGCCCAATATCTGGCCGCAGCCGGAATTAGTTTTTTAGACAAAATAGCAGACGATAGCCATACCAATCTTGGATTTGTCACAGGTAATGCCAGTCTCAATACCCGCCAATTGAATCAAGAGGGCGACGTCCTTTCATTAAATTATGAACGCTTCACATTAAATTGGAACGGCAAGGCAAATAATGAAAGCATCAGACTAGATGGTAATACTCACCAGCAAATAGTAAACTGGATAGAAGATCAGGCCCGGCAAGCAGCTATGGAACAATCCTATACATTTAATTTTCACTATGATTTACCATATGATATAGAAGATAATTTCACATTCAAGTTGCTAGATGCCAGCAGATTAAGTGAATTGACCCATCTTAGGATTCTTGCCCAATTGGTTTTAGAAAAATTTCTTAGTGCTGAAGGACTAACTTCAGAGATCAGGGTTTGGCCACATCATTTTGATACTGGTGTATATGCCATAGACCAGCAGGATGCAGCTCTGGCAATAGGAGCTGGCCTGGCTATCCCGGATACCGTGGCTGATGAACATTATTTTTATCTGAGTGTATACAAAAACCACAAAGCAATAGCTACTGAGAATTTAGACCCTTTAAGCAATGGCAGATGGCATAGTAAAGGATTTGTAGGAGCCGTATTGCCAGCTAAAAATGAAACTGTGGAAACAGTACTTGCCTTCTATGAGCAGGCATTAGCAGATCTGAAAAGCCTTGTTTAGATAACATTACTTCCTATTATCGGGAAGGAATCAAATACATATTATATAAACAAAAATGCACTTTACCCCTTCAGAGGCACTCGCCATAGCAGCTTTCAAGGAGATGGATTACACCGCTGTAAGAGACTACCATCTGCCTATTGAACTTATGATGGAAAATGCCGGATTAATGTTGGCTAAGCTTGTTGCGGAGAACGCCGGATTAAATGGTCGAATACTGATTGGCGCAGGGAATGGAAATAACGGAGGAGGAGGTTTGGTCGCAGCAAGACGACTTGCAGCTTGGGGGTATAAGGTTTATCTAGACCTTCCGGTACCCATTACAAAAGAGCTACCTAAAAGACAATTAGACAGAGCCCTCCTTTTTGGTGCACAAAAGCAAAAAGGAGACACACAACCAGATGTTTGGATTGATGCCTATCTTGGGTTTTCTCAACGTTCTCCGCTTGCCGAAGAATTTGTGTCTGTGATAAATAGTGCAAACACATCAAAAGCCTTGAGAATTTCTCTTGATCTGCCTACCGGGATAGCCGCAACTACTAATACTCAGATGTTCATGGCAGACATAGTACTTACTTTGGCCGCTCCAAAATTGATCTTAAACACGTTGTCCGAATCTACCAGAATATATATTGCCGATATCGGTATCCCCGAACCGCTTTATAAGCAATTCGGTATTGGCTTGCCTAATTTCTATAATCATCAAAAAAGAAAGCACTAATCACAATAAACATGGAGAAAAATCTCGTTTGGCATAAAGTTTTAGATAATAAAAATGAAATACCAGAAGGTAGGGTAAAAACAGTAACAGCAGGGCACAAGGGAATATGCCTGACACATTTCGAAGGTAAATATTCGGCTTTGGACAACAGATGTCCCCATCAGGGAGGGCCTCTTGGTGAAGGTTCAATAGAAAACGGCTTACTGCGTTGTCCTTGGCACGGCTGGGATTTTCACCCATGTACTGGGAAACCCCCGGGAGGATTTGATGACGGAGTTGAGGTATTTCCGGTGAAAGAAGAGGGCGAGGCAATCTTTGTAGGTCTGGAAAAAGAGCCGGAACCTGAGGCTACGGTTTCAGATATTATGGTAGAAACCATGATCAATTGGGGGGTAACAAAAGTGTTTGGAATGGTAGGGCATTCCAATCTTGGCTTTGCGGATGCCATGAAAAGGCAGGAACAGAAAGGAAAACTAAATTTCTATGGAATAAGGCATGAGGGAGCTGCTGCATTTGCAGCTTCGGCATATGGTAAATTAACCGGAAAACCTGCTGCTTGTTTTACAATAGCAGGTCCTGGGGCAACCAATCTATTTACCGGAATGTGGGACGCAAAGGTAGACAGAGCTCCCTTCCTGGCCCTTACGGGGCAAGTAGCCACCCAGGTGGTTGGCACAGGGAATTTTCAGGAAGTAGACCTGGTACAGGCATTTAATTCCGTGACAGAATTTAACCAGCGCGTACAATCTGATAGCAGGCATGCTGAATTAATGTCACTTGCTATTAAACATGCCATATTGAGGCGAGATGTATCTCACCTGACATTCCCGGACGAAGTGCAGGTACGTAAAGCAAAATCTAATGCCCTTCCCCAAAGTCCTGAAAATAGGATAACAACTTTAGAGATTGCACCCCCAAAGCAAATGGCCGATAAAGCCATTGAACTAATAAAAAAAGCGAAACGGCCTTTAATTATTATGGGCCACGGCGCACGTGCCCATAAGAAAGAAATTATTGCTTTTGCCGAGAATTTAAACGCAGCCGTAGTCACTACATTTAAAGGCAAGGGTCTTATCGGAGATAATCACCCTTTGGGTTGTGGCGTCTTAGGGCGAAGCGGAACCCCAATTGCTTCCTGGTTTATGAATGAAGCGGATCTGTTGATTGTACTTGGAGCCTCCTTTTCAAATCATACCGGTATTACACCTAAAAAACCAACCATTCAGGTAGATTTTGATCCTTTGGCATTAAGCAAATTTCACCAGGTGGATGTGGCCGTTTATGGGGAAATTTCCAGAACACTGGACATATTCACAGATGCCCTGAAGGGCAGTACAAACACAATAGACCAAAAGCCCGAAATAGCAAAAAGATGGGCCATATGGAAACATGAGAAAGAAAAGCGTCTTACTGAAACATCGGATAAAGGGCTGAGTTCTATTGCCATATTTGAAGCTATGAACAAACTTGCACCAAAAAATGCGGTGATGTGCGTAGATGTAGGTAACAACGCCTACTCCTTTGGACGATATTTCGAACCCCAGGAGCAAGACTTTCTTATGTCGGGCTACCTTGGTTCTATAGGTTTTGCATTACCGGCGGCAATGGGTGCCTGGGCTGCGGTTGGTGCATCTCGCCCAGTTGTCGCTGTGGCAGGAGATGGTGGACTTTGTCAGTATCTGGCGGAAATTACCACCCTGGTAAAATATCAAATGCCTATTAAACTAATAGTAATCAATAACCATGAACTGGGAAAAATTTCCAAAGAGCAACGGGCCGGGGAATTTGATGTTTGGCAAACTTCGCTTTCTAATCCCAATTTTGCTGAGTATGCCATCTCTTGTGGTGCTTGGGGGAAAAGAATAACAGAAAAAGAAGAACTGGAAACCGCCATGCAGCAGTTATTTGAACAACCAAAAGCAGGACTATTAGAGATCATCGCTGATGTAAACCTGATATAAGTTAGATCCGGAATTATGCTGCAATCTTTTAGTATTATTTTCTCTATTGTCGCTCTGTTTAGTTTTATTAACTACAAATGGCTGAAATTACCTGCTACTATCGGACTGATGCTGATGAGTCTGGCTGCAGTTGTACTTATTACCATAAGCAAAAGTATCCTCCCTGATTTCTATCTCTTTTTCTGTGATATTGTGACCAATTCGGATTTTAAAACACTACTCCTGGATGGGATATTGAGCTTTCTTCTATTTGCAGGCGCGCTTCATGTAAATTTGGAAGATCTGGCTGTAGAAAAATGGTCTGTTTTGCTATTTGCTACTTTGGGCGTTGTGATATCTACATTTATAGTAGGTACTCTGATTTATTATGCCGCTCTGTTGTTGGGAATAGAATTTTCTTTTGTTCATGCCCTCTTATTTGGAGCCTTAATTTCTCCTACTGACCCTATTGCTGTTCTGGCTATCCTGAAGAAAACAAATATTGCCAAAAATCTTCAGGTTAAAATTGAAGGGGAGTCGCTCTTCAATGATGGTATAGGAGTTGTGGTATTTGCCGGAATACTTATTTTGGGCGATATGTCCGGGCATCCCACCGAAAGTTCTCTGGGGGCAGAAATCGGTAAATTATTTCTTGAAGAAGCGGTAGGTGGTTTAGCGTATGGATTAATACTCGGAGTTATTGGGTATAGTTGTATCCGATCTATCAAAGAAAACCCTCATCTGGCAGTTATGATTAGTTTGGCTATTGTGATGGGCGGTTATGCCGTTGCCTCAATAATTCATGTATCAGGACCGTTGGCCATGGTTACTTCCGGGATCATTATTGGCAACAAACTAAATATTTCGGCCAATAAAGGGTCTAGCCAAAAGCTCATCAATGATATTTGGGAGGTACTCGATGATGTATTTAACGGAATTCTGTTTGTTCTTATTGGGTTGACTATTCACCTCCTGGAATTTGATATCGGTAACTTAACCTTAGGTATTATGGCCGTTCTAATTGTGTTGATAGCTCGCTATATCTCTGTTTTGTTGCCCTATTCCCTGTTAAAGCACAAAGAAAGTAGTCCCCTCAAAACTGTGGCAGTTCTGAGCTGGGGCGGATTACGGGGTGGAATATCCATTGCACTTGCTCTTAGCCTGGCAGATAACCCTGCATCGGAAACTATACTGTATATCACCTATACTGTGGTTTTATTTTCAATTATTATCCAGGGTTTAAGTATTGGAAGATTGGTGAAAGTATTATATAAAACAAAGTGATAAAAGCTCCATATGGAAGAAGTAAATAAAAATACTAAAGACGAAAAAAAACACAAAAAGATCCAAAAAGTAAAAGACCAAATCCTGATGGAAGATCTTGAAATTAATCAGGAGGAGTTAAAATCCCTGAAAAAAAAACTGGCCAAAATTTCACCAAGAGCCGAACGGGGAGTAGAAACACTATTTAGATTGGTCTCTAAGAATCAATACACGCTTAACGCCATGATAGACAGGAAATCTAATATTTTAATTTCTGTTAATGCCCTGATACTTTCAATTATAATTGGTACCGTATATGCTCAAATGAGTAATGACCCTCACCTGCTCTATCCTGTAGTTATGATATTAATTACGAATTTAATATCTATTGCGTATGCAATTTTTGCAACCCGTCCGGAGTTGGTCCACGGGAGTGATGCCACAGATAATTTAATGTTCTACGGTAATTTTCATACCATGGAGGAAAGCGTGTATGTGGATAAGATTACCGGCCTGATGCATCAGGGAGATGAATTATACAAAACCATAGCGAAAGACACTTATCATCTAGGAAAGACCATTGATAAGAAATTTAAACTCCTTAGAAATTCGTTTCATGTATTTTTGGTCGGAATAGTATTTTCTGTGATGGCCTTTATAGCCTGTCATTTACTTTTTGCATAATTGATACGTCTATTTAAGATATTGATTGGAGATCTGAATCTCCAGGTTGGCATTCCCATAGGTGGCCTCCCAGAAGCTGAATAGATTTCCCCAATAACTATCTGGTTCGCCCTCCCTGGTAAAATTCTCCAGATTCAGCTTGATATCATCCATTTTGACCTGACCAATGGTTACTGTCGAAATGATAACGGTGAGCGCCTTAAATGATTTTTGTACTAAGTTTCGTTCGTGGCGATTAATTTATCGGGGGTTCAAAATAGTACACCTCAAGTAATAGGCGCCACTTTTTGGTGATTCCTCAATACATTATTGGTAATTACGCCCTATAATTAAAAAGATAATGACCAATCAAAGTTTCGAAAAATGTCAATTTCGAAATTCCGTTTTAAAATAGCCGGCATAGGTTGTATTTCCATGATCATTGGCCTAATTTGTTCTTGATATTCAAACAAATAATTTGTTCATATGGCTAAAGAAATGTTGGATGAAATAGACCACCAAATTCTGGACATCTTAATAGAAAATACCAGGACACCATTCACAGACATTGCGAAAAAACTCCTGATATCAGCGGGCACCGTTCATGTGAGAGTCAAAAAAATGGAAGATTTTGGAATTATAATGGGATCATCGCTAATCCTTGACTATGAAAAATTAGATTATTCGTTTGTTGCGTTTATCGGTATTCTTTTGAACAAGACAAAACAGATAAATTTTGTTATCGAACGGCTAGTAGAAATCCCTAACATCACTAATGTCCACATCAGCACCGGAAAGTTTAATCTCTATTGCAAACTTAGAGCAAAGAGCACATCTCATGCAAAAAAGATCATTTTTCAGATAGATGATATTCAAGGTGTCGACCGAACTGAGACGATGATTTCATTGGAAGAAAGTTTCAATGACAAAAATCGCCTGATGCATCAAATTTTCAACGAACTGTAATTTTGGTTAAGGGTTTTTTGTCCAAAGTGCCCTCTAAAGAAAAGAAGCTATGCGCTACAAGTCCTAAATCCTTACCTCAAAACTTTGTCTAATCTTCTCTTGAGATAGCACCTATATAAGGATTAGCTCCTTTACAGTCGCTTTTCCCTACAAACCTGCCTGCCGGCAGGCAGGGCTCCGCACCTGCGCTAAAGCTTCAGTGCACGCGCGCTTTGAAAATAAAAGGGATTAGCTCCTTACGTCGCTTTTCCCTACAAACCTGCCTGCCGGCAGGCAGGGCTCCGCACCTGCGCTAAAGCTTCAGTGCACGCGCGCTTTGAAAGTCATTGGGATTAGCTCCTTACGTCGC
>NZ_JAFMPW010000014.1 GCF_026126425.1 Muriicola sp. Z0-33
TTACCAGCATTGACTGCAAAAGTGGTATTTAGTTCATCGGCAGGGTTTCCACCGGCGGTAGCTGCGATCTCATCAATGGCTGCCTGGGTATCTGCTGCGGTTAATCCTGAAGTTGTATTGTCGTAAGTAACCTCAGAGGCATCCTGATCATCTGTATCAATGCTGGTTAATGGCACTGTAAGAGTACCTCCGGCATCGGTGATTTCCAAATTACCAGCATTGACTGCAAAATTGGTGTTTAATTCATCATTTGGATTAGCGGCGCCACCGGCCGAAATGCCATCAATTTCTGTTTGTAATTCTTCTATGGCGGCTTGTACATCTGTACTAATAGTATTCCCTGTTGGAGCAAAACTTACTTCTGCAGCTGTTTGATCATCTGTTCCTCCAGCCGCTAACGCGGATAAATCAACACTGGTACTATTGCCATTTTCTATATCAATTTGTAGAATATTAGCAGGGCTTAGAGTGGCCCCCGTTAGATTTTGATCATCATTGCCCGAACTCGGCGGTAAATTTGCCCAAACCACATTGTTCGCCACGGTAGTTAGTACCTGTCCGTTTGTAGCCGAAGGGGCTATTTTTACAGGGGTAACATTAGCATCTAATATTTTTGCTGTTTCAACGGAGTTGTTGGCTAAATCTACGGGCATGATGGTGCCGTCTATAATCTTTATTGAACCAATAGATCCGTCCCCAACTTCAAATTCATCGCCTAAAGCCCCTGTGCCAACTATGGTAATTTGGTCTGCCAGTTCTGTTGAACCACCTCCACCAGCTAAAGCACTTAAATCTACCTGATTGCCTGGTGTGGCAGGGTTTGTTAATGTCAGGATATTAGTCCCGGGATTAAATTGCAAGTCCTGTAATTCATTGCTTATACTACCATCTACCTCGGTAAAGGTATTATTGATGATATAAGGATTTCCGGCTGTTCCTATCCCCGTTACATTGATATTGGTACCTCCCTGTATATTAGTATCCGAACCGTCTGCCGTGGGAATTGTTACGGTATTTCCCCCAGTAATAGTGAGTTGATCTGCATTTAGTGATAGTATTTGAAGCTCATTGGTCTGGTCATCATCATTATCTGCCGCAATAGCCGCTGTATTTGCAGCCACATCACTTATAATCTGACTGTCATCGTAAAAGGCGCCGCCATTATCAGTAATTGCATTATTGGCATCACCGCTAACGATGTTGGCTGCAGTTATAAAACCGGCATCATTTAGAAAGTCGCTAAGGGTGACCAGATTGTAATCAATTTCAGCATCGGTCACGGTATTGTCCTGAAGTTCCTCACTACCCACAGAATCAGAAGCAAGTTTATCGGCTGTAATTGAATTGTTCTGAATATCATTGCTGTTGATACTGAAATCGAGAATATTCTCGCTGCTGATCTCACCTACCTCAAAATTGACAACATCCCCATTTTCAGTAATGACAATGGTACTGGCGGTGTTAACTATGGGATCTGTAGTGAAATTTAACTGAAGAGAATCGCATAAATTTATCCAGCTAGCGCCATCGAAATAAAACACACACTGGGCATCGTTATTATACACCATGGCACCAGCCAAGGGTGCAAGGCTATTCATTTGGGCTTCACTTATTCTTGTAATAACCAATACGCGATCATTACTCTCCAATTCCAGGACAGATGTAGCGTCTAAATTCTGGGGATTATCACCAATTTTTATCTGGCTACTTAAACTTGTACATAAGCAAAGGCCCGCCAAAGTTAATAGGAGTTTCAATTTCATTTGGGTAGATTTATTTTGCAACAGCTATTTGTACATATTTCCCGCCATCTATTCCTTTGCTATTGGAATGTTCTGGGGGTAAATGACGTCCTGAAATGTTTTTATTTCGAGACGCATAGGACAAACAAAAATAGGATTATATAAACATAAATTGAACTTTATGCCTTGAAATACCTTTTTATGGGATAAAATGAGGAACAGCACTTTCAAATCCCCTAATTTAAAGGTGCTTACTGCAAATTAACTGCATAGTAAAAATGGCTATTTACTAGGTATCGCGGCAAATTAACATAAGTTTAATGCCGCTAAATTTTTTTATGAATTCAACTTGCGTTTTCTTTATGGTATTGCTATCTACTACACATCAAATTAGACACATGAGATATAAACTACTTTCGCTGGTTTGTTTTTTTTGCATTTTAATCAGCAATGCCCAAGAGGAGGAAAGAATCTTACTTAGAGGGCAGGTATTGTATAGGAACACCAATGTGCCTAACGAAAATGTGATTAACACCACTTCCGAAATGGCAACAATAACCAATAATAAAGGAGAGTTTGCCATTAGGGTCAGGTTAGATGACGAGTTGGTATTTACGGCCATCAACTACCAGCTGAAAGTTATTAAAATTGACGAAGAAATACTTAGAAGGAACAGACTTGTGGTTGAGGTAAATGAAAAAGTTACGGAGCTGGATGAGGTAACTGTTAGTCCTGAAAACCAGGCCAAATTTCTGGAACTTAAGAATGAAGAGTTCAAGGAATTTGAATATGATACGGACCAAACGGCCGAGGTGGTGAATGTGGCCATGGACGATCCCGGATCAAGAGGTCTGAGAGATGGACTTAATTTTGTGAATATTTTTAAGGCACTGTTCTTATCTGACAAATCCGTAGCAGAAGACAGGAAGCCTTTAAAAGTAAGTAACGTATTAAGGCAGGTATACGATGATGAATTTTTTGTATTGGATTTAAGAATACCACAAGACAAAATAGATGCTTTCCTTATTTATTGCGATACTAAGATTCCTCCTCAATCCTTACTCCAAAAGGACAATGAATTTCAATTAATCGATTTTTTGGTAACCCAAAGCAAATCGTTCTTAAAAGATGCAGAGGCTGAAAAAAACTAGTGTTTTATTCTGTTTTTTGCTTATTAGCACCCTCTCCATAGCACAGACTTCTTTTACAAAAAGAATAGAGGGGAGGCTGATCAGTAAGAATATTGGCGTATCCGATGTACATGTTATGAATACCTCAGCGGGTAGGGCTACCATTTCAAATGAGAGTGGCTACTTTGCTATTGGAGTTACTTTAGGAGATACCTTGCTCTTCTCCGCGGTCCAATTTAAGCGTAAATCATTGGTAATAAGTGCAGAGATGCTCAGGAGCAAAATGCTGATTGTTCCTTTGGAGGAGTTTGTAAATCAATTGGATGAAGTGGTAGTAAGGCCCTATGATTTATCAGGGGACCTCGGGAAGGATATGCAGAATATGGATACAGGACATGTAGTTTCAGCGACTTCAATTGGGTTGCCTAATGCACATGTAAAACCACCAATACAAAGTGTAAGACAATTGCAAACGGCCACCGCAGGTAAATTTCATCCATTAATGATTTTGAATCCCCCCATAGATCCACTAATCAATGCAATTTCTGGAAGAACCAAAATGCTTAAAAAAAGGGTAGCAAGAGACAAGAAAGATATTCGGCTCCAGCAACTGAGATCTAGTGTACCCGATAGCTTGTTTTTGACCCAATTGAAAATACCCATAGAAAGGATAGACGATTTTATGTATTTCTGCGAAGTAGATAACGCTTTCGAGGCCCTTATAGAGGCAGATAGTCGGATAGCAATTTGGGAATTTCTATTAAACAAAAGTGTCTCTTACAGAGAAAATAATGACCTGGACTAAAAAAAATATTTGGCATAGCATTTGCTTAGTTTTATATACCGAAAGATGACAATATGAATTCATTAAAAAAGGGCCTTCTTGTCTTACTGTTGCCGTTGTTTGCATTTGCTACGCATAAATTCTATGTAAGTGTCACCAATATCAACTATTCGCAAGAAGACGATGCGCTTCAGATTACCTCTAGAATCTTCATAGATGATTTGGAGCAAGTATTGCAGGAACGTTACGATTTTAAAGCGCAATTAGCCACAGAAAACGAATCGGAACTGGCAAATGCCTACGTTGAAAAATATTTCAACAGTAAATTTGTATTAAAACTTAACGGGGAGTATGTTGATTATACCTTTCTTGGTAAAAAGTATGACAATGATATCGTCATCTGCTATTTGGAAATTCTCGACATAAATTTCAACGCCCTGACTTCCATTGAAATTCAGAACGAAATACTGACAGACCTCTTTGAAGAACAGCAAAATGTGGTCCATTTTAAGGCAAAAGGAACCAAAAAAAGCTTTGTTTTAGTTAAAGAAAATAATAAAGGAATGTTAAACTTATAACATTTCTAAAGCGATTGGTATAAAAAACTTTAATTTCCCGCGATCAAAAAAAAGACAGATAAAATATGACTAAAGTTAAGTATTTTCTTGCTTCGTTTTTATTCTTGTTTGCTACAGCAATGTTTGCTCAGGAAGAGGCAGTAAAAGAAAGAGCCCCCGGACATTCTAATCAAAGTAAATTTAAACAATTGTACGAGGAATTTTCTACTCCAAATACGTACAGATCTGCCTCCGGGGCTCCAGGCCCTGACTATTATCAGCAACAGGCAGATTATAAAATGAATATTGAGCTCGATGATAAGAATGCAAAGATCTATGGAGAGGAAACCATTACTTATCACAACAATTCCCCGGATGATCTGGAATTTCTATGGTTGCAATTAGACCAGAATGTAAGAGCAAAGGATTCTAAATCGCCCTTGCGCAATGGGGGAGGAGTTCCTCTTGCCTACCAGCCAGGAGCGTTTGCCAGTACACATTTATCCGAAAAATTTGATGGTGGCTTTAATATAGATTTTGTAAAAGATGCCAGTGGAAACCCTTTGTCCTATACCATTAACCAGACCATGATGAGGGTAAATATTGCCAAGCCTTTAAAAAGTGGTGAGCAAATATCTTTCTCTTTAAAATGGTGGTACAATATTCCGGATCATACTGTAAACAGAGCCAGATCTGGTTATGAATATTTCTCAAAAGATGGAAACAGGGCATATGTAATTGCCCAGTTTTTCCCCAGGATGGCCGTCTATAATGACGTTGAAGGATGGCAGAACCATCAGTTTTGGGGTAATGGAGAATTCGCCTTGCCCTTTGGAGATTATGAAGTAAACATTACGGTTCCGGCAGATCATATATTGGATGCAACCGGTGTTTTGCAAAACAGGAAGGAAGTATTCTCCAAAGAGATGATGAAGCGTTATGAGCTGGCTAAAAAGTCGTATGATAAGCCTGTATTGATAGTAACTCAAGAGGAGGCTGAGGCAGCGGAGCAAAGTTTTTCTGAAAAGAAGAAAACATGGAAATTTAAAGCAGAAAACGTAAGGGATTACGGGTTTGCCACTTCCAGAAAATTCATTTGGGATATGCAAGCTGTTAAAATTGGGAGTAAAGACGTTATGGCGGTTTCTCTATATCCTAAAGAAGGAAATCCACTTTGGGAAGAACTTTCTACCAAAGCGGTGGCTCAAACCCTGGTTTCCTATTCTGCCCATACTTTTGATTACCCCTATCACAAAGCAATTTCTGTACATGCCAAAAATCAGGGAATGGAATACCCCATGATATGCTGGAATTACGGAAGGCCTAACGAAGACGGATCTTATTCTGACAGGGTTAAATACGGGATGATCAGTGTAATTATACATGAGGTAGGGCACAACTTTTTCCCTATGATTGTGAATTCGGATGAACGTCAATGGGGCTGGATGGATGAAGGCCTGGATACGTTTATGCAATATATAGCAGAACAAGAATTTGGAGAGGCTAACCCGATGGATATCTCGCCTAATGACAAATATCCTTCCAGGCGTGGAGAACCGGCTAAAATTGTGCCTTATATGAGTGGGGATCAGTCGGCAATTTCGCCTATCATGTCTAATCCTGAAAATGTTTACCAACTTGGCCCAAATGCCTATGGAAAGCCGGCTACGGCCTTAAATATTCTCAGAGAAACCGTTATGGGCAGAGAATTATTTGACCACGCATTTAAAACCTATTCCCATCGTTGGAAATTTAAACATCCTACACCGGAAGACTTCTTCCGTACCATGGAGGATGCTTCAGCCGTAGACCTGGACTGGTACTGGAGAGGTTGGTTCTATACTACAGATTATGTTGACATAGGCGTGAAGGGAGTTAAGAAATACTATGTTTCTAATAAGCCTACAAAGAAAATGCAGGAGTATTTGGCTGCAAGGAACCTTACAGAAGCAGATCTCCGTCCTTTGGTTTATTTGGCCGAGGAAGATAGTGAGGATTATGATCCTGAACTTAAAGGGAAAGCTCCTTCTGATACTTCTCAAAACCTTAAAGAATATATGATGGACAATATGACTGCCGAAGAAAGGGCTGCTGTTGTGGAACCCAAGTACTTCTACGAAGTTACTTTTGATAAGCCCGGAGGTATTCCAATGCCGCTGATTGTGGAATATACCTATGCTGACGGTTCAAAAGAAAACATTACCTACCCTCCGGAGATCTGGAGAAAGAATGATGCAGAAGTAAAAAGGGTAATTTCATCACAAAAAGAATTGGTAGGCATAGTTGTAGATCCAAAGGCAGAAACAGCCGATATTGATATGACTAATAATGCATGGCCAAAAAAGGAAAAGAAGACAGATTTTGACCAGTTCAAAGAGAACATCAAGGGCAAATAATTGCGCTTCTGAATAGTTAAAGACCTGTTGGGTATTCCTTACCTGACAGGTCTCTTTGTTTACAAACTTGCTTATATTTGTAGTATGCATGCAGTAATTTTTCTTTTTATAAGTGGTGCCGAGATTTTCTTTATCATGTTCATTGTGGTAATGGTTTTTGGTGCAGACAAAATTCCTGGCATTGCCAAGGGACTGGGAAAAGGCATGCGCCAATTAAAAGATGCCACAGAAGATATTAAACAGGAAATCCAGAAAAGTGCCGAAAAACAGGGGATAGATACCAGTTTTGTTGAGGATATCAAACAAGATTTTCAGGACGTAAAAACGAATGTCACAGACACCATCAAAGAAAAGGGAGGTATAGACACTGGTTTTGCAGATGACATTAAAAAGAACCTGGATGATGTCAAAAAGAGTGTAAGCGATGTTTCCGGTACCATAAAAAGGAAATAAGGTCTTATTATATGTTAGACGCATTGCTAGAATGGGATAGGCAGACTTTAATTTACCTCAATAATCTTGGGATAGAACAATACGACGGTTTCTGGTCTGCGGTGACCAACATTACTACCTGGATTCCCCTCTATATCATCTTTTTTGTATTACTATATCTTAAGCATCCCAAAAAAGAGGCCTTTATTAAGGCACTGATGACTTTATTTACTTTAGGTCTCATTCTGGTAACAATGCAGATTACCAAAGAATCAGTGGCAAGGCTTAGACCCAATAATGATGTAGAGATAAATACAATGATCCGGATTTTAAAGCATCCGGCGAATTATAGCTTTTTCTCAGGACATGCCTCTACTTCTTTCGGATTAACAGCGATAATTGTTCTTTTTCTTCGGAAAAGGATCAAATGGGTATGGATTTTCTTTATCTGGCCTGCTTTATTTGCCTTCAGCAGAATTTATGTAGGGGTACACTATCCGGTAGATATTATTGTGGGGGCCTTTGTAGGGTTGCTTTACGCACTATTATTTTACCAGCTGTATTCTCAGGTTATCGCACCAAAGATACAGTAAGCCCGTCTCTTACCGGCAGTAAAACGGTTTCTATCCTGGGATCTTCCTTGAGCATTTTATTGTATTCGAGCAAAATTTTAGTTGCTTTGTCCTTGGGATCCAATGGCGCCACTACTTTCCCTGACCATAAAACGTTGTCTGATAATATTACTCCGCCTTTTCGCATTTTATTTATAACTGCCTCATAGTATTTTGGGTATTCTTTTTTTTCTGCATCAATAAATACAATATCAAACTGCATGTCTAAAGAAGGTATAATTTTCAAAGCATCACCACAATGTTGAATTATCTGATGTCCGAAATTGCTTTTATCAAAGTACTTACGCTGTATGCTACTGAGTTCCTCATTAATGTCGATAGTATGCAGTTCTCCTCCCATTGTCAGACCTTCGGCAAGGCAAAGTGCCGAATAGCCGGTATAGGTTCCAATTTCAAGAATATTTACGGGCCGTATCAGTTTGGACAGTAAACTAAGAACCCTCCCCTGATAATGCCCCGTTATCATTCTTGGACGAACTACTTTTAGATGAGTTTCTCTTGTTAATTCCTGGAGAATTTTGGGTTCATCCTCTGTGCTGGAATTAATATAGTTTTCTAAAGCATCAGAAAGAAAATGCATAAGCTCTTTTCAACAAAAATATGGATTAAAATACTACCTTAGAACGCCTAACTACGACAAATAATATGGAAAATATTACGCTAAGGCGGGCCACCATACAAGACCTGCCCGTACTTTTGGATTTTGAACAGGCATTAATCAGGGCCGAAAGGCCTTTTGATGTCACCATTAGGCCAGATCCGGTAAGCTATTACGATATTGAAGAATACATATTAAGCAAAGAAGTGGAAGTTGTAGTTGCCCAATGCAACGGTCAGATAGTTAGCTCTGGTTATGCTCTGGCTAAAATGGCCAGATCTTATTTGGATCATGAAGCCTATGGATATTTAGGTTTTATGTATACTCTGCCAGAATTTCGGGGTAGGGGAATCAATCAAAAAATCGTAGCTAAACTTATAGCGTGGTGCACAAAAAGAGGCTTGCATGAAGTCAGGCTCACCGTATATCAGCAAAATAACCCAGCCATCATAGCTTATGAAAAAGCAGGATTTAAAAGTCACATCACTGAGATGAGGTTAAGAACATCCGGCTAGGGAATTGGCAGTCATTGTAATTCTTTAATTCGTTGGTGATATTGTATTTTTGAAAAAATTTCTGAAATGCAATTTCAAAATACATTAGACTTTGCCAGGGAACTGGATGAAAAAGACGCGCTTAAGTCGTACAGAGCTTCATTTCATTTTCCCCAGGTAGATGGTAAAGACGTTATATATTTCACAGGAAATTCATTAGGCCTGCAGCCCAAAATTACCCGGGATTACGTTGATGAAATTATGACCTCCTGGAAAGAGCTAGCTGTGGAAGGCCATTTCAAGGCAGCAAAACCTTGGTGGGATTACCATGAAAGACTGGCCGCACCTTTGGCCAGGGTAGTTGGTGCCAAAACCAATGAAATTTCGGTAATGAATACCCTTACGGTTAACTTACACCTGTTAATGGTATCCTTTTACAGGCCCACTGCTAAGCGTTTTAAAATAATTTGTGAGGAAAAAGCCTTTCCATCAGATCAGTATATGCTGGATAGCCAGGTTAGGTTTCACGGATTGGATCCAAAAGAAACACTTGTGCCTATTAAAAAAAGAAATGGAGAACATTTCTGGCGCACCGAGGATGTATTGGAAAAAATTGCCGAGACAGGTGACACTTTAGCCCTTGTGCTGATTGGTGGCGTTAATTATTACAATGGTCAGGTCTTTGATATGAAGGCTATTACGGCAGCAGGAAAAGCTGTAGGTGCGTTCGTGGGGTGGGATTTGGCCCATGCCGCAGGAAATATTGAATTAGAATTGCACGACTGGAATGTTGATTTTGCTGCCTGGTGCAGTTATAAATATATGAATAGCGGGCCGGGGAATGCCTCAGGGGTATTTATTCATCAGCGGCATCTGAACAAAACAGATATCCCAAGGTTTGAAGGATGGTGGGGCACAAAAAAAGAGACCAGATTTTTGATGAAACCCAATTTTGAACCAATAGATACTGCCGATGCATGGCAATTGAGTAATCCGCCAATTTTGTCTTTAGCGCCCTATCTTGCTTCCCTTGAAATGTTTGATAAGGTAGGGATGAAAGCTCTTGTAGAAAAGCGGGACAAGATTGTAGCTTATCTTGAATTTGTATTGCAGGAAATAGACAAGGAAGTAGAAAGTAGTTTTGAAATAATAACGCCGGAATCAAGGGGTTGTCAGCTCTCGGTATTTCTTCATGGTGAAGGGAAGCCGTTATTTGAATATTTAATGAAGCACGGAGTTATCACGGATTGGCGCGAACCGAATGTTATTAGATTAGCTCCTGCGCCGTTTTATTGTTCTTTTGAAGATATGTATCGGTTTGGGCAAATTCTAAAAGATGGTATCCTTGGATAAAGCAGAAAATTAAGGACAAAAACATAATCAAAATACCGCCTCTTTGAGATCACTACGTTTAATTCTTTCTAACTCAAGATACTTTGCCCCAGCATGGGTATTCGCTAGTCTCAATATTCTTTTTGGAACCTGGGCCATTTATATACCTACGGTAAAAGAAGCCCTGAGCATAGATAAATCCCAATTGGGCATTGCCCTGTTTTTTCTTTCTTTTGGTGTGTTCACGGTATTTCCTGCTGCCTCGCGCATCATTAATCGCTTAGGGGTAGGGCGGGCTACCTGGTTTGGGATTATGCTGCTATGTATCACTGCAATTTTTCCCTTGATGGCCAATAGTTTTATAACCCTGGCCATTGCGCTATTCTTTTTTGGTGCTTCAAATGGATTTTTGGATATCTCCATGAACACCCTGGTGACGGAAATAGAGAAAGAAGACAAGCAGAATTTTATGTCGGCCTCCCACGGTTTTTTTAGCTTAGGGGGTGTAATTGCGGGATTAGGAAGTTTTTTGATTGTTGTTTTTGGTAACAGAATGTTGCACATGCTTTTGGCAATTGCGCTCGTGTTTGGAGTGAATTTTATATTTCACAGGCGGTATAAACATATTACAGCGGCACCAATAGAAAAGGAATCTTTTAGTTTTAGAAATTTTAAGCCTCTCCTACTTTTGGGTGTTGTTTCTTTTGTAGTAATGGGAAGCGAAGGTGCCATTGTAGATTGGAGTGGCCTCTTTCTAAAAGAAGTATCACTTGCACCTGAAGCCATATGGGGTGCGGGTTTTTTAGGTTTTCAGCTAATGATGACTCTGGGCCGTTTTCTGGGCGATGCCATTAGTGCTCGTATTGGCTCTGTAAAAATTGTCGCTCTGGGAGCTTCCATTGCCCTTCTTGGCTATGTTTTAGTTTTAGTGGCCAACACCTATTCAGCGATTGCTGGTTTTGCATTTACGGGTCTCGGTTTTTCTGTAATCATTCCGGAACTCTTTAGGATAGGAGGCAATGTAAAAGGAGTTGAATCTTCACAGGGTGTTGCATTTATCGCAGGTACTGGATATGCCGGATTTCTCATGGCGCCACCTATACTTGGTTTTCTGGCAGAAAGTGTATCGCTAAATCTGAGTTTTACCGTTCTGACAGCCTCTGCGGTTGTTATTCTGATGGCCACCCTGATACTTGGAAAAGCCAGAAAATAAACGCTACTCTCGCAATGTTACCGATACATCTGTAAAGTAGATCTTAAATGATTTATCTTCACTTTGATGCATCAGGGCAATCTTTAAACCGCCTTTATCTGCGTAATCCTCCCAGGTGGTAACTGAATTAGGTGCTTCCTGATTGCCTTTTCTAAATACCCATTCCTTTACCATATGATCTTCACCAAAGTAAAAATCATAGGCATCTCCAGGGGTATATCCACCTATATTATTATATACCACAGTAAGTTTTTGAAGAGAATCACCGCTTATTGGTGCCACCGTTTTAGGAGTATATGTCTCAGTTAAATTGTCTTTGTCCCACATGATATTAATTGGGGCAAGCAGCCAGTATTTGTCATTAATAAATGCCCCGTCAACCTGAGCTGTGGTACTATCTACTTCCGAGCGATTATAGGTAGAGGTCTGACCCATGGATATCCCGGTAATTTCGTTCGATTTTCTATTCCAGATCCAACTTCGCTCAAAATGCATGGTGTCTCTGTCCACATTAAATGTAAATTTGAGTTCTTCAATGTTGTCCCAATTTTCAATGCCATTTGCAGTCGCTATTTTTTCAAGAACAGTAAGCTCTTTTTCCACTGGCTCGGGTTCAACTTTTTTATCTGTTTTACAACCGACAGATAATAAAGTAGTTAATACAATTAAGAAAAGGTACTTTTTCATATTTTCAATTTTTGCTAAAGTACTATCTTTTGCAGATATAAGAGAGTGGTTAAGAATCAAAATTAACTTCACACCAGATAGAATGCCCAAATTAAGGCGGCTGCTGGGTGACTTTTTCGAATAAATGGTGTCTAACCTTAAAAGAAGACCAATTAATCAACAAATTTGAGAGCAGATAATCCTTATGAAAATCTCTCGGACACTGAACTTGTAGAACAAATTGTTCTGCAAAACAACCCTTTGTTGTTTGAGATACTTTACGATAGGTATGACAAGATCGTGTATAATAAGTGCTATGGATTTTCTAAGAGTATTGATGAAGCCAAAGACCTTACGCAGGATGTCTTTTTGCATTTATACTTAAAACTTCCCACGTTCAAAGGCACTTCAAAATTCTCTACCTGGTTATATGCGCTTACATATAATTATTGCACTAATTATGTGAACAGGGACAAAGGAAGAAAAATAAAAGATAAGGCTGTGCAGAATACCGAACAGGAATATGAGAAACTTTCCCTGGAGATCAATGATGAAAGTATATTCCAGATGAGAACGGACATGCTTAAGAAGGCTTTACAGATCATCCCGGCAGAGGACAGATCTATCCTGCTATTAAAATATCAGGATGAAGTTACAATCAAAGATCTTGTCGAGATTCTGGATATTAGTGAAAGTGCGGTAAAAATGAGATTGAAAAGAGCAAAGGCGAAAGTTTTGGAAACCTATAAAAAACTACCTTCGGATGGCTAAGAAAGATAGAATAAATCCTTTTAAGGAGCTCGAAAGGTCATTGCTGGAGGTACCACCAGAAATGAAGAAGAAGGTCATGAACGATATTGCCACGGCAAAATTGATTATTGACATGGGGTCTCTGTATACCTATAATTATCCTGCTGCAGTAAAGGAAGTGTTGCGCAAGAAAAAAGGGAACAGGAATAAATAAAGAACAAACATCAACAACTAATAATTATGGACACAATTAATGAATGGAAAGACTTAACAATTACTTCTCTGAAGACCATGGGATCAGATATTGCTTCAACATTGCCCAATATAATAGGGGCATTGTTTATTCTGCTCATTGGCTGGCTTATTACCAAGGTGATAGTATTCTTACTTAAAAAAATACTGCGTCTGGCAAAAGTTGATAAGCTGACAGATAAAATTAATGAATCGAACCTGTTTGGAGATGCAGATATAAAATTCAAAGTTTCCAATGTGATTGTAGGTTTTGTGAAATGGATCATTTTCCTGGTGTTCCTTATCGTGGCGGCAGATATAATGAATTGGGAAATCATCTCTACAGAAATTGGAAATCTGTTGCGATACCTTCCAAGGCTTTTCAGTGCAATTGCTCTTTTTATGATAGGACTTTATATCGCCAATTTCATTAAAAAGGCTGTTGCCGGAATTTTCGAATCTTTTGAATTCAGTGGTGCTAAAATAATTAGTGCCCTGGTGTTCTATGTAATAGTAATTTTTATTACCATAACCGCCTTAAACCAGGCCGGGGTAGATACTACCATAATTACGAACAATGTCACAATCATTCTGGGTGCATTTCTACTGGCCATAGCCTTAGGTATGGGATTGGGTTCAAAGGATATTATTAATGATTTGCTAAGCACCTATTATACCCGTAGAAATTATATGGTTGGTGATAAAGTAAAATTGAAGGGCATGGAAGGCACAATAGAAGCCATAGATAATGTTTGTATGACCCTTAAAACCAAAGAAGGTAAAACAATAATTCCCATTAGGGAAGTCATAAACAGCAGAGTTGACATAGATTCCTAATTGATTGTTATCTGCGCGGGTAGGATTCCGGTGGGGAATCCTGCCCTTATATTAATTTAAAATAGAGAATAAAAAAGTATTAGTTGAAGTAGTTACAC
Source organism: Muriicola sp. Z0-33 (assembly GCF_026126425.1). Classification (GTDB taxonomy): domain Bacteria; phylum Bacteroidota; class Bacteroidia; order Flavobacteriales; family Flavobacteriaceae; genus JAFMPW01. Next base: position 13,893 of record NZ_JAFMPW010000014.1, read on the forward strand.
CATGGCCAAGATTGAATACATCAAATTATTGTATGAAAAATCGGATCTTAATGAAGCCGGGAATCCAGTTGAGATTTTGATTAATGCAAGATTGAAATTCCATCCTTTGGACATTCAATACAAAATGGCTTACCATTTACATCTGTTTGTAGTTAATGCCTGGGCAGATTTGGAATCAACCGTGGTGCTTACCAATTGGGACGAGGCAGTTTTGTATCACAATCGTATCGAGAAAAATGAAACTTTAAATCAACTCAGTATTGATGTTAACGCCGAACAAAAGGAGGTGAATATAGAAGAAATATCCACTTTTGTTAATCTTGATAGCAAACCCAATATTGCAATCAAAGTTTTGGGCAAGCTGGTTCCCGTTTTTTCTGAGTCGACCAAATTCTCCAATAACTATATATTCAATATTCATCTGAAGTAGCACTTATTCCAGTAAATTTTAACTTCATAAAAGATAGAATCTGAAGGAGTATTTATTCCCAATAAATTGATTAATTTTGACTATTAATCAAAATAAAAGAATGAGTTCAAAAAAAGGAAAAGTTCAGGAGGCAATTCAGGAAAAGTTATTGGAAGAACGAAAAGTTTTTCTATGGGGAATGGTTGATGATGATTCTGCTAAACATGTAATTGACAGGCTACTTTACCTGGATCTTCAGAATAATGAAGAAATCCAACTGATTATAAATAGCCCCGGTGGTTATGTTACCTCTGGTTTTGCAATATATGACACCATTAATCAAATAAAAAGCCCGGTTTCTACCGTATGTTCAGGTCTTGCAGCTTCTATGGGTTCTATTCTTCTTTCTGTAGGCAAAAAAGGCAGAAGGTTTATTCAGCCTCATGCAAAAGTAATGATTCATCAGCCCAGCGGTGGTGCCAGAGGACAGGCTTCCAATATTGAGATTCAGGCCAGGGAGATACTCAAAACCAAAGAACTGGGAGCCAAAATACTCGCTGAGAATTGTGGTCAGAAAGTAGAAAAAATATTAAAAGATTTCAATAGGGATTACTGGATGGATGCCGAGGAGTCTATCGCTTACGGAATCGTCGATGGCGTTTTAGAATCTTAAAGGAAAGCGAGCTCTGTTTAAAATACCATTTTAAAGGAAATACCTAAAAAAAGTCCTTCACAATTAAATGAGAAGGACTTTTTGAATATATATGGACGCCAAGGCGGAAAATTTATAATATATACGTTTCCAATGTGTCTTTTGGTCTAAACTTACATGTTAAAAAAGCATTAAATTCTGGTTAACAAAAAAAAATGTTATTTTCATTACTTTATCAGAGAGCTAAAACGCCTTATCGCAAGGCAGAAATTGAATGAAACAAACTTCCAGAAAAATAGCGATTGCAGGCTCCGGTTTGGTTGGCTCACTTCTAGCAATTTATTTAAGACAACTAGGGCATCATATCACGGTCTTTGATCGCAGGCCGGATATACGTACAATAGAATTCTCCGGAAGGTCTATTAATCTCGCCATGAGCAACAGGGGATGGAAGGCTTTAAGAGAAGTTGGGATAGAAGATAAAGTAAAAGAAATTGCGATTCCACTGGATAAACGTGCAATGCATGTTGGTAATAAACCAGTGTATTTCCAAAAGTACGGCAAAGAAGGAGAGGCCATCTGGTCTATTTCAAGAGGGGTGCTAAACAGGACAATGATAGACCTTGCCGAACAAGCCGGAGTTGTATTCAGGTTCAACGAGAAGGTCTGGGATATAAACCTGCCTGAAGCTAAACTGTATACCGGGGAGTCGGAGAAAAGTGCCTGGAAAGAATACGATTTTGACATTGTCTTTGGCTGTGATGGTGCTTTTTCCAGAATTAGGCATAAAATGCAAAGGCGCAGCCGATTTGATTATTCCCAGGAATTTATAAATGTGGGTTACAAAGAACTCACCATTGCACCAAAAAAGGATGGCACTCATAAGTTGGATAGAAATTCTTTCCACATATGGCCCAGAGGGAGTTTTATGTTCATTGCTATGCCTAATTTGGATGGCAGTTTTACATGTACTTTATTCCTCCCTTTTGAAGGCGAGGTATCTTTTGAGAGTTTAAAAAGCAAGGAAGATGTCAAAACTTTTTTTAGCACTTATTTTCCTAATGTGATGGATGATATTGAAAATCTGATGGAAGATTTTTTCAAAAACCCCACAAGTGCAATGGTGACGATGAAATGCTATCCTTGGACCTATTGGGATAAAGTAGCTCTTGTAGGCGATTCGGCTCATGCTATTGTGCCTTTTTATGGACAGGGGATGAATGCAGGCTTTGAAGATATCTTTGCTTTAAATGAAATCATTGGAAAGCATGGGGATGATTGGGAGCGTATTTTTGAGGAGTACCAACTTTCCAGAAAACCAAATGCAGATGCTATTGCGGAATTGAGTTATAGGAACTTTATGGAGATGAGTAGTAAAACTGCAGATGATAATTTTCTACTTCAAAAGAAAATTGAAAAACTCTTCGCCGCTAAATATCCAGACAAATGGATCCCCGTATATTCCAGAGTCACATTTTCTGACAGGCCCTATTCCGAAGCGCTGGCTATTGGGGATGTACAAGAGCATATAATGAAACAGATTATGAAAATGCCGAATATTGCAGAAATATGGGATTCTGCTGAAGTACAACAACGTATACTGGAACTACTGGAATTGCAATAAAAAAGCCTTCCATGTGGTCATAGAAGGCTAATAATTGTTGTTGATTAAACCTTAAATTTTGGAAAACATCTTGTGCATCTTCTGTTGTTCTTCCTCTGCTAAAGCAGGATCAACCAGGATACGTCCACTATGTTCATCTGTTATTATTTTTTTGCGAGATGCAATTTCTACCTGAACCTGAGGTGGGATAGTAAAGAAAGAACCACCGGAAGCCCCTCTTTCAATAGGTACTACTGCCAAGCCATTTTTTACATTGTTTCTGATGCGTTTATAAGCCTGTATTAATCTGTCTTCAATCTGCTTTTCAAATTTCTCAGATTTGGCCAGTAATTCCTGCTCTTCTTTTTCAGTTTCCGCAAGTATGGCATCTAACTCGCTCTTTTTATGCTTTAAATGTGCTTCGCGCTCAGATAATTTCTCCTTTGTTTCGGAAACCACTTCTTTCTTCTGATCTATTTGCGCTTTAAACTCTTTTATGTTTTTCTCTGCCAGCTGTATTTCCAATTCCTGGAATTCAACTTCTTTCGCCAGGGAGTTAAATTCCCTGCTATTCCTAACATTTTTTTGTTGCTCCGCGTACTTCTTTATAAGGCCCTTGGCCTCCTCAATGAGATTCTTCTTAGCGGTAATCTCGTAATTAATGGTTTCCACATCGGTCTTCAACTTATCCATTCTGGTTTTAAGTCCAAGTACTTCATCTTCCAGATCCTGAACCTCTAGTGGAAGTTCACCTCGAACATTTCTAATTTCATCTACTCGAGAGTCTATTAATTGTAAGTCATAAAGAGCCCTTAACTTTTCCTCTACCGTTACTTCTTTCTTTTTTGCCATATTTTAAAAATACTTGATGGGATTTGTTTTACTCTCCGATAAAGAGATTGCAAAATTAGGCATTTTTTTTGTAAGATAGTCTACCAATAGATTATTTGTAAACTGCTCAGATTCATAGTGTCCGATATCCGCAATCACTATTTTATTTTCGGCTTCAAAAAATTGATGATATTTTACATCTGAAGTAACCAACATATCCGCACCGGCACTTTTTGCAGGGCCTATGGCGAAGGAGCCACTACCGCCAAGCACAGCAACTTTTTTTACATTTTTTCCCAGGAGCTTGGAATGTTTTATACACGTTGCCTGCATTTTGGATTTTAAATGGATAAGGAAATCATTTTCACTCATGGGGCGGGTAAGATCCCCGATCATTCCCATTCCTACTTTTTGGTTGAAATTTTCCAGGGAATACAATTCATAGGCAACTTCTTCATAGGGATGCGACTCGAAAAGACATTTTAAAATAGCCGCTTCATTTTCGGGAGGGTAGGTGATGTTAATTTGCGTCTCTTTTTCAAAATGGAGTTCCCCAGGTTTACCTTTCATTGGTTGCGATTGTTCCCCAGGTTTAAAACTTCCTGTTCCTTCAAGTGTAAAGCTGCAATTACTGTAATTTCCAATATTGCCAGCCCCGGCTTCGAAAAGGTGCGTTCTTAATTTATCGGCCTCTGAGGAAGGTACATATGTAATGAGCTTTTTAATTATATCTTTCTTAGGGATAAGAATTTTTGGATTGGAGAGCCCCAGTACCTCGCAAATTTTGGCGTTGACTCCTTCTGAAGAATTGTCAAGAGCGGTATGAAGACAGTAAATGGCTATATTATTTTTGATGGCTTTTAGCACTGTTCGCTCTACATAAGTAGCTCCCGTAATCTTTTTCAGGCCGGAAAAAATGATGGGGTGAAAGCTCACAATAAGGTTATATTGGCTGGCAATAGCCTCATCGACCACTTCCTCCAAGGTGTCCAGGGTTACTAATACACCGGTAACCTTTGCCTGATAGTCGCCCACCAGAAGTCCTACATTATCAAAATCTTCGGCATAGTTCAGCGGAGCCAGTTCTTCGAGTATATCAGTGACTTCTTTTACAATCATTTGATTAGTTTAAGGCTATCAAAGATAAAATATTATATTTTCGTTGCTAATGCAATTTTTGAGAAAAATAGCTTTTCCTTTTTCGCTGATATATGCCCTTGTCGTATACATTAGAAATTTCCTTTATGATCAGGGGTTACTAAGTTCAAAAGCCTTTAAGACTCCAACTATTTGCGTAGGAAACCTCAGTGTAGGGGGAACAGGTAAAACCCCAATGATAGAGTTATTGATAGGAATGCTTCCATCTCGTAAAATAGCGGTGTTAAGCAGAGGATATCGTCGGAAGACCCGGGGATTTATACTTATTTCAAACCAGAGCAATGCCGAACAGGTAGGGGATGAGCCATTACAGATTTATACTAAGTACCCCCAGGTTGATGTTGCTGTAGATGAAGACAGACAAAGGGGTATATCAATTCTGGAAGAAAAAATAAACCCAGATGTAATTCTTCTGGACGATGCCTTCCAGCATCGAAAAGTTAGGGCTCAGTTTTCAATTCTGCTCACTGCTTATGATAAGCTTTATAAGGACGACTGGTATTTGCCTACAGGGAATTTACGAGACAGTAAGCGAGAGGCAAGGAGGGCCGATGTCATAATTGTCACCAAATGCCCGGAAAGTCTCAGTGAAGCCGAACAGTTCGCAATAACCAGTAAGATTCACCCATCAGAGTCCCAGGAAGTCCTATTCAGTCGGCTAGTGTATGACGATCAAATAAAGGGCTTTAATGCCGGGATAACATTAAGTGCACTTAGGCAAAAGGAAATAACTCTGGTTACCGGAATAGCCCATCCAGATCCTCTGGTAGGGTATTTAAAAGGTGTTGGACTTCAATTTGAACATTTAGCTTTTAAAGACCATCACTTTTTTACCGATAAGGAAATAGACCTTCTCAATTCCAAAAGTTTTATCCTTACCACTGAAAAGGATTATATGCGCTCCAAAGACAGGATAGCTAATCTCAGTTATATTTCAGTAAAGCATAAGTTGTTGGGCAAGGGACAGGAAGCATTTCTAAGGCGGTTAAACAATGTATTAGGAAGCTGATTTTTTTAGCTTTTTTTCCAGGATATTCTCCCCAATTTTTTGATAAAAGACCTCCGGTTTAAAGGGTTTTGTAACCACATCATTACAACCGGCTGCATAGAAATTTTCCAGACTATCATCAAGGGAAATTGCCGTAAGTGCTATTATGGGGATTTCTTTGTCAAATTTGCGTATTTCAATGGTCGCTTCAACCCCGCTGATTCCCGGCATATGAATATCCATAAGAATACCGTCATAATCATTTTCATTCGCCATAGCTACAGCATCAGTACCATTACTTGCTATGTCGCAATTGATATCTTTTTTGTTAAGCATCTTCTTTGTGATCACCTGGTTTATCTTATTGTCTTCTACAACTAATACAAACAGACCTTTTAAATCGTAATCCTTTTTGGTAATCTCAAATGGAATATCATCTACAATGCTATCCTTGCTTTTTAGGTTGAGTTCAAAAAAGAAGGAACTTCCTTTACCTGCCTCACTGTGCAGTCTGATGTTACTGTCAAAAAGACCTAGTAGACTCTTGACAATAGTAAGTCCCAAGCCTGTACCACCGTACTCTCTGTTGATTTGTATAGAGCCTTGTTCAAAGCTATCAAATATGTGTTCCTGTTGTTCTTTTGATATACCAATACCATCATCTTTAACCTCAAAATAAAGGGTTACATCTTCCTCCTCTTTCTTCATTAGCTTGGCAATAACAACCACTTCACCATTTTTGGTAAATTTCAGGGCGTTACCTACTAAATTCATAAATATCTGAGACAACTTTAGGGGGTCGCTCATTAGATGACCAGGAATGGCCTCATCATAGTCAAGTATAATCCTGGTCTTATTTTCTTTAGCGCTTTGCTGTAGCGAACTAATAACATCGGTCAATACTTTCTTCAAATTGAACTCCAAATTCAAAGGTTCTAATTTATCTGCATCAATTTTGTTGATCTGAAGTATGTCATTGATGAAATTCAGAAGATAGTCCCCTGAGAACTTCAAAGATTTCAAATGTTCCTTTTGATTTTCGCTTGGATTCTCATCAAGCAGCAGGTGGGTTAATCCTGTAACGGCATAGAGTGGTGTTCTAAGCTCATGACTCACTGTAGAAAGAAAATTTGTTTTGGCTTCCATAGCCTGTACCGCGGCGTCTCTTGCAGCTTGTAATTCCCTATTTTTTGTCTGTAGCAGATCATTGGTTTTAAGTTTGATCTGATTATTTCTGTAGAGCGATACTGCCAACAAGGAAATTATGGTTAAAAACGCTGAGGTTAAAATCGCGGTTATCTCAGAGCGGTTAACATTTTCTTTCAACTCATTAATTTCTTCTTCCTGCTGATTAATGACATCATTCATCCGCTCAAACTGTATACGCTCTGCGGTTTTGGTTTCGGTCTTGGTTTTTTCAATATTAAAAATGGAGTCTTTGATTTTAAGCAGGTTCCTGTTATGTACCAGGGACAAATCGTATTTTCCAAGCTTTTCGTAAGTGACACCCAGCATTTCATTGGCTTCAAATACTTCTTTCGAAAAGTCGTTTGCAAGTGCTATTGCCAGGGCTTCTTTAGAATTTTCCAGGCTTTGTTCAAAATTTTCTGTTTTCGAATAGCTTTTGGCCAGGCCTAAATGGGCCTGTGTTTTCAAATATTCACTTTCGTATATGTCTGTATTAATCAGAAGAGAATTAAAATTTTTAGTCGCGCTATCGTACTTTTCAATGGCAACGTAGATATTAGCTTCTAGCAGTAAAATATTATTCAATAAATTTCTGTCATTGCTTAATTGCCTTGCTTCATTAAGCATAAAAATGGCTTGAAAATTATTGCCACTATCATACAATAGTATGGCTTCAACAAATTTGTGTACGGCATGACCGTGAGGATATTCCAGATCTTTTAAAAGTACGGTTGCCCTGTCCCAATAAAAGATAGTATTCTCCCTTTTATCCAGTTCAAAATATAAAAGTGCAAATTTGTGATAGCAATCTACAAGGCCTTTTTCATCTTCTTTTTTTTCCGCAATTTCAGCGGCCTTATCCAGTGATTCCAGGGCCAGATCTATAACATTAGTGTTTTTATATCTTCTGGCCTCGTCAAAACGAGCTTCTATATTATTATCGGAAAGGGTAATACTATCCTGGGTCCAGGATGTCTGGGCCACAGTAAACACAAGCAGTACAAGTAGTACGGCCTTTATTCCGTTATGGGGCAATTTGCTTATCAAATATATTTGTTAGCTATCAATAAATTAATTAAATCTATCAGACGACTACTATATCCGGTTTCGTTATCATACCATCCAATTATTTTTACCATTTTCCCGATTACCGAAGTCATCTGAGAATCAAACGTACAGGAGTAATAACTATTGTTTATATCTACCGAAACTATAGGATCTTTCGTATAAAAAAGTATGTTTTTTAGCTCTTTTTGAGATATTTCGTTAAAAATAGCATTAATTTCCTCAATTGTGGTTGCTTTTTTAACATTGAGGGTAATGTCTGTAAGAGATCCATTGGGGACGGGAACTCGTATACCACAGCCACCAATTGCGTCGGCCAAATGGGGAAATATTTTTGTAAGTGCCTTGGCTGCTCCGGTTGTTGTTGGCACTATAGATTGGGAAGCTGCTCTTGCACGTCGCAGATCTCTATGTGGCTGATCATGAAGACTTTGATCTGAGGTATAAGAGTGTACAGTTGTAATGTAAGCTTGTTCAACCCCGAAGTGATCATCCATGACCTTTAACATCGGGGCTGCGTTATTGGTGGTACAGGATGCATTGGAGATAATATGATCATTTTTGTCAACTATATCCTCATTCACCCCACAAACCACCATTTTAATGCTCTCATCTTCCGGAGGAACGGTTAAAATTACTTTTTTGGGACCATTAGCCAGATGTAAACTCAGGGATTCCCTTGTTTTGAACTTTCCGGTAGCCTCTATAACAATTTGTACGTCACAATCCGACCATGGAATGTTTTCGGGCTGTTTATGATTAAAGAGGGTTACCTTAGTTCCGGATACATTAATGCCATCATCCATAGCAGCTACCTCACTTTGAAATACGCCATGAATACTGTCGTACTTTAGAAGATGCGCCATGGTCTTACTGTCTGCCAGGTCATTAATGGCCGTCACCTGAATATGCGGGTGATCATGCAATAGGCGAAAAAGTGTTCTTCCTATTCTTCCAAACCCATTAATACCAATGTTAATTTTTTTCATACCAAAGCATCTGGTTTAAAAAGTTAGGTTTGCCGTCATTGTGAGCTATGAACGAATCTCCTTAATATTGCTGTAATTGAATAGATTACCTCACTGCGTTCGAAATGACGTTGCATAAGACTTTGTAAACACAATTAGATTACTGTTATTAGGGCCTATTCTATATGTTTGTGTGCTTTATAGGAAGATCTTACCAATGCTCCACTTTCAACATGTCTAAAGCCCATTTTAAGACCAATTTCACGGTATTTATCAAATTGCTCAGGTAAGATAAATTCTTTTACAGGCAAGTGTTTTTTGGAGGGTTGCAGGTACTGGCCCAGAGTAACTACATCCACTTCTGCACCTCTGAGATCTTCCAAGGTTGTGAGTACTTCCTCTTCCTTTTCTCCCAATCCCAGCATAATGCCCGATTTTGTTCTCTTGGCACCTGCTTGTTTCAGATATCTCAATACCTCCAGGCTACGCTCATATTTGGCCTGGATACGGACCTCCCGGGTGAGTCTTTTTACAGTTTCCATATTATGAGAAATCACCTCAGGAGACACGGCGATAATTCTATCCAAATGCTTGTTAATACCCTGAAAATCCGGAATAAGTGTTTCCAAGGTAGTGTTGGGATTCATTCGGCGTATGGCCTTTATAGTCTCGGCCCACATAATAGATCCCATATCTTTAAGATCATCCCTGTCAACAGAAGTGATGACAGCATGCTTTATAGACATAATCTTTATAGATCTGGCTACTTTTTCCGGTTCTTCCCAATCTACTTGCTCGGGTCTGCCAGTCATTACGCCACAAAACCCGCAGGATCTGGTACAAATGTTCCCAAGAATCATAAAAGTAGCAGTGCCCTCGCCCCAGCATTCACCCATATTTGGACAGCTGCCCGAAGTGCATATGGTGTGCAGGTCGTATTTATCAACCAGTCCTCTGAGCTGGGTATATTTCTTGCCAGTAGGCAGTTTTACCCTTAGCCATTTTGGCTTGCCCTTTGGGGCTTGTACATGTTCTATGGTATCGGTACTCATGCAAAAATTTTGTTCAAAGATACGAACAAATTAGTGATTGGATTTTATCAGAAGCAGTATTTGAAGTTGCAATTTGGCTATGGATCTTATCACAAAATCAGCCCTTGTTTTTTATTATTTCGGCTAGTAATTTCTTGGCGCGAAGCAGTTTTACTTTTACGTTGTTGATGGGCTCCCCTAAAATTTCAGCAATTTCCGCATAAGTGCGTTCACCAAAATAGCGAAGGTTGATTACCTCCTGGTAATGCGGTTTAAGCTTTTTTATGTCTTCTAATAGTGTTGCAAGATTTTGTTCGGTGATTAGGCGATCCTCAACAGTTGGTGCATCATCCAGTACTTTTTTTATTGCCTCATTATTGCCACTATCTACATTGCCCAATACATTTCTTTTATTCTTCCTTATAAGATCTACATGAATGTTCTTAGAAATGGCGATCAACCAGGTTTTAAATTCGTAAGCATCGTCGTACGAACTAATTTTGTCAAAAGCCCTGGAAAATGTCTGAATAGTGATATCCTCAGCATCATTTTCGTTTTTAGTACGGATCAGTTGAAATCTGTAAACATCGTTCCAGAAATGATCAAGCAAGAAACTGAAAGCAATCTGATTGCCTGCTTTGGCCTTTGTTATAGTGGCCTGGAGTAATTCGTTAGACGTATTCAAACTAGCGTAAAGATATTATTATAAAATATTGCGCTAATAGCGAGGGGCAATTCATCTATTTTTATCTGCTTGCATCTTTTCTGCAATCCTGTTCATTGGGCATTTTACCGCAATAGCCACAGGCTTCGCCATCTTTGTTCAGATAAGGATTCTGACTGGCACAAGTACCTGCAAATTCACCATCTTTTTTTGACCAAATTTTTATAGCTATACCAGCAAAAGCCAGGGCTAACAAACCTATGGTTAGTAATACCAACTTCATATCAGATATTTGTGCAAAGATACAAAATAAAAGTCCTGATCCCGATAATTATCAGGACCAGGACTATAAGCAATTAAGTTCTGGAATTAGTACTTGATATTGGCTACAATATTCTGAACTGTGGGGGTGTCATTACCTCCCTGTGGTTCAATTGTAATATAGCCTATGGCATCTTTTGCATAAGGTAATGGCCATAATTTGTCTTTATCACCAACATTTTTCAAAACTCCCAGATTAACCATTTCTCCGTTAACCTCCGCCCACATTTGGTAGCATTGGTTCTCCGGCAGATTAGGAAGGTTTTGAACATTGATATATGAAAGTTTCTTAACAGGATTTATATAAGCAACTGCTTTCAATTCTTTTGCCTTTTTGTTGCCTTTAACCACATATTTTTTGGTCTGTGGGTTATTCAGAACAATAAACTGATTTCTAACATCTTCTAATTGTTCTTTCATGTCTAATTCAAGATTCTTGATCTTATTGTTGACAATGGCATTTTCATCCTGCAAGTTCTGACTTTGATCCCAGAAAAAATATGAGGAACCTGCAAATATAAATGCAGCAATACTCGCAGCAATAGCGTAACGCCTGAACTTTCTTCGGCCGGCGTTTTCCGTTTTGATACGTTGCATAATTTTTGCCTTAAGCCCTTCGGGAGCTTTTATAGCGTGTATCTTTGCAAAGGTTTCTAAATTTTCCTGTAATTCGTTATAGGTTTTTCTAACCTCCGGATACATCGCAATATAACGCTCAACCTGCTGGGACTCTTCCAGGGTCGTTGTACCAATAAGGTACTTTTCCAACAGATCGGTATCTAGAAATATGCGTATTTTTTCTTTCATTTGCTTCAGTTTTTTATCCTTCATTTAGCTTTTTGCGTTTCCACCAATTAAAGAATATTGTTACAAATTCAATTAATCATATCTATTATAAAGGGTAACAACAGCATAGAATTGCCATAAATTTTCTTGAGTTCCCTTAAACCAATTTTCAATCTGGATTTTATTGTTCCCAATGGGATATCCAATTCATCACTGGCTTCCTGCTGTGTCATCCCCTGAAAAAACAGGGCGTCTAACACTACCTGGTACTTGGTCTCAATTTTATCCAGATTCTGTTTAACATCCATGAACTCTGGCTTAATGCTGCTGACACCTAAATTATATACGTCAGAAACGTCAATTTGGATCTCTTTGTCTGTTTTTGTATTTATACTTCTGAGTTTGTCAATCGCAGTGTTTCTGGTAATTCTGAATAACCAGGTGAAGAGTTTGGCCTTTGTGGAGTCATATGAATCTGATTTTTTCCAGATCTTCACAAAGCTTTCCTGCAGTACATCCTGAGCCAGCTCTTCATCGCGCACTACCTTAAAAGCAACTCCGAGAAGGGTATCCCCGTAATGTTCATAGAGCAATGAAATGGCCTTGTCATTCCGCTCCTGGAGTAGTTCAACAATATGTTTTTCTAATAGTGTGCTCATAGCATGGTTACAAAATCAAAAAATTTTCAACTTTAAGCATCCAATCTTGCAATTCTAACCGTATATAGGTTAAACGCTAATATATAAAATTGATTGTTATATAATTAGCATCTCAATTTTAATTAGATAAATGTACAACTGGTTATTGTGCATTTAGTTTTTGGTTAGTTTGGTTTGGTATAGCCCCTGAGAACACTTTTTTCGGGGGTTATTTTTTGGTCGTAATTTCTCGAAGCCTGAGTTACTTACTAAGTTAGTTAATTTTTGGTAGGATTATCCAATTATATTCACTTCTGGAAGAATTTTAATCCGAAATTTACCGAATACCGATTCCTGGATTTCATTTGCCAGATTCAGGATTTCAATTCCGGTTGCATTGCCGTAATTGACAAGAACAAGTGCCTGGTTTTTATGTACTCCGGCATCACCAACCCTTTTCCCTTTATAACCACATTGTTCTATAAGCCACCCTGCAGGTATTTTGTATTCTTCATCCGAAATACTATAAAATGGTGCATTTGGATATGCTTTTTCAAACTCATGAAACTCCGATTTGCCTAATACAGGGTTTTTAAAAAAACTACCACTATTTCCCAGTTCATTTGGATCAGGTAATTTTCTTTGCCGGATGGCTATCACGGCATTTGACACATCCTGAATGCTGGGATTTTTTATCCGATTGTTTTCCAGTTCCGCATCTATTGCCCCATAAGACGTATTTAGTAAATGATCTTTTTTTGATAGCCGAAGTCTGACCGAGGTAATAATATATTTTCCTTTTCCCTCATTCTTAAAAAAGGAGTCCCTGTACCCAAATTTACAAGCCTTTTTTGAAAAGGTTTCAATTAAGGTTGATGCAATATTCATAGCATCACAACTATGAAAGACGTCTTTTAATTCAACTCCATAGGCACCTATGTTCTGGATGGGAGCTGTACCGGTATTTCCCGGAATAAGAGAAAGATTCTCCAGCCCGCCATAATTATGACTGAGCGACCACAATACTAAATCGTGCCAGTTTTCACCCGCCATTACTTCAATGATCACAGCCTTGTCTTCTTCACTAATAACCGCTATACCTTTGAGATTAATATGCATTACCAAAGCGTTAATGTCCTTTGTGATCAACATATTGCTTCCGCCGCTAATAATAAATTTATCCGGATATTCGTCTAGTTTTAATGCATGTATTAATTCTTCAATACTTGTTATCTCCACATAGTATCTGGCCTTGGCATCAATGCCAAAAGTGTTGTAGTCTTTCAGGGAAAAGTTTTCTTGTATTTCCATTAACCCTTATACGTTTTCAAGGCTATGCCTAAAATGTTTACTGCTTTTTTAAGTTGATCTTTTTCCAGTACATAGGCAATTCTTACCTGATTTTTCCCAAGCCCTTCTGTGGCATAGAAACCGGCTGCTGGCGCAATCATAATGGTTGCGCCATCAAGGTTAAAATCTTCGAGTAGCCATTGAGCAAATTTGTCGGCATCCTTAACAGGCAATTGGGCGATGCAATAAAATGCACCCTGAGGCCTGGCTACTATCACATCATCCAGTTTTTCCAATTCGGAAATAAGCAGATTGCGTCTCCCAACATATTCTTCGATCACCGCATCGAAATAACTTTGCGGCGTTTCCAATGCAGCTTCACTTGCAATTTGTGCATAGGTAGGGGGGGAGAGTCTGGCCTGTGCAAACTTCATTACCGTCTTTATGATATCCGGATTTTTGGATACCAAACAGCCTATTCTTGCTCCGCACATGCTATATCGTTTAGAAACCGAATCAACTACAATGGCGTGCGATTCTATTCCTTCTTCCTGTAAAATTGAGTAGTGTTCTTTACCGTCGTAAGCAAACTCCCTATAAACCTCGTCGGCCACAAGAAAGAGGTCGTGCTTTTTTACAAGGGCCGCAAGTTTTTTGATTTCATCTTTGCTATAAAGGTAACCAGTTGGGTTGCCTGGATTACAGATGAGAATGGCCTTTGTCTTAGTAGTGATCTTTTTTTCAAAGTCCTCAATTGGAGGAAGGGCAAAATTATCGGCTATATCGGAAACTACTGGTATCACATTAAGCCCCGCAGCAGTTGCAAAACCGTTATAATTAGCATAAAAGGGTTCAGGAATGATAATCTCATCTCCCGAATCAGCTATTGCACCCATCCCAAAAGACAGGGCTTCCGAGCCGCCTGTGGTCACAATGATGTCCTCTGCCGAAACTAAAACCGACTGTTTTTCGTAATATGCCGCAATTTTAGTTCTGTATTCCTCTGTACCTTCTGTTCTGCTATAGGCCAGTACCTCTATGTTATTATTCTTTACTGCATCTAATGCTATCTGGGGAGTTTTAATATCCGGTTGCCCGATATTCAGGTGGATAACATCAATTCCTCTTTTCTTAGCGTCTTCAGCAAAGGGAACCAATTTTCTTATTGGAGATTCTGGCATGGATTGCCCTTTCTTGGAGATCGATGGCATATTGGTGAAATTTTAGGCAAAAATGGTAAATCAAACCAAGGAATACAACTTAAATACCCAACATTACCCCTAATAGTCTACTAAAGTCCTTACATCTAACATTATGTTAAATATCTCAGGACTAGCACTCTTTTTCGTAACTTTAATAGACAATCAGTTTTAATACAGGGATTTGCGAAGTATTGCGAGATATATCACTTTGGTTTTATTGTGCCTTCCGCTGTTGGGAGCGGCACAGGGGTATCATATGGCCAAAGGGGTAAAATCCCAGAAGGTTAATTTTCAATTAATCAATAATCTCATAATAATCCCCCTTGAAGTCAATGGTGCGAAACTTAGCTTTATTTTAGACTCCGGGGTGAGTAAACCTATACTTTTCAACTTATCCGATCAGGATTCGATACGGCTTAACAATGTTGCTGAAATCACCATAAATGGTCTCGGCGAAGGAAACCCTATAAAAGCGCTTAGTTCTAAGGGGAACAGATTTAGGTTAAAGAAAATGCAGAATAACAACCAGTTGCTGTATGTAGTGCTGGATAAGTCGATGAATTTTTCTCCAAGCCTTGGTATTCCTATTCATGGGATAATTGGCTATGATCTTTTCCGGGATTACGTTGTGGATATTAATTACAGTAATAAAGTGATCAAATTTTACGATCCTGAATATTACAAACCAAGCAAAAATAAGAAGTACAGAACCTTACCATTGTCTATAATCAGAAGCAAATCTTATATCGATGGCAAATTGCATCTGCGTGATAAAGAAGATGTTGATGTTAAACTTTTAGTAGATACCGGAAGTAGTGACGCAATATGGTTGTTTAAGGATGAGGAAAAAGGCATTGGTATCCCGGATAAGAACTATGATGATTACCTGGGAAAAGGATTAAATGGTGACATTTTTGGTAAAAGAACGAAAGTAAATAACATTAAAATAGCCGATTTTGATTTAAAAGATGCAAAAGCGGCCTTCCCGGACATGGAGTCTTTTAATGCGATAAAAGATCTCGGAGATAGAAATGGCAGTTTAGGAGGAGAAATATTAAAGCGATTTAATATTGTATTTAATTATCCGGGCAATACAGTTATGCTTAAAAAAAATACGTTTTTCAAAACTCCTTTTCACTACAATATGAGCGGTATTGAATTACAGCATAATGGCATAAGATATATAGCGGAACGAATTGCTGATACCAGGGGAGTAGTTAGAAATGAGGAAAGTGCCTTTGGAGATGTGCAGATTCTTATGGAGAACAGAACCCGTCTTAGTCTTGTTCCCGAAATTATAGTATCTGCCATAAGGGCGGGTAGTCCTGCTGAAGAAGTAGGTTTGCAGGAAGGCGATGTAATCCTGGCCGTTAATGGGAAGCAGGTACATAAGTACAAACTGCAAGAAGTAATGAAAATGCTAAATGAAAAAGAAGGTAAGAAGGTCAGATTGTTGATAGAAAGATATAATAAGGATTTACTTTTCTCCTTCGTACTGAAAAATTTATTTGAGTAAATAAAATAAAAAACCCCTGATTGATAAAACCAGGGGTTTTTACTAATTAAATCTTGAATATTATTTTCCGTCTACAGCCTTAACCTCACCTTTAATTTTTAATACTTTGGTAGGGGTATCAGCATTAGATAATACCGTAATGGCCTTTCTGATAGGGCCAACTCTTTTAGTATCATATTTCACCTGGATTTCACCATTTTTGCCTGGCAAAATCGGAGCCTCTGGCTTCTTAGGAATGGTACATCCACAACTAGAACTTACCTTGCTAATAATAAGCGGAGCATCACCAGTATTTGTGAATTCAAATATACGGACACCATCACTTCCTTTATCCACAACGCCATAATCCAGGGTTTCCGTTTTGAACTTAATTTTTGCAGTCTTGTCCTGCGCTTCAACACTGATTGCAAGTAGGCCTACAAATAATAATAGTACAACTTTTTTCATCATTTTTGATTTTGGGTGAATTTCAAATGTAGAAGTTTTGCAACCAACATCCAAAATTCTTTTGTTATCTACTAACGTTAACTATTTTTGTTTCGTATTTAATTTCGGGCAAAATTGAACCCATAGCTGCAAGTTTAACATTTAAGCATGCTAACGTTCTTTTGCCCGCTGTATTTAGACAAAAACTGTACCAAAAACATGGATATTCCATCAAAATACGATCCTAAAAGGGTTGAAAACCACTGGTATGACTACTGGATGGAGCATAATTATTTCTTTTCCAAACCCGATAAAAGGGAGCCATATACCATTGTAATACCCCCGCCAAATGTAACCGGGGTCCTTCATATGGGTCATATGCTAAACAATACCATTCAGGACGTTTTGATCCGAAGAGCCCGTCTTATGGGTAAAAATGCGTGCTGGGTACCCGGAATGGACCATGCATCTATTGCTACCGAGGCCAAGGTGGTGGCTAAACTCAAGGAACAGGGGATAGAAAAAGCAGATCTTTCCAGAGAAGCGTTTTTAAAGCACGCATGGGAGTGGAAAGAACAATATGGGGGTGTTATCCTGGAACAACTCAAGAAACTTGGATGTTCCTGTGATTGGAATCGCACAAAATTTACCATGGATGACGATATGTCAGCCTCAGTGATTAAGGTTTTTATAGATCTTTTTAATAAAGGATTGATATACAGGGGTTACCGAATGGTCAATTGGGATCCGGAGGCCCAAACCACCCTATCTGACGAAGAAGTGGTTTATGAGGAAAAGCAGGGGAAATTGTACTACTTAGATTACCCAATTGAAGGTACTGATGAAAAGGTGACCATTGCAACTACCAGGCCAGAAACCATCCTCGGGGATACTGCTGTTTGTATTAATCCAAATGACGAAAGATACCAACACCTTAAGGGAAAGCAAGTAGTTGTTCCAATATGCGAGAGGGTCATCCCTATTATTGAAGATGAGTATGTCGCAATGGATTTTGGTACTGGTTGCTTAAAAGTTACTCCTGCTCATGATGAGAACGATAAGCAACTGGGTGAAAAGCACAATTTAGAGATTATAGATATTTTTAATCCCGATGCAAGCCTGAACTCCTTTGGAATGCATTATGAAGGCAAAGATCGCTTTGTTGTCCGCAAGGCGATAGTGAAAGAATTGGAGGAAAAGGGCTTTTTGTCGAAAACTGAAGATTATATCAATAAAGTTGGTACTTCAGAGCGGACGAAGGCGGTTATAGAACCCAGGCTTTCGGATCAGTGGTTCCTTAAGATGGAGGAGCTTGCCAGGCCAGCACTGGATGCTGTTACAAAAACTGGTGATGTTAAACTTTTTCCAAAGAAGTTTGAGAATACTTACCGACATTGGATGGAAAATATTCGTGACTGGAATATCTCGAGGCAATTATGGTGGGGGCAACAAATCCCTGCATTCTACTACGGTGATGGGGAGGATGATTTTGTGGTGGCTGCTACTGCCGAAGAAGCTCTTGAACTAGCCAGGGCCAAATCTAAAAATTCAGAGCTGACATCTGCATCACTAAAGCAAGACGAGGATGTCCTGGATACCTGGTTCTCTTCATGGCTTTGGCCAATCAGTGTTTTTGGCGGTATTCTTGAGCCTGATAATGAAGAAGTTAATTACTATTATCCTACCAATGATTTGGTCACAGGTCCGGATATCATATTCTTCTGGGTTTCCAGAATGATAGTCGCCGGGTATGAGTTCCGAAATGAAAGACCTTTTGAAAATGTCTATTTCACAGGGCTGGTCAGAGATAAACAGCGAAGAAAAATGTCTAAACAACTGGGCAATTCCCCAGACGCCTTAAAACTCATTGAAACCTATGGAGCAGACGGAGTAAGAGTAGGCCTGTTACTCAGTTCTGCAGCAGGTAACGATCTGATGTTTGATGAGGATCTCTGCCAACAGGGTAAGAATTTTGCCAATAAAATATGGAATGGTTTCAGATTAGTAAATAGTTGGGAGGTTGCAGAAATTGAGCAACCCGAAGCATCGAAAATGGGCCTTGCCTGGTATAGGGCCAAATTCAACCAGACTTTATCTGAAATAGAGGACCATTTTAGTAAATACCGGATTTCTGATGCTTTGATGGCTATATATAAACTGGTTTGGGATGATTACAGTTCCTGGTTACTGGAAATCGTAAAACCGCCATATCAAAAACCAATAGACCGTAAAAGTTTTGATGAGGTGATTGATATTTTTGAACAGAACCTAAAATTATTGCACCCCTTTATGCCCTTTCTGACCGAAGAAGTTTGGCAATATATTAAAACACGCAGCCCGGAAAATGCACTGGTCATTTCTGAATGGCCCAGGGTACAGGAAGCAGATGCCAATTTGATCGATAGCTTTAGTATGGCTGCAGAAGTTATTTCGGGTGTTCGGACCATCAGAAAGGAAAAAAACATTGCGATGAAAGAATCCTTAGATCTTTATCTGATCAATGAGGAGAAGCTGAGTTCAAATTGGGATGTAGTGATTCAGAAACTGACAAATATATCGAGCGTTTCATATGTAGACCAGGCGGTGGAAGGTGCACTCTCATTCAGAGTAAAAAGCAATGAATACTTTATACCTGTAAAAGGAGCTATTGATGTGGAAGCAGAAATTAAAAAGATTTCTGAAGAACTTAAGTATACCAGGGGCTTTTTGGAATCGGTAATGAAGAAACTGTCGAACGAGCGCTTTGTAAACAATGCGCCAGAGCAAGTAATTGCTATTGAGCGTAAAAAGCAAGCCGATGCAGAAGCCAAAATAGAAACTCTTGAAAAGAGTTTGGCTAGCCTGGAGGGATAAAGCAGTTCTTTCTTTTGCTCTTATTTAATTTGTAGCAAATAAAGAAACTAATAAAGGCTACCCTGTCAAAGAGGTAGCCTTTTTAGATATTGCACTTCGATGAGTTATTCAATAGTTTTATAAGGGCCTGAGAAGCCAATATACATCTGTAGCGTCTACTTCGGGAATAATTTACATGCATTGTTGAAATATTAAGACCGGATACTTATCTTTAGATAAACTAGCATATCATGAAAAATCTAATTTTAATATGCACACTCCTATTGTTTATGAGCAGTTGTGCGCAAGAAAAAAAACCTGAAATTGCTGTAGAGGTTCAAATAAAAACAGCTGTTTTATCACTTTCAGATGCCGACAAAGACGGCGCCATGGTATATGGATATGATGGTTACGGAAAGATGGTAGTATTAAGAGAAGGTACCAACAATCTGGTTTGTCTTGGCGACGATCCTGCAAAAGAAGGTATCAGCACCTCCTGCTATTTTTCACAGCTAGAGCCATTTATGGCAAGAGGCAGGGAATTAAAGGCCCAGGGTAAGAGTACAGAAGAACTCAGAAAAATCCGAGGGGAAGAAGTGGCATCAGGCAAGCTGAAAATGCCGGAAGCTCCCAGCATGATGTATGTGTATTATGGCAAGGATGAAAATTATGACAAAGCTAGCGGGGAGCTTAAAGACGGTAAATTGCGATATGTAATATATACGCCTTATGCTACGAGTGAGTCAACGGGTCTTCCGGAAAAGCCCCATGCGCCAGGTATGCCCTGGATTATGGATCCCGGAACACATCGCGCCCACATTATGATTGGGCCAAACTAAAAATTATCAAGCTTTTTCGATTTCTAAATAGAGCGGTAGTGTGACTTAACACCCGGCTAGGTGCAAATTTCTGAACTCCCCTTCGTTCGGAAGAAAAAACCGATTTAAATTGCCTAGAATAAAGATGTAGTTATGCAGTAAGACCTTCTTATTGATATAAATTTTAAAGAACATGACTTTTGTCAAATTATAGTTCCCTGGTAATCGGTAGATTTACAAATTAATTTAATTATTGCAGCCTATGGAATACAGTGTGCAGGATTTTTTGGAGGCCAAAAACAGGAAGAAATTGGTAGCGATTGCCAAAGACAAAGGCATAAACATAGATAAGATCATAAGAAATCTGCAATATGAACAAGAGTTAATTAAACTGCAGGGAGAGCTGGTAAATCTGCAGCAATGGATCAATAAAAACAATTTAAGAGTAGCAGTGTTATTTGAGGGTCGGGATGCGGCAGGAAAAGGAGGTGCTATTAAACGATTTATAGAACATTTAAATCCTCGTTCTGCCAGGGTCGTTGCACTTTCCAAACCGACGGATAATGAAAAAGGGCAGTGGTATTTTAGAAGATATATCAAGGAACTACCCAATCCGGGGGAGATCGTATTCTTTGATAGGAGCTGGTATAACCGGGCAGTGGTAGAACCTGTAATGGGTTTTTGTAACAAAGAGCAATATGATCAATTTATGGTCCAGGTTCCGGAATTTGAACATTTGCTTTACGAAGATGGAGTTATTCTGATAAAATTCTGGTTCTCGATTTCCAAAGAAATTCAAAAGAAACGTTTCGATTCACGTATGAAAAACCCTCTTAAGCAATGGAAGTTTAGTCCTGTAGATAAGAAAGGCCAGGAGCTTTGGGACCAATATACCTATTACAAGGAACAGATGTTCACAAAGACCCATACCAACTTCAGTCCCTGGTTGATGGTAAAAACGAATGATAAAAAAACAGCGCGTTTGGAAAGTATGCGTTATTTGTTATCATTGTTTGACTATTCTGTGACTAAGAAAAACAATGGCGAACTTATACAGCCAGACCCCAATGTTATTATCCGCTATTACCGAAATGCCAAACAAATAGATATCTAGTATGAAAACACTCAAAGATCTGAACCTTACTGCCCAGCAACTTGAATTGCTAAATTCCAAACTGGGTTTAAGAAGTTTGTTTGCCAATAAGAATATTGATTTAGAAAAGACCCTGAGAGATGTGGAGTATGAAAATGCTTTGCGTGAAAAGCAGGCAGAGTTAATTAAGCTCCAGGCCTGGGCAATTGACAACGACAAGAAAATAGTAATCATTTTTGAGGGTAGGGATGCTGCCGGGAAAGGCGGGGCAATTCGGAGAATTGTGGCACATCTGAACCCCCGCTATTTAAGAATTGTAGCGTTGAATAGGCCTACAGAAGATGAGCAGGGTCAATGGTATTTTCAGCGTTATGTAAATAAGTTACCTAAACCTGGAAAGATTGTTTTTTTTGACAGAAGTTGGTACAACAGGGCCGTGGTAGAACCTGTTAACGGATTTTGCACGGAGGAAGAATATAAGATTTTTATGGGGCAGGTAAATGATTTTGAAAAAATGATTATTCAATCTAACACCTATTTGCTAAAGTTCTATTTTTCGATTACCAAAGATGAACAGGAGAAGCGTTTTGATGACATTAGAAGAAGTAAGTTAAAACGCTGGAAAATGTCTGCCGTGGACGAAAAGGCCCAGGATCTTTGGGATGATTATACGCGTTATAAGGAAATTATGTTAGAGGAAACGAATACTGAGCATGCCCCCTGGATTATCATTCAGGCGAACAAGAAAACAGATGCCCGCCTTGCTGCCATTGAGCATATCCTAAATAAAATCCCCTACAAAGAATAGTTATTCTGATTGGCATTTCAGATATATTAAGCGGCTAAGATCATATAGTAAAGATCATTTTTTATCTTTATACCTATAGTTTTTCTATGGAATCTTACGCTACTGCTCTACTTTATGCAATTCCTTTTTTTACATTTCTTCTGGGAATAGAAATTCTCTATGGATACTTTGTGAAAGATCAAAAACATAAAGTACTTGATACAGTAAGTAGCCTTAGCTCTGGCTTTACCAATATTATTAAAGATTCATTAGGACTTGGTTTTATTTTGGTGAGTTATCCTTATTTGTTAGAACATTTAGCTTTTACAGAAATCGAGGCAAATTGGCTGGTATGGTTGGTTGCTTTTATTGTCATGGATTTTGCCGGCTATTGGAACCATAGATTAAGTCATCATATTAACTTTTTCTGGAATCAGCATGTTATTCATCATAGTAGTGAAGAATTTAATCTGGCATGCGCCCTGAGGCAATCAATATCTAACTTAATTGGATATTTCCCTCTGCTCTTATTTCCGGCCGCAATGTTGGGGGTGCCACATAAAGTGATTGCTATTCTTGCGCCCATTCATCTTTTTGCACAGTTCTGGTATCATACCCAGCACATTGGTAAAATGGGATGGTTAGAGTATATCATAGTTACCCCTTCGCAGCATAGGGTTCACCACGCAATAAATCCGGAATATATAGACAAAAATTTAGGGCAGATTTTGTGTTTGTGGGATAGG
Organism: Muriicola sp. Z0-33; assembly: GCF_026126425.1. Lineage (GTDB taxonomy): Bacteria > Bacteroidota > Bacteroidia > Flavobacteriales > Flavobacteriaceae > JAFMPW01. The sequence continues at coordinate 36,905 of NZ_JAFMPW010000014.1, forward strand.
TGGTTTGGGACTTTTCAGGAAGAATTAGACGAGGTGCCACCCCAATACGGGGTATTGAAACCTGCTGCTACCTGGAATCCGGTGCTAATTAACTTTCAACATATATGGCGATTAATTAAAGATGCCTGGCGCACAAAAAATTATTGGGACAAGTTGCGTATCTGGTTTATGCCGACGGGTTGGAGACCGGCAGATGTAATAAAAAAGTACCCCGTTCCTATCATTAAGGACGTATATCATTTTAAACGTTATGAGACCTCAGCTTCCCTGGGCCTGAAAGGATATTCAATTTTTCAGATGCTCACCACTTTACTTTTTTTATTGTTTATGTTTTATAATTTCTCCAATATAGGAATCGATGGTTTGTTACTCTTTGGAGCTTTTGTGTTTATTGGAATTTATGGATATACCACACTTATGGACAGGCGGCCATATGCCGTATGGATTGAGGTTATAAGAGGGCTCGCAGGCTTGGTCTTAATCGGGATTACAGCAGATTGGTTTGGGATAAATAATTATTTGGGTGCAGGCAGTATCTTAGTATCGCTCTACTTTATTATTACCATTGCCGCCGGTATTTATTTCAGTTATTTTGAAAAATCCGGGGCGGATGCCGAACTGGCGGTTTAACTAAAACGACAAATGAAAATAAGACCATATATACTTACTGAAACAAATTGGGATGCCCTTAAAGATGCCAAATTTGAACTCGCCGTTTTACCCTGGGGAGCCACGGAAGCCCACAATTACCATTTGCCCTATGGCACGGATGTTTATGAAGCTGATTATATCTCGGCTGCAGCGGCAGAAATTACATGGGAAAAGGGTGGGAAGGTAATTGTACTCCCAACTATACCCTTTGGCGTAAATACAGGGCAATCGGATATTTATTTGGACATCAACCTAAACCCTTCTACTCAACTTGCCATCCTGACCGATGTAATTGAGACATTAAACAGGCAGGGGATAAAGAAGTTGCTTATTTTTAATAGTCATGGAGGCAATAATTTTAAACCCCTGGTAAGAGAATTGGGACTAAAATTTCCGGAAATGTTCCTCTGTTTCTCCAACTGGTTCCAGGCCATGGATCGCAGTAAGTATTTTGAGGAACAAGGAGACCATGCAGAAGAAATGGAGACCAGCCTGATACTGCATTTAAAACCCGAACTGGTACTTCCCAGGGATAAATGGGGCGATGGTGCCAGTAAAAAATTTAAGATTGGAGCATTCTCTGAAGGATGGGTATGGGCAGAGAGAAAATGGTCTCAGATAAGTAATGATACGGGTGTCGGAAACCCAAAGTATGCTTCAAAGGAAAAGGGCGCCAGGTTTTTCACTGATATTACCAAAAAAATGGCCGAACTATTTTTAGCACTCTGTAATGCCGATGTTCATGATCTCTATGAATAAGCTTCTCTAAGTAATTAAACTGGAATTTCCCTTTTAACCAGGGCAATATATTCTTTCATGGCCTGTGCTCTGCTGACATTTTGCGCCTGGATCAGGGCATTTGCCTTAAAAGCATTGATCAGCGGTGTTTTGCTTTGGGGGTTATTAGAATTTCTATTGGCAATCTTGTAATACGCGTATAACTTTAATAAAATATCTGCAGGTAAGGGGTTGGTATAGTCGTTAACACGTGCAACGGCTTCTAAAAATTCTTTATGGAGTTTTTCATTCTTCATTTTTATCCACAACACTGGCGATACAGGTTTTACCGCCAATTACCTTCTGGTTGAGTTTTACTGTAATGGCACTTTCTAAAGGTAATAACAAATCTACCCTCGACCCAAATTTTATAAAACCGGCATCGTCTCCTTGCTGAACGCTTTCACCCACCTCGGCATAGTTTACTATGCGCCTTGCCATGGCACCAGCAATTTGTCTGTACAGGATATCACCAAATTTTGGAGTATTGATTACCACGGTAGTCCTTTCATTCTTTTCACTTGACTTAGGATGCCAGGCAACAAGATATTCACCGGGATGATATTTGGAGTATTTTATTTCCCCGCTGGCCGCATAACGAGTGACATGCACATTTATTGGGGACATAAAGATGGAAACCTGAATTCTCCTCGCATTAAAATATTCCTTTTCTTCTACTTCTTCAATTACTACCACTTTACCGTCTACAGGGGCAAGAATTTCATCAAAATTCTTGACTACTGTACGTTTGGGATTTCTGAAGAACTGAAGAATCAGTACAAGGATAACAATTGCAGTAATTTGCAACAGTATTCGCAACCAGGCAAGATCTATATAAAAATGAGCCAGAAGCACAATGGCAGAGACAATAAAGAATGTTAGTAGTATAATTTTCTGTCCTTCTCTATGAAACATAGGTAAAAATCATTAGGGTTAAATAAGCAAACGGGGCAGCAAAGACCAAACTGTCTAACCTGTCGAGCATACCGCCATGACCAGGCAGGATAGCACCACTATCCTTTACTCCGGCTGCTCTTTTTAATTTGGATTCTATTAGGTCTCCCAGACTTCCTGTTATAACAATTACTGCGGCTAAAATCATCCATTGTTTGGGATTAACGATGGGTTCATATAAGGCCATCACAAATGCTGCTCCCAGGGTAAAAATAAGTCCACCTATAGTGCCTTCCCAGGTCTTCTTAGGGGAAACTGCCGGAAACAGTTTAGTTCTTCCTATAGACTTACCTACTAAATAAGCAAAGGAATCATTTACCCAGATCAGGATGAATATGCCCATAATCAGGTACTTGGCAAAGGCATTGTCTTTATATGGGATCATGGTTAAAAATATACATCCTCCTCCGATATAAAAGAGGCCTATTACAAATTTCTGAAAGGTATTGAAGACCTTGTCCTTTTTTGAAAACAGATAATAGAGCAATGCAAAATTAACAGATATGGTAAGGAACATTAAGATATTAATCAAAACTTTGTCATTGAGCAGGTAAATAAATGTCCACCAAAGCGCCAGATAGGCGACGAAGATGTAATACCCTCTCAATAGGACCAACCTCTTGTATTCATATAGGCAAGCAAGGCCAAAAACCATAAACAGAAAATCAAAGGCATCTGAACTTAAAAAAACTGCAGACAGGAGTAATATAACATAGACTGCTCCTGTTAGTAATCGCCTTAGGAGTTCTTTCATATTAGAGGTCTTCCAGAAGTAAAAGATATAGGTGCTTTGAACTGCTACCGTAAGTGAGAAAATCATCTGCATTCTCCTCTGTAGATTGAAAATGCTTAATAGTGGTAATGTTGGCAGGGATACCGTTTTTATACTTCTTTTTTATTTTTTTCAGACCTTCCCCTATGGTAGGTACCAATTGGCTGGTGGTCGCAAATACGATTACATTATCGGGAACCTCATTCAATTTTTTCTCATTAAGCTGGTTAGAACAAACCAAAATTGATCCGTTTTGAGCAACCAGATGTTCGCAGGTGGTGAAAAAGATCTCACTGTTTTCTGCCTTGTCGGTGAAGCTTAGGTTTTGTTTAGAAAATTTCCCTTCTAGTCTGGGATCCAGGATAAAAAACGGATTTTCTTGCCATCCATTTTCATCAATAATGTTTTTAAGGGCGTCGGTAATTTCCCGGAACGAATCGCAATAAAGGAATTTGCCGCCATTTTTTTTGAAATGGATGGTGAATTTTTCATCCACAGGAATATTTAAATCGGGCATATGGACTCCTCGGGTTTCCGTAGTTTCCTTGGAAACTTTTTTACCACCACCAAAAAGCTTGTCAAATAGCCCCATTTATAGGTATTAATGCTTCAAATAATGTTCAGCTTTTATTAAAAACAACGTAAATAATCGCCTATTTATTTTCTTCGGTTGTTTCTTCTTCGGCCCGACTTTCTGTTTCAACAATTTCCTGCCCCGCCTCGTCTATCTCTTTGTCAAAAGGTCTTTTGCCAAAAATCTTTTCCAAATCTTCCTTAAAGATAACTTCTTTTTCCAATAGTCGCTCTGCTAAAATGGTCAGTTTATCTTTATTTTCCTGTAAAACATCAATCGCCCTCTTATACTGCTCTTCAATTATTTTTGAAATTTCCCTGTCTATAGTTTGGGCGGTATCTTCACTATAAGGCTTAGAGAAGCCATAATCATTTTGTCCTGAGGAATCGTAATACGTCAGATTCCCTATTTCATCGTTCAGACCATATATGGTAACCATAGCTCTTGCCTGCTTAGTAACCTTTTCCAGGTCGCTCAGGGCGCCTGTAGATATTTTATCAAAGATCACTTTTTCTGCTGCCCTTCCACCTAATGTGGCACACATTTCATCTTTCATCTGTTCGGGGCGAACTATTAGTCTTTCTTCGGGCAAGTACCATGCTGCTCCAAGCGATTGTCCTCTGGGAACAATAGTGACTTTTACCAGTGGGGCTGCGTGTTCCAGCATCCAGCTGACCGTAGCATGTCCTGCTTCATGATATGCTATAGTCTTCTTTTCCCCTGGGGTAATTATCTTATTCTTTTTTTCCAATCCACCCACAATTCTGTCTACTGCATCGAGGAAGTCTTGTTTGGTAACGGCCTTCTTTTCCTTTCTTGCGGCTATTAATGCGGCTTCATTACAGACATTTGCAATATCGGCGCCCGAGAATCCCGGGGTTTGTCTGGCCAGGAAATCCAGATCCAGTGTCTCTGCCGTCTTAATGGGCCTAAGGTGCACTTCAAAAATTTCCTTCCTTTCTCTGATATCCGGCAGATCCACATAGATTTGCCTGTCGAACCTTCCGGCACGCATCAGGGCTTTGTCCAGCACATCTGCACGGTTGGTGGCGGCAAGTACAATAACGTTGGTGTTGGTGCCAAATCCGTCCATTTCTGTCAGTAACTGGTTAAGGGTATTTTCCCTTTCATCATTGGATCCGGTAAAATTATTTTTTCCTCTGGCTCTACCAATGGCATCTATTTCATCAATAAATATAATTGCCGGCGACTTGTCCTTAGCTTGTTTAAAAAGGTCTCGCACCCTCGAAGCTCCAACTCCCACAAACATTTCAACAAAGTCGGATCCTGACAGCGAGAAGAAAGGCACTTTTGCTTCCCCGGCGACTGCCTTAGCCAGTAGGGTTTTACCGGTTCCGGGAGGGCCAACCAGCAGCGCTCCTTTTGGAATTTTTCCACCCAGAGAGGTGTACTTATCCGGGTTTTTTAAGAATTCAACAATTTCTTCAACTTCTTCTTTAGCTCCTTCCAGACCAGCGACATCTTTAAAGGAAGTCCTGGTATCTGTTTTTTCATCAAAAAGTTTTGCCTTCGATTTCCCAATATTGAAAATTTGTCCACCAGCGCCACCTCCTGCACCACCTGACATGCGCCGCATCAGGTAGATCCAAATTCCAATAATCAGCACAAATGGAAGAATGGTAAGAATCATCTCCATAAACAAATTGGACTCTTTGTCAAATTCAACAATAGTGTCCAGGTTGCTCTCCTTTTTTATTTCGGTTATTTCATTCTGAAATATCTGAAGGTCTCCATAATCCAGTACATATTGAGGCAGACTGCCCGTGGTGGGGAAGAGGGGTTTTTCGGATACATCTTTATGTACATCCTTAAGCAAGGCCTCATCACTTAGAAAGACTTTTGCCTGATTGGTATTGGTAATGATTAATATTTTGTCAATATCACCGTTCCTCAGGTATTCCTGTAATTCTGATGTTGTTGTTTTTTTAGTAGAGGCGAGATTTCCACTCCCAAAAAATTGGAACCCAATAAGCACTATTGCTATGAGCCCATAGATCCACCATGCGCTGAATTTGGGTTTTTTCTGGGGTGTTTTATTTTCCTTTGCCATTGTTGCTTTTTTTCCTGTCTTTATTTCAGGGTCTGATTAAAACTACTTTCCACGACGGTAACTTTGGCATCTCCCCAAAGCCCTTCTATATCATAAAACTCTCTAACATGTTTCTGAAATACATGCACCACTACATTTACATAGTCTAATAGCACCCATTCCGCATTTTCAGAACCCTCAATGTGCCAGGGCTTGTCTTTAATTGACTTGCTAACAGTTTTTTGGATGGAATTAACGATTGCGTTTACGTGAGTATTGGAGGTACCGTTACAAATAATAAAGTAGTCACAAACAGTATTTTCTATTTCCCTTAAATCAAGTAAGTTTATATCTAGTCCTTTTACTTCTTCAATTCCGTGTAAGATTAAGGCAATCAACTCATCTGCACTTGCTTTCTGTTTCTGCATTCAGAATTTTTAGTTTCTACAAAGTTATTATTTTTTTGTTTTCTTAGCCATTGTTTTTAACATAACATTGTACTAGAAAAACAAAGATCTATAGATGCGTATAATCAAACTTGATGCCACCGACTCCACTAACGCATATCTTAAGAACGCTATGCAAACAGAAGTATTGGATGATTTCACTGTTGTTATTGCTAAAAACCAATTCCAGGGGAAGGGTCAGCTTGGTGCTGAATGGAGTTCTGAACCAGGTAAGAACCTTACAATCAGTGTTTTAAAAAAAATCAATACCTTAATTGCGAGCAAGCAGTTTCTTTTAAATATGGTGGTCTCCATAGCCGTATATGAGACCTTAAAAGGGCTTCAAATTCCTAATATTGCTATTAAGTGGCCCAACGACATTCTGTCAGGTAATGAGAAGATTTGCGGAATACTCATTGAAAATGTCATACGGGCGCAGTATATATCATCATCAATTATTGGAATTGGGCTAAATGTAAACCAAAAAGAATTCCCCGGATTAGAGCGGGTAACCTCAATGGCATTGCAAACACCTAAAAAATATGTCATTGAAGAAGTTTTAATGCTGCTTTTGACGAATTTGAAAAGAGGCTTAGAGGGGGTAGAGCTTAATAATTTTGGCAAATTCAAGGCGGCCTATGAAGGATTATTATTCAAGAAAGACCAGGCTGCCGAATTCAGTGATATGTCAGACCATAGTTTTAAGGGTTATATCCGCGGAGTTTCCGATGAGGGAAAGTTAACAATTGAAGATGAGGATCATTCAATACGGGAATATGACCTGAAAGAACTAAGAATGCTGTATTGAAACTGTAACTAACTCAGAATTAGTAGAAATACCTCTGATTTATATTTTCTTTAAATTTTCTGACAGGGTAGTCACAAAATTGGTAATAGGTATTTTTATCATCATCTCCATCATAGGATTGAAATCGCCCTGGAAACTTAAAACCACTTCGCTTTTTTCCTCTGACGCTGCTTTTATATCCGCTTTTAATGTGAAGGGAAGTTTATCACTGGCTGCCCCAAGTATAATGAGGCTGTTGGGGTTTTGCTCTTTTCTTTTAAGGATAATTTCGGGCATCCCTTTAAGAGCGAAAATAAAAGTATCCTCATCCAGAATCTCAAACTTGTCTCTGCTATCGGGCATAAGCTGTTCAAAATTCTTTAAATCAGACAAAAATTCAAAGACTACCTTATCACTTTTATCAATAATACGGGGCTGGGTTTCTATATGCATATTATCAGGGTTGCCATGTTGACGGGCTTGCTCTCCAGGCCAACAAAGTTTTTAATTGCTCTTTTTTGATGTAATTAGTTTCGGATGCCTGCTGTATTAAATGTTCATAATCACTTAAAGTATGTAGTGCAATATTTTTTTTCTCGAAATTTTGGTCGGCCACCTCAAATCCGTACGTAAAAACTGCCAGCATGCCTTTTACCTTAGCCCCGGCCTCCAGGAGGGCATCAACTGCATTGAGACTACTTTTGCCTGTACTGATTAAATCTTCGATCACTACCACGCTCTGCCCACTTTCTAATTGCCCCTCTATCTTATTTTGCCTCCCATGCGATTTGGCCTCGGGCCTGACATAGATAAATGGTAAGCCCAGATATTCCGCAACGAGGATGCCAATTCCTATAGCGCCTGTAGCAACACCGGCAATTACATCTGGCCTGCCATATAGTGTTTCTAGCTGCTTTGCCAATTCTTCTCTAACAAAATTTCGAATTATAGGATATGATAGTATAATGCGGTTGTCACAGTAGATTGGTGAATTCCAACCAGAGGCCCAGGTAAACGGATTTTCTGGTTTCAACTTTATTGCATTAATTTGCAGTAGCAATTCTGCTGTTTTTGAGGCGGTGTCCTTGTCTAAAATCATTGCGCAAATGTATAAAGTTTTTGTGAATCAATCTCCACTCATTTTAACAGATAAGGTAACCGAGACTGAGGGGAGTGAGTATTTTTTACTTAACAGCAAAGCTATAGGCAGTGCAATAGATGTACTTTCTAAGAAAAAGCAAAAGTCTGCGTATATCTATCATCCCAATCTGGAAGAGATTCTGAAGAAGTTTACCAAGGAGGTTCCGCTGGTGGTAGCAGCCGGAGGAGTAGTTACTAATCCTAAAGGGAAAGTTTTATTCATTTATCGAAATAAGCGTTGGGATTTACCCAAGGGAAGATTGGATAAGGGGGAGACTATAGAGCAGTGTGCACTACGCGAGGTTGAAGAAGAAACTGGAGTAAAAGGATTACTTATCGAAAATTTTCTGATGACCACCTATCATATATTTAAACTAAAGGGCGAATACAGATTAAAGGAAGTACACTGGTTTGCAATGACTACAGATTATGACGGCGAGTTGAAGGGCGAGAAAAAGGAAGGGATTCAAAAGGTGAGATGGAAAGGGCCAAAGAAAATTCAAAAAGCACTGAAACAGTCTTATGCCAATATCAAAATCTTATTTGAAGGCCAATAATTACTACAACTATACTATAGGTTCTTAATCCTAACGAATTCGTAAGGACAATAGTACGCAAGTTTATGCCGCCTTGGTTATGGCCGCTATTTCTGATTTACGCAGCGGTTTATTCTTAAAATCTATGAGGTGATGGGTTTTTTGTCTGAAGTATTCCCATTGTTTTTTATCATAAAGATCTATAGAGGAGGTAACAATATTAATGCGAATTTTCTCTTCCAGGGGCAAGTTGATGAATTCCTCAAGAAATTGCCATCCGTCCATAATGGGCATATTGATATCCAGAAATATGACTTCTGGCACGGGTTGGTTTTGAGTAATTAATTCTTTTATGTGGTCTATAGCTTCTTTCCCGTTCGCAAAGGCCCTAATATCATCGCATACATTAATTGAATTTAGCATTTTCTTGATTCCAAAGACCGTAATAGGGTCGTCATCAATTATACTAATAGCCCTAATTTGTTTCATCAAAATATATTTTAAAAGTGGTGCCTTCACCTACTTCACTACAAGCAATTACTCTACCATTCATTGCTTCAATTTGGTTTTTGGTTATATAAAGGCCTATGCCTCTAGCATCCTGATTGTTATGAAATGTCTTATACATGCCAAATAGCTTGTCTCCGTACTTGTTCAGATCTATCCCCATTCCATTGTCTTCTATCGAAAGAATAGTATCCTTATCATTTTTAGTTAAGGATAATCTGATTATAGGCTCCCTGTCCGGGTGCTTGTATTTTACTGCGTTGGTGATAAAATTCATCAGAATACTTTCCATATAGGCCGGAACAACATTCAAAGATGTATTCTTTGGAATTTCATTAATTATATCGGCCTTATTGGTCTGAAGGAAACCAGTTAAATTTTGTTCCACTTTGGTAATTAGCCTGCCCAGGTCAACCGGTTTTTTCTCAATGTTGGTATTGGTGCTGATGGCCACAACTTCATTGAGGTTTTCAAGTGTTTCCAGTAAACCGTCCGAGGCTTCAGTCAACATTCTGATAATGTTCTCCCTTTCATCTTCATCTACCTCCTTGACAAGGAAATCTAATAACATTGAAAAATTGGCGGAGTGAGACCTCAGGTTATGTGAAACTATATGAGCAAAATTGATGAGTTTTTTATTTTGAAGGGAGGTCACATTGATTAAATCTCTTAATTCATGTTCCTTTTGTTTTAAGTCGGAAATGTCCAGGCTTATCCCAAGTAAACCGTAAGGTTTATCATCATCATCATTTAAAGGTATCTTGGAGGTGAGGAAGGTGGTTGACGTACCATCTTTTTTAACACTGGTGGTTTCTCTTCCCAGAATAGGTCTTTGAAATTCCATCACTTCCAAATCTTCATCCCTGGATATTTGTGCCATATCCTTGTCGTATAAATCAAAATCGCTCTTTCCAAGTAATTCTTTTGGGTCATCCACTCCCAAATAATCGCATTCAGATTTATTTACCAGCACTTTTTTCGAATCCAGGTCCTTTATATACACATTAAGAGGAAGGCTATCTATAACGGTTCTTAAGAGGTGTTCACTTTCCTTTGTTTTGGTCTCTGACATTACGTAGTCTGTGATGTCCTGAAATGTCCCTATAAGACCTTTATATATCCCATTCTGAAATAATGGCTTCCCCGCTGCGTTCACCCATATTTCTTTTCCGGAAGCCGTAATCAATTGTAATTTTTCATTCCAGGCTTGCTTGTTCTCCAGGGCTTTAAACAGTGCCAGGGATATGGTATTTCTACTATAGCCTTCTTTATAGAAAAGTATGGCCTTATCAATGTTCGGCTGGTAATCATCCGCAACTTCATGAATCTTTTTAGTGGTATTGCACCAGGATAATTTTTGTGTTTCATGATCGTACTCCCAACTGCCGATATTTGCTATTTCGGACTTCTCCCTCAAGTGCATTTTTAGTTTGTCCTGTTCCAATTCGCGAAGTATACGATTAGAAACATCTTCTAATTGCAATATTATTCCAATTACATTTTCGCTTTGGTCATACCACGGAATCATGATATATTCTACCCAAATAGTGCAATTGGTACAATCTGTAATCTGTTGAATTTCCTTTTCTTGATTTAAACCTTCTAAACAGGCCTTCATAGAAGCAGACCACTCTAAATCAGAGGTATCAAAAAGTTCTGAAATCGGCAATCCGAGGATGGTACTTTTGGGGAGATTGAATTCCTGGACAAGACTATCCGATGCGTAAACCACATTGAGTTTTGTGTCGAGAAAGACAGTGGACTTTGGCAACTGCTTAATCAAGTAGTTATTTATATTAGTTTGGGACCCTTGCAACACTACGTCGTATTTTCCTACTAAAGTAAACGGATTATTCAACATAACTCAATGATTGTTGTGAATACGGCTAAACTAGTTGTGAGACTTACATTTTATGGATGTAATGATATAAATAACTATTTGAAAGTAATTTCCTACGAAAAATATATAATTTCTATTAAAAAGAAAAATTTTTGTTAAACAAACTGGACTTTACAGCTTAAAAAAAGAGTTTTTGGATGTAGAATTACTATTATTTGGCCACAACAGTATCTGGAACCAGCACAGAGTAGTCGCCCCCATTTCTTATGACATCTCTGACTATGGATGAACTTATAAACGATTTCCCGGAAGAGGTCAATAAAAATACGGTTTCAATCTCGGAAAGTTTTCTGTTTGTATGCGCAATTGCTTTTTCAAATTCAAAATCTGCCGGATTTCTAAGTCCCCTGAGAATATAGCCAGCTTCCATTTTTTTACAGAAATCTATGGTGAGCCCTTCGTAGGTGAGTACTTTAATTTTTGGTTCGTCCTTAAATGCTTGCTGAATAAACTTCTGACGTTCTTCCAGGGAGAACATATATTTTTTATCCGCATTAATTCCAATAGCGATAATGAGCTCATCGAATAGAGAAATTCCCCTTTTTATAATATCGTAATGTCCTAAAGTAATCGGGTCAAAGGAGCCTGGAAAGATGGCGCGTCGCATAGCCTAGGGATTTTGTTAGTTTAAAGTTACTTATTTTCATTCAAAGCCCCTGAGATTGCACTTTCGAAAAGTTCTGACAGAGAAATTCCGGCTGCTCTGGCTTGCTCAGGTAAAATACTTTCCTCTGTTAACCCCGGTGTGGTGTTCATTTCGAGCATATAAGGGGTGTTTCCTTTAAAAATAAACTCACTTCTTGAATACCCTTTCATTTTAAGAATGTCATAAGCCTGCCGGGCAACTTTGCTCACATTCTCCTCCTGAGTTTTTGAAATACGAGCCGGTGTAATTTCTTTTGACTTGCCCTCGTATTTTGCCTCATAATCAAAGAAATCATTTTCCGTGACTATTTCAGTAATAGGCAAAACTTTTGTTTTCCCCTTATATTTTATTACCCCTACAGAGACCTCCGTGCCATCTAAAAATGACTCAATCAGGATTTCATTGTCTTCCTTATATGCTTTGTTAATTGCAGCTTTCAGTTCCGATTTCTCATAGACCTTCGAGATGCCAAAACTACTGCCAGCCCTATTGGCTTTTACAAAACATGGCAATCCTACTTTCGAAACTATTTCTTCCTCATTTATCGGATCTCCCAAATTGAGATAATAGGAAGCGGCGCTCAATATGCCATATGGTTTTAAAACACTTAGCAGATCTCGTTTGTTAAATGTCAAAGCTGCCTGATAATAGCCACAAGAAGTCTGTGGAATTTCCAAAAGTTCAAAGTAAGCCTGCATATAGCCGTCTTCCCCCGGAGAACCATGGATTGCGTTAAAAACACAATCGAACGTTAATTTCTTATCAGCAAGCTGAACTGTAAAATCGTGTCTGTTCACGGCATATTCCTTATCACTATCATCTACATATACCCATTTCTCTTTTAAAATATGAATGCGATATCCATTAAACTTGTCTTTATTCAGGTAGTGATAAACAACATTTCCACTTTTTAACGAGATTTTATATTCGCTGGAATAACCACCCATTATTATGGCAATATTTTTTTTCATTTATTCGTTAACTTCTAGAAGCCTCGACTTCGTATGTCATTTGTTCCAAGCCCTCAAAGTAAAGAAAAAAGCAGTGGGTTTTAAATCTTAGAGTTGGTTTTTTTGATATAAGCCATTTAGCCTAACGGTTAGCATTCTAATTTGCCTGAATATCTGACTTGCTAAAAAGATTTGAGAAGTATTTTATTTCATTACTTATATTTGTCCGGTTAATAATATTACCCATGAAGCATTTTTTCAATTTCCTTAAAAGCAGAGCATTCTTAATTAACCTGGGTTTGGCCTTATTGGCAGTGGTGATATTGACCTTTGGGGCTTTGCAATGGTTAAAGAGCAGTACAAATCATGGTGAGTTTGTTGAGGTGCCAGATCTCTCCAAAATGTCTGTTATGGATATGAGGAAGATTATTGAAGAAGCTGATCTTCGCTATGAAGTTGTAGATTCTGCAAATTTCAATCCGGAATATCCCAGATTTTCAATAATTGAACAGAATCCGCCTGCGGGTAATAAAGTAAAACAGAACCGGAAAATATATGTAACAGTAAATCCTTCAGGATACAAAAAAGTTACTGTTCCTAACATAATACAGGTAACCCAACGGAATGCCACCTCTATGCTGAGAGCTGTCGGATTAGATGTCCAAAGGGTGACATATATAGACCAGTTGGGGAAAGATATGGTGTACTATGTTAAGTTCAAAGGGAAGCGCATCAATGAGGGCGACAAGCTTCCCAAGACTTCAAAAGTAGAATTGGTTTGTGGTAATGGTAGCATTCCAGACAGGGCCAGAGTACAGGCAGATTCTCAATAGGCTATGGATGCCGAAACTACTTCCGAATCTAACAATGATGAACTTTTTGAGCATCATAAATTCCTGGCTTCTGCAGGACAGGAACCATTAAGGGTTGATAAATTTCTCATGAATTTTATTGAGAATGCTACGCGCAATAAGATTCAGCAAGCCGCCAAAGCCGGTAATATTTGGGTAAATGATAAGATAGTAAAGCAGAACTACAAAGTGAAAGCCGGCGATGAAGTCCGAGTACTTTTTGAGCATCCGCCATACGAGTTTCTGCTAAGCCCCGAAAATATTCCCCTGGATATTGTGTACGAAGATGAGGTGCTCCTTGTGGTAAATAAACCTGCAGGAATGGTCGTACATCCGGGGCATGGGAATTATTCAGGGACCCTGATCAATGCCTTGTTGTACCATATAGAACACCTGCCAGTAAATAGTAACCAGCGTCCTGGTCTTGTGCATAGAATAGACAAAGATACATCCGGATTGCTTGTAGTAGCAAAGACCGAGGATGCAATGGCACATTTGGCCAAGCAGTTTTTTGATAAGACCAGTGAAAGAGAATATATTGCCTTGGTATGGGGAAATATAGAGGAAGATAGCGGAACTGTTGAAGGGCATATTGCCCGTCATCCAAAGAACAGGCTCCAGATGACCGTATATCCCGAAGGGGACCAGGGGAAAGAAGCTGTAACGCACTTTGAAGTGTTGGAACGTCTGGGCTATGTAACCCTTATCCGCTGTAAACTAGAGACCGGCCGAACCCATCAAATAAGAGTGCATATGAAGCATATTGGTCATACCTTATTTAATGATGAACGCTACGGGGGAAACAAAATACTAAAAGGGACTACTTTCAGTAAATACAAGCAATTTGTTGAAAATGCATTTAAAATTTTACCCAGGCAGGCCCTGCATGCCAAGACACTGGGGTTTATTCATCCCCTCACCAAAAAGCATATGCAGTTTAATTCTGAACTTCCCGAAGATCTTGCCAACTGTATTGACAAATGGAGGCATTATTCCAAACACAATCGATAACTATAAGTTTGCTCGATTACACTATTGAAAACTCTTTGTTTATACACTGAGGTTTTCACAAAAATCCTTACTATTTTTAAGCAAAATTTTGAAAATGAAGATAGTAATTTCCCCTGCGAAATCTTTAGATTTTGAGAGAGAGGTGCCCACAGACCGCTTTAGCGAGGCAGCGTTTTTACCAGAATCGGAAAGAATAAATAAGCTATTAAAAAAGAAATCTGCACGCAGTCTTTCTAAATTAATGAATATCTCTAGTAATCTGGGACAACTTAATTATGAACGCAACCAGACCTGGAGCCTTCCATTTTCCAAAGAAAATTCCAGACAAGCCGTATATGCCTTTGCTGGAGATGTATTCAGGGGATTAGACATTTATTCTCTCGAGGAAGAGAAAATAACATTTCTTCAGGATACCCTAAGAATAATATCGGGCCTTTATGGCGTCCTTAAACCTTTAGACCTCATACAACCCTATAGACTGGAGATGGGTACAAGGATTGCGGTTGGTCGCAATAAGAATTTATATGAATTCTGGCGCAAAAAAATCACCCAAAATTTGAATGAAGAATTGGCTGAGGGTGAACTTTTCCTCAACCTGGCAAGTGCGGAATATTTTAAAGCTATAGATACTAAAACTCTTAAGGTTCCTGTTACTACCGCGGTGTTCAAAGACTTTAAAAATGGGGAATACAAAAGCATTATGACCTTTGCCAAATTAGCGCGGGGGTATATGACCAGATATATACTTGACCACAATATAGATTCACTGGATGGTGTTAAAGGGTTTAATTATGAAGGTTATGGTTTTAGTGAAGAACTAACCAAAGAAGAGAATACATTAGTTTTTATCCGATAGAATATTTTTCCAAAGCAACCGTTTTATCCCTATAGTATCTTTTAATAAAATTGCTATGAAACGGATAATAGTACTAATGCTGACGCTTGGATGCCTTTCATTAAGTTGCACAGATAAGGACGATGATGTAAATGAAGTTAATATTCGTATTAAAAACGTGAGTAATCTGACATTTGATCAGGTGCAGGTAGGAGAGGCGGAAACACTACATATGAACATTTCTCCGGATGACTACTCCGAATACCTCATTTATGATATCGCCTATAGATACGCATATATCCAAATAACAACCGGAGCCGAAACATATACCCTACAGCCCATAGATTTTGTGGGTGAAACAGCATTACCAATAGGATTTTATACCTACGAATTGGATGTTACTGAGGAAGGCAATGTGAATTTAAATTTTGTAATCGACTAAGCTTTCTTCTTAAGTCGGATTTTTTCTTCAACCGTAACTCTTTTCTTGATTCTGCCAGGTCTTCTGGCACCGTAAGATTTATTAGCAATCTTACCTCTCTTTGTTTTTCTATCTCCTTTACCCATATTAGGTTATATATCTATACCTTTAAAGCTATGAAATTTTACAGATAATGTCAATAGAAGTCCTTTTTAAAGGGGTGGCCAGAGCATTGTTGCCGACCAATAAGAATTTCTGCTAACTCCAATTTAATAAATTATTGTTTTTTCATAAACACCCATACGAGCCCTTTCTTTTTAAGGAGGCTACTAAATTGATAGTAGGGACCTTGCCACCACCGAGGTTTACATCCCGAGCTTTAAAAGCCGGAGATGTTGATTTCTGTTATGGAAGCAGGGACGGGCAATTATGGCCAATTTTAGATCGGATTTTTAGGCTTAATCTGGATTATGAAACTACAGATAAAGCTATTAACCAGCGAAAATTATTTCTTAAATCGAGAAAAATAGGGATTTGTGATATTGTTGAGAGTGCTCACAGGGAAAAAGTAGATGCCTCAGATCTGGGGATGAAGCAGGTGGAACTCAGAGATCTTTTAGACTATTTATATCGGTACCCGCTGGTTGACACTTTGCTTTTTACCGGAGGAAATAGTAAGAACGGACCCGAATACTTTTTTAGAAAGCTGCTAAAAGAAAAGGGACTGGATCTTGAAGTACTTTCTGATACCGTGCCAAGGATACATCAGTTGGAGATTCGACGTGGGAATGCCCAGAGAAAAATAAAGACAATTTCTCTAACAGCACCATCCGGTGCAGCCAACCGTGCAGTTGGTAGCCTGGAAGCATATAAAAAACAAAAAGAAAAAAACCCCTCCTTTACCACCTTAGATTTCAGGATAGCGCAGTACAGAAAGTTCTTCTAATATAATCTCCTTTTTTTGTTGGTTTTATGTGCGCTAAAAGGTTATTTTGTTATTAGCGTTAAAAGGGGCCTCTCAAGTTAGTATTAATGGCGATCTTTAACACCTGAAATGAAGAAACTAAGCAGGCTTTTATAAGCTTGTTTTAATTATTTTTTTAGTATTTATGAGTCAGTCTGAAAGATTAAAGGAGTTTAAGAAATCTGTTAATAATAAATTCAATATTTACAACAGTTTGTTCCTCAATTTACCATACAGGAACATTGAAAATGTGGGGATGCTTATACCCCTGTTGTTACAACATTGTGAAAGAGGATTGGATGCTGGTCAGAACCCTAGTGAAATCCTCGATGCTTTTTTTCAGAATTACGCCCGTATTGAATCGGAGAAGGAGCGCATCGATTTTATGTTCAAAATTATACAGTATGTTGAGAGGCAAGTTGTACTTTATGACAGTGTAGAGGACGCTGCCTTTCCTAAGTTACATGAACATTCAGTTTCCCTGTCTATACGAGATTATTTTCAGCTCGCAAACAAAAATAAACGATGGGATAAAGTATCTCAGAAATTGTCGACATTCAGTGCCCGTATAGTTCTTACGGCACATCCAACCCAGTTTTATACCCCTTCGGTGCTCAATATCATGGAGAAACTGCGGTCCCTGATCGTTCAGAACAAGGCAGATGATATAGACGTTACATTACAACAACTGGGATTAACTTCCCTGATCAATGCCAAAAAGCCTACCCCTCTGGATGAGGCAAAAAATATTATTCACCACCTCAGACATGTTTACTACGATGCGGTGGGCGATTTGTATGCCTATATCAAAGGAAATATTAAGAACGAAGCTTTTGAGAATCATAATATCATAAAACTAGGATTTTGGCCTGGGGGAGATAGGGACGGCAATCCTTTTGTGACGGCTAAGATTACGAAAGACGTAGCAGATGAGTTGAGGATCAACCTGATGAAGTGTTACTATAATGATTTAAAAGTATTGCATAAGAAGCTGTCGTTCAGGGAAATGCAAGAACCTCTTCAAGAGCTAAGAAACAGGCTGTATCTTGCCATGTTCAATGCAAATAAGACAATTAGCTACAATAAGATTATGGAGTATCTTGAGGTGTTAAGGAACATCCTGATAGATAAGTACCACGGTCTTTATCTGATAGATCTTGATCACTTTATTGATAAGGTAAAACTTTTTAAAACACATTTTGCCAGCCTTGATATAAGGCAAGATCACAGGGTGCATAAGAAAGTGATTACTCAGGTACTTGAGAAAAACGGCTTTATTAAAGAGGATTTGAATGAATTGAGTAAAACCAAACTTGTCAAAATATTATCAAGTGAAGAACTGTCTTTAAAAGCAAAAGATTATAAAGAGGATATTGTAAAAGATACCATAAGAAACATTTCCCAGTTAAGAACACTGCAAAATAAGAATGGGGAAGAAGGCTGTAACAGGTATATTATCAGTAATTCTGAAGATATTTATTCTGTCCTGTTTGTTTATGCACTGTTTAGATGGTGCGGTTGGGAAGGAGATAAGATAAGTTTTGATATTGTACCGCTTTTTGAAACAATGAAGGGAATGGATGCCTCCGAGGAGGTTATGCAAACCCTGTTTAATTTACCATTTTACAGGAAGCATTTAACCTTCCGGGGAGACAAGCAGACCATTATGCTTGGCTTTTCTGATGGAACCAAGGACGGCGGGTTTGTTAAGGCCAACTGGTCTATCTTTAAGACCAAGGAAAGTTTGTCCAAGGTCTGTAATAAAAATGACATTAAGGCCATATTCTTTGATGGTCGGGGAGGACCTCCGGCACGAGGTGGAGGTAAAACACACCGGTTTTATGCGGCGCAGACAAAGGATATCGCAAATAATGAAATTCAATTAACCATCCAGGGCCAGACAATTACCAGTACCTATGGAACCAAAGAATTGTTTATGCACAACAGCGAACAATTACTTACGGCCGGACTTTCGAATACCTTTTTTGGGAAGGAGAACATAATCCCGAAAGCGCAAAGGCAATTGATCGAAGAACTTTCAGAACTCAGTTTCAAAAAATACGAGGCACTAAAAAATCACGATCTTTTTGTTCCCTATCTCGAGCGACGGAGCACGCTTAAGTTTTATCAAAAAGCCAATATTGGAAGCAGACCTGGTAAGCGAGGTAATAAGCAAAAATTAGAGTTCGAAGATCTGAGAGCTATCTCATTTGTTGGGTCGTGGAGTCAGCTTAAGCAGAATGTTCCGGGATATTTTGGTATTGGCACTGCCCTTAAAATCTTAATTGATAAGGGACAACTCCGGGATATAAAGAAATTATATAAGGAAGTACCTTTTTTTAAGGCACTAATGCTTAATAGTATGATGTCTCTAACCAAATGCTATTTTGAACTGACCAGTTATATGAAGGAAGATGAGGAATTTGGTGATTTCTGGCATATTCTGCATCAGGAATATTTGCTTTCCAAGAAGATGCTGTTGCAAATTTCCGGTTCTAAAGTTCTTATGGAAAATGAGGAAGTCTCCCGTGAGTCTATAAAGATCAGGGAACAAATTGTACTTCCCCTCCTGGTGATACAGCAGTATGCACTTCAAAAACTGGGTAAGCAAACCGATTATGTTCCATTATATGAAAAGATTGTGACCCGTTCTCTTTATGGAAATATTAATGCAAGTAGAAATTCAGCCTAAGGCGTACATATCGCAAAAGCATCAAAGTGTCTTTTATGCTTTAGCTAAGATAAAGTAATACATACCGTGCATGGAGTTTCAATTAGACCAAGCTGTTCTTATATTAGAACGCACTCCAGCTGTTATGGAGCAGCTGCTTAGAAATTTACCCAAGGATCTTTCGCTACAAAATGAAGGAGGGGATTCCTGGAGTCCTTTTGATGTTATGGGACATTTAATTCATGGTGAGAAAACAGATTGGTTAGTTCGCACAGAAATTATTTTACAAGGAAATGGCAATGGAAAATTTGAACCTTTTGACCGGCTTGCACAGTTCAATGATTCTAAGAGCGCTTCACTGGAGGAGTTATTGTCAGAATTTAGCCGGCTCAGAAAGGAGAATTTAGCACTTCTTAAATCAAAAAATATTTCGGATTCAGACCTTAGGAAATCTGGAGAGCATCCGGAATTGGGTACCGTTACATTAGCCCAGTTGTTGGCTGCCTGGGTGGTTCATGATTTGGGGCACATAACACAGGTTTCAAGAGTAATGGCCAAACAATACAAAACAGCAGTAGGCCCCTGGAAGAAATATCTTACTATATTGAATACTACTCCCAGGGAATAAAATTCTTATTAGTCAATTTAAGTACAATCTGAAAAATTCTAGTTCCAGGGCGCGCCTGGCAAATTATAATCATTTAGTTGTACTTCCAAGCAATATATAGTTGTACTTCCAAGCAATATATTTTGCACCAATGCAGTTATTATAACTTGTAGGCACCTGATTTTTTATTTATTTTCGGGTCTGCCTAAGCAGGTAATTTTATGACTTTTCAGCTTACTTATCGTTCCGAAGCCATTGAGGGCATCTCTATGGAGCATATTAATACTATTTTACAAACTTCAAGGAAATTCAATTCAGCGCATAATATTACAGGGTGCCTGATTTTTTACAAAGGGTTTTTTGTTCAACTTCTTGAAGGCAATGAAGAAATAGTAAAAGCACTATTTGATAATATTGAGGGAGATAAGCGGCATAATAACGTAGATCTTCTTTCTCAGGAGCAGGTGGAGCAAAGGGTTTTTGATGGTTGGGATATGGCCTTTTTAAATCCTTCCGAAGAGGTTACCAACGGTAAAAGGGAGGCGCTATTGGGCACGCTTGACGAATTGGCTAAGGATGAAAAAACACCAAATTTCACCTCAAAAGTATTTTGGTATAATGTAGAAACTCTTTTATCGGATAGAGGTTTTTACCAATCCCGATCTCGGGAGTAAGACAATTTCCTTTAGATTTTCATTTTTAGGGGTATTCACAAGAGGAATTTAAAAAATAGTAAGGGAGTTTTAGTTACCATTGGCAAAATGTTGGTCGGTAAAATTCATAAATTGTTCCCAGTCATAGGGCGTAACATCATGATTGCCTGTTCTTATATGATATCCCAGTTTTCCTTGAATAAGTGGCCGGTTAACTTCAGGAAGTTCTCCACTTATTGTACTGTTGGGATGGTATAAAGCATAAACAGCACTGGCGTGTTTTAAGGAGAGGAATTCACCTTTTGGATCTGCCCAGCTATCATTTTGTGCGCTGGCTATATACAGTGGCCTGGGTGCCATTAAGGCTAATAGTTGGTGCTGATCAAAAGGCATGGCACTCTCATTTTCATTGTACTTTTCAAAGTTCTTGCAGAACCAGTGAGGAAAATTTTTATTGATGGCAGCCACAGTTTCCCCGAACCTGCGCTTAGATAGGGCAGCTCCACCACAACCGGAATTATTGGAAATCACTATGGCAAATCGCTTATCAAGGGCCCCAGCCCAAAGGGCTGCCTTTCCTAATCGGGAATGCCCCAACAAGGTAATTTTTTCGTGATTTATAAGCGGGTTGGTTTCAAAATAGTCCATGATTTTCGAGAGACCCCAACTCCAGGTTGCCAGAGCACCCCAATTGCCATTTTTAATATGCTCAGAATTGCTAAAAAGGGCATGAATTCCATTTTTAAAGTCGTCATCAAAATCCGGATCTATATCTCCATAATGCATAGTAGCCAGACCATAACCCCGAGCCAGCATATTAAGTACCGGCCATCGGGAGTATTTTGCCCCTCTGGACACAACAGATGCTTTATGATCAAAGGCCCCAATTTGAGGTCCACCAAGGACCCACCCTTTTGGAAGTTGTATTGATTCATCAGGTAGAATGGTGTGGTTGCCACCAAAATTATATCCCAGAAAAACTGCTGCAGGATCAGGAGAATTGGGCAGTACCAATAATAGTACGGCATCCAAACGCTTTCCATTATTTGTAAAAGTGAAAGTTATTTCGCGTATGGTGGCTTTGCCATGAAATGCCATACGCTCTAGAACTTTTTCTGAAACTTCAACTGCTATTTCTTCCAAAGGCGGAATGCCATACACTTCTTGTTCAAAAATGCTTAGAATTTCCGATCTGCGGTGCTCTTCCCAGGTTGTCGCCTCCGAAATTTGTTTACCATGGCTATCTGTCAGAAGTGCAGGAAGATCGTATTCAGGTACCAGGGATTCATCGGTATTATGTTGTGTAAGTAGTGTCATAGGCAATATCATAAAGATACAAAGCAGTAAATTATTGAGCCTACAAATGTGCATGACTGGTTTATTTGGTGATCTCTTTACTTAGCAGCCCGTAATAGGCCTTAATTCCATACGCAATCTGCCCTATTTTTAAATTCTCATTAGGACTGTGCTGATTGTTATCCGGATTTACCATGGGAACAATAAAAGCGGGAATTTTAAGCTCATTAATAAAAGTCGCTATAGGCACCGTACCTCCCATAATCCTTATTTGAACAGCTTCTTCTGCAAAAGATTTTTTGAGCGACTCCTGTATAAAAATACCATAAGGATTTTCCAGATCTGTCCTGAAGGCATCAGTGACACCTCTTTCGGTAATGGTCATTATTTTATCATGCGTCAAGCGCTCTTGTTTTGTCGGAACTTTATCGGTGATATAAAAGCCCTTTGCCTGTATGAAATCTTTTACCAGGCCTTTCAATCTGGTACCGTCAGACTCTGGTACCAATCGAAGATCTAGTTCGGCTGTAGCACTTTCAGGGACAATGGTACGGGCTTTTTCACCCACCCATCCAGAGCTCAAACCCCGAATATTAAGAGAGGGGTACTGCAATGATTCCTGATAGAAATCTCCAACCTTATCAGGAGATTTTATTTCTAAAAGTTCATTTATGGTGGCCGCATCGTCCGGGACACTTTTTATAATTTCCATAGTGTTTTCATCCATTGAAATGCCATCGTAATATCCGGGAATTATCACCCTTCCTTCTTGGTCTTTCATAAGGGCCAGTACCTGTGCCAACTGAAAGCCCGGATTGGGTGCGTAATTTCCGTAATGCCCACTGTGCTGCGGTTTTACGGGGCCATAGGTGGTGAGGGTCAAAGTGGTAATTCCTCTGCAACCATAAACAATTGTGGGTTTTCCTGAGCCATGCACCGGGCCATCATTAATAATCAGGAAATCTGCTTCTAACAGTTCGCGGTACTGCTTTACTGCTTCGGGCAGGGGCTTGCTACCTTTCTCTTCTTCACTGTCCAGGATGAGCTTTACATTAAAGGGAATTTCTATGTTATTTTTCTTCAAAAGATCAATGGCATTAAGGAACATTACTATAGGGCCTTTATCATCTGAGGTAGACCGTCCAAAAAGTCGCCAATCATAATTAATATCTTCACTTAATTCATCAAAAGATTTATTGATCCAACTATCTCCTTCCTTGGCCTTCAGGACTACTTCATAAGGATTGGCCTGATCCCATTTGCCGGGATCCACAGACTGGCCGTCAAAATGCATATAAAATAGTACTGTGGGTTTTTCGTCTTCCATGGGAAGTGCGGCAAAAAAAAGCGATTCTCCTGCTGTGGGTAGTACCGAGGTATTAAATCCCCGATCATTAAATTTATTAGTGAGCCAGGTAATGTTACGGTTAATATCGGCATGGTCTAGTGCATCGTTGGGGATAGCGATAAAATTCCTTAACTCGTCAATACTATGCCCAACCTGTGATTTAATTTGGGCGCTTTCTTGTGAAAAGCCATAAGTTGCAAATAGAGCTAGAAGAAGCAGGTTGATTTTTTTCATTTTCTGACAGACATTTTACTGAAAGGCTAAATCTAGCGAATTCTTTTGACAAAATTACCTATTCCGGCGGGTCCGTTTGCAGTAAGATCCTTAATGAAAGCCGAACCAATAATAGCACCTTTGGCATTGGCCGTAGCCTGTTGGAAGGTTGTAGCATTACTGATCCCGAATCCGACGATTTGGGGGTTTTTTAATCCCATTGCGGCTATGCGCTCAAAGTATGCTTGTTGCTCCTTTCCAAAACCCTCTTGTGCCCCTGTGGTGCTTGCAGAACTCACCATATAAATAAAACCATTTGAGGCTTCGTCTATTTGCCGGATGCGAATTTCACTGGTTTGCGGAGTGATCAGAAAAATATTGACCAGCCCGTATTTTTCAAATATCGATCTATACTCTGCCTCATAAACATCCAGAGGTAAGTCTGGTAGTATAAGTCCGTCTATCCCAATAGAGTTGCATTGCTTACAAAATTCTTCAACCCCATACTGGAATATCGGATTAAAATATCCCATAATGATCAGGGGGATGGAAACAGTTTTTCTGATATCCTTTAACTGCTCAAAGAGCAATGCAGTACCCATACCATTTTTAAGCGCTTTGGTAGAACTTTCCTGGATGGTTGGGCCATCGGCCAAAGGATCGCTAAATGGCAATCCAATTTCTATCAAATCCACCCCGTGTTTTTCCAAATTTTCAATAATTGGTACGGTATCACCAAGGCTGGGATAGCCAGCTGTGAAATATATGGATAACAGTTTTTTATCTTCTTTGAGCTTTTGGTTTATTCTATTCATTTCTAAAGTTCGAAATAATCAATATACGTTTGCAAATCCTTGTCGCCCCGCCCCGATAAATTTACCACAACTATATCTTCGGGCTTAAATTTCCTGTTTTTGAAAATAGCGAAGGCATGCGAACTTTCTATCGCAGGAATTATGCCTTCTAATTTGGAAACCAGGAGTCCTGCCTGCATGGCTTCATCATCTGTAATAG
This sequence comes from Muriicola sp. Z0-33, assembly GCF_026126425.1. GTDB lineage: Bacteria > Bacteroidota > Bacteroidia > Flavobacteriales > Flavobacteriaceae > JAFMPW01. The sequence continues at coordinate 61,479 of NZ_JAFMPW010000014.1, forward strand.
AAATGAATTCACCTCTTCCCGACCTATATAAATGGGCGTGCATTGGTCCTACTCCAGGGTAATCAAGGCCTGCGGAGATAGAATAGGGTTCTGTTATCTGGCCGTCTGAAGTCTGCATCAATAAGGTTTTACTCCCATGAATAATACCCACCTTCCCTAGCGCAGAAGTAGCTGCACTTTCGCCAGAATCTATGCCTCTTCCCGCGGCTTCAACTGCAATAATACCAACCTCCGGGTCTTCTAAATAGTGATAATATGCACCGGCAGCATTGCTTCCTCCACCTACACAGGCAACTACATAGTCCGGATTTTCAGTGCCTTCTTTTTCCAGTAATTGAGTTTTAATCTCAGCGGAAATCACCGATTGAAATTTGGCAACCATATCCGGATAGGGGTGGGGCCCAACAACGGAACCGATAATATAATGGGTGTCGACCGGATTATTGATCCAGTCTCTTATGGCCTCATTAGTGGCATCCTTTAAAGTTCTGCTTCCCGATAGTGCGGGCCTGACTTCGGCCCCTAGCATTTTCATTCTGGCCACATTCGGGGCCTGGCGTTGAATATCTATTTCCCCCATATAGACCACGCAGGGTATTCCCATAAGGGCACAAACAGTAGCTGTTGCCACTCCATGCTGCCCGGCACCGGTTTCTGCTATGATCCTGTTTTTGCCGAGTTTTTTGGCCATCAGTATCTGTCCTATGGTATTGTTTACCTTGTGTGCTCCGGTATGGCAGAGGTCCTCTCTTTTTAAATAGATTTTTGTGTTGTATTTTTCTGATAAACGATTGGCATAATACAAAGGTGTAGGTCTGCCTACATAGTCTTTTAACAGTTGATCAAATTCCTTTTTAAAGGAAGGTTCCTCCATAATACGGAGGTAGTTTAATCGTAATTCTTCGGTATTGGGGTAGAGCATTTCCGGGATGAAGGCCCCTCCAAATTCCCCGTAATACCCGCTCTCATTTGCTTGATATTTCATCGTTTTCAATTACCATTAAATTCTTTAATAAACTTTTTAAGCTTTTCTGTGTCTTTAAGACCGGGTGATGTTTCGAACCTGCTGTTGACATCTATGGCATAGCAATGTCTTGAAGCCTCAGAATTTAAAAATTCCTTTAATTTATCTATGTCTTCCGGTCCTATCCCGCCACTGAGAAAAAAAGGCTTTTCTGAGGGGTAGTCTTTCAGCAATTTCCAGTTAAATGCATAGCCATTACCTCCGGGTAATTTGCCTTTTGTATCGAACATGAAAAAGTCGCAAAAAGCTTCAAATGCCTGCAAAGTACTAAAATCAAAATCCTCGCCAACAGCAAAAACTTTGATGAGTTGCGGGCTTGTTTTAAGCTCATCATAATTTGTCCAATTCTTTTTCCTGCTATACTTCAATTCAGTGGGAAGATCTGCAGCCCACAGTGCATTTTGCAACATTCCGCAATATTCCGGGCTCTCCTTTCCATGCAATTGTACCATTTGTAAACTAAACTCCTGCACTTTCTTAACAACCTCTTTTATAGGTGCATCGACAAACACACCAACTTTCTTTGTAGTGACTGCCAATGGGGGAATTTCTCCCTCAAAATATCTTTTTGAAGGTTCCCAGAAGATGAATCCCAAAAAATCGGGTTCCAGAACAGCAACTTCCGTTACATTATGATGCATTCCACAGACTTTCAGATACATAGTTGCTTTTTGAGTTTCGTTTTCAATATAAGATTGCAGCCCCAAAGAAATGGGTTACCCGTACAATGGCTGTTTCCTAAGAAGGCAATATTGAGCAATTTGTTAGCATCTGGAGGTCTGGTACTCATAACTCAAGCTTTTTGATAAAATCTGTCGCATGGGCTCCGGGATCATCTGTTTTCATAAAATTTTCCCCTATCAGAAAGCCCTGATATCCGTAAGGCCGCAGTGCCTTTATTGATTCGGTGTTACTGATACCACTTTCCGAAACTTTTACAAAGTCATCAGGAATTAAACCTGCCAGGGATTTACTGGTATTCAAATCTACCTCAAAGGTTTTCAAGTTTCTGTTATTTACACCAAGCATGTCCAGGCTTGGCATTATCGACTTTTTTAACTCTTCCTCATTGTGTACTTCGAGCAATACTTCCAGGTTTAGACTTTTGGACAATAAAGAGAGCGCTTTAATTTCTTTGGGATCCAGGACAGCTGCGATCAGTAATATTACATCAGCACCATATGCTTTAGCCTCTACAATCTGATACTCATCAATAATAAATTCTTTGCGTAAGATGGGGAGGTCAGAAACTGCCCGAGCCAGTAAGAGATCATCCAGGGATCCACCAAAATATTTCCCATCTGTAAGTACAGACATTCCGCAAACTCCTGCGTTTTTGTACCCTATGGCCACATCTGCAACATTTAAAGTATTGTTGATGACAGATTTGGATGGCGAACGTCTTTTATGTTCCGCAATAATACCAGTGGCACTGTTTCTGAGCTTAGCAGATAAAGAAGCGGTAGCTTTTTTAAAGAGGACCGAGGATTCCAATTGGGATGTTGGAATAAGCGATTTTTTAAGTTCGATTTCCTTGTGTTTGTCCCTTACTATTTTTTGCAGAATGTCCATTACGCACTTAATTTTTGCAATTTTCTCAGCGCTTCTAGGCCTTTACCATTTAGCAGCGCTTCTTTTGCTTTTTCAAACCCTTCTTTAGGGCCTATATCTTCAACAGTTGCAATTGCCACTCCGGCATTGGCACAAACCACATTGTTTTGAGCTGCTGAGCCCTTTCCTTGAAGGATATTAATGAATATCTGGGCAGATTCGGCCACACTTTCACCGCCTACAATTTCGGTTTGTGCAATAGGGGTAAGCCCAAAATCTTTGGGTTCGAGTATGCCTTCTGAGGCATTAGAAATAATTTTAGTACTCCCGGTGAGGGATATTTCATCATAGCCATCGAGTGCATGTAAGACTGTAAATTTCTTGTCTGTGTTTTGATACAAATATCCATACATTCTGGCAAGTTCAAGGTTAAATACACCAACCATTTGATTTTTGGGAAAGGCGGGGTTCACCATTGGGCCAAGCATATTAAAAAATGTTTTAACTGCCAGTTCACGGCGAATAGGCGCTACATTTTTCATGGCAGGATGGAACAGTGGAGCATGCAATACACATATTCCGGCTTCTTCTACGGACTTTTTAAGAAATCCTGCCTCGTTACTGAATTTAATGCCCAGGAATTCCATTACATTGCTGCTTCCACATTTGGAAGATACTCCGTAGTTGCCATGTTTTGTAACTTTTATTCCGGCTCCCGCGGTAACAAATGAAGCAAGGGTAGAGATATTAAAAGTGTCTTTTCCATCTCCTCCGGTACCACAAAGATCTACGGGGTTGTATTCGGACAAATCTATGGCCAGACACAATTCTAAAAGGGCATCTCTAAATCCCTCGAGTTCTTCAATGGTGATGCTACGCATCATATAAACGGTCAGAAATGCCGCAATCTGGCTGGTATTGTAATCCCCCTTGGCGATATTGACCAGTATTGTTTTGGCGTCTTCCTTGGACAACACCTCGTGATTTATCAATCTGTTAAGTGTTTCTTTCATTTTTAGGTATTTAACCAGTTCTCTAATATTTTTTTTCCGTGGGGGGTAAGTACAGATTCCGGATGAAACTGCACAGCACAGACATCATAGTTCTTGTGTCTAAGAGACATTATTTGCCCATTTTCATCTATAGAAGTGGCTTCCAAAACCTCCGGGAGTTCTGGTTTAACTACCCATGAGTGATATCTGCCCACCTCAATTTTATCGGGGATTCCTTTAAAGAGTTGATCTTCTTTTATTATCTTAATTTCAGTAGCAATACCGTGGTATACTTCTTCCAGGTTGATAATAGACCCGTCAAAAACTTCTGCTATAGCCTGTTGCCCAAGGCATACCCCAAAGATGCTTTTTGTAGGGGCGTAGGCCGCTATGATTTCTTTCAGGAGTCCTGCTTCATCTGGGATTCCCGGGCCTGGGGAGAGTACTATTTTATCAAAGGCGTCTACCTCTTCAAGTGCAATTTGATCGTTGCGTTTCACAACTACTTCACAATTCAGATCTTCCAGGTAATGCACCAGATTGTAGGTAAAACTATCGTAGTTATCTATGACTAATACTTTCTTCATTACTATATGTCCTCAGCTATTTCCAGGGCTTTTGTCAGAGCACCTAATTTGTTATACGTTTCCTGTAATTCTGTTTCGGGATCAGACGCCGCCACTAATCCTGCCCCGGCCTGATAATGCAATTCATGATTTTTACTTAAAAATGTTCTGATCATAATCGCGTGGTTAAAATCCCCATCAAAGGCCATAAACCCTATTGCACCACCATAATAATCCCTGTTGGTTTTTTCGTATTTCTCAATAAGTTGCATGGCCATATGCTTAGGAGCACCACTTAGGGTACCTGCCGGGAATGTATCTGCGACAACTTTCATTGTGGGGATATCCTTTTTCTTCATTCCGGTAACTTTGGAAACCAGGTGAATAACGTGAGAGAAGTACTGTACCTCCCTGTAATTTTCCACGCTGACCATATTGCCATTTCTGCTTAAGTCGTTCCTGGCCAGATCTACCAGCATTACATGTTCGCTGTTCTCCTTGGCATCTTCAGATAGTTTCCTGGCCAGTTCCACATCTTCTTCGTCATGGCCAGTTCTTTTGAATGTTCCGGCAATTGGATGAATCTCTGCTTTGCCGTCTTTAACCACCAATTGGGCTTCGGGTGAGCTGCCAAAAATTTTAAAATCTCCGTAATCGAAATAAAACAGGTAGGGAGAAGGATTTACTGATCGCAACGCCCGGTATACATTAAATTCATCTCCTTTAAAGCTCTGTTTAAATCGTCTGGAAAGGACCAGTTGAAAAACATCCCCTCTCTGGCAGTGTTTTTTAGCCAGCTCTACATGGGCCATATATTCCTCGTCCTTTAAATTGGAAGTTGGATTTCCTTCCTTGGTAAAATTGTATGAGGCAAAATTCCTGACATTGAGGATCTGCTCTATTTCTTCTGTATTATCTTCTGCCTCGTAGCAATGGGCAAAAATGTACGCTTCATTTTTAAAATGATTAATTGCAATGACATTTTGGTAAACTGCGTAAAAAATGTCCGGAATATCCAGTGCGTTTTCTTTTTTAGAGATACTGATATCTTCAAAATAGCGTACAGCATCATAGGCCATATATCCAAAAAGACCGTTGTTTATAAACTTAAAACCATTGTTTTTGGCTTTGAATTTTTTGGCGAAATTGTGAATAATTGCCGGGACATCTGTATCTGCGGTAATTGCTTCAGTTTCTGAAGTATTATCCGGATAATGTTGAATAATAGTTTCGTTTTGTATTTTGATTGAAGCTATTGGATTACAGCATACATATGAAAAAGTATTGTCATTGGCCCTGTAATCACTACTTTCCAGAAGTATACTATTTGGAAAACGGTCCCTGACCTTGAGATAGACGCTCACCGGGGTAATAGTATCCGCCAGAATCCGCTTGTAATATGTTGTTAGTTGATATGTCATTTCATTAAATTATTAAATGCAAAAAGGCTTGTCGTGATAGACAAGCCTTTTCGTACAGTATAAATACAAGGGTGCTCAGCTCACGACGTTAGACGCAAGGATTTCCACCACCATGTATTTACTGTATTCAATTTCATTGGATCAAATATAGAAATCATTTTTTAAATGGCAATTAATTAAAAGAAAATTTTGTCCCTGGATAAGAACAAAAAAAGCACAAATAAAAAAAAACCCCGTTTAGCTGTTGGGCAAACGGGGGAAACTTGTGAGGTTAAGTTTATTAAAACTCTAAATCTACCACGAGATCAAATTCGTCATAGATAGTTTTGTCACCCAGGTTGTCAAAGAAACTTCCCGAGCCGTATTTTACATTGTATTGCGCTCTGTCTATTTTCAATGTGGCAGTAGCCTTGCTTCCATAAACAGATACATCAAAGATAACTGGTTTTGTAATACCTTTTATAGTAAGGTCACCAGTAACTTCGTAAGAATTCTTACCTGAAGCTTTTACCTCAGTAAATACAAGAGAGGCGGTAGGATGAGAGGCTACCCCGAAGAAATCATCTGATTTAAGATGTCCTTCAAGTTTTCCTTTGTATTCACCTTCCAGATCGGTGCTTACCAATGAAGGCATGTCTACTTCAAACTTACCTCCGGTAAGTGTTCCTTCATCGAATATTAAAGCTCCTGATTTTAAATCCACCGTTCCGGTGTGTGATCCTGTAACTTTGTAGGCTTTCCAGGTTACTTTACTTTGCTCTGATTTTACTTCTTTCTTTTCTTTTGTAAGATCAGTATTTGCTGTTGCACTTACTCCAAAAACTACGGCCAGAGCCAAACTTAATACATTCTTTTTCATGATTTGATGTTAAATTAATACTTATTATTCTTGTTTTAAAATTTATTGAGTAATTCGTTAAATTGTTTCAATTCTTTACCGTTAAAACGATGCAGGAGTTGGTTCTCAGTTGCTTCAATAGCCTTGTCCATTTTTAATAAGGCCTTTTTCCCTTTCTCTGTTATTGTTATTTCAATCTTCCTTCTATTGGAAGGGCAAACTATTCTGTTGACATACCCTTTCAGTAATAATTTGTCTACCAGCCTGGTAGTATTACTCATTTTACTAATCATCTTATTGTTGATGGTTGAAAGGTTAGCTGCCTGTCCATCTTGCCCTCTTAAAATACGCAGTACATTAAACTGTTGAGAGGATACATCAAATGGTTTTAAAGCTTTCCCAATGGCTTCGGTAATAGAATTATTCACCAACATATAATGAATAATTGTCTTACTATTTATTGGTAAAACCTTTTTTGTTCCGATGCGCTTTTCAACATTCATGTACTTACAACATTTGTATATACAAATATAAAATGTAATTTTAATTCTTACAACAACAGCTACTATAAATTTTTGTTAAAAAAAATTGAAGGTAGTTTTAAGGGGCTATACATCCCGAAGAAAAGGAAGGCTTGGTATATAAAATATTGTATTATTTTTGCCCCTAAATATTTACACAATGGCAGATTTGACTCAAGAGGAATGGGCAGACCAACTACAAGAAGATACTAATTCTTTTCTATTAGATGTCCGCACCCCGGAAGAAATGGAAGAAGGATTTATTCCTGGTGCAGTTAATATTGATATCTACCTGGGGCAGGAATTCCTTGATGAGGTAGGGAAATTGGATAAGGGCAAAAATTATTATGTGTATTGCAGATCCGGGAACAGAAGCGGGCAAGCCTGTGCTATAATGAATAGTTTGGGTTTTGCGAATGCCTACAACTTAATGGGTGGATTTAATGAGTGGGAAGGTGAAGTTGCTGAGGAGTAAACAGTAAACAGTAAGCAATAAACAATAAGCAATAAGCAATAAACAATAAGCAATAAACAATGAAAAGTGGGTCGGGTCTTATTGATATTAGTAAGTTTCAATTAACTCATACTCATATTCAGGAGCCTTCTTAGTATTATTGCCTGCACTATCCCACTAAAAAAATATTCCAATATTAAGCGGAAGACCAACTGCCGATATCTTTAAATTGCTTGTAACTATAGTTCTCTGCATCTCCGGGGGATTGTTCCAATAATTTGCTCATATATTTTTCTAGTTTGATCAGGAGGTATACTAATTATTAAAGCGGACTATTTATCACCTTCTTTTTTTATAAATTTGATCATGGGATCAAAAGGAAAGTCTGGACTGGGTAAAGCGGATAACTACGAGGTTGCCCTTGCCGAATTACATAAGGAACTGATTCATCTTCAGGAATGGGTAAAATCCGAAGGGTTGAAAGTGGTAATTATTTTTGAAGGGAGGGATGCTTCTGGAAAAGGGGGTACAATCAAGAGGATTACAGAACCCTTAAATCCCCGAGTCTGCAGAGTGGTTGCCTTAGGAGTGCCCACAGAAAAAGAGAAATCGCAGTGGTATTTTCAAAGGTATGTGGCACACTTGCCAGCAGCGGGTGAAATAGTTCTTTTTGATCGTAGTTGGTATAACAGGGCAGGTGTAGAAAAGGTAATGGGTTTTTGTACGGATGAGGAATACGATGAGTTTTTGCGATCTTGTCCGGATTTTGAACGAATGCTTGTGAGGTCAGATATTATTCTTTTGAAATATTGGTTTTCTGTGAGTGATGAGGAACAGGAGAAGCGCTTTAATAGCCGAATATCAGACCCGCTGAAACAATGGAAATTTAGTGCTATGGATTTAGAATCTCGCGCCAGGTGGTTAGAATACTCTAAAGCAAAAGACGATATGTTTGCACATACAGATACCAAACAGGTGCCCTGGTATGTAGTGAACGCAGACAATAAGAAAAAGGCCCGCCTAAACTGTATTAGTCATATCCTGAGTCAGATTCCATATAAAAAAATGAAATTTCCCCCGATAGAATTACCTCCATTGCCCCAACATGCCGGTTATGTGCGCCCGCCACTGAAGTATCAGACCTTCATTCCTGAAAAGTATTGAGAGCGCACTGCATTTAATTTTCAGTACCCGCCAATATCTTTATAATCATAAGGAGATACGGCATGTACGAAGACCTTATTCACTATATCTGGAAATTCAGAAAACTGAGCCAAAGAGCTTTGACCACTACAGCTAATGACGCTCTCAGAATACTTGACTATGGTACGCACAATCATTTTTCAGGTCCGGATTTTTTTAATGCCAAAGTTGAGATAGCAGGACAACTTTGGGCAGGTAATGTGGAAATGCATATTAAAGGCTCGGATTGGTACCGACATCAGCACCATCTAGACAGGAAGTATAACAATGTTATTCTGCATGTAGTCTGGAATAACGACGTCCCCATATTTGGTAGTGATAACCGGGAGATTCCCACCCTGGAACTTCGTCATTTCATTTCAGATACATTGTTGCTCAATTATAATCAACTTTTTAATAATCTGAATAACAATTTTATCAATTGCGAAAAGCATATCGGTCGTTTAGACCCCTTTCTTCTGGACAATTGGTTAGAACGCCTTTTTTTTGAACGCTTAGAGAAAAAGTCCATAGAAATTGGCCACCTTTTAAAAGCTTCGGAAAATAATTGGGAACAGGTTTTATTCTTATTGTTATTAAAGAACTTTGGCCTGAAGATAAATGGTGCATCGTTCATGAGTATCGGAAAAGCCATTGATTTTATCGTCGTTCAGAAAACAAGGGGAATTCCATACCAGTTAGAAAGCATACTTTTTGGGATGGCAGGGCTACTAGAGTCTGAAGAAATAAGAGATCGATACTATTTAAAATTAAAGAGTGAATACACTTACCTCAAAAACAAGTTCAATCTGGATAACAGTTCTGTTATATTTCCTGAGTTCTTTAAATTGAGACCTGTTAATTTTCCTACCATAAGGCTTTCTCAATTTGCGACACTTTATAATAAACGTCACCTTTTTAGTCTTGTGATTGCTGCAAATAAACGGGCGGAATTAATTAAAATCTTCCGACTGACTACTAATGATTACTGGACCAGTCATTTTGTTTTTGGGAAATATTCTGCCCCAATAATTAAAAGAGTTACCCCAAAATTTATAGACCTTTTGTTAATCAATACAGTAGTGCCAATTAAATTTTGCTATGCCAGACATTTAGGGAATGATATTAGCGATGCACTATTAGAACTTATTGCCGAAGTAAGGGCAGAACGGAATTCAATAGTTACCGCTTTCCAGGATTTGGGCGTTCGCGCAAGCAATGCCATGAATAGTCAGGCAATACTGCAATTGCACAATGGATATTGTGTAAAAAACAAATGTCTGCAATGTGCAATAGGGGTACAATTATTAAATGGAAAATAGTATTTTTAGGCAATGAATATTTTTTATCAAATATTGTATTATTTCCAAAAAAGGGGCTTCGAGGTTTGCAGGCGTATAGCCGAACGCCTGGGAATTAGAGCCAGAGTAGTAAGAACTTCCTTTATCTACCTAACCTTTGTTACCCTTGGCTTTGGGTTTGCGCTATATCTCTTTTTGGCCTTTTGGTTGAGAATAAAAGATCTTGTTTATACAAAACGTAATTCCGTATTTGACCTCTGATTATGCTGAGACTTTTCCGTTCTAAAATAATAATTGCCATATCACTTATGGTGATGGTCCTTTTGGTAGGGGTCTTCGGTTTCCACAACTTAACCGGTTTAAGTTGGGTAGACGCCTTTTATATGACGATAATAACGGTAACTACGGTTGGCTTTACTGAAGTTGGCCCGATGAACGCCGATGCTAAGATTTTTACCATATTTTTAATCATATTCAGTGTTTTCATATTTGCATTTGCTATTTCGGTGGTCACCGAGTATATATTGAGCAGAAATTCGCTACAAATCCTAAAAAAGAGAAAAGTGAAAAACAAGATCAGCAGTTTATCTAACCATGTCATAGTTTGTGGTTATGGCCGTAACGGGATGCAGGCGGCAGAACGTTTAATTGCGTATAAAAGGCCTTTTGTAGTTATAGAAAGAGATAAGGATGTAATTGAGAAATATGAAAATGAGGTACTTTTTGTTGAAGGTGATGCCAACGAAGATGAAGTACTTTTAGCCGCTGGGGTAGAGCGGGCTCAATACTTAATTACAGCCTTACCGGATGATGCATCAAATCTTTTTGTAGTGCTCTCCGCACGTCAGTTAAATAAAGGGCTATTTATTATAAGCAGAGCTTCACTGACCACTTCACAAAAAAAATTAGAATTGGCCGGAGCCAATAAAGTAATCATGCCAGACAAAATTGGCGGGGACCATATGGCTTCGTTGGTGGTTATACCCGATCTTATCACCTTTATGGATAAATTGTCTGTAGAAGGTGAACATACCACCAACCTTGAAGAGGTGGCAATTGAAGATTTTGATGGTGATGGGGAGTGCAACTCTTTAAGAGATCTAAACCTAAGGCGAAAAACTGGTTGTACCATTATTGGTTACATAGAACCCAACGGAAATTATATAATCAACCCCGAAGCTGATATGCCTCTGGAGCCCAAAAGTAAGGTGATTGTTCTTGGGCGGCCAGAACAGATTAGAAAGCTCAATGAGATGTTCCATTTAAAATAATATTTGACGGTGTTGGTAAATTTTAAGATATTGCCGCATTGCAAACCATAAAATTAAACCAAAACTGAAATTATGAAGTATCGTCTTCTTACCCTATTAACATTGCTTTTACCTTTCATTAGTATCGCCCAGGAAAAGGGTTTAGATGAAAAGATCAACGATGCCTTTATGCCAGTTGCTGTTGCATGGGAAGGGTTTATTCTTACCCCGATAACTATTGCCGGATACAATTTGCCCATAGTGTTGATACTCTTAATATTTGGAGCAACATTTTTCACTATCTATTTTAAGTTTCCAAACATTGCCAAATTTCCCCTGGCTATTAATACGGTAAGAGGAAAATACGATGAATTGGATCATCATAGTGTGGAAAAGGCAGAATTAAATATTGTTGATGGGGATTTGGTAGATACCATTGCGGACGAAAGCAAGGAGGGGGAAGTTAGCCATTTTCAGGCGTTGGCGACCGCAGTATCGGGTACAGTTGGTTTGGGAAATATTGCAGGAGTAGCTGTAGCAATAGCACTTGGCGGACCCGGTGCCACTTTCTGGATGATAGTTTGCGGATTAATAGGGATGTCCACAAAATTTGTGGAATGTACCCTTGGAGTAAAGTATAGAGATGTAGACGCAAATGGCACTGTATATGGCGGGCCAATGTATTATTTGTCCAGGGGGTTAAAAGAACAGGGCTTCACGAGATTGGGTAAGATTCTGGGTGGTCTTTTTGCTATCCTTTGTGTTGGTGCTTCCTTCGGAGGAGGAAATGCCTTTCAATCTAACCAGGCCGCAGTACAATTATCTACAATGCTAAAACTAGAGGGCGGAGCTGTTGGCGTTATCATAGGGATAATACTTGCAATACTTGTGGGGATTGTGATCATTGGCGGTATTAAAAAAATTGCAAGTGTAACGGAAAAAATAGTTCCTTTTATGGCCGTTATTTATGTGCTCGCTTCCCTTGTGATAATTTTTGCAAACGTAGAATATATCGGTGATGCTTTTGGAATGATTATTTCAGGAGCGTTTACACCGGCAGCCGGAATTGGTGGGTTGGTAGGAGTCATCATTGTTGGTTTCCAGAGAGCCGCTTTTTCCAACGAGGCAGGAGCCGGTTCCGCAGCAATTGCACACTCAGCGGTTAAAACCAAATATCCCGCAAGTGAAGGAGTTGTTGCTCTTCTTGAGCCCTTTATAGACACCGTGGTAATATGTACCATGACGGCACTGGTAATAATATTTTTTAATATGGATGCGGGGGCATTTGAATATGGCAATTCTGTAAATAGTACAGTTCTGCTTACCGAAACCGGAGCTTATGTGGGAGGAGTTGACCTTACATCTATGGCTTATGATTCTGTTATTCCCGGATTTAGATATGTATTAACCATTGCTATCATCCTTTTCGCATTTTCGACCATGATTTCCTGGTCTTACTACGGACTACAATCCTGGAAATATCTTTTTGGCAGAGGGAAAAGGGCAGATGTTGTCTATAAAATATTGTTTTTACTGTTTGTTGTAATTGGTGCGGCGGCTACGCTTGATGCTGTTATTAAGTTCTCTGATGCCATGATTCTCGCCCTGGTATTCCCTAATATGGTAGGACTACTATTCTTGTTCCCAAGGGTAAAAGACGAAATGGACAAATATCTAGCTGACATTAAAGCTTTCGTAAAAGGCTAGAAGCGTTATATGATAAATATTAGATCCCACTTCAAGTTCAATAAACAGGAACGAAGTGGGATTTTCTTTTTGTTATTATTGATTTTCTGTTTTCAGACCGTTAATTTCCTGATTAAAAGCAAAACGCCTTCACCGGATGCGGTCATTTTGGTCATTGATGATAAAATTCAGCAGGAAATACATGCCTTGAAGGCACAAGCTTTAGAGGATAACCTTGTTATTAAACATCGGTTTAATCCAAACTATATAGATGATTTTAGAGGGTATAGCCTGGGCATGTCACCTGGAGAAATAGATAATTTTTTTCGCTTTAGGGCCCTTGGTAAATATGTAAATTCTCCGGAAGAGTTTCAAATGGCAAGTGGTATTTCAGATGTCAAATTAATGGAGATTGCTCCCTATTTTAGATTTCCGGAATGGAAAAATAAAACAAACGAAGTCGCAAAAACAAAAAAAGGAGTCGAGCAGAGAAATGACATTATCTATAATCTTAGTGATCTCAACAGCGCATCTGCAGATGAATTAAGGACCATTAATGGCATAGGGGAGACGCTTTCCAATCGGATCATCAAATTCAGAGATGCATTGGGTGGATTTTTGGTGAACGAACAGTTATATGATGTCTATGGGTTGAAAGCGGAGGTGGTTGAAAGGACTTTAAAAAAATTCAGAATAATTAATAAACCGACCGTTAATAAGGTGAACATTAATAATTCTACGGCCGAAGAGCTGGCCTTCATTATTTATATTAACAATGATCTCGCCCGGAAGATGGTTGCTTACAGAAATCAGATCGGAAGATTTAGTTCTTTCGACGATTTAAGAGCAATCCCTGATTTTCCTTCAGATAAGATTGAGAGAATTAAGTTATATTTGTCGCTCTAAAAAATTGTAATGATTACAGACGCCATGTCCACAATTGGATTTGATTATTCAGAAACACATCAACTGGTTGCAGCATCTGCAAAAGAATTCGCTGAGCAATACATAAGGCCTTATATTATGGATTGGGATGAGGCGCAAACATTTCCAGTAGAGGTTTTCAAAAAAGCCGGGGAAATGGGTTTTATGGGAGTTCTCGTTCCTGAGGAATTGGGGGGTTCCGGACTGGGTTATCACGAATACATCGCTATAATTGAAGAAATATCCAAGGTAGACCCTTCTATTGGGTTATCTGTAGCAGCTCATAATTCGCTCTGCACAAATCATATATTATCTTTTGGGAATGAGGAACAAAAACAACGGTGGATAACCAAATTAGCCACCGCAGAATGGATAGGGGCATGGGGCCTTACGGAACACAATACCGGCTCAGACGCAGGGGGTATGAGTACTACTGCGGTAAGGGTTGGAGATGATTGGGTGCTGAACGGGGCTAAAAATTTCATTACACATGGAATTAGTGGAGATATAGCCGTAGTCATAGCCAGAACAGGTGAAAAAGGAGATAGCAGGGGCATGACGGCCTTCGCTGTTGAGAAGGGCACTCCTGGTTTCACCAGCGGGAAGAAAGAAAATAAACTCGGGATGAGAGCCAGTGAGACGGCAGAGTTGGTATTTGATAATTGCAAAATCCCAGATGCTAACAGGCTGGGTGAAATAGGAGATGGTTTTATTCAATCCATGAAAGTCCTGGATGGAGGAAGAATTTCGATAGGAGCCTTATCTCTGGGAATTGCCAAGGGTGCGTTTGAAGCAGCATTAAAGTATTCCAAGGAAAGGATACAGTTTGGAAAACCTATCAGTGAATTTCAGGGTATCTCGTTTAAATTGTCTGATATGGCTACAGAGATTGAGGCAGCAGAGCTTATGGTACATAAGGCGGCCTTCCTGAAAAATGCAGGACGGCCAATGACAAAAATGAGTGCCATGTCTAAAATGTTTGCTTCTGAGGTATGCGTTAAAGTAGCCAATGAAGCGGTGCAAATCCATGGCGGATACGGCTATACTAAAGATTTCCCGGTAGAGAAGTTTTACAGGGATGCAAAGCTTTGCACTATAGGTGAAGGTACTTCGGAAATTCAGAAAGTAGTTATTGCGAAGAATATTTTAAAATAAATTGTTTGCATTTCAGTTATTCATATTATATTTGCAAACTTAAAATCACAAAAGAAAGGAGGTTGTAGCCAATGTTAATAATACCAGTTAAAGAAGGAGAAAATATAGATAGGGCTCTAAAACGTTTTAAGCGTAAATTTGATCGTACCGGTACGATGCGTCAATTGCGTAAAAGACAACAATTTACCAAACCTTCAGTAGAGCGAAGACAACAGATTCAGAAAGCACAATATATTCAGGGCCTTAGGGACCAGGAAGAAATTTAGAACTGCTTTTTAATAATATTAATCCCGTTACGGAATCAATTCCGGAACGGGATTTTTTTTTGATTTTAACTACCGTCATGTTTTGTAACTTTGAATTATGTCTGTCAACGCTTTCATTTCATATCTGGCCCAGGAGAAAAATTATTCGGCACATACTATAAAGGCTTATAATAATGACATAAATGATTTTAAGTCTTTCTGTACAGATAACTATGATTTCGGGAATATAGAAACTGTTGACTATGGTATTATCAGAAGCTGGATAGTTCAATTGGTTGAAACAGGGATTAGCAATAGGTCTGTTAACAGAAAGGTAGCTTCGCTAAAGGCGTATTATAAGTTTTTATTAATGACCGATAGCATTACTGCCAGTCCCCTTGCCAGGCATAAAGCACTAAAAACTTCCAAAAAGATAGAAATACCTTTTTCAGAATCGGAAATGGAACGTATGTTTCAGGAAGTACCCTTTGAGAACGATTTTGAAGGCATCCGGGATAAATTGATAATAGAATTGTTATATACTACAGGGATAAGAAGATCTGAATTGATCAACCTCAAATTAACAGATATTAACCTGCATGATAATTCTATAAAGGTATTGGGCAAGCGGAACAAGGAACGCATTATTCCATTATTGCATTCCATTGGAGAATTATTCGAGACCTATTTCCAGATGCGGAAAACTCTAAATGTTCCTCGGGAACAGGAGTATGTATTTCTTTCAAAGGGGGGACACAAAATTTATGAAACCCTTGTTTATAGAATTATAAATGGGTATTTTAGTATGGTCTCCTCTAAGGTAAAAAGGAGTCCTCATATATTGCGGCATACCTTTGCCACACATTTGCTCAACAAGGGGGCAGATATGAATGCTGTAAAGGAATTGCTTGGGCATTCAAGTTTGGCTTCTACTCAGGTGTATACCCACAATAGTATTGCCGAACTAAAAAAAGTACATTCCTCTTCCCACCCAAGGAGCCAGGAATAGTAAAACGTTCTTTTCTTTTGTTTCATCGTTAAAATAGTATTCTATGAAAGTAAATACACAATCAGTGAATTTCAATGCGGATGGAGAGCTTATGGATTTTGTGCAAAAAAGGATTGATAAGTTAAATCAGTATTATGATAAAGTCATAAGTTCAGATGTGTTTTTAAAAGTTGAAAATACCAGTTCCAAAGAGAATAAAATTGTTGAAATTAAAGTCCGAATACCTAAAGATAAATTTTTGGTAAAAAAGCGATGTAAGACTTTTGAAGAAGCGGTAGATTCTGCTTGCAGTTCTCTGGAAAGAAAATTAGTGAAAAAGAAGAGAAAACCCCGTGTTAATGCCTCTCTAAAATTTTTGTAAATTTGTTTTGATTAAAAAAATAATTATCTACATTTGCAGTCCGTTAGAAATAGCGGACTTTTTTATGCGATAAAGGGTGAAAAAAGGCCGATGTAGCTCAGCTGGCTAGAGCAGCTGATTTGTAATCAGCAGGTCGTGGGTTCGAGTCCCTCCATCGGCTCGAAACATTGGAAAACATTGGTTTTCCTGGGCATTAAGTAAGAGTTGAGTTTAAGAGAATAAAAGGTTTATCCATTCTGAAAATTAGGAAAAGTCTGTCTTTTAGCACTTAGGTTCTTAAAAATAGTGAAAAATTTTAGCAGGGGAGATACTCAAGCGGCCAACGAGGACAGACTGTAAATCTGTTGGTTTTACCTTCGCAGGTTCGAATCCTGCTCTCCCCACATAAAATTTTTGGAGAGCAGATGTCAAAAGTTCACTTTTGAAAAACTGCGATTAAAAATTTTATGTTCGGGGTCACCCGAACAGGATGCACGACCGATAGGGAGTGAATCCAAAAAGTCGGGGTCACCCGAACAGGATGCACGACCGATAAGGAGTGAATCCAAAAGTCGGGGTCACCCGAACAGGATGCACGACCGATAGGGAGTGAATCCAAAAGTCGGGGTCACCCGAACAGGATGCACGACC
>NZ_JAFMPW010000015.1 GCF_026126425.1 Muriicola sp. Z0-33
CAGAACGTGCCTCATTCAAGAACAGCGTAGCTATCTCTTGCCACGGCCAAAGCTGCTGACAGCTTTGAGTCTGGTGTAAAAATAATACCAGCTGTTTAGCAGCTTTGTTTAGGTATTTTCAGAACGTGCCTCAATCAAGAACAGCGCAGCTATCTCTTGCCATGGGTATTTTTTAACATGTAAAGAGGCCTAAAAAAGATCAAAAGTAATTGGCTTACAGAGATATACATTTTCTTGGTTTCAAATGATTTCAATTTAAATCATTCATTCGAATTCACAAATCATCAACATTTTTAACTAAATGTTTTCGTAACTTAAAGCGGCTCGTTTTAGTACTGTTAAACCAACGATTTGCAGTTGATCTGACTTTCGTCCTTAACTAAGTTCAGTTTAAAAATGTATAAAATGAAATTGAAGATTCACGAATACCAAAAAACATATTTAGCTATGAGTACAACAAAAAATCTTTTTCTTTTGGCAACTTTGATGGTCTCATGCTTAGCATTTTCTCAGCATAAGCATCATGGTAAAAGCGATAGTACGAATACCGCTAATGAATATATGCACCGATCATCTGTCGACGACTTGATCATGCGATTTGAATCACCGGAGCGTGATGCCTACCAAAAACCGGATATGGTTCTTGAATATCTTGGTGAACTAAAGGGCAAACAAATAATGGATATTGGAGCCGGTTCGGGATATTTTTCGGTAAAACTGGCAGAAAAAGGGGCGCAGGTAATTGCGGCTGATGTCAACGATGAATTTCAAGGGGCATTGAAAATGCGTATTGATGAAAACAAACTTGAAAATATAGAACTTCGAAAAATACCTTACGACAGTCCAAACCTGGAGGACAATGAGGTAGATATGGTGTTGATCGTAAACACCTATCATCATATCGAAAACAGAAGTGACTATTTTTCAAAAGTGAAAAAAGGAATTAAACCGGAAGGAGAATTAGTCATCATCGATTTCTTTAAAAAAGAAATTCCAGTAGGTCCCCCGGTAGACCATAAAGTTTCTTTGGTCACCGTAAAAAAAGAACTAAAAGAAGCTGGCTATACCCAGTTGGATGTAAATGTTGATTTATTGCCTTATCAATTTATAATAAGAGCGAAGTAGGGTATAAGGGGTTTTTTGGAACAAAAGATATAAGCAAAAAGAATTTGTTTCCGGCTGAAGGAGAAGTTAGGAATGCTGTTTACGCGGGGCATCCCTTTGAAAAATAAAAACAACCCCATCCCCAAATACGAGGAGCTAGAATTGTAACTTCACCTTTGCCTGCCAGCTTCGGCGTATTTGGTTCTCGTTTCGCAAATCTTCTTTACCTTAGCAGTCTACATTGCTCAGATGGAAAAACAAAAAATAAAAAACGTATTTATTAAGGGAGCAATTACTCCTGAGTTTATAGCGGAGTCTATTGCTAAGCACCAATCAAAGATTCAGATTGGAGCTCACGATATTTTCCTCGGACAGGTTAGAGCAGATGATATTCAGGGTAAGACTGTTACGGGCATAGAGTATAGTGCTTATGAGGAGATGGCCAACCTTAAGTTTCACGAGATTAAGGAGGCTACGTTTAATAAGTACGAACTCAGTTGCCTGCATATATACCATAGCATGGGAGTGGTTCAAACGGGAGAGATCTGTTTATTTGTATTTGTTTCATCTCCTCACAGAAAAGCAGTTTTTGAAGCTCTTCACACCGTGGTTGAAGAAATTAAGAAAGAAGTCCCGGTTTTTGGGAAAGAACTATTCGGGGACGATTCGTATCAATGGAAGGTAAATAAATAAAATGGTAGACATTACACATAAATCAGTAACATTGAGAACTGCTGTCGCTCAGGCTATAGTGCGAGTGAGTTCTGATGATACTATCACTGCTATCCGGCAAAATACCGTACCCAAAGGGGATGTCTTTGCAATGAGTAAGGCAGCGGGTTTATTGGGGGTAAAGAAAACTCCGGATTTATTGCCAGATTGCCACCCATTACCCATTGAGTATACAGACATTACTTATGAAATTGACGAACTCGAAATAAAAATTCTTATCACTGTAAAGACTAATTATAAGACAGGGGTGGAGGTAGAGGCCATGCACGGGGCCAGTGTTGTAGCATTAAATATGTACGACATGCTAAAGCCCATAGATAAAGGCATAGAAATTCTACAAATTAAATTGTTGAAAAAAACTGGAGGTAAATCCGACATTTCAGCAGCCGGAACCGTCTAATCCCGTCTGGCCCAGATTTCGTACATCGGTGCTCCTTTGCTGTTTTTTCCGGTATGGTGCCAATCCGCTCCTTTTACCTCATAGTTGAAATCTAACTTGGCACCCACTCTATTGTTGTCTCTGGAGAAATAGCCAATATTTTCTATATACTTGCCATCTTTAGAGCTGAATGCACCTCCTCCGGTTCCTGAAAACCTGAAGGTCTCTGTATGATATGCTATCCATTGGAAATGTCCGTTAAGCAGGAATTTTAGTGTTTTTCTGGCCTGGGCTTCCCCTCGTCTTTCCTGGCCTGTGTCCGGACCCCTGGTAGCAAAGAGCCACTGTCCGTCAAGATCCTGTTTTTGCTGAGGGACAGCTTTAAAAGTATTGCCATTAAGGGTCAAATCATCGCCCATCGCAGTATAACCCATCGCAACATTGGTTATCGTGTTTTTCTCATAATCCGAATTGAATTCTAATTTTACTTTTATAGAATCGTTTTCTAAGGTGTAAAACCCACCAACGGTGCTTATAAATTCAGGGGGTTGCTGCTTGAATTTAGTATAAATTAAATACCCGCTGTCAACCTTCAATTCATGGGTAATTGTGGCATCTTCGGTCTGCTCTTCATAGAGAAACACATTGGGTTCTATTTGACCCAATGCCATCTTGGTACAGAAAAGTAGTAGCAGTGGAATTACTGTTTTAAGTGATGAAAAGGCTTTCATAAGACTAGTTTTGATACTTAAAAATAGCCTTTTATCTGATAACTATCCAAGATAAAGGTAGGGACATCGGAAATTTGTTTTTATCCCCTATGAGTTGCAGATATTTTTAGTAAGAGCTGAAATGAATAATTCATCCCCTTTAATAATTCAACTCAAATTATTCAACATCTCTCTGGTGGTAGCTTCCAGATCAAAATCTGGTTGCCAACCCCAATCTTCCCTGGCCCTTGAATCATCAATACTTTTTGGCCAGGAATCTGCTATGGCCTGCCTGAAATCCGGATCATAAGTGATCTCAAAATCTGGTATTTGATCTTTAATTTTTTGAGCAATTTCCTTAGGCGAAAAACTCATAGCAGACAGATTATACGAAGATCTTACACTAATGTTTTTAGGATCACTACTCATAAGGTTTATGGTAGCTCTTATAGCATCATCCATAAACATCATAGGGAGTTTTGTATCCTCTTTTAGAAAGCAACTGTAAGTTTTGTTGGCAATGGCCTCGTGAAAAATTTCAATAGCGTAGTCTGTCGTCCCCCCACCCGGCATTGTTTTCCAACTTATTAAACCAGGGTAACGAATACTGCGCACGTCTACATCGTATTTTTTGTGGTAATAGGCACACCAACGCTCACCGGCTTGTTTGCTAATTCCGTATACCGTGCTGGGTTCCATAATTGTATTTTGAGGTGTTTTTTCGTCCGGGGTGTTAGGGCCGAAAACTGCAATGCTGGAAGGCCAGAATACTTTGGCAATTTGTTTTTCTTTAGCTAGATTGAGAACATTAAAAAGCGAATTCATATTAAGATTCCAGGCGCGCATTGGAAACTTTTCTGCTGTTGCACTAAGCATGGCGGCCATAAGGTACACTTCCTCTATTTCATAATGCATTACAACATCCTCTATGGCTTCGTAGTTTGTTGCGTCTAGTAGTTCAAAAGGGCCCGAAGACATCAGGTTTTCAGCCCCTTCTCTTATGTCACTTGCAATTACCGTTTCACTTCCGAAACGCTCTCTGAGACTCAATGTAAGTTCTGTACCAATCTGCCCGCAGGCACCTAAAATGAGAACGGATTTTTGCATTAAAATGAAGTTAAATGGATATCTGTGTAAATATAACTGATTCTAAAATTTGTACATTCGTCCTATGAATAAAATATGCTGCATATTCATTTTTATAGGACTAGTTGTTTCGTGTAAACAACAACCGCCCGTCCTTGAAATTAATGAGGATGATACCGCAGAATGGTCTGTAGATTCTATACCGAAACGAGCGGCTATGAATTCCAAGGTGTTAGAGATACTAAAGGAATGGCCAGAGTTTAATTCGCTCGATTTAAGCTTTGATGCACTTTATAAGGCCGAAAACAGGGAGGATCTTATTCTGATAGTTGAAGAATTTGTAGAAAAGCAAAATGTAATGGCCGCTTCTGAATATCCTGAAACATTTAACACCCCTCAGATCAAAAGCAGGCAAAAGGTACTAAAGACATATATATTAAAAACAAAGGCAGCCCTGGAGTATCGCACAGATCTTTATGAGCCAGCAAGCGAGTTGATAGTGGCCTACAATGCCATGCGCGAGCAATTTAATGTTACCGTTAATAATACCCTGGAGAAAAATCTTATTTTACTGGAATAAGGTTGAGCTTTTTTGTTAAATATATTCATGATGCCGAATTCCTTACTCTTTATTCCCGACATATCGGGTTTCACCAAATTTATTCAAACTACAGAGGTGGAACACAGTCAGCATGTAATTGCCGAATTGTTAGAGGTACTTATTGAGGCCAATACGGAGGAGTTGCGTTTAGCCGAAATTGAGGGTGATGCCCTGTTCTTTTATAAGGAAGGAGAAGTGCTTTCCCAGGAGCGCTTATTGGCTCAGATGGAAACCATGTTCACCGCATTTCATTCTCATTTAAAGATGTTGGAAAAGAATAGAATTTGCCCGTGTAATGCCTGTTCTTCTGCTCCGGATCTTCAATTGAAAATTGTAGCGCATTGTGGGGAGCTACAGTATATAGAAGTCCAAGGAAGAAGAAAGCCGTTTGGGCAGCAGGTAATTGAAGCACATAGATTACTTAAAAATTCTATCGACAGTGAAAACTATGTCCTGGTCAGCCAAAAACTTGCTGCGATGATAGAACTGCCTGCAGACTATGTTAGCAAAGTATACCAATTTAATGAAGGTACTGACCACTATGATGGAAATGAAGTGGGGTATATGTATGCCATTATCAATAATGATAAACTCAGTCTTAATACAGTACCTAAAGGACATAAAGTACAATTTAATAAATCTCCGAACCTGGTATTGGAAGAGCATATAAAAATACCCGCTGCACTACTCTTAGAATATGTCTCTAACTATGGTTATCGACATTTATGGGTAAAGGGAGTAGATGAATTTATTTATAGCGACAATGAAGTCACAAGGCTGGGGAGCGCGCATTTATGCGTTATAAATGGGAAACACCTAAATTTTGTTGCGGTAACTAAAGACACAGAACCGGGGCAGTATATCTACGGGGAAATGACTACAAGTATACCTATAATGGATGAAGCATATCAGTTTTACATTATTACTCCAACCTCAGAAAAGGGTTGTAGGCTCCAAATAGAGAATTACTGGATGGCGAAATCACCATTTAAAAAATTGTTCATTTTCTTATTTGCGAAAAAACTCTTTAGAAAAAATACCGAGGAAGCTATCAAAGGATTGGCAAAATTTGCTGTCAATAACCCTGTTATCCAATGAATGCCATTTAGAGCTCTTTATCCAGTTAGGTGCCCAAATTGCCTATAGCATCAACCCAGACTTGTAAGGAACAAAAAAAGAGGCATATAATGCCCCTTTTTATTTATATAAATTGGTGTATTCTATTCCTCGGTTTCAGCCGGAGTTGTTTTGCGCGATTCCAGTGCTTGTTTGCTTAAACTCGCAAGGTTAAAGTTTGGATCAATTTTCAACGCCTCGTCAATAGTGGCGACAGCTTCGTCTATATTGTCCTTATTCATATTGTAAATTACCAGTCCTTTTAAATGAATAAAAGCAGCTTTAATAGGCACTTCATAGGGCTGTTGACGCTCGTAAAAGGCATATTTCATCTCGTCATTTGCATTGGCAATGCCGTATTCAATATTTGTAGACGCTCCCTCATTGTCCCCCATTTGTATTTTAAGATCGGCCAATTCGTATGCCAGATAGGGATTTGGAGTTCTTGTGAAAAGAACTTCAAATTGTTCTAAAGCTCTCTTTGGCTGGTTTAGGGCCTTTAAAGAAATTGCTTTTACCTGCACTGCCAGATCAGAATCGGAATCCTTCTTTTCTATACCGATAGTGTTTAACGCCTGCAAATGTTGATTATTATTGGCATATACGTAGGCCAGAGTATCCCTGAGTTCCTGAGAGGGTCTTAGGACATTTAAATGAGTTAGTGCATTGATTAACCCATTTATATCGCCCTGTAACCGCATTTGCTTGTAAAAGGCATCATAGTGTTCTTGTAATTGGGAATTGGTCTGAGCATTCGAAATTGTGCCCAGAGCAAAAAATATCAGTATTACTATCTTTCTCATCTCCATTAATTTAAGTGCGGCAAAACTACTACATTTTTTTCTGTATTATGTAATTGAAAATCTTAAAATGATTGAAGATGCAAAAAAGGATGCCAAACGGCATCCTTTTTTTATGTTGGTTGTCGGTTGTTGATTCTTCAGACGGCGGTCAGCCTGACATCTCTATTGGCATACGATCTCAGTATTCCGGCATAAAATGCCAGACTCTTGTTGTCTGTATCCAGGCAGGATTTTAGAAAATCCTTAAGATTCCCAAACAACAAATTAGCATGAAGTGTCGGGACATTCAGATTAACCGTTCCTGGATCATAAGAGTTGTCATCAATTACAATATCCATGGCTACCCTCTTTCTGTGATAATCTATAGATACATCCGCGGCATTGTAATGTTTCTTTACAATAAGTTGATGAAGGTGCTGAAAACTTTTGGTCATTTTACCTTTGGCACAACTGCGGGAGATGAGACTCTCTATTTCCATTAAGACCATCCCCCTAATACTTGAATTTTCCATGATATTTTGGGATTTAATGTTTAGACAAAGATAAGGTGATGGGTCTAAAAAGCTGTAAATCAACGATATAATTTAACCGTTTATCGATATTTTTGTTGTGAAAATGAAGTTTTGTGTGGTGAATTATTGGGTTATTGGGGTTGAAAAAACATAATTTTTATTAAGAATATTCTTACTTTTAATCAATTTCCCATGTTTTTCTGATTTTTTTAACACATATTCCGGTGCAGGAAGCCCTCTTTTTAGTGCTTCAGAAGTATAATATTCACTTTTTAAAGGGTGGTCCGGAAATACCCCGTTAAAGGTGTCGTTCCAGTAATTATTCTGCAGAACAAATACGATCATCCCAATACAGTCATTCAAATGAATAAGGTTCACATAATCTGAGCCATTCTCCAGGCCTTTTCTCCCGGCTAAAAAGCTAATCGGATGTCTCCCTGGCCCGGTTAATCCACCGAATCGTAATATAGTAACCTTAATATTTTTCGCTTTTCTAAATAGTTCCTCTGCCATCAACAGCTGTTTACCTGATGCTGTAGTTGGAATTGCGGGGGTATCTTCTGTAACTTCACCCTGTATATCGCCATAGACCGAGGTGCTGCTTATAAACACAATTTTTTTTATCCCCGTACTCATTATCGCTGCATATAGCAGTTCCATTTTGCGCACGTAGTTCTCTTTGTGCTTTCCTCTTAATTTAGGGGGTACATTTATAATCAAAATTTCCAGCGGGGCCAAAAATTTGCTTATTGAACCCTCAATATTGTCTTCCCCTAATACAATTCTGAAAGGGATTATACCTTGCTTTTTTATTTCTGCCAGCTTTCCTTCTGAAGTTGTACTGCCATAAATCTGATAGTCTTTTTCTAGCAGTACCCTGGCCAGCGGTAAGCCCAGCCATCCGCATCCGATAATCCCAATTGCGCTACTCAAATCGTATTGTTTTGGTTACCAATACGGCATCATTCAGAACGAAGGGCATCGGTATGTTATTTGCTGGTCTTCTGGGGATAGTAAAGTCCGGATGGTTTAAGAGGTCATTAGAAGCTTCGTATACGGTAATTTCCAAAGGAGTACCTTTTGGGATTTCCACATTAAGTTCGGTAAACTCGTTATCGCTTATATAATGGGTTACCAGTTTCCCGCCTCTTCTATTTTTCAAATAGTAAGGTGAAAGAGCAACTTGATTAATCTTTGCTTTTTTAAGGTTGTTGGTATTAGTAAATATTTCCAGTCTATTTACATTCCTTTTTGGCGTTATTCGAATTTCCAGGATTCGGTTCTCTCCGATTACAGTATCCCGGACTTTTTGAATATCCGGTGGTGGAATCTCTTTTAATGGTGCTTCTGAGGTATAGGTAAACCCGGTGCTGTATTTGCTGCTAATAGTTTTGCCCGAGGCAGTTACAGCTGCTCTGGTGGTAACTTCAACATACTGGCTGGTCCACTCTGCCGGGACATGTTCATAAGTTGCCCACATTGCGCTTTTTTTGTCTGCATCCAGAACATATAAAAGGCTGGTGGGTTTTGCATTGTTTTGATCGAAATCGGAATCAAAATGAGCCGAAACCATAAACCCTATAAAAAGTAGTACACCTAAATATGATAACCGATTTTTATGTTTATAAAAGCCAAACAAGGGAAGTAATAGTAGAAAAATAAGGCTGCTCAGAAGGGTAACCCCAATCATCATTTTTAGGCCTAAGCCAACGGGGAACATTTTAACAAAGGGGGCCAGCATCCAGATAGCCGGGAGGCTAAGCAACACCAGCAAGTAAGGGTTGGGTTCCTCCTGGTTGATTAACACAAAAAATGCTGAGAGCAGTGCAATCAGTGGAATCACAAAAAAGCTTGCGCCCGGGAGATACATAGCCAGTCCTCCACATATGATCAGCCATATTATAATAGGCGCTACCAGCAAATTAGCGGTACTAATTTTCCTCCATTTGTGATAGCTCCAGAAACAGATAGCAACAGACAGGCATACAAATGCAAATATATAGGCGTGTCCGTTATAGGTAAATCCATGCAGAATATCCTTGTATTGAGGATACCACCACTTTAATATCGACCAGCCAAAATATCCGATTATTCCGGTTAGCCCTAATGCTAGTAACATAGGGAGGCTTCCCTTGGCAATTTCTTTAAGATGCAACACCTTTTTTCGAAATCCATGGACCAATAAAACGATAAAAATAAGCAGCACAAATCCAAATATTGGCCAGATCCATTCAAAGGGGTAGCTAACCAATTTGAACAATGGCACATTAAAATAGATATAGTCATTCAGGCTTTTAAGGTTATTGAGATCCGCATCACTAAAGTGCTTCAGCAGCGGCATCAAATAACTCCCCTGATGGGTCAGTGTTTTTTTGTCTAATCGCTCATAACTATCTTTTGCGGTATGATAATCAAAGTGGTCATCGATAAAGGCAAAATTAAATCCTTCAATATCTCCTTCTTCCCTAAATACTGTAAGATCGGTATCGTTTGGCAGCATTTTGTATATGCTATAGGCCAGGGAGTTCGCCACAGGATAGTTTGGATTAGCTTTGGTAAATTCCTTAATTAAGTTTCCGTTTCCCCTGTTAGTTTCAATCAGCATATATCCGGGTCCCCCGCTTCCCCTTGCTTCAAAATTTAAAACAAGGCCAACATCTTTGGCCCAGGGATGCTTATTGACAAAAAGATCAGCGCCGTTAAGTCCTAGTTCTTCTGCATCGGTAATTAAAATAATAATATCATTACCCGGCGTTTTGCCTTCAGACAGGTAGGCTCTCAAACCCTCTAATATTGTTGCGACACCGCTGCCGGCATCACTGGCACCAAGGGATGAATGAGGGCTACTGTCGTAGTGTGTTAGTAGCATCAGAGCTTTTCCCTGCTTTGTGCCTTTAATTCTGGCCAAAATATTGGTTGCCCTGCTAAAATTTGCCCAATCCCCGGCCGTATAACCTTGCTGAATTGTAGGGCGCAGACCTAATTTTCCAAGTTCGCCCATAATATATTCCCTTACTTCTTGATGGGCAGGAAAACCCACTCCATGGGGCTTTTGAGATAATTGTTTAACATGAGATAACGCTCTGTCTGTAGAAAATGAGGTAGCTGTCTGGTTATTATCAGGACGGTATGAGGGCATAAGAGCGCTGAAGCTCCAGTAGACAGCCAAAATAACTAATAAAAGTGTGGTAATGGGGGCAAATTTTTTCATGTAATTATCTTAAACCATAAATGTATAAAATTCCCGGGGATAGTACGTTTAAACGATTTTATTTAAATAATTGCCCGAAAAGCCTTATATTTCATATTAACCAAAACTGAACGGATATGGGTATTAAGAGTTTTATGGGCCGTAGGGCAAAGGCATCTTCGAAGAAAGAATACGATGCTCCAATTCTCGTAGAAGACTATATGACCAGAAAGTTAACCACTTTTAGTCCGGAGCAGTCGATTCTTGAGGTGATGGAATCTTTTGCAAAAAACCGGATTTCCGGGGGCCCGGTTTTAGATGACAATGGTTTTTTGGTAGGCATTATCTCCGAAGCAGATTGTATGAAACAGATATCTGAAAGCCGTTATTTTAACCAGCCTATACTAGACAAAAGCGTAGAGAAATATATGACCAAGAATGTGGAAACTATTCCTCACGATATAAGCATTTTCGACGCTGCGGGCATTTTCGACAAACATAACAGGAGAAGGCTTCCAGTGATGAAAAATGATTTACTGGTAGGTCAGATTAGCCGCAAGGATATTGTGGTTGCTGCTTTAAAACTCTCCGCTCAGAATTGGAAATAAATGTGTTCATCAGGAGCATATTTCATATAAATTGTCATTAGGTAAAGTATACTTAATGCCTTATTCCCTTTTCACTATCATATAATAGTCATTATCCAGGGGCAAATATCCAAGATCGTATACAAAATAGTAGGTTGATCCTTTCTTGGTGGTATATAGATTGGTGATAAACTCAAAATCGAACCCCTTGTCCAATA
Source organism: Muriicola sp. Z0-33 (assembly GCF_026126425.1). GTDB lineage: Bacteria > Bacteroidota > Bacteroidia > Flavobacteriales > Flavobacteriaceae > JAFMPW01. The sequence continues at coordinate 11,039 of NZ_JAFMPW010000015.1, forward strand.
ATCTGGTTTTGGTTGTGCGCGTTTTACCTTCTTTTAAAGGAAAGCTATCCAGAATTCGGTAATTCTTGCGTAACCTGTTATTAATATTCCTGACGAGGTTTTTACTGTCTTTATTGAGCTTGTTATTATAGGCATTGCGGCAATAATCGGAGCAGTATTTTTTATCTATACGACCCCTTATTGTTGTGCCACATTCCAAGCATTTTTTTTCCTCCACTACTATTTCTTATAATTAAACTTCACCTCATTAGTACTCCCTTCTTCATCGCCGATTACGACATAGATATTCATCTCATTTTCGCTGACCTTCTCAAATGTAAAATCGCTAAAATAGATGCGATCTTTTTCTACTTTAACCAACTTAAAATCTACAGTTTCATCCTTTTTTTCCCATCCTTTAAAATTGCCATGAAAATGCTTTAGTTGCAGTAAGAGCGTTTCATTTATTTCTTGTATATGGCCCGCTTCATAGAATTGCACCTTTCCATCTGCAACCAATTTAAATACAAACATCATAGAACCACCTAAGGGAGGGCTCCATATTTCCTCGGTAATGCCTCCGAAGGCCTCTCCTTTCCAATGACCTTCAATCCACTCTACCTCAGAAAGTGAAGCTTTCGGGGAACTACTTCCTTCCTTCAGGGCCAATGTATTCTGGGCAGAAAGGTTAGCAGCAATTAAAAAGAAAACTGAAAGTAAGTATTTCATAGACGAATTACAGATATAAGCTGAAGATACAAATTATCCTATTATACGCCTTGTATGTACTCTGGCAGAAAGTTAGATTTAGCCGGTAATATCCGCAGCTGATTATTCTATCTTTATGTCGTATTTCAGTAACAAACCCTGGATATTCTCTGAGGAGAACCGTGCCTTCTTAAGCCGGTTCATTTCAGGATCAATTTCTAAGATAATTGCGGTTCTGAAGTCGATATTTTAAATGTCTTATCGGCTACAAATGCCTTATCCATGCTATTGTTTGTCATCAAGTATTAATGCCGGTATTCCAAGTTGAGAATACAAGGAATTGTAAGCTTTCATTTCATTATCTACAATTTCGTTTCGTTCTTCTGAAAATGTCTTCCACATTGCCAGGAGATCCCTTAGGCGTTCTTTAGCACCTTCGGTCACTACAGGATCTGCGGTATCTACATAGCCTTTTAAATGCATCAACTGGGCATTGAGTTTATTATTAAAATTAATAACATCCTGGAAGGTTTTTTGCTTGGGTTGTATTAGATGCTGTTCCCAGGTATCAATCCGCTCTATGAGCTCTTTTCCTTTTTCGATGAGCGATGTTGTATTCTCATTATCCTTGAGTAATCTGCCGTAATTTTCCAATTGTGATTTTGCAGATCGCATTTCATTCACGGCTTCATGAATAGCAGTAATAGTACGCTCTATTTGCCCCAGGATCAATTGCTGAGCTTCAAAATCTTTTATAGAGGCCGCTACTTTGGGGTTAGGAAGAATTTGCACCTGTGTTTCAGAGGTTAATCCTTCCAGGGTTAGTCGAAGCATATATGTTCCGGGGCCAACTCTTGATCCGGCGTAATTGCCATAAACGAAAACCTTATCTATTGCGGGGATATTTTCTTTTCTAAAATCCCATGTAAATCGGTTAAATCCCTTTTTTGAAGGAAGCACCTGCGGCTTAGACGGCCCGCCAGGCCAGGATTTAAAGTCTTTGGGTTTCTTATTACTAATAGATCGTATTAACTTGCCATTGTGCATTACCTCTAATTCCAGATCCAAACTGTCGGCTGATTTATCCAGGTAATAATCAAATGTCACCCCTTGTTTGGGATTTTGGCCCAGCCCGGGTATGGGTTTGTCACTACTTCCTCCAAATATTAAATAAGTGTCTTTTGGTGTAAAAATAGCAACGGGCGCTTTGGGGCCCGGACTGTTCTGTATGGCAGCAACATCATCCAATATCCAAAATGACCTCCCGGCGGTTGCGGCAACAAGATCATTATCCTGAAAAATTAAGTCATTAATTGGAACAACGGGTAGATTTAATTGAAACTTCTGCCAGTTTTGTCCGTCGTCAAAAGAAATATACAAACCAGTTTCTGTGCCTGCATAAAGAAGACCTTTTCTCTTTGGGTCTTCCCTAACCACTCTGGCGAACGTATGCGGTCCTGAAATACCATTGACAATTTTTGTCCAGCTTTTCCCGTAATCGTTTGTTTTAAAAATATAAGAATTCATGTCCATGTATTTGTACCTCATGACTACCGCATAGGCTGTGGCAGCATCGTGGGGAGAAAGTTCTATGCTATTAACAATGCCATGGGGCAGATTTGGCGGGGTAATATTCTCCCAATTTGCTCCTCCATCTTTGGTAATATGAATAAGGCCATCATCACTTCCGGCCCATAAGACTCCTTTTTCATGTGGGGACGCTACTAATGCCATCAGGGTATTGTAGTTTTCACCTCCTGCTGCTTCGTTGGTATAGGGGCCGCCACCGGGGCCTTGCTTGTCCTTTTCATCCCTGGTGAGATCCGGACTTACAACATCCCAGCTAATTCCTCCATCAGTGCTTTTAAATACTACATTACCAGCATGATAAATGGTATTTCTGTCGAAAGGAGAACTAATTATGGGCGCATTCCAATTGTACCTGAATTTAAAATCTTTTGGGGCTATACTAAGACCAAGTTCGGGATATTCTTTTATGGCTTTACCTTCCCTTGATGCCCTGACCCATTTTTCTATGATCCCCTGATAACAACCACCATAGACTACTTCCGGATTGTCCGGGTCAAAGGCCAGAAAGGCACTTTCACATCCGGCTACAGAATACCAATCTTTCCAATCTATCCCCTGATCATTAGTTCTGCTTGCAATTGCTATGGCCGAATTATCTTGTTGACCTCCGTAAACATTATAAGGCACTAAATTGTCTGTTATAACTCTGTAAAATTGGGCAGTAGCCTGATTTTGCTGACTGCTCCAGCTTTTTCCGCCATTATTTGAAATGTTGGCTCCACCATCATTAGAATTGATCATTTTTTGATTGTCATATGGATTGATCCATAAATGATGGTTATCTCCGTGGGGAGTAGGCAGGGGTTTAAAGGTTTTGCCACCGTCTATAGATTTAGTGACAGGGGCATTTAAAACATAAACTACATTTTGGTTTTGCGGATCTGCAAGTATCTCCATATAATACCAGGAGCGTGCAATATTGATCCTGTCTTTGTTTATCTGAGTCCATTTTTTACCTGCATCATCGGACCGATAAACACCGCCTTTTGTCCCTTCGGCCTCTATTACCGCGAATACCAGTTCCCCGTTAGCGCGGGACACAGAAATTCCGGCCTTACCAAACGCTTCAGGCAAGCCTTTTTTCATTTTTTCCCAACTACTGCCTCCATCGGTAGATTTATAGAGACCAGAATTCTCGCCTCCGGATTCCATCGTCCACGGATAGCGTCTGTGTTGCCACATTGCAGCATACAGGATCAGCGGGTTATTCATGTCCATTGACAGAGAAGAAGCACCCGTAGTACTATTCAGATACAGTACTTTCTCCCAACTGCCTCCGCCATTTATACTGCGATAAATTCCGCGGTCTTCTGAGGGGCCATATTGTGCTCCCTGTGCTGCGATAAAAATGATATCCGGGTTGGTTGGGTCTATTACTACATCCGAAATATGTCTTGTAAAATCTAAACCAATATGCTTCCAGGTTTTTCCCGCATCAGTAGATTTGTAGACCCCGTCTCCCATAGAAGTCATAACTCCCCTGGCAGCGTGTTCTCCCATCCCGGCAACCACAATATTAGGGTTACTTTCAGATACTGCTATGGCGCCCACGGTACCTGTTTTCAGAAATTTGTCTGACACATTTTTCCAGTTGATACCGTCGTCCGTAGTTTTCCAGATACCACCGCCGGTGGTGCCCATATAATAGGTCATGGGTTGCCCCAGAACACCGCTGGAGGCTACGCTTCGACCTCCTCTGAAAGGCCCGATATTTCTCCATTTTAAGCCATTGTAATTAGAGTCCTGAACCACAATGGGTGACTGATTTTTTTTCTTGCTGCGCTTTTGAGACTGGCCATTTATGGGAATTAATAATAATCCCAAAAAAAGGAGTTGTATTATTTTCATAGGGTTGGTTTTATTGTTCTTTACTTTAATTAAGTTTTTTGTCTAATTCTAGAATGGTATTTAGCAATACGTTGGTGCCGTTGGCCATGTCTTCTGCCGTTGTAAATTCTTTTGGCGAATGGCTTATCCCATCTTTGCTCGGCACAAAGATCATTCCTGTCGGCGCAATTAGTGCTATGTCCTGCGCATCATGCCCTGCACCACTTTGCATTTTTTTAATTGAAAGACCTAGTTTTGCTGATGTTTTTGCAATTTGTTGTTGAATAGCAATATCTGTGAGAGCCGGATCGGCAGTCGTATCGAGTAGCTCAAAGGAAATACCTACATTGGCAGCTTTGGCTATTTCTTCACCTTTCTGACGGATTTTGTCAAATAAGTTGGTTATGACCTCTGAAGATAGATCTCTTATCTCGAGGCTGGTCACCACCTTTCCCGGGATAACATTGGGCGCCCCCGGAAAGGCTTTAATTCTGCCCACTGTGCCCACTTGTTTGCCATCCATACTATTGGTTAGCTCGTTGACCGCTACTATGAACTTTGCTGCCGTAAGGAGGGCATCTTGCCTCAGATTCATCGGAGTGGTGCCGGCATGGTTGGCAAAACCTGTAAATGTAACATTCCACCATTTGAGACCAACAATACCTTCAACGATTCCAATATCGAGGTTTTCCCGATCCAGGATACCTCCTTGTTCTATATGGAGTTCAAGAAAAGCCGCAATTTCACCTGGCATTCTTTGTACTTGTTTCAGTTTAGTAGTATCGCCACCGAGGCGGATTATTCCTTCCCCCATAGAAAACCCTGTACTGTTGACTACGCTTAATGCATTTTTTCCAAGATGCCCGGCCATTGCGCGGCTGCCCATAACGCCTCCTTCTTCATTTGAAAAAATGATTACTTCCAGAGGGTGTCTGGTGCTTATGTTTTTTTCGTTTAACGACAGCATTACTTCAAGAGCGGCCATAGCACCTACACAACCATCATAGTTGCCACCATTAGGCACACGGTCTATATGAGAACCAAAGGCAATTGGCTTCATATTGGCATCTGTTCCTTTTCTGGTTCCAATGATATTTCCCGCAAAATCTATTTTGGTTTCCAAATTCATTTTCTTCATCTCCTCTATCACCCATTCTCTGGCAGCTATATCAGCATCACTGAATGCAACGCGTTCCGTTTCACCATTGTCCTGAAGACCAAATTTGGCGAGGTCAAAGATTAGTTGCTCCAGGCGGTCCTGGTCAACTTTTAACTGAGCTGGTGCAACCAGGGGGAGCATTAATATCCCCAAGAAGATCAATCGTATTTTTTTCATTTATGAATTTATTGGAATTAAATTATTGCGCACTCGTTCCTGCCAAAAGCATTTAAATATTGATGTAAAGTGCAAATCCTGCCTTTAACAGCTGCAACTTCAGTCATCCACCGCCGCAAAAACCATTTGTCTGAATTTCCAGCCGGTGGCATCATTAGTTGTTTGCTGTGTTTGCTTCATTAGTACGCCAATGATTTGTTCCTGGGGGTCCGCAAAATACTGTGTATTAAAATAACCTCCCCAATCAAAGGTTCCCGTACTGCCCTGACCACCCATATCCTGACCTATTGGAGTTACTACCCCAAATGCAAGGCCGTAATGTTTTGGTCCGTTTCCCCAAATATCACCAATTTGGTTGCCCATAATACTCTGAACAGTAGTTCTGCTTAGGATTCTGACCCCATTTAGCTCTCCTCCATTGAGATACATTTGTAGAAATGTAGCATAATCTTTTGCGGTACTTGAGAGTCCGGCACCCCCGGAGAAAAATCTTTTAGCCCCTTTTATCGGGTAATCAGTGTCATAAAAAGTTACCGGGTATTTTTTCCATTTCCCTGAATCAAAATGCTGCACAGTAACCAGACGAGAGTGTTTTTCTTCAGGCAGGTAGAACCAGGTATCGTCCATTCCTAATGGATCAAATAGTCGGGTTCTAAGAAAGTCATCAAAGGGCATCCCGGATACCACTTCAATAAAATATCCCAGTACGTCCAAACCTTCACTATAGGTAAATTTTTCGCCTGGAGTGTGGTGCAACGGGAGCCCCGCCAATTTCTTAACACTTTCACCAATTGAGATATTTTCTGTGGTAAACAGGTCTGTTATACCAGCTTTTTGATATATTTTTTTAAACCTGGGATCGCCATCAATTACACCATAACCAATACCGGAAGTATGAGAAATAAGATGTCTTATAGTAATCTCTTTTTCAGAAGGAACTGTGGTATAACTAGAATCTGCCTCATTAAAGGTATCCAGGACCTGTGCCTCTTTAAATTCCGGAATATATTTAGATATGGGATCATCCAGGCCAAACCTTCCTTCTTCCCAGAGCATCATGACAGCGGTTGATGTTATGGCTTTGGTCTGAGAGGCAATTCTGAATATATCGTCTTTCGCTAGAGCACGCTTTGAAGTATTATCTGCCATGCCATATGTATTGTGAAAGACAATTTTACCATTTCTGGCAATCAGGGCAACCGCACCCGGTATATTATCCTCTTTTACCGCAGCCTCGAGCATGGCATCTATTTTGGCAAGCCGCTCTTCGGACATGGCAACTGCAGATGCACTATCAGCAGTCAGGGGCGTAGATTTTTGGATCGATTTGGTCTGTGCTCCTGCAAAGGCAGTAAAGCATAAGAATAGAATAAATGAAATTTTTCTCATATCTCTTGATTTAGTTTTGGCCGCCACTTCTGTTTGGAGATCTGGTGGATGGCCAGGTACGTTGATTTCCGGTTCGTGTATCCAGGGGTAGACTAGCCTTCTCTCTTGATGTCTTTTCAGGATCCTCACTTGCCATATAGGCAAGGATGGCTGTTAGAATAGCGTTGTTCCTCACATCATCAAAAACAATTTTATCGTAGGTGTCCAGATTGGTATGCCAGGTATAGCTCCCATAACTCCAGCTAAGCGAACTTAACGAAAACGCAGGTGCGCCGGCTGCTACGAAGGAAGCATAGTCAGATCCCCCTCCTCCGGGGGTTCCTGGAAAAGTAGTGGTAATATGTTCCGTAATTTTGTCAGGCACCGCCTCGAGCCAGCTACCCAGGTAGTCATAAGCATGTAAAAACCCTTGTCCGGACAGGCGCACCACGCGCCCTGTTCCATTATCCTGATTAAACAATGCTTGCAGGCCTTTAACTACCTCGGGACGATCTTCCACAAATGCTCTGGAGCCATTTAACCCCTGTTCTTCACTGCCCCAATGCCCAATTATTATGGTTCTTTTAGGATTGGGATATACCTTTTTCAAAATACGGGCAGCTTCCATCATCGTAATTGTTCCTGTGCCGTTATCTGTAGCTCCTGTAGCGCCATCCCATGAATCGAAATGTGCAGATAAAACAACATATTCATCCGGGAGCTCGGTGCCGGGGATGGTAGCAATGGTATTAAAGGTAGGGACAACACCCAGTTCTTTGGATAATGCTACTACTTTAATTCTTGGCCTATTATTGTGTTCCGCCAATCTGTACAACATCCCGTAATCTTCCAAAGAGAGGTCCACCACAGGTATTTTTTTAGTTTCGGCGCTAAATATTTTATTGGCCCCGAACCCATTAGACCATCTGGATTGGATTATGCCGGCTGCACCGGCTTTTTCAAAAGCACTTTTAATATTTCTGGATGTATACCCTGTATTGCGGATACGTTGCCGCCATTCGTCCGCATGTTTTGCTCGGTCTGACTTCATTTTTTCAAATGAGGTTTTGGTAGCAAATTCCTCCCAGTTGTAGTCTGGTCTGCCTGTAAGTTGAAGCATAGAAACCATAACAAACTTGCCTTTGACATTAGGCAGCCATTTTGAGAAGGCCAATGAATCTTCTACTTCAGGGATGATGACTACTTCGGCGGTTATTCCTTCTGGTGGAGTACTTGGGTTCCAGGCCAGTTGGGTGCCACTTAGACTAACATTGCGCGGAGCCACCAGATCTATATGCGTTATGCCGCGCTCCCATCCCCTCCAGGTACCCCATTCTTCCATTTTGGCGTTTATGCCCCATTTTTTATAGGTAGCAATGGCCCATTCATGAGCATTTTTCATTTGAGGTGTGCCTACCAGGCGTGGTCCTATACCATCCAAAAGTTCGTGGGCCAGTAGTTCTAGTTGGGAATTTTCTGTGGCTTCTTTGACAATTTGATCTGCCACTTCTTTATGGCTTTGTGCATTGCTCAAAAAACTGCTTAGACATAGTGCTAAAGCTATTGCACTAAATGCATTTCTCATTCTATTTCTTGTTATTTAATTAGCCTAACGAATATATGTTTTTTAACCTTGCCTTGAAAGTTGTTTTAAGAACTAAAGGGGGCTTGGTGGCTGTGATTCAAAATCTTCTTTTAAAATGGCAAACTCATAATTATCGGACCATCCCGACTGTAGGGGGAGTACTTTCCGTTTCCTGCCTTCGCGTTGCATTCCAAGTTTTTCAAGGACCCTGATAGATGCCAGATTATCTACCGCACAGCCCGCTTCTATCCTGTGTAAATTAAGTTCTTCAAAGCAATATTTAATCAACCCTAATGCCGCTTCGGTAGCATACCCTTTTCCCCAGTACCTGGGAAGAATACTATAATGCAAGGTGGCAAGTCTGTAGCGCGGTGGGGCAAGAGAAAAGCCTAGCTCCCCCATAAAGGTATTAGTGTGCTGGTCTCTGATGGTCCATGAAAAATCGGTTTTGTTATTATCATCGGTTTCTTCCAAAAGGGGCGCTATTACTTTTCGTGTAATATCGATGTCCATAGGGATGCCAATAGTATTAAATTTTGCCACCTCTTCGTTAGAATGCAATAAGTACATATCATGGAGATCATCTTGGCTAAGGGTTAATAGATTAAGGCGCTCAGTTTTTATTATCATGCCATAATTTAATGATTTATTTGAACCGATTTCTTTTATTAAAATAAGTCGGAATTCCTTCTTTTTGACTTTGCATTTAAGTAATTGATATACAACAATATAAACACATACAAATGACAACAAACGTTTACAAGCGAAAATAAATACTTCCTAACCGAGTAGGGTGTTATCCTCAGATTATGTTTGCAGTGTCGGTGGATGGTCTGCCGATAGTATTAACTGTTTAACGCGCCAGTTTATCTACTGGCATTAAAATTAAAATTATGAACGCACTTAGAAACAAAGTACAGTTGATTGGACATTTGGGGCAAGACCCTGAGATTGTAAACCTTGAAAGTGGTAGTAAATTGGCCAAATTTTCCATTGCAACCAATGAAACCTATCGCAACGCCAAAGGAGAAAAAATTGAGGATACCCAGTGGCACAATGTAGTGGCATGGGGAAAAACAGCAGAAATTATTGAAAACTATCTGGCTAAGGGAAAGGAAGTTGCTGTGGAAGGAAAGCTAATTCATCGCTCATATGAGACAAAAGAAGGTGAAAAGAGGTATGTTACAGAGGTTAAATGCAACGAACTTTTGATGTTGGGTAAATGATATAAAACCACTATTTAACGAAAAAGGGGGCTTTTTGCCCCTTTTTCTATGAATTCTTATCTGCTCTTATTAACTTATATAAGCATTAAATAGGGTTATGTCCCATTATTTTTGTGCGTTAAACCTCATAAAATGAGCAATATAGCTAAAATAGGACTGTTTATATTTACAGCGGCATTTTGTTGCCAGGGGTTACTATATGCACAAGAGAAGGATGAAAAACAAAGAGCCCTGACCTTTTTTATGGAAAAAGCGCTGGAGGACGCTATTTATGAACAAAACATTCAAATGCAATTTGCAGAGGATGAAGTAGATTTCTGGAAAGACCAAAGAAACTTTGAACGCGCTCTTAAGAAGAAAAGCTACACTGCCTATCAGGTTTACGTAAATACAAAATTAGAAGCCTATGATAGCCATAGACTGGAATGCAAAACACCACAAAATCACAGTCTGCACTATCTAAAGCAAGGTGCTTTTTATTCCAAACACGGGAAAAGGGTTAAAATTACTGACAATATCACTGCACAACATACGAAAAGTCATTAAGTTAAATCCGTATACTTTGGCAGCTACTCCAAATATTCGTCTTACCTCGCTAAAATAATCAGTGCCAACCCCAGGATATACACCAACAGCATTATATTGAGTAGCCTAGGCACTCCTTTTGGAGCTCCTTTAAATTCTTTCCATACATATATTCCCCAGAGGGCTGCAACTACGGTTGCACCCTGACCCAGACCATAAGAGATGGCCGGTCCGGCTTTGTCCGAAGCCAGTATGCTGAAAGACATCCCAATACACCAGATAATACCACCCAAAATTCCCATTAGATGGTTCTTTGAACCTCCTTTAAAATAATCTCCAAAACTTACTGGAGGACCATCAAAAGGTTTTCTCATGAGGACCGTATTAAACAAAAAATTACTGGCCAATATTCCCAGAGCAAATATGAATACTGCCGTATATGGACTTAATTTACCATCAATAGGGATGGTAAAATCAGGAAACATGGAATTAGCCACATATTTATAAAATAACCCCATTAAACAACCGGCAACAATCGCCAGTACGAGTCCTTTTGTCGGGACTTTATTCTGACTGGCAGATAATTTCTTATAGGCGTTCGCATTTAGTACCATGGCCAATACAATTAGAGCAACCCCTCCAAAAAGCAAACCGGAATTGCCTACGGGTGCATCAATATAATTTACAATTACCCCTATCACCAAGGCCAATCCAATACCCACCGGAAATGCTACAGACATCCCTGCCAGGGTAATGGCAGCTACCAAAAGTATATTGGCTCCATTAAAAAGTACCCCTCCTAAAAAGGCCGAACCTAAATTGGCATTACTGCCCTGGGCAAGATCTTCTAAAAAAGGACGTCCGCCATCGCCCATACTTCCGGCAGAAAAGGCCAAAAGCAATGAAAAAATGACAATTCCAATTACATAATCCCAGTAAAAAAGTTCGAACCGCCAGGTAGAGGAAGCCAGTTTTTGGGTGTTTGCCCAGGAGCCCCAGGCCATCATTGTGATAATACAGAAAATTACAGCAATGGGGTAAGATTCAATAATAAACATAGGTATATGAGTTAGTTAATTTCACTTTTAAAAGGGGCCGATGCCTGGGCTCCCATTTTAGTAACAGAAACGGCTGCTGCCTTATTGGCCTGTTCAATACTTTCTTTCCATCCCTGTCCTTCTGCCAGAAATACGGCAAGGGTGCCATTAAAGACATCACCGGCGGCCGTAGTATCTACTGCGGTTACCTTAGGAGGTTTTATCAGCATTTTTTGGGTTTTATTCATAAAGAAAGCTCCCCGGCTGCCCATGGTAATAATTACATTTTGCACTCCTTTGTCAAAGAAACCTTCACAAGCCATTGCCGCACTTTCCTCGTCGTTAACTTCTATTCCGGTAAGCAGTTTAGACTCCGTTTCGTTAGGTGTGATAAGAAATAGTCCGTCAAGAATGGCATCCGACAGGGGTTGGGCAGGAGCCGGATTCACTATAAAACGCTGGCCAGAGTTTTTACAGATATTTGCCAATTGCGATACAACTTCCATAGGGGTCTCTAATTGTGTAAGTAAAACCTCAGCAGAATTCAGGAGCTCTTTATGCTCCAGGATATGGCTTTCAGATAAGAGATTATTAGCGCCGGATGCGACTACGATTTCGTTTTCGCCTTCTTTGTTAACGGTAATCAGGGCAACTCCGGACGGTGTTCCTTCTGCTTTCAAACAACCTTCTACATTTATGCCTTCCTTCTTGTAGCCTTTAAGGGCGTTTTGGCCAAAAATATCGTCTCCCACACAGCAAATAAAACTTACATCTCCGCCCATACGGGCTGCAGCCACAGCCTGGTTGGCCCCCTTTCCTCCAGGAAACATAAAAAAATCACCTCCTAATATGGTCTCGCCAGGTTCTGGAAATCTTGGGGTTTTCACCACCATATCTGTATTGGAACTACCGACTACTAATATTTTTGTCATTGTTTTAGGGATTTGAAACCAGGATAGGATTTTTCATCGTATTATAAAAATCGGTCAACAGCGCCTCTTTATCAAAATTCTCCCATAGCGTTATTTTTCTATTATTATCCGGACGTTCTACCCATGCATTGTCTATTAGAATTGGCGCCGGTATTTCCTTTTGCTCTCCCCAATTACTATTCTTTAAAATGGCAACGGCAACCATGTCAAACAAGGGGCGCGTCTTCTTATCACCCGGATGTTCTACATGATCAAATATATGTTGAAAAAGGCTAACGGAATAGTCTCCGAAGTTGGCGAATTCTCCTCCATGCCTACCTTTAATAGGCATTTTAGCTATAGGTCCCAGGCCTGGCATTTTTTGGTTGATTTCGTCCTGGGTAACGCTCACAGCATCTGTTCCAGAAGGATCTCCGTAGCGGACGGTAACCATTTCAAAAGGGATACTGCTATTGAGAACGTAATTCATGGCAATGGTATCATTGTCCTGATTATACTCTCCTGGTTGCGGATAGTTAGATCCAAGCCAAACAATTTTTGTGCGCTCAGCAAACCCCGGATCTTTTTTAAGGGCCAGAGCAATGTTAGTTAGTTTGCCGACAGCTACTATTATTACAGCGTCTTTTTTGGTGGTTTCTATAAGAAAATCAACCCCATCTTGCCCGTCATAGTCTTCGGGATTAAAATCTTCTGAAATTTCCTGATAGTTGCCATTGGCACCTTTTAAAAGAGGGATATCTCCTTTTAGATTGGAGAGCTGTAATACCCTTTCTGCCTCGTCAAAATGCCCTTGTATTTCCCCTCCGTTATAGGTGGCATTTACTGTTATTCCGGGAACTTCAAAAGTGTCTCCATTGAACAAAAGATAGGCCAGGGCATGTTGATCGTCTAATTCGTTATTGGCATCAGTGTCAAAAATCACCTTAATTTTATGGGTCTGTACAGCAGTGATAGTTGCTTCTTTTTTATCCGGCTTTTTTTCTGCACAATTGGTGCAAAATAATACAGCTATTAGGGCATACGTCAGCGAAGACCATCTTGCGACAGAAATTGAAGGGATCATATTTGGCAGATTATTTTGTGATTGCTGAATATACAAAAAATTTGATGTTGAAAGATGCCATTTACCGGGACCTAATTAACCACTACTTCCAGGATTTCAGAAACTGTTGTGCCATTATTGACCAGGCCTTCAATTCCCAACTGCAATACCTCAGCACCGGTATCGGGAATTTTAAATATTAACTCCCCAAGGGCATTAAAATGAAGTTGGGGAAACCAACCAACAACCCCATAATCTCTAAAGAAATTACTGGTATATGAATTGTACTTGGGAGTATAGTATCGGCTGGGTTTACTAAAGGTCAACGGTAAGGCATATTCTTCATAGGTCTTATCAAATTTAAATGAAGCTCTATGCACCTTAGAAGGGTCAGTAAATATCTTTATAATTCCTCCGCCACCTCTCATGCCTCCACCCAGGCCATATCGATCTACTTCAATATAATCTACCTGCGACATCTCAAACCTATATAGAATACTTAAGTCTGCCAGTAAAATGCCATCTAAATAAATAGTGGGGATCATACCCGAGGTTATCTGATCCCGAGTTCCTAAAGGGGTAGCAGCTTCGTCATTGTTAGCATATTGAGTATTTGAAACATTACCGGCACCCCCTCTTGTTAATGTTGACTGGATACGGTTGACTATTCTGAACATGCCACTTCCCAAACCACCAATATCTATTTGTTCATAATAACCTTCGTCCACTATATAACCTCTCTGACTTATATAATTGGAGAAGTAGCGGTATTTTACCCTGGTGTCTTCATCAAAGACTTCCACTTTTCCCGAGGTGGCATTTCTGAGTTTTTCTATTCTGGTGTAGGCTTTCTTTTCCGTAAGAATTACTTCGTCAAGTTTTTCTACTCTTTCAAAGCTGGCATCGGGAATAATTTGCGAGTTCAATGAAAAGTTATCCTCTTTGATGAACAGTGATTCCATGCCCACATTTAAGGCCGGAATAGCAGAGGGATTAAAAAGAACATTCAGGCTTGGTTTAACAACTTTACCATCCGGGAGAATTTCACCAATCCTAATCTTGTCTCCGTCTATTGGAAATATTGCACTCCTCTGAAAGGCAGTTTCATCGGTTGATAAGTTAATGATCTCCGTGGCACCCCCTTGATTGGGATAGCGCAATAGCTGAGCGCCTTTCCTATCTCTCAGGTTGGCGGTAAACCCTATCCCATTTTCAAAGTCATAGTTATAATCCGGAGGATCATTGAACACCGTCCTCCAGTTATAACTGCTCCATCCCTGATTCATAAGTAAAAGATCTAAATCGTAATTTCTTTTGGGTGTAATCTCCTCAAAATAATATCTGGCATTTTCTATATATCCACGAACATAAGGTTGTAAACTGGTGTAAGACCTTAAACTATGATGTGCAGTATAACTTTGTGTATTTTTGGGCAAAACAGAAATGCTGACAGCATTTAATGCGGTAGTATCTATTTGCTGATAGCCCAAACGGACCACTAATGAATCTCCCTCTTTTGTAACTTGATGCTTATTGGCCTTTAAGGCCAAAAGCCCGTCATGTTTAAAGAACAGGCGTTCCAGAATAGGTTCATTATACTGGTCCAGGAGTGTAAAAATATTCAGTCCGGGATCCAGGTCGTTATATGGGATTACTTTTAACACTTCCAGTGCATTTTTAGCGAATGCCACTTCAGTAATTTTTAGATTGGCGCCATTGTGAATGGCTAACTGATACCCCCTTCTCCTATCTATGGCAGTTGCTTCATTGGTTCTGAAAGCCAGGGCAACTTTAGTTCTCAAATCCTGAAGTTCTACAACTATTCCTTGGTTTTCTGGCTTATCCAATTGTATCTCATGCTCCTTACCATTTATAGAAATTACTGCATAGTAATTCTTATTTGTTGCCGGCGAAAGATAAAATTTAGAGAAACCCAAATCATTGGTTTTAAATGTGGTAATTAACTGCTTATTTTCGTCGACCACTTTCCCTTTAATTCCGGAAAGACCAAAACCTTTGGCATCCTTTAGAGTTACTCCTACTGTATTTTTAATATTCGCGACCATATGTCCACCCACTGGAAGAAATTGGGCATCAATCTCCTTGTCACTGGTTGCGCCTATTATGGAGCGATTGTCTTCCGGATCCAAAACTTTGAAGTTCTGGATGTAAAAATTCTGTTCCTTGAAATTTCTCATCCAGTTAGTGTAGGCCTTAATTACGTATTGCCCCCCTGTGAAGAGACTGTCAATTTCAAAACTTCCATGGCTACTCCCTTGATATACACGAAATAGCTTTTTCTTTATTTGATGTCCAAGTGTATCGCTAATAGTTATGTACAAATTAGCAGTTTCCGAGGAGAGTTCTCTGGTGTTTTTATCAAGAACATATGCCTGAAATGCCATTAATTCTCCTTTGACATATACGGATTTATTGAGATGTACAAAGGCCACCTCTCTTGGTAGTTCTGTATAATTTTCATACATATCCAAAAGCTGTGCTTCTTTGTAATTCTCCTGGGAAAAAGCTGCCAGCGTAAGACAGCAAAACAGCATTGTAGTTAATTTGAATTTATTCATAGTAATTCTTTATTTAGTCAGCTTTAAAGGCGTGTTTACCCAATAATCTGATTTAGCTTTAAATTTTACTTTTTCTGTATTTGAAAGTGAACTGTTCTTGTTTATAAACTGCCCGTGTAAAGGAAGAGCTTTACCAATAAAAACTTTTTGTACGAACATCTCCCGGAATTGATTAATGGTATTTAGGCTGAGCTTTCCTAATTTTCTTCCCAGCATATCTTCAATGTTCTTAATCTTGTAATTTACATTAGCCATGACTGTCTTATCCATGCTCCCCAATTCTGGGATAGCCCCATTGACCAAGGATACCTTTATGCTTTTGGGTCCTGCACTGCTTACATTGCTGATCTTCAACTTTCTTTTCTTATAGATAAATCTGTAGTTTCGGATATTATTGATTGTTGAGGGTTTTATCGTATTGTTAAAAGTGATAAAAAAAGCATTCTTATCCTGGTCTAGTAAGATCGATTGAATTCTAAAGTTGTCTTTACTTCTCACCTGAAAATTATTGTTGAACGAAATATAATTCAGCACCATTTTGCCGCCTTTTGGCAGGTATTCTAATTCCAGGCTATAGAGAGGATCATATGCATGACGTTCATAACCTCTATAGCTAAACTTGTAAATGCCATAGTTATCTTTTGCTATATAAATTACCCCTTCGGCGGCATACCTGCTTTTTATTTTTTCATACTTGGTCTTAAAACTAAGACGATATATAGGAACGTCATCTCTGTAGGTGATTCCTTCGAGTTTAAAGCTGTGATTTTCCAGAAAATCAGTTTTAAAGATGTGAACAAAGGAGAAACTATTGCGGCTTCTGTTTCTAATGGGATCGTGTAGGTTCAGAATTCCCAGCTCATTACCTCCAAGGCCTGCAATTTTTGCATCTTTTATAAACTTTTCACCAGTTCCGTCATAGTTAGAAGACCAGATCGTATCTCTACTGAAGTCATTGTTTTCTTTGTATTCGAATAAGGTAGTTTGATTATAGGCATCAGAGAATTTATCAGAATTATAACCAGCGTCATAGACTTCTACCAAGGCTTCATTTAAATTGATATAATCGTCTTTAAATAGTTGATAATCCCTGTAATATGCTATATATGAGTAGGGGTTTGTTGGGCAATTGGCAGGGATTCTTTGAATAGCTTTTCTGACAATTTCTTCTGGTTTTAGTGCCGATTTGCCAGAAGGGGAATTGGCCGAGAGTACTACCCCCTGGAGTTCTTCGGTCTTAGGGGTCAACAATATGGTATTGATGATGCCAGATTTTAAGTCGGAAACAGCTAAAGTTTTCGAGCTATATCCAATTGAAGAAACACTAATGAATTCATCTTGATATTTGTACGGTAGTCGAAAATATCCGTCTCTGTCCGCGACTACACCATTGCCATTGTTCTTTAATACTATTGTGGCAAATACGATGGGTATATTGGTTTTACTGTTGAGCACTCGTGCCAGTAATTCGTTACTCTGTACTTCCTGAGAATAAACCCGATGCAGTGAAATAAGAGTAAAGCACATGAAAAAGAAGAAAGCAAGCCTATTTGCTTTAATAAAACGGGAATTCATCATTTAACTCTTAGATTTGACTTAAGTGGCGAATTTCCATTTTAAAATAGTACAGTGCAGGACCGAATACCAAATAAATGTAATTCACGGAAGGCATAGCAATTGTCTCAAAGTAAATATACCGATTTCGGATAAATTTTCCCAGACTGCTCTTTTATTGCTATTCAGAGGTATTGAATAACATCACTAGGAAGGAATAACAAGTTATTTAAGGATGAATTAGAAAATTATCAGAACTACTTTGATCTTTTTAACATTAACTGATGGTCTCCCCATTTCCCACCTGGTCTTCATCCGGGTTTAAGAAAACCAGCTTACCCTCTTTATTTTCGGTCATCAGTATCATGCCTTCACTATCGACACCTCGAAGGGGTCTCGGGGCCAAATTTACCAGGACAGTGACTTTCTTGCCGATAATTTCATCAGCGGTAAAACTTTCAGCAATTCCAGAAACTATTGTTCGCGTATCAAGTCCGGTATCTACCTTTAGGACCATTAACTTCTTGGTTTTGGGCATTTTTTCTGCTTCCAGGATGGTGCCTACCCTCATGTCCATTTTGGTAAAGTCTTCAAAACTGATGGTCTCTTTCTGTGGCATAAGTGTTCTGTTTTCTGATTCGTTATCTTTTTTGGTGGCTGCTAATTTATCTAACTGTTTTTGTATTTCCTCATCCTCAATTTTGCGAAATAACAGTTGGGCAGCTCCTATCTGATGCCCGGCTAAGAGCAACTGTTCTTTGCTTTGAACATCGGTCCATTTAGTATCCGAACTTAAATTCAGCATCTGGCGAAGCTTTGCCGCGGTAAAAGGGAGAAATGGTTCGCTAAGAATGGCGAGTCCGGCAGCAATCTGCTGCGCAACATACATTATGGTTTTTACCCTTTGTTCGTCTTCTTTAATTACTTTCCAGGGTTCCTCATCCGCAAGGTATTTGTTGCCCAGACGGGCCAGATTCATGACTTCTTGCCCGGCCTCCCTAAAACGGTATCGCTCCAGGGAAGAAGAAATGCGCTCCGGGTATTTATGTAAATCTGATAAGGTCTCATTATCGGACTCGGTAAAATCTATGGGTTCCTGAACAACACCATTGTAATACTTATTGGTAAGTACCACCACCCTATTGATAAAATTTCCGAAAATGGCAACCAGTTCGTTGTTGTTTCTGGCCTGGAAATCTTTCCAGGTAAAATCGTTATCCTTGGTTTCCGGAGCATTGGCTGTTAAAGTATAACGCAAGACATCTTGCATGTCCGGGAACTCTTCCAAATATTCGTGAAGCCAGACCGCCCAATTCTTGGAGGTAGATAATTTGTTCCCTTCCAGGTTTAGAAATTCATTGGCCGGAACGTTTTCAGGCAGCACAAATTCCCCATGAGCTTTAAGCATGCAGGGAAATATTATGCAGTGAAAAACAATATTGTCTTTGCCAATAAAATGCAACAATTTTGTGTCTTGGGATTTCCAGTAAGGCTCCCAATTTTTTCCTTCGCGCTCTGCCCATTCTTTTGTTGAAGAGATGTAGCCAATTGGAGCATCGAACCATACATATAGCACTTTTCCTTCAGCATTTTTTACCGGTACGGGAATTCCCCAATCCAGGTCGCGAGTCACCGCCCTTGGTTTCAGGCCGTCATCTATCCAGGATTTACATTGTCCATAAACATTGGGTTTCCAATCTTGTTTATGCCCTTCTAATATCCACTCTTTTAAAAAGTTTTCGTACTTATCTAAGGGAAGAAACCAGTGTTTGGTTTCCCTCATACTCGGAACCGCCCCGGAGATAGTGGATTTAGGGTTAATAAGATCTGTTGCATTTAGAGAAGAGCCGCAATTCTCGCATTGATCCCCATATGCCTCCTCATTACCACATACCGGGCAAGTACCTGTCACAAAACGGTCTGCCAGAAATTGCTGAGCCTCCTCATCGTAAAGTTGGGCAGTAGTTTCTTCCAAGAAATCATCTTGCTCATACATTTTTACAAAAAAATCTGAAGCTGTTTTATGATGTACAGCAGCAGAGGTTCTTGAGTAATTGTCAAAGGTGATTCCAAATTCCTGAAACGACTTTTTAATAATGCCATGGTATTTGTCTATCAATTCTTTTGGGGAAACACCTTCCTTTTTTGCTTTCATAGGAATAGCCACCCCATGCTCATCACTACCACATACAAATACAACATCTTTTCCTGTTAACCTGAGGTATCTGGTATATATATCTGCAGGAACGTAAACTCCCGCCAAATGGCCAATATGCAGAGGGCCATTGGTATAAGGCAATGCCGCAGTGATAGTATATCGGGCCGGGTTTTTAGGAGATTGTGACATCAGGAATTAAATTAAGCCACAAAAGTAACCATTTTTTCAGGCGAGACACCACGGGCTTATGAAAAAGAAAGCCCTCGAGACACTGAACTAACATAAATGTTGAACGTTCAGTGTCCGAGGGCAATTATTGATAAGTAGGATTGGCTTATGCCACCATAATTGATTTAGACATTTTTTTGTCTGAAACCTGAATTCTATAGATATACTTTCCGGTAGATAATTGCATTGGCATTCTGTCGCGAATATTAATTTCAACAGACCCTTCGGAAGTTATTTCATTGTAAATTGTACCTACATTTTGTCCGAGGATATTAAAGAGCTGAATATCCACGTGGGCCGTCAACGGCATTTCTAAATAGATATGCGGTGTATCCTTGGTAGGATAAAACGGCTTATGGACAATCGCATCCAAAAGGTCCGGGGTAGGAACATCCGGAGTAGGGTCGCTACCATCTGGTAGTGTTGGAGGTTCATCACTGTAGGCGATATCCGGAAATTCTGTGCCACTACATTCAAAGCCCAGATTAACCGGGGTATATGGATGATCTAATAAATGCTGTTCTACCAGAGGGATGGGGACACAAAGCCATTCTGCTAAAACAGTGGCGTAAAGATCCCTGAAGTCCATGGTATATTCTAAGTTTCCTCTACCGTTTGGACTGTCGAGAGAAGGGTGATCCCCTACAAAGGCACTTCCGTTTAACCCTGATCCAAAGAACAGGGTAGGGGCAGCCTTACCGTGGTCCGTACCGTTAGATCCATTTTCAAAAATACGTCTTCCGAATTCCGAAAAGGTCATACTTAGTACCTTGTCATCCTGTTGGGTAAAAGCAACATCTTCATAAAAGTTATTGATAGCAATTGAAAGGTTAGACATCAGTCTTTCATGAGCCAGTGGCTGGTTCCCGTGAGTATCAAAACCTCCCATAGAAATCATATACACCTTAGTTCCTAAATTACCTTTAATTAACCTTGCTAAAAGGGCCAATTGCCTTGCAAAACCATTATCCTGGTACTCCACCTGGTTCTGTCCTCTTTCGTAGGCTTCATGAATCAGGCCTGAATATTCATAAGTTGTATTAGCGACTCCCCTCAAAAACTTGAGTTGGTCCCCGTACATACATGGGTCGAATAAATTATCATCCAGCCCGTATACTACTCCTGATTCCGCTATTTCTTCAAGCTGATCAATATTGGAAGTAACAAAAGCGTAATTGGTTTCTTCTCCCTGGAACACCAGACTTCCGAATTGCCCAATTTGTATCGCCGCCGGAGCTGCTGGTGGGTTCACCAGGTAGTCCGGGTAAATATTTTCAAAATAACGACCCATCCAACCTGTATTTAATCCGTCGAATCCGGTAGTTGTCAGATCTGTGTTGGCATAGATATCAGAACCGGTAAAATGGGAAAGACTCTGATTTTCATAACCTACACCGTGCACTGCCTTGAACTGTCCTTCGCCCCACATGGGTTCCAAAGCGTTCATATAAGTCGGCACTCCAAAATCATCTGTAAGCTTCAGAATCTTACTTTCAGGAATATAGATATTGGGCCTCGCATTTGCATATTGGTCGTATTGCTGAATCGGAATAACCGTACTCAATCCGTCGTTACCACCAGAAAGGCGAATAAGAATCAGAATAGCATCCGTAGGGGCATTGGCAATGGCCGCAGTCAGTGGGGATGGTGCCGATGCGCTAAGCATATTACTGCCCAGCATCATGGAACCCGACCCGGCTATGCCCAATGCCTGTAGGAATGAACGTCTACTCCATTGTTTGTGTTCTTCGTCGTGCTCTTGATTGTTCTTTATATTAATAGGGATATGATTATTACACATAGTAGTAGGTTTTATTTTAGTTGAAATTCAGGTTGTCTGGATAGGTGCATTAATAGTAGAAATACCTGTAGAGGTGGTTCCTGGCTAACTGCCAACATCCACAATCCACTACCACCAGGGTAGTAATCCGGACTGTAATAATCTTCCGGAACATCCTCAATTTTAAAGGCGTCCATGGCATTGTCAAAGTCTTGCTGTGTAAGCAATCCTTTAGGAGTTAGCTTATCTACTATTGCACGGACAACTGTTTCAGGGTTACTGGTATTGCTATCAGCAGGTCCTACTGCGTCCATGGCAAGTGTTCTGAATTGTTCGGGATCTGATTGATAAAAAGCTTCCAGGAAGACTTCTGATGTCAACCACCTGCCAATCATGAAATTAGTGTTGATCCACTGCCGGTCTCTTTGCCATCCTGCAACATCTGTAGGATCAAAAAGCGTTTGTCCCAGCAGATTAGAAGAACTCATGACAAAATTCAAAGTATCATCGTTGAAGGTAAACCCACTTTCGTTGAGTAGGTTTAAATACATATCGAACGGACTTTTAATGATAACCCCTATGGCATCCTCGTCAAAAAAGTGCTGACTTTTAAACAATTGGGATAACACGGGTGCCAGTTCAAAATTATTTGCAACAAAGGTACTGGCCATTCCGCTTATAATTGCCTGGGCATTCCCTGCATCATCATCGGAATCTGGGTGAACAAAAAATTCGTATAGTTTCTGGCAGATAAAACCTGCTATTTCATTGGGTCTTTCCTGAAAAAGAATGTCCATCACTTCATCATAACCCCAATTCCCCGTCTGACCTAAGATCGTTTTGGTTCCGGCGTCGTGTCTTGTAGCATCAAAAGCAACAGGTTCACAGCCTAGTTCTCCTCTTTCAACATAACCTGAAAGAGCTCTGGCCGTTTCAATAATATCTTGTTCGGTATATCCATTTCCTTCGCCCAATGTAAATAACTCGTATAATTCCCGGGCATAATTTTCATTAGGGTTATTTCCATTATTATAGACACCATCCAAATAATACAGCATGGCGCTGGTAAGTCCCATTTCACTGACAAAGGTTTTAAAGTTTCCAAGGGAATTCCGCTGCAGACAGTTTACATAATAATAGAGGAATGAATTACAATCATATATGTCTAATTCTGTAACTAAATGGTTGCTCCAGAAAAAGCTCAGGCGGTCCCGAAGATTATTGGTTACAAGACCGTTTGTATATGCTAAACGCCATTCAGCTCTTTGAGCGTTTCTCATTTGCCTTGCAAGATCGTCATCAGCCGGATAGTTGCTGTTGTTCCAATCTGCCCATACGGGCGGGGCAAGAGCTGGCATAGCCAGTGCTTCATTGATTAAGTTGTCTACCAGGGTTCCGGCTGTTTGGCCTACCGCCTGGTCAATAGTCTGAACGGAGGCACTAAACCCCAGTCTTCTGTACAAATGCGCTGCCCTTAGTTTATCCAAGGGAGTTGTGTACGGCGCTAATGTAGAGGTGTTACAATTAACGAAGTATTCCATAGTTTTTTTAGGCTTTAAGAACGTTCATGTGTGTAGGGGCAAATTCTTAACGCTTAAAGGATAACGATATTATGGATATGCCAATATTTTCGTTATACTGCAGCCGAAATTACAATCTTAATATCGAATTCGCCGACTAAATGCCCATATTTTCGATGAAATGCAGCATTTGTGTAGGATATTACTGAGACCGATGAGTATACAGAATGAACATGGAAGGGCAGGGGAGCAGATGGCGGTAGATTACTTAAAATCTAAAGGATATACCATCCTTCACAGGAATTACAGGTATCTAAAAGCGGAAATAGATATCGTAGCAAGTAAGGACGATATTTTGGCAATTATTGAGGTTAAATACAGAAGCTCTACCAGCCTCGGAAGTATTGCCGAGACGGTAACTAAGAAAAAAATTAAGCTTTTAGTAATGGCCACTGATCAGCTGGTGAGGGAACAAAATATAAATCTGGATGTGCGGTTCGACATTATTACCATCTTCAAAACAAGGGATATTGAACGTATTGAACATTTGAAAGACGCTTTTTATCACTTTTGAGAGCGAATTTGAATAAATGTTATCGTTCAAGATCTATTAAACTACAACTATTTGTTTTATTTATAACAATTTGTTATTTTTGATTAATAATCCAATCAAAATGAAAACGATATCTGCAGTTGTTGAGCATTATATTAAGAAAAAACCCTTTTTACAAAGTGCATTATCACAAGGAATCATCAACCTGACGTCACTTTCCAGAATAGTTAAGCCGGAAATTGAAGAAGAGCTGGGGAAAGATATCAGAAATGGTGCTATTGTTATGGCATTAAAGCGTCTTTCCGATGACATGGAGTTCAGGGCGACCCATAGAATTATCAAAGTGCTCAAGAACATAGGAGAGATTACAGTAAGGTCTTCTCTGACCGACTTTACTTTCCTGGTATCTTCATCCATACTGGAGAACCAAACCAAATTGCTAAAAGAAGTTAATAAGTTCAAGGACGTATTTTACACTTCTTCCAGGGGGGTAAACGAATTAAATATTGTAGTGAGTAATGTTTTGGATGATACAGTAGAAACCCTATTTAAAGGTGAAAAATGTACACAAAAGGCCGAAAATTTATCTTCAATTACGGTGAAATTACCAGCAGAAAATGTTTCGGTACCCGGGATATATTATTTTATTTTTCAGCGACTTGCCTGGGAAGGGATAGTGCTTTATGAAGTGATCTCTACAACAAACGAGTTTACAATTCTGGTAAATGATGACCAGGTAGATAGTGCATTTAGAACTATTAAAGACCTCAAAACACTATAGTAAGGAGAGTGAGATTTTGTCATGTACCTTAAAAACAATGATTAAGGGTTGCTCTTTTTATTCAGGAATTGCAGCACTTCTTTATAACCTTCGGGTTTGGAGATGATTCTTTTGTCTCTATCAAGAACATAGTAGGTTGGGGTTTGCTGAATAGCGTACAGCAAGGCATATTCGCTTTCCCATTTACCCAATGAAATGGCGTGTTTAAATAATGATAAACTGGCTGCCTCCTGCTTCCAGGTGATATCGTCGTCTTCCAGCCCTACCGCAAGGACGGTAATTCCTGGGTTGGGCAATAAGGCCTGGTGTAATTTTGGCAGTTCTTCCAGGCAATGCGGACAGCCACTGCTCCAAAAGACAAGCACGTAGAATTCCGAAGGCGGAAGCGTACTTAATTTTTCTAAATCGGCACCAGATTTCCAGGTAATTTCGGGTGCAGTTGCTCCTATTCTGAGCCGATTGTGGGCCTCAATTTTCTCGATGAGATCCCTATTACCCATTTCAGAAGCCTGGGGCCTTAGGAGGTTATTAAAGATATAATCAGAGGTTCGGTTAAAATTCCGATTTACGGCCTGTGTCCACAAGGTGTTAAATACAGACAATTTGTACTTTTCAGGTGCTGTGTTAAGCAGATTATTTACTTTGGATATATTTTCATTTACTGCCAATTGCTCCTCTAGATTACTAGTGGCTTCCAGGGGTAATGCGGTAAATACATAATTGATTAATTTATTGGTTAAATAACCCGAGCTTTGCAGGAGCGGATCAGCAAAGTCTATTTCATCAAAATAGACTTTTTTCTTATTTGTAATATATTCCTGAAAAGGCTCATATGATCTGGGCAAATATGGTCTGTTCGACTTAATAAATGTATTGGCCATTAACCCGAAAGCCTGCTCTTCGTACTTTTGCTGGGTAGCTTCCAATGCTTTAATTAAAGCTCTGAATTCTCTTTTATCTCCGTCGGCAGAAGCGTAATAAGACATTATTTGTTGCTCTATAGCATTGATGTCCCGGAAATACGCATCGTAGGTACTATTATCTGGTGAATTATGGAAAATTATGCCTTCATCTAATGAAAAGCTGAGATCAATATTTTCTTTTCCATTAAACAAGACGTCTATATAGTATTCATCCTGGGGAACAGCATAAACCAGACGAAATGTTCCCGGACTACTGTTCTCGGGAAGCTCCAAACTGAACCTGCCCTCCGTAATCTGGTCATCTGCTGCGTAATACTGCTCTCCTGCCTCTAATTTGTACGCCAGCACCCATGTAAATTCACTGGCCGGTGAAAAGGTTCCGGAAATAGTATACTGAGCTTTTATGGTCATAGCCATCAATATGAACAATGGAAATAATACTTTTTTCATCATTAGCGAAAATTTCATTGTGCTATACCGTCTTTTTGCTAAAATTATTATTGCACTTGTACTTCCTTATTTAAAATGGACTTAAAAGGATGCAGGACATTTAGCGCTTGGTTAACTGAATTAATTTTATCGAAAGTCAGCAACAAACGCAGTCCGTTTCGTGTTTGTTTTTCTTTAACCCTACACAAATCAGGATATTTTTGGGCAAACTGCAGTACCCTGGTAAAGATATCACTTTGGTAAAAGCCCGACTCTTGATCTGCGATAAAATATCCAATGAACTTTCCTTTTTTCATTACTACTTTTTCAAGGCCAATGCCATTGGCAATCCATTTAACACGAACAGAATTCAGGAGATCTTCCACCTGTGATGGAAGTTCCCCAAACCTGTCAATCAATTGTGTTTCAAATTTTAGGAGTCCTTCCTCTTCATTTATGTTATTTAATTCGGTGTAAAGACTTAGTCGTTCTGAAATATTATTCACATAGTCATCCGGAAAGAGTAGTTCAAAATCAGCATCAATTTGAGTCTCTTTTACATAAACTTTGGAGGAATGCCCTTCTACTTCATCATATAATTCTTTGAACTCATTCTCTTTGAGTTCTTCTATAGCCTCGTTTAAAATTTTCTGATATGCTTCAAAACCAATTTCATTTATAAAGCCACTTTGTTCTCCGCCTAACAGGTCGCCGGCGCCTCTGATTTCCAGGTCTTTCATAGCAATATTAAAACCACTTCCCAATTCTGTAAACTGTTCCAGGGCCTGAATTCTTTTACGTGCATCCGGGGTCATTACTTCATAGGGCGGTGTAATAAAGTAGCAGAAGGCTTTCTTGTTACTTCTTCCAACTCTGCCTCTCATTTGATGCAGATCGCTCAGCCCAAAATTATTGGCATTATTAATATATATAGTATTGGCATTGGTAACGTCCAACCCACTTTCCACAATGGTTGTTGAAACCAGCACATCGAACTCCCCATTCATAAATGCCAACATTAATGCCTCTAGTTTTTTGCCTTCCATCTGGCCGTGGCCTATACCAATTTTGGCGTCGGGAACCAAACGTTGAATCAGGCCTGCCACTTCCTTGATATTTTCTATTCTGTTATGAATAAAGAACACCTGCCCTCCGCGTTGAATTTCATGAGAAATGCCATCTCTGATAATTTCTTTTGAGAACCTTATGACTCTGCTTTCAATAGGGTATCTGTTCGGCGGCGGGGTATTTATTACTGAGAGGTCCCTGGCGGCCATAAGACTAAATTGAAGGGTTCTTGGGATTGGGGTAGCAGTTAGCGTAAGTACATCGACATTTTCCTTGATGGCCTTGAGTTTATCCTTAACCGCAACCCCAAATTTTTGTTCCTCATCTACAATCAGGAGTCCAAGATCCCTGAATTTTACATTCTTATTGACCAATTGATGGGTGCCGATTATGATATCTATTTTCCCAGAAGCCAGCCCTTCCAATATTTCTCTTTTCTCTTTTGCAGTTCGGAACCTGTTGAGATAATCTACCGTTACCGGCATTTCTTTGAGTCGCTCTTTAAAAGTTCTCTGGTGTTGAAAGGCCAAAATAGTAGTTGGCACTAAAACCGCTACTTGTTTTCCATTATCTACGGCTTTAAAGGCAGCACGAATTGCCACTTCGGTTTTCCCAAAACCGACATCTCCACAGATTAATCTATCCATGGGCCTTTCACTTTCCATGTCTTTTTTTATGTCGGCGGTAGCAGTGCTTTGGTCCGGAGTGTCTTCATACAGGAAAGAAGCTTCCAACTCGTGTTGTAAATAACTGTCCGGGTCGTACCGGAAACCTTTTTCCAATCTTCTTTTTGCGTATAGCTTAATAAGGTCAAAGGCTATTTTCTTTACCCTGGATTTGGTTTTCTGCTTTAGTTTCTTCCAGGCCGCAGAACCCAACTTGTATATTTTGGGAACCGCACCATCTTTACCATTAAATTTTGAGATTTTGTGCAAAGAATGAATGCTGACATAGAGGATGTCCCTGTCCCCATACATCAATTTTATGGCTTCCTGCTTTTTCCCGTCAACATCTATTTTTTGAAGCCCCCCGAATTTACCAATGCCGTGATCAATGTGCGTAACATAATCTCCAACTTCCAGTTTATTAAGTTCTTTTAAGGAAATGGCCTGTTTCTTGGCATACCCAGTTCTCAGGTGAAACTTATGGTAGCGTTCAAAAATCTGGTGATCCGTATAGCAAACCAATTTAAGATCTTCCTCAATAAATCCTTGATACAGAGGAAAAACAACGGTTTTATAATGCACGTCTTTATCTACTTCATCAAAAATATCATGAAAGCGCTGGGCTTGCTGTTCTGAGGCGCAAAAAATAAAATTAGTATAGCCCTGTGCCCCATTTTTATTTAGGTTTTCAATCAGTAAATCGAATTTCTTATTGAAAGAAGGTTGAGGCTTAGTTTTAAAATCTACTACTACGCTCTCATTGGAAGTTACACCTCCGGAAGTATTGATCTCCCCGGAAATTTCTTCGTGCGACAACTCCGTTTCTGAAGCAAACCCCCCAAATGAAACATGGCTAAAATCGTGCAATTGCTTTTTCAGTAGTGGGGCATTCGTGAATAATTCCTGGGGTTCGGCATGTTTTATTTCTTCTGATAAAGTTTTAAATGCCTCTATTGCCTTTTCATAAAAGGAAGTGATTCTAATAAGAAGGAAATTCCTGTTTTTAGTGAATATTATCGTTTTGGGTGAAATATATTTCAGGAAACTTTCCCTGGTTTCATTGAGGTATTTGTTCTCAACATTCGGAATAATGGTAATCTTTTTAACCTTTTCTGTTGAAAGCTGTGTGGCCACATCAAAGGTTCTGATGCTATCTACCTCATCACCATAAAATTCTAATCTGTAGGGCTCATCATGAGAAAATGAAAAGACGTCAACGATACCTCCCCTAACAGAAAATTCACCAGGTTCGGTTACAAAATCTACCCGTTTAAATTGATATTCGAATAAAACTTCATTAAGAAAGTCTAATGACAGTTTATCTTCAGTACTTATTTTAAGGGTATTCTTGTTTAGTTCTTTTCTAGTCACCACTTTCTCAAAGAGGGCATCGGGATAGGTAACAATAACAGCCGGTTTTTTTCTGGAATTGATCCTATTAAGCACTTCAGCCCTTAATAGGACATTGGCATTATCTGTTTCTTCAATCTGATAGGGCCTTCTATAGCTCCCGGGATAGAAAAGCACATCTTTCTGACCTATTAGTTGTTCCAGATCATTGAGATGATATGCCGCTTCTTCTTTGTCATTTAATATCAACAGAAATGGCAAGTTGGCCTGCTCAAAGGTTTCTGCAATAGCAAAGGACAGGGCAGAGCCTGTAAGGTTTTTTAGTACAATGTTCTTTTCAGAAGAGGCAATAGCCTGCCGCAGTTTCTGTACTTGCAGAGACTGTGAAAACAGTTGCTTAATAGTAGTAGTGGTCAACCGTTAAAATTTCTGCAAATATACTCCTTGACCTATACAGCAGCCAAAGAATGGGCTAAATTTTTACGATACTCGAATCAGCAATGGCGTAGACTTCATGGCCTTTTTCTTTTTTTAGTACATGACTCCCGGTGAACTCTCCAAAGGCAGGTAAAATCAGCTGATTTTTACTTTTAAAAAAACAGGGTAACCTCAGGCTTTGTCTCCCGCTTCCTTTAAGACGAACAGCAGGGTGAATGTGTCCCGAAAAATTAAAAAGTCCTTCCCGTTCTTCAGGATGATGTGTTAACAAAAAACCGTCTAACAGAATTTCTGCCACTACCTGCACTCCTATATTTTCATACTTTAAGGGGGAGATTATGTCGTGGTTCCCCGAAACGAGTATTATCTCCTCGTTCCTATCCTGAACCCAATGTTCAAAGAGGCGCCATTCGGCGTTGATGTAACTATGGAACAGGTCTCCAAGGAAGCAAATAATTTTTGGACGGAAATGACTTATAGCCGTATCGAGTAATTCAAAATTCTTTTCAATTGCCTTAACAGGTACCGCGGCTCCGTACTTTCTGAAATGCGAAACTTTACCCAAATGCACGTCACTGATCAAAACTGCTGATTTTTCCTTCCAAAACAGAGCGCCACTGGGATGCATTACAAAATTCTGATGTTTTATTTCAATAGTGGTTGTCATAATCGTGATCTATAGCGAATGTATAGAGTGGCTTCTTCTGAATTCATAACAAATATAAATGAATTTATAGGGGGGAGTTTTTACAGGGGAAATACTTTACATCTCAAAAATTTGGCAGCTAATTACGTGTTAATTTAGCCGTCATGCGTTTAATGCGATCTGCCAGCCCTTCATTGGTGAGCTTCTCACGTAACCGATCTGTAATTATGGGAAAGGAGAAAGGTGTGGGTCCCGAACAGGCCTGCCAAATAATCTTTTGATTGGCAATACGTTCCAGGGCCATTCTTAATCTACCTTCCTCGAGCTGATGTTCAAAGGTTTCTCTGTAGGCTTGCTGAAATAAGAGATTATCTGGTTCGTAGTCCTTGAAGACATCAAATAGCAGTGAAGAATTGCCTTGTAAATGTTTCATTTTGATGCCTTTGTGAGGATATCCGGTAAAAACCAGGCCGCTAATCACCGCTATGTCCCTGAATTTTCTACGAGCCATTTCAGTATCATTGAGACTTTTCTGTAAATCTTCTCGCAAATAGTCAGTACTGAACAGGTTATTGTCTACCAGTAGTTGAATGTCTATTTGCTTATCGGATAGCAATTCAAAACCGTAATCGTTAAATGCCAGGGAGAAGGTTATTGGACCTAGTAAACTTATGCGATATCCCAGGAGGCTGCCCATGGCTTCATGGACAAATCTCCCTTCAAAAGGATAGAAAATATGGTGAAATCCGTCCTGGGTCTCAAAAGTTTCTATCAAAAATTGATCAGGATTTGGCACTATACTTTCTATTCGTTGCCTGTCGAACAAAGAAGTAAGGGCAATAATCTCTTCAGATTGCTCCTTGGTATTTCTCCCTGCGGTATATAATTCTTCCCTTAATATTTTAGACATTTCGGAAGAGAGTGTCAGCCGGCCCCCCATCCAGGCGGGGACCTTGCTTGTCTTTTTCGAAGAGGGTCTAACCTTGGCCTGCATTCCCTTAACACTTATAAACTCCAGGTTTCTCCCTGCGAAAGTAAAAACATCACCGGGGTTTAACTTCGAAATAAAAGACTCTTCAATGGTGCCGATATAGCCCCCTTTTTGATATCTGACAGTAATATTAGCATCACCGACAATGGTTCCTATTTGAAATCTGTGGCGCATGGCAATTCCTCTATTATTTACTTTAAATCTACCGTCTTCTTCCCTTTCTACTTTTTTGTATTCATCATAAGTGTGGAGGCTTTGACTTCCAAGTACCAGAAAATTAAGGAGCCAGTGCCATTGATCCTTTGTCATTCCCTGATAACAAAAGGTCTCTTTTATTTCGGGGTAAATTTCCTCGGGATAAAAACCGTCAGAAACTGCAAGGGTGGTAAGGTATTGAACCAGTACGTCAAAGCTATTTAGATAAGGTATCCGGTCTTCTACAGCCTTTTTTTTAACTGCCTGCTGCAATGCTGAGGCTTCTATCAACTCTATTGCATGGGTGGGAAGAAAATAGATTACACTTTCTTTACCTGGCTTGTGACCACTTCGTCCTGCACGCTGTAAAAACCTGGCCACCCCTTTAGGCCCCCCTATCTGAACCACGGTTTCTACGGGAGCAAAGTCGACACCAAGATCAAGGCTCGAGGTGCATACCACAGCTTTCAGGCTTTCATTTCTAATAGCCTGTTCTACCCAGACCCTTGTCTTTTTGTCAATACTTCCATGATGCATAGCTATTTCTCCCGCAAATTCCGGATGTTTTTCCAGGATTTTCTGAAACCATATTTCGCACTGACTTCTGGTATTCGTGAAAAGTAAGGTTGTTCTGCTGTTATTGATTATTGGGATAACATCCGGGAGTAGTCGCAGCCCTAAATGCCCTCGCCAGGGATAGGTCTCTATCTCTTTGGGGATGATGCTTTTCACGGTAATTTTCTTGTTGAGATTGGCACGAATCAAAACGGAATTCTCATAAGCGTCAGAATTTGGTCCTAATAACACTTCACGTGCCTGTTCAAGATTCCCAATGGTGGCGGAAATGCCCCATATGCGCAAATCTTTTGCTACAGTTTTAAGTCGGGAAAGACCCAATTCCATCTGAACCCCCCGCTTAGTTCCCAGGAGTTCGTGCCATTCATCTACTACTATAGCAGAACAGGATTTGAATATTTTATCATATCCCTTGGCAGACAAGAGTAGCTGAAGACTCTCCGGTGTAGTAATGAGCAGGTCTGGCATCATTTTTTTCTGCCTGGCGCGCTCAGTGGTAGAAGTGTCACCCGTTCTGATTCCTACGGTGAGTTGAGTTTCCAGATCGTTGATCACTCTCTCTGCAGATTGTTTTATTTCTAATGAAAGTGCTCTCAGTGGGGTAATCCAGATAGCTTTCAATCCTTTTTTATGTTTTACTTTAAAATCAGGATTTTGTTGAATGTAGTTCAGTACAATCGGAAACCAAAGAGCATATGTCTTCCCGCTGCCAGTAGGAGCATTTAAAAGGCCGTTCTTTTGCGCTAAGAATGCAGCCCATGTTTTTTTTTGAAAAGGGAAAGGTTGCCAGTTTTGATCCAGGAACCACTTTTCTGCAATTTTATAAAGTTGTTCTCTTGTCATATTTAAGGGCATCTCACGGCTGGTTGAAATTACAAATTAATTTGAGGAAAATGATTTGGAGGTGATTTAGATCATGGCAGATCTTTTTTGATTGGCAAACGCCAAAATAAAATGTAAACTTTTAAAATAATCACCTTTAAAAAATTTATATTTGCAGTCCTAAAATTAGTGTTATGTCTGTTAATGATTTGTATAGTTCCGACTCGGCCAATAACAATCTGGCGCACTTTGCCAGTATAGCAAGTTTGGCTGCCGTAGATGGAGTAATTGATGATGATGAAATGAAATTGTTAGTTCGGTTTGCAGACAGGTTGCAAATCACAAAAGAACAATTTAAAGAGGTGATGAAGAAGGAAAACAAATACTCTATTAGACCTCAAGTAAGTTTCAAGAAGCGTTTAGAGCGTTTTTATGATCTGTTGCGTATCGTTTTTACAGATGGTCATATTGAAGATGCCGAGGAACTCCTGCTGACGAAGTATGCTATAGGACTTGGATTCTCTGTTGATAAGGCCGAAGAAATCCTTAAAAGGTCTATTGCTATTTTTACGGGTAAAATAGATTTCGAGGATTATTCGTCTCTGATTAAGAAGTAAGGAGGATCTAAGGGCATTAATTGCTGGGCAATCAGATATATTTTGCCATAAATTCCTCCGCCTTATCCACCATTAATGAGCTGCCACAAAAGAAAGGGACACGCTGGTGCAGTTCAGTAGGTTCAACTTCCATGATTCTGCCATAACCATCGCTGGCCTTGCCATTTGCCTGCTCCGCCAAAAAAGCCATTGGATTGCATTCGTAAAGTAAACGCAACTTCCCATTAGAAGCCATGCTGCTTTTGGGATACATATAGATACCACCTTTTATCATATTTCTATGAAAATCTGATACCAGGGAACCGATATACCTGGAGGTATAGGGCCGATCTCCTTCTTCTTTTTGGCAATACTTAATGTAATCTTTTACCCCCTGAGGAAAATGGATATAATTTCCTTCGTTTACAGAGTAAATTTTACCTGTTTCCGGGAATTGCATGTTGGGGTGAGACAAATAAAAGGTGCCTATGGCGGGGTTTAAAGTGAAGCCATTTACACCGTGCCCAGTGGTATACACCAACATTGTAGAAGTGCCGTAAATTATATAGCCGGCAGCAACCTGATTGATGCCCGGCTGTAAAAAATCTCCCAGGGTAACCGGAGTTCCCACAGGAGTAATTCTTCGATAAATAGAAAAAATGGTCCCAACAGATACATTAACATCAATATTAGAAGAGCCATCCAGAGGATCAATTAACACCACGTATTTGTTCTGGTGTTTTTCATCATTGCTATTAATACTTATAAAATCATCTTCTTCTTCAGAGGCTATCCCACAAACGATTTCCCTGTTTTTAAGTGTTTGGATGAATTTTTCGTTGGCAAGCACGTCTAGTTTTTGCTGATCTTCCCCCTGAATATTTGTATCGCCAATGGCTCCTAAAATATCTATTAGTCCCGCTTTATTTACCTCGTGATTAACCACTTTGGCAGCCAGGCGGATGGCATTTATCAACTTTGAAAGTTCTCCTGAAGAATATTGAAATTCCGACTGATTTTCGATAATAAATTCACCTAGAGTCGTATTTTTTTGAGTCATGAAGGGCAGCTAGATTTATTTAGGCACAAATATCGGTTATTTTGTTAAACTACAACGATTTCGCTGCGCTGTAGTTTTTTAAATTTATAACTTTGTGTTTTATTTGTAACAAGTATGAAATATTCAATTAGAGCTGCACAGCCAGTAGATATGGATCAGGTATTGGGCCTGGTAAAGGAGTTGGCTAAATTTGAGAAAGAAGATAATGCGGTGGAGATAAGCGCTGAAGACCTGCTTAGAGATGGTTTTGGTACGGAAAAGCGTTTTCAGTGTTTTGTAGCTGAGGTTGCTGAAAAAATTGTTGGAATGGCTCTGGTCTACGACAGATATTCTACCTGGAAGGGGCCAGTTGTTCACCTCGAGGACTTAATTGTCAGTGAAAGTATGCGGGGTACAGGCCTGGGAACGGCCCTTTTGAATGAGGTTGTAAAATATGGTCGGCAACTGGGCGTTAAACGTATTAGTTGGGAAGTTCTGGATTGGAATGAACCAGCTATCAGTTTTTATGAAAAAAAGGGGGCAATTGTAATGAGAGACTGGGATGTGGTGCATTTAGATGAAAGGGGTATTGATAATTATTTGGAAAAAATATGAGAGTTTTCAAATTTGGGGGCGCTTCTGTTAAGGACGCCGAAGGAGTAAAGAACCTGGCTGCAGTATTAAATGCAGCCGGCCATGAGAATACTTTTCTGATTGTTTCGGCAATGGGTAAAATTACCAATGCCATGGAAAAGGTGGTAGATTGTTATTTTGAAGATAAGAGTGCACTCGGTCTGGCAATTGAGGAGGTAAAGGAGTATCACCACGAAATTTTAGGGGAACTTTTCGCCAGCAAACAACATCCGATATATGCAAGAGTGGCCGATTTGTTTGATGAGGTAAAGGGTTTTTTAGCCTGGAATAAATCACCGAAGTATAATTTTGTCTATGACCAGGTGGTGGGGTATGGAGAATTGTTATCTACTGCTATTGTAAGTGCATATCTTAATGATTCCGGGATAAAAAATACCTGGATAGATGTAAGAAATTTGATCAAAACCGATGACAATTACAGAGATGTCAAAGTAAATTGGGAAAAGACACAGGAACGGGTTAGCACTCAAGTTGAAAAAGGAAAGTTATATATAACTCAGGGGTTTTTGGGGAGTGATGAAAATAATTTTACTACCACTTTAGGAAGAGAAGGTTCGGATTATACAGCAGCTATTTTAGCTTACTGCCTTAATGCCAACTCGGTAACTATATGGAAAGATGTTCCGGGAGTTTTAAATGCAGATCCAAGATATTTTGAAAAAACTCAGCTTTTAAACAAGATTTCTTATCGGGAGGCTATTGAACTTGCTTTTTATGGAGCTTCGGTCATTCATCCCAAAACATTACAGCCATTACAGCGCAAGGAAATACCTTTGCATGTGAAATCTTTTATACACCCAAATGATCCGGGAACCACAGTAGGAAAAGGCATTGGGATAGAGCCCGAGGTGCCTTGTTTTATAGTGAAGAAAGATCAGGTACTGATGAAATTGTCTTCACTCGACTTTTCATTTATTGTTGAAGACAGCATTAGTGATCTGTTTAAATTACTTCATGACCACAAAATGAAAGTAGATCTGATCCAGAATTCTGCCATTAGTTTCTCTGTTTGTGTTGACAACAAATTTGGTAAGTTAGAAGAACTTTTGAACCACTTAAAGGGCAAGTTCAAGGTGGTGCACCATGAAGGGGTATCGCTTTACACCATTCGGCACTTTAACTCTGCTGCAATTAAATCCTTGCAAAATGGCAGGGAAGTAATTTTGGAACAGCGGGGTAGGGAAACCGTACAGCTGGTGGTAAAATAATCTACTTCGGCTAAATATTCCAATGTTAAAATGGGTGTCTCCTATATCGATTTCCCTATATTTACCCTTGCAACACTGTGAGAATTTATGGGATTAGTAACTGCAAAGGAAGTGGCAAAAGCGATCAATCTGGATCGCTACGGTTTCTTGGGAACATTTATGGGATGGTTCCTGATGAAGATCACCAAAATTTCTTCCATCAACAGGTTTTATAACAAGCACAAGCACCTGGAAGGGGTTGCCTTTTTGGAGGCAATTCTTGAACATTATGAGATAGATTTTGAAATTCCTCAGGACGATTTCAGGCGGCTCCCTAAAGATGGGGCATATATTACTATAAGTAATCATCCCTTAGGTGGTATAGACGGCGTATTGCTTTTAAAGTTGATGTTGCAACAGCGTTCTGACTTTAAGATTATCGCTAATTTTTTACTACATAGAATTGCACCCATAGCTCCTTATATTATGCCCGTTAACCCATTTGAGGAGCGGAAGGATGTAAAGAGTAGTATTGCCGGATTTAAAAGTGCAATTGAACATATAAAAGAAGGGCATCCACTTGGGATTTTTCCGGCAGGAGAGGTCTCTACCTATAAAGATGGAAAGCTTATAGTAGACAGACCCTGGGAGGAAGCGGCGATAAAACTTATTCGTAAAGCCAACGTGCCGGTTGTCCCAATATACTTTCATGCCAAAAATAGTCCCCTTTTTTACCGGCTGTCAAAAATCAACGATATTTTCAGGACGGCCAAATTGCCTTCTGAAATTACCTCGCAAAGAAATCGGGCTATAAAAGTTAGGATAGGGCAACCAATTTCAGTAGAAAATCAAAAGGAACAAGAGACTTTGGAAGAGTTTACTGAACTCTTGAGAATAAAAACCTATATGCTTGCCCATGCCTATGAAAAAGAACGTTTAATAGATCAAATCCCAACATCACTCAAAATACCCAAACCTCCGAAAAAGATTGCCTCAGCAGTACGAACAGAAGTGATACAGGGAGAAATAGAAAAGCTACGCGAAAAGGATTGCAGATTGTTACAGAGCAAGAATTATGAAGTGTTTCTGGCGCAAAAAAAGGATATGCCTTTTATTTTAAATGAGATAGGCAGACAGAGAGAAGTAACTTTCAGAGCGATAGGAGAGGGGACAAATAATGCCATTGACCTTGATAGGTTTGACGACTATTACCATCATTTATTTCTTTGGGATGATGCCGAGAAAGCTATTGTAGGCGCCTACAGAATGGGAATGGGTTCGGAGATATTTGAAAAACACGGAATTGATGGTTTTTATCTCCAGGACCTCTTTGGATTTGAACCCGAGCTTTATGGTATGATGAGGCAATCTATTGAAATGGGAAGGGCCTATATTGTTAAAGAATATCAACAAAAACCGATGCCATTGTTTCTGCTATGGAAAGGGATTGTGCATACCACCCTGAGGCATCCGGAACATAAGTATCTGATTGGGGGAGTAAGTATCAGTAATCAATTCTCCAATTTCTCTAAATCCCTGATGATAGAATTTATGAAATCTAACTATTGGGATCCTTATGTTGCTCAGTATATAAGACCAAAAAAGGAGTTTAAGGTAAAACTTAACGATGCTGACAAGGAGTTTGTATTTGATGAAACCGAAGCAGATCTAAACAAGTTCGATAAACTAATTGAGGAAGTTGAACCTGGAAGTCTCAGGCTTCCCGTTTTGATCAAGAAGTATATTAAGCAAAATGCCAAGGTTGTGGCTTTTAATGTTGATCCGCTTTTTAATAATTCTGTGGACGGGCTAATGTATATTAAGATTGCAGATCTGCCCGAGAGCACTGTGAAGCCTGTAATGGAAGAATTCCAGGCGGAATTGGAGCGCAAACTTACAGAAGGTAACGATGCCTCTTAATTCATACCAACCACCTTGCTTCTTCTTTCAAAAATCACATTGTCTTTCCAGACACCATCTAATTTGCCCACACGTTCCCTATGGCCGATTCTTCTGAAACCCATATTTTCGTGCAACCTAATGCTCCCGGTGTTTTCAGGAAATATGCCGGATTGAAGCGTCCAGATCCCTTCTTTCTCACTAAGATGTATTAGCTCGGTCATCAGCAATTTTCCAATTCCTGAACCTCTGTGTTCCTTCCCGACATACACACTTATCTCTGCCACTCCTCCATAAACACAACGACTGGAAACAGGAGATAACGCTGCCCAACCCATTACCCGGGCTCCCTCTTCTGCAAGTATTCTACAGGAAGGCAGATGGGCTTTATCCCAATTTTCGAAAGAAGGGACCTCTTTTTCAAAGGTGGCAAAACCAGTGGCAATGCCCTCTTTATAAATTTTGGAAACAGCGGGCCAATCTGATGATTTAAATGATCTTAGTCTTATGTTATCCATAGGCTTCGAGGATTTAACAGCAACCACTTGCCGGATCGCAACTGGCTACCTCATCAACAGCCGTTGCAACGGGTACCCCACATTCATCTTTGGCTTTACAATCTGTCTTTTCTACTCCCATCCGGATTAAAATCCGGCTATTATCTACTTCAACTTCATTGACAAATAATTGTGCCGTATGGAATTCGGCATTGCTGTATTCAAATTTAACTTCTGCGTTTAATTCCATAGGGCGCATTTTGTGTACCTTGTTTAAAATAGCATTTGCTTTGTAGGCAGACATATACTCTGTTTTGTCTAGTTCTGCCGGGCTTTCCCATAATTGTATGATGGTTTCTTTCCAAAAGTCGGTCCTGGCACCACAGTCTACAGCATCTATGGTTATGTTTTTTACTTCCGTAATATGGTAATTAGCGCCCACTAATGCTCCTTTATGGTATTCAAAAACGAGACTTTTATTCTGATTGTCTTTAAGAAGGTCTAAAAATTCCTGAGTCTTCATGAAATATTTATTTAGTTAACAACAATTGATTTTGGTTTTATCAAAGAAGGCATTTAATACCTCCTGAATTTCTTTCCATTGATTTAAATTAATACAGTAGCAAACTTTTTTCCCGTCAATTTCTCCTTTGATCAGGTTGATGCTCTTAAGCTCTTTTAGGTGCTGAGAGATGGTAGGTTGTGCCAGTCCAATTTCATCAACAATATCATTACAAATACAGGCTTTCTGTCTGCTTATATATTGCAATATGGCAATACGCGCAGGATGAGCAAGCACCTTGAATATGGAGGCAAGTTCGTTCTGCTGTACATCAAATATCTGAGTTTTCGTAAGTCCCATATCATATTATTATATTGCAATATTACGATAATAAAAATTAAAATAAAAGCCAGACCTGAAAAATCTGACTTTATTTATTTTAGAACCATGGTTTTTTACCGACCTGATAAGTATTATAAAACTCCTCATCAGACTTGGTAAGGTAAATGATACCTTCAATTAAACCGATAAGTCCAGGAATCCAAAAGAAAAATGCTCCTATTACAAAGCAGGTTGTGGCGTATCCAATCAGGGTAACTGCCAAAAGGATAAAACCTTCCTTGTTATATCCTAACAAAAATTTGTGAACCCCAAGGGAACCCAAAATAATGGCTAGAATACCAACTAATAGTTTCTTATTTTCTCCTTCAGTGGCACCTTTAATTCCTTCAGAAAATTCGCTGGCGGTTTTCTTAGCCTCTTCGGCAAAGTCTCCTGCGGCTTCTTTTGCTTCTTCTGCAAATTCACCGGCTTTTTCTTTGGCACTATCGAAAGCGTCTTCCGCCTTGTCGCCTAAATCTTTATCGTCTTCTGACATGGTCTTTATTTTGTTGGTTAATAGTTAGCTAAATGTAATAATAATTTTCCAAATTATTGGAATGCGGCATCTACTGGTTCCCACAATTCCAATTTGTTCCCTTCCGGGTCTAAAATCCAACCAAATTTCCCATAATCATATTCCTCAATTTCTCCCACAACAGTTACCCCTTCCTTTTTTAATTCGGCTAATAATTCAACAAGATTCTCAACGCGAAAATTCATCATAAACTGTTTTTCACTAGGCTTAAAATAGGCAGTGTCTTCCTTAAATGGGCTCCATTGTGTGCTACAGTCATTTCCCTCCTTATCTTTCCACCAAAAAGTACATCCGTATTGATCTGTATTTAATCCCAGATGCTTGTTATACCATGTTTTTATAGCGTTGGGGTCCTTTGTCTTAAAAAAGAAACCTCCTAATCCTGTAACTCTGTTTTTCATTTGTTGTAGTTTTTAGTATACGATTAAAATAGAGGGTGTATTGAGCTAGTTAAAATTTGCCACCTGAGGTTTTATTCGCTGCATCTCTTGTTTTGACTCCTAAAGTCAGCTGCCTTTATGCCATAGTTGCCCTTATAGTTTTAAAGTTTATTATACTATTTCTTAACTACATCTTCATAAATGGTAATCCATTCTTGCACCGTCATCTTCTGGCAGAGTTCTTCAATAAGGGGATAGGGGATGGTTTCAGGTTTTTTGAATCTGATGCAGCTTTTTCCCATATCCAGTTTTGTTTTCACGTATTTGGGATATTCCTTTACAAACCAGTCGTGCAGCTCAGTGTTGGCATAGATGCCGGCATGATATAGCGCTATAAAGTTTTTTTGAGAAGCTATATTCATAAAAGGCAGCGGCAGTTCTGGCGTGCAATGGTAACCAGAAGGATAAATACTATGTGGAACCACATAACCAATCATGCCGTAACTCATGGTTTCCTGAAAACCCTGAGGTATATTCTTTAGAATGGTTGTTCTGAGCTGGGACATTGGCTTCTTCCTTTCTTCAGGTAATTCTGCAATGTACTCTTCGGGTGAATTTGCGTTAGAAGTCATGTTGTTTAATTTTTACGCTGAAGCACTAAAGCGGAGATTAAGGAAATAATAAAACCGATAACAAATACCGTCACTGACATAAGTAGAAAGCTGAACCATGGATTCATAAAAAGTGCCTTTTGTGATTCCAATTCTGCGCGTTTCTCTTCAAATTCAGCGGTGGGAAGTGATGCTTCCAGATCAGCGATTGTTCTGCTGTAATATTCTGCGGTAAAATCGGGATTTACATATTTTATATAGATCAAATCCAGAACCCCAAATGCCAGGGAGGCTAATAATGATATAAGGACACCTATCAGAAGCGCCTGTCCAAAACGAACAACACCATTATTTTCTTTGTCTCTAAAATGCTTAATCCCCAGGTAGACAAATCCCAGGGAAACTACCATAGAGGCATAACCGATAATTTCCTGAGTCGTATAATCTAACTCACCCCCAAGAGTCATAGATAGGATAAACAAAAGGCAAATAGTGATTGCCCCGTAAATGCCGAAACGAAGTACTGTTTTTTTCATTGCTTTAGGTTTAATAACTTACCTCAAATTTAACTTGCTGAATCCCAACTCCTTTCATACTAAAGTACTAAAATGCTCCTACTTTAGTTCCAAATACAGTTAATTGGGCAGAATCCCCATAGTTTTCGCCTTTTGAATAGCCTGGGTACGGCGTTTGGCATCCAGTTTAACCAGGAGGTTGGAGACATGTGTTTTAATGG
Source organism: Muriicola sp. Z0-33 (assembly GCF_026126425.1). Lineage (GTDB taxonomy): Bacteria > Bacteroidota > Bacteroidia > Flavobacteriales > Flavobacteriaceae > JAFMPW01. The sequence continues at coordinate 52,467 of NZ_JAFMPW010000015.1, forward strand.
TGCTTTCGGAGACAAAAAGCTTGGTTGCTATTTCCTTATTGGATAGCCCTTGCGATATTTCCAACAATACTTCGTATTCTCGCCTACTCAGCCCCAGTTGTTCTAAGCTTTTTTTATTTACCTGAGGTGCGTTATCTATAGCTGGTGTTCTACTTTTCTTATTGATGTAAATTCCGATAAAAAAGAAAATAACGGCAATGAAGGCAATGATAATTTCAATAGAGGCATCTCCGGAGGCATAAGAATATTTGCTCAATTGAAAAAGAATCAATAAGGCTGCAATCAGGGCTGCAAAGATTAAGATAGTGCGCTTCACACACTAAATTTAACAAAATCTTTCTTTGATCTTATCTACAATGGTTTGTGCCAATTTCTCCTTGCTCTCAACGGTCCATCCGGCCACATGTGGACTAAGCAGTACATTTTCGGCATTTAAAAGGAACTGAAAGGCCTCGGGAGTATCTTCTGCTGTAAATAACTGTTCAAAGGAGGTCTTTTCATATTCCAGAACGTCCAGACCAGCCCCCAGTATTTTACCAGACTGGAGTGCGCCAACCAGATCAGTGGTGAGTACACATTTACCCCTGGCGGTATTCAACAACCAGAAAGGTTTATGAAATTTTGCAATGAATTCTGAATTGATCATGTATTTCGTCAACGGCGTTTCCGGAACATGAAGACTAAGGACATCTGTCCTTTGTTGAAGTTCCTTGATCTCTACCTGCCGGGCGTTCTCATCTCCAACCCCTTCTTTAATGTCAAAACACAATACCTCGACATCAAAACCGGATAATTTTTTGGCAAAGGCTTTCCCCATATTTCCATATCCGATAATACCTACTGTTTTACCCTCGAGTTCCAGTCCTCTATTTCCTTCGCGGTCCCATTTTCCCAGTCTTACTTCTCTGTCCGCTTTGTTTAATTTGTTAAAAAGGGATAATAGCATTCCCAGACTATGTTCCCCTACGGCGTTGCGATTTCCTTCCGGGGCCGAGGCCAAAAAAATCCCTTTTTCCCCGGCGTATTGAACATCTATATTTTCTAATCCTGCTCCTACACGGCCAATGAATTTTAGATTAACAGCCTTGTCTATGAATGCTTTGTCAATGGCAAATCTACTCCTTAGAATAATGCCTTCATATTGGTGGATGATGGCTTCTATTTCGGATTTGGAAGAATTATAATCCTCGTGATTCTCGTAGCCAAGTGCGTTCAATTGATCTATCAATAGCGGATGGTTACTATCGAGGTGTAGAATTTTCACTTGACTTTATATTTTAGGATATTCGGATTGGGTCATTTCGTGCTGCACCTCACCTGTATGTGCGGTCTGTTGCTTTTCAAAAAGAAGTAAATGTACTTCTTCATCATTTTTGGTAGCCGGGCAATGTTCTACCCCTTTCGGGACCACTATTATTTCACCCTCTTTAACTATTTCTGTCCTATCTCTGAACTGCATATAAAGCGTCCCTTTTAATACCTGAAAGAGTTCATCTTCATTTTGGTGAGCATGCCATACAAATTCGCCTTTTATTTTAGCGAGGATCACCTGCATATCATCAACAGTGGCTATTTGATGTGGATGCCAGTGTTTGTTGAATAGTGCATGTTTATCTTTTAGGTTGATGGGCTTCATTTCTATTCGTTTAGTTTAAGGCTTTCCAAATTTACCATATAAATATTTCCCATGCCATTTAATGTGGTTCGGGCATTATCAATAAATTCTTCCACGGATTTGTGATCCCTGGCGGTAGTTTCCGCCCTATCGCTCGTGAAATAAAACTTTTTTCTAGGGAGATCAACAAATGGACAGTAATCCAGTTTTTCCGAGTTCACCAATTCGCCCATATTTTTTGCAGATGTCCATTTTCCATTTTCATCCTTTTTGCTAAAATAAAGGTCACCACCACCCAGACCGTCCTTTCTTCCAAAGGAGCTAAAAACCAATAGGTCTTCGTCCGGACTTACGTAGGCATTAAATTCAAAGACAGCGGTATTTATAGTACTATCCAGCGGAGTAGCAGCCTGGTATTTCCCGTCGGTATATTTACTCAAAAAAATATCCTCCCTCCCAATTCCGTTTTCACGGGTAGCTGTAAAATACAGATTGCCATTACTGCTAACAGCAGGATAAAATTCATCTTTTGCACTGTTAATCAGGGTGTCCAAGGGAGCAGGGGCCTCCCAGCCATTACCCTTTCTCGAAGTCATCCAAATATTGTAATCTGTCCTTGTTGTATCATTATCCATTGGTCTTGTCGAGGCAAAAAACAAACGTTGGCCATCTACTGATAAAAAGGGTTCAATATCATTGTATTTACCGGAAAAAGGGAGTATCTCCTTTTTACCCCACTGTCCTCCTTCTTTTTTTATGCTAACCAAACATCTGGATGTTTGTTTATAATTACCCAGAGTAAAGATAATTTCTTTACCATCATTGGAAATAGCCACGTCTCTTTCGTAAAGATCAGTAGAGATAATACCTTCTCCGAATAAAGCAGGTTTATCCGAATTTAAATCCAGGTCCAGTGTATTGGTTTTTTTATCCTGGCAGCAGACAAATAAAGCAACAACAACTATGGAAAATATTTTAATGTTAGTCATGCGTATAGAGTTAAGTTTTTCTAATTACCAAAAATTTCGGAATAGTTCCGTATCTCCCTATATACTTTTACTCTTTCCTGAATTTAGCCGGGTGTTTTCTTCGAAATATATTCCGTTTCTGGAAATATACCTTATGTCTAGATCCCTAAAATTAATTTGGCAATCCAAAAGTAGATCAGGATCCCGAATATGTCATTACTTGTGGTAATAAAAGGGCCGGTTGCTATAGCCGGATCTATTCCTCTTTTATTCAAAAATAATGGAACAAAGGTGCCGATGATACCTGCCACAATGATTACTACAACCAGAGATAAGGATATGGCCAGCGCAGTATAAAAGCTGCCATTAAACCACCAGGAGAATAACAATAAAATGGCGGCAAGTATAAGTCCGTTAAGGGTAGCAAGCATCATTTCCTTGAACAGCCGGTTACTTATACTACCCTTGAGATCATCATTAGCAATACCCTGAACAATAATTGCACTCGATTGAACGCCTACATTACCTGCCATGGCCGCAATAAGCGGTGTAAAGTAAAAAAGGATGGCATGTTCACTTATAAGTTCTTCAAATCCGCCCATGATAGCCGCGGCGCCTACCCCTCCAATCAATCCGAGAAATAGCCAGGGGAGACGGGCCCGTGTAAGTTCCCAGATACTATCATCTGCTTCAACATCAGCCGAGATACCGGCTGCTAACTGATAGTCTCTCTCAGCCTCTTCCTTTATTACATCAACAATATCATCAATAGTAATCCTCCCTACCAAACGTCCAATTTCGTCCACGACCGGTATGGCTTCCAAATCGTATTTCGACATTATTTTAGCAACTTCCTCTGCATCTTCATGAACGTTAACGGCATCTACTTTTGGAATATAAACGTTCTTAATCGGGGCGGTTGTAGAGGTAGTCAGTAAATCCTTTAAGGAGAGTCTGCCTTTTAACATTCCATCATCATCCACAACGTAAATAGAGTGTACTCTTGTTACATTTTCTGCCTGAGCCCGCATTTCTTTAACGCAGGTGAGAACGTTCCAATTTTCGTTAACCTGCACCAATTCTTTCGCCATTAAACCCCCGGCAGAATTTTCATTGTATTGCAGTAGATCGACGATGTCTTTTGCATGCTCCCTGTCTTCGATCTCGGAGATAACCTCCTCCACAATTTCATCGGGCAGTTCTGCAATTATATCAGCTGCATCATCTGTGTCCAATTCTTCTATTTCTTCTGCGATTTCTTTTGAAGAAAGATTGTTAAGAATGGCTTCCCTGATGTCTTCATCTAATTCGGTGAGAACATCGGAGGTTTTATCACTATCTAGTAGTTTTATGAGGTAGGTTGCATTTTCATCATTCAGTTCGTTGATGATCTCCGCAACATCGGCATAATGCACCTCCTCCAGAATAGAAACCAATTCGGAATCTGCCCGATTTTCTATGAGCTGTTCAATATCAGCAACAAGTTCTTCTGTGAGTTTAAACGGTGTCATTTGCTATCTTCTTTGTAAGCCATATAAAATCGGCTACTGCCATTTGTTCAGGACGGCGATCAAAGATAGCATCTTCTTTTAAATTATTGGAAAGCTCAAAGGTTTTTAGACTATTGCGAAGCGTCTTTCGCCTTTGATTAAAAGCTGCCTTCACCACTTTTACGAATAGTTTTTCATCACAATCCAGGGTAAATATTTCTTTTCTTCTAAGGCGCAAAACCCCTGAATCTACCTTGGGAGGAGGATCAAAAACATTAGGAGGAACGGTAAAAAGATATTCCGCATTGTAAAAAGCCTGGACCAGAACAGATAAAATCCCATACGTCTTGCTCCCTGGGCCAGCACATATACGTTGGGCAACTTCTTTTTGAAACATCCCGGAGAATTCGGGCACTGATGTCTTGATGTCCAATAATTTAAATACAATTTGTGTGGAAATATTATAAGGAAAATTACCGGTAATCGCAAAAGATTCATTTTCAAAAAGTGCACTGATATCGTATTTGAGGAAGTCAGCTTCAATCACCCTAAAGCTACCTTGCCGGTGCATAATACCGGCATTTTCCAAAGGAAAACTATGATTGAGGTAAATAACAGATTCTGCATCGAGCTCCAGGGCCACAAGATTCAAATTCCGAGATAGTAAGTATTTGGTTAGAATTCCAGTGCCCGGACCTATCTCTATTACATTTTTATAACCTTTAAGGCTTAATGTATTGGCTATCTTAGCAGCAATTTCCTCATCTTTTAGGAAATGTTGCCCCAGGTATTTTTTTGCCTTTACCGGACTTTTTTCCTGCCATGTTGAAGGCTTACTTCTTTTTTTCGCAAATCTCGATGCTTTTCCTTTTCCCATATTTGAAGACTACTGCGGATTCATTTGCTTGCCTAAGTAAACCCACGCACTTTTCCCAGATGCCAAACTGACCTTCTTTCTAAAGTAAGCCTCTCCTTCATAGGTGTCTGCTACAAAAAGATCGGCACCACTAATGGCAAAAACCTGGCCGGTAACGGAATGCTCTTGCTTATTGGTGTGTGTTAATGATGGATAAAGACCCGCTACTAAACTGTCTGAAGTTTTGAAGCCCAAAAGCTGGTCCTGAGTTCCTTCCAGTTTTCTGTTGAACAGCATTTTTTGAACCTTCTCTTCCTGCAGAGTGCCATAGGTAAATAGATACTCGGTTGCAGGAGTAATATTGGAATGATGATCTCCAATTATCTCCAGTTCAGTTCTAAAGGCCACAAAACTATTACCGAATCTCTTTATACCATCTTGTCGCATTTTTTCTGCATCTTCCTTGTAGTAGCGATCCAAAGTGGCTTTATCCTTAACAGTATATTGGATAGAGTACGTGATTCCGCCCATATCCTCTTCAACTAGTACCTTAGACATTCTGGCCTGTGAGAATTTCCCAAGGGCCAGCATATCGGGGATATGGATTTCCTTCATCCATACCAGCCATTGCTCATGAGCAGCTTCTTCTATATTAATAGTAACATTATAGATGTACATAATTTAATTAATAGAGTCTCCCCTAAGCATCCTGAAATTCTTTCGTGCTTGAGGAAAATAATAACTGTCCTGATAATTATAGATTATTTTTTCATAGTGAGATTTTGCATTCTCGGGCTCATTATAAACATTCCTGTACAGTTCGGCCAATGCAAAATGGGCATCGTCAGCCAAAATATCATTCCCATAAAATGTTATAATCTTCTGGTAGTTGAACCTGGCGGCATCATATTCTTTTCTTGCAACCAAGAGTTCACCCTGTTTTAATAATGCTTCATCCTCTATTTTTTCTCCTTTATGATTCAGGAGGATTTCATCTAATGTGGCTATGGCTTCATCTGTCTTGTTTTGATAGGCGAGCAAGTCGGCCCTGGCAAATTTCTTCAGGGCTGTCTGAGTGGAGTCTTCCAAAGAATTATCAGAGATTAACAAACTCAATTGCATGGCATCATTGGCAATTAATTGAGAAGTAGATCCTCTTAAAACTTTTAATTGCGTGAGGGCCCAGTCAAAATCTCCTTTATAAAAACTCGTCTGTGCTACTTTAAATCTGGCGTCCTGTCCCAGGACATCATTCTTAAGGCTTTTCTGAATCTGAGAGAACAGTATTAATGCCTCGTTAAATTTTTGATCAAATACCAGAATATCACCGAGCGCCAGCTTCACATACGCACTTCCATATCGATTTAGGGGTAAGTCCAGACTCATCTTCAGCATATTAATTGCTTCACTGGCCATATCTTTCCTGAAAGTGAGGAAATTTGCATATGCCACCTGTAATTGAATAGTCTGAATTTGAAAACCGTATACTTCTAACAGCTTCTCAAATTTATTATGCACCACTTCCAATTCTTTTTTATCTGGATTTAATAATGCAATATCTATAAGGTGTAATTCGGCATTTAAGCTGACAACTGCATCTTTGCTATTCTTAATGATATATTCAAATATGCTTTTGGCATCTTCGGTCGCACCATCTTCCAGTGCCAGGTTTCCGAGCCCTTCCATACGCTGAAGAGTGCTTTCATCTGATCTTCTATATAGGGCTTTTTCCTGGTTGAAGGCACTACTGTATTGTTTTTGCTGTACAAAAAGCCAACTCAATAATTCGTTCCATAGCAGGTCCGGATTTTTCTGTGCTTTTTGTAACAATATTTTTTTTAGTTTGATATTGTTTTCATTTGAAGGATCGGCACTAATAAAGTTGTCAATGTTCCTTAGTACGTTGGTTTTGGAAGATTTACCGTTGCTAATTAATTGTAAATAGGCTTCGTACATTTTAGAGATATCGCCCTGTTCCCCATAAATTCGTGCCATTTGAAAATTATAGTCGAGTTGCGGATTTAACTCCATGGCCCTGGAATACGCTTTTAAAGCATAATCTAATAACGCATATCGCTGAAACCGAAAACCAATCCCATAGCCAAAATTTGGATTTTCCTCAATTGCAGACAAGGCAATTTCATAATTTTCCTCCGCCTTTTCAATTAGATCTTGCAGTCTATAGTTATAGCCCAATTCTATATAAATGGTGGGATAAGGGTTGCCTAAATCTATCTTCTGGAGTAAAAATTCTTCAACCTCCTCATACTTTTCCAATTGCTGATAACAGGCGATAAGTCCTTCAGCATAATCTGTTCTTCGGGGATTTTTTTCTACTAATTTTTCATAGAATACTACGGCCTTTTTAAATTCACCGTCATTAAAGTATTGTTTTGCCAGGAAATCGTCCTGAGAAAATGCTCCCTGGCCCAGGAGTAGAAATACTAGAAGAATTAGGACTCTCATTAAACAAATATACTATAGTTCTTCGGATGTAGTTGTTAAGAAGAATACAAGGTTATTGTAGAAAGATGATCAAAAGACATCCGTCATAAGCAAATCTATACCGATTTATTTCGGGTTTAATCTATGTATTCAAAACCAGTGTAAGGCACCAATACATCTGGTATTTTAATGCCTTTTGGAGTCTGGTAATTCTCTATGATACCGGCCAAAACTCTGGGCAATGCCAAAGCACTGCCATTTAAAGTGTGCGCCAATTGAGGTTTATTGTTTTCGTCGCGATATCTCAATTTTAGGCGGTTGGCCTGATATGCTTCAAAGTTGGAAACAGAACTTATCTCCAGCCATCTGTCCTGGGCGGTTGAAAACACCTCAAAGTCATAGGTGAGTGCTGCAGTAAAACCCAGATCACCTCCACATAGTCTTAATATACGATAGGGCAGTTGTAAATCTCGCAAAATAGATTTTACGTGCTCTACCATACCGTCTAAAGCAGCATATGAGTTTTCAGGATTTTCCACTCTTACGATCTCTACCTTATCAAACTGATGCAGCCTGTTTAAGCCTCTTACATGCGCTCCATAACTTCCGGCTTCCCGTCTAAAACAAGGGGTGTAGCCGGTATAAAGAACAGGCAGGTTTTTGTTATCCAGTATAGTATCTCTTAGTAAATTAGTAATCGGTACTTCAGCCGTCGGGATGAGGTAAAGATTGTCTGCCCCAATATGATACATCTGACCTTCCTTATCAGGTAACTGTCCCGTGCCAAAACCAGAAGCCTCGTTCACAAGATGTGGCACCTGCATTTCTGTATATCCAGCTTCAGTGTTTTTATCCAGAAAATAGGCAATTAGGGCCCGTTGTAGCCGGGCTCCTTTACCCTTATATACCGGGAAGCCCGCAGCTGTAATTTTAACACCTAATTCAAAATCGATGATATTGTATTTGCTGGCCAGTTCCCAATGCGGTTGTGCACCTTCACTTAACTCGGGGATGTCTCCTTCTCTGAATACCTCCTGATTGTCTTCTTCGGTATTACCTGCAGGGACATCCTTATGTGGGACATTCGGAATCTGATAAAGCAAATTCTTGAGTTCTGATGCAGTAGCATTTAATACTTCCCCCAAGTTCTTAGATGCTTCTTTTAATGCAACCGTCTTTTCCTTAATTACGTTGGCTTCAGCAGCTTTGCCACTTTTAAAAAGGAGTCCGATCTCCTTGGAAATCTTGTTGCTTTCTGCCAGTGTATTGTCTAACTGGGCCTGCGTGGCACGCCTTTTTTCATCTAAGGTCAACACTTCTTCAATTAATGAAGAGGCGTCTAAATTCCTTTTCTTTAGGGCTTCAATTATTTGAGATTTGTTATCTCGTATGGCCTGTAATTGCAACATTCATTCAGATTTTACTCGTGCAAATTTAAGTTAATCCAGCGATTTAAGATATATATTTGTGTTGTAAGTAAATAAATAGCGATAAACCGATGGTTTTTGAACACTTTGCCTTGAATATAGCTGCCGTTGATGAAGTGGTGAATTGGTATACAACCCATTTGGCGCTAACAGTCGTTAGTCGTCAACAGGAGGCTCCTTATATGACCTTCCTGAGCGATACCAGCGGGAGGGTAATTCTGGAGTTATATCACAGACCTGATGAGTTGATCACGGATTTTAATAAGCAACATCCGCTGACTTTTCATCTGGCATTTGTTTCCGAAGATGCAGAAAAGGACAAAGAGCGGTTAATGAATTCCGGGGCAACTTTTGCAGAGGAGGTAAGGAAAGAAGATGGAAGCCTCCTGGTTATGCTCAGAGATCCCTGGGGGATGCCTTTGCAGCTATGCCAGCGCAGCGTTAAATTCTGAATTTGTTATTTCTCCGAAGGCAGGATCCAGTCGTGGTGTTTAAAATGATTCCATTTCTCTGCCGCCAGGTCCACATCCGGATCAATGAATGGTTTTGATTCTTTTCCATTAATGCGAACTCTTGAAATGACATAAACTGCAACGTCAACCCCCATTTTTGCATTATCCGATTTAATCCTCTGGGCAAACTGCCAGATAAAATCCGGGTAGGCGCCAATTTTTCTGGTCTGACTTCTGGTGAGGTAGTCATTTTTATTAATGAATTGCGATGCACCGGTCTTTTTGTTTACTACTTTAAACCTGACGGTACCTGCCCGGCTTCTCAGCATCATGCGCCAGCTCATTCTATGGCCTTCTTCGGTCCATAAGACATTGTCCTTTATGAAATGATGTCTTAGAGGCAGCAATAACTGAATAGTGAAATATATCCCGCCTATTAACAGCAAGACATTTTTATACGAAGGAACATGTATTTCGCCAGTACTATACGACGGTTTCTTTCTAAAGCAGCGCTTTCTAATAGTTTCCGGCTCAAAAAAGAAGACGGTGAAGGCAAGCGAGAGGTAAGGAAATATCCCAATCTGGAATACCACGGAATTGAATAAGTGGAAAAATATTGAAGCAATAAAGGCCAACTTGCGTGTAGGTTTCCATAATAGTGCAGGGATCACCAGCAGGTCAAAAATTATTCCGGTAAATCCAATAATCTTATGCACCCAGAGTTGCTGCAAAAAATCACCTATGAGGAAATAATCGGCTTTGCTCTGCATTAATATTTTAATAAAACCAAAGTTGAGCCAATCGGCATATAATTTGGCAATTGAGGCAAAGGTATATACCATGAAGAGCTGAAGAACAAAGATCCACTTTACGTATTGGTTCATGGCATTTGTTCCTATTTCAGGATGTTTTTTGGCATCCAGGGAATGGCTGGTATGTGCAGGGAGAAAACACATAATAAGTGAGATCAGAATAAGCAAATAATAGTGGTTGTTATAGGCAGTTTTCTGCATAAGGTACACCCCCGTCCATAGTATGGTGAAGGAAATAATTGCAAAGCGATACCTATACCCAAATGCGATTAACAGACCAAGGGTACCCATAACTATAAAATACCAGTACATTCCATTTCCCGGCAAAGGTTGAAGCCATTCAAAACCTATAAAAGAGAATGTAAATTGGGGCGTAACCAGCACGCGCCGTACCCATCCGGTAATTATTGCGCCATAACATTCCAGGCTGATAAGGATGCCGAATAAAATCCGAAACAGGATGAGCGGACTATTATCAATCTTTTTATGCAGAATACGATCTAGCATTTAGCGTGAGATTATGGCCAGCGAAGTCTCTTTGTCTTTTTGTAACTGCAGCTTCAGGGCTTCCAGTGAATCAAATTTATGCTCGTCCCTGATGCGTTCTAAAATTTGAACTTGAAGCTTTTCATCGTAAAGATTCCCTTCGAAATTTAGAAAGTGGATCTCTATGCTTTTCTGATCTGCTTCTTCGGGTTTTTCCATATTAACGGTAGGATTATAACCGATATTCATCATACCATAAATCTGTTCTCCCTGGAAAATACTCTTTACCACATACACCCCATTTTTTGGGATCAGTTTATACTGTTCTTCCACATAGAGGTTTGCAGTGGGGAAGTTTAATTTTTTTCCCAGACCTTTCCCTTTTATAACTTTTCCGGTAAGCATGTATGGGTATCCAAGGTAGCTGTTGGCAGTGTTAATATCCCCTTCTGCAAGAGCATTCCGGATTTTGGTAGAACTAATAGAAATGTCATCTATTTCCTGGGCAGGGATTTCTTCAACTTCAAAGTCCAGCGCGGCTCCAAAGGCAACCAGGTCATTGATATTTGCAGTACGGTTTCTACCAAATCTGTGGTCGTAGCCAATAATGACCTTCTTGGTTTTTAAACTATTTACTAAAATATCACGAACAAAATCTGTAGCGGATAAGCGTGAAAATTTCATGGTAAAGGGATGAATAATCAGGTAGTCTACCCCTATTTGCTCCATAATCAGGGCTTTTTCCTCCATGGTATTCAGCAGCTTGATGCCGGCATCTTTTTGTAAGACCATTCTCGGATGAGGGAAGAATGTAAGCACAGTAGCCTGCAAATTGCGTTTTTTGGCACTATTTATGAGACGTTCCAGTATCTTTCTGTGACCAATGTGCACCCCATCGAAAGTACCAATAGTAATGGCGGTTGCTCGCTTTTTATCGTATTTGGAAATGCTTTGGACTATTACCACAGAATTAAAATAATAAAAAGACTTACATTTAATGCTTCAAATTCCCGAAATGAATCCAAAATTACGTCTTGTTTTAACAATTACCATAGGATTTCTTTCCTTTTACTCCTCTGCACAGAGCGGGTATTGGAAAAATGAGGGTTTTACTACATCTTCGGCTTCACCTGCCTTACAACAATTAAATATTAGACAAGCCAGTACCTACACTCTGGAAACCGGATTAATTAGGGAAGAACTATCAAAAATATCCCAGCAACAAGGTAGGCAGAAAATTATATATTTCCCTAATGAAAATGGGCAGCAGGTTGCTTACGTGGTTAGGGAGAAATCGGTTTTATCACCTGCTTTGGAGGCTAAATATCCTGGTATTAAATCGTATCGAGGATATGCACAAAATAATAAGCAGGATAAAATATACTTCAGCCTGTCTCACAATGGTATTGAGGCCATGATGGTAAATGCCGACGAAGAGAATTCTTTTTTGCAAAAAACAACTCGTGAAGGCAAAACCTATGTGCTGTACAACAGGGAGGACGAAATAAGTACAGATAAGAACTTTATATGCTCTACCAAGGCGAATATTGGCAAAAGCGCAAATTTATCTACAGCGAAATTAGCGGATGATCAGCTACTTAGAAAATATAGGATTGCAGTTTCTGCAACCGGCGAGTATACACAATTTCACGGCGGTACGGTAGCAGATGCACTAGGGGCTATAAATGCCACACTTACAAGGGTAAATGTTGTTTTTGAGGCAGATTTGGCGGTGACCCTGGAATTAGTGGCGAATACAGATGCGGTTATTTTTACAGATGGCACAACAGATCCGTATAATGGTAATCTGAATACACAGGTACAAAATACACTGACAGCAAATATAGGAGCGACCAATTATGATGTTGGGCACTTATTTCACAGGGCTCCGGACAATGGGAATTCAGGATTTATCGGATCGGTCTGTGTGGATAATCAAAAGGGGAGTGCATTTGCATCGGCCCTGATCCCTCAGGGAGATCGTTTTGATCTGGATTATGTAGCTCACGAATTAGGACATCAGTTTGGGGCTAATCATACCTGGTCTTTTGACGATGAAGGGACATCGGTGCAGGCAGAACCGGGTAGCGGAACAACTATTATGGGATATGCCGGAATTGCCGGGGAAGATAATGTTGCGCTCAATGGAGATGATTATTTTCATTACTTCAGCATTTTGCAGATTGCACAATATTTGGAAACCACCAGTTGTGCTGTAACAACAGCATTGAGCAATACGCCACCTGTCATAAGTCCGACAGGAGATTTTATTATACCCAGATCAACTGCTTTTGTTTTGTCTGGCAGTGCAACAGATGTGGATACGGGAGATGTGCTTACCTATGCCTGGGAGCAAATAGATAATGGCGTTGTTACCAGTAGTAATTTTGGCCCTAACAGACCTAATGGGGCTAATTTCCGATCACAGCAACCCAGTACCTCTCCAAACCGATATTTTCCAAAATTAACGGAAGTGGCACAGGGTAACCTGACACAATCTAACCCTTCACTAAATTCGGCCTGGGAGACCGTATCAGATGTGTCCAGAGAGTTTAATTTTGCCTTAACTGTAAGGGATAATGCGGCCGGTGGTGGGCAGGTGGTATCGGATCTTGTAAAGGTAGATGTCATAAATAGTTCGGGACCGTTTGCCGTGACTTCACAAGTCGCGACCGAGACCTATGTTGCAGGAACTGTACAAACCGTTAGCTGGGATATTGCCAATACGAACAAGTCGCCCATTAATGCCCAATTTGTGGATATTTTTCTTTCTACCGATGGAGGAATCACATTCCCCTTGACCCTTGATGAAGATGTGATCAATGACGGCGAGCACGAAATAATTATCCCTGGCACGGCTACTGTTGCCGGGCGCATAATGGTAAAGGCAAGAAATAATATCTTCTTTGCTGTCAATGCGGCGAATTTTACAATTGATACCGCTGAAGTGGTTTTGAGTTTTGAAGGTCTTGAGCATGAAGTATGCCAGCCAGATGACCTCGCAATTCCCTTTAATTATGAAACATATTTAGGTTTTAATGAAGCTGTTACTTTCGATGTTTTAGGAGCTCCTTCCGGCCTCGGAATTACTTTTACCCCGGTTACTGCTACGGATAATGATACAGATGTAGTTCTCGATATTTCTAATACCGCCGCGGTAGCCGTAGGAAGTTATCCAATTACAGTAAGAGCAGTTTCTGCTTCTATTACCAAGCAAGTAATACTTACACTTAACATATTAGATGCAGTGTTTACAGATGTAGTGCTTACAACTCCTGTGAATAATGCTACAGAAGTGAGCAGGTTTGCTGAACTTGAATGGGAACAACAGGAAGGGGTTACCACTTATGAATTGGAAATAGCTACTGATCCGGGATTTACCAATACAATTGAGGTCGTAGAAGTAAATACCAATTCATATCTTCCAGAAAACACCAATAGTGCCAGTACTTATTACTGGAGGGTAAAACCGAAAAATAGTTGTGGGGAGGGTAGTTTTGGAGCCGCCTTCAGTTTTACAACAATCGAAGTAAACTGCAAAACATTATCTGCAGCCGGGTTACCCATTACCATATCTTCTACTGGAACGCCGACGGTTACCAGGGGAATAACTTTTCTTAATGATTTACCGGTTACCGATGTTAATGTATTACTGGATATTGAACATTCCTTTTTAGGAGATCTCGTGATTAGTTTAACTTCTCCTTCGGGTACAACCATACAGCTTACTTCCAATTCTTGCGATGATTTTACAGATATTGATGCCGTATTCGATGATGAGGGAAGTAATTTCAGTTGTGGAGGGCCTTCCGGGATAAGCGGTATAATACAACCTTTGGGAGCACTTTCCTCGTTTAATGGAGAATCTTTACTGGGGCAGTGGGTCCTGGAAATCAGGGATACCGCTCCTTCAGATGGGGGTCAGTTAGTTGGGTTTAGTCTGGAAATCTGCGGGGAAGGGGTCTTTAGACCAGATGATGACGGGGATGGGGTGTTTGATGATGGGGACGACCTTTGTTTAGGTACTCCTCCTGGGACGGAGGTAGATACAGATGGTTGTCCTGTTTACAGATTCCCTACAGACAATTTCAATATTGCCATTCAGAGTATCTCTTGTATTGGCAGCAATGATGGAAATATCACTATAACTGCTGCGCAGACTATGGATTATACGTTGAGTGTTTCCGGAAATGGACTTGCCATCAATGATAGTTTTGCAGACAATTATGACATCCAGAACCTTATGGCAGGTACGTATTCTATCTGTATAACCGGAAATGACGGGACAAATGATTTTGAGCCTTTTTGTTTTGATACAGTCGTCTCGGAACCCGAACCATTAATGGTTACATCTGTTCTTGATCAGAGCAGTTTGCAGGCCACATTAAATTTATCAGGTGCATCATCCTATACAGTTGAATTGAACGGAATTGTGGTGCAGGTGGCACAGTCCCAGATAGTATTAGATTTAAAAAGTGGTGTAAATACGTTAAAAGTCAGTACTGATTTACCTTGCCAGGGCACTTATGATGAGCAGATATTTATTTCTGAAGACCCTATTGTTTATCCCAACCCATTTAATGAAGGCCCTACTGTCTTTTTGGGTAGAAATGTGGGTACGGCAGTAGTTACCGTTCATGCCATGAACGGCCGATTAGTAAAAAGAGTACAACACAACGTAAATGGTGCAGAAATTCTATTAGATCTAAATGAATTACCTTCCGGGATCTATTTATTAGGAATTAGTGCGGAAGGTATAAGAAGTAGTCATAAAGTAATAAGAAGGTGAAAAAGTATTTTGCTCTAGTGGTTTTGAGCCTGCTGGTTTTGACCTGCAAAAAAAAGGAATCTCCAAAGCCTCCTGTAGCTGCTCTTTTGACCTTTCCCCTAGAGAATTCTGAATGTAATACAGGGGTAGATCTCAATGCAACAACCAGCAGGGTAGAATTTTCCTGGCAGGCCGCCAAGCATACAGACACCTACGAATTAAGGGTGACCAATACGGCTTCTAATATTACTCAGACTGTGAGTACCTCTTCGCTTTTTGCACAATTGCCACTAGTAAAGGGAGCTCCCTTTTCATGGTCTGTGGTAAGCAGGAATGATGAAACAGAAGATATTGCTTCAAGTGCAGTCTGGCAGTTTTACAATGCCGGTTTTGCCATTACCTATCCTCCTTTTCCTGCACAGGTTGTACATCCGGAATCCGGATCAAGAGTTATTAAAGACATTAATAATGAAGTGGAACTAGTGTGGTTTGGAGCCGATATTGATGGGGACATTGTTGGATATGAAGTTTATTTCGGGAGTGTATCGCCGCCGGTGGATTTGGTTGCGTCACCAAGTGTAAGTGTGCAGCGTATTAAGGTGGCTGTGGTTTCTAATACTACTTATTATTGGAAGGTGCTAAGCCGGGATAGTGAAGGGAATACCTCAGATTCCGGAATATTTACCTTTAAAGCACTATAATTGGCTTTAAGTATTGTTGAATTGGTTCATGGTGATTTTTACCCCGGCCAACACAAATGAGCTAATGAGTTCCGTGATCTTAACCAATCTTTCTTCCAGGGCCGCAGTTTCTTCTTCGCTCCATTTGCCGAGGACGTAATCTATCTGTCGCCCCTTAGAAAAATCTGATCCCACCCCAATTCGGAGACGGTTATAATTGGTGGTCTGTAAATTGTGTTGTATGTCTTTCAGGCCATTATGACCTCCATCACTTCCTTTGGTTTTAAGCCTTAGCTGGCCAAAGGAAAGGTTGATATCATCGGTGATAACCAAAACATTTTCCAGGGGAATTTTCTGCTGCTCCATCCAATATTTCAAGGCTTTGCCGCTCCTGTTCATATAGGTAGATGGTTTAAGGCACAAAACACTACGCCCTTTTATTTTAAAAGTCCCGACATCCCCAAGCCTGCCTGTTTCAAAAATAAATTCTTGTTTTTGTGCAAGAGCATCTAAGGCCTGAAAACCAATATTATGGCGTGTGTTACTATATTCATCACCAATATTACCCAGGCCAACAATCAAATATTTTTTCATTGGGTCTACTTCTTCTGAATATTGTTTCTTCCTGTTAAAGAGAAAATTAAAGAATTGAAACATGCTTTTTATTCGCTGCTCTAAAATACAAAAGCATCACGTCGCTGACGTGATGCTTTTTAAGAATATATGAACAAGTTATTCTTTATTCCGAAGCGGCTTCTCCACCTTCTGCAGGGGCAGCTCCGCCTTCAGCAGCGCCTTCAGCTCCTTCTGCTGTAGCTTCAACACCTTCTTCTCCTTCAACACCTTCTTCATCTTCGTCCTCAACAACTACTGCAGCACGCTGCGTTTTAACCTGAACTACTACAGTAGATTCCGGGTGCAAAATGGTAAAATCTTCCGATAACAAAGACTCCACAGTAATATTGTCTCCAATTTTCAATGTAGAAATATCCACATCAAAGAAATCCGGCAGGTTGTCCGGAAGGGCTTTGATAGACAATTTTCTTTTTCTGAAAAGCAACCGACCACCATTTCTAACTCCAGGAGAATTTCCTTCTAATTTAACCGGGATATCCATAGTGAGTTCCTTATCATCGAACAACTGATAAAAATCTATATGAAGAATTTTATCGGTTACAGGATGAAACTGGATGTCTTGCATAACGGCTTTTACTTTCTGGCCGTCTTTCAAATCCACCTTCACCGTGTGGGCGTTAGGGGTGTACACTAAATTTCTGAACGCTAGTTCATCTGCTGAAAAGTGTAATGGTTTTTCCCCTCCGTATACCACGCAAGGGACCTTTCCAGCATTACGTAGGGCTTTCGTTGCCTTCTTGCCCACGCTTTCTCTTTCTGATCCTTTGATTGTAATTGATTTCATTGAAATTATTAATTATTGATTAATTCATATTTATGAAACTCTCAACTTGCCAGGCCAAATGGCCATACAAGCCAAAAAGTTTACATTAAAAATTTAGATGCTATAGAAGTATTGTGATGTACCCTGTGCATAACATCTGCAAAAAGATGAGCACAGCTCAACACCTTTACTTTATCGCTTTGTATTTTGGTCGGAATAGAATCTGTGACAATCAATTCCAACAATTGTGATTTTTCAATTTTCTCGTATGCATTCCCCGACAATAAACCGTGAGTGGTGATGGCCCTTACACTAAGTGCGCCACGCTCCATCATTAAATCTGCTGCCTTTGTCAGTGTTCCTGCAGTGTCTACCATGTCATCTACCAAAACCACATTTTTCCCTTTCACATCACCAATGAGTTCCATATGCGAAATTACGTTTGCTTTGGCTCTTTGTTTGTAACAAATAACTACATCACTTTGTAACGCCTTGGAATAGGCATAGGCTCTTTTTGAACCTCCCATATCTGGTGAGGCTATTGTCAGGTTATCTAATCCCAGTTCTTTCAGATAAGGTAAGAAAAGGGTAGAGGCAAAGAGATGGTCTACGGGTTTTTCAAAAAAGCCCTGAATCTGATCTGCATGTAAATCCATGGTTATAATCCTGGTGGCCCCTGCTGCTTCTAACATTTTCGCTATTAACTTGGCGGCAATAGGCACCCTGGGCTTGTCTTTTCTGTCTTGTCTGGCCCATCCAAAGTAGGGCATAACAGCTGTTATATGCCTGGCAGATGCCCTTTTTGCGGCATCTAGCATTAACAACATCTCCATTAAGTTTTCAGAACTTGGGTTGGTAGAACCAATGATAAAAATCCTGGCCCCTCGAACAGACTCCTCAAAGGAGGGTTGAAATTCCCCGTCACTATATCTGGAAAATAATACTTTACCCAAATCGGCCCCATAGGCCTTGGCAATTTTTTCTGCCAAAGCGGCACTTTGGGTACATGCAAATATTTTAGGTTCCGGAACGGTATAGGACATATCTATCTAATTCTACTCCAACGAATTGGACACCCTTTTTATTAAGGAGGTGCAAATTTAGAAATTTATTTTGGTTGCAAGGGATAAATGTGTGGAATTTTAGCCTGCCGATTAAAAATATTTTATAGTTTTGCAGTCCTTTCAGCACAAGATGCCTCGGTGGCGGAACTGGTAGACCTGCCTGCCGGCAGGCAGGCGCGCTGGATTGAAATTTTGGATTATGGTTTGGGTATATGCCATATCA
>NZ_JAFMPW010000016.1 GCF_026126425.1 Muriicola sp. Z0-33
TCATAGCCTTTACCTCCCCAGGGCGCTGGAGCGTAAAGAAAATGTACGGGGTACATTTTTAGTGAACAGGCGAGATGGCGCGGTGGCGAGTTGTCTTCCCTTTAAGGAACAGGATCATAGCCTTTACCTCCCCAGGGATGACAACTCCCAATCCTTTTTATGGCCAGCCAGCCTCCTTTAAAGAGCCCGTGCTTTTTTAAAGCTTCCAGGGTATACTGCGAACAGGTGGGAGAATAGCGGCAAGAACTTGGGGTCCAGGATGAAATTAAAAGCTGGTATGCCCGGACAAGGAATATAAATGGAGCTATGAGGATTTTCTTAAGCAATCTATGGTATTAATTATGAAACACTAAAAGTGGTTCCTTCTTTTCCATCTTTCAGCTGAATACCCATTTCTGAAAGTTCGTTCCGAATCTTATCAGAAGTACCAAAATCTTTATTGGCGCGGGCTTCATTGCGCAATTGAATTAAAAGGTTTACTACCCCGGTTAATTTGTCCGAATCCGAATCGGTATCCTTTATGTTTTCCAGGCCAAGTACATCATAAACAAAACTGTTGACCGTCTCAGTAAGCGCGGCCTTATCTGCGGCAGTGATGGCTTCCTTGCCTTCCTTTATTAAATTGATACGCTTAACAGCGTCAAACAGATTCGCAATCAAAATGGGGGTATTAAAGTCATCGTTCATGGCATCGTAACACTTCTGTTTCCATGCGCTCACATCAAAATCTGAGGAATTGCCTGTATCCAGACTTTCTAAAGTGTCTAAGGCATCTATTAATCTGTGGTATCCTTTTTCAGATGCAAGCAAGGCTGCATCACTTAAATCGAGAATACTCGTATAATGCGCCTGCATCATAAAGAAACGCACCACGGATGGGGAAAAGGCTTTACTTAGAATTTTATTATCCCCGCTAAAAATTTCTCCGGGAAGAATATTGTTCCCTGTAGATTTGGCCATTTTTTTCCCATTCATTGTCAACATATTGGCGTGTAACCAATATTTAACCGGAGAATGCCCGTTACTGGCTTCTGCCTGAGCTATTTCACATTCGTGATGAGGAAATTTCAGGTCCATTCCGCCCCCGTGGATATCAAAATGTTCACCGAGGTACTTGGTACTCATTGCCGTACATTCCAAATGCCATCCTGGAAAACCATCACCCCATGGGGATGGCCATCTCATGATATGCTGAGGTTCGGCCTTTTTCCATAATGCAAAATCTTGTGGATTCTTTTTTTCATCCTGGGCGATCAGTTCGCGGGTATTGGCGATCATATCTTCCAGTTTCCTGCCACTCAGCTTGCCGTAGTCATAGGCATCATTAAATTTCTTTACATCAAAATAAACAGAACCGTTGATTTCATAAGCAAATCCTTTTTCCAGGATGTCCTTAATGATCTCCATTTGTTCAATAATATGACCAGTAGCCGTGGGTTCAATACTGGGGGGTAGAAAATTAAATTGCTGAAGTATATTATGAAAGTCTACCGTATATCGTTGTACAACTTCCATGGGTTCTATTTGTTCCAGGCGTGCTTTTTTGGCAATCTTATCTTCGCCGGTATCAGCATCATCCTCAAGATGCCCCGCATCCGTAATATTTCGAACATAACGCACTTTGTACCCAAGGTGTTTCAGGTACCTGAAGATCATGTCGAAAGACATGAATGTCCGGCAATTTCCTAAATGTACATTACTGTAAACCGTAGGTCCGCATACATACATTCCTACATGCCCTTCATTTAAAGGTTCAAAATTTTCTTTGGAACTGGATAGGGAATTGTATACTTTGAGCTGCTGATTTTTGTACAATTGCATTGGTGCTATGACCCGTTAAAAATTAGTATCAAGATTGATGTAATCCAAAAATTCTCTTCGCACGGCTTCTTCTTTAAATTTACCTCCATATTCGGCCGTAACCGTACTGCTTTCTATATCGCGGATTCCTCTGGAATTAACGCATAAGTGCTTGGCATCTATTACACAAGCTACATCTTCCGTGCCCAAAACCTTTTGTAATTCTCTAACGATCTGGATATTTAAACGTTCCTGTACCTGTGGTCGTTTCGCAAAATAATCCACTATACGGTTCATTTTGGACAGCCCCACCACAGTGCCTCCGGAAATATATGCTATATGTGCCTTCCCCACTATAGGTAGTAAGTGGTGTTCGCATGTAGAATACAGCGTGATGTTCTTTTCTACCAACATCTCGCCATACTTATATTTATTCTTGAATGTTGAAGATTTTGGTTTACGTTCGGGATGTAATCCGGAAAATATTTCGTTTACATACATTTTTGCAACTCTGAGCGGAGTCCCATTCAGGCTATCGTCGTCAAGGTCCAGACCAAGAGTTAGCATTATCTCTCTAACATTTTCTTCTATTCTCCTTGTTTTCTCTTCATCGGTCAATACAAATGCATCTTTTCGCATTGGAGTAGATTCAGAAGAGGAGACATGATCGTTTCCCATGGCTTCAAACCGTTCTTCTAATGTGCTGTCAAATTTCATACGTTGATAATTTTTAATTATCAAAAAATCGATTAAAAAAAATGAATGCATTAAGTCCTACAAAAGGCCGCATTCTTTGATACAAATTCAATGAGAAGTATATTAAGATCTCATCAAAAAGTTTAAAGCTGCTTGTATTTATTAGCGCTTTAACCAGCAGCAAAGATATACATAATATGGCACTTTATAGCCCATTTAGGCCGATACACAACATAAATTAGTGTTAAGGTAAGTAGCACGTTATTTTTATAGATTCCAAGTTTTACGGCTACTAATGAGATGGACCAGATATGCCATATTAACTTTCACCATGCTTGCAAGCCATTGTCTTATGGCTCAAATTGCAGCAGATTGTACCAATGCTATTCCTATTTGTAGCAATACTCCTGTAAATTCTGGGACAGTGGGTTATGGAATAGATGATTTCAATGGTGCAGCTATGAGTGGTTGCCTGGAACAAACCGTTACCGGCTTTATAGAATCTAACTCGGCCTGGTACAGGTTTAGAACGGGTGCGGCAGGAGAATTGGGCTTTAATATCGGATTTGATACTTCTGAAGACTGGGATTTTGCTTTATACAGGGCAAGCGACTGCGGTAGCCTGGGAGATCCGGTGAGGTGTAATTTTTTCGATAACCAGGATCAGGAGGCGTATATGGGAGTAGGAGAGGACCCTACAGGAAGTCCAAACACTTTTTTATACGAGGATTGGTTGCAGGTGCAGCCCGGGGAAGACTATTATTTACTTATCAATAATTTCAGCAATAGCAATTCCGGATTTTCCATTCAATTTTCAGGGAATATATTTGTTACCAACCCATTTGATGCACTGGACTGTGCCATCGTCAATAACCTATTGGGTTCGCCAATAGCAGCATGTGACAATCAAAATGTAATTCTGGATGCTACCATGCCCGATGTGGTTAGTTATACCTGGTATATGGATACGGGATCCGGATTTCAAACCATTGTTGGTGAAACTGGCCCCACCCTTCAGGCCCTGGTATCTGCTTTGTATAGGGTAGAAGTAATAACAATAAGTATGAATAATGTTATCAGTGATGTACAGGTAGGTTTTAGCAGTGCGCCTACGACATCGCCGGTAGCAGATGAAATAGGTTGTTCAGATATTGGTGTTTTTGATCTTTCATTAAAAGATGCAGAAGCACTTGGAACTCAGGATCCCAATGAGGTGGTGGTTACTTATCACAGTACCATGGCTGATGCCACGGCAGGGAGTAATCCTTTGCAGACCCAGTATCCTGTTAATATTGGATCTGAAACGATATTTGTAAGAACAAGTTCAGTACAAAATCCAGACTGTTTTGATGCCTCTGAGCAGTTTAACCTTAATATTGTGGCTACTGCGGTGCTCAGCTTTCCTGATGAGGTCTTTATTTGCGAAGCCAGCAGTGGAATTTTAATAGGTGAAACCAGCCCGGATGCTCAATTTGCATATTCATGGGATACTGGAGAAAACAACCCAAGTATTATGGTTACCCAGGCAGGTGACTACACCCTGACTGCTACAAACAGCCAAACCGGACAAATAGATTGTATTAGTATAAGAACGGTGACTGTTATTGTGTCGGAAACACCTGAAATTACAGAGGTGTTGGTAGACGGTCTGCAACAGAACAACCGTGTAGAGGTAATAACCAATATCTCAGGTAACCTTGAATTTCAGCTGGACGGAGGAGCCTTCCAGACCTCGAATATATTTAACAATGTAGCCCCTGGCGCCCATATTGTCACTGTAAATGACCTGGGTGGATGTGGTATGGATACCGAGAACATTGTAGTGGTAGGATTTCCGAAATTCTTTACTCCCAATGGTGATGGAGCCAATGATCTTTGGCAAATAATAGGTATTTCTACCCTTTCCAATCCTGTGGTACATGTGTTTGACCGTTACGGAAAGCTAATTAAGCAGCTTAACCAAAGTAGTCTTGGTTGGGATGGTACTTTCAACGGCACGGCACTACCTTCGTCAGACTATTGGTTTAAACTGAGCTATACAGACGCCTCCGGGCAGACTGTTCAGGCGAAATTTATTAATAATCATTTCTCCTTAAGGCGATAGATTGCAGCATTTTACCTCCCAAAGTATTTTATCGATTAAGCGTATAAAAAATTAGTCAAAATATACTAAAATCGCCCTCATCGAGTTATAGTAATGATTATTAACATATTGTTAGCCCCACTATCATATGCGAACACTACTTTGCTCTATGTGTTGTATGCTTTTTTGCCTGTTTGGTGGTAAAGCACAAAACTCACCCGATTGTAGAAGCGCCATTCCCGTTTGTGCCGATGCACCTATTTTAGGATTGAACGACGGTTCAGGAGATATCGATGATTTTGATCCTGATGTAATCAGGCAGTCCGGATGTTTGGAAAAAGGAAGTGTCAGCTCTGCTAATATAGAGCATAATACTTCCTGGTATGTATTTAGAGCGGGTACAGATGGTCAGATTGGATTTGATATCGAAGCCTTACCTATTGGAAGTGGCCCGATAACAGCCGAATGGGATTTTGCCCTTTATGGTCCGGATACAGATTGCGCAAGCATTAGTAATGGAACTGCACAACCAATCAGATGCAATTACGAGGTAAATACGACAAATTTTACAGGAATTGGAGTTAATCCTATCAGTGGCCAGGAAGGGGCGCCATTTATAAAGGGAAGTCAGAACACTTATGATGAATGGCTCGATGTTACGGCCGGCGAAATATATTATCTTTTAATAAATAACTTCAATACCAATTTTGATGGTGATCCAGAGCCCTTTATGCTCACCTTTACCGGCTCATCTGTAGATGCAGATCAGAATACGGCATTGGATTGTACCCTGAGAGATGAATTTTTAGGATTGGATATTGTTGCCTGTGAAGGGGACCCGGACATTGTTTTAAGCGCTTTAAATTCGCCAGCGGGCCCGGATATCGTTAATGTTACATGGTCTGTTGATTATGAGGATGATGGGGTTGTTGATGCCGTTCTGGCATCAGGAGCAGCAGAAACTATGCTTACAGTAACCAGTCCAAACAGTGGACGTTATTTCGTATCGATAGATACCAGTTTGGCAACGGTAATAACAGACGATATTTTAATCACCTTTTATGGCATTCCGGTATTATTGCCAGATCCTAATGGTATTGTCATTTTAGACGATTTATCCGATAGTAATAATGTGGAGTTTTTTGTAGATGGTAACGGCAGTTATGAATACGCAATCAATGGAGGAGAATTTCAGGATTCTTCAGTATTTATGGATGTGCCTCCTGGAATGAACTCTGTAGTAATAAACGATAAGAATGGATGTGGTACCTCAGAACCTATTCCCTTTCTTGTTGTGGGATATCCCAAGTTCTTTACACCCAATGGAGATGGTATTCACGATGCCTGGAACATACTGGGCATAGAAACTCTGACTAATCCGGTGGTTTTTATATTTGATCGATATGGGAAACTTCTTAAACAGATAGATGAAACTACCATAGGTTGGGACGGTACCTTTAATGGGCAACCAATGCCTTCATCTGACTACTGGTTTCGTTTAGAGTATGAAAGGGATGATCAGGGCACCTTGGTGGCCAATACCATAAGGACACATTTTACCTTAAAAAGATAAATTAAAAAAGCCGGAAGAATCCGGCTTTTTTAATGAGTATATCTTCTGTAATTCCTAAAAATTAAGTGTATATCCGAGAGTGATATTGTTGGTTATCCTGTTTACCATTGCGGGGGTAGTTACTCCAACATCGAATAGTTGTTCGCTAACATCCTGTTCCGATCTGCTGTAGGCCAGGTCAATTCTGCTTCCTCCAAAATTATATCCGATACCTCCGGAAAATCCGGTTAAATCTCCAATGGTAATCCCATTGTTATAAGGGCTTTGTTCAAAACGATAACCTCCTCTTAAACTAACTTCGTCTATCCTGTATTCTCCGCCCAATCTGAATGTGGAAACTGCTCCTAATTCACTGGCAACGGTTTGGTTGACCGAATTAAAAAACGGGTCACCAGATGGCCTTAATTCTGCTTGTGACATGTCCTGATAGCCATAATCAAAACTTAACAACCCTTCCTTGCCAAATATGATAGCAACGCTCCCTGTAAGCTTACCGGGGGTCTTAACGGTATAGGATTCAAACAAGTTTATAATATTGAAATCTATAAAACCGATATCGTCATCTGCCAAATCGGAATTGATTCGTTGTGAAGTATCATCTGCCAGATCATACCAGGTGGGAGATTGATAGCTACCACCAATCCTGAGGTTATTATTGAGTTTGGCAATAGCCCCTACGCTAAAGGAGAAGCCTGTACCTTCGGTATGCAGATAATTGTCAAAATTTACAAATTGAATTTCCGAAGCGCCATCGTAACCGGTTTCACTAAATTCGGTGAGCTCATCATACATTACCGTATGAAAGTTTAAAGATGCCCCCAGGTACAGATTATCCTGATATTGAGACGCAACGTTTAGTGTAAACTTGCTGTTGTAACCTGCGGTACTCTTAAAGAAATTCTGATTAACACTGCTGTATTGCGCATTTGAAACATAGGCCGTATTGTTATCGTCATTGACATCTACGGGGTCTATCACCCCACCGAAGTAGCCCAAAAAAGCCTGTTGTTCAGTAAAGCCAAGGCTCGATCCAATATCGAGATAGGCTTCCTCTATAAACTCTCCATCTTGTAATAAAAGTTGTCCAAAAGGAACACCCTGGGCAAAGCTGAGGAAATAATTGTCTATTCCCTGATTACTGTTCCCTGAAGCAAAAAATTCATTGTCATAATTCTGCACAACGTCATAATTGAGTGCAAGTGCTACTTTCTTCCAATCGGAGTTCTCGTTGGTGCTTTTAAATACAAACACGCCACCAACCTGATTGAGTTCCAGAGAATTTAATTCCGTATTACGGGTGCTGTTGAAGTAATTCGCTGAATTCTCCGTATTATAATTTGATCCGGAAACCGTTAACAGACTATTATTGAAAACAGCTGAACCAGCAGGGTTTACATTTAAGGCGGAAAGATCTCCTCCCAAGGCACCGAAAGCACCACTAAGGCCTTGAAAACGAGCTGTACCCTGAATGTTTTCCTGACTGTATCTGAGTATGTCACTGATGTTCTGGGCACTTGCCGCGGAACATACCAATACCATTATGAAAATATAATATCTTTTCATAGTCCTAATTTTTAATGAAATATTAATTGATGATTTTAGTTTCGTCTTCCACTGCTTCTGCCACCGCCGGAAGATCTGCCCGCTGAAGATCTGGAGCCGCCTCCTGAACTTCGGACACTGCCCGAACTTCTGGAACTGCCACCAGAACTTCTGAAACTGCCTGAACTTCTTGAACTTCTGCTTCCTGAACTTCTATAACCAGAACTTCTGGACCCGCCACTTCTTCCTGAACTTCTGTAGCCAGAATTTCTTGAGGAAGAGGAAGACCTGGAGTACCCTGATTTTCTGGGAGAAGATGTTCTATAAGTCCCTCTGTTAGAACTGATGCCTCTGGAAGTGGTGCCACTTCTGTAATTACTGCTCCTAGGAGTAGTGCTTCTGTAAGACTGATTAGTTCTGGAGCTACTATTATATCTTGGAGTGGCCCTTGTTGTTCTGCTAGATCTGTAAGACTGGTTCCGAGCAATTGCATCGGCACTTACTCTGCTTCTTGTTGTTGCCCCTGATCTGTAGCTTCTGGCCGAGGTGCCAGATCTGTAGTTTCTGGAATTTCTGCCAGAAGTTGCACTTCTGTTGCTAATATTAGACCTGCCACTATTGGTTCTGTATCTGGACGAATTCCTTGAGGTATTCGAATTAAGATTGGATCGGCCTCTTAACGAATTAGAAGCCAGAGAATTTCTATTGTAATAACCTCTTCTGCTTCGGTTATAGGCATAGTTACTTCCATAACCGTATCTTCCGTGATAATAGGGGTACCCATATCTGCCATATCCATACCTTCCATAATTGTAAGGGTAGCCATAGTAGCCTCCCCAGCCCCAATTATTCCATCCCCAATTGTTCCATCCCCATCCGGCGTAGCCCCAGCCACCATTCCAGCCATAGCCATACCAGCCCCAGTTATTCCAGGGGTTGTACCAGCCTCCCCAGCCCCAATTGTTCCATCCCCATCCAAAGCCCCATCCTGGATTAAGGAATCCAAAACTTGGGCTATCGTATATGGTTACAGAAACATTGGACCCGCTGTCTCCCCATCCGGCGTATCCTGTATAATCATTATTATTGTCAAAATAGTTGCCTTTATTATCCAGTTCTAAACTGTCTCCCTGCACACCGCTGTAGTAGTCGTCCACGTCGGTGAATATCTCATCTTCCATGATCTCATCAATCTCCTGGGCTTTATTTCCAAAATAATCCCCATAAACTCCGTCATTGTCTTTTACCTGGGCTTGTTGCCTGGCCTGTGTATTTCTGTTTACAACTACCTTTTCGGTTCCGCTAGAATAAATTCCGTCATTGTCATAATATGAGGCCTGTTGATAAGAACCACAGGATACCAGCAAAACGCCCATCAGGACAATTGCCGTTACCATGAATGCTTTAGGTCGGGGTAGAGATTGTATCATCGGTGTAAATTTATATTGTTGAACATTCTAAAAATAGTTAGTTTTGCCGAACTATTTGTGTTAATGATGACACAAGTTTTGTGCCAAACTACTATTGATGGGTAAAAATTTAACAAAACGAAGCGAGGACTATTCCAAGTGGTATAATGAACTCGTGATTAAAGCAGATCTCGCCGAAAATTCGGCCGTTAGAGGTTGTATGGTAATAAAACCCTATGGATACGCTATTTGGGAGAAGATGCAGGCCGCACTAGATAAAAAGTTTAAAGAAACTGGGCATGAAAATGCCTATTTCCCCATATTTATTCCCAAATCGTTTTTAAGCAAGGAAGCCAGCCATGTAGAGGGTTTTGCCAAGGAATGTGCCGTGGTAACACATTATCGCTTAAAGAATGCAGAGGACGGCAGTGGAATTATTGTAGATGAAAACGCCAAACTTGAGGAGGAATTAATAGTACGACCCACATCTGAGACCATCATCTGGGATACCTTTAAAAAATGGATTCAGTCGTACCGTGATCTGCCGTTACTCATTAACCAATGGGCGAATGTTGTGCGTTGGGAAATGCGAACAAGATTGTTTCTGCGGACTGCTGAGTTTCTTTGGCAAGAGGGGCATACAGCCCATGCTACTGAGAAAGAAGCAATTGAGGAAGCAGAATTGATATTAAAGGTGTATGCAGATTTTGTTGAAAATCATATGGCTGTCCCTGTTATTCAGGGAACTAAAACCGAAAGTGAGCGTTTTGCAGGAGCAGTGGAGACCTATTGTATTGAAGCTTTAATGCAAGACGGAAAATCGCTTCAGGCGGGTACATCTCACTTTTTGGGACAAAATTTTGCCAAAGCCTTTGATGTTAAATTTGCCAATAAGGAAGGTAAGCAGGAATTGGTTTGGGCCACCTCCTGGGGAGTATCAACAAGATTAATGGGGGCATTAGTAATGACCCATAGTGATGATAATGGTTTGGTACTACCGCCCAAACTGGCACCAATTCAGGTGGTTATAGTTCCAATTTATAAGGGGATAGAACAGCTCGATGCTATTGCTGAAAGAGTAGATCCCCTGGTAAAAGAATTGCGATCAAAAGGGATTTCAGTAAAATTTGATAAACGGGATACTCATAAACCAGGCTTTAAATTCAATGAATATGAACTTAAAGGGGTGCCGGTTAGAATAGCCATTGGGCAGCGCGATCTGGAAAACAACACCTACGAACTGGCCAGAAGAGATACCTTAGAAAAAGAAACTGTTAGTGCTGATCAGGTAACCACAAGAATAGAGGAATTACTGATCAGTATTCAAGAAAATATATATTCAAGGGCTTTAGACTACCGTGAAGCCCATATTACGGAGGTTGATTCCTATGATGAATTTAAGAAAGTGCTGGAAGAAAAAGGCGGGTTTATCTCTGCACATTGGGATGGCAGCGCGGATACTGAAGAGCGGGTGAAAGATGAAACCAAGGCGACTATTCGCTGTATCCCCATAAATGTTGAGGTTGAGGAAGGTAGCTGTATGGTTACCGGAAAACCATCCCCTCAAAGGGTACTCTTTGCAAAAGCGTATTGATACACTCCAAAAAATAATAATAAGGGGTTGTGGTAGTTAAAAATAATTGTATTTTTGCAACCGCATTTATTGGAAGTAAGAGAATGGAGGTACCTAATAGGAAGTAAATATATAGTTCCTCCTATTTCCAGACTCTGACTTTTAAAACGGCCCGTTCGTCTAGGGGTTAGGACGCCAGGTTTTCATCCTGGTAACAGGGGTTCGATTCCCCTACGGGCTACAAAGTTCTATGAAAAATTGAGAATTGAAAATGTTGTATGGAATAGTAGGTATTCCGGACAGGAACAATTTATAATCCTCCATTTTCAAATATCAATTAATCGGCCCGTTCGTCTAGGGGTTAGGACGCCAGGTTTTCATCCTGGTAACAGGGGTTCGATTCCCCTACGGGCTACTAAAATTGGTCCTTAGGGCAATTTAAAATATAATAAGAAAAGAAAATGGCAAATCACAAGTCGGCATTAAAAAGAATTAGAAGAAACGAAGCTGTTCGTCTTCGCAACAGGTATCAGCATAAAACCACTCGTAATGCAATCAAGAAATTACGAGGAGAGACAAGTAAGAAAAAAGCTGAAGCTTTGTTACCTGCAGTGGTGAGCATGATAGATAAACTGGCTAAAAGAAACATCATTCATGATAATAAGGCGGCCAACCTTAAAAGTAAATTAACCAAACAGGTTGCTACTTTAAAATAATATTTAGCCCTTGGGGAAAATTAAAAGCCCGGATAGCGATATCCGGGCTTTTTATGTTTATTGCTTACAGTTACTATTTATAACTTCTTGTGGAGCCATTGCCGCAATGTTTTTATACTTAAAGTGAAGATGGTCAACAAGCTGTTCTGCCAACGTTTTATTATTCCAGGAGTTTGGTTTTGTCACTACTATTGCCAGCCATTAGCTCCTTTTGCCATTTAATCATAGATTCTGATGATCTCCCCGTTGCCTTTGCCTTCCACACTTCTAATATATCCTCTTAGCATTTTATCCATAGGAATAGGATGGTGCCCTGGAAAATAGTCTTTGTACTTTTCTACAGCATCCTCAACCAGGCCAGATGAAACGGCATTTACCCTTATTCCATTTCCCAACTCCAGCGCCACTGCTTTTACAAAACTATGAATAGCTCCGTTGACCATAGCAGCGCTGCTGGTCATAGGAACAGGATCATCCGCAAGGATACCTGTGGTCAGGGTGATAGAGCCACCGGGACCCAATACCTTGCTGCCGTAACGCACAAGATTAACCTGCCCCATGAGTTTACTCTTCAGGCCAATGTAGAAGTCAGATTCACTAAGTTGGTCAAAAGGGGCCCATTTGGCTTCTCCGGCGGTACATATTATAGCATCTAAAACTCCGATATGCTCAAATAAAGCAGCTACAGACTCGCTGTCTGCAATATCTACCTGGGTATCGCCTCCAGATCTTCCGGCAATAACTACCTCATTATTTTTCGAAAAATAACTACTTACTTTGCTCCCAATTGTTCCTTTTCCACCAATGATCAATATTTTCATAGTATTACACAGTTATAGTAGTTCTTCTTCTACGCATCAATACAAATCCCAGAACAAAACTACCATACATTAATAAAATAAGGCCCCAGTGAATGTTACGGATAACAATAGCCTCACCAGGCGCTAGAAAAACTTCGTAATGCCTTAAAATTTTGATGGGGATATAGCCCAGGTAAAAAATAATTACGCCCAGACTTAACCAGGATAGCAGATCTTTCCTGAGAAACCATTTATCATATTTAGATTTAAGATCAAGAAAGTATAATGCTCCAAGACAAATCAGGATTAATGCTCCAAGGATATATGAATAAAGTTGGGACTCCAGAAGAAAATTCTGAAAAAAGGGATTTATTATGCTCGCAACTCCGTATAATATACTACCGTAAACAATAAGTTTTCTATGAGAAGAATTGCTGATATAACACCAGTAGACATAGAAAAAAAACAAATAGAATATAATGCCGTAAACATTATAAATTGCCCAATTGTAGAAAGAGTAATAATCGCTGAAAATCAGGCGTATTTGCTCATTGCGATAAATCAGGGCTCCAAAAGTTTCGTTGAGTAAGGTGTACATCAACAAAAGAGGAAAAAATTTCAGAGGGGAATCATAATACCTCGGATACCGCCACAATGCCACAAATAGCGTTATGCTATATATCCATAGAATATAATATTCCCGAAAGATATGGAGGATATCGGATACCATCTGAATTTATTTCCTTTTTAAAGTTCTCAATGATAAGGTGGTGGTGCAGAACCACCTTCGTTAAGGAAAAGACTTCTTTCGTGATGATCAAGATTTAAATTTGCCGTATTTGGTATAAACCCTGCATATTCCTTAGACCTAACTTCTTTAAGGGCTCCCATGCCTTTTTCTCCAAATGGGTCTAGCTGTCCAGTAAGTAGTACTGGCTCCCATTTACCATCCTTTTCTGTGGTCATAAAAGGATATTCCAAACCGTCTGCTTTGGTTGTGGGGACAAGAAAAACTGAGTTTTGCCTTGGATGTATAACTTCGTTGCCATTTTTAAAGGTAGCGGCATCGGGATAATTCGACAAATAAAAGCGCAGGGAAGAGATCTCTACATTGGCGCGTTTGGCTTCCTGTTCTATATAGGCCATATATTGCTTAATGGTGGCATAGTCATAATAGGTATATCTCGTAGCATCAAACTTTGAACCATCGGGTTTTGGGCCTTCACTTTTTTCAATGATTCCTACTCTTCTCCTGGTATAATTGTCATAGGTCTCTTTGGCCTGTTCTAAGTCTACTATTTGTTTTGGTGGGGCCACTTCCACTTGTTCCTCTATTGGTTCTTCCTTGCGTTCTTCGCTCTTTTTTTCCTGGCAATTAATGAATACGAAGACAAATAGCAGTGTAAAAAATACGGTTACAAATGATCTTTGAGTGTTTTTCATGTTCCGAAATGTTTTAGATTTTGATGTAATTAAGGATTTAGAATGTACGAGGGGAACTGCAATTCTATGACTAAAAATAGCACTTATTATTTTTAATTGTACTACTTATTGCATCTATTCGTTCTAATGTAACAAATAAAAAATCCCAAAAACAAAGTGCTTTTGGGATTTATATTGGATTTTGAAGTAGTCCTAATTATTCATCGTAAGAAGGAACTCTTCGTTATTTTTGGTTTGCTTAATCCGTTGTTCCATAAATTCCATCGCCTCAACCGGATTCATATCTGCCAGATATTTTCGCATGATCCACATACGTTGAATGGTATTTTCATCTAATAAAAGATCATCTCTTCTTGTAGATGACGAAATTAGGTCTATGGCCGGGAAGATTCTTCGGTTACTTATCCTTCTGTCTAATTGCAATTCCATATTACCGGTTCCTTTAAATTCTTCAAAGATGACCTCATCCATCTTAGAGCCGGTTTCGGTTAGGGCGGTAGCAATGATTGAAAGTGAACCACCATTTTCAATATTACGGGCGGCACCAAAGAAACGTTTTGGTTTATGCAGGGCATTTGCATCCACTCCACCACTCAGGACTTTACCTGAAGCAGGTTGAACAGTGTTATAAGCTCTTGCTAAACGGGTGATAGAATCTAGCAGTATAACTACATCATGGCCGCATTCTACCAATCTTTTTGCTTTTTCCAAAACTATATTGGCAACACGTACATGTTCCGTGGCTTCCTTATCAAATGTAGAGGCCACAACTTCACCTCTGACATTGCGTTGCATATCTGTAACTTCTTCTGGCCGCTCATCTATAAGTAAAATGATCTGATAAACTTCCGGATGGTTGGCTGCAATTGCATTGGCAATGTCTTTCAGGAGCATCGTTTTACCTGTCTTGGGCTGAGAAACGATCATCCCCCGTTGTCCTTTACCAATAGGCGAAAACAAGTCCATAATCCTTGTGGAGATATTGCTCTGCCTGTCTGCAAGTTTAAATTTTTCTTTTGGGAATAGAGGGGTTAAATGCTCAAAGGCCACCCGGTCTCTTACTACCTGAGGATCCAGGCCATTAATTTTATTTACCTTAATTAGGGGAAAATACTTTTCACCTTCTTTAGGAGGACGCACATTTCCAAGTACAGTATCTCCTGTTTTCAGACCAAAAAGCCTGATTTGTGATTGGGATACATAGATATCATCCGGAGAAGAAAGGTAGTTGTAGTCTGAAGAACGCAGAAAACCATAACCATCCTGCATTATATCTAATACGCCTTCACTTTCAATTATACTGTCAAATTCAAACTCGGGCTGTTTGTATTTGTTCCGCAAATCCTTATCAAAATTGCTGTTCTTTTTATCCTGACCATTCTTATGATGATGGCCTTTTTTGGGATTCTGACCTTTGTGCTGGCCCTGACCTTTTTGGTGATCTCTGCCTCCCTGGCTCTTATGTTGTGACTGCCCCTGTTCTTCTTTGGCTTCTTTGGCTTCTGGAGCTTTTGTGGCAACTGCAGTTTTCTCCTGGCCGGTATTATCCGCGCCGGATCTAGCAGGTTTTTTTTCTCTTGGAGCCCTTTCCCTTCTGGGGTTAGGTTTTTGCTTAACCTCTGTCTTGGGTACAGATTGCTTTACCGCTTGGGGGTTGCTAGCCTGCAGGTCCAGGATTTGATAGACCAAATCCAGTTTTTTTAAGGTTTTGTACTTGGGTACGTTTAAGTCTTTTGCTATTTCCTGAAGTTCAGGAAGCTTTTTAGCTTTTAAATCTGAAATCTCAAACATTGAGTATTGAATAAATTATACGTATATCAAAAAATGAAGTGTATTGTTATCTGGGTACTAAGCGGGAATGACATCCCTCATTGGTAAGTGCTATAACTAATAACGTCGCAATATTACAAATTATTTTCTACAATACGGCTTTTCTTATTTAATTATTTTGTGACATTGTAACAGTAGATAGCAATAGGATTAGTACCTGGAGTAAATATTTTTTGAAAATTTGCATTATAAATTTTAAAAAGTCGCGTATTTTTGCAGCTCCCTGCACAGCAGGAAAATAATAGCATTTAATTTATGATCCAAAGAATACAGACGGTATATCTTCTAATTGTAGCCCTCATGGCGGGAGTACTCCCTTTTTGGTTACAACTTTGGTCAGATATTAAAGGCAATGCCATATTTGCGAAAAATGAGATTTTTGTTTCCCTTGCATTTTACGGTTCTACAGTACTTGCGGCAATGGCTATTGTGCTATACAGAAAAAGACAAAATCAATTTGTTACCAACAGATTGAACATGATATTGAATCTTTGTTTACTAGGATTTTTCGTTTACCGATCACTAAATCTATCCGGAGAGACTGAAGTCTTGGAGAAGGGTATTGGGATGCTGATTCCTGTATTTTCTATCGTTTTTTTGGTCCTGGCCAACAGGGCTATCAAGAAGGATGAGGATCTTGTAAAATCTGTGGATCGTTTGCGTTGAACCTAACATCTTAGTAGTATTAGTGCGTCCCCGTAGTGAGCTTGCTCTACTACGGGGTTTTGCATTCAGGACCTTTGTTTATTTGTGCGTTCCTTCGGCCCGTCATTGCGTGGGGTGACAACTACGAGGCAATCTAGTGAAGTATGCGCGGGGGTTGCCTCAATCCCTAACGCTTTCCCAATTCGATAATTTCCAGATCTTTAATTTCCTCACCGTCTATCGTAAAGCGGAGCATGGTACGCACCGCATGAAATCCGTGTTTTCCGCATGCCCCCGGATTCATATGCAATAAATCTAGTTTTTTGTCCCACATCACTTTCAGAATATGTGAATGGCCAGAAATAAAGAGTTTGGGAGGCTTGGTTTTAATTTCTTCTCTGATTCGGACATTGTATTTATGCGGGTAGCCACCTATATGTGTGATCCAAACATCAACACCTTCACAATAAAACCGATTATCCAGTGGAAATTCTTTCTGAATGATATGATCATCAATATTCCCAAATACGCCACGGACGGGTTTTATAGCAGACAATTTATCCGTTACCGATAGCTTGCCGATGTCTCCTGCATGCCATATTTCATCGGCTTGTTTGGCATATTTTAGAATGACTTCATCTATGTAGCCATGGGTGTCAGAAAGTAAAAGGATTTTTGTCACGCAACGAATTTAAGGATAAGATGTATAATGCTGCAATTTTGTCTGTAATTGCAAATCTTGCCAAAGGCCAGATAACGCAATCCCGGGAACTATGCAGGCAGATACACGGGATTGCTTCGTCTTTGTAAATCCTCTCAATGAAGGGGCCTTAAAACCATGCGCTTCTGCCTTCATGTCTACCACTTCTAACTGCGTATTTTCCCTATCTTTGTCCTTCCTTAAATGCACATCTTATCTTGAGATATTTCGTCACATTTTCTTACTTCGGGACAGTCTATCACGGATGGCAAAGTCAGCCCAATGCCCAAACTGTACAACAGCTGATGGAAGAGGTCTTTGCTACATTGTTGCGACAAAATATTTCTTTGGTTGCTGCCGGGAGAACAGATGCCGGGGTGCATGCCAAAAAAATGATTGCCCATTTCGATATTGCAACGCCAATAGATACCGCTGACGCTGTAATGAAACTCAATTCCTTTCTTCCGGATGACATTGCAATAGAGCAGATTTTTGAAGTAACAGAGGAAGCCCATGCCAGATTTAGTGCTGTTTCCCGTACTTATGAGTACTGGATAGTACAACAAAAGAATCCGTTCTATAAAGATACTGCCTATTATCTAAGACATCCGCTAGACATAGCAGCAATGAATGCCGCAGCTGAATTGCTTTTGAAATATGAAGATTTTGAATGTTTCTCTAAATCCAGGACGGATGTTAAAACCTATCGTTGTGACATAAGCGAGGCCAATTGGGTAGTCGATAAGGAGAAGCTGGTTTTTAAAATTACTGCAGACCGCTTTTTACGGAATATGGTGAGGGCCATTGTTGGTACCTTACTTGATGTAGGGCAGGGAAAAATAGGGCTGCAGGATGTTAAGACTATTATAAAAAGTAAAGATCGAGGGCAGGCCGGGGCTTCAGTACCTGCAAAAGGATTATATTTGACCCAGGTAGAATACCCCAAGAACATCTTAAAAATTAATGAGTAAGGAGACAGGAAAAGCATTTGATTATAAGTTGTTTAAAAGGGTAATGGCACATACCAGTCCCTATAAAACTACTTTCTACGGAGTGGCCCTTGCCGCTATTTTACTCTCAACCTTTGCCGTTATTTCACCTCTGATAGTTGGTGAAATAGTAGATGAAGCCATCAAAAAGAGCGACCTTGATAAACTACTCTTCCTGACCACGGCTATGGCAGCCGTTTTATTTGGCCAGGTAGGAAGCCAGCTTGGGTTTAATTACTTCGCCAACTGGCTGGGCGAATCAGTGATCCGGGATATCCGCATCATTCTATTTGAAAAAATGATCAACTTTAAGATGCAGTATTACGATACTTCATCTATTGGCGTCCTCGTTACCAGGGCCGTGGCCGATATGCAGCGTATTGGGGAGATTTTTAGTCAGGGATTTTTCGTAATTGTGGCAGACCTTCTCAAAATGCTTGTTGTTGCAGTGGTAATGCTTATAATCAATTGGAAACTGGCACTTATTGTATTTGCAATACTACCGCTGATCCTATATGCCACCAGGCAGTTTCAAAAAGCCATGAAAAAGGCATTTATAGACGTAAGGGCCCAGGTTTCTAACCTTAATTCCTTTGTACAGGAGCGCATTACCGGGATGAAGATAGTGCAGCTCTTTACCCGAGAACAAATTGAGAGTGATAAATTCAGGGAAATCAATGAAAAACATCAGAATGCCTGGTTAAAAACAGTCTGGTACAATTCTTTCTTTTTTCCAATTGCGGATATTGTCTCATCCATAACAGTAGGTTTAATTGTCTGGTATGGGGGGCTTCAAAACGTAACCAATATCGCAGTAGATGAATACGGTACAATCTTCGCTTTTATACTATTGTCCGGGATGTTGTTTCAGCCGCTTCGTCAGATTGCGGATAAATTCAATACGCTACAAATGGGGATGGTTGCCGCAAACAGGGTCTTCAAGATTCTTGATACTGAAAGTAATATACCCGATACCGGCCAGGAGGAGGTAGACCATATGAAAGGAACCATTTCCTTTAAAAATGTACACTTTGGTTATCTGGAAGATGAAGAGGTGCTTCATGGTATTTCTTTTGATGTAAAAGCCGGGGAGACCATAGCCATAGTGGGTGCCACCGGAGCAGGGAAATCTACCATTATTAATTTACTCAACAGGTTTTATGAAATTAATGCCGGAAGCATATACATAGACAATAGAAACATCAACGAGTACAAATTAACATCCCTGCGCAAGAACATCGCTGTGGTATTGCAAGATGTATTTCTATTTGCCGACACCATTGCAAACAATATATCATTAAAAGATGACTCGGTAGGTATAGAAGATATCAAGAATGCGGCAAAAGAAATTGGGGTGCACGATTTTATCTCCAGCTTGCCGGGTGGCTATCAGTACAATGTAAAAGAACGTGGAACCATGTTATCTAGTGGACAACGGCAGTTAATAGCCTTTTTAAGGGCCTATGTCAGCAATCCGAGTGTCCTGGTTTTAGATGAGGCTACTTCTTCTGTAGATACCTATTCTGAGCAACTCATTCAGAAAGCCACCGATAAAATCACTGAAGGCAGAACTTCTATTATTATTGCCCACAGATTGGCTACGGTAAAAAAAGCCGATAAGATTTTGGTTATGGATGCTGGCCATATTGTAGAAATGGGAAGTCATAAGGAACTTCTTAAAAAAGGTGGGTACTACAACAGCTTGTACGAGGCGCAATTCCTGGCAGAAGAATTTGCTTAACTTCCCTCATTTCACTGGCATCATATCTTCAATGGTGATCGTCCCGGTTGCAAAAAGAATGATATAAAAGACAATTACCAGACCAATGTAGCCCATAAAACCGAGGGCGCTAAACAGAAAAGCCCTAAGAAAGAAATTGCCTTTACTGTAACTGTTTATGCTTTGCAGCACATAAATAGAGTAGAGGAACATCGCTATTAAAAGAAAAAAACTTGTGCCTACATACATTTCCGGATATATTATCAGTATCCCAAGAACAATTGGAAAAGTTAGAATACTCCAGTGTGCTAAAATGTAAACGAAGGCCACAATAAATTCTGAAAAGTATAGCGATTTATTGTTGAATGTCAGCCAGGCGGAAATTGCAAAAATCGGAATATAGAGGAGAAAGATAAAGGATGAAAAATCATAAATTATCGGCATTATTTTTTTCATCAACTCCGGATTGGTCCCCTGATCAAAAAGATCCCAATTCAGATCACTCGCCAGACCATGACTCATCATAAATAGCAATAATCCCGATAGCGTCATGGCAATTCCAAGATAGCTTATAGGATTCAGGTATTTTCTTCTGACACCTCCAAGATAACTCTCTATAACAACTGCGGGTTTTGTCAACAAATGTAAAAAAGTCCTTACCAGAGAGCTGTCCAGGTTAAGGTAACGCTCCGTAATGTCATAGATAAGATTTTTAAAGGTAATACGATTTTGAATTACTCTGGCCCCACAGGCCGGGCAGTAGTTAAAATCTGTTCGTTGAGGGGTATTACAGTTTTTACACTCCATAACTATAGCAGGTCTTCTTTTATTAATACGGCCAATTCTCCAAGGTCGTTAAAGAGGACAAATTCTCCGTTTTTGACATAGGTAATCTTCCCACTTTCTTCACTTACCACCAGGGCAACTGCATCTGTACGCTCGGTAATACCAGCGGCTGCCCTGTGGCGAAGCCCAAAACGCTGGGGCATGTTCCTTTCTTTGGTCACCGGTAAGATTACACGGGTAGCCACAATATGATTGTCTTCAATGATGGCGGCCCCATCGTGCAAGGGGCTGTTTTTATAAAAGATACTTTCAACAATCGGCTGGTTAACCTCAATGTTCATAACGTCTCCGGACGACTTAACAAAATCTAGCGAATTGTTCCTTTTAAGTACAAGGATGGCACCAGTTCTGGTTTTACTCATATTCTCACAGGCAGAGAGTAGTGCCTCAACTTCTAATTGAGATACAATTCCTCCTTGTTTCAAAAATTTAAAATGCTTGAGAAAGTTCCGCTTATTGGCAAAATTAGTGGAGCCTATCATCAATAAAAATTTTCTGATCTCTTGTTGAAAAACAATTATTAATGCAATAAGACCAACAGACATAAACCCCCCTACCATACTACTGATCATTTTCATCTCTAGTAGTTGGGTGAGTTTCCAAAACCCCCAAACAATGACAATACCAATAAATATATTTATGGCTACGGTTCCCCTGACGAGTTTATAAATGTAGTAGAGTAGTATGGCAACAAGGATGATGTCTATAATATCCGTGATCCTGAACTCCAGAAAGTCTAAAAAATCCAATCCTTGCTGTTTTTGTAAAATTATGAAAAATCGTTGAAGTATATGTCAGTCTTTTACTGCTTTCAATTCCTTCATCAATGTTACGCATTCAATTGCTTCTTTTACATCATGCGTTCTAAGTATATGTACTCCCTTGGTAAGGGCATACATATGAAGGGCTGAGGTACCGTTAAGTGCCTGCTCCGGACCTGTGTTGAGTGTTTTATAGATCATAGATTTTCTGCTCAATCCAACTAAGAGAGGTAAATCTAATGCATGAAACAGCTCGAGCTGTCGTAAAACTTTAAAATTCTGTTTTATATTCTTGGCAAATCCCAGCCCCGGATCAATAATAATATCTCCAATACCCAAAGCTCTTGCGCTGGCAACTCTTTCCGAGAAGTAATAGAGAAGTTCCCCCATAAGATCTTTATATTTACTATTAGAATTCATATCCTGGGGGGTTCCTTTCATATGCATCATAATATAAGGAACACCAAATTCGGCGATCACCCTCAACATTTTTTTATCTAATAAGCCAGCCGAAATATCGTTAATCATAGCCGCTCCCTGTTCCAGGCAAGCCCTGGCCACTTCACTTCTGAAAGTATCGATAGACAATAAAATATCGGGAAAAGTTTCTAATAAAAGGTCTGCTGCAGGTTGTACCCTGTTCAGTTCCTCCTTTACGGTAATATGTTTAGCGC
Organism: Muriicola sp. Z0-33; assembly: GCF_026126425.1. Classification (GTDB taxonomy): domain Bacteria; phylum Bacteroidota; class Bacteroidia; order Flavobacteriales; family Flavobacteriaceae; genus JAFMPW01. The sequence goes on from NZ_JAFMPW010000016.1 coordinate 21,801, forward strand.
CAGGACGGGAGCTGTATCCCCCTAAATCAATAAAAGTGGCTCCTTCAGAAAGCATTTTTTCGGTTTGGTGGAGAATGGGGTCTTTTAGCCTGTATTTGCCACCATCGTAAAAAGAATCAGGGGTAAGGTTTAAGATGCCCATTACCCTTGGAACAGTGAGGTCAATCAAATTTCCCTTGCAATTGATGGTCATTTTACTTTATTGGCTTTATTGAAATAGGATTTTGCACTGCCCTTTAAGTTTAAACCGCATTCTTTGATGGTTACGGAATTTTAAGCGAAATTTACGCAATTTACCAGGAAATTCATGCAGCAAACCTCAGAACAATACAATACAGTCATAACTGGCTGTCGGGATTTATTTCTTAAGAAAATGAAGGATTATGGAAGCGCCTGGCGCATTTTAAGGCTTCCTTCACTAACAGATCAGATTTATATAAAGGCTCAGCGCATCAGAGGGTTACAGGAAAATGAAGTTCAAAAAGTAGCGGAAGGGGAGCGGTCTGAGTTTATAGGAATAATTAACTACTCTATTATGGCCCTGATCCAATTGGAAAAAGGAGTTGCCGAAGAACCAGATTTAGATCTTGAACAATCTTTGGAATGCTATGATAAGCAAGTTAATATTGCCAGATCGTTAATGGAGGATAAAAACCACGACTATGGAGAAGCATGGCGAGATATGAGGGTAAGTTCACTTACAGATTTAATAATTCAGAAATTACTTCGGGTAAAACAGATAGAGGATAATAAAGGAAAGACGCTGGTTAGTGAAGGAATAGATGCAAACTACCAGGACATGATTAACTACGCCGTCTTTGCATTAATACACCTGGGGGAAAATACCAAATAATCAAATCCGAATTTTTATATGAAATATGTAGTATCCTTATCGCGTATAATAGTTGGGGCACTTTTTATTATAAGTGGTTTTATAAAACTGAACGATCCGGTAGGCTTTTCGTTTAAGTTGGAGGAATACTTTAGCCCGGGGGTATTAGATCTGCCTTTTTTTGTTCCCTATGCTCTGGCAATATCTATTTTTGTAGTTATTCTGGAGGTGGTGTTGGGAGTATTACTGTTGTTGGGTTTTAAAAAGAAATTTACGCTCTGGAGCCTTCTGCTGATGATTGTCTTTTTCACCTTCCTTACCTTTTATTCAGCGTATTTTAATAAGGTAACAGATTGCGGGTGTTTTGGGGATGCCATTAAGTTGACCCCCTGGGAGTCTTTTACAAAAGATATTATTCTGCTTGGGCTTATTATTATACTTTTTCTAGGCCAGAATTTTATTAAACCTTTATTTAACCATCGTATAAGAAAAGTATCTGTACTGCTATCGGTGTTACTATGTATGTCTTATGCATATTATGTGCTTAATCATTTACCACAGTTAGATTTCAGGCCGTACAAGATAGGTGCTAATATAGAAGAGGGGATGACCGTTCCAGATGATGCTCCAAAGGCTATATTTGAGTATGCCTGGGAGTTTAATGTTGATGGGGAGCAAAAAGTGATAGTTACCAATGGTGATTATCCCACTGTTGATGGAGAGTTTATTGGTGTAGAAACTACTGAAATTCAGAAAGGGTACGAGGCACCAATACACGATTTCACTATTGAACAGGAAGGTGAGGATTTAGCGGCTAGTCTGCTCAGGGAGCCAAAATTGGTGATGGTAGTTGCCTATGACCTTAGAAAGACCAATGCAGAAGCTTTCGAAGCAATTAAATCCATGTCCGAAAAGGCATTGAACCAGGGCTACAAAGTTATTGGATTGTCGGCATCAGATTCAGAGTTTGCCCGGAATTTTATCGATCAGTTCAAGCTGAATTTCCAGTTTTACTTTACTGATGAAACCGCCTTAAAAACTATAGTGCGTTCCAATCCAGGGGTGTTGGTTTTAACTAATGGGACCATTCAGGAGAAGGTGCATTTTAATGATGTGGACGAGCTGCATTTTGGAGGTAAGGTCGAATAGCATTTTTGCATATCGGACATAAACACAAAAAAAGAACTAAATAATAAGAAATATGAGATCTAAAATTGTTGCAGGAAACTGGAAAATGAATAACAATCAGGACGAAACAAAAAAATTGTTGGCAACACTTTCTGCTAAATTGCCAGATACTACTGCGGAAGTTATGGTGGCACCTACTTTTGTGAATTTAAGCAAAGCAGTTAACCATTTGGAATCTTCTTTAATTGAAGTTGTTGCTCAGAATATGCATTTTGCAGAAAACGGGGCCTATACAGGTGAAATTTCCGCAGATATGCTATTGAATATTGGAGTTAAAACCGTTATTCTTGGACATTCCGAAAGAAGGGCCTATTTTGGGGAGACCGATGAGTTATTGGCTAAAAAAGTTGATGCAGCCCTTGCGGCGAATATGAGGATTATTTTCTGCTTTGGAGAAGAGCTGGAAGAAAGGAAGTCTGGCAGCCATTTTGAAGTGGTAAAACGACAGCTAACCAATGCCTTATTTCATTTAAAGCCCGAAGCATGGAGTAAAATTGTCCTTGCTTATGAACCAGTCTGGGCCATTGGAACTGGTGAAACTGCCTCGCCCGAACAGGCACAGGAAATGCATGCATTTATCAGAAAGACAATTACCGAAGCTTTTGATGCTACTATTGCTGATGGCGTTTCAATTCTCTATGGAGGAAGTGTAAAACCCAATAATGCCAATGAAATCTTTTCCAAACCAGATGTAGACGGGGGATTGATAGGTGGAGCCTCTTTGGTATGCGATGACTTTGTTGCTATTATAAAGGCCATCTAGTTGTGTCTGCAATTTTTTTAGAGTTCTCTTTTAGCGTATCACCGCTACAACCCGGATCAGATATTTTGATGGCCGAATTGGGAGAACTCCCTTTTGATAGTTTTGTGGAGACAGCCGATGGTATAAAGGCTTATATCAAAAAGACCGATTTTAGAGAAGGAATGCTAAATGAAGTTTACATTCTGTCACAGCCCGATATTAAAATTGAGTTCAGCACTAAAGAAATAGCACAGCAGAATTGGAATGCCCAGTGGGAAAAGGATTTTAAGGCCATCACCATTGACAACAAATGCATAGTCAGAGCGCCTTTTCATAAGGTGAATCCTGATGTTGAATTTGATATTGAGATTATGCCCAAGATGAGCTTTGGTACCGGGCATCATGAAACTACACATATGATGCTCCAATTTGTTCTGGAGCAGGAGGTGGGAGGCCAGTCTGTTTTGGATATGGGCAGCGGCACAGCGGTTCTTGCTATTCTGGCAGCGATGAAGGGTGCCGCTACCATTGATGCTATAGATATAGACCACTGGAGTTTTCTCAATGCAATTGAAAATGCAGAGCGTAACGGACAGCAGCATATTAATGTATTTGAAGGGGATGTAAGTTTATTAGGAGCAAAGAAGTACAACCTCATATTAGCAAATATCAATCGAAATATTTTACTAGCTGATATCCCTGCCTATGCCAAACAACTTAGTAAAAAGGGAAAGCTTATTCTAAGTGGGTTTTATCTTGAAGACCTGCCACTAATCACTGAATCCTGTGAAAGATCCGGGCTTAGTTTTGTTGAATATCGGGAGCGTAAGAGCTGGGCAGCAGCAGTTTATCAATTTTTAGGATAGGGACTAAAGCACTGAGAATGAAAAATTAGTATATTAGTAAAAAATCTAGAGATATGGGCACTAGAGAAAAGCATTTAGAGGAACTTCTGTTGGCAGAGGAAACAGTAAAACAAAATGAAATTGTCCTGTTTAATGACGATGTTAATACTTTTGAGCATGTAATTGAAACCCTCATAGATGTTTGCGAACATACTGCGGAACAAGCAGAGCAATGTTCGCTGATTGTACATCACAATGGCAAATGTACAGTTAAGACAGGGGAGTATACAGATCTTGAACCCCGATGCAGCAGATTACTTCTTGCAGGCTTAAATGCCGAGATTGTTTAGTATCAGATTCTTCTCCGGTAAATATTAACGGCAATTTCTTTACTAATTTTGGAAGGGTGGCATTGTATTATATAATAGTTCGTTGGAGATCAGTTGCTTTGCTTCTTTTTTCGTTGATGTCCGTAGGTGTCTTTTCTCAGGAGTTACCTCCTATTCAGAATTTCTATCCCAAAGATTATCATAGTGAGAACCAGAATTGGGCAATTTCTCAATCAGATGATAAAGCTATATATATAGCTAACAATAAGGGGCTATTAAACTTCAATGGCGCTACATGGGTCCTGTATCCTTCTCCTAATGAGACTATTATGCGTTCTGTTAAGGTAGTAGGAGAACGTATCTATACCGGATGTTACATGGAATTTGGATATTGGGAAAAAGATGATTTTGGCATGCTTCAATATACTTCGCTGTCTCAAAAATTTTCCGCTGATCTTGCACTTGATGAGGAATTCTGGAAGATTCTAGACATCGATGATTTTATGATTTTTCAATCCAGAAACCGCATTTACATTTATAGTCTTACAAACGACACTATAAAAATTATTGATTCTGAAACAGAAATTCCCGGAATATTCAATCTGGGTCAAAACATTTATTTTCAGGAAATTAATGTTGGGATTTTTAAAATAGTAGAAGGAGAAGCACTTTTAGTATATGACGATGACGTGGTAAGAAATGATGAGGTGGTAAATATATTGGAGAAAGGTGATGATTTATTGGTCCTAACACGACATCAGGGATTTTACAAAGCAAGTGAGAATGTACTGCAAAAATGGAATATCCCCTCCGAGAATTTACTTTCCACAGTGAGCGTATATAGTGGTCTTCAATTAAGGGATGGGAATTACGCCCTGGGGACCATTTCGCATGGACTGCTTATTCTTGGTCCGGACGGGAGTTTAGCCTATTGGATAGATGAAATCAAAGGCTTACAAAATAACACGGTATTATCCCTATTTGAGGATATGGATCAGAATGCCTGGCTTGGGCTCGATAACGGAATCAGTTTTGTGAATCTCAAATCGCCTTTTAAAGTATTTCATGATAATAGCGGAATTGTCGGAAGTGTTTATGCTGCAATAATTAAAGATGATATACTTTATTTGGGGTCTAATCAGGGGCTTTTTTATAAAAAGGTTAAGGAGGATAAAGATTTTAAGCTTATCCGCGGTACTCAGGGACAAGTTTGGTCTTTAAATAGCATCGGTGAAACATTATTTGTTGGTCACCACAGTGGAACTTTTATTATTGATGGAGAACGGGCTATCAAAATTGCCGACATTCCAGGTACCTGGAAAATAGGAGCTATACCAGGTACGGAGCTTTTGATGCAAGGAAATTATAGTGGGCTGCATATATTGGAACGCGACAATGGGTATTGGCAATTAAAAAATAAAATTGCCAGATTTGACCATTCTGCCAGATACTTTGAGGTATTTGGCAATGATATTTTCGTAAATCACGAATATAAAGGGATCTTTAAGGTAACTGTTGACAGCACTTATACCACGGCCCAAACCGTGAGCGTTGATACCACCATGATTGGAGCCAATTCCGGAATAGTCAGGTACAAGGACGACTTATTGTACTCCTATCACAATGGGATATTCAAATATGATTGGAATTCCGATAGTTTTGCTAAGGATAGTGTACTAAGTGTGGTTTATGAAGAGGATAATTATGTGTCTGGGAAGTTATTGGTTGATAATAAAGACGAGTACCTCTGGGCACACACGGAGGAAAAAATTTACTATATCTCCTCTGGAAATTTGGCAAATATCCCCACGGTAAGAAGTATACCATTATCAGAAAGTATGCTCAACAGCATCGCAGGTTATGAAAGCATTACAGGTCTGCCAGAAGATGGAGCATATCTTATCGGTAATAGTTCCGGATACATCGTGACCAATATTGAAGATACCTACGAGAAAGAATTTGTGGTTCATATTGCTGATGTAAGGCAAGCAGGGAAAAATCTCACTAAGGCCGAAGAGCGTATTTTGATGCCTGATCAGGAAGGTGAATTGGCCAACGATGAAAACTACCTCGAAATTTCATTTAATACCCCGGAATATAATAAGTTCTTAAATCCAAAGTACCAGTATCAACTTCAGGGCTTGTATCCACAATGGAGCGATTGGTCCGAACAGTCAAAAGCTATATTTGAAAACCTTCCGCAAGGAGATTATGTTTTTAATGTACGGGCTAAGGTGGGTGATTTAATATCAACAAATGTAGCTTCCTATTCTTTTAAGATTTCCAGGCCATGGTATTGGTCTAATGTGATGCTGGCAATCTATTTCTTTATTGCGTTACTACTATCATTGATTATTCACAATTCATACAAATTATACTACCAAAAAAGGCAAAAAGAGTTAATGGCCAGCAACAGGCGTCAACTGGAGTTGGTCCGAATGCAAAATGAACGGTCAATAATCAATCTTAAAAATAAACAGCTAAAAGAAGATTTCAGGAACAAAAGCAATGAGCTAGCGGCAGCAACCATGAGTATTTTAAAGAAGAATCAACTCTTGGTGCAGGTAAAAGAACAGCTAATGGCTTCAGATAAAAATATTGATGCTACAAAACCGTTGATTACTATTATTGACCGAAATTTAAAGCAGAATGATGATTGGGAACTATTTAAAGAAGCTTTCAATAATGCAGACAGAGAGTTCCTGAAAAAATTGGAATCTGTTCATCCGAATCTTACTCCAAATGACATTAGGCTATGTGCCTATCTGCGATTGAATTTATCTTCAAAAGAAATCGCAGAATTATTCAGTATTTCGGCCCGAAGTGTGGAAATAAAAAGGTACAGATTGCGTAAGAAGATGAATTTGGTACGTGATGAAAACCTGGTCAATTACATCTTAAAGTTGTAAATAACTATACAACTCCCATTTTAATACCTCAACATTACCTATACAAAAATAAAATCGGAACAAATGGGGTAGTTCTATTGCGAATTCTGCCCAGCGCCTGCTATATCTATTATCAAATTAACAAAATCACAGCCACAATGCTGACTGTATAGTTTTTGTAGGGGTCTAAAATTGTGAATTTGACAATTCTTTAAGATAAATTTAGCGGTTGCTATTAAAGAAAGTCATAATGCCTATGACTATTCCTTTTTAATTTACCCCGCGGCCTTGAGTCTTATATAATTAGGTTATCTGGCCGTCCGCTATTGAAAGGAATTGCTGTAGGTATGCACATTCAAACTAAACTAAAAAAACTATGAAAAACACATTACTGAGGTTAGTATTAATCTTAATTACCACTGGAATGTTTGCTCAGGCCGATCAGGTTTCTGTACTCTCTGATGAGCAGGGAGATAGATTGATTGTCAATGGCAAGGAATTCATGATGAATGGTATGAACTGGGATTATATCCCGATCGGAAGAAATACAGTGGATGCAGAATTCTGGAAAAAGTCGGATGATGTTATCAAAGCTGGCCTGGATACCGAAATGTCGCTATTGAGAAACATGAATGTAAATGTAATCCGTCAGTACACTGGTGTCCCGGCAAGATGGATCAAATACATCTATGAGAACTATGGTATTTATACCATGCTTAATCACTCATTTGGCCGTTATGGGTTAACGCTCGATGGTGTATGGACCCCGGTTACTGATTATTCGGATGCCAAGACGCAGCAGTTCCTGATGTCTGAGGTAGAAAACCTGGTTCGTGATTATAAAGACACTCCTGGCTTACTATTGTATTTGTTGGGTAATGAAAACAACTATGGGCTTTTCTGGGCAGGTGCAGAAACAGAGGATTTTCCGGATGATGAAGAGGAAAAGCAATTTATTGGAGAAAAACGAGGAAGACCTATGTACCGGCTTATGAATGAAGCTGCTAAATTGATGAAAGGGATGGACGGCTCTCACCCGGTAGCTATCTGTAACGGGGATGTGTTGTTTATAGATATTGTTGCGGAAGAATGTAAAGATGTAGACATCTATGGAACTAATACCTATCGTGGGGTCTCTTTTGGAGATATGTTCCAGGTGGTAAAAGAAAAATTAAATAAGCCACTCATGTTTACCGAGTTTGGTGCCGATGCTTTTAATGCCATAAAGAATGCAGAAGACCAGAAGGCCCAGGCCTATTATATGGTCGGGAACTGGAAAGAGATTTATGAAAATGCCGCCGGTCTTGGAAAAGTGGGAAACTCTATTGGAGGTTTTACTTTTCAATTTAGTGACGGATGGTGGAAGTTTGGTTTTGACGATCGGGAAAATGCAGATGTTCATGACAACAATGCCTCCTGGGCCAATGGCGGATATGCCATAGATTTAGCGGAAGGTGAAAACAATATGAACGAGGAGTGGTTTGGGATTTGTGCCAAAGGCCAGACCGATGGCAGAGGGCTTTACCAACTATATCCGCGAGCAGCATATTATGCCCTAAAAGAAGCACATCAGCTAAATCCTTATGAGGAGGGTGTTAGCCCGGAATTTGTTCAAAATCATTTTAAAAACATAAACCTTATGGATGCCGCCTTGAAAGCAAGGGGAGATAAAGCGGCATTAATAGGAGAGCAGAGCGGTAAGATACGGTTGAGTACAATGAGAGCGGAGTTTACTACTTTCAACACCGGGGGCAGCTTAATAACAACTCCAGATTCACCAGATCCGGATGAAAGGCAGTTTCCTGATGAACTTGGCTTTGACCATATGCAGTCTTATTTTGTTGGGGTAGAAGGAAATCCGGCAGCCAACATGCGTGCAGAGGTTAATGTTAACATACTAGGTAACGTAGCCGATAACCCAATAGATGAAATTTTTTATGAAAATAGGGGGCGCACGGTTTCGGTAAATACAGATGAAGGCAATCTTGATCTCACTAATTTAAATGGAGTGCAGGTCTATAATGCTTCATTCGAGTGGAATGCCAAAGATTTTGATCTGCGAGGATTCTACAGAACAGGCCATTACCATTGGGGATATGAAGGAGATTTCTTTGGATTGTACCCGGAGGCCAACTACGGTCCCAACCTGGATATCTATAATGGTGAGATTCTTGGGGTAGAGATAGATGGTAAAAGGGCGATTAATGGATTAAAACTTGCTTTTGGTCCTCAACTTTGGTGGGGGGCTAACCCGGCAATATTTGTCAAGTACCATAAGAAACTTGGTAAGTATGATGTCACCGGTATTTATCATGAAGATATTGATGATGCCGGAGAGGCGATCAGTACTTTCGCGGTACCGCTTCCTCAAACCAGGAGACTAACACTTCATGTTAAAAGAGAATTCGGCCCCCTGGAAGTTGAACTGGGAGGAATTTGGGGAGGAGAACCCCTTAATGGAAGAGAATTTCAAATAACAGAAGGGGAGTCCGGAAATTATACCGTTTTTACCGACAGAATCCAGAACAAGGATAATTGGGGAGGTAAGGCAAAAATTAGCTTCAGTAAAGGAAAATTCAATTGGTATGCTCAAGGCGCCGCTATGGGTCTTGTAGCAAACGGTGGAGGAGATTATACAAGAACCTTCACTGGCTGGAAACTGAAGGACAGCGGTAGTGGAAACCAGACAAACTTTCTTTCGGGCTTCACCTATAATTTTGGAAAACTGCAAGTAGCACCTAACTTTTTATGGCAAAAGCCCATCGTTGGCCCTATGCCTAATGATGTGCAAGGTCCGGGAAGACTTAGGAATATTCAGGACGATCCTTTTGCTGTAAGAGCCAATAGAGAGACGGTTGCAGGAGAATTGTTATTAACCTGGGATCCAACCCCTGGTACCTGGATGTACGAGTGGGACAATGACAGGGCTGAAGACGCCAAGTTTGCGATGAGTGCCGGCTTTGTTTACAGGCATCATCCGACAGCAATGGACGCGGCCATTGGATTTTTAAGCAATCGTACCTCTTTTGCTTTTCCGAATTCTGTGCCTGCCCAGGATCTATGGGAAACGCACGCACGGATAGTTTCAAAAATGAACCCTGATTTAGGGCTGATTGCAAACCTATATTTTGGCAATGCTCAGGCCAACGGTAGTGATGACAGACTTATTGAGCGCTTCGGAGGCGATATCCGAATGCTCTATAAGAATATCAAAGTCCAGAATATCGTAAAAATCAACGATTGGGGACCTTTTGATTATCACCGCGATTTTAACCTCACTTATCCCGTACAACTTATGTTGGATATCTCCACAACTCTTGGAAAGCCGGATTGGTTTATTTTACCCAATACACAAATCGGAATTCGTGGAACCTGGCGATCAATGAATGAATTCTCTCCCAGATATGCTCCAAATGCGGCTGTTGAGTTCGCTACGGAACCTACCATTAGTCCGGTTGGCTTTGATAACGGCTATGAGTGGGAGATCAGAACCTATGTTCATATCAATATTGGGAAATAAAAAATTAGAAAAATGAAAAAAGAGAGAAATATATATTCAAAAATTGCACTTCTTTTAGGATTCATTCTTGCCCTTTCAGTGGGCTGTGAAAGAGAAGTATCTGATGATGTGGAATTTGCTGCGTTTGGAAATAATCCGGACGTCTTTATTGATGGTTTTAGCGGGGGATTGGAATACCTCCCATTTGCAGGTTCAAAACTTGATGCCTTTACGGTAGATAGTGATGAAAGTTATCAGGGAGATTCATCTATGCGTTTTGATGTACCTAATGAAGGTGACCCCTCTGGAAGTTTCGCAGGGGCTATTTTCCCGGATAACGGTGGAAGGGATTTAACTGGCTATGATGCCCTGACATTTTGGGCCAAGGCCACCAAAGCGGCGACCATTAATGAGATTGGTTTTGGCAATGATTTTGGTGCTAATAAATTTTTGGTGACTAAACAGAATTTGAGAATTAGTACTACCTGGACCAAATACATTATCCCGATTCCGGACCCGTTTAAATTGACGGTCGAAAAAGGGTTATTCTGGTATTCTGAAGGTCCTGAAGATGGCGATGGGTACACCTTTTGGATAGATGAATTGCAATTCGAAAATCTGGGGACTGTTGCCCAGCCGCAACCAGCTATATTTAATGGGGTTGATGAAACATCGCAAACTTTTATTGGAATTACCAGCACGGTTATCGGACTTACCCAGACATTTAATTTGGCAACAGGGATAGACCAAACGGTTACAGCAGCTCCTTCATATTTTACTTTTAGCTCCACAGATGTCGATGTGGCCAGAGTAAACGAATTGGGCGAGATCGCTGTAGTGGGAACAGGAACTGCTAAAATTACTGCTACTTTGGGCGGGGTTAGCGCCAAAGGATCCCTTACTATCGAATCTTTAGGAACTTTCTTAGCTGCACCAACACCACCGGCGAGGGATGCAGGGGATGTGATTTCAATATTCAGTGATGCCTATACCAATGTACCGGTAGATTTCTATAACGGCTTTTTTGCTCCTTTTCAAACTACTCTTGGGGGTGCAGACCTTAATATAAATGGGGATAATATCATTAAGTATACAGAATTGAACTTTGTAGCATCAGAATTTAAAAACCCTACTGTTGATGCTACACCAATGACGCATTTGCACGTAGATATACAAGTTCAGGAAGCCATTGATTCGGGAGATTTTATTCGCATAGAATTGGGAGATTTCGGTCCAAATTCGGCTTTTGGAGGAGGTGACGACTCTAGCGGTTCGGTGACAATAGACGGAACTGCTTTACTGAATAATCAGTGGGTGAGTCTGGATATCCCGCTTGACGATTTCAGTGGTCTAACCAGCAGGAGCAATCTGGCGCAGATATTCTTTATCTCAGATGCTACCATCTCGACCATTTTGGTAGATAATATGTATTTCTATAGGTAAGCTTAAAAAAAATTAAAATGAAAAAAGGAAAACAATTGAAACTAAAAGTACAGCTATTGTCATATAAAATGGTGCTATTAACAATAGTATTACTAATCGGCTATGGTTGTGACACAGATGATACCCAAACGGTTGTGACGTTTACAGAACTTACCTTTCAGGAGGAGTTTGATACCGACGGAACCCCTAGTACTGCAACATGGAACTATGATATTGGTACAGGTTTAGACGGATGGGGAAATCAGGAATTACAGTATTATACAGACCGTCCGGAAAATATTACTGTAAATAATGGCGTACTCATTATTACGGCCAATCAGGAAGACTTTAATGGAGCTGGATATACTTCTGCCAGGATCACCACCAAAGACATCTTTGAACAGCAATACGGGCGTTTTGAAGCCCGGATAAGAGCGCCATTTGGCCCAGGGCTTTGGCCCGCTTTCTGGATGTTGGGAGCCAATTCTGATGAGGTCGTTTGGCCGGCATGTGGCGAAATTGATATAATGGAAATACGCGGACAAAACCCTTCCATATTAGTTGGAAGTGTCCATGGCCCGGGATATTCTGCGGGGGAAGCAATATCAAAGGATTACGATTTGGTGAATGACAGATTTGATACGGGATTTCATGTTTTCGGAATCGAATGGGGTCCTAAGTATGTCAATTACTATGTAGATGATGTATTGTACAGTCAGATTACTCCGGAAGACGTAACCGGCGAATGGATCTTTGATGATCAGCCATTTTATATCATACTCAATGTGGCTGTTGGAGGTACTTTCCCGGGACCTCCAAATGCAGATACAAGATTCCCTCAAACCATGCTGGTAGATTATGTGAGGGCCTACAAATAAATCGGACTAAACTTTTAACTAAAAAAATACTATGAAACAATTACTAAAACAAGCAAAGAAAATTTCAATATTTATCTTAGCGATTGCATTTTTCGGATGTGAAGAAGTGGAGAACATCTTTCCGGATGTTATTGCAGGATTTACCTTTACCATAAATGCTGATACGGGTACAGTGTCCTTTATCAATATTTCGGAAGAAGCTCGTACTTATGAGTGGGATTTTGGAGATGGATCCTCGTCCACAGAAATTAATCCTATAAAAACCTATACCGCAACAGGTACCTATAAGGTAATATTAAAGGCAACTAATGCGTCTGGAGCATCGGCTACCTCAGAAGACGATGTCGCTATCCTGATTAAAGAAGATGTTGCACTTCCTATTACTTTTGATAACAGTGCCGTAGATTATGAGGTAACTGCCTTTGGTGGAACGGCATTTGAAATATTGGACAACCCGGATGTTTCGGGGAGCAATGATACCGCTTCCAATGTTGGTGCAATAACCAATAGTGGAAGTGCATTTGAAGGTATTTTCTTTGATCTTGGAGCCGATATCGATCTGACTACCGATAAAACCATTAGCATGAATTTCTGGGCGGATGCTCCGATAGATGTATTGGTGAAGTTGGAAGAAGGAACAGCGGCTGCTGTTGAGGCAACTGCAAGTCATGGCGGTACAGGATGGGAAGCTATAACTTTCGATTTTGTTTCTTCAGATCAATATTCAAGACTGACTTTATTTGTAGACGGTCCTGGAACAACTGCAGGGACTTTTTATTTAGATGATATTGAGCAAATTGCAACACCACCAGTAGGCGGGGGGCCTGTTCCTCCAACTGCAGGGCCGATGGCCCCAACCGAAGATGCTGCAGATGTTATTTCAATCTTTAGTGATTCGTTTACTGACGTTCCAAATCAGGGCTTTAATAATTATGGAGCTGCTGCCTTTGAGCAAGTAGATTTAGGAGGTAATGCTGTATTGAAATATACCTTTGCTGATGTCCCCGGAGGCAACTTCCAGGTAATAGAATTAGGAGGTGATCAGATTGATGCCGAAGCTGCCGGGATGACCAATTTCCGTTTCGACCTTTGGTTCCCAAATGAAGTGGATGCCGCTTCAACATTCCTAATGAAGCTTGTAGATATCCCAGGAGGAGGCCCAACAGAAGGACAGATCGCTATAGGTGAATCTTCCAGCCCTGCAATGGCCCAGGGTAGCTGGTTGAATTTCGATATTCCAATTACAGAATTAGAGAGCAATGGCCTGGGAGGCAAAAACAACATCCAGCAAGTGGTTATAGACCTTATGACCGCAGGAGAAGTTTATATTGATAACATCTATTTTTATAAGCCTGCAGGAGGCGGGGGTCCTATTGCCCCTACAGCAGGGCCAGCGGCCCCAACTGAAGACGCTGCAGATGTTATTTCAATCTTCAGCGACAGCTATACAGATGTACCTAATCAGGGCTTTAACAATTACGGAGCTGCGGCCTTTGAACAAGTAGATTTAGGCGGTAATGCGGCTTTAAGATATACTTTTGTAGATACTCCTGGAGGCAATTTCCAGGTGATAGAATTAGGTGGGGATCAGATTGATGCGGAAGCTGCCGGAATGACCAATTTTAGATTCGACCTTTGGTTCCCTAATGAGGTAGATGGAGCTTCAACATTTCTAATGAAGCTTGTAGATATTCCAGGAGGTGGGCCAACAGAAGGACAGATCAATATAAGTGAATCTTCTAATCCTGCAATGGCGCAGGGTAGCTGGTTAAATTTCGATATTCCATTTACAGAACTAGAGAGTAATGGTCTAGGTGCTAAGAGCAATATCCAGCAAGTGGTAATAGACCTTATGACCGCAGGTGAAGTATATGTAGACAACATTTATTTCTATAAGCCAGGCGGCGGTGGAGGCCCGGTTGCAGGCTTACCCCTCGATTTTGAAGACGGCTCTTCTATGACAGGAGCTTTTGATAATGGTGCTAACGGGGCAAATGCAGATAATCCTGATCAAACCGGGATCAACACTTCGGCTAAGGTATACCAGTTTAACAAGGTGGTTGGTTCTGCATGGTATTCAGGTGCCTTCAATATTTTCGCTGCTGATATCGACCCTGCCGGGGGGACCACATTTAAGATGAAGATTTGGTCGCCAAATCCAAATATCAATGTGCGTTTTCAGTTAGAGAAGGAAGGCAACCAGGGACCAATTGTTACCTATAACTTAGATCAGACTGTGGTTCAGGACAGTGCCTGGGTAGAATTGACCTTCGACTTTTCAACCACTGCTTTAAATCTGGCAGACGGTTATGATAAGATAGTTATTTTCCCTGATTATGATGAGTCTAATCAGGTAGATGTAGCGGTAGAGTCTATTTATTATATAGATGATATTATCCAGGAATAAAAAGTGCAATTGACTATGTCCAGACTCTGGTCGAAATAAGTAAGCGATAATTATAATGGGTCCGAAAGAATCTTTACCTTCTGGCCTTATAATTGGAAATGATCTGTTTTAAGACATAGTTAATTAAAGGAGGGTTTAGCAATTGAAACACCTTCAGGATTAACTGCTATTTAAAGGGTGAAGATCGGGAGCAAGGCTCCCGATCTTATCAACATTATTTATAAGACAGAAATTCTTTTAAAAACAGCATATGGAACAGCGCGAAGTGGAGGTTAAAATGAATAAGTCTTATACGGTCCTGATCAGTCTGATTGTGGCCCTGGGGGGTTTCTTACTGGGATTTGACAGCGCTGTAATATCTGGCGCAGTTAAAGGGATCACGCAGTACTTTGAGATGACCGATGCCATGCTGGGATTTGCAGTGGGTTGTGTCATTTTTGGCGCTATGGCCGGTAATTTGCTGGCGGGCCCCATGGCCGATAGATTCGGAAGGAAAACCGTATTAATTTTTGTGGCTGCGCTCTTTGCTATTTCGGCTTCCTGGTCTGCCCTGGCAACCGGGTACACAGAATTTATTATTGCGCGTATTATTGGGGGAATTGGTATTGGTGGCGCTATTCTAATTGCGCCTATATATATTGCCGAAATTGCTCCGCCTAAATTACGGGGAAGCCTGGTATCCTTTAACCAATTGAATATTGTTATCGGGATATCCGTGGCCTATTTTTCTAATTATTTTCTGGTGAATTATGGCGATGAGAGTTGGAGATGGATGCTTGGAGTAGAAGCTATTCCGGCCATCATTTATTTCTTATCTCTGTTTTCGGTACCAAAGAGTCCGCGCTGGTTAATATTAAAATTGAACAAGGTTAAATTGGCCCGTAAAATTTTACAAAAAATTGGGGGCGAAGAATATGCAGAAATTACCGTAGCCGAAATTCAACGGGGAAGAGACAAACAAGAAGAAAAGGGAAAACTGGCCGATCTTTTCAAAAGCAAGTACGCCACAATTATGATCATCGCCCTGGGGATTGCATTTTTTCAGCAAATCACAGGTATAAATGCAATTTTCTATTACGCTCCGACGATTTTTGAACAGGCCGGAGGTAGTACAGATTCTTCTTTTCTACAGGCTATTGTTGTGGGTTTAACCAATCTGGTATTTACTCTTGTTGCTATTTGGTTAATAGATAGATTGGGCAGGAAACCCTTGCTTCTAATAGGAACCAGCTGTATGACGATTGCGCTTTTGATGGCTACATTTGCCTTTAATACTGCGACTTATGATTTTAATGCTACAACTCTTGACAAGGTTCAGAATAAAGAAATAAAAACGGCTCTTGCAGATTTAGAAGGGCAGTCTTTTGAGAGTCAGGGAGCGCTGTTTGAGGTTGTATCTGCAAAAATGAATCAGGACCTGTTTTTAAACTTCAAACGAAATGAGATTACCAATTTTATTCAGATCAATGCCACACTGGTTTTGATTGCAATTTTACTTTATGTAGCTTCATTCGCCATCTCCCTGGGTCCGGTTATGTGGACCTTGATTTCGGAGGTGTTCCCCAGTAAGATAAAAGGCATTGCTATTTCGGTGGTGGGCTTCTTTAATTCATTGGTTAGTTTTTCTGTTACCCAAATATTCCCCTGGGAACTCACCAATCTGGGACCAACTACGACCTTTGCGTTATACGCACTGCTATCATTTCTGGCCATCCTGTTCGTCTACAAGTATGTTATAGAGACTAAGGGTAAAACCCTGGAGGAAGTAGAAGAATTGCTGATCAGACCATAAACTAAAAAATAATAACCAAAAAAGTACGCATACCTATGCCTGAGGCCAACCAACCAAACAACAAAGTGATGGAGCAAGTGCAAATTGAACAGGAAAGCTTTTTCAAGATTTCGAATAGCGATTCCTTGCGACCATTTTTTATGAGTATTGTGAGCAATTCTAATCACTGGATGTTCATTTCAAGTAATGGCGGCCTTACCGCCGGACGCAAGAATTCGCAATACTCTCTTTTCCCATATTATACAGACGACAAGATTACTGAATCTGCTGATATTACTGGTAGTAAGTCGGTGTTTCGCGTCAAAAAGGGGGGTAAAGAATACCTGTGGGAACCCTTTTCCGATCGTATGGAGGGTACGTACAAAGTTACCAGGAACCTGTACAAGAATATTTACGGAAACAAGATCCTCTTTGAAGAAATTAATCACGATTTAGAACTTACTTATAGCTATCAATGGAACTCCAGTAATGTATACGGCTTTGTGAAGAAATCCAAATTGGTTAATGATAGCAGTGATGAAGTTAATTTAACTGTATTGGATGGTATTCAGAATATTCTGCCTTATGGGGTAGGCAGCGATTTGCAGAATGCACAGAGTAATCTTGTGGATGCATATAAAAGAAGCGAACTGCTAAAAGAATCTGGTCTTGGGATCTATGCACTAAGTGCCATTATTGTAGACAAGGCAGAACCCAGTGAGGCCCTGAAAGCTAATATTGCCTGGTCTTTGGGTCTGGATAACACTACTCATTTGTTGTCTTCCCTGCAGCTTAAAAATTTCAGACGCGGAATTTCGGTCCAGGAAGAAACTGATGTTAAGGCAGAAAAAGGAGCCTATTTCAACAAGACAGATTTGTCCCTGGCGGCTTCTTCTGAAAAAGAATGGATGACCATTGCCAATGTGAATCAAAATCACACCGCGATTGCCGAGATATCAAAAGCGATACAGTATGATAATGATTTGGCCAGAAAAGTAAATCAGGACATTGCTTTGGGAACTGAAAAACTAATCCAATTGAATGCCGCATCCGATGGCCTTCAACTCACGGAAGATCAACTCCGAGATACCCGACATTTTTCCAATACCCTTTTCAATATTATGCGTGGAGGGATATTTGATAACAACTACCAAATTGAAAAATGGGATTTTAAGAACTACCTGAGAGGTGCCAATAAGCAAGTCTATAAGTCTTTTGAAAGTACCATTAGTGAACTTCCGGATGTTTTTTCTCTTTCAAAATTGAAAGAGACTGCCAATAAGGGTGGGGATAATAATTTCAGACGCCTATGTCTGGAGTATTTGCCTCTAAAATTTAGTAGAAGGCATGGGGATCCCAGCAGACCCTGGAATGTTTTTTCCATTAATACCCATAGTGAACTGGATGGATCAAAAATTCTGGATTATGAGGGAAATTGGCGCGATATCTTCCAAAACTGGGAGGCTCTGGCCCTTTCCTATCCGGAGTTTATTGAATGTATGATCCATAAATTTTT
This sequence comes from Muriicola sp. Z0-33, assembly GCF_026126425.1. Classification (GTDB taxonomy): domain Bacteria; phylum Bacteroidota; class Bacteroidia; order Flavobacteriales; family Flavobacteriaceae; genus JAFMPW01. The sequence continues at coordinate 40,118 of NZ_JAFMPW010000016.1, forward strand.
GAATGCAACCACTTTTGATGGATATAACCCATATAGGGTAACAAAAGGCGGCTTTGATTGGGAAACCATTGAACCCGATGACCCGTGGTCCTATATTGGGTATTGGGGAGATCACCAGATTATCTATCTTTTAAAGTTCCTGGAAATTGCAGAAAACCATTCCCCGGGTAGATTGGAAAATTTATTTAACGAGGACATTTTTGTATATGCCAATGTCCCCTATAAAATTAAAGCGTATTCGCAGTTGTTAAAGCATCCGAAGGATACTATTGATTTTGATGATGAATTAGATGCTGATATCCGTCAAAGAAGAACCGAATTTGGAGCCGACGGGGCCTTGCTTTCTCTTGATGGTAATGAAATCTACCAGGTTAATTTTATAGAAAAAATTCTGGCGACAGTACTGGCTAAACTTTCCAATTTTATACCTGAAGGAGGTATTTGGATGAACACACAACGGCCAGAGTGGAACGACGCTAATAATGCTTTGGTAGGTAATGGCGTTTCTATGGTAACCCTTTACTACCTGCGAAGGTTTTTAAATTTCTTCAGGAATATGCTCTCCTCAACTGAATTAAAAGAGGTGGCAATATCTAAGGAATTATTAGTCTTTTTGGAAGGTCTGTCATCTACTTTCAAGGCACATCAATCTAGCCTAGCCGGAGATATAGATGATAAGGAAAGAAAATCAATTCTGGACGGAATAGGGCAGGCTGGAAGTGATTATAGATTAAAGATTTACGGAAATACGTTTTCCGGAGATAAAGGTACGGTCAGTATTGAAGATTTGTCAGAGTTCGTTGAATTAAGTATACAATATTGCGAGCATTCTATTCGTGCAAATAAGAGAGCAGATGATCTGTATCATGCGTATAATCTTATGACCGTTGATAATTCTGAGGAAATTTCTATTGCTTATCTAAGCGAAATGCTGGAAGGACAAGTGGCTGTGCTGAGTTCCGGATACTTAAATGGGGTAGAAAGCCTTACAGTTTTAGACGCACTTAAAAGTAGTGCCTTGTTCAGGGAAGATCAGTATAGCTATCTTTTATATCCTAACAAAGACCTGCCAAGATTTGCTGTAAAAAATAACATTCCCAAGGAGCGTATCAGCCAATCTGACTTATTACAGGAATTTTCGGATACATCTGACACACGAATAATTGAGAAAGATATTAATGGAAATTTTCATTTCAACGGAAATTTTAAAAATGCCGGCGATTTGCAAAACGCACTTAATGGTCTTAACCCTGATGATTTTACGCACCTGACCGAAAAGGAAAAGGAATCGATCTTACAACTGTTTGAAACGGTTTTTAATCACAAGGCTTTTACTGGTAGGTCCGGAACATTTTTTGGGTACGAGGGTCTGGGATCTATTTATTGGCATATGGTATCCAAACTACAACTTGCAGTGCAGGAATGTTGTTTAAAGGCTATTGAAGATGGGGAGGAGAAAGAAACCATTGGGAGACTGCTGGAACATTATTATGAAATTAATGAGGGCATTGGGGTGCATAAATCTCCGGAGCTTTACGGTGCCTTTCCTACCGATCCTTATTCTCATACCCCACAAGGTAAAGGAGCACAACAACCGGGAATGACCGGGCAGGTAAAAGAGGATATCCTTAGCAGATTTGGAGAATTGGGTGTTTTTGTAAAAGAGGGCAGACTCTGTTTTCAGCCCGATCTGTTGCGCAGCGAAGAATTGCTGACGGCAGACAAATCCTTTATTTACCGAGATGTGAACGGAGTTGAGCAAAAACTGGAACTAAACGCTGGCTCTCTTTGTTTTACATACTGTCAGGTGCCTGTTGTTTATTCAAAATCGGAAACGGAAATGATGAAGGTTGTTTACAACAAAGGCGAAATATTAGAATTTGAACATCCGATTCTTGATGTAAATACCAGTAAAAAGGTGTTTGCAAGAAGTGGTGAAATTAACCGAATCATAATTTCAATTGAAAAATAACTATGAAAGAAATGAACCAACCTATAAAACTAATTGTTTACTTCTTTTTGGTAGGTTTGGTGTTCTCGTGCACAACCGAAAATAAAAAAGAGAGTAACGAAAATTCTGAGAAAGAAGATATAAATATGACTGCTAAAGAAATTTTAGGTAACCCCAACTATTTGGCGATTTCTTATGGAGGGTATAGGAAAACCACTCGAGAAATCAAAGATCAACCAACCCTTGCGGAGATCAAGGACGATTTAAAGATCCTGTCTGCCATGGGTATTAAAGTTATACGAACCTATAATGTACAATTACCACAAGCGTTCAACATTTTAAATGCTATTAGACACTTAAAAGAGGAAGATCCGAATTTTGAAATGTATGTTATGCTGGGGGCATGGATAGATTGTAAAAATGCCTGGACAGACCTGGAGCCCGATCACAATGTGGAAAGTGAGCATAATGAAAGCGAAATAGCTCGTGCAGTTGCCCTGGCCAATCAGTATCCGGATATTGTAAAAATTATTGCAGTGGGTAATGAGGCCATGATAAAATGGGCCACCAGTTATTTCGTGCAGCCAGAAGTGATCTTAAAATGGGTGAACCATCTACAGGAATTAAAAAAGTCCGGAAAGCTCAACAAGGAAGTATGGATTACCTGCTCAGATGATTATGCCTCCTGGGGTGGGGGAGATGGTGACTATCACAACCAGGAACTAGAAAGTATCATTAAGGCAGTTGATTATATCTCTATGCATACCTATCCCTACCATAACTCTCATTATAATCCGCAGTTCTGGGGCGTTCCAGGGGAAGAAGAGGAGCTATCCAAGAAAGAGAAAATTGATGCTGCGATGCATAGGGCCATAGCTTTTGCAAAAGCGCAATACGACAGTGTTACCAATTATATGAAAAGCCTTGGTGTAAATAAACCTGTTCATATTGGTGAAACCGGCTGGGCGACGATATCTAACGGGCATTATGGCCCTAATGGTTCAAGAGCAACAGATGAATATAAGGAAGCCATGTATCACGATTTAATGCGAGAATGGACCAACAAAGAAGGTATTTCCTGTTTTTATTTTGAAGCCTTTGATGAACCGTGGAAAGATGCTCATAACCAGAAAGGTTCTGAAAATCATTTCGGATTGTTTACCGTAGATGGGAAGGCCAAGTATGCCTTATGGCGCATGGTTGAGCAGGGAATTTTTGAAGGACTTAGCAGAAATGGAAATCCAATAATAAAAACATATGATGGAGATCAGGAAGCAATGATGAACGATGTTTTATCACCGCCAACAGCAATGGAAATTGCTGTTATTGAATGATAAGATGTTTCAAAAATTCCGAATTATGAAAACAATTAAGTATTGCTTATTATCCATTTTAAGTCTGGTCATGTTAAATTGTAACGAAAAGCAAAAATCTTTAGAAATAGCAGTTTTTGAAACTTCGGCTAGTGGTAAAAAGTTAAAAAGTATTGAGGAGTTGCCAACAGAAACAGGTGATGCTAAAATAAAATTATTGCCCGGGCAGCAGTTTCAGACCATTACTGGTTTTGGCGGATCGTTTACAGAAGCCTCGGCTTATTTGTTGAACCAATTGAGTCAGGAAAATCGAAAAAAGGTAATTGAAGCCTATTTTGGTTCTGCGGGAGCAAGATATTCTCTGACACGTACACATATGAACTCTTGCGATTTTTCATTGAGCAATTATTCTTATGCTTCGGAAGCAGGAGATATGGAGCTGACAAGTTTTACTATTGATGAAGATCGAGATGATATCATCCCAATGATTAAAGAAGCAATGGCTGTATCTGAAGATGGGTTTAAAATCATTGCTTCCCCTTGGACGGCTCCTCCGTGGATGAAGGACAATAATGATTGGCGAGGAGGGAAATTATTACCGGAGTATAATGACACATGGGCGCTGTTTTTCTCTAAGTATGTAGATGCGTACAAGGCGGAAGGAATTGATATTTGGGGGTTTACAGTGGAAAATGAACCGCTGGGTAATGATAATAACTGGGAAAGTATGCATTTCACTGCCGAGGAAATGACCCAATTTGTTCAAAACCATTTAGGGCCCAGACTGGAAGCCGACGGTAAAGGAGATATTAAAATCCTGGGATACGACCAGAACAGGGAACACCTGGAGCATTGGGTAGATCAAATGTATAAAGATGAAGCCAGTTCGGCATATTATGATGGCACCGCAATTCATTGGTATGCCAGTACATTTGAAGTATTTCCTAAAGCCTTGCAATACGCGCACCAAAAAGCACCTGGTAAGCACCTTATTCAGACAGAGGCTTGTGTTGATGCAGAGATCCCAAAATGGCAAGACGATAAGTGGTACTGGTCTAAGGAAGCTACTGATTGGGGCTGGGACTGGGCACCTGAAAAAGATAAACCCCTGCATCCAAAATACGTTCCGGTATATCGCTATGCCAGGGATATTATAGGCTGCCTGAATAACTATGTCGATGGTTGGGTAGATTGGAACATGGTTTTAGACCGCCAGGGAGGCCCTAACTGGTTTAAGAACTGGTGTGTGGCACCGGTAATTGTGGACCCTGATCAGGATGAGGTTTATTTTACACCACTTTACCATACACTTGCCCATTTCAGTAAATACATTCGACCTGGTGCTGTTCGGATTGGTTTTGAACTTTCCGATGATTCCCTTAGGGTTACAGCTGCCAAAAATCCCGATGGATCTATTGCCGTTGTTATACTAAATCAAAACGAAGACGAAAAGACCATACAGCTCTCATTGGGCGAAAGAAGTTCCAATATTCTAATAAGCGCACAAGCCATTCAAACTATTATGATCAACTAAACAAATAATTATGAGTCAAGTAAAAACACTTTCGAAAGACAAAGTCCCTATTGGGCAAAAAGCCGCCTTTGGCGCGGGCCATTTTATTCTGAACATTTTGCCGGGAACTCTTGGTGTTTTTATTCAGTTCTTTTTACTGACCGCTTGGGGGGTAGATCCTTTATGGGCAGGGCTTCTGGGAGGCTTACCCAGAATATTTGACGCTGTTACAGACCCGATAATGGGTTTCATTTCAGACAACACAAAATCTAAATACGGTCGAAGAAGGCCCTACATTTTCTTGGGAGCGGTTATAAGTGGTATTCTATTTTTCCTAATGTGGCAGTTAGATGACAATGCCTCACAGACTTATATTATATGGCACGTAATGATTATCCAAATCCTGTTCCTGGTAGGTAATACCATGTTCGCTACTCCATTGGTTGGGCTTGGTTATGAGATGACCTCAGATTATAATGAAAGAACAAGGTTGATGAGCTTTGCAAATAGTATGGGACAAATTGCCTGGATGATTGTGCCTTGGTTATACGTTATTATTCCAGACTCCAATACCTTTAATACACAAACAGAAGGGGTGCGTACCATGGCACTAATTGTTGGAGCAATGTGTGTGGTGTTCGGAATTCTACCCGCATTATTTTGTAAGGGTATAGATGCTACCCTTATGGAGGGCCGTAAAGAAATCAATTTCAAAACCCTTGCTTCTAATATGAAAGAACTGTTTAAGGGAATTGTTCAGGTATCTAAAAACAAGCCCTTTATGAAATTATGTGGGGCAACGTTTTTAGTTTTTAACGGGTTTCAGCTTGTAGCAGCTTTTGGTGTATTCATTATAGTATTCTATATGTACAATGGGAGCTATGAGATGGCAGGTACCTGGCCCGCATGGTTCAATACTATCAATGCAATGCTTACCGCATTTTTAGTGATTCCGATAATTTCCAAGATGGCAGATAAATGGGGAAAAAGAAAAGCCTTTATTATTTCTACAGCATTATCGGTAATAGGATATCTTTTAAAATGGTGGGGCTTTGATAAAGAACTCAATAGCCAGTTTAACCAAACAAGTATGGGTAAAGGAATGAACTCAGCTATTGGGTCGCTCTTCGAATCTTTAAACCCTGTTCTTGACAATATTGGTATGTCCTGGTTTTCTATAGATCCGGGAAGTGAAATACCATGGCTGATTTTTCTACCAATTCCACTATTTGCCTTTGGAATGGGAGGATTATTTACTTTGATGATGTCTATGACTGCCGATGTATGTGATTTAGATGAATTAGAGAATGGAATGCCAAGAAAAGAAGGTACTTTTGGCGCTATATATTGGTGGATGGTTAAATTAGGTCAGGCAATCGCACTGGTTTTAGGAGGATTAATTCTAAAGATCGTCGGGTTTGATCCAAACGTTACCGAGCAAACTTTGGAAACCATGAACAGGCTTAGAATAGCAGATATTATTATTCCGTCTGCTACGGCTTCCCTGGCTATTTGGGTGATGTGGAAGTACTCATTATCGGAAAAACGAGCTAAGGAAATAAAAGAGGAATTGGTAAAACGAAGAGGAGAATTATAAATTAATAAAATAAGAACTTATAATGTCATATAGAAGGGAAAAACATCTGGCACTTTCTGCCCTGGACTATGCAGGGAAGACCAAAAAGGAATTGCAAGCACTTTGCCGTGAAGTGCTGGAAGATGGAATGCATGGCTTGTGTTTTAGTCCGTATGAAGAAGGACAAGAACCAGGTGGCCAGATTTCTGAAGCGCAGATTCGCAGGAGAATGGAAATCATTAAACCTTATACCAAGTGGATCAGATCGTTTTCATGTACAGATGGTAATGAGGCCATCCCAAGGATTGCCAAAGAATACGGTATCAAAACCCTGGTAGGCGCCTGGTTGGGAGACGATCCAGAGATCAATAAAAGAGAAATTGCCAATCTAATAGAACTTGCAAAAGAGGGGGTTGTAGATATTGCTGCTGTTGGTAATGAAGTGATGTACAGGGGCGATTTGACCGAAGACGAACTCTTAGATTTTATTTATCAGGTAAAAGAGGCAATTCCGGATGTTCCTGTTAGTTACGTAGATGCCTATTACGAGTTTACAGAACGGCCCAGAATTACAGAGGCTTGCGATATTATATCGGCTAATTGCTATCCATTTTGGGAGGGCTGCGATTTGGATTATTCCCTGTTGTACATGAAAGATATGTACCATAAGGCATTGCGTGCAGGAAATGGCAAGAAGGTACTTATTTCAGAAACCGGATGGCCAAGTCAGGGTACAAGTTTGGACGGTGCCTTCCCGTCTTACGAAAATGCACTAAAATATTTCATCAACACACAAAAATGGTCTGCGGAAGAAGATATTGACATCTTTTACTTTTCATCGTTTGATGAATCCTGGAAAGTTGGTGCCGAAGGAGATGTGGGGGCCTATTGGGGCCTTTGGGACAAGGATGAAAAGCTGAAGTTCTAGTAGATGCGTACTACTTTTTGGTAGCTCCTAATGAGGTAAACGGTTTTTAACGAGTCCGTAAACGAATGTCCCCAAAACGGCGGCTGCGATTACAATGATCATGCTGAAAACCCCTGTGCCTAGTAACACATACATGGGTCCGGGGCATGCACCTGCCAGGGCCCAACCCAGCCCAAATATACTGCCTCCCAGAATATATCTTGCGAAACTTTTTTGTTTGGGTGGAAGGTGAATGGGTTCCCCTTCAATACTTTTTATATTAGCCCTTTTAAGGGTCCAAATAAAACCAATTCCCAACAATACGGCAGACCCGATAATACCGTACATGTGAAAGGCCTGAAACTTAAACATTTCAAAAATGCGATACCAGGAAACCGCTTCGGATTTAACCAAAACTATTCCGAAGAAGATCCCTACCAATAAGAATTTAATAAACTTCATCATCTGAATATTAAGGGTAGTAGTAAATGGGTCATAACCAATCCTCCAATAAAAAAGCCAAATACGGCAAGTAATGAAGGTAGTTGCAGATTACTAAGCCCGGTAATTGCGTGCCCTGAGGTGCAACCTCCGGCGTAACGCGTACCAAAGCCAACTAGAAATCCTGCAATAATTATAATTACCATTCCTTTAGCAGATAATACAGCTTCCCAGCTATAAATTTCGTCGGGGAGTAAGTTATCTCCGATGCCACTAAACCCAAAGGCTTCCAGATCGGTAATTGTTTGTTCGTTTAAATTCATTGTGCTGCCATCGGATAAAAATGTAACAGCAATATATCCTCCTATAATTGCACCAAGTACCACGGTGAGATTCCATCGTTGTGCTTTCCAATCAAATTTAAAGAAATCAGCATATTTGGCACCGCCGGCAATACTGCACAGGGTACGAAGATTAGAAGACATTCCAAAGGTCTTGCCAAAATAAACCAATAAAAGCATGACTACCGAAAACAAGGGTCCGGAGACATACCAGGGCCAGGGTTGGAGTAGAATATCCATTTATTTAGTTTTAATTAGATAAACAGGGGAACTAATTCAAAATTAAAGGAATTTTAGATGCAAAAAACGTATTTATTGCTTTTCATAAACTTCGCTGCTAAAATCGGGCAGGTCTTCGCCTATGATGTTCGTTAATCTGTTGTCGTTCAGGGTATAAAAAATTGTAGTAAAGCCCTGAAATAAAGTTAATTGATTGTTTTGCAGTTGCCAGGTTCCGTTTCCGGTACTCGTAAAATTGGCGCATCTAATATCAAATAAACCTCCGGTAATAGCGGTAATGTTAACACCATTAAAAGCTAAACTCCAGGTATTGTCTTCTCTGAAGGTCAAAGTCCCGGAAACACAGTTTAATTCTGTTAATATATTACTATTGGCCGTGCCATCATTATCAATATCCTGATCTGGCGATATATTTAATTCTACAAGGTTCCACGTACCTATAATGGCATCTTTATCATTACTTCCAGCGGGAGTGTCATCTGAAGAGCAGGACAAGAATAAGACCAGCGTAATTAGGGAAAGTGAAAATTTTTGTAAAGATTTCATGCTCAGCACTTTTTTTACCAATGATAGTGAATTTGGAGAACAATTGAAAGCATTATTTAGTAAGAGGGGGGCAGTTCTCAAAACAGTTTTAGTATAATTAATATCAATAAATGATTATTGGTTTTGGGAGACATACAGAGGTCAGGTGCTATTATAAGCGGTGCCAACATGGTTTAGTGCTTATTATACAATTGGTTTGCAAGCTGGTTCTAAGCTATAAAAAGATGAAATAATGTCGCCTAAAGTAAATTTTGTTTAAATATTAACAAAATAGTTTAAACAAATTAGTAGTTTTATACGATCTCACATTAGAGTTCGGACAGTGTGCAAATACGCTATTGTGGTACAACTTTATAAAAAGGGAGATCAGAACTTTAAAATACACTTTATGCAAGACCAGGATATATTATTGGATAATTTTATTGATTCAAAGGAACTATTAAACGGTTTTACACATGAGGAGATTGGTGATGATCACCTTTTTACTGGAGTTGAGACCCCTATGAAGGATAATGCCTTCGAATTGTCTGATGAAGAGAAAAAGGAGAGCATCTCCCTGTTGTTTGCTCAAATAATGGATGTAATGGGGCTGGATTTAAACGACGACTCTCTGAGAGGCACCCCTAATCGAGTGGCTAAAATGTATATAGACGAAATCTTTTCGGGCTTAAACCCAAAAAATAAACCCAAAATTGCTCTTTTTGATAACAAGTATCGGTACAACCAAATGTTGGTAGAGAAAGACATCACCTTTTATTCTAATTGCGAGCACCATTTTGTTCCTATAATTGGCAAGGCCCATGTTGCCTATATCTCTTCGGGGAAAGTTATCGGACTTTCTAAACTTAATAGAATTGTTCAGTATTTTGCCAAGAGACCACAAGTACAAGAAAGATTAACCAACCAGATAGCGCTAGAGTTGCAATCTATATTGGGGACAGAGGACGTGGCCGTTATAATTGATGCCAAGCATTTATGTGTTTCTTCCAGAGGGGTTAAGGATAACACCTCTGCAACAGTGACTTCGTTCTATGGGGGCGCCTTTAATAATCCGGAAAAAATTCAGGAATTATATAACTATATAAGTAATTAAAACAGCAGTTTTGAAATTTCTGAAGTCATTAAGCAAAAAGGGGGAAAAAGAAATATTGCCAAATCTGGCAGGTGAATTAATGTCAAAATCCCAAATATATAATATCAAGATCAACGCCCTTGATAATTCTCCTATAGATTTATCGGACTTCAAAGGCAAATATCTCCTGATTGTAAATGTCGCTTCCAAATGCGGTTTTACTAATCAGTATAGGGATCTGGAAAAACTTTTCCAGAAATTCAAACAGCAGCTCATGGTTATTGGAGTGCCGTCTAACCAGTTTGGGGGCCAGGAACCTGGGTCCCAAGAGCAAATAGGTGCTTTTTGTGAGCGTAACTACGGCGTAAGCTTTTTAATGACAGAGAAGTTAAAGGTAAAAGGAGAAAATCAGCATCCCTTGTATACGTGGCTTACAAATAAGAATGAAAATGGAAAGTTTACAAGTTCTGTGAAGTGGAACTTTCAAAAATATTTGGTAGGCCCGGATGGCAGATTGATAGATGTCTATTATTCTTTAACCACACCGATGAGTTCAAAGATCACTAAGCATATTGTCTGAGGTACTTCTACCTGACGCTAACAGATCTTAAAAGCAGCATCCTCGTTTTCTCTTCCTTAATAGCGTCCTTATTACCACAGTGTCTGTCGCGATTTGTGTTAATGTTTTGATAAACATGCTGTTTTTAGGTGCCTCTTTTTTTAGATAATTGATATATCAACTATATTTGCATCAATGAATGAGACTAATACGGTATCAAGATTAGAGCATGTGCTTTTCTATGTGGTAGAAAAGTCTATAAAATCGTACCGGCAATTTGCACAGCACAATATTAATAAGGTAAATAATAACATTACTATAGATCAGTGGCTGATACTTAAAACAATTCACGATAACCCCAACATTACGCAAAGGGAAATTGCGGAATATGTTTTTAAAGATCATGCTTCCATAACCAGGATGATTAACCTCCTGGTAAAAAAAGGTTTTTTGGAAAGGTCTGTACATTCTCAGGATCGTAGGAGATTTGGTTTAGAATTAACACCGCTGGGGAAAAAGACGAAAGAAGAATTAATGCCGGTTATATGGCAAAATAGGGAAATTGCCCTGGAGGGTTTAAGCAAGGAAGAAATTAGCACCCTCAGAAAAACATTGCAGAAAATCACTAAAAACTGTACTAAAGTATAACATCAAAAAGCGAATAAAACATGAAAAGATTGCAATTAGGATTGGTTGTATTGTTGTGCGGGATACTCATCTCATCCCGTGCACAATCTGATCCGGATAAAATTAATGGTGATGAGAAAGAACTGGTAATAGATTCTGTTACTTCCATACTAAACGCCAATTATATTTTTCCTGAGGTAGCTACAAAAATGAACAATCTGTTAAGGTCCAAATTGGAGAAAGGAGAATATAAAAAGATAAAAAGTCCTCAGCAATTTGCCGAAGTACTTACCCGAGATGTTCAATCTGTCAGCAAAGACCTTCATTTAAGGGTAGGTTTTGATCCGGTGGGAATTGCCCGCAGAAGAGATGCCTCCCAATCTGCCCAGGACAGTATAGCCTTTGCAGAAAGGCAACTGGCCAACAACAGGGCCAATAATTACGGATTTAAAGAAGTGCGAATTCTGGAAGGTAACGTGGGTTATCTGAATCTGACAGGGTTTTTTAATGTAGATGAGGAAGCAGGTGCCACTGCACATGCAGCCATGAACTTGTTGTCTAATGCGGATGCCCTCATCATTGATCTGCGCCAGAACGGAGGAGGAAGCCCTTCAATGATACAACTGATTACAAGTTATCTCTATGGCCCCAACAGGGTGCACTTAAATAATTTCTATTACAGGCCAAGTGATTCCCATACACAAACCTGGACATTACCTTACGTTCCAGGGAAAAGAAGACCTGATATTGATGTATATGTGTTGACCAGTAAGAGTACTTTTTCAGCAGCTGAGGAGTTCAGTTATAACCTCAGAAATCTCGAGAGAGCCACTCTGATTGGAGAAACTACTGGCGGAGGAGCTCACCCCGGAGGCACGCGACTAGCAACAGATAGGTTTACCATTTGGGTGCCTACTGGAAGGGCCATTAATCCTATAAGTAATACCAACTGGGAAGGTGTAGGAGTGGAGCCCCATATCAAGGTTGCTGCTAATAAAGCACTTGATGTGGCCAAGATGACCGCATTGGAATCTATTCTGAAAAAAAGGAAAGGGCAGGATAACTTTCATATAGAATGGGCCCTGGAAGGATTTAAAGCCAATAAGGCAAAGTTTAACCTGGATGAAGAGGTATTAGCATCTTATGTTGGAAATTATGGCCCGCGAAAAATAGAACTTAAGGATGGAAGGCTATATTATCAGCGTGATGGCGGTAATGAATATCTCTTAGTACCTATGACGAAAGACAAATTTATGATTAAGGAGATTCCCTATTTCAGAATTCAGCTACTTAAAGAGGCAGGGAAAGTGGTGGCTCTTCAGGGCCTTTATAATGATGGGAGAAAGGATAAAAATTTAAGGGAATAAACCTTCAAACAGCTAAGCTAAACCCCCGGATGTTCCTTAATAGTAGGATGAAAGCCTGCGGCAATGCAGGCTTTTTTATTTCTTAGAATACTTATAGCTGAGTATTAAGGAGTAAATACAAGAACACTATCTGTATCAGATAGCGCTAAAGTCTTTTCAAATGACAGGCCAATTTTGGTTAAAAGTTTTATGGAGGCGATATTTTTAGGATCGGTTATTGCTACAATTTTACCGAGATCCAGGACCTCCTTGCCATATTTCAAAGTGGCTGAGGCAATTTCATAACCATATCCCAGTTGCATGAACTCTGGCAGGAATGCAAATCCTATGTCGATATCCTGCAATGATTCTCTATTTACTAAACCACACATACCAATAGGAGTATCTGTCTCTTTTAGCGCCACCATCCAAAGGCCAAAGCCATTTTCATTATAACTTTTTATGGGTCCGTTTTCCAAATATTCAATGGCATCTTCCCGGGTTCTTACCCCTTTATCACCAATGAATTTGAGCCAATTTGGGGTGTTGAGCAATTGAAGTATAAAGTCAGCATCCTGAAGGTTAAATTGTCGCAGCAACAGTCTTTGGGTTTGAAGAATTTCGGACATTTAATCTTAAGTTATATCGCTGTTATTTAATGCATCTTTTAATTTAACCTTATCGGCAGATGACACTGTTATTAGCAAACAGCATATCATTAACATCTTCTTCATGAGAAAGTGATCTAATTTTGGTTATTTATTCTATTTAGCAGCTACGCTATTAAAATAATTGACGATCAGGCCAGTTTATTGATAAATCCTTATGTAATCTACTTCCATTGCGCTTTCAACAAAAGCAGGGTCAATATCAGACTCAATAGCTATGTTCAGGAGGATATAATAGTCCGAGTCGTACGGCCAGGTATCTCTATTTTTATCAGACGGTTGATACTTAAAGTGAGGTACGCCATCCACACTAAAGATTAATTGCTCTGCCGACCAATCAATGCTGTATACGTGGAACTTACTAGAAACACTGTCTACATTCTGACCTCCGAGATTTTTCACCTTATATCCATAACTTGAACCGTTATGCACGGCACTTGAAATATAATTTGGATTTTTCCCCCAATGTTCCATGATATCCATCTCTCCGCAATTGGGCCAATTCACCTCTCCAAATCCCTTCTTCTCCCAGTAAGCACCATCCTCATTAATATTTTTATTCAACATCCAAATAGCCGGCCAGGTGCCAACCCCTGCCGGTAATTTTGCCCTAACTTCTACTCGTCCGTAGGTAAAAGCAAATTTAGAATTTAACCTTGCCGAGGTATATTGCTTTGTTTCTCCCTGATCATTTAATTCTTCTTTTTTTGCAACCAGCTTCAGGTGTCCATCCTTTAAATGAGCATTCCCTTCTCTATTGGTATAGTGCTGTACCAGGCCACCCCACCAACTGCCACCGGGGGGAAGTTTGGTTTGTTGAAACCATTTCTCCTTATCAATAGTTCCTTCACCATTAAATTCATCCGACCATACTAATGTTTTAAAGTCGGTCGTATTAAGGCTTTCATATAAATCCCTGGATGCAACTTCGGGCGATATCATACCGCAAAATATCAAGTATGTTGTGAGTATTACTCCGGCAGTTACTATAATCAAAGTGGATTTTTGTTTTGTCATAATTAGATTGAGATTTCTGGATGTTCAATTTAGTAAGGAACGAAGCGCTTTTGTATTTCTTAATAAATATAAAGCAGGGGCTTTCATCCTCATAGTTATTTATCGTTATTTTTTGAAATTCCCGTAATTATTGGTTTTTCTGTCGGGGCTTTAAAAAGCCGAAATGCGGTATATCCAATCCATAGGAAGTAGAATAAGAAAACAAATCTTTGTCCCAATGCCGGCATATTTGGAAAAACAAAAACCCAGCCACCAAATAGAATGGTTAAATATGTGAGGATCAGTGTCGGTTGTTTTGCGCTTTTCCAATAGTTTGTTTTATCCATGAGTTTTGGAAAGGTAAAAGCCCCAATTAAAAAGAACAAATAACTACCAAAACTCCCGATAGAATGTAAGAGCATGGTTGATGATTGTTGGTTGTCAAAATCTCCGGGGAATACCCCGGACATCACCATAAAGATTCCGCTGAAAAAAATGCCATAAAAGGGGAGTCGGTAAGATTTCCCAATAGCTACACTTTTATATAGCCCCAAAGCAAATATCGAAATTAAAATTCCGGGTAATATGTATCCAAAACTGTTCCATATCCATTTATTAGGTGCGCCAACAGCACCAAGCTCGCTTATAGCTTTGGTAAACATAGAATAATTCGGATGTAATGAGGAAACCATAAAATAGACAATACCAAAGATTATTGGGATGGCTATTCCTATTGTTCCATATGTTTTATTGCTCATCAGGATTTTCGTCAAAGGTAGAAAAGGTAGCCGTGAATTAAATTGATATAAATCAAAAAATATATCAGGATGCCCTAACCCTGCTTAGGGTTTCCTGAGTCATTCCCAGGTGCGAAGCCAACATGCCAAGAGGAAGAACTCTTTGAAGCTTGTTTTTAGAGGTGCGTTCAAAGAATTGATAACGCTCCCTGGCCGAATTGAACTGAAGAGAAATAATACGTTCAGATTGTTCCAGAAAATATGCTGAAATCAACATTCGTCCAAATCGTTCCATTTCCGGATAATCTTTAAAGCATTCTTCAAGATCATTTAGGGATATACCTGCCAGTTCTGTTGTTTCCAAAGTCTGAATGTGAAAGTGGTCGGGAATGTTTTTAAGGAAGCTGTATATTGAGGTGATCCATTCATTCTCCGCGGCAAAATTATCGGTGATTTCTTTATCGTCTTTCAGGTAATAAATCCTAACAAGTCCTTTGTTGATAAAATAGGTATTTAGGCAAGTACTTTCAGGTTTGTGAAGAAAATGACCTTTTGGAAACGTCTCAATTTTACAAATACTTTTAAGTCTGTTTTTTAATTCGCTTGAAACGGGAATAAAGGTGTTAATATGATGTATTAAGTTTTCGATTTCAAATATATTTTTTACAACTAGTTTAATGGAGCCAAACGTTGCAGGTCCCAATTATTCTTTACGGCATACTGTTTTTACTCTGTAATTTCAATGCGGTTGCCTTCCGGGTCAGTGATTACACTTTCATAATATCCGTCTCCGGTGGTTCTTGGTTCCCCAATAACTTCATACCCATTTTCTCCTATCTCTTTGGTCAGGGCATCTACCTTTTCCTTAGACCCGACTGAAATTGCAAAATGACTCAGCCCCAGTATAGCGTCCGGCTGCTCCATGAATTTAGAAAGATCAGGTTTATGCATTAATTCTATACGGGCACCACTTTTAAATGACAAAAAATAGGAACTGAATTTTTTATCGGGATTAAAATATTTTTCATTGGATTTTAATTCGAAGAATTTCAGATAAAATGCCTTCATTTTTTCTAAATCCATTGTCCAGATGGCAATATGCTCAATTTTCATTCAGGTAGTATTTAAGGTTCGGCTTATGATTTTAGACCCACCATGGCTTATTTATTTAGCCATTGAGAAAGCAGCTTCTATTTCATTATTTCAATTACTATCCCTAATATTCCAATAGTTAAACACAAAGGTGAAAACAGTTTTGTGTCGAGAATTCCGAATCTCGTCTTTTTAACGCTTTTAGAAAAACCGATGTATTTAAAATCACCCACCGCTCTCAATAAGAATAGAATCGGAATTATCCAACTTCCATATTTCATTATCCATTCAGGTAGATGGTATTCAAAAAGTCCGGATTTTATGACATAAAAAATTCCGAATGCCGTTAAAACAATTCCAACTAAAGCACTATCAATTTTTCTCGGATTCAATACACGTTCCCCATTTTCGTTAGTCGGTAACGCTGCTGCAAATCCAAATTTTCCTCCAACTACCCAATTAAAATGAATCATTCCCAGTCCAACTAACACCAAGCTTAATAAAATGGATAAAATCGTAAATGCCATGTGTTGATCTCAATTAGACACTAATACCTGCCTATGTTAATCAGTGCGGATTTCTGGGAGGAAATATTCTGCCCGGCATTAAAGATAATTGTTTGCAGGATTTTCTCCTGTTAAAATTGTGCGGACAATTAAAAGCCCATCTTCCCAGTTAAAATTACTCTACCGAAAAAAAGAACTCTCTCTTTCTTTGCCGTACATCCTCAATTGAATATCCTATTCCGCATTTTGTTAGCTGCAGGTAGTTATTTTTATTATTAACAGGGTATTTATCCAGGATTTGGATATTGAGATTACCGTTTTGCAGGGTAACTGGTTCTAACCAACTGAGTACAAAATCTCCCGAATTTTCTCCAACAAGTCCAATCTGATATTCGTATTGTTGTCCGTTTTGGGCAAGCGGTGCTTGTGCAATTAATTCTGAATCCGGGCACACCCCTAGAAAATCGGTATTTCCCAGACGTGTCACGAATATAAATTCATTGGTGGCTTCAACGGTATTACTGTTTCCATCGGCTGTTTTTAATCTCAGCACGCTAATAATGTCTCTGACGAAGTCGTTAGAATTCATGATAGAATCTCCGGTAGTTTTATTAGCCAGCATTGAAGAAACTTTTCCATTAATCCAGAGGGTGTCGGTCTGTAAGAAAACTGGCCCTTCTGAAAGTGTTACTTTAAATGAGTTTCGCTCTAAAACTGGCCCCAGTTCTTGTTTCTCACACAAAACGGCCATTAATAATGAAGAAATCCCTACCAGCAATAGGGTAATTCTGATATTTATTTTCAATTTTCAGTGTTTTACTCTATAACAATTCAAAGGTACCTTACCCTACTATTATTGGTTATAAAATCATTAGAGTATTTTGAAATTAAAATTTCAACGAGTTATCATATAAACCAAGAGCTATGTTTGGGCTAAAATATGGCTAATCCTGATATAACCTATACATCTAACAATTAATACTTAAAAACACTTAAATTAGTAGCTAATCGAAGAGATAAATGCAATTTGGTGGTGGTTCTTTAACCGACTTAGAGATAGGCTTAGTGTGGCGAATAATATTTTAGGCGTTGCTAATTTAAAATGCCATTTGCGATTTAAGGACTTCAGTAATTAAATTAAAATATAAATGAAAACCAGGGCTGCTGTTTTACACCAGATGTATTTAGAGAGACCTTACACTACTTCAAAACCACTTAAAATTGAAGAAGTGGAACTGGATGCACCCGGATCTAATGAAGTGCTGGTTAAGATAAAAGCTGCCGGTTTATGCCATTCCGATCTATCTGTAATTGATGGAAACCGCCCAAGACCACTACCAATGGCCCTGGGGCATGAAGCAGCTGGGGAGGTTATTGCATTGGGTGATGGCGTTAAGCAATTAAAAATTGGAGACCATGTGGTCTTTGCATTTTTACCTTCCTGTGGTAGTTGCTCTTATTGCAAAACAGGCCGTGCCGCACTTTGTGAGCCTGGGGCTGCCGCCAATGGTAAAGGCACACTTTTAGGAGGCCATAGACGCATTCGAAAAAACAACGAATATATACACCATCATTTAGGGGTTTCAGGATTTGCAGAACACGCAATATCTTCTGCAGATTCTTTGGTAAAGATAGACCCCAATATCCCTTTTGATATTGCCGCTTTGTTTGGTTGTGCCGTTTTAACGGGAGTTGGAGCCGTAGTGAATACAGCACAACTAAAATTTGGAGATAGTATTCTGGTAGTTGGGCTTGGCGGTGTTGGGTTATCTGCCATCCTGGGGGCCAAAGCCGCCGGTGCATCCAAAATTATAGCGGCCGATATACTTCCGGAAAAAAGGGAGGTTGCTTTAGCATTAGGAGCGCATCATGCTATAGACGCTTCAGATAAGGGGGCATTAGAGCAGTTATATGAGTTAACCGATGGAGGTGTAGATATCTCGGTGGAGTTTGCAGGTGCTATATCAGCATTAGATTTTGCTTTTCATGCAACCAGGAGGGGTGGAACTACGGTAACTGCAGCTTTGCCACATCCCGATGCCAGATTACAATTATCGCCGGTTACCCTGGTAGGGCAAGAGAAAAGTTTAAAGGGGTCATATCTCGGGAGTTGTGTGCCTTCCAGGGATATACCTGCTTATATCGAGCTGTATACTTCTGGCAGATTGGAGGTGGATAAATTAATTTCTCATAAACTAAAGTTAGAACATATTAACGAAGGCTTTGAGAGATTAGCAGCTGGCGAAGCGCTAAGGCAAATAGTAGTTTTTGACAAATAGCGCCATCAATTCAAAGCTGCTTATATTGTCAATATAAAGGGCAGTTGTTGTTGAAATTGAAATTAAAGATTATGACAGAGGGTAAATTGGTACATCGGAAAGACTATAGATATTTTGTTCCTATTACTACACGCTGGATGGATAATGACATCTACGGCCATGTAAACAATGTAACCTACTATTCTTATTTTGATACTGCCGCAAATGAATATTTAATTAAAGAGGGCAGATTAGACATTAATAATGCCCCGGTGGTTGGGTTTGTGGTCCATTCTAACTGTAGTTACCTGTCACCTATTGCCTATCCCGATAAAATTGAAGCTGGTTTATGTGTAAAAAAAATTGGAAATAGTTCTGTTACATATGGCGTTGGCATCTTCAAAAAAGGAGAAGATCAGGTATGTGCCTATGGCGAATTGGTACATGTTTTTGTAGATAGAAATGAGAACAAATCGGTTTCCATACCGGCAGCTATCAGGGGAGCTTTAGAAAAGTTATTGATAAATTAGCCCCTGCAATGTTTAAAAAATCGTCAATATTTTTCGGTTGTTTGATAGGAGTTTGTTTTATAGCAGGCCATATTGGTAGTGCCCAGAAGGCACCCAGGCAATACATTGCAAATAAAACCTCTGAGCCCATTGCTATTGACGGAAATGACAATGAAAATTCATGGAAGAATGCCAGTTGGAGTGAGCAGTTTATAGATATCGAAGGGAAAATACAGCCTAAATATCCTACCAGAATGAAAATGTTGTGGGATGCGGACTACCTGTATTTTTTTGCTCAAATGACCGAACCCCATGTATGGGCCAGTCTGAAACAAAGGGATACCGTAATTTTTTATAATAATGATTTTGAGATTTTCATTGACCCCGACGGGGATACTCATAATTATTACGAGTTTGAGATGAATGCCTTTAATACGGTCTGGGATCTGTTCCTGACCAAACCTTATAGAAACCAGGGCAAAGTGATTGATAGCTGGGATATCCAGGGCTTAAAATCTGCGGTAAGCGTAGCGGGGACAATCAACGACTCCTCGGATAAGGATACGGGATGGAATGTAGAAATTGCTATACCCTGGGCAGTCATTACGGAGGCGGGTAGTTCTAAATTACCTCCGGTAAATCAGTTCTGGCGCATCAATTTTTCCAGGGTTAACTGGGATTTTGATTTAGTGGATGGCCGCTATATGAGGAAGAAAGGTGCTGATGGCAAATTTTTGCGGGAATATAACTGGGTGTGGTCTCCACAATGGGTGATTAATATGCACGAACCGGAGCATTGGGGATATGTGTTTTTCTCTGACGATAGCGCAGATAAGAAGGTCTTTGCCATTCCCAGGGATGAAGAAATAAAATGGTATATGTACCGGTATTACAGGAAGCTTTTGAAGGCTAAGGAAAATATTGAAGAAGCGGTAGGGGAGTTGCTCAATGCGTCAAAGGAAATAGATGGATCGCCTATAGCATTGCGTTTTGAGAAGCGTTTATCCGGATGGACGCTTTGGTCTGAAAGTCCGTTCAGCGGCGATATACTCATGATTGCTGAGGATGGTGAATTTACAATTGAAAAGAGAGAGTAGATGCTGGCGTGTTTTCCTAAAGAACTTAAATCAGGTTAATTAACTTTTTATTTGTCCGCAAGCGGCAATCTCAACGAAAGAGCTGCCAGACCTTTGATTTAGTTTTCGTTGGTTTTGATTTCATATGAATTCCGGCTTATCGCATCCATTTTCTCATTTTGGGAAATTCATCCTTTTTGCATAGAGCCATCCATTCTAATAATGGTAATCCTATATAATTTTTATTTGTGAATTGCACTATCAACCAGGAAGATTCATTTTTATATCCATCCGGATGAAATACTATGTCTAGATCTAAATTTAAGTGAATTGCAGCAGCATAAGACCAAAGTATCGCCGCAATTTCTTCTCCGTCAGAAGGCCAATTGTCTCCAATTTCTGTTGTCCCGATCTTCTTTCTTAGACCTATGTCAGATACGGCAATATGTCCTGCTTCGTGCAACAGGTCTCCAGGATATTTTAACCTTGCTCTATCTATTAAAATAGTTTCTCCTTTTATTTGAATTCCAGGCAGGAATGTATCATTGGGTAATTCCATATCAATAACATCAATTTTGATTGATCTGAGGAATTCCGATATTATATTAAGTAATCTTTCGTCGTAATCCAATGCTAGTGATGTTTAAAAAGCAGCCCAGTGTCTTGAAATGCCCTGATGTTAAAATTGGTGGTTTCTTAGAAAAAAGCTAAATGAATCTCACAGCCCTGTACCGAAATGTCGTTTCTGCATAAGGTGTGTGTTGCCATAACTTTCTAATTTACTAATAGGTCATTTATTATTTAAGGTAAATACCTGATCATCTTTCCTCTAAATCAATGCGCCCCTTTTGTGATAATGATATGAGTTCATTGAAATGCTGATATAGTTTAGAGTATTGCATGAATTTCAATACAATTTTTAATGAAATTTGATTGCATCATAGAGGTCGGTTCCAATGCTAATAGTTCGGGCTAAGGATGGTAACTATAATCATGGTCCTGTACTTACGGTTAAATATTAAACCCCTTGCTACCTATGGTCTTTATTAGCTACTGACTTTATTCTATGATTTATAGTATTCGAGCTTTGCATTTTCATCTTTCCGAATGCAGATGAATCAGTCTTCCCCTTGGCTATTGAATTGAATGTATTCAAGATGCCTGCTCAACATTACTTATGATTTCGATGATCTTATCGTTAGGGATAATATCTATCGTTAAATTGATTCGATCGGTGGTTCCGTTATTAATAACGCGATGAGTATCGCTTAAACGCAAGTACCAGCATTCTCCAACCTTCATGGGTACTAATGTGTCATTTAAATAAAAATGTACACCATCATTATTGTCTATTGGAATAGTAAGGCGGATCATTGATTTCTCTTCCTCCAATGCTAATGTAGGATCTTTATGCTCCTTAACAACCGATTTCGGGGCTAAATACAACAGTCGAACCAAATTCACCTTAGTGTATTGACTAAATTCATTGATTATGCTTTTTAAATAGGCCGATTTTTCTAAGGCAGGAGTATCCATCCATTCGGTCCAGGAACCGTCTGCATAATCACCTGCTGGTTGAGGGAAAGGCAATGATGCATCTACGAGATGAGCTGGTGCACGCAAAGGAATGACATTATAATATTCGTAATCCGTCAGCTTAAGAGCCTGCACTTCTGCAAGCATTCTTTCTACATTGAAATTAAAAGGTAATTGAATTCTGTCTTTAAATATTTTCTTTGTCGCCATCTGTTATTTGCTTTTATATTTTTATTGGTTCCATTTTTCCTTTTCTAGAACTGATTTTATGCAGTGTTGGCTGTATTTTTAAAATAATTCTAAACCCAATCCATTTGATATTCCAAATCAATCGGCTGATAATTTATATACTGAACAATTCTCGGTTTGTCAGATGTATTTGGACTACTACCATGCGGAAGGCATTGATTCCAAATAATAAAGTCTCCGGCTTTTGCGGCAATGGGTTTTTTCTTAAAACCTTGCAGCAAGCTAGGGTCTCTGGGATTTACATTTATATCCAAATCGTTTAACCATTTTTCTATGTTCCTGTGAAACCCGGGAATCACAGTAAAGGCACCTTGATTTTCCTCAGTATCAGTTAAATATAAAAGGCCCTGGAGACCAAATGGAATAGGCCTTTTTAGGCTAACATCCCAATGAAGATTAGGGCCTGGGAATTTATAAAAATCATTTTCTGGGGGATTAAAACTGACTCTATCCATAGTGACCAACAAATCTTTCCTATTCCATAATTGTTGATAAGCTATTTGAATTTTTTTTGAGAATCTATTTCTGTCTAAAATTGAAGTGTTAAATAACCGTATCATAATCCCTTGTTTCAGAGGGTGTGGTTTGTACCAGGTAACAGGGTCAGAGTTAGTGGCCTCAATTGTATTGTAAATTAATTTTGTAGTTTTCTCACAATCGGACTTGGGTATAGCGTTTCTTAATATTATATAACCATCTTCATGCCATTGAGCTAATTCTGATTCGCTAAATACCTTTTCATCACATTGCACTGGACCGATATTTTTACCGCTTACAACAGCATTAAATTGTTTGATAATCGGCTGAGATATTCTGCCATTTTCTTCAATCCATTTTTCAAACTGCTCAAAACTGGGATTTGATAGCATAAGATATTTGATCGCAGGTTCGGTCCCTATTCCTAAGGCATTGAATACTCCATTGATATATTTCCATTCTAGTTTTGATACTTCGGATTGATTGGTCTTTAATCGTTGGTAATGATTCCATATTAATTTTAAATAATAGATCCCAATCCTTCCGCAGTCGGTTATTTCTATTTCGCTTTGTTTGGACATTAGATTTAGCAGATATACTCAATTCTTATTATTAATAACATATAACGGTCCAGACTTTAATTATGTTGCGTATGAGTCGTTTTGTGCCTGTTGCTGTGCCGCTGGCTTGTTGAGCTAAATCTTGTTAGAACGCACTGCGGCACCCTAGGATGACCAGCAAAACTGACCTATACTAAACTATTGGCCGGTTATTAGGATCCCAGGTAGTGATTCTTTTAAAAGTTAGCAGCCAGCCAAAATGAATTATAGCCGTTGTTGTAAGTAGCATTTGGTATTTAAATTAGTTCGGTGACCCTTTATGCTCCGTAGTCTAAATAAGGGCCGAGTGGTCATCAAAGGTCTGGTAGACCTTTGATAGCGAGGAGCCACCTTGCTCTGCCATAGCGGCTACGCGAAGGCGAGGGTGGTGAGCTGGCATCCTGCCAAAGACAGGATTACTCGCTTTGCTCGTGATCCTGGAAAACCTGCCTACCGGCAGGGCTCCACTTTAATGTAGGATTACTCGCTTTGCTCGTGATCCTGACA
>NZ_JAFMPW010000017.1 GCF_026126425.1 Muriicola sp. Z0-33
CTAAATCTAAATGATTCTAATTCCTCCCTAAATCCCCATAAATGAAAATCTAAAGAAAAACGCTGTCTGCCAATATGTCAATGAACTATCTTAAAATACCCCAAGAAGACATCCCTCTCAAAGCGGCTGCAAATATAGAGCACTTTTTTTGCTTGCACAACCCTAAATCAAAAAAAATATTTTCAATCAGATTAAAAAAACGTAACCCCCTGTAAACGAATTGAAAACAAGGCAGAAATTCTAAGAATCCATCCCTATACCATCTACTATAAATGAGAATTTCAAAACTACTTTATTCATCAAAAGCGTCAAATTCAGAATAAGTGCTTAGCAAAGAGGACCAAAAACACTATAAATAAAGATGAATTACAAAATCATCAGGAGAAAAAGTTCCAGACCAGCCCAAAACGAATAACAAAATCGCGATAAGGGTAATTGGGTGCCGCATAAAATGTATTTCCCGTAAACGAAGAATTAAAATGTTCCGCTTTTAAATACACCCTGGTTTGCCTGATCTTGGCGTTAATAAAGAAATCGAGCATAGGGAAGCCTCCAAACTCCTGATTATTCTGAATATAGAACTCCCCTAACAATGGGTTGTAGGCATCCATATTATATTTGGTAAAATACTTGAAAGTAACCCCTGTCTGCAAATACATTGCTTTTTTAAAAATCTCATTAGAGTAATAGAGCGTGTTCCTGGTAACGAGCTGTGGAAGGTTCAGGACATTATTAGATTGAGAAACATTCTGATACATTACTGTATTGTTAAGCGCCCATTTCCCCAACTTAAATTCTTTGATGTACTTTATTTTAATGTAATTAACACCTTTATCTTCCTGTTTTGGTTTTACAAAGGCATTTTCCTGGCCTGCATCAATATCCTCCTGGCTGGCGTCAGAGGCAAAATAGGCGTAGTTGTCTATTGACGTAAAACTGGCAGATATGTTTCCCCAAACCTGCGAGGCCAAATCTAACTTAAGCCTGTTTACCCTTTCATTTTTAAATGTGGAAGTATTCTGCCAATTAAAATTTTCATAGTCAGATTGATAAAGCAACATATTTAAGTTGGGCATCCGAGATGATAAATGCAAAGAGGCAGTTACTTTGTTGGCATCATTAATTCTATACTGAGCAGATGCATCGAGCATATTTCCAGTAAGGTCTCCCGAAAGCGTATATTGCCCTTCTCCCTCCAGCTCAAATTCTCCAATGCGCTTAGCGTATTTTGCCCCTAAACTAATTTCTTCTCCTTTCAGCTGATTTGGAATCTCACCTTCACTCGTTACCAATATACTATTGAAAAAATAATCGTAACTATATAACCTTCCAAATCCTCTTAAGGTGCCCAATAATTTATTAGATACTTCTACATTAAATTCATTAAAAAAAGTTTTCAGATTGGACTTATCTTCTATCGGACTCAAAAACACATTGCCAAAATAATCTTGCTGATTGGTTTGTCTAAATTGATAGTACTTGGTTTCATAACTTAAAACATGTCCAAGACTCAATGCCCTGGATGCTGTCTTGCCCGAATCACGAGCCTTCTCAATAAGGGCATACTGGTGTTCAAAAAAATACCGTTTTCCCAGAATTTTATTTTCGGCATCCTGGAATACAACGTCTATACGCGACCGGTCCTGAAATTCAGGATTTTCAGATTCAAATTGCAAGGCCGTATCCGCAACTCCGCCACTCTCTTCACTTATAATATCCTGTGCAGCAATATGAGCCCTTAACCAATACCGCCCATCTTTAGTTATATAATTTGCGGTAGTTCTGAAATTACCAGATTCTGACTGGCTGTGCTGGTACTTGCCCAACGATCTGAATCCCTTATAGGCAATGGAGACATTAAATCTTCTGGAAGTGTTCAGGGCTAAAGAAGCATCCAATAATTGCCCCTGCTCAAAAGTGGTCTTAAAAAACAGATCGGTCATTGGGGTAGCTACATTGTAATATTTTATATCCTCAATTTCCAGATAATTAAAATGTTTAGCCCTGGCGCCAATTCTGGGATAAAACGATACCCTGTTAAAATCCCTGCCTAAATAATTGTAGGGCTGCCCAACATTGGCAAATGGCATAAGCTCAAAATCGTCCCTTCTTAGAAAATTATAAGCGTACTCTTTATTAATATTCAAGGTGGTATCCAGGAATGTGGTATCCCTGGCATGGGTGATGATCTTATAATCTTTTATGGTAAGAACTGTTGCGGGAGGGCCACCCTGAGTTTTCCTTTTCCTGAATTGCGTAGAATCCTTTTCCTTTCTTTCAGGAACAGGATCTTTTTGTGAGTAGGCAAGAGTGCCACAAAAAATCAAGACCAGCAAAGGCAGATACTTCATTAACAAAAATTAAGTTTCAAATTTTGAATGCTCTGCCTTATACAGAATTTCAAAATAGTGATTCGTGAACAAAGTTAATTTTTTTGTTCCTAACGAAATGTGAAAGTTTATGGAAGTTTTTGAGAACTAATAGCAAATAGTGGTTTTCCCGTGAATTTAGCGGCTAAACGAAAAGTGATGTTATAAGACAAATAAAATTGAATATTCCCTTATTTTTCAGCATATTTACTAAAAAAATTGCGATGAGCAGAAAATTGGCTTTATTGGTCTTATTTTTTAGTGCTTTTTCATCTGCGCAGTACATTGAAAGTGCCCCCTGGATGGAAGAACTGGAAAAAACCCGATTAACCAGTACTAAAAATAACAAACAGGCTTTTACCCTTTATGAAATCTCTGATGCTTTCGATAATTATTGGAAAAATAAAGATCCGAATGTAAAAGGAAGTGGTTTTAAACCATTTAAACGCTGGGAGAATTACTGGAAACATCAGGTAGATAAAGATGGATACTTACCCAGTCCACGGACTTTGTGGAATGCATGGAAAAATAAAAGCACCTTAACTGGGAAAGTAATCAACCCAACAAGTAACTGGACCTCTATAGGTCCGGCAACACATGGAACCAATAGCGGAAGTTTGCCAGGCCAGGGAAGGGTAAACGCTGTAGCAGTTGACCCTAACAATGAGGATATCTGGTATGTTGGTGCCCCGGCTGGAGGGATTTGGAAATCTACCAATGCCGGAAGTTCCTGGGTGAATCTCTTTGACGATTTCCCTCAGATTGGCGTATCCGGAATTGCTATTGTCCCAAATGCCAATCCCAATCTGGATTCCAATACCATTTATATTACTACAGGAGATGATGATGCTGCAGATTCGTACAGTGTGGGTGTTTTTAAATCTACAAACGGAGGGACTACCTGGCAAGAGACCGGTCTTAATCCTTCTAATGCCAATGTAAACTCCTTAATGAATGAAATAGTAGTAGACCCAGGCAATTCTAATGTGCTATGGGTGGGTACCAATAGCGGCTTATACAAGTCTACCGACGGGGGAGACAGTTGGGATCTTAAACAGGGCGGTAATATCAAAGATTTTAAACTTAAACCGGGAAACAGCAATACCATTTATGCCGTCTCCACTTCCTCTTATTTTAAATCTACAAATGGAGAAGATTTTACCCAAATAACAGACATTTTACCCAGTAGTTCTGGGCGTTTGGTTCTGGGAGTATCCCCGGCCGACCCTGAAGTACTATATCTCTTAAGTGCGGACACAGGGGGAAATAATTTTGCCTATCAGGGGCTTTTTAAATCTACGGATAGCGGCGAGACCTTTGTAGAAAGTATTAATTCTACCGATATTCTGGAATCTAATCAGGCATGGTTCGACCTGGCACTGGAGGTATCCCCTACCAATGCCAATGAACTTTATGTGGGCTGTTTAAATATTTGGAAAAGTTCTAATGGCGGAACCTCATTTACCCGCCTTAATCAATGGTTTAGTAATACCCCGGCATATACACATGCAGATATCCACACCTTAAAATTCTTTGGAGACAAATTGTTCTGCGGTAGTGACGGGGGTATCTATGTTTCTGAAAACGATGGTGTTTCTTTTCAGGATTATACAGTTAACGGAATAGCAATCAGCCAATTCTACAGGCTTTCCGTCGCAAAAGACGATGGCTCCAAAATGGCAGGAGGCCTGCAGGACAATTCAGGTTTTATAAGGAACAATAATCAATGGAATGTGTATACCGGCGGTGATGGGATGGATTATGAAATAGATCCTTCCAATAACAATATCTCCTATGGATTTGTACAATTTGGTGACCCTTTATTTATTTCATCTGATTCCGGACAGTCTATAGGTACCGTAAGTGCACCGGCAGGGATTCAGGGGAATTGGATAACTCCTTTAGCCGTAAGTAGTGATGGAGAGGTTTATGCTGGTTACGATGCAGTGTACAAGTTGGTGGGCAGCTCGTGGGTGAAACAATCTGATGAGATAGGAACATCGGAGTCTAATGAATCACATCCGCAAATGGAAGATCTGGAAATAGACCCAACCAATCCTATGGTAATCTATGCGGCAGAGGGCAATATTGTATACCGAAGCGAAGACGGTGGTGTAAATTTTACTGCCTTCAACATATTTGATTCGGAGATTTCGGACATGGCAGTGAATTCTACCGACGGTTCTTACATTTATGTGACCACTTCCAACCGCGTGGGCACCCCACAAGGTTCGCAGCCAAGTCCAAGAGGTGTTTTCAGGGTATCTGTAAATGCCAACGGCAATGCCGGACCGGAAGAAGATATTACCCTTAACCTGCCCTCAGATCAGGCGTTTTTCGCCATTGCTCATCAGGGGAGACATACAGAAAATCCCATATATGTTGGAACAAGTTTAGGAGTATACCGCCTAGATGACAGTCTTACAGAATGGGAAGATTATTTTACTAATCTGCCCAGTTTGGTGGTAAGCGACCTTGAGATTAGCCTGGATGACGAATTAATTACGGCCTCAACCTATGGGCGTGGGGTATGGCAATCTCCTATCCCAATACAAGTGCCGGATGATGATGTCAGACTAGCTGCAATTACTCCGGAAGCCAATGCGGTGTTATGCGGTGAAATTATCCCGGAACTCGAAATTGAGAATAACGGTTTAAATGCAATTACTTCAGTAGACATTACCTACAGTGTTAATGGTGGTGCAGATCAGAATATAAATGCTCCGGTAAACCTTAATAGTGGTGAAAGTACCACCGTTAATTTGCCTTCTCTTAATATTAACACTCCGGGAGCATCCAGTTTGCAGGTTACAGTTGCTGTTGCCGACGATGCTTTTCCGGATAACAATTCTCTTACGCACGAGTTCTTTGTTAACGAATTTGGTTTTGGAGACGATATAAATACATTTGAAACGCCAGAAGAAAGCTTAATAAGTTACAATGAAAATGGAGATGGAAGTGTGTGGGAGAAAGGAGTACCATCTGGTACTTTATTAAATCAGGCTGCTTCAGGCACCCAGGTGTACGCTACGAATCTTTCAGGGAATCATCCTGACGGAACCAAAGGTATTCTACTGAGTAACTGCTATGAATTATCCAATATCCTTGCCCCGGTTCTTAAGTTTTCCATGGCTTATGAGCTGGAGGTGAATTTTGATATAGTCTATGTGCAATACTCAACCGATAGCGGTTCTACATGGAATGTCTTAGGAAATATCAATAGTCAGCCCAACTGGTACAACAGTGACAGGACCAATGCTAATTCTGGCAACGATGATGACTGCCAGAATTGTCCGGGAGCTCAGTGGACAGGGACCAATACCACACTAACAGAATATGCCTATGATTTTGTTGCCAATGCGGCACTGGGAGAAACCGATCTGACCAATGAAGATAATGTTATCTTCAGAATAGTATTTCATTCTGACCCTGCGGTTAATGAAGAAGGAGTAGTCATTGATGACTTTGTAGTGGAAGGCTTTCAGGATGATGATGATGATGACAACGATGGCATTTTGGATGTAAATGACAACTGCCCGCTAATTGGCAATGCGGATCAGTTAGATTCTGATGGTGATGGTGATGGTGACGCATGCGATAATGATGATGATAACGACGGCATAATTGATACTGAAGATAATTGCCCTTTTAATGCAAATGCTGATCAGGCAGATGCAGATGGTGATGGAATTGGTGATATCTGCGACACCGATGCAGATAACGACGGTGTCCCTAATTCTATTGATCAGTGTGCAAATACACCCGCAGGATCTGTGGTAGATATCACTGGCTGTGAAATATTTACATTACCTGCAAGTAATTTCACTGTGCAGACAAGGGGGGAATCTTGTATTTCCAGTAACAATGGAAGTATTGAGGTAACTGCTTCGCAAATGCTCAACTACACCGCAGTTTTAACCGGACCTAATGTGGATGAGAATAGCAGCTTTACAGAAACCGTCTCTTTTGAAAACCTGGCCGCGGGGACCTATGAACTCTGTATTACCGTTGACGGACAGAATGGTTATCAGACCTGTTTTAATAGCGTGATAACACAACCGGAAGCCTTGTCGGTAAGTTCAAAAATCAGTTCCCTTGACAATGAGGTTACACTTAATCTGATGGGAGGTACATCTTACACCATTACCCTGAATGGTAAAAAATATGAGACTATAGAAAGTGTAATTACACTTCCGTTGAATAAGGTAGAGAATCAGCTCTCTGTAAAAACAGACCTGGAATGTCAGGGGGTTTATGAAGAAAGTATTGTTCTCAGCTCAGAACTAATTATCTATCCTAATCCGGTTGCGGGAGGAAACATAAATATCTACCTGGGCGATCTTGGATCGGAGGATGTAACCCTGAGTTTGTTCACCATAAATGGCGTTCAGGTTGTAACCAAGCAATACGCTGTAAGCGATAGTGAAGTGTCTCTAAATGTTGATGGCCTGGCCAAAGGTATTTACCTGCTCAACATTAAAACAAAAAGCACCCTGTTGAATTTTAAAATTGTACGAAAATGAAATTGAAATATCTAAACGTACTTGTCTTAGGCTTAATACTGGTTTCCTGTGGAGGTGGCAGTGATAATGGCGGCGGCCCTGATCCCGATCCGGATCCGGATCCTGTAGCGGCTCCAAGTGCGGCTACCTTAGTGTTTCCAGATAATAATACTGAATGTAATGAAGGTGTGGTGGTGAGCGATACACAAAGTAGAGTAACTTTTCAATGGAATGCCTCGCAGAATACAGACAGTTATGAGATTAATATAAAGAACCTGAATACCAATAATACTTCAAAGAGCAATTCCGCTACCAATTCCGCTGATATAACCATAGAACGCGGAGTGCCCTATGAGTGGTTTGTCGTATCCAAGGCAACAGGGACAACGGAAACCGCCAGTAGCCCAACCTGGAAATTTTACAATCAAGGACCTGGGATTGAAAATTATGCCCCGTTTCCGGCAGAAGCAATCAGCCCCGGCAGAGGAGCAACTATAGAAGTGGCAGATCCCCTTAGCCTGGAATGGACAGGAAGTGATGTAGATAACGACCTTACTGAATTTGATGTATATTTTGGAACCGAGGCAGACCCTTCAACACTGGTTGAAACAACTGCTGAAAGTACTTCTGAAGTTACCATAAGTTCAGGACAGACGTATTACTGGCGCATAATTTCCAGAGATAGCCAGGGCAATACTTCACAATCAGAAATATTTGAATTTCGGGTGGAGTAATTTTTACGTCCTTCAATTCCTTAGTAACTTTATAGCTTATTTAAAACATACAATACATCCCAATTATTTTGGCGTAATTTTTGCACTAACTATTATAAAATACAATCATGAAAAAAACAGTATTTCCGCTTATCATTATCGGACTTTTTATTAATGCCACAGCACTCGGCCAGGCTACAACCAGAGTAGATTTACCTACGGAATATGTGAGGAACACTACAGTTGGGAACAATACCCTTCCTGAGAATGTTCAGGGCTCTCCGTACTTTACAGAAGGCTTTGTAGCCGGAAAGGTATTTACGGAAAAAGGGGATCCCTATTCTGCTATGTTGCGCTATAATGGCTATAGTGATCAAATAGAAATGAAGGATATGGATAAAACCATAGCCCTTCTAAAAAGAGATTATATTTCGGCAACCATAGCAGGCAAGAAATATGCTATAAAGAAATACCAGGCCAAGAATTCGGAAAAACTGGGGTATTTTGTTGTTTTAAATACCGGTGATATACAATTGTTGGTAAAACAAGAAAAGGAATTCATTGAAGGGAAAGAAGCCAGTACCTCTTATGGCAACAAGGTTCCACCAAAATTTGCGGAAAAGACTACCTATTATTTAAAAAATGGTGAATTGGCTGCTGTACCTACTAAATTAAAGAAGAAAGATATCCTGGGTATTTTAGAGAATAAAAAGGGATTGGCCGACTTTGTAAGCAGTAATGGCCTGAAATTAAAAAGTGAAGCAGAAGTAATTAAACTGTTGAACTTCGCTAATCAGAAGATTTAGAAACAATATACCGTTCATTGTATTGAAGATCTGGCGTAACCTCGTCAGATCTTTTTTGTTTGAGATCTATAGTAATGGATTACGAAGTTAATTTATCAGCTAACAAAATAAGTACCAG
Source organism: Muriicola sp. Z0-33 (assembly GCF_026126425.1). Classification (GTDB taxonomy): domain Bacteria; phylum Bacteroidota; class Bacteroidia; order Flavobacteriales; family Flavobacteriaceae; genus JAFMPW01. The sequence continues at coordinate 8,509 of NZ_JAFMPW010000017.1, forward strand.
GCCCGGGGATAGTAAATCAATATGATTGCTCTAAAGAATACAGAAGCGCATTCTTGTAATTATGCAACTGCCTGTTGATTCTCACCTGGATCAACCCTATTTACGTTTACTGGCTATGGTATACTTAATACAACCTCCACTTATTTATAATGCTCCCTGGTTTATTCCAAAGATAAAGGATAAGCCTGTCTTGAGGGTGGTTCGGGTCTATTGAAGATAGAAACACTTAGATAAAAAAAAGCCGCCCAAAAGGCGGCTTTCAATGTTATAAGATTTATGATCTCAAACCTGATTACTGTCCACAGTAATCTATTTCAAATACTCCTGCAGCGGTACCAGGTCCAAATTCAGCTACAGTGTTTCCACTAGGAGCAATGATCTGGAAAGACATTTCGCCCCAGAAATCCCCTGGGAAGAACCATTCTGCTGATTCCACACCATCAGGAATAGTGATGGTAGCCGATCCACTGGATAATTCCGGTGTACAAGCATAGGTATTAGCCTCATATGGAGTACAAAGACCTACTTCAAAAACTTCTCCAGTACTCAAAGTAACTGTAAGACCAGGTCCTCCATTAGAAGTGGTTGATTGCCAACCATCACCGTAGGAATCCTGCATATTCACTATCCAATCACCCGGCGTTGGGGCCTCAGGACATTCTCTGAAAAAACTTACAGTTAATGTTTCATTTGAGAATATAGCATTACTAGCTCCAGCAATACCGTCAAGATTAAGTACCAAAGTGGTACTACCTTCCTCTGGCAAGGCTGCAAAATTACTACTAATAGTAACTGTTGTAGTGAATTCACCAGCAGGGATTACCAAACCATCAATAGTGTACTGGTCTGGTGTTGCGGTAGATGACGCATCAGCCACAAGTGAAACAGCTCTATCGCTTCCCGACTTAGTAGTCACCTGAACTTCAAGTTCTATAGATGCACCTTCCACAGGTGTAGGGATAGTAGCAGAAGTAACACTTAGTTGTGCCAGTGTCTGACCATTCTCTACATCATAAATAACCACTTCTTCACTTCCACAGGAAATTAGAATGAAAAGGGCTGTTATTATTACAAAATACTTTTTCATTTTTTAAGATTTTAAGTTTAATAACCTGGGTTTTGTTGTTCCCTAATCACGTTGTTAGGATTCAGCTCTATAATTGGAATAGGCATTGTAAATCTGAAATCTGAAACTTCTAATGAACAAGCGCCATTAATGGCACAATCCAACGGATCTCTTGAAATACCCCTGTTGGCTCTAGATCCCAAACGTTTAAGATCTTTCCATCTGTGGCCTTCAAAAACCAATTCTATTCTTCTCTCATCCAAAATAGCCCCAAATGCATCAGCTGCATCTGTGTATGTTGGTAATGGCTGGTCTGTTCCAAATCTGGCGTCTCTTAATTGCTTAATTAAGGCCGCTGTAGAATTCGAAGCTCCATTGATACTTCCTGCATCAGCCAAAGCTTCTGCTTTTATCAATAACATCTCTGAAGCTCTGAATACTTTCAAATCATTCATAAGAGGAACTCCTTCAGAACCAGGATACTTCTGGATAACCAGAATATCTTCGTTTCTGTAATCAACTGCATTTTGGTAATCCGGGCTGATTATTGAGGATGGATCAACATTTACATCAAAACGGATATCCAGAGGATCTAATAAATTAAATACTGCTCTACCCATTTCAAAATAAGGGCTACCTGCTAAAGTTGAGTTTACGAAAGCATAATTTGCTCCGGCCCAACCGCCAGCAGCACCACTACCTGTAGCACCCTGACCATTATATCCATCAGATTGAGTACGGTCTAACTTAAAAATTACTTCCGTATCATCAGCATCAAGGTACATGGCCTCGTACTGTGCTCTGTTTGCAAGCGGATAGCTAGCTAACAACTGACTGGCATAGGTATCAGCCAAACTGTACTGCCCTCTATAGGCAGCCATTCTGGCTCTTAATGCAGTAACAAAATCCTGGCTAATAAAAGTAGCACTAGACTGAGTTGTTAACAATCCGGCAGCAGTTGAAAGATCAGATTCAATCTGACCATATACTTCACCGTTAGTATTTCTCGGTAGACTTTGGTCTATCGTAGGTATGAAATTTAAGATAATAGTACCAAGAGCACCATCGTTAGCATAATCTGTAGTGAAATAAGATTGAACCTGGAATTGTGCAAAAGCTCTTAAGCCATATGCCTGCCCTAAAATATCATTAAGCTGGGCCTGCTCTCCATCTCCAACTTCTACAAGCGAAGCTGCTTCTATAATCCTTGTAGCAATATTCATTGCTGCATAGTTTCTTGTCCAGATACTATTAGGGGCAGCACTGTTTGGGTTAAGTACAAAACCGTACTCCCCATTTCCAAGTCCCTGACCTCCATTATCGAACCCAATTGATATCTCATCTGCAAAAACAGAGTTGAATTGGATTTCTGAAGTAGTATCATAAAGTGCATACAGACCAATTAATCCATCCTGTAAATCACCGACATTCTGGAATGCCACATCTGCAGGTAAACGTCCTGGTTGTGCAATATCTATAGCGTCATTACAAGCAGCGGCTGTAATTATTAACGCGAGTAAGACTAGTTTTTTTATGTTTTTCATTTTTCTCAATTTTTTATTAAAATCCTAATTCAAACCCTACAGATAGAATCCTTGGCGTTGGATATTGTCTGCTTCCAGTACTTAATGCACTTTCTACGTCAAACCCTCTCCACTTGGTCCAAGTGATAAGGTTTTCAGCATTTACAAAAACTCTAAGTACGTTAAAGCCAGTTCCTTTCAGGTACTCCTGAGGAAAAGTATATCCAACCTGAGCAAAACGAAGCCTTAAATAATCTGCTTCCTTCAGGTATCTATCAGATGAGCCACCTAACGCAAGGTTGCTTGCAGTTAAGGAAGGAATATCTGTTTCTCTGTTATCTACTGTCCATGCATCAAGAATATCTCTTGAGTGTCTGAACTGTCCAATGTTATTCGGGTTCTGGAAACCGGAGAGGTCAAAATCGTATCTGTCAACTCCAACAGCATAGTTAAACTGAGTGCTAACAAAGAATCCTTTGTAATCCAAGTCGAAAGTAATACCACCCTGATAGTCAGGATAAATATTCTTATTTAACCACACTCTGTCTGTATCAACATTAGGGCTTTCTGTAACATCCCCATCAGCAGTTAAGAACAATAAGTTACCATTCGCTGGGTTAACACCTGCATATCGGTATACGAAATATTCGTTCAATGGTCCGCCTACTTGTCTACCTGTTAATGAACCAGCGCCTACTACGGTGCCATCTTCTGTAGGTATTTCAAGGTTTTCCTGTTTGTTGTAGTTTCCATTAAAACCAACAGACATATTAACTCCGTCTGTTCCGCCTCTTAGGATATCATAATTAAGCGTTACATCAATACCCTTGTTTTCTAAGGAACCGATATTAGCTCTTAAGATAGTCTGGGCGTTTACTGCGGATAACGGTCTGTCCTGGAAAAGGTCTTTGGTAGTTTTGATATAACCGTCTACCGAACCTCTAAGTCTTCTGTCGAACAATTCGAAATCAAGACCAATGTTAGACTGCTCTATAGTTTCCCACTGAAGAATGGTATTCCCTAATTGTGAAGGTACAATGGAGTTAGCTCCACCATATCCTGCACCAGTAGCAAACAAATCTAAATAAAGGTCAGCTGCTGCGAAAGGCGCAAACTGTCCAACTGCGTCTACAATATTCTGGTTACCAGTAGTACCGTAAGATCCTCTAAGCTTAAGTACATCAAAAATAGATCCTTCCATAAAGGCCTCATTACTGATGTTCCATCGTCCTGCAACAGACCAGAAAGTTGCCCAACGGTTACTTCCTGCGAAACGTGAAGAAGCATCCCTTCTTATTGTTCCTGTAATACCGTATCTGGTATCGTAGTCATAATCTGCCTGTCCGAAATAAGAGAATAGACCTGCATTTAAAATATCTGCGGCAGGCGCATCCACGAAGAAGTCGTTGTTTCCGTTGTCGGTAATAAATCCGTCACCGTCACCAGGGAAGAACGTCTTTGGGTTTAACCCGTTCTCTCTGAAACCAAATCTTCTGTAGTGTGCTTTAAAATATTCCGAATAAGCACCTACATCTACAGTATGCTTACCAAAAGTCTTCAGGTAGTTTAATGAAAGTACCTGGTTATAAGTAAATGTTCTAGTTACGAACTGATCCTGAAAACCAGAAGTAGGATTTGCTCCCCCACCAAATAACAATGCGTTAAATGAAGTTGGCCCTTCAGCTCTTGTTAAGTGTTCATCTGTATAATCTCCTGACATTACGATTTTCGCTGTGATGTCATCTGTGATCTTATAGCTCGCATTAAAAGTTCCGATTATCTTAACTTCAGATTCCTTTCTTGTATAGGTTCTAAGTCTGTCTAACAAGAATAATGGAGTATTGGCAAATGATAATGGAGAAAGTAATGCAGCTCCATCAGTGTAATCATCAGGTGTAATATAAGGTAAGGACTGATATGCCCCTAAAATATAGTTCCTGTTAATTGCACCAGATCCAATACTGTTTGGCTCATTAGATTCTGAGTAGTTGATAGAAAAGTTAGATCCGTAATTGAATCTGTCATTTTCTGATTTACCAGAGATATTGTTTCGGATATTAAACCTCTTTAAATCACTCGCCTGTAAGATACCTTCAACGTTGGTATACCCAAGAGAAGTGAAGGAATTAATATTCTCACCACCACTAGTAATGTTTAAGGTATGATTTTGAGTAAGTCCTGTGTCAAAGAAGAAATTAGACCAGTCAAAATTAGGAGAAGCTCCAATTTCAGCATCTGTCAGGCCTGCCCCTCTACCGTTTCCAAAATCGCGCTCCAGAGTTAATTGCTCCTGAGCGTTCATAAGGTCATAATCATTATCCTGCAGGCTGGTAAAACTAAGCTGGCCCAGGTAATTGATCCTGGTAGCAGAGTTAAAAGTACCACCTCTTGTTTTAATGATAACTACCCCGTTAGCACCTCTGTTTCCATAAATGGCAGTTGCACCAGCATCCTTTAATACGGATATAGATGCGATATCATTAGGATTTAAACTCCTGAAGTTATCTTCATCTACAGGCGCTCCATCAATGATAAAGAGTGGCTCTGTATTACCATTAACAGAACCAACACCCCTAAGGTTAATCTGGGTATTACCACCAGGCTGTCCTGAACTGGTTGTAATATTTAAACCTGCAACCTGCCCGGATAGGGTCTGTGCAAAGTTTGCATTGGGTCTAAGTGCAATAGTTTCTGCACTTACAGTTACCGATGCAATACTAGATTTCTCCTTAGTAGAAGTACGGTAACCTTGCACAACAACTTCCTGTAGTGCTTCGGCATCTTCTTCCATCTGCACATCTATTGTACTGGAAGCACCGATGGTTCTGTCTACTGTTTTTTGCCCGAGGTAACTAAATCTTAAAACCTGTCCTGTGGAGGCGTTAATCATATAGTTCCCATCAAAATCAGATTGGGTACCGGTTGTTGTTCCAACTACAACCACGTTTACCCCTGGAAGAGGTAGTCCTAACTGATCTGTAATGTTACCGGAAATTGTCTTTTCCTGCCCGAATGACAGGCTCATGCATAACACCAGCAAAGGTGTTAACATCCAAGTTAACTTTGATCTCATTTAATTAGATTTTTGAATTAGTCAGGTGCAAAAGTCTTAATAATTCGTTAATTATGCAAGTAAGACCTGTTCTCAGGGGCTATTCTTGTTAAAAATCGTCCAGAATTTATCGAATACTTAGAAATTTTATTCTTTGATTGAGAGAAATACAGCTTTTTAACATATTTATTTGTTAAGATTTATCAAAAACTGAAGCAAAATCAATGCTAAGTCGCTCATTTTATGCTAAAAACATTCTTTAATGGTCCTAATGAAGCCGGAACAGATGAGGCAGGAAGAGGGTGCCTGGCCGGACCGGTAACGGCAGCCGCAGTAATTTTACCTCCAGAATTTAGTAATCCCATTTTAAACGATTCCAAACAACTTTCGGAAAAGAAAAGGATACTGCTTAAACCGCTTATAGAAAAAGAAGCCCTGGCCTTCGGTGTGGTGCACCTGGGAATTGAAACCATTGATGAAATAAATATCTTGAATGCCTCTATACAGGCCATGCATTTAGCACTGGATGATATGAGGCTGAGACCCGAGTATATTATTGTAGATGGCAATAGGTTTAAAGAGTATAAAGACATCCCGCACAACTGCATCATAAAAGGAGACAGTAAATATATGAGTATTGCAGCAGCATCTGTTTTGGCCAAAACTTTCAGGGATGCGTATATGGAGCAACTACATTTTGAATATCCCATGTACAATTGGAGAAAAAACAAGGGATATCCCACAAGGGAGCATAGGGAAGCAATAGCAAAATATGGCATAACAAAATACCATAGAAAAAGCTTCAGACTACTCCCGGAACAACTAAAGTTGAAGTTGTAGATAAATTATATATCAAATCTAAATAAGCGTTCACCAGATAGGTTGACATTTCCTATTTCCCTAAAATTTATTGATATAAAAGAACGAGATAATATTCTAAATTTGCATCAAAGAATATATTAATGAAGCTGAAATTTTTACTAGTATTAGTGGTACTCGGATGCTATGGATGTAAAAATGAAATAAATGAACCCAGCTCAATTCTGAATTTCGTGCCCGAGAATGCGGGAGTAATTGTTAAGATTAATGATATCTCCCGCTTAAAGAGCGAATTAAAGAACAACACCTTCCTTTCTGCCGTAAACAATACCCGGGCCTATCGGGAACTATCGGAAAAAGCAAAGCTGTTAGACTTTATAAAATCAGATACCACTGCCCTCCTTGCATATATACCATCTACCACAGATTCAACAGAAGCACTGTTGGTTGTACCACAAGCTGCCGCAATTAAAATTAGTGATAGCTTAAGCAGTAGCAGCAAACCATCTTTTAGCTATAAAGGTGTCACTATAGATAATCACATTCTGAACAATCAGGACTTTTTTAGTACCTATCAGGAAGATTTTCTATTGATTGCATCCTCCAGGGCGCTATTAGAGAATGTTATCGAATCAGGAGGGTCCCAGGAAACGGATAAGACCCTCACTGCTTTATTTGATATTTCAAATTCTGTTAAATCAGCAACAGTGTTTATTAAAACCAAATTTAGCAAGGGAATAGAGAGCAACAATTTAAAAGACACAACGAGCGTTCATCTGGCGGACTATTCCGAATGGCTCTCTTTGGATCTGGACAGCCACCCCGATAAATTAAAACTAAATGGTATAGCCCTTGCACAAGACAGCACAAAGCACTTCGTAAATCTTTTTAAACAAATACCCCCTATTGTGCTTGCAACACCATCTGTTGCTCCCTCGGATGCGGATGCAATTCTTGCCTTTTCGTTGATAGATTACGAACGTTTTGCCGAAAATCAAAAGGAATATCTGAGCAACACCTTTGTACTGGATAGCTTATTCAACGGAGTAGAAGAAATTGGACATATTTATTTGGATAAGCAGTCTGCTATTGTTTTGCATACCTATGCTTCCGAAAATATTTCTGAATTCCTCCAAAATAATACAACGGTTACCATAGACTTTCAGGGAAATGAAATTTCGGGCCTGAGTAAAAATGAATTCTTAAATAATTTTTTTGATCCTCTGATCTCCAATTTTGATGCGCGGTTCTACACCGTTCTGGAAAACGCTTTTGTATTTAGTGCTGATCAGCTTGTCCTTCAAAAAATAGTTTCATCCTATAAGCGCAATAGCGTCTTTACCTCCAGCCCATTATTTAAGACCCTGCAACCCTCACTGGCCGATGAATCCAATATTTTAATTATCTCCAATTCCTCCGGTTTGGACAAGTTGCTTAAAGAAGATTTCTCCGCAGGATTCATTGCCGAACTGAATACTACAAAAATTTCCAATTTCGCTTTCGGCACCCAAATAATAGCAGACCATCAATTTTTTCATACCAATATGGTCGTCAAAGAAATTGGCAGCAATGCAGCGGACAATTCAATATCACAAGTTTTTTCCTTGCAATTGGATGCAGAATTGAATACTGATCCTCAGTTTGTAATTAATCACAGAACAGCTAAGCAGGAAATTGTGGTACAGGATATAGAGAATAACCTATACCTTATCTCCACTGCAGGAAAGGTGCTGTGGAAGAAAAAACTCAATGCAAAAATACAGGGTAATATTTCTCAGGTAGACCTGTATAAAAATGGTCGTCTGCAACTGGCCTTTACAACCTCTGATCAATTTATTATACTGGACCGCAACGGCAAAGAAGTAGGCCCGTTTAATATGAAATTTGAAGGTGGTAATCTTAACCCTTTATCGGTGTTCGATTATGACAAAACTAAAAATTATCGTTTCGTAATTACCCAGGGTACAAATGTTTTTATGTACAATAGTAAGGGCAATATTGTAAATGGCTTTAAGTATACCAAAGCCGAAGCAAACGTCTTATTTGCTCCCAGGCATTTCCGGATTGGTCGGAGAGATTATCTGGTATTTCAATTAGAAAATGGAAAACTTATGATCCTGACTCGGGAAGGCAAGATAAGAGTGGCTGTTAAGGAAAATATTTCCTTTTCGGAAAATGAGGTAATGCTGTATAAAAACAAGTTTACCCTTACAGACAAAAACGGAACATTAATTGTCATCGATGAAAAAGGAGGCATCTCCGGAACCAAATTTAATTTTAATGAAGATCACGGGACAGATGCTACCAGCAAAACACTGGTAAGTATAAATGATAATGTGCTGACAATAAAAGGAAAAAAAGTAACGCTGGACCTGGGCGTATACACAAAACCAAAGATTTTCTATCTCTACGATAAAATTTATGTTGGGGTAACCGACCTGCAAACAGAGCGGGTATACTTATTTGACAGTAATGCCAAAAGCATTTCAAACTTTCCGGTAATGGGCAGTACTTTGCCAGATATGTCCGACATGGATAACGATAGAAAAGTAGAATTGCTCACTAAAGAGAACAGCAACTCCCTGGTGGTATACAAAATAAATTAATACGTTTTTTTTTACCACTTATGTTAACTTTCATACGGGATATACATTAAAGGGTATTAATCTCCTTTTAAATCCTTATATTTAAGTTACTTAAAGTCACACTATTATGAAAGCCCTTACCCTAATAATCAGATTCATTTTTACATTTTTTTTAATTGTAATATGCATCCCCGATGCCAATGCACAGGTTTTTAAGAAACTCAAGAAAAAAGCTGAAAAAGCAGCAGAACGCACCGTAGAACGAAGAGTAGAAAAAGAATCCTCTAAAAAAACCGATCAGGTGCTCGACAGCATCCTGGAACCGGGCAAGAAAGGAAAAACACCAACAGATAAAGATGGTAATCCTATACCAGGTGGTCAAAACCCCAATAACACGGGGCGGGGAAATGACAACTCAAATACAACTGGTGAAGGCGGGCCTAAAACCATTCAGATATACAGCAAGTTCGATTATGTTCCGGGAGATAAGCTATTATTCTTCGATGATTTCGATAATGATTTCGTAGGGGACTTCCCTTCAAAATGGAATACCAACGGAAGCGGCGAAGTGGTTACCATTAACGATTCGCCACAAAAATGGCTAAAGATCCTCCCCGGGCATTCTACCTACTACATTCCAGACGTTCCCAGCCTTCCAGAGGAGTACACTATCGAATTTGATATTCTGGCTACCGGTCTGGACCGTCAAACTTCATCTACCGCTACCCTGCAGGTAGAGCTTAGCGCAAACAATACTTTTAAGGCCGGGGATGCTTATGCCTATGCGCTTATTCCCTTTTGTCAGTATTCGCCTATTGGAGTGCGTGTAAGGAATTATGATCGCCAGGGTGGTGGTTCTGAGATCAACAATGTAGTCAATGCTGATTTAAGACAAACCGTACTCAACCAGCCCCATGTTTCTATAGCTGTTAACAAACAACGCTTCCGAATGTGGATCAATGAAAGAAAATATGTAGACATCCCAAGGATGATACCAGCGGGCAATAAAATTACCGCGCTTAAATTTCACCTGAATACCTTTAAAGACGGTAAAGAAAACCTGTTTATTTCTAACTTGAAAGTCGCAGAAGGTGGTTTGGATTTGCGCAGAACCCTTATAGCAGACGGCAGGGTCTCTACCAACGGTATCCTTTTCGATTCTGGTTCCGCCAACATACAACCACAATCTATGGGCATCATCCGGCAAATCTCCCAGGTACTGCAACAAGAAAGAGATATGAATTTAAATATTATTGGCCATACCGATGCAGATGGGAACGATGCCGCCAATATGGATTTATCTAAATCCAGGGCTAATGCCGTAAAAGATGCGCTGGTAAATGTTTATAATATAGATGCTGCCAGACTCTCAACAGATGGCAAAGGCGAATCAGAACCTGTAGGAGACAACACCACCACAGACGGGAAAGCACAAAACCGAAGGGTGGAGTTTGTTAAGCAATAAACAATTATCAATTATCAATCATCAATTATCAATTAATAACCATTAATAATACTATATGAAATCATTACTAGCCCTTTGCGTGCTCCTTTTTATTATCATGCCTATTAACGCACAGGATTGCAGCAAATATTACCCTTTGGAAGAGGGCACCACTTTTCAGATCACCAATTACGAAAAAAAAGATAAAGTGGCCGGAGTGATAGATTATGTCGTTAAATCATCTTCTGGTGATAGCGCCATACTGAGCTATGAAATGAGGGATGATAAAGGAGAAGTGTTCATGAGCTCGGAATACGGAATTATCTGTAAAGATGACGGAATCGCAATAGATTTTAAATCGCTGATGTCTCCTGGGGTTATGAATCAGTACAAGGATATGGAAGTAGATATTAGCGGCACTGATCTTGTTCTGCCCAACAATCTGAGTCCCGGACAGCAATTACCAGATGCAGATATCCTGATGAATGTAAGCGTGCCTCCTATGAATATGAAGCTTACCGTTAAAATGCTCAATAGAAATGTGGAGGCTAATGAAACCGTTACTACCCCAGCAGGCACTTTTGACTGCGTAGTGATTACCTATGACCACGAAACCAAGATGGGCATGAAAATCAGTGGAAAGGCAAAACAGTGGTTTGCAGAAGATGTGGGTATGGTAAAGTCTGAAAGCTATAACAAAAAAGGAAAGCTGATTGGGAGCAGTGTGTTGACTGCTTTTAATAAATAGTTTGACTTCCAATTGTCCTGGCAGGAATAATGGATAAATTACAAAAGCGGGTTATCGCCTTAATCCACTCCCATTTAACTAACCCTCTATCTCAGATTTTGCCTTACTAATCTGCGCCCCAAACAATTCGGCAAAGTGTTTTAATAGCTTTTGTTTTACTTCCCCCATGGAAATATCAGAATTGCCTAACTCGGCACTTAAGGAAGTTACCGCCTTTCCTTTTATACCGCAAGGGATCATCAAATCAAAATACCCAAGGTGGGTATTTACATTGAGTGCAAAACCATGCATGGTTACCCATCTGCTGGCACGTACTCCCATAGCGCAGATCTTTCGTGCAAAGGGGGTCCCAACATCTAACCAAACACCTGTTTCACCGGGAGAACGCTCCCCTTTTAACCCATATTCTGCAAGAGTAAGTATCACCATTTCCTCCAAAAAACGCAGGTATTTGTGTATGTCTGTAAAGAAATTGTCCAGATCCAAAATGGGGTAGCCCACAATTTGCCCTGGGCCATGATAGGTGATATCTCCACCACGATTAATCTTATAAAACTGTGCTCCCTTAGCCTTAAGCTGTTGCTCATCTATTAGCAGGTTATTCATATCCCCGCTTTTTCCCAAAGTGTAGACATGCGGGTGTTCTACAAAGAGAAAATGGTTAGGAGTACGATTGTCCAGGCCTTGCCTCCTGTTTTTAATTTTGAGATCGACGATTTCCTGGAACAACTGCTCCTGGTAATCCCAGGTTTCTTTATAATCCTTTAAACCCAGATCCTGTATGATTATCTTTTTATTCATTTTTCAAACTCCACCTCAACATTAAAATAATCGGGGTCATTGTTTAAATCGTACATATTTGCTTCAATTTCCACCCCCTTAAAATCTGAAAGTATCCGGGCATTTTTATTGCTCACACTCTTCACTTTATAAGGAAAACGATATACCTGCTTAAAGCGGATCATATCTACAAAAGGATCATCCTGTTTAATGGTCGTGTCTTTTTTTGCAATGGCCTCTGCCCGGGCCTCCTTAGTAATTGTTCTGGAAAATTTTTTCTTATTAAAGGAGGTGTTAAATTGTTTTGCCATAGAAAACACATCGGAGAATCCATTATCTTGATCAGTACTATCAAGATCCGCTTCACCATTCAGGCCGGTCATTGGATTATTAAGCTCTTTAAGTTCTTTTATATTGGCCTTCTCAATGGCCTGAGCAAACTTTGCAATGTCTTCAAAACTCTCAAAATCGTAGATTAAATTCATTTTCATCTGCTTTTCCTCCTCGTTCATTTTCATAGCGAATTTAAGTGGTCTTAATGCCTCTAATTCCTCCCTTTCTTCTTTAGGTAGTAGCGCTATACTATCCTTTTTTTCGTCCAAGAAAGTCGCAAAAGTTATAAGAGAATCTACGGGGGGCTTGGAAGGCAAAGTATCGTTAAGATCGCCCATTTTCATCATTTCAGACATATCAAATGCCATTTGATATGTACCGCTGCCATTTTTGTTAAATGTAATTTCCTCTTGTATCTGGCAACTGTGGCTGCAGATAATGACCAATAGAAGTACGACAATTTTTCTCATAATGTATCTTGCTTATAAAGGCAAAGATACACATCAATTAGGATTGTTTAAGATAACAAGTGCAGCAATGACTCCCGGGACCCAGCCACAAAAGGTTAAAAGCAGCACAATCAGAAAAGACCCGCAGCCTTTCCCAATTACCGACAGAGGCGGGAAAATAATTGCCAGTAAAACACGTATAAAACTCATTGATTCAGGATTTATTGATTGATGTACTTATAGGACGTAATTTCTATTAGTTTGTTACACTTTAAGCGTCGCATTTTATGCCAATCTGTTACAAAAAATCCTATATTTAAATATGGATTTAGTTAGTGCCGATTTAAAACTAAGATCATTTTTGAAGGAAGATGCAGATGCTCTTGTAAAACTCTGCAACAACATTAATATTTGGCGCAATATACGTGATGCCCTTCCTCATCCCTATCAGCTATCAGATGCCCATAATTTTATTCAGTTAGCCACTTCCAAAACACCTCAGGAAATCTTTGCCATTGACAAAAAAAATGAACTTGTTGGTTGCATCGGCATTCACCCACAAGATGATGTTTACAGATTTTCGGCAGAAATCGGGTATTGGATTGGGGAACCCTATTGGGGCCAGGGATTAGCTACTGCGGCCCTGCAGTTGATTATTAATTATGGTTTTGAAACTTTAGGAATGTCTAAGCTCTATGCCGGTTGTTTTGAATTCAACAAAGCCTCACAGAAAGTATTAGTGAAAGCGGGTTTTAGAAGAGAAGCTATTCTTAAAAAAGCAGTTTTTAAAAACGATTCCTTCTATGATGAAATCCGATATGCTATTTTCAGGGATGATGATGAAAATAAAAGGTGGGCTAAAACCCTGGTCATTGGTCAAATATAAAATCGCGCCTTTTGTCAACAATCCCGTGACCAAAATACCCCTTATAATTCTGCAGTAACACTCCCCTGGCAATTAGTGCCAATCCAACTTTGATACATTTCTCCAATGTAGCTATATTTGTACCCTTAACGACCATTTATGCAACTCTCAGAGCAAGAAATAGTACGAAGAGAAAAATTAGACAAACTACGCCACCTTGGGATTAATCCATATCCAGCAGCACTATATGCTGTTGATCATACCTCCAAACAAATAAAGGAAGGATATGAAGAAGGTAAAAAAGTGGTCATCGCAGGGAGATTAATGTCTCGCAGGATTCAGGGAAAGGCATCATTTGCAGAAATCCAGGATAGCGAAGGCAGGATTCAGGTCTATTTCAATAGAGATGAGATTTGCCCGGGAGAAGACAAAACACTTTATAATGAGGTGTACAAAAAACTATTGGATATTGGTGATATTGTAGGAATAGAAGGGGAACTTTTTACAACACAGGTAGGTGAAAAAACTGTCCTTGTGAAGGTTTTCAGCCTATTGAGCAAAGCGCTCAGACCACTTCCGCTTCCCAAAAAAGATGCCGAGGGCAATGTTTATGACGAATTTAATGATCCCGAACAACGTTACAGACAGCGCTATGTAGACCTTGCGGTAAATCCCTCCGTGAAAGATACATTTATAAAACGCACCAAGATTACCAACAGTATTCGTGAATTCTATAATGAAAAAGGATACCTGGAGGTAGAAACACCCATCTTACAGCCCATACCAGGTGGAGCCGCTGCACGGCCTTTCCTAACCCATCATAATGCTCTGAATATTCCGCTGTATTTAAGAATTGCCAATGAGTTGTATTTAAAGCGGCTTATTGTCGGTGGTTTTGATGGGGTATATGAATTCTCAAAAGATTTCAGGAATGAAGGGATGGACCGTACCCATAACCCGGAGTTCACGGTTATGGAACTCTATGTAGCGTATAAAGACTACAATTGGATGATGGATACTACAGAACAATTGCTTCAAAAAGTGGCTATAGATACTACAGGGGGCACTAAGGTAACTGTAGGAGAACATGAAATTGAATTTAGAGCGCCTTATCCACGTGTACCCATTTTGGATGCCATAAAGGAGCATACAGGTTATGACGTGGCAGGTATGAATGAGGAAGAGCTTAGAACCACGGCAAAAGCGCTGGGTATTGAAGTAGATGATACCATGGGTGTAGGGAAACTTATTGATGAAATTTTTGGGGAAAAATGTGAACACCACTATGTTCAACCCACTTTTATCATAGACTACCCAAAAGAGATGAGCCCGCTTACCAAAGAACACAGAAGTAACCCCGCACTTACAGAGCGTTTTGAACTTATGGTAAATGGCAAGGAGATTGCAAATGCCTACTCAGAACTTAACGATCCTATAGACCAACGAGAGCGCTTTGAAGAACAGCTTAAATTATCGGAAAAAGGGGATGACGAAGCTATGTTCATAGATCAGGATTTTTTAAGGGCACTGGAATACGGTATGCCTCCTACCTCAGGGATTGGTATTGGAATAGACCGCCTGGTAATGTTACTGACCAATAACGCTTCTATTCAGGAAGTGCTGTTTTTTCCACAAATGCGCCCCGAGAAAAAACAAGTGGAACTTTCCGAGGAGGAAAAGAATGTTTTTACAATTTTAAAATCAGATTTCCCTATTGCTTTAAATGATTTAAAACAAAAATCCGAGCTTAGCAACAAGAAATGGGACAAGGCTATCAAAGGCCTCTCTTCTAAAAAATTAGCAAAAGTCAATAAAGAGGATGACGGCTCCCTAATGGTAGGAATTGTTGAGTAGCTTACCTAAGCTATTGAACTAAAAAAATACCACTACTATTCTTCATTTCTCAGTATTCGTAAAGAATCAGATCAAAGCGAGGACCCTCTCTGTGCTTTCTTTCTATGTATTAGTTAGGAAGCATTATCTGCAAATGTGCTAAATGTAGTCAGTTTGTGCTCGAGCACAGAATAACTTCCTTCCTTCGACAAAACCGAAAAAGTCGTAACTTTAGGGAAAGAGTTACCCCTAATTGTATTTGTGCGGGATGAAGAAAAAGGCCCTTACCGGAACCATAGTTATTGCTGCCCTCCTGGTTGTTGTTTTGCTATACGATAATTTTAAGCCAAAGGAAGAGGTAGATTTTAGTGCTGATATAAAACCCATCCTGAATACCCATTGTATTAGCTGTCATGGAGGGGTGAAAAAGAATGCCGGTTTTAGCCTGCTTTTTGAAAAGGAAGCCCTGGGTGATACAAAATCCGGAAAACCGGCCATCATTCCCGGAGATGCTTCTGCAAGTGACCTTATTAGGAGGATAAAAGAAGATGACCCTGAACTCAGGATGCCTTATGAAAAGGCCAAACTCTCTAAAAATGAAATAGACCTTTTAACGCGCTGGGTAAACCAGGGGGCCAAATGGGGAGACCATTGGGCGTATTCACTGCCGGATAAAGTGGATGTCCCGCCGGTAAATCTTGAAGCGGGGTTTGCCAGTAGCCCGGGTCCCGATTTCTTAAAAAATGACATAGACAACTTCATTCTTACAAGAATGGAAGATAAACAATTGTCGCCCAATGTGCAGGCAGAAAAAAACGTCCTTGCCCGTAGGTTAGCCCTGGATATTACAGGTTTACCCCCCGGCGAATCACTCTTCAGGGAATTTATAACTCAAAATTTATCCTATGAGGTATTTGTAGACAGCTTATTGGCACAAAAATCCTATGGTGAAAAATGGGCGAGCTGGTGGTTAGATATGGCCCGTTATTCAGACACCAAGGGATATGAAAAAGACCAGGGACGCAGTATTTATCACTATCGGGATTGGGTGATCAGGGCATTAAATAATAATATGCCATTCGACCAGTTTACCATTGAACAACTGGCAGGAGATCTGCTGCCGGAACCTACAGTAGACCAATACATTGCAACAGCCTTTCATAGAAATACCATGAATAATGATGAAGGAGGCACTGAAGATGAAGAGTACAGGATGGCAGCAGTAATAGATAGAGTAAATACCACTTTTGAAGTTTGGCAGAGCACTACCATAGGATGTGTTCAGTGTCACAGTCACCCCTATGATCCATTTAAAAATGAGGAATACTATCAGCTCATGGCATTTTTTAATAATTCCCGAGATGAAGATATTCCTTCAGAAGCCCCGGTACTTAAGTTTTATTCCCCGGATCAAAAAAAGAAAGTAGATCAAATAAATAATTGGATTACACAGAACGGCAATCCTTCTCTAGCAAAACAGTACGCTAATTTTATGTCGTACACAGAGCCCGTTAATAATGCCCACGATTTTGTCAACTTTAAAAATGGCTCCTATGACGATCATGCGGCCCTTAATCTATGGGATGACGGCTCTTGCCAACTTAAAGACCTAAATACAAAAGGCGGCACCACTCTATTTCTCAAGTACAATTCCGGATATAATGGTACGGTACTGACCTTTAAGCAAAGCAGCTCTGAAGGAAAGATTCTGGCGCGTATAAATATTGATAAAACCCAGAAAAGTAGTATCCTAAAAATCCCTTTTGGGAAAGTGGAAGAATCCTTTGATTTGTTTGTTGAAACCAATAATGATAGGGTGGCCAAAAATGCAAATGTCATTAGCCTTTATTGGATAGCCGTGATGCCAGATTTGCCTGGTAAGGCCAATCCCGGTTATGGTGAGATCAATGATATCTTACTGGAAGTATTGAATGCAGAAACCCCGACGGTTCCGATTATGATAGAGAATCCGGATTACAGAAAACGTACAACACAGGTATTTGAACGCGGTAACTGGTTATTGAAGGGAGATACTGTATTACCAGCTACTCCTCAACTCTTAAATCCCTGGGATGATAAGTGGTCTAAAGACAGACTAGGGCTGTCTAAATGGCTGATTAGCAAACAGAATCCTTTAACCGCACGCACCATAGTAAACAGGGTATGGCATCAAATTTTTGGCCGGGGATTGGTTGCTACTATTGAAGACATTGGTTCGCAATCAGACCCTCCTTCACACCCAGCTCTTTTAGACTGGCTGGCACTAAGGTTTATGAATGAACACAACTGGAGCATAAAATCCTTAATAAAGGAAATTGTGATGTCCGGAACTTACGGGCAGAGTTCGGAAAGTACAACAGATAACTATTTGGCAGATATAAAAAATGAGTACTATGCCAGGGGTCCGAGGCTCAGGTTAAGCGCAGAACAAATTCGGGATCAGGCGTTGGCCGTGTCCGGATTATTAAGCAAAAAAATGTATGGCCCAGGGGTAATGCCGCCCCAACCGGAAAATGTTTGGCAAACGGTGTACAGTGGTGCACAATGGATTGAAAGCGTTGGGGAGGACAGATATAGAAGAGCAATATATACCTATTTAAAACGTACAAGCCCTTATCCTTCTTATATCACTTTTGATGCAGGAAGCCGGGAAGTATGCACCATCAGAAGAACGGTAACCAATACCCCTTTGCAGGCTTTGGTAATGCTGAATGATCCTGTATATATGGAAGCCGCCTATAACCTGGCTACCATCATGGATGATGAAAATATTGAAAAAGGTATTGCCAAAGGGTATAAACGGGCCTTAATGGCAACTGCCACCGCTGATAAACTGGATACCCTCTTAGAGCTTTATGAAGTTGCCCTGGAGGAGTTTACAACACGTCCTGAAGAAATGGAAAGTTTTATATATTTTGATAAGCAGCCCAATGCAAAAAAAGCGGCTTTAACTGTAGTTGCTAACGCAATTATGAACCTGGATGAGTTTCTTACAAAAGCTTAAAAATGGATAATCTGGACAAACTAATACAAGAGCACTTAATAAGAAAAGCGCAGCAGAAAACGAGGAGGCATTTTATAAAAAATTGTGCTCAGGGGATTGGCGGCCTGGCTCTTGGATCTATTTTTAGTGGCTGCGACCCTTTGACCAATCAAAAGGGCAAGACCGGAACACCCTTTACTGAAAGAGATCTGAATCCGTTGGCGGTTTTGTCGCCCCCATTTAATCCCAAGATTAAATCGGTTATCTATCTGCATATGGCCGGAGCCCCTTCCCAACTGGAAATGTTCGATCATAAACCTGTGCTGCACAAACTCCATGGACAGGATTGCCCGCAATCTTTGTTAGAGGGCAAAAAGTTTGCTTTTATAAAAGGGACACCAAAATTAATGGGGCCCCAGGCAGAATTTACCCGGGAGGGGGAGGCCGGGAACTGGATATCTAATTATTTACCACATTTCAAAAAGGTGATAGATGATGTCGCATTTCTTAAGGCGGTTCATACAGATCAGTTTAATCATGGCCCTGCTCAACTTTTTATGCATACCGGTAGCGCACGGCTGGGTCGGCCAAGTATAGGGGCCTGGGCCACCTATGGCCTGGGATCAGAAAACCAAAATCTTCCCGGATTTGTGGTGCTGACCTCAGGCGGTAAAACACCTGACGCCGGAAAAAGTGTTTGGGGAAGTGGCTTTTTACCCTCGGTCTATCAAGGGGTACAATGCAGATCAAAAGGAGACCCGGTCTTGTATATTGAAGATCCGGAAGGTATTTCCAGAAATCTCAAAAAAAGCACCATAGACGCCATTAATAAAATAAACAAAGAGGAGTACTTAAAATATGCAGACCCGGAAATTCTGGCCCGGATCAACCAATATGAGATGGCTTACCGTATGCAAATTGCAGTTCCCGAAGTAATGAATATTGCATCGGAACCGGAAAATATAAAACAGATGTACGGGGTTGAACCCGGTAAAGAATCATTTGCAAATAATTGCCTTTTAGCACGTAAACTGGTTGAAGATGGTGTTAGGTTTGTTCAGCTATTTGATTGGGGTTGGGACAGTCATGGCACAGAACATTCCACGGCTATCGATCTTGGCCTTCGAAATAAATGCCTGGAAATAGACCGGCCTATTACCGCACTCATCCTGGATCTTAAACAGCGAGGCCTCCTGGATGAAACGCTTATTGTATGGGGAGGTGAGTTTGGGAGAACCCCTATGCAGGAAAACAGAGGTAATAAGAAAATGGGGTACAAAGGAAGAGATCACCATGGTGATGCCTTCACCATGTGGATGGCCGGTGGAGGAATTAAAGGAGGGGCTTCACACGGGCAAACAGATGATATCGGATTCTCTGGTATAGAAGGCAGAGTATCTGTACACGATGTCCATGCTACCATCTTACATCTGCTGGGTTTTGATCATGAACAGTTTACCTTCGAATTTCAGGGAAGGCCGTTCAGGTTAACAGATGTTGAAGGTGAGGTAATCCATGAAATCCTGGCTTAAAGGAATAACAATATGAAAATACGCTTTATACTCCTTTTTTTAATTCTTCCTTTGATAACTGTAAATGCCCAGGAAAAATTATTGTTCTTTCAAACCAACTGGGGAAATACGCTGTCATGGGATGCCTTCTGTAAACGGGCTAAAACAGACGGATATGACGGTATAGAAATATGGCTACCCGATGATCCCGAAAGCAGAGTACAATTAAAAAAAGCCTTAAATACATATGGTTTAAAAGTTGGATTCCTTAATGGAACCAATAAAACACTTCCTTTTGAAGAAAGTCTAAAAGTTTTTGCCGCCCAATTTGAAACTCTGATTGCATGGCAACCGGCATATATCAATTGCCATACCGGTAGCGACTTCTTTACAAGTACCCAGAATTTGGCTTTTATACACATTGCCAATAAAAAGGGGAAAGAAAGTGGTATTCCTGTTTATCACGAAACCCATAGAGGCCGATTTAGTTTTAACCTTCCAGCCACCAAAAAGTATCTGGCAGAAGTTCCAGATTTAAAACTAACGCTAGATATAAGCCATTGGATGGTGGTTCACGAATCGCTTTTAAAGGATCAGGACGCAGAATTAGAAGAGGTGCTTACAAATTCTTATCACATACATGCAAGAGTAGGTCATGCAGAAGGCCCACAGGTAAACGACCCGGAAGCCCCGGAATGGCGAGATGTTTTAGAAAGGCATTTAGACATCTGGGAGAAAGTGATAAGGAGCAAATGGCAGGAAGGTAAAAATGTGTATACCATAACTACCGAATTTGGGCCTCCGGACTATTTACCAACGACACCTTATACCAGAATGCCTTTGGCAGACCAATGGAAGGCCAACCTCTATATCATGAATGCTATCAAAGCCAGATTGTATGGTAAATAAATTATTTGCTTAATGGAAGTGCTAAAACAACTTATTGGACGTCTCCATCCGGTTATTGTACATCTTCCAATTGGATTTATCCTTGCCGGGTTATTATTGCAATGGGTAGATAGAAATAAAAAGGATTTTGTTAAAATAACAGCACTGCTATTTATGTGGGCAGCAATTGCCGGCCTGGTTGCCTGTGTAACCGGATATTTACAATACCTGGGGGAAGGCTATTCTTTTAAAAACATTAAAACACATCTATGGCTTGGAATAGTCACTACTATTGTAGTGTTTGCACTTTATCTTCGGCTAAGCGAAAATCTTAAATTTCCTTTACTCAAAAAATTACCAGAAACATTCCTATCCCTACTTCTCTTACTTCTTATCTCATATACAGGGCATCTTGGGGGGAGTATTACCCATGGGGATGATTACCTTATAGCCCCCCTACCAAATAACATTAAATCTGCATTAGGGTTTGAGACTTATGAAGTTAAGCCCATAGAACTATCACCTGAATCCTGGGAAGAAGCTCAATTTTACGATGATATCATAGCACCCATACTAAATAATAATTGTGTTAGCTGTCATAACAAAAAAAGAGCAAAAGGAGAATTGGTACTTAATTCTGAAGAAGCAATTCTAAAGGGAGGAGAAAATGGGGACGTTTTAATTCCCAATAATGTTGAGGAAAGTGCCATCTATTCCAGGCTCATTTTACCCGATCATGATGAGGACCATATGCCTCCAAAAGATAAGAAGCAACCAGACAAAGAAGAAATAGCACTAATTAAGACATGGATATTAAATGATGCGCCATTTGATAAATCGATTGGTGAAATGGGGTTGCAGAAATCCTTATTCACCTCCTTCTTTCCTAAAAAAGCCAATGAAGATTATCCTGATGTTGAAGTAGTTGAAGCATCTTTGGATAGCATTAATACTATTAAAAAACAGGGGATCCATGTGCAGCGCATTAGCACTTCATCAAATTTCCTTAGTGTATCCTGCATTAATCGATCCGATTTTTCTGATAAGGACTTTATAAAACTAAGCCCTATCAGGCAACAGATCGTTGATCTCGACTTGGGCCGGACGAAAATTTCAGATGCTGTATTTGAACAGATTGCCTTATTACCCAATTTAACCGTCTTGAAAATAGACTATACGTCTATTACCGGCCAAGAAATGCACAAATTACATGCTCTGGAACACTTAAAAGTCCTCAATTTAACAGGAAGTAACTTTAAGAAAGTCTATTTAGAGCAACTTTATGGCTTTAAAGGCCTCAAGTCCGTATTTCTGGCCTATACAGGCCTGGATGCTGCAGATAATCGGGAAAATAATGATAAAACTACCTTAAAAATCGAATTCGGGAATTACGAGTTACCGTTCATCGAATCAGATTCAATAATATACTGAATACCAGGTATTTAAGTTATTGTTAAAATCTAATTTTCTAAAATAAATCCCTCCTCAAAACGTTTTATAATAGTAGAACCCCAAATCTATTGTTATGAAGAAACTATACCCTATATGTTTTTGCATTCTCCTTATTTATTCTTGTTCCAATGACTCCGGGGAAGGTGGCGAACAGCAAACCAAAGAACTTCAAGCTTGTTTTGAAATTAGTAAAGACACCCTTTCTGTGGGCGAAACCCTCCAGATTACAGATTGTTCCAAAGGCGCAAGTAACCATAGCTATGCATTTGGCAATGGAGAAACAAGTGCTGATACCAGTCCTGAGGCAGTTTATCAGGAAGGAGGAGATTATACTATAGATCTAACGGTGACCAATGATGAAATGGCAACCAAAACATTTTCCAGGCAGGTACATGTAACTGCAGTGGCATCCAAATATATCTACCCGGATATACCGGACGGTTTTAGCGCATTGCCATTAGAAGCCGGAATCAATCCCAATAACGGTAACCTCTATTCAATTGAGCTCCTGGAAGATAATGTTGGTAGCGGCGGGGCAAAGTACTACTATAAGGAAGTTGATCTTAGTTTCAATTTTACTTCAAACTATATTGCAGATCAGCCCTTTGAATCTAACAGTGCTTTTGTAAATTTTTATCCCAGTGGGAACATGAATTTCGTCTTTGCAAGAACGCTGGCGAGCCTATATGGCACCCAGGAAATTACTTTTAATAGTGGCTGGGGTTTTCTGACTGGTATTAATTCGGCCACAAAACACAGTTATGGCTATTTACCAGATGGTATCAACTTTTTGTATTATGGAACCCAGGAAGATAACGGTTTATATAAAGCGGCCATTGAGAGAAGAAATGCCAGTGGAGATGCCTTTGAGATTTTCCTGGAAGATCTAGACGGCAATGAAGCCATGATAGGGGACATGAAGGCTTCGGGTGATGGATATATAGCCTTTGGAGCAGTATTTACCAAAAATACTACCTCCCCTTATATCGCCGACTATACACCCGCACTGATTTTTTACGATGGTAATCTTTCGGTAACATCTCATACGCTTTTTAGCACTTCCGTTTTAGATGATAAAATTAGTTCATCTAACGACCTCAACGGATCTTATCACCTGGAACAACTCTCCAATGGAAATATTGTGATGTATGGCAATGGCGAACTTATTGTAGCTGACGCCACAGGAAATATGCTTAGCACTTCTTATTTTGAAAACTCCAATAATAACCAGGCTTTGATAGGCCTTGGCGATACTTTCGTTCTATCGAGTGATAACTACCTCAGAAAATTCGATTCTGGTGGAAGTCAGATCAAAGCATTAAAATATAACGGTAACTATTTACCGGAAATTCTGGAAATTAGCAATACTTTGTTTTTCGCGGCAGGTTATGATACCGAAGGTGAAATAAAGATGTTCCTGGGAGCAGCCGATAAGAATCTAAACCTTATTGATCTGAATTAGTTATTTAAAATTATAAGCTATTGATTAAAGGAGAGCAGTCTGTTCTCCTTTAATTTTTAAAACTAGTCGAAATACCATAGATTAGGCCTCAAATTAATTTTATGGCCTTGAGCAAAAAAATTGGCCTATTACTGGGGCCCATTTTATTTCTGATAATTTATAGTCTCCCAGATCTGATCCCTGGCAAGGAGAGTGCAAATGCAGTAATTGCGGTTGCAGCATGGATGATCTTATGGTGGATCTCCGAAGCCGTTTCAATCTCGGTTACCGCCTTGTTGCCCTTATTACTTTTTCCAATTCTCAAGGTGATGCCAATAGCAGATGTAGGAGCCAATTACGGAAGTCCGATCATCTTTTTATTCTTTGGCGGCTTTGTATTGGCACTGGCACTGGAAAAAGTAAATCTTCATAAAAGGATAGCATTAAATATAATAAGGTTAACCGGGACAACACCAAATAAGGTGGTTCTGGGTTTTATGATCGCTACCGCTTCACTGAGCATGTGGATAAGCAATACGGCCAGTACAGTAGTTATGTTGCCAATTGCCATGTCTGTTATTGGATTATTAATTGACGATGAGGACGGGTTTACAAAAAATGATCAGAATTTTGCGCTTAGTGTGATGTTGGGTATTGCATTTTCTGCTAATGCTGGTGGCATCGCTACTGTAATAGGAACTCCACCTAATTCCGTGATGATAGGGCTATTGGAAAACGAATACAATATTGAAATCTCTTTTCTTAAATGGATGACCATCGGGTTGCCATTCTCTTTGATCTTACTTACTATTTGTTATCTGGTATTGGTTAAATGGATGTTCCCAAACAAACATCTGAAATTTACTGCATCCAAAGATGTGATACATGAGGAATTAAGGAAACTGGGACCTACTTCAGGGAAAGAAAAAATGGTGCTCGCTATATTTGGGGTAACCGTATTTCTTTGGATTTTCAGAACCCTGATCAACGGTATTTTTCCAAATTTAGGGCTGTCCGATACTATAATCAGTATGTTGGCGGCAATTGCCTTATTTGCCATTCCTTTTAATTTAAGAAAGGGAGATTTCATTATCGGGTGGAAAGATACGGAAAGACTCGCCTGGGGAATTTTAATCCTATTTGGCGGGGGACTGGCCTTAGCCAACGGAATGTCTGTAAGCGGAATTGTTGATATGGTGTCAAATGCTATAGCCAGCAGTGACATCAGCGTCTTAGTTACGGCTGCCCTTTTAATTACTTTAATGTTATTTATGACAGAGCTTATGAGCAATGTGGCCCTGGTAGCAGTACTGGCTCCTGTTGTAGCGGGAATTGCCATTGGTTTGGGCATTCCGATTCTTTATCTGTTGATCCCGGTAACTATAGCAAGTAGCTGTGCATTTATGTTACCTATGGCAACACCCCCAAATGCAATCGTCTTTGCAAGCGGTTATATAAAAGTACATGAGATGGCCAGGGTAGGTGTTATATTAAATTTTATCGCAGTAGCATTGTTAATTATAATGTTCCAGTTTGTAATCCCGCTGCTGTTCTAAAACTAGAAGCCCCATTCCCGGGCATACGGAAATGGGGCTGTAATTTAATTAAGTTAATGTATTATTTCTACTTGCTGATAGCTGCCTCTATATAGGACGGCGCATCAATTCTCACTTCTATTACAGGCTCAATAAGATCTGCTGGGTCTATATAACTAATAGCCATAAAATCTGTAGGAACCGCATAGGCGTCAAAATCTTCTGGCAAATACTCTGAAGAGATATCATCTATCTCATCATTCTCCAAAAAGACAACCGAATTCAGATCAAAATAAAAGGTATGAGGATCAAAATCTTCCGGTAAATAATCAGCTGTATTAAAGCCAAGTTCAAAATCGGACTCCTCTTCTATATATTCAATGCTATCCAGGACACAAAAGTCTATCGCCTTACAAGGCTCACTGGCATACATGCCAGTACCAAGAAGCAATCCTAAAGCAATACTTGTAATTAATTTATTTTTATTCATAACGTTTAGGTTAAATTTTAAGCAAAGATAGAACCCAATATTGGGCATATTATTGTGCTTTAGATTTTGTTAACAGTCGCACAAAAAGGGGCAAAAAGTCAAATTCTCATCATTAAGATCATTCTCTTGCCAACTTCTCACTTTAACAATACTAATATTACATTGCTCTTAGCATATTGAGCGCATTTTTATGGTGATGAAAGCCGTTGTATTTGAGTTAATCTTTTGTTAATCTGAAAGGCTATTGCCTTTTGACCCGGCATTCTGGTTTTTAGTTGAATATGGGGAGGTAATAGGGTAATAAAAAACGCCGCTGTAAGAGCGGCGTTTTTAGCTAACTAATCAAATAATCGATAGAAAATGAGAATGTTCTATCCACTTATTTATCGAGAGTAGGGATCAAAACCCCTGGGTAAATAATCTTGAGTGTCAAAATCTAATTCCACTTCATCTTCGTCTTCAATATATTCTACACTGTGTATGTCAAAATAATATTCATAAGGATCAAATCCTTCAGGCAGGTAAGGTGCCGTGTTGATATTCAATACAGGCTCTTCTTCTATATAAGATATAGCTCGAATATCTGCTGGTATAGCATAAGGATTGAAATCCTTAGGCAAATATGCTGCTGTATCGAAATCTAATAAACTATCCTCGTCTGCTTCTATATAAGTAAACTGATTAAGGTCTACATATAGCTTATTAGGATCAAAATCTTCTGGCAGATAATCTGCTGTATCAATTCCGAGGTCGATCTCTTCTTCGGACTCGAGAAATACAACGCTGTTAGGATCCAGTGATGCAGCTACTTCCTTCTCCTTACTAATTTCTTTATCATTTGGGATGGAAATTGTATTCTCAGAAGTATACATCACAGTACTTACTAGACTTACCGGCTTAACTGGTAACTGACATTTGATCTCTTGGGTAGGATCACTAATTTGAGTATCTATTTGTTCTATATTCGGCGTGGCTGCATTTCCTATAAATACGATTCCACATATTGCTAATAACTTGTTCATTTTTAGATTAATTTTAAACCTGCATAAAGCAAGATTAATTGTTGATTGTTTACATAATAATAGACTGGAATCCTATCAAAATGTTACACAAGCACTATCGATTTAACAATGCGATAACAACTGGACGCATAGCGGTCTTCTCTATAAAATACGTATACCTATCTGATTTAAAGCGCTTTATATTATCCTTAAATCTCAGAATATGAAATTGTACTTATGAAATCATTAACAGAAAAATAAATTTGTTTTTTCAACCTTACGAAAGATCAGAAACTAAAATCAGATTAAAAAGGTGATCATTATTGAGCCAAATAAACCTCTTTTATTTGTATACAGCACTATTTACCCAATTACTGTTAATTGGATACTCAAAAGGAAAAAATAATGGGGTTAAAAAGCACTTTTCGCGGATAAAATGCATCTTATAAAAAGCCAATAATAGAGATCAGAACAACTCTGCAACGGAAATAACATCTTTTACCATATAAAAGAGCGGTTTCACAACATTGATTGATCTTCTGTGTTTTTCCAACATATCTTAGTATAAGAATTAAAAACCCAGATATGATGTCTTATAAAGTTAAAAGTGTACTGTATTTTTTTAGTTTATTAGCTGCTATTACTATTTATTATAGCATGGACAATGAGATACAATTTGATACCATGTCAGAAAGCACCAATTTAACTAGCATCAACTTAGAAAAAGCTTCTTCAACTAATCCCGAACTGACAGAGTTGAAATAGCATTCCGATAATAAAATTTTTAGTAGCCGGGGTTTGCATGATTGCAAACCCCGGCTTTTTTTATGCATCTCTGTTAAATATTCGCCAAATTCTAATTTCTCTTTAAACCCTTGTGCCAGAATAGCATCAAAGATTAAAATCATTAAAATATAAACACATGAAAAATTTATTTGTTACCGCCCTATTACTAAGTGGCGCTGTGCTGTATGCACAAAGAAGTGAACCTGGCGAAATGCGTAACCTTACTGCAGAACAAGTGGCTACTTTGCATACCAAAAAATTAACGCTTGCTTTGGATCTGAATGAAGCACAACAAAAAGACATCCAAAAGTTGAATGAGAAAAACGCCAAATTCAAAAAGGAAAAAATGGATGCCAGAAAAACAGCCAGGGAAGCGGGCTCCTC
Organism: Muriicola sp. Z0-33; assembly: GCF_026126425.1. Taxonomy (GTDB): domain Bacteria; phylum Bacteroidota; class Bacteroidia; order Flavobacteriales; family Flavobacteriaceae; genus JAFMPW01. The sequence goes on from NZ_JAFMPW010000017.1 coordinate 36,477, forward strand.
TAAAGAACTGAGCCCAGACGAAAAATACAACCTGCAAGTTGAACGACTCGACAAGGCTATTGCACTAAAGGCCACAATGAAAGACATTCTCACCAAGGAACAATATGCCAAATGGGAAAAAATTCAATTTAAAAAAGGCCGCCACAAAAAAACGGGTCGTAAAGACCATCACCGGCACGGTGCTAAAAGAGGAAGATAACCCGAATTAAAAGGAGAGGTGATTATTAAGTAAATTATTGTCTTACTTAATAATCACCTCTCTTTTATTAATTGCAGCTATTTTAATTGAGGAACAACACGTTCCAGAGCTGCAATGGTATCGTCTAAATCTGCATAAGACAAGGCGTCATTGAGAAAATAACTTTCAAAAGCACTGGGTGGTAAGTATACACCCTGATCTAGCATCCCATGGAAATACTTTTTAAAGGTGTCATTATTCCCTTTGGCCGAAGAGGCAAAATCTATCACGGGTTCTTTGGTAAAATGCAGTGAAATCATACTACCGTATTTGTTTATCTGGTAGTCGATCCCAGAATTCCGTAAGACGTTGTCAAAACCCTCCTTTAAATGCTCTGTTTTCTCATCCAGGCTTTCAAATATCTCAGGGTGACTATCCAGCTCTGTTAACATAGCTAATCCGGCACTCATGGCTAAAGGATTACCACTTAAGGTTCCTGCCTGGTATACCGGCCCCTCCGGGGCAAGTTTGGCCATAATTTCATTTCTGGACGCAAAAGCGCCCACCGGAAGTCCTCCTCCGATTACCTTCCCAAAGGTGACGATATCCGCATCTACACCCAATTCTTCCTGGGCCCCGCCACGACCAAGTCTGAAACCTGTCATTACCTCATCAAATATCAATAATATTCCTTCTTTGCTACAAAGGCTGCGCAGTCCGTGAATAAATTCTTCCTTGGGAATTATGCAGCCCATATTACCGGCAACAGGTTCAATGATGATAGCAGCTATCTGATCTTCGTTGGCTTCCACAAGAGATGTAACTCCGTCCAGGTCATTGTATTCTGCAAGTAAGGTGTCTTTGGCCGTTCCCTGAGTAACTCCAGGGCTATTTGGGCTACCAAAGGTTATGGCGCCACTTCCAGCAGCAATTAAAAAAGAATCTGCATGACCGTGATAACATCCCTTAAATTTTATGATCTTATCCTTCCCTGTATAACCTCTGGCTAGTCTTACCGCACTCATACAGGCTTCTGTACCGCTATTTACAAATCGGATCTTGTCTATATTGGGTACCATGGTTACGGCTAATTTAGCCAGCGTCGTTTCAATCTCAGTCGGCATTCCAAACGAGGTTCCTTTTCTTGCTTTTTCAATAACCGCATTTATGACGGGTTCATATGCATGTCCCAATATCAAAGGTCCCCATGAAGCTATATAGTCTATAAACCTGTTTCCATCCTCATCATATAGATAGGCCCCTTTTGCTTGCTTGACAAAAATTGGATCCCCGCCTACGGCCTTAAATGCCCTTACCGGCGAGTTGACCCCGCCCGGAATATAGTTTTTCGCCTCAGTAAAGAGTGCACTGCTACGCTGATATCTCATGCTATTTCTTGACTTTTTCAGTTTTGATCCTTAATTGCTGACCTACCGAAAGATGACTATCTTTCATACTGTTGAGTTCCATAATTTCATCAACTGTAACAAAATATTTTTTGGAAAGTGAATACAAAGTGTCTCCGCGGGTTACAATATGAATGTGATCGTTGTAGGCTAATTGAGATTTTTGTGCAGGATATCCTTTATCCAAAACTTCATCATCGTATTTAAAAAGCTCATACCTTTCAATAAAGGAAATCAATTTCTGTGGATAGCGCTTGTCTGTTGCATATCCGGCAGCTTTAAGGCCTCTGGCCCAACCCTTATAGTCATCTCGTCTTAAACGGAATAATCCAGAATACCTGGAACGGGAGGATAAGAATATACTGTGATCACGAAAAGAATACATGGGATGATTATATTTCCGGAAACATTCGTCCCTGGCGTCATCATCATGTTTCTCGTACTCACCTTCCCAACCGTTATGGCACTTTATTCCAAAATGATTATTGGTTTTTAGCGTTAATTCGCCCCTGCCATAGCCGCTCTCGAGAATTCCCTGAGCCAATGTTATGCTCGCCGGTATGCCGTATGCCTTCATTTCAAACTGGGCTATTTCGGCAAAGGCAGCAATATACTCTTCTATTGAGCCGACATGGAATTTTACGAACTTCCCTGTATCCTCGGGCATGGGATACAAGCCTTTATCATTTTCCTTGCTTTTAGTGTCAGTAATTCTGTTCGTTGTTTTTGTCTTAGAAACTGTCCTTTTTTTTGTGCCACAGCCCATCACTAAAGCACATAAAAACAAGGTGAAAATAAGTTGTTTCATATCTTGATCAACGGTAAATTATTAGATTTCATTTTCGTGTTCATACCTGCAATTCCCTGAATACCTCCAGTGTGAATAGCAAGGATACTCGATTGAGGTTTAAAGCAATGCTTTTTAATCATGTCGATAATTCCATAGAGCATTTTCCCGGTATATATTGGATCTAACTGAATTTGAGTGCTTTCCTTAAAGTTATTGATAAATGTTATCAATTCGGCTGAAACCCTGGCATACCCTCCAAAATGGTATTGTGTTTGTAATTCCCAATTATCCTTGCTGACAAATTTACAAATATCTTTTTGCAAAAAATCACCTTTTAGAGCAGGGAATCCTATAACTCTCTGGTGGTGATGTGCAGCTTTTATAAGGCCAGACAAAGTACCTCCGGTTCCCACACTACAGCAGATATAATCAAAAGCTGCATCATCATCGGTTAATATTTCTTCACATCCTTTAACTGCAAGATCATTGGTGCCCCCTTCTGGAAGGATATAAATATTACCGTATTGGTCATTTAGGTCAGATATAAATGTTTTGCTAGATTTTTCACGGTACTTTTCGCGTGTTACAAACCTAAATTCCATCCCAGCCTTATGAGCTGCGGTAAGGGTGGGGTTCTGCTCCCATAGTGCTGAGAGCTCTTCCCCTCTTATAATTCCAATTGTTCTGAGCCCCTGCTCTTTGCCAGCCAGGGCTGTAGCCAGGATATGATTTGAATATGCACCTCCAAAAGTAAGCAGGCAGTCATATCCTCCTTTTTTAGCCGCTATCAGGTTGTATTTTAATTTTCGAAATTTATTTCCTCTTATGGTTGGATGTATAAGATCTTCCCTCTTTATGGTAAGCGAAACCTGTAATTCTTTGAGTAATGGAAGTTGAATGCTTTGATTGAGAGTTTTCACGTATCTAAATATGAGATAGCTCTAGAGATATTTGAAAAAGCTTAGGGGTTTCCTTTCTTTCAGATAATCCATGTTTTTTTCATTCCTGTATGCCTCTCGCTCAAAACTAATGTTTTGATAGGCCTTATAGCTATCGAAATAAATCAGGGTACGAATAAGCCATTCCACCACGTAAATAATATAAAATGGCAGAATCAGTAATTCTATCTGCTGTTTCAAATGAATGCGTTCATGATTAATAAGAATTGCATCCTCTTTTAGGCGGTCGTTTTTAAGAATTATAAATGGCCATAACGATAAACCCACATAATTCTTATGAAAAAGATGTTTTATAATCAAGATCATCAGCATTGATTTAACGGCCCATAACAAATATAATTGTTAATCTTAAGAGTTAAGTTTAAAAATATTTAATGTTACCAACAAAGACAACAATAGTGCCAGGATATATAAAACCCTATTAATGTGTCCCCTTGCATAGTTTTTGCAGCCATTTCAGAAGAATGATGTACTTTTATTCTACTAAAACCTTAAAAACAGGAGAACGAAATAAATGAAGGAGCAAATACCCCTGGAAGACGGAGATTATTACCTCTCTGAAGAAGGCTATAAGGTTTTTACGAGACAGTATCATCTTAAAAGAGGTTATTGCTGCGAAAGTGGTTGCAGACACTGTCCTTATGGATATAACAAGAATACAAATTCTTACTAAATCTCTCTGTATACGGCATGATCTTTGTGGCTTATTATTAAAAAGTACTGTTGTTAATCCAAAACAAAAATGTTATGAAAAAATTGAAATTTCTGGTAGTACCACTACTGGGGCTTCTGCTGCTCGGATCCTGTGTCTCCGTTAGGGTATTGGCAGATTATGATAAAGAGGCCGACTTTGATTCTTATAAAAGTTATGCTTTTTATAAAACCGGAATAGATAAGGCCCATATCTCAGATCTGGACAAGAAAAGAATACTCACCGCAATTGAATCAGAAATGAGTGCAAGGGGCTTCGTAAAATCCAAACAGCCCGATATTCTGGTAAGTATTTTTACTTTGGAAAAAGAACGAGTAAACGTCTACAACAACAACTTTGGCTATGGCTGGGGCTGGGGCTGGGGCTATGGTTATGGCTATTGGAATCCCTGGCTTTGGGGAGGACCTGGTTATTACGGAGGATCTAGCGTCAGTACGGATACCGTTGGCTCCTTGTATATAGACCTGATAGATGCCAAAAACAAAGAATTAGTATGGCAAGGAAGAGGCGTAGGAACTCTGAACAACACTAAGAATATTGAGAAAAAAGAAGAAAGAATACGCGAATTTGTTTCACAAATTCTCCAGGAATATCCCCCTGATGCAATAGTATCGAACTAACATATAGCCGCCCTGAAGATCCACTTCAGGGCGGTTTTTTTTGTATCTTTACTGGTATCAAAAAAGTCTTATGTCTTACCAAAGTAATCACATTCTGGACAAGCTTCCAAAGCACCTTAAACAGTACATAAAACCCCAGGACTATAAAGATTATACAGCAATTGACCAAGCTGTCTGGCGTTATGTGATGCGCAAAAATGTCGACTATTTGAGCAAAGTTGCCCACAAGTCATATTTAGAAGGATTAAATAAGACAGGGATCTCCATAGACCACATTCCCAATATGTATGGGATGAACCGAATTCTAAAAGAAATCGGGTGGGCCGCCGTGGCCGTAGACGGATTTATTCCGCCATCTGCCTTTATGGAATTTCAGGCGTATAACGTTTTGGTGATTGCCTCAGACATAAGGCAGTTAGAGCATATAGAATATACCCCAGCACCGGATATTATTCATGAGGGTGCCGGCCATGCTCCGATTATTGCAAACCCCGAATACGCAGAATACCTGAGAAGGTTTGGAGAAATTGGATGCAAGGCGATCTCTAATGCAAAGGACTTTGAACTCTATGAGGCCGTAAGACACCTGTCTATTATCAAAGAGGCTCCGGGAACACCTGAGGGCGAAATAACAGCCGCCGAATCTCATATTGAAGAATTGCAAGGTAATATGGGAGACCCTAGTGAAATAGCACTGATAAGAAACCTCCATTGGTGGACCGTAGAATACGGTCTTATAGGTGATGTAGATCAACCTAAGATATATGGGGCGGGTTTGCTGTCTTCAATAGGAGAAAGTGCCTGGTGCATGACAGAGAAGGTAAAGAAGATTCCTTATTCCATAGAGGCAGCACATACCTCTTTTGATATCACAAAACCCCAACCTCAATTATTTGTTACCCCTGATTTTGCTTTTTTAAGTCAGGTGCTGGAAGAATTCGCCAATACCATGGCACTGAGAAAAGGAGGCCTGAGTGGTATTAAAAAACTTATTAATTCCAAAGAACTTGGTACCATAGAGTTAAGTACCGGATTACAGATATCAGGTAATTTTGACCAGGTAATCGAATTTGAAAATAAACCAGTTTATTTTCAAACTAAAGGTAAAACGGCCCTGTCCTATAGAGAAAAAGAACTGGTGGGTCATAGTCTGGAACATCACCCGGAAGGTTTTGGTTCCCCTATTGGAAAATTAAAGGGGATTAACCTGGCCATAGAAGATATGAGCCCCAGAGACCTGAAGGCATACAATATATATGAAGGAGAAAATATCACTCTTGAATTTGAGGGAAATATAAAAGTATCGGGGCAGATCATAACAGGGACCAGAAATTTGCAAGGCGAGATCATCCTGATCACTTTTAAGAACTGTAGTGTAAGTCATGGCAAGAAGGTACTGTTTCATCCGGATAGCGGGCTTTATAATATGGCAGTAGGGGAAAATATCGCCGCTGCTTTTAACGGTCCGGCTGATCTTAATAGTTTTGATTTGATAACACATGAATTGTCCTCTACCACTATCAAACCCGAGAGGTCAGCAGAATTCAAAAAATTAGAACAATACTACAGGCAAATCAGGGATTTCAGGGAAGGAACAAATACCACCATCTCCAGGAATAAGGTATTCAATGTAATAAAGGAGGAATTTCCTAACGATTGGTTATTGTCTGTTGAACTGTACGAATTAGCCAAAAACAATGGTGACCGTGATTTTTACAAATCCATTTTAGACCATCTGGAAAAAGTAAAACAAAGAAACCCCGAAGTGGGGCATCTTATTGATGATGGAATTGGATTGGTAGATAGTAACACAGTTAAAATGTAAGTAACCCAATATTAGTTTCAGACACTTCTATTTGAGGAACTTCAGCTTTTTTTACAGGATAATAGTTAATATCAATATATTCATCTCCCCTTTTTACCGTGAGTACTACTTGCCGCTCTATATTACCAAAATAAATACTTCTGGATGTAAGTTGGTCTCCCGCTCTTAAACCAGATGCAAAAGCTGCCGAAGTCTCATCAACAGTAAGGGCAAAATTCTGATCGTCAGAGAACTTGAAGCCCAAATCAAAAATTTCTGGTATGGCCATATAACTCCAACCAAATGTTTTAAATATATCCTCCAGAGGTAATAATTTTCCTCCTTCTATATGGTCTTTCGCAAAGCCTTTGATGTCTTCATTAACATATTGATTGACCACAGAAACAAAATATTCCTGGTTGATCTTTAAGTCGTTTTCCAAAGCCCCCTTCTGAAGATCATGCATCACATCATCTAAACTAAACCTGCCCTTACTTTCTAAGCTGATGAATTTATCCAGGTAAAAGGCAATTAGTGCTCCACGGTAATATGGAAGTTTACTATAGTGGCGGTCCGACCAGAAATTTTCATAATTTATATCACTGTTGGGAGCTTCTTTTACAGGGGAACTGTAAAGGTTTCTTATTATGCCATTTATCTCTTTAATAAAATAGGCGCCATCCAGACCCTGAATTTGGTGTTTGGCAATATTTTTAAGGGTGTAATACTCTGTAAAACCCTCGCTAAACCAGTATTGTTGTTCTTCATTGGCATTTTTTATGGTATGCCCTATCCAATTGTGTTGTAGTTCATGATTAAACAAATAAACCAATTGTCCTATATCCGTATATTCATTATTGGAAATGGTTGTGGCGAAAGAATTGGTTAACCCGGTACCCTGAAAACTGCTGCCTTTATCTTGGGTTATCGGGCGCAAAGTTACCGTAAAATAGTCCTGTGAATGATCCTGCCAAAAATCGCGCTGCAACTTTATTGTTTTAGATAATACCTGCATCACAGTTGAATCTTTAAACGGAATCCAATCTCCTCTACTCGCCAAATATATAGCGTTACCCTCAATTGCTTGCTTATAAATTCTAAAATCCCCACCCACAAATATTGCAGAATGGAAGTCGCCCAGGGAGATATTGGTTAATAACTGCCTGGAATTTGATGTTGCAAAACTATTATGGATCTTATAGTGCTCAGGGAACTCATCCCAATTAATCTCAACATTTAGTGTATCTTCGGGAGTGTCGGCTATATGTTTCGGTATCATAAACATATTGTGAGAAAAAACATGAAAAAACTGCTGCTGTATCAACGGCCTGTAACTCTCTCTGCTTCCTCCTTCCCCATCAAAGTCCTGGATTAAAGTATATTGAAAGTTGATAAGATTCAAATCCCTGGGATGCTGTATTTCTATCCATCCGCTATCCCTGTTAATTTCTGGGACAATGCTGGAGTCCAATAATTTGATATTTTTAATACAATCAAATAGATTTTCTTGACCCCAGGCCTCATTCTCATACAAAATCCTGGTTGTTCCCGAGGAATCTGTTTTGAATTTCATTTTAATATTCAGTGCCGGTTTGCCTTCCCATTCGGACTGTGCAATATTGAACTGAAGTAAATCTGTTACATCATTGCCCTGTTGTTCACAGTTTAAAAAGTTAATTGATATTAAAACTATCGAAAGTCTCTGAAAAAAAAGTTTGATCATTGCTGCTTATTAATACCCTTGGAAGACGACATACAGTTAGTTTTGTTACAAATTTACTAGTAAGCTATAAAGTATTTCGCGCTAGGAAATTCTGCTCTTAATATACTTTATCTGACCGTTATGATTAGATTCATGTTCTACAACATGAAACCATTTACAATAATTATTTGTGGGTTGGTTGGCGAAAAAATTAGTTTTCTCCATCAACCAGGCATCATCCCTTTCTTTTAGTTGCGCCTTTGAATAGTCTCGTACCTCGGCCAACTTATCGGTGTAATAGTTCAATGGGTTTCCTTTAATCTCCTCTCTGGCCTTCGCCCCAAGATTCATCCCAACATCCCATAAGTCAGTATCTTTTTTATCAAAATCTCCCCAGTTTCTGCCTTCAAAAGTATGAATTTGATAATACCGTTCCGTGGCTGCCAGATGAACAAGCATACCGCCAATACTGTTGGCCTCCTCATCTAATAAAAAATCCAGGTCTTTTACCGAAAGATCCTGCACACTTCTGAGAACGGCTGCACGCATCCAATCCATCATTGAAACCACAATGCTCATTTGCTCCGTATACCCCTCACGTTTTCCAAATTCGTGAATATTATTTAGTGGCAGAGAAGGCAAACTCGCCATCCCCGTCTGGGGTATAAGTAACCCGGCGCCAAGTAATCCGGAAGCCTTGATAAAATTTCGTCGAGAACTGTTCTTTTCAGTGTTATTCATTTTTTCAATTTTTGATATTAATTCTGTTATTCTTTATCCAAAGCACATGATCTGAAGATAAACACAATAGCCAAGTAATTGCCTCTAAAAAGTGTTTTTTTCAGACGATTCAAACTTTTTACCAACTTCAGGTCCAATTCTGTCTAAAACTTCATATGGGGATATGCATTTTGAAGATCAACAATTTTCTGCTGTAGTAAATTTTCAAACCTCCTGTGCTGCTCAGTATCGGGATTAAAGGGAATATGTTGGAGGCCCTTTTGTACTTCTTCTACTTTTGCCATCATACCAATGGCATCAGAACTCATCCAACATTTCGTAAAGTGCTCCCATATATAGTTTATAGCCAGTTGGTTAGGGTGCACCATATCTTCCTTATAGAAGCGATAGTCTCGTAGTTCGTCCATCATAATCTCATATGCCGGGAAATAAAATACCGCTTCGTCCTTAAGGATCTGATGCACAGCGGCAATAAGGTGGGCTTTACTACGCTGATTTTCTAAAAACCCGTCCTTTAAATGACGAACAGGAGATATAGTTAGAAGAACAATCGCTTCCGGATTTATAGATGTAATGGCATTAAGCAGATTATCCAGGCTATCAATAATCTCATTGACCGTCAGCAGCTCTTTGGCAAATTCCTTTTGAGGTACCCTATGGCAATTTGCCACAAGCCGATCTTTTTTAAGGTGTCTGTAGGCCCAGGCAGTGCCCAATGTCAGAATTATATGAGTGGCTTCCCGAAGTTGATTTTGGGTGTGGAGGAGTCCGTTATTTACGTCTGAAAGCAATAGTGACTTATCTGCATTGCTCAATGTTGAATGTACATCGAAGCTGTGCCAACGTTCGTTGTGAAAAAAAATATCTTCTTCTTTGAACCTGGTACTATTTACGGCTTTATCTACCATTTTTTCAATGGCCTTTGGCTGAAATAGAATACCAAACGGGTTTTTAAGGTGCTGAAATTTATAATACTCAAGCTTATTTCCAATATTTTCAGCGAAACAGGAACCCAATACTAGCAAGCGACTATTATAGTCTATTTCCGGACTGCCCTTTTGAAGTGGTATATTGGTCTGAAGTTTCATGAGATTATGATAAGCCCTATTCAACACTAAAGTAAAGGAATCACTTCACATAATCACGGGCCTTAGCCAATACCTCTGGAATTCCTGAAGGGTTTTTACCTCCTGCGGTGGCGAAAAAAGGTTGTCCACCCCCACCTCCATCAATAAATTTGCCCAATTCGCGAACAATACTCCCGGCATTCAAGTTATTAGTTGAAACAAGTTCTTTAGAAATATAGCAGCCAAGAACTACTTTGCCATTTTGTTCGGAAGCCAGGAGGAGAAAAAGATTATCCTTATTGCTTCCCAGTTCAAAGGCAAGGTCCTTTATTCCGGCAGCATCTAAATCTACTTGTTTTGCTAAATAGCGGACATTCCCAATAATTTCCAGTTCATTTTCCAATTCGCCCTTCAGATTACTCGCTTTATCCTTAAGAAGGCTTTCAATCTCTTTTTTGAGCATAACATTTTCCTGCTGTAAAGAGGTTACAGCTTTCACCGGATCTTTCCCTTTAAACAAATCTTTTAATTGCCCTAGCTTTCTATTGTTCTCCAAATAAAAGTCTTTAACCGCATCCGAGGTAATGGCCTCGATTCTGCGGATACCTGCGGCAATTGCACTTTCTGAGGTGATCTTAAAATGCCATATTTCCGAAGTGTTAGACACATGAGTACCTCCACATAATTCTATAGATTTTCCGAATCTGATTGTTCTGACCGCATCCCCATATTTTTCTCCAAACAATGCCATAGCTCCTTCTTCCAGAGCTTGTTTCATCCCTACTTTTCTGTTCTCCTGTAAGGGCAATTGTTCATCAATCCTGGCATTCACAAAATTCTCTACCTGCTGCAATTCATCGGCAGTTAGTTTTGCAAAGTGCGAGAAATCAAAACGCAAGTGTTTAGAATGCACTGCAGATCCTTTTTGCTCTACGTGTTTGCCCAGTATTTCGCGTAATGCCTGGTGCAATAAATGAGTGGCCGTATGGTTGCGTGCCGTTCGCTGCCTTTGTTTATGATCAACTACAGCAGTGAGCGTTTCCTCCAGGTGCTTTGGTAAGTTGTTGGTGATATGAAATATTTCGTTGTTTTCCTTTTTTGTATCGAGTATGTATACCACATCCCCATTTGGAACCTCCAGATATCCTTTATCACCAACCTGGCCCCCACCTTCAGGATAAAACGGCGTTTTATTAAATACCAACTGAAACTGATCCCCTTCTTTTTTTGAGCTTACTTTTCGATATTTTGACAATTGCACCTGGACAGTCAGGGTATCATATCCCACAAATTCCTGAGTGGTGTCTTTTGTCAGCACGGTCCAATCCCCTTTTGATACCTCAGAGGCCGATTTTGATCTGTTTTTTTGCTTTTGCATGGCGGCTGCAAACCCTTTTTCATCCAGGTCATACCCCTTTTCACTCAGAATAAGTGCCGTCAGGTCTATTGGAAATCCAAAGGTATCGTACAATTCAAATGCTTTATGGCCATCAATTGTTTTTCCATCAGCTTCATCAATCACATTATCTAAAAGCACCAGGCCTTGTTCAAGGGTTTTTAAGAAAGAGTGCTCTTCTTCCCTGATGACATTTTCAATGAGCTGACGTTGATTTTTAAGTTCGGGAAAAGCCGTACCCATATTATCTGCAAGCACCTTTACCAAAAGGAACATAAAAGGCTCTTTGGTGTCTAAAAAGGTAAAACCATAACGAATAGCCCTTCTTAGGATTCTTCTGATCACATAACCTGCGCCAGTATTACTCGGCAGTTGCCCATCCGCAATAGAGAAGGAGACTGCCCTGATATGGTCTGCTATAACTCTGATGGCAATATCTTTATCCTCATTTTTGCCATATTCATTGTTTGTCGTCGTTTCTATCTCCCTGATTATAGGAGTAAAGACATCAGTATCATAATTAGATTGTACTCCCTGCAAAACCATACATAGACGTTCAAAGCCCATCCCTGTATCTATATGTTTTGCCGGTAATGGTTCTAACTTGCCATTAGCTTTTCTGTTATACTGGATAAACACCAGATTCCATATTTCCACGACCAGGGGGTGATCCTGATTAACCAGGGATGCACCGGGTGTTTTGGCTCTTTCCTCTTTTGATCTGAGATCGACATGAATTTCGGAACAGGGTCCGCAAGGCCCCTGATCTCCCATTTCCCAGAAGTTATCCTTTTTGTCGCCCATTATAATTCGTTCCTTGGGCACTATGGCTTTCCAGAGATCAAAAGCTTCTTTATCCATTTCCAGATTATCGGCATCATCGCTTCCTTCAAAAACGGATACGAAAAGCCGCTCCTTATCAATTTTGCAAACTTCAGTTAAGAATTCCCATGCCCAATTGATTGCCTCCTTCTTAAAATAATCGCCAAAACTCCAATTACCGAGCATCTCGAACATCGTATGGTGATAGGTATCCTTACCTACTTCTTCCAGGTCGTTATGTTTTCCGCTTACTCTCAGGCATTTTTGGGTATCAGCTACTTTGGTATTCTTTGCCACAGAATTGCCCAGGAAGAACTCTTTAAACTGATTCATTCCTGCATTGGTAAACATAAGACTGGGATCGTCTTTGATAACCATTGGGGCAGAAGGCACTATTTTGTGGTTTTTTCCTTCAAAAAACTTCAAAAAATTGGCTCGGATATCTTTGGAATTCATATAAAATGCGAAGGTTTTGCTAATTTTAACAATTTATACAAAACAATTTTTATATTTGTTTGTTCTGATAAAACTATGGGACAAAAATAGGATAAAATCCATTCATGTCTAAAGTAAAGTATTATTACGATCCGGACACGCTTTCTTACAGAAAGATAGAGCCAAAGAAATCCAGGCGATACAGGAATATTTTTCTTTTCGTACTGGGATCTGCTCTTTTTGGCTTTTTAGGACTTATTTTCCTGCTAAACACCAATATTCTAAATACTCCAAGGGAACTCTCTCTGAACAGAGAAGTTAAGAACTACGAATTGCAATTCGATTTGATGAATCGTAAAATGGAGCAAATAGAGTATGTGCTCGCGAACATCGAGGATAGGGATAATAACATATACCGCCTTTATTTTGAGGCAAATCCAATTCCGGAAGAGCAGCGGAGAGCAGGTTTTGGAGGTGTGAACAGATATAAATCTCTTGAAGGTTTTAACAATTCTGATATGATCATCTCCACTACAAAAAGGCTCGATATTATTCAGAAACAAATGGTGATTCAATCAAGATCGCTAGATGAAATCACAAAATTGGCTGAAGAAAAGGAAAAACTACTCGCTGCAATCCCGGCAATACAACCCATAAACAATGATGATCTGACCAGGATGGCGTCTGGATTTGGATGGCGCTCAGATCCGTTTACCAAAGCGAGAAAGTTACACAGGGGAATGGATTTTACTGCCCCTAGAGGAACCCCTATCTATGCATCAGGCGATGGTGTAGTTAAACGGGCCGATAATAATTCTTCAGGTTTTGGAAAACACATTCGTATAGACCATGGTTATGGCTACGTAACACTTTATGCCCACTTGAGTAAATACAATGTTAAAAGAAGACAAAAGGTAAAAAGGGGAGACCTCATTGGATTTGTAGGAAGTACGGGAAGATCAGAAGCACCTCACCTACATTATGAGGTATTGAAAGACGGAGACAGGATAAATCCTATAAACTTCTATTATGGAAGTTTGTCTGCCGAGGAATTCGAGAATATGCTCAAATATGCAAATCAGGAAAACCAATCACTGGATTAATGCAAGTAGAATTACCGGAAAAAAGATATTATGGAATTGGCGAAGTAGCCAGGGCATTTGATGTCAATACCTCCCTTATCAGGTTTTGGGAGAAAGAATTTGACGTCATACAACCTAAAAAAAATGCCAAAGGAAATCGGAAATTTACCCCTAAGGACATTCAAAATCTTCAACTCATCTACCACTTGGTTAAAGAACGGGGTTTTACATTGGAAGGCGCTAAAATCCACCTAAGGGAAGAAAAGCAAAAAACACTATCCAATTTTGAAATCATTCAAAAACTGGAACGCATTAAGTTGGAACTTATTAAAATAAAAAGCCAACTATAATTTAACTCTAAACACTACCTAAAATGAAAAAATGGTTAATCCCAGTAATTATTCTGGCAGTAATTGTTTTTGCTTTATATCAATGGGGCGTAGGATTTAACAATACTGCGGTCACCTATGAAGCAGATGCCAAAACAGCATGGTCCAATGTGGAAAGTGCTTATCAAAGAAGAAATGATCTTATAGGAAATTTAGTTAAGACGGTCCAAGGAGCGGCTGATTTTGAAAAAGAAACTTTAGAAGGAGTCATCCAGGCCAGAGCGGATGCCACCAAAACCTCCATAAATGTCGGGGATCTTACTCCGGAAAAGATGGCAGCATTTCAACAAGCACAATCCGGGCTTACCGGAGCGCTTAGCAAACTGATGGTGGTTGTAGAAAGATATCCTGAATTAAAGGCAAATCAGAATTTTTTAGAACTCCAATCTCAACTGGAAGGCACTGAAAACAGGATCAATGTTGAAAGGAACAGGTTCAATGAAAAAGTAAATATCTACGATATTCATACCACTAAATTCCCAAATAAGCTTTTGGCTGGATGGTTTGGCTTTAAAGAGATGCCCAGGTATCAGGCCGATGCCGGGTCTGAGCAGGCACCAGACGTTAATTTTGAATTTGATTGATCTATGCCAAACTCTAAGGTAGAAGATTTTTTATCGGCCCAGGAAGAACAAGATATTGTCACCGCCATTCTGGAAGCGGAAAAATATACTTCTGGGGAAATCAGGGTGCATATAGAGGCCTCTTCCTCTGAAGATCCATATAAAAGAGCTCAAGAGGTATTTCACGTTCTAAAAATGGACAATACCAAAGACAGTAATGGGGTGTTAATCTACATCGCTGTTAAAGATCATCAGTTTGTCATCTTTGGTGACAAAGGAATCGATGCTGCTGTCCCGGAAGGTTTTTGGGAGGCTACCAAGGATGTAATTGAATACTACTTTAAAATGAATGAATTTAAAGAAGGTATCGTCCAGGGAATTCTAAAAGCCGGAGCCGAATTGCAAGCACATTTCCCCTGGCAAACTAATGATACGAATGAACTGAATGATGAAATATCTAAAGGGTAGTTTTCTTCTTTTTTTCTTTGGTTGTTGCACTATATACGGCCAATTTGATATTCCTGATAAACCAGAAAAGCAAACCAGTGTTTACGACTATATAAACCTGTTGTCTAGTTCAGAAAAAAACAGTCTGGAGCAAAAATTAATTGGTTATTCGGATAGCACTTCCACACAGATTGTAGTTGCTATAATATCCTCTACTGAGGGTGAAAATATCAACTATTTAGGTGCGCAATGGGGTGAGAAATGGGGCATTGGACAGGAAGACAAGAATAATGGCATTCTGGTGTTATTGGCCAGGGGAGACAGGCGAATAGCTATTAATACAGGCTATGGTGTAGAAGCTAACTTAACAGATGCGCTTTCAAAAAGGATTATAGACAGGGTGATCATTCCCGAATTTAAAAACGGTGATTACTACCGCGGCCTGGACAAAGGTGCCGATGCCATATTTGCAACATTGAAAGGTGAATTTGAAGAAGAAAGGACTTTTGATAATCAAAATAATTCATTCCCCTTAGGAGCAATTCTCCCCATTATAATCTTTATTGTAATTCTGATCATATTATCTGCCCGCAATAAAAATAAAGGTGGAGGCAAAGGCGGTGGGCGCTCATCTGGAATGGACCTGTGGGATATTATAATTCTCAGTAATATGGGCCGTAGTGGAAGGTCCTCTTCAGGTGGTTTTGGTGGTAGCGGCAGCTTTGGCGGAGGAGGATTTAGCGGTGGTTTCGGTGGAGGTAGTTTTGGAGGCGGCGGTGCTTCCGGGGGCTGGTAGCAACACTGAACCCAGACCAAAATTATTGGCCATTATTAATTGCTAATTGCTTATTGATAATTGATAATCGGTCAGACCTACTTCTTTCGCATAAATATGGTAACTGGCACTCCTGTAAAATCAAAATTTTCCCGCAATTTATTTTCTAGAAATCGCCGATATGGCTCTCTTACATATTGAGGAAGATTGCAGAAGAACGCAAATTGTGGGTAGGGTGTGGGGAGCTGGGTTATGTATTTTATTTTAACATATTTCCCTTTGTAGGCTGGTGGCGGTGTATGTTCTATAATGGGTAATAATACATCATTCAGCTGTCTGGTTTTAATTTTCTTAGACCGATTCTTATAAACGGCAACAGCAGTCTCAATGGCCTTAAAAATTCTTTGTTTGTTCAGTACCGAAATAAACAATATAGGAACATCGGTAAAGGGTTCAATAGCTTTTTTAATTTTCTGAGTATACTGTTTCATGGTATTACTCTCCTTGTCTTCCACCAAGTCCCATTTATTTACTAAGATTACCACCCCTTTGTTGTTTCTGTGTGCCAACCAGAAAATGTTTGCAACCTGTCCGTCAAAACCGCGGGTAGCATCAAAAAGCAGAAGGCAGACATCGGCATGCTCAATTGCTCTTACAGAACGCATAACCGAATAAAACTCTAAATCTTCCTTAACCTTAGATTTTCTCCTTATTCCGGCCGTATCTACCAGATTAAACTCGAACCCAAAGCGATTGTATTTAGTATCTATACTATCTCTTGTAGTTCCTGCGATGTCAGTAACTATGTATCGCTCTTCTCCAATAAGTGCATTGATAAATGAGGATTTGCCTGCGTTAGGTCTTCCTACTACTGCAAATCTCGGTAGATCATCTTCTGGCTCCACACTTTCGGGCAATACTTCTACAAGTGCATCTAGCAATTCGCCAGTGCCACTGCCATTTATGCTTGAGAGGGTATAATATTCGCCCAATCCAAGGGAATAAAATTCAACGGCGTTTTCGGCCCTTTTCGCATTGTCAACCTTATTTACCGCGAGGAATACAGGCTTATTTACTCTTCTGAGCAATTTGGCCACGTCTTCATCCATACCGGTAATACCAGTTTCCACATCAACCATAAAAATAATAGCATCCGCTTCATCAATAGCCAGTTCTACCTGTTTGTCTATTTCCTGCTCAAAGACATCGTCGCTGCCGAGAACATATCCGCCAGTATCAATCAATGAAAACTCCTTCCCGTTCCAATCACTTTTGCCATAGTGGCGATCCCTGGTAACACCACTAATAGCATCCACAATGGCCTCCCTTCTTTGAATTAAGCGATTAAAAAAAGTAGATTTCCCAACATTTGGCCTTCCAACAATGGCAACAATTGCGCCCATAACAAAAATTTCTGGCAACAAAGGTAATGCTATTCATCATGGCTTTAAAAAAAAGTTGATACTCCTAAAAGGAAAGCAGTAGATTATACGGACCAGACAGCCGTGTTTGGGAAACATGACAATTATCATATTCTCCCTCGTTGGTGTCCCATACTTTCCATAAATCAACAAGAACTCAACGTGGAACCCATCCCTAATGAAATTTTATTGCGTCCCCGCTTCCGCCAAAGTTTGCAGAAGTCTAAGGAAGTGGCTCTTGAAAACTTTGCCAAAGCTGAAAGATCCCCATATATCTTAAAATGCATTGATGATCACGTAATAATTAAATTCAATAATCAAAAGGCCCATTTCTGGTCGCCCCAATTACATCTGGAGTTTATTGAACAAGATGCTACTTCTTGTGAGGTACATGGGTTGTTTGGTCCCAGCCCCCCGGTATGGACTTTTTTTATGTTCCTGCATTTCGGAGTAGCCACTTTGTTTATTGTTCTTGGTATATGGGCATATTCTAATATCTCCCTGGATAGGTCCTATGGTTTGCAGCTTGGGTTAATGATTATGATGATCTTCTTTTGGATAGTGCTCTATATTTTTGGGCGTTTGGGAAAAAGACAAGGGCGCCCTCAAATGCATGAACTTCACTCTTTTATGCAAGAAGCCTTGAAATAAATCCTATTTCTGATTATAGCCAAATCTTCTAAGCTGCCTGGGGTTGCTCCTCCAATTCTTATTGACTTTTACATACAGCTCCAGATGAACTTGTTTGTCAAAGAATTTTTCGAGGTCCTTCCTGGCTTCCACTCCTACTCTTTTAAGTGCACTTCCCTTATGGCCGATAATTATTCCTTTTTGTGTTTCCCTCTCAACCATAATCACAGCCCGCATTCGAATGATTTTTTCATCTTCAAAAAATTCTTCGGTATCAATTTCTACCGCATAAGGGATTTCCTTTTTATAATGCTTGAGTATTTTTTCACGAATGGTTTCATTGACAAAAAAGCGTTCGGGCCTGTCTGTGAGCTGATCTTTAGGAAAATAAGGCGGGGCCTCGGGTAGTAAGGCAATAATTCTTTCAAATACCTCCTTGACGTTAAAATTCTCAAGCGCCGAAATGGGGTGAATCTCCGCCCCCGGAACTTGTTTTTGCCAGTATTGCACCTGTTCTTCAAGAATATGCTGTTCGGAAGTATCTATTTTGTTTATAAGCAAAAGTACAGGTATTGAACTATTTTTAATCTTGTCGAAGAATTTTTCGTCCTTAAGTGCTTTCTCTCCTATCTCCACCATATAAAGGAGTACATCGGCGTCTTCAAAAGCAGATTTAACTGCATCCATCATAGAATGTTGAAGTTCATAGGCAGGTTTAATAATCCCCGGAGTGTCCGAGAATATAACCTGGAAATCGTCTCCGTTTACGATGCCTAAGATCCTATGTCTGGTAGTCTGCGCTTTGGAGGTAATTATAGAGAGTTTCTCTCCCACAAAAGCGTTCATAAGGGTAGACTTCCCTACATTGGGATTGCCGATTATATTTACAAAGCCTGCCTTATGCTTTTCCATTCTTATAATTTACGAAATACGTTTTCATTTTTGCGTTCACCTTAGGAGATAAGTACAACACCGCTATCATATTAGGGATCACCATTAAGGCATAGGCAAGGTCTATCAGGTTAATGACGAGGCCTACCGAGGCTACTGCAGCAAAAGTAATTGTAGCCACAAAATATACATTAAACCACTTCCCAACGGTGGCATTGGTTAGAAAAGACAAACACTTTACCCCGTAATACGAGTAAGTAAAAAGCGTAGAGAGTGCAAAGGCGGCTACTATAAGCATCAAAAGTACATCTCCGTAACCGAAGAGCGACTTCTTAAAGGCAATCAGCGTCATCAATATACCATCACTTTCAGCCTCAAGATAGGCCCCACTTAAAATAATTACAACAGCCGTAAGGGTACAAACTATGATAGTATCAATAAAGGGGCCCAGCATGGCCACTAACCCTTCCTGAATAGGCTCTTTGGTCTTAGATTGTCCGTGGTACATTGGGGCACTACCGAGTCCTGCCTCATTTGAAAATACCGCCCGCCTCACGCCAAGGATTACAATACCCCAAAACCCGCCTTCTATGGCCGTATTAAAATTAAAAGCTTCGGTAATAATCAATTGCAAAGAAGGAAAGATTTTTTCTGCGTTCATCACCATAACGATGAGCACAGCCAAAAAATAAAGCACTACCATAAAAGGCACTATGGCTGTTGCCACTTTGGCGATTTTTTTTAGACCCCCAAAAATCACTAAAGACGTAATGGCAGACAATACTAGCCCGATGACCAATTTCCAGTACAACTGAGGACTATCTGCCGTACCACCCAAAGGAACCAAGGTAGTTTCCGGATCAACAACCACCATAAATGTTTGCGTAAATTGGTTAACGGTAAACACCCCAAGGAAACCTACCAGACCTGCAACACAAAAAAAGACGGCCAGGGATCTGGCCTTTTTTCCAAGGCCTTTAGTAATATAGTACATGGGGCCACCTTGCAGGTTCCCATCAATATCTTCTGAACGATACATAATGGCAAGACTACAGGAATAGAACTTGATACACATTCCAAGAATAGCGGTAAGCCATATCCAGAATATAACCCCCGGGCCTCCCCTGTAAATGGCGATAGCCACACCAGAAATATTTCCAAGCCCAACAGTAGCCGCAACCGCTGCAGATAGCGCCTGGAGATGACTTACCTCCCCAGGATCTTCGGCATGATCATATTTCCCTGCTGTAATACCAATGGCATGCCTAAAATACCTGTAGGGTATAAATCTGGAATAAAAGGCAAGATAAAGCCCTCCTCCAATAACTAAAAATAGCATTACCCATTCTGCATATGGTATAAGAGAAGAGAGAAAATTATTGATTTCATCCATAAATAAAACAAAGCTCCGAAGTTATGGAATTTAAGCCTTTTCCCTTGAAAATTGGATAAAATAAATCTCTATAGAACTTTTGATATTACCAACAAACCGTTGTATCTTTGCCGTCCACATCGCGGGGTAGAGCAGTAGGTAGCTCGTCGGGCTCATAACCCGAAGGTCGCTGGTTCGAGTCCAGTCCCCGCTACAAGGAAAGCCATCAACGAAAGTTGGTGGCTTTTTCTTTGTGAAAAAGCCAAGCTTGCTTGTGTTTTGGAACAAAGGAAAAGGCAATTCCTTGCGCAGCAAGGGAATGGCTTTCCTTGTAAAGCCAACCCCAAGGCCCTTTCCGAGGTGGAACCGAGGAAAGAATCCAGGCCTTGGAAGAATCACTGTAAC
>NZ_JAFMPW010000018.1 GCF_026126425.1 Muriicola sp. Z0-33
CAGGGAAGTTAAGTCCGTCTGCGCCGATGGTACTGCTACACCAAGTGGGAGAGTAGGCCGCCGCCTTCTTCGAACCCTGAAGTAAACTCGTTTTACTTCAGGGTTTTTTTTTGCCTGAAAGTCCCTGCACTTTAGTCGGGGTAGATGTTTTACCTATCTTTAGATGTAAATCATCCGCTATGTCCAGGTATTCATTCCTTATTTGTGTCTTAGGGTTGCTAACCATCAGCAGCTGCAAAAAACAGTCAGCAACAACCCGATCCAAACCCAATATTATATTCATTTTAGTAGATGACCTCGGAATCATGGATCTGGGTTTTTCAGGGAGCCAGTTTTATGAAACCCCCAACATAGATAAATTGGCCAGCCAGGGAATGGTATTTACACAGGGATATGCCGCCAGCAGGGTTTGTAGTCCGTCAAGAGCCAGTATCATGACCGGGAAATTTACAGCAAGGCATGGAATCACCGATTGGATAGGTGCCAAATCCGGAACGGAATGGCGAACACTTAACAGGCATGATAAGTTATTGCCCGCAAATTATGAGCACGAATTGTCTGCGCAGGATACAACGCTGGCAGAAGCGCTGCTGAATGCAGGGTATACTACCTTTTTTGCAGGGAAATGGCATCTGGGTAGTGAAGGTTCGTATCCCCAGCAACATGGTTTTGAAGTGAATAAAGGCGGGTGGGAAAAAGGTAGTCCTATCGGTGGATACTATTCACCCTGGGAAAACCCGAGTCTGCCAAATTTGGAAAAAGGGGAGAACCTCAGCATGCGATTGGCCAGAGAAACATCAAATTTTATAAGTAGTCAGAAGGATGCTCCATTTTTCGCCTTCTTATCTTTTTATGCCGTTCATGGGCCAATACAAACTACTCAGCATAAATGGCAAAAATACCGGGATAAAGCAAATGCGAAAACCCCGGCAAACAGTGGCTATATAATGGAAAGAGTGCTTCCTATCAGACAGGTACAGGACAATCCAATATATGCCGGTTTGGTAGAAAGCATGGATGATGCAGTTGGACATGTATTACAGAGCCTTGTAGAAAATGGATTGGAAGATAACACTATTGTTGTCTTTACATCAGACAATGGAGGAGTAGCCTCCGGGGATTCTTTTTCAACCTCAAACTTGCCATTTAGAGGCGGTAAAGGGTACCAATGGGAGGGCGGAATTCGCGAACCTTACGTAATAAAAGTACCCTGGCTTAGTGACGGAAGGAAAACCAGCAGTTACCCGGTAACCGGAACCGATTTCTACCCCACCTTATTAGATTTTGCCGGTTTGGAGCTCATGCCTAACCAACATCAGGACGGTCTGAGCCTGAGACCGCTGTTGGAAGGGAAGGAAATGGAGGTAGAACGTCCGTTATTCTGGCATTATCCACACTATGGTAATCAGGGAGGAAATCCTTCTTCCATAATCCTGGAAAAGGGTTGGAAATTGATTCATTACTGGGAAGATGGTCATGATGAACTCTACAATTTGATAGCAGACCCGGGGGAACGGGTTGATGTTGCATCGCAGCAGCCGGAAAGAACAGGTGAAATGGCAAATAAATTGTTGAATTGGCTTGCTTCAGTTGGGGCGAATATGCCAGAGAGTGATCCCGAATATGATTTGCTTCTGGCCAAAGAAAGACATGAGAAAATAGTTAAAGAGAAATTACCTTCATTGGAAAAGCAAAGGTTAGAAGTGCTGACTGAAGGGTTTGCTCCCAATGAAGATTGGTGGGGTAGCAAGGTCACAAAAGAATAACTATCAGGTTAAGATAAACCCATTAAAAAAGGCTGCTCTTTATGGGCAGCCTTATTCAATTAAAACAATAACTAGTTAAATTTTTGGAAGATCACCTTCTCCTTTTAGTGGTAGATTAGAACTACCCGTTAAAAAGACGTCAACATGGTGAGCTGCCTGTCTGCCTTCAGATATGGCCCAGACAATAAGAGACTGTCCCCTGCGCTGATCTCCTGCAACAAAAACCCCCGGAACATTAGTGGCATAATCTTTTTCGGTTGCTTTGATATTGGTTCTTGTATCTGCTTCCAATCCCAGTTGCTCTGCTACACTCATTTCAGAACCGGTAAATCCTAAGGCTAACAGGGCTAAATCACAATCCCACTGCTTTTCTGTTCCTTCAACTTCCTTAAGAACAGGGCGTTGTCCTGGAACTTTTTTCCATTCAACCTCAGTGGTAATCAATCCTTTTAAGTTGCCATTTTTGTCTCCAATGAACTCTTTTGTAGAGATGCTAAAAAATCTTTCAGCCCCTTCCTTATGGGAAGAACTTGTCCTTAACCTCATTGGCCAAAAAGGCCAGGGCTGATCTTCTGGCCGCTCTGTGGTTGCCATGGGCATAATTTCAAAATTAACAACAGATTTTGCACCATGCCTGAAGGAAGTGCCAATACAATCAGAACCTGTATCTCCTCCACCAATTACGATGACATTTTTATTTTTAGCCAGTATTTCCTCGCCAAGATCTTTAATCCCATCAACCCGCCTGTTATTTTGTGCAAGAAAATCCATGGCCTGGGTAACCCCTTTAAGGTCGGCCCCTTTTATGGGTAAATTTCTTCTTACTGTGGCGCCACCACAAAGGACTACGGCATCAAATTGGCTCTTTAGATCATCTGCTTTTTTATCAACTCCAATATGCACCCCACATTCAAATAAAATACCTTCTTCTTCTAAAATGGCCAAACGCCTGTCTATGATATGTTTTTCCATTTTAAAATCTGGAATACCATAGCGGAGCAACCCACCGGGTTTCTCATCACGCTCAAAAACGGTTACTGTATGTCCTGCCCGGTTTAATTGCTGAGCAGCAGCTAAACCTGCAGGTCCGGAGCCAATTACTGCAACTGTCTTACCAGTCCGCTCAGTTGGTGGGTTTGCAACCACCCATCCGTTTTTAAACGCGGTTTCAACAATATTTTTCTCAATATTTTCGATAGAAACTGGATCCTCATTTATCCCTAAAACACAGGCTTCTTCACAGGGCGCAGGACATAACCTCCCCGTAAATTCGGGAAAGTTGTTTGTAGCGTGTAAAATATTAGCTGCTTTCGCCCATTTACCTCTGTACACTGCATCGTTGAAATCCGGAATAAGGTTTCCAAGAGGACAACCGCTATGGCAAAACGGGATGCCACAATCCATACAGCGGGCACCTTGATCTTTTATTTCCTTTTCCTTCATTGGAAGGGTAAACTCCTTATAGTTTTTTACCCTGTCCTCCGCGGGGGCATAGGCTTCAACTTTTCTATCAAACTCCAAAAATCCGGTTGTCTTTCCCATCTTCTGATTATGTGGTCTGTAATTTTTCTTCTTCTAATCTAATTAAGGCCTGTCTGTATTCTTCAGGGAATACTTTTACAAACTTCGGCAGGCAGGTATCCCAATTTTCCAAAATTCTTTGTGCCAGAGGACTCATGGTATAATTGTAGTGGCTCTCAATTAATTCCTTTAACTCCTTAATGTCTTCCTCTTTTTCAACAGGCAATAGGTTTAATGCTTCCTTATTACATCTTTTTTCAAAGGTGTTATTCTTATCATATACATAGGCAATTCCTCCGCTCATTCCTGCACCAAAATTTCTGCCTACTTCTCCAAGGATCACTGCTACACCTCCTGTCATATATTCGCACCCATGATCACCAATGCCTTCTACAACAGTTTTGGCTCCTGAATTCCTTACGCAAAATCGTTCTCCGGCTTTTCCATTTATATACGCCCTGCCAGCTGTAGCTCCATAGAGTGAAACGTTACCCGTTATTACATTTTCTTCAGGGACAAATGTTGCTCCATCCGGAACTTTAATAACCAGTTTGGCGCCCGAAAGGCCTTTTCCGAGATAATCATTGGTGTTTCCATTTACCGTCAGTGTCAGCCCTCTGGTTGCAAAAGCGCCAAAACTTTGTCCGGCCGATCCTGTAAAGTTTATTCTCAAGGTATTTATGGGTAAACCTTCCGCGCCATAAGTTTTGGAAATTTCATTACTGATAATTGCCCCAACAGCCCTATCGGTATTATGAATAGGAAAATCTAACTTCAGTTTTTCTTTTCTAAATAAGGATGGGGTGGCTTTTTCTATGATTTCGAATTCTATAGATTTATCCACATCGTGCTTCTGAGCCTCGGTGTTGTAAAACTTAGTCCCCTGAGGTACATCTACCTGATGTAATATAGGGCTGAGATCTATACCAGATGCTTTATAATGGTTTATGGCCTTTTTTCTGTCTAATTTTTGAACCTGACCCACCATTTCATTTACGGTTCTAAAGCCCAATTGCGCCATAATTTCGCGCAATTCCTGTGCTACAAAATACATGTAGTTAACCACATGTTCCGGTTTGCCTTCAAACTTCTTTCTTAGTTCAGGATTTTGAGTTGCGATCCCTACAGGACAGGTATTCAGATGGCATACACGCATCATGATACAGCCTGAGGCAACTAATGGGGCCGTGGCAAAACCAAATTCTTCGGCTCCGAGTAAACAGGCAACAGCAACATCCCTACCAGTTTTTAACTGCCCGTCGCACTCCAGAACAATCCTGTTCCTTAAGTCGTTCATCACCAAAGTTTGTTGTGCTTCGGCTATCCCTAGCTCCCATGGTAAGCCTGCATGTTTTAATGAAGTAAGAGGTGATGCCCCTGTACCCCCGTCGAATCCTGAAACAAGGATAACATCGGCTTTGGCTTTGGCTACCCCGGCGGCAACTGTTCCAACCCCTACCTCTGAAACCAGTTTAACATTAATTCTTGCCTTTCGGTTTGCAGATTTTAAGTCGTAGATCAATTGCGACAGATCTTCAATAGAATATATATCGTGATGTGGTGGAGGCGATATTAAACCTACATAGGGTGTGGAATTCCTGGTTTTGGCAATTGCGGGATTAACTTTTGGCCCTGGCAATTGGCCGCCTTCTCCTGGTTTGGCACCCTGAGCCATTTTAATCTGGATTTCCTTGGCATTTGTCAGATAATTGGAGGTAACTCCGAATCTTCCGGATGCCACCTGTTTAATGGCACTATTACGCCAGTCACCCGTTTCATTTTTGTAAAATCTCTCGGCATCCTCTCCACCTTCACCGGAATTACTTTTACCGCCAATTCTGTTCATGGCAATAGCCAATGTTTCGTGGGCTTCCTTACTTATGGAGCCATAAGACATTGCACCTGTTTTAAAGCGCTTAACAATTTCTGTCCATGGTTCAACCTCTTCAAGTGGAATAGGGTCGTAATTAGAAAACTCGAATAAGCCTCTGATGGTGAGCAGATTTTTGGATTGTTCGTTAACCATTGCTGAGAATTCTTTATAAGTATCAGCTTCGTTTCCGCGAACAGCCTTTTGTAGTTTGGCAATAGACAATGGGTTGAACATATGTTTTTCGCCATCACGACGCCATCGGTATTCCCCGCCCACTTCCAGATCAAGGTTAGCAGCTATTTCTTTCTCTGAATATGCCTTCTTGTGTCTTTTAGCGATCTCTTTTTCAATCTCGTATAATCCTATACCCTGGATTCTGGTTGGCGTTCCGGGGAAATACTTCTCTACCGTTTTGGTATTTATCCCTATACATTCAAACAATTGGGAACCCCGGTAAGAATTAAGGGTAGAGATACCTATTTTATTCATCACTTTTAAAATTCCCTTACCTACAGCCTTGTTGTAATTCTTAATAGCATCTTCAAAGGAGTATTCCGTAATGTCGTTCTGTTCTATTTGCTCCCCAATGATTTCATTTACCAGATATGGGTTAATTGCGCTTGCCCCGAAACCGAAAAGTGTTGTAAAATGATGTACCTCTCTGGGTTCGGCAGACTCTATGATAATGCTCAACTTTGAGCGTTTCCCCAATTTCTGCAATCCACTGTTCACATAGGAACAGGCCAAAACGGCGGGTATAGGTGCCAGGTCCTTACTGACATTCCTGTCTGAAAGAATTATAATATTGGTGGTTTCGTCAATGGCCTTTGAGGCCTTATCCAGGATGGCTTCTAGAGCATCTTCCAGGCCATTGTGCCCCCGCTTAATTTCGTAGAGGATGGGGATAGATACTACTTTATAATCCGGACTGGCATCGTAATTTTTAATCTTATCCAGATCTTCCTTGGAAATTACCGGATTTTGAATTTTAAGTTTCCTGCAATGAAGTTCGGTATAGTCGAAAATGTTGTGGTCTTCCCCAAGGGTCAGGCTGATGTCTGTAATCAGCTCCTCCCTGATACCATCAAGTGGTGGGTTGGTTACCTGAGCGAATAATTGCTTAAAATAGTTGTATATCAGCTGAGGGCGTTCTGACAATACCGCAATTGGGGTATCTGAGCCCATAGAT
The DNA here is from genome assembly GCF_026126425.1 of Muriicola sp. Z0-33. Classification (GTDB taxonomy): domain Bacteria; phylum Bacteroidota; class Bacteroidia; order Flavobacteriales; family Flavobacteriaceae; genus JAFMPW01. The sequence goes on from NZ_JAFMPW010000018.1 coordinate 6,350, forward strand.
CCTATAGGTTCTTTGGCTGTCTTGCCCATTGGAAGGATGATGGTATTAATATCTTCCTGAGTATATCCAAAAACCGACTTTCTTTTTACGAGAGATTCCTCGTTTAGAAATAAAGGACAATCGTTATAAGGGATATCCTTAAGATAGACGATATTTTTATCCAGCCATTTTTTGTAAGGCCTTAGCTGGGCTATCTCTTCTTTTATTTCTTCATCATTAACAATACGCCCTTCCCCCATGTTTACCAAAAACATTTTTCCGGGTTCTAACCTTCCGTGAAATTCTATGTTCTCAGGTGCTATGTCTATTACCCCTACTTCTGAAGACATAATTACATAACCATCTTTAGTGACAGAATAGCGCGACGGCCGCAGCCCGTTTCTATCTAATACAGCTCCTATATAATTTCCATCAGTAAAAGGAATAGAAGCCGGCCCGTCCCAGGGTTCCATTAAACAGGAGTTGTATTCGTAAAAAGCGCGTTTCGCTTCAGACATATTGGTATTCTTCTCCCAGGCTTCAGGAACCAGCATCATCATCACTTCGGGTAAGGACCTTCCGGTCATAAGGAGCAGCTCAACAACCATATCCATGGTGGCCGAATCCGATTTCCCGGGGAGTATCACCGGGAGGATTTTCTTGATATCCTCTCCAAAAAGTTCACTTTTCAATAACTCCTCTCTTGAGGTCATTCTGGATACATTACCCCTTAATGTATTAATCTCACCATTGTGGCACATATACCTAAATGGTTGCGCAAGATCCCAGGTGGGGAAGGTATTGGTAGAAAAACGCTGGTGAACTAATGCCAATCTGGTCACCACTGCCGGATCCATCAGATCTTTGTAGTACAATTTTATATCATTGGGCATCAACAACCCTTTAAATATGATGATCTTTGTGGATAGACTCGGGACATAAAAGAATTTGTTCTCTGATAATTTGGATCCGCTAACAGTATGTTCCGTAATCTTTCTGGCGATATAAAGTTTTAGGTTGAAGTCGAAATAAGTTTGTTCTTTATTTTCTTTTCCAACGAATAATTGTTTTACAAATGGCTCTGTCTCCATTGCAATCCTTCCTGGGATTGATCTGTTTACCGGCACATCTCGCCAACCCAGTAATTGTAGCCCTTGCTTCTTTATATTTTCCTCGAAAATTTCGATACAGAAATTTCGTTGATTTTCTTTACGGGGAAGGAAGATATTGCCAACGGCATAGGATCCCGGTTCTGGCAATTCAAAATTACATTGTGTTATAAAATATTCATGGGGGATATCTATAAGTATACCCGCGCCATCTCCTGTTTTCCCGTCAGCGCTTACTGCACCGCGATGTTCTAATTTATCTAATATTTCCAGGGCCTTGTGGATGATATCATTAGACTTCCGTCCTTTCAGGCTACAGATAAATCCTGCACCGCAATTATCATGTTCAAATTCTGGAAAGTAAAGTCCTTGTTGCTCCAACTTCATACATTATCATATTTATTCAAAAATATCATTTTAGCTGAATAATATACAGCTTGAAGACGTTAATCAAACAAGAAATTAATTATTTTGAAATAAAGGTTGCATATTATTCAAAATACCTATTTATGGGGAGCTAAATTGTGATTTTGATAATGAAGAATACGCAAAACAGGGAAATTTATTGACCAAATTTCCGAACAACAAGAGAAGTCAATAAGAAGAAAAATCAAGTATTTAAGCCAATAGTGATATGTGGTTGTATTAATCTTTAAGAAGATCTCTGGAAATAACAATTTTTTGTATTTCCGTGGTGCCCTCATAAATCTGTGTAATCTTGGCGTCTCGCATCATTCTTTCCACATGGTATTCCTTTACAAAACCATTGCCGCCATGTATCTGAACTGCCTCTATAGCGGTATCCATTGCTACCTGAGAGGCGTACAACTTGGCCATTGCGCCAGTCACATCATAATTCTTATTATTGTCTTTATCCCAGGCCGCTTTGTAGACTAAATGACGGGCTGCTGCAATTTGAGTGTGCATATCGGCCAGTTTAAAAGCAATCGCCTGGTGTTTGCCTATTTCCTTGCCAAAGGCCTTTCTTTCTTTGGCGTACTTTTTAGAAAGTTCATAGGCTCCTGCGGCTATCCCCAAGGCTTGCGCTGCAATCCCTATACGACCACCGGCCAGGGTTTTCATGGCAAATTTAAAACCAAATCCGTCTTCCCCTATCCTGTTTTCTTTAGGAACTTTAACATCGTTAAAAAGCAGGGAATGGGTATCACTTCCGCGTATACCCAATTTGTTCTCTTTAGGACCAATTTCAAATCCTTCCATTCCTTTTTCAATAATCAGGGCGTTGATACCCTTGTGACCTTTCTCAACATCGGTTTGTGCCATTACAATATATACCTCGGCGGAATTTCCATTAGTGATCCAATTTTTGGTCCCGTTGAGAATATAGTGATCGCCTTTATCTATGGCAGTTGTTTTTTGAGAGGTGGCATCACTTCCAGCTTCCGGTTCGGACAGGCAAAATGCCCCAATGCAGTTTCCAGAGGCTAATTGAGTAAGGTATTTCATCTTCTGTTCTTCGGAACCATAGGTTTCAAGGCCCCAACAAACCAGCGAATTATTTACTGATACCACGACAGATGCAGAAGCATCAACTTTTGATAGTTCTTCCATGGTTAGCACATAAGAAAGGGTATCTAAACCACTTCCTCCGTATTTTGGGTCTACCATCATGCCCATAAACCCCAATTCTCCCATTCTTTTTACCTGCTGTTCAGGAAATTCCTGGGCATCATCTCTTTCAATAACTCCGGGTAATAATTCTGTTTGGGCAAAGTCTCTGGCTGCCTGTTGAATCATTAATTGTTCTTCGGTAAGTGTAAAATCCATTCCTATATGATATTGATAAAAAACCAATGCAAATATAGCTGTATGTTGGATAATATTCAATAAGCAAGACGATAAATTAAGAATTGTTTAAATATTACTTAAAGTGCACCAGCCGTATTTTTGTAGGAGATAAGCGAAGAAACAAGGTGTAACCTGAGCAATATTTTTATATTTGTCACTTATAGCACAGCCTATTTCATTTAATCCTAAAGTTATGAGACAGCACTAACCCCTTTTGGGGATACAAGAGGAAGTTTAAGAGAGAATTAGAAGTGTAATTAGTGCAACATAAAATTAGGAAGTCATGGAAATGAAAGAATTACTTAAGAAGTATGAAAATAAACCCGCTGAAATTGTATTTAATTGGAAAGACCCCGAGACAGAAGCCGAGGGTTGGACGGTTATAAATTCGCTAAGGGGAGGCGCAGCAGGCGGAGGAACCAGAATGCGAATAGGTTTGGATATGAATGAAGTAGTATCACTTGCCAAAACAATGGAAGTAAAATTTACTGTTTCGGGCCCTCCGATTGGAGGAGCTAAATCTGGTATAAATTTCGATCCCAGTGATCCAAGAAAGAAAGGCGTTCTTGAAAGGTGGTATCATGCCGTTTCTCCACTATTGAAAAGTTATTACGGAACGGGTGGAGATTTAAATGTGGATGAAATTCACGAGGTCATCCCGATTACCGAGAATGCTGGGGTTTGGCACCCTCAGGAAGGGGTGTTTAATGGCCATTTTAAACCTACAGAGGCCGATAAAATAAATAGAATTGGTCAGTTAAGGCTTGGGGTAAAAAAAGTGTTAGAGAGCGAAAAATATTCCCCCGATCTACGCAGGAAATATACGGTAGCCGATATGATCACTGGTTTTGGTGTAGCGGAGGCTGTAAAACATTTTTACGATATTTATGGCGATAGCGTTGTTGGCAAGCGGGTAGTTGTTCAGGGCTTTGGAAATGTAGGTTCTGCAGCTGCTTTTTATCTGGCAGGGATGGGCGCCAAAATAGTTGGAATAATAGACCGCGTAGGCGGGGTGGTGAATGAAGAAGGGTTTACTTTTGAGGAGATCAAGGATTTTTTCAGAAATAAAAAAGGCAATGCTTTAATGGCGGAAAATCTGATTCCTTTTGAGGAGATTAATCAAAGTATTTGGAAATTGCCAACAGAGGTATTTGTACCCTGCGCTGCATCCAGGCTGGTTACCAAAGATCAGATATCCACTATGATAGATACGGGTCTTGAGGTAATTTCGTGCGGGGCTAATGTACCTTTTGCAGATGAAGAGATTTTCTTTGGTCCTATTATGGAGTATACAGATGAACGAGTGAGCCTGATCCCGGATTTTATTTCGAACTGTGGAATGGCCCGCGTTTTCGCATATTTTATGGAAAGAAGGGTAGGAATGGACGATGAAAAAATATTTAATGATACTTCAAATACCATTCGAAAGGCAATTTTGAATATCTTTAAGCAGAAGACATATAAAACTAATATAAGTAGAACCGCTTTTGAGATTGCAATTAAGCAGCTCATTTAACTAAAACCAACCAACTATGGAGGCCATTATTATTATTGTATTCCTTGTGGGTTATTTAGCAATAACCCTCGAGCATAACCTTAAAATAGACAAACTAATTCCGGCACTGGCCATGATGGCCATTTTATGGGCAATTATTGCCCTGGCACATTTACCGGTTTTTGAGGTCAATGCAGAAATACAAGAGTTAGAACCTTCGCATCTGGATGAAATGTTATTGCATCATCTGGGGAAAACGGCGGAGATTCTGGTATTCTTATTGGGCGCAATGACCATAGTTGAAATTATTGATTATTTCGATGGTTTTGCAACCATAAAGGGATATATCAGAACCAGAAGCAAGCGCAAGTTGTTATGGCTATTTTCATTACTGGCATTTATCTTATCGGCCATTATAGATAATCTTACCGCAACTATAGTACTTGTTACTATTCTTCAAAAAGTTATAAGAGACAGAGAAACCAGACTTTGGTTTGCCGGTATTATTATAATTGCCGCAAATGCTGGAGGGGCCTGGTCGCCAATTGGAGATGTAACCACTACCATGTTATGGATTGCAGAGAAGGTGACCACCGTCCAATTGGTAATTCATGTACTGATTCCTTCTATAATTTGTATGGTAGTTCCCGGGCTAATAGCATCGAGAAAAAAGGCTTTTAGTGGGATGATAGATGGTGAATTTGAAAAGGAGCCTGCAAAGTCGCCCTTTGGGGCCACCATGCTCTACCTTGGGCTGGGAGCTATAATTTTTGTGCCGGTTTTTAAAACCATAACACATTTACCACCCTATGTTGGGATGATGCTTTCATTAGCTGTGGTAGCTACTTTTGCCGAAATTTACAGTGGTACAAAATTCAGCATTTCAGGGATCGATAGTGAAGAACACGATACGGTGGGTCATCACAGTCCTGTACACAGTTCTTTGTCTAAAATAGAGCTCCCAAGTATCTTATTCTTCCTTGGAATTTTATTAGCCGTTGCCGCTCTGGAATCTCTGGGTTATTTATTTCATTATGCAGCGAGCTTAAATGAGGCAATTCCAAATCTGGATATAGTTGTAATGTTATTTGGGGTAGGCTCTGCCGTAATTGACAATGTACCTTTAGTAGCTGCAAGTATGGGAATGTTCTCAGAACCTGCTGATAGTCCGTTATGGCACTTTATTGCATATTCTGCCGGAACGGGTGGAAGTATGCTTATTATCGGATCTGCCGCTGGGGTTGTTGCCATGGGGATGGAAAAGATAGATTTCTTCTGGTATCTTAAGAAAATTGCCTGGTTGGCCATGGTTGGATTTGTGGCCGGAGCCATTGCATTTATTTTATTGCGCGATTTTGTGCTTCATGCATAATTTTATCGATAAAATACCGTTATAAAGGCAACTTTAATAAGAGAGAATATATGATAATGTTTCAAGACCTTGTGGACGAGACCCAACTAGGTGAAATAGCTTCTGAGGAAAAAACACTTTCAGTAATAGATTTAATATTCAATGGCGGTACAGGTAGTATCGTTATAATTTCTGTGCTTTTCGCCATGCTGGCCGTTGCGCTTTACATTTACTTTGAGCGATTATTAGCTATTAAGGCCGCTTCGCAAATAGATAAGAATTTCATGAATCAGATTCGGGATCATGTAATGAACGGTAAATTGGAAGCCGCAAAAATATTATGTGCGCAGACAGATTCACCGGTAGCAAGATTAACAGAAAAAGGAGTTTCCAGAATAGGGAAACCACTGGATGATATAAATACTGCTATTGAAAACGCAGGTACCCTGGAGGTATATAAACTGGAAAAAAATGTCAATATTCTGGCCACTGTTGCAGGTGCTGCCCCGATGATTGGGTTTCTTGGAACCGTAATTGGTATGATTTTGGCATTCCATCAAATGGCAAGTAGTGGGGGGCAAGCAGAAATGGGCGCTTTGGCTTCAGGAATATATACTGCAATGACCACCACCGTCGCCGGTTTGGTAGTTGGTATTATAGCTTATATGGGGTATAACCACCTGGTAAACAGAACAGATAAGGTAGTACACAAGATGGAAGCTAATGCTGTGGAGTTTTTAGATTTATTGAACGAACCTGTTTAGGAGTCTATTATGAAATTGAAAGGAAGAAATAAAATCAGCCCGGATTTCAGTATGTCATCTATGACAGATATTGTTTTCCTGCTATTGATTTTCTTTATGTTGACGGCAAATTCTCCAAATGCATTGGATCTGTTGCTGCCAAAAGCAAAAGGGAAGTCTACCAATACCCAAAATGTTTCGGTAACCATTAACAAGGACCTGGAATATTTTGTAAATAATGAAAGAATCAACGGAGAATACATTGAAATTGAATTGAAAAAAGCATTGGAAGGCGAGGAGAAGCCTACCATTATCCTTAGAGCGGAAGAGAATGTGGCTATAAAAGAAGCTGTCAACGTCATGGATATTGCCAACAGGAATAGCTATAAGGTGATCTTAGCTGTACGTCCAAACTAGGATGTTATTTAGTTTCCATTCGAACTCAAGATTCCCGGATTTTCTTTTTAAAAACTAGTTGGGCACTATGTCATTTTTAGATACGAGACATAAGAAGAAGTCTTTTACGCTTACTACTTTTCTGCTAAGCGTACTGCTGCTATTGTTGTTCTACATTGGACTTACCTATATGGAACCGCCAATAGAGAATGGGATAACGGTGAATTTTGGCACCATGGAATTTGGCATGGGGAATGAACAGCCAAAAGAAAAGATAAAGGCCCAGCCTACGGAAAAGAAGGAAGTAGTAGAAGAACAGGTAGAAGAGGAGACCGAGGCTGCACCGCCCGAGGAAGTGGCCGAAGAGGATGTAACAGAAAAAGCTACCGAAAAGGTGCTGACCACAGAAGATCCTGAAGCTATTAGAATAAAGCAACAACAGGCGGCCAAACGCAAGGCCGAAGAAGCTGCTAAACTTGCAAAGGCCAAGGCCGAAAGAATTGAGGCCGAGAAAAAGGCTGCTGAGGAGAAGGCCAGGAAGGAAAAGGAGGCCAAAAAGAAAAAGCTCGATGAGCTTATGGGAGGCTTAAACAAGTCTGATGGTGAGGCAACGGGTAGTGAAGGTGACGATAACAGGGCAGGAGATAAAGGCCAACCGGGGGGAGACCCTTATGCTACCAGTTATTACGGTGCCCCGGGTTCGGGAAGTGGTACAGGAGGTTATGGCCTTAGTGGAAGATCTTTGGTGAGCAAGGGAAAAGTGCAACAAGAGTGCAACCAGGAAGGAAGGGTAGTAGTAAAAATTGTTGTAGACAGAAATGGAAAAGTTGTCAGTGCCACCCCTGGAGTAAAAGGCACTACAAATAGTCATCCATGTTTACTGGAACCGGCCAAGAAAACGGCTTTTATGCACAAATGGAATTTAGACTCCAAAGCCCCCAGTCAGCAAATAGGATTTGTAGTAGTGAACTTTAAACTTGGGGAATAGGAAATGACCTATCAGGAAACCGTGAATTGGATGTTTAAGCAACTTCCAATGTACCAGCAGATGGGTGAGACCGCCTTAAACGCTAAACTAGACAATATCCTTTCGCTTTCCAGTCACCTGGGAGACCCTCATAACAAATTTAAGAGCATTCATGTGGCCGGAACCAATGGCAAGGGTTCTAGCACTCATATGCTGGCTTCTGTGCTTCAGGAGGCAGGATATAAAGTAGGGTTGTATACTTCTCCACATTTAAAAGACTATCGTGAGCGTATTAAAATTAATGGGGAGACCATTGATAAGCAGGCTGTGATAAAATTTGTAGCGGACAATAAGCCCTTCTTTGAACAACGGGGTTTGTCATTTTTTGAAATGTCTGTGGGGTTGGCCTTTTATTATTTCGCGTTGAAGGAAGTAGATATCGCCGTTATTGAAGTTGGTCTGGGAGGCAGACTGGATGCCACCAATATAATTAGCCCTGAAGTCGCCCTGATCACTAATATTGGAATGGACCATACCGATATGCTTGGGGAGAGTCTGTTAGAGATAACCAGGGAAAAGGGTGGAATTATTAAGAAAGGAGTCCCTGTGGTGATTAGTGAATATCAGGAAGAACTGGCCGATGAATTTAGAAGTATCGCCAAAAGACAAGATGCCGAAATTGTTTTTGCAGAACACGAAATAGCAGAGGATTATGAGACTTCATTGTTAGGTAATTACCAGGCTAAAAATGTAAAAGGGGTAATTGCATGTTTGAGAATGCTAAAAGGTTTTGAGATCAATAAAGAAGATATAAAGGCGGGATTATTAAATGTGGTGCAGAACACGGGATTAATGGGCAGGTGGCAAATACTGCAAACCCAGCCCAAGGTGATTTGCGATACGGCACACAACAGTGAAGGATTAAGCCTTGTATTAGAGCAATTAAGCCAACAGCAATTTAAATCGCTGCATATAGTCCTGGGTTTGGTTAAGAACAAGGATTTAGATAAGATACTCCCTTTGTTTCCAAAAGGAGCACAGTATTATTTCTCATCCCCGGCGGTTCCCAGGGGCTTGAGTTCGGATACTTTAAAAAACGCAGCTAACAGCTATGGATTAGAAGGTGCGGTTTATGATTCCGTACCCCGGGCTTTAGAAATTGCCCTGAGTAATGCTGGGAAAGAAGACCTTGTATTTGTAGGCGGCAGTACTTTTACGGTTGCTGAGGTGGTATGATGAGATTGCTTCACTGTGTTCGTAATCACGGGTAATTTTTTGCCGGATTTTGTTTTAGGTAACAAAAAACTATTCTATATTTGCACTCCCTTTTGGGGCGCTTAGCTCAGTTGGTTTAGAGCACCTCGTTTACACCGAGGGGGTCGGGGGTTCGAATCCCTCAGCGCCCACATCAAGCAGATAATCCATTAGCTTTCAGCTAATGGATTTTTTTATTCCCGAAAGAAGTGAAAGTTTATTTTCATCTTCTTGAGGAATAAAAAAAATAGCCGCTATTGCGGCTATTGATTATCTATTTGCAGAAGTGGTCTCGCACCAGGGATGAACGAGCATGGCGAGTTAATCCTCCTAAATATGAGTGTTATTATAGTTTGCCAACGCACCACCTGGCTCCTCACTATAATAGGTCCTCAGGACCTATTATCTTCGTTCGGCCCGGTCTCGCACCAGGGATGAACGAGCATGGCGAGTTAATCCTCCTAAATATGAGTGTTATTATAGTTTGCCAACGCACCACCCCCTCGCCTCCGCATAGCCGCTACGGCAGGGCAAGGTGGCTCCTCACTATAAAAGTTCCACCGGAGCTTTTATTCTTGTTCGGCCCGGTTGCGCACCAGGGATGAACGACTGTAAGGAGTTAATCCTCCTTCCATCCATTCTGATAAAAATGGGAGGCCAACGCACCACCCCCTCGCCTTCGCGTAGCCGCTACGGCAGGGCAAGGTGGCTCCTCACTATTAAATTTTCACCGGAGCTTTTATTCTTGTTCGGCCCGGTTGCCCACCAGGGATGAAGGACAGGATGGAAATAATCCTTTTTTAACTCCAGTTCCTCCCATGATTAAAGTGTTTTCTGAATTCATGTTTATTGGTTTTGAAAAAAATATTAATTATGCGTCAAATGTTAGAAGCTTATTGATATTTTTTTTGATAAAACCTTTAATTATTTACCATTCAAATGGTCTTCAAAGAATTGAATTTTCTTGTTCAATTCTTCTTTTAATCCATTATCAGAAATTTCACCATCTGAAAAATTATCATAGAAATTTGGCAATGAAAAATCTGCAGTTACATTACCCCCTAAGTATGGGAAATAGGCCTTAGCAGCTTGTAAAACTGTTCTACCACCTCTGCCGCCCGGTGAAGTCGCCATTAAAAGCATTGGTTTATCTCTCCATATTTTCATATTTACACGAGACAACCAGTCTATAGTATTTTTAAATACCGCGGCATAAGATCCATTATGTTCGGCAAGAGATATAATAAAACCATCGGCCTTGTTAAATGACTCATCTAGCCTTTTAACCGCAGTAGGTATACCATTTTCGGCTTCAAAATCAACTCCATATATGGGTAAGACATAATCGTTTAAGTCGATTGAAATAATCTCTATGTTTTCTAATAAATTACTGGTGTGGGATATTAAACTTTTGTTGATAGATTTTTGACTATTGCTCCCTGATATTGTAATTATTTTTTTCATTGTTATTGTTTTTTAGAGATTAGATTATCTATTGACCATTTTCCACTACCATTTATTACTATGGTTAAGGCAAGACCGATAATTAAAAGAGAATATTCGTAACCTTCACCTGCTTGATTACCAAACCAATTCATAAAAAAGCCATGTTCTAACTGCGTAGTAAAAATGATACCCAGGAACATTCCTGCTAATGATAAGGCCCAAAACCTACTGAAGATTCCTAGAACCAATGAAATAGAGCCGAAAAACTCAATCATTATTACTGAGAAGGCTACAATACCTGGTAAACCCATATGTGTAGTAAATGTTTCCATAGTTGCTGAATAACCATAACCATCGAAGAGGCCTAGTAATTTTTGTGCACCATGCGGAAATAGTACTAGACCAAGTGTTAATCGCGCAATGCTAAATCCGATATTTGGATGAGTTGTTAAAAGTTTTTTGACTAAAATTTTCATGATATTTAAGATTTAAAATTGTTTATAAAGTTTTCCGGTAATACACGCCGAAAGATGATTTTTCTATAGGTTTTGGCCCATACTGGTCAAAGTCCATACCGATACCAAACTGATGTCTATTTAATGACACACCAATACGTAATTGCTGATAACTTCTTGAGTGCGTTTTGAATTCATCCCAAATGGTTAAAAACTGACCATTTAACCAAAGAGATACTTTATCACTTAAAGATTTGTTGAACTGGAACTGTACAAATGCTTCTGCATAGCTCGCATCAGTTTGCTCAGAATGGGCAACTGTAGGAATAATTACAAATAATACTCGTGAAATTTTTAGTGTGAACTTTGCCGACAAACGTTCCGAATACCCGGCAAAACTGTTGTAATATAAAGAGGGACCAATAGCAATATTCTTATTAATATTCCAGAATAGTGTTGGTTGAACACCTATTTCATCAAAGCCTTGGTTTTCTTCATCTTTAAATTTTTGAAAGAAAGCCAGGGTATTAATGCTGAGAGTCTTGCCCTCATTAATAGTATAACTTGAGAATAATGTAAAATCTGTTTTGTCAAAACCAGAAAACAGTTCCACTTGTGTAAATTGTGCTTGCAAATAGTTTGCAAATCCAATTGTTATTAAAAATGTAATGATTATGATTTTTTTCATGCTTCAAAATTCCGACAGGAGCACATGAAAAAAAATGAACTAGTTTAAGACTTTTACATTCTATTGACTTTAGAAATAATCTTACTCATAAATTCTGGCGTAATACCAATATAAGCTGCTAAGTCCTTTTGGGTAATTCTATTGGTAATTTTTGGGTATTTCTTTTTGAACGCGATATATCTTTCCTCCGCGTTTAAGGATATGCCATGATTAGAACGCCTTATGTAACTTACAAGCGACCTCTGATAAAGTATCCGATAAAATCTTTCGAATTTTGGTATTTCTTGAAATAGTAAATCATAATTGGCCCTGGAGATACCTAATAATTCCGAATGCTCCGTAGCCTTAATAAAATAATGTGTTGGTTCTTTGGTCATAAAACTAGCCATGTCTCCTGTCCAATAGTCCTCCACAGCGAACATGGATATGTGAGGTGCACCATCTTCATCTAAGGTATACACCTTTAAGCATCCTTTTGTTATAAAATACTCATATTTGGCAATATCACCTGCCTGCATTAAGAATGCCTTCTTTTTAACTTTTATTTCTGTAAGTAATGAGAGGTATTTTTGTTTTTCTAGCTCAGTTAAATCAATAAACCTTGCTATATTATTAAGTATTAGAGTATGTGATTCTTTGTAGTTCAATTCACGCTTAGTTTCAATGAATTTAATTTAAAGTATTAATATTAAATAACAAAGAGAGTTATATATCAATTGAAATGAGCCCTCTACCTTCTATTTTTGCAACCTTAAGCGCCGCGACTTATAGTTTGCTAACACTTGCTATTTTGAACTTGGAATGGTATTCCTTAAAATAAGCTTGCCTATTTTACGTAAATGATTATTCCAGGATTTAGTTTGAGTTAGTTGCCTTTTTTTATTAGCCATTTTCCAGGATTATTCCTAACATATGGTGCAAAAGAAGCACTAAGATTTATAGCCCATAGGTATTCCACTTTCTGTTATCCAAGGGTTTTATTGGTTTAAAATTTTAGTAACAAAATTTATCCATTCGTATTCAGGGACCTGCTCATCAATATAATAATCTGGTTGAATGCCAATACCATCTATCGCCATATTTGGAATTCTACCGCTTTTAGATAGGGTGTACCAGAGTCTGAAATTATTACATGGGGAGCTTACCCTGTTCATGTTAGAAAAGTCTAACGCCCCCATGGTAGTTCTTCCAAATAGTTTTACCTTCTTACTCTGCATAGCGTCTAACAAAAATTGTTCGTCTGTACTACCGTTCCTATGATTGTGAATAATTCCAACTTGCTTTGGGAAAGGATAAACCTGGTCATATGTTCTGACTGTAACTGCGGTTGTATCAAAACTTACAAATTCACCAATATGCCTGGATAAGGTATCATACTCTTTCCTAAGTCTTACTTTTTCTTCCTGCGAAAACCGCATATCAAATTCCTGAGCCATGCCGGTATATGCTATAAAATCTAACCACCTTTTATTGTTTAAAGGAGTAGAATAAAAATGAAAACTTGGAGTTCTTATCGGGTTGGTATAGATCAAGGGCAAAATTTCATAATAGCCTTCATCAGAACCACCGGTGCCATTTCTTATATCGATTATTAGATTCTCTGTACTTAGAATTTTCTCTTTATTATGTTCTATTACGCTGTCTATCGCCATTTTCTCGGGGGTTCCGGTAAAGGACGGAATTCTAAAATAGAGCGTCGTCTCATTAATTTGCTCCATAAATGGCAAGCGGGTATTTAACGCATTAAATGCAAGCCGATAGGGAGAATTATCCTGGAGTTTCGGATAAATCCTTGAAAGACGTATATCTCCAATTTCAAGATTATTTTTTCCATAAAGGGATACATTATCAGAAGTTACCTCAGAACGGTTCAGCATATAGAAAATAGAAGAAGTTTTACCATCTTGTTCAAATATTTTTAGCTTCACCTGTTCTTTTTTCCATAAGTTGGTTTTTGCATCGATGATGAAGCCGATATAAGTTGCCCCCTCTTTTTTAATCCCTATTTTGTAGCCTCCAAATTGCCATATGCCCTCATAATCATGAACAGATTTTTGTTCTAGATACTCTTTAAATTTGTTCTGATCAATAGAAAAAGTTTCCCAGGCATTTAAATCATCATCAGCCTCCCCAGAAGCAGTATTATTTAAGTTGTTAGCAGACAGGCCAATATATTCCAGACCTATATGCCCGCTTCTGAAGAACCTTAACCATTCATTCAATAATTGCCCGCATTCTTCGGTGTCTTTACTTTCTTTTACTTTATTAATAAAAGACTGGTTGTGCAAAGTATATGCGCGTTGTCCTTTGGTATCTATTATATACTGGTACCCGGCATCATTTTCTTCAAAGGTTTTTTTTGTCCAATTAAAAGTTGCTTCACAATCACATTCCTGACTATACAGCCCCAAAGGGATTAAGATCAAAATTAAAAGTATTTGTTTCATTGGTCTTTTTTAATGGTTACTATCGGTTTATTTTTTTCCCGGTGGTTATAGTTCAGCTTATTTATTTACCGGCCGTATGCCAAAAATTAATAAATAGCCTATCATCCAGAACTCTCCTATTGTAGCGGGTATGGTAAGGCTGCCTACCCATGAGCCTGAAACACCTGCATAGCTGATTGTGGTACTTGCCAAATAACCAATACCGCCAAGTATTAAAGTTCTGCCCAACCAAACAGGCATTCTCCCGGAGCTGGTAATGATGTATCCCAAAGGTATAAGCCAGAGCCCAAAGAAAAGACCGCCAACGCTCCAGGCATTTGATATCAGACTAGTCAATAGATCTATTAGCACTATTTTATCTTCCATTAGCTGGGAAGACTGGGCAATTTTAATGGCGCTCCCCATAGAGATGGCACTCACCATAATGGCAATGGCATTAACTGTCCCCCATATGGCGGTGGCCAGAGCGGCCCACTCATTAATATTCCTGAATAACCTGTAAAACCAGATAGCGGTAAGTGCCTGTGAGACAATTATCATAAATTCTAATAGTAAACGAAGGCGAGCCTTGGTTATACCCTCAACCAAATTGGTCACTGTTTGTTGGGGATCGGCATCGTAAACCTGAGAATGGTATACCATAAATCCTAAAATGCCGGAAACGGCCAAACATAAATACCAGATGCCGGAAGTTCTGGCTATAGTTACTAATCTACTTTGTTCGTCATTTACGGTCATAGTTTTTATTTGTTGGTTCTTTTATTAATCGTTGATAACAGACCTCCTAATACCCTTGCTTTCAATGGCAGGCTTAGCGGGGCCAGTAGCCGAACTTTCGAGCTAAAGATAAGTATTCCTGATGGGTTATTAATTTAGGTCTGTAGTGCGTAAATAATGGGGGCAGGCATTGTAAACGGCAGTTTTTTTGAATTGTTTATGCCCTTCTTACAAATGCAGATTTCAGACCCATTGATCCAAAACCATCCACTTTGCAATCAATGTTATGGTCGCCATCGGTGAGCCGAATATTTTTCACTTTTGTACCTGCCTTAATTGGTTTTGAAGCACCTTTTACCGGAAGGTCTTTGATAACAATTACCGAATCGCCATCATTTAACTGATTCCCGTTAGCATCTAAAATTTTTGGGGTTTCAACTTCTGTATTTTCATTCGGATTCCATTCATGGTAACATTCAGGACAGGCATATATTTCATTCCCTAATGCGTATCCATAAGGGGAGTCACAATTTGGGCAGGGTTTCATTTCGTCAGACATATTATTATTTTAATTGCTACCGCCGATTTGCAAAACTGCGTTTTAATGCAGTTTAGACTTAGTTAGGCGTAGTTTTATTTATTTTAATACCAAAGTAATACGCCCAGATAATAAACAACAGCTGTAGGGGTATTCTAAAATACAGATAGTTTACACCATTCTCCATTCCACCTAATTTTACTTCTCTTATGCTTCCTATGATGTTTGCAGGTAATATGGCAAGAAAGAATAGCACTAACATGATACTGGTTAGTTTTGAGCGCTGTTTGGTTAACAGCCCAATTGAAGCCGTAATTTCAATAATACCCGTTAGATATACAGTTTCTTTTTTAAAAGGAACAAACTCGGGAAGCATCTGAATCATCAGTTCGGCACTAGTGAAATGGGCTATACCTGTAAATAACAGCATGATGGCTAAAGATAATCTCCCAATAAAAGACAAATGCAATCGTCTATTAAGAAGCAATTTGTTTATTGCCAAGGTAATTCCAAAACTGGCTATTAGTAGTATAAGTGGCGCCATTAGATTATTGTTTTTTAATTACACCCAACGGATAGGCCATAATTTGCGTGTGCTGTTCGCTAGACTCGGATTTGAAATTGAGCAGTTTAAAAGTAAGAAATTTAAGGTAGTCCAAGGGGAAAACTGAATTATAGCATTTGTTATCTGCTTTTTAAGATTATTCCGTTCTCGGCCACTTCCAGGCTTGGGATATAATTATTGCAAAGACCAGAATTTCAAGGACGTTAAATATTATAAAGAATGTCTGCCATTCATTGCCAAAACCAGAAACTATAATCAGTATGGAAATACAGGCATAAATGAAGGCAATAACGATGTTCAACCACTTATTGAGTTGTGGTTTTAGAAAAATAGAAAGAAATATCATCAAGGCCGGAATTATTAAAATCACAGAAAAAATCACCAAAAGCCCTGGAGATGTTGGTCCCATTGGAGTTTGTAGCTTCATCATTTTCTCTAATTTCCCAGGGGTCATTAGCCGAAAATAGTCGGCATATATGTATAGAAACATCAGGGAGGTCCAAAGAAATGCCAGTTTAATTTTTACGTTTATTTTGAAATTGGTCAGGGATTTTGGACCGGTCTTTTGGATGCTCATATTTGTTTACTTTATTACTTGGTGTTCAACTAAGACGAACAACGGGCGGAGTCGTTACAGTGGTGCTCAAATTGCAGATAAGTGTTAAGCGTATATTCTGTAGTCAACCAATGGCAGGCTTAGCTGGAAACGCTTTTTTTTCTATATATTTTGGCCGAATGTCAAAAGGTTGCTGTCAGGGTCTAGAAGCGAAAATTCCTTTTGTCCCCAGGGTTTGGTTTCCAATTTTCCATTCGGATGAATTGCTGTCTCTTTTGCCAATAGCGAGTTGTAAAATTCGTCGATATTGTTGGTTCTAATATACACTTGTCCGTAATTCTCTTTGGGTTCAAGAGCTTTAAATTCAAAGAAATGAATTTGAATCTGGTCTTTTTCCATCATCAGGTAACCGTCATAGTCGGCATTTCCAAATACCTTAAATCCTAATCTGGTGGAGTAATACTCCCGGGTAACACTTTTGTCTCGCATTGGTAATTTGGGATGGATGTCTGTGAGCATATAATTCCACATTTTAGTTTTTATTAAACGGTGCCAAGAGCACGCAATTTGAAAAGTAGCGGTTAGTAAGCGCTGTTTTCAAGTTAATATAAAACTACAAAAAAAGCACAAGCCATGATGACATGTGCCGTTCCGCTGGTTTAATGCTGTTTGTTAGCAACTGTTACATTTCTTCCTTTTCTCCATTACTCAAAACTCTATAGTAGCTATCTCCTTCAATAAGCAGGCCTTCGGTTTTTCCGAAAGGCCAATGTTTTTGATAATCCTTTGGATGTTTAACATCAATTCCAATAACTTTTCCGTTGTATTGCCTGTTCACTTTTGATTGAAGTGTATGACCAACTACAATTGTCCTGGCATTAAATTTATTGATCCCAAGCTCTACCTGTTCCTGGCTTAGATCCTCTTTAAAATAGCCTCGATACCAACAAATACCTTTCTTTGTTGATTTTAATAAATTCTCAACCGATTTTTCTGTTTTAGGATAATACGGTTTGTAGTAGGCGCTTCGAATAATCTGATTGACTTTATCCAGGCTTAAGCCAGAATCGGCTACTTCAGGATGAATTCCTCCGTGGGCAAAAAGGTTCCCATTAATGAGTTCTATTGCATTTTTACTTGCGAGCCATTTGCCTAAAAAGGAGTTTCGATTATATAAATCGCTTTGTACTTTTCCTAAAATGTTGGCCACGGCAAGGTACTTGTCAGCTGAAGCCTTATAATCACCTTGCATATTTTTTAGTTCGTGATTTCCGATAATAAAATGTACAACCCCTCCTTGTTTTGCCGCTTCTTGTTCTAATTTATAGATAAACCACAGTACTTGCGTTACAGACCAACCTCTATCTACAAAATCACCAACCAACACTAAATGGCCTTTTCCAAATGTCCAGTTTAGATTGCTATCAATGACTTTATTGCTTATTAGAAAATCTCTGAATGTTTTGTAACTGCCTTCAATATCTGAAATTGCTATAATAGGGTTGCCATCATTATAGGTTACTTGGGGGGTTTTAATATCTGAATCTATTTTAAAATCAAAGCTGGTGGAATCTATTTGAAAATAACTTTTTACCATGATTTCTGAATTAACCGCATATTCCTTTTTATCAACATAAAATCCATCATCTCTGTTTCCTTTCACATAATTTATATTTAAAGTGCTATCATTTTGGTAAAAAACATAAGGGCCTTCTTTGTCTATTTTATACATTAAGGGATGGTCTCCATAATGTGCACTTGCTCCGTGGTAAAGCCCAAATAAAATAGCTGCTGTTCCAATTATTAAAACGGTTGCGATTAGATGTTTTAAGTATCTGAATATCCTTTTTTTCATTTAAATTGATTTTATAAGTGATGTTCGTTTTTTTTGATCGCAGCAAATGTATTTTTAAGATAGTTGACAACTTAATTTTTGTGATGAACCATGAAGTAGTGGTGATGTATCTTCCAAAAAACAGCTAAAGGAATTATTTCGGGCTTTTATTGATTTTCAAACCTAAAAACAGGCCTTTCATCACTTTTTATGAGCTGTTTTTTATATTCTCTTTACTTTGCGGTATGATTTCAATTTTAAAACGTAACAACTGGTTTTTAGCTAAAATTATAGTCTTCATAACTATAGCAATTCCTTTAGGAATAACTATATATGAGTTAGTTATACTTGGTAAAGATTCTGTTCTGTTTCTTGGAGATTTTCATCCGGCTGTTGCAATAATTGTATTGATTTACTATGCTATTCTTCTTCTTGCCGGTGTTATTTGGGTGGTTATTCAACTAAAGGCTGTTTTGAAATTAAAAAATGAAAACAGAAAAAACGAGTTGTTGCATTTGCAAAGTCAGGTAAACCCGCATTTCTTTTTTAACATGCTTAACAATTTGTATGGGATGGTGGATAAGGATATCGAAAAGTCCAAAGATCTTATTTTAAAACTTTCAGATTTAATGCGATATAGTATTTATGAGGGCGAGAAAAGTTCGGTAACACTTGAAGAAGAAATTACTTACCTGAAGAATTATATTGAATTGCATAAAATGCGATATCACAAACAGATTGATATTCTTTTTAATCATGAAGTTGAAGATGAGCATACCAAAGTAATGCCTCTTATGTTTATTATCCTATTAGAGAATGCCTTTAAGCACGGGGTTGAGAATTTAAGAGAAAGTGCTTTTGTCCACATCAATTTAAAAAGTGAGATGAGTGGTATTACATTTGAAATAGAAAATAATTTCGATACAGACGAACTTCCTAAAGTAAAAGGTATAGGATTAAAAAACTTAAAACGAAGATTAGAGCTGGCATATCCAAAAAAGCATAGTCTTATATTTACAAGGGATACATCTATTTTTAAAGCTCAATTAGAATTGCGAAAATGATTAAATATCTTATCGTAGATGATGAGCATATGGCTCATGATATTGTTAAAGGGTATTGTGATATGTTACCTCATATGCAATTAATGAAGCATTGCTATGACGCTCTTGATGCTTTAGATTATTTAAGGGAAAACACTGTGGATTTAATGTTTTTGGACTTAAACATGCCAAAACTTAAAGGCTTTGATTTCTTAAAAACATTACCAAATCCACCTAAAGTTATCGTAACTACGGCTTACAAAGAGCATGCTTTGGAAGGCTATGAATTGGAGATTACAGATTACCTTTTAAAACCATTTAGTTTTGAACGTTTTTTAAGAGCTGTGAATAAAGCCACTCAGCTAGGTGAAAGTATTCCTTCAAATAAGCAGGATAGGGATAATGCAAAAACAGAGCATATTTTTCTTTATAGTGATAAGAAGCATATACAAGTGAATCTTAAGGACATTCAATTTGTAGAGGCAGCAGGAAATTATTCTAAGGTGGTGATGACAGAGAGCAGTGTATTAATCAGAGGGAAAATCTCAGATATGTTAGAGAAACTTTCTTCAGAGTATTTTATCCAGGTTCATAAATCATTTGCAGTTGCTCCCAGACATATTGATAAAATTGAAGGAAACAGGCTATTTATTGCAGACCATATTATTCCGATCGGCAAGTCTTTTAAAACAAATGTTATTCAATTATTGAAGTAGGGTGTAAAGATTAGATTTACTCTGGTTGCGGCAATTATTTTCTGGGAGTAGATACTGTTGTTTGATAAATTTTATATAAAAAAGAGCTATCAGAATTTTTCCAAATGCAATAGAATTTCTTTTTGTACCTCTTCATAAGATTCTTGAATTAGCCAGTGACCTGCATCTAATTCTACAAACCGATAATAATTGCTTACGTAATCTTGCGTCCATTCAACACCCGATCGCCTTAAGGCGCTGTCTTTATTTCCCCAGACGAAAAGAACAGGGACATCAATTGTTCCTGTATTGACCCCTTCAGAAAACATATTATAATTTGCCCTGTACCAGTTTATAGCAGATGTCAATGCATTTGTTTGGCTAAATAAATCTATATAAGAAGTAATTTCTTCTTCTTCATGTTCAGACCAAATAGACCTAAGCACTTCATAGTTGTTTTTGGCTAGCATATATTCTGGAATTCTCTTGGTCTGAAAATTTCTAATATACTCACTTGAATTATACTGTAGACTATCTTCCTGATAGGCACGAGAGAAGGCTTTTAAATGAGGAACTGATAAGGAAGTGAAGCTTCGTAATCTCTCGGGATAATCTGATGCTATTTGCCAGCCTACTCCGCTTCCCCAATCATGTCCAATTAAATGAAACTTATTAATTCCAAGGGCATCTGCTGTTGCAATTACATCTTTAGCTAAATGAGCAATTTGATATTCGGCAATTTCATCAGGTCTTGCCTTATAACTGTATCCTCTTTGATCCGGGGCAATAGTATAATACCCGGTTGTATTTAAATCTGACATCAATTTTTTCCATATTACTGATGATTCAGGAAACCCATGAAGCAGAATAACTGGAATATCTTGTTTGTCCCCACTTATTTTGGTTGAGAATGCATACCCATTTGCTTCAATAAGGCTATATCCTGGAGGTAAGGTTCCGGCATTTGAGCCCTTTACAATTTTGTTCATATAGATAAAACCAAGTAATAGTCCTAAAAGTAACAATAGGGCGGAAACTGCCGAAATTTTGAGAATCTTATTCCGTTTTGATTTTATCATTATTTGATTAATTACAAGGTTTTCTGTGAAATGAGCTTTGATGCATTTTACATATAGTTGTGCCTGCCTGCGGTAGGCAGGCTTCTGTTATTTTTTTCTATCAGTTGTAATCCTGTTTTAGCGAACTGTTAATTTGTTCAATTAAGAATTTGGAATTTTTTAAAGAAAACTCCAATTCTTCTTTAGTTTCTGTAAATAAAATTCTTTTAAAATTACTTATGCCTTGAAATGTGGCTGCAAGGTGGCCGTAATTAATTTTATTCCATACAAGAGAATCAATCAATGGACCCTGGTCGTGTATTTCAGTCACTCCGAAGGTATACGAGTTTACATAAGAAGTGACCTTACCTTGATAGTCATTAGTAGTCTTTTCCACTCGGGTCATAAGCGAGGTTTTCTCATTATAAAAATTCTTTATGTTAGCTTTTAATGGGTCAGACAGATTTTCTATTAATCTTGTTTGAATTAGACTATTATAAGTATTTGTATTGTACGGAATTTGAACAACCCAGTTGGGGTTAAATTCAAATCTCATTATTTGAATTAAAGTATCAACGGTTGCACCAGAACTTGCTACTCTTGCTCTCAAAGATTCATTCAAATCATATTGTTCATTAATGAATGGAAGTCTTGCCCTGATTAAAAGAGTGTCTTGTGTTAAGTCGCTTTTCAACGCAACCAAAGAGTTTTTAATTCTTATGTCGGTTTTTCGATTTTCATTCCAATTGTTAATTGATAGTGCAATCAAAATTCCGATGACCACAAGCACTATTTCCCCAATAGCATAAAGCAGGTACTTGCTGAATTTGTCTTCAGATAGTAGCGACTTTCTTATTCTTCTAAAAAACTTAATCATAGTTTTAATTTTCCACCTCTTCGGAGGGGTAAGAGGTGGGTTTTTGACCAGCGCGGCAGTGTGGCTTGTTCACTTAAAAGGTTTACTTGATAGCGATAACGGCACTTGACGGGCCGGTTAACGGCATTACACTCGTTTGACTAAACCCTGCTTCTTTCGCCCATTGATCGAAGTCGGATGCTGTAAAATCAAATCCCTGATCTGTTTCGATAGCCATGTTTAATGACATCATTAATCCGAAAGCATTCTTATTTCTTTGATCATCAATAATATTTTCAATAACAATAAGTGCTCCTCCTTCCGGTAAGGCATTATAAGCCTTTTTTATTAGCATTAATTTGTCTTCATAACCCCAATCATGAAGAATATTACCCATGGTAAGCACGTCTGCCTGAGGTAGTTCATCTGTAAAAAAATCTCCTGAACCAATCTCTATTCTATCACTTAAACCAAAGGCTTCCACATTTTCCTTTGCAACCGGACCAACGGGCGGAAGATCAAAAGAAATGCATTTCATATGATTGTTGTTTTTTGCAATATGTATAGAAAGATTTGCACCCGAGCCTCCAACATCACAAAGTGTATTATATTTCGAAAAATCAAAATCATGCGCCAGTTTCATAAAGTTCCCGGCTTGTACACCCCCCATGCCGTGTATAAATTCCCTCAGCCTGTCTTCATCTGCATAAATAGCTTCAAATAGTGGCTTACCTCCATTTTTAGTCTCATTTTGTGGTTTGCCAGTTTTCAGACATGCTTCTAAATCATTCCAAAAAGGATACAACCTATTGTTAGACATTTCTAAAATGCCTCCAATGTAGCTTGGTTTGTTTTTGTCTAAAAACAAGTCCGAATCCTCTGAATTGCCATATACCGCATTCTCTTTTAATCCGTTACGCTGCAAAAATCCTAATGCCACTAAGGTGTCCAGAAAATCATATAGGGATCTTGTATTTAGCCCTAGTTTATTTTTAATTTCTTCTCCTGATAATGATCCATTGGCGAGATGGGTAAACAGTCCCATATTAACAGCTGTAAGCAAAGTTTTTGATGCCCAAAACCCCATTCCAATTTGCATTATTTTAGAAGGGTTAATTTGATTTCCATTAGTAGTGTCCATGATGCGGTTGTTTTTGGTTAATTGATAGCTCAAATTACGTTTTTTTCATACATTAACCACAACGTCTTCGTATATGAAGCCTTGTGGCGTTTAGCTGCTATCTTTTTATACACCTTTTCGTACTTCATTATGACTAACCAATAACCATTGATGTTTACTATGAACAATAACCAAATAATTATTATTCTCTTTGGAGTATTGTATTTTGCCTTTATCCTTTATACCAGAAGGAAAGGAGATTTTGAAGAGTATTCTGTAGCTGGAAGAGGTTTAGGCAGGTTTGTGATTTTTGCCTCAATTTGTGCTTCATATTTAGGACCTGGCTGGACAATGGGACTAACGCGAGAAGGCTTTAGCAATGGTATGTTTATGGCATTCATAGCACCAATTATGGGAATTGCTATGATAATTTTTGCCATATATCTCACACCAAAAATTCGCAAGAAATTTACCAGTAGTTACTCTATTGGTGATATTGTTGGAGGGGAACTTTCTCACAATCACCCTGTAGTTATAGTCATGACAGGAACCATTGTATTGTTATCTCTTTCTGCCCTGGTGGTTGCCATGAGTTACGCCGGTGGAGAATTGATCAATAATGTTTTTGGATTTTCAAAATTCTGGTCAATTGTCATTATTACAGTAATAGTTATGTTGTATTCTTTATTTGGAGGGATTAGGGCAACGATTCAAACCGATGTTATCCAGTTTCTTCATTTTGCAATTCTAATTCCCATTTTAGCAATACTTATTGTCATGAGTGATGGTTTTTCATGGGAGCAATACAATCTATTTGCTATTGAGAAAACTGAAATCGCTTTTGAGTCGAGCAGTATTTCGGTGATATTAGGCCTTTTATTAGTTTTCTTTACCATTGCAGGATACGATACGCCAATTGTTAGTCGATATCTGGCCTCAAGAAATGATAAAGTAGCAAAAAGTGCTACAATATGGTCTGGTGCTTTTATAGTGCTATGGACCGTACTTATGATTTTCATAGGTACTACTGGTGCCTACCTGTATCCGGAAATCGCCAATAATGATCAGGTGCTTCTTCACATTGCACAAAATCATTTCCCTGGTATTCTCTATGGCATATTTATTATAGCTATGATTGGAGTTGTAATGTCCTCTCAGGATACGTTTTTGAATAACGCCGGCGTAAGTTTTGCTCAGGACATTATTCCACGTATCATACCAAAGGCATCTAACAAGAAAAAGCTATTTTACTCCAAGGCATTTACGATTTTTATAGGATTAGTAGCCATCGTAGTCGCCAATTTTGTGGATTCTGCTCTGGAAATTGCTTTGATTATTTTAGATTATTACGCCAATGTAATGCTCGCTGTTACAATTTTTGCCATAACGAAAAAGAAGCATTATTGGCAATCTGCAGTCTTATCCATGTCTGCCGGATTTTTATCAAAGTTGAGTTGGGATGTATTAGGAAGTGCGGAAATCCCATCAATTTTTATAGGAATTTCATCTAGTTTCGGTGCTTATTTATTATCAGACTTTTATTTTAAGTTAAAAACTAAAAGGAACGGCAAGGATTAAATACTGCGGAAATACCGGGGTAAAATAACCATAGTACATCAACAAGCGATACACAAAACCGTTATGCTCAGTTTTTTAGTTTTCCAATTCTTTGTCCCTGTTCAACCGTAACTGAATTCAATTTACCTTTTTCGAAAATTAATAAAACAGTAGAGCCTCCATATTTAAAATGTCCTAGCTTTTCTCCCTTGTAGATTTGTTTTGGATTTTCGTTATTAATTTCCTTGTAGTCATCTTCAAATACAACTGAACCAACTGTTTGCAAGCCTATAGGAATCATTGCAATAAAACCATATTTGCTTGTTTCAATAATGAAATACCCATGTTTAAAATCTTCAAAGACACTATAGTCTTTGTTATAGCCTGGGTTGCCATTGTTGATCATATCCAGCATGTCGGGCATTCCAAATAGTCTGTTTCCGACATTTTCATTTGATTCTACTATTTTCCCGCTTATAGGGGAGTGGTAGTGATGATAATTGTCTGGCATAAGGAAAAGGGCCAATGCCGAACCGCCAACAAATTTCTCAGCATATTTAGAATGGTCAAGTAGTGAATTCAAACTCATTGTCATTCTTCCCTTTGTTGGTATTTCTGTTTCTAATTCCAGTTCATTGGCTACCATATTTATAATTCCATCTGCCGGTGATACAAGAATAGCGTCATCTGTGGGATCATGGATTGAACGCGTACCCGGCTTTAAGTCGCGTGTGAAAAATTCATTGAATGAGTTAAAGCCCTCTTCAGGTAAAACAAAGTCCTCATTATGGAGTGAATTATCAGATAACCATTCCTCAATGATTTTTGCAGAGGCGGGGCTATCCATAAATTTTCCGCGTTCTTCAATGAAATAGTTGGCCCAACTAAGACCAGGTTCAGATAGCACGAACTTCATGCCGTCGGGATTCTTATAATAGAGAAAAGTAAATTTTAGAATTCTATCTAAACCATTATGGGTGTTGGGCAGAAAATAGAACCAATCGTTCAGAAAATCATATAAATCATCAATGCTTTTGTCTTTCCAGGGATTTGGAGTACCATTAGGTAGTTCATGCACATTCTTGAGCATTAAATTAATTGTATTCCTTAAGTCTTTGTTGTTCTCATAGAGGCCCTTTAGATTTTTAACAGGCGGACTATCCTCCTGTGCCGATAAATTAAACCCGATTAACAGCATCGTAAAAAGACAAACTAAGTTTTTAAGCATACAGATGGTTTTGTAATTGATAGCGTTTGTTTTTTTTTAGTCAGTACTATTTTCTTTTATATCACTAATAACCCATTCCATTATATTATCTATTCCTTTAGAGTAACTTTCCCATTCATATTCAATTAATTTATCAGGCTGAACTCCTTGTGTAACATCAGCTTGAAATCTAAATAACCTTTTGGAATAGGTAACAACCATTCCGGAATTCGGAAGGCTAAATTGTCCCATATCCTGATAACCAGTTGGGTTAGACCCAGTAGGTTCTCCCACAATTTTTGCATTAAGTATTTGTCTAAATTGTGAAGCATTGCTGGTAGCTGCAGAGAAAGTTACTTTGTCTGTTAAGGCATAAACACCAGATTTCCAATCAACACTGTCGGCTAAATTTAAATAAAAAGCGAGAAAAATTCCGACAAAAAAATCTCCCCCTCCATTATTCCTTAAATCAATGACGACTTGTTTAATCTGATTATCATTAATGTAATTTAGAACTGATTCTCCAAACATTTCCATTTCTTCAAATGAAGGATAACTCTCAAATTTGATATAAATTCCTTTTGTGTTTTTTATAGGACTAAACCAAAGGAAATCGTGTTTGGAATCTATTGGTTTTTGAATTTCAGGAATTACAATGTTATAAGTTTGGAAGTCGGTATGCTCATAATACGCTTTGTTACTTACCCCTTGTAAGACTACTTCAGATTCATTATTACTGTCGTCTAAAAAAGAAAATTTGGCTTTAAATTCATTAGCTGTTAACCCTAATCCAAATAACAATTCGGATATCATCATATATTGGCCGGTTCTGATAACCTCAGATTGTTTGTTTTCAATATACTGTGCAACTTTGCTGACTTCATTTGTGATTTCACCTATTGATTTCCCATCAATTTTCGTTAATATTTTACCCAAAAGGGATTTGTGATCATTGGTTGTTTTTATAACGCGCCATTGTTCGTCTACTTTATATATTTCTATTGGAAATACATGTGTTTCAAAACCTCTTAAGGAAAATGCAGTATGCCCGTCTCCAATTTTACGCGTTAATCGCATTAAATCAATGATAACGCCTAAATCGTTTTTCTTATTTAAAGTTGATTTTATTTGTGATAACTCATCTTCAAATTCATCTTTACTCATTTTAGAATAAAGGTCAATATGGTTCTGTTCAAGATGGGTTTTATAAAAAGCGATATCTTTTATCCAACTTTCAACGTCTATTAATTGTGAATATGTAGTAATGGTAATTAGAAAAATTAGTATAGTTGTGAAAAATCTGTTCATAATACTTTGGTATTGTTATTCCTTTTTTGCTGTGGACTAATTTCACTTTTTATTAGTTGTTCACCTAATCTATTTTGTCCAGAATCACAGGCATTTGTCCTTTCCACTGGTTCCATATGGCATTATTTGTAATTAGTTCTGCCATAAAATGTCCAACATTCATTCTTCATGTTTTTTTGGGTTAGATATGGCAGGTCTGGTGGGTGAAGAATAAACTTCGTATTCAGTTATCTCGACTTCATTTGTTAAAGTATAGGGGCCGTATTGTTACCCACTCAATGCAACTATCCTTTTTGTCCAATTCCGGTCTGTAAATGATCAGCTGCATTTTCATTATCAACATGTGGAGGCAATAGTCATTTATATACGGCTTTACTTAATTGACACCGGTTATCGTTAATTTTAATCAGCAGGCTTCAATAAGTTTTCTTTGACAGCATCAAAACTTATCCAATAAATATCCCCGGATTCATCATTTCCCCTGTGAAAAAACAAATATTTACCATCTGGTGATACGCCAGGGCACATTTCGCAGGCATCGGTATTCACCATAGGGCCTAAATTTACTGCTGGGGTCCATTTACCATTTTTTTTGAAGCTTATATATATATCGCAGTCGCCATATCCCGATGTAGCTTCGCCATCAAACAGCATATAGTTTTCATCAGGATCAACAAAAGAATGCGCAATGTATTTGCCCTTAATGTTGATTTCCTTTGCCATACGCGTAATGGTATCGTATTCCCCGTTTCTTGACAAGGAATTGTAGATAACCCAGTCTTCAGGTTTGTCTCCTTTTTCACCTGTTGTAAAATACAGGTTACCTTTTTTGGACGATGTTAAATACATGATAACGGATCTGTCCAAAAAAGGTTTACCCAGGGGTTTGGGCTGGCTCCAACCAGCAACTGTTTTTTTGCTAAACCATTGATGTAGTCCGGACGATTTTAGCGTATCGTTTAGTGGCCTTGTGCTTCCAAAATAAAGCCGATCGCCTTTTGGGCTAATATGAGGCTCAAAGTCCCAGCCTTTGGCAGCCTTAAAAGAAAACACTTCTGGATCTGTCCATTTACCATTAACCAGTCTCATGCTATAGATTTCATTGTCTAATTCTGGTTTTCTTCTGGTAAAGAACAACTCATCCATTTCCGGAGAAAAGGTGATCGCAAATTCAAAATTCCCTGTTGAAACAATGTCCTTACCAAAAACTACCGCCTTATTAGTTGGAACCTCCTCACCTAACAGGCTTAAGTTAGACGGTACTTTTGGTTGACAACCACTGAATACAATCAGGGAAACGGCTAATGTAAATACTAATTGTTTCATGCAATTACATGTTGTTTTATTAGATTTTCTCCGGAACTTCAATGTTCCATACTCCACTTTTAAAAGTTTTTGTGGCATACGCTTTAAAGCTAATCGGCTTTCGTTTAAGAATTCTTTCAATATCATTGGTGATTTCTGAATTAGCTGGATTTCCCAGAACCTCTGTGAACAAATACTCTATCAGCCAAATAAAATCTGCAGGTAATTGCTGTTCTTTCAATGCAGTTACATAAGTTGCTATACTTATACCGGTAAATTGGATTTCTCTTCCAGTAACATCGGAAATAACCTGTACGGCTTCTTTAAATGTCAGCGTTTCAGATCCGGTGAGTTCATATATCTCACCATTATGTTGGTCCTCTGTTAATGCTTTTACGGCAATTTCGGCAATATCATTGGCATCAACAAATGGAATCTTCATTTCTGCAAAGGGTAAGGCAACCTGCCCTGCTAATACTCCTTCGAGCAAAAAGTTCTCGCTGAAATTCTGATTAAACCAGTTAGCTCTGACAATGGTATGATCTAAACCAGAATGAATCACCACCTGCTCGCATAATTGAGCCTCTCTCTCTCCTTTCCCGGAAAGTAATACCAGTTTTTTCACTTTAGCTCTTTTGGCAACTTTTACCAGTTGTTCAATGGCTTCCAAGGCGCCAGGTACTGCCAAATCTGGTTGGTAGGTGATATATATCCGGTCTATTCCTTCAACGGCTGCTGGCCATCCTTCAGGCTGATGCCAGTCGAATGCCGGACTTCCTCCTCTGGACCCAACCCTAACATTGTGACCTAGGTTGTTTAATAAGTTTACAATTCGTTTTCCGGTTTTCCCGGTTCCTCCAATAACTAAAATGTTTTGTTTCATGATTTAAGTTTTAAATGTTTATGAATATTTATGATGTTAGATTTGTGAATAAAAGTCCAATTAAGAGTAGCACGAAAGATGCAATAGAACTTAATGTTCTAACCAAATGCCAATGCCTCCATGGGTTTTCAAATTTTCGACGAAGGGCCTTAAGTTCTTCTGCAGAGGCTAAAGCCAAATCTGTTTTGTCAAGAATTTCGTTTAAAGGAACATTCCTAAAGACGGTTACCATAGTTACTCCCAGAATAAAGAGTGACGCAGCCGCCACAAAGACCCAAAACGATGTATCTTGCTGTTGATATTTAAGATAAACGATGATCATATTGCTGATAAATGGCCCAAAGAAAACTATCATAAACAGCGGGTTAATGATTGCCCTGTTCATCTGTTGAAAGGCTTGTAGGAATGCCATATCGTTCAATTGTCCTATTCCAGGGGTTACAGCATTTGTCCAGGTAAAGCACAGACCTGCGGTAAGCCCGGTTAAAATAATAGTTATGAGTATCACTATTGTTTCTAAGTTGAATTCCATTGCGATTAGGCTTTTAGCGTTTTTGTATTCGGATAAACCCGGATATAGTAGTAGAGCACGGCTACCCCAACCAATTCAAGAGCGATAACCCAAAATCCTATATCAGTAAAAAAGGTATAATGATTTCCACCGTGTGGAATAATAAAAAGAGGCACGGTAATTACGGCATCTAAAAATGCCGCAATAAGCAAGAATATATTCCCCACCAAAAAGCCATGAGTATTGCGCTCCTTTTTGTAGTATATAAAAGATCCCAGCCATACTAATGGCATGACCATAGTAAACAAAACCATATTTGCTTGTTGTTCTGGATCTTCCAGTATTTGGAATTGAAACGAAAGTGTATAGAAACTTACAGCCAGGACCCAGATTCCAATACCGATTAAAATTGCTCTCATAGTTTTCATGTCTTATATTTTTTTGATTACAAGACAAAACTAGAGGATGCTCCGGAGGGTTATTTATTCAAAAAGAAGCATTATTTGTTTCAAAAGACGAGCTATTTAATTTGGCTGGGCCGGTATCCAAATTTTTTAGCGAAGGCGTTAGAGAAAGAGCTTAAGCTATCGTAGCCTACATGCCAGGCAGCTTCCTGAACGGTGGCTTGTTTTTTACTGATGAGGCCATGAGCCGTTTTTAGTCGTTCATTCTGAAGATATTTAAAAACAGGAAGGCCGAATACCTCTTTGAATTCTTTTTTAAGTTTGGTGGTATTTAAGCCTAACTCTTTGGAAAGTTCAGTTAATGAGGGTGGGTTATCAAGATTATTGGATAAAATCTCTTTTGCCATTTCCAGGCGTTTTTTATCTACTGATTTTAATCCCTGAGCATGATTTAATGCCAATTGCCCAAAGAAGTGAGACAATAAAGTGGTGATCTGACTTCTAAAAAACATCAATTTGGTCTTACCCTCGTATTCAATGTTGAAAAGGCTATCGACCACCTGATGCATTTCAGGAGTCATAAAAAAGCTCGGACCTTCAACATAATGATCTTTGGGGTTAACCAGTTTATCCAGCAGCTCTGAAAATAATTCTCCTTCCTGATTGGGAAGATTTTGCAAGTTTCTGGTAGCTGTAGCAATAACGATGCATTCCAGTGGATTATCCTTTGAAACGGTATGAATACAATCTACATGTTCATCCGCGAAAAAGGAGAGCGCCAGACCTTTGGTATAATTT
Source organism: Muriicola sp. Z0-33 (assembly GCF_026126425.1). Taxonomy (GTDB): domain Bacteria; phylum Bacteroidota; class Bacteroidia; order Flavobacteriales; family Flavobacteriaceae; genus JAFMPW01. Next base: position 37,444 of record NZ_JAFMPW010000018.1, read on the forward strand.
AATTCCCGTTTCCCGGTGGGATAACTCATTTCCAGATCAACATTGCCAGAACCATAAAAGGCTACGGCAATAACAGGTTCATCAAATTTACAGGTGTCTTTGATGACTTCTTTGGAGATGGCCGTCTCAACTAAAATTGTAAAGTCATTGATATCTATAATATCTCGGGTCATTAGAGGATGTAAATTTTAGCCATTATCGGTTATCGCTTTTTACTTTTTTTATTCACACTAATTTAATATTTATTAAAGAAGTCCTGAATTTCATCAATTTTACTTGTAATAGTGAGAGATAACATCAGTAATATTCTTGCCTTATTTGAAGGTAAATCATTGGCAATAATTATTGGTGTCTCCTGAGGATTAGATCCCATTATTCTGCTCCCTTTGATGCTGGAAGAAATTACAATTGGTTTATGAGTTGCAGGTAAATTGTTTATCTCACTAATAATACCCTGGCTTAGTCGACCCCCGGCAAAAGAGCTTATTACCAACCCCTGGTTTGATCTATTTAAGAAATAAGAAAGGATCTTTGAATCCAATCCGGCAAAATCCTGAACTATATCTACTTTAGGTAAATTGTCTAGGTCATAAACATTAAATTCAGATTCAAAAGTATGAAGTTTGATAGGGGAACGATAAAAAGTTACTTTTTCCGGATCACAAAACCCAATGAACCCAAGTTCGGTAGCGGGAAATGCATCGACTCTTCTATTGTTCATTTTCAATAAGTCTCTAGCTGCGCTGATATTGTCGTTCATTACTACCATAACCCCCCTGCCAATTGCTTCGGGAGAGATACCCACACGGACTGCGTTGATTAAATTCGCTGGGCCATCAGCAGAGATTTCATTGGATGATCTCATTGAGCCCACCAAAACAATCGGTACTTTGCTTTGATGTGTCAGGTTCAGAAAGAAGGCCGTTTCTTCCATTGTATCCGTGCCATGCGTGATAATTATCGAGGTAATTTCCGGGTTAGAATTTATGGCTTCCCTAATATGCTTCACGAGTTGAAGCCAAATTAACGGGGTCATCTTTGAAGATCCTATATTTATAAATTCATCAACTTCAATAGTTGCATAATTGCTTAGTTCAGGGACGGCTTGTATAAGATCATGTCCTTCAATTAAAGGAGCATTTGTTTTGCTGGCTATTGTGCCACCAGTAGTGATAATAAGCACTTGAGGTTTATTAGTGCCTTGGGAATGAGAGGCGGACCAATAAAAAAGTAGAAGGATTATAAATGTAATTTTTTTCATGAGTTACCTATGTTATAGTAATTAACATTGATTGCCAACGATTAGTGTATGGTGTCGAAACATCCCGTATGAGGTAAGCGCTTTACACATTGTTGTACTTATTGATTTCTTAATAGCATATAGCCATTGTCAGCCCTTGTATTGCTACTTTCGGGGCTAATTGAATGATATAGGAGTGCTATTCAGGTTTTGAATATTCAATTAGTTCCTCTACGTAGACAAAATCACCCTGAGTCTGATTAAGCATAATAAAGTTTTTTACTGCAGGAGCATACAACCAAACCTCCTCTTCATTTGCGCTATATCCTCTGGAATTAGTGATTTTACCTGTGTATTTAATCTTGTAGGCCATAAATGTCCCAGCTTCTACAGTTTCTTCCTGATATGATAATACCTCAGCATCCTGACTTTGGTTGCCCGTAGTGCCATCCTGACTTGTCCAATTGTTCTCATATTTCCACTTTTTACCCACTTCCAGAGGCCAGTCGTACTTAGGTGTTTCGCTTTCTTCCGGCTTCACTATGTCAGTAACGGGAATGGTATCATTTCCGATTGTCATGCCCAAAATTCCATCAATACTGATTATTTCTCTTGTATCTTTTCCATCCGAACGTACTTCGCCTGCCGTAGTTACGCCTTTATATTTCCATACCCATTTTTCACCCACCTGATAATCAGCCAGCGTGGGTTGTTGGTTAATATCAGATTTTTTTGGACTATTGCAAGCACCCAGAAGTATAAGTGATAACAATATTACACTTTGAAATTTCATGTGAAAAATATCTTGAATGTACCTACTTCTCTTTAATGTCTTTTTTCGGCTTGTTCAGACCATTCTATTAATTATCAATATTCTGAATGTCTTTCATCATTCTCTCTGAACCCAAAGCAGACATAGCTTTTTGATACATATATGAATTGTTTTTTTTATTTAAAACAAGGTCTGCGGCAAACAGACCATAGGCTAAAGCGCCTTTTGCGCCAATTCCGGACATTCCCCCAACAATTATAAGCCCAGCATCAATTTCTAAATCGCTATCTAGAGCATTACTTACATAAGGCACCTCTGATTGAGTTAATGAGTATACACAAGAATAACCTCTTTCATATTCTAAATCCTCAAATGCTATGGGTAAATCCAGTTTAGTTAAATAATTTAATGTATTTTCTTTACTCCATTGAATTTCCTCTGTAGTTAATTCTAATTTCCAAACTTCATCTAAATCACTAATATCTGTCCGTAAGAAATGTGCTCCGGTTTTTAACAAAGGAATGTCATCTTCATCAAATTTTTCAATCATCGAATAGAAAATTTCAGAATTTAAATAGGCAACCGGATAAGATGCTTTTAATTTTTCTTTTTGGGCAATAGATAAGGCATTGTACTTTGCGGAATTTATTTTTATAAACGACAGAAATAGTCGTTTAGGGGTTATCAAATTGGTTAGATAAGGAGCAATTTCCTTTACCAGAGTTCCATTGTATGGTCCGGCTGCAGCAACTACTTTCTTGCTCAAAACAGTTTTGGATGAACCTGTCTGAGTATTTGTAATTTCAATTTTATAAATGCCATCCACTTTTTTTAAGCCGGTCACTTTTTGATTGTAGTTTATTCTATTACCAGCTTTTCTTATAGCCTTGTGAAGCTTTTGAATTAATACTTTTGGATTTAGTGTACCTGAATAGTCTTTAAATTCACGAATGACCATAGTAGTATCAGGAATTTTCATACCAAATTTTTCCTCTGCTTCCAATACATTTGAGGCATATTCATACCTATCTGTTTGGCCATCTAATAATGCTTCAACTTCTTTTAATTGAGATTTAGAATATATGTAAGTTACAGGTGAAGTGGTATAGATATCCTCCATTGAGTGCAGTTCGTGCTTTTCACCTTTATTTAAGTAATCAATTAAATTTTTGGTTTCACTGACTGAGGTTTGCTGCAGATATGAAAAAATATCTTCATTTGGTCCAAGACTTCTTGAAATTCGGGCTTCTCCAAAACTTGATCCAAAAGTGTAAACAGCGTTTTGTTGTTCAATCAATAAGACATCGTTTCCATATTTTGATAGCTCCCAAGCCGTTGAACTTCCCATTAGTCCGCCACCAATTACAACAATATCTTCTATCTTTCCTTCAGTAGCACATGATGTTATAGTTAGTACAATGGTTAGAAGTACAATAAGATTTTTCATACTCGGGTAGGGGGGTTATTGTTCTTGTTTATCTTTTTCAAAAACACTTTTAGGAATATGCATGGTCACCAACATATTTGGCAAATCTACAACTTCCGCAATCTTTAGATCTCCAATTAAAGAACAAAGCATATATGCTTCTTCCCAGGAAATTTCATAATTCGTTGAAATATGTTCAACCATATACCGTGTCGCTTTTTTAGCAGCTTCATCTATTGTTGTTCCAAACCCTGTAGTTGCGTAATAGTCTTTAGATTCGTACTGTGGTTCTTTGATTTTTTTATCTTTTATGACACTTAATTTAAATCGTATTCTCATATCGCATTCTACCGCTGTCCCCACTACTTCTCCAAGGCCTTGCACAGCATGCGTATCACCTATAGAAAATAATGCACCTTTCACGAAAACAGGAAAATATACGGTTACTCCTTTGACCATATTTGGGTCATCCATATTACCACCGTTTGCTCTTGGCGGAAAAGTAGTTAGCATCTCTTCTGTATTTGGAGCTACGCCCATTACTCCCGCGAATGGTCTCATAGGTATACTTATTTTATCAGAAAAATGAACAAGATTATTTTCATTGTCTAGCTGATAAGTTTTAAAGCCGCTAGCTTCTGTTTCACCTGCCAAAAAGCCAAATTCTGGCCCCATGCCTGTCCAGCCCCATTCTCCGGGTTCCAAATCTAACAGCTCAACTGCGAGGACATCACCAACTTCCGCTCCCTCTATATAAATGGGTCCGGTCAATGTGTGGACTTTATCCATATCTACTTTTCCAAAATCTTCTAGTGTAGAATTTATGTTCAATTGCCCGCCCGTAGCTTCCTGTGTAAATGCTTCAATAATACTGCCGTCCGGAACTTTAATTTGATAAGGAATTGAATTACTGAACTTATTATGATTTTTGTCTACTGTAATTGTGAAATCAGGTTCAGGAATAGATGCTGTAATTATTGAGCTATTAATATCGACCTTTTCTTTACAGCCAAATATTAAAATCAGAATCAGGAAATATAGTACTCTTATCATGGTTGTGTTATTTTAATGCCGCTTATATATTGTTAGCAGGAGTTACTACTTTTTTTCTTCTCGCAAAATTTTCTCCATTTTACGACCTTTTGCCAATTCATCAATAAGCTTTTCCATACGTCTACATTGTTTATACACTTCAAATTCATCTTCTATTTCTTCAATTCGATAACCACAAACAACTCCTTTAATCATGTGTGCGTTGGGATGGATTTTTGCTTTTTCAAAAAACGTTCTATACGTTACTTTCTCTGCAATAAGTGTTTGTAATTTATCCTCATCAAAACCAGTTAACCACTCTATTACTTGATGGAACTCTTCTTTTGTTCTACCATTTTTCTCCAGTCTATTCAGGTAAAGTGGATAAATAGATGCAAATACCATATTGGCAAGCTTTTCATTTTTTTCGGCCGTAACTTTCATTTTTATTTGATTTTGAATTAATTGGTGCTAACGGTTTGTTTATGATGTGTGACAGCAAATAGGCACTTATCAGTTACATAAAAAATCATAGATTGAAGATAGGAATTATTTGTGTATGTCAGCTGGCATACACCATACACGTTGCTAGCTGTTGGCTTGTCCTGATTATATTTGTTTGAATCGGAAATTGTTCTCTTAGTTTATTTTTATCTTATCTTATGACAATTGCAACCTGATATAGTGCTATGTCAGTTTATAAACGAAAAAGTCCTGGCATTTATGGCTTTCAATGCTATTGACTTTAATTTTCACTAATCTTTTTCCCCCTGTTTTTGAATAAAATCTTTCATTAGTATTAAGACTTCGGGCGCAATGGTCATTTCGATACTGTCTATTTCTTCCGGTAATCCTGTTTTTGCAGGTTGTAGCATGTGGTTGAGGTTTGACATTAGTTTAGAAGTGACCTCGGTATTACCAGCTTCTTTAAGAATTTGGTCAATGACACCTACATTAGGAACACCGGGAACATTCAAATCCAATGATCCTCCAATAGATAGCACGGGACATCGAACCTGCTTGAGATAATCTTCTGGAGTTGGTCCTTCCCAAAACTCTCTAAATGCTGGACTGGCATAATATTCTATATAAAGCAACTCGATTACTTCATCGAAATCTTCTCCTGTCAGTCCTTCCAATCCTGAAAGATCATTACGGTTTCGAACGACCATATTATAAATAGAATCCTCTAGTGCTTGCCCAAGGTCCATATCTAAAGCTAGTTTAATTAAAGAATCATTAACTTGAGATTCTAGTAATATCTGCTCTTCTGAAAAACCTCTTGCCTTAGCCATCCCAATAGAGAACAAACTGTCTGCTACGGAATAAGGTATTCCTGATGCGCCCAATAGGATTAAAAAATCCAATTCATGTTCCGCTGCAATCATGGGACCTGTATTACCTCCTTCACTATGTCCTGCAACCCCTATGGTGTTAAAATCAATATCTTTCCTATTTTTCAGGTACTGCACAGCACTCCATCCATCTGAAGCAAAATCATCATAAGTGGCGGCATCAAAATTGCCTTGTGACTCTTTAAAACCCCGTTTGTCATAGCGCAATACGGCTATTCCATTCCTACTTAAATAATCGGCCATAACCAAAAAGGGCTTATGATTATAAACGCTATAATCACGACCATGCTTCCCTGTTCCATGCATGAGTACAACAGCTGGATAAGATTTGGATGCTGTGTTGGGATAAGTAAGGGTGCCTTTTAACACGATACTATCCTTAACGTTTATAAATTCAATGGTTTCACTCTTATATGGAATAGGAGATTCGAGAGGGTTGTTTCGAAAATAAGTAGCAGCAGCATATTTTTCTTTTTTTGACTGATTGATACAAGCCCCTAATAGAATCAAAGCAACAATGCCTAATTTGTATTTCATAAAGTAGCGTTTAAAATCCATTGCATATAGTAAGTGAATATAGCACTTTATGCACTGTATATCGCTAGTAGCTAAGATAGCAAATCATCAATACCTTTAAAGGAATTTTCTGTCCGGCCCATTCATCTTATAATCTTAATCGTAGATCAAATGAGGTTTGTGTACAATGTTGTACCTTAATATGCCTGCTAATAAATCCCTGAAATATGAAATATATTAATTTGCTGTTCTGGTTGTTTGCAATAACCTTTTCTCTGAACCTTAGCGCACAAGAGGAAGACAAAAACGAAGATTCGAATACCCTTTTTTTTCATGCCGATAGCCTGGTTACCCAGTTGAAATCGGCCGACAAAAGATGGAACGCCTTCTTAAAAGGCGAAAATGTGCTTACAGGTATTTACCATTTAAAGTCCGGGGAGACCGATATGCAAAAACCTCACGGTACAGATGAGGTCTATTACATTATAGAAGGGAAGGCGAAATTCACCGCAGATAATCAGGAATCTAACGTTTCCAAAGGCAGTATACTCTTTGTAAAAGCCGAAATACCCCATAAATTCACGGATATAGAGGAAGATTTGGTGATACTGGTGTTTTTTGATCAATAGTGCTAAGTGGTTGCCTGCAAATTAGTTGAATCCTTCACCTTCTATGGTCTTTTTAAATACAGCATATTCCTTGGTTTAACCCAGGTTCCCACATGATTTTTATCATTTCTATCCATTGAGACTAGGGGTATATTTGACAATAAAGCATCCTTAGTTAAAGCACAATATGGGAACCACAAAATCTCTAACAGGCGGTATTAAGGACTTCTTTCTTGAAATTGGTGAACTGGCCTATTTTGCCGGCAGATTCTTTAAAGAGGTATTAAGGCCTCCTTTTGAATATAAAGAGTTAATCAGACAGTGTTATCAGATGGGAAACCGCTCTCTGGTACTTGTATTGGTTACAGGTTTTATAATTGGCCTGGTACTAACATTACAGTCCAGGCCAACACTTATAGAATTTGGGGCGGAAAGCTGGATGCCTAATATGGTAGGTATTTCAATAGTTCGTGAGCTTGGACCTGTAATTACCGCTTTGGTTTGTGCCGGGCGTGTTGCCTCAGGCATCGGTGCCGAACTTGGTTCCATGCGGGTTACAGAGCAGATAGACGCCATGGAAGTGTCTGGTACCAACCCTTTTAAGTATTTGGTAGTTACCCGCATCCTGGCAGCCACCCTAATGCTGCCATTACTGGTGATATTAGGTGATGCCATTGCCCTGTATGGTTCCGCTCTTGTAGAAAATTTTAAAGGGAACGTCTCATTCCAACTCTATTTTAACAAGGTTTTTGACGCCCTTGATTACAGGGATCTTGTACCGGCCACCATAAAATCTTTCTTTTTTGGTTTTGCCATTGGATTAGTGGGTTGTTTTAAAGGGTATTACAGTAAAAAAGGTACCGCAGGAGTTGGCCTGGCAGCAAATACTGCGGTGGTATTTACGTCTATGTTATTATTTGTGATAGATTTTATAGCCGTTTTTATATCCGATATATTCTATGATTTATGAAAGTGGAGAGGAAAAATACTAACGTACAGACTATTAAGGAAGAGCCCGAGCTAATTATGCATATAGAGGGGCTTCATAAAAGTTTTGGGGATAATCATGTGCTCAACGGGTTTAATATGAAGCTCTATAAAGGGGAAAACCTGGTAGTAATGGGAAAGTCCGGTTCAGGAAAATCTGTCATGATCAAATGTCTGGTAGGCCTCATTGCACCTGATAGCGGCTATATCTCTGTTATGGGGAAGGAAATTAAAGATCTGGACAGGCCAACATTAGATGATTTGCGCTCTGATATTGGCTTTTTGTTCCAGGGGAGCGCACTTTACGACTCAATGACCGTCCGCGAGAATTTAGAATTTCCGATGAGAAGGCACAGGGCCAAACTTGGAAAGGGATCAGATTTGGATGCGTTGGTATTAGAGGCTTTGGAAAATGTGGGACTTGCAGAAGCGATAGATCTGATGCCCGAGGAGCTTTCAGGGGGTATGAAACGCCGGGTGGCCCTCGCCAGAACCCTGATACTCCGGCCGAAAATAATCTTGTATGACGAACCTACAAGTGGCCTGGATCCTATAACGGCCAAAGAGATAATAGAACTAATGCGCAGTATACAGAAGAAATATGGTACATCATCACTGATCATTACTCATGATGTGGACTGCGCACGGGTGATATCAGAACGGATGATTTTGCTGGTAGACGGCATAAATTATGTGGAAGGTACTTACGAAGAGCTTGTAAAATCCGCAGATCCTAAAGTAGAAGCATTCTTTAAAAAATAAGACCGTGGAAAAAACAACAGTAGAAAAAATAAGATTAGGCGTTTTTGTAGTATTAAGTACAATCTTGCTTGTGGTGGCTGCTTACATTATTGGTAACAGGCAAAACATGTTTGGCAACACCTTTGTGATCAACGCAGTATTTAAAAATGTCAATGGGCTTCAAAAAGGGAATAATGTGCGCTATTCCGGGATTGATATCGGTACGGTAAACAAGGTTGAAATGGAGAATGATACCACAATCATAGTGGGCATGCTGATTTCAGAAAAAATGCTGAAGCACATTAAGAAAGACGCTATTGCCACCATTGGGTCCGACGGTCTTGTGGGGAGTATGATTGTGAATATTGTTCCCGGAGCTACTCTGGCATCTCCTATACAATCCGGGGATACTATTACCTCCTATAGTAGAATAGGAGCAGAAGATATGCTGAGTACGTTAAATGTAACCAATCAGAATGCCGCCTTACTTACTGCCGACCTGCTTAAGGTGACCTCAGCCCTTACAAATGGCAGAGGTACTTTTGGGTTGTTGCTGAATGATACTATTATGGCACATAATTTAGAAGAGACCATTAAGAACTTAAGGGTGGCAAGTGTTCAAACCAATGCCACAATCAAGGATCTGAACCTATTTATCAGTGCCTTAAATAATGAAGAAAGTGTGGCCCAGTTACTTTTAAGTGATTCGGTGGCAGCACAGAAAATGAAAAGCATATTCAACAACCTTGAAACATCAGGAGAAAGAATTAGTTCTCTGACCACTTCGCTAGACAGTGTAATAAACGGCATGACCAAAGAGGGCGGAGCTATAAACTATTTGGCGACAGATACAACACTTGCCGTCAGATTAGATACCATAATGATAAATATAGAAGAAGGAACTGCTCGATTCAATCAGAATATGGAAGCATTAAAACACAATTTTTTAACCCGGGGGTACTTTAGGAAGCAAGAAAAACAGCGAAAAAAAGAAGAAAAAAACCACTAATCTCCGAACAATGACATTGCTCATTCTGAGGGTTTTTTTAAAAGACTAACTTTTCATGCCAGATGCTATAATGGCCTTTGTACGGCACATTTAACCTTCTAAAAATAGATCGGCAGATGAGTATTAATCAACATAAAAGCTATACAAAACTTGAGGTTGAACATCCAATATGGGAGCATACTTTTACCGTTGCCCCATTGGTAATTATAGGTAGTAAAGAAAATTCTGGATTCGACCTTGCCCCAAAGCATATGGCATGTCCGATGGGATTTGGAAATTACTTTGGCTTTGTTTGTACCCCGGAACATAACACTTATGGTAATATTAAGGAAAATGGGGAGTTTACGGTTAGTTTCCCAAGGCCAGAGCAGATATTAGCAACTTCTATTAGTGCCAGTCCACGCAATGATGCTATTTCCAAATCTGAAGGCATCGTAGCCGCTTTACCCACCATAAAAGCATCAATTGTAGACGCTCCCCTTGTTGCCGGGGCTTATCTCTATCTGGAATGCGAGTTGTTTAAGATCATCGACGGCTTTGATAAGAATAGTCTGATTACAGGCAAAATTAAGGCCGCCTATACCCATAATGATTATATGAGAGTTTCTGATAGCGATGAGGGCGAACAACTATTAAAAAATCATTTACTGGCATATATCGCTCCCGGCAGATTTGCAGAGATTTCAGCAACAAACAATTTTCCTTATCCTAAAGATTTTAAAAGATGAGGCAATCTCAAAATACCGGCACCAGGGCTTTAGAATATCTGACAGCTCACCGCGAGCAAATGATTCTTTTCTTAAAAGAGCTTGTTGCCATGGAAACCCCCTCAAAAAAAAGAAATGCGCAATTCAAAATCATCGACTTTTTAAAAGAGCAGTTAGAAAGCATGGGGTTCATGGCTATTCATGTTCCCGGTCATAAAACCGGAGGTTATTTGTATGCAAGACCTAAAAACAGAAAAAGGGACTTACCCATTCAACTTTTGGTAGGACATTGCGATACCGTATGGCCTTTTGGTACCCTGGAACAGATGCCTATAAAGCATAAAAACGGCAAGATTAAAGGTCCCGGGGTATATGACATGAAAGCCGGCCTTACCCAAATGGTTTTTTCCATATTGACCATTCAGGCGTTGTCTTTGGAGATGAAAGTAGTGCCTGTCATACTAATTAATTCAGATGAGGAGATAGGTAGCAGGGAATCCACGGCCACCATCAGAAGATTGGCAAAAATAGCTAACCGGGCCTATATTTTGGAACCTCCTCTGGGCCTGGATGGAAAGCTTAAGACCGCAAGAAAAGGTTTGGGAAGGTTTACCATTACGGTAAAAGGAAAAGCTGCCCATGCAGGGCTAGATCCGGCCAAGGGAATTAACGCCATTGTAGAACTCTCACATCAGGTGCAAAAGCTTTATGCAATGAACGATCTGGATAGGGGGATCAGCGTAAATATAGGCATGATAGAAGGTGGCATTTCCCCTAATGTAATAGCCCCCTTAAGTAAGGCTATAGTTGATGTTCGGGTACTTCGAAAAGAAGATGGCGATGATATTACTGAAAAAATTAAAAAGCTTAAACCCTATCTAAAAGATGTTGAACTGCATATTGAAGGCGGAATTGGCAGGCCTCCGATGGAGAAAACCATTCGCAACGAGGAATTGTGGAAACTTGCAAAGGCCCAGGGGAAGCAGTTGGGTGTAGATCTGCAAGAGGCAACGGCAGGCGGTGGCTCGGATGCAAATACCACTAGTTTGTTTACGGCAACTCTTGACGGCTTAGGAACCCCGGGTGACGGAGCACACGCTGCTCATGAATACATATTACACAACAAGCTAATAGAAAGAACAGCTTTATTAGCGCTACTACTATTAACAGAACCCTTAAACGGAAAGCCATGAATCATAATTATATATACACATCATTGACCAGGATTTCTGACCTCGCGGAACATGAATTCGAAGTGGTCGCGATAGATAAAGAAGCATGGGCAACTGGCGATTATGTTGTCTGTAAAATTGTTAATGCCGGGAGCGACCGCCTAAGGCTAGAATTACCCAATGGAAGAATGAGGGGAGTAATTGGCGGGGAATCGCTTGTAGGGGCATTGGGTGAGCGATTTGCCACTTTAGAAGCTACCGGCAGCTGGAGAAATGTAGAGGATGACCTGAAAATGTCTGTGCTCACCGGGGCCGGACTTCTTGGCAAACTAACTTCTAAATCCGCGTTTATCCCTAAGATGATGAAAGTGAAATATACAGGGCATGCCTTTAGAGATGGAAAAAAGCTGACCATGGAAAGTTTTGTAGAGTCGGTTAAGGACCAAGAGTTCAATACTCCAGTTATCCTCTTTGTAGGGACTTCTATGTCTGCCGGGAAAACTACCTCAGCCAGAATTGTCACTAATTTGTTTAAACAGGCGGGCTACAAGGTAGTGGGGGCCAAACTTAGCGGAGCTGGCCGGTATAAAGACATACTGGCCATAAAGGATGTTGGTGCTGATGCTATAATAGATTTTGTTGATGTTGGTTTGCCTTCTTCTATTTGTACAAAGGATGACTATGAAGATAAGCTGCATAAAATGCTGAACAGAATAGCCGCTGTGAATGCCGACATTGCAGTAATTGAAATAGGTGCTTCACCCCTGGAGCCTTATAACGGGGATATCGCCATAGAGAAAATAAGAAAACATATAAAGTGTATTATTCTTAGTGCATCGGACCCTTATGCGGTATATGGACTTATGGAGGCATTTAATATTAAACCCGATATTGTAAGTGGCGTAGCTTCCAATACGCTGGCAGGGGTAAGAATGATAAAGAGACTTTGCGGGGTGCCGGCCATCAACTTAATCGACTTCACCAATATCAAGAAATTAAAGAAAATCCTGGAAAACAAAACCGGCTGTTCACTGATACATTAAAATTCCCCTTTTTCGTCGAATATGAATTGGTCATATAACAATTAAAAAGATGAACTAAAGAAGAGTACCCTGCAAAAAACACTGAGTAGATGTCCACGAATTCAGATGTGGAAATCTACTCAGCTTGGTACTCAGAGTTATACCAGAAATGTTATGCCATTTCTTTTTCTTTGCGTCTGTTCTCAGCAAGTTTTTCTATAAGGTCCGGTACTTTTTCGAAAGCGGCAGCCAAGCCATGTGTTTTACCTGCTTCCAGAAAGGAAATTTCATCCTCTTTGGTCACTAAAAAACCAATGGGTTCTATACCTACACCGGCACCGGCACCCATGCCTTCGCCTCTGCGGCCTTTAGCTTCGGTACCTTCACCTCCTCCAGAACCAAAGCCCATACCTACTTTAATTACAGGGACACATTTAAATTCTCCCAGTTCAAATGGTTCACCAACAACAGTATCTGTTTTGGCTTCAGATTTTATAAAATCTGTTATCTTCATAATTAATTCTTCCAAGTGTAAATCCATAATCCAATTTTTTAAAAGTTAATAAATGATTTAATGATTCTAATAGGCCTGTTCTGCAAATGAATGGCCAGCCTGTTTCTTCCTTCAAAGTTGATATAGAACTCGCCAACATGATAATCCAGGAAGGCAAATACCGGATATAATTTTGCATTTGAAATACAATCTCCCGTATCCATTTCTATCAGCAGGCGTTTCACCTTAAAGGAGCGCAGCAATCTAAGACCCTTCTTCAGGTCTAAATACTTTCTCTTCTTCTTTGCAATTTCCTTTTTCTGACCTTTCTTTTTAGTAGTGTTCCATTTCCTAAGGGGATAGAAATAAAACCTCATAAAAAAAGCCATCAGTTTAATTCTTAGAACCTCATCCTGATGTCCTTCTATTTGAACCTTTGCGAGTCCCTTTAACTGGAGGTAGTAATTGTTACCCCGGGTATCTATAAACAGCTCTATAGGCACAAAGAGAATGTACAGAACAAAGAAAAATAGCAGAATAAAAACAACAGAAAGTAGCATTGTTAATATTTTCAGCAAAGGAAATTAAACCTTTACGACGCAGCAATGACCTTGGTCATGAATAGCGAAAAATTGTGAGCTTAAAGCATAAATATTCAACAAAGGAATTGGGGTTGTGCTAATTGAAGTCGACCTATTAAAAGGCAGTTTTTGTTTACACTTCTGCAAAGAGAACCATAAAATTATGCCCTGTTTTTTTTGCGCAACCAGGACAATAGGCATAGTGTACAAAAAACCTTTTAGCAGTTTCGTTTAAGTTCATTAAATAAATATCCATTTCTTTTATGAACTTGGGAATATCATTATAAGCCCCATCAAAAACCTTTGTAATGAACCTGCCGCTAAGGACGGTGTTCCGGGCTTTAGGCACTCTGTCTGTTACCGCCAGATAAATCTCAGACATAAAGGCATTTGGATCAGTAAATAGTACCAGAATATCTTCCTTGTCAGCTTCGAGCTTTTTTGCATCACCGGCTAACTTCATCAATCTGGTAATTCTATTTCCGATCATTGGAGGCAATGGGATATGAAAAAAAGTAGGTACCCAGGCCCTGATGAATTTTTTGTTCTCCCAGTTGAATGTTTTTTCAGACCATTTTGCCGGCCGAAATGTGGGGCAGCATTCGTTGTTTTCTGGCTTCATGATTATGGGTGTTGTGAGTTTATTATTATCAGTGCTTTGCCATTTTGAGTTCTTTTTTGAGGATATTTTTAAAGCGGGTAGCACTTATGTAATGGTCTTCAAGCAACTTACCGTTATGCAAAAGATTAAATACCCCAAATCCGGAGGGGGCATTCCTTGCCGCATATGCCGTTTTAATCTTTTCAATTTGCAGGTTGATGTTGAAATCCATGGCTACATTGCATAAGGCTTCTGCAGATTTTTCGTGCCAGGGGCATTGATCTGAATAGAGTAAATGCCAGCCTCTGTATTTTTTTTGCTTTAAGGTCCAATCCAGAAGTTTAGGATTTAGTCCATTTTCATCCCACTTTTTCGAGAGCAGGTTAAAACGGCCTCTTTGATCTACCGCTTTGAAGTTGTTTTTTTCAAAGATGCGTTTGTCTGTCATCCACGATCCCTTGCTGGTCATTACACATATGCCCTGCATATTACTTTCCCGCGCTTCTTTTTCTGCTTCGTTTATAAGCAGTGATCCATATCCTTTGTTCTTATTGCTATTAGGATAAACATACATGCAATGAGTAAACATAAAATTTGGAGCCTCCACCGGCCGCCATGCGTTTACCGCTGGCACATATTCTATAAATCCGATCATTTTAGAATTGGAGTCTTTTAAGATTTTCATCCTCAATCCTTCTGCGTATCGTTTTTGAAACCATTTCTTTTTGCTGTGAAAACCCGGATTTTTTAAATCCTTTATACAGAATAAACCCTCTTCCAGGATATTGTCAGGTGTTACGTTAATAATATTTATTGATTTCATTTTCTTATGGTCTAAGGTAGTTTTGGTAGTTCTCCAAACCCTGATGTAGCATATCTATCACCCCTTTACTAGTAGCAGTTGCCCCCGCAATCCCATCAATCTTGTATATGCCTTCTCCAATCACTTTTCCGTCCTGAATAAGACTTAGGGTGTTTGGTTCCATATAGGCAGGCATGCCAATGAATTGATCTTCAAATGATTTTCTGGTGATGCCGGACCCATAGCCCTCAGATTCTGCAATATGGTCGAACTGAATTTTTTGAACTTTTCCAGATGCCCGATCTATTAAAATTTTAGCCCAGATACCTCCGGCAAATCCTTTTCCTTTAGTAACCAGGATGACCAGGGTTGTATTTTTAATTTCAACCACAGGGAAACTTGCCAACGGTTTTACTTTGGTTAAGGCTTTAAAAAGTTGCTCGGTTTTTTGTGCATCGCTTTCTGTCAGCATACCATTTTCGTCAATTTCCTTAAAGGACATCAGGGTGGTGATATCTGTGGTATCTGTTAAAGAGAGGTCTGCAAATATTGCTATCTCCTTAATTGTTTTTGAAATGGTTTGTACCATTTCCGCTTTTTCAACTGTTGCTTTAGGAACGGGTTTTTCTTTGCAATTCCAAAGGGTTAAAAACAACATTCCAAAAGCTAAAATGTACATATTCAAATGTGGTACCTGCCTCATATTCTTTGCGTTTGTTTGTTTGGACCGACTAATGTAATTACTGAGAATCAATTTTAAAATGACCGATGTCAGCTAGCAGGAACTTAAATGAAGTGTGCCCATTTTAAGACGCTGGGCAATTGTATTCTGGGCGCAAAAAAGAAGAGTTGAGAATTACGAAGGATACATTTAAAAATATCTGCAATTTCACCTTATCGGGTTAGTGGAACTTTGAATAAATTTCCGATATTGCACGCCCTGATCGATATTAAGAATGGTAGTCAGCTCCTGGCTTGCTAAATAATATAAAAAGGAGTGTTAGCTCAGTTGGTTTAGAGCACCGCCTTGACAGGGCGGGGGTCGTTGGTTCGAATCCAATACACTCCACATCACTCAGAAAATCCACACAGTATTGTGTGGATTTTTTTATCCCCGAAAGTCGCCAAACTTGTTTGAGCGGCTACAGGGGATAAAAAAATTACATCCTGCGTTTAAAGATGAACTGCAAAAAAGAGCGAACTTTTAATTGATTCACGAAATTGGGATTTATCGCCATCGCACCGCCCGGCCCCTCACTATCAAAGGTCTGCCAGACCTTTGCTTTGCGTTCGGCCCTAATTGCAGTCGGGGATTGACTTTGGATCAGGAGTGTAGCGAGTAATCCAATGGGAGAGGGGGATAAAAAAATTACATCCTGCGTTTAAGGATGAACTGCAAAAAAGAGCGAACTTTTAATTGATTCACGAAATTGGGATTTATCGCCATCGCACCGCCTGGCTCCTCACTATCAAAGGTCT
>NZ_JAFMPW010000019.1 GCF_026126425.1 Muriicola sp. Z0-33
CAAGGGAATGGCTTTCCTTGTAAAGCCAACCCCAAGGCCCTTTCCGAGGTGGAACCGAGGAAAGCATCCAGGCCTTGGAAGAATCACTGTAACGGCATTGCAAGATTGTTTTGCTAAATTGAGATTGCGAGATTCCTGAATTCCGATTTAATAAAATAGTAAACAATGAACTAAAATTCCTGTAGGCCACTTTGCCAGAGCTACATCTGAGTAATTGAGCACCGCAATCATCTTTGTACCGCTTTTTCTGCTAAGATGATTTTTTATTACCGCACTGTACTCCTCTTCAATTTCTTTAACCATTTATATTCTACATTCTGTTTTTTGTTCAGTCTATTTCTTTATTCCGATAATTTCCAATCACTAAACAGATAATTATTTATACAATTGTAATATCTTCAAAGTGGCACCGTTTGACCTAATCAGTGCCATGGTCACTCCGGAATAGCTATAAAGTGCTTTGGATTCATAATCATTAAATATATTATGAAATAAATTCAAATATTATATAAAAAACAAACATACAACCAAAGAAGTAATGTGCGGAATTAACGGGGCAATTGCTCTAAGCAAACAAAAAACGCTCAATTGGCAAGCCGATATGCGCCCTACCATTGAGATCATGAACAATACCATTGAACATCGTGGGCCAGATTCCGATGGTGTTTTTATAAAAGAGCCCATTGCCTTTGGCTTTAGACGGTTGAGTATCATTGACCTTGATGATTCTGCAAACCAGCCCATGTTAAGCAGTGATAAAAACATTGTTTTGGTATTCAATGGGGAGATATATAATTATCTCGAAATCAAATCTGAACTTATCGAAAAAGGATACCGTTTTAGAACAGCATCTGACACCGAAGTAATCATCAACAGCTATTTGGAATATGGCGAGGAATGTGTACAACATTTTAACGGGATGTGGGCATTTGCGATTTATGACTTCAGGAAAAATAAACTCTTTTGTTCACGAGATCGCTTAGGTGTTAAACCGTTTTATTATTGTTATAGTGATAACTGTCTGTTTTTTTCCAGTGAATTAAAGGTTCTTCACAAGGTTTGTAATTTAAGAGATGCCAATCATAGTAAGGTATTTGAGTATTTAGCCTATGGCTATCGACTAAATGATGGAGAAACTTTTTTTAAAGCTTGTTCTGAATTATTACCGGGCACTAATATGGTTTATGAAAATGACAAATTTTCCTTCTTTAAGTACTGGAAATTGGAAGAAAACTCATTTAAGCACAATCCCATTTTAAGCCCACATGAAGAATACATTCAATTATTTGAAAATGCGGTAAAACTGAGATACAGAAGCGATGTTCCTGTTGCGCTCTTATTAAGCGGGGGGTTGGATTCTTCAGCAATAGCAAAAGTTACGGATAACTTAATTGAAAAGGGGGAACTGGAACAAACTGATATTCATGCCTATATTGCATCCTTTCCAAATTTTAAAGATGATGAAACGGCAATTGCCAGAGAATTTATAAAAACATGCCGTCATATAAAGCTCCATGAAATATTAATTGACAAAAGTAATCTTATAAGTGATTTTGAAAATATCATTTATAATTTAGATCACCCCCTTGGTTCTTTTACGAGCATTGCTCATCATAACATTATGAAGGAATGTAAACAAAGAGGCATTAAAGTGGTATTGAACGGGCAGGGAAGTGATGAAGCTTATGCGGGCTACGACCGCTATATTAGTGGGGCCCATTTACTCAATCAATTATTATCATCAGGTGGAAATTTTGCAAAAGAGTTTCGCGCATTAAATTCTCTGAATAATTATTCGAAATCTTTTTTGATTTCACAAATGATTAAATCAATATTAAACCAACCCTTTGCTTCTTATTTAAGAGCAAAATATCAGGAAAAATCAATTTCTTGCTTGAATAACGATTTTATAAATTCGAATTACAAACATTATCAATCAGAATATAAGTTCTCTTTTAAAGGAAATAATTTTAACAACTATCTTTTAAATGATATTAATCACAAGGGGCGCCTAAATCACATTCTACATTATGAAGATATTTCTTCTATGCAACAATCAATAGAAATTCGCTCCCCTTTTATGGATTACAGAATGTTGGAATTTGCTTTTTCAATTCCGACTGAATTAAAATTTAAAAATGGAGTAACTAAAATCATACAGAGAGATACAATAGGTAAATTGTTACCTGATTCTATCAAACTAAACCGAAATAAAATAGGATTTAATACCCCTTTTAATGAATATATCTCTAATGATCCAATTTTTAAATCTTATATTTTTGATATTTTAAACGCTGCAAATTTTAAATCTAAAAAAATCTGGAATTCAGATAAAATTCTTAAAGTTTTCGAAAACCCCACTAAATATCCAAATTTCCCTTTCTGGCGGATTATTAACTTAGAGGTGTGGTCGAAGGTTTATAATATTAATAACCTGTAATTAAATTCTTTTTACGATAGTTCTTTAAGTTCAGATCTAAATAGTTGGTTCTAAACAGTAATAACTAAGGTCATCAAGGAGAAATCAAGATATAAAGGTCTTGTAAAAACATTATTTTCAAAATGTCCGTTATAAATAAATGGCAACATCACTTCCTGGTCGCACAATATTCGGCCTGTTCTTTGGGATCAAGGGGCGGATTCGGGATATCCCCACACTGGTCTAAAAATAGGGCTAAAATTCTATAGCTCGGCTATAGGGCAAGGGCGGCAAAAAACTTAATGAAGTATAGATTTATGAATGACGTTTTAATAATTCAGAGAATTTTCCCTAAATACAGAAAAGATATTTTAGATGAACTTCATCAACACATCAATTTTACTTTAATACATGCAAAGAGCAATTCTGGTATAAAACAAGTTTCGGCTCCTTATTCTAAAACAATTGGTAGTTTTCAATATTCAAAAAAGGAATCTGGACAATTTTTAAATGTCTTTAAATACATATTGAAAAATAAGCCCAAAGTAATTGTACATGAATTCTCTATTGGCGTTTTGTCGCTCATACCAACATACTTACTAGCAAGAGTATTAGGAATAAAATTCCTTCTTTGGGGACATGGGTATGATAGAACCAAAGGTTTTAACCCTAAAAAATCATTAAACGACAAACTGAGATTGTATTTAGTAAAAAAAGTTGATGCCGTAATTTTTTATGGAAGCGAAGCTAAAACCTTGTATTCAGAGTATGTCAGTTGTGATAAACTATTTGTGGCTTTCAATTGCCTAAATACTAAAGTCTTAAGTTCGATTAGAGATAGGCTTGAGAAGGAAGGTCGAGAGAAAATTAAAAATAGAATTGGCTTTACAAAAAAGTACAATTTAATATTTATCGGAAGAATATTAGCATTTAAACAACCTCAAATCCTCCTTGATATATATGACTATTTGTATAATGAACATGGGGACATCATAGGCATTCATTTTGTGGGCGATGGTGAGTATTTAAATCAAGTAAAGGACATGGTAAAGCACAAAAGAATTGAAAAGAATATTACGTTTTATGGTGCAATCCACGACGATATTAAAAACGGAGAATTATTGTATTGCTCCGATTTAATGGTAATGCCAGGTCCGGTAGGACTTTCAGTAAATCATGCCTTCAATTTCGATTGCCCGGTTGTGACGTTTGAGCATAATAAACATAGTCCTGAAATAGAGTATTTAATCAATGAAAAAACCGGTTTTATTGTAGAAACCCGCACTGCAGAAGCGATGGCTTTGATAATCAGTAAATACTTGAAAACTCAAGATATTCAATACAAAATGAAAATTAATTCACGCAAAATGATAGAGACAACATGTTCAATAGATTCCTTTATTAAAGGATTTGTTGATGCTATAAAATTCGTACAGTGCAAAAAATAATAATCAATGAATACAAAAAGAATTCTTTGCATTTTACAACTGCCACCCCCACTGCATGGAGCCAGTTTAATGAATAGCTATGTAATAAATAGTGAGGTTTTAAGAAGAAATTTTACTATAGATATTGTCAATCTACAGTTTGCCAAATCAATAAAGGAATTAGAAAAATTTTCCTTGCTAAAAATTTATAAAGCAATATTATACGGTTTTATGATAGCGAAAATCGTTATTACCAAAAGTCCGGATTTGATATATTTTACTATAGCGCCAAAAGGATTTGCCTTTTACAGAGATGCCTGTTATGTTCTATTACTAAAATTATTAAATTCAAAAATTGTATTCCACCTGCATGGCAAAGGCATTAAAAATAATATCAAGAAAAGCTTTCTTAAAAAGAAAATATATGCCTGGGTATTTAAAAATAGTTATGTAATATGCCTATCCGAACGATTATCAGAGGATATATCTGAAGTATATACATTACCCTACATTGTGCCAAATGGGATCAAAATACTACCAAAAAGAAATGGTATTCAAAATCGATTAAACAAATCTACTGTTAATGTTTTGTTTTTATCAAATTACATTAGAAGTAAAGGTGTATTGGTATTAATTGATGCTTTAGCCATTCTTCATAGTCAAGGATATCTGTTTAACGCTAGATTAGTTGGGGCCCCTGCTGATCTAACTATTGAATTTTTGGAAAATCGGATTGCTAATCAAAGTTTGGCAGAAGTGGTACAAGTAACAGGACCTCTCTATGGAAATGATAAAATAGCTGAGTTTCAAAACGCCGATATATTTACTTTTCCAACCTATAATGAAGCTTTTCCTTTGGTAATTCTTGAGGCAATGCAACACGCCCTTCCAGTGGTTTCAACACTCGAAGGAGGAATTCCTGAAATGACAATAGATGGTAAAACTGGTTTTTTGGTTGAAACTCAAAATGCTCCTATGCTTGCAGAAAAAATAGCTGTATTATTGAAAAATAAAAATATGCGGATAGAGATGGGAAAAAGAGGATATGAAAGGTTTATGGACAATTATACAATAAATCACTTTGAAAAAAATATACATTACATATTTCAAACCTTACTAGATAGCTAAATAAAAGGTTGTTTATAATTGATTATTCTCGATTGCGAATAAATAAAACATAGTGGAAAGAATCTTATATAAAATAAGCTTATGTGTGGAATAGCTGGATTCACTGGTTTTAAGAATAACAACGAACTAGCTGAAGATGCTAATAAAATACAACACCATAGAGGACCCGATAATCAATCGGTATGGTTTGATGAATATATTGCCTTAGCACATCAGAGGCTTTCCATTATTGATTTAAGTGAAGCCGCCAATCAGCCGTTTCATAAAGGTAATCTCGTAATTGTATTTAATGGCGAAATATATAATTACAAACAACTCCAGGAAAAATTAAAAAATGAGAAACAAGTAATTTTCTCCACTTCTTCGGATACCGAGGTTGTACTTGAAATGTACAAACATTTTGGAGTGCAATGCCTTGATTTCTTTTTAGGCATGTTTGCATTTGCTATTTATAATAAGAAAAGTTCTGAACTCATTATAGCACGTGATCATTTTGGGATAAAACCACTTTTTTATACTCAGATTGATAACACTTTTGCTTTTAGTTCTGAACTTAAGACTCTTGTAAGAATACCGGGATTTAATAAAATTATTAACCCTAAATCATTAGTTAGCTGCATAAATTACATATGGGTGTCAGGAAATGAAACCATGTTCAATGATTGTCACAAACTGCCTCCGGCTCATTACCTTACTTATAACAAAAATGAAGGCGTTAAAATAATCAGATATTGGGAGCTAGATGACACATCAAAATCAATTGATACTGAACAACACATAGTTGATGAGCTGACAAGAACTATCGAAAAATCTGTGGCGCGCCACATGGTCGCTGATGTACCTGTAAGTTGCTTTCTAAGTGGCGGCCTGGATTCTTCCCTAATTTCAGTATTGGCGAAAAAGAAAAATCATCTACTATCCACTTATACGATATCTACATTGATGAAGGATAAGAAGATCGAACAAATGCCCGATGATGAAAAATACGCAAAAATTGTTGCAGACACTTTCCAATTTAATCATAATGTACTCCAAATAAACTCAGATATATTAAATGAACTTCCACGCATTGTTCGCGCATTGGACGAGCCTATTGGCGATCCAGCGGCAATAAATACCTATCTTATTTGCAAAGCAGCAAAACAAAAAGGTGCAAAAGTTCTTCTGTCCGGAATGGGAGCTGATGAAATATTTTTTGGTTATAGGAGACAGCAAGCAACACTTTTGGCACTCAGGTATAATAAACTTCCCAAGTTTGTAAAAAGCATAACTTCCGCAGTAGTAAATAGGCTACCTGTAAAAATATTTGGTAAAGGCTTCAAAATTGGCCGATGGGCTAAGCGATTTATAAGCTTTGCAACATTGCCGGCCGATGAAGCTTATATGAGAAGTTACTCCTATTACAGCACAAATGAACTTAGAGATCTTTTTAAAGTTGATTACAAACCTGCTATTGAATTAGTTGCGCATGAACATAAATCCTTGTTTAAATCAAAATATAAAGATGATTTTATCAACCAGATATGTAATATCGATACACAAATGTTTATGTTAGGTTTGAATTTAACCTATACCGATCGAGCCTCCATGGCAGCATCAGTTGAAGTTAGAGTACCTTTTATAGACAAGTTGATGGTGACAAAGGCCATGCAGATACCAGGCCACTTAAAGATTAAAAGAGGAGTGTCAAAATCCATTTTGAAAAAGGCCGCTGAAAAAGTGCTCCCTAAAGAAATTATATATAGAAAAAAAGCTTCCTTTGGGGCTCCAATTCGATCATGGATTGCAAATGATTTAAGGAGCATGGTTGATGAATTGCTTTCGGAGGAGAATATCAATAAAAGAGGATTTCTCAACTATTCTGTCGTGAAACAAATGATAGAAAGCGACCGGAGGGGTGATGAAGATAAAGCTTACCAAATTTATCAGTTATTAACTCTTGAATTATGGTGCAGAGAATATTTAGATAAATGAACTTAATTATCATTTAATTTAAGACAAATAAAAAAATAACCCGATATGCTGCAACTTACCCAAAAACTGAATAACGGTGAAATGCAAGTTCAGGAAGTACCTGCTCCGCAATTAGGGAAAGGAATGGTATTAGTTAAAAACCATTATTCACTAATAAGTGCGGGGACTGAAAGTTCAACGGTTAAGGCTGCCAGGAAAAATTTGATTGGCAAAGCTAAAGAACGGCCACAGCAAGTTAAACAAGTAATTGATACCTTAATTCAACAAGGTCCGGTACAAACTTACAGAGCAGTCTCAAAAAAGTTGGAAGCATACTCTACTTTGGGCTATTCGAGCGCTGGCGAAATTATTGAAGTTGGTGAAGGTGTTACTGAATTTTCAAGAGGAGACTGGGTTGCTTGTGCCGGAGTTGGTTATGCGGTACATGCCGAGATAATTGCCGTTCCTATCAACTTAGTGGTGAAACTAAATAATAAGGCCAGTTTAAAAAACGCAGCATATAATACCTTAGGAGCTATCGCTATGCAAGGGGTCAGACAAGCTGATTTAAGACTTGGCGAGACCTGTGCTGTGATAGGATTGGGTCTATTGGGTCACTTGACTTGTCTTATGTTAAAGGCCTCAGGATTAAGGGTAATTGGAATTGATGTTAATAGTTCAGCTGTTGAATCTGCCAGATCACATTGCACTGATCTAGCGCTTAATAGAAATTCAAAAGGTATTGAAGACCAAATACATCAATTTACAGATGGAATAGGTGTCGACTCCGTGATTATCGCAGCTGGAACCGAAAGTCTCGATCCGATAAATTTTGCCGGTGTCATTGCCAGAAAAAAAGGCAAAGTGGTTATACTAGGAGTAGTCCCAACCGGGTTTGAACGTTATCCGCATTGGTATCGCAAGGAGCTAGAGCTAAAAATGTCGTGCTCTTACGGGCCGGGCCGTTACGATAACAATTACGAGGAAAAGGGCATTGATTATCCGGTTGCATATGTCCGTTGGACTGAAAAACGCAATATGCTAGCTTTCCAACAATTAATTTATAGTGGTACCATTAACATTGATTATTTAACAACTCATGAAATAGACTTTAACGAGGCACCTGATGCTTATGATATGATTCTGAATAATTCAGAGCCGTATATGGGAATTATATTAAAATACGATATTGAAAAAAAGCAGCGTCTATTTCAGAAAATAAGCACAAATAAACCTTCTCCAATTGGCAAAGTTAACATTGCTTTTATAGGTGCCGGAAGTTATGCACAAGGCAATCTGTTGCCCAATATCCCCAAGAATAAACAGGTTACCAGAAAAGGCATCCTTACAAATACAGGGGTAACATCAAAGCGTGTAGCTGAAAGATTTGGTTTTGATTATTGCACATCTGATGAAAAGGATATTTTACAAAATGATGAAGTTAATACGGTATTTATCGCTACCCGACACGATTCCCATGCGGAATACGTATTAAAATCATTGAAGAACAATAAAAACGTTTTTGTTGAAAAACCGTTATGTATTTCCCCTGATGAATTGTCACAAATTACTGATCAGTATAACGGAAAACAACATTTGTTGGTCGGATTCAATCGTCGTTTTAGTCCGCTTTCTGTTGAGTTGAAGAAAAAAATGGGAAAAGGACCAATGTCTATGAATTATAGAATCAATGCAGGTAAACTTCCCAATGACTCCTGGCTTCAAGATATGGAACTTGGTGGCGGTCGTATTATTGGTGAAGTTTGTCATTTTATAGATTACCTCACCTGGATGAATGGAAGTTTACCTATAGGGATTTTCGCCAACGCTTTACCCGATGCAGAAAACAATAATGATACATTAAGTATTCAACTCACTTTTGCCAATGGCTCCATAGGAGTTGTTTCATATTATGCCAACGGACCAAAAACCTTACCGAAGGAGTACATCGAAGTTTTTAATTCGGGCTCAGCCGGAATTCTTAATAATTTCAAAGAATTGAAAATCTTTGGTAAGAAAAAATTCAAGAAGAAATTATTTAATCAGGATAAAGGTCAGGCGAAAATGGTGGATGAATTTATTTGTTCAATTAAAAATGGAACCCCATCCCCAATTTCATTTGAAGAGATAATTTCTGTTTCGAAAGCTAGTTTTGCCGTTTTGGAATCCTTAAAAACGGGGGCGTTGGTTAAAATCTAATCTCAATGGTAGATAAATCAATCGAAACAAGTTTTATAAAGTTAGAAGAATATTGCCGATCAGAAGCCTATAAAGGATATGATCCGTTCGATGGGCTAAATAGTAAACTTTTTGATTATCTGCCATTTTTAAGAAAAAGCAGATTATTTAAACTAATCTGGATCCAATTTTTCAAACGGTCACCTGTAAATTTTAGAAAAATTGCAGGGATAAAGAAAGATTACAACGCTAAGGCGGTTGGTCTGTTTTTATCGGGCTATTGCAATTTGTACAAAATCAATCCTACAGAGACAACCATATTCCAAATCAGGTCTTTTATTGATCAGCTTCAACAGTGTCAATCTGATGAATATTCAGGAAGCTGTTGGGGGTATAATTTTGATTGGCAGGCACGCGCTTTTTTTCAACCTAAAAACACGCCAACGATAGTCGCAACAACTTTTATTAGCAACGCATTGCTAGATGCTTATGAGATTATCGGAGAAGAACACTTGCTCAAAATGGCTCGGAGTTCCTGCGATTTTATTATTAAAGATTTAAACAAAACATATGACGATAAGGGTAATTTTGCATTCTCGTATTCTCCTTTAGATAAAAGTGTGGTTTTCAATGCCTCATTGTTAGGTAGTCGTCTCCTTTCAAGAGTATATAATTTCACCAAAGAAAGTATCCTTATTGAAGAGGCTAAAAAATCCGTGGCATTTTGTTGTAATCAACAACTTAGCAATGGTTCCTGGTGTTATGGAACGCATAGTTTTCATCAATGGATTGATAATTTCCATACCGGTTATAACCTTGAATGTATCGCAGAATACATGAAGTTTTCAGGGGATAATTCTTATGAGCAACACCTTGATATGGGGTTTACTTTTTACATTAAAACATTTTTTACTGAAGAGGGCATTCCGAAATATTATTCCAATTCTATCTATCCCATAGATATTCATGCCCCGGCCCAAATGGTAATTACTTTATCCAAATTGGATAAGTTTCAGGAACAAAAAGAATTATTAGATAGAGTTTTAAAGTGGACAATAACAAATATGCAGTCTGAAAAGGGCTATTTCTATTATCAAATCAATAAGTATTTTCCATCTAAAATACCTTATATTCGATGGGCACAGGCCTGGATGTTCTATGCCTTGAGCACATACCTATTTGAGGAGAACAAGAAAACTAACAAATTGCAAAAACCCTAAAGGAGTTCGACAACGGCAAGAGCACCCACCGGAACTACCTGAAAAGGGAGAACAGGAAATGGCTCAAGTAAAAGGGCATAAGGATGGTAGCGGCCTAGAGTTTATAATCTTTGCGAAGATCAGCAACCCTAAATACTTAAAGACAAAAATTCTAGACTAGAATGGACAATATATATATCCTTAATACCAAAATCCATAATCTAAGCGCACAAGAAACTCTGGACAAAATAGAAAGGGCGATTCAAGATAAAAAACAAATTCATCATGTTGTCGTAAATGCGGGCAAAATAATAGCCATGCAAACAGATAAAGAATTGCAAAAAAGCGTTAATGAAAGTGATATAATCAATGCGGATGGACAGAGCGTGGTATGGGCTTCACGATTCTTGGGCAAACCACTAAAAGAAAGAGTCGCAGGAATCGATCTAATGGAAAGTCTTGTAAAAGTAGCTCACATTAAAAAACATAAAATTTTTTTTCTGGGTGCAAAGGAAGAGGTGGTCAAAGCTGTAGTTGAAAAATATTCCGAGGAGTTTTCACCTGATATCATTGCTGGATATCGCAATGGATATTTTGATCGAATGGAAGAGGAAAAAATTGCAGAACAGATCTCCAGGAGCGAAGCTAATATCTTGTTTGTGGCCATAAGTTCGCCAACAAAAGAGAATTTTTTGTACAGAAACAAAAAGACGCTTTATACAGTTAATTTTATTATGGGAGTAGGCGGAAGCTTCGATGTAGTTTCCGGCAGACTGAAAAGAGCTCCTGTTTGGATGCAAAAAGCTGGATTGGAGTGGTTCTTTCGATTTGTCCAAGAGCCTAAAAGAATGTGGAAACGCTACCTTATTGGTAACACGAAGTTTATATTAATGGTTCTTAAAGAGCGTTTTATATCATAAAATGCTTTTTTAAAAATTAGTAATATTTTGCACTCAAGGAGATTTTATTCATACAAGGTAAATAATAAGGGATCTGGCTTGAAACAGGAAGATCTATATTAAAAATTAGTAATGGTTTATTGATTAATTACTGACACCTTTATATACAATTAACCAAATATCAATTTAGAATGATACTAACGATAGTGGCGGGAGCAAGGCCAAATTTCATGAAAGTTGCGCCCATTATCAAGGCCATACATTTGGCCAATAAAGCAATTCCAGAAAACATCAAATATCGACTGGTTCATACCGGGCAACACTATGATAATAAAATGAGCGGAGTTTTCTTCAATCAACTTGGTATCCCAAAACCAGATGCAAATCTTGGGGCTGGTGGGGGTACGCAGGCAGAGCAAACGGCCTCGATTATGATTAGTTTTGAAAAAGAACTAAGTAACCACCGTCCAGATGTTGTTTTGGTGGTTGGCGATGTAACTTCAACCATGGCTTGCACTATTACGGCAAAAAAAATGTGCATTGATGTTGTGCATGTAGAAGCAGGTATCCGTTCTGGAGACATGAGAATGCCCGAAGAAATTAATAGAATACTTACCGATTCTATTTGTGATCATTTCTTCACTACTACAGAGTTAGCAAACTCTAACTTATCTAAAAGTGGAATTCCGGAAGATAGAATTCATTTAGTAGGAAATACAATGATTGATACATTGTACCAAAACATTGACAATTTAATTCAACCTCCAATTTGGGAGAAATTTAACCTAAAACAAAATGAATATTTTTTAGTTACTCTACATCGTCCTGCCAACGTTGATGATTCCCAGAATTTAAAAAATTTGCTCGATGGCATTTTAAGAAGTTCATATCCGTATCCAGTTTTGTTCCCTGTGCATCCTCGGACCAGAAAAGTACTTGAAGAAATTTCTTATGAAGATAAGCAGTTAATGCAAATGGATCCATTAGCATATTTAGAATTCATTTATTTGGTTAAAAATGCGAGGTGCGTGATCACAGATTCGGGGGGTATTGCAGAAGAAACCACAGCTTTGGACATTCCATGCATTACTTTGCGGGATTCTACTGAACGTCCAGAAACTATATCTATTGGAACAAACGAGTTAGTAGGTCTAGACCCGAATAATATATCTCCTTATATTAAGAAACTAAATAATGGTGAATGGAAAAAAGGAGGTATGCCTGAAATGTGGGATGGTAAAACTTCCAGTAGAATAATTAATAAATTACTTGATATATATGGCTGATTTTGAATGAAGTCAATTATATTTTAGTAGAATGTTTTCGTTAATAGGCTTTTTCTTCTCCTTTAAAGGCATTCTCTACGGTTTGAAATACAATCTTCAGGTCAAGTCCCAAGCTCCATTTTTCGATATAGAAAATGTCCATTCGGACCCTATTTATTATGTCGGCCTTTTTTGTGACTTCGCCTCGATATCCTCTCGTTTGGGCAAGCCCCGTGATACCGGGTTTTACAAAATGCCGTACCAAATATTTGTCAACTGTGGTTTGATAATCAAAAGTATGTAACTCCATATGGGGCCTGGGGCCCACGACACTCATATCGCCCATAAAGACATTAAAAAATTGGGGCAGTTCGTCGAGACTGGTCTTTCTTAGTATTTTTCCGACACAGGTGACGCGCTTGTCGTTTTTGGATGCCATTTTGTTATGGGAGTCCCCGTTTAAGTGCATGGATCGGAACTTATAGCACCAAAAGACCTTGCGCTTCAGGCCGTGGCGTTTTTGCTTAAAGAAGAGCTTTCCGGGAGATTCCAGCTGAATTATTATGAACAGCAGGGGAGTGAGCCACGACAGTACACAAATAATCATTAGGGAAGAGAAGAGGATATCGAAGCTGCGCTTAACGATGCGCGAATACCCGGTGTCTAAAGGTACTTTTCGAAGGCTTAAAACCGGAATGCTGTCGTAGAGTTCAATGGACATGGTACGTGAGAAAATCGCTTTGTTATCGGGAATAATATTGACCTTTATTAAATTGTTGTCCGCAAAGTTTACCAGGTTCTTTAACTCATTATGATTGAATTTTGAGGCGAAGCAATAAATCTCATCCACTTTATTTTCAAGAATAAAGAGAAAACAATCCATGATCTGCCCCAAGTAACTAGGACTTTGTGTAGGATTATCGTCAAAGTAGCCCAGGTAGCGATACCCGAGTGCCGGCTGGTCGAATACTTTTTGTATTTTCTTTAGATTAACATCTCTCCCAATCACAACTACATTTGCCGAATTGCCGCCTATAATACGATAGCTGCGCATTACCCAATAAAATAATAGGCGGTATACGGTCAAACAGGCACAAATTAACAAGAAGACAAAAAGCTGATATTCAAATGACTTATAGGTTCTGCCAATTACTCCAAAAAGAGCAAAATAGGCAAGGCCATAGGTCAAATAAAGTTGAAACATTTTGTTTAGGTTGGTCCCAAATCGCTCTTTGCGATCTGTAGGATAATACCGCAGCATATGGGTAATGAGCAGCCAAGAAATATTATAATAGATTATATGGTAAAGATGGCCATAGATCTCCGGGCTAAGCCAATACAAGATACCATTGATAATACCTAAATGGATTACCAGAGAGATAGGGATAATTAAGTCAGAATTTTTAAAGTCGGTCATCAGTACATTTCAAATAGTTCCGGTGGGGTAACCGATATTTGTTTTGGTTTGTTCCGATAGCACGAATTAGGAGTTATAAACACAATGGCGAGAATCGCTTAACTGTGTAAATAATATCTACCTAAAAAGTAAGACGTTACTTCTTAAAAATTATCTGTTAACTTAAAAGTTGTAGGATTTGTGGGATTGAGGGAAAGATATGCGTTAACATCTAGTTAAATATACATATTTTGAACTAAATGCACAGAATTTATATGGAAATTTTCAAGCTAAAGCAATTGAATTTAAAAAGTATGAAGAAGTTTTTAGAGTTCACATCCAAAACCCGAAAATAATTCCGCAATCTTATAGGACAGTGTTTACTAAAATCTTACCAGTATCATCGGAAAATACTGTAATGTAGGTTGTGATTGGAGTAAAATAAAAAAATAGATGGGTAATTAGCTGTTTTATACGTGATTTATTTTACTTTGCATTCTGTAGGGAGAAGAGTTCATTCTATGTTTTACAAATTTTATGACCTTATCTTTTGAAATTGTCACTAAAAATTCAACCACTTCTTATGAAAATTAACCCCACCAAACCTTTCTTTAAAGGCCAAATTGTATCGCTTCGATTCCCTGTATTCAAATTCTTCGTCATTTTCTTGGTGGCACTACATCTTGCTTCCTGTATCAACACCCGAAAGGTGACCTATTTTAACGATGTTGGGGAAGACCGTTTTCTCGACCAGTTTGAAAATCTTGAGCCCGTACTCCAAAAAAACGATATCCTCAGTATTTCGGTCAGCAGTCTAAATCCGGAAGCAGCGGAAATTTTTAATGTCTCTAATCTCACGGCTACGCAAAGTTTCTCGTCTGAAGGAATAACTACCCAAGCGTCGGGGTATTTGATCGATCAGGAAGGTTTTATCCGTTTTCCTATTTTGGGCAGGCTTCAGGCGGCCGGGTTGACTAAAAGTGGGCTGCGCGAGAAGATTACAAAAGCCTTGAACGACCAACAACTCCTGTTGGATCCGATTGTCGATGTACGTTACCTCAATTACAAAGTTGCGGTGTTAGGTGAGGTGCAAAATCCCTCGGTACTGACCATTCCCAATGAAAAAGTAAGCCTGCTGGAAGCCTTGGGTCTTGCCGGTGATCTCACTATCTATGCCAAACGTGATAATGTGCTTTTGATCCGTGAGAAAGACGGGGTAAAGATGACCCATCGCATTGACCTCACCACCGAAGAGCTCTTGAGCTCTCCGTATTATTACCTGCAATCCAATGACATTATCTACGTGCAGCCCAACAAATCAAAAGTGGCTAGCACCTCACGGGCTATACTATGGCTGCCGGTGATTCTTAGCGCCCTGTCACTTGGGATTATTGCGATCGATCGTTATTAAATTATAAGGTAGAAACAAGCATGTACTACACCAAAAAATCAATCAAAAACAAAGACCTGTACAATACCCTGGTCGATTTGTTTTTCCCCTTTTGGCCGCTTTTGGCATTGCTCCTGATTACATGTCTTGCCTTGGCCTGGGGCTATAAAAAATATCAGGCCCCTACATACCAGGTTTCCGCCACATTGATGATCAAAGACGAGAACAAAGGCGTCGACGATTCGAAAATGCTAGAATCGATGAACCCCTTCGATTCCAAAAAGATTGTAGAAAATGAGATTAAGGTGATTCAATCTCCCGATCTTATTAAAAGAGTGGTGGATAGCTTGGGATTGTATGCCCCCATTTATGCGGAAAAGGATTTCCTTGGTTTAAAAAATATCAAATCGGTACCCGTGTATACGACCTCCCCTATACGTGTCCAGATAAAGAACCCCGAAACTATTGCAATTGCCGAAGAGGAGCCTTCCGAGTATTATTTTAAATACGATGCATTAAAAAAGGCCATTACTATAAACGGGAATTCCTACCCCATCGGTCAATGGGTGAGTAGCCCTTTTGGAGAAGTACGCTTTGTAGAGAATGGCCATAAAGTTCAGCCTGCCAAGAATAGTCTATTTTTCGTATTGGTCAATCCGCGAGTAATGACGACAAGGCTGTTAAAAGCCTTGGAAGTAATACCCCCTGAAAAATTATCCACCGTGATCAACCTTATTTACGAAGATGCCTTACCCAAGAGAGGCGAGGATATTTTGAATGAGTTGATCAAGGCCTATAATCAAAAAGGTATTGAAGACCGAAATAGACTTGCGGCTAATACCATGCAATTCATTGAGGCTCGTATCCAAAATGTGGAGGGCGAACTCAATGAATTAGAGGCCGAAATAGAAAAATATCGCTCCTCCAAAGGCGCTGTCGACCTTAGTGAACAGAGTCGATTGTATTTGCAGGATGCGGGAGAGAATGACCAGAAAATCGCAGATATCAATCTCAAGCTTTCCATTCTCGATAAAGTGGAAAGTTATATACGGTCAAAAGATTCTGGAGGCAGCATAGTGCCCTCCACCTTGGGCATCGACAATCCAGTGTTGACGCAGCTGCTTCAGAAACTCCATGATTCTGAAATCAAATATGAGGGGCTAAGGAACACAACCGGGGCCAATAACCCTTTGCTGACTTCGCTAAGAGATGAAATTAATAAAATACGCCCCAGCATTCTGGAGAACGTGCAGAGTCAGAAGAGCAACTTACAGGCAAGTCTTTCCAATCGAAGCTCAACTTCCGGCAGGTACAACTATGCCTTGAAAACCATCCCAGCACAGGAACGGATACTACTGGAGATTAGCCGTCGCCATGCGGTAAAAGGTGACCTCTTCGCTTTTTTGCTGCAGAAAAGGGAGGAGACGGCCCTTGCCTTCGTCCCTGAGACCGGCGACAATAATGTGGTGGTTTCGGCACAGGCTTCCTTAGAACCGGTGAGTCGGAGTTTGAAGATTTATGGAATTGCATTTTTCTTCTCCCTAGTGCTGTGGACAGCTTATGTGGTAATCAAGGAGCAGCTAAACAACAAAATCCTGTTCCGTTCAGAAATCGAGGAAAGTACCGATTTGCCCGTCATCGGTGAACTCTCCTATTTGGCGAATGCTAAGAAGCTTTCGAACAAAAAACCGAAAGATCAAGTGTTGATCGAGCAGTTCCGACAACTGGATGCCCAATTAGGACTGTATGGTAGGACCTTTAAGAAAAAGAAAATTCTCGTCACCTCTAGCATAGCCGGCGAGGGCAAGAGTTTCGTAAGCCAAAACCTCTCCTATAGCCTCGCCCGGAGCGGTAAAAAGGTAATTCTTGTCGATATGGATCTAAGGAAACCGAATTCCTCCGAAAACTACGGCCTGTTAAAAAGTAACGGGGTTGTTCAGTTTTTAAGGGAAGAGGCTCAACTAAAAGATATTATCACAGAAACCAAATTGGACGAAAATTTATTTGTGATCCCCGCGGGCACCCTAGGCGACGACCATACCCAATTGCTTCTGAACGGAAGATTGGAGCTACTTTTCGGGGAGCTGTCGGAACGCTTTGATTATATCATTATGGACTCCGCCCCCATTGGTCTTGTTCCAGAGGGCAAACTGCTCGCTCAGTTTAGTGACATTACCCTGTTCGTCGTACGCCATGCGATCACGCCCAAAAAGGTCGTACAACACTTAGGTCAAAATCAGGACGATAAATCACTGGAACGCACAGCAATTGTTTTCAATGGCTTAAAAAAGAGGGGGTTTGTAAAAGCAAATAGTGGGTATGGATATGGATATGGGTATAACCAAATGTACGGGTATGGGGTATAAACTCCTTCTGAGTAAAAGTGTTCTTTTAAATGGCAGTTTAATTCTGCTCGATATTCTCATTATAAAAATACTTTGTAATTCACACTTTAATAACATTTTAGAAAACTAAGTCGTTATAATAGAGGGGAGTTTGCATTTATACCCCAAAAAGTAATTTGTTTTAAATCTCAGGGGTAAACCTAAAGTAATCGATGGGCAGCTCGTTTCGTTGAAAATTATAGCATGGCATTTTATGGCCAATTATCGAATTACTAAGTAGAGAATCAAAAAGATGTATTGCCCAATCCTGCTGTTCCAGAGTGAATTTAAATTTTATGATGAGCAAATATTTTATGTCCGTAATTGCTTTTTTCCAGAAATTCATGGTTCAAGGGCATGTACGAAGCGTTAAAGCTAAAAAGAACATTGTTTCATCCGTTTTGATAAAGGGTGGGAGTATCGGGATAAGTCTATTGCTTGTACCGCTTACAATCAACTATGTTAACCCCGACCGCTATGGCATTTGGCTAACAATAAGTTCTATCGTTGCTTGGTTCAGTTTTTTTGATATCGGGCTCACTCAGGGGTTTCGGAATAAATTTGCAGAGGCCAGGGCCATCGGAGATGACGAAAGTGCACAGGTTTATGTAAGTACAACATACGCCGTATTGGGTACTATTTTTACTGTTGTGTTATCAATTTTTCTTCTGGTTAACCCACTTTTAAATTGGAGTGATTTACTCAATGTTTCATCTGAATTTTCTGAGGAGATTTCGCTCTTGGCGATTATAGTTTGTAGCTACTTCTGTTTACAGTTCGTTTTGCGGATAATTACAACGATAATCACGGCAGATCAAGAACCAGCACAGGCATCATTTATCGATTTGGTAGGACAGACAATTGCACTTTTGATAATTGCAATTTTAGTACAAACTACGTCAGGATCTTTAACTTATATGGGCATTGCTCTTTGTGCTGCTCCAATTCTTGCTTTGGTTGCAGCTAATATTTATTTTTTTTCGGGAAGATATAGACGGTATAGGCCATCATTGGCTAAAATCAGGTTTTCGAAAGCTAAGGAATTATTTAAACTTGGAGGGGTTTTTTTCATTATACAGATTGCCAGTATTGTGCAGTTTGAATTGGCAAATATTATAATTGCCAGAAATTTTGGACCTGTTGATGTTACAGATTACAATATTGTTTACAAATATTTTGGCGTCCTCAGTATGACCTTCATGATATTTTTAGCACCGTTCTGGTCTGCTTCTACGGAAGCTTTTTTAAAAAATGATATACAATGGATTAGAAATAGCATTAGAAAATACAATATGCTAAATATAGTATTCATTTTAGCTGGTACAATTCTACTTCTTTTTTCGAATTCTGTCTATACCTTATGGCTGGGAGAGGGTACGGTAGATATAAGTTTTCGATTATCCCTATGGGGGTTTTTTTATTTTAATGTTATGGTGTTTGAATCTAAATATGTTAGCTTTTTAAATGGAATCAGTGCTTTACGCATACAATTTTGGGCCAGTATTTTAAGTCCTTTTCTATTTATAGCTTTGGTACTCTTATTTATAAAACATTTTAATATGGGGGTATATTCATTGTTTGTGGCTTCAATTATTGCCAATTTTAATGGGTTTTTCATCGCTCCCTTGCAGTATTATATGATAATCGTTAAAAAGAAAAGAGGGATATGGATTGCTTAATAAAAACATACCTATGCTAATTTCATCTAAATATTTTCTGGATTGAATAAACTTTTAAAAAGGCTCATAAAAAGGCCCCAGTGGAATAATTTAAGGTCGGTCAATCCTATTTCCAGTCTTTTTGGTTCTGACCGGGGTACTCCCATCGACCGGTTTTATATTGAGGATTTTTTGTCCAATAATTCCTATTTGGTCAAGGGCCATATCCTGGAAATAGCGGACGCCTCCTATAGTAAAAAGTTTGGTGCCAAAATAGAAAAGTATGAGGTGTTGCATTCGGCCGAAGGAAATAATGTCACTATTGCTGGTGACCTCACAGATCTGGGTTCCTTGCCCGAAAATAAAATAGACTGTTTTATCTGCACCCAGACCTTTAATTTTATATACGATTTCAAGGCTGCAATTAAGGGAGCAAGACATTTACTGAAACCTGGTGGATACCTTTTGGCCACGGTTTCTGGTATTTCCCAAATTTCCCGGTACGACATGGAGAGATGGGGAGACTATTGGCGATTTACAACCTTATCGATTGAAAAAACTTTTGGTGAAGTTTTTGGGGAAGAGAATGTGAATGTCGATTTTTATGGCAATGTCCTTGCTGCGGTTGCTTTTTTGGAAGGGATAAGCGCCGAAGAATTGACCAAAAAAGAGCTGTTGTTCAAGGATGAAAACTACCAAGTAACCATTGTGGTAAAAGCCAAAAAATAAATCGATTGCGAATTTAAATTCCACTCCAAAAAATTGATACCTTCAAACAGGGTAAAGGTGGGGCCTGCTTTAATCACTGGATTTTGAGAGGGTTTCTTTAGAGTGATAGTTAAGAAATAAAATTCACTTTTTTCAAGTTCAAACATACTAGATATTCTGTACATAACATTCTTTTAATAATAAAAATGAACCTTAAATAGTAATAAGAATGAACCTTAAATCTAAGATAGATGTCATTGTTCCCAAGGCAATTGATAATGCGATCCACCTGCTCAATCCATTGCTCCTTAATTTATATAAAGAGGAGGGTAAATTGCTTATCTTTTATTTTCATGGAGTTTACAGAAATTTGGAAGATAAAAAACTTAAAGAGGTGTCTCCTCAAAATAATATTACGACAGACCAACTATCTCATTTTATTGAGTACTTCTTAGCCAATAAATATAACTTTATCAGTCCCGCCGATTTGGATGCCGGTTTATCCAGGGAGAAGCGATATATAATGATCACTTTTGACGACGGCTATTTTAACAATACCTGGGCATTACCCATTTTAAGAAAATTCAAAGTACCTGCGACGGTATTTATAACTACACATAATTTAATATCAAATGAGTCTTTTTGGTGGGATGTTGTGTATAAATTTAGAAGTAAGGAGGGTATTACACTTGATGCAATTCGCAAGGAACAGCAATATTTAAAAGCTTTTAAATATTCTGAAATAAATGAATACTTATATGAAAATTTTGGTAAAGACTGTTTTAACCCATGGTCTGATATTGACAGGCCAATGACAAAAGAAGAATTAATAACATTTGCATCTGACGAGTACATTACTATTGGTAACCACACGCACAATCATGCTATTTTGACTAATTATTCAGAACAGGAAATAGAGGAGGAGTTCAAAAAATCAAACCGTATTTTGGAAGAAACATTAGGGGAAAGTATAACCACCATGGCATTTCCAAACGGGAATTTTAATAAAAACATTCTGAATATTACGGAAGAGGCAGGCTTTAAATATGCATTTACGACACAAAGTTCAATTACTCGCCTACCGTTAAAAAATAATGGGACAATTAAACTTAACAGGTTTATGGCCAGAACCACTCCCATTAGTAATTATGGTAGCTTTACAAGACTAGGGTATGACGGCAATACGCTATACGCCAGGGTTAAGGGTAAATTAAAAAATCTTATTTAGGCGGTTAATCAACTAGTTAAAAACAACAATCAAGTTTAATGAAAATCCTACATCTCCAATATAGAACTTCCGCTGCCAGTCCTGCAAATCGACTTCATCAAGCTTTTATAGATAACGGCCTGGAATCGGAAATTTTGACCCTCTATGGAGATAATATCATAAGTCCTGGCATACAGGTACTGGGCAGGAATACCAGATTAAAAGCCAAAGCAAATAATTATATTCAGTCCTATGTCATCAAAAATAAAATAAGTGAGTTTGGAATGTTTTCCTATCCGATAGTCGGTTCTAATATAGCTACCCGAACGGAAGTTTTAGAAGCAGACGTCATTTACATTCATTGGGTCTTATATGGCTTTTTAAGTATAAAAAATCTGCGTCAATTGGCCTCCCTGGGAAAACCTTTGATTTTTGTCATGCATGATATGTGGAATATTACAGGCGGATGTCACCATAGCTTTGAATGCCCAAAGTATGAAAGCCATTGTAACAACTGCCAATTTTTTGAAGGAAATAAGACAAAAGACATTTCTTACAAAGGATTCAAAAAAAAACAGAAATTCTATAATGATTATGAAAATCTTTATTTTGTTTCACCAAGTGCCTGGTTATTTAAAAAAGCACAAAAGTCTGCTTTAACAGGAAAGAAGCCAATTTTTCATATAGGGAATATGCTTAGCGCAAGCCTTTTTAAACCGATAGATAAAAAAGTGGCAAAACAAATTTTAAATGTGGATGGAGATATGAAAATCATCGCCTTCGGGGCAATGGCGGTAGACAGCCCCTACAAAGGCTGGGCTTATCTAAAAAGGGCTCTCCACATTCTTTTAGATTCTGGTTATAGAAATTTTAAAATCTTAGTATTTGGAAGTGGTCAGAATTCTGAAATTGCAGATGCCATGCCTTACGATACCAAATTTGTGGGATTTGTAGATAGTGAATACGCGACATCTGTAATTTACAATGCGGCAGATGTTTTTGTTGCCCCTTCTTTAGCAGATAATCTCCCTTATACGATACTCGAATCTCTATCTTGTGGAACTCCTGTGGTGGCTTTTAATGTGGGCGGTATTCCTGAACTTATTAAGCATAGATTAAATGGGTATTTGGCTGAACAAAAGAATGCTGATGATTTGGCAAAGGGAATAAAATATTGTGTAGATGAAAAAGTGGTAGGGCGAAGACTCCCTGAATTTGATGAAAAATTTATTATCGAAAAACATTTTAAGTTGCTAAATCAGGTTACTTCATAATTTACTTTGATGAATAAACTACCAAATAATCTGCTACATACCACACTCAGGGAACGGGAAATAATAAATATTTTTTGGATTGGATTTTTGGTGTATACTCTTGGTTATACTATTTCTACAACTACGCTGGTCAATTATGTTGTTTGTCAAGTTTTTCAGGTTTTGGGCCTAATGCTTTTTCTGCCCACCTTTTTTTATATTATAAAGTTTCGTTTTGAAAATCGTTATTTACAGTTCGTATTTACCCTTTATTTAGTTTGGATCGCAGTAATAATTACTCGGGGATTCAATTTAAATTATGAGGAACTCAAATTTTTTCTTTTTGATGCTTGGTTCGGGGGAATTTTGTATTTGGCCCCACTTTTTTTAATGATGCCATTAAAATTTTTCTATATAAGGAGGATTTTTAACCTTCTAATCATTTTGGCATTTTTTTACGTGATTTATGATTTGGCGTTTATTAGTCATATCATGAGCTCACAACAAGATAGTGTTCTTAGCAGGGAAATGTTTGAATATTTTGCCAGAACTTTGGCTGTTCCTTGTTTTTTTTTATTAATGATTTATAGCTACCAATCAGGGAAAAAGAAATTTTTTCTGATTTTTATCTTTTTACTTACTGTCTTTTTTGCATTGGTAAGAGCTAGAAGAGGGCTTCTATTTATGTGCGGACTTACAGTATTATTTGCCTATTTACTTTATTTTATACAATCCCGACAGAAATTATTTGTTATCATATTGTCTATTGTATTGGGAGGTGTTTTAATACTATTTGGGTTTGAAATTTTTATGGCAAATAAAAATGGCGTGTTTAGTTATATTATAGATAGGGGATTAGAAGATACTCGTACCGGTGTTGAATTGTGTTTTTATAAGGATATGGAATCCATAGACTGGCTAATTGGTAAAGGCATGGATGGAGCATATTTTTGTCCGGGTATAACCCCGGATGCGATAACCGGCTATAGAACTACTATTGAAACCGATTATCTCCAGCTAATCCTGAAAGGCGGAATAATTTCCTTGTTGCTTTTTTTATTGATAACAATCCCTGCTATTTTTAAAGGTATTTTTTATTCCAATAATTCGCTTAGTAAAGCTGCAGGAATTTGGATTTTATTGATATTATTAAATATGTACCCTGCAACACTCAACACCTTTACCATGCAGTTCATTTTATTGTGGATATCAGTAGGAATTTGTTACTCAAAATCATTTAGGGAAATCCCCGAACAGGTTCTTGTAGATTATTTTAAGGGACGTGAAGATCTCAGAGGAATGGCTGAAGATATCAAAAATCAAACCCTTTAAAAAAATTGAAAGATGCTCTTACCCAAGGTTTTAATAATAAATCAACCTTTCAATTCCAATACGGGCGGTGGGATTACCCTTTCAAATCTTTTCGGTAACTGGGAAAGGAATAAACTGGCCGTTGCGTGCTCGGGATATTCGCTTACCGAAGATATGGATCCCAAGTTATGTAATAATTATTACCAGCTGGGTTCTAAAGAAAGAAAATGGATTTTTCCATTTAATCTCCTCAGACGAAAATATTATTCGGGTCCTATAAATATAGATGATAGGGCAAATAATAATGATAAAATTGTTGTTAAGAAATCAAAACTTCGCGTCAAGCTGATAATGGACTTTATTGTTCCTATTTTTGATTATATAGGGCTTTCCCATTTTCAAGCTAAATTAAAGTTGTCTTCAAGTTTTTGTAAGTGGCTTGATGAGTTTGACCCCGATATATATTACATGCAGGCCTCATCCAGAGAAGATATTATTCTTTGTAATGAGATCATAAAATATAAAAGAAGACCTGTGGTTTTTCATATGATGGATGATTGGCCTTCCTTAATAGGGATAAAAGGTTTCATGAAAAACTTTTGGAAAAGAAAAATAGACAAAGAATTTAGACTGCTGTTGACCAGGGCAGACTTGCTGATGGGTATTAGCGAGTATATGTGCGAAGTATATAAAAAACGTTATGGAAAAGCATTTGTCACTTTTCATAACCCTATTAACTTGAACTTCTGGAAAAAGGTGCAAAGGAACAATTATCAACTTACCAAAAGCCCAACCTTGTTATATGCCGGAAGGATAGGTCTTGGTATCAATAAATCTTTAAGGAACATAGCGGAAGCTATAAAAAAGGTTAACAAAGAACTCCATACCGATATAAAATTTATAATCCAGGCCCAAGATGCCCCCAATTGGATTAAGAATTATAAAAATGTCGACCATAGGGAATTTGTGAAATATGAAGATCTTCCAACTGTTTTTTCAAAAGCTGATTTTTTAATCCTTCCCTATGATTTTAGCACAGAATCCCTAAGTTACATTAAATACTCTATGCCCACAAAAGCCCCTGAATATATGGCAAGTGGTACGCCAATTGTCATTTTTGCCCCAAGAGATACCGCCTTGGTGCAATATGCTGAAAAATATCATTGGGCAACGGTAGTTACAGAAAACAGTGTAGCTGTTCTAACTGAAAAGTTAAAGAAATTGTTTCTTGACATATCTCTTCGAGAACAAGTAGCCAAAACAGCTAAAAATATTGCTGAAACTCGTCATGAATCAAATCTGGTGGTGAGGGAATTTGAACAAATGATTTTAACTGTGGCAGGAAAAAAGAAGATTTAAAAACAATACCTTCATGAACCACCTGGTTATTGGCATTCCAACTTATAAAAGACCGCTGTTGTTAGAGAAATTGGTCAATAGTATTTATACCTGTACCATCGATGAAAAATTTATTTCGGCCGTAGATATTTTGATTATAGATAATGATCAAAACAAAACTGCAGAAGCCACCACTTCAGGGCTTAAAAACAATTGTCCTTTTAATTTCAAGCTCCATTATCATAATTACCCTTTAAAAGGCCTTTCTAATGTTAGAAATGAAATTCTGGAGAAAGCACTTTTATTAGAACC
This sequence comes from Muriicola sp. Z0-33, assembly GCF_026126425.1. Classification (GTDB taxonomy): domain Bacteria; phylum Bacteroidota; class Bacteroidia; order Flavobacteriales; family Flavobacteriaceae; genus JAFMPW01. The sequence continues at coordinate 25,426 of NZ_JAFMPW010000019.1, forward strand.
AGATTTTGTTGTCTTTGTTGATGATGACGAGTATGTGACCAAGCCATGGCTGAATGAATTGATTTATACTATTGTAAATAATAACGGGGATATGGCCATGGGTCCGGTTATTCCCGAATTTGAAGTTACGGTTTCAAAGGCAATTTCAAATTGGTTTTTTCCTCCTCAGTACGAAAACAATAAGAAGTTGGATTTCATATTTACCGGTAATCTCATTATGCGTTCCAAATTTTTAAAAGAACATCAATTGCAATTTGATAAAAGGTTCAATAACATTGGTTCTGAAGATTTCTATTTCGGGATATGCGTTCTAAAAGAAAATGGCACTATTTATTATGCCGCAAAAGCAGTAGCCTATGAGTATATTTCTAAAAAAAGGGCAACTCTAAAATGGTTATTACAACGCAGGTATAGGGGGGCAAACTCTTTTATATACATACTGATTATAGAAAAGGAATTCATTGGCGTATTAAAAAAAATAATCATTAGTTTAATCTATTTTATTTTAGGAGTTGTTTGTTTACTTCTCCTTCCTTTTAAATTTAAATACAGGTATATTGGTATTTTAAAAATTGCAGAAGGTTTTGGAGGTCTTACAGGACTGATAAATGTAAGATATAATGAATATTTAAAAGATAATAGATGAGGATTCTTATTATTTATTTGCCATGATAAGGTCTCTTTACCGGTCTAAAATAAATTTTAAAATTATTGTCGCAACACAAGTAATTTACACTATAAGTAAAGGATGAGCATAATCCATTTAAATTTCAAGTACTTATGCGCCTTCCAGTAATTGAGTTGAATTTCATTTTGAGCGTTGTCAAGCTGTTTTCGCCGGCTTTCCGATTACTCTTAAAATAACAGAATCTAATTAGGGCTTGTTGATTTTATGGTTTGCGGCATACTTCGAGGCCGAATTAAAAAACGGCAGATAACAATGCCTATAATTAATCGTCACCCCTTCCCTATTTAGAATATTTTTACATTTAAATAAACAGTTTGATCAGCAGACGGAAAACCATAACAGATTTTGCCGCAACCAATCATAGTCGAAACGTTAAGCACAATTAAAAAAGAAAATTAATATGAAAAAATTTTTGTTAATAATTGAAGATGATTTTGAAGTATTGGGTAATGGTTTAGGCAATGTTGCATACCATCAATATTTACCGGCAAATTTCCTGATGAATTTATGTGATGAAATTGGAATTAAAATGAGTTTTATGGTGGACGTAGCCCACGTCCTCGAATTAAAAAAGAATGCAGCTAGATCTTCAGACATAAGGTTTCAAATCTTACTTTGGGAAGAAACTGTGAAACAAATGGTAGACAGGGGTTTTGATGTTCAATTACATCTTCATCCCCAATGGCTTAACGCAACGTACAAAGAACCTTTCTTTTATTTAGGGGATAATTGGAATTTAGGAAGAAGCAAACAAGATGAACAAGAAATTTTAATAAAAAATAGCGTTGAGTATCTCACGAACCTGATCACTCCTATAAAAAAAGATTACAAACTATCTACATTTAAAGCCGGATCATGGGGGCTACAACCTTCTGAAAATCTATTAGCCTTATTTGATAAATATAATTTTAAAATAATTTGTGGGTTAAGAAAAGACATGCACATTCCATCGGCAGGAATTGATTACAGAGGTCTTGAGGAAGATACATTGCCTTATTGTCCAAACTATAAAGATGTAAGAAAAGTAGGTAAAAATGGTAACTTAGTAATCATTCCTCTTGCTTATTATTCCCCTGATTTTGTGACCCTAAGTAGATTACTTTATCATCTTAAAGTAAAAATGCGTAAAAAACAAGACCCTAGTATATTCTACAATAAATCAATTCCTAATGAGGTTTATTCCAATAATGGAATTAAGAACAAGAAGATATTAAAATTCGGGATGCATCCATATTTAACTCACCTTAAGTTTAGTAACGAGCCTTTTTCTTACCTTAAAAAATCATTTGACACAGTACATAAAAGATTTTTGAAACTTGAAGGAAATGGGATTCCAATAATCTTTGAAAGTCATACAAAACATTATATGGGCAACTACAATAATATCAGTAAATTTTTAAAGTACATTATTACTCAATATAATGAAACAGTTGAGTTTATTACATTTTCTGACTATATAAATAACTATATGAGCAAAACAAAAGTGATTTGCAATGAAGATATCTAATGATAATATTTATCTAGAAGAAGATTTAGAAAAGTTTTTTAAGATAAATAACTCTGTCTGTTTTAATTCAGAATTAGAATTTGATATTCTTATTCTGCCCTCGTTTAATCAATGGGAAGAAATAAAAAATCATTTTCGGTTGGACTTTAGGTACTTTGATAAATTATTATTTAAAATTCACTTTAAAAGAAATAACCATTTAAGAGATCACGAAAGGTGCAATATCCTGAATTTTTTACTAATTGGTTATTACTATTCTAAAGATGTAAGGTATTTCAATGAGTTTTTATTCTTCTATGAAGAAAATGAAAGGTATGTAGAACTAATGACTATCTCAAAAAGTATATTTTACAAAAATATTGTAAATCATAAGCATATACATCCCTTAACATCAACTGAAAAAGTAAGTTCATTTATAGCACAAATAAAAAAAAAAGATATTTTACGTAAAATAGAGAAGCCTGTAAATATTGGGCTAATCGGCAACCCTATTTTTTTTAAAAAGATAAAAGCTCAACTCAATAAAATTGGACTTAATGTAAGTGTGTATCTTGTAAAGTACCATCAAAATAAATATTTGAATGCCTTATTTAACTTTCCACTATTCTGGCCGGTTTTAAGACTTCTTAGAATCATTCCTAACTATAAAGTTGTAAACCATAGAGATAAAAACCTGTCTTTAGCTGAAAAAGGATTAAAAGGTCAGGTTACCATAGGGTTTCATAAATTAGGTATTATCATTAGGGATAATATTATTGAAAATTTTTCAAAAGGACTTCTAAATGACCATTGGGCGGTACTTCCATTTGTTAGAGGGCGCTCTTCCATTGAATTCTCACTGTTGTTTGGGTTTGAAGTAGGAGCCACAGTTCATCTTGTAACAAATAAAATTGACGAAGGGGCAATAGTTAATGTTTATACATACAAAATCGATAAAATACATTCTATTAAGGGCATAAGAAAAAAGGTTAGAAATGATTTAACAACTCGTATTGTTGACGCAATGACTAAATATATATCATCTAACTATAGAACTATAGAAAATAATCCAAATATGGGATTAACATACTACAGTATTCATCCATTATTAGCAAACTACATAGAAACTGACATTTTGAATAAAAGTGTTTAACAATGTATAAAAATAATAGGCGAAATAGTAGTGTATTTATGAGTAGTAGCCCGCTTCAACTTTCGTGTGACTCGACAGGAAAGTGCCACGCAGTCCGCTATTAATCTTATACTAACCGTTGGCATCAATAGCTCAAAAATTTAATCTTACAGTAATTGTACAATATTTAAAAGAAAAACCCCATAAAATAGATCTATGGGATTTAATATTGTGAGTGGACTAAAATTTATATCCTACACCAAATCCAATAGCCAGAGGATGTATATCAACATCTGCGCCAACGGTTGCGCCCAATGCCGAAGTTGCATCGACTGTTGCATCAGTCTGAATAAATATCTTCTTTAGGTCAACATTCAGGAACCATTGGTCGCTTAAAGAATAGTCAAAGCCCCCTTGAAAAGCAAGCCCCAAACTATTTTCATAGTCTACAGCATCGGCTACAGCACCTTCATCTGCTCCGTAGAAAATAGTGAAATTGACACCGGCCCCTAAATAGGGTTTCAGGGCTCCGCCTGTAAAATGGTATTGCAAGGTTAGTGTAGGCGGCAATAACCAAACATCGCCCAATTCTATATCTCCTGCAGCAGTATTAATTGCCTCCACATCGTGTTTTGATGTCCCGAGAATAAGTTCAGCCGCAATATTTTCTGTAAAGAAATAGGTGAAATCCAATTCAGGAATCACAGCTGTGGAAATGTCCACATCACCTCCAATGCTCTCTATGGTGGCACTCTCGTCCGGAGTAATGACCACTCCTCTAAGCCGCACCTGCCATTTACTAAAATCGGATGATGCATTAGCATCATCCTGCCCCTGAACGCTCAATGAAAACAAAACGCCAACCAATAGAATTACTAATAAATTTTTCATATATAATTTCATTTAAGTTAAATCTGGCGCAAAACTATGCTGGAAAAAAAGGGGCGTTCATGATATATATCATAGATGAATTTTTAGTGTCGAGAAATATTTTTATTTCAGCAAAACAAGGGAATAAAAAATCACAGATAGACGGAATCCCAAACCGTTAAGGAAGTCCAAACCGATATTTAAGCTTTAAAAGCAGATAGGATGGCAACAGCTTAAATTCTGTATTATAAGTGCCGATATCACTTATGGCAAAACTCCTGTAAGTTCTGGTATTGAACAAATTATTACCATTTAAGCTTAATTCGAGTTTGTTTTGCCTTAAGGTATAGCGCAAAGCAAAATCAAGAAAATAGTAAGTGTTACTCCTATTATCGCGGTTCCCGAAAAAATATCTTTCTGCCTTCATCTCAATATTAAATCTGCCTCCACCATTATATGACAAATCGAGGAAAGAAATATTGTCTGTATACGCATTCGCCATTATTGTTTTAATCCGATGATTCGTCCACTTTGTACCAGCGTGGAAATTAAGTTTTCCACGAAATCCGGAGCGTAGTTGCAGGCCATAGTTATAAGCAACCGATAAGACTTCTCTTAGCTCCGAATTATTTACCATATTCCCATATTTTAATCTTGAATAACCCAGATCCAATTTAATGTTTGAAGAAAACGCGCTGATATAATGGTCTATTTTAGTGTTGAAATTTAGAAGATCCCTGTCTTTTATCATAAGACGTTCGGATAAACTATAATTAGGATCAATCACCATACTACTTGAAAAGAAATCATGGTTTCTGAGGTAGAGCAATACTGTGTTTGCAAAAAACCTATCACTCCAGTTGCCCAACTTATAACTTAGGAGAAAATTAGAAGCCGTCAATTGACTGAAAGAACCCGCACCTTTTGTAAAAGACTGAAAACCTGTTAAAGCAAAATTGTCATAAACATCTAATATGCTCGCATTAGTGCTAGAAAAGCTATATACCCCTCTAAAGGAACTCTTATCACTTGGTGACCAATCGAAACCAATTCTTGTATTAATAAAAAAGGGGGTTTCATTTACGGTACCAGATGCATTCTCAATGCCGTTAGCCAGTTGATGAAGCCCCAAACTTCCGTTAAATCCTAATTGCTTAGTCTTCCAGGTATATTTCGTTTTAAAATACAGGTCATTGGAGGCATATTCCAAACTGTTCTGATACCCGGGTGGAAGTTCAACTGCATTTATTCCTTCCATTAAGATCAGGTTAGACATAAAAGTATCCTTTCGATATTGATCTCCTATTTGAAACTCAAGTAAATGCCCTTTTTTTTGTTTTGTAAGCAAATGAACTTCAAATGCCAAAAGATTCAATTTGCTCTTGGTATTCTGAACAATATTATCAGCAGTGGTAATTTGAGGGAATAATTCAGGATAAAACAGCTCATTTATAGCATAGCGCTGAGGAACATCTTCATAAATATATCTTCCGCTAAAAAGTAGCATGCTATTTCCCTCCAATTTTCTTGTAAACCTTATAATTTGGTCCATAAAGGAGGCATTGGTCTCCAGGTCTTCAATTGCGGTACTTGAATTAAATGACAAATTACCAATACTATTGTTTTCATTATTACTAAAACGGGAACTTGACATCAAAGAAGCTGTTTGTGACAATTCCAGATCCAGATCAACCTCCATAAACCCAAGTGTACTGTTTTTAAACAAATCGCGATTTTCGATGTTAATGAATTTGGTTCCCAGAATGTCCACAGCAGCAGTACTACTTCTAAAGAAACCGTTTTCATCCCAGCTTAAAAATCCATTGGTTGAAATCTTAAGCCGTTTAAACGGATTAAAAATTGCATTGAGTGAGATGAGTTCAGAGTTGTTAAAATTTGTTCTATCTTTTTTAAAGTTGACAGGGATGGGGTCTATTTGTAATAAATGATGTGCTCTTTGTCCTTCACCAATTGCAGTTAAATCATCATAATTAATCGGATTTATTAGTCCGTCCAAATACCCTTTGGCGTCATGACCAATATCATTAAGGTTGCCGTAGAGATAGTATTTATTCTTCTTCCCATAATTCATCAAAATTGTTGAAAATTCATAATTGTCCGAGCTAGTAAGACCATGGGCCATCTCAACATTGCCAAACCAAATACGTTTTGCCTCTTCCTTTAGTCTTAAATTCAATGCAATTTTATCACTATCCTGAATGTCTTTAAGCAAATCATTTTCCAAATAGTTGTTTATAACCTCTACCTTGTCTATTGATTTAGAGGGCATATTTTTAGTGATCATTTTATAGCCCCGTTTAAAAAAGTCGTCCCCCTCTATCATGACTTTTTCAATTTCCGTATTTCCCACCCTGATACCACCATCCCGATCAACATTAACATTAGGAAGGTGCTTTAAAATATCCTCAACAACTTCTTCACTGCCCCTGGAGAATGCATCCACGTCAAAAACTATAGTGTCTTTTCTGATGTCAATTGGTTTATCATCAATTAAAATGACTTCATCCAGGACAACCACACTTTTATTAAGTACAACGTTTAAGGTAAATGCTCTTTCTGAGACAGAAGACACCTTTATAGGTCTGCTTTGTTTTTCAAAGCCAAGGGAAGAGAATTCAAGGACAAAATTTCCCGCTGCCTTTAAGTTGAGCTCGTAAAAGCCATCAGAATTTGTAAATGTGTAGGAATGTATCTTATTGTCCATAGACTTACAAACAACATTTGCATTTGTAATTGCCTTATCGCCAATTGTTCTGATTTTTCCTTTAACAACAAATTGCCCGTGAAGAGGAAGTACCAAAACAAAAAAACACAAAAAGTATTTCCACTGATTATTCAATTGCTATTGATCTTAGTGCTGTCGTTACTTTTTTTAACCTCAATTCTTATATTGGAAATGTGGACAGACCTATCGCTTTTAGTCAGTATTCTCCTTGCCTTTTCCTCAATGGAATTGGTGATACTGTCCTGATACTTCTGTAGAAGTTCTTCGTATTGAGAATTGCTGATATAATCCGCATCCGATGAGGGAGCATCCATAGTTTGCTTAAAAGGATAAACGACTTTAGTAGCCGCCAGATACAGCTTTCGATCTTCAGAATACAGCTCAAGTATTAAGCCCAATAACTGGCCAAATTCAAAAGGGCCGAAAGTGGTTGGTATATCCCTTGTAAACCAGGCGATATAACGATTCCCCTTGTATTCCAAAGTTGCTTTTAAGCAATCAAAGGATTGTATTTTTTTGGTGTCCGATGCTATCTCCCATTCCTGCTCCTGAATAGGTTCCTGGATAAATACTTTGCTTTGGGAGTTAAAATCCTGAACGGAACGTATAAAATGTTGACGTCTGTATTCATAGTAGTAACTATTAGAAAGAGTATCCACGACTTCGCGGTTCACATTTAATCTGAATTGATCCACCCCAAATTCCTTAACTTCATTGATTTCTTCATTTTTGGCATCTATCTTATAATTGAATAAAGATCGACTGGCATTGAAAAGTAAGATGGAAGAAAATTTTCTAGTGGTATTATCCAGGATCTTAAATACTTCATATTCTACTTTCACATCAGACATGGAGTTGTCCTGCGAACAAACAGCACTATAGCCCAGGAGGAAGAATATCATAATATATTTCATATGATTGGTATAAAAATTGCCATCCGGTGGTATCCGAATGGCAATGAGAATAACGTAGATATCAGATACCAAGTTGCGCTCTTAAATCTGCGATTAGTGCCTTAATGACACTCTTTATTTCAGAACAACTGGCAGTAACCGTAGCACTTACGCTAATGGTAGTTTTATGACCAGTACTAGCCACTCCTACGTTGCCTTCCATACCCAAAGTATGACTTACAGTTACGGTTGCAGTTACTGAACAATCATCCCTTGTATAATCAAAAAAATCATCAAGCGTGGAAAGATCAAAAATTTCCATTTCATCAATGGTCTCAAATTCAAATAATATAGCTTCATTATAATTATCTCCATCCTGGATAATTTTAATACTGGGCCTCACTTTCTCCGAGGTAGTACTTCCTGTTACTGCTGAAACAGAACCGAGCGTTAATAAACTTAGTGTCAGGAATAAAATAGTTTTCTTCATAATTCTTTGTTGATAAATGTTACTGTCTACTTTCAGGTTTACTGTCGCTGTTTCGACATGTCCGACAACCAATTGGATTGTAGAGAGGTGAATTGATTTTAACTCTCCATTTGCGGTGAAAATAGATTGCCCCAACGCAATAAGCTTGCAGCATCAAGGGCAAAATTTATCTTAGAATGATTTTGATGAGAATTGGTTAACTTTAGTAATTTAGATTCAAAAGAAAATTTTCTTGAAGCAGAAAGCCGTCCTTATTACTGTCTTATTATTACTCACCGCCATTATCTACGCTGTAACAGCCGGTTTCTTTAGTAGTGATATAGGAGAATACTCAGATAGGCCATTGCCGGATGTGGTGGACTATAATTTTGACATTAAACCCATACTTTCAGACAATTGTTATACTTGTCATGGCCCTGACGCCAATAAACGAAAAGCCGGTCTGAGACTGGATATTGAAGAAATGGCGTTCGCCGAATTAAAGGAAAACCCGGGAAAACATGCTCTGGTAGCCGGGAAACCAGGACAAAGCATTTTGTACAAGCGAATTACTTCTGATGACCCTAAAATGTTAATGCCCCCACCAGAGGCCAACCTGGCCTTAACACAATACGAAAAGAAACTTATTAAGAAATGGATTGCTCAAGGCGGGAAATATGAAAAACACTGGGCATTTATTCCTCCAGGTAAAATAGCACCCCCCAAATCCAAAACCACAGATTGGATCCAGAGTGAAATTGATGCTTTCGTTTTACAGAAATTGGAAGAAAACAATATAGCACCTAGTGAAAAAGCAGCAAAAGAAACACTTATACGTCGTATAGCATTAGATTTAACCGGTCTTCCTCCAAAGCCGGGGCAAACCGAGCAATTTATATCGGACAATTCCGAAAATGCCATTCCGGATCTCATCGATGAATTTCTGGCATCACCTTCCTATGGGGAACGTATGACCCAGATGTGGCTCGATGTTGCCCGATATGCAGATTCTCATGGTTACCAGGATGATAGTTACAGAACCATGTGGCCCTGGCGAGATTGGGTGATCCATGCATTTAATAATAATATGCCCTACGATAGATTTTTAACCTGGCAGTTAGCCGGCGATCTTCTACCCAATGCCAATATGGAACAAATTCTGGCAACAGGATTCAATAGAAATCATCCCATAACACAGGAGGGAGGAATAATTCATGAAGAGTACCTCTCTTACTATGTTGTAGACAGGACCAATACACTGGGCAAAGGCATCCTGGGAATAACATTGGAATGTGCTAAATGCCATGATCATAAATATGATCCCATTAGCCAGAAGGAGTATTATGGAGTCTATGCCTTTTTTAATAATGTCAACGAAAAGGGAATACAGATGGATGCCGTCCAGGCCGCACGCCAGAAGTATTTTGCCGATTCCCCTTATATTACCATTACAGACAGCGAAGTGGAAGGTGTCTTGTCTTTTATCAATAATGAGGAAGGAGAAGGAGTCAATGTGATGGTCATGAACGATTCTACCCCCAGGCAAACCTATCTCTTAAACAGGGGAAATTATGACGAGCCAACAGATAGTGTGGAAACAACAACACCAGCAAGTATTTTTCCTTTTTCACCAGAATTGCCCAAGAACAGATTAGGACTCGCAAAATGGGTCACAGATAAAAACAACCCACTGACAGCGAGGGTATTTGTCAACCGTATCTGGGCTATGCTTTTTGGAAATGGACTTGTAGAAACATCAGAAGATTTTGGGGTACAGGGGAGCCTTCCTTCGCACCCGGCTTTATTAGACTGGCTTTCTAGAGATTTTATGGAACACAATTGGGACATCAAATACCTGATTAAAAAAATTATGCTATCTGCCACCTATCAGCAAAGCTCCAAACTAAGGCCAGAGCTAAAAAATGTAGATCCAAACAACAGACTGCTGGCAAGGGCACAGCGATTCAGGATGAGCGGAGAAATGATTCGGGATTATTTTTTAGCGACCAGCGGCCTCTTAAATGAGGAAATAGGAGGAGCCAGCGTAAAACCCTATCAGCCTCCAGGCCTATGGGAAGAAACAAACGCAGGAAGCAACAGAGGAGTACTCACTACTTATGTGGAAGATAAAGGTGAAGATTTGTACAGGCGCTCTTTGTATACATTTTGGAAACGGACATTGCCACCTCCCAGCATGTCAATTTTTGATGCCCCCACCCGCGATTTCTGCGAGGTTAGGCGTCAGAAAACCAATACACCCTTGCAAGCACTGGCATTGCAAAACGACATTCAAATGTTAGAAGCCGCCAGGTATCTTGCTCAGCAGACCGTCGCCAACCATTCTGATGATGAAACCCTTGTAGCAAACATTTTCCAAAAAATATTGGCAAGGCCGCCTAAAGACCAGGAAATATCAGTTATTAACAAGTACTTTGAAGAAGCATTGGCCAGTTATGCTGATAAGACTGAAGAAGCTGAAAAGCTCATGGCTGTAGGGGCATCGGAAGTGCTGGAAACAGAACCGGTCAAAACCGCTGCTCTTATGCTTACAGCACAGGTCATTTATAACCTGGACGAAACCATTACTAAAGAATAACACCGATGGATAAAGATAAATTAAAGCAGGAAAACCCTTTAAAGGTAAACAGAAGGCATTTTTTCTCTCAACTGAGTGTTGGAATAGGATCTTTGGCGCTTGGTTCTTTACTTATCCCCGATCTCTTTAAACAAAGCTCACAGGAGATGGCCAGCAGGCCATTGGGAATTCCTCATTTTGCACCTAAGGCAAAACGCATCATATACCTTTTCCAGGCGGGAGCCCCATCACAACTTGAGACTTTTGATTACAAACCAACACTGGAAAAACGAATGGGAGAAGATCTTCCCGATTCTATTCGCAATGGGCAGCGACTTACAGGAATGACTTCCGGGCAAGAGAGCTTTCCTTTAATGCCCTCCGCAGCAAAATTTAAGCAATATGGTAATAGCGGGGCATGGGTAAGCGATTTCTTTCCTCATATTGCAAAAATAGCCGACGATATCTGTATCATCAGAAGTATGCATACCGAGGCTATCAACCACGACCCGGCAATAACTTTTTTCCAAACCGGCAGCCAGCAATCTGGCAGACCTAGCATGGGTTCCTGGATGAGCTATGGTTTGGGTAGTGAAAACAAAAACCTTCCTTCTTTTGTTGTTCTAACCTCCAGGGGCAAAGGCAATAGTCAGGGATTGTATTCAAAGTTATGGTCTAGTGGGTTTTTGGATTCCAAACATCAGGGGGTGCTGCTTCGGGCAGGCAAAAATCCAGTTTTATACCTGAATGATCCAGAAGGCATTTCCAGGTCTGATAAACGTCATCTTTTGGATCAGGTATCCTCCTTAAATAAACTGCACCACGTAGAAACGGGGGACGACGAAATTGAATCAAGGATTGCTCAGTATGAAATGGCCTATAGAATGCAAATGTCCGTACCCGATGTAATGGATATTTCCAAAGAATCTGCTGCGACCATTCAACTCTACGGTGAAGATTGTCAGGTGCCAGGAACCTATGCCGCTAATTGTTTACAGGCCCGCAGGCTTGCAGAGAATGGGGTAAGATTTATACAGTTGTACCATCAGGGGTGGGATCAGCATGGAAATCTCCCTAACGAAATGGCAGGACAAGCAAAGGATGTCGACAAGGCTTCTGCTGCACTGGTGTTAGATTTAAAGCAACGCGGAATGTTGGAAGACACCCTGGTCATCTGGGGTGGGGAATTTGGTCGATCTAACTATTGCCAGGGTAAATTTGATCCTGCAAATTACGGCAGGGATCATCATCCACGGGCATTTAGCATATGGATGGCCGGTGGAGGTATTAAACCTGGTATTACCTATGGGGAGACCGATGAGTTTGGCTATAATATTATTAATAATCCTGTTCATATAAACGATTTCCACGCTACCCTGATGCATTCTATGGGGCTTAATCACGAACAACTGACATACAAATATCAAGGTCGTCGTTTTAGGCTTACAGACGTTGCCGGAAATGTCGTAAAAGATCTATTGGCTTAACATATGACAACAACATCAAGAAAAAGATGGGTAGATTACCTTATCCTCGGACTGCTTATTTTCCTCTGCTTCTGCCTGCTTTTTGAATCTCATATTTCACCTCCGGCTCTGATCTCCTGGCTGGGACATTGGCATCCGGTTGTTTTACATTTTCCCATAGTCCTGGTAATTATTGCTGTTGTATTGCTTTTAAGCGGTAAAAAAGTCTCATATGTTTTACTTTCCATTAGCTGTCTGGCCGCCTTAATAACCGCTATAAGCGGATTTTTCCTGGGGCTGGGGTCTGATGAAAAGGGAGATTTGCTGTTTTGGCATCAATTATTAGGTGCTGCTGTGGCAATTGGCATGTCTATATGGTATTGGTTAGCCAACAATGGATACGCTAAAAGTACAGTAACAAAAGGATTGGGCCTTGTCTTACTTTTAATGATTGGGTTTACCGGTCATTATGGAGGGATGATCACCCATGGTCAAAATTTCCTCGCGTTACCCGGGGGAACTAAAACAGATATCATTCCTGATAATCCGCTCATCTATGAACATATTGTAGGGCGTATTTTGGACGCGAAATGTGTTAAATGTCACAATCCCAATAAAACCAAAGGTGAATTTCTAATGACCAGTTTTGAAGCCTTGTTAAAAGGCGGTGAAAGTGGGGCAAATATTATACCCGGGGGGCCGGATGAAAGTGAATTCATCAGCAGGCTGGAACTGCCAATAGAAGATGAAGACCACATGCCCCCTGAAGGAGAAACCCCTTTGGATGCCGGTGAAATTGAGATTATGAAAAGATGGATTGCCTTAGGCGCCTCAGACACCTTAAGATTAAACCATCTGGAAAGTAAGGACCCCCTCGCCATATTGATTAAAGAAATGATGGTGCCAGATCCATTGGAAAAATGGGCGCAGCTTCCCGGGGTTCAGGACAGTACACTCACCCGTCTCGCTTCAGATTATTTAACCATTACCAGAATTGCGGCTTCTTCTAATGCTTTGAGAATTGCCATGTACAAACCTCCGAAATATGATATAACTACCTTGACCAGACTAAAAGTTATTTCGGAAAATATCGTAGAATTAGATCTGAGCGGTTTACCCATTGGCAAAGATGAAATGCATATGATTGCCGGGTGTAAAAACTTAGAATGGCTGGAAATAAATAATACCCCAATTACCGATAATGATCTTGATACCTTAAAGGTATTATCAAATTTAAAGCTGCTCAAGGTATTTGAGACAGATATCGCAGACAATAGTCTGGACATACTTAAGAATATCAAAAGTCTGGAGCAGCTCTATATATGGGAAACCTCGGTTACAGAACCTGGCATACTCCAACTTAAAAAAGACAGACCTGATCTGGAAATATTCAGTGGAATCAACAGCGAACTAAAGACCTTTTTCGCTGAAAATGACACATTGGCAATTAAGGAAAAAACCAAATAAATTGGCTATTAGAAATGGCTATTGCCCGATATCTTCGGCCAGGAAGGCCACTAATTCGTTTGCTGAGAATTCTGTTGTCAGTGCTATTGGGTTGCAACAGACCTCGCAATCTTCAACATAGGTCTGTTTATGGACTGAACTATCTAGCAGCATTGAAATTTCTTCCCAGCAATAAGGACATTGAAAGAAATGTTCGTACATAGCACTACTAAATTATAGATCAACATTTAATAACTGTCCTGTAAGTTGCAACAATTGTAACTCTGCCAGTTTAGCATCATATTTGGCCAAATTCTTGTTGGTTTGTGCATTCAGTAGGTTGATCTGTGCCACCCTGAATTCAATAGAGGTTATTCTTCCCAATTGAAACTGCTCCCTGGACCTTTCAAAATTGTTCTGATTGGTGGTAACGTTCTGTTCCTGGATGTGAAAGATGTTCAGACGGTTTTCATAAATAGCCAGGGCATTAAGGATATCCCTGTCCACTTCAAGCGCAATCTGGTCTTTGAGTAACTGTTGATTCTCATAGGCAATCTTAGCATTCTTGACACGAACGGTAGTACCACCACCGTCAAACAAATTCCAGGTAAGGCTTGCCCCAAGCCCTAAATTCCAGTTGGTGTTATTGGTGCCGGGAAAAAATGCCGAGGCGGCGCTCTGATTTAAATTCCAGCCATAAGAACCAGTTAAACCAATAGTGGGCAAATAACCAGATCTGCTGATTTTAATATCGTACTCATTAATGGCTAAATTTCGTTCTGTCTGCTGTATGGCCACATTGTTCTCCCTGGCACTGGCAATTAATTCGTCTAGTTGCAACCTGGGAATAAAATTAATTAGCGTATCCACAGAAAACGATTCATTAAGGCTCCTATTTAGCACTACATTCAGATCTCGTTTTGCATTGGCGAGTTGCTGCCTGGCATTTAAAAGATTAATACTGTCATTGGTTACATCAACCTGTGCATTCAGGATATCTAGCTTGGTATTCTGTCCATATTCAAAGGCATATTCCGATCTCGTAATTCTGTTTTTAGACACTTCAAGTGCCTGCATCAAAACATTTTCATTTTCTGAAAGGCGGGCTATCTCAAAATAGACGCTAAAAAGCTGTAAAATCGTATTCTCAATAGTTTCTCTGGCCTGCAGTTCACTCAACTGATATTGTTCCTTAAGGCTTTTATAATTGTAAAGTCTGCCAAGACCGTCGAAGAGGGTATAATTTACCGTTAGGCCCGAGTTATAGCGCTGTGCTTCGGCCTGATCAATATTCACGTCTTCCCGTGGCGTCCCATCGGGATTAAGCTGGCCCGGAAATTCGATAACAGAATCATCCCTGTTATAATTGGCCCCCGCATTGGCTGTTAGTGTTGGCAAAAACCCGGAATTCAGCAAACTTTTATTGTTTTCCGCAATTTCTACCTGATTCCTGGCCACCTCTATTCCAAAGTTATTTTCTAATACCAGGGAAACTGCTTCTTCCTTGGAAAGCGAAATTTCCTGGGCATTTATGGTATTAAAAACCAACAGCAATAAGCTGAGTAAAACATATTTATTTCTCATTACTCTTTTACTTCAAATTCTAAAGGATTATTTGGTTCAGTGGTTTTATCACCAGTTCCATTTGGACTACCATTAAGCCGTTGTTTTAACTGCCCAGCCAAATCTATTTCATCTTTCTGCTCTTTAATGGCTCTTTCTACTTCTTCCTTGGTTATATTATCTCCCGTGGCCAACCACTTGGTACCCACCTTCATTTTATTACTAAAGGACAAAAAGAGCGGGAGCATTATTAAAGTTAGTACAGTTGCAAAGCCAATTCCATAAGCAATAGATATGGCCATAGGGATCAGAAATTGCGCTTGTCTGCTGGTCTCCAACATCAGTGGAGCAAGACCAGCAATGGTTGTTATTGAGGTTAGAAAAATTGCCCTGAACCTTGATCTTCCCGCTTCATAAAGTGCATGATCAAATTCCATTCCCTCACGGAGATTGCTATTGAATTTACCAATTAGTACGAGACCGTCATTTACCATTATTCCTATAAGTGCGATAATCCCCAGCATAGACAGGATGTTAATTGGAAAATCATGTATATAATGGCCCCATCCTACACCGGTAAGGCTAAAAGGTACAAGCAACAACAACATTAAAGGCTGACTAAAACTTCTAAAAGTAAATGCGATGGTCATATAAATTAAGCCCAGCACAATTAGTCCGACAAAATTTATAGAATTGGTCAACTTATTCCTTTCCCTGTTCTGTCCTTCATAGGAGGCAGTAACTGTAGGGTATTTAGATTGAATAGCGGGCATTATATTATTCCGGATATCGGTCACAATATCTACTGCACTGGTGGTTTTATCGTTTTTAAGATCGGCAATAATCTGAATCTCCCTCTGCCCTTCTAATCTGTTAATAGCAACATCACCACGCTCAATAGAATAGGAAGCGATTTCTTTTAAAGGGATGCGGTCTCCTGTCGGGGTTACAATACGCATTTCATCCAAATCGGATATAGAAGAACGATTAGTCCTGTCATAACGCACCCATACGCGAATCTCGTCCTGTCCTCTTTGGAACCTTTGGGCTTGTGCCCCGAAAAAACCTGCACGCACCTGGTTCATTATAGATCTTAAATCTAACCCCAATAAATAGGCATTATCTTTTAGTTCGAGTCGTATTTCCTTTATCCCGGCCGGATCGTTATCAGCAATATCTTTTAAGGCCGAATTATTCTGCATGGCCGTTTTAAGCTCTTTTTTGGCAGCTTTTAATTCCTGGATATTATTCCCCAGCAGTGATACAGAAACCGGATTACCACCAAAATTTCCTCCAGAACCATAAATAAGACTTTCTGTTCCAATTACGGGACCTACCAACTCTTCTAACCTGTTAGTTACCAAATTGGATTGCACCGCATCCGGGCGTTCCTCTCCGGGTAGTAAATTAATTATCAGAGTGGCAGCCGAAGACCCCGGACCCACTTCCCTGATAACATTTTCAAACAATTGTTTTGAAGTTCCTTTAAGGTACTGTTCTGTCAGTTCCTCATTGACGATGGCCGATTTTTCCTCAATAAGACTTATAATAGAATCTGTAACCCGTTCATTGGTCCCATTGGGCATTAACAATTCTACCCTGACCTGATCACTCGCAATTCTTGGAAAAAAAGCAGTTCGGATTATACCGCCGCCAATTGAGCCAAATGTTAAAATCAGTGCGGCGAGAAAGATGGAAAAAGTCAGTAATTTATTCTGAATGGAAAATCGGAGTGCAGGACTATACATATTATCGCGCATCCACTTCATAAACCTATCGCCGGCCTGATTTATCACCCTCAATTTGGCAAAAGCTCTTGCCAACCCATTTTTAGGTTGTTTATCCTTTGGCCTTAATGCTTTAGAATGCGCCAAATGCGCCGGTAATATAATCAGTGCTTCAACCAGGGAAACTACAAGGGTTAAAATAACAATCACAGATACTTCCCCAAAGAAATCCCCTATTCTGCCATCGAGGAACAGAAATATAGAAAATGCCAACACCGTAGTGACAATTGCCGATACTATGGGAGGTAACACTTCCATAGTGCCATCTACAGCTGCTTGTATAGGCGACTTCCCCTTTTCGTAGTGTTGATAGATGTTCTCGGCTATGACTATTCCGTCATCTACAAGAATACCAATTACGATAATCATCCCGAATAATGACAAGACATTAATGGTAACATTAAAGAATCCGGCAAAAATGAACATCCCCAGAAACGATATAGGCAGGCCAAAAGCTACCCAAAAAGCCAGGCGGGTATTCAGAAAGAGCGACAGGAAAATAAGTACCAGTATCATTCCCATTATCGCATTTTCAGAAAGTAACTGAGTACGCTGGGTAAGAGTGGTTGACAAATCTCTCACAACATCGAGTTGTATATTGTCGTACTTCTCGTTGTACTCGGTTATATAGGCTTTGATTTTTTCTGCAGAGCCAATGAGATCTTCCGTATTGGTACTGGTAATAGTAACGTTGACAGAGAGTTTCCCATCAAAATAACTGGCATTGGGAGATTCTGAAAATCTGTCGCGGATGACCGCAACATCTTTAAGGCGCACGGCCTGTCCGGAGGCATCCGCCCTGATTATTATATTTGAAAGTTCATCCCCGTAATAGGAGCGGTTATTAGCGCGTATTAAATATTCTTCCGCAGAAGTCTTGATATTCCCCCCAGTTACCAAAATATTGGCATTGCCAACTGCCTGGGAAACTTCAGTAAATGACATATTATAAGCCAGAAGGCTGTTTTCGTTTACTGCAATTTCTATCTCTTCCAGAGGATATCCGGAAATCTGAATCTGAGATATGCCTTCAATAGCTCTAATATCATTCTCTATCTGCCTTCCGATCTGTTTTAAGGTCGCCAATGGAATATTTTCACCGCTAATGGCAAAGGTTATTGTTGGTCTAACAGGCTCCAATTTGGAAACTATCAGTGGTTCCATTCCAACAGGAAATGTGGGCACCCTGTCTACTGCATTCTTAACCTCGAGAAGCATAAAGTCTATGTCCCTTCCTTTTTCTATTTCAACATTTATGTTACCACTATTTTCACGAGATGTGGAAGTAACACGTTCTACTCCCTGCAATCCTTTGAGGTTATCTTCAATTTTGAGAACAATTCCTTCTTCCACTTCCAAAGGAGAAGCACCTGGATAGGTGATATTAATTAGAATATTCTTCGAATCAGTAAGTGGAAAAAAGGACGACTTTAATCCAATTGCCCCCACTATTCCAAAAACAGCAAAGGCCAATATAATGACGTTGACAGCAACGTGATACTTAATAAAATAGGCAATTATGTTTCTCATGATTACTGTGTTTTAGGGGCTTCTTCATAGATCTTTACGGCCATTCCAGTATACGCACCAATCAAGGGTTTTGACATAATTGTAGTCCCGTCAGGAATTTCTTTAAGAACGACTCTTTTCTCAGAGAAATAAACCGGATTAACATCAATCAAATCCAGGATGGAATCCTTAACGACAAAAATCTGGTTGTTTTCCAAAAGGAGATTCCTGTCTATTTCAATAGCGTTGTCTTCTTGCTTTGCATTTAAGCTTGCCTCCAGGTACATGCCTTCTTTAAGCGTATTGTCGCTCACTTCAATAAAGGCTTTTATTGTCTGCGAAGCCTGATCTACACTTCCGTTTATTCTTGTCACTTTACCTTTATAGGTTCTGGTCTTATCCAAATTGGTTAAATCAACAGCTTCCCCAACTCTCAATAAGTCGCTATAGGTCTTTCCTATAGCAACTTCCAATTCATAAACATCTGTATTTATGAATTCGCCCAGCTTCTGACCCGCTCGTACCAAGGTGCCCTCAGTTACAAGTGCCTCGGTTAGTACTCCGGAAAAAGGTGCCGAAATTCTATACTTGGACAATCGTTGTTCCTGGTTTTTTACATTGTAATAGGTAGTTAATATTCCCCTTCCAGTAATAAAGAACTTTTCCTTTTCAGAGGTCATTTCCGGTAAAGCCGGAGTACTTTTGGCCATATCAAAACCGTTTAGGTATGCCTGCCACTTAGGATAGATATCAGGATAGTCTAATCTGAGATCTGGCATTACGGAGGTAAGTTGGTTATAGAGATTACTTTTGGAGGATTGTACCCCAGCAGCATATTCCGAAGCATCAATTCTGATTATTGCTTCTCCTTTTCGATATTCTTGTCCAGGTTTAAACAGTTTGCTGCCTTTTCTGAAAACTCCCTGTACTTCAGAGTACAATTCAACTCTTCTTTTAGCAATAAGATTTCCGTTGGCCGGAACAATAATAGCCACGGCACCATTTTCAACCACTTCGGTAAAAACGGTTTTAACTACTTTTTCTGCTTTTGGTTTGAAGCTTTTTTTGTTTGCAATTATATTTCTAGCCATAAATACAGCCCCTATAATCAATAATACTCCAAGGATTGATAAAATAATTTTTCTCATAAGGTATTTTGTAATGAAACTGTTTTAGCTTCAAAATTTATCTGAATTTTCTTCAATATTTCAATAATAGTGTGCTTCTCCTGATCAGAAATGCCATTTTCCATCACTTCTAAAATATGTTTTATTACCGGCCTGGTATTTTTAAAAAGCAGCCGTCCTTTCTCAGTTAAATAAACTTTATTTATCCTCTTATCACGTTTGCTCTGTATTCGTACAATAACTTCTTTTCTTTCCATGGTAGCAAGCAATCGGGCCAGAGAAGATTTATCCCGATAGGTAAGCAAGGCCAATTCGTTTTGTGGCAGCCCATCCTCATCATGCAATTTTTTCAGAATAATCATTTGCTCCTTGGTAATATCCAAGCCTGCAGTATCAAAGGCCTCCTGCAAATGATAATCCACCATCTTGACCGTTTTTCCGATCCAGGGGCCTATTGATCTTTCAAAGTCAATTACTTCCTCCTCATTTTTCATTTGGCGAAACTAGGGAATTATAATTTAGTTGCATATGCAACCAATGTTAAAAGTATCATAATTCTTGTTTATATTATTTAGAGTATTGGGTAAACAAAAAGGGATGCAATCACGCATCCCTTTTAACCAAACTAACTAAACTATAAAGTCAACTATTACTAATCTATATCGTCCTCAAATTTTGTATCAGCCATTCTCGTTCTCGAGAAATCAACATTTTTTAAATCTATCTTAATCTTATCCTTGTCGTAATCAAATACAAGGAAACTTCTGGATTCCATCTCCTCAAGGTTCTCAAAGGAATTAAAATTATTGTTTTGTATTTGCAGAATTTCCAGGCTTGCCATTTGTCCAAACTCTTTTGGTATAGCACCTCCTAATTGATTATTGGCCAAAACCAGCTCTTTTAGTTCCACTAAATTACCAAGTTCTTCAGGTATTTCACCAAAGAGGGTATTTTCAAAAAGCCCCAGGCTTTCTAATCCCACAAGGTTGCCTAAAGTCTCCGGTATTCTACCTATTATGCTATTACTTGAAAGATTAAGAACTTTAAGCTTTGTATTCTCCCCAATACTGTTCGGAATCCTTCCTGAAATAAAATTATTAAAAGCTGTTAGCTCTTCAAGACGGGTCAGTTTTCCAATATCAGATGGCAGAGCACCCTTAATTCTATTCATCTCTATTTTTAGTACTACTAAATTTGAAAGTTCTACGATAGAAGGGGGTATTTGCCCGCTTATATTGTTAAATGCAAGGTTCAGGCTTTTTAGATATTTGAGACTACCGATGCTCTCTGGCAGTGTCCCCACCAAATTATTCCTGAAAAGATTTATTTCTGTGACCTGGTTATTAACTACTTTAACCCCATACCATTTAGCTACCGGTTCTTCTAGGTTCCATTTTTTTACCCAGTTATTCCCCTGGGTGCTTTCGTGGAAGTCTAGCAAGGCTGATCTTTCCTGCTCGGAAACCTGCGCCTTAAGCACATGACCTGCGAAGAAAACCAATATGAATATAAGAAGCAGTTTTTTCATAAAAATATAGATTTGGAAAAAGCGCATAATCGCTATAATTTTATCCTATAATCTAATAAAGAATTACCTTACAAAAATAACGTAAATAGCTGATAAAATGCACATTTAATCGATGAACGGTCAATTTTTGTTGTGAAACAGCTTTTTAGTGTTGTGTAGCATTTTACGATTTGGATAAAAAGTGTATTTATCCCAGACTTTCCAACTCAATGGAAATTTTTTCCCACTTCGTCATCAACTTCTCCAGCTCATTTTTCTTATTCTGATATCCATTAAAAAAATCGGGCTTTGAAATAGTCGCATCATAGTTCATTAAAAGCTCATGATCTATGGCTGCAACTTCCTTTTCCAAGGTGGCGATTTCTCTTTCAACGGCACGCATAGAGTTTTTTAATGACTTTAATTTCTTCTGTGTTTGATAATCCTGATCTTTCTTTACAACTTTTGTTTTAAGGCTGCTATCTTTCTGCTTTTTCTCGATCTCTCTAAAATTTTCAACCGCACGCTGATCCAGATAGTAATTAATATCTCCCAGGTATTCCTTTATTTTTTTATCTCTGAACTCATAAACCTTGTTAGTAAGACCCTGGAGAAAATCCCTGTCATGCGAAACCAGAATTAATGTGCCGTTAAAATTCTGCAGTGCCTGCTTTAAAACGTTTTTGGAACGGATATCCAAATGATTAGTAGGCTCATCCATTATCAAAACATTAAAGGGTTGTAATAGCATTTTAGCCAAAGCCAGTCTATTGCGTTCTCCCCCTGAGAGCACTCTGACATATTTCTCCACATCATCCCCGCTAAAGAGAAAAGAGCCTAAAATATCCCTTACTTTGCTTCTGTTGGTTTCATTTGCCGCATCTATCATTGTATCCAACACCGTCTTATTACCGTCCAGATATTCTGCCTGATTCTGCGCGAAATAGCCTATTTGAACATTATGGCCGTGTTTTAAATGCCCTTCATAGTCCAATTCATCTACCATTATTTTTGCCAGGGTAGTTTTACCCTGGCCGTTCTGCCCTACGAAAGCCGTCTTGCTATCTCGCTCCAATAACAAGTTTATATTCTTAAGGACTTCTTTCTTCCCATAGCTTTTGGAAAGTTGTTCAATTTCAAATATTACTTTGCCAGGGGTAACCGAAACTGGAAAACGCAATTTCATTACGGCATTATCTTCATCATCTACTTCAATCCGTTCTAATTTGTCTAGTTTTTTTATCAGCGACTGGGCCATAGCTGCTTTGGAAGATTTTGCCCTGAACTTTTCGATCAGCCTCTCTGCCTGTTGAATTTCCCTATCCTGATTTTTTTGGGCATTGCGCTGCTGCTCTTTCATTTCTTCGCGCAGCTCTAAGTATTTTGTATAGGGTTTGTTGTAATCGTAAATGCGGCCAAGTGATATTTCAATCGTCCGATTGGTAACATTGTCTAAAAACATTTTATCGTGAGAAACAATTACCACTGCTCCTGGAAAATTTTTGAGGAATTGCTCGAGCCATATAATAGATTCAATATCCAGGTGATTCGTAGGCTCATCCAGTAGCAAGACATCATTGTTCTGCAACAACAATTTGGCTAATTCAATACGCATTCTCCAACCCCCGGAAAAAGTATCGGTTTTCTTTGCAAAATCTTCACGCTTAAATCCAAGGCCCAAAAGTATCTTTTCCGTATCCCCCTGATAATTATACCCACCTAAAATTTCATACCTGTGTGTACAGTCGTTCAGGTCTATGATCAGTTGGTTATAACTGTCGCTTTCATAATCTGTTTTCTCAGCCAGTTGGGTATTGATGCTATCTAACTGCTGTTCTAACTGTTTAATTTCTACAAAAGCCTGATAGGCTTCTTCTAATATGGTTCTTCCCTTTTCAAAATCTATGTCCTGCTTTAAAAAACCAATTTTCAGGTCCTTCTCGGCGGCAATAGTCCCTGAATCCGGACTCATTTCCTTAGAAAGCAGTTTTAACAATGTGGACTTTCCTGCACCATTTTTACCAATCAGACCAACCCGGTCCCCGGAATTTAACCTGAAGGCTATTTCTTTAAATAAATACTCTCCTCCAAAGGAAACAGAAAGATTATGAATATTAAGCATTTTTTGTGACTATGGTTACATATAGAAATAGAGTGATGCCCTATTTTTGTCAAAACTTTTGCAAATGTTAAAAAAAGGAATGAAAGCCTACAGTATTTTAACAGGAAGTTGTCCTAAATGCCATTCGGAAAGCATGTATGAGCATACTAATCCTTATCGCCTGGGCCACCTTTTTGATATGCACGAGCGTTGTTCTCATTGTAATACCAAATACAAGATAGAACCTTCTTTTTTTTACGGGGCCATGTACGTCAGCTATGCTGTGGGGATTGCATTTGCCGTAGCGGCCTTTGTAATTGCCTTCTTAATTTTTAGCGCCTCATTGATCAACACATTTATAGCCATCGTAGGCACTTTAATACTATTTATGCCCGTGATCATAAGAGTATCAAGAAATATCTGGATTAATTTTTTCATTCATTACGACAAGAAAGCAGTAAAGGCCTGACCGTTGCGTCTATATACGACCAACTCATCTATTATCATATTTTTTATAGAATCTGGCGATGTCCATTTCGGGCTGCAGCGGTTTATCATATTCAATAAGATTAAATAGTTGCTCTGCTACATAGGGTGCTATCATCACACCTCGCGATCCCATTCCATTAAGAACATACATATTCTTATGTTGCGGGTGTTGACCTACCAGTGGCCGCCTGTCTGTAACCGTTGGCCTGATTCCGGCTAAATGCTCTTCTACATTGAAATCCACTTTGACGAATGCTTTTAACTTCTCTATGAGCTCTGACCTCGCTTCAGGGGTAGGAATATTGGTCTTGTCTTTCCATTTATATGTTGCGCCCACCCTGTAATAGTCGTCTCCTAGTGGAACGATAAAAACCCCTGATTTTACTATCATGTCTGCTTTGAGTTTCGGAGCTTTTATTTTTATTAACTCTCCTTTTGTCCCTGTAAGCGGAAGGTAGTTAAAAAATGGATTCTGGTGCAGACCAAACCCTTCAGCAAAAACTATACGTTTCGCTTTGATTGCATTATAACTTACAAAATTACTTTCTATTTTGAGGGCTGAATGAAGAAAGGTGCCTTGCTCTAATTTTCCACTTTTGTTTAAATAGTCCGTGTAGTTTTCTATTAACTCCTTTGTGGCGACCCGGCCTGTCCCTAGCACTTGTCCAAATCCAAAAGGTGCTTCGAGCCCCGGGTTATGGTTTTCCTTAATTTCATTAGATAGAAAAGGCTGCAATGCAGGGGTATCAGCTGCCTGGAACCAGTTGTTCTGTTCTTCAATAGATGCAAATCTCCTCAATACAGGGAGCTTATGATCTAATGTAACTCCCAATTTTTTCTCCAGGGCCGCATAAAATGGTTGTACCAAAGGCAATTGCTTATCGGCTTTCCAGGCAAGGGTAAACCTTTTCAGGATAACGGGATTATAAAGTCCGGCAGCCACAATAGAAGAGGTTTGGGAAGTATCACTGACCACCCTGAAAGATCTCCCATGTTTTTCCAGAGTTTCGGATAATGCAACTCCGGCCAAGCCCAAACCTACAATTAAGTAATCCAGCATGGGACAAAGGTAGGGAAAGCGGCCCTGATTTAAACCAGGTTTAAACTCGTCGAAATAAAAAACGCCACATCCTGGGATGTGGCGTTTTTATATATGCTTTGAATTGGAATTAAGCATCAGGCACTAATAGGCCCACATATCTTGTTCTCTATCCCTGATAGTTTCCTTGATACGTTTGGATTCCAGTAATTGGAACAAAGCGTTATCTGCGATGTATTCCTGAATTACACGGTCTCCATGGACATTGTCTTCTTTGTAAATAGTACCGTTAAATCTCCTTGCATTCAACAACATATCAAAAGATATGGGTTGTGCAGAATTACGTTGGTTAAAGACCTTTGCATCGTGCAGAATCTGCCTGGCACTTGGAAGCCAAACCCAGAAAAGTTCTACTTTGGCATCCGCAGGATCCATTGATTCGTCATCTATAAAGTTAACGTCTGGTGCAACTGGTGCAATCCCCAACATGCGATATTTTAATTCTCCTTGTCGCTTATCAAAATACCATATTCCTTTAATACGATACTCTTCAATATCAGCGGCAGTAAGATCTCTTCGGTTGATGTATTCATCCGATAACTCTTCACCAGCATTGATTTGCTCATATCCTAAATCTGTAGTATCTACTTTCTGCAATGTAGCTTCCAGATCGCTAAATACTCTCTTTTCAGTAAAATAGGAATCTACATAAACATCAGTAAGCTTACCGCTTTTGATATTCTTAATAAAAACATCATATAAAGACCTTCTGTCTTTACCTATATCTATAGTATCTAAAGGATAATATAAGGGAAAATTAACTCGCTCATCAAGATCTATTACTTCCCATACGGTTTTAGACCATAGGATATCCCTATCATCAACATAACCGTACTCCAAGTAAGTGTCATTATCCATAGCCTTCTGAGCTTCTGTCTTTTTACCAATATCCTGTGGTTTCTTGGCATTCAAGATATTTGCCTGCCCTAACATGGATATGGGTAACAATGTTACAGCTCCAATTAAAATTACATTCTTCCAATTCATTTTATATACTTTTAAAAGTACCGGGCAACACTAGTGTCGCCCGGAATTTCTTACTATTAATTTGTGAGCTCCACGAGTACCGGAGACACTTTCTTTAATTTATAAGTCTTATTATTTGTAATGTAAGCGTTGATATCAAAGATCTGAACGGCATCTCCACGTTTTGCTCTTTTTAAAGCAGACTTGGCTCTGGCATCCAACTTGTTACCCTTGACACTTACTGTAGGCTGACCTGGCACTTTAAATTTAAATCCGCTAATTGCAAGATTTAAGTCAAAATCGAAGTCTTCAAGCAATGCTCCAATCGTAGAAACCTCAAGATTTCTTTTTGGCATCTTAGAACTATTCGCTTCACCTCTTACAGTACCTGAAGGTCTAGGTATATCCTTGATCCTAAATTCAGTACTGGAAGATACAGGTTGTCCATCCGGTAAGGTACCACGTGCTGATATGGTCACAGTTCTTCCTTTTCCAGGATTCATCACGTATTTGCTACCACTTCTTTTGGAAAGACCTGGCGCAGATGCGGTTACCTTGTTATTTGGTATGCCGGGAATAGAGATCGACATTGGATTTGAAACACCTCTATACACTACATTCATCTTATCAGCAGCTATCAAAGCAGCATTAGGTTTGGTAATTGTAGAGAAAGTATTCTTTACAGGTACTTCCTTTTCATTACCATCCTGCATATAGAACAAGCTACCTTTAATTTCATGATCTCCAGGATTACCTGCACTAATCAACATCTTCACTCCACCTTCCTCTAGTTCATAATCGCGCCCTTCACTTAGTTTGCGACCATCTAAAGTTAACTCGGCCTTCACAGGCTTTGCAGACTTATCAGTTTTTCCAAGAACAATACTACCCTGGAACTTCTCACCAGCATAAAATGCTGCTTTTTCCTGTTCCAATAATGTAGAGAAATTTGCAAAAGAAATCTGATTGGTCAACTCACCCTGAAGCATAGCTTTCAATGCAGCTTCTTCAGTAGCCTTAATATCCGACTGAAGCGCAGTAAGCTTTGTTAGAGAAGCTATAAGTGGAAAACCTTCATAGTTATAATTAATCCAGTCTACCTTAGCACCGTCTCTGCGAGCTACCTTACCATTCTCATCTCCAGTTTTAAATCTGGCTTCAACGGACGCCTTCACTTCATCATATCCGTCACCAAGTATATCAACTACTTGTGTACGGTAATCATTTAATCTTTTAAGGAACTCCTTTCCTTCCGGAGCCAGGTTATCGCCCTGAAAGAACTTCTGATCTAAATAATCAGACTTGTCCATTACCTGGTAATCTTTAGGATCGTCGATTTCTTTCGTCATCGCCGTTTTCAATTCTTCAAGATATACGAAGTAATCCTTAGAGAGTGCCTTAATTTTCTGGCCATCTTTATACAGCTTATCATATTTAGCTGCATCTTCAGATGCCTTAGTTTCCAAGCTAGCTAAAAAAGCTTCATTGCTTTCCGTAGCTTTAGTATTAGAAGCTTCAAACTTTTCGTTCATAAGACCGAACGCAGCCAGAACTTCTTTACTCATATTTAATGCCAGCATCGCGATGAAGATCAAATACATAAGGTTGATCATCTTTTGCCTTGCTGATAGCTTTCCTCCTGCCATGTTTTCTAATTAGATTTTAATTAATAATTTGATTTGGGTTATTGTACTAAATCTAATTAGTTGCCATTCATTGCAGTCAGCATACCACCATAAACTCCATTTAAAGAAGAAAGGTTACTGGCTAAAGATTCCATTTGATCTTTAAGTGCACTTGCATTCTGTACTACTTCTTCATTAACAGAAGCTTGTTTGCTAGCGCTTTCCAATTGTACTTTATAAAGACTGTTTAAAGACTCCATCTGAGAAGCAGCATGTGTCATCTCTTCAGAATATTTCTTAGTAGATTCCATGGCATCCACGGTAGGTACTATTCCTTTGGCTGCACCTTCAAAATTTCTAATGCTGTCACCAAGGCTTTCCATAAGGTTAGCATCGATATTAGCTTCTTTTAAAAGTTCGTCCAATTTTCTAGATAAAATTCCTTCTGCTTCCTGAGCTTCCTGAACTTCATTCTTGCCACTAGACATACCACCAGAAAGTTCCGGATATACC
>NZ_JAFMPW010000001.1 GCF_026126425.1 Muriicola sp. Z0-33
AAAAAAAAAAACATAAACATAGCGTAATCTAACACGACATGAACAAAAATAATTTTGACGAATTCTTTCGGGAGAAATTCAAGGAATTTGGCGAAGCCCCGGATGAAAAGGTCTGGGAGGCAATCGAATCCTCATTGGATAAAAAGAGAAAAAAACGCGGTTTATTGCCAATATGGTGGAAAATCGGTGGGATAGCGGCTTTGCTTGCTGTCTTATTCTATATTGTAAAACCTTTTGAAGATAGTTCTGTTCCGGCTGTTGTTAATACGGCGACCGAGCAAGAAGAACGCCCCACTGAAAATCAGGAAGTGCTTCCGGATAATAATGCTGTTAGCGATGCAGATAATACTTCAGATGCCGTACAGCAAGCAGAAGACCCTCTTGTAAAAACTCCTTCAGGTCTGGATAAGGATACACATACTGCTGGTATTGCCAGTACAAATGAAAATTCAAATGTATCTCCTGAAAAAGAGGATTCAGAATTTAATGCTCCCGATGTTGCTAATATCAATAGTACTGGTCAGGTAGTATCAAATACTAAGCATGTCACAGATAATGTTACAGAAGATGCAAATAAGCAAAACATAGAAGAAGGTCTAGCAACAGCAGATAAAGAGAAGACACTAATTTCGGCTGTTGATAAAGGACAGAAGAATAATATACCCAATGGTATTAATGAAGAGAAAAATGATGAAGCTACTGTAGCAACGGAGGTTGCCGGGACTACAGAGAAAAAATCTATTTTTGATGAAATAGACCAGCAGGAGGAAGTAGTTGCAAATGCGGAGGAGAACAAATGGTCTGTTGGCCCAAGCGTGGCTCCTGTTTATTTTAGTTCTTTTGGAGAGGGTTCTCCAATTCATTCTAATTTTGTGCCTAACTCTAAGTCGGGAAGCCTTAATCTCAGTTATGGCCTATCTGTTTCCTATGCTGTTTCTAAAAAATTAAGTGTGCGTTCAGGAGTTCATAAGGTAGACTACGGATATGACACCAATGATGTGCAATTTTCTTCGTCTCTTGCCGCCTCTACCAATAACAGAATAGATAATATTGATTATGCTCTAACCTCCAAAAATCTTGTTGTTCAAAGTCGCACAAACGGACAGCCTGCTCAGGATGCTGCATTTGCCAGTAATAATGAAATTGCAGCTCCCAGTCCTACAAGAGATGGGAGAATGGTACAAGAGTTTGGGTACCTGGAAGTGCCGGTAGAACTAAATTACGCCCTTGTAGACCGCAAGCTTGGAGTTAATATTATTGGTGGTGTTAGTTCTTTGTTTCTGATCGAAAATTCGGTTAGCCTGGAATCTGATGGAGCCGCGACCGATATTGGCGAAGCAAATAATATTAACAGCTTAAATTTTAGCACCAATATTGGTGTTGGGTTGAATTATGATCTTTCACCCAAGGTTAAATTTCACCTTGAGCCCATGTTTAAATATCAGTTAAATACGTTTTCTGATACTTCCGGTAGCTTTCAACCTTTTTCCGTTGGTGTTTATAGTGGATTAAATTTTAAGTTCTGATCAGATAAAAATGTTGGTTAGGTTGGTTACAGCGATAAGCCGTGACCCCTAAAACGCCCTGATAGTGATATTAGGGCGTTTCTTTTAGCCTCCTAGGCGTTAGGCTGCCCTGTCAAAGATTTTAGGATTACGCCCCTTACTTTTTGCCTTAATTCGGATTTTTGAGTTTCTGTAAGTTCGGAAGTAGCAAAGAATTTATGCACGGTAACCCTTAGAGGGCCTGGTTTTCCGCTATAAAACGTAAATGAAAATCGCTGCTTATTATCGTGGAAAGTCATAGGTACAACGTCTATATTATGCGCAATGGCCATTTTAAATGCCCCATCCTTAAATTCATCTAATACCACTTCTTCGGCAGGGACACCTCCTTCCGGAAAAATACAAATACTTAGTCCTTCACTCAACCTTCGCTGTGCCCTTATATAGACTCCAGTTCTGCTTTTACTATCTTCTCTGTCTACCATTATACAAACCCGTTTATAAAAAAACCCGAAAAGTGGAATGTTTACAAGCTCCTTTTTACCTACAAAAACAAAGGGGTTTTTGCTAACATAGAGCATAAGCATAATATCTAACATACTCGTATGGTTGGCGACGAGCATATAACTCCTGCCTCGTTCCAATTTTTGCTCCCAATTTATCCTAGGGGGGCATCCCATACCGTACAATATGGGAGTTGCCCATAAGTTTCTCGCCATCCAGAAGAATTGAGGATACCATTTCTCACGAACTGTCAGTAATAGTAGAAAAGGAAAGCAAACAAGGATGGGAGTTGCCACAAGAATGTAAAACCAAACCCTGTATATGGCTTGACCGATTTTCCTGAAGCTTAGAATCATAAATTCAAAAGTAGAATTTTTACTTATATTTAAAAGAACAATCTAAATATTAATTCTATGGGATTACTCTATGCATTATTAATTGGGGCTGCAGCCGGATGGCTCGCTGGCAAATTAATGAAAGGCGGCGGATTTGGCCTTTTTAAAAATATTCTATTGGGGATAGTTGGTGGTGTCGTTGGCAATTGGGTATTTGGGATACTGGATATTTCTATAGGTTCTGGTATTGTTGGAGATCTGATTACAGGCGTAATAGGTGCGGTCGTAGTTCTTTTTATCGCAGGCCTATTCAAAAAATAAGTTGTTTAAGAATTATAATTAAGCGGCTTTTGCCGCTTTTTTTATGTTTTTGATTGTTAAATTTGCCCATAAAACCTAATGGCAAGAATCCTTACAGGCATACAAAGCACCGGAACACCACACTTGGGTAACATCCTCGGGGCAATAATCCCTGCCATTGCCATGGCCAAGGATCCCAAGAATGAATCATTTCTCTTTATTGCAGACATGCATTCGCTGACCCAAATTAAAGATGGGGCTACTTTGCGTAAAAACACGTATGCAACGGCAGCCGCCTGGTTAGCATTTGGTTTAGATCCGGAAAAAACCGTTTTCTACAGGCAAAGCGATGTCCCACAGGTAACAGAATTAGCCTGGTACTTGAGTTGTTTCTTTCCTTACCAAAGGCTAACGCTGGCACATTCCTTTAAAGACAAGGCAGACCGGTTGGAAGATGTTAATGCCGGGCTTTTTGCATATCCAATGTTAATGGCAGCGGATATCTTATTATATGATGCCAATATTGTTCCTGTTGGCAAAGATCAGCTTCAACACTTGGAAATGACCAGAGATGTAGCTTCAAGATTTCATGCTCAGCTGGGAGACACCTTTGTTTTACCAGAGGCACAAGTACAACAGGACACCATGTATGTTCCAGGTACTGATGGAGAGAAAATGAGCAAAAGCAAAGGAAACCTAATCAGCTTATTCCAGGCAGATAAACCATTGCGCAAACAAATTATGGGCATAGTTACCGATAGCACGCCCATGGAAGACCCTAAAGATCCTGATAAGGATAATGTTTTTGCCTTGTATAAGATACTCGGGTCGGAAGAGCAAGTGGCCGAAATGCGTCAGAATTACATTAATGGCAACTACGGTTATGGGCACGCGAAGCAAGCATTATTTGAATTGATATTGGATAAATTTGGCCCTGCCAGAGAAAAATTCAATTACTATATGGAACACCTTAATGAAGTGGATGATGCCCTGGCAATTGGGGCTGAAAAGGCCAGAGTGGTAGCGGATGCTGTTTTAGATCGGGTTAGGGCAAAAGTTGGGTACTAATTTTTGGTCATTTTCCTCTATTTGAAATGCCCGGGAGAGCTCCTTAAAATCTAGTGATAAATGCCAGATTTTTGATTGAATTATAAAAGCAGGCCGACGAAATTCACAAAAAAAGGACAAGCAGAAACGCAAACCAGCCGGTCGGTTTTAGTGGATTTTCTAACTCGGCAATTTTAAAGTAAACCAGGATTTAACAGGGTATTTTACCGATGAAATCACGAAACCATTATAATTTTACCTCAATTTAATCAGTTGGCCAACCACTTAGTCTGTAAAATACTAAATGGCTTCGAACAATTTTCCGGGTAAAGGACGGACTACTCCTTTCATTTCCATATTCAACAGGGTTGAGGAGGCCAGATATATCGGTAAATTGCATTCCAAGGCAATGCTATCCAGTAACTGTTTCCCTTCCTTTTGCAGGTAATTATATACCACATTCTCGGATGCATCCAATTCTGTAAACAATTGTTTCTGGACAGGCCGTATATCCTTCTCTCCAACCTCCCAATTTAGCATATAAATTAAATCTGCAGCAGAGCTAAGCAAATGTGCTTTTTGTTGTTTTATAAGATTGTTACATCCAAGACTGTAGGTGTCTGAAGTTCTTCCCGGGACAGCAAAAACGTCGCGGTTATAGCTATGGGCAATATCCGCTGTAACCAGACTACCTCCCTTTTCAGCAGATTCCACCACTATAGTGGCCTCACTCATCCCGGCAATAATCCGGTTTCTTTTTAAAAAGTTTTCCCGTTCAGGATGACTACTGCTCCAGAATTCTGTAAGAAAACCGCCGTTTTCAGTTATTTCGCTGGTAAATCTAGCGTGCTGCCTGGGATATATCTGGTTAAGTCCATGAGCCAAACATCCTATGGTCTGTAAATTACTTTTCATTGCGGCCCGTTGTACGCAAATATCTACTCCGAAAGCAAATCCACTTACGATAACAGGATTCAGTGGCGCTATATCCTCTATAAATTGCTCGCAAAAAGCCATCCCATAGTTTGTCATATTCCGGGTACCCACTACACTTATTATTTTTCTCCCTTCCAATTGGATATTTCCGCGTTTAAAAAGCAGCAGTGGCCCATCTGCACAATGCTTTAAATATCTGGGGTAGGTTTTATCAGTAAAATAGATATACCCAATATTATTTTGGGTAATATATTCGAATTCCCTGACAGCTGCTGCATGATACTGAGCATGATAGAGTCCATCAAGTGCTTTTTCTCTTACTCCTTCTATTTTCCTGAGATGACTCACTTTATCCGAAAAAATAGCAGTTGGGCTACCACATGAGGTAATAAGCTTTTTGGCAGTAATATCTCCAAGATTGGGAATATTCTGAAGACGCAAGATTGCAATTAGCTCATTATCAATCATTTAATGATTTTGTTTTTTTGCTCATAAAAAGTGGGCTATATTATGTTAATAAAAAGTTATCAAAGGTAGTTTGAGGCGCTGCAATTTTTTTTCATCTTTGTATTTATGGGAACGGATCACTATATACAAGAGCTTCTCTACCGATATAATTGTGTGGTAGTGCCAGAATTTGGTGCTTTCCTTACCCAAATGAAATCTGCTGTAATTCATAAAAGCACTAACGCTTTTTCTCCTCCTTCAAAAATTATCTCTTTCAACGAGCAATTAATTTCTAATGATGGTTTACTGGTTTCCTATATGGCCAATGCTGAAGGGGTCAGCTATGAGGAAATGCTGAAAAAAACACTCGAAAGCGCCAAGGTCTGGAGAAAAAAATTAAAGATTGGAGAAAGGTTAGAACTTCCCAATATTGGCGAATTATGGTTAAACAGAGAGGGGAAAATTCAATTTCAACCCTCGTACAAGGTGAATTACCTTACTTCCTCCTTTGGCTTATCGTCTTTTGTCTCTCTTCCTGTAACCAGGGAGGTTTTAAAAGAAACGGTTACGGAGTTGGAAGAAAAAATTCCGTTTATAATTACCCCTGAACAGCGTAAAAGAAGCAACTTCAGGCCCTATTTAAAATACGCTGCCATTATCCTCCTGGCTTTGTCTACTGGCCTGACCGGATTTCGATTTTACAATGAAACCACTGTAAATCAACAACTGGCAAGGGAAGACGCTCAGGAAGTAGTCTCTAAAAACATTCAGGAAGCTACTTTTTTCAATGCAGACCCAATGGTATTACCTGCACTGGAGCTGGAAGTTACCAAGAAGGTTGTTGGCAGACAACATCACATCATTGCAGGGGCCTTTAGAATGCAGAAAAATGCAGAAAAGAAGGTAAAACAGTTGCATAGAAGAGGCTTTGATGAGGCCACTTATATAGGTACTAATGCCTATGGCCTGCATCAGGTTACTTATGCCAGCTTTACCGATCCAAAAGAAGCCCTTACAACTCTCAGGAAAATAAAGAGAACCATCTCTTCGGATGCCTGGTTGCTTTCCACAAAATAAATTTCAATACTTTTTCCATGCTTAACTAAGGGTGTATCTTTGCATAAAAATTTTATATGCAGGTTAAAAGACCCAGTGATTCCAGGACCATAATGACAGATATGGTGCTCCCAAGTGAAACAAATCCATTAAATAACCTATTTGGAGGGGAGTTACTCGCTAGGATGGACAGGGCCGCGAGTATTGCTGCCAGGCGACATAGCCGTAGAATTACCGTGACGGCATCGGTTAACCATGTTGCTTTTAACAGATCTGTTCCTTTGGGCAGTGTCGTAACTGTTGAAGCTGCGATTTCCAGAACGTTCAGAACTTCAATGGAGGTATATATCGATGTTTGGATGGAAGACAGAATCAGCGGAGAAAGGTCCAAAGCAAATGAAGCCATCTACACCTTTGTAGCTGTGGATGAAACGGGAAAGCCAACGGAAGTACCTGGCCTTGAGCCCGAAACCCCTCTGGAAAAAGAGCGTTTTGAAGGTGCGTTAAGACGTAAGCAATTGAGCTTGGTGCTTGCCGGAAAGTTAAAACCCGATGATGCTACAGAATTACGGGCGCTATTTACAAGTGGACCTTCTTAAAAATCAAAATTATCAGGGTCTGGACCAAAACGCTTAGAGCGGTCCATGGCATTAAGATAAGTCATATCTTCAGTGGCTATTTCAAAGTCGAATATATCACTATTAGATATGATGCGCTCTTTTTTTGATGATTTAGGAATGGTAATTACCCCATTTTGTAAATCCCATCTTAATACTATTTGAGCAATAGTCTTATTGTATTTCTTTGATAGTGCTTTAAAAGTATCCAATTTAAATATTTTCCCTTGCATTAGCGGGGACCAGGCTTCATACTGAATGCCCTTTGCAATACAGTAATCCAGTAGCTCTTGTTGTACCAGATAAGGATGAAACTCCATCTGATTTACCATAGGAACCACTTTTGCTGTACTAAGCAGATCATCCAGATGGTGTTGCATAAAATTGCTTACCCCAATGGCCCGTACTCGTTTTTCATTGTAAAGTCGTTCCAGTGCCCTCCAGGTATCCTTGTATTTGCCATTCACAGGCCAATGAACCAGGTACAGATCAAGAACATCAAGGTTTAAGCGTTCCATGCTCTGGTCAAATGCCTTAAGGGTTGTGTCAAAGCCCTGGTCTGTGTTCCAAACTTTACTCACAACAAATAACTCTTCCCTTGGCGTATTACATTCGGCAATTCCCCGGCCTACGCCATCTTCGTTATTATATATTGCGGCAGTATCAATATGCCTGTACCCTGCGTCAACAGCCCATTTAATTGCGTTTACTACTTCCTCTCCGTCTTTGGACAAATATACCCCCAGGCCGAAATAGGGCATCTCTACCCCGTTGTGCAATTTAAATGTTCCTTTAATGTCTGTTATCTCTTTCATTTGCATCATAATCTAAATATCCATTCCTCCGGATTGAGGCGGGTGGCATCTCTGTACAAATAGAATTTAAGCTGTGTAAGGCCATTAAACCTATTGGTATATATTTTACCTAAAGCATCCTTTGCAACCACCTTATCCCCTTTTTTTACATAGAGGTCTGAAAGATTATAATAGGTGCTTATATAATTTCCATGCTTTAATTGAACCCCTTTATTTCCTCCAGGTACCGCTAAAATAGCAATAACTTCACCCTCAAACACGGCTCTTGCCGTGGCACCCTGATCTGTAACAATAATTACCCCGTTGCTCTGGTGTTTAATTCCTGGATAAACTGCGTCTTTATATACCCCAAATCCCTGTTTCTTTATTCCTTTTTCTACCGGCCAAATTAACTTTCCCTTGTTGGCCGAAAAGTTATTTGATACCAAAACTGCCTCAGGTGTCAGAACAAATTTGCTACTGCTAGCGCCAGCCTTGCCTGCCTTTCTATTAGATGCGGCAATTGCACTTCTAATAAGCCGTTCAATCTGCTGCTCTATCTTGCGTGCTTCCTTCTTTTTCGACTGAATTGCAGCTGCATATCTGCTTTCATTCTTGCGAATTGTTTTAAGCAATTCTTTTTGTTCTTTAAGTTCTTTTAGTATTTGATTTTTGGCTTTTCTATTCTCTGCTATTAGCAGGTCTTTGGACTTCCTTTGATTGGTTAGGTCCTTATTTAAATCTGTGAGCTCCTCCGTTTTTAGTACTATTTGTTCTCCCTGTTTCTTTCTGAATTCGGTATATTGTTTTAGGTACTGAAGTCTTTTAAAAGCCTGGAAGAAATTCTCTGAAGACAATAAAAACATGAGCCGGTTTTGCCGTGATTTATTTTGATACGATTTCTGGATCATATTGGCGTATTCTATTTTTAGAATATCCAAGTCCTCCCTTAATTTGGCAATATTTCGTATGTTGGCATTAATCTGACGATTTAGCAAGTTAGATTGCTGATTAGTAACCCTAATAAGTTGTTGTCTCACATTAATCTTCTGGTCCAGTCCTTCCATCTGATCCAGAATGGTACCTCTTTGCTTTTTCTCTGCAAACAACAAACGGTTAATTTGCTCAATTTCGTTTTGTAATTTGGCCCGTTTAGCTTCGAGGGCCTTTTGTTCATTAGATTGTGAGAAGCAAATTGCAGCATTCAGCAATAGGGTAAAAAGAAGAATAACAATATGATATGTGCTTCTGTTCCTCATATCACTTTAATACTATTTCATAAAAACCTTTCGGTATTTTATATGGAAAGTTCAATGGCCTGTTAAACTCCATATTCCTGTATTCAATGGCAATAATCGTCCTCTCCTCTTTATCAATAGCTGTAATGCCAATTTCATCGGGAAGAATACGATTGTCTTTTTCTTGGTAATTCTTGTAGTTGATATGAAGCAAACGTTTTTTGGATGGCTGAGCTAACTGCTGGGTTGCCATTTTAAAATTTTGTGGTTCTATCTGAAAGAGTACTTTAAAGAGTTCAGCCGCTTTCTTAGGCTTTAGCTGATAGGTTTCTTTTGCGATATCTACTTCATACTTGTTTTCTCGTAAATCAAAAATGGCCTGTCCTAATAACAAATTCTGAACCTGCTCAAAGTCGAGCTCAGATCCAAGCATATCACTTAAATAACTAAAATCTCCATCAAAATATTCATTCTGAAGCTTATTGTAAAACGAGACTCTTGTAGGTGTAATATACGCCTTAACAACGCCTAAAGGAGCGCTTAACCAAATGGTTT
The DNA here is from genome assembly GCF_026126425.1 of Muriicola sp. Z0-33. Classification (GTDB taxonomy): domain Bacteria; phylum Bacteroidota; class Bacteroidia; order Flavobacteriales; family Flavobacteriaceae; genus JAFMPW01. Next base: position 9,335 of record NZ_JAFMPW010000001.1, read on the forward strand.
TGTCTTTTTCCATTCTTATGCTAACACTTACTCCCTGAGACGATATCCCATCTGAGTAATCTATCTTCATCCGCCCACTCAATGTCCTAAAACTGAGTTGATTCTTATAGTGATTTCTAATAATTGCTCTTGCGGATAATTTCTCATCAGCGCTTACTTCCGCGACTATTTTTCCTGATTTGCATGATCCAAAAAGGACAAGTAATATGCAAAAAGCAATCCATTTATAAGTTTTAAATATCTTAATTTTCATAGCTTCAGGACCCAGATTTTATCTTACTAAGATACATATTTGCCTTAGAAATATTTCCCAACGATGTATGTGCTGTGGCCAGTTCTTTATAGATTTTGTCAGCCAAATCGGAATCTTCCAAAAGATAATCCAGGGCCATTTCCAATACCTCAACTGCTTTCTTAGCATTGGAATTTTTGTTGAATCCAAGGCCCTGCGCATAATAGTAATAAGGTTGTGACGGGAAACTTTCTAGGGCCTCCGAAGTAATTTCGAGCAATGCAGAGAAATCATTATCCTCTATAAGTTCTGCAATCTGATCGTTATATCTTTTCAGGGGGTTTGTGATGGTAGTTGTACTGACTGTGTTTTCTTTTTTAGGAATATCCCGCTGCTTTTTAGTAATAGAGTCGTTTATTTTATTTGTCAGTTGCTGTTTAAATTCTGAGGTTCTTAAATCATTCAAAATCTCAAGGGCGGATTCGTAATTCTTTAGGCGAAAATATATAAGGGCGAGGTTTTCCTTTAATTTTGGGCTGTCAAAAGGTATTTGGGCGTCCAGTGTACTAATAGTACTTCCTTGTTTAATTAAAATTTCAACCAGGGTATTTAAATACCAATAATTGGCAGGTGACGCATTCAAAGCTTCGAGGCCGTATTCCTGGGCCAAAATATACTGCTTATCTGCAAGGTATGCCTTCGCCAATTCATGATCAACCGCAGTGCTTTCGACATCTAATCGTTTGCATTCCAAAAGCAAATTAATAGCCTTATCATAGTTTTCTATCCCTTTTTGCTTCAGAGCTTCGAAGAAACTTTCCTGGAATTCATCCGTATATTGTTCAAGAAATACTTCTGCGCTTTGCTCCACATCAATTTGCTGATCTTCCTGCGCATAAGTCGCCAGGGAGAAATGAAATATCCCAGAAAGACAAACCAATGATACGCACAACTTCTTCATAATTCCAATCCTGTTTAGGCCAATTATATAGGCCCTTAGAGCTATATACCAATTGTTATTTTACTCCTGTGCTTCCAAACCCACCTTCTCCTCTAAGGGTTTCAGACAATTCTTTTGTCTCTTCCCATTCTGCCCTTTCATGTCTGGCAATAACTAATTGCGCTACCCGCTCACCATTTTCTATTGTAAAAACCTCATTAGATAAGTTCACAAGAATCACACCAATTTCACCACGATAATCTGCGTCTATTGTTCCCGGCGCATTTAAGACTGTAATTCCTTTCTTAGCAGCCAAACCACTCCTTGGTCTGACCTGAGCTTCATAACCTACAGGAAGCTCAATAAATAGCCCGGTCTTAACAATAGTTCTTTCCAGGGGGTGTAATGTCGCCGGCTGGGATAGGTTAGCCCTTAGATCCATCCCTGCAGAAGCATTTGTCTCGTAATGCGGTAATGAATGCTCTGATTTATTTATTATTTTAATCCTCATTTTTTCAGAAATATTTGTCTTAATTTTTCATTTTCCATCTTATATACTAAACCTAAAAATACTAAAAGTAACAGGCTACCCACTACCAAATTTCTGTTAAAAACATAGAATGATAAGACAGAGAACACCAAAGAGACACTTAAGTAAAAGACTATTTTTCTAAGGTTATAAGGTATAGGATAGTTTTTTCTGCCAAAATAATACGAAAGCAGCATCATAGCCCCATAGGCCGCCAGAGTCGCAAAAGCGGATGCATAATATCCGATAACGGGGATGAAAATATAATTAATTAAAATAGTAAGAAATGCCCCAATTAGGGAAATGAAAGCTCCATACTTGGTTCTGTCCGTAACTTTGTACCATACAGAAAGGTTATGATAGATCCCCAAACAGAAACTCGCCAATAGAATAATGGGAACAACAGGCATCGCTTCCCAATAGGCTTTATCAACAAAAATTTCCTTTAAGATGTCTGCGGACACCACAACAACCAGAAATATGACACTTCCTAATACCACAAAGTAATCAGTGATCTGAGCATAGGCTTTTTGGGGGTTTTCAGTTGTGGAATGACTAAAGAAAAAGGGTTCAATTCCAAGGCGGAAAGCCGTTGCAAAAAGGGTCATAAACATTCCCAACTTGTAGCATGCGGCATACATCCCCAATTCACTTTCAGCAACGTCCGGGGGCAATAAACGCTCTAACATAATTTTATCAAAAACCTCGTTGATCGTAAATGCTATGCCGGCTATCAGTACGGGCCAGGCATACTTCATCATTTTTTTCCACAGTCCTCTATCGAATTTGTAGGTGCTTTTTAAATAGAGGGGGAGCATCAATAACAAGGTGATACCACTGGCAATTAGATTGGAAATTAGGATGTATGAAATTTCAAAGTCAGCCGTATACATTCCAGCTAAAAATCCTTCCGGGTTCCCTTCTGCCCACTTAGGTAGCAATACCAGAAAAAATACATTCAGACAGAGGTAGATGGCAACATTAAAAATTTTTATTATCGCGTATTTAATTGGCTTTTCGTTGGCACGCAGCCAGGCAAAAGGTATCATTACCAGGGCGTCGAGTGATAAAATCACAATCACATATTTGATGAACTCAGGATCAATACCAAGCAGCCCGGCTAAACTGTTATAGAACATAAATGCCAGAACGAAAAAGAAGGCTGTAGAGGTTAAAATAGACAATAGAGAAGTAGCCACTACCCCCTCCTTATTATCTGATTTATTGTAAAACCTGAAAAACGCTGTTTCCATCCCATAGGCCAGAAAAACATTGAAAATAGCGAACCAGGCAAAAATTATGGTGACCTCTCCATATAACTCCGGTGCCATTACCCTGGTATACAGGGGAAGCAGCAGGAAGGATAGCATACGAGGTAGAACCGTAGCCAACCCGTAGATAAAGGTCTGTTTAAAGAGTTTTTTAAGCGGGTTCAATAATTAGGGATTAGGCTTCAAAAGTACCTATTTATAGCCTGCCAACAAAGTCAGTTCTGCGGTCTGCCGGGGTAAATTCTGGAAGGTTTGTCTGCTATGCCCCCTATTTTTACATATTTTACCTTCTTACTGCCCTTTTCTAAATAACTGATAACTGCCTCATCGGACTTTAGTTCAAAAGGAAATTTATGCCCTTTATTCTCCAATCTTGGCGGTTGATTCCCAACCTCCTTTTTAGGGTCTGAATGCATTATAATATCCGGTTTTACGCCCTTCTCTCTGAAGTAATTACCTATAACTGTCATCTTACCATCATTCTTCTCCAACTCCGCCTCCATAATGGCGCCTCTAAAAAACACCTCTTTAAATTGGATGTCATCCGCTATGACAGTTGACTCCAGTGGTAGGCGTAACCTGAAACCTGTCCCACTTTCTTCTTTTCCAGCTACCCATTCCTGACAACTGGCTTTGTCAATTGTAAAGGGAGCGCTATTTTCCAATCGTTTTTGAGAGGAGCAACCCTGAAGAGTAAGGGCACATCCCATGATAATATAAATTGCGTTCTTTATTTTCATAACACTTAATCTTTAGTAAAGATATAAAACCAAAATTGGTGCCAAAATGAGAATATTTGTTCTTAAATCCTTAAACTAAAAAACCCACTTCCGAACCATAGTGGAAGTGGGTTTTTACATCTGTTCAACAGCAATTAATTATTTAGCGCCTCGGCCCCACCAACAATTTCAAGTATCTCATTGGTAATAGCAGCCTGTCTCGCTTTATTATAGGTAAGCTTTAACTGATCTCTTAATTCTGTTGCATTATCTGTTGCTTTGTGCATGGCGGTCATACGTGCCCCATGTTCGCTGGCAAATGAATCTCTTATAGCCTTAAATAGCTGAGTTTTTAAAGATTTTGGAATCAACTGGGCCACAATTTCGGGCTTAGATGGCTCAAAAATATAATCTACATTGCTGCTTTCCTCCCCTTGTATTGGGACTATAGGTAGAAACTGCTCTGTCATTACTATTTGTGTTGCGGCATTTTTGAACTTATTGTAAACCAGCTCAATTCTATCATATTCGCCATTAGTGAAGTGATCCATCAGTTCTTCCGCAATTGTCGCCGCATTATCAAAGCTTAGCTGGTCAAAGATCTCACTATGGTTGGCTACTATAGTATTTTTCTTGCCGAGCAGGTCATTGCCTTTTTTCCCAATAGCCATAAAATCTACCTGCTTATCGCTATAAGTTTCCTGCTGCATGGATACGCACTGCTTAATTATATTAGAATTAAAAGCTCCACACAATCCCCGGTTAGAGGTTATGGCAACCACCAGCACTTTTTCTACCTCCCTGTTGTCAGCATATTTACTTCCGGCCTCGCCGTCCATACTTGCGCTTAAATTCTGCAATAATTCGGTAAGCTTATTAGCATAGGGGCGCATTGCCGTAATAGCATCCTGTGCTTTCTTCAGTTTTGCAGCAGAAACCATTTTCATGGCACTGGTTATCTGCATAGTTGAAGAAACCGATGCTATTCTATTACGTATTTCCTTTAGGTTCGCCATTTCCTGGACTAATTAATCTATAATCGGATTAGTTACGATACTTTGCTGTCATTTCCTTACACACGGCGGTCAGGGTATCAATAACCTCATCGGTTAGTTTCCCGGCCTTTAGTGTAGTTAGAACATCTTTGTGCTTTGCATTTAAATATTCCAGATACTCCCCTTCAAACTCCTTAACTTTATCAACAGGAACATCTCTAAGCAAGTTCTTAGAACCTGCATAAATAATCGCTACCTGGTCTTCTACCGTAAAAGGATCGTTCTGTGCTTGTTTTAAGATCTCCACATTTCTTCTTCCTTTTTCGATCACATTCAGGGTAGCAGCATCAAGGTCGGAACCAAATTTGGCAAAAGCTTCCAATTCTCTAAATTGCGCCTGGTCTAGTTTTAATGTCCCTGCAACTTTTTTCATGGATTTGATCTGGGCATTACCTCCTACTCTGGAAACCGAAATACCCACGTTAATGGCAGGTCGTACTCCCTGGTTAAACAAATCCTGCTCAAGGAATATCTGCCCATCAGTAATAGAAATTACGTTTGTAGGAATATATGCTGATACATCTCCCGCCTGTGTTTCAATGATTGGCAATGCTGTCAGCGAACCGCCTCCCTTTACCATGGGTTTAAGAGGTTCTGGCAAATCATTCATATTTTTTGCTATATCGTCATCGGCAATTACCTTAGCCGCTCTTTCTAACAATCTGGAGTGAAGGTAAAACACATCCCCAGGATATGCTTCACGTCCAGGAGGACGTCTAAGCAATAAGGAAACCTCTCTATAAGCTACCGCCTGTTTTGAAAGGTCATCATATATAATAAGAGCTGGTCTGCCTGTATCTCTGAAGTATTCACCAATTGCTGCTCCTGCGAAAGGTGCATATACCTGCATAGGAGCAGGGTCAGATGCATTTGCAGCAACAATTGTTGTGTAAGCAAGGGCGCCTTTATCTTCTAAAACCTTCGCAATATTAGCTACTGTTGATGCTTTTTGCCCAACAGCCACATAAATACAGTAAACCGGTTCTCCGGCGTCATAAAACTCTTTCTGATTAATTATAGTATCTATACATACTGTGGTTTTACCTGTTTGACGGTCGCCAATAACCAATTCTCTTTGCCCTCTTCCCACAGGTATCATGGCATCAATCGCCTTAATCCCGGACTGTAAAGGCTCGGTTACCGGCTCTCTGAAAATTACCCCTGGAGCTTTTCGCTCTAAAGGCATTTCATATAACTCTCCGGAAATTGCACCTTTTCCATCAATTGGACTTCCCAAGGTATTTACAACGCGTCCTACGATCCCTTCACCCACATTAATAGATGCAATTGTCTGGGTTCTTTTAACAGTAGTCCCTTCTTTTACATCTCTGGATGGACTTAAAAGTACCACCCCTACATTATCTTCTTCCAGGTTAAGAACAATCCCTTGAAGGCCTCCCTCAAATTCTACCAATTCTCCATATTGCACATTGGCCAGACCATATACCCTGGCAATACCATCACCAATCTGTAATACGGTTCCCACTTCGTCCAAAGAAGCTGTGGCTTCAAATCCTGATAATTGTTTCTTTAAAATTGCTGATACTTCAGCGGCTTTTACTCCTGCCATTTCTGTTTAGATAAAAGTTGAAGGAGAAAATTGCTTTTCACCTCCTAAATGTTAGTTATAAACTACTTTCGAATTCTCGTTTAATATTGCTTAACTTATTAGCTATACTCGCATCGTATTGTAAATCTCCTACACGCAAAATAAAGCCTCCTATGATGCCTTCGTCTACCTTATTTTCAATAACTACCTTGTTTCCGGTAAGTTTGGTAACTTTTTCCAGAATTTCCTTTTCAAGGCCTGCTGTAATGGGCACGGCAGTAGTAACATATGCTACTCCCTCACCTTTTAACTGTTCATTGAGAACAATATATTTGGAGGCTACATCCTCTAACATGGGGATTCTCTTATTGTCTACTAAAATATTTAGCAAGCCCTCTGTTATCGCATGTTTATCCTTAAAGATCCCCTTCAAAGCTGCTTTCTTCTCTAGACCATTTACAACGGGGCTACCCAACATACCTTGCAATTCTTTGCTATCGGATATGGTATTTACAATATCACGCATATCGTTTTCAACAGCGTCTGTAACCTTCCCGTCTATTGCAAGGTCCAAAACTGCTTTGGCGTAACGTATTGCTGCTCTGGATTCGTTCATCGGTTAATTAATTCAATTTAATATCACCAAGCATTCCCTCAACCAACTTCAATTGCTTGTCCTTGTTTGCCAATTGCTCTTTAATTACCTTTTCTGCTATATCTACAGACAAATTAGCTACCTGGCTTTTAATTTCCGATACAGCAGCCTTCTTTTCTCCTTCAATAGTTGCCTGTGCCTGCTTAACCATTTTATCGGCTTCTACTTTAGCCTGGTCCTTAGCATCCGAAACAATTTTATCTTTTAACTCACGTGCTTCCTTTAGCATAGCTTCTCTTTCTGCCCTTGCTTCTTTAAGAATGCGCTCGTTATCTGCCTGCAGGTTCTGCATTTCTTTACGTGCATTTTCCGCTTCTGCCAGGGCCTTTTTAATAGAATCTTCACGATCCCCAACAGCGCCTAAAATGGGCTTCCAGGCAAATTTTTTCAATACAAATAAGAGAATGGCAAAAGTCAGTGCCGTCCAAAATATGAGTCCAATTTCCGGTTTGATTAAATCCATATACTTCTTTATTTATTTTTTAAATACTAAGGCACAACCAACCGTTGTGCCTTAATATAAGCTCTAGCCTAAGACACCCATTAGTCCTACAACAACCCCAAATAGTGCTACCGCCTCAATAAAGGCAATAAGTACAATCGCAGACCCTTGTAGTTTTCCTTGCATCTCTGGCTGGCGTGCCATTGCTTCCATAGCGGCACCACCAATTTTACCTACACCGATACCACCACCGATTGCGGCCAAACCTGCTCCAATAGCAGCAAATGCTCCGTAATCAACTGCAGCAGCAGTCTCTTGTAATAATGCTAAACTCATAGTTTACGTATTTAAAAAAATTAATTAATGTTCGTGTTCTTCTTCCAGTGCCTGTCCAAAATACAGGGCTGAAAGCATTGTAAAAATATACGCCTGAATAGCCACCACCAGTACTTCAATTACACTGATAAACAATGTGAACAGCACAGATATCGGGGCCACCCAAAACGTCTCAAAAATAAATATCAAACCAATTAAGCTCAATACAATTACGTGACCCGCAGTAATATTAGCGAACAAACGTATCATAAGGGCAATAGGTTTTACAAACATCCCAATAATCTCAATTGGGGCAAGAAACAACTTCATTGGTACCGGCAATCCTGGCATCCAAAGCATGTGTTTCCAATAGTATTTCTTACTGCTGAATAGTGTAATAACAAAAGTAATAACGGCCAGGGTAAGGGTAAAAGCAATGTTCCCGCTTAAGTTTGAGCTAAATGGGAAAAATGGGATAAGCCCTATTACATTGTTGATCCAAATAAAAAAGAACAAGGTCAACAAATATGGCATATACTTTTTATAATGGTTTTCACCAATATTAGGTATGGCTACCTCATCTCTTATAAAAACGACTATAGGTTCCATAAAGCGCCCTATTCCACTGGGCATGTTATCTTCTGATTTTCTGTAAGACCTTGCAGACAACAAGAATATCAGAAGTATAAGGGCCACAGACAAAAACATGGAAAACACGTTTTTGGTCACTGAAAAATCCATGGGTCTCACCGCATTGGTAGCATGGTGTTCCTCATCAAAATCTACTGCGATAGCGCCTTCATTAAGTTGGTAAATCTTACTGTGAAGGTTTACAAACTTCATCCCGTTTTTCTCCACAACAACCTTTCCATCCACATCGTGATGAAACTCATTGGATAAAAAACTAACCAGCCCATTATCTGTCCACAAAATTACTGGAAGTGGCACAGTAAGCGCCTTTGGAAAATGATCCTCATCGCTCCCGTAAACATGAAAGCTATGAGAGTCACCAATGTGATGAAAAATTAACTCTGAAGCGTTAAAGGGTTCTTCTTCTGTAGTAGCCTCATTATCAGATGAATTCGAAGCTGCAAAACCCGTTGTAATAAGCGATAAAAAAAAGACGGTTAAAAATGCCTTGTATTTTCTGATCTGCATTGAAATTTCTTGTTTAAAAAACCTCCTGAAAAATTCGCTGCAAAAATACACACATTCTGCTAACTGACAAACTTCTACGCCAGTTTGTTCAGGTTTTTTGAAGAAATTTGGTGAGCCCCATTATTTCGAAGATCAGGAACAAAAAATAGGGAATAAAAAAATTAAAGATTTCCAGTTGTGAATGGGCAGATTTTTTCAAAAATATAGGCAGTAAAAAGACAATTGCCAAGACCATTTTTAAGAGGGTAAGAAGTAGAAAATATTTCAGTACATTGGAAGGCTGTTCCTTGCTATAGTAACGAAGTATCAGATATACGGCCAACACCATTATAGCATTAAAACAGTATATAGACCACAGTGGCAAATACAACTCTCCCGTGAAGAATTGGGAAAGAATATAAAAGTGAACAAAAAAGAGCAGTAATGAAAAACCCAATAGTTTTACTAAAAAGCTGCCAATATCTTTAGTCATTCGGGCTTTCTCAGTTTTTAGAATTATTAGACACTTGTTTTACCACAAAATACATCGATATGGCAATTGCCGCCAGAGAACATACCAGGGTGTACACATGATATTTATTTGGGTAGTACTCATCTAGCTTAACCCCGCCATAAGTACCCAAGCCGATAATGGCCAACATTTGTATGGCGATACCGGAATATTTGGCATATGAATTTACCGAATTGGTTTTCTTAGGAGGCTTTTGCTCTTTCATTTGCACTACTAGAGCTGGTACTACCTACAGAAGATTTGAAACCGCCGGTGCTTCCGCTACCTCCCTGGGAGGTTATAGATGAGCCTTTTGAGGTGCCGGGGGAGTTACTGGTTCCTCCTTTTCCTTTCATCGTACACGATGCATTGAATGTTGCTCCAGGTTCAACAGCCAGTTTTGAAACAGTGACGTTTCCTTCTATAACTGCAGATGCTTTTAAGGAAAGTAAATCGGACACTGTAAGTTCTCCGTTAAAACTACCCTCAATATCTGCATTTACACATTCTACTTTTCCGTGAATATAGCCACCTTTGCCTATAACAACTTTTCCCGAAGTCTTTACATTACCATCGAGCTTTCCGTCTATTCTAAAATCCGCTTCGGAAATAATATCTCCTTTGATTTTAGTGTTCTTCTCAATCCTGTTGGGTTGTCCACCAATTTCGTTCATAGTTCTAGGTTTTTTGTTATCTGAAAACATTTTGTTTATGGTTTTGGGGTTAAAATTTGCGCGTTGTATTCTTCTAAGTTTTTATGTACTTGGACTATTTTATAGTTAGAGGACAAAATAACAAAATTCTCAACATCAATCTTGTAATCCTTGTTAATTTTTAGCAATTCAACGTAACCCAAAGCAAAATCCCTGGATTTAAATCCATGTACTACAACAAATTGATCTTCCAGATTATAAATGTCCTTTGAAACTACATTTTTATACCTAAGGTCCTTTATAGAAGCCTCGAGTCTTTTCTTTAAAAAGAGTGCAGCTTCGTTGTGTTGCCTTTTAAATGGAAAAACAACTTTCCAATTCCCCGTACCGGTAGAATTAGTTTCTTCTGAAAACTCTTTTGGTTCTAACTTGGGCAGCTGCTCCGAAATCATCTGCTGCGCTTTCTTCCCTTCAGGATTATTGGGATAATTTAGGGCAACATAATTCAGCGCCTCCTTAAAATCGGTATACCCCTGAAGTCTTCCTATTGCATTGGCTTTAAGCATCTCAAATTTGGGTACTATCGGGTCTCCTGTATAGGTATTGATATTGTCTTCGGCCCCGGTAATGACTTTCAGGAATTCCTGGTTCTGAAATTGTTTGAACAAAGCAGCGTATTTGGCATCCGGACTATCAGCAGCATTCTCTAATACCGCCTGTGGATTTAGCAGGATCTCTGCATAACGAGAATCCGGATGATTCTGGATAATATTCTGTTTCATTCCATCAGCAAGGTTGCTTTCGGCATCTTCATAAATCTTATATAGATTGTATTTTGAGGGAAGTATAAGGCGCTCCTCAGGATCGGCCCCCAGCACATCTTCCAGTTTTCCTGCAGCCAGTAAATTCTCTTTAAACTTCTCTTTGTAAATAAGCCCCAGTTGATAGTTGGCGAAATTCCTCTCCTTTCTCAGACTATCAATAACTGCCGGATCTGTTGGTATTTGGTCCAGATAATAATCGACAGAATATTTCTGGTCCTCAGAAAGATCAACACCCGTACTATCTGCTTCTGTTATGAGGTCGCCGGTTGCCTCAGAAGGCAAAGATCTGGCTTTGTTGCTCCATCTCCAATCGTCTTCCAGTTGGCGGTCTCCCCATCTGTTGACAAAGTCAGTCTTTCCATAACCCAGACTCGTTATATTATAGAAATAAAATTTTCCTTTATTTTCTTTGCCTCCTTTGGTTTGGGCAAAAGCAGCAAAGCCGGCACTTGCTCTGTCTTCTTCTTCCTTGGCTGCAGCTTCTGCAATACGCTTTAGTTCTGTGATATAATCCTCAAAATAGGCAGATTGTTCAGCTCTGGGCATGTTATAGATGGTGGTAACACTATCCACATATTGTACAATTTCTTCATAAGCCACGACGTCCTCCAGATTGTCTAACTTCTTTTTGGTGGCCCTGTACTTTTTTGTGTTTTCCTGAAGGTTGGTCAGGACACTATCATAATAGGCCCCGGCTGTCTTATATACATTATCATCAAAATAATACTCCGCAAGGTTTTCGTAATTCAACGCATTGAGTTGCGGTAAATTCCGTGTAGCCCTTATAGATTTATTGTAGTACACAAGGCCAAGGCTATCATCTTCATTTCCCATATGGAATTGGGCAATTTCCCTGTAGATCTTATCCAGAAATGGCCTGTTTTCCCTATTCTCCTCAAGCTCTGTAAGGTACTCGTACATTAGCTCTCTGTTCTCATCGGTAACTTCCGTATTCTGAATCTTCTTAATATGGGCATTGATCATATATACCCTGGGCGACTTTCTATTGAGATCAAGTATTTTGTCAAATGCGTAATTGGCACTGTCCTTAAACCCCAGTTGATTGTAAAGTTGTCCTATTATAAAATAGTACCTCCCCTTTTCGGGGTTCTTTTTGGTATAGGCCGAAGCTATTTTTAATTGTTGGATCGCCGTATCGGGGGCGTTCAAATTAATATATGCCTGTGCCATCATAGCCCTGGCATCAGCGTAATCCTGAGCTTTAAGACTTTCGAGTTTTAGAAGGCGTTTTAAGTTTTTTAAAGCAAGCTCTTCATTTTCCAATCTGATATTGGTCTTTTCACGCCAAATGGTTGCTTCATTTAGCTTGTCGCTCTCGGCGTACTTTCTTAGGATATAGTTGAATGCCTCCAGGGCGGGAATATACCGCTGATCAAAATAGCGGGCTTTCCCAAGCAATAGAAATGATTCATCTGTTTTGGGGTTCCGTTCTTCATCATCGATATTCATGCTGTGCTTCTGAATGGCTTTGGTGGCCTTCTCCTCTGCAATAATGAAATTGGGGTTATTATCTTCAGAGTCCAGTTTTATTTCCTCTGTAACTTCCAGGCGCTCCACTGGTAGAATCTCCCAGTAATTATCCCTATAGGTCTGATTGAGTTGTTCTCTCCCTTCTTCAAAGGCAATATTGCCATTGTACAAGACATTGTATTTGGTATTAAGGGCGTGCCAGTTGCGATTAACAAAGGCGTCTTTTTTTGTGGAACACGCGTTAAAAAGTAGTCCCCCAAAAATTATGTATAAAATAAAAGTAGTTCGAAGCTTCAAAATTCCCGATAATCGTTCGTATTCTAAACTGAAAAACAACCATATTATTATACGGCTGATCGACAAAATGCCTTTTTTTATTTTAATACATCTTCAGATAGAATTGCCGATATATTGCTCTTTTGACACAGAGTGTATAAAATTGCCGAAAATTGCGCATAATTTCTACAAGAAAAGAGCTTTCAAATTTGCGTGATGAAACTTTACAATATGCCCGTTGACTGTTGAGGCGCAGAAGTAAAAATGGTGTTAGCTTTCCATCAAATCTACTTACCCGCCAAAGAAGCTTTCCAGTTCTTTCAGGGTTTCCGCTGAGGTTTGGATATCTTTTACAATATCTCCCTTATTAAGCACCACAATGCGCTCACATACCTCAGTTACATGAATAAGGTCATGACTAGAGACCAAAACGGTAACTTCTCTGTTTTGAGCAAGGTCTCGTATTATCGATTTTAACCGGATTTGAGTGGTAGGATCCAGATTGGCAAAGGGCTCATCCAGGATAATAACCTCCGGGTGGCCTATAAAGGATGCGACTATACCCGCTTTCTTTTGGTTCCCTTTAGAGAGATCGCGTAAATATTTTTTCTGGCCTAGGATTTCACCATGAAAGAAATCTTCAAATCCAGATAAAAGTTCATCCACATCTGCCTTGCTCTGCCCTCTCAGCTCCCCTATAAAATAGAAATACTCCTCCGGAGTTAAATACCCAATTAAAAAGGTTTCATCTATAAATGCCGAAGTAAAGGGCTTCCATGCCTCACTTGCATCTACCTGGACCTCATTATTTACAATACTCCCGGTAGTAGGTTGTATAAGATCTAATAAAAGACTGAAAAAGGTAGTTTTCCCTGCACCGTTATTCCCTACAAGTCCAAAACTTTGTCCTTTAGGTATTTCCAGATGGTCTATATTCAGTACGGTCTGACTCCCGTATGTTTTTGTTAGATTTTGTGATGTTATCATTGTCTGTTATTTATCTTTTCTCCCAGCTTCCGGGAAGTCCGTATTTAAATTTTATAATCAGGTGGTTTGCTTATAGGCCAGCAGCGTCTTATACTTTTCTTTTTTGTAAATCTTCTCTATCATTTTAAATACCACATTTTTAAAAGCAAAGCCTAACACTCCCGTCAGGGCCACAAATATGTAACCCGCAGTCGGATTTATCGTATAGTGTCCGATCGCATAAACCACCAAAGGAAGTAAAAGTTTAGGCAAGGTTAATAAGAGGGTTTTTGTATTGAACGCCTGTTTATCTCCAAAGGCCTTTTTGTTAGAAGTTAAATCTATTGGTGTTTTAATATAAGCCCCGCCCCACAAAACAAGATACGAATTGACTCCAATATTATAAATGGCGCCAACCAGTACGGCCAAATAGGCGTCCCAGCCAAGATATATATAAAAAGAAGCGAGTATCGTACTAATGATAGTGGCAATGATAATCAGGTACCATTTAGAGGTTAGGTATTCTTTATACCTGATGTTCTGGCTCATCATCAACGGATAATATGAACTATCCCAACTGGGCACATACTGGCCAAAACTAAACAGGAAACCACCCGATACAAAAATCCCTGCAAATATCTTCCAAACTGGGTTTTCATAGGCTTCTATTGCTCCGGTAAAAAACAGCAGGCCATAAAATAGAAACATGAAACCCATAATTACAGCCGTTTTAGACCGTTTATTTCGCTTAATTAATTTAATGTCGTTTTTCAAAAACGTCCCTAAATTCCCAAATCTATTGAGCCAGGTATAATCTTCGGTCCGGGCAACTGTTTGTTTGGTTGCCAGACCACCATCTAAAAACATATGTTTTTTGAAGTAGTTGAAGGCTGCAACTATCAAAACAACTAAAAGTAGCCAGGGAATCAGTGCCGTCCATGGTGAATAATACAAGGTGTTAAAAAGTTGCCCGGTATAGATGGTAATATCAAACCATCCGTAATATTGAATTATGCCGAGTACAGCCAGAAGGGCCAGCATAGGATAAAAAACAATATCCTTGTTATTCATCATGATGTTGATGAAGTTATTACAGTAAAAAAGTGCCATAATTCCTAAATGCCATCCCAATACGCCCAAAAGGTTATAATCTTGAATTATTAGTACTATGGAAAATGGCAGGAAGAAAAAAGCATGTCCCCAATTAAAGAAGGAAACCACAGTTTTGCCCAGCGAATATTTTACTACTTCCCCTTTCTTAAATGGCAGATAAAGCAAAGGCTTTATATTCAGTATAGGCATCTTTTGGAGCACATAGCGCAGGTAAAGATCCATTAGCAAGTAGTAGATAAAGAATTTGTTTACAACATGTAAAGGATCTCCAATACCGGCCTTTTTAATCAGGAAAAAGGAGCCTACTCCTAAAGCCAAAAAGACAACAATCATGTATAGCGCCCCAAAAATCATAAGGATCTTGAAGGCAATATTGGTCTTAAAGGAAGCCGATCTGAAAAACGATTTCCATTGCAAATTGATAAAGTGCTTGAACATACGGTTGGTGAATTAGCTCAGTAGGGTTAGTACCACAAATATATATTTTGTTACATCGGGAACCTATTTTTTCATTTTCCGTTTTAAATGGAGCCGGCTTTGCTTAGTTTTGCAAAAATTTTCTATAAATGAGCAATTTTCACACCCTAAGTGTTTCAGAGGTAAAACAACTTACTCCCAATGCTGTGGCAATTACCTTAAGTATCCCAAAAGAACTAATTCAGACCTTCGCATTTATTCCGGGGCAATACATTACAATAAAAAAAGAAATTAAAGGGACCGAACTCAGGAGGGCCTATTCTATAAGCTCTTCCCCAAAGAAAGATAGTATCACCATTGGTGTAAAAAAAGTAGATAGAGTAGGCTTTTCCGATTTTGCAAATACCAAATTGTCAAAAGGGGATACCCTGGAGGTAATGCCGCCCGAAGGCAGGTTCGTTTTTAAACCTTCAGGTATAACCAAAAATATACTGGCATTTGCGGCAGGAAGTGGCATTACACCTATAATGAGCATCGCCAGAAGCGTATTGGAAGATAATCCTCAAAGCAAATTGGTTTTGGTTTATGGTAATAAGTCCTATAAAGAAACCATGTTTTATACAGAACTTGTAAAACTGCAGTTAGAATACTCTAATCGGTTCTTTATTTATTTTATGTTGAGTACCGCACAGGAAGAAGATTCTTTATTTGGCCGTATCGAGTCTTCTACGGTTAACTACATCCTTAATAACAAACATAAGGGTCTTGTTTTTGATGATTATTATATCTGTGGTCCTGAAAACATGATTTATAATGTAAAAGATACCTTGGCCACTCATGATGTAACTGAAGATAAAATACATTTTGAGTTGTTTACCACAAATGAGATTAGCGATGATCTTCCCGAAAAGCAGGATGGGCAAACGGCATTAACCGTTATTTTAGATGATGAGGAGTTTAGTTTATCAATGGATAAAGGTAGTTTGGTATTAGATGCGGTGCTCAAAGAAAATATTGATGCGCCCTATTCTTGCCAGGGAGGCGTCTGCAGTACTTGTATTGCCAGGGTAACAGAAGGAAAAGCAGAAATGGTGAAGAACCAAATCCTCACGGATTCGGAAATTGAAGAGGGCTTTATTCTAACTTGCCAATCGCACCCGACTACGCCCACTTTAAAGGTAGATTACGACGATGTTTAGCCCCTTTTTTGATATAAATGCAGATAGAAGAAACAGACGGGATGGTTTGTTCTAATGCAATCTCCCCGATATTGTTCAGCATTCCTGCCGTTTATCGATAAGGCCCTTATTTATAACCCATAATTGGATTTATTGAGTAAAATTTTACTTTGTTAAACCAACCTAATGGTCGGTTTTCTCTTATACTAATTAATTGAATCTTTTTAAGGGGGAGTAATGAAACAAGTGGCGATTCGACCAAGACTTAAATCCGTTTTATTGTAAATTTATATCGGTTTTTAAATGGAACATGGGGCAAGATTCTTCCACAGCGATTTTGATTTTTGCTAACTCCTCTGAAAGGGAGTTAAGCAATAAGCCACATATTAACAGTACAGCTATTTTTGATGTTCTGACCAAACATACTTTAAGCACTGTTCATAGCACAGGTTTGCCTTACTTTCATTTTACGGAACGCTCACAAAAAGGCGACTCATTTAAAGATAGGTTTGTAAATGCCCTGGAGCGGGTATTTGAAATGGGGTTCTCAAATGTCATTTCTGTAGGTAATGACAGTCCACAATTAAAAACTTCAGACTTGTTGCAGGCTAATATGCAGCTGCAGGCTAGAAGAATTGTCCTGGGACCTTCTGCAGATGGCGGAATTTATATGATGGGGATTCACAGGGACGATTTTAAAGCTTTGGAATTTCTTAACCTCCCATGGCAAACTTCAGATTTGTATCAATCCTTGTTAGATCTTGTATCCCGGCGAAAGGATGTAGTAAGAATGAAAATCCTTTTCGATTTGGATAACAGGGAAGATCTTAAATTGTTTATTTCCCGTTTTCACAATATTACAAAATCGCTTCTGGTCGTAATCCAAGACTTGCTACAACCGCCAAAAACAAGGATACAATCGTCTTTTTTCAATCGTCAGACCTTTTTCAGTTCAATCTTCTTTAACAAAGGCTCTCCTATAATATTCAGGTATCCCTGAATACTTTCAAACAATCAGCAATGCTCATTGCAATTCGGATTTTGTCCGGATAAATGGATGTATATCACATTTACATTCACAACTTATATATCAACAATATTATACATACAGAAATGGCAAATACATATTACGATGCTGCCGATTTAAGAAAATTCGGCAAGATCACGGAATGGAGCGAAGAGTTAGGAACAAAGTTTTTTGATTATTACGGAAAGGTTTTTGAAGAAGGCGCCCTTTCGGCAAGGGAGAAATCATTAATAGCACTGGCTGTAGCACATGTGGTTAAATGTCCTTATTGCATTGACGCTTATACAAAAGACGGTTTGCAAAAAGGAATTACAAAGGAAGAAATGATGGAAGCTGTTCATGCGGGTGCTGCAATTGAAAGTGGAGCTACACTTGTTCATGGTGTTCAAATGATGAATAAATACAACAAACTGTCGATGTAACATGGCAACAAAATCATTAAAAGCCAGGCAGGAAGCGCTTGCAGAAAGCAATACACAACTGGATATTCTTAATGGGGGCATCTTTGCTCGGGGTGAACTTCCCTTCTTTAAGGACAAAGTAGCTGCAATAGGACAATTTCCTTTAAAGCCAGGAAAATTGGAAGTATTGCAAATCAATGTGGGGTATATGTGTAACCAGGTATGCGAACATTGCCATGTAGACGCCGGACCGGATAGAAAGGAGATAATGAGCAGGGAGACCATGGAGCAATGCCTTGATGTTATCAGGAAAACAGCTGCCCATACCTTAGACCTGACGGGCGGCGCCCCGGAGATGAATCCAAATTTCCGGTGGTTTGTTGAAGAAGCATCTAAAGCAGGGATAAAAGACTTTATTGTGCGTTCTAATCTTACCATCATCAGGGCAAATAAAAAATATTATGACCTTCCGGAGTTTTTTAAGAAGCACAATGTCCATGTCATTTCATCCATGCCACATTACACCAGGGGTAAAACCGATAAACAAAGAGGAGATGGAGTTTTCGATAAATCTATTAAGGCACTGCAAGAACTAAATGCCGTAGGCTACGGTTTGGAAGGCAGTGAATTGCGGCTCGATCTTGTTTACAATCCTTCCGGTGCCTACCTGCCGGGAGATCAGGCTGCCCTGGAGAGGGATTTTAAGAAAGCCCTAATGGAAGACTTTGATATCTCATTTCAAAACCTTTTTGCCATTACTAACCTCCCTATCTCTCGTTTTCTGGATTATCTGATCGCATCGGAAAACTACGAAGATTATATGTATGCCCTTGTAGATGCCTACAATCCAGCAGCCGTGGAGAAAGTAATGTGTACAAATACTATATCTGTAAGTTGGGACGGCTGGTTATACGATTGCGACTTTAACCAAATGCTTGGTCTTAAAGTGGCCAGTAAGGTAAAACATATTAAGGATTATAATGAAGAGGTATTAAATGATCGCAACATTATTATTTCCCAACATTGTTATGGGTGTACTGCAGGTGCAGGAAGTAGTTGCCAGGGGACTGTTACTTAGCAAAAAATACCCTTTTTTTTCATTTTTAGTCCTAATTCCATGATGATTTTATCGTCCATTGGGCAATTTCACCGACTAAGTGGTTTGCTCAAAAGGCCCTACTGGCTGTACTTTACCGGGGTTTTAACATTTCAACGAGTATTGGAGTATTTGAACGCCCGAAATTAATTATCCATAGTGGTAAGAGGTTTTTAATAGTAGACCAAGCGGTCTGTTTAAACCTTAAATCTAATATTATGGATAAGAATCTAAAACGCATGGCCACCATGCAACGACTACAAGTAACCGGCCTGGAATTATTCTACCGCAATGGGTATTACAATACAAGTATTGATGATATCTTAAAGGAACTCTCTTTATCTAAAGGAGCATTTTACCACCACTTTGATTCAAAAGAAGATTTTTTTGTACAAATCATTCAAAATCTGGTTGTGCGCAAAATGTATACTATGTTGATTGAACCTATTGAAGGTCATGAAAATAGTCTGGAACTAATAACCAACTGTTTTGAGAATGCCCTGGAAACTGCTGTGCACAACGAACTTGATTTTGGTTTTATACTAGGTAATTTTATCAGTGAATTTAATGGCAAAAACCCAATGATCATGAAACACCTCAGCGATATATTGAAAATCTGGGAGGTGAATTTGGTTTCTGTGATCCAAAAAGGGAAATTTAATGGCTATATAGACAGGCATGTAGACAGTGAAGGAGTGGCTGTATTTCTGATTAGTTCTTATATGGGAATTAGAACTTTTATGGTTGAAAATACCCCTAGTGCAAGAAAATACAGGTTTATGATACAACTAAGGCAGTATTTTAAGTCTATAGCAGCTAAAAAAGAGATCGTATAGGGAAATAGCTACTTCTTATTCATTTTGCCGGATTGCTTCTGCAATACCTCTATCATTTTCTGTACGACAGTTTCCGGGGCTATACTAGACATAGCGCTTTCATAGCCCTGGGGATATTTATTGCCGTATACCGATGTGGGTATGGCCGGAAATTGCTCCCTGTCTGATAATAGAGCATATTCAGTAGGCTGTCCAAATGGAGAAAATCCTGCGTGGGGATGAGTTATCCCCCATAGGGTTACGGTAGGAACGCCAAACATAGCTGCCAGATGCCCATTACCGCTGTCCATTGCGAGCATGACATCTAAGTGAGAAATAAGGCTAAGTTCTTCCTCAAAATTCAATTTCCCTGCAATGTTCTTCGCACCCCTGTATTCTCCTTCTATAGCATTTAAGGTATTAACCTCCGCTTTCCCTCCGCCGAATAAAAATATTTTATACCCATTGGTATTATTGAGTTCTTTTATTACTGTTTTCATCAGCTCCAACGGATACATTTTACCTTCATAAGCAGTAAATGGGGCAATTCCAACCCATTTCCTCTCGTGATCGCCAGTAAGCTCTAACACTTTTTTACTCAATCCGCGTTTAGGCAATACTTTGGAAGTATCTAACTCCAGAGGATATCCTAAATCCCGGAATACATCCGCATATCTCTGATGTGTGGATTTAAGAGGTTCAAAGACTTTTTTCTTTAGAGAGGTTAGCGACTTTTTCTCTTGCCTTCCCTTATTTATCTGACGTACCGGAATGGATGTAAAGGAGAAAAAAAACTTCAATATAGCACTCCTTAATACCTTGTGTAAATCGGCTATAGCATCTGGTTGCTCTTTTTTAAGGGCCCTGTAAAGTCTCCAAAGTCCTAATAACCCTTTGTGTTTTCCGTTAACATCGGCCTCAAAAACCGAAACCCTTTCCATTGAAGAAAACATGGGTGCAAAGAACTTCCGGGTTACAAATGTGATTTTTAAATCGGGATATTGAAGCAGTAAATTATTAAGTACGGGTACCACCATGGCCACATCTCCCATCGCAGATAGCCGAATAGCTATAATATGTTCGGTCTTTTTAGAAGCAGAATTTACATTTTCAGAAGTGCTTTCATTTGCCTCCACGAAGCACTGGATTTAGTTCTTCATCATTGTACATTTTCATCTGTTTATAGACTTTCATGTATTTCTTACCAAGCTCTATGTCTTCTAGTAATTGATCAATAGCCAGTGATAAATCTTTCTTCTGTTCCATCAAAACCGCCAGTTTCTGGTGACATTTTTGAAGATGGTCCTCAGAAGCGTCTTTTCTATTTGCTTCCTCGTGCATATGATAAATCTTCAGGGCAAGAATAGAGAGTCTGTCAATCGCCCAGGCCGGGCTTTCGGTATTTACAGTAGCATTCTCTTCAATATCAACCGATTCATATTTTTTTAGGAAATAGCTGTCGATATATTCCACCAGATCTGTTCTGTCCTGATTGCTCGCATCAATTTTCCGCTTGAGTTGCAGTGCATCTGTAGCCTCAATATCCGGATCCCGGATTATGTCTTCATAGTGCCATTGAACAGTATCAATCCAATTCTTCCGATAAAGTAAATGGGCTATCTCATCTGCAGGATAAGGATTTGAAAATGCTTGATTCACGTCATCCTTCACATGATAGTTGGCAATACTCTCATCAAATATTTTAAAAGCAAAAGCACTGAACATAGAACTATAAATTTTGGGCAAAGATACCGTTTATTTGACAATCCATTCTGCTAAAAAAATTACAAACGGTACAAGGACTGATATCATCAATGCAATTTCTTTGATGTTTACTTTTTTGATTACTTCTATATACTTGGTGAATAAAACAGCGGCCGGAAAAAAGGTGATTAATACCGGAAATGATGATTCTGAGGTCTTCAGCAATGTCAGACCCATTCCTATCGCAAAAGATATCGCAATGAGTCTCATTGTCATAATTTTGCCCATCCCCAATTTGCCTAGTTTAAAAAATGCCCACAGGCCTATAATCAATACAAAAATGGCGTAGATAACCATCTTGGTACTGTTTCCCCAATACGCAAAGAAATTAATGTCTAAGGAAAATTCAAACCGATAATGATCGGATATGAATTGTTGTTGATCCACAACAGTGAGGAAGCCAAAAAGAATTATCCCAAGTGTAAATACTCCTAAAAACGGAATAAGCCAATTCCTTATATTCTTTGGTTCATAAAAATATATCGCCGCAAAAATTAAAATAAAATAGATTAATGCCCAGTCGTAAAAAATACTAGCGAGAGCCACCCAAAGTGAGGCATCCAGCAGCTTTAGTTTTACTTCTTTTAACGACTTCAGACTTATGAGTCTTCTATGAGCTAACAAGAGAAAAAAGCTGCATAGAATTGCATTATTATCCAATACAACGGCGTGAAACACTACTATTAGTAAGACATAAAAAAGTGCTGTGAAAGAATTTGTCCCGGTTATCTGGTTGCGTTTAACAACAAAATTAACAACAAAAATGCTGAAAAGTAAAATGCCCAACACCACGGATTGCAATAGCAATTGTTCTATAGTGAAAGATAATTTATAAACGAGAAAATGAACTGTACAATAGAAAATAAATAAAAACGCCAGTAGTATGATGTAGTTAATTGGTTTAGTTTTTCCAAAAATGCTCGAAATCATTCTAGAAAGTTTCCAGGGTTTTTATACTTTTGTATTGTAAATATAACCAAGATGCGCGCATTTTTTGAAGGTATAGCAGATTTATTCGTAAACGGGCTTTTCTGGCCTTATGACTTTTTCAGGTTCATGGAGAACTGGTGGGCTTCCAATATGGTAAATTGGATTTTCGCTATTTTGGGTGCCATAGCAATGGTCTACTGGCTTAACCAATTGAAGAAATTCAATGACAATGGTGAAGAAGATAAAAGCATTACCGCCCATTCTTATTTATAAATTGGATATCAGGCAAGTATTTTTTGACACAACACCTATAGTGGTTTTGGCTCCCGCCTAAACGCTAAAGGTCGAATCCGATATCTTTCCGATAGTACATTCCGTCAAATGAAATCTTTTTCAGATCCTTGTAAGACAGGCTTAGGGCTTTACTGAAGTCTGTTCCATAAGCCGTTACAGCAAGTACTCTGCCGCCATTGGTAACTACCTGGCCATCATCTATCCGTGTCCCGGCATGGAATACTACCGTATCCTGTATATCTTCCAGACCTGATATTACTTTTCCTTTTTCATAGGCCTCAGGATAGCCCCCAGAGACAGACATTACGGTAGTGGCCGCGCGTTTATCTATCATCAAATCTATTTCGTTTAAACGAACATCGGCTACGGCCTTAAAAACTTCGAGCAAGTCATTTTCTATTCTTGGAATCACCACTTCCGTTTCAGGGTCCCCCAGTCTAACATTATATTCAATAACATAAGGTTCTTCCCCTACTTTAATTAAACCAATAAAAATAAACCCTTTGTATGGAAGGCCGTCTTTCTTTAGTCCGGTCACAGTAGGTTGAACAATTCGAGAGTGAATCTTTTCTATAAATTCTTCATCAGTAAAAGGAACGGGAGAGACAGCTCCCATGCCCCCTGTATTTAACCCGGTATCTCCTTCACCAATTCTTTTGTAATCCTTTGCCATCGGTAACACTTTGTAGTGCTCGCCATCTGTCAGAACGAAACAGCTCAACTCTATTCCCGATAAAAACTCTTCTATTACCACTGTAGCACTGGCATTGCCAAATTTTGAATCTATTAGCATGGCCTGTAATTCTTTCTTGGCAACTTCCAGATCATTTAGAATGAGAACTCCTTTACCAGCTGCCAAACCGTCCGCTTTAAGAACATAAGGTGGGGGTAGGCTTTCGAGAAATGTAAATCCTTCTTCGAGATTGTCGGAAGTAAAACTCTGGTAACCGGCAGTTGGAATGGCATGTCGCTTCATAAACTTTTTAGCAAACTCTTTGCTGCCTTCCAAAGTCGCTGCCGCCTTCTCGGGGCCAATTACTGGAATATGGGCAATTTCCTGGTCATTTAAGAAAAAGTCATGTATCCCATTAACCAGGGGATCTTCCGGGCCAACAATCAGCATATTGATTCCTTCAGAAATAACACAGTCTTTTATTTTCTGAAAATCGTTTACCCCAACCGCTAAGTTAATAGCTATTTCAGAGGTTCCTGCATTACCAGGAGCTACATATAATTGATTGAGCTTTGGGCTTTGTTTTAATTTCCACGCCAGAGTATGTTCTCTACCACCAGCGCCCAGAATCAGTACATTCATGCCTTAGAAGTTTCGGCAAAAATACACTTTGAATTTGATAAATGACATGTAAAAGATCAGATATCGATTATCTTTTGTTTCTACTGCTGAAATCTCGGTGATCGGTCTTATTCAGTTCCTGCTGAGAAAGTGTTTTGAAGTAGTCAAAAGTCTTTTTCATCCCTTCTGCTCTCCCCACTTTTGGTTCCCACCCCAAAATTTCCTTGGCCTTCGAAATATCGGGTTGTCTTTGTAGTGGGTCATCTTTTGGCAAAGGTTTGTAGATGATCTTTTGGTCTGTTCCAGTAAGTTTAATGATTTCTTCGGCAAAATCCTTGATGGTAATCTCGTGTGGATTTCCAATGTTCACAGGAAGGTCATAATCGCTTAACAATAATCGGTAAATTCCTTCAATTTCGTCATCAACGTAACAAAATGACCTTGTTTGTGAACCATCTCCAAAGACAGTCAGATCTTCTCCTCGTAGCGCCTGGCCCATAAAGGCAGGGATAACCCTCCCGTCATTCAGCCGCATCCTGGGGCCATATGTATTAAAGATCCTGACAATACGCGTTTCTACCCCATGAAACCTGTTATAAGCCATTGTAATAGACTCCTGGAAGCGCTTGGCTTCATCATAAACTCCTCTTGGTCCTATAGTATTTACATTTCCATAGTACTCTTCAGTTTGTGGATGTACCAAAGGATCTCCATAGATCTCTGAAGTTGAGGCAATCAAGATTCTTGCCCCTTTGTCTTTTGCCAATCCCAAAAGATTGTGAGTTCCTAGCGCCCCCACTTTTAAAGTTTGTATTGGAATTTTTAAATAGTCAATCGGACTGGCCGGGGAGGCAAAATGCAGGATATAATCCAGATCCCCGGGGACATGGACAAATTTTGTAACATCGTGATGATAATACTCAAATTGTTCAAGTTTAAAGAGGTGCTCAATATTCTTTAGATCACCGGTAATTAGGTTATCCATGGCAATAACATGATATCCCTCTTTAATAAATCTATCACAAAGATGAGATCCCAAAAATCCTGCCGCTCCTGTAATTAGTACCTTCTTCAAATTTTATCTTTTAAATGTCACTGTTACAAATGTAAAGCAAACTGTTTAGCATTCCCTATCTCCCGATAGATTCGTAATGAAACCCTTCCATTTTAATTTCCTGAGTATCATATAAGTTACGCCCATCAAAAATAACATTGTCTTTAAGTAATTCTTTCATTACTTTAAAATTAGGGTTTCTGAAAACTCCCCATTCCGTGCAAATTACCAGGGCATCTGCATTCTCCAGTGCTCCGTACATGCCTTTGGCAAAGGAAATTCGATCTCCCAGCTTACGCTGTACATTGTCCATGGCTTCAGGGTCAAAAGCTGTAATGTTGGCTCCCAAAGCTAAAAGTTCCTCTATAATGTATAATGAAGGCGCTTCCCGAATATCGTCAGTTTCCGGCTTAAAGGCCAGCCCCCAAACGCCAATATTTTTTCCCTTAAGATCGTTCTTGAAGTACTTCTTTATTTTTGGTATCAGCGCGGTTTTTTGCTTTTGATTTACTTCGATCACAGATTCTAAAATCTGGAAATCGTAATTGGAATCCTTCCCGGATTTGTGTAAAGCCTTTACGTCTTTTGGAAAACAAGACCCGCCATAACCTATTCCCGGGAAAAGAAAACGCTTTCCAATTCTGGAATCTGTGCCCATCCCGATACGTACTTTGTCTACATCTGCCCCTACTTTTTCACAGAAGTTAGCAATTTCGTTCATAAAGGTAATTTTGGTAGCCAAAAACGAATTTGCGGCGTATTTGGTCAATTCGGCCGACTTCTCATCCATTATGATCACCGGGTTCCCGGATCGCACAAAAGGGCTGTATAATTTCTGCATTAATTCTGTGGCTTTGTCCGAGCTAGATCCCACTACTATACGTTCTGGCTTTAAGAAATCATCAACAGCAAAACCTTCACGCAGAAATTCCGGATTGGAAACCACATCAAAATCACATTTGGCATTTTTAGCAATAGCTGCACGCACCTTATCAGAAGTCCCGACAGGCACTGTGCTTTTGTCTACAATAACCCTGTAATCCTTAATTAGACTACCAATATCATTGGCAACACCTAATATATATTTTAAATCTGCAGAACCGTCTTCATCTTCAGGTGTTGGCAGCGCCAAGAAGATAATATCTCCATGTTCTAAACCTTCTTCTAATGAGGTCGTAAAACTTAATCGTTTTGCCTGTATGTTTCTTTCAAAGATAACATCAAGATGAGGTTCGTAAATAGGAACTTCACCATTTTGCATTTTTTTGACTTTATTTTCATCAATATCTACGCAAATTACTTCGTTGCCTGTCTCTGCCAGACAAGTTCCTGTTACCAGGCCAACATAACCTGTACCTATTACTGATACTTTCATATTTTTATTTAAAAATTGTTAGGATCTTAAAATGTTGATCAAAAATTGAGTGGCAAAAATAACAGTGGTCAATTAGCTAACCAATTATTTCTGATTAAAAACAAGATTCTAGGTCAAAACTTAATATTTTGAAAGTTAGTATACCTGAAGCCAATTATTTACACCCCTCTGGAAAATAAAACAGTGGTCACTGTTTTAAAAATTATTCGAAAGTCAAGTGTTATAGATCTGTTTTTTATGTAATACAAGTCGTATTCCAACTTTCTCATGGAATCTTCAAGGTTTTCACCGTACTTGTATTTTACCTGAGCCCATCCAGTAATTCCCGGAGGAATAACATGTCTCACATTGTAAAATGGAAGAATTTGATTTAGCTGATTAACAAAAACTTCTCGTTCTGGTCTGGGACCAATAAATTTCATGTCCCCTTTGATAACAGAAATAATCTGAGGGAGTTCATCAATTCTGAACACCCTGAGTATTCTCCCGAATGGCGTTATCCTGCTGTCGTTTTTGGTGGCCATCTTTGCTCCGGATTTTTCCGCGTCGACCACCATCGATCTAAATTTATAGATCTTGAATTCCTTACCGTATTGTCCTATTCTTTTTTGTACATAGAACAATGGCCCCCTATTAAAAAACAGGTTTAAGATAAATACAAACGGGACTGAAAGAACAAATATAAAACCCAGTAAAACGGCTAATGAAAAATTAATCCCGAAACTAAAAACCTGTTGTAAGTATCTTATTTTCTTATTCCTTATTTGAAGAATTTCGTAGAAACTGTCGTTATGAGATCTTATCGGCATGGCCTCATAAGTGTTTTCATAAAACGAAGTAAAAGAAATTACTTCCTTGCCATTTATCATAGACTGCAATAGCATGTTTTCCAAATCCTTGGGAATAAAATTGTAGCTTTTTGTATTGATAATCCAGGCATCAATTTTATCTGCAGCGGATAGGAAAAACTTTTTGTTTTCCAGGGTATTCTTATCAAGAGAATAGGTAAGCTTTACTTTGTAAAATGTTGCCGTCTCTTTTCCATTAATGGTATTCAGGTCTTCCTTTAAATTCTTCGCGGTTTTCTCATCGTAGATATACAAAACATTCTTTGTCACCGGAATTATCCGAAAAATATTACTAAAAAGAAACCGCCATAATGCAATTTCCAGGGGGGTCATTATTAAAAAATACAGCAGAGGTATTCTCCAAAAGCTCACATCATAGAAAAGTACGGTCAGTATAAAGACAACAAAAACAAAAAGCGCTGCTATATAAACAGATTGCGAAAGTACATATCGTCTTCTTGCTACTTTCTCCAGATTAAAAAAATCAAGGATATAGGAGAGCGATAAATAGGCAATAAGACCAATAGAAAATACGCCCAGTTTTAAGGGAATAGACAAAAACTCAGCATCAATAGCATGGTTTATAAAAACGTTAAGTGAGGCAACAATAATAAGAAGGTCTCCCACAAGAAGGATAAACTTTCTTTCTATAGAATTTAATATAGACGGCCTCGGCATTTTTGAATTTCTGTTTTACTGGCTCAAAAATAGCTTTTCATTTTCAAAACAACGGCTGAAAGTATATAAAAGAGGGATTTAAGGAAGGATAGGCCTTCTACTTCTCTGTATATTTTCCATTCATACTGGAGCAGGCCAAATTTATTTGAAGATATAGAATTGCTTCTCAGTCTGTATGTAGCAAGGATCTCATTAAGTCCGTGAGCATCAGTCTTTTTCAATAATTTAAGCCATAAGGCGTAATCTTGCCTTTTCCTGATCGCAGGCATAAACTGTTTTCCAAAAAAATTAAGATCATAAATCACAGTGAGGCATCCTATCGGGTTTTTAAATAAAGCACTTTTATAGGTAACACGTTCTCTGGCTTTTACAACCCTGGAAATATCATCTCCATTTTCATTGATGGTGTTATAAGCAGTAAATGAAAAATAATAGTTATTGTCTTGCATAAAATGCAATTGCCTATGAAGTTTTTCCGGTGCCCAAAGGTCATCGCTGTCTAAAAAAGCTATATAGTCCCCCGCCGCAGTTTCAATAGCCTTGTTTCTGGCTATCCCTGCCCCACTATTTACTTCCAGAACAATTAACTTTATCCTCTCGTCCTTTTCCACATATTTCCTTACAATCTGGGCACTCTTATCTGTTGAACAATCGTCCACTAGAATATGTTCCCAATGCGGATACGTCTGGGAAATGACTGAGCCAATACAACCGGCGATAAAATCCTCGGAATTGTGTACAGGGGTTACAATGGAAACTAGTTTATTCAACAATCTATTTTCTTAATAATTATAATATTAAAGAGTAGCCGCCACTAATTCTTCTACAATTAGTTGTCCGGTATTCCCATTACCGTATAAATTAATGTCAAAATTTATCACGGTACTTTTAAGCTTATCATAGGCATGTAACATGGCTTCTTTATCGGATCCGACAAGAAAGTTTACCCCATGGGTTACCAATTCTACCCATTCTGTTTCTTCTCTTACTGTTATACAAGGCTTTTTAAAGAAAAATGCTTCTTTCTGTAAACCTCCACTATCTGTTATTACTGCCTCACAATTGGTCAGCAACCATATCATCTCAAGATAACCGACAGGATCAATTATCCTGATATTTGCGTTTGGTGTTATCCTGAACTTTTTTAATTGTTTAACGGTTCTTGGATGTAAAGGCAATACAATTTTTTTCTCATTGGAGATTTCTCCCAGAGCTTTAAAAATTGTTTCCAATTTGCCTTTAAAATCCGTGTTTTCCTGCCTGTGAATAGTACATAAAATAAATGCCGTGTCCTGGTCTATTGCAGCAGGTTTAACGGCTCTGCTTTTATAGTAAAGAGCGGCATCGTTCATTACATCCCCACAATTCACCCTTTTTATGTCAATGTTTTTATATCCTTCCTCTAGCAGATTAGTCATGGCCGTTTCGGTAGGACAGAAAAGAATATCACTGATCCTATCTGTGAGTATCCGATTAACTTCCTCGGGCATGGCCATATTAAAAGAGCGTAATCCTGCCTCAACATGAGCCACATTAATATGTAATTTCTTTGCTGCTAATGCCCCGGCGATAGTAGAATTGGTGTCTCCATACACTAAAACCCAATCTGGTTTTTCTGAAATTAATACCCCTTCAATTTCCTCGAGCATTTTCCCTGTCATGGCACCATGGGAAAGGCTATTTATTTCCAGGTTGTAGTGGGGCTCCGGGATATTCATCTGATCAAAGAAAACCTTGCTCATGTTTTCATCAAAATGCTGTCCGGTGTGTACAATAACCTCATTGATTTTTAAGTTTTCATTCTGGTTATTGAATGCTACTATGGCCCTGCTGACTACCGCTGCTTTTACGAATTGAGGTCTTGCGCCTATTACTGTAATAATTTTCAATGGTGGCCTCACTAAAACTAAAATTAGCTGTTTAATTCAATTTTATTCCCTCGTAAAATAGTATTCGCAGGATAAAGGAATAACACTGATTTCTATTATTTCTTTAAACTTAAGGAATATTATCCTGAGAGGCTAAAGCCATAAATGGCAGTAGCTCATTTAATCATTTGCAAGGAGCACCCTTTCATAGAAGTCTAATAACTTTCTTTCTTCATTTGCCCAGTTGAATTTCTCCAGTACCGCGGCTTTACCCCTGCTTCCCATGGCCTTGGCCCTCTCTTTATCTGATACCAGTTCATTAATGGCCTTTCCTATACTTGCTGGATCTTTTGGATCGACAAAAATTGCACAATCCAAATCCTGAATTAGGGACCTCCAGTATTCAAAATCGGAGGCGATCACCGGAATGCCCGCAGCCATATATTCGAACATTTTCACCGGGATACTATCCAGATAATTAATTGTTGGCTCTAACACTACCAATCCGGCTACAGATTTCATAAGTGTCTGGCTTACATCTTTCCGGCTTAAAAAGCCGAGTTCACTCACCTTACTCCATCCTTTACTCTGGGTGGTTAAACTCCTTAATTCTTCACTTTCAAATTTTCCACCAAGCAATAGTTCTACATTTCCTGCATATTCCAGTGCGTCTACAATTGTGGGAAACCCTCTTACTTTGGAAATGGCCCCGACATAACATATGTGATTATCCTTTGCTTTGTCACCTGCCTCGGGCGCGGTGGTAAACTCTGCTATAAATGGAAAATTCTGTATTTCCACAGCCATCGGATTATTAGATAAGAATCTATCCCGTATGAATGGGGTAGCTGTAGCGATTCCAGCAAGCTTTGATGCAATATTATCTTCGTATTTTTCAAATAAACGAGATAAGGTCGATTTAAATATCGAAGGAATATATGCCTTTGTCAAAAGTTGCCTGGGAACATCCTCATGGGCATCATATATCACTTTTTTGCCCTTCTTTGCAAGCTTTTTACCCACATACAGCAATTCCGGATCATGAAAATGATAGATGTCCGCATTTAAGGAAATTGCTTTTTGGTATATTTTTTTGGAAAAAGAGATGACCCTCTGAAATCTTCCAGAATAACTCCCAATATCCAGAATTTGTACTCCGTCTTTTATTTCATCTCCCTGTCCGTCTGCCACAATTAAGGTAACATCATATCCATTTCTGGCCAATGATTTACATTCCTTTACGAACACACGCGTATCGTAACGGGGATGCACCGTGGTGAAATGACAAACTTTGTTGGTCGCTGTCTTATTCAAATTCTGATTTTTTCAATTCAGGGGCAAAGATAACAGCATAATTCCAATACATTAATTCGTCTTATAATTATTATCTTTTTGATTGAGAAGAAATATTGAAATCAATAGTAATACCAGTGCTCCATGGGTAAGGATGACAATAGACAAAGAAGAGCTTAAAAAAGAGAAAATAACCAGGAAATAGAGGCCAAAATATTTAGAAGGTATTTTAAGGCTATTTAAGATCATAAAATAAACCGCTACAATAAACACATTTATTGCAACTCCCCATCCTCCTAAATTCATAAAACCATCGGAGATCAATCCGTTATTTGCAGCCATATCCGGCCGGTTAAAATACACTTCCCCAATAAGATATTCGTGCCTTACATCAAAAGGGTATTCAAAAAATTGTTTTAAAACAGATTCTGACCAGTAAAGCGGTTTTCCTTCAAAAAAATCAATATAGCTTATGTCTAGTAAAGTGGGTAAAAAATGAACCCTCCTGAAACTTAGGATCCAGGGATAATCGTAATTAACCCAAGCCAAAAGTAAACAAATGACGATAAGCAAACTGGAATAGTTAAGTATCCTTTTTACGGTCTGACTATAGCTCCAGCGGTAAAAAACCAGCACCAGAATTAGTCCGACATATACTGTTTTATGCGCTCCGAACAGATAAAAAAGCACCAGATATAGCACGCCTACAAGGGCCAGCACCTTGTTTTTTAATTCAAGTGAAAAAACAATGATAAGGGGAATAATAATCTTCGTAAAAAGCGAATAGGTATACCCAAAATAAGGATTAGAAAGCCCCCCCATGGTGCTCCGTGTTTGGTAAACATCAAGGAACAATAGGTTTTTAAGATTTATATGAGGCCCATATACCAGAAGATAGGGGATTACCCCAATAGTTGTAACCAGAAGCAATAAATAAAGTGCCTGCCTTTTGTTGAGAACGGGGATGCCGCTAAAGTCTATTTTTATAAATGAAAAGGCGAAGAAGCCAAAAAAGAATAGTTGATGATATCCCAATACCTCTAAGGGGTACATCTCTCCTGAGGTAAATGCGATCAGTGAAGGAACAGTCAGGAGCACAAAAAATATAGAAAGGGAAATAAAAGCAAATTTTGTCTTTCGAATACCAGAAAGGCAGAACGCATTTAGAAAAAAGATGGCTATCGATATTGCCAATCTGTTGGTAGAAAGATCAAAACTCCCCTCTTTCATCAAAGCAATATTATCCCAGTAAAAATAGGTGATGATCTTATAATGGTAAAGCCACAATAGCAGGAAATAGTATATTGTAAAATACACGGTTATAGGGATTCTCAGTTTCATTGATCGCCTCCTCTCTCTTTAGTTTCAGAAAAAATAAAACAAACAATAAAAGAAATAAAAGAAACCCCGGAAAACCTGTTAAAAACACTCTCAAAGAGCATATTTACAAAGACCACTAAAAGGATGGCAAAAAATAGATTTCTATTCATTTCAACATTCCGGCATACCCGGAATAAGGCAATAAAAATTCCGGTAAGTACCACTAAACCCAGTAAGCCATTTTCTATCCAGATCTGAAAGAATTGATTATGTGCGTTTAATTGTTCTTTCAGGGGAAAAGTATATTCCTTTTCGGTGTATACCCTGTTTAATTCTTGCTGTGCACTTCCCCCGCCATATCCCAGTAACGGCTTTTCTCCTATCAGGAGCAGTGCAGCATCCCAGCTGAGGATTCGAGTAGCAAAATCATAACGCGCGTTCTTATCAACTCCTATTTCGTTATTAGCCAGTTTTCTAATACTTTCCTTAAATCGGGGGTTTATAAAGGCAAATAACAGGCCTACCGTTACAAAACCAATTATAATAATCGCTTTTTTCGACTGGGAGATTTTTGCAGATAAAATTCGATATACGTAAAGCAGACCGAGCACCAGAAATGCCGCCTTATTGGAAATCAGGAATAAAACGCCTGTGAAAGCACAGATTAAAATGAATCTTTTTTTACGGTTAAAGACCTCCTGGCTAAAAAGAAGGATAGCTATGCCTGTACAGAGGTAAAGTCCAAAATATACCGTCTGATGAAACATAGAAAAATGATTGCCAAAAAAGTGATTGCCACCGTAAATTATAGATTCCAGGAACGCTTTCCCCTCTAATACATTCGGAATAAATTTTAGCCCATCATCCTCGAAAACCATGGAGCGATAAAACGCCATAAATACACAGAGGGCGGTTCCTACCACTAAGCCATAAACAAAAAAGCGCAAGATCCTAATGCGTTCTTCCCTTGTGTAAACGTGAAGAAAGAAGATCAATGGAAATACAAGCATCGATAATTTATGCTCCAAAAAAGACAGCGAAGTCACTCCTGAAATAACAGTCCCAAATAAATAGGTGAGGTAGAGTAAGGGTAATAAAAAAAGATACCTTGTTTTGTTTAAACTAAGTCTATTGAAGTTTATTAAAGAGAATACGGCCCATACGATAAGTGCTATGGTTGCTAATTGCTGATCCAGAGCAATAAAGAAAGCATACAAAAGTGCAGCGTAGTAATACAGCCGCTGCCAGCTAATCTTCTCAAAGCTCATTTTATTTCGCATAGATCAGGCATCAAGATAAAATTTCCTCATTGTTCTGTATTGCAATCCATAATATAGGCTATAAAGCACAATCTCGTGGACAACAAAGACATAAAAAAGTTGCTCAACGTCAAAGTTGAAAACGGTAGCACACAACCCCAAAGTAAGGAAAGTTGTTATAAAATAAGTCACCTGCCATACCATAGCAACTTTTAATCTGTTGGTAGCATTAAAAACTGATGATAACGGACTCACCACCAATTTCATCAGAAAACTTGCTGCCAAAATAGATGCAAACACCCCGGACCTGGACCACCTCTCCCCAAAAACCAGAGAAAATATAGGTTCTCCGAAGAAGTACAGAATCGCGCAAATAGGAATGCCCATGACCAGCAACGACCAGGCAGATTTCTTGAAAAAAGACAAAGCTTCTTTGTATTTTTCACTACTTATCAATGATGCAATCCTTTGATAAAATACATCCTTAAATGAGGTGCCAATTAATGTAAGTGGGGCGCTCAGCACCATAAATGTTAGACCAAAATGCCCCAAATCATCAGTGGTATAATACTTACTCAGGATCAGAATCAATGCCTGAGAAGAAATAGTGTTAAGAAATGCTGGTCCAACTCCATATTTTGGATAATCTATATACTTCTTCGCCACCTCCTTAAGCTTCCGTACAGGCACAACTCTGGCCTTTACCAAAGATTTCTTAAACAGGTATCCCCAGGAAAACAGGGTGCCTGTTACTTTGGCCAGAACAAGGCCATACAAGGCAATTTTTGCAATTCCCAGGCCGATGGCGGTAAGGATATAACCAACAGACTGCAATACTTTGGCATAGGCATTTACCTTAAAAGTTTTTTCCCGAATTGAAAGGTTTATAAACGCACTCCAAATTCCAAAGAATAAGACATACAAGGGTACCAGGTAAATGAGTTGCCCAATATTTAAGTCTATAAAATCGTAAAATAAAATTGTAAGAAGCGCCAGAAGCAAGGAATAGGCAAAGGTGATATATAAACTTAAAGTGAAGAGCCTTAGCGCTTCCTTTGCTGATTTTGGGAGCACTATTGCCATTTGATATTTGCCTCCCACTGCAACCGCAAAGATGGTAGCAATTGCAAAAAAGGAGGTGTAGGCGGCGAAGTCGCTCTCGGTATATAAACGCGTTAAAACAGGAGTGGCAAGAAAGGGCAGCGCCTGGGCTATTCCTGTACCCAGTATTTGAGAAGATACGTTTTTAGAGAATTCAGATTTAAGCAATCTGGCCCAGATGTCTGTTAGTTTTTTGATTATTATAAGTTTTTTCTCAATTCTTGCCCGAGATACCTGGAAAATTTCACGGCGGATGCTTCTTCCAGATGACTGCCATCATATGATGAATAACTGTGCTTGTTTTCTATGTCGATCCAAGTGGCACCGGATGTCGTCAGCTGGTTTTTTAATTCCAATTCATCAAACCCGCTTATATCGTTTTCGAGCAATAACATTCCTTCTGTGGTAGGTAATCTGAAAGCAAAAATACTAAAGCCTTCTCGTTTCCATCTGGCAACTCTTTTATAAAGTTCTTGAACTACTTCCGCACTCACTTTATTCCCCTTAAAATTCTTCCTGTAACTTTTTAATGCGGCATTGGAATCTGCCGGATATTTTAAAGAAGCTACCCAACCGTCCCTGTTAAACCGTTCATAATATCCCTTTTTTTTATCCTTTCTATAGATAATTTCTGTAGGGCTGATGGGATCAAAAAAATGGATGACAGGGCTTATAAAGCGCCTTCTAAAAATTTCCTTTTTATCGCGCTGTTTTTCTTGAAGAAAGTGCTCATTTAACTGTGCCTTGGGAGTAAGAGAATAGGGAGTGATTCCCAACACAATTATTTTTTGGCCCTCATTGGCCAGGCGCTCTTCAATCTCATTATAAATCTCGTTATTCAGACCTCCTGAGCTGAAACCAAAATTTAATACTTTAAGACCGGCGAGCTCATCAGATATAACTTTAGAAGCAACGCCCCTATATACTCTAGAATCTCCAGCGACAATGACGTTGTATTTGGTCTTTGCATGTACTTTATCTGCCCAGAATTTCTCCTTGGCAATCACAGAACTCATAGGCTGAGGTCTCACTGTTCCGACCAGATAAATTAGCAGCAAAGCCAGTGCAGTCATAATATAAAATTGATATTTATATGGCTGCTGCTTCATTAAAATTGAAAATAAATAAACTCCTGTTCCGGACCTCTGAGAAATAATATGCAGACCAGGATGATTGCAAATTTAACAGAATCGAAATAGGGGATTTTGTCTTTGGGTATTAAAGATACTTGTTTTGATAAGAAATAACCTCCTTCATACAACAGCGCTAAAGCAATAAAAATCATAAGGTTCAGATTTGTTGTTAAGAATTGAATGTTGAAATCCGGATAAAACATCCCCTCTATGATAGTAGTGAATTGCCCGAAAGTAGCCGCCCGGAATAATACCCAACCTATTAGCACAACAATCATGGTAGCCGTCCATCTAAGTATCCTCCATTTTCTATAGCCTGAAATTTTGAAGATTTTTCCAATTACCCTTTCCGCACTCAATGCAAAAGCATGATATGCTCCCCAAAGCACAAAGTTAATAGCTGCTCCATGCCAAAGCCCTGATAATAGCATTGTTATCCACATATTGATATGAGATCTCAATCTCCCTTTCTTATTTCCGCCCAAAGGGATGTACACATAATCGCGAAACCAGGTAGACAAAGAAATGTGCCATCTACTCCAAAAATCTCGCATAGAAACAGATAAATAAGGATGATTGAAATTCATCCTGAAATGATATCCCATAAGTTTAGCCAAACCTCTTGCAATTTGACTATATCCAGAAAAATCAAAATAGATCTGAAATGCAAAACACCCCATGACCACCCACCAGTAAATACCAGTGCCGTTATCTATTCCGGCGAATGCCTGGTTAACAAAAATGCCCAGATTGTCTGCAAGTACCGTTTTTTGGTAATATCCCAGGAGTATTAGTTTTATTCCATTCCAGAAAGCCAAAGGAGATACTTCTCGTTGGCGTGCAAGTTGTTGTAAAAAATCCTTTGCCCTAACTATCGGCCCGGCCACAAGTTGAGGAAACATGACCAAATATGAAAAGAAGTGCAGGATATTAGGTGTGGGCTTCAATTTGTTTTTATACACATCAACGGTATAACTGATAGATTGAAAAGTATAGAAGCTTATCCCTACTGGAAGTATATAAGTAAAAGCCGGTAGATTGTCCTTAATGCTGACATTTAGAGAAAGGAGAAGAAGAAAATTCTCTATTTGTTCTGCCAAGAATACACTGTACTTGAATACACTAAGACAAGAAAGGTTTACAAAAAGCGAAAAAATGAGTATAATGCGGCCCCTGTTCCTGTGCTTGTCTATTAATTTCGCCGCAAAAAAATCGACGAGTCCACTAAATATAATAAGAAAAAGAAAGCGCCAATCCCACCAGCCATAGAATAAGAAGGAACTCAGGATTAAACAAATGAATTTTAGATTATGTTTCCCTTTAACAAATTGCCATAGAAGTAAAAAAAGCGAAATAAATACCAGAAAGGCGAGTGAGTTAAAGGACATCCTTATTTTTTAAACCTGGTTTTTCTGAAAAGCTCTTAAGTGCGACTGAGAAAAGGATGAAATTCGCCTTTTAAACCAATTGGATCTGTATTTCTTATGTTGTGTACAATCTCGATAGCCGTCCTTGCGGCTTCCAGGCCATAACCTTTGCCTGCCAGAATATCGCTATAAACCATAGTGTGAAGGTCCGTAAAGCCTCCGCTGAATTCTAATTCTTCTCCATCTATGGTAATAGACCTGAAGGTGGTCTGACCTTTGTCTTTAACTTCCTGTGGCAGGTATTTGGCGTTGATAGATAAGAACCACCGCACCCTTGCATTCTCAAACTCCAGGTAACCGGCAGCCCTGTCTTCTTCATGTACATGTACGATATTTTCCTGTACATCTCCAAAGATCCATGACAGCATATCATAAAAATGAACACCAATATTGGTGGCTATGCCCCCAGACTTACTCTTATCTCCTTTCCATGAGGTATGATACCAATGCCCCCTTGATGTAAGATAGGTAAGGTCAACTTCAAACTTTTGGTCTTTGCTAGAATTCTTTACTTTTTCCCTTAGTGCAATAATACTTGGATGCACCCTTAACTGAAGAATATTATATATCTTCTTTCCCGTCTTTTCTTCAACATGCTGCAGCTTATCTACATTCCATGGATTCAGTACCAATGGCTTTTCACAAATGGCATCGGCACCACTTCTTAGGGCGAATCTAATATGGGCATCGTGCAGATAATTAGGAGAACAGATGCTTACAAAGTCTAAAAAAACCTCTTTTTCGTACTTCAACTTTTCAATATGCCTGTCAAAACGTTCAAATTCAACAAAGAAATCTGCATTAGGAAAATAGGAGTCTATAACACCCACACTGTCGCCCTTGTCAAAAGCGGCCAATAAATTGTTATTGGTGTCCTTTATCGCCTTCATATGACGAGGTGCTATATATCCGGCAGCACCGATTAAAGCAAAGTTTTTCATTGACGTATTTATTTAATTAAGGTTATCTGTTTCGTGAAATAACTACTTGTCTTCAGGCCAAAGACTATTTTACTCTTCTTACCTTGTTACTCTCCAATTTGTACTCCTGCTGGCTTTCCCGGCACACGGCTAATCCTTCTTCACTAAATTCCAAACGGTGACCATACTCCCCAACCCAACCAATTTGCCTGGCAGGGTTCCCCACCAAAAGTGCATAAGCCGGCACGTCCCTGGTTACAACTGCACCTGCCCCAATAAAGGCATATTCCCCTATATCATTTCCGCAAACTATTGTGGCATTAGCACCTATTGAAGCTCCCTTTTTTACAGTAGTTTCGGCATATTCTCCTCTTCGTACAATGGCGCTTCTGGGATTAATTACGTTGGTAAAGACCATGGAAGGCCCCAGGAATACATCGTCTTCACAAACCACTCCGGTATACACTGATACGTTGTTCTGTATCTTAACATTATTCCCTAAAATAACCTCTGGTGAAATAACTACGTTCTGCCCGATATTGCATTTTTGGCCTATTTGGCAATTTGGCATAATATGAGAAAAGTGCCAAATTTTAGTCCCTTCCCCAATTATACAGCCTTCATCAACTACAGCAGTTTCATGGGCAAAGTAGTTTTCTGGATTCATAGTATTTTGAAATCTATCTATTTTAGAACACTATTGCGGGGTCTCCGGGCAAAAGTACGATAATTGTTATCCTTTACAAGCTCTATTTTACCTTCCAAACCATTTTCTTTAAGAATGGCCTCAGCGAATTGAAACCAGCTCATAGCAAGACCATCAGTAAAATGATATATCCCATAATCTTTTGGGTGAGTCAGTAATTCCATGATATAACTGGCAAGATGGTTGGCGTTGGTTGGGCAGCCAACTTCAGTATCCGTTACAAAAAGGGATTCTCCTTGACCGGCTTTATTTAGGATAGTTTTATAAAAATTATGTCCAAATTCTGAATACAACCAGGAAGTTCTTATGATATAATATTTATCAAGTACCTCCTGAATATGTCTTTCGCCAGCCAACTTAGATCTGCCATATTCATTAATGGGATTCGGGACATCTGAGCTGGAATAAGCGCCTTCTTTCTCGCCATCAAAGACGTAATCCGTTGAGAGATGAACAAGAGTAACCCCATACTTTTTAGCGGCTTCAGCAATATTTCTGGCGCCTTGTGCATTTACCGCATAGGCCTTGTCCGGCGCCCTCTCAGCTTCCTCCACATTGGTATAGGCAGCAGCATTAATACAATAATCAACATTTGTGTTTTCAAAAGCCAGGTTAATGGCTTCCTTATCAGTTATATCAAGGACAGTGCTGCCTTTAAAGAAGCATTTTAAATTAGGAAAATCGCCGGCGATTTTTTGAAGGCATTTTCCTAACTGTCCTTCGGCACCGGTAACCAAGACTTTTTTCATAACTCCAACTCATTAAAAGGAGGAAGTAAGCTGTCTTTTTTGGAAAGAATAATCTGATCTGCCGGAAATTCCCAATCGATATTCCATTGGGGGTCATTGTATATGATCCCCGATTCTGCCTCTTTATTATAGTATTCATCGCACTTATAAACAAAAACTGTTTCCTCTTCAAGCGCAAGAAATCCGTGAGCAACCCCTTTCGGAATAAAGAGGGTCTTTTTATTTTTCTCGGACAGTCTTAATTTGAATTGTTCACCGAAGCTGGGACTGTCTTTCCTTATATCAACAATTACATCTATAACTTCCCCTCTGACGACTCGCACCAGTTTTGACTGCGCATGCTTTCCTTTTTGAAAATGAAGCCCTCGTAAAACTCCTTTATTGGATATAGAATGATTGTCCTGGACAAATTGAATAGGATTCCCCAGGATTTTTTCAAATTCTTTCTGATTGAAAGATTCAAAAAATGTGCCTCGTTCATCCTCATATATATCCGGGTTAATAACAAAACTACCCGCAATATTGTTTTTACTAATTGTCACTTATAATAAAATTTAATCTGGACAGCGCCATTAGAGTTGCATTAAATATTCTCCATAACCACTCTTTAGCAGTGGTTTGGCCAATTGGTGCAATTGTTCTTTTGATATGTATCCTTTGGTATAAGCCACTTCTTCTATTGCCCCGATCTTAAGTCCTTGTCTTTCTTCAATTACTTCTACAAATTGGGACGCCTGCATTAAAGAACTAAAGGTACCTGTATCTAGCCATGCGGTTCCCCGATCCAGAATACTTACCTGTAGCTTGCCCATTTCAAGGTAAGCCTTGTTAATATCTGTAATTTCCAATTCCCCTCTTTCACTGGGCTGTATTGCTTTGGCTATACTTATCACCTGGTTGTCGTAAAAGTAGATCCCTGGAACGGCGTAATTGCTTTTTGGATTACTGGGTTTTTCTTCTATTGAAATTGCTTTACCCTGAGCATCAAATTGTACCACCCCATACCGTTCGGGATCTGTTACATGATACCCATAGATTATGCCACCATCAGGATCGCTATTCTCCTGTAATAATTTAGAAAGTCCGGATCCATAAAAAATATTATCGCCAAGAATGAGAGCA
The DNA here is from genome assembly GCF_026126425.1 of Muriicola sp. Z0-33. Classification (GTDB taxonomy): domain Bacteria; phylum Bacteroidota; class Bacteroidia; order Flavobacteriales; family Flavobacteriaceae; genus JAFMPW01. The sequence continues at coordinate 50,082 of NZ_JAFMPW010000001.1, forward strand.
ACTTTATCTGCACCAATAAAATCACTGCCAATAATAAATGCTTCTGCCAAACCTTTGGGTTCGTCCTGAATTGCATAACTGAAATTACACCCTAGTTGACTTCCATCTCCCAATAATTTTTTGAAGAGACCAGCATCCTGAGATCTTGTAATGATCAGAATTTCCCTAATTCCTGCGGCCATTAAGGTAGAAAGTGGATAGTAAATCATTGGCTTGTCATAAACCGGCATTAGTTGCTTACTTATGGCCAATGTGAGTGGGTGTAATCTTTTTCCCGAACCGCCTGCTAATACTATTCCTTTCATATTATACCTTTTGGTATTTTGCTAGATACCATTGGATTGTTTTTTGAATCCCTGTACTAAAATCCTCTGTCGGACTCCAACCCAAATCGTTCTTTATCTTTGTGCAATCAATGGCATACCGGTAGTCGTGGCCAGGCCGGTCTTCAACTAAACTTATCTGTTCCTCATAGCGTCCTTCAGGATTAGGGATTACCTCGTCCAAAATACCACAAATAGTACGGGCAATGTACAAATTATTATGCTCATTATCCCCTCCTATGGCATAGGTTTCACCCGCTTTCCCTTGGTGAAAAACCATGTTCAATGCCTCACAATGATCCGTTACAAAAAGCCAGTCCCTGACATTACTTCCATCTCCATAAATTGGAATTTTCTCCTTTGCAATGGCTTTACGAATAATAGTGGGTATCAGTTTTTCATCATGCTGCCTGGGACCATAATTATTAGAGCAATTACTGGTCACCACATTTAAGCCGTAAGTATGATGATAACTCCTTACGAGAAAATCTGAGGCTGCCTTAGAGGCACTATATGGGCTATTTGGTGCATAAGGAGTCTCCTCAGTAAAATAACCTTCATCTCCTAAACTACCGTAAACTTCATCAGTAGAAATATGATGAAATCTGTTTTCCTTTAATAACTCATCGGATGCTGACCAAAAGCTTCGCGCAGTTTCGAGCAATGCAAAGGTGCCTTCTATGTTGGTTTTTATAAAGTTATCCGGGGCAGCAATAGAATTGTCTACATGAGATTCGGCGGCAAAATGGATTACTCCTGATATGTTGTGCTCTTCAAAAATAGTTTGCATAAGCCCCCTGTCGCAAATATCTCCTTTTATAAACAAATAACGTTTATGAGACGCCACTTCAACCAAATTATCTAAACTACCCGCGTAGGTTAGTTTGTCTAGATTTACAATATTTAGTTCGGGATTTTTCTCCAGGAATAACCCTATAAAATTACTGCCAATGAAGCCTGCCCCACCAGTAATCAAGATAGTTCCTTCTTTTCTTTTCCCAGTCATCACAACTGCATCTCCTTAGATTTTAAATTAAGGTATTTCAATATGTCGATAAGAAAGAACAGGAGCAAGAGTAATGAAGGAACAAGCACTATGTTTTTGCCAAGAAATGATTTTTGAACTTCCTGGGTTTTGCCAAAATTTATAATTCTTATAGCTTCCTTTTCGCCCTGCAATTCTAGTTTTTTTCTTTCAATATCACGAATAAGATTATTCTTGAGGTTTAAAATTCCGGTAATATCTAAAGGATCTTCGCTATCTAGCACTATTCTGCCTTCCCCGTTCTGACCGCTTCGCGTCATTTTCTCTGAGAATTGTTCCACCAGGTTGTCAATCTGTTTCACCAGATTTTGATCTTGCTTAATTCTTTCCTCAGCATTATTCCTGTTGATGGCAACAAGGTCATTGAAATATTCATTAGAATTTATGTAATTCATTAAGTTCTCACTTAAACTTTTACCAATTTTGGCATCCTTATAAAAGAAGGTGATCCTATGGTTCAAATTACTTCTGTTTAAGATCTCCGTTCTTACTATATCCAGAATAAGATCATCGTTGCGAAATTTTTGGAGCAGTTCCAGATACTCAACATCATCGTCAATAATGGCTTCTGTAGTACTTTTTTCGACAGGCTCTATCGTTACTTCAAATCCTTTTAAATCCTCTATGCCGACCCCCATTTCCCTGAAAAAAGAAGTATCCCTTGCTTTGACATTCGTTTGTATTTCTCCTACTACCGAATACAAATAGCTCTTGCTTTCTAAATTGGGCTTTACAATAACTTCTGTTTTTAGCTTTTTGGTGACAATTTGATTAAGGCCATATCCAATAGCCAGACCAATCACAATTAAAATGCCCAATTTTACAACGTTCTTTTTCAGATAGACAAAAAGTCTTAAAAAGGTTTTAAACAAGTTTTTAAAGCCATTCCCGATCATTTTAAAAAGCTGTCCCAAATCTATTTCATCAGATGGGGAATTGGAATTTGGTGATACTTGGTTTTCCATTAGTGTGAATTGAAAATTTGTAAAAGAATCTTATCAGTAATCAGATAGGTAGGTTTTACTCCGGTCGTCCCTAAACCCCCAGAAGCCAAAGTGCTACCGCTCTCCAATGGGTTATCTGAGGCGTAATAGGCATATCTTACCTTCACATCTTCCCTGATACTTTTCCTTATTTTTGAGGCAGATTGTATGGCTTTTTGATAATGTACGCCTTCCATTTCCAGACCTATAACTCCCCATGTAGATTGATGAAAAAACTTCAAAATATCTTTATTCTGCAAGGAAGTGCCCAGCACTGTAACCATTGTGCCTTCTAATATTTTTAGACCGTGGCCTTCAAAATCTGCGCCAGAAAGTTCATTCTTAAAAGGGTAATTATCAGCAGTTCCCTCAAATATATGAGCAGAAGGTATCATCAAATCTCCTTTCCCGCCTTCAAGAATCCCTGCCTTACCCATAATTGAAATTGAAGCTATGTCCAAAAATAACCGTTGCTTCTTTGTAGACCTATAAGGCTTTAGTAGCTCATCTATTGTTTCATAGGCTTGCTCCCCAAAAGCATAGTCCATAACAAAGATAACAGGTTTTTGATCATCTTGTGTCTCTTCATTCAGCTCATAGCAACATGCATCCTTGCCCAGTTTGGCCAGATCAAAAATCTGAACGTCGATATTGGTTCCTGAAACATCATTTATCTCAATCATCCCATTTTTCCTTGCCGCCGTGAGCACTTTTGCCCTTAATGCACTACTCTTTTCAGAACTCAGTGCCTCGTATATCTCAAGATTATCACCTTTGGGAAATTCTTTTGAAAGGGCATTTTTAGCATAGAGCGAATTTAACACGCTATGCATATTTGCACTAATAATGTGGATGGGGCGCTGCAGTAAGTTGTGCTTTTTAAGCGTGTCTTTTATGGTATTAGCCCATCGTTCGCCGTGAATATGATGTCCTAGTCTTTCCCTGAGCAGTGCGCTAAAGGTAATGGTCCTCTTTTCCCCTCCGGTTTCCTCGTCTATGGCCAATTTACCCAGCCAGTATACAATTTTCAGAAGTTTTTCAGGATCTTTCTTTGTCCCCAACTTTTCATAAACCTCTACAATTTCACTAAAAGACCTGCCTAATATTGTCGCCGTGTGTATTAAAGCCACTTCTTTTTCGGCCAATGTTAATTTGGTTTTGTGTACGGCAGCTTCAAGCTTTTTCCAATCCCTTATTGTATTATCAGTATCCTCGATCAGGACCTTATTGCAGATTTTCTGAGATTCCACAAAAAGAAAAGTCAGGTGAGTAAGAATGTCATATATATCTGAGCGCCCCCTGGTGATCTCAATATTCATTTGCTCATTATCTATTCTATAACAATTTCTCCTTCGTTTTGGTGGAATAATTGGTTTAAAATGAGATTTGGTATAGCCTTCATCAGAGGTGAGATTAATAAACCGGCATTGTTCTATGCCTTCGGGTAATCGCTCTAACACGTATATTAACCCGTTCAATTCTGCTTTTTCCTCTGCTATAGACCCGTATATTTCCGGACGTAGCAGCAAAAGGGCATTTCTCAATGTTTCACCGGAAATACCTAAAGGTTTGTAAAATCCTCTGTTGAATAAGTGTCGCATAGTAATGTACAAGCGCTCTATAGCGTTTGTAGATTCTTGCGCCCTGGTGTTATTTTTTAGGCCTTTCATAATCTAAAGCAAAATTACATTTAAAATTTTTGTTTTAAGATGCGCAACTGCAATTATGTAAAGTAGGGCCGATTAATTAATAAAATTACGGCCCCCGGACCACTACCCTATAATAAGATGCTGCTGTTTTCGTTGATATTCTCGGAAGATCTTTGATTTACTTGATAAATCAGTGGTCCATATTCAACTTTAAATGGGAAAGACCAATGAAGAGCTATATAACGGGCAGTAAACAGACTATGATTCTCTTGGTGGTAATTCTTATAAGTTTTACCAATAATAGCTATCCCAATAGATGGTTTACTGTAAATTGTGATAATGCCCTGTCCGTTGTAAGTACTGACTGCGGCAAGGCAAACTCCAGTATCGGGCAGTTGGCAGATAAGGTGCTGATTAGTATTGAAAGCAATGGTTTTAATTCAAAAAAGCGGAGTAGATTTAGTGTCAATGGTATTACTGAGTACACCACAAGAGGCCTTACCATAGTACATTTTATTTCATCCGATAAATTCGAATTTCGCTCTTTCGACACACATGGCAGCGAAGAAGAGGCCTCTGAGTTGATTGAGCATCTAAAGCTGCTGTTAAAAAATAAATCAGTTTTTGCCTTACTAGCACATGATTCTGCCGCTAAAAGTTTAAAACAATTTTCAGGAAGGCTTACCAAAATGGGCTTTAAAGTATTGGGAGGGCTCCAGAGCAGGCAGGCCTATGTAATGAATAATTTTGAGGGAAGTATCTCTGAAACTGCAAACGATCTTTCTATAAGCAAAGAACTTTCTGTGCCAAAGATTGCAAACGAGTCCGGAAATATATTTCCAAAAACCAAATATGATTACGACTATAGCAATGACCGGTTTATTGCTCATGCCGCCGGTGAGATCAACGGGGTTAAATCTACCAATTCGCTTGAAGCTCTGGATAGCAATTACAAAAAGGGATTCAGGTTATTTGAGTTGGATATTATTGAAACAAGTGATGGTAAATATGTCGCCGCTCACGACTGGAAGATGTGGGCCAGATTCACAGACTATAAAGGCAATCTTCCTGTGACTCATTCAGAATTTTTGCGACACAAGATATACGGTAAGTATACCACTATGGATATGGAGGCTATAAACAAATGGTTTACAGCCCATCCTGATGCCATCTTAATAACGGATAAAGTTAGTGACCCGCTCAGTTTTGCGAAACAATTTGTAGACAAGAGCAGGTTGATAATGGAACTTTTTAGTCTGATGGCAGTTGAAGAAGCCGCCAAAAACAACATTGTTGCAATGATCTCTCAGAACCCGTTAAATAAAATTGCAGGAGACAAAGTAGCCTACCTGACGGCAAACAATGTAAAACATGTTGCCATTTCCCGTAGGATTATAGCGGCTAAAACGGGCTTGCTAAAACAACTTAGGCAACAAGGGATAAAAGTTTATGTGTACAATGTAAATTTCGACCCTGGAAAGGACGAAAAATATGTTCTTGATAATGAAATTGGATTGGTCTATGGTATGTATGCTGACAGTTGGGTCTTTGATCGGGAAGAGCAACAATAAACCCGACAATTTTTTCAGAGGTATCCTTAGCCTTGATGAAAGCTTATAAGTTATTTCTGATCTGTAAGCTGGTAATTAAGCAAGCTGTCCGCGACTGATCTGTCATTTGCAAGCCGTTGAATTTTGTTCTGCCCGCCCAATTTCCCCACAGACTTCATATAGTTGGTAAACCCTCCTTGTTCAATACAGCTTATTTTTAAGGGCTGCAATATTTTACCCTCAATTAAATCAAAATAATAGCTGTTTTGTTCTTGTAGACTTTTATCCATAACCGATTTAAACAATTCCATATCGCCCGGGAGTTGCTCAAATTCTATTAACCACTCATGGTAAGGCAATTCATCGTCCTCGGGCGTAATTCTTGGCGCAACGGTAAATTCGTTCACCCTTGCATCTGTGGCAGCAATTGCTGTTTGCATCGCCTCTTCCACCTCTTTGGCTATAACGTGCTCTCCAAAGGCGGAGATAAAGTGCTTAATTCTTCCTGAAACAATTATTTTAAATGGGAACAAGGAAATAAACTGAACGGTATCTCCAAGGTTATACCCCCATAAACCGGCATTTGTAGAAATAATCATAACATAATTAACTCCTGTTTTCACATCTTTGAGTGTGATCCTTTTAGGATTGTCGTCAAAAAAAGAATCCGCTTCGATAAACTCATAGAAAATGCCTGAGTTGAGTAAAAGCAACATGCCTTTCTCATTTTGAGCATCCTGATAGGCAAAAAAACCCTCGCTTGCCGGAAAGAGTTCTATACTGTCTACTTTTCTCCCTATTAAATTTTCAAATTTGGCCCTATACGGTTCGTAATTGACTCCTCCATAAATAAATAACCTGAAGTTCTGAAAGAGTTCGCCAATTTTCTTATCGGTCTGTTCTAAAAGACGCTCAAAATACATTTGAACCCAGGAGGGGATACCTGCTATAACAGTCATGTTCTCATCTACTGTTTCCGCAATAATACTATTTACCTTTGTTTCCCAATCATCAATACAGTTGGTTTCCCAGCTTGGCAACCTGTTTTTTTGCAAATATTTTGGAACATAGTGAGCGGAAATTCCGGAAAGGCGTCCCAATTTTATGCCATTCTTCTCCTCTAGTTCGGGACTGCCCTGTAGAAATATCCATCGTCCGTTAACAAAATCTGTATTCCCCGTCTCATGAATATAGTTAAGAATCGCATTTCTGGAGGCCTCTACCTGATTTTTTATAGCTTCCGAAGTGATGGGAATATACTTAGCTCCGGAAGTAGTTCCGGAAGTTTTGGCAAAATAGATGGGTTTCCCCGGCCATAAAATATCGCTCTCACCATTCACCACCCTATTTACGTAAGGTTTTAGGGCTTCATAATCCCGGACAGGAACATTTGATGCAAAATCGGAGTATGATTTTATGCCATGAAAATTGTGGTCTTTCCCAAAATTGGTATTTTTTGCCCTGCTGATTAATTCCCTAAACACTTTTTCCTGTGTGGCAATTGGGTCATTAACCCATTTTGCAGTTTTTTTTGCAACAATATCAGCGAATATCCTAGCGGCGAATGATTTCAGGGACATACCGTTTATTTAAAATCAACGTAATCCAGAGGGTTTACCGGAACCCCATTGGTCCACAGCTCAAAATGTAAATGGGGACCTGTTGTAAGTTCTCCCGTATTACCTACTGAAGCAACTACTTCTCCTGCCCTCACAATATCCCCCTGAGATTTATTTAGGGATCCATTGTGTTTATAAACAGAAAGTAGTCCGTCTTTATGTTCAAGTATAATTACATATCCGGTTTCAGCCGTCCATTCAGCAAAAATAACTGTTCCGTTTGCTACAGCTTTAATGGGGGTGTCAACAGGAGCAACAACATCAACCGCATAGTGTTTTTCATCTGCATCGTATTCCTGTGTTACGGTCCCTGTTAGTGGAGAGAACAGTACTAACGTACTACTCGGATTGCGGTTTTCGAACAGATTGTATTTATCTTCCAAGGCAACAGATGCCCTGAGTAGCGAGTCCTCCCTTATAGGCGTAAGATCAATAGTAGATGGATCTATTTTAAATTGCTCAAAAAGGGAATCCCGATTTATTTCGTTGTTCTCTATATCTCCGCGGAGTACCATTCGGATATTATCCAAATACCGATTGGTATAACTTAATACATTAACCAGGGAATCTGTTTTATAAGTTAAATCCGTTGCTTGTTGTTTTAAGCGGGTAGATGAATAGCCCGGAATATACTCGCGAAGCGGGGTAAACGCAATCAATAGCGTGGTCAGGCCAATAAGCCCTATTATAAATAACGTGCCTGTCACAAAAACATTAAGCCGGCTTAATTTAAAAGAAATTTTTTCTTCAAAAGTGCTCTCATTAAGAATCACAAGACGATACTTGTGTAAAAGCTTTCTTTTAATTTCCTTTCTTTTCTTTCCTTTTTTTGCCATAAAGCACAAAGATAAGGTTCGTTTTAAATATTGTAGTGTTTCCCATTTAATTTTAGGAAAGCAGATTCACGTAAGGGGGCGTAAATATCCAAAATAAAATACAAAGTACTTTCCTAACAATTAAATATATATCTTGGCGTTACTATAATCAGTAAACTAAGAACTTTTTTTAGTACATTTGTTATCCATTTAAATTTAATGCTATGTTATCTTTAGTTACATTTCTTGCCATTGGGGCTCCACAAATAATATTGGTTGTTGTAGTTGTATTATTACTATTTGGCGGAAAGAAAATACCAGAATTAATGCGAGGTCTTGGAAGCGGAATCAAAGAGTTTAAAGATGCTTCAAAAGAAGACGAAAAATTAGAGGAGAAAAACGAATAGTCTAATTCTTATTCCTTGAATTTATATGTACATCTCCGTTTTGGAGGTGTATTTTTTTTGTATAAACTTACCCATGCAACATATATACTATTCGGTATTTTTATATCGATAACGATAGTCCTGAACGGCCTGGACGATATTCAATTGCAGCTTTTTCTGCTAAAAAACTCAGAAAATGTAAAGAATATGGGCATTAACTACATATATGGCCACTTTCACAACAAAAATAAATTATTGGGTGCTTCAAATACTACATTTGCTTCAATTAACTGACCAGTAGGACTTTGAAGTTTTTGAAGTGTTTGAAGTAAAAGAAAATAGCAATATTGAGCGCCTGTCAAAATGGGCACTGTGTTATCCGATCAATTTGGGAAGCAACAGCTGTGTTGATAGTTGTTCCAACCCGAATTGTTTTATGTCTTTACCCATAACTATCAGCCTGTTAAAAGAGGCATACGAAACTTCATGTCTCTGCGTTAATTATAAACAGGACGCCATTAGTTCCCGTAAACTGTCCAACCGTCTGAAGAGAAATGTGGCTGTGATAATCCCGGGAATTGATTCGACCTTACGAATTGAGCTAAAACACCTAATTACCCCAGTCTCCCAATTCCAAGCCCGAAGATTATCCTAATGAAGCCTACCATGAAAAATATTATTATAGCCTGCGCATTCTTGCTAAGCATTGGAGTAAGTGCACAGGATTTACAAGATAATTCCAGCGTACCCTCATCCAATGCATATGCATCGGCATTTGAGGACGGCACTACTGGCAATCTTACCAACGAGGCTTCCGAGATTCTTGACCGTGAAACGTTTAAAATAGCAGCAAAACACAATGATATCCCCACGCGCCTCTTTCAAAGATTAGGTGGAATAAATGATGGTTTTTATCTTATCACTGGGGTTTATAGCAAAGACAAGAATGCTAAAAAACATGTCAAAAAGCTAAAGAAAAAGAAGATTGAAGCCGCATATTTTAAACATCCGGAAACCAATTTAAGATATGTTTACTTAGAGCATCATACCAAAGGGATGACCGCAATTGATGCCACAAACAGCTTTAAGAATTCCAGATATGACGGAGATATATGGATTTTGGAAGTGGCTGAAAGTGTCGCTAATACCCCTCTTAAACAAGAAACTGCAACTCGCAGTAGTGCCGATAAAACGAAGCGAGATACTTTCTCTAATGGAGCTAAAGCGAGTGATGAAGTAAGGACAACTGCAAATAAAGATGATGTGCCCAATACCAAGGCCAAGCTGATTCAGAAAGCCGACATATATTTTGACAAAATGTGGTACGCTGAAGCTGCTGAACTTTATGAAATTGCCTTGGAAAAATACGATGACAGTCAATCTTATGAGGTGATTCAAAAGGCAGGTGATTCGCATTATTTCAACACTAATATGGAAAGAGCATATCAGTGGTATGATATTTTGTACTCCCGATATGGCAAAGAGATGTCCGCAGATAATCTGTTCAAATACGCACATAGTTTAAAAGGAACAGGTAAATATGCCCGCGCAAAAAGATTAATGCGTCTTTACAACAAGAAGATAGAAAGCGCTGATGTTGCCAACATCGACAGCAGGGATGCAACTCCTAACGAGGTTGTTTTGGATAATATTCTTAGTGCCGAACAGACTTTTGAGATCAAGAACCTGGATATCAATTCAAAATATTCTGATTTTTCACCAATGTTTCACAATGGGGATGAGATGGTTTTTGCCTCAGCTGCTGATTCTGCCTTTTTTAGTACCAGAAGGTATAAATGGAATAATCAACCTTATCTGGACCTCTATGTTGCCAAAATAAACAAAGAATCTGACGAAGTAAGAAATGCTATTAAATTCTCGAAAAAAATCAATACCAAGTACCACGAAGCCTCGGTTACTTTCTCCCCGGACAATACCACTATGTATTTTACGAGGAACAACTATGGTAAGAAGCTCAAAAGGGATAAAAACGGTATAAATCACTTAAAAATTTACATGTCAAGGAAGGTCGGCGATGATTGGACTGAGGCTACAGAAGTTTCGTTTAACAGCGATAATTACTCTACAGGACATCCGGCAATGAGCCCGGACGGCAAACAAATGTATTTCGTCTCTGACATGCCCGGTAGCATTGGTCAGACAGACATATTTGTGGTGGATGTGTTGGGTGACGGACAATTTTCAGAACCCAGAAATCTTGGGCCAGAGATTAATACAGAACAAAAAGAGATGTTTCCATTTATTAACAACAAGAAACTGTATTTTTCTTCCAACGGTCATGTAGGTCTTGGAGGATTAGACATTTATGAAGTGGCTTTTGATGATGAAGATGGCTTTCTTGAGGTAAGGAATTTAGGGAAGCCCATAAATAGCAAAGTAGATGACTTTTCTTATATCATAGACGAGGAAACTCAAAAGGGGTTCTTTGCTTCCAACAGAAGAGGAGGTAAGGGTGATGATGATATATATTCCTTTAAAAGTCTTATTGTTGAGGAAGTAGAAGAAAATGCCATTGCAGGAGTGGTCACAGAGCTTGTTACAGGTGAAACTATGCCCGAAGCCCTGGTTATCTTGTTAGACGAGAACAACAGGAAACTTAAAGAAGTAGTTACAGGAGATGACGGCAGTTTTATTTTTGAGGACCTGGAAGGCACTACCAAATACACCATTAAAACCGTAAAAGGCTCCTATTTTGACGATGAGAAGATAGTTGAAACCAAGAAGAACGAGGTGGTCAATGCCGATGTCACAATGAAGCGTCTGAAAGAACTGATCGCCATTGAAGACGGAATCAAAAAATTGAAAATAGATATGATCTATTTTGATTTTGACAAATTTTACATCAGGAATGATGCCTCCAAGGAGCTAGACAAACTGGTAGACGTTATGAACGAGTACGAAGGCATGGTTATCAAAATTGAATCTCATACAGATTCCAGGGGTAACAATGCCTACAACAAGTACTTGTCTGACAAACGAGCCAAGTCTACACGTGATTATCTGATTCGTCAGGGGATATCTCCAGAGCGTATTGAAAGCGCTATAGGCTACGGAGAGGAAAGACTGCTCAACGAATGCGACGGCAGTGTCAGGTGCAGTGGAACAAAACACCAGCTTAACAGACGTTCAGAGTTTATAATTGTAAAGATGTAAGCTTCTTAAATCAGGAATAAAAACTTAAATCCGCTGTTAGCCAACAGCGGATTTTTATTTGTACAAATCTGGATTAGTTAGGGAAAATAGTTGTCCGAATACAAAATCGCAGCATTCTGTTTTTATTTTCACAACATGATCCGGCCCATTCACAACAAAGCATTTACGGGAAATACCTAATAAAAAGATATAGAGTTATATATAGTAGTATATCTAATTAATAACCATTAATCTGACATTATGAAAAACATTCTACTTCTTAAGGAAATATATCTCGAGGCCTTTAAAAATCTCGGGAGTGCAATAGTTAAGAATTACTTTAAAATCTTTTCATGGTTCTGCTTTGTAAGCTTTATTATAGTGCTATATGCCTTTTTATTTAGGGTAGCTACAGGCTTTGCTTTTGACTAAAGACACAAATAAAATTAGCCCTTAGGGGCTTTTTTTATGCCCTGTTTTAATTGAATTGAACCGTTTTAAGAATTGCTTCTAGCTGAAACATATAATCTCTTTTATTCGTAGCTGGAGCAAAAGTAAACCCTTCCAGAACCAATTTTCTGTCGTTCTCACTATCGTTAATGATATAAGTTAGAAATGGCCCGGCCATGGGGTAGTTCTGCACTTCCCAAATACCCCTCACTTCCACAGCCTTCTTTCCTCCAATCTCTGCAGAAAATATATAAGGAGCAAACGCTTTTTCAGTGGCCATATAAGTTGTTTTATTAGGGATATCAGGTCCTGGGATATACTTCTTCCCTATTGAATCTCGCATTTTCACAATGTCTCCTACAAAAGTAGATTCGTCTGAAAAACTCTCGGAGGGCATTTCATAAGCAATTATATTCATGTTGCCCTTGGGAATTTCCATATCAATCCATACGAAGTTGTCTTCTTGTTTCCCTACAGTATATAAAGAGGGCATTTTCAGTGTAATATTGAATTTATCCTCCAGGACTTTTTCTTTATTTAGCGACCTCTCAAATCTTTTTTGTTCCTCTTTGATTTCCATTTGCCTTATCGCGGCAATAATTTGATCCGAAGTGTCCTCTATGTTCTGTATGATTTCTTCCCTGGTTGTTCCCTTAATGACTGCAACCTTTTGCGGACTCGCATAAAGATCTGTTTTAATATGAGCGATATTCACAGTATCCAGACCCACAAAGAGTACAGATCGTCTATGCCTGGTCTGTCCCGAAAAGACCCTTTGAGGCATGTGATTTATTGTAAATTTAGCCTCGTCCCATGTAAGGCCAACAATTGGTGCCGCAAAATGCTCTCTTACCTTATCGCCTATTTCACTTTCCCAAAGATGCGTCTCCATAACTACCACAAGGTTATTAATGGCGCCAAGAGATGCTGGTTTATAAACTTTCTTGTTTTTCTCTTCACATGATGTGGCTATAACGAGAAGAAGGATAAATAGCGTTCCAAATTTTTTCATATAGGTTTAAATTACGATGAACAATCGCACAATTTCAATTTTGTGCCCGGTTGAAGATTGTTACCACTAATACCGTTCCATTCTCGTAAATTTTCAATAGAAATTCCAGGATATTTTCTGGAAATCGTCCAAAGAGAATCTCCCCGCTTTACGGTGTGTATCTTAGATCCGCCTGCATTAGAGGAAGTATTGGCCGGTTTAGATGCCTTTGGCGAGGCTTTTGCGACCTGAGTTATTGGTCTTCTTGGAAAGATAGTAAGGCGTTGGCCAACTCTTAAATTATTACTTCTAAGTCCGTTCCATCTTTTGATCTGGCTTACTCCAACCCCGTAGCGTTCAGCAATTTTACCCAGATAATCCCCGGATCTCACCTTATACCTAATCCTATCTTGGGCCTTTACCAGTTGGGGCAAGGGGCTTTCCTTGCTTTTAAACTCTTTTTCCACATGCGCATATATGGCCGTTTCATTGGCCACAAACTTCCTCATTGCATCATGAGGGAGGCGCAAGATGTAATTCTTCCCTTCAACCTTGGGAATGATGTTTAACTTGTACGACGGATTGAGTATTTTCAGCTCGTCTTTACTTACCCCTACCAATTCTGATATCTGATCAAAAGTAATCAGGTTCTTAACATGTACTGTATCCGTTTCAAAATATGGTCTGTCTGCTTTCTTAATAGTGAGGCCGTGTTCTTCAGCAAATTCGAAGAGATACATAGTGGCAATAAAAGCCGGAACATAACCTGCGGTTTCCCGCGGAAGATTTCTTCTGATATTCCAGTAATTCTTATATCCACCGGATCTTCTTATAGCCTTATTTACATTTCCGGGACCAGAGTTATATGCCGCCAGGGCCAGATCCCAATCGCCGAATATATCATAGAGCTTGGAGAGATATTTACAAGCCGCTTCAGTGGCTAAAATTGGGTCACTGCGCTCGTCCACATAACTGCTGACATCTAATCCATACATTTTTCCCGTTCCGTACATAAATTGCCAGAGCCCTGTGGCGCCTACCCTGGATTTCGCTCTGGGATTTAAGGCAGACTCTACAATGGCCAGGTATTTTATTTCGAGTGGAATATCATAATTGTCCAATTCCTGTTCAAACATCGGAAAATAGAACTGACTTGCCGTAAGCATGCGTTCCATTAATTCTTTTTTTCGAATAAGGAACGACTTTATAACACTTTCCAATGAGGGGTTATAAGAGATGTTCAGCGGTGTTTTCTGATTGAGTAGTTCTAATCGTTCTTTTAAAAGATCGGTGTCTAACTCCATGTTTTGGGCGCCAGTAGTATCAGGAGAGGTTACCGCCTTATACATGTCATCATATAGCGCGGCACTCTGATACAATTCCTTCATCCAAAGGCTGTCATATAATGCCGCCTGGGCCATATCTGCCAGATTATAGCCGCTTTTTTCCTTTTTAAATTCCAGAGGATTATCAGCGAGTTCGTTAAGAGTTCCAGGAAGATCTTCTTTATCGGCATTATTTGTTTCAAAGGATGCTGAATCTAACGCAACTTTCTTTTGTACAAGGATTGCAGGGCTTTCCGTAGCTAAAGAATCTACTTGTTGCCCCTGTACAGAAAACAGAATAATAAACAGAAAGGATGTGAGCGCTATTTTCTTAAATGCGGACATAAAACAATTATTTGGCCGTGGGGGCTAACGAAAATCGTTTTTTTTTCTGAAAATATAAAATATTCCTAGTGAAACTATTGCCAATTTTTGACGGCCTCTTTATTCGATAACGCCTTTAGCTTCCCAATATTGCGGCTATTCCGGGCAAGGTTTTCCCTTCCAGACTCTCTAACATGGCCCCTCCTCCCGTGGAAACATAGCTCACCTTGTCCTGAAAGCCAAACTGCTTAACAGCCGCAACAGAATCTCCTCCACCAACAAGGGAAAACGATCCGTTTTTTGTGGCTTCCTCAATAAACTCTCCTACTGCAATAGTACCCTTGGAGAATTTTTCCATTTCAAAAACACCTACAGGGCCGTTCCACAAAATAGTTTTTGAATCCTGTATTACCTCTCTGAAGTTATCCAGGGTAGCTGGCCCGGCATCTAAGCCTTGCCACCCGTCCGGTATTTCGTCAACTGCTATGATTTTGGTATTTGCGTCTGCGCTAAAAGCATCGGCAGCGATAACATCTACAGGGAGATGCACCTGTACTCCTTTGGCTTTTGCCTTAGATAAAATATTAATTGCCAAATCCATTTTGTCATCTTCACAAATAGAATCTCCTATTTTACCCCCCTGCGCCTTAACGAAAGTATAGGTCATTCCACCCCCAATAATAAGATGGTCTACCTTATCAAGGATATTCTCTATTATTGTGATTTTGGAAGACACTTTTGCGCCCCCCAAAATTGCGGTAACAGGCTTCTCGCCGGTTCGCATAACTTTCTCAATTGCCATTATTTCTTTGGCCAAAAGATTCCCGAAACACTTGTTTTCAGAGAAATATTTTGCCACGATAGTGGTAGAGGCATGTGCCCTGTGGGCCGTTCCAAAAGCATCATTCACATAGATGTCTCCCAATTTGGATAATGCTTCTGCAAAGGCCTCATCTCCGCTCTCTTCTTCGCTGTGAAATCTCAAGTTTTCTAAAAGCAACACCTCTCCATTCTGTAATTCGGAGGCAGCCTTCTCGGCAGCTTCCCCAACGCAATCTTCTGCGAACTTAAGTTGTACTCCAATAATTTCTGAAACTGTTTCACAAATGTGTTTCAAAGACATATCGGTATTCCGCTGACCTTTTGGCCTTCCCAGATGGCTCATAAGTACCGCACTACCCCCATCTTCCAAAATTTTTATTATTGTGGGTTTTGCCGCTTCAATTCTATTTGTATCTGTAACATTGAAGTCCTGATCCAGAGGTACGTTAAAATCTACCCTTATTAGCGCCTTCTTGTCCTCGAAATTAAAATCTTCTATTGTTTTCATAATGTTTTTGGTGTTTTTAAGCAAAGCGCAAATGTAAAGATTAATAGACTTCAGGTAAAGCCAGAAGCTTATTTATTTGCAGTCTTAAAGTTCTAAAATGTTATATTTGAAAATATGTTATTTAATCAAATTTTGGGGCTGTCACATATTAAAAGACACCTGGCCTTAAGTGCCGATGCAGGCAGGATTCCTCACGCCCAATTGTTTGTTGGTCCTGAAGGATGCGGCACTCTTCCTATGGCAATAGCATATTCACAATATATCTTATGTGGTAATATAGAAGGTGAAAACCAGGGGGGAGACCAGGCCTGTAATTTAAAATGTAATGGGTTATCACATCCCGACTTACATTTTGCTTTCCCTGTGGCAAATTCCGATAAAATTAAGAGCCATGCCGTAAGCAATCATTACATGGAAGAGTGGCGGCAATTTGTAAAAGAGCAGCCATACGGGAATCTTTTCGATTGGTACAGGCAAATTGGAATAGAAAAAAAACAAGGGCAGATTGGAGTAGATGAGGCAATGGATATAGTGAAGAAATTAGCTTTGAAGTCTTATGAAGGAGGTCATAAAATTATGATTATCTGGATGGCCGAAAAAATGAATATTTCTGCATCTAACAAACTGCTAAAACTAATTGAAGAGCCCCCGGAAAAAACGATTTTAATTCTTATTGCGGAAGATGAAGAACAGATAATACAGACCATCAAATCCAGATGTCAGCTAGTGCACTTTCCTCCGCTTGCAGAAGATGCTATTGCAGAAGCGCTAATTATCAAAGGCCTGCTGAGAGATGAAGCTTTAAGACTGGCGCACGAAGCTAATGGTAATTTCAACAAAGCCATGGACCTTATGAATAAGGACTCCGAGGAATTGATTTTTGAAAGATGGTTTGTGCAATGGATGCGGAGTGCGTTTAAGGCAAAAGGAAATAAAGCTGCCGTCCACGAATTAATTCTATGGAGTGAAGAAGTTGCAAAAACAGGACGCGAAACCCAGAAGAATTTCTTGAAATACGGCTTAGCAGTAATGCGCCAGGCCATGCTGATTAATTATAAAGCGAATGAACTGGCTTATATGAAAATTCATCTTGACGATTTTCAACTCGAGAAATTTGCCCCTTTTGTTCACGAAAACAATATTGAGAACATAGTTAGTGAAATAGAGGATGCTATCTATCATGTTGAACGCAATGGCAATTCTAAACTAATATTTACAGACCTTTCTATTCGGCTTACCAGACTATTGCATAAAAAAGCGGCATAAATAATTTATTATGGGAAATCTACTCCACAACTCTACTGAAATTTTACTCTTGTTATTTTTAATAATAACTTTTTTACAAAGTGGAATTGACAAAATCTTCGACTGGACAGGCAATCTCAGCTGGCTAAAGGGACATTTTGAAAATACCCCATTACAAAGCCTGGTTCCGTTATTGCTTGGCATCGTTCTGATTTCGGAAGTCCTGGCTGGTGCTTTGTGTTCAATTGGAATTTACCAATTGGTTGTGCTGGAGGATAAAACAATAGCCCTATTAGGAGCAATTATGTCTTGTATTGCGCTCTTAATGTTGCTTTTTGGACAGCGTATGGCCAAAGATTACGAGGGAGCAAAAACCATCGCCGTTTATTTTATCCCGGCAATATTTCTGGTTTTCCTATTACAATCTTAATCAATACAATTTCGATAAAAGATCTCAGGTTAGGGCTTGTCTAAGAAAACAACCTTTACTTTTTGTGTTTTTCGTTGAGTAACTTAAGAATCTCAGCGGTGAGATCATTTGCATCATTACCGTATAAAACACTTCCACCTTCACCCCCGCCTAAGATATAAGTATATCCTTGTGCTTTTCCATAGGTAGCTATTTCCTTCCTGACTTTACTTACCAAACTGTCCATTTCGGTGCGGCCCTCTAATTGTAGTTCCTGTTCCTGTTGCTGTAACTGTTGGCCCATAAACTGCCCTCTTTGCTGCAGCAGTTCATACTCCTCCTGCGCTTTCTTTTGAGACATGCTTTGTGCTTTGGTCTGAAAGGCCTGAGCTTCTAGCTGAAATGCCTGAGAAATACTATCTCTTCGTTTGCTAAAAGTAGCAGTCTTTGCCTGGTATTTAGCTTCGATATCCAATTTCTCCTGATACTTTTCCATAAGTTCAATATTGTCTATATAGCCAATCTTATCCTGCTGACAAGAAACCAAACCTATAATAAATCCCACAAAAAGTAATTTCTTCATACCACTGATTTTAGTGGCGCAAAAATAGGAAAGCTTTTTAAAAGTGTTATGGTATTTGCTTTTTAATATTTGGAAGTATTTCTAACTAATGAATTTGAAGCATTTCGCGAATGTAGTAAATTATAAGAAAAATCTATGGGCGGTAAACTTTACATCATTCTTGTCTATTGATTTTAGCTTGATTATTCCTTGCTGCAATCAATTATCTTTTTTCTAAGTAGTGCATAATCAACTGCCGGGTCAAAAGTGTGTCAGAAGGCTTTAAAATGGATTTTAGCCCTTTTTAAGGATGTAGATCAGCGAGGAATACTCGCCCGTCTTCATGGCTTTTAAATTCGACTTGAAACCCTGATAGAATGCACGGACATAATTAGGTTTTCCGTTTTTATATTTTTCCGAAAGCAGGGAGACATAAAAGGAGTCAAAAATCATGGGCTTAACTTTAATTACCTTCATCCCATTTTCAGAAAATAGATTTGAAATTGCAGTTTGTGAAAAATGCCATAAATGACGGGGAACATCATAGGCTGCCCAAAAGTGTTTATAATATGCCGCATCGTCAGATTTAAAATTCGGCACCGCCAGGATGAGTGTTCCGCTTTCTTCGAGTAAGGAAACAATTTGCCGAATTTGATTTTCAAGATCAGGCAGATGCTCAAGGACATGCCATAAGGTTATTACTTCAAACTTTTCGTTTTTGCAAGCAGTGCTGTCCTCTATCAAACTCAGGCCCTTGTTCAGCGCCTTATTTCTAGCCAAGGGGTTAGGCTCCACGCCTTTTACCTGCCACCCTCTTTTTTTTGCGGATAAAAGAAAATCTCCTGTTCCGGCTCCGATATCCAAAAGTGATTTACTTGCACCGGAAAAATTCTCTATTAACGAACACTTCTTCTTTAAACTGTATTGTTTAACAATATGATAGAGGCGCTCTAAAAAGTTTCTTTTTGTATCGGTATGCGAAATATAATCCTCGCTTTGATAATATTGATCTTGTTGCTTAGGCTGCGGTTGGGTGATGAGCATGTCATTCTGTTGGTCATACATCAAATGAAACTCTTCCCCACTAACTGTGTAATCCTTAGTTTTTATAAACAAGTTCATTGTAATTATCAGTAGAAAGGTACTCCTCTTTTATAGTGCGAAGGTACTGCAAAACCACTTCTCTTGAAAGCGAATCTTCTTCAAGACAATCTTTTTCTATATCGCTGTAGACTTCTATTGCGATATACCAGTTTTCCCTTTTGACAATTTCATCTCCACCTTCATAAGCACCATCTTCAGCGTCCAGGGCCGCATAAATAAGAAAGGGAAACAAATTCAATACCTTATCATTGATTTCAATTTCATAGAAGGCAAAAAAGTACTGTTCGTCCTGAACTTTAAAAGGCACATCGTCAAATACATTAATATTATCTAATTGAAATTTGTTGTTTACATAAGCATAGAATTCTCCCGCTTCCTTAGGATCTTCAAACAAGAACATTGACCGATCCGATAAGCCCTTGCTGAACTTACTACCACGGCTAACTTTATAGTCATTGATGTTAGGGGCAATCTTAAGCGGAATACAGGAACTGAAGCAAAAACAACATAAACTGAAGAATAGAATTTTTCTCATATAAGTGCTCATTTATTGTGCTACAAATAGCATCAAAAAATGAGCCAAAAGAATACGGTATTATATAATCGAGTGAAAACAGGTGTCTGATGTCTGCAACTTCCCTTCGATTGTTCCACGTGGAACACTTAAGGTTAACGCCCCATATAAACCAACAACACACTGATGTCGCTGGGAGAAACCCCGCTAATTCTGGAAGCTTGTGATATGGTTACTGGACGGATACTTTCTAGTTTTTCCCGCGCTTCATACGACAAAGATTTTAATACAGCATAATCAAAATCTTCGGGAATTTTTACATGCTCTAATCGTTGCAACTTATCTGCATTGTTCTTTTCTTTTTGGATATATCCAGAATACTTAACCTGGATTTCCGCTTGTTCCATCACTTCCCTATCCAACTCATTGGCGTCTACAAAATCGGAGACTTTTTCTAATTGAAGCATGTGCTCCATGGTCACCCTGGGTCTGGAAAAAACTTTAAACATCTTATCAGACTGCTTTACAGGTGAAGAATCAACGCTTTCGAGTATCGGGTTTATCTCCTGGGGCGCAAAACTTGTGTTCCGGAAAAAGTCTATAAATGCACTGGCCTTTTTTTCCTTGACCTCCATTCTGCGCAAGCGCTGCTCCCCGGCTAATCCAATCTTATGGCTTTTAGGTGTGAGTCTGAAGTCAGCATTATCCTGCCGTAAAAGCGTCCTGTATTCAGCTCTTGAAGTAAACATTCGATATGGCTCTTCTGTGCCTTTTGTTATTAAATCATCTATTAAAACCCCTATATATGCCTCATCTCTCTTTAAAACAAAAGGGTCCTTTTCATTGATCTTTAAGTGGGCATTTATGCCTGCCATTAACCCCTGTGAAGCAGCTTCCTCATAACCGGTAGTTCCATTGATCTGACCTGCGAAGTACAAATTATCTACCAGCTTAGTTTCTAAAGTATGCTTTAGCTGTGTAGGAGGAAAATAATCGTATTCAATAGCGTAACCTGGCCTGAAAAACTTCACTTTCTCAAACCCCTTAACTGATCTCAATGCCTTAAACTGGATATCTTCAGGAAGTGAGGTGGAAAAACCATTGACATACACCTCAACAGTATGCCATCCTTCAGGTTCAACAAAAATCTGATGACTGCTCTTATCGGCAAATCTATTGATCTTATCCTCAATTGAAGGACAATACCTTGGTCCAATGCTTTTAATTCTACCATTAAACATAGGAGACCTGTCAAAACCTTCACGAAGCATATCGTGCACCAAATCACTTGTATGCGTCATATGACAGTCTCGCTGTTGCTCTAAAACCGGGGTATCCAGATATGAAAACTTCTCTGGAATAGTGTCGCCCGGCTGCGGTATCATCACCTCATAATTTAAAGAACGACCATCAACTCTGGGCGGAGTGCCCGTTTTCATTCGTCCACTATCAAAACCAAGTGCAGTTAATTGCTCGGTAATTCCTGTAGCCGCCTTCTCACCAGCCCTACCTCCTCCGAATTGTTTTTCTCCAATATGTATTAAACCATTAAGGAAAGTGCCATTAGTCAGGACTACGGCATCTGCCTTAATATCGAGCCCTAATGAAGTTCTTACTCCGACAATTTTTCCGTTCCGTTCCAATAAACCTCTCACCATCTCCTGATAAAAATCCACATTTGGCGTTGCCTCTAATGCCCATCTCCATTCCTCAGCAAAACGCATCCTGTCGTTCTGTGCTCTAGGACTCCACATTGCCGGTCCTTTTGATTTATTAAGCATCTTAAACTGAATCGCAGATTTATCGGTGATAATACCACTATAGCCTCCCAAGGCATCAATCTCCCTTACGATCTGCCCCTTTGCAATACCTCCCATTGCCGGATTGCAAGACATTTGTCCAATGGTTTGCAAATTCATTGTTACCAATAAAGTTTTAGACCCCATATTGGCAGCTGCAGCTGCCGCTTCCGCACCAGCGTGCCCACCGCCTACCACAATAACATCATACTTCGTCTCAAACATAACTCTCCTATTGTTCCACGTGGAACATTAACATTTTATCCTCTTCTAATTTGCGCATCCTAGACTTTTCTTCTTCCGTCTTATCTCCGTACCCCATCATATGTAAAAGTCCATGAACCATTACTCTGTTTAACTCCCTTTCAAATGGCTCCTTTAACGAATTAGCATTATCCATAACCCTTTCAATTGAAATAAAAACATCACCACTTATAGTATTGCCCTCACTATAATCAAAGGTCAAAATATCTGTAAAACTATCGTGATTAAGGAACTTCTGATTTAATGCATGCAGGTAAATATCCGTACAGAAAATATAACTAATATCACCTGTTAACTTGCCCTCACTTTCTAAAACCCTAGTTAGCCAATAGGTGTAGTCTGATTTATTTTCCAGAAAGAAATCTGCCTCGTAGTTAAACTCAATCATTGTTTCTAAAATAGTTCCTTACCTTCTCTTGAAAAATTTGGTGCAAAGGTAAGGTTTGTCTATTTAAGATCTCATTTTCGTCTCTAAAATCCCTAAGGATGACAGGTTTATTGGTAATTGGATTCTGAAAAGCACTTTTATCGGTTACGCTTTCCCTTTCCTCTTTCTGACCTTGTTTTAAGCTGGCATTTTCTAATTTTAACAGCTGATGCTGTATGCTATTCATTTTATTCATCGTCCGCTGCGTTATACCATTTTCTAAAAGATCATTTTCGAAATCCTGCATCTGCTGTATTAACTTCTGACCCAATTGTCTGTCTTTCGTATTAATCATGTCCGTTAACTGCTGCTCTAACTGCTGTCTCAATAATTGTTGTTCCTTATAAATCTCGTAAAGCTCCTTCAATTCTTCTTCAGAAGGCCCTGTCTGCCCAGAAGTACCACTATTGCCCCCACTTCCTTCTTTCCCTTCGCCACTTTGTTTGCCTTTCCCTTCCTTTCCATTTTCTCCGCTCTTACCAGATTTTCCTTGCTCTCCCCCGTCCTTACCATCACCCTTTTCACCGCCTTCACCATTTTCGCCTTCCCCCTTTTTACCATCTTTGCCCTCTTCGCCAGATCCGCCATCTTTACCTTCCTTGCCAGATTCACCTATCTCACCCATTTTATCCTTTAATTCCCCCTGCGCCTTAATAATATCCGGCAACTGAAATCCCTGGCTACTGCTACCTGAGCCATTGCCTTGAGACATGCTTTGCTGCATATTATCCAGAAGATTTGCTAAAAAATCTGCCAGGTTATTAGAGGCGGTTAAGACATATTGCTGATAAGATACTCCTTGGTATAATTGATTCTCTGCCATACTGCCCAGAGACTTATCTATGTTATAGTACACGTCTGTTATTTGCTCGTTAACAAATTCAGACAATTCTGCCCTTCTTAAAGACAATGCAAATAAACTATCATCAACATGTTCAAATAAATCTCTCAACTCCTGTTGCTGACGTACACTTGATGAAAAATGAGATACATCTAAATCTATCCCCTCAAGGCTTTCATACAGTTTTTCCTGCTTAAATGAAAAAGTAATAAGGTTATCCAATATTTGTCGTAACATTTCAGCATCTTCAGCTATTGATGACCCTCCACCCGAAGATGAACTGGAATCCTTCAGGTCATCACTCATTTCCTGCATTTTCTGGGCTGCAGATTTTTGCTTTTGTTTTGCCCTCTTACCCATTTTCTGACGTTCCCCGGATTCAGAAGACTCTTCAGCTCCCTGGTGCTTGTTTATTTCCTCCAACGCCTGATTCTGATCTGTCTTTACCCCTTCTTCTTTCTCTTTATCAATCTTAAGTCTTAACGGCTTCTTAAGGTCCTGATTATCCTTTTGCAATTGCCTTAATTCTTCCGAAATTTCTTCGAAATTCTCATTAAGTTTTTGCTGTTCTTCATTAGAAAATTCTTCACCCAGTTTTAATTCTGATAAAATTTCCTGTTTTTTTGCTTCCTTTTCCAAATCACGGGACAGCTGTGCCGCTTTTTCCGTAACGTAATACCTCTTGGTTAATTCTACCAATTGCTCAAGACTCCTCTCCGTATTCTGCTGATTCTTTCCTAACTCTTCTAACTTTCTTGAAAGCTCTTCTTTATCTATTTTATCCGCCACTTTATTAAGCTCCTCGAGCAATTTCTCATTCTTCCTTGCCTGGATTTCCTGACGCTCAAGCCGTTCCTGAAGCAGTTTATTTAACTCATCATCTCTTTCCTCCTTTTGTAGGTTCTCTTTCAGGTCTTTGCTAAACTTTTGCATCATCTCTTCCTGCTGCTGTTGCTTTTGCAGAAAATCCTTTATTTGTCTTTGATCGTTAAAATTAAGACTGCTTTTTTCCTTTTGTTCCCTATTAATTTCTTTTAGGGTTTCCTTCTGTTCCTTGAAACTATCAAGGGATCTATCGAGTTGGTTAATTATAGACTGTTGATTCTCTAACTGCTTGTTTTTTAACTGGTTATCATCCAGCACCGCTAAGCTAAAAACCTGACTCTTAGTTGTTTTGCCTTTACGTAAAGCGTCATTATCCTGTACTTCAAAATAAAAGCTATATTGCTCCCCTTCCTGCAGTTCTAAGCCTGATGGAAAAGTATAGTAAAACTGTTCAAAATTTTTATTTGGACTTCCTAATTCTAAGACTTGAACATTCTCTCTGTTGCTCTCAGGGTAACACACCAGGCGAATGCTTTTCAGCTTATAATCATCGGAGGCCTCCCCGGAATAATAAGCCACATTAGGATTTAGCGAATCCAAAACCTGTCTTGCCTTAATTGTAGGATAAGCGTCTTTTATTACATTAAATCTATACTCTAGCTTTTCATAGTTCGCAACATTCTCATTTGATGTAGCCAATTGATAAGCGAAGTCAGAATAAATGCTTCTTGATAAACTAAAAGTATCTTCATCCTTCAAAAAAAGCTGTGTTGAATCAGAAGAAACAAGCTCAATCCTATCTGTATGTCTTCCATTGATTTTCCAGCTTACTTGCGTGCCTTCCGGAAACGTTGCATTCCCAGTGCTATTAAGTGCCTCTGTGGGCTTATTTGTATAATCAGGATAGTTTAACTCAAGCCTAAAATTCTGTATGCCGGGAGTCCTTAAAGCATTCAGTTCATAATTTCTTGAGGTTACCCCATTGGCTTCAAAATAAAAACTGGAAGACTGCAAGGGCGGTGTAATCTGATGCTGAAATACTCCATTCTTTTGCTGTAATAGATACTTTTTATCATTTAGCATCAAATACACATTTTCTGGTCTTACTTTTCCCTCTGTGGCCACCTGTATAACATACTCGGCACTTTCAAGAACATTTAAATCCCCCGAAATTAATCTAAACTCAAAAGGCGCAGGCGGTTCATAAGCGGTATCGTAATTAAGTACCCGCTTGTACGAGCTAAAAAACGAATTTATATTTCCCGATATCCAAATGACCCCAAATAGCAACAAGGGTATTACCATATACCTGGCGTATTTAAGGTTTTCCTTAAAATCGATAGCTTTAACGAAAGGGATTGGATGCAACTTAATTGAACGCTGTTCTATACTAGCCACAAGTAATTCTGATTGCTCCTTAGACTCTGCAAGATCCAATAAATTAAAAAGCTTATCTCCTACCTCTGGAAAATGTCTGCCAATTAAAACGGAGGCCTGCTTATTGCTTATGCCTTTCTTTAGTTTAAACAAGTAGAATAACGGAATAAGGATGTACCTAAACAATAAATATGCTTCTACTCCAATAAAGAACAACAATAAGAGTAACCTCCCCGTAGAATTCAGCCATAAAAAATACTCAACCCCCAGAACGACAAAAAAGAAAATCACCCCTAGTGCCAAAAAAAGAAGTCCGCCTTTGACCAGCATTTTTGTATAATACTTAGCTGAAAAACGCGCAAGTTTGTTTAATATGTCGTCAAAACTATTCAGAATCTCCTATATTTAATACCAAGATACCAGTTACTGGGAAAATGGTCCTCAAATATTTGTTAAAAAGTACGCAATGAGAGATTTAAAGTATTTGGCAGCAATTACCATTCCTATATCAGCGATTATAGGACTCTATTTTAAAGGAAGCATGACTTTCTTTACTCCTTTTTATGCGTTTGTTATTATTCCAATACTAGAGCTCATAATGCCTCTTGACAATTCTAATCTTAACCAGAATCTCGCGGCTAAAAAGAAGAATAACAAGCTTTTTGACTATATGCTTTATCTAAATGTGCCCTTAGTCTATGCTCTGCTTATTTACTCACTTTGGGACATAAGCTCATACAATTATTCTAATTTCGAACTAGGAGGGCTTATTTTCTCATTGGGTGTAGTTCTCGGAACTAATGGTATAAATGTAGCACATGAATTGGGGCACAGATCGTCATTTGCTGAAAGGCTACTTGGTAAGTTTCTTTTACTGCCCTCCTTTTACATGCATTTTTATATTGAACATAATTTTGGACACCACCTGCATGCCGCAACGAAGGAAGACCCGGCCACCGCCAAATATAACCAATCGGTATATTCCTTTTGGATAACTTCTGTTTTTCGCCAATATATAAGCGCCTGGAAATTGCAAACTAAGCTATTGCGCTCCGAAAACAGAGGGTTTTTATCTTACAAGAACGATATGTTATGGTTTACCCTATTACAACTAACATATGTCTTTACACTATTTTATTTCTTTGGATCAACAGCGGTTTATTTCGCGCTTTCCGCTGGCGTGGTGGGCTTCCTGCTTTTAGAAACCGTTAATTATATAGAGCATTACGGACTAATCCGAAACAAATTGGCCTCCGGACGCTATGAACGGGTTCAGGAAATACACTCCTGGAACAGCAATCATGTAATTGGCAGGATTGTGCTATATGAACTCACGCAGCATAGTGATCATCATTATAAATCCACAAAAAAATATCAGACCCTGGATTGCCATGATACTTCTCCTCAGATGCCTTTCGGTTATCCGACATCTATGGTGCTTTCTTTGGTGCCTCCCTTATGGTTTAAAATAATGAATCCACGAATTCCGGCTGAAATGAAGCCAACTGCCTAGGTCCTTTTCATATCTTTGCACCTTTAATTTCTATTTATGTCCAAAAAATGTCGTGTCCGATTTGCACCCAGCCCAACTGGCCCTCTGCATATTGGTGGAGTTAGAACAGCACTTTTTAATTACCTGTATGCAAAAAAGCATGGTGGCGATTTCATTTTAAGAATTGAGGATACTGATCAAAACCGATATGTTGAAGGTGCAGAAGAGTATATAATTAATTCCCTGAATTGGTGCGGCATTACCTTTGATGAAGGTCCTGGGAAAGACAAAGGCTTTGGGCCTTACCGGCAGAGTGAGCGTAAACATCTCTATCGTCAATACGCAGATGAGCTTATATCAAAAGGAAAGGCGTACTATGCCTTTGACACACAAGAGGAGCTAAATTTCCATAGAAAAGATCACGAAGAAAAGGGTAAAACATTTATTTACAATTGGCATAACCGTCTTAAATTGACCAATTCCCTATCACTTTCCAAAGAAGAAACGCAAACAAGACTAAATAGTAATGCGGATTATGTGATTCGGTTTTTGTCTCCTAAAGATGAGACTATAAAACTTCAAGACACCATAAGGGGTGAAATTACAATAGACACAAATATTCTTGACGACAAAGTTTTATTCAAAAGCGATGGGATGCCTACGTATCACCTGGCCAACATCATAGATGATCATTTAATGCAAATTTCACATATTATCCGCGGGGAGGAATGGTTGCCTTCTCTGGCTCTACATCAACTTCTTTACGATGCATTTGGTTGGCAAGCCCCTGAATTTGCCCATTTGCCCTTAATTATGAAGCCGACAGGGAAAGGTAAACTGAGCAAAAGAGATGGTGAAAAATTGGGCTTTCCGGTTTTCCCGTTGTCCTGGGGAGCTTCTGTTGGGTATAAAGAAGCAGGTTATTATCCTGAGGCAGTGATCAATTTTCTGGCCTTACTGGGATGGAACCCGGGAACAGAACAAGAACTTTTTAGCCTACAGGAACTATCCGCTGTATTTAGCCTGGAACGTGTGCACAAGGGTGGAGCGAGATTTGATCCAGATAAAACCAAATGGTATAATCATCATTATTTGCAACAACAGGATGAAGACGAACTCACAAAGCGCTTTCTAAGTAAGCTAAAGACTATTGCCGCAACAAGTAATACCGAAATAGATGCTGAGTTTAATGACGTTAAAAAAATTGTTCAGTTAATCAAGGAAAGAGCCACATTTGAAGCTGATTTCTGGGAGCTTTCTGATTTTTTCTTTATCGCTCCAACGGCCTACGATGAAAAAGCAACAAAGAAGCAATGGAAAGAAGATACCGCCGATATTCTTAACCAAGTTGCTTCAATCCTAGACAACATGGATGATTTTGAGGCCGAAATTATATCACATGGCGTTAAGGACTGGATCGGAAATGAAGGTCTGTCCTTTGGAAAAGTAATGCCTCCACTCAGGCTGGTGATCGTCGGGGCAATGAAAGGCCCGGATTTGTTCCAGATTATGGCACTTATTGGTAAAAATGCAAGCATAGAAAGAATTAAACGGGCCATTACAACTATTACAGACTCAAATATTTAGGTTTTTGTTTCATCTCCAAAGTGATTCAAGAACCGCTCCCTTCATCTTTAGTGTAACAAATCGTCTAAAAACCCTACTAATATGCTGAAGTCTTACTATATTCATTTACTCACTTAAAATCTTAAATCATGGGCAACTTCTTTCTTATACCAATTGTATTTTTTGGTCTGATTATATTGTTTTCATCCTTCTTTATTGTAAAGCAACAAACAGCTGCAATCGTTGAACGTTTTGGCAAATTCCACAGTATTCGCCAATCGGGATTACAAATGAAAATTCCCCTGGTAGACAGGATTACCGCCCGGCTGGGGTTAAAAATACAACAGCTTGATGTTATTGTGGAAACCAAGACCCTGGACGACGTTTTTGTTAAACTAAAGGTTTCTGTTCAATATGTGGTGATTAAAACCAAAGTGTATGATGCTTTTTACAAACTGGAATATCCGCATGACCAGATAACCTCCTATGTTTTTGATGTGGTCAGGGCAGAAGTTCCCAAGATGAAGTTAGATGATGTCTTCGTTAAGAAAGACGATATCGCCATTGCAGTAAAGTCCGAACTGCAAGATGCTATGTTAGATTATGGTTATGATATAATCAAAACCCTGGTAACAGACATCGACCCGGATGCTCAGGTAAAAGCCGCCATGAACAGGATTAATGCCTCGGAACGCGAAAAAATAGCTGCCCAGTTTGAAGGGGATGCAGCGCGCATCCTAATAGTGGAAAAAGCAAAGGCAGAGGCCGAAAGTAAAAGGTTACAGGGACAAGGTATCGCAGATCAGCGAAGAGAGATTGCCAGAGGTCTGGAAGAATCTGTAGAAGTGTTAAACAAAGTTGGCATCAATTCTCAGGAGGCATCAGCACTGATTGTTGTTACTCAACACTATGACACTCTACAGTCTATTGGGGAAGAAACCAACACCAATCTCATCTTGTTGCCAAATTCCCCGCAAGCTGGCAGTGATATGTTAAACAATATGGTGGCTTCATTTACTGCGAGCAATATGATAGGGGAGTCTATGAAAAAAACCAACAAGCCTAAAAAAGATGAGATGTAGAGCGTAAAAACCCTCAATAAAATACCCCGTTAGATCCAATCTAGCGGGGTATTTTTATACTTGTTACTTACTATTTCCTTTGTTGCAATTTAGCCCAGGTGTCTCTTAATGTAACCGTCCTGTTAAATACAAGATGATCTTCGGTACTATCAGGATCTACAGTAAAATAACCAAGTCTTTGAAATTGATAGCGCTCTTCTGGTTGCGCATCCTTCAGGCCAGGTTCAACATAAGCAGTAATTACCTTTAAAGAATCCGGATTTATAAACTCCATAAAGTTTTTGTCCTTATGGCTATCCGGAGTTTCATGAGTAAATAAACGATCATAAAGCCTTACTTCAGCGCTAACCGCATGTTCTGCTGCAACCCAGTGAAGAGTTCCTTTTACCTTTCGAAGGCTTTCTTCACTGCCACTACCGCTGCGACTTTTTGGATCATAAGTGCATTTTATTTCTATTATATTCCCGTCGGTATCTTTTATACAACTCTCAGCCTTAATGATATAGGCATTCTTAAGTCTGACCTCACCCCCTAGCTTGAGTCTAAAAAATTTTCTGTTGGCCTCTTCCCTGAAATCCTCCTGTTCTATAAAGAGTTCGCGTCCAAATGGAAGTTTTCTTTCCCCAGCTGAAGCATCTTCGGGATTGTTCTCTGCCACTAACCACTCCGTTTCTCCTTCCGGATAATTGGTAATGGTTAATTTAACAGGGTTTAATACCCCCATAACCCGAGGCGCTATTTTATTAAGATGTTCTCGTATATGAAACTCTAATAAGGAAACATCTACAACATTATCTCTTTTTGCAATACCAATAGTATCGGCAAAACTCCGAATAGATTCAGGCGTATACCCCCTGCGTCTCAGACCAGAAATAGTGGGCATTCTTGGATCATCCCAGCCATTTACAACCCCTTTCTCTACCAACTGGAGCAATTTTCTTTTGCTCACAACAGTATGGCTCAGGTTTCTTCTGGCAAACTCTCTTTGCTTGGGGCGCAACTTATCAGGATCTCTTACCTGATCTAAAAACCAGTCATAAAGCTCCCTGTGAGAAGCAAATTCCAGGGTACACAAAGAATGTGTTACCTGCTCTATATAATCACTTTCCCCATGTGTCCAGTCGTACATAGGATAAATACACCAATCGGTATTTGTTCGGTGATGCGCTTTATGCAATATGCGATACATAATAGGGTCTCGCATAAGCATATTGGAAGATGACATATCTATTTTAGCCCTTAACACATGGGATCCCTCAGGGAATTCACCATTTTTCATGCCCTCAAATAGTGCTAAATTCTCTTCTGCACTACGATTACGAAAGGGACTATCTACTCCAGCTTCAGTTGGAGTTCCCTTTTGTATTGCCATTTCTTCCGAAGATTGGCTGTCTACATAGGCTTTGCCGGCTTTTATGAACTCTACAGCCCAATCATAAAGTTGTTGAAAATAATCCGATGCATAACGCTCTTCATCCCATGTATATCCCAGCCATTCAACGTCTCGTTTAATGGCCTCCACATACTCTTGCTCCTCTTTTGTAGGATTTGTATCGTCAAAACGCAGATTTACCGGGGCACCATAACGTTCTCCCAAACCAAAATTAAGGCAGATAGAGCTGGCGTGCCCTATATGCAAGTAGCCGTTAGGCTCCGGTGGAAAGCGAAATCGCAAGGACTCCTTTGGAAAACCCTTTGCCAGATCTTCCTCTACAATATGCTCAATAAAATTAAGCGATTTAGGCGCATCACTCATGAAATAAATTTTGAAGCGCAAAGGTAGGAAAAATGGCGGTATTAGGGACTTCAAAATACCTATCCATACAAATACCACTGTTTCACAACAGATTTATTTACTGCCACAACATTAAATTCCCCGCGCGAGAATTAAATATCATATTTGTTATTGAATGCTGTGGTCTTTAGAAAGATAGCAGCCAAATACTATCAAAACTAACCAGAATCATAGCATTAACGGGGCCCAAAAACTCAAATTACAACTGTAGTAACTCAAATTTCCTACTTATGAAAACAAAACTACCAGTACCCATCCGCCCGCTTTTACTGACACTGCTAATGTTCAGTGCATTTATTAACAATGCACAGACCTTGGAAGCGCCTATTCCTGCGCCCAACCAAAACCCACCGGTAGGAAGTTCTGCCTGGGACAAAGCCTGTGCTTCTGCCACATTCAACGACTACTGGGTAGAATTTACATGGAATCCACCCCTGGTAAACGGGGATAACGAATTTATTCTGGAATTATCTGATGCTACAGGCGACTTCAGCAGCGCCGTAGAATTAGCCAGAGAAGATGCAGAAAATGTCAATTTTAATTTCTTCTTTCAATTCTCTATTCCTACAGACACCCGAGGCCAAGGCTATAAAATGAGGGTAAGAAGTACCAGTCCGGCTATAATAGGAGACGAGTCGGCTGCCTACGCCATGTACTATAGAGATTTTGATGATGCAATTTTAATAAGTCCAAATGGCGATGGAAACATTCCTCCCGGAGGTACTATTGAAGTTTGTGATGGGAGTTCTATTACCCTAGCGCCACATAATGTTCCTAATGCCGGGACATACCAGTACAATTGGTATAAAAGTTCAAGCCCGATTCCTGGTGAAAAAGGGGCCTCAATCACTGTAAATACTGCTGGTATTTATCAGGTGGAAATAGATTATGGCGATTGTTCAAGTGCCGGAGGAGGAACATTATCCCAGCCTATTGAGGTAACTGTAGGTGTTAGTCTTGGAATTGCAATAAACCCTCCTGCCAAAACTTCATTATGTACAGGTGAAACCGCGTCATTAGAAGCAAATATTACTGGCCAGGGACTAACTTATACATGGTTTAAGGATGGTGCTGCAATTACGCCTCCTACCGTAGATGACGATACTTATGTTGTAGACGCTTCAGTTCCTGGATTTGAAGGAGACTATCAGGTAGAGATTGAAGGACCAGGAGCCTGTTTGGAACGTTCCGCGGCAGTTACTATAACAAATGCGGGTAATTTCACTGTTACCAGAGACAACCCTGCCAATGTAGTAGTATTGCCAGGACAATCAGGAGTGTTA
The DNA here is from genome assembly GCF_026126425.1 of Muriicola sp. Z0-33. Taxonomy (GTDB): domain Bacteria; phylum Bacteroidota; class Bacteroidia; order Flavobacteriales; family Flavobacteriaceae; genus JAFMPW01. The sequence goes on from NZ_JAFMPW010000001.1 coordinate 82,610, forward strand.
AGCGTTACCACTGATGCTTCCTCTCCTACTTTTCAATGGTATAGAGATGGCGCTCCGGTTGCAGGGGAAACCAGCAGCAGCATAACAGTAGACGAAACAGAAACAGGTGATTATTTTGCCCGTGTTTCTTTAAGTGGAGGATCTTGTTCCTCTACTTCAATAGACTCTCAGGTAACCACCGTGGTTATCCCAGATTCTCTGGAGTTAATAATAGATTATACTTCTGCCTATACAGCCTGTTCCAGCACCAATGTAACTTTGGGCGTTACCACCATTAACGCCTTAGATTCCGGAGGAGCCAGAACTGACGTAACCTCTGCTTTACTAACTGCCATGACCTATCAATGGCAAAAAGACGGAGCAAACGTTGCAGGGGCCACTTCGAACAACATAAGCCTTGCTGATATTTCGGAAAATGGCAACTACACTATAGATGGCAGTATAAGCACTTATAATTCAGGTTCCAATTCCTTATCCGTTCAGCTTTTGGTTAATGAAACTCTTACGCTAAACAGTACCAGCCTGGTGAGTTGCGGACCCTCTGAAATCATAACGATAAGCACCACTACCGATCTTAGCGGTGAGAGCTACGATTGGTTCCGTGATGGAGTTAACCTTAACTTAAGTACAGTAAGTATAGATGTATCAGACCCTGGAACATACCAATTGGTCTTAGACAGGAATGGGTGCCCGCTCAATTCAAATGAAATTGTGATTGCGCCTCTGGACCCCAACCGAATTTCCCTGGATCCATCAGACAATGTAGTGTTCCCGGAAGGGACCTCCAGAACTGTAACCGCGAGCGGAGCAGAGTCTTATAGATGGTTAGATGACAATAATGTAGAAATGAGCGCCAGCTCCTCTATGACTTTTACCAATGAAGGAGACTACATGCTTATAGCTACAATAGGCAATTGTACGGTTTCAAGACCTATAACAGTAGAATATCTGGACACTTTTAAAGTGCCTAATGTAATTACCATAAACGGAGATGGAATAAATGATCAATGGATCATTCCCAACTCCTATTCCAATGATCCTGAAGTAAATGTTATCATATACAATGAAAAAGGAGAAGAGGTTTATAATGTATTTAACTACCAAAATAACTGGCCTCAGTCTTCAACGGCCTTTCCAAACCAAAATATGGTCTTTTTCTATAAGATCAGAAACGCAGCGGAAGTGTTGAAGCAAGGGACAATAACTATTATTCGCTAAGTCAGCACAATGAAAAACCTGCTTATATATATCTTTTTATTCCTGGGCGCATTAACAATTGTTAGTGCGCAGGAAGAGAGTCCGTTCATCACCTATGATGTTCCCTCTCAAAACTTATTAAAGTACAATAGGTTTCTGATCAACCCTACATTTTCAACAGTAAGGGAAGACAAATCGTATTTTAATTTGTTGCATAGAAACCAGTCCGTATCCTTTGATGACAACAACCAGGCCTACTTCCTAAGTTATAGTGGCCGAATAAGTGATCACACAGGATTAGGGCTAAGTTTATATACACAGCGAGAAGGTATTGTAAGTAATTACGGTGTCCTGGCAAATTATGCCTACGGCGTTAAACTTAGTGAGAAGAGCAATTTTACCTTCGGTGCTAACCTCTCTTATTACAGTAGCGGCCTGGACGAAAGCAGAGCCAACCCGGTAGAAATTGATCCGCTGCTTAGTGGGTTTCAAGACAATTCCCTTTTATCCTTTCAGCCTGGTTTCAACATTTCTTATGGTCAGTTCGATTTTGGTGTTTTTGCCGAAAATCTATTCGATTACAATCTGAAGACAAGCGAGTCTATCACAGAGTTTAAGGACAAAACCTTTTCCAGTCACTTACAATATACCCATCAGTTTAAAAACGCCGCGGGCATCTTAGAAAGTGGAAGGCTGATCCCCCTTGCCAGAGCCAGGAAAGTTGGAGAAGATGAAGTGGTTCTGGGAGGTAGTGTTATTCTCGACCTTCCAAAATTAGGATGGGTCCAGGGAGGCTATGACAGTTTTTACGGTGCTTCTGCTGGTATTGGTTTTAACCTTAACCGAAGGTTGTCTCTGGGATATACCATGGAAAAGGGATTATCTAACAATTTTGACAATTTTGGGGTTACCCATGAAATATCATTTGCCTATTCCTTTACTCCAAACCTCACCGAAGACAGGGTAATGCTCGAAGACAATGAGGACGCACTGGTAGAAAACACAGAAGAAACTGATATTGATGAGCCATTTAGTTCAAAAGATGAAGAGATTGAAGAATTAAAAAGGAGGCTGGCAGAAAATGATGCTATCCTCGCCGAGCTGATGTTCCGCCAGGATTCAATAGAGTCTAACCGCCAAAAAGACCTTGAAAGAAGATATCAAATGGCTATGAACCTGGTGCGTCGGGAGACCAAAGGGGAGCGGCCAGATATTGAAGATCAGGTAAAACAAATCTATGAGATCAATAATGATAAGACAGCCGTAGCCATAGCTCCGGAAACTGAAAATATTCAAGAGAACAAAATTCAAACGCCGATCAAGGAAGAAGAGTCCGCAGTGGCGTATACCGCAGCCGACAAGACCAAAGCGCCTGTTCAACGCCCACAGGTAACTCAAGACAATACTCAGCAAAAGGCAATAGCTGCTGTTAAAAAACAGAAGCCCGTTAAAAGCAGAAAATTCAAAGATCTTAATGGCGTAAAGGACGGCTACTATGTTGTAGCCAATGTCTATAAAGGAGGTCATTACCTGGAAAAGTTTGTAAACGACCTTGCCAACCAGGGGATTGATGCAGATTATATAGACAATCCTAAAAATGGCCTGAAATATGTCTATTTAGAACGATATGATTCCTGGCAAGAAGCCGTGGCTGCTCATAAGTCGGGCATTAACGGTGCCTATGACGGCGAATTGTGGATCATGAATGTTGATAACAGATATTCTAACGAAGCCTATGTGGAAAACACCAACAAAATCCGTGAAAAAAATGCCAAATACGGCACAGATGTCTTGCAGAAGAATGTCGTTGTCAGAGATAATATTGACGCAGCGGCTCAAGAGCCCAAAAACTTTGCAATTAATGGCACCGGCTCTGGATACTATATCATAGCCAATGTCTTTGCAAACCCCAAGAACGCCAACCGCTTTGTAAAACTTTTAAACACCCAGGGTCTTAGTGCCAGTTATTTCATTAACCCCGAAAATAACTACAGGTATGTTTATTTAAAACGCCATGAATCCTGGAACAATGCCCTCATATCTTACTATACCAAACTGAACGACTCGTATGATGATAAAATGTGGATCATGCGCGTAACACCTAACCTGATAACCTAAATGAAACTAACCAATTCTAAGAAGTTATTATTTGCCCTTGCTGTGCTCTTTTCATACATCGGCACTGCTCAGCAATACAACACTTTTGATATTCGTTACCAAAACAATATTAAAGGTGACCTTACATTTATTGCAAATAATATTGTAAACAGGGATGGAGGAACGGCAACTACAGAGCCAGAAGACCCATATAACCTAACAGGCAACAGTTCTACTTATAACGACTGGCTCAGCCAGCAATATATAGACGTTGATAGTGACCCTACTACTTTTAGTTCCAGTACGGCCACCTTTAATTTTGCTCAAGCCAATTGTAACCTCATCCGTTATGCGGGCTTATACTGGTCTGCAACCTATCCAAGTGAACAAGCTGGCCAGGCGTTGGGGACTAACAGACAGAACGACTTTAATCAGGTGAAATTCATGGTGCCGGGAGGCGCCTATGTGGATGTGATAGCCGATGAGGTGCTCTTCGACGGATTTACCAGTACAGACCCCTCAGTACAACAAAACAGTCCGTATGCCTGCTACGCAGATGTGACTGCACTTGTAACTGCCCTGGCAGATCCTACAGGCGACTATACCATAGCTAATGTGCGCTCTGTGGTAGGATCGCTTTCTCCTGGAGGTGGTGCGGCAGGAGGCTGGACATTGGTCATCGCCTATGAAAACCCTACACTTACTGGTAAACTTATTACCACATTTGACGGTTTTGCCAGGGTCAGAAGCGCTAACCCAACAGTAGATATCAATTACAGTGGTTTTAATACCATTCCTGCAGGGCCAGTTAGAGCTACTATCGGTGCTGCTGCCCTTGAGGGAGACAATAGGATTACAGGCGACAGAATGCGCATAAGAGCTGCCAGTGTAGGATCATTTACCACTATTAGTGATCCGGTAAACCCGGCAAGTAATTTTTTTAATAGCAATATTACCCTTAATGGCGCCATAACGACCAACAGAAACCCTAATAGTGTTAATACCCTGGGATATGACACAGATATGTTCTCTCTGAATAATCCCTTAAATTCTGTCATTCCTAACAACGAAACCGACGCTACATTGAGATTCACCTCCAGTGGTGATCAATACTATCCTTTCTTCAACTCCTTTAATGTTGAGATAATTGAACCTAATATGGTGGTTGAGAAGAAAGTAGAAGATATAGCCGGAAACGATATTACCGGAGCAGGGGTAAACCTGGGACAATTACTAGACTATGTATTATCCTTTCAGAATATCGGAAACGATGATGCTACCAACTATACGCTCAGGGATGTTCTTCCTATAAATGTAACTCTGGATGAAACCAATATGGTACTACCTCCGGGGGTGACCTATACCTTCGATGCTCTTTCCAGGACGGTTACCTTTACCATTCCGGATAATTTAATAGAAATTGGTGATCCTGTTTCACAAATTCGGATGCGGGTGCAGGTGGCCGAAAACTGTTTCGATTTTATAGATGCCTGTACAGATCTGATACAGAACCTTGCCTATTCTACTTATGAAGGGGTAATTAATGATAATGTAATTACAGATGACCCCAGTGTGTCTGATTTTGACAACTGTGGATTTGTAACACCGGGTGCCACCAACTTCCTTCTGGATGATCTAGAAAATTGTGATTTCAGCAGAACTGTTCAGCTCTGTGGTGCGAATGTCTTGTTAGATGCTGGTGATAATTTTGATAGTTATATCTGGTATAAGGACGAGAATGAAGATGGCCTTATAGATGCCGGAGACACTATTATTGATGATGGTGATCCGGACAACGACCCAAGTACTCAAGAGGTGACTCAGGTGGGGATGTATATTGTTGATAAGATTGTTGCTGATCCATGTAAAGGATTTCAGGAAATTATTACGGTAATATCCTTTGGATCTACACAACCCAACCCTATTGTTCAATTAATTAACGACCCTACCAATACCGTAGAAGGGGAAGTAGTCACTTGCCCGAATGATGGGGAATTATTGCCTAATATTTTCCTATGCGGACTTAATGATACCGAACCAATACAAGTGAATATTCCCGATGCGCTTAGCATCGAATGGGAGCAATTAGACGAGGCCAGTTGTGGTGCCTCTATTGCCGATTGCGCCAACACAGACAGCGCTTGTACCTGGAACAATGTAGGAACAGGAATTAACTTCCTTGCAGAGAATGCCGGAGAGTATCGCTTACAGGTGAACTATCAGAATGGCTGTTTTGGGACCTTCTATTTCAACATTTTTAAAAATCCATTAGATCCGCAATTTAATAAAACAGATCTGATTTGTACTTCTCCCGGAAACATCACTGTAACCAATATGCCGGCAGATTATGAATATCAGCTTTTAGATGCCGTATCTGGCGCCATTTTGGTTCCATATTCAGCGAATAATGGCCCTAGTTTTTCTATTGCCAGCAACGGCGCTTACAGCGTAGAAATGCGCCAGGTTGGGGTTGTGGATGGCTGTGTTTTCCATTTGGAAAACATCGGAATCTTAACCCGAGATTTCCAGGTAGATGTGGTTACCACAGATGCAACTTGTAGCGGACTTGGAGAAATAGCTATTTCTATACTCAACGTAGAACCTCAATATTACTATGAAATTTCACAGGGAGGCACAACGGTTGATACTTTCGGGCCCAGTACGGACAATAACTACACTTTTCAGAACTTAAATCCTGGAGTGTATGATATACTTGCCACCACCGATGATGGGTGTAATTATACTGAACAAGTCACAATACTGGATAATAGCGATCTTTTTCTAGACGCCCGAGTCTCACAACATATAACATGTAGAGAAGGAAATATTTTAATGGACTCTGGAGGAGGCAAAACCCCCCATACCTATGCCATTTGGTCCTATGTTGATGAGGGAGGAGTTCCTGTTATTTCTTATCCGACCCCAGGAGACATCCCGCCATCAGAGTTTCAAACGAGTCAGATCTTTGATATACTCGACCCAGGAGATTATACTTTTGTGGTTGTCGATAGAAATAATTGTTTTGCGCTATCTAACCTGGTCACTATAGAATTCAGGCCCGCCGCAGATTTTGCCGCTACCTCAGTCACAGATGTATTGTGTTTTGGCGAAGCTACCGGAGGAATACAATTTAACCTTATCGATGACAACGGCTATCAACTAACATATTACCTTTTTGATGGTGCCGGATTTGACGAAGACAACTATGACTATGCAAATGCCCTGGCCGCCAATGCATCAGGTAACTTTCCAAATTTACCAGCAGGAGATTACGCCATAGTGATTACACAGCGCAAAGGAAGTGCTTCCTGTGATTATTTTGAATACCACACCATATCAACACCCGCTGATGGCATAACGGCAAACGCTGTGCTAATACAGGATTATACCTGTACACAGCTCGGAATAATAGAAGCCCAAAATGTTGCGGGGGGAGTTGCGCCATATGAATACAGCATAGATGGGGTGAACTTTGTTAGCGGGGCAGGAGCAGAAACTTTTTCTAACCTGACCAATGGTTCCTATACTATTTCAGTTAGAGATGCTAATGGTTGTGTGTTTCTGACCAATCCAATTGTTATTGATCCTCTTAATGAGCCTAGCGATCTTACATTTACCGCAACTCAGCCCTTGTGCCCAGCACTTATTTCCGATGTTACCGTAACGGTGGTTGATGGAAATACGCCTTTTGTATTTGAAATAATTGCACCGGCAGCAATTGCCGCGAGTTCAACTTCTGGGAATTCTGCAGATTTTAACGGTCTTGCTCCAGACACCTATACCTTCAGGGTTACCGATGACAAAGGTTGTACTTATGATGAAAGTTTTACTATAAGTCCGGTTACCCCTATTGGTGTTGTCGGTCAGCTTGTAAGTAATATTAGCTGTTTTGGAGATACAGACGGGGAAGCATTATTCACAGTTTCAGGATTCGCCACTAGTTACGACTATACAATAACCGGGCCTGCCAATTTTAACAATAACGGGGAGACCAGCACTACAATACCGCTGACGAATCTTGCTGCCGGAACCTATGATATTACAGTTACAGATACAGACACCAACTGTACCGATACGGCTTCCGTAATAATCGCAGCTCCTCCTGCAGCCCTTACAATAGCCGCCGTTGAAACTCAGCCTACCTGTACAGACCCGGGTAGTGTTGTTATTACTGCCAGTGACGGTTGGGGGAGCTATAATTATAGCTTAACCTATCCAGATTTGGTTACTATTGTTAACAATTCCACGGGCAACTTTACAAATCTGGCCCAATCAGGAACCTATTCTGCTTCGGTAACCGACGGCAATGGATGTGTGGCCGTCACAACATTCGATTTAAATGCAGCAATTGCCCCCGTACTTTCTATCACTGCAAATGATCTTTGTTATGATGATGCCGTAGGGCTGACTTTGACTGCTACCGTGACTTCAGGAGGCGATGGCAATTTTGAATACAGAATTAACGGAGGTGCTTACGATCCTAATAATGTGTTTGCTGGTTTAGGACCAGGAACTTATACTATTGATGTGGTTGATGGAAACAACTGTACAGGGACAGATACTATCACCATTGATCCTGAATTAAGTGTAACTGCTACAGCCGTGCCAATAACTGCTTGTGGTACGGATACAGATGTAACCATTACGGCAGCTGGCGGAGACAATAACTATGTTTATGCTATTGTTGCCGATGGAGTAGCTCCAATCCCAGGAGATTTTGGAGTAATCAACCCAATTGCAGTAACAGGTGCAGGAGATTACGATGTTTATGTCAGGGACCATAGTGGAGGTGCAGGTTTCTGCGAGGTTATGTTCGACATTACCATTGTTCAGGACGCTCCACTTGCAATTACCCCGACAGTTACTCCGGTAGTATGTTTTGGAGATAGCAATGGGGCTATTTCCCTTCTTGTAACCGGTGGTGCAGCTCCTTACGAGTATAGCATAGACAACGGTACAAACTACCAAACATCAACAGACTTTGTAAACCTTACTGCAGGAACATATCCAGTCCGGGTAAGAGATGCCAATAATTGTGAAGAGACGGCCTCTATAGACATTACTGAACCAGCAGCATTGGTTGCTGAAGCCGCCCAAACACTGGCGTATACTTGTTTGCAACTAGGGGAAATCACAGTAGGAAGTATTACTCCGACTTCGGGAGGGTCCGGAGATTTTCAATACAGTCTTAATGGCGGCACATGGTCTGCGAGTACTCCAGGAGGAATTGTGTATCCCGCGCTGACAGATGGAACCTATTCTATTACTGTACGGGATGCAAATGCAGTTTCCTGTGTGCTTACTTTGCCCGATGTAATTATCGCTCCATTACCAGTAGAACCCACTTTAAGTACTGCGGTTACATATAACTGCGATGGAAGTGGTAATGTAACTGTATTACCAAACGATCCTTCATATACCTATAGCCTGGACGCAGGCGCCCCACAAGCCTCAAATGTTTTTAACAATGTAGCTGTTGGGAACCATACGATTACCGTTAATTATGGAAGTGATTGTACGGTAGATACCACAGTTGCTATTAATGCGGGGAATGCGTTTGATGCGTCAATAACAAACTTTACGAACTTACTTTGTAATGCTGATGCCAGCGGTACGATAACTTTTGATGTTGAGAACTTTGATATTGTAAACGGATTTGAATACTCGGTAAATGCAGGTGCATTTTCTGCCCCTCAAACTGTTTCGCCTATAACCGTAAACGGCTTAAGCGCCGGGAACATTACCATTGTTGTTAGAGACGTTTTAGACAACAGTTGTTCTGTTACTTTGATGCAGAATTTAGCTGAGCCTGCCGTGCTGGTTGCCAGCGCAAGTATTACTGAGCCTTTTACCTGTAATAATGCCGGCGCAACAATTACCGCAAGTGCAGTTGGCGGTACACCAAGTTATGAATATCAGTTAGAAGATGGTGTAGGCGGAATTATAATTGCCTACCAGGCTTCAACCGTATTTACCAGTTTAGCTGCCGGCGATTATGTTGTCAGGGTGCGAGATGCAAATGCTTGTATAGACCCTATAGATACAGCACTCACTGTAGTTGCTCCAAATAACCCAACTTTTACGGCCACGCCAACAGCTTGTTACAGCGGAGCCAATGACGGCACTATTCAGGTAGATGTTACCTCATTACCCGGTAATGGTGGGTTCCAGTTTAGTATTGACGGAGGGCCCTGGATTACTCCAAGTCCGGTAACGGCAACAAGCTATACTTTTAGTAACCTGGCCGCAGGAACATATACAATTGATGTCAAAGATCAGTTTGGCTGCGCAGACGTACAACAAAGCATAACTATTAATCCGCAGTTGACTGCTAACGCAGTATTAACTGCAGACCTTACTTGTTTGGCCCCTGCCGCCGTTACCATAAACGCGGCCGGAGGGTCTGGGACATATTCTTACGAATGGTCTAACGATGCCGGAGCAAGCTACTTTTCAACCAATTTTGTTGGGAACACCTTCAGCACTAACACAGATGGCACATATATTTTCAGAGTAACAGATACTACTGCGCCTACGGCTTGTACAGTAGTAACCAATCAGGTAATAGTTAGCCCTGCAGATACTCCTGTAATCACAACAGTTACCCCAACACATATTCTTTGTAATGGAGATAGCACGGGAGCCCTTGATGTGATTATTGATACTTCTATAGGTAACCCACCTTATGTAATAGAGGTGATAGAAACAATTTCAACAACAAATTATGGCACGCAAACCACTGGCCTTCCTGCTGGTGATTATGAAGTCACCATAACAGATGACAAAGGTTGTGTTTCTGTTCCATTCCCGGTAACTATTAATGAACCAAATGCCATCGCTTATGGTATTAACGTAGTTCCAATAATTTGTAACCCCATAAGTGGCACAGATCCCGGCTCTATAACCGTTGAGAACTTATCAGGCGGTACGGTAGAATACACCTATTACTTAACAGGTAATAATGGGTTCTCAGATTCTTATGTCACTACCGCAGGAGGTGAAGACCACACTTTCACTATTTTGGAATTTGGTATTTACGAAGTTGATGTGGTTGATGCTAACGGATGTTCCTTAAGGACTACCAATATTATCGCTTCTCCTCCGAATGATCTTGACATTGATGTCTCTACCGCAACGGTGAGCTGCGCCGCAGGTGGTACCGCAATTGTGACTGTTTCCTCTGCTGTCGGTAGTGGAAACTACGAATTTGCAATTTTGGAAACCTATACTGTTCCTTATTCTGCTACTTATCAGGCTCCTGATGTTGTGGGTGGTGACACATCTACTTTTACCGGTTTGGTCCCAGGTATAACTTACACTTTTGTGGTACATGATTTGACCACTAATTGTTATTATTTTGAAACCGCAGCGGCACCTATAGACTCCCCTTCCAATATGACGGTCACCTCTTTGGTAGAATCTAATGTCAGTTGTACAGGGGCCAATGATGGAAACGTAACATTTACTTTCGATACATTCGATGTTCTTGCTACTGATGTAACTTATGAGATTTTTAATGCACAATCTAATGTGACTACAACCTTTACAGGCACCACAGCAGTAAACCCCCCAGCCGGCCCAGTGACAATAAATAATTTTGCCACCTTACCACCAGGCATCTACTATATTCTTTTGGCGGAAGTTGGAGGACCTTTTGATGGTTGTTCTATTAGCTCGCCGAATTTCACTATAGACGAATCTACTAACTTATTGTCTGTTACAGCCGCTTCCCCAACCAATGACAATTGTAATCCAAACGCAGGGGTAATTACGGCTTTAGCACAATTTGGACAAGCGCCATATGAATTCCAGTATTTATTAAATACGGACCCTGCCCCAACAGCGGCATCCCCGGGTTGGACGAGCAGTACCACTGCCAATGTAGAATCTGGAGATTATATTGTTTATGTAAAAGATGCATACGATTGTATCCAGAGCGATCCTGTAACTGTATTGTTAGATGCAAGGCCGGAAATCTCCATAGCCGTAGTTGATGACTGTGCAGCAGAAGGCGCTTTTGAAGTGCTGGTAACTCTGGATGTTCCAAGTATTGCGCCGTATCAGCTAAGTGTAAATGGAGGGCCATTTCAAAATATTACATTCAATGGCAGCAACCAATACACCGTAAGTGGATTGAGCTCTGGACTTGCTCAGACCATCGCCGTACGCGACCTAAATGGATGTGCAGATACAGATCCCTTTAACATTCAACCAAACTTACAGTTCAATGCCAGTCTGACTGCTTTACTGGATTGTGAAGCCGGTGTGGCTGCAAATGCCGAAATAACTATAGACGTATCCGTAGGATCCGGAAGTTATGAATACGAAATATCAGGTCCTGTCAACCAGGCCAGAGTGGCATTGCCTTCAAATCCGTTTACCTGGAATTTGGCAAGTGCAGCAGGAGCATATACCGTTACGGTTTATGATGTGAGTACCTCGGTTCCCAATTGCTTCGAAACAATTGTGGTAGACGTGCCGGCAGCTGTAACTCCTGCATTTACGGAAACGCATATAGATATCAGCTGTAACGGAGCAAATGATGGTAGTATAACACTTATACCCACAGATAATGGAATAAGCCCTTTAACATACACCATTTCACCAGTAGCAGGGGTGTTCAATGCAGGAACAAACACCTTTGAGAACCTGCCTCCAAACACTTATACAATTACAGCTACAGGTACAAATAGCTGTACAACAGACATTGTGGGAATTGTAATTAATGAACCCAACCCGATTGTGGTTCCTGCTCCTGCCGTTGTTGAATTTGGTTGTACTGCCGGAAACAATCCCAACAATGCTACTATTACAATCAATGATGCAGCAATTACCGGGGGTAGTTCTACCTATGTGATTTACGAATTTATCAATGATCAGGGTACCGTACCCACTGGTGATGATGTTATTGTTCAAACCGGGCCAAATACAGTGTATACAGAAACTGATGTTGCTGGCGGAACTTACATCATTAATGTTTATGACGATAATGGATGTATTGGCAGCACAACAGCCGCGATTTTACCTTACGATGAATTGTTAACGGCTACTGCAGCCATTACCAATCCTATTAGTTGTACTCCTGGAACAGATGGGGAAATTACCATCACGGTTACCTCCACCAACAATGATACCACCAGGTTCGAATACAGCATAGATAATGGAGCTGCTTACCAGGCCTCAAATGTTTTTGCCGGACTTGGAATTGGTGTACACGATTTCCTTATCAGACATATAGATACTGGATGTATAATAACAGCATCAGAAACTATTACTGATCCTAACACCTTTGATATAGTTATCAATAAAATACAGGATGTAATCTGCTTTGGAACCAATACCGGACAAGTGGAATTCTCTATTACAGATGCGGTTTATGTGGCAGGATTTGATTATCAGGTTTTTGAGCAAATAACCAACATCCCTATGACGGCCCTGCTTAACCAGGCCAACTTAGGACCAACCCCTGTGGTTAACCTTCCTGTTGGGGATTATTATGTGGTAATTACTCAGGACAATCATCCATTCTGCACACAACAAGAAAACTTTAGTGTTGCAGGCCCCCCTGCGGCCATTACGGCCAATACAGATATAATTCCTATCACCTGTCTGGGCAATGACGGAAGTATCGAAATTATTGATGTCCTTGGAGGATGGGGTGGATATTCCTATTATGTAGGAACAGTGGCTCCGGCCGGGCCAGGTTCTTATGTTGCCGGACCTCAGTTTGCCCCATTGTCGCCAGGCACCTATGAAGCCTGGGTAATAGACAGCGCCGGGTGTCAGCAGATGATCCAGAACGGTATTGTTCTGGCAGACCCTGCTCCTATTACAGCAACACTCCAGATCAATCAGGAAAACTGTACTAATTTACAAGGAGAGATAGAGGTAATAGGTACTGCCGGAGGACAGGGAAGTAACTATACCTATCAATTAATAAAAGACGCGGTAGCCTTTGGGGCGCCGCAAACCTCAACCGTATTCTCCGGGCTAGGAGCCGGAAGTTATGAGGTGCAGATTACAGACCAATGGTCTTGTACCGTCACTATAGGTCCCGAAGTGCTTTATGAGGAAATGAACCTTATTAGTACCGTTGTTAAACCTTTAGAGTGCGGTTCTACGCCAGATGCAGAAATTACCATAACTGTAAATGGAGGATCCGGAAACCTGGATTATACAGTAACCTTCCCGGATTTAGTAACTACAGTATCAAATGCCACAGGCGTATTTACTGCACTTGATCAGGCCGGTACTTATACTTTTGTTATCACCGATTTAAATACAAGCTCTCCGGTTTGCACCGAAACTATTGCGGTAGATCTGGACGCTCCAACTCCAGTTACTTTTGACCCTCATACTATTACAGATGTGTCTTGTAACGGTCTTAGCGACGGAAGCATTACTGTTAACCTGGCGCCCGCCGCTCCAGGCGTAAATGACAACCCGATATATGCCTATAATCTATATGATGCTGGTGGTGTAATTATCACGGGGCCACAGTCTAGCCCTATATTTTCAGGGCTGCCTGCTGCCACCTACCAGGTAGAAGCTGTTTCCGACAGGAACTGTTTCTTAAGAGAATTTGTTGTCGTTAATGAGCCTACTTTACTTACGGTAACGGCAGCGGCAACTACATTTGTCTGTAATCCCGATAATACCGTTAATACCTCAACTATTACAGCAACAGTTCCTGTAGGATCAGGAACAGCGCCTTACTTGTACAGTATTGACAATATTAATTTCCAGACTTCAAGCACCTTTGATATAGTAGATTCAGGGGCTACTCAAAACATCACCGTTTATGTTTCTGATGCCAATGGATGTACAACAACAGATACGGTATCTATTGAGCCAATAAACGTGTTTTCAGTAACAGTTACTCAGAATGTTGCCATCTCATGTGTAAATCCTGAAGAAGTATTGATTACTGTTACAGATGATGGGAACCCCGCAAATGTGTATACTTATGAATTACTGCCTTTAGGCAATCCTAACGGCGCCTTAACATCAACGCCCACAAACGTTACAGCAACATTTGATCTGTCTGCGGTTGGAAGTTACACCTTTAGAATAACAGACACGACAACAGGTTGTTATGTAGACACTGCTCCATATACTATTGCTCCATTCGACCTTATTGATGTGGTAGCTACAGCCACCACGCCTGTTACCTGTTTTGGTGACAGCAATGGAGCCCTGGAGATTAATGTTAGCGGTTATACAGGCGCTTACTCATACGAGGTATTTGACAGTTCAGGGGTGACAACTGGCATCTCCGGAGCTGGAGATACTGCGACTAATCCGTTTGCCATTACTGGCCTTTCGGGAGGTAATTATTTTGTGAGCATTACAGAAACCCTGGTGCCACTTTGTGTGGAAGATTCCAACATCATTACCATTGTTTCTCCGGATATGCCACTGATAGCTACTGTTAGCGAGGTTGCCAATGTAACTTGCACTAATGATCAGGGTGAAATCCTTATTGATCCCACCGGTGGTTATGCGCCATATGATATAGTACTAACCAACACCACCACTACTACCGTATACAATGTATCAGGAGTGAATAGTCAGTTATTTGCAGGTCTTTCTGCCGGTAACTTTACTGTTGCCATTACAGATGCCAACGGATGTGTTATCAATGATGTTATTAATCTTGTACAACCAACTCCCATTACGGCAGATATTACTGCAACCCCAACTACTCTGGTATGTTATGGAGACACAAATGCAACCGTAACCGCAATAAACGTTGTGGGCGGCGAGGGCTCATATGATTATCAATTAAACTACTATGACCCAACAGGTACAGTAATAGACTTTACTACCGGGGAGCAAGCGAGTCCGGTGTTTGATAATCTTGGTGCCGGAATTTATAGCATCACTGTATCCGACAGATGGAACTGTGATGTAGAAACTGTTCAGGTTACTATAAGTGAACCAACAGATGTGGCAAGTAATTTAATTCAGCTCACCTCATTGAGTTGCACCAACCCTGCGGAACTGGAGTTGACAGCAACAGGGGGTACTGCCCCTTATGAATGGAGTACAGACGGAATAGTCTACTCTCCTATGGCAGGTGGCAATACACACGTCTTTACAGTGCCAGCAGGAGTATATCAATACTATGTGCGCGACGCTTTTGGTTGTGAGGCAACGATTTCTAACCAGGTTTCAGTAGACGCAATTGTTCCTCTGAACATTGTAATAGATGACAGTGCTGCAATTATAAATTGTACTGGGGAAGCCACGGCAACTATAATTGCGGACGCCTTTGGTGGCCTTGGAAATTATTCCTATGAATTGTTTACAGATGCAGCTTTGACCAACCTTATAGGAGGTCCTCAGCCTGATGGTGAATTCAACAACCTAATAGCGGGCAGTTACTATGTAAGAGTAACCAGCATGGATTGTGTTGAAGTTTCACCTGAAATCATCATTACAGAACCCGTTCCTTTACAAATAGACAGGCAAGAATTTACAGATGTAACCTGTGCCGGGCAAGCCGATGGTACAATTACCGTTGAGGTCTCTGGCGGAACGGGAACCATCTTATATGCTATTACGCCCAATTTAAATCAGTTTGATACCGAAAATGTATTTACCGAATTGGATCCGGGAGTGTATGATGTAATCGCTCAGGATGAAAACGGATGTTTTATTCCTTTCCAATTTACTATCATTGAACCTACCCCAGTAGATGTTACATTTACCGCATTGCCTGAGGTGTGTTTAGGAAGCGCTGATGGTTCAGCAGACCTGGTTATTACAGGAGGAACAGCGCCGTACAGAACTGCATTTAATTCTAACGCAGACGCAGATTTTGTATTAGGCCAGACTTCTTTTGTGGGTCTTGCTGCAGGTACTTACGCCATATTTGTGAGAGACGCCCAGGACTGCGAAACCAATGTCATCGTTACTATTGATCCTGGTGTAAACCTGAATGCCACTGTGGAGCCAATGTACGAATGTACGGGCGATACCCCCGAGAATTTCATTGTACTCACTTTGGAAGACCCATCTGTCTCAGGCGATGTCATGTATGCTCTGGATTCTACAGACCCTGCGGACATGCAATTGAGTCCTGATTTTAGAAATATGACCCCGGGAACCCATTTTATTGGTATTTCACATGCTAATGGATGTATACAACAAACCCTGGATTTTGTGATTGATAGCTTTGAGCCGGTGACGTTGACTCTGGAGCAGAACAATATTAACGAAATAACAGCTATCGGAGCCGGAGGATTAGCTCCTTACACTTACTATTTTGAAGATATTGACAATGGAAGCGATCCTATTTATTACATCAACCGGACAGATACCTATACCGTAAGGGTGGTAGACGCTAATGGTTGTGAAGCTACCGCAGATATATTCATGGAGTTTATAGATATAGAAATCCCCAATTTCTTTACTCCTGATGGCGATGGTCAAAACGACTTATGGATGCCTAGGAATACTGAAATATTCCCTGAAATACTAATCAAAATATTTGACCGTTATGGTAGAGTCGTTGCTCATGTATCTGGAGGTGAAGCTGGATGGGATGGCAGATATAAAGGATCCGAGTTGCCGACAGGAGATTACTGGTATGTAATTAAACTTAAGGCAGATTTTGATGACCGGGAGTTTGTCGGACATTTTACCCTATACAGATAATGATTTTAACCTATAGAACTATGCGTATTAGATTATTAAGCTTAATGGTATTGCTAGGGGTATTTGCCTCCAATGGCCAGGAACTTACACTTCCTCAGCTTTCGCAATATTTGGCAGATAATCCGTTTGTGATGTCGCCAACCTATGCGGGTATAGGAGATCATATCAAAATAAGGGTCAATGGCCTTACGCAGTGGGTAGGGATTAAAGATGCCCCCGATACCCAGTCGTTGGCAGCTGATGCCAGGATTGGAAACAGGTCTGGTCTTGGAATGCTTCTTTATAATGATAGCAATGGGGAAACAAAACAGCGGGGAGCAAGGGTCTCCTTTGCGCATCACCTGACTTTAGACAGATACGACGATGAATTCCTGTCTTTTGGTCTTTCTTATAATTTCAATCAGTTCAGAATAGATATAGAGAATTTTGATGGTCCGGATCCCAACGTAACGGACGACAGGGCCACTACCAATCACAACTTTGATGTTGGGGTGCTTTATCGAAAAGACAAGTTTTACTTTAGTCTTAATGCCTCTAATCTTATCAATAAGGACTTAAGTAAATTTAACCCGGTTTTTGAGCCAAACAGATTGAGAAATTATTATGTATATACGGGATACAGGTATACAAAAAACAAAAACAGCCAATTAGAAATAGAACCTTCTGTATTTTTTCAGTGGTTTGAAAGTGATGGCAGGTCTGTGACAGACCTAAACGTTAAATTTCGCTGGTACGATTTTGAAGACTATTATTACGCCGGTGTAACCTACAGGTTTCTAAATGACCAGATAGGAGACCCCCTTTATATTGCACCAATTGTAGGGCTTAAAAAAAGTAATTTTTATTTTGGTTATTCTTATCAGATCATCCTGAACGAAATCCTCGGATACAGTACCGGAACACACGTTGTTACACTTGGTGTAGATCTTTTCCAGGGGCTTAGTAACTGTAGGTGTACGTATTAATGTTACTAAATTAAAAGCAGGCACCTCTTATTATTTTCAACTATCGCAACCTGTTCACCAGGGAGGATGGTATTTTCACCAGTTTAATTTAAGTTTGCACTACTGAAGAACTACTATGGGCAAGATCAGGGTCAATAATATACGCTTATACGCTTATCACGGCTGTCTGGAGGAAGAAGCGCTGATTGGCAGTGAATACCGCGTAGATATTGAAATCCAGGCCAATTTAGATGTTGCCAAAACATCCGATGCTCTTGAAGATACAGTTGATTATGTACATATCAATAGCATCGTCAAAGAAGAAATGCAGATAAGATCTAAGCTGTTAGAACATGTGGCACAAAGGATTATCCGCAGGATATTCTCCGAACTTAATACTGTTTCAGAAATTAATGTTTCGGTATCAAAACTAAATCCGCCTATCGGTGGTGATGTTGAATCGGTGGCGATTATTTTGCAAGAAAAGAGAATCTGACTTTCTTTTTCAAAGCAGGAAAAAATAGTACCTTTGCACCTCATTAATGGCATCGTGGCCGAGTGGCTAGGCACAGCTCTGCAAAAGCTTGTACAGCGGTTCGAATCCGCTCGATGCCTCTAAAAACCCTCAGCATATTTGTTGGGGGTTTTTCAATAATATAAAGCGCGGCTGGCTAATCTCTTATTTTCTCTATGCGCTCTATACCTTCCTGTATATCAAATTTGTCCTTTGGTAAAAAGCCCTTTACGATAAGAACAAGGCCGCAAATCACCAACACGATGCCCAAAACCTTTTTAACCATAAATATTCTTTCTCTCGTCAGTTTCCTTTTTAACTGCTTAGCCAATAAAATTTTAAAAATATCTGTAGCCAGATAAGCCCCTAACATTGATGAAAAGAAAATAAGAATTCTATTGGGTTCGTTATCCAGACTTGGGCCGACAATAATTATTACACCCAGCCAGAAAACCAATACTCCAATATTGATAAAATTCAATAAAAACCCTTTTATGAAAAGGCTTAAATAATCTCCTTTTTTTGTTTTTATCTCGGTCGATTGCTTTTTTCCTCCTTTTTGGAAGAATGTAGTTATTCCGTAAACTACGAGTATAACCCCCCCAAAGACATATAAGCCTGGTTGGTTACTTAGATTTTCTAACAATTGAAAACTACTGAAATAGGCAATAGTAAGGAAGAGAATATCTGCAATTATAACTCCGAAATCAAAAAACAAGGCCGCCCTGAATCCCTTAGTCGCGCCGGTTTCAAGCAGTACAAAAAAAACAGGCCCAATCATAAAGCTTAATAAAAAGCCCAATGGAATTGCAGCCTGAATATCTTCTAACATGCCTTCTTTTTATGCCTTTACATGCGTTTTATTTTGCCTCCAAAGACCGTTTTCTCATCCATTTTTGAAGGGTCGCCATAAACCAATACTTCTCCTCCTGCCTTAACCGTTGCCTTTACATAATCTGTTGCATAAATTTCTGCGTTAGATCCCGCATTCACATTTACAGTGGTAAACTTGGTTCTAAAATCCTTTCCTTTATAAACACCCCCGGTATTTATTGCAACATCCTGATTATCTGAAACGCCTGTGGCTGTAATTACGCCACCTGTTACAGATTTAATAAGCATTTGTTCTACCTGCGCATTAATAACTATTTCCCCTCCTTCCTGGGCTTTTACCTCCAACACATCCTGTTCTAGCGTTTCTTCAGAACTTATCCTGGCGTCTTCATTGACGTCTATTACCACTAAATTTTCAGAATAGTATAAATCGACAAAAGTGCGGTACCCACTAAATAATTTATCAATCTCCATACGAATCTTCAGTACGCCCGAGTTATTAACTATAGCCACCTTTTTGGTGTTCGCTCCAGTAATAACTGCCTTATTTTCCGTAGATCTTATAAGGTTTACTGATATCCCGTCAAAAGCTTTTAGTTCAGTGAATTTATCTAAACTATGGGTTATTTTTTCATTCTGAGACCATATCATTTCAGATCCCAATACAAGGAAAATTAATAATACCAGCTGTTTCATAAATGTTGGTTTTAGGTTGTTTCCTGTATAACGAACAACATAAATTTTACTACTTTTTCACCTTGCCCAACAAGGTGAAATCCAGGTGCCTTTTTAATAGATCAGTATCCTTGACCATTACTCTCACCTCATCTCCTAATTGATACATTTTAGCCGTCCGCTCACCAATTATAGCGTATTGTCTTTCATCAAAGGTATAATAATCATCTTTTATATCTCTAATACGGACCATTCCTTCACATTTATTTTCAATAATTTCAACATAGATTCCCCACTCCGTAACCCCTGAAATTACTCCTATAAATTCCATGTCCCTATGGTCCTCCATAAACTTTATCTGCATGTATTTTATTGAGTCTCTTTCTGCATTGGCAGCAAGACTTTCCATATTGGAAGAGTGCTTACACTTTTCTTCGTAGCTATCTGCATTAACAGTTTGGCCCTTATCTAAATAATGCTGCAAAAGTCTATGGACCATCACATCTGGATAGCGCCTTATGGGGGAGGTAAAATGGGTATAATAATCAAAGGCTAATCCGTAATGCCCAATATTTTCTGTGGTATATATTGCCTTGCTCATACTTCGAATAGCCAGGGTATCTACTAAATTTTGTTCTTTTTGCCCCCTCACATCCTCGAGAAGCTTATTTAAAGAATCGCTAATGGCCTTTTTATTCTTAAAATCAATCTTATGACCAAAACGAGAAATTATGCTGTTAAGCGCCATTAATTTCTCTTCATCCGGCTCATCATGGATTCTATAAACAAATGTCCTTTCAGGTCTCTGTTTTCCTATAAAAGCGGCTACTTTTCTATTGGCCAGCAGCATAAATTCTTCAATCAGTTTGTTCGCTTCCTTCGCTTCCTTAAAATATACGCTTTCCGGCTCATTTTGCTCATTGAGGTTAAACTTCACTTCCACTTTATCAAAGGAAATGGCTCCATGGCTCATTCGCCCACTCCTCATAATTTGAGCAAGCTTATTTAAGTTTAATGTCGCTTCCTTAACCTCATCAGCAACCTGGTAAGCGCCTCCCCTGATTGAAATATTTTCCGGAATAGTGGCCTCACCGGTTTCTATTATATGTTGCGCCTCTTCATAAGCAAACCTTTCATCTGAATTAATAACCGTTCTGCCATACCATTCATTTTTAACTACTGCGTTCTTATCTATCTCAAACACTGCAGAAAAAGTGTATTTTTCTTCATTTGGTCTTAAAGAGCAGGCATTATTGGATAAAACCTCAGGTAACATAGGAACCACTCTATCTACAAGGTAGACCGATGTCGCACGTGAATAAGCTTCATCATCCAAAACCGTATCAGGAACAAGATAATGAGATACATCAGCAATATGTATTCCTATTTCATAGTTCCCGTTCGGAAGTACCTCAAAAGAAAGCGCATCATCAAAATCTTTAGCATCCTTAGGATCTATAGTAAAAGTCAGCGTTTCTCTCATATCGCGCCTTTTAGCTATTTCTTCCTTTTTAATAGAGGTATCCAGTTTATTTGCAAAATGCGAAACCTCCACCGGAAATTCATATGGAAGACCATATTCTGCTAAAATGGAGTGTATTTCCGTATGATGCTCGCCTGGCATCCCTAAAATTTCCACAATTTCACCAATAGGTGAATCGGCTTTATCGGGCCATTCATTTATCCTAACAACCACCTTTTCACCTTCTTTTGCATTTCCAATTTTTTCTATCGGAACAAATATATCCTTGTACATTTTAAAATCTGTCGGTCTCACAAAAGCAAATGTCTTCTGAAGATCAACTATGCCAACGAAAGTAGATTTCTTTCTTTCCAGGACATTTACAATTTGCCCCTCCAGCTTTTTTGTTTTTCGCCTTGGATAAATAGCCACCTCCACAATATCCCCATGGAAGGCTCTTTTTAATTTGTTATATGGGACAAATACATCCTCATCCTCCTCATCCATAATAACATATGCATTTCCTCTTGCCGTAATTTCTACACGTCCTTTACTGTAATTATTATTGGAAAGTGCCGTGTATTTTCCCCTGGATGCTTCCTGTATTCTGTTTTTTGCCTTTAATTCCCCCAGGCGCTTTATAAGTAGATTTCTTCCTTCAGTATCCGTAATTTGAAGTTTGGAAGCTATTTGTTTATAATTGAAGTTTTGTTTGGGTTGTTTTTCCAGAACGGTAAAAATTCCCTTTGTAATTTCATTTTGTCTTTGACTTTTTATTCTCTTTTTTTTCTTTGACATTCAACTTAATTTGGGGCGCAAATTACGAATTATAATCCACAGCTTTCTTTATTCATCAGGTTCTTTAATTTCAATAGATAGTTATTATCTTATTAACACTTATTATAAGTCCTCTATTTTTCTTTTTTAATTAAATAAAATTAATGGTGTCTATGATAGGGTGTTAATAATGAAGATAAAAGATTTCTTAAAAACTTGCTTTGGATATAAATATGTGTTTATTGACAATTTACTTTTAGTACTTAGTGGTTAATATCAGTTGATTATGACATTTATTAACGCATATTAATAACTACTATCAACAGTTTTTATTAATAAATTATTAGGTTATAATTGTTAGTTGCAGACCAAATTAACTTAATATCTTTCTCTTAAGTTCTGGGAAGTTGGTTTTGGCTTTCGGACTAAGTTTTGTAAGAAGCAATTTTTGTGTAATCTAAAAATTTACTAATAACATCTTTTAAGCATAATATCAACAAAGTGTTATTTTAACAACACATTCATTTATAAGGAACTAACTTTATATCCGACACCATATTGTTCATAAACATTTTAAGCGCATATTATTAACGTATTTGTATCTTTGAGTAACCATTAACATTGTAAATAATGAAAATAGCAATAGGAAATGATCATGCCGGAACAGAATATAAACTTGCGGTGATAGGTTTGTTAAAATCTATGCATGTTGAGATTAAAAATTTTGGAACTGACGGTACAGACAGTGTAGACTACCCTGATTTTATCCACCCGGTGGCTGAGGCTGTTGAAAATGACAAAGTAGATTTTGGCATCATTATTTGCGGAAGTGGAAATGGGGCATCTATGACGGCCAATAAACATCAGAAAGTAAGGGCTGCCTTGTGTTGGAATAAGGAAATTGTTGCATTGGCAAGAGAGCATAATGATGCAAACATCCTTAGTTTGCCAGCCAGGTTTATTGCTTTACCGCAGGCCCTGGAAATGGTACAGACCTTTTTAGACACTGCTTTCGCCGGAGGAAGACACGAAAGACGGGTCGAAAAGATTCCGTGTGTTTAGTTTTTTATTTTCAGAGCATATTACCATTACCCGGATTACCCCTTTAAATTTATCCTGGATATTCCTTAAAAGAGATTCATGGGTCATTCACATTCAAATAATCACCATCATCACCACCACCACCAGGATTTAAGGGGAAGGAATCTTTTTATATCTATTTTATTAAATATTTTAATTACAGTTGCCCAGGCTGTAGGCGGACTTATTTCAGGCAGCTTGTCTTTACTCTCGGACGCCCTTCATAATTTCAGCGATGTATTGTCTTTGATTGTCAGTTATTTTGCTACTGTTATTGCAAAAAAAGAAGCGTCGGTTAATAAAACTTTTGGTTATAAAAGAGCTGAAATTATAGCGGCATTTGTAAACTCGGCTACTCTTATCGTTGTTGCAATAATCCTTATTAAGGAAGCTGTTGAGCGTTTTATGGAGCCACAAGCCATAGGTTCGGACCTTGTTATACTATTATCACTACTGGGGATTTTAGCAAACGGATTTAGCGTGCTGCTATTGAAGAAAGACGCAAATAGCAACATGAATATGAAATCTGCTTATTTGCATTTGCTAACAGACATGATGGCTTCCGTAGCTGTTTTAGTTGGCGGAATTCTTATGAAGTTTTATGAGGCCTATTGGATAGACCCTTTACTAACGGTCTTAATAGCACTGTACCTTATTTATATGGGATATGACCTTCTTAGAGCGTCCACAAGGGTGCTGATGTTATTCACACCAGATACCATTGAAGTGGAAAAAATAGTGGACACTATTAGCAAAATTGAGGAGATAAAAAATGTACACCATGTTCATATTTGGCAGTTAAATGAAGACGAAGTGCACCTGGAGGCACATATAGATTTTGATCAGGACATTAACCTTTCCCAATTTGATATTATACTCGAAAGGATAGAGAAAGATGTTTATCAGAAGTTTGGGATAAATCATGTAAACATCCAACCAGAATACGGAAAGTGCGACAGTAAAAAAGTAATAGTTCAGGATTAGAAAAATGAAGATTGCAGTAAAAAACTTTGAGGAAATAACAACAAAAGAACTCTATAATATTTTGCAGCTAAGGGCAGCTGTTTTTGTTGTAGAGCAAAATTGTGCCTACCAGGATCTGGATGGGAAGGATGAAAAAGCCCTTCATATTATTGGTTCTAAAAATGGTGACATCGTCGCTTATACAAGAATTTTCGCCCCGGGAGATTACACAGATAAGGCATGTATAGGCAGGGTGGTGGTTAAGAAAGATCAGCGGGCATTTGGATATGGCAAGGATATCATGATAGCTTCGATAGACGCCATTCGGAATAGCTTCAAAACCTCTGAGATCTGTTTGTCGGCACAGTCCTATCTTACAAAGTTCTACAAGGAATTGGGCTTTAGCCAGGTAGGGGAGGAGTATCTGGAAGACGGGATACCACACATTATGATGGAAAAAAATTAATCGACCTCTAAGATCTGAGGGGTTATATTCTGATGGGCGTTTTATTACCAAGATTAATGTCTGCCAACATATTATCTGTAAACTTATAATGCCCTCGGGTAGTAATTATCCTGAATTTATTGGCTTTTAACCGGCTTAGGGTATCAAGAAATAGCCATTTCGACTTTAATAATTTTGACTTTTCAGATTTCAAACTGATGTCGAAAAAATATTTGCTACCGTCTTTACGAGCAACAATATCAGGAGTTATGGCCACCCCGGTACTTTTTTTAATAAAAGACTTAGGGGATTCATAACCCTTTAAATCCGCTTTGATATCCTCAAAACCTCTCGCCTCAAGATGACGTATCGATTTCTCTAAAAATGCTTCGTTTTCTTTCTTTTCTTCTTTTATCATAACTAGTAAGATAGTAGAAAATAAGAGAATTACAAATTTTACAGACTGATTAACAGTAGTTTATGACTAAATAGAGTTGTAATTTCTGAAGAAACGCACTGCAACTAGTCAAAAATTCTGGCGAGGTGTTCTTTGTTTGGCCTTCGTTCCCTGCTCAATAAGCTCACAACGATATATGTTATTAAAGACATGATAAATGCCGGAATTATTTCATGAATATCTTCAAGGCCATCATAGTTAAATCTAAAGCCGAAACGCCATATAATATTAACCAGCATTCCTGCAACCATGGATGCCATAGCGCCCAGGTCCGTGCCCCATTTCAGGTATAGACCACCGAATATTGCAGGAAAAAAACTCGCAGCAAATACCGCTCCTGCAAAGGCGGTTAGTTCTACAATCCCGGCCATGGGGTATAAAGTAAGCACGTATACCAACAGACAATAAAGGCCCATAAACCATTTTGTTCTGGGGATGATCCTGGTGTATTCCATTGGCTTAACCACATGCCATATATCTTTCACAAAGGCGGTTCCAATGATGATGATAACAGATGCCAGGGATGACATTCCGGCAGCAAAGAGCCCGGCCACACAAATTCCGCTTACCAGCTTATTGTCAAATTTATCTAGCATAAAGCCAATAACTTCGTCCGTATTCTGTACCAGATAGGCGGCCTCTTCTGCATTAGCCATTCCGTGAACCAGAGCTCCAAGACCCATAACGCAAACAAGGGAAATGCCAAGAAATACAGGGGTCCAGATCATTGCAAAACGCATGCTTTTGGCATTATCAATAGAGTAAAACCTAATGAGGTTTTTAGGCTCAGAGATTTGTTTCATGCCAATAGCAAGCCCTATTCCAAGTATGTAAAGAAAGGAAACCAGTTCACCGAAAGTTACCAGGCCAGAACCCATGGGTTGCCCAGTGGCCGTTAGGTGGTCTGTTGTTCTGAGGTTCTCAAAAAGGGTATCCACTCCTCCTACATAGATAAAGGGGAGCATCAACATAAGTATGGCCACTCCGAACATTATTATTCCTTGTATGGCATCGGTCCATAAGACACTGTACATGCCCCCCCAGATAGTATAAGCACAGGTGATAAAAATGATGGCAAATGCGCCATATTCATAAGGGATATCCAGTACAGAGGTAAGTACATGAGCACACCCCTTAGCAATTCCGATCATGTACCATAGGGTGGCGAAAAGTATTATGCAGGCAGAAAGCACCCTGATACTTTTTGCAAGATTACTCTTGTATCGAAGATGAAAATAATCAGGAATTGTGAACGATTTTAACCTGGCGGTTTGAAATCGCATCCTAGGCCCCAGTAGTTGCCATGAAATAATACAGAATACCGTCCAGATAAAAGCCATCCAGGCCCATGATAGGCCGTATTGAAAAGATTTCCCCGCCTGTCCGATATAGGTGTTTGTACTTGCCGATGTAGAGAAAAAAGCCAGGGATATTACCCAGCCAGGAATTTGTCGCTTGGCAAGATAATAGTCTTCAATTTCCCTGGAGGCCTTCTTCTTAAAATACCACCCAATATACAAGCAGCCCCCAACATAAAGAGCCGTAAGTAGTATTGTAATGTAATGTTCTTTGAAATATTCCATATTAATGTTCAGGATTATGATCGCTTTTGTCTACCCTGATCTTCCTTTTTAGAACAAGAAGGGCATTAATTAAAGCCAAAACAATAATTCCGACATATGGAAATATGGTGAGGAAATCCATAGATATATTTAATGATTAATGATCACTAAGCCTTTAGCGAAACACTGAATTTAATCTAAAAATATTCTTTTAATTTGTTTTTGGTCACTTTTCCCAAAACGTTTCTGGGTAAGTCCGCTCTCAATATGTACTTTCTGGGAATCTTATAGCCCGGCAGTTGAGTTTTTAGCTGCCTGGTAACCTCTTCAAAATCTATGTCGCTTTTTTGGGATATCAGACATGCAGCAACCAGCTCTCCGTATTCCTCGTTTGGCAGACCCACAACAGCACAATCATCTATATTTGTCTGCTTTCTTAGCACATCTTCAATTTCTAAAGCTGAGATTTTATAACCTCCGGACTTAATTATATCAACACTATCTCTTCCTAGTATCTTATAGAGCCCACGATTCATCTGTGCAATATCTCCAGTAATAAACCACCCATCTTCGGTAAATGCTTTTTTGGTGGCTTCCTCATTCTGCCAGTACTCCTTAAAAACACTTGCTCCTTTTATCTGAATTTCACCAGCTTGCCCTGACGCAACACCCTGGTTATCTGCACCTACAAGGCGCATCTGAACCCCCGGCAATGGAAGTCCAACATGGCCCGGCCTTCGCTCACCGCGATAAGAATTGGAGAGTCCCATACCAATTTCGGTCATGCCGTAGCGCTCCAAAAGTCTTTGGCTGGTAATCTCCTCCCATTTTTCCAAGACGGAAACCGGAAGTGCCGCTGAACCAGACACCATAAGTCGCAGGCCAGAGGCCGCCTCAGAAAAAACAGATTGCTGGGCTTTCGACGAAGCTTCCCAAAAGGCAATTAATTTGTAATAGATTGTCGGGACGGCCATAAAGAGAGTCAACCTTCCCGAAGATATTGCCTTCCAAACTTTTTCAGCATCGAATTTTGGCTGAAATTCACAACATGCCCCACTCCATAGCGCACAACTCATTACATTGATGATCCCATGAACGTGATGCAGGGGTAGAATATTAAGGATATGATCATCTTTACTCCATTCCCAGGCATTTGTCAGGGTGGTAATCTGGGCCTCGATATTGCGATGAGTGGTGACCACTCCTTTTGGTTTACTGGTAGTTCCGCTGGTATACAGTATCATAGCCCTTCTCTCTTTTGAAATATCAGGCAAAGAACTGCTTAACCCTTCTAGTACTTCTTTTAGCGCTACTATGGTAATACCAAGCGTTTTCTCCAATGGCTTTAAAAACTGTTCATAATCGCTATGGACGATAACAATATTTGCTTCAGTATCTTCCAGGACGTAGCTAATAGATGGTAGCGGATGTAGGACACACAGCGGCACAGCTATACCACCTGCACGCCAGATACCCCATTGTATAGCGGTATACTCAAACGAAGGAGGCACCAAATAGCAAATCCGCGCTTCTTCAAGATCACTTTCTCCCCCCAGGAGATTCGAGGCTACCTTAGCAGAGGCAGCTATAAGCTCTTTATAACTGTATTTTTTACCATCAGAGAGAATAGCCGTTCGGTTTTCGAAAGTATAGGCTCTGTCTATTAATGAGATCATAGCACTCTATTTATATTATAATTCTATGGTTTTCCCAAGCTTGTAAGATGCATCTGCTGCGAGGACAATTTTAAGACTGTTCACAGCATCGTTCATGTGGGCTGTAAGATCCTTGTCTTCCAGAATTGATTTCAAAAAGAATTCCTGTTCAAGAAAACAAAGGCCATCATGGTCTGGCTCATCCTTTGTACTTATTAGCTGATCCGATTTAACAAAATTACCATCGCTATCCATATCACTGTGATGGACCAATAGCCCGCCCGTTTTGGAATGTCCTTCAATATCATCGGAGGCCCCCTTGTCTTCTTCTACAATAGACACACATCCCTTAGGGCCAATTACATCTTTAATAAAAAAAGCAGTTTCACTCATCATGGGCCCCCACCCTGCTTCGTACCAGCCCACTGAGCCATCATCAAAGCGCACCTGCAGCTGGCCGTAATTGTACATGTTTTCAGATATTTCATCTGTAAGCCTGGCGCCAATTGCACTTACGCTGACGGGGTTGGCCCTGGTCATCATGCACATTACGTCAACATAATGCACACCACAATCAACAATGGGGGACATTGAATTCATTAGTTGTTTATGCGTATACCATTGCTCACCGGAGCTCTGTTGGTTAAGGTTCATTCGCATCACCAGGGGTTTACCTAGCATTTGTGCCTTTTCAATAAAAAGGGCCCAGGCCGGATGAACCCGGAGAATATAGCCCACAACCATTTTTTTGCCTTTTTCCCTGGCCAGATCAACTAAAGATTGCGCATCTTCCACAGTAAGAGCCAATGGCTTTTCTACAAAAACATGGGCATTGGCTTCCAGTCCCGCCCTGACATATTCTGCATGGGTATCCGGATAAGTATTGATTGATACGGCATCTGGCCGAGTGCTGCTTAGTGCAGTGTTAAAGTCTGAAAATGTGGGTAAACCTCCCAACTCTTCAGAAAGTTTCTCCCGGCTATCGGGCCTTCTGCTTACCAGTCCGACAATCTCAAAATTGGGCAATTGATGGTAAGCACGAGCATGACTAATACCCATGTTTCCACAGCCGACTACTAGAACTTTTATTCTTTCCATACAGGTTTATATTATAGCGCTTCTTTTGTGTTGAAAGTGAAGAAGGCACTTAACTCACTTTAAAAATATAAAAACAAAATTGACCCAGGATTACTTGCCCGCTTAAAAGTAGTTTTTGATACAATTAATTACTGCCGGATAATAGGAACTGCCAAAGAGATTTAGATGCACCAGCAAATAATAGAGCTGGTACAAATCTTGTCGCTCAACAAATCTTTCGGATTGCGGAATGATTTCGTGATATGCCTGATAAAAGGCGTTGTCAAAACCACCAAAAAGCTTTGTCATTGCAATATCAACTTCGTGATGGCCGTAATAAACGGCAGGATCTATTAAATAAGGATCACCCCTGGAAGATATAAGATAGTTTCCACCCCAAAGATCCCCGTGCAATAATCCGGGCATAGCTCCACCTGTGTATTTCTCAATAACGCTTTCTAAGGTCTGAACATCGGGCACCTCTTCTGCTCTAAGTAGCTTTTTTTCCAATGCAAGTTGTAACTGATGATGTAATCGCTCCCGGGCATAAAAATTTGCCCAATTATTGTGTTTGCTATTAGACTGAGGCAAACTGCCAATATAGTTATCCTCCTCCAGGCCGAAGTATTCAGAACCACACAAATGAAGTTCTGCTAATTGATATCCAAACTTCTGCATTACCGCTGCAGTAGGGTTACCGGGCACTATGTATTCCAATAGCAAACAAGCCCCCCTTTCTAATCTACTACAGCCAATAACTTCAGGGGCTTTGATAGCTCCGGAATCGGCAATTAAATTCAATCCGGTCAATTCTTGTTCAAAAAGGGAATAGGCAAATTTGCTGTAATTCAATTTACA
This sequence comes from Muriicola sp. Z0-33, assembly GCF_026126425.1. GTDB lineage: Bacteria > Bacteroidota > Bacteroidia > Flavobacteriales > Flavobacteriaceae > JAFMPW01. The sequence continues at coordinate 112,869 of NZ_JAFMPW010000001.1, forward strand.
GAACACCTTACTTTTAGGCAGTTCTAACAAGTAGGCCTTGGAAATATCACCACCTGAGATAGGTTTTACCCCAACTATTTTATTGCCCAGAAGCCCTGCCAATTCAAATTCAGTGTCTTTTTGCATATACTAGATTGATGCGATTGAAGTATTAGGAAACAGTATTATCATCAGGTCGACTTGGGTTCCAAAAAAGTTTCGGATCTATATTTTTAATCCAAATCTCCCGGATAACGACCAATAACCGTCCAGCCTCCGTCTACCACCAGGGTTTGCCCGCTAATATGGGCCGCCCCTTCTGACAACAGGAAAAGACAAGTGTTGGCGATATCTTCGGGCTTACCAACATTTCCTCCGGGTAAGAGTTTGCCCCAGGCTCCTGCATAATCTGGCTCTTCCAGAGCTGTGCGCTCTGTCAGGGTGGCCCCGGGCGCAATTGCATTGATTGTGATTTGATGTTCACCAAGTACCAGCACCAGGCTTCTTGCCAGCATACGAAGTGCGGCTTTTGTCATCGCATATACCGACAATGATGGATAGCTCTTAATTCCTGTAATAGATGACATCAGTACTATTCTTCCCCCACTGCCCTGATCTTTCATAATAGCGCTGGCCTTTTGCACAAGAAAAAACGCTCCTTGCAAATTAAGATTAACTACTTTTTGAAAATCCTGAGGGCTAAATTCAAAAAAATCACCAAATAAGGTGATGCCTGCATTGGGGACGACAAAATCTATTCTACCAAAGTGCTCAAGAGTATATCGGACCAGGCCATCTATGACCTCTATATTTCCTGCATCACCCGAAAAAGGAAGGCAATGGCCAGAATATTTGGCATCTAATGTTTTAGTAGCTTTTTCTGTAACCTCATTATCCAGGTCGTTCAACACTACATTGGCACCGTTTTCGAGTAATAAAGATGCAATGGCGAATCCTATTCCGGTTCCTGCCCCTGTAATAATTGCCACCTTATCCTTTATTCCGGTATATATCATACTTTACCTTTAAACAGACTTCCCGCCTTCCCGGTAGTATTGGTTTTAAAACAAAAAAGACCGCCACTTAAGGGAGAGTTTTTTAGCTCTTTCTCGGCCAAATCGCTTCTGGCAGTTGTAATATACAACATATTCAAATCTTTGCCTCCAAAGCAACAGGAGGTTACATGCGGAGCATCCACAGAGATCTCCTGGAGCACTTTCCCATTTGCCGGATTCCATCGCCTGACACATCCTCCCCCCCAATGTGCTATCCACAACATGTCTTCATTGTCAATGGCCATACCATCCGGAGCCCCATAGGAAGAAGGAATTTTAAAGAGACTTTTCCTGTTAGAAATTAGATTGCTGGCGTTGTCAAAATCAAAAACAGCAACTTCAAATGTGGGGGAGTCGATATAAAAATATCTGGAACCATCTGAGGACCAGGCCATGCCATTGGAAATAGTAGTTTTTTCTATCTGTAGTGTAGGTCCTAATTGATGATCTACTTTGTAGAGGTTGCCATTTCCGGGAAGAAATTCTTTATGCATGGTTCCTATCCAGAAATTCCCGTTTGGATCGCATTTGCCGTCATTGAACCGTATGCTGGGGTCGGTGTTTTCCAGCACACTAAGGCGCTTAAGTTCCTCAGTGGCTAAAGAAAAGGTAGCCAATCCGGATGCCAGTGCTAAGAGCAAGTTACCATCTGATATGATAGAAACTGCACCGATCATTTCTTCAAAATCCCAGTGTAGATTTTTCTTAGTTAGTGGATAATGGCAATGTAGCCTCCCTCTTTCTATATCTACCCAGAACAACCTTTGTTGCTTTGCATCCCAAACAGGGCCCTCGCCTAACTCTGCTTTAGCATCGAATATCAATCGGGCTCTTTTGTTGTTGTTGTTTTTCACACTTACGCCCTTGCAGGAGAATAAATTCTAATTTAAGATGTCTTTGTATTTTGTGGTATTATCGAGCAATTCTGCCGCAGCAAGGATAGCATCATCGTTCTTCAGGTAATAATCATACAGTCCTTCCCGGTAGAAATAACGTTTTATTATTTCGTCCTCAAGATTTTTCTGAAGTTCCATTTGAAATTTATCCAGGGCCGCTAGTTTGCTCTTGCTAATTTCACCAAGGAGTGTTTTGTAATTATTTTCAACAGCTGCTCCAAAAATTTCATCTTCTTCACTGGCCATTGCCTCTCTAAGGGCTTTTTCCGTTTTCGTTTCAAAATTAAAATTGCTCTTGGAAACGAAGGTTTTAAAATCAGAAAAGTCGCTATCAGAAAAGTCAAATGCGGCTACATTTTCCAGCTTGTTTTGATAATGGTAATTAGTGGCAAAATCAAAAATCACATGATTGTTAAGCAGCGCCCTGGTAAGACCATTTGTCTTAATTGCACTTATCTCAACATCGGGCATTACACCACCGCCGTCTTGTACCTTACGGCCATTTCTTGTAGTAAAGTCATTAAATTGAGTGTTGCGCACGGCATTGCCAAGTTCGTCCCTGTTCCAGTAATCCAGCGATTGAATACACCTGCCGGAGGCGGTATAATACCTGGAAATAGTAACTTTTAGCTGAGTACCATATGTAAGTCTCAAAGGACGCTGAACCAGTCCTTTACCAAAACTTCTGGCTCCAACAATAACGGCTCTATCAAGATCCTGAAGACTCCCAGAGACTATTTCACTGGCCGAGGCACTGCGGCCATTCACAAGCACAACTAGCGGGATACTGGTGTCAACCGGCTGATTCTTTGTTTTGTACTCCCTGTTGAATTTTTTTACTTTGGACTTAGTGGTCACTATCAGCTCTCCCCTGGGCACAAATAGATTGGTGACATTAATTGCTTCCGAAAGCAGGCCTCCAGGATTGTTTCTAAGGTCCAGAATTATTTTTGAAGCTCCTTTTCCCTTAAGATCGTTGAGGGCTGTTTTGGTTTGGGATGAGGCCTTGGCATTAAACTTAGAAAGCACAATATATCCTGTAGTTTCATTAACCATATTATAGTATGGAACCGCATCGACTTCAATACCCTCTCTTTTGATGGTTGCAGTTTTGGTTTCCCCCTGCCTCTTGTAACTAATTACCACATTTGTGTTATTAGCCCCTTTTAATAACTCACCGGCATCATCCTTAAAATCTGAAATAGTAATATCTCCAATTTTAATAATCTCATCGCCAGCTTTAAGACCAGCTTTGTCCGCAGGAGAGTTTTTATAAGGCTCAACAATTAATATTTTATCATTATAGGACCTCACCAATGCCCCTATGCCAGAATATTCCCCTGCATTATTAATCTTATAAGCTTCTACATCCTGCTCATTCAGAAATTTGGTATAAGGATCCAAATCTTCCAGCATATTTTTAATAGCAGTATCCATTAATTCCGCCGGATTGGTTTCATCCACATAATTCATATTGAGTTCCTTGAACAGCGTGGTGAAAATTTCAATCTGTTTGGCAATTTCAAAAAAATCACCTTTAAAGCTGCTCCCGGCAACTAAAAACACAACAGCAAAAACAGGGATTAATACTTTTTTATTCAGCAACTTTCTCATCAGACAACCTTTTAACAAGTTTTTTAAATATAGTCAACATACTTTTTTCTACAACAGCATAAGTTGGCATATCTTTTCCAAGATATAAAAATAGAAACGCAAAGTTTCCCTCCATGTTGTTAAAAATGTACTGTTTGTTTTGGCGATAACTTTCCCTCATTAACCGCTTAACCCTGTTTCTTTTAACTGCACTTTTGAAGTTGCTTTTTGGGACAGCAACTGCAGTTTGGATTTTAGCCTCTGCAGGAATTGTAATATTCAGATAGATAAGTTTTAAAGGATAAACCGAAACAGACTGGCCTTCTTTAAATAGGCGATCTATAGTGCGTTTGTTCCGGAGTTTTTCTTTCTTTGGGAATGTAAAAGCCATAGGGGCATAAAATTAACAAATAAATAGGCGCCAGTATAACATGATATTTGTCATAGGAAAAGTTTTACCCCAAAAGTACTTTGCGCCAGGATTAATATTCTGTAAATTAGGATTGAAATAGCTGAATAATGGGTGAATTAGAATTAGAAAAATTAACAAATGGCGATAGGGCCATTTACATCAAACAATTGATTAATGATATTGATGCCCTTGAGCGCATGCTAAAGGAAAACAAGTTTCAGAAATCCCCAATTCATATTGGCGCCGAACAGGAATTTTGCCTGGTTGATGATGCCTGGGAGCCATCTAAGATGGCCTCTGAAATTTTACAGGAAATTGACTTACCTCAATTTACATCAGAATTAACCCTCTATAACCTGGAAATAAACCTGGATCCCTTAAAATTAGGAGATAGGTGTTTTTCTGAGATGCATAAAACACTAGACGAATTCCTTGATAAAGCCGAGGCGGCAGCAAAAAAGTATAATAATAAAGTCTTATTGACGGGCATTCTGCCCACCTTGCGGACGAAGTTCCTGGAGTTGGATTATATGACGCCTAAAACAAGGTACCAGCATTTAAATGAAACCATAAAGAAGATCAGGAAGAACGATATTGAACTCCATATTAAAGGGGTAGATGAAGTTAATTTACATCACGACACCATTATGTACGAAGGTTGTAATACCAGCTTTCAGGCCCACCTGCAAATAGATCCGGATGATTTCAGAGATTCTTACAACTGGGCTCAGGCCATATCGGGACCTATTCTTTCGATATGCACCAATTCTCCTCTGTTGATGGGAAGGGAGTTATGGGAAGAAACCCGAATAGCTCTTTTTACGCAAAGTGTTGACACCCGAGCCAGTACATTCTATTTAAATGAAAAGGAACCCAGAGTTGGTTTTGGTCGTGATTGGGCAACTGGTTCTGCAGCCGATTTTTTTAAAGAGTCTATCGTTAGGTTCAGAAGCCTTATTTCAGCAGATTGTGAATCGGACAGTATTGCCGAACTCGACAAGGGAAAGATTCCTAAATTAAAAGCGCTCAACCTTCACAATGGAACGGTATACAAATGGAATCGCCTTTGCTATGGAAAAACGGATGGGGCCCCGCATTTGAGAATTGAAAACAGGTATTTGCCTTCCGGGCCCAGCACACAGGATGAAATTGCCAATATGATGTTTTGGGTTGGAGTAATGAGAGGGAGACCTGCAAAATATAAGGACATCCATACTAAAATGGATTTTAAAGAAACTAAAAGCAATTTCTTCAATGCTGCGAGATACGGAATGGCCGCGCAATTCTATTGGGATGGGGAATTAATTTCCAGTCAGGATCTTTTAGCAGACTACTTATTGCCAATGGCATTTAGAGGGTTGTACAGCATGAATGTCGCTCCTGAGGATGCGGAATACTATCTATCCATAATAGAAAACAGAATTAAGTCTACAAACGGCTCGCGGTGGATTGTAGATGCCTATAGAAAATTACAGAAGAAACACAAGAAGCCCGACGCGCTTAAAGTGCTTACTGCCACCATGTATCAAAGACAACAAAAAAACTATGCAATTGATGCCTGGCAGTTACCCAGGGGAGATGAAATTGTACTGCCAAAAGAAGATAAAACCGTTCGGGATTGTATGAACCCCAGGACAATTACGGCCCAGGAAGCGGACAGTGCAGAGCTGGTTTTAAGAATGATGCAATGGAATAACATACACCATTTACCTATTTTGAATAACGATCTGGATTTAAGCGGGCTATTGACCTGGACAGATGTGGAGACCTATCTGGAAGACCCGGAAAAATTGCAATTGAGTATTAGTACCTTGATGAAGAAAGACTTGATAACCACTACGGCCGATGCATCTTTAGAAAGTGCTGTTCAGCTTATGGAAAGTAATAGCATAAATTGCCTGCCGGTAGTAATCGGCAATAAACTCATCGGAATTATTACGTCTAATGATGTGTAAATAATGATCCAAACACAACCGATTATCTCAGAAAAATCGCTTTCCACACGTTTAATTGGAGAAATATCGGGTCAGGAAAAGGGGCCCACATTTATTCTTTTTGGCGGAATTCACGGCAATGAACCTGCCGGAATTCTCGCTCTTGAAAGGGTTTTTGATGACCTTAAAAAGTACTCTTTACCAATTAAAGGGAAGATTTATGGGATTCGGGGCAATCTCAAGGGATTATCAGCCAGGAAGAGGTTTTTAGACCATGACCTCAACCGACTATGGACAAATAGCAATATTCCAATCATTAGAAACAAGGCGCCGGAAGAACGCTCCGTTGAGGAAGCGGAATTGATGGAAATTTATGCGCTGCTAAAGGAAATATTGGATACTAATACAGCTCCTTTTTATTTTATTGACATTCATACTACTTCAAGTAGGACAGTCCCCTTTATAACTATAAACGACGCCCTTATTAACAGGCGATTTTCCAGATGTTTTCCTCTGCCGGTAGTTTTAGGGATTGAAGAATACCTACATGGGCCGTTACTGAGCTACATCAATGAGAGAGGATATCTGGCAGTGGGTATAGAGTCTGGTCAGCACGATGCTGTTGAGGCTGTAGACAATGCCATATCATTTATTTGGATCGCTCTTGTATCTGCAGAATTAATCCCCGCTTCGGAGTTGCCCGAGCTTAAAGTGCATTACCACAAACTTAAAAACGCTACTTACGGTAACCGCAGTTTTTACGAAATACTCTCCAGACGAGAACTGTTTCCCGGAGACCAGTTTAAAATGGAGGAAGGATTTCAGAGTTTTGAAAAAATACCTGAGGGAATTTTGCTTGCAGAACACAATGGTGAAGAAATTCTTGCCCCAAAAGACAGTATTATTTTTATGCCGCTTTACCAGGTGTTGGGGAAAGAAGGGTTCTTTTTTATTCGTAAAATTCCGATATGGGCATTGCGAGTATCAGAAGTTTTAAGAAAGTTTAAATGGGATAATTTTTTCTCTCTCTTTCCAGGGGTTTCCTGGACAGCAAACAAGGAAAGCTTAAAAGTAAATATAAAGATTGCCAAGTTTTTCAGGAAGCCAATTTTTCACCTTTTTGGATACCGCAGAGGTGTTTTAGAGGGGAATAAAGTTGTAATGAGTAATAGAGAAAGTAAGTCGAAAAAAGACATGTACAAACATACAGCCTGGTTCAGGAGAAAATAACAAAGAAGCCCTTAAATTTCACTAGTCTATTCCTTGGGCGCAATACTTTCTGCTTGCCAAAAGTTATTTGTAAGGTCTATATCGGCCATTAATTCTGAAGGATCCAGAACCACTGCTTTAATCTGATCAATGGGGGTTTCCAGGCTAAATTGGAAAGTTGGGCTCACCCAGGGCCAATCATCAAGCACCGTTCTTTTCAGGCTGGGATAGGGATTGTCTTTTTCTCCGCGCATCATCCTTAAAGGCGCATAGAATAATTCCTGTGAACCATCATTGTAAACCACTAAAATATCTATTGGCATAGGCATTAAACCAATACGCTGCAGTGTAATTTTGCTTTTCCCATCGTCTTCCTCCACTTTACTTACCGAATAGTCAATAGTATTTGTGGTCTGGGTCCAGTCCATAAGATACCAGTCGAGCTCTATTCCCGAAACTTTTTCTGCAGTTCTTATTAAATCGTTTGGAGTAGGATGTTTAAACTTAAAGTCATTATAGTATTTTCTAAGTGTTTCCATCAACTTATCCTGGCCAATGACATAGCCCAATTGAGACAAAAACACCGCCCCCTTATTATAAATGGCCTGACCATATGTAAAATTAACGTCATACCTGTCTGCATGCGTTGTTTGTGGCTGTTCTTTGCCCGATCTGGCCAGAGAATAATATCCTGCATAGTGCGACCTGAAGGGATTGGGTTTATTCTGGTCCATAATGCTATTTTTACAAAGTGTTTCGATGAATTCGGTAAACCCTTCGTCCATCCATCCATGCTTTAATTCATTATTCGCGAGAATATGCTGAAACCAGGAGTGTGCCAACTCGTGCACCGTGACACCTACTAGTCCGCTAAATGTTCCTTCTCCCAAAATCAGAGTGCCCATTGCATATTCCATTCCACCATCACCTCCTTGTATTACCGAATATTGTTTATATGGATATGCTCCGATATTATTTTCAATAAACCTCAGTGCCTGCTCAGTTTTTGGCTGTAAATTCTTCCAGTTTTCCAGAATATCAGGATTATTTTTATAAAAGAAATGAAGCTTAGGCCCGTTCTCTACCTGAAGTGTATCATGAATGTATTCGGGATCTGCCGCCCACATGAAATCGTGGACATTGGGCGCTTTAAAATGCCAGGTCAGCGTTTTTCCTTTTGGTTTTTTAACCTGGGTACCTGGCGACTGATAACCGTGTCCAATCTCATTGGGGTTTTGCAAATAACCACTGCCCCCAACCACATAGTTTTTATCAAGTGTCAGTTTTACATCAAAGTTGCCCCATACACCATGAAATTCTCGAGAAATGTATGCATCGGCATGCCAGCCTTCAAAATCATACTCAGCCAATTTAGGATACCACTGACTCATAGAAAGAGCAACTCCTTCATTGTTGTTTCTCCCGGATCTTCTTATCTGTACGGGAACCTGACCTTCAAAAACCATGTCAAAAGTGGTTTTTCCCCCTGGGGGTATAGGGGTATTGAGCGTTACTTCTAGAACAGTATCTTCCATGGTGAAAACAACATCATTTCCATCTTGTTTAAGCGAAGTAGCCCGTAGATAACCAATTTCAGAAGGAGAGAGACCTGCAATTCTGCTTTTACCATTTTTATACATTCTGCTGTCCGGATCCTTAATGCTTTGCAAGCGCATATCCATTTCACTTCCTGGCTGAAAAGCGTTAAAGTACATATGATAGAAAACCCTGGACAGTGCATCAGGGGAATTATTGGTATAAATTAATCTTTGGGTGCCATTATATCGGAAGTTGTCTACATCCATAGCTACTTCCATTGTATAATCTACATGTTGCTGCCAATATCCGGGTGAAACCTGGGCTTTAAGTGCAACAAGAATAAATAAGCCCAAAATTGTTAAGGCCTTCCTTTTCAACATCATATTCTTAAATATTTATTTTTCCTCTGGAGACTTTTTCGGCAAGTATCAGGGCATTGAAAGCATTGACCATTTTCCCCGATTTAGAGATTTTATCAAAAGTTCTTACATTCTCTGTATCGCCTTCTAATATAACCGTGGCCTTAGTTTTTTGGCCAGAAACCATAATTATCTTTTTCACCTGAGCCGCAGTCAATTTAGGGTAATGAGAGCGTATCAGGGCAGCTACCCCGGCAACTGCAGGTGCCGCCATAGAGGTACCATCCTGAAAATCGTATTTGTTTCCTGGGAGGGTCGAATAAATTGCACTTCCCGGGGCAAAGACATCCACATTCTTATGTCCGTAGTTAGAATAACTGCCAACCATCTGAGCGCCGTATTTTGGTTCTAATGCGCCTACTTCCAATACATTATTAACTATTTCAGCCCCAAGATGATTGTTGTGGTCGTTTGGAAATCCGGGATTATTAGGATCGTCCAGGTTTTCTGAGTCGTTCCCGGAGCCATGGATAAACAGAACATCGTTCTCGGCAGCATATTTAAGGGCGTCGTAGACCCAGAGAGCATTTGGTGAGAAAGATTTGCCAAAACTTGCATTGATTATTTTGGCACCATTGTCTACGGCATACCTTATCCCTAAAGCAATGTCTTTGTCGTACTCATCACCGTTGGGCACAGTGCGTATACTCATTATTTTTACATTATTTGCCACGCCTTTCATGCCTCTACCATTATTTCTTTCTGCCGCGATAATCCCTGCTACATGTGTTCCATGCGATTCATCTGCAGAGCGGTTCATGGGATTTCCATTACCGTAGCTCACATCTTTAATATCATAAGGATTATCACCAACCACAGCACGACCGTCAAAATCTAGATTTAGATGATATTTCATTTGTTCATCGAAGTGCTTTAACCCATTATTGAGCTCTTCTATTACTTCGGGAATGGTGTCTTTGATGTCGAACATATGCCTTAAAATAGCTATATGCTGTTGCAAGGCCTGGTCTTCTGTCTTGATTGCTATAATGTCTTTTTTGGTATAGCTGTTCTTTTTCAGATGTTGTTTTACAGCTGCGTCGGCATTTTTTACAGCCTGAAGAATTTGTTCATACTGCTGTTTGTATTGAACTGTTTGCGAACGCTCTGCGTCTAATTTGGATTTTGCTTTGCTTTGTAATGATGCATCGCCTTTTTTGAGCTTCACAATTCTGGTCATTTCCAGTTGTTCGTGATATGCCTCTCCTAAAAAGTTATATCCATGAATATCATCTATATATCCGTTTTTGTCATCATCTTTTCCATTGCCGGCTCTTTCACCCTTGTTTACCCATATTACACCATCGAGGTCCTCATGTTTTAAATCTATTCCTGTATCCATTACAGCAACTATTACGGTTTTCCCTCGTTTGTTGCCAATAATTTCTTTGTAAGCCTTGTCTACACTCATCCCTGGAATGGTATCGCTACGCAGGTCGGCGTGCATCCATGATTTTTTTTCTGCTTCTGATAGTTCAGCAATTTTTAAGGGGGTATTGTCAATATTTTCTATTGGAGTGCTTACCAGTGCTGTAGCACCACAGGCAGAAAACAACAGCGCCATTGCGCCGGCCAGGAAGATAGATTTAAAAGTTTTATAAGTCATTACGTATAATTATTAGTGTACTTTGCTATAATAATTTCCAGGGAATGGCGCCCTGAACTGTTCAAAACATCCGCGATCTGCCATAGTCACATAGCACGTTTTGCCGTCTTCGCCACCAAAGGCAATATTAGAAGGCTTCTTCCCTTTCAGGCTAATTTCATTCATGAATTCAGCTTCCGGACTCACAATGAGTACTGTGCCCTTATCATATCGAGTGATATAAAGGTTCCCTTTAATATCACAACGCATACCATCTAAACCAAAATCCTCAAAAGAAAGAAATTGCCTTTTATTGGCAAGCTTACCATTTTCCAGGATATCGTATTTCCATATCATCCTTTGAACGGATTCATTTACATATAGATTTTTACCATCGGGACTTACCTCTACCCCGTTCGTAGTTCCCATATTTGCTTCCAGAAGTTCTATCTTTCTATTGGGGGAAACCATCCAAATTTGGCCGGTACTTTCAGACCAGTTGGGGTCACTAAGATAAAGGGTGCCATCCGGACTTATCGCAAGGTCGTTAGGTTGGTTCATTGTAGAATCGCGAGCCCATATTTCCGGATTTTTCGTGTTCTTTTTAACACGATACACGATATGCCCCATATAATCAGCTATAAACATATTACCTTCAGTATCAAAGCGTATGCCATTACCAATACTCCCCTCTGGCAAAGTAAGATAGACTTCACCATTTCCCTGTTGATCTACACGGCCAATTGTGCCTTCACTTTCGAAATTTACGGCAAAAAGATCTCCCTGAGCGTTAACAGCGGGCCCCTCTATACCTTTGGTAAAACCAAATTCACTGGTAAAGTCGGCACTTTTAATTTCCGGGTCCTTACAGGAAACAGCGCCAATAATCAGATATGCAGGGAGTAGTATTTTAATTAAAAATTTCATCAAAAGTATGTGTGTTTTTTAGTCTTGCACCTTTTTCGGTAGGCTGCAAAGTACAAATTTCATTGTGAGCGTCATGTTCCAGAAAAAGGTAATATTCGGCTTCGGTTGCTTTTTCCAAAAAAGCAGCTTTTTCGTTGAGTGTCAGCAGGGGCCGGGTATCATAACCCATAATATAAGGCAGTGGAATATGACCCGCTGTAGGCAAAAGATCTGCGGTGAACACCAGAGTTTTGTTTTGATAGCTGATATGCGGGATCATTTGTTTTTCAGTGTGCCCGTCTACAAACAGGATGTCAAAACCTAAAGCTGATTGCCGTAGGAAAGAAGATGCAGGCCGCTCTATAAACTTAAGCTGACCGCTTTCTTGCATTGGCAATAAATTCTCTTTTAAAAATGATGGCTTCTCCCTTATATTGGGCTGTATGGCCCAATCCCAATGCGCTTTGTTAGTCCAATAGACAGCATTTTTAAAAGCGGGTTCATAGCCTGTTCTGTTGCTATTCCATTGTACACTTCCCCCACAATGATCAAAATGCAAATGCGTCATAAAAACGTCTGTAATATCATCCGGGTGAAAGTTATGTTTTCTAAGGGAGGATTCTAAAGTATGGTTTCCCCACCTGAAGTAGTAGCTGAAAAATTTTTCGGATTGTTTATTACCCAGTCCTGTATCTATTAAGATTAAGCGGTCTCCATCTTCTATCAACAGGCTGCGAGCAGCCATGTCAATCATGTTGTTACTATCGGCCGGATTTGTTCTGGACCAGAGGGTTTTAGGCACCACCCCAAACATAGCACCCCCATCTAATTTAAAATTACCGGTTTCAATGGGGTATAATTTCATATAGGGAAACAGTTTTTTGCAAAATACGCAAAGCTAAAGGGTTATGCCTTTATTGCATATCATTTTAACAAATCAATAGGGAATTTCTTCCTTTAAGAGTAATTGTTGCAGCTGTTGCCCAAAATAGATCATTCTCTTAATCTCCTGAACTCCCAGTAACCTCTCTTTTTTCATGATGAGTAGTGACTTACCGTTAGATTCTATGTGATAATATGGATTGCTCTCCAGAAATAGCACCAGTTCATCAGAGAAGAAAGACAGAATGGCGGCTGTGTCCGGACCACTGAGGTAAAACCGCCTGTTAAAATCCGAATGATGCTCAATATCAATATCTTTAAAACCGGCAAGGCCATAAAGAAACTGTAGGAGGCCTTCCTTGTCCAATGTGAATACGGGGATGTTTTGGACCAGTTTTATGTGCATTACGGTTGTTTTCACCACTTCTTTGGCAATAAATTCTCCTTCACTGAATTCAATATCAAACACACTACAGTTTTTGTCGCGGTCTAAAAGGTTGTTATAGTAGTAACTTATATTTCTGGTTCTGAAGAACACAAAGCTTTTCAGGATAGTTGTGTTCGTATTTTTATTAGGGATATATTCCCAGTGGTACTCCCTGGCTGTAGTTTTAAGGTCTTCCTGCCTTTTGGTAAAATAGCGCTCAATAGGATTCAGGGCGGCTAATGGGATGATCTTACGAATGGCGAAGGGGTGTGTTGAGTCTGTTTCGTGCTTATCTAGCCCAATGATTTCAACACTTCCTCCTTTTTTTGTAAAAGTGTCTGCATAATTTTCCAATCCCTCCATAACGGTATCATCTACAAAACTACACATCGAAAAGTCCAGGACCACATCTTCATTTTCGGGAATGACGTCCAATTTGTTTTTGAGCTTATAAAAATTCAGAAAACTACAGAAATGTTTAACACTGATATAATAGTTTCCCTCATCTTTTTCTTTAAACAGAAGAATGTTTGGCTTTATCAGGTGGCTCACAAACAATGTAAAGCTTTTGTTGACTATAACATGGATTACAAAAGTGACCAATATCCCAACACCGATACCTGTTATCAGATTTGTAAATAAAGTGGTCAGTAAGGTTGCCAGGAAAATGACCATTTGTTCCTTTCCTATTTTTGCTACCTTTTTAAACGTTTTAGGGGTAGCCAGCTTATAGCCGGTATACACCAGGATGGCCGCCAGGGCCGCAAGTGGAATTTTTCTGAGTTGCTCTTGAAGCAAGAGGACAAAGGCAATAAGAAATAGCGCATGAAAAAGATTGGCAGACCTGTTTGTTGCCCCGCTATTTACGTTAACAGAACTGCGGGCTATTACAGTTACCACATTAAGGCCACCAAAAAAACCACTTACCGCAGAAGCTATGCCCAGGGCCTTTAGATCTTTGTTTACGTTAGAACGCCTGTTTTCCGGATCTAACTTGTCTACTGCTTTTATGCTCAGCAGCGACTCTATACTGGCGATCAGTGTAATGGCAAAAACAGCCAGGATAAATTCACGGTCGCCTATCATTGAAAAATCAGGAAAGGCCAAACTCTCTATAACATTATCCGGAATATTTACAAGATATTTAGCATCCAGGGGATAAGGGATATTCAACCAATCGCAGACATAACTTAAGCCCACTGTAATTATTAGTATCCACATGGGCGCCGGAATCAGATGAAACCATCGGTTTCTTATTTTAGAATAAAAGACCATTATTGAAAGGCTGAATACGCCTATAATTGCAGCAATTATAACCCCGGAATCACTGGTCTGAAAAACCGAGAATATCTCCCTGGGAATATCTGAGAGCATGTTTATGATACTTCCGGAAGCACCCATATTCCCAAGCATGATATGAAATTGTTTGGAAAGAATTCCTATCCCAATGGCAGCGAGCATACCCTCAATGGCAGAAGCCGGGAAGAAATCGGCCAAACGACCCATTTTAAGGAACCCTAGAATAATCATTAGAACTCCTGAACAGACAATAGCTGCAAGGGTAACCAAATAGCCCTGATACAGATCTCCTCCTCCAAGAGTAGTAATAGCTCCAAGGAGAACTATTACAAGGCCATTTCCCGGCCCGGTTATAGTAACATGAGACCCTCCAAGTATGGCCACTACAATTCCACCTACTATGGCAGCGATGATACCCGATATTGGCGGGGCTTCACTTGCGAGGGCAAGGCCGAGACCTAGTGGCAGGGCAATTAGAGACACCACAAAACCAGAAAAAATATTTTTCGGAAGCGTTTTAAAAAACGTTGCAGTATGGCTGGGATTAGAATTCAAATTATTTTCTGATGATTAATAAATCGGTGGGTAAATCTGATAGAATATATTCAATGTCGTGGGTAAAGATACGATCCAGAAGCCCGGTTTTTGAAGGAGCATTCATCACCAGCAAATCTGCCCTGACCACCTCTGCATAATGTCCTATAGAATATCCTCTCTTTCCAAAAATACTCTGAGTTTTTACTTTGATATTCTTTACTAATTTTTCTGGAAGCTGAGCAATAATCTTTCTTACCCTGGACTCTTCTCTTTCTTTTAGCCTTTCCTTCATTATATTGGCTTTTTTTAGAGATTTGTCATCCTCAACGGTAACATGGATTTCTCTCTGGAGGATTTCTTCGACAACGGTGATTTGTTGAGACCCCAGTGCATAGGCCGCGTAAAAGGCGTCGGTTATTGCCACCGGGGTCTCCGGGGCGTCCAGGCCATTTACTACCACATGTTTACAAGGAACCCTTTCTGCAGAAGGTCTTACAAGCAAAAGCACTGAACAATTTACTTTTCTGGTTAGTTTGCGGGCAATGGAACCCACGTAAAACTGATAAATATTCTCGTGCTGTAAGGCACCTAATACCAATAGGTCTACATTAAACTTTTTACAGGCGAGCAGAATTGTTGCCACCGGCTTGCCTTCCATCCACTTAATTTCTATTGGAAAGTCTTTATAAAGCGTTTTTTCAAGAATGGCATCTATCTTGGACTGCTTTTCGGGAGTCTTTTCTCCTACGTGAAGCAAGATTAGCTTGGCATTGAAAAAGTGTGCAATCCTACTAGTTTCCAAAACATTGGCCTCCAGGGTTGGAGAAAATGCAAATCCGAACAATAATGTCTTGAAAGGCTGAATATCGTTGGTCATTGAGAGGCAGTTTCAGGGCCAATATAGTTCTTAAATATATAACAGGATCTGAGAGAAACGCTAATTCCCTATTTTTGCGAATATATGCTTTATTAACTAAGGAATTACTATATGATTGAACTCGCCGGTATCGTTATTCTTGGGATTATTGCACAATGGGTGGCCTGGAGACTTAAGCTACCTGCCATTCTCCCGTTAATTATTATAGGGCTGCTTGTGGGGCCAATAGCAACCTTGTATACCGATAGTGGAGGCAAATTAATAGAACCAATATGGAACGGGGAAGTAGGTCTTTTCCCTGGGGAGGCATTGTATTATTTTGTCTCATTAGCCATTAGTATTATCCTTTTTGAAGGAGGGTTAACCCTGAAACGCTCCGAGGTTGCTAATGTCGGGCCAGTGATAACAAAGCTAATTACCGTTGGCACCTTTGTTACTTTTATCTGCGGAGGGGTGGCAGCGCATTTTATTTTTGATCTTAGCTGGCAAATCTCATTTCTGTTTTCTGCTCTCATTATAGTTACCGGCCCCACGGTAATAACACCCATTCTTAGAAATATTCCCTTAAAAAAGGACATATCGGCAGTTCTGAAATGGGAGGGAATACTAATAGATCCTATAGGCGCACTTGTTGCGGTACTGGTTTTTGAATTTATAAGTGTAGGGGAAGGGCAGGCATATACTAAAACGGCGTTGATAGACTTTGGGAAGATACTTTTATTTGGCTGCACCTTCGGCTTTACCTTTGCACATGCACTTGCCTTCGCGATTAAAAAGAGCTTCATTCCGCACTACCTGCTGAATGTCGTTGTGTTATCTGTGGTATTAGGGGTGTTTGTGGTATCGGATGCCTTTGCCCACGAATCCGGATTACTCTCTGTAGTTGTTATGGGTATGGTTATGGGAAACACCAATGTGCCCAATTTAAAGGAGTTACTTTATTTTAAGGAATCGCTCAGTGTGCTTTTAATTTCTATATTGTTTATACTCTTGTCCGCCAATATCAACATAAGTGATATGGAGCTTATATACAATTGGAAAACACTCTTGCTGTTTAGCGTAGTAGTGTTTGTAATACGTCCTGTGGGTGTGTTTTTGAGCACTGGAAAATCTACATTGAAACTCAATGAAAAGCTGTTTATTGGATGGGTTGGCCCCAGGGGTATTGTCGCTGCTGGGATAGCATCTCTTTTTGGTTCCAAATTGTTGCTAAAAGGCGAACCCGGAGCAGAATATATCACCCCTTTGGTCTTTATGATTGTTTTGGGCACGGTGCTATTGAATGCCACCACGGCCAGATTCTTTGCCAGAATTATGGGTGTGTTCCTTAAAAAATCTGAAGGGATACTTATAATTGGGGCGTCAAAAGCATCGAGGCTGATTGCCAATTACCTGCACCAGAATGGACGGCATGTTGTTCTTATAGACAATAACCAAACCAATATAAACAAAGCCAAAGAGCATGGTTTGGAGGCCATGACTGCAAATATATATTCAGATTCACTTACCGATAATATTGAGTTAAACGATGTAGGTATTTTGATGGCCCTTACAGGGAATTCTGAAATAAATACCTATGCAATCAACAAATTTGGTAAACAATTTGGTGAAAATGGAGCATTTAGATTAATCACAGCCGATGAAATGAACAACCCGGAAGACAATCCAAAGGAAGGGCTCTTTTCTCATACCGATGATTTTATTAAAATTACCGAAGCTGCCAGAAAATATCCGGCCATTCACGAAATAGACCTTAGAGATGATAAGCATTATGAAGGGCTCATCGAGGTTACTAAAATGGAAGAAGATGTTGTCCCCATGTTTTTAAAAGCACCTGATGGTGAGCTAAGGATTATCTCCTCATTTAGCAATGAGTTCAAGGATATTAAAGAAGGGTATAAGCTGGCATACCTTGGGAAAATGTTACAGACAGATTCACCTGGCGAAACAGAACAGGAAGAAGCCTGATCATTTCCTGCACGGCGCCATATGAATTGATTTAGCTATAGAATGGCTTCATATTGCTTACTTCTATATCGATATCTTCAATATTAACCGCATAATGATCCCCGGCCAGTAATTTAAAAAAATGCAAAGAGGATTCCCGCTTAATTTTTCCTATTAATAAATCTTTGTCGATATCTCCGCCTTCCTGTTTCCAGGTAAAAACAGAGTGTTGCATAATCTGGATAATTCTGTGATGGGCACAGAATTTAGCGATGTAGGTAGTCATTTGGTTGTACTATGATTCAATTGTACCAATAACACAAAAGACAGGGGTAAAATTGCATTTACTTTCTTAAAATGTAGGAAAAATAAGTAATTCAATTGTGAAAGGCCAGAATCTTGTGGTTAGGAAGTCTCTAATCATTGAGCTTTAAAACGGCCATAAATGCTTGTTGTGGAATTTCTACATTTCCAACCTGTCGCATTCGTTTTTTACCTTTTTTCTGCTTTTCGAGCAGCTTCCGCTTCCTTGAAATGTCTCCTCCGTAACACTTGGCTGTAACATCTTTTCTTAATGCTTTGATAGTTTCCCTTGAAATAATTTTAGAACCAATAGCAGCCTGAATAGGGATATCAAATTGCTGCCGGGGGATAAGCTCTTTTAATTTTTCACACATTTTCTTGCCAATATTTTGAGCATTGTCAAAATGGATCAATGCAGACAAGGCATCTACCGGTTGTCCGTTTAAAAGGATATCTACCCTTACCAGTTTAGAGACCCGCATCCCTATAGGTGAATAGTCAAAAGAGGCATAGCCTTTAGAAACCGTTTTGAGGCGGTCATAGAAATCGAAAACGATCTCGGCCAGGGGCATATCAAAAGTTAACTCTACCCGTTCTGTGGTCAGGTAGGTCTGATTGGTAATTTGCCCGCGTTTTTCAATACACAACGACATAACATTCCCCACAAAATCTGATTTGGTTATGATAGTCGCTTTTATATAAGGTTCTTCTACCCGATCAACGGTAGAAGGGTCTGGCAAATCTGACGGATTATTAACAACAAACGGGGTCTCCTTGTCCTTGGTGGTATAGGCATGATAACTTACATTAGGAACAGTGGTAATCACCGTCATATCAAACTCCCGCTCTAATCGTTCCTGAATAATTTCCATATGCAGCATCCCCAGGAATCCGCATCTGAAACCAAAACCAAGGGCCATACTACTTTCGGGGGTAAATACCAGGGAAGCATCGTTCAGTTGTAATTTTTCCATAGAAGACCTCAACTCCTCAAAATCTTCTGTATCCACAGGATAAATACCCGCAAAAACCATAGGCTTCACATCTTCAAAACCAGCAATGGCGTTTTGTGTCGGATTGGCAGCATCGGTAATAGTATCCCCGACTTTTACCTCTCTGGCATCTTTTATTCCGGTGATTAAATAGCCAACATCTCCGGCTTTAATACTGGGCTTAACCTGTTGTGTTAATTTTAGAGTACCCACCTCATCGGCAAAATAATCTTTTCCTGTAGCGACAAATTTTATCTTTTGCCCCTTTTTAATTTCCCCATTGATTACCCTGAAATAGGTCTCTACGCCCCTGAACGGATTGTAAACAGAATCAAAAACCAGGGCCTGTAAGGACTCTTCGGGGTTGCCTTCAGGAGCAGGAACACGCTCAATAATGGCTTCCAGGATCTCTTCTATTCCTATACCTGTTTTAGCCGAAGCCGGGATCACTTCCTCGGGTTTGCACCCTAAAAGATCAACAATGTCGTCTGTTACTTCTTCCGGATTTGCACTGGGAAGGTCCACCTTATTGAGCACCGGAATAATCTCCAGATCATTCTCTAATGCCAGGTAGAGGTTAGAAATGGTCTGCGCCTGAATACTCTGCGCAGCATCCACTACTAGTAATGCCCCCTCACAAGCGGCAATAGAGCGGGAAACCTCATAGGAGAAATCTACATGCCCGGGGGTGTCAATCAAGTTAAGGACATACTCCTGGCCCTTATAGGTATATTCCATTTGAATGGCATGACTTTTAATAGTTATGCCCCTTTCGCGTTCCAGGTCCATATTGTCCAGAAGCTGCTCCTTTTTCTCGCGCTCCGTAACGGCTCCAGTAAAATCTAAAAGCCTGTCTGCCAAAGTACTTTTACCATGGTCTATATGGGCAATAATGCAGAAATTCCGAATGTGCTTCATGTGAAGTAACTCCTCAAATTAAGGCTGCAAAGATACATTTTTTTGAGCCTATATGCGGAATTGAACCAATATAAAAACCTGTGCCTGACAGCTTGTTTCCTATCGAGAAGATAATAAAGAGCAAGGTAGTGTATAAGAAGATGGTCTCTAAACAAAATATTCACCCTTTATTCCTGCCATTCTGCAATAAACAAATTGGTGTCTCTGGTACCCCCATTATTTCTATTGCTGGAGAAAGCCAGGTATTTGCCATCGTTTGAAAATACCGGGAAGGCGTCGAAGGTTTTTCCGTGGGTGACACGCTCCAGGTTTTTCCCATCGATATCAATAAAGTAGAGGTTAAACGGAAAGCCTTTTTCGGCTTCAAAATTGCTCGAAAAAAGGATTTTTTCCCCTGAGGGGTGAAAGAACGGGCTCCAATTGGCATTGCCCAGAAAAGTAAGTTGTTTTAGGTTACTTCCGTCTGCATCGCAAATAAACAGTTCCATTTCCGTTGGTTGTACCAGCCCTTGCGATAAGAGCTCCTTGTACTCGGCAATAGCGGCGTCTGTTTCTGGCCTGGAGGCCCTGAATATAATTTTACTGCCATCGGGAGAAAAGAAAGCGCCGCCGTCATACCCCAGTGTATCGGTTATTTGTCTCACATCGGAACCATCGAGGTTCATGGTGTACAATTCCAAATCCCCGCTGCGCATGGAAGTAAAGACAATTTTATCCCCTTTTGGCGATACCGTTGCCTCTGCATCATATCCTGGTTCATCGGTAAGTTGCCCAACAATATTACCTTTTAGATCTGCCACAAAAATGTCGAAACTATCATAGACCGGCCATACGTATTTACCATTTTTTCGCAGCGGAACTTCCGGACATTCCTTATCTGCAAGGTGTGTAGAACCATAAACAATATGCTCGTTATCTGGCAAAAAGTAGGCACAGGTGGTACGTCCCATCCCGGTGCTAATCATCGGTGGCTGTATGCCATCAAATACCTCCCCTTTATTCATTAGAAACATCTGATCACATTTCATCCCCCAGGCGGCATTGTTAGATTGAAACACCATTTTACTATCGTCAAAACTCCAGTAGGCCTCTGCATTGTCTCCTCCAAAAGTAACCTGGCGGATTGTCTTAAAATATTTCTCTTCCGGATAGATCAGGGTATCACTGCCCGCCATAAGGGAGACCTTTTCTTGCTCCTTTTGCTGTTCCTTTTTAACTTCCGTTTTACAACTGCCCAGTATTAATAAAAGGGTAAGGATGAAAATACTTCTCATAGGATGTTTAATTTTACCCAAAATTAGAAGCAAATCTGATGAAAAAAATTATTCTACCCATATTTTTTATAATCGCTTTGGCATGTAAAAAAGAAAGTGGCCCCAAAGTAACGATTAATGAGGATGTTGCCTTTCTTGCAAGTGATTCCCTTGAAGGCCGTGAGACAGGAACAGCCAATGAAATAAAGGCGGCGGATTACCTGCAGCAAAGGATGTCCGAAATTGGCTTACAACCTAAGGGAAAAGAAGACACTTATTTTCAAACCTTCAGTTTTAAATCCAAAAGAGACCCCCACCAGGAGATAGAGTATTCGGTCTCCGGGGATAGTACTATTACAGGAACCAATGTTATTGGGTTTTTAGATAATCAGGCCACATCAACTATTGTTATCGGGGCACATTATGATCATCTTGGCCTGGGCGGCGAAGGGTCTTTGTACAGGGGAGAAACGGCAATTCACAATGGGGCGGATGACAACGCCAGCGGAGTGGCTTTGCTTTTATCACTTGCGTACGAATTGAAGGAGAATAATACAGGGAATAATTATTTGTTTATTGCTTTTTCCGGGGAGGAAATGGGATTATTAGGATCTAATTACTTCACTAAAAACCCTACCGTTGATATTTCAGAAATAAATTATATGATCAATATGGATATGGTAGGCAGACTCCGAAAAGACAGTACCTTATCTGTAAGCGGCACGGGCACTTCACCCATATGGAATCAGGTACTCAACGCGAGTAATACGGATTTTAAATTGGTGCTGAAACCTTCTGGAGTTGGCCCGTCGGACCACACCTCTTTTTATTTACAGGACATTCCGGTATTGCACTTTTTTACAGGGCAGCACGAAGACTACCACAAGCCCTCTGACGACGCTGAGAAATTAAATTACAAAGGCATGGAGATGATCTCAGATTATATTATGGCAGTTATTGGCGAATTGGATGATGACGGGGAGCTGGTTTTTAAGAAAACCAAAAACGAAAGCGAAGAGGTACCGCGTTTTAAAGTGGCCCTGGGGGTAATACCAGATTATTTGTTCGATGGCAAGGGCATGCGAATAGACGGTATTAGCGAAGACAAACCTGCGCAGAAAGCGAGGCTTCAGAAAGGCGATGTGGTTATACAACTGGGTGATAGTACGGTGGTGGATATGATGAGTTATATGAGGGCATTGTCTGTTTTTGATATTGGTGATGTTACTAAAGTTATAGTAGATCGAAATGGAGAGAAAATAGAGGCAGAGATCACTTTTTAACCCAAGTTTAATTTATTTTATAGCTTTGGGCATTAACCTACCAGAACGTGAGACTCCCCTTATTTGTCATTTTGGCGATATTTCCCCTTTTATTGACAGGCCAAACCTATGAAGTTTCTGGAGCTGTCAGAGATACCGAAGGCAAACCCTTGCCCTTTTCCAATGTGGTATTATTACAAGTTTCGGATAGCACCCTCATAAAAGGCATATCTGCCGATGATAATGGACGCTTTGTTTTGCGAAATGTCTCCCCAAACCTATACTATTTACAAGCGAAATATTTTGGTTATCAATCCGTGCTGGTTCCTCTGGAGATTTCCTCAGATGTAAAAATAGGTGCTATAGTGATGGAGCCAGATGGGGAGTGGTTAGATGAGGTGGTCCTCACCGGCCAGTTGCCTTCAATTGAACGGAAAGCAGATCGTGTTGTATTTAATGTGGAGAATACCGTAGTTAGTGAAGGCACCACGCTGGACATCCTAAGAAATGCACCTGGAGTTATCGTAGTAGAGGAAAGCCTGGAAATAAGGGGGCAGGAGGCCACAGTTTATCTGAACAATCGGAAGGTACAATTATCCACTTCCGAAATCCAGGATTTTTTAAGGGGCCTTTCGGGAAATATGATCTCGGCAATAGAGGTTATTCCAAACCCTCCCGCAAGTTATGAAGCAGAAGATGGCCCCATACTTAATATCCGCACTACCGAGAATATAGTGCCAGGATATAAAGGGAGTGTTCGCGGCCATATAGAGCAGGCAGTTTTCCCTAAATACAGTTTAGGAACAAGCCAGTACTACAAGAGTGATAACTTTAGCATTTTCGCTAATTATGTTATCAATCCAAGAAAAGAATTTAGAAAATCTGACAGCAGGGTTAATTTTATTGATGAGCAAAACACCAATTTTGCGGATTGGACCACCGATTATAACAAAACCACGCGTTCTTCTGCCCAGCAGGCCAATTTAATTTTAGATTTCAATCCCAGCGATAGGGATTTAATTAATTTAACCTCTAACCTCAGTTTTTCACCTAACAAAAAGGATGAAAATGAAGTGCAGACCCAAATGCGCAATGGGAGTGGACAGCTAGACTCGACGCTGGTAAATGAAAGCACCATTAATGACGACTTACTAAACCTTTCTTTTGATCTGAACTTCGAGCGAAAGTTTAAAAAAGAGGGTGAATTCTTAAAGATGAATGCCCACTACACTTATTATGAACTTTCACGACAGCAAGATGGATCTAGCGATTATTTTGATGCCTCAGGAACTTTTTTAAGGAACTTCAGTTTCTCTACGGACGCCCTTCAGGACATTAATATTTACACCGGGCAACTAGATTACTATAACCCTGTTAAATCTGGTGTTTTTGAAAGTGGGGTAAAAGGATCGCTTATAGAGTCCCAGAGCGGGATAGACTATTTTGATGTAAACGATACGCAACCCCCATTTAATATTGCGCTTTCGGACCGGTTTAATTACAGGGAAGGGGTTTTGGCGGCTTATGCTAGTTTCTCCGGAGATTGGGAAGACTGGCTGATAAAGTTGGGAATAAGGGCAGAGCAGACTAGTGTAAAGGCCAGATCTGAAACCTTGCAACAGATCAACAACCAAAGCTATCTGGAGTTTTTCCCTTCTTTATTCCTGACCAGAAAACTTGGGGATGATCATAGCATTTCTTTAGATTATAGCAGAAAACTAACCCGCCCAAAATACTCGGACCTTAATCCGTTCAGGTATTTTTTAAACGAGAACGATTTTGATGAGGGTAACCCGGATCTGGTGCCTAACTTTAGCCACAATTTCAATCTGAATTTTAATATTAAGGACACCTATTTTTTCGATATTTATTACAGGGATAATGGCCGATATATCAGCACACTCAGTTTTCAAGACAATGAGAATCAAACCATCAGAAAATTAAAACAAAATGTTCTTGAAAGTATTTCCTTTGGGCTGGATTTTACCATCGCCACCTCGGTAACCCCTTCCTGGTATATGTACTTTTACAATTCTGTTTTTTATGAAGACGAAACTTTTATGGCCGTGGAAAGCAGTATTGAATCCTACAAAAACAAAGTAACTGGATATTATTGTTATCTGAGCAACTCTTTAACGCTTTCTAAAGATGGCACCTTTACCGGAGATACCTCTCTGACCTATCTGAGCGGATTTCTCCTTGGCTCTTACAAAAGAACGGAGACCATCAACTTAAATATTGGCTTGCGCAAATCTTTATGGAATAAAAAGGCAGTAGTTTCCCTGGTTGCAGAAGATTTGTTGGGAAGGGCTAATGCTACCTATACCTCGCGATATGCCAACCAGGACAATACAATAGTTAGTGTGCCGGAAACGCAATTTGTTCGTCTTGGCTTTACCTATAATTTTGGGAATTACGGCCTTAGTGGTACTAACAGAAGCTTGCAGAAAAGCGAGTTAGACCGACTCGAAAACGAGTAAATACCCATAGTTTCCTACTTTATTTTTAATTTTGCAGGCCAAGGATACCATTATGCCTAAAATTGGAGACATACAACTTCCGGATTTTCCCTTATTGCTTGCCCCTATGGAGGATGTAAGCGACCCGCCTTTCCGAGCACTTTGCAAAGAACAGGGGGCAGACGTGGTATATACAGAATTCATTTCTTCGGAAGGCCTTATCCGCGATGCGGCAAAAAGTGTCATGAAGCTCGATATTTATGAAAAAGAGCGGCCTGTAGGAATACAAATTTTTGGTGCTAACCTGGACTCTATGTTGCAATCTGTTGAAATTGTGGAGAAGTCCGGGCCGGACATTATCGACATCAATTTTGGTTGTCCGGTAAAAAAAGTGGTGAGCAAAGGCGCTGGTGCCGGCATATTAAAAGATATAGACCTTATGGTATCGCTTACCAAAGCTATGGTAGATCATACCAAACTACCTGTGACGGTAAAAACCCGTCTTGGCTGGGATCAGGATTCAATCAGAATTGTGGAAGTAGCTGAACGCCTGCAGGATGTGGGTTGCAAAGCAATTGCAATACACGGACGTACCCGGGTGCAGATGTACAAAGGTGCGGCCGATTGGGGGCCTATAGCTGAGGTTAAAAACAACCCCAGGATGCATATCCCAGTATTTGGAAACGGAGATATTGACAGCCCTGAGGCGGCAGTAAAAATGAGAGATCAGTACGGCTTAGACGGAGCCATGATAGGCAGGGCCAGTATTGGATATCCCTGGTTTTTTAAAGAGGTAAAACATTTTATTAATACGGGGAAGCACCTTGCCCCACCTACTATGGAGGAAAGGGTCAGTGCTGCCCGCAGACATCTGGAAATGTCTATAGCCTGGAAAGGCGAAAAACTTGGAGTGTTTGAAACCCGCAGGCACTATACCAATTATTTTAAAGGGATACCAGATTTTAAACCCTATCGTATGAAGATGGTTACCAGCGATGCTTCTGAAGATGTATTTGCAGCCTTTGATGAGGTTTTGGAAAAATTTGGGGATCATGTATTTGTCTAGGAGACCTTCTTAAGCGACCAATTTCCTGCTTACCCTGCTACTGGCAATTTTTGCTGCAATTACCCCCAATACAAGAATAGTGCTCATTACTATAATCACATTAATAATTTGGTATTCTACAGGATAGGCCAGGGAGGGAGTTATTCTTAACCAACCGAAGGCCAGTTGCGACCAGATGAGTAGAGAGCCCAAAAGCACCCCTATAAGACCACCGAAGCCCGTTACCAGAATCCCCTGGATAAAATAGATGCGGCGAAGTTCTTTTATGGTGGTCCCCAGGCTAAATAGCGTTTTGGAATTGAGTTGTTTATCCAGGATCATCATAATAATGGCCCCTACAACATTAAACAGAGCAATAATGAGTACCAGGGTAAAAATGAGATAGGTAGCCAGGTTTTCAGTATTCAACATTTTGTAAAGCGTGCTGTTGAGTTCCTGTCTGTTTTTAATAAGCGCTTTCTGGCCTAAAATTTCCCTGATTTCGCTGCTAACGCCTTGTTGATCGGCATTTGGCCCTAATTTAAAACTGACTGCAGAAACCAGGCTACTGTCCTTTTCCAAAAGCGCCTGTACTAAAGGCAATTCCGCAAACACGTACTTTTCGTCCAGGTTGGTTTCTATAGCATAGACGCCAGAGACCACTACAGATAATTGGTTATAGGGCTGGGTGGTTTGCGAGATAGATGTTGTGCCGGGCTTTGGTGCGAGGATGATAAGTGGACTTCTGTAGTTATTGACAGGGAGGCCAAGTAAATTGGCTATGCCTATACCCGCAACCACCTGTTGGTTTTCAAGATCCCACTGACCCATATACAGGGTGCTGTCTACCCCGGTAGTTGCATTTTGGTATTGGTCTACCCCTTTAATATAGGCGATATGGCTCTTTTGCTGATGTGTAAGGTATACCCTTTCTTCGAGCTCCTTGGAGTAAGAGGCCAGGCCCGGAACCTGTTTTAATTTTTCTTCTTCATCAGCAGTGACAGCATAAAATTTTCCTATGGCTGCAACTGCTTTAAGGTCTGGGTCGAAGGTATTGCTAAAAGAAAGGCTGAAGGTTTTAAGACCCGCAAAGGCAGAGAGGACAACAAAGAGAGCAGCGGCACCTATTACGATGACCAAAAAGGTGATAAAATTAATGATGTTTACTGCATTCTGACTGCTTTTAGACCGAACATATCGCTTTGCGATGTACAAGGGAAAGTTCAAAGCGAGGTGGAATTAAGATTTTTTTCTTTTGGCCAAAAGATCAGGGTTTTTGATGGGGTTTTCCCTACCATCCAAAGACTTTTCTATTTTGTCTATATAATCCAGAGAATCGTCCAGGTAAAAGTTGAGCTCCGGCATTCGGCGCAATTGGTGGCGCGTACGTGAGGCCAGTTCGTGTTTAATTATGGGCTGATTACCTTTTATTCCTTCCAATAGTTCTTTTGCATTCTTAGTAGGGAAGATACTCACATAGACTTTTGCTATAGAAAGGTCTGTGGTAACTGTTACCTTGGAAACTGAGATCAGGGTGCCTTTGAGCCCTCCGTCCGTAGCGGCTCTCTGGAGAATTTCTGCCAGGTCTTTTTGAATTACCCCAGAGATCTTTTTCTGTCTTTGTGTTTCCATGGGGCAAAAGTACGGAATAATTGTTCTTCATTTTCTTTGCTTGTCCAAAGAAAACGAAGCAAAAGAAAAGACACCTTATCCACATGAATTTTTTCACAATTGGTGAAAAACCGGTTTCAGAACTTTGCCACCCCGCCTTAGCGGGCCGAGTACCATTCAAAGCTTCTGAAACCTATTCTTGGATAAGGGAATTCCCAGGATTGAAGTTTGCAGCTTGTTTTAACCGATGGTTTTTCGGAAATAATGGCAAACTAAAGTAAGTCGGCCTATTTTTATTTTAGTAGTAAATCCAGGGGATTTTACATTTGGCGAAGGAAGCCGTCCATAGAGCATTTTGCACAGCAAAAGCGGCCTGGGCGGCGGGGTAGTAAAATACCTATAGATTTCAATAAAATAAAAATCAGCCTAGCGTTTTTTTCTTTCTTTTTTTGGGCAATGCAAAAAAAGGAAAAGCCATTACTTGATATTTAAAAGTTGATTATACTAAAATCGTATTTTTGAAATATCACGGAACAATAACTGCCGAATAAGATAATCCACAAATGAACAAAATAGAACACATTGGTATTGCCGTAAAGGACCTTGAAGCCTCAAATAAACTGTTTGCAAAACTCTTTGGGAAAGCGCATTACAAAACCGAGGAGGTAGCCTCCGAAGGGGTGAAGACTTCCTTTTTTATGGCGGGCCCCAATAAGGTGGAGTTGTTAGAGGGGTTAAATGAAGACAGCCCTATTAGTAAGTTTATTGAAAAGAAAGGAGAAGGCATACATCATATTGCTTTTGAGGTAGACGATATTGAAGCAGAAATAGCAAGATTAAGTGCAGAAGGCTTCCGGGTTTTAAATGAAACTCCCAAAAAGGGCGCGGACAATAAACTCGTTGCTTTTTTACACCCTAAGAGTGCTAATGGGGTTTTAGTAGAGTTATGCCAGGAGATAAAATCAATAAGCAATAAGCAATAAACAATAAACAATTAGCCGTGAACAGTAAGCACGAGATCTTTTTTGATTATCCTGTGGATGATTGAAAAAGGCTACGAGATGATGGGGCTGGATGAAGTAAGCAGTAAATTAAGTGCAAAATAACCGGCCTGAATGGTGCGTTGGCTTAAGTGAGCAATTAATCCGCTGTTTGATAAATATTAATTGCTTATAGTTAATTGAAAGAAGCCTGGGTTGCTTCCTCCGGTGTCGGAAGCGACCAGAGAATGTCCCCGGCTTTTAAAGGATTGGATAATGGCAGAAATTGGCAAAAAAGAAGAAAAAATACAACGCTTGATAGGTGAAATTTCTGCTATCATAGAGCGATTGGAGCAATTTGAGGCCGAAACTTCCGCCGAACTTTCCGAGGTGCACCCTAAATTTATCAAAAGCGCCCGTAATTTTATCCATTACTGCGCGCTGCGCAAAGAAGACATAAGGCCAATCCAGAAAAAGCTTGCCAACCTGGGACTATCCCGCCTGGACAAACCGGAAAGCCATGTTATGGCAAGTTTGTTAGCCAGCAAGGCTATCCTGGAGGGCTTTCTGAACAATGAACCTATTAAAAAACACAAGGCCCAGTTAACGTTTAAAAAAAGTAACAGGATGGGCAAATCCAACGCAAAAGCGCTGTTGGGTTATCGCTCCAGGGGAAGGCGGACGCGAATAATGGTTACCATACCTACAGCAGTTGCCTATGATTACCAGCTGGCCCATGATATGATTGCCAGCGGAATGAATTGCGCACGTATAAATTGTGCACATGACAGTGAAAAAGAGTGGAGCCTGATGATTGGACATATCAGGACGGCTTCCGAAAAACTGAAAAAGAAATGTAAGATCTCCATGGATTTGGGGGGGCCAAAAGTACGGACCGGTACTTTGCCCGCAGGGCCAAAAGTTAAAAGATTCAGACCTGTAAAGGATGTAATGGGCAAGGTTATTCAGGATTGTGAGCTCTGGGTAGGCCCATTGCCGCATCCCAACCCGCAGCTGTTGCATCTGCCCGTAGCATTAACAAGTTTGGAAAAGCTAAAAGCGGGAGACAGTTTATTCTTCAGAGACACCCGAAATAAGAAGAGGAAAATAACCATTACAAAGACAACAAAAGAGGGCTGTTTGGCCCAATGTGGTAAAACCACCTTTTTGGAAACGGGGATGCAAATGTATACCGATATTAAGTATTCTTCCGCGCCAATTGAGGTAGGGGAACTACCCAGGACGGAAGACTACCTGAGACTGGTCTCGGGAGATCTTTTACGATTGCACAAGGAAGCCGTACCCGGCGGACCTGCAATCAGGGATGAAGAAGGTAATTTAATGAGCCCGGCACATATTTCCTGTACCTCGTCAGAAATATTTGATCAGGTAAAGGAAGGGGAACCGGTCTTTTTTGATGATGGCAAGATTGAAGGCGTTATTAGACAACAAGCTCCGGATGAATTGCTCATAGAGATTGTCAATATCCGGAAAGTGGGAATTAAACTAAGGGCAGACAAAGGCATAAATTTTCCCGATAGTAAGTTAGCGCTCAAAGGCATAACTCCAAAAGACAAAAGAGATCTCGCCTTTGTGGTTCAAAACGCAGATATCGTAAACCTGTCTTTTGTAAACCAAAAGCGGGACGTAAGCAATCTTCATACTGAATTGCAAAAATTAAACGCCCCGTTGGGATTTGGGATCATTCTTAAGATTGAAACACAAAGTGGTTTTAATAAGCTGCCCGAGATTCTCTTGGAAGCTATGAGGACCTACCCTGTAGGAGTAATGATCGCCAGGGGAGATCTGGCCATAGAATGTGGCTGGGACAATATAGGCAGGGTTCAAAGGGAAATTCTTTCGCTATGCAGGGCGGCACATATTCCTGAGATCTGGGCAACACAGGTACTGGAAAACCTCTCAAAGCAGGGGATACCTTCCCGGGCCGAAATGACCGATGCCGCCATGGCGCAACGCACAGATTGTGTGATGCTTAGCAAAGGGCCTTATATTCTACAGGCTATTGAATTGCTAAGCACCATCTTAAAGGATATGGAACTTTACCAGGAAAAAAACGTACGCCTATGGCCTGCCATGGAGAGGGCAGATAAACATTAAGCTATTTTATAGTAGTGTGTGTGTTAATGACGAGCAGACAACAAGAGGGCGACTTTATTGCAGCCTAAAAGCAACAATAGGGTTTTGGTAGATCTTTATCAGCAAATAAAGAGCGAATAGCAGCAGGCTCTTCTTGCGGCGTTTAAAAATAAGTGGTAATATTGCAGTCCGAAATTTGAAGGTTTTCGGAAGTTTACTGAAACAAACCAGCAATAATTTTTGGTCCTATAGCTCAGCTGGTTAGAGCACCTGACTCATAATCAGGGGGTCCCTGGTTCGAGCCCAGGTGGGACCACTTAATGAAACCACAGCTTCCTGATAATTAGGTTGTTGTGGTTTTTTGCATATAAGAGGGTGTTTGTAAGGGTGTTCTTAAATAATAGTTATTGCATTCCGAAACTATTTTGTTGGAAGTTTTAAGAAAAGAGGTGGGGGTGGTTTTATATTCGGTTTTTCTTTTAATAGGGGTAGGTCGTAAAATAGGTTGTAACCATCCTTGTCCAAAAATCTATATATTTTATTACTAACCATTTAATTGGTCTGTAATGTTCTATCCTTCTAATAATTTAAATATACTATCGCCAATATTGCTAATGACTAATCTATAACCCATCGAGATTGTTTCTACAGTAGCAACATCATAAATCTTTTTAATGGTTTTCATGCCCATTTTCCGTAATGGAACAAAGAGTTCTTTAACCTGACATATAACTTGTTTTTTGGTCAACCTACCTAGATTTAGCTTTAACCAAGTTGCTTTTTCAATTATTGGGTCATCCTCTTTAATACCTTCTTGCAAAAGAAGAGGAATTGATTTTTCTATGACATTTTGAATTAATAATTGTTGTTTTGCAGAAAATGCTTTGGTATCGGCATCCTCTTCAACAATTTGAAACCACTCTTCAAATTCTTCTTTGTATTGCTGTTCAATTTCATCTTCTGGATGAACAGATATTGTATCTAATTGATGAATTATTTCTTTCCAACTGTTAAGAACATTTAGAATTGTTTTTATCTCTCCTTTATATGAATTGGCTTTAATTTCAGTCTTGTTGTATGGAAGATAATTCGCAATAAAAAGAACTTTCCCATTTTCTTTAAATGGTTTATTTACTCTAAAATAATAATCGGAATTGTCACCAAGACCTGTCAAATGAAATTGCAAATCTTTGTCTTTATCGATAATCATTATTTCGCTGTGCAGTTTCGCAACATTCCTCAATTGGTCAAAACCCGACTTAGCCGCTCTAGTAATCTCTAAAGGAATCTTATTATACTTTCCCATTCTACGATGTTTTACTTTATTCCTTTTGTAAAATCAAACTTACTCCGATGATTTACTGTATTAGATATTTCTTACTAATTAAAGCATTCAAAAATAAAATCCTCATAACTTCATCCCATACATTTTATCATCCAATTCCTTCCAATTTGGAATGTGTTTGGAAAGTTCTGCCCAAAACTCCTTTGAATGACTCTTTATCTTGGTATGTACTAGTTCGTGAACTAATAGGTAATCAATTAAGCTGTAAGGCAGTTTCACCGCATCAATATTAATAATGACATCGTTTGCTGGTGTACAGCTTCCCCAACGTTTCTCTAGTTTTCTAATCTTGAAATGATTAAAATCTAACCCTGTAGCTTTTGCCAATTTATTGATTCTTGGCGTTAACTTCTCTTCGGCTTTGGCTCTCAAAAAGGTTTCAAAGGCTTTCTTTAATTCTTCTTGATTATTTAATGATTTAGGTAAGGAAACTTTGAATTTAGATTCTGTGAAATCTATGATTATTTCATCAACTTGGTTGTTCTCAAATACCTCAACATAGTACTTTCTACCTAAGTATTGGATTCTTGAACCTGTAACAATATCATCATCACCAATGGAACTAACTAAGTCTAGTTTATCCAGTATCCATTTAGCCTTTTTAAGGATTAGCTTTTGCGCTTTCTCATCAGAAATGGATTTACCTTTCAAGACCACACCATCACCCTTATCCACAGTAATATAATGCGCTTTAAGTTTCTCCTTTTCTTTAAAGGAATATGCTATGGTTTTATGTCCGTATTGTACGCTAGGCATCCTTATTCTTTATTAGCACTTCTACCATTTCCTTTGCTTTCAATTTAGCATCTTCACGTTCTATTTTGGCTGTGGTCAAGTAGCGTCTAATCTTGTTTTCAATATCCTTTTTCACTTGTCCTTTTCGTTGCCATCCAACAATATCCAATTCACCTTTTATGAGGTCAAATATGGTCTTTGTAGCGTCTTCCGCATCTTCTCCAAACAAGACCTTCATGGAGTCGTAAACGGCTCTCTCACGCTCTGTAACAAAGCCTTTTTGTTCTCCTTCCTTTTGTTGGTCAATGATTTCATCTTGTATCTCCGTATAGGCTTTTAGCAATTCTAATTGGGTAATCCGTTGTTCGTTTTTTAGCTTCAATAATTCATCTAATCGCTGTGCCAAAGGTTTGTAGAAATCAGGACTCTTATCAATACCTACTTTTATAGTATGCTTTAAGTTATTTCGCATCTTCAACTCTTTAGTGGCTGGTGATGCATTCATTATTTCCTCTTTAAACTTATCCTTGTCAATTATGGATATAGGTTCAGCCAATAAACTTTCAACTCCTTCTGCCTTTAAATGTTCATCTATCATAGATTGAAGCATCTTGCTTTCGTCTTTGGTGATTTTCAATTCCTCGTCCTCTGGATAGGCATTTCTGGCTCTTAACTTTATCTCATTGAACAATTTAAAATCCCCTTGATACTTCAATGCTTTGGTATTGGGTAGCACAATATTAATCGACTTATTGAAATCCTTTAGCAATACCTTGAAATCATCACGCTTATTGATTGGTTCAATGAACCGCACAGCAGCATCGATATACTCCTCACGTTTATAGTTCCTGTCAATTTTCATTGGTTTAAAGAACTCCACCAGCTTGGTGTGGTTCATTACCAATTTGGGAAACTCTTCATTGATGTTCTTTAAAATATCATCGGGTCTTATATCCCCTGAAAAGATTTCCAATGCCTGAATCAAATACGCTGTGATACCGTTATAATCTACAATATACCCAGCGTTCTTTCCTTTTCTGGAACGGTTGACCCTTGCAATAGCTTGCAACAAGTTATGTTCCTTTAATGGCTTGTCTAAATACAAGCAAGAGGCTATAGGTGCATCCCAGCCTGTCAACAGCATATCCGATACAATTATGAATGCTGTATTGTCATACTTCTTTTTACCTGACTTCTCCTTTTCTGCTGCGTTCCCAAAGGGTAACTTGAAATCATTGGTGGCATCCTTGATATCTTCTGGTGGAACGACCAAAACAGGTCTTTTGTCTTTTGGATTTTCCTTGTTCCACTCTAAGGTCTCATAGTACGTTTTTGCAATACCGTCCGACTTTGGAGACCCCATACTTATGACCACCTTAGAATCAAAGTTGTGATAGCCTTCTGCTTTTAGTGATTCTAATACTTCTTGATATTTAATTGCTGCTTCTCTACCGCTACAGACTATCATGGCTTTATGACCATCTGGAAATATCTTATCCCTATAATGGTCAACCATATGTCTGCCTATGGCATCAATCCGCTCTGCCGACAACTGGTATTTCCGTAAGGCTTCCCTTTTCAGTTTATCTTTTTTGTCTTCCGAAAGATGCCCAAAGGTCTCCTCAAACTCTTGGTCTAGTTCCTCTTTTTTAACATCTAGTTTGGCTATGCCCTCATCATACAATAACTCAACTGTTGCCCCATCAGCAACAGATTCCATAATGGTGTATACATCAATATATTTACCACCATAAAACTCGGCAAGGGTGGATTTATCTTCTTTTGATATGGGTGTTCCCGTAAAGGCGACAAACTTAGCATTGGGCAATACTGTACGCATAAAGGACGCTAGAAACCCATAATGGCTGCGGTGTGCTTCATCAACCAGAATATAAAGGTTCTCCTTTTTAGATAGTTCTTCCAGTTCTATTTCCACTCGTTCTATCTCGACCCATTTACCCTTTTGAAGTTCTTTGGTAATCTTAGTGAGGGTTTTCTCATTCAGGTGTTTTTCAATCATGAGATTTCCTCGCTCCTCTAATTCTGTTTGGTCGGTTGAGGTGGTCGCATCTTTATCTGTTTCTTGAAATTTCTGCAAGGTAGTTGTGATGATTCCCCCATAATCGTTGCGCAATAATTTATCCAGATGAACCACAGAAGATGCTTGATTCACATTCTTAAAACCAACATTTTGAAAGGTAGTGGTAATCTGTCTGTCCAAGTCTTTACGGTCTGTCATTATCAGTACCGTAGGGTTGTCAAAACCATATTCAGGTGCTTGCAGCTTTCGGGTGACATACGCCATAGTTAGGGACTTACCAGAACCCTGTGTATGCCATACCACGCCACCTTCACCCCCTTGTAAGCGTGCAATGGTTTTATTGGTGGCTCTAAGTTGCTGGTATCTAGGCAACTTTTTAATGGTACTGCCTTCCTCCAATTCAAACAATACAAAGTGTCGAATGATGTCCAACACCCTCTCTTTCTTGAAAAGTGCTATGATTAGCTTGTCTTGGTCTTTCTTGGCTTGTTTGATGATGTCCGTATCTTCCTTACTGGTCTTAAACACAGAATAGAACTGCTGTGGTGAATTTATCGCTCCATACCTACCACCAACGTCCCAAATACCTGCACAGATTTGATTGTAGTGAAATAGCTTTTCTGAATTTTCTTGGTAATACTTTAAATCACCAAAGGCTTTGTCCCAAGCGTTTTGTGCCGTAGGCGACTTGCATTCAATTACACCAATAGGTAAGCCGTTGATATATACTACCAAGTCAGGTACGGAGTGTTGATACCTGCCATGATACTTCATTTGATTTACCACCAAAAAGTCATTGTTCTCTGGATGTAAGTAATCTATAAAGTGAACCACCTTAAATTCTTCAACGCCATCTATGGTCTGCTTCACAGCGAATGTTCCCCCTCTAATGAGTTCCCAGACCTTTTCATTTATCTCCATTAATGATGCCCCATTAACGGTTGTTATTTCATTGTATGCTTTATTGAGGTTGTTATCATTAATCCAAACATTTAGCCTTTTGATTGAAGCCAACAGCCTGTCTTTTAAGATAACCTCTGTGATGTCTGTTCTTTCATCTTGCTGACTAGCATCAAAGTATTGATACCCCATCTGCTGGAACAGCTTTATGGCTGGCAACTCGCTGTGTATGTATTCTGGTGATTGACTCATTTATCTAAATTGCTGTTTTATTTTTGCCATAATAATACAGGGCTAATTCTAAATCTCTTAGGCTTATAGAATCGTCTTCTAAATTACAAGTCTTTAACCAGTCATTCATTTTGGTTGTGTAGAACAATACTTTACCTATGTTACCGTCAGGTCTTTTTTTAAGAGTTAGATTTTTAGCACTATCAAATAGTTTAGACCAAGCTTCTTTTACCCTACTGTCATAAATTGGAATCCTATTTGGGGCGATAAAATGTAATGCTTTTGAAGTCCCTACTACACTATTATTGATTACTGGAGAAAGTGTATTGAACAACCAAACAATATCTCCATCACCTTGTTGTAACTTTTTAAGCTCATAAAAAACCTTTTCCTCCAATCCTTTTATTTTTTCAAAATGAATAGTTGGTATTGTAGGCATCCAAGAATACGCAAAAGCAACAATCTTCCAAAAATCATCTATAGTGTCTAGATTGTGATTTGTATAAATTTTATAAGAATATTGATACCATTCTCCTTCCTCATGGCTTTCTATATCGCCTTTAATATGGTCACTAATTTGCTTATATAACTTGAAGTCAAGATTCATAAATCAAATGGTTTTGGGACAGAAACTCCCTTTATTATGTTTTCCATTGTTTGACTTATACAATAATAGTATTATTAAGTTGCACTCGAACCTTACCTGTTAATAACTGTTGCATTAAGCCTTGTTTTAATTCTTGGTAGTTGGTTTTCTTTTCTAATAAAACCTCTAGTTTTTCATCTATCGATTGAAATATATCAACTATTTTGTTTTGTTCTGTCAATGATGGTAATGGGATTCTTATAGGGTCTATTATTGACCTTGATAAGCTTGGAACGCCTGTTGCCTCGCTATGTTTTCTCCAATTAATGGACTGAAATACAACATAAACATAAAAAGGGATAACACCGACAAATGAATGAGTGTAAAAAAGAGTATCAACTGTCCAGAATTTTCCATTTAGAAAAACAGGTTTGTCAATAGTTCCTTTTCTGCCAATTCCAACACTCTCGCCATCATATAAATACTCATCTACATATGTCATTACACCCCCAGTACCGTAAACGGGTATGTTCCCTTCACTTAGATGTTTATAATCTTTACCTCCTCCTAGTGTTAGAACATCTCCAATTTTCACAACCTCCCAACTCTTAGGAATCTTACCCAAAGGAGAATCTTTAAACTCGGTATGCCCAATGCCTTTGGTCAATAAACGTTGCATTAAGCCTTTTTTGAGTTCTTGGGTTTCGGTAATCTGTTGGTCTATGACCTCAATTTTGGCATCTACTGTGCTTAGTATTTCAGCTATTTTTTGTTGTTCTGGTAGGGGTGGGACTGGAATCTTAAAACTAGCCATTGCTCTTGTATCTAGAAATGGTTGAGCATTACCAGTAAATAGCTTATTCTGCTGCTTTTTGATTTTATCGCTGTTCAACACATAATAAATATACTTTGAATCATTTCCTTCTTTAACTCGAATTCTAGGAGCATTGTAAGAAAATGGCAACCCATCCCATAATTCTTTTACCAAAAAAGAAATTCCAGCTGTTGCACCAGTACCAGCCATTAGCAAATCACCTTTTCTTACAGTTAACTTTTTTGTTTCTTCTGTCTCTTCAATGAATTTCGGGGAATTTGATTTAAAATCATTTATTCTTATTAATCTAATGCCTTCATCTGAATTTTCAACATAATTCAAATGCTGCGAGGCAAGACCTCTTTTAATATCGGCTATATCTCCAAGATTCATTATTACCCAGTTAGCTATCATATACCTAACTCCTTTAAAAACCCAGCTAATTTTTTATTAATATCAGCCTCTTTTACTTCCAATACAGCTAACTTTTGGTGAACTTCTTTAATATCCACCTCTGGTTCGGGTTCGCTGGTATCAATAAAACGTGAAATGTTGAGGTTGTAATCGTTTTCGGCTATTTCTTTAACATCTACAATGCGCATGTATTTATCCACATCTATAGCACCATCGTAAGCAGTAACAATTTTACTAACATGTTCTTCCAGCAATTCATTTTGGTTTTTGCCATCCTTAAAATCGCTACTAGCATTAATGATGGTTACCTTACCCTTCTGTGCTTTGGTTTTGTCTTTGTTGATTATCCAAATAGAAGCTGGTATTCCAGTATTGTAAAATAAGGCACTT
Organism: Muriicola sp. Z0-33; assembly: GCF_026126425.1. Classification (GTDB taxonomy): domain Bacteria; phylum Bacteroidota; class Bacteroidia; order Flavobacteriales; family Flavobacteriaceae; genus JAFMPW01. The sequence goes on from NZ_JAFMPW010000001.1 coordinate 150,741, forward strand.
GGCAGACCAACTATGCCTTCAACCAAATCGGCTTCCAATAAGGCTTTCCTAATCTTACCTTCTGTGCCACTTCTGAACAGCGTACCATGTGGCAAGACCACACCAGCTTTACCATCTTGTTTAAGCACAGCAATCATATGCTGTAAAAAGGCTAAATCGGCATATCCTCTTGGTGGTATCCCATATTGAAAACGTCCGTATGGGTCGCTCACTACCTTGTTATAGTTAGGTGATACTTTCTTCTCTTTACCGTTCTTGTCCAGTTTCACTTCAATAGAGTTTTCGGCTGGTGTCCACCACCCATCTTGTGAAAAGGGTGGGTTGGCAATTACCCTGTCAAAAAGGGTCAGTTCGTTATTGTCATTCTTATGCTGTGGAGTAGTAAGGGTGTCACCTTTTCTAATATCGGCATCCATAAAGTTATGGAGTAGCATGTTCAGTTTACCTATTGCCCAAGTACCCAAGTTCTTTTCTTGCCCAAACAGGGAAACATTAACGTTGTTCCCAACCTTACCGTTAGGTTGCTGTGCAATGTATCTGGCAGATTCAATCAACATACCGCCAGAGCCACAAGTTGGGTCATATACTTTTTGTTTAGGTTCTGGTTTAATCAGCTGTACTATTAATTGAACTACACCTCTTGGTGTATAAAATTCACCACCTTTCTTACCTGCATCATCGGCAAACATTTTAATCAAATACTCATAGGCATCCCCTAAGAGGTCGTTAGATTCTAGGTGGTCATTGCGCAATGAATGTTGGTTAAAGTGTCGCAACAAACGCTGTAATAACTCATCTGACAGCTTCTCTTTGTCTCCAAACTTTGTGGCTGTCATGACCCCCTCTAAAGAAGTGTTTTCGCGCTCTATGGCAGCAAAGGCTTTGTCCAATGCAATACCAATGTTCTCGGTTTGTTTCTTTATGTTCTCCCAACGAGATTCCTCTGGTAACTGAAAATAGGTTTCGTCTTCTGCATCTGCTCTGGAAACACCATCACGCTGCATAATGTTTTCAACCTCTTCTTCAAAAACATCATTGGAACGCTTTAAGAACAGTAATCCAAAAATGTAGTTTTTGAAATCAGAAGAATCGATACTTCCTCTTAATATGTTTGCTGAATCCCACAGCCATGATTCTAGTGTGGATAGGTTTAGTTTGTTTTGAGTCATTAAATATGTCTTCCTGTTGGGTTAATTTAAAAATCTTTGAGTGATTAAAGCAAAAATAAAACCAATAATCAGTCCTATTACATATTTCAACACATCGGTTTTCATTTCTTTTGACTGGATTAGATATTTCCTTAATACCCATCTAGTTCTTATAGCTGCCAGATAATTTAACTTAAAAAATATAGTAGATTGTTGTTTGCTAGAAGATAAATACTCTAGACTATAGTTACAACCATAAGGAATTATTCCATGATTTTTGGATGGTAACTTTTCAAAGGTAAATTCAGATTTATTATATGGCTGAACGGACATTGTAACTAATGGGGAAGATTCAATAACCGAAACTCTGTATATGTTACCTCGTTCGCAAAATATTTCGCAATCCTTGTATTCTAATAAATCTTTTAGGTAATATCCTTTTAAGGTCATTGTAAAATGGTTTTTGATACTTTAATAAGATATTCTACTAAGTTTTCAGTTCTTCGCTTTTTTTTGATTTTAAAACCAAATAATTAATAAACGCACTACAAGATACAAGCATGAACTGTGCATCACTAAATTCACTTTCGATATAATCGGTATCAATCCCATGCCTAATACCAGTCTCGCCTTGATTGCTATAAGCATAAATCTTCTCGAAACCAGATTTTAGTTGACTATTTATATGTATTCCATACTTATTCATTTTCGATAAAGCCTTGCCTAATGTACTGATTCCAGTTAAAGATTTACAAGTAGCCTCTACAGCTGATATTGACTCCTTTATAGAATTTCTATAGTCTGGTTTATTTCTGTCAGACAACAAACTTAAAGCCTTTGTTAAGTGAATATTTGCACCATTTAAAGAAGTATAATCTTTAGTTAATTTCATCGTTTCCTGAATTGAAGTCAATTCTAAATCATTGGAAATTCGAATCAATTCATCCTTTACTATTCTGTATCCAGCATATTCCTTCTCTAAAACCTTATTGATTTCTCTTGAAAATAAGAAGATTTCAGTCTTTTCAAAGAGTGTATTAAGACAGAACTCAACGAAATCATATTTTTCAAACCACTCACTCGCAAAATATATTTTTTTTATTTTCCCCTTTATATCATATGGTTCAAAGTATTCAATTTCATCAACTGGTTTTTTGTAAAACTCGTGCCATAAATTCCTTGCAAATTCATCAAATTCTGAAATTTTATAGTGGTTTTTATACTCTCCTTTACGGTCTAGAATTTGAATCTTAATTACATTCCATAAACCATTAGAAAGGTCTTCATCAATAGATTCAACCTGCATTGGTTTTGATATTTCTGTAACACCTATTCTTTGTGAAAAATTCATGTGCATTATTTCTTACAAGAAATAAATATAGATATAAAAGGATGTTAATAAAATGTCTCGTAATGGTAAAATAAAAAAGACAGCAATTTAGGCTGTCTTTTAAGTAGTTTTTAAAAGTAATTAGAGTTGTTCTCAAGTATGGGAATGTACAAACTGAATATCCTTCCTAAGATACTACTATTGTGGAGTTAAGCTACTTTATGCAAGGAGCAAAAACGGGTAGTCTGTTAAGGGAGGTCTTTTGTATTACATATCTAACCTAAACTCTCCAAATAACTAACCATTTTCTTTCCTTGATAGCTTTTTAAAAGGAAAGGGGGGGGATAGGTAACATTTGGAACTTTCACTTATATACTTATACTTAATTAAATATATATTTTAAAAGTCTTTGGAAACTACTACCCCCTCCCCTATATTAAGCTGATAACTTTAAAAACACTTGCTCATCATTGTCATCGTTGGATTGATTATCAATTGCATAAACATACCTACCACCTCTTTTTCGTTTCTTGTAACCACGTTGAGAAAGAAGTTTACCTAACTTAACATTGTTTCGTTCATCTATTGGTACTTTGAACTCGTCACTAAGATGATTAAGAAATTCACCTGCACTTAAGTATAATTGCGCATCATCAGTATTATTCGCAGGTTTATAATTATCAATTAAATCTTCGATAAGACTTTTTTGCCTGAATTTCTCATTCCTTTCAGTAAGCTGTTTGTTATCATCTTGGTCAAAGTAGTACTTGAAACCAGATGTCAATAACTTATAGGCTTGTGAAAATACCCCTTGATGATTTACTGGACTTGTATAGTCTATTTTCTCAACTCTAAAACATAAATATCTTCTATTACCAGTAGTGTCCGTCAAGAACTGGTCTTCATTAACAGAGCCAATAAATGATGCGTTTCTAGGTAAATCTTCAACCATCCTCCCATATGGTCTCCTAACTTTAACCTTTCCTTTGGTAATCATTTCTTTCATTTCGTTATTGCTCTTTCTAGTAAGATTTGAAAGTTCATCTAAATCGATAATAAAGCATTCAGCTAAATGAATAAGCGAATCTTTACTTTTTGGGTCAATCATTCCAGAATACTGATATTGCTGTAACTGTTTCGGCAATAGATTCCTAATAAAGGTAGACTTACCAATACCTTGTCCTCCCGAAAATATCAATGCCGATTGGTTGACTATATGAGAATCAATAGCACAAGCCACCATTGCTACAAACCATCTTTTGAAAGCATCTGTAAAGAACTCATTGTCATCGGTACTGACTCTTTTAGCCAAGTCGGCTATATAATCTGTTTCCCCATCCCACACGGGCAGTTCAGTTAGGTACTCCACCATTGGATGAAATTCAGGCGAAAAGTCAGATTGAAGGAGGTCGACCAATTTATTCTTATGAATATTGTGACCTTCAAGTTTCAACTCTCTAACCAATGAGTTGACCATTCTATCTGTTAACATCAAGAAATGAGTTTGACCTAGTTTTTTGTATTCAACTGTACCTCTGACAATATTAAATCGAAATTCATATTTTGATAATAAATAAGTTTCTATGGGGTCTGTTTCCTTAAACGAATCTTTTAAGGGTGCTAAAACCCTAGAATATGCACTTTCTATAGACTTTGAGACCTCAAACTTATCATAAGCATATTTACCCATTATCAACTTAGATGCTGATTTTATGGGTATCCCTAGCCTATTACAGTTACGCCCAAGTGAAAAAACAAAATTGTTTCTCTGCCCCTCAACGAATTGATAAGACTTATTAGTAAGAGCAAGAGCCTTTGAAAATTGCTCTTCAATTAAATCAACAATTTGGAAAGCCTTTGAATTTGGATTATGGTATAGTTCAGGGTCATACGATACAAAGCACAACCTACTCACATCTTTGCCGCTTTTATCTACTTCTAAATTCAAGAGAGATTCATAATATTCGGCAACCTGTTTAAAAGCTACAGCATGTAAGTCTATATCTGAATCGACCTGTACTAGGATTTTAAGTCCTGCGCCAGAGGGAGACACAAACACAGCTAACGTATGAGGGTCATGAATTACTTGTTGTTTAATCTGTGGCAACTTTCTTACTCCTAAGTTGTCTAAATCTAGTACAACAAGACTTGAATATTCTTTTAGATTTCCTTCTTTTCGAGATACGTTGAATGTTCCACAGGGAGTAAAACCTGTCAAACCCCTCTTCAACTGGCTATAGTCTTCACCTCTCTTTTTTTGGTCTCTAATTTCTAGCAATACTTCTTTTTGAAAAGTACCTTTCTTTATTCCTGATAAGACATCCGATAAATCCATTTCACATTTCGGTTTACTAAATCCTTCGAAATAACTTATTGTTCTTTTAGCTTGCATAACGTAGGTTTTTAGGGTTAGACAATTCAATTTGTGCAAGAACATCCTCTAAGAGATAAAGTGGTTTTCTCCCAATTTTATGGGATGGTTTTAAAATCCCCCTTTTGTTGTGATTGTGAAGTGTTACGAGTGAAATGCCGAGCATTTCTGCTACTTCTTTTCTACATAAGAACTTTTTCATATTTATAATTTTAGTTAACCGCACACCTTTTTGGTGAACTTGAGTACAAAGTTAAGTCCAATACACATGGATTCGTTTTGCAAAACGCTGATATAGAGCGTTCTAAGTAGTAAGGGGTAGCTAGTCAGAATGAGCCTTAAAGAAGTGATGAAAAAAGGGGTAGGTAGGTGTAGCCGTATTTAAAATAAGTCCACAAGGAAATGGATTTTATAGGATTGTTCAGGTTTTGAATTGTTATTCTTTAGGTTCTTAAATCTATTTCCATTTCGGTCAACAAAGAGTTGTTCTGCTATCTTATAAAATCGCCCATTGGAAATTTTGTCTCTATCGTTAAGATGTTTGATAAAATAATGTAATTGGTTAGGGTTTTGCATCCATCTTATAGAATCAATAATCGACTTTATACCTCCCGAAAAGATTAATTTAACATCTTCTCTAGTTGTAGACTCATTGAAATATATAGGAACTAATTTGGAATAGATTTCTTCAAAATTCTTATTGAACTTCTCTTTATTTATCAAATTATAAGTTTGAAGATACTTTGGCTGACTCTTTTTAGATTCTTCATGTTCAGCAAGTAAGTCTACTTCATAGTCTTTATAGCTGGAATTAAGGTCGTCTAGTAAATTCAAAATATGCTGATTAAGTTCATCAAGTTTCCTAGTTGAATTAGATTTAAGCAAATCCAGTTTTAAACCACTCGTCTCAATACTAAGTTTATTTAAGTTTTTCGTATCCAGAACCCCCCTTAGAAATAGAAAACATTTAGAATAGGTTTTTGCCATACCAAACGAGTGCTGACTTTTGTATCTCATGTGGAACAATGGCAGGAAATGTTTTATATCATCAAATTCTGCCTCAATCCCATTCCATAGATAATTCTTAGAAATAAACTGTCTTCTGTCCTCTGAAAGAATCAGTTTGTTTTCTATAAACCCAGAACCTTCATCTTCCTTAAATTTTATAGTTCCTTCGTTATCAATCTTTTTGAATGTATAATTAAGCCACCCTTCGAAGAATTTCATTACAGGCAATTGCCCTATCTGTTTTAATAGGATTTCCTCATCTTTTTTATATTCCCCTTTAAGTTTGGGGAAATAAGGGTCTTTATAATTAATGCTCATATTGGTTAAAGGTTGAAGTATCCGCTTTTAGCAATGTTAACCGCTCTTTGTTCTTTCTCAATTCTAATATACTTGTAAAACTCTTTCTCTGTACTATGTCCAGAAAAATGCATTATCTCATAAGTTGACATCCCCTTTTTGTACATATTGGTACAAAATGACCTTCTTGCAGTATGAGTTGCAATAAGTTGGTATTTTGGGAGATTTTTGCTTACTAATTTACCTCCTTTTGTAAATTTCGTTGTAATAATTTCATCAATGCTTGCCTTTCGACCTACTTCTTTAATAAACTCATTTATATCTTGTTCATTCATCTTTTTCGGAGGTAGTCCATTGTTCACCGTTTTATTAATAATGTAGTCAATCTCTTTTGTGATTGGACAGAACACTTCTTTACCTGTCTTTTGTTGGTGTATTCTAAAGAATCTAATACCCTCACTTTCATGAAAATTATTATCAGTTAATCCATTATAATCACTTACTCTCTGTCCTGTATAACAGCCGATTATAAAAATATCCCTTGCTCTATCCCAATTTGGAAACCCTGAAAGGTCAAGAGTTCTGATTTTTTCTAGTTCATCTTCATTTAAGTAAATGGCTGTGGTTAATTCAGAGATAACCTTGAAATGCCTAGAAGTAAATATTAGATTTTGATTATGCCCATCATTTGTAGCACTTCTCAAAACCGCTTTGAGGTTCTTTATATGTTTTCCAACGGTATTAGCCTTTTTTCCATCCTCCTGCAGAAACTGAACAAAGTCATCATAAAAGTCATAATCGAAATCATCAAAATTCAATTTCGTATTAAATTCTTTTAACAAACGCCTTGTTTGTCTATACGACCTTAAGGTAATTGGTTTCAATCTATTCTCATTTCTCTTTAAAAAAACATCATAATACTGGTAAAAGGCTACAGTTCCATCATCTTCTTTAGATTCTGACTTGCTAGTAATTTGGTCTAGTTTTGATTTTAGACCTTCAATGGTTATTGGAATGCCAAGTGAGTCCAACCTTGTGAGTTCTTTTTTTAACTCTGATTCAAGTCTGTTTAAATAATCATTGATTTCTCCTCTATTAAGAATATGTGCTTTGTTCCTTACCCGTTGCTTTTGTAAATCCCAATCATTAAAACTACAACTATAGCCAGTCGAGTATTTGAACCTCTTTTTACCATAAGAGAAATGCAAATAGATAAGTGAAGATTGATTAGGAGTTTTGGATAGTGACTTTAATGACTCTTTAAAAGCAAATCTGATTGTGCCTTTTGTCCGTTCTATTACACTCATATGTCTATAGGGTGTTAATTAGGGTGTAAATAATACTTAACGAATATAAACATATATTAATTGTGCTTTACTATAAACTTTCACAAATACCAGATAATATAAGGCTTAAGAGTAAATATAAATTAAGTGTGGTAATTTGCAATTAAATATGAAGTGGTACAGGTGGGACCACATCAAGCAGAAAACCCACGCCAAACGGCGTGGGTTTTTTTAGTTCCTGAAAGAAAAACATGCTTGCATGATTTTTCGAATTGGAAATGTAAAAGCCAACGCATCATCTGGCTCCTCACTGCAGAAGGTCCACCGGACCTTCTGCCACCGTTCGGCTCTCTGGTCGCTTCCGACCTAGGAGGAAGCAACCCAGGTGGGACCACAGATAGAAATCGTAACTCTCTTGATTATAGAAAGTTGCGATTCATGGTTGTTAATAATTGTACGATATTTGTAATGTAAATTGTTCTGAACATAATTTATCGCAATCTCTTGAATAACTAATTGTTGTCCAAGAATTATACTGCTATTGCGGTATGTTGGTGCTCAACAAATTCGTTTAGAGTCGTTAATTTTCTATGTGCTTTGGGGAATTGGAATTGAATTTGGGAAGCTTAGAATTTTATTGTTAAATACATCATTCGTTACAATTCTACGAATATTGTTATTCAAATTTCTATATCCATCCCTATCTTTATAGTAGAATAATTTTAATCTTTTTAAGCCATTATCATTTAGAATTTCACTTAGTAATGTCTTATCAGTAAGCCCAAGAGAATGTCCTAATGTGTATACTTCAAATTCTCCCACTGAATTTAAAAATTCTAAAAGTTTAGCATAAGAAGAAGCCAGATTATATTGCTGCCGCTTGAGGTTCCTTAAATAAGAGTTATTATTTTTATCAATGAGCCTAATGTATTCGGGATCTGTATCATCACCACAACCAAACACCATGGGATTTTCAATATTTAAAAGATTCCCATGTATATTGATGAGATCTATTTTTGGCAGTGACAATGTCTTTAAATATTGTTTAATAGTTTCAGTGTAATTAAAGTTTAAAAAAAGTGTTCGAGATGGATTATTCTCGTTAAATATGTCAAAGTAATCTGGAATTAATTTCAAGTTAGCAGTAGCAATCCGATTTTTTAAATAATGTAAAAGATATTTTTTAATAATTTCAAAATCTATATTTAATTGGTCTATTTGGTTTTCTTCAGTTTCTGTAAGAACTTTAAAATAATAACCTTCAATATCTACCCAGTCAGCCTCAAAGAATTTTTTCAAAATCATATGAAACAGTTTATTTTTGGGAATTATTCTGCCAGATCTTGTCGGACTAGGCGGAAAAGTTGCCAATCTGATATAATTTTCCTTAATAAATTCAAAGGATTGATTTTCACTCATGAGGAAACCAACATCGATCAAATCTCTTCTAATATCATCATTATATTGAATTGATTCATTGATTAAATATTCTATAAAGTGCGAATAGGAAGTATTTAATCCATGTGAAAGATCAAATCCGTTTCCTAAGATGATAAGTTTATTCATTGTAGATATTTGGAGTTTTAAACCATTGAGTTTTCATTCTGTTAGATTTCATAAAAGCCGTTTACTATACCACCAAAGATTCAATTCATGTTCAAAACCTTGCAAAAAAAGTTTGAATATAAACACCGAAATCTTTAATCTATTTTGTCCTTTTAATCCTAAAATGATCAACCCAAGCAGCTTCATTTACCTCATAAGTGACGTTTAATTGAGATCTATCAACTTCATTTAACATTCTGTCATAGTAATTAAAATCCTTTATTGGATAATGCAGCATTATTATAATTCTATTACCGGCATCCCTTATATTATTTCGCCCAGCAGTGGAGAGGTCTTCGTAAAAATTTAAAGAAAAAGTGTATTTCTTTTCTGCTATTGGATCAGAACCTTGAACCTCTAATCTAGCTTTAGTTTGCTTTAACTGGCTTCTATATGGCGAATAAAAATAAGTTTCAACCTTATCTATTTTGGTTGCGGTATAAATGTCACCTGATTGACTGAATCCGGAGGCAGTGCACACCAAAAACAAAATAAAAATTGAGATATTGAACTGTCTTTCCATAATAGTTGGTTTTAAAAAAAGTTGAATTATAAATGGTTAAAATATTAATTACTATAGATCATTCAATTCTCAGTGTCTAAAGCACAACTCAAAGGTCTAGGATCAGTGATCCTTGTTTTCCTATTTGACCTGACATTTACACTTTCAAAAGCCTGAGACTTTACCGAACCTTTTCTTGCATCTACTTTTAGAGACATTTATACAATTATATAAAAATGATTAGGGGGGATATTCATAGAAAAGCTAAATCTAATAAATCTGTCTTATAATTGATTAAACAAAAACCTTAATAATTCTGTGGTTTGTATTTGGACTATGTTTTGGTCTTAAAATATTCATTTGACCCACAGATGACCTCTGGTCCATGAGTATAGCGAACTAACCCAGGCTTCCTTCAATAAACAATTATCAAATAGCTGATAAATTGTTTTCTAAGTCCACCGGACAATCTTCCACCGTACGGCCCTATTTGCAGGAGCGGTACTTCTCTGGTCCATGAGCGAAGCGTGCTAACCCAGGTGTCACCACTAGTAAAATCCGTAACTAAGTAGTAGAATCCTTATCTAAGTATATATTTTATTAGCTGCACTTAAGATTGTAAAACAAGTTTTGAATATCCGATATGAAGTTGCTTGCTTTTAATCTACAACATTTCATTTTATAATGTATTTACCTATATTAGTTATCAGTGTTTAACTACTAAAATTCCAGATATATTTAAATAGCCATTTTGATGATTAGAAACGACGCTAAACCCAAAATTGATACCAGAGAAGAATTGATACTTGCCCTTAATGAGGCCGCAGAGATAGAACACTCTTTGTTAATACAGTATTTGTTTGCATCATTTACATTAAAACAATCTGTTGATGAAGGTTTGAACCCACTGGAACTTGAGGAGGTAAATGATTGGAAGAGAACAATTCTTCAGGTAGCCAGGGAAGAAATGATTCATTTTGGATCTGTTTGTAATTTACTCTCTGCTATTGGATCGGGCCCCAGAATATTAAGATCAAATTTCCCTAAACGAACGGATTATTTTTATGGTTTGGATGCTCCTTTTGAACTTACTAGGTTTAATTTAAAAACCGTTAAAAGGTTTACAATCTTTGAACTTCCACAAGGAATTGATAAATCATTTGGCATCAGAACACTTGGTTTTGCCCCCGATCCATTGCGATACAACAAAGTTGGTGAGCTATATAATAAAATACTGGAGGCGTTTAAGAAAATACCCAATATTTTAATAGGTGATCCCACGATGCAAGATCAGGATGGTTGGGGTTTAGAACGGCCTAAGGCTATGTCTGAGAGAATTTTAAAGCCTATAAGGACATTAAAAGATGTCGAACAGGCAATTGCCAATATTGTAGAAGAGGGTGAAGGGTCAGCTAGTGATCCAGATTCAATTAAAAACTCACATTACGGAAGATTTCTTGATATTAAAAAGAGGCTAAAAGAAATAAATTTTGAACCTTCAAGAGATGTAGTTAGTAATCCATCAACAAGACAACATCGTGACTCCGACCAAAGTATGGATATATCTCTGATAACCAATGAACAGACCTTGAAAGCATGTGAACTCTTTAATTCATTATACAATAGCATGTTGATCTCTCTTATCCAGTACTACTCGCATTTAGGTGAATCTCAAACAGAAAAAACACTTCTTAAAAATATTTCATGGCAATCTATGAGTGCTATAATCAGGCCCCTTGGCGAGATATTGACGCAATTACCTGCATTTACAGATAAGAAAGGGAGCGCAGGCCCGGGCTTTGAAATATACGGAGAATATTCAATGTCCCCTACCAAAACAAATCGTTTCCAAATATTAAATGAAAGATGGAAAGACCATTCAAAATCAGCAGACGGACTGATCAATATACACCCAAGAATGCCAGATGTGAGCAATAAAATAAAATGGATGTCACAAAACATTGATAATTATACTAAACCATAAAGAATGATTTCTATAAAGTTTCAAGGCTGGTTTCAGGTTCGGCTTGCTACAGATCCCGACCCATCGGATGAACCTCGTGGAATTAGCGGTTACATGTTTGCGCTTCCAAACGAGCCAGATTTGGATAGAATAATCAGGTTTCATAATCCGCTAGTTAAAAGAAGCCATACTCCCAATGTGGGGGTTTACGTCTCAGGACTATACAATAATAATCAGCCAATAGATGATCATTCGATTTTAGGATCAAAATTTAATTTAGAATCTGACCCTAAGTTTTTTGGCTTTAATTCCATAATTGCGGATGATGGAGAAGAACCTATTGCTCCATTTATTATCAGTATAGGAAATGGTCAATTCAAACTTCAGCGCTCAATTCTAAAGGGATCAATGACCTATCCGTTTAGAGATACATTGTCGCAACCTATTTTTGGAGAAAGTGCTGATATTTACGAAAAAACTTCAATATGGAATTTTGATGAGGTTATTGACAATCGAGTAAAGGCATTGCAAGATGATCTTGCAATTACCATAGATAAAATGGAAAAATATTGCATAATCAAAAGATTAGAATTCTTAAAGAGTCCAAGTGCAAAACGATTTTTTTCGGCTCGAATGTTTTGGCAACTTGCATATAATTCACGAATTGAAAAAGGAGGTCTAGCCGGAAATATTCTCGCCGAGAATATAGATAATGTAATAAAGATCGATAATGATTACCCCTGGAACATGAATTTTTGGATGGGTGCATGGGATCCGGATGCACAATGTGGATTTGTCAATGGAGTACTACGTATTCCTTTTGCAAAGCTTGTTTAAAATTAATTGCCCCGCATGATTGTTTTTATGCTCTTTTGATTACAGCTATTTATTAGAGAAAAACGTTATAATGAAAAAGGTTTTTTTATGTCATAATAGTAAGGACAAATCATTTGTAAAGGTGGTTAATGCAAATTTAAATTTAAATGGAATACCGACCTGGTTTGATATTGAAGATATTCCAAAGGGAGCTGATTGGTATAAATGGATTTTTGAGCATATTGATGAATGTGGAGGAATATTCATTTTTATTGGAAACAATGGAATTGGACATATCCAGGAAAAAGAAATAGGCAATGTATTAAGAGAATTTAATGAAGAAGAAAAGCCAGTAGTACCCATTTTAATTCCTAGTTATAAGAACAATGTGGATATTCCTAAATATATCGTCAGCCAGGTAATTAACAGATTAAATTGGATTGATTTTCGAAATGGAAACGAATTGGCCCTTTTTGATATGGTAAATGCATACAAGACAACCATAAAAGTAAAGAATGATGAAGCATTTAAAAAATTGTTAGAGTATTCGAGACTAAGGAAAAGCTGGTTGCAATTTACTATAGCTTGGATAGTTTTTCATATTCTTGGTTATATATGTATTTATGGTATTATTAGCTCCGAATTAAGTCATAATATGAAACTATTAACTGCCTCCCTTGCCACGTCAGTTATTCTTATTTCTTTACTCTTTTTTGGCAATAGACAATTGAAAATTTCCGCCAAGACAATCAATCAATCTGGTATGTACCTTGCACTTATTACGGGAATATCTATAAGTGCTTTTATTTTCACAAAATCTGGAGGCGTAAAATTAGTTGAACAAATTGGTGCGATCGCCACGATTTTTGGAACGGGAATAATTGCGGGTAAATCAGGAGGGCCATTATGGGGGATAATAACAACTATATTCGCGAGCTTAGGCGCTTTAGTTGCAGCAATAATGCTCCCATATCTTGGGACTGGCTCTAATCCAGAACCAATACCGATAATTATTGCAACTGGATTATGGGCATACCTTTTGTCGCTAATTTTGAGATATACATTGTCTGATCACAAATCAATCTATAGTTTATTATTGGAAATCAGTAAAAAACCTTTAAAATAGACATCTAGAGATAGGGAGTCTCTCGTCCATTCTGCAAAGCGGCATAAACCCAGCCTGATGAACCGGCATAACTCTTAAAATTCCACCCCGGGTACCAGGGCCCATCTAAAAAAAATCAAAAGCAGCAGAAGCACTATCAAGGGGCTCCAATATACTTTCTCATTTATTCTATTGGGAACATGTCTTATGGGTCTGCTACGAGCTGCGGCTGCCCATATCCAGGGAATTGAAAAAGCAGAGACAATAAAAGGAGTGGCTGCCTGACCCATTGGAGGAATTCTAAAAGGCACAACAAGAATGCTGCCTATAATAGCTGCTCCTACGGCGATATACCGAATATACTTCAGGTTCACTTTAGGATGGTTTAAGAGGGCATCAACAGGCGCAAATTCCAGTAGTTGTTTGCTAAACCAAATACAAAGCAAAGCTATAGCAATGGCGCTTCCTATTGCCAGGATTATCAGCAAGGGTTCACTAAGTTTTAAATATCCTACAAGCGCCTGACCCACATCGGTGCCTGGACTTAAAAACCCGATTATCACTTGAGGAATAGACTGTATGAGTCCATGAAAAGCCATCCACAATATGAAAAGTTTCCAAATACTTCCGGAGTTTCGAATAAATCTAAAAATCGCCAAACAGATCAATCCAATCAAGAAAATGGCTAGCGCTCCCGAACCCTGCATCAATGAAGCCATAGGGTGTTCTCCTATCCAGGTGTGATTGTTATGGTATAGAAAAGATTGCAGGCCAAGCGCCTTTTTACCAAGAACAAGAAATACTTCTTGCAGAAAGAAAATTATATTGAATGCCAGTGCAAAAAACACCGCAGAATTAATCATAGTAGGGTAGTGGATTTCAACTTTAGGAGTGGTAAGACCTTTGTATTTAAACCAATTGACTATTCCCCATACTATAGGGCCTATTATCAGGGAGGCAAAAAATATTTGAACTAAGATCATATTTCCACTGTTTAAATTCTTAACTGACTAAAGCTATGATTTGGTTGTTCCTTTTCGACGATTATCCAAGCTTTATGTTACATAAAGTGTTTGTTTGGGAATGATTCCAGACAGGACTTCAGATCAGAATGTGCATAAGGTGTATACTTCATTGTTCGGAAATTCCTATTCGGAATTTCTTTCGCTTCTGAACCGTGGGGTCTCGCTCCTATTTGATATCTTAGTGAAGTTGCAACGAAACCATACACGAACTCGTTAACCTTCATTATCCAATAGCCGACCAGTAGAATTTCAATACTGCACTTTAATTTTATAGTAAATAAATCTGAAACTAAGTTTAAAAACAAAAACATATGAAAACAGTACTCATTACAGGAACAAGTAAAGGCATTGGTCTTGAAACAGCGCTGACATTCGGTCGTGCTGGTTACAAAGTATTTGCCACAATGCGTAATCCTGAAGCAGCTTCCGACATGAAGCAAAAAATCAAAAACGAATCTTTGGACATCACGATTTCTAAAATGGATGTTGACTCTGATGCTTCTGTAAAGGAATGTATGGATGACTTCTTTCAAAAACATGGTTCGTTAGATGTTCTTGTGAACAATGCTGGAATTGAACGTCATGGCTCTATTGAAGAAATGTCAATGGATGATTTTGAAGCAATTATTAACACCAATTATTTGGGAGTTCTGCGCTGCACCAAAGCCGTTTTACCTCAAATGCGAAAAAACAAAGAAGGCTGTATTATAAATGTGGCATCTGTTGCAGGTCATATTGCAAATAGTCCGTTGGGGGGATATGCCGCAAGTAAGCATGCCCTTGAAGCCATTAGTGAAGCTCTGGCACAGGAAGTAAAACCATTTAATGTTAAAGTAGCTATTATAGAACCAGGGATTATCAACACCCAAATGGCAAGTGATATAGCTAAAAATGACGAGTCTATCTATCCACATTCAAAACGTTTTGCCGGTCTTTTTACGGCATCGCTCAAAACACCAACGCCACCTTCACTTGTTGCCGACAAGATTTTTGAAGTTGCAGAGAACAATGATTGGAAATTAAGACATCCCGTCGGACCAGATGCGGAACCGTTTATTGCTTGGCGTGCATCTATGAGTGATGAACAATGGGTGGATTGGAATGCTGCCGACGACGAAGAATGGTATAAGTCTGTGGAACAAGATTTTGGAATTAATGCCAGATGATGTGCCTGTTGCATGATATCAATCATCAAGCAACAGAAAACCCCTTCAATTCAGACAATAGTCGGCCTGTCAAAAGACCTGATAACAGATCATCTGAAGTGTATCCTCTGGCCGCTCTTCTAAGGGCTAAGAATTATTCTGGCGCTACAAACATCGCAATAGGCCCGGTAACCCCGTGAGCTTCCTTTTCTTTGTCCATTTCTGCTGTTCCCAGAGACTGCTCCATGGCGTCCATGTCGTTAACATCAATGGTCAGTGCTACCATATTGCTTCCATCAGCTATAGCGTAACCGACAACATTAGACCCCCATTCTGCGAATAAATCTACTCGCTCGGCATGCTTGCTCATCCAAAGATCAACATCCTTGACCGCGTGTGTAAAAACTACTTTAGGCATGATTTTTTTGTTTAGTTATAAGGTAATAAATTAATAATTAGTAAACACGAGATCTTTTTTGATTATCCTGTGGATGATTAAAAAAGGCTGCGAGATGATGCGGAGGGTGAAAGAGGGTATTAAAGGGTAGATAATTAGCAGTAAACAATTAACAATTAGCAATAAGAATTGCTGCGAGATGATGCGGCGGGCGAGAAACATACAACAGTTAATCACTTTGTGTACAATGTTCTCTGATATTTAGTATCTTAATTTTTGAAATTGAAATTCATAAGATGAAAAAACGCCAACAAAACAGAAGAGCATTTCTTAAACAAAGCAGCATAGGAACCTTAGGACTAACAATTTTGCCCTGGTCATTGCAAGCCGTTGCTCCGAGCGACACCTTACGAGTGGCCCATATTGGTGTAGGGGGAATGGGTAATAATCATATGAATTGGTTTGCCAACTTGCCCGAGGTAAAGATTGTAGCCTTATGTGATGTAGATCAGGCACATCTGACATCGACCATAGGTAGTTTGGAAAAGCTACAGCCCGATTGGAAAGTGGATGCCTACGAAGATTTTAGGCGTATTCTAGACAGAAAGGATATTGATGCAATTACTTGTGCAACTCCAGATCATTGGCACGCTACCATAGCAACTTTGGCTTTCCAGGCAGGAAAAGACGTTTATGGCGAAAAACCACTGTCTTATGATGTTCGTGAAGGACAAAAGATGTTGTCTGCTCTGAACAGGCATAATAGTATTTTTCAATTGGGAACGCAGATTCATGCCGGGGATAATTATCACAGAGTTGTAGAAATAATTAAGTCGGGCATCCTGGGCGACATCAAGACTGTCCGCTTATGGAAGCAAGGAGGCTCTCCGGAACTTCAAATGACAAAAGGACAAAGAGTACCCAGTACATTAAATTGGGATATGTGGCAAGGGCCCGCCCCCGAAAGGGAATACTTTCCGGAGCGATGTCATAATACATACCGCCACTTTTTGGATTATTCGGGAGGGACGTATGCAGATTTCTGGTGTCATATCGCCGATATTGTATATTGGTCGTTGCAACCAAAAGGCCTGCGATCTGTTAGCGCCAAGGGAGAGGTAGCAAAAGGGGTTTCGGACACTCCTGGATGGATAGATGTTGATTTTGAATTTGATAACCTCAAGCTTCATTGGACTACTGAACCCCCCAATGTTCCTGGGGCAAAAGACAGGCATATAGGCGCATATTTTGAAGGCGAAAACGGAACATTATTATGTGACTATCAAACGCGTGAAATAACAATAAACGGAGAAACGGTAACCGATTTGGACGAGGTGTCAATATCAATTCCCCGCTCGCCCGGTCATCAACAAAACTTCGTCGATGCTGTTAAGTCGCGCACTCAGCCAGAGTCCAATTTAGAATATGCCCGTGAGATGACACTACCCATGCATCTGGGGCTTATTTCCTGGAGGCTGGGAGAACCATTAAAATGGAATCCTGAGAAAGAAAAATTCGTCGGTAATAGCAAAGCAAATAAGTTGCTCAGCCGTAAAGCGAGAAAGGCCTGGGATTTGATTTAGAACGCCGTAATAGATAGGATGTAGTAACTGGGACTATAGTTAGTTTTTTATCACATTTTCCTATATTCAAGAATTGATCTACGCCATATTAATTGATTTAACCTTTTAAAATTATGAAACGCAGGGACATTATTAAACATTTGGGTGCCGTCCCCCTGGCCGGCAGTCTGTTCATAAACGAATCGGTCTATGGCAATATAGTTGCCAGGGATTCACTATTATCTGCCGCAGGGAGTATGCCCGGAGATGCAGCTATTTATGATGCAATTGGGGTGGTGCCAATAATTAACTGCAGGGGTACTTTTACAATTCTTGGCGGCTCAACAGAGCGCCCGGAAGTATTAAAAGCTATTGAGGATGCCTCGGGTTATTTTATACAATATGACGAACTGGCCTCAGGGATTGGACAAAGGCTTGCCGAGCTGACCAAGGCCGATTGGGGAATGGTATCAGCAGGCTGTGCGGCAGGGTTAAAACATGTTACTGCGGCTTGTGTAACAGGGGGCAATCCTGAAAAACTGATACGGATTCCTAACCTCTCGGGTATGGAAAAAACCGAAGTGATCTCACCCCGTTACTCCCGAAATGTCTACGACCATGCGATACGTAATGTTGGTGTAACAATGATAGACATAACATCTCCGGAAGAACTCAGATCAGCAATAGGCCCTAAGACAGCCATGATATATGTCAATTCTGGCAGGCACTCGGATACGGGTCAGCCATTATCACTCGAGGTAATAGCCGAAATTGCCAAAGAAAAGAACATTCCGGTATTAGTAGACGCAGCCGCCGAAGACCTGACAATTCCATGTGTGCATTTACAGCGAGGAGCTACCGTAGTTGCTTATAGTGGCGGCAAGGCGATTTGCGGCCCGCAATGTGCCGGCCTTTTGCTGGGCGACAAGGCCCTGCTGATGTCTGCCTGGCAGGCAAGTTCACCACATCATGGTCCGGGGCGCGACAATAAAGTGGGGAAGGAAGAAATGCTCGGCATGTTAGCCGCTGTTGAGGCATGGACCACAAGAGACCATAAAAAAGAATGGGCTACATGGCTTTCATGGCTCGATGAGATTTCCAAAAAGCTAACAAAAATTGAAGGGGTAACTGCTGAGGTGACCCAACCTGAAGGCCTCTCGAACCGAACCCCGAGATTAAACCTTAGCTGGGATCCGGATAAATTGCATATTACCGGGGAGGAAATTGCAGAGATTGTGGCGCGCAGTAAACCGAGGATTGCTATTGGGGCAGGATCTTATAAAGACAAAACCTCTATTAATATAACACCAAGCCAAATGCGCCCGGGCAATGCCAGGGTGGTAGCAAACAGGCTGTATGAAATTCTCTCAGAAAAACGCCAACCAATCTCTGATGATTTGGCCGCTGCAAATGTTGATGTGACCGGACACTGGGAGGTAACGATGGAATTTTTTACCAGTAAAAGCACCCATTACCTTTTCCTGGAGCAAGACGGCAACTGGATCAGCGGATCGCACCAAAGCGATTTTTCCACCCAGGAAATTGCTGGCTTTGCAGAAAAAGACGAAATAAAGCTTAGGAGTAACTACCGGATACCCGGAAATAGTATTAGTTATTGGTTCTCTGCCCGCCAGGATGGAGACACACTCACTGGCGACGTTTTCCTTGGAGAATACCTTACTGCCACGTTCACCGCCAAACGAGCGGAATATAAAATGCACCACAAGAAAATAGTGGTTCCCGGAGGCCCGCCATTGGCCACTTAAAATAGGATTAATAATATACCAGACACAATGTACAGACCAATTAACGGGGTTCAGAAGCCTGTAATCTTATTGCTTTTTTTGCTGATGTTATTTGCCAAAGTCCGTGCCCAACAATACGATATGTTATTGAAGGGGGGCCACCTTATAGACGCAAAAAATAACATTAATGAACTAATGGATATCGCCATTAAGGATGGTAAAATTGCCGAAGTTGCCCCGGGCATCCCGGAAGATAAAAGCATAAGGACAATAAATGTTTCCGGGCTTTATGTGTCCCCTGGTTTAATAGATATGCACACTCATGTTTTTATGGGGAACGAAGCAGGCGCTTACATTGCAAATGGGGCCACAAGTGTAATGCCAGACGGGTTTACCTTTAGGGCAGGGGTAACCACAGTCGTGGATGCAGGTTCTTCTGGTTGGAGGAATTTCCCCTTATTTAAACAGCAGACCATAGACAGATCAAAAACCAGGGTGCTTGCACTACTCAATATCGTTGGCACTGGCATGAGGAGTAGATTTGAGGAGCAGGATGTCACCGATATGAACCCGGAAATGACCGCATACAGTATAACGAAATTGTATCCGGATATCCTGGTAGGGATTAAGGCAGCACACTATTGGGGAGATTTTACTCAGGTAGACCGAGCCGTTGAGGCAGGAAAGAAAGCCAATGTGCCGGTAATGGTAGATTTTGGCGAACATAAGCCTCCTAATTCTATCGAGGCTTTATTTATGGATCATCTGAGACCCGGAGATATTTTTACACACACCTATTCTAATGGCCCCGACCAACGAGAAGCGATAGTGGATAGAAAGGGCAAGTTAAAACCATTGGTGCTGAGGGCACAGGAAAGGGGGATTATATTTGATTTGGGTCATGGCGGTGGCGCCTTTACCTGGAAGCAGGCCGTTCCCTCATTTAATCAAGGTTTTAAAGCTGATGTGGTCAGTTCCGATTTGCATACACAGAGCATGAATTCAGGAATGAAAGATATGAGCAACGTACTTTCAAAATTTATGGCGCTTGGCGCTTCCCTGCAAGATGCGATATCAAGAGCTACCTGGTCGCCGGCAAAGGTGATTAACAGGACAGACCTGGGGCATTTAAGTGTAGGGGCAGTAGCGGATGTGGCTGTCTTCAACTTACGAAAAGGTAATTTTGGTTTTCTTGATGTCAGGAAAATAAGGATTAATGGCGATAAAAAACTGGAGGCTGAGCTTACCATTATGGGCGGAGAAGTAGTATGGGACCTTAACGGGATAGCCGCTAAAGCGTATAAAGATTAAAAGCAAAACAACCATTTAATATACCAATGAGACTACTCAATTTCAAAAGTATATGGAATACTATTGGTCTGGTGCTGGTAGGCATACCGTTGTCTGCTCAGGCCCAGGAAATAGATCTTCTAATCAGAAATGGCCATGTTGTTGATGTAAAAAATAAAATAGACACTATAGCCGATGTTGCTATCACCGACGGTAAAATTCTTCAGGTTGCTTCTTATATATCAGATAAGCATGCCAAAAAAGTAATTGATGCCACTGATTTGTATGTAATGCCCGGCCTTATCGATCTGCATACGCATGTATTTGTCGGGCCTAAACCCAATAAATTTGCTGATGGAAACAATAGTCTGTCACCAGATGATTTTAGTTTTAAAGCCGGAATAACCACCGTAGTGGATGCCGGCACTTCGGGATGGAGAAATTATGAATTGTTTAAAACACAGGTAATAGATCAATCCAGGACACGAATATTGGCCTTTTTAAACATTGCTTCTAATGGCATGACTGGTGATGACCTTCAAAATGATCTTAGCGAAATGGATGTAGACAAAACAGTTGAACTGATGCTGAAATATCCTGATGCCATCGTCGGGGTTAAGATCGGTCATTATGATGGTGCGGAATGGGCTCCTTTTGACCGTGCTCTGGAAGTCGGAAATACTACAAATCGGCCTCTTTTTGTTGAATGTCATTTGCCGGAATATAAATTAGAGCAACAGCTAAACCGGATGCGTCCGGGAGACATCATTACACATGCGTTTGAAAACATCTCGGAACGTACCCCTGTTGTGGATCATCAGGGAAAGGTGCTTCCTTACGTGCTGGCCGCAAGAGATAGGGGCGTGCTTTTTGATGTGGGCCATGGAGGGGCAGGGTTCTGGTTCAACCAGGGACTACCGGCCGTTAAGCAGGGATTATGGCCCAATTCTTTCGGGACAGACCTGCATAGATTTAGTATGAACGCTGGCATGAAAGATATGCTGAACCTGATGTCGAAGTTTCTCAATATGGGGATGCCATTAAAAGAGGTACTTGCCAGGGGCAGTTGGCACCCTGCCAGGGCCATCAATAGAGAAGACCTGGGAAATTTAAGTCCCGGGGCTATTGCCGATTTGGCCATACTCCGACTAAAAAAAGGCTCCTTTGGCTACATAGATGCCAGGAATAATGTACTGAAAGGAGATCGGAAATTAGAAGCCGAACTTACCATTAAAAATGGGAAGGTGGTCTGGGATTTAAATGGACTTGCAGCACGTCCAATTAATTTTAATAAAGAATAATATTTTGAAAAATAAGGCTATTTATTTACTGATTCTTCCAGTGTTCATCATTGTAATAACCCTGGTGCAATGCACCAGCGGCAGAGAGCAATTACCAGATCCCGATCCTGATAATGGGGGCTTGTTTCTTCCAGAGGGTTTTGGAGCCCTTGTGGTGGTAGATAGCGTTGGGAAAACACGGCATATTGCAGTGCGTGAAAACGGGGATGTTTATGCCCAACTAAGCAACTCAAAAGACGGCAAGGGAACGGTTGCCATGCGAGATCTTGATAACGACGGCAAGGTGGATAGCATTGTGCATTTTGGCGATTATGTCGATAAAGGAAGGGGAGCTACGGGTCTTACCATACATAACAACTACCTCTATACCAGCACCAGGAAACATATTTACAGAACTAAACTTCAAACCGGACAACTGGTTCCTCTTAGCAAAACAGAGGTTGTATTTACAGATATGGACCCCAATGTAGATCGGAATTGGCATACCACCAAGCCAGTGGCATTTGATGACAAGGGATATATGTATGTACCATTCGGAAGCCCTTCTGACGCTTGCCAGGATATTGAGAAATTTGGTCCCGTGGGAATTCCTGGAGGCAAAGGCCTTGATCCTTGTCCGGAATTAGAATACCACGCGGGCATATGGCGTTTTGATGCCAACGCCCTTGGCCTGACACAGCAAGACGGTGTAAAATTTGCAACGGGGATCCGAAGTGTAGTGGGCATGGAATGGAATCCAAAAGACCAGACACTATATGCCATTGGGAATGGCATAGATAATTTCCATACGATCTTCCCAGATACTTTTACTGCCTGGCAGGCTGCTGTACTGCCCTCCGAGAAGTTAATTAAGATAACAGAAGGATCCAATTACGGCTGGCCCTATGCATATTATGACCATATGAAACAAAAGAATGTGCTGCAACCGGGCTATGGGGGAGACGGCAGTATTGTTGGCAGGGCCAGTGAATATGATCTGCCGTCTATTGGATTTCCCGGGCATTGGGCTCCTATGGACGTTATGTTCTATCATGGCAATCAATTTCCTGAGCGGTATAATAATGGTGCCTTTGTGGCCTTTCATGGGTCTACTGATCGTGCACCCTATCCTATGGCGGGTTTTATAGTTTGCTTTGTTCCTTTTGATGATCAGGGCCAGGCTACGGGAGAATGGGAAGTATTCGCCGATGGCTTTGCAGGGGTAGAAGTTGTTAAAAATACCAGCGATGCTAAATTCAGACCTATGGGACTTTCAACAGGGCCCGATGGATCCTTGTATATAAGTGAGTCTAACCAGGGGAGAATATGGCGAATCATGTATAATGGAGCCAAAAAAGAATTTGGCCCTGATGCCCTTACGGCCATGGAATTACGCAAGCAGACACAAAGTTATATCAAGGACCCGGATCCTGTAAAAGACGTCATTCCGGAGGGAAACACCTATAGCGGAAGGGTTATGTACAACACCTACTGTGCGGCCTGCCATCAAAGAAATGGCAAGGGGGATAACAATCGCTTTCCACCGCTGGAAGGGTCCCAATGGGTCACCGGAAACCAGGAGAGGTTAATAGATGTTGTCCTCAATGGCATGCAAGGACCAATAGAAGTGAACGGAATAACATATAATGGCTTAATGCCTTCAAATAGACATTTAGACAATTATGCGATAGCCTCTATATTAACATATGTTCGAAAAAGGTTCGGTAACGAAGCTACACCCGTAAGTACACTGAAGGTAGAGGAAATACGAAACCGGGCTTCCGGTGACAAATAATCAAAATCTTTAATCAAAATATTCACTGCGAATCAGGGAGTCTAATGACACGTTCATCTTTAACATCATATTATTGCCTTTTAGCAACATATCATCCAGGGTTCGTCCCTGTACTAAAGTGTTGCGTAAATGCATGATGTCATTGTCATCATAACTTAACAAACGCAGGTCTGCAGGATAATTTACTTTGTTTACATCCTCCATATTCTTTTGGGAAGCCGCTTCATATTGATGTGCTATTGTTAAGTCAAAAACCTTAGCAATGTCTATCAACGTATTGTTTGCAATGTCCCATTTGAATTGGCTTCCTGAGAATTTCATTAATTCAATTAAACCAGCGTCATAGTCTATCAGGGCATCAACAACATTTTGATTTTCTATAACACTAAACTTTCCGGAGTATTTAAGTTGTGTCATCGTTCGGTCATGATGTGGCACCCCAAAACCAGTATTTTGCAAAGCCAGGAAATGGTACAATTTTCTCTCCCTGCCTTTTAAAGGCCTTTTCTCCAATTCTATACTCAATGAATCTGCACCGAGGATGGTTATTTTACCAAATTCAGCATTGCGTTGCATTACGGACCGGTCTTTTTCCAAATCAACCAAATAAGATTTTATAAAAAAAATTTCTTCTGTCCGCTCATTGTTTTCTTCATTCCAATTGTTAATCTGAAGGGCAATCAAAATCCCAATGACCACAAGCAAAATTTCTCCAAGTGCATACCTTAGATATTTAAAGGGCTTGTTACCATCAAAGAGTTTTCTCCGGATTTTTCTAAAGAAACTGATCATGCAAAGAAAGTAGTTGGTTATGCTACTCAAGATAGGGAATTAAAAAATATGGCTCGAATAACAATTACAGTAACGGAGATTCTTAGACACAATTCCAGAGCAAATTATCCAAGTAAGCGTATGAATTTATTTTTGACTTTCAATAAAAAACATGATGGAAAGTAAAAGTGCTATTATACTTTTTGAAGGAAGTCTAATTAATGGCTTCTCGAATTTTTTGGTAAATATGAAGAAATTTCTTCTCTCTTTGAGAGCGATTAAGTTCAACGAGCGGAGGGTCCTTATGCACAGCCTGGTAATTAATTATTTCGGAGCTTTCAACAGTACTGTGTCTTAATGCTATCCAAAGTATTTTTAGTTTTTTGTTTTTTGCCGCATTGAGGAGTTTTGGTAACTCAACTTCTGAAATAAATTCAGACACCATAAAATCTTGACTAATTAGCAGAACAGCCGCTTTGGCTGAATTTAGAGAGGTTTCAATTTCATCTCGCCATTGATCACCTGCATTAATTTTACGGTCGTCCCATATTTTGATAAGATCCGCTTTTTCAAGAGGGATTAACCATTTTTTTAACTCAAGCAACCATTTTTCGTCCTTATGGCTATAACTTATAAATAAAGGTTTGGCCGTTTCTAAAGTGGGTACGGCAACATGTAAGAAATATATAATTTTTTTATTACGATCAATATTATAAGTAATTTCTATTGAAGGTTGATCATGTTTATAGATGTATGTGTCTTTCGATAAGGGTAAAGTCTGTAAAGGAAATTGATCAGGGTCTTCGGTAAGCGTATCTTCAATTTCATCTAAAATAGGCCGTAATTCCTGAGGCATAGCTCGGCGTGATAGTTTGGCCGTCCTTGAGTATATAAATGAATATTCTGTAAATTCTAAACTTGCATCCATTCTTCTATTTATCTATCAAAACACAATTAATTTAAAGTTTGGTTTTCTATGGCTATAATCTTCACTAGATTACTATCATGTTCAATTTGACAAAGAATTTCTAGAGGAATGTCTGGAACTGCAATAGTCGCCAGTTTATTCGTTGATTTAGTAGTTTGAGATTCCAATTCTAAAAGAAAGTTGTCTATTTGTTCTTGTATTGCAATTCGTGAAGATTCACTTAGAACGCGGAAGGAGTCTTTGAAATTTCTACTTTTTAGAATGGCGAACGTTCCAGATTTAACCTGTTTATCATTTTCAATTGTGCTAATTGCTTGATTCCTCCTTATCTGGGCCCTGGCAATCTTGGCAATAACTTCATAGTCATCAACAGGGATAAGTATTTGCATGTTTTTATCATTAGCATCCATATTATAATTAACTAATGATTTATATAAGCGATCTATAACCTGTAAGCGACTATTATTTCTTCTGACTATTCCAATTGAGAGTAATCCATTTATTAGAAAATGAATAATCAACAGGACAAATAAGAATGCACCACCAGATTCGACACCAAAACTAATAAACACATAAATACATGATATTATGATTAGATAGGTCCAAACTTTGAGAATCTTATCAATAATATTAAGCAATTTGGTTTTTTCTCTTTCCTTTTTCCAGGGAGAGCTAATTGCTTCTTCAAAACCAAGGTTACGAAATCTTTTGGTCTGTTGACGGATATTTTTAACTAGGGAACTAACGGGTAGATACGACCAAATAATAATAAAAATTAGTATTGTCTGGATTAATCCAAATGGAAGTAAAAAATAAAAGAATGAATCGCTAGTCCTGGGGATTAGGTCGATTGAAAGAATAATCATGGTAACAACTGTAATAGCGACATAAATTATGGAGCTAAATTGTAGAATCTTAAACATTTTATTTTGTCGCTTAGTAAATACGGTAGCGTTCCTTTCTATTTCTAAGGCGGACAGGGCCAGCTGCAACTGATTTGAGTCTATTACTAATTTATCAATACTAGTAGACATTTATTTAATTAATTCGAATCAATTTAAAGGTAAGTTTTTCTAAGGAGTATAGATGAAATTGATCAATTAAATATGAAGAATATTAATACACATTTACCAATTGGAGTTTACAATGCCAATATTTAACCCGTCTTACTCCATTTTATTCCGAAACTCCTTGTAAATCAATTACTTTCAATCAAAATTCTAAAATCATGAGATATTTAATTTTGACGTTGATAGGCCTTTTTGCAACCTCCCAGCTACATGCCCAGCAAGACAATTCCAATATTGCAGCATCTTCTACCCCGGTGAATGGAGGAGCACTTTATTACGACTTGGATTTTGTTCATTGCACGGTGGGCTTTACCATTGGCCATATGGGAATAAGTGATGTTTCCGGTTCCTTTTCCGGATTTAAGGGCGCCCTGGTATATAACACAGAAGACCTGAAACAACTTAGCACAACATTTGTTATTGATGTTGGCAGCATTAACACCAATCAGACCTGGAGGGATAAAGATTTGCAATCTGCCAAATGGTTCGACAAAGAAAACCATCCACACATACTGTTCCAAAGTGATGAAATAACGCTGACAGATACTGGGTTCGATTGGAAGGGCCAGCTTACCATGAAAGGAATTACTAAAGACATTACTCTTAATATGCAAAAACCTTCGGGATATGTGAAATCGTATCTTGGGCACCATTTGGCCTTTAAAGGAAGTACCAAAATCAACCGCAAGGAGTTCTCAATAGGAGAAGACACCTGGTGGAACAATGTTATTGAGGGCATTGCCCAATTAGACGATTTTGTAGAGATACATCTCTCCATAGCTTACCAATTACAAACCCCCGAGTTTATTAAAAGCCGGTTTTATGAAAATGAAACTGTCCTTTATGAAGCTGCGACAACCAGTGGGGTTGATAAGGCAATAAGTGTACTGGAACAACAAAAAGAAGCTTATAAAAACAAAGCAGATAAAAATGAGGATGGTTTTGATGCAATTACCGGGCAGGATCTCAATACGGTCGCTAAAGTGATACTCATAGAAGGCAACTACAAAAGGGCCGAGCAACTCCTGCTCCGCAATATGGAGTCTTTTCCACAGGATGATACCATTTTGGCAGAATTGGCGAGCTTTTATCTCAGGACCAAACAGCCAGATAAGGCAAGGAATATGGTTTTAAAATGCCTTGCCATAAACCCGTTTAATGCGGTGGCTTTGGAAATGAAACGCCGGATAATTAATAAAGTATAGCATCTATACCTATATTTAATGGTCAGAATACGCAAGTTTGATAAAAGATATAACAGTTGAAAAAAGGCATATTTAAAAATAATTACTGGTTTTTTGGCTTCTGGCTGCTTTGTGGTTTGGTGGTTGCTCTGGCAGAAATCTACAAAAACTGGATGGCAGAACTCCAATACGACGAGCCGTCCATATTGTTGGTTTCGAGTATTATCTGGGAGTATGTTGCCTATGCTTTTATTGTCTTCTTATTTCCCTGGAGCTGGGGTAAAAAAAGTAATCATTACAGGTGGTTTCGGGTGGTATTGGCAGGCTTGGTTTTTAGCCTGATCTATATTGGGGTGCTATCGTTTATAGAATGGGTAGAATTTGGTAAGAACTATAATTTCTGGAATGGGTTAAAATTCAGTTTATATCATTTGCCCTTTGTATGGGCTGCCTATGCCACGATCAGTCTGCTGATTTATTATTTGAAAGAGTCCCGGGCTCAAAAGGCCAAGTATGAAAACATGAAAATGACCAGGGCGGAATCCAAAAAGGTGTTTTCTGAAGTGATGAATTTACTAGTTGGCCAGGAATATTATTTAAGAAGTGGGTTAAAGCTTACAGAAGTTTCTCAGCGCCTTAATGTTCCGATTAATAAGGTCTCCCGCGCTATTAATGAAAATTTTCAGGGAAGTTTTTCCGATTTGGTTAACACCCAAAGAATACGTCATGCTAAAAAGTTATTGGCAGACCCTGCTAACTTTAACAAGTTGTATGCCATTGCCATGGATTCTGGCTTTAGCAACAAAGTATCCTTTCACCAGTATTTTAAAAAAACACAGGGCATTACACCTCAGGAGTTCCGAGATAATAGCCGTCTTTCTGGCAATAACATGAGGGTGAGTTAGATCAGGAATCAATTTATCTGGAACAAGTGGGGTAGTTCCCTTTCTTTTGTGGTTGGGTTTCACCTCCGGGGCGGTTCACGAGAGTGTCCTGGATAACAACCACAAAGAGCTACTAAACCTTATTCCATCTAATTGTTTTCCACTTCTGTTCCTGCTACCGGCCGCCACAGGGTCCATACTATAATAAATCCCCAAATAAAGTCGGAAGTACTGGTTTCTATCAGATGAGCTATCCGCACCATTTCGGGCATGATAGGATTAGGCAGCAATAATCCGCTGCTGCCAAGGATGGTAAATAAAAGCCCCAGAAGAACACCATTCGAGATTTTATTACCCCTGGCCATCTTTAAGACCAGGATACCAATAAGAATCCATAAAAACCCTCTTAAAATTTGAAACAGGTAAAGTCCGGATTGGAAATTTCCTTTCATGATCTCCACAAACGAATCCATCTCCGTGGTACCCGAGTACAGGAGCCGAACATCTTCAAATTGCCATGCAACGAAATAGCCAAAGGCAAAATAGATCAATGGCCAAATGACGGCCGAAAGAAATAATATCCTTTTGATGCTGAACTTATGAGGAACCCCATCGTCACTTTTGTCGGGCTTAGATTTAAATTTACCAGTGATCCAAGTTGCTATCACGGAAAAGGCAGCAAGGGTACATGCCCCACCAAGAACTATCGCCGCAATACCATTGCCGGGTAACCCAAGACTATCATTAAACCAAACCGTCTCTATTTGAGACATGAAATACTGGATTCCAAAGGAAACAAGGAAGACATAACCAGCCAGTTCCCATCCCCTATATCGGGCCTTGTAAATTAGTTGAAGTATAATCCCTGCATTAAGCGCACTGACCAAAAAGAAAATGAATCCTGCAGCGGCATTGCTATCCGTTTCCATTTCCATAAGACTGCTGGGAAAAACCAAATTCCCAATCATCAAACCTCCCCCCCATAAAATCATCATCAGGATGCTCAGCCCAATCCAGATTGAAATCTTCTTCATTGATTTCATATTGTTTTGAAATTTTAATGAATAACGAAACGGCTTAAAGGTCTATCAATGAACATTCATAAAATATGATAATTGTCAACCCCTCAAAGACTTCGGAGATTTTCTGGTCTTTTGCTAAAATAACGGGCCAACCCGGCCAGACTTCCGGCAGGTTGGATGAGACTATACAACAATAAGGAATAACCGTTTTAATTTTCGCCGGAAATAGCATCCTTAAATTTGTTATACAAAAACGATACGATCAAAAGGAGCACCCCTAATGCCACCAGGACAATGGTTTTTGAAAGTGTACTGAGGTGCGATATATCGTAAAAAAATAATTTTGCCAGGGTCACCGAAAACAATATTATAGCCCCTACACGAAGGTGTTTTTTCTTCTTCCAGATGCCAAGGACAATCAATGCCAGAGCATAAACGCCCCAAAGTATCGTTAGTCCAAGTTTATAGGAATCTAACGAACCAGAAAGATCTAACCAGTTGATGAGTTCACTACTTATAATCCAGGCGATAGAAATATGCAGGCCAATATCAAAAACCAGGGAGGAAGAACTATTCAGGAAGCCTTGTTTTATGTATTTGTAACAGGCAGTGAGCACTACCGCTACAAACACATATGAAATGTATCGGATTCCAATGTGGAACCCTCCTATTTCATAATAGCTGGATAGCTCCTGACTTAAATAACTCTCTCGCAACTCACTTAATGCCAATAGCCCCAGGGTTAAAAAGCTAAACAGCGCCAGGATGTTCAAAGCTATGCTTACATAATTCAGGCTCCTGCATTTAAACTTTAGGATATTTACAAAGGAGAGTGCTGAAACAAAAAGCAAGAGGTAATTAATCAGCCAAACGATTTTAAAATACTTTAAATCCGAATTGTAAAGGGTCCCTGAGTAAGAGCCATCTTCTATTGCGGCATTGGTCATTGAATCAGCATAAAGATGATCAAAGTAAAGTGATATTTCAATGCCGAATGTTGCAAACACTACTACTAAAAGAATCCCCGAAACACCATAAGAAACCAAATTCATGATTTCTTTCCTCCCAACCCAGGGCGAATTATGTTTAGTACTATAATGCAGTAGGTTTATATATGCAAATAACGCAGCGAAGATCAACGCACTTAGAAAATCAATGTTGAGTATTGGCGTAAAGCCTTTGGAAGTTGCATTGATATCATTGTAATTAAGCGTCTGGCTCCAATCCTGGGTAATGCTAAAAAAGGCCAGGAGCATCAATACGTACCCTATTTTTTCATAACGAGGGGTGTTTTTTGTTCTCCCAATCCAAAATAACAGGGTTGCCTCCGCCACCCACAGCAGCGTTACCCAATTACCATCTAATTGAACGGGAATGGCTAACGTTAAAAACACCAATACCAAACCAGTCACAAAAAAGAATATATTTTTATCTGCCAGCTTTTGTTTATAAATAAGCAGGCTGACCAACAAATGCAAAACAGCGTTTAAAAGAGTGTATCCACCCAAATAGGCATGGCCATCTACAGTAGCATCTATGACACTGTAACCAATACCATAAAAAACAAAGGAGTTGGCCAGCAGTAAAAAGACATCAAGCATTTTGAAATCCTCCTTCTTGAATATCTTATAGGCAAGGAACGTAAGATAAAAAATCACGAAGAACAGCGCTGAAAAAATAACGGCCAGCCAGAAATCTTCATTACTTTGATAGCTAAAGGCATACCAGCTAAGGAACACTAACCAGGTTATGCCAAAGGATACCACATTAAGCGGCTTCCAGTATTTCTTAAAGGCAATAAACAGTATGCCACAGTTTATGATGGCCATATAGCTAAAAAGAATGCTTACATCACCTCTGGTTTCGCTTAATAAAAAAGGAACACTATAAGCGCCAACCAGCCCAATATGAGCTATTAATTGCCTGTTGTAATTTAGTGCGATAACCACCGTTGCTACCGTAAGCAATAGCATTAGTATAAAGGCGAAGACCAATGGGAAGAGCGCATAAAATGAATAGGCGGCAAAGGTTATAAAATACATGATGGTCATAGCCCCACTAACCAATATGGCACTAAAATTCAGGTAGTTCTTCTTTAGCTTTATGCTGATCCCCAATAATGACAGGCCTACTATATAACCAAGGATGATCCGTACTAACGGACTTATTAAATCATTGTCAATAGAATACTTTGCTCCTATGGCAACGCCTATGATCAGGATGGCAATACCAATTTTGCTAATCAGATTTTCACCAATATATTTTTCCAGGTCCACTTGTCCCTTGTTCCCAGTTTTAATTTCGGTGGAATCAGAATGCTTTACAGGACCCGGAGTACTCGCAGGGCTCTCAGGAATTCCAGGGGTTGCTTCTGTGGCTTTCTGAGCGACTTTCAGATCGATGACCCTTGCCGGTATAACCGCCCAAAGTAAGAGATAGACCAGGACACCAATACAGAAAAACACCGAAAGCAGTATCCAGAACAAACGCACTACTAGTACATTGATTCCAAAATAAGCTGCTATGCCTGCACAAACACCACCTAAGACCTTATTTCTTGTATCACGGGCGAAACCGGGTTTTGGTTGCTCAACGGGCTGCTCTTCCACCATAGTTGCTGCAGGGGCGGGGGCTTCTTCCGGAGGTAAATCAACTTTGTGTTCCTCAATAACAGGGGGTTGTTGCGCTTCAGCTTGCAGTGAAAGGATTTCCGTACGTAAGTCATTTATTTCTGAGGAAAAATCTTCCTGTTTTTTTAATAATGCTTCAAGTTTTTCCAGAAGCAACATTATTTGACGCTGATGATCTGTCATAGAGCTGTTTTAAAAGGCTGTTTATTTCTAGGCCTTAGCCTTAACGTGTTTTGGCCAAGATAGTTGTTTAAATCCTGGTTTAAAATAATAGTAGATACTGCATTCCAAACAAATAAGGTGCTCCTCCATCGCTGTGACCAGGAAAACAGACGGTTGGGAAGAACATCTGATACCTACTGCATTTTTAGAGAAATGAAAAAGCCAGGAACCCCTAAAGAATCCCGGGCTTTTCAAAATAAAGTTTAAATCCTTTACTGTCCGCTTATGGCAGTGTCTTTTTGCTGCACCTTCTTTTGGTTGGTTTCAAGAAACTGATATTCTTGTTCCAGAAACTCTACATAAGACTGTCCTTTGGCAAAATCTATATTATCACCAAACAGTACAACAATCCCTTCCAATGGCTCTTTATAGGGGTTGTAAATAACATGTTTTACATAAGGCCCAATAAATACACTCATGCCGGGCTCAATATCATATTCTCCCTCTCCAAACAGGCCCTTACCGCGTCCTTTGGTAAAGATCATCAGGTTGGGCACCTGCCCCTTATCCAGATTCCGGTCGTCATTGGCCGCTTCATCTGTACCCAAACTAAACCAGCCTATGCGCTTGTCTTTCATTGTGTAGAGCGACACTAAAGCTGCCCCGTGGCTGGGTAATGAACTATCTCTGTTGAATCTTGTAATCTCCACTGGGTCCTTTTTCCAGAAATGTTCCAGGATCTGGTAAGAGATGCCATCGTCTTTATGCGTAAAAGAATAACCGTCCATCACCAATATGTCAAGAGCAACCTTATCGGCAGCGGTAGAGCGGGCAGAAGCTGTACTGGCCGTCCAGAATTTGGAGTCGATCTTTTTTAGAACTTCTGCATCGTCAAACTTAAAATACCATGTAGGCTTTTTGGGTTTTCCTTTGTACAACCCAACCTGGTTTGGTCCATAATTGTGGAAGGTATATTGTTTTTTCTTCCCCACTTTATATCCTTCTTCTTTCCTTTTAGATACAATATACCACCAGTCGTCCCCTACGACTATGCCAAAAGTTGCTGACAGGGCCATAGGGTCTGTTTTATAACTTTCCGCAAAAGACTGGAGAATTTCCTGGGTGTTCTGGTGCTGTTGCTGCCCTAAAACGGCTGAATTGGAGCAGCACAATAGCGCAACCCCCAGGATGAAATTGATACAATAATTGTTTGTTTTTGAATTTGTTTTCATGATTTATAAAATTTAAATGATTGATGTGAAAGCGAATATAGGAGCGCAAAAAGACCTGCGCCAGAATTTGGCCCTGTTTGGGGTGAAATTTGCCTATTTGGGGTGAATTTAACCTATTGAAACCGCTTGTACTTGTGAAGGCTGTCCAGAGTGTCTGTAGCAAAGGTTTTGGATACGGGGATTTCCGAATCAATATGGCTCATGGTAATCCGGAGGTCTGTAATTCCGCCTTTGATAGAGTGTACATTATACAGGTTTACCATATATGAGCGATGGCATCGCACCAGGAAGTCTTGCCCTAGTGTACTATACAATCTGCTCAGGGAAGAACGGATTAGGAACCTTGACGGGGTTCCATTTTTCAGGTAGAACAATTCTATATAATTATCCTGTGCCCGGGCATATATAAAATCGGACACAGAGATAGAAATTTTGTCTTTTACCCCTTCGCCTGCAAAATGAAGCATCTGGGTGCGGTCTATGGTAGCTTCCAGATTGGTAAGTACCGCATCGTAATTTTCTTGTAACTTTTTATACCTGAAATAGAAATAGGTTCCAGCCATTGGGAAGAGCAAAACGGCCGACAGATCTATAATAAATCCAGGGACACTAGATAGTCTCCAGTCGTGCCAGTCTCCCATGATATTGTAGGTAAGGAAAACAATAAATCCTGTGAATATCAGTGTCCATAGTGTCCATCCAACAACAAAACTTAGGCTGGTTTGGTTTCTGAAGAAAAATTTTACACCAAACTCATTAATGAGTGTTAGCACTATGGTTACTGGCATAAAGATGCCAATCTCCAAAAGGAAATTTGCAGTGTATTCGTGAAATGGATCGTAATTACTTACCCCAAACGGCAGGAACACCATTAGAAAAAGATATAGGAATGTCCCGTTTGCGATACTCAATATCCACTTATAGCGGGTAGTATGGAAGAAGGTATGAGTAGAATCCATTCCCGACAAATATAGGGTATTAGGAAGATGACCCGCAAAATTCTATCCGTCTGTCCATTTTGGTATACAGTGGAAATCCGTCAGGTGGCGCAACCATCGTACATGTATAGTCTTGCATTCAGCTCTAATACTTTAACCAATAGATGGCAACCTCAGGCAAACTGGTCCTTAGCTTCTATCAGATAATGATTACTGGCAGAACCTGCTGTTCGGGCCTCGAGGTGAGGAACATATTCCTCATCTGTCATAAAGGCAAGGGCAGCTGCTTTGGAGGGCCATTCTATTATAACACGAAGTCCTACGGCGCCCGTATCACCTTCTACCTGTTCATGGCTGGCAGTTCTGGCAAGGTATTTCCCCCCGTGTTTGGCAACAAGTTTACTCGCAACCGGGAGATAGTCCGGAATCCATGCATCGCTGCTTGGTGTTACGTCTAAGACAGAATAATAACCTGATGAATTTTCCATGATTTTTTAGTTTAGTTGGTTTGGTAGCTATATGTGTTTAAGGTACAAAAGAAATTCCTATGATGTATATCGTTGATTTGTCAAATATGCCGGTTTAGTATGAGCTAAATGAGTTGATTTATATTATGTTGCTAAAAGTCGATTTTATAAATTCATTTTGAATGTAGAGGTGTTATTTAATTGGCCTGGCCAATAGGTGAGCCTATTTCAATTGAGGGCTCGTAGGTCAATGCCAATATTAGTATAGCTATTACAGGAAGGGCAATGGCGGCAACAGTTGCCCAGTCTGATCCAGACTTGTTTTGTGACAATACCTGAATGATTTCAGTATCATTTAATTTTACTTTGGTGAATTCACCTGATTTTCTTTTAACGCCGTAGTAATTACCGTCTTCAAATGAAATATAGTGATACTTAATAGTTTGATTGGCTTTTGTTTTGATCTTTACTTTTTTCTGTTCCAGGGAAGCTTGCTTTAATGTCACAGGGCGCTTTAAGTCATAAACCACACAACTTTGAAAGAGAATAACAGTAACTAAGAAGAGTGCAATAGCCTTTAGCCATTTACCAAAGTTTTTCATAAGAATAAGTTTTGTCTGTTTATTTAAGGAAAAAAGGTAGTAATTAAATAGTAATGGCCGCCATCTTATCTCTAGTTTTTTGCTATCTTTAATAGGTTATCCCCTCTTTTATTTAATATACTTTTAATCTAAAAATTTAAACTAATGAAAACAATCCTGATCACTGGCTGTAGCTCTGGTTTTGGCCATGACGCAGCAAAATACCTGGCGGAAAAGGGGCATCATGTTATTGCCACTATGCGGAATATTGA
Source organism: Muriicola sp. Z0-33 (assembly GCF_026126425.1). GTDB lineage: Bacteria > Bacteroidota > Bacteroidia > Flavobacteriales > Flavobacteriaceae > JAFMPW01. The sequence goes on from NZ_JAFMPW010000001.1 coordinate 186,552, forward strand.
TGGTAAAAATGCCCAGGCCGCGGCCGACTTAAAAAACTATGCCAGCGAAAATGGCTATAAAATAGACGTTCTTGAAATAGATGTAACATCTGATGATAGCGTGGCTAAGGCTGCGGAACAACTTCCAGATATAGATGTACTTATTAACAATGCCGGCCTCGGTTTTGGTGGGGCCGTAGAAGCCTTTACCTCTCAGCAATGTCTGGATCAACTAGATCTTAATATTGTTGGCACTTTGCGTGTGGCCAAGGCGGTATTACCCGGTATGCGGGCACGCAAATCTGGCCTTATCATTCAGGTGAGTTCCATAGCAGGGCGTCTTGCATTCCCTGGTTTTGGAGTTTATCACGCCAGCAAATGGGGCCTGGAAGGGCTGAGCGAATCTATGCGATATGAACTTGCACCACATGGAGTTGATGTTGTAATGGTAGAACCAGGACCTTTCTCTACCAACTTTTTTGGCAATATGATCCCGGCTAGTAGCGAAGATGTGGCACAGGCCTATCAACATGTTACCGATTTTAATGAGGGTTTTGGAGCACAGGTTACGGAACTCTTCGAAAGTGAAGAAGCACCTACAGATCCCATGATTGTAGTTAAAACCTTTGAAGCTTTAATTAACCTTCCTCCCGGACAACGCCCACTGCGTACCATAGCGGGGCTCGATTTTGGCGCTCAGGCGGCTAATGATGCAATAGAACCCATAAGAAAGGGAGCTTTGGCAGCGATGGAAATAGCCGATTTAGACGGCCCGTCACCAGCGATTAAAGTTCAGGAAGGATAGCCTGCCTTACTGGTTTTGACCTGCTTTCATATTGGACAAAATAAGTACCTGTAACAACTATAAAAGCCTTCTAAAATAGAAGGCTTTTTTTCAATTATTCGTCTAATGGGACCAATTATCAATTAACTTAATAGTTGCCAAATTCCGATGATAAAACCAAGGGCTATTAATAACAGTATAACCTCTAAGCTTACATTCAGCACCCGAAGAATGCTATTCAAAATTCCGTTTCTCTCATATTGCTCGTTCATAGCTTATTTATTTAATATTTCTCTACTAATAAGTTACAATTTAAGCGCTTTGAACAGGACGGGTTTGTTGTGAAAACCCCAAAAGTTGTGGTGTAATCGTATTTTTTGTGCATTTAATCGATAATTAGCTTTTCCAGGGTGTATTAAAAACGAAATCAGCTACTGCAAGGCGAGCACTTTAAATCATTTATTTTGGCATTTTACAGAATAGCTCCTGGATTACTGGCGAATCATCCGAAGATCTATACTGGTTGGGACGAAGCCCCCGCCAGCGCTTATAGGAAATTCTAATTCCCCGTTTAGATGTAACCGATCTTGCGCATCCAGGGATACAGTATAATAAGCGGCATCTTCTATATCAAAACCGTCCTCAATGATAACCAAACTGGCGCCGTCAAAACCCATTTGGCCCTGAAGCTCTAAGCCAGATAATTGAACAGGATCTATCAGAGAGGTAAATCTGCCATTACTAAGAATGTTTAGTGAAACACTACCTCCTTCTCCAATAATGTCCACACTGTTAGAGGGGTTGCCTACTTCTGTAATTACCGCCTGGTCTGCAAGCCATGACCCGGCAATGTCTGACATAGATAGATTGGTCCCTTCCAGACCAATTGTTTTTTCTTCTTCGCCATCGCTGCTGCAAGCTATTGATACTATAAAGAGCAAAAACAAGACAGAGCGCATTGCTCTTCTCAAGAACAGATTTTTAAAATTATTGACTTTAATAACCATAATATTGTGTTTTAGATGCAATCAAAACTACAATGACCCAGCTAAGTTGCTTGTCTCTCTGGTTACCAATGCTGTTATCCTGGTTACATTAGCGTCTAAAAACTTATTAAGCAAGGATTTTAAGCTTTTTTTGCTGCGAATTGGGAGGGGGTGAGTTTATATATGGCCTTAAAACTCTTTGAGAAATAGGAGAGATTACTGAACCCGACTTCATAGGCAATTTCCGATACATTACCCCAATTCTGCTCAAGTAGCTCAGCTGCTCTTTGAAGCCTGAAATTTCGGATAAGATCTGAAGGAGACATGCCGGTAATCGCTGTAATTTTACGATATAATTGTACCCGACTCATTCCTATTGCGTCGCTTAAAATCTGCACGCTGAGGTCTGATCTATTGCTATGTTCCAGAACCAATTCTTTTATCCTTTGGAGAAACCGATCGTCCTGAGAAGGTAATTGTTTTGTTTGCTTGTTAGAAAAAAGCTGTATTTGCAGCTGCTCCTGCAACTTTTTACGCTCGGATAAAATGTTTTTAACCTTTAAGATAAGCTCTGCACTATCAAAAGGTTTGAAGATATAGTCTGTTGCACCAACTGCCAAGCCAGCTATTTTATCTTCGTCTGTAGCCTTTGCAGTAAGCATAATGAAAGGAATGTGAGAGGTAACTTCCTGCTGACGTAACTGCCTACATAGTTCTCCTCCATCCATTCCTGGCATCATATAATCACTAATGATAAGATCCGGGACAGCTCTTGTTGCCAGCGCCAAAGCAGCAACCCCATTTACTGCCTGAATTACCTGGCCGTATGGCAGCAGCAAATCTCTAATATATTCCTGTAATTCCACATTATCTTCGACTAAAAGGATACTCTGACTTTCGGTTGTATTCTCAACAATGTCCTTTTCCTTATTTACCTCAGTATCCGTATTCCCCGATATGCGGTTTTCAACCAATTCAATTGGGAGCTCAACTACAAAAACAGCCCCTTTCGGACTATTGTCTTCTACCGAGATTGTGCCTCCTAATAATTCTACCATTTCTTTAGTCAGGGCTAAACCTATCCCTATTCCTTCGACCTCTGGCATACTTCTATAAAACCGATGAAAGACAAGTTTTTTATCTTCATTACTCAGCCCTATCCCCGTATCACTCACACTAATTTTTAGTACCGCGTTATGCTTATCTTTAATCAGGGTTACAGCGGTAACTATAACCGTCCCTCCGTTTTCCGTAAACTTTAGCGCATTGGAAAGCAAATTATTTAAAATGGTCTCAACTTTATTGGTATCTATAAGAGCATGTTGAGTTGCAATAGGAATGGCCTCATGATATAATATATTCTTACTTTGGGCAAGGGACACAAAGGAGGAAGAAATCGCTCTTAAGAAAGCAAAAATGTCTCGCTCTTCTTTTTTTAACGGGAGCCCTTTTGCCGTAACTTTTGAGTAATCTAGCAATTGATTTATGAGTTGTTGAAGTCTTTTTGTGTTGTTGGCTATAAGTTGAAGGTATTTTTGCGTTGACGGATCTGTATTTTTCTCCATCAGACTTTTTACAGGGCCGCTGATGAGAGTTAGCGGCGTTCTAAATTCATGAGAAACATTGGCAAAAAACTGGGACCTGAGTTTGCTCATTTCCCTGACTTTTTCGACTTCAATATGCTCAATATGCAATTGTGTTTTTAACCGTTCCCTTGCGACAAAGGCGCGGACTAAATAGAACCCCAACCATATCAAGATAAAGGCGTAAATCAGATAGGCCCACCAGGTGCCCCAAATCGGCGGATTTATGGCAAAAGTAAATGTTGTTGGCAGTGCCGTAGCGGTGCCCTCCCCAAGACTGGCTTTAACTTTAAAAGTATAGGCGCCCGGACTGAGATTTGCAAAAGTTGCTGAGCGTTCTTCGGTGGTGATCCATTGCTCATCCAGGCCTTCCAGTGTATAGTAATAGACTACCTTTTGGGGATTGGGATAATGCAACCCTGTAAAATTGAAAGCGACCAGGTCTTTATCATAAGAAAGGCGAACAACCTCCTCATCTGCAGCAGGGATAGGATAATCAGCATTCAGCACTTTGAAACCTGTAATCTGAGTCTTTAAATAAGCCGAATTAGAAATCGTTTTTTTAGGCCTGAACTGGTAGTACCCTCCATTGCCGCCAACAAATAAAGTTGTTGTCTCCCGGTCAAAACCCAAATGTTTACCATTATATGTTCTCGCAAAGTCTAAACCGTCGAAGCTGTCCAGAAATTTATGGCGTTTTGATCGGAGGTTAAATTGAAGAATACCTTTATTGGTCACCGCCCAATAATTCTGATGTTGATCCTGAACTATATTTTTGACGGCCACATAAGGAATATCAAGCAGCTCATGAATATTTAGCATCTTACCGCGCGATTTTATAAACAGGTTCAATCCCCGATTAGAACCGATCAATACACTGTCATTGTTGGGGGAGTATAAACTCAGTACCTGATTGTGTAATAAGCTGTCTTTGTGGTTTTCCCTGCTCGACTGTTTCATATAATAACTGTCATCCTTTAGATTTATAATGGCGACACCCTGATCTGTAGCAGTCCATAATTCGTTTTTGTTTAGCCTCAGTACATCATTAGCCCTGATTGTACCATATGTTTTAAATGTCCCGCTCTCTGGAAACCATCGGCTTATTCCACTAAAAGTGCTTACCCAGATTGCCCCATAAGGATCACAGTATATGTCGAGGACAGTATCATGCCTGAGCCCGGTCTTTTTTCCCTGATCAAATCGAAATACTTTGGTTTGCCCACTTACAAGATCTAATACGGTGGCTCCATCAGAATCAGAACCGAACCATATTCTACCTTGCTTGTCTTTTTCCATACAAAGAATACCAGGAGTGCTATTGATGTATTTGCCTGCCCTATCGGGCCCTAATTCGTATACGCCTTTTTGAGTCCCCAGATATAATTTATTGTTGATGAATTGCAAACCGAATACCCGGTCATTCTCTTTTAAAATCGAATTAAATCCAAATTCACTATTTGGAATTAAATAAGCAATTTTACCACCCGACAGGCCCAGCCAAACCATTTGCTCCTTGTCTACATATGAGCTTCTGATGTTATTCTCTACTTTATAAGCCAAAACCGGAGGTCTGGTACTATCAGTAACCTCATAGATATAACCTGCATAGGAGGTGATGAAATAAGACTCCTGTACTCGAAATATGGAATTAAAGGAGTTGGTTAGCAGTGGTGTCTCAGAAGCCATAGAATAATTGACGAAAGCTCCTGTTTCTAGATTTAATCTGTTGATACCACCATAGGCAGCCAGTAATAGATTATCACCATCAATTGCTACGAGATCTCTAATCACATTATTTCTAAAATCTATATTAGGATTACCTGAAGCCGAATTTCTGTAATGACGGAATTCATTTTTAGCCATTAAATAATGATCCAGGCCATAGCCATTTAGACCAATGAATAAATTACCCGAAGCATCTGGTAAAATTTTGCTGACAAAATCTTGCCCAAGACTGTTATTTTCATCGGCCTTGTTGCGTAAATAATTAAAAGCATCTATTGAGGGGTTATACTTGCCCAAACCATTGCCATTACTTCCTACCCATATTACCCCATTGGCGTCTTCATAAAAAGTGGAAATATCATAATTGCTGGCAATGCCAGATGTATTTATTGGTTCGCGGTAATGTTTAAGCGAATCGGTAGCGATGTCCAATACGCTAATTATGCCAGATTTTGTACCTATCCATAGCCTTCCCGATTTGTCTTGATACAAGGCGCGGATATTGTCATCGAGGAGCGTATAGGGGTTGTTGTATTCCGTTTTATAGACTTTGTATTCCACTCCGTCAAATTTGTATAAGCCCTGATTAGAGCCAAACCACATAAAGCCATCACTATCCTGTAGGATCATTTGAATATCTGTTGAAGGATCTGCGTTTGGCAACTCAAAATAGCGGAGGAGTTGAAGCGAGGATTGTCCGGTGCAATAGGTTGCAAAAAGCAGTAAAAACCCTGCGACCAATATTGGCCTGAATTCTCGTATTATTTTTATGCTTTTACAATACATATACATTTAAAAGTAATAAAGAATCCTTTGAAGCACAGCCATTTGGAAGCTTTTTATTCGAATAAAATCGATAAAATATTCGGGATGTAACCTCCTGAATACTATTAGTAACAACAGTGTTATAGCAAGATTTAATAACCATTAAACCAATAAAGGAAGTTATACTTATAATGCTTAACGGGTGATGCTAAAGACCAGATAAGCCATAAATGATTTCTTTTTATGAAGAACGCAACTATAGTCACCTGAGCGACGATATCTTATCTCATTTTCCTATATTTAGCCTTCAAATAAACCTTCTAAAGAAATGACTCATAAGTTTTTGCTGACTGCCCTGCTGGCAGGGGCCATTACCTTAAGTGCACAGGAGAAAAAGAAAGACACCACCAAATGGGATGTAGCTAATCCTGGCAGTTCCTTCAAGTATAAAAACCATGAATTCACCACTAATGAAGGCACATGGATGAACCTGGATGTTAGCCCGGATGGTAAAACCCTGGTTTTTGATCTTATGGGAGACATTTATTCCATGCCCATTACCGGGGGTAAAGCCAAAGTACTCCGCAGCGGTATTCCTTTTGAAATTCAACCGAGGTTTAGCCCGGATGGTAAGAAAATAGCATTCACCAGTGATGCCGGAGGGGGAGACAATATCTGGGTGATGAATGCAGATGGTTCAGAGGCCAGGGCCGTTACCAAAGAAAAGTTTCGATTGCTTAATAATCCTTACTGGACATCAGACGGCAACTATCTGGTGGCCAGAAAGCACTTTACCTCTCAACGCTCCTTGGGAGCCGGGGAGATTTGGCAATATCATATTTCAGGTGGGTCGGGAGTACAGTTGACCAAGCGTAAAAATGACCAGCAAGATGTGAACGAACCTTGTATCTCATCAGATGGGAAATATCTGTACTACAGCGAAGATGTTTACCCCGGTGGTTTTTTCCAGTACAATAAGGATCCCAATAAACAGATATATGCCATAAAGCGCTACGAATTTGAAACCAGCGAAACTATAACTATTACCGGAGGCCCGGGTGGGGCTGCAAGGCCACAATTATCCAGGGATGGTACAAAACTGGCTTTTATAAAAAGGGTTCGCACCAAAACAGTATTGTATCTCCACGATCTGCAAACAGGGGAAGAATGGCCCCTATTAGATAACCTAAATAAAGACCAGCAAGAAGCATGGGCCATATTTGGCACCTACCCGAATTTTAGCTGGATGCCCGGAGATAAAGAAATTGTATTCTGGAATAAAGGGCAGCTCCATAAAATAGACATCAGCTCCCTCCAGGTGAGCAATATTCCTTTTAGTGTGGATGCCAGTATTCCTATTGCGGCAACTGTTCATTTTAATAATCCTGTACCGGATAATGAATTTACCGCAAAGGTGATCAGGCATGCCGTGACCTCTCCTGATGGGAAGACCATGGCTTTTAATGCCTTGGGGCACCTTTGGATAAAGCAATTGCCTAATGGGAAGCCTAAAAGACTAACTGAGGCCACAGATTTTGAATCTGAACCTTCCTTTTCCCCGGACGGGAAAACGCTGGTCTATGTAAGTTGGAACGACGAAAATTCAGGAGCAATACATAAGATTCCTGTTAAAGGGGGAACGGCTACCCAACTAACCAAAGAAAAAGGAATTTACAGGACACCGGCATTTAGCCCTTCCGGACAACAGATTACCTACAGGAAGGAATCTGGCAATATAGATCAGGGTTTTAGCTTTGATAAGAAGACCGGAATTTATACCATGTCATCCAATGGGGGTAAGCCAAAACACATTACCAAAGAAGGGGAATACCCGCAATTCTCGGCTTCGGGGACACGTATTTTTTACCAAACCGGAGGTACTTATTTTGGAGATCTGACCAAGACTTTAAAGTCGGTCAACCTCAACGGTAAGGATCAGCGGACGCATATAAAATCTAAATATGCCAACCGACTTGTTCCCAGTCCGGACAACAAATGGATTGCATTTACTACGCTTCACAAAGCCTATATTGCCCCTTTGTTGCTCAATGGAAAGGAAATAGATTTAGACAATAAATCCAAGCTGGTCCCTGTTTCCCAAATTGCAAAAGATGCTGGGATAAACCTGCACTGGTCTTCGGACAGTGAAACCATTCACTGGACCCTGGGCGACACCTACTTCTCCAATGCCATAAAAGATCGTTATACCTTCTTACCGGGTTCTCCGGAAAAAGTAGGCAAAATGGATTCTGTAGGCATTCAGGTGGGAGTAAAGGCAAAAGTGGACAAACCAGAAGGAAAAATTGCTTTTGTAAATGCAAGGATCATTACTATGGAAGACGGCACTGTTATAGAAGACGGCACTATAGTAGTTAATGGGAACCGTATAGAAAGCCTTGGCCCATCTGCTGATATCACTGTGGAGTCAAAAACTAAGGTTTATGATATGGCCGGTAAAACCATTATGCCGGGAATTGTAGATGCCCATGCCCATATAGGGGGTTTTCGCTACGGATTAAGTACTCAGAAACACTGGCAGCTTTTTGCAAATTTAGCATACGGGGTAACTACGGCCCACGATCCTTCAGCGAATACAGAGTCTGTTTTTGCGATGTCTGAAATGATAAAAAGCGGACAAATGACAGGACCCAGATTATATTCAACAGGGATCATTCTTTATGGGGCCGATGGAGATTTTAAAGCAACCATAAATAGTCTGGATGATGCTCGTTCTGCCATCAGAAGAACAAAGGCCTTTGGGGCACAATCCGTCAAAAGTTATAATCAGCCACGGAGAGAACAACGCCAGCAGGTAATGCAGGCTGCCCGGGAATTGGGAATTAATGTCGTTCCCGAAGGAGGTTCTACCTTTTATACCAATATGACCATGATTATGGACGGCCATACTGGTGTTGAACACAATATTCCTGTGGCTCCTGTGTATAAAGATGTACTGGAGTTATGGAAGACAAGTAATTCTGGTTATACCCCAACCCTGATTGTAAATTATGGAGGTATTAACGGGGAGTTCTATTTTTATCAGAATGATAAAGTCTGGGAAAATGAAAAACTGCTCAAGTATACTCCCAGGGCAATCGTTGATGCCAGGTCTCGTTATCGCATGATGATTCCGGATGAGGAGTATGAAAATGGACATATGTTGGTTTCCAGGACGGCAAAGGCCCTCACAGACAACGGGGTAAAAGTAAACCTTGGGGCTCATGGACAACTTCAGGGATTGGGAGCACATTGGGAACTATGGATGCTACAACAGGGGGGCATGACCAACATGGAAGCCCTGGAAGCTGCTACCATCAATGGCGCTAACTATATTGGGGCTGGAGAAGAAATAGGTTCCCTAAAGGAAGGGAAGCTGGCCGATCTGATCGTCCTTGATAAAAATCCGCTCCGGGACATAAGAAATACAGATAGTGTCAGCTATACTATGATAAATGGTCGTTTGTACGATACAGAAACAATGAACGAAATTGGTAATACCGAAAGTTCACGAAGCAAATTTTGGTGGGAAAATAACAAATACAATACAGCGTTTCCCTGGCACGAGGAAGCACAAAGTTTTACCCGGCCTGGTTGTGGATGTCATTTGGGGCATCAGTAATTTTTGCCAATTTAAAATATCGCCACTCAAAAAAAATGCCCTTCGGGGCATTTTCTTATTGATCATCCTTTTATGACCGTAGTCATTTCAGGATGCAGAGCTATTTCTCATCTTTATAGCTCATCTAAAATCTATAAATCATGGCACTAAATTTTAATCAATACGCAACAGAGGGTAATACCTTCTTAAAAGATTATACCAAACAAATGAACCTGGGTACAGATACCGCCAAAGGGGGCCGTATTTTTACGGCAATTATGTACGCTCTTCGCGACATAATTCCACCGGAAGAATCCCTGCAGCTTATCGCACAATTGCCCATGTTTATTAAAGGCATTTATGTACACGGGTGGAAACTCAGAAAGAAAAAGCCCAAGGTGAAACATATGGCAGAGTTTATAGAGCTGGTACGTCATCATGACGGCCCTGCCGCTGTAAACGATTTTGAATATAGCGATGAGGTTGCCGAAAAATACATCGACAACACTTTTATATATCTTCGAAAATATGTATCCCAGGGCGAAATGGAAGACATAAGAGACGGCCTCCCAAAAAGGTTGAAAAACATGATCTTTTCCAAGCTTACTTTTTATTGAATTTAAGGCGATTACCTGACTTATATCATTTCAAGGAAAGGAGCTCAGGAATATCTTTGTTGAAACGTTAAATCTCAAAGTTATGAAACGTATCTATGCTTTATTATTTGTTGTATTAATTGCTTTACCATTTGCTGGAAAAACACAGGTTATAGAGTCGATCAACAAACCAATTCTTGACGAATTGGATGAGGTCAGGCCTTTTAGTGAAGGTCTTGCCGCGGTCAGAAAAGGAAACCAATGGGGATTCATAAATACTGAAGGGAAATTGGTTATCGATTTCAGGAGTGATCTGGTCTGGAGTACTGAGGCCGATACATCTAAGATGGATATACGAGGGATACGCTATCCGGAATTTCTGGATGGTTTGTGCATGAATCAGGCACTTACCGATGAGGGGATACCGCTCTATGGATTTATAAATTCCAAAGGAGAGCAGCTTATTCAACCAGAATTTGTAAACATAACCCAATTTGAGAACGGCAAAGCCATTGGAATCTTTGCAAAAAAAACTTTCAGAGGGCAGAATGAAATTAAATTAAATGTCTTTGACTATAGTTTTATTGAGGTCCTTATAAATACCCAGGGAGAAATTCTTTGGCCAATTATGGAGAGAGACCACATTTTAATGTCAACAAGACGATTTGAGTTACCACTACTCAGGTCTAAATTGCTTTCAGATGGACTTCTTGCTTCGAAAAACAAAAGCAATGAATGGGAAATACACAGACTTAGCTTATAAGACACAAATTTCTGGTTATGAGAGCAGCTAAAATCACACTCCTGATCATTGGGTCACTGTTGCTTGTGCTCTTCTTAATTTATGGTTACTACGGTGGTTTTTATCCTGTTAGAGCTGAAATTCAACAAAAGGGCGGGGAAGTCCTGGTGTATCAAAAGATGACAGGGGATTATGCACAAAGCCCCGATGTTTCGGACAAGGTGTACAACAAATTATTAAGAGAATATAACATTACAACAACCCGGGGATTTGGAATCTATTACGATCATCCCAAAACTACAGATAAGGATAGCCTAAGGGCGGATGTGGGCTGTATTCTGGAGTCTGATTTTGAAAAAGTAGAACACCTCAGGGCAGATTTCGAAGTAAAAGAATACCCCAATGATAATTATTTGGTGGCAGATTTTCCTTTTAAAGGGATGCCATCGGTAATTTTTGGAATTATGAAAGTATACCCTGCCTTGAATACCTACGTGGAAGAGAATGGTTATGATCCAAATACACCGGTAATGGAAATTTGGGATCTGTCTAATAATAAGATTGAGTATAGAAAAGAACTTGTCAAAATTCAGAATTAAATGGCTGTAGGATTTTTACGGTCAGCAGCCAAACACTAACCTAATACCAGAAAAGAGGGCATTTGCCCTCTTTTCTAATATATACCTTATAAGGAATTACTTGGCATCCATTATTTTTGTGCTGATATAGGCATTAGACCTAACAATTTTTCCTTCATCGTTAAAGTCGTGGATATATAGCGCTGGCATTACAATTTTTTTACCGTCAGACTTCCTGGTCATTCTAAAATTCCACCAGGATTGTACAGTTTGTCCGTCGCCCAGGTCATACTCCAGGTAATCAGGATACCCAACTACGTCTATACTGGTGATATCAAAAGCCTCCATCACTCCTTTATTACGTTCCTTTAATTCATCGAGGGTCATGGTTTCTCCTACAGGAGATTCCAATGAATTAAACCTGCATTTCTCATCAAAATAACTATAGGCCATTTCCAGGTCGTTATTTTCAAAGGCACTCATCATTCTCCTTACCTTGTTGATGTAGTCATGATGGTCATAAAGTTTTCCATTCTCCCGATCTCCATAACTGCGGCCAATCTCACGCCAAACATTTTGGTTGGTGTAATTTATTAAAGTTTTAATCTTGTTATCAGCATTAAACTCCATCAACTGATGAAAAGGCATGTCTATTTTTACACCCGTTTCATTATGAACACCTTTATACTGGCTCCAGGTCTGAACCCAAATCTGCCCGTCCTTATATTCGAGCGCATCTGGGTAGGCTCCCGGAGATGCACTTATTGAACCGTAAGCGATATTGTTCTTCCACCATTTGACATTATTAAGATATTGTTCTTTAGTTCTTCCCGTATTGTTCTTGTTTGTGCTTGTACCGTTATAGGCCTTAAAATCATCAGCCAGATAGCTTGCCACCTTTGTTTCATCCCCTGCCACAAATGCAGCCATCATGTCATTGGCTATTTCTATGGTTGGGTGATCCTGATAAATGGTGCCGTTTTTTTTCTTTTGAGCCTGGGCTACTGTAAATACCAGCAGTAGGGCCAGTAATAGTAATTTCTTCATTTTAATAGTGGTTTGTTGATTATTTCTGGCTACCACTCTGGCAGCTGTATATTCAATATACCAACAAATTGCTCTATAAATTTGCTTTAAAAGGACGAAACAGGCTTTTTTGCTTCCAAAAGGCCCTAATTAGTTTTCGGGCGCAACTATCAGTGTAATAAATACAACTGCAAGGCTCACTTGTTAAGGCGTCTTTCAGACATGGGCAAGCCAGAGATGCAGCATTCTGTGAAACTGGCGGTTTACAATAGATCTGTCTCTTATGTTTTGTACAAAGGAGGTCATTACAAAATCACTATCTTACAGACTGCGTCAGAGTATTAGCTATCTTAATTGCGGGGAAATCAGGATGAGATTTAATGATAGCATATTGCTTTTACGATAACTAACTAACCAGAAAATAAATGAAAAGAACCTTTAATAAATCATTGGTTGTTGTGCTGCTTTCCTTCGGCATGTTACTGCTGAATTCATGTAACAAACAGAAGGCAGCGGCTATAATGGATGCGGCTAAACTATTCGGCCTTGAAGCAGTGGCAGCGCTTGAAAGTATTCACCAATTAAGTGACAAAAGTAGTACAGCATACTCCATGGAAGATATGCAAAAAGACCTTATTTATGCCCAGTTAGAGGGCATCACAGACTCTACTCAGATAAATCCTCAATTACTAAATACCCTTACCCAGGTTTCGTTACCCCTGCCAACTAGCAACCCGCTGACAGTGCAAATAGATAAACTGAAAGAGCAATACATTAATTTTAGTACCACTTTTGATGCACTTTATCAGGGGAATTACTTTGCAGCCAATGCTGTAAAAAAAAGCGAGGCACATGCCATCAGGCTAACGCTTCAACTCATAACACTGGCCGAGGCAATAGAGAGAACGCCCTACCAGTTTACAGCAGAGCGATCTGATCTTTTGGCCAGGATTTACAGGGTTAAGACGGATATGAATTCCAGTTCTACCGAAAAATCGGAATTGCTGGCAGAGATTGCAAGTGAAATAATGGACTTGACGGCTGCAGAAAGAAATGCAAAGAACATTACTTTGATGCAATGCCTGAAGGCTGCTGAGAGAGGCAAAACAGTAGCAGACCTGGCCAGAAATTACAAGAAAATGTCTCTTGGTCAGATGTTGAATATAGTAGAAGGGCCAATTAGTTATTCCCTTCAATTTATGGGTGATCAGCAGATAGGGGTAGTTATGACCAAGTATATTGATATGAAGGCAACTATCCAGGAAGATCCTTATTGGGGTGGATTAATAGCTGCGGAAAACCAATAAAGAACCAAATTAATTTATTACCAGTATGGACCATACAGATAAAATGTACGCCTTACTTCAGGACATCCTGACAACTGTGGCTTATAAAATTAAAATAGCTCCAACAGCAGATCGGGCCGAGTTATTTCCGGAAATGATCAAAGTACAAACTAGTTTAACCGCATATCAGGCCAAAATATTGCAAGACAGAACATTAACAACAGAAAAAGACATGAACGATTTAGCTTCTATTAAATCGGAAATAGACAGTGCCGCAGACAAGCAAAAATTGTTCAATGCCCTTGGCAGAACCATATCTTTTGTAGTGACCAGAAGAGCCTGACTATTTAACCTTTTCCTATAGCCGCATGTGCAGCCGCCACCCTGGCTATGGGCACCCTAAAGGGCGAACAGCTCACATAATTCATATCATTATTATGACAGAATTCTACTGAACTGGGCTCTCCCCCATGCTCTCCACAGATACCTACCTTTAATTTTGGTTTTATTTTCCGGCCTTTTTCGGTGGCCATTTTAATTAATTGACCTACTCCTTCCTGATCTAATTTTTCGAAAGGATCTGCCTTAAGGATTCCTTTTTCCAGATAGATTGGCAAGAACTTACCGGCATCATCACGAGAATACCCATAGGTTAATTGTGTAAGGTCATTGGTTCCAAAAGAGAAAAAGTCGGCCTTTTTTGCAATTAGATCTGCCATCAACGCCGCTCGTGGAACCTCTATCATAGTGCCAACCAAATAGGGAATAGTGTCGTCATATTCTTTAAAAACTGTATCGGCAGTTTTCCGAATAATCTCCTCCTGGGCTATAAATTCATTTAAGGTACTCACCAGAGGAACCATAATTTCCGGTTTGGCCTCTATGCCTTTGGCCTTGAGATTAAGTGCGGCCTCTAGTATGGCCCTGGTTTGCATTTCGGTAATTTCCGGAAAGGTATTTCCCAATCTACATCCCCTGTGTCCAAGCATTGGGTTAAATTCCTGAAGTTCCGCAACTTTATTTTTTACGGCAGATAGTGAGATGTGCATATCTTCGGCCAATTCTTTTTGAGTGGCCAACTGGTGTGGTACAAATTCGTGCAGGGGTGGGTCTAACAATCGTACGGTAACCGGAAGTCCTTGCATGGCCTCGAAAATTCCTTCAAAATCACTTCGTTGCATTGGTAATAAATCTTCCAAAGCATGTCTGCGACCTTTCACAGTGTCTGCCAGTATCATTTCGCGCATGGCTTTTATCCGATCTACTTCAAAGAACATATGTTCGGTCCTGGCAAGGCCAATACCTTTTGCACCAAATTTCCTTGCCGCACGGGCATCTTTAGGGGTATCTGCGTTGGTACGAACTGCCATTGTTGCATATTTATTGGCTATTTTCATTATCTCGCCAAACTCTCCGCTTAGCTCCGGCTCTATTGTAGCCACTTTTCCTTCAATTATATTACCAGTGGTACCGTTCAAAGAAATCCAGTCTCCTTCATGATATTCCTTGCCGTCGACAGTTAGCAAACGATTTTTGTAATCTATTTTTAATGCGCCGGCACCAGAGATACAACATTTACCCATACCTCTTGCCACAACCGCGGCGTGGGAGGTCATCCCGCCCCTGGCAGTCAGAATACCTTTGGCCAGGTTCATTCCTTCCAGGTCTTCCGGCGAGGTTTCAATACGCGTAAGGATGGTATTTCTGAATTTTCTCGCCTCATCTGCAAAGAAGACGATCTGACCGGTGGCTGCTCCGGGAGAGGCAGGCAGGCCCTGTTCAATAATCGTTGCACGTTTTAATGCGTTGGGATCAAATACCGGATGCAACAGTTCATCCAATTTATTGGGCTCAATACGCAGTAAAGCCTGCTTTTCATCAAGTAGTCCTTCTTTTAAAAGATCTATCGCGATTTTGACCATTGCTGATCCGGTGCGCTTTCCATTCCTGGTCTGTAATATCCAAAGTTTTCCACTCTGAATGGTGAACTCCATATCCTGCATATCTTTATAATGCTGCTCCAATATGTTTTGATATTTAAAGAGTTCTTTATAGATATCTGGCATTAATTCTTCTAAAGAGATATAGTTTTCAGCCCGGTCAGATTCTTCAATTTTGGCTAGTTGTGCCCAACGCTGAGACCCCATTTTCGTAATCTGTTGTGGGGTTCTTACTCCTGCCACCACATCTTCGCCTTGTGCATTTAAAAGGTATTCCCCATTAAATCTATTTTCACCATTACCGGCATCCCTTGTAAAACACACTCCTGTACCGCAACCGGCACCCATATTCCCGAAAACCATGGCCTGTACATTTACTGCAGTTCCCCAATCGTCCGGGTAGTCGTGCATTTTTCTATAGTAAATGGCCCTTGCCCCATTCCAGCTATTGAATACTGCGATAATGGCGCCCCAGAGCTGCTCCCAGGGATCTGTTGGAAAGTTCTGACCAGTGCTTTTTTGAATAACGTCTTTAAAGTCGTACACCAGATCCTTAAGGTCCTGGATTGTAAATTGGGTATCGTGTTGAATCTCCCTTTTTTCTTTAAGGTGTTCTATAATTTCTTCAAAAGGATCAATATCTTCTTTAGACTGCGGCTTCATTCCCAGGACCACTCCTCCATACATCTGAATAAACCGACGATAAGAATCCCAGGCAAATCTTTCATTGCCTGTCTTTTCTGCAATACCTATTACGGCCTCGTCGTTAAGTCCAAGATTCAAAACAGTATCCATCATCCCAGGCATGGAAACACGTGCGCCGGAGCGAACAGAAATTAAAAGCGGGTTTTTGGTATCACCGTATTGGGCTCCCATTATGCCCTCCATATTTTTTATTGCCTTTTCAACTTCGGGGGTAATTAACCCTATTATCGCCTCCTGCCCGAGTTCATTGAATTCTTTACAGACTTCTGTAGTAATTGTAAATCCTGGCGGGACTGGGATTCCTAAGGAACTCATTTCTGCCAAGTTGGCCCCCTTTCCGCCCAAAAGATTCTTCATTGTGCTGTTGCCATCTGCACTATTGTTACCAAACTCGTAGACTCTTGCGGCGATTTCCTGAATTGTTTCCATGATGTAGATGTTTAGATCGACTAGTTACAAGCTTTAAAATTATAAACAACAGGGATGCTATTTTATGACTTATATCACACTATTGGATAATAATTTGAGCAATTTCAAAGGGTGATGATAATGGAAATAAAATGACGTGGCCCGTCATCACTGTATGCGTCGAAAAACACAATTTGTTTTTATTCCCCGTTGAATGTGGGTTTATATTCCAATTTTAAGCTTTTGGCAGGAAGCCAATTTACTAAGATGAGGTTTCACTATTTCTATTTTCTCTTTGTTAAACCAATTTCTTGCTTAACTTTATTTACATAATTTGATAGCTATGCTCAAAAACTTTGTTAAAGCAATAGGACCTGTAAATGTCCTTATGCTGTTGCTTGTCATTTCCATTATTATTGTTGCGGAAATTACTTTTATCAATGGCCAAAAACTCGAAGCCATATTTATTGGATTATGGGCTCCCACAATTTTAGGATTTATGAACTATCTAAAAAGACCTAAATAATGGAGATCATAATAATCTATTCTATAATAGTGGCAATAGTCTTCCTTATATGGCTAAGTTATATCATTCGGGTTTATGATCAGAATTACCGAAATAAGGGATAACGGAAAGTAAGAGTTAGAATTATTAGCGCTATTTCTGCATCTTCAGGTAATAATCTGCCGAATGTTTGCCGGAACCATAGAAAAGAAAAAATATACATGCTGCTAATACTATCAGGGCCATAATTAAATTATTGCCGTTCATCTCGCCAATGAAATTAATGAGTACCGCGCCAAATAATAAGGGAAGTTGTAATAAGGCGGCCCACCTGGTTAGTAAACCAACAATGATCAGAAAGCCTCCTACAAAATGAGCGGCAACCACGTAGTGCATGGTCAACCAACTTCCGGGGATCTCCTCGAAAGGTTCCATGACCTCAGTCATAAGTTCAGGATTCGACATAAAACTAATTCCTTTGGCAATAAGAAATACGCCCAATGCCACCCTTAAAAGGTCCAAAAGGTAATAGGTATGAGCATTAGCCCACTTATTCCATGTCTTAATCCTGCCCATAAATCAGAATTATGAATCTACAACATCTCCTCATAAGGTACTCATTTATAAGGAGATAAACAAAACTTTTATCTCAAAATGTCCCTAAAAGTTATTAGCAGAGATAAACCTTTAAACCACATAAACACTATTTAAATGAAATTGGGACAAAATCTTTTTAAGAAAGATCAATCTATTTGGGGAAAACCTATAATTGAATACGATCAGGGCAAAATGAACGAACTGTTTTCAGAGATCGGGCAATCTGAAATTGGGGAGGCCAAATCAATTCTTCCGGAAGTACCAGGCCAGAGAGTGTCTCTGGAAACCGAACTGTATTTACTGCTACATTATTAACAGCCTAATCTGATCATCATGGTATTTTCAAATCAGCAATTAAAGAATATGGCTTATCGGGCCGCAAACCTGGGAATGAAGCCACAGCAAGATTTCATCCTAGATGAAAAGAAGATCATCAACGGATATAAAACAAAGAAGTATTTCCTGAATGAAAGAATTGGAGAGCTTGGAGAGTCGCTCTCCGAGCACTTTCATAAAATGGAAATTGTCAAAGGCCAGTTGTCTAAAGAAGTAGTGGCACTCAATAAGGCTAAAACACAAGCCATAGAGGAGGAGATAATCACCTTAAAGGGCAATATAGCTCATCAGAAAATTCAAATTAAGGAGCATATTCGGCGCTGTCATTTAAATGGGGATGATCTTAAATGCATGTATAACGTTGATGAGATCACCGCCCTGGAAGACTTTGAACCCATTGTAATAAAGCCCACTCCAAAACTGAAAACACGTCCGAAGAGGATTCCACTCTGGCTACTTTACCTTGTGGAAGTGATCTTTATATTTGGGGAGGGGATACTATTTTATAACATATTAACCGAAACACATGACCTTCCCGAAATTATTCTAAGAAGCGTGTTTTTTATTCCCATTGTCTTTGCAGCCAGCTTCCTTACCTCGAGGAGAATTTCTTTACGCTGGGTATGGTTACCAATTTTGCTGATTCTCAGTGTTTATGCCATCTTATCATTTACTGTGATGGAGTGGTATTTTTCATCGCTTGCATTAGACGAGACCCTGACCTTTACTTCCTTTTTTATTAAAAATGGTTTCCTGATTCTTGGAGCAGTAATGATGGTTACCCTTGCACTATTCCTGACGAACGCTGTTAAAAGTATTTATAGCAGAAAAGATGCAAAAGTTAAACCGAAAAAGCCAGAATCGTTACCCGTAAAAGGAAAGGATTCTCCACAACAGCTCGATCTTAATTTGAAATTTCATGAGCTCAAAGGAGCATACAAACTCCTGAGTAAATTGCAAGATCAGTTGACTGCATCTCATGAAGCAGGGAAAAACGAATTCAGGCGCATCCTGGGAGATGTGTCCGTGCTCCAAAACAAGACCACAGGTATATCTTCAGAAATTGGGGACTGTGAAAAGGAATTAGGGGCTCTCGAGATTAGTTCATTCGAGGAAATTAATAAATATCGGGAGCATTTTGAAAACTATAGTAACGGACAGGGCCCGATTCACTGGAAGAATTTCGATTTTACACAGATATAGATCACTATGAAAAAATTAATCATATTATTCGTTTTAGTCCTCCTGGCATTCGTTGGTGAAAGTTGCGAAACCGAATGCGAAACCGTCACGACCAGAAATATTACTGTCCTGGTAGATGCCACAGATTCATTGCTTATCACCAAGGCACAGAACGAATTGCGCCAGGAGAATTTTGAGCAACTTATCAATCAGCAGCTGGGTCTTAAGGATGGTCCAAAATGCTTTACTGTTAACTACGATTTTGGGATTATCTCTACCCATAGCTTTTATAACCCTGTCTCTACTGCTTTGTCTCATACCAATTGGGGTGAAGCCAGAAACAAACTAATTCTCAGGTGGCGGGATTTTTACAAAGTACACGAAGATAATTTGCAGCGCCTGGATTCTGTTGGGGTTATGGATAAAACCTCTCTTTTTCCCACGCTTATGAAGGCTATTAATAAGACAGATGGAACGGTGATAGTCGTCAGCGATCTAATCGAAAACAATCCTGTGGTAAATTTCTATAAAAGTCCTCCTACCACAGTAGAGGAAATGGATAAGGCATATAGAGATATGGTAGGTTATTATTTACCAGACCAAATTGGCCCAGGTGCTGAAAGAGAGGTAATTTTTATTGTGATGTCCGAGCCGAAAGATTCGGGTGTTGTGCATAAGGCAAGGGCCTTTTGGAAATATGCGCTGGAACAGAACCTCGGACTTAATGTGTCTTTTTCGGACGGCTTATCTACGCTTTAATCATGCCCGCTGTTGTAGTTTATCTGGCACTCATTTTCCTGGCTTTACTGGGCTGTATTCTTTTGTATATTCCAAGGAAGAATTGGTTTAATTTAAGAGTTGCCAGGGAAGAAGGATGGGGAACCCTGGTGATCTTGCTGATAGGTATGGGGACCAGTATGTTGTGTTTTCTCTTCAGTAAATTACTTTTCTCTGCCCTTTGTCTTGGGATATCATCAAGTATTATAGAATACAATATCCTGATGAATAATGTGTACTGGTACGGATCGGAATTGCTTTCTCCAATAAGAAGCATAAAATATCCCATTTCGTATTTTGGACTTCATACCATAGCGTACTTCTCCGGATTATATGCCTTGCTGTTTTGCCTAAGCAAACTCAATATCAGGTCTAGGTACAATCTATCGCATGATAAATTGAAACTACAGTTTATGTGCCTTGGATTGTTTATGTTTTTTGAAACATTACTCTATGTATCGTACCCATTTCAAACTTTTGCCAGTGGTTGGCGTATTTTCCACAACTTCTTTGCTGTATTCCTTGCTCGTATTCATTTTACAGCATGTCTTTTTATAGCTGCCTGGTTGCAGTTTCACCACCCCTGGGTGAAGATCGCACTAAAATCCAAGGTGCTTTCCGTCAGATACTATTGGCTTTCCGGGGTATTCTTGACCCCCAGGAATACTGTCGTGTTTTTTGTTGCCCTGGGAGCCATGTTTTTATTACCGGCCTACATCAGAATGTATTCACAAACTGAGTTCGGACTAATTATCTCACTATTGTTTAACGGAGGCCTTCTTTTAGTATTCTGGCGTTGGGTGAGCCCCGCAATTTATCATTTAATTCGTTTTATATCGGATTTCGAAAAACGCAAAGCCTTATGATCCAAAAGATCGAAAAATTGTTGAATATTACCTTAAGCGATTGGGTTAAAGCCATAATTATTATCGCAGGGGTATTTCTATCATTGATCCTGTTCCACATCTTATGGCCTTCTAAAATGAGGTTAGAGCCCAATGTTCATTTTATATCCTCTGTAAGAGACGAAAATCACCATCTACTGGCCGTATTTGGAAAAAATACGGTGCTTAATAATCGTTTAACAGCCGAGGAAATCCATGAAATGGATGCCAGGGGAATCCTTAACAAGTACCCTATTGTCCCGGTTTTATCCTATGAGGAATTGCCAGAGAATTACATTTACTTTTTAACCAGGGTGGAAAACAAAAACTTCTTTGGTTCAGGAAAGGATAACGTTTATGGGATGTCTGTTTCAGGAGTGGCCAGATTGTTTAAGGGCAAGGCAGATGGGGGTTCAAATATTCCTCAGCAGTTACTGAAGAATGCTATTCACAAAAAGGAAGGTCTGGGAACAATCTATTTATCCCGGAAGTATGGAGAACAATTGGCAGCTTTTCAAATGGTTAAGTCGGCCAGCCCACAGGAAATACTAATGGCCTATACCAATTATTCTGGCAATTTCTGGTACGAGAAAGATTTCTCCGGACTCATACTGGCTTCTTATGCCATTTTTAACAGGCCCCCGCATGAATTGAATGATCTGGAGATGTTGCTAACTGTAAGAACTTTAAAGAATGCCCGGGATCTCAGAATGCTCTGTGATGATAAGTTTGAAAATGCAGCGGTAATAAAGCAACAGGTCATATCTTACTTTGCGCTTATTGCCGAAGATTCTCAGGAAGACAAAACACGTTTAAAGGCAATGCGAGGAATGGAGTTGAGGTTTGCTGAAAGAAACGGACTAAGAAAGACCACTGCATTGACCAATTTTTTTAGTAAAAACAGGGGGAAAACCAAAAGACGGTTTGCTTTGCAATATATTTCTTCAATTAAGAGGGATAATCAATTAAAATTAGATGAGGCTGTTGGCCTTTTTTCAAAACGATTTCGATCTCAATTAGAGAAGCAAGGATATGATCTGGAGGTTTCACTCATTGCTTTGGATATTAAGAGTGGGCGTATTGAAGCCGCGCTGGGCAATAGGAAAAACAGTGGGGCTATGGCCAACTTTACGGACTATGGAGACGGATTTCAATGTGGATCCGTTTTAAAACCCCTGGTATTTTTAGAACTGTTCGAGAATTATGATTTTAATAGTAACAGTAAATTATTCAATGGAAATTTAGAGGAGTACAAGTACAACCCAAGTAACTTTAATAACAATCTTTTAAACCAGGATGTGTCTGTGCGAGACGTATTAAAGTACAGCCTCAACAAGGCCGCGGTTAATTATCGGGTAAAGGCCAATCCGCTTGAAGTGGCCAGGAGAGTAGAAAGAAAACTTTCTAAAATGGAAATACCTTCAAACCCCTCTTACAGCCTTGGAGAATCTTATATACTTGGCACCAAAACCATGACCCCATGGGAAGTAGCCCAGGCCTATCAGATGCTTTTTAATGATGGTAAAGCTGTTGAATTAAGTCCGTGGAAATACATAATAGATCCCCATTTACAGGATACCATAGTTGATGGGAATAGTGTAAAAACAAAATCTATTTACACTTCAGAATCAGCCAGCAATTTAAAATCTGTCTTGAGTGCGGCTTTCGAACGTGGAGGAACTTGCCACAGATTACTTAAAATCTTACCAAAAGACAGAAACTATTATGGTAAGACAGGAACTACAGGAAAAGCGAAAGATGGCTGGACTGTCATAAGTGACGGACAAAAGTTGGTTATAGCCTGGGCCGGTTACGTAAAAAACGACGAAGGTATTCTGAAAAGGAAAGATGCCCCTGCCGTTCCCTCCAAATCCGGAGCTGGATCTGCAGGGATACTGGCTGCAATGACATATTCCAAATTGTATAATTAGTTTATTTTCGCTAGCTTTAAATTATTGATCAATAAACATTTAACAAGAAGAATTTATTCGAAATAAAGATTACTTGCTACCTGATATCAGTGCTTAAACACGAATTAAGCAACCGCAAAGACCATTTATTTTTACATAATGGAACCTTACTCATGCGTTCCGCGGTTTGCGCCATTGAATCGCTCTGCTCGTCTTTATATTCTTTAATCTCGTCAAGTCATTTGTTCTGCAAGTTATTTGAGTTTCCAGGAAGGTGGATCCAAACTTTGATCAGGAGTACATGCAAAAAAGATGAATAAGTTGCATAAAAAAAAGGATGCTGGAAAAATCAGCAATACTGAAACGGGTGCTATTCCCCAGGGCATAGATTTGCCTTCAACTTCTGAACTCTACTACAACAAACTAGGGGCAAATTTGTTGTTGCTTTATCAATTCTATCTCCGCCAAGAAACTTTACTTGAACCCGAAATTAAAATGGCCCTTTGGAGGATGATTCAGCTTAATGAAGATTTTCGAGGGAAGATTCGGCTATTGCATCTGGAATATTTAGAGAAAGACACAGTAAATCTGGATGCCGGTTGGGAGGATGTCAAGGCATTTTTATTCCCCATGAAAGAAGAGCCAGAAGCAATAACGCATCATATTGAAAGAGATCATCGGATAGTGGAGTATAAAGAGGTAGTATCCGAACTTCTGAGTTTAAACATTTAAATGGCCAGCTTTGTTCTTAAGCCAAGCAGGTGCTTTTCTATAATTTTAGGGTCTACCGTTTTGTTTATTGGCAATTTATAACAATCGATAATCGCCGGCAGCAGGCTTCTGGCAATTTTCTGAGCAATTTTTTTACCCTGACGGCAAATCCATTTCCTCTGAGCTTCAAATTCTGATTTTTCAACACCTTTTATGATTTCGGGCAATTTATGTCCGTCTATATAACGCTTTCTTAAATACTCTTTCCTGGCAGGGTCAAAGTTGGATAATTCTATCCAGTCTTTTACACTTCTGCTCATCTCTGCCAACACAGTATTTTTATGTTCGCCCCAAAGGGTTTCAAATACTCCGGGCTCTGATGCTTTTTGCTCCCAGCTGACGTCTTCTTTAAAAGGTAATTTACAGCTTAAGGTGTTGGTATAATCTATGCAAAGGTTCTTAATGACTGGGAAATAGTAAGAGGTAATTAGTGCGGTGCATTTTTCTGGCACCAACTTTCCAGATTGAAATCGTTTTTGCTCCTTGAGATAGAGGTCGGAAAAAACACTTTTGGCATGGCCGTCCAAATCCTGATTAAGTCCGAGGGTAAGCAGCCAATATTTAATTAGTGGTTCAACAGAGGAATAATACTCGCGATACTTTTCAGTATTGCCAGGATCTTTCAAAAAAGCGTAGACTTTATTCCACGAGGTATTGTAAGATGGTTTGAGCCCCATTGATCAAAATTTGGTCTAATCGGTTGTTGAAAAAACGTGTTCTCAAGCAGTTTTTAAAGTAATTGTTCTAAATACGAAGTTTTTAGAGAGGCTCTTATTTATAACGGAATCTTTAGCTACTTATTTTAAGTAGCAACCATAAATGAACCGAATTTCAAAGAAATCCAATGAAGGGAATAGAATTCTGTTCCCAAATTGCATTTATGAACAAGACCTGCACCCAATAGTTGATATTTACTACCTTAGGAGACTATTGGGATTTGCGTTGAAATTATCAACATCTATTTTTTATGATTCACTTATCTATCAGGCTCTTAAAAAAAACGGCACTTATAGCAACGTTCATTTTTGTTGGATGTAGCGGCCAGGATAATGATGGCAAGGATAAGAACAATACCCAACAGAGCAGCAGTATTACAGATGAGGAGCTTTTGGATCTTGTGCAAAGGGAAACCTTCAGGTATTTCTGGGAGTATGCAGAACAGACCTCTGGTTGTGCCAGGGAGAGATATCATCCTGCAACACCTTCATATGATGAAAATGTAGTCACCATAGGCGGTACAGGTTTTGGTATAATGGCCATAATAGTAGCTATGGAAAGAGGCTTTATCAGCAGGGGGGAGGGCTTGGACAGACTTTCGAAAATCCTGACGTTTCTGGAGTCGGCAGATCGTTTTCACGGTGCCTGGCCCCACTGGTTAGACGGCACCAATGGGCAGGTAATTCCTTTTAGTCCTAAGGATGATGGGGGAGACCTGGTAGAAACAGCTTTTTTAGCACAAGGGCTTATATGTGTAAAAGAGTATCTCAAAGACGGGTTACCATCAGAGCAGGCTATTGGGGAAAAGGCTGATTTGCTTTGGAAGGAAGTAGAATGGGATTGGTATACACAAGGAAACAATGCGCTCTATTGGCATTGGAGTCCATTATATGGTTTTGATATTAACTTTGAACTAAAAGGATATAACGAAGTACTTATTACATATGTCCTGGCGGCCTCTTCCCCAAATTTTTCGATTACAAAAGAGGCGTATACCGATGGATGGGCATCCGGAGGAGATATTAAATCCGGGAACACCAAATATGACATTCCCCTTGTAGTATCACACAATGGCGCCCAGGAATATGGAGGTCCTTTGTTCTGGGCACATTATTCCTATCTTGGCCTGAATCCGATTGGGCTGGCAGATGAGTTTGTAGATTACGGGGAAGTAAACATCAATCATGTCGGGATAAATTATGACTATTGCGTTGAAAATCCTGGAAATTTCAAGGATTATGGCGAGGATTGCTGGGGACTTACGGCCAGCTATACAAGAAATACAGATGGAAGCCTGGGGTATGCAGCACATCATCCGGCGAACGACTCAGGAGTAATAACGCCAACTGCGGCAATAAGTTCTATTCCTTATGCCCCAACCGCTTCATTAAAAGCCATGCACTATTTTTACAAAAACAAGGATAAATTACTTGGGCCTGCTGGGTTTTACGACGCCTTTAGTCCGGAAAACGATTTCTGGGTTGCAGAGGCATATTTGGCCATTGATCAGGGCCCGGAAATTATTATGATAGAAAACCATAGAAGTGGTTTACTCTGGAACTTATTTATGGGCAATGAAGATGTGCAGAACGGGCTCGGAAAGTTGGGATTTGACTAAATACAATAATCAATAATTTAAGTTTGCTAAACAAATGAAGAAAGCAACACGGCTAAACAAATTAATCATCATCCTTGCTTTTATGTTTGGAGGGTTATTAACCCCTGTTATTGCTCAAACCCTGAATGTACTAACCTATAATATTAGATACGATACCCCCAGGGATAGTCTCAATTCCTGGGATAACAGGAAAGATTTTCTGATATCCCAACTCAATTTCTATGAGCCCGATGTCTTTGGAACTCAGGAAGGAATGTTACATCAATTAAAAGATATAGACAATGGCCTTGATACATATACCTTTTTTGGAAAGGGCAGGGATGATGGCAAAGAAGCCGGGGAGTATTCCGCTATATTTTATAATACTAATAGAATAGAGTTGCTGGATTCCAACACATTCTGGCTTTCGGAAACTCCGGAGATCCCTTCAAAAGGATGGGATGCCGCTATCAAGAGAGTTTGCACTTATGGTAAATTCAAATCTAAAATGGATAAGGTAGAATTTTGGGTTTTCAATACCCATTTTGATCATATTGGGCAGCAGGCCAGAAAAGAAAGTATTTTACTGATTTTAAAAAAGATAGCAGAGATTAATTCTGATGCATTGCCGGTGATCCTGATGGGAGATCTTAATCTTGAACCACAGCATGAAAGTATAATGTATCTGGCAAACAGAATGGAGGATAGCTATACGGCGGCCGGAAAAAATAGTTTTGGTCCGGCCGGGACTTTTAATGGTTTTAAGTTTAATGAACCTGTTATTAATAGGATAGACTACATTTTTACTTCAAAGGGGGATTTCAGTGTTTTGAAAAATGCAATATTAAGTGATTCCAAAGATTGCAGATACCCTTCAGATCACCTTCCGGTGTATGCCAGACTTAGGATCAATTAGGAATATAAACAGGTTATCTAAGTAGTATTAAAACTGCTCCGGCGGCGGTAAGAATCAGGATTAACTTTCTGTAAAACGCCTCCCTGATGATTTTAACCAATTTGATGCCTACAACAATTCCTATGAGAACCCCTGGAAGTAGTTTTAAATTTATTAAAAGCGTTTCCGGGGTAATGGTTCCCCAAACCCAAATATGAAAAGGCAGTTTAAAGACATTGATAATAAGGAATAACCACGCAGCTGTTCCTATAAACTCGTTCTTCGGAATGCGCATGGCCAAAAAATAAATGTTGCTAAAGGCCCCTGCAAGATTTCCAATCATGGTAGTGATGCCTGCGATAGTTCCAATAAATCCGGCGAAAAGCCAGTGTGTAGGCACTACCTTAGATTTCCTTCTATCCCACCAATACATCATAATAACGCTGCCCAGGATAATGATGGCCATGGTTATTTTAAATGTGGTATCCGGCAGGTCGTTGCCAATCAGAACACCAATTAAGATCCCGAGTAACATCCACGGTAAAAATCGAAAGATGTAAGACCATCTCGTATGACGATTGTAGTAAACTACCGCAAAAATATCTCCCGCAACTAACAGAGGAACTACAAGGCCCGTAGATTCTTTAGCACCAAAAGCCAGCGCCATAAGGGTTACATTGATGATTGCAATGCCTTTAATACCTGCTTTAGATACTCCAATGACAAAGGCAGCCGTTAAGGCTATTAGCCAGGCCATCAAGGTGATTTCAGATGTCATAAATAGTTCCGGATCTTAGGTTTAACACACAAAAGGCAAATGTATCCTAAAAAATAATATCTTTAGTCGCTACAAAACCAAACTATGGAACTCAGTGTTATTGATTACAGCTTTATCGTTGTATTTTTCTCAATTGTTTTAGGGATAGGAGTATATGTCTCCAAAAAGTCGGGTAAAAACTCTTCGGAATTTTTCCTTTCAGGAAGAACTATGCCCTGGTGGTTGTTAGGGCTTTCGATGGTGGCAACCACTTTTTCAACAGACACTCCAAACCTGGTAACCGACCTTGTAAGAACATCCGGAGTATCGGGCAATTGGGGATGGTGGTGTTTTTTGCTAACCGGAATGTTGACCGTTTTTGTTTACGCCAAACTTTGGCGTAAGTCGAACCTAAATACCGACCTGGAGTTCTACGAGTTACGATATGGGGGCAAGCCGGCAAGTTTTCTTAGAAAGTTTCGGGCGGTATACCTCGGCGTTCTCTTTAATGTAATCACCATGTCTGCCGTTACCCTGGCGGCAATAAAAATAGGGAGTATAATGTTGGGCTTGGAGCCTTGGGAGACTGTTGTAAGTGCGGGACTAATTACAGTAGTCTTCAGTGCCTTAGGCGGATTCAAAGGAGTAGTTTATACGGATTTCCTACTCTTCTTTGTCGCAATGGCCGGGGCTATTGGGGCAGCGTATTATTTGGTAAATATCCCCGAAGTTGGTGGAATACAGGCAATAATAGATAGCGAAAACGTAAAGGATAAGCTAAATATCCTTCCGGATTTTAGTGATACCAAAGCTGTGATTACAATTATGGTGATTCCGTTGGCGGTGCAATGGTGGAGCTCATGGTATCCGGGTGGGGAACCTGGAGGAGGCGGGTATATAGCACAGCGAATGCTGGCCGCAAAAAATGAGAACCACGCCATTGGGGCAACGTTTTTTTTCAATATAATGCATTATGCACTCAGACCATGGCCATGGATTCTTGTTGCCCTGGCTTCGCTAGTGGTGTTTCCCGACATCGCCAGTATTGCAGAAGCATTTCCAAATGTGCCAGCAGATAAATTAGGCCATGATCTTGCCTATTCGGCAATGCTTACGAAGTTACCGAGTGGATTACTTGGGGTAGTTCTGGCCTCTTTAATTGCAGCTTATATGAGTACCATTTCTACACAATTGAATTGGGGATCCTCTTATATCGTGTTCGACTTCTACAAACAACAAATAAATCCTGATGCTACGGAAAAGCAAATGGTAGCAGTAGGAAGATTATCAACTGTCGTTTTAATGGTTTTAAGCGCATTTTTGGCCTTGGCTATGCAGAGCGCTATGGGGGTATTTAATCTATTGTTGTCCTTTGGAGCCGGTACAGGCCTAATATTCATACTTAGATGGTTTTGGTGGAGGATTAATTCGTGGAGCGAAATTTCGGCCATGTTTTCGTCAGGAATTTTGGCCATCCTAATGGAAACGACATCATTGAAAGGTTTCCTCTTTAGCCCGGAGACAGGTATATTCCCGGAATGGGGAGAACTTCCTTTTATTATGATAGTAACCTCTGTCGTATGGCTTACAGCGACCTTTGTGACCCAACCGGAATCCAAGGAGGTATTACGCAGCTTTTACCAAAAAATTCAACCAGGGGGCCCCGGATGGTCTAAGGTCGTAAATGAGGCAAAGGATGACGATGTTGAGATAGTAAACACAAATGAAAAATGGAGTGTGCCCTCAGGTATTACTGCTATGCTATTAGGGGTTGCTCTTATCTACTCACTCTTGTTTGCTACCGGGTATTGGATATACGGGCGCACCACATCGGCCCTGATCATTTCAGGAATTGCCCTTGTTTCGGGGCTGCTATTGATTAGGACGTGGAATAAAATGAAAGACAACCTTTTGTAAAAATCCTTTAAATGAAAAATAGAATTCTATCGGTAGATATCTTCAGGGGGCTCACAATTGTACTTATGATACTGGTGAACACCCCCGGGACCTGGACCAGTGTTTATGCTCCATTTTTGCATGCTAAATGGCACGGATACACCCCTACAGACCTTGTATTTCCATTTTTTCTATTTATTGTAGGGACTTCTATTGTCTTTGCATATAAGAATAAACCCACCAACGCGGCAACTTATAAAAAGATCAGCATACGAACTTTAAAATTAATTGGCCTGGGGGTCTTTTTAGGGGCATTCACTATTACATTCCCTTTTATAAAAGAGTTTGCAGAAATCCGTTTTCCTGGTGTACTGCAACGTATTGGAGTAGTCTTCTTTTTTGCCGCAATTCTTTTTATCAATTTCAATTGGAAAACTCTTGTTGGAGTTAGCGCCGTTCTGTTAGTTGGCTATTGGTTACTTATGGTATACGTGCCTGTAGAAGGGGTGGCGTCTACCCTGGAAAGAGCACCAAATAATCTGGCGAATTATCTGGATGTACAGGTATTTGGAACACATAACTACAAGCCAGATTACGATCCGGAAGGACTACTAAGTACAATTCCGGCAATTGTCTCGTCCTTATTAGGAATTTTTACTGGCTTGATACTGGTTTCTAAACAGGCCAAGAAAGCCACAATTATGGTTGGTCTTGGAGGTGCAATGCTTATTGTAGGGTCTTTGTGGGACTTAATATTCCCAATAAACAAAGCCCTTTGGACAAGTAGTTTTGTATTGGTGACAGCAGGTTGGGGTAATCTTTTCCTTGCGCTTATCTACTACCTAACCGATGTTAGGGGGATGCAATTTGGAAGCATTTTCCGCTATGCGGGAGCCAATGCCATTACTGTATATTTTCTTTCGAGTTTTGTTACAAAAATCTTCTATTCCATAAAGGTAACAGAGGAGATCTCCTTGCACAATTGGCTATACGAGAATATCTATGTGCACGATTTTATGTCTGGCCAGCTTTCATCATTGCTTTATGGCCTTACTGTTGTTTCGTTTTATTGCTTTCTGGCTTATGTGATGTACAAAAAGAAGATATTTATAAAAGTATAAAAGGAATAAAGACAGCAAGCTTAGGAAGAGCTCTTGCCTAACAGTCTTGCAACATACTTACCTATAACATCGAATTCCAGGTTTACTTCGGTTCCTAACTTGTAGCACTTAAATCCTGTGTGTTCGTAAGTATATGGAATGATTGCTACGGAAAAGTGGCTATTTGCAGAATCCACAACAGTTAGGCTGACACCGTCTACTGTAATAGATCCTTTTTGAATGGTGATGTTGTTCTGAAGCGCGTCATACTGGAATGTAAAAATCCAACTACCGTCCTTTTCCTCGATGCCTGTACAGGTTCCCTTCTGATCTACATGCCCCTGAACAATATGCCCGTCTAGCCTGGCGCCTAATTGCATTCCACGTTCAAGGTTCACTTTATCCCCTGGGATTAAGTGTCCGAGAGTAGTTTTCCGGAGTGTTTCATCAATGGCAGTTACAGTATATTCCTCAGAGTCAGTGGCTACAACAGTTAAGCATACGCCGTTGTGAGAAACACTTTGATCTACTTTCAGTTCTGCTGCCATCGGAGTTGCAATGGTAAGGTGAAGATTTTCACCTTCCTTTTTAAGTTCTTTTAACTCTCCCAAAACTTCGATTATTCCGGTAAACATGTGTCGTTTAAATTAAGTAGTTTTGTCGTTCAGTTTAGGATACAAAGGTAAAGATATAATGCAGGAAAAGAGTAAAATTAAGGTGGGGATTTCCATTGGTGATATCAATGGAATTGGCTGTGAAGTGGTTCTTAAAACCTTTGAAGATTCAAGAATGTTAGATTTTTGTACCCCGGTTATTTTTGCTTCAAATAAAACCATCTCACAACAAAAAAGCGATTTAAAAATAAACATCGCGTTTCATGGGGTTCAGGAAGCTTCTAAAGCTATAGACGGAAAGGTAAACGTGGTAAATGTCTGGAAAGAGATCCCACAGATAGAATTTGGTAAGGCAACGAACAAGGCAGGTGAATTTGCCATTAGGTCATTAAAAGCTGCAGTTAAGGCACTTAAGTATAACGATATTGATCTGCTTGTTACTGCGCCAATTAACAAGAAAAATATCCAGTCTGAACACTTTAGTTTTCCAGGGCATACAGATTTTCTAGCAGAGGAATTGGAAGGTGAAAGCCTGATGTTTATGGTTTCTGATGAGCTGAAAGTAGGATTATTGACAGATCATGTTGCTGTTAAAGACATTGCCAATTCCATTACTCCGGAGCTCATTGCGGCAAAAGTCGGGATTATTGAGAATTCCCTAAAAATGGATTTTGGGATTCGAAAACCAAAAATCGCCCTTTTGGGCATAAATCCGCATAGTGGCGATGACGGTGTAATCGGAAAGGAAGATGAAGAGGTGCTAAAGCCCGCTATTAAGGAATTGACAGATGCCGGACATTTGGTTTATGGCCCGTACGCCGCAGATAGTTTTTTTGGATCAGATAGTTACAAGAATTTTGATGCCATCCTTGCAGCCTATCACGATCAGGGTTTAATTCCATTCAAAACACTGGCTTTTGGCAAAGGGGTGAATTTTACGGCGGGGCTGTCCAAAGTAAGAACTTCTCCAGACCACGGTACTGCCTATGAAATTGCCGGGCAGGGCAAAGCAGACCACAGTTCTTTTAAAGAAGCCGTTTTTACCGGACTTAGTATTTATAAAAACAGGAAAGAGTATCGTGGTCTGACAGAAAACCCCTTACAAAAACAAAGAATGAAAAGATAATTTTAGCTGTCGCGCAAGCACGATTTTCTTTAAGATTGCAGAAGTAAATATATTTTGTTAATGGTTGGGGTTTTAGAAAAAAAAGGTATCTTTGCACGCCTTAAACTAGCGTTATAGATGATGGAGCATAAGGAATATAGCATTCCTTTTTCAGGATTGAAAGAAGGAAAACACCAGTTTAAGTATAGTATTGAAAATAAGTTCTTTGTTACTTTTGGATATGACGAATTTAATGCCACCGATATTAATTTGGAACTGGTATTGAATAAACAAGTTACCATGTTGGAGTTAGATTTGCGTGGTGAGGGAACTGTCAATGTAGATTGTGATTTAACCGGCGAATCTTATGATCAGTCAATAAGTTCGCATCTTGAGCTTGTGGTTAAGTTTGGAGAAGAATTTAACAATGAGGACGATGAAATTCTGATCATTCCACATGGAGAACATCAGATTAATGTAGCTCAGTATATTTATGAAATGCTGGTTCTTGCTGTGCCCTCAAAAAGGATTCACCCCGGAGTTCTTGACGGTACGCTGAAATCGGACATCCTTAAAAAACTGGAAGAGCTACAACCAAAAGAGACAATAAAAAATAAAGATAAAACGGATCCCAGATGGGATGCACTTAAAAATTTACTAACGGATAAATAGATTATATAATGGCACATCCTAAAAGGAAAATATCCAGAACCAGAAGAGACAAAAGAAGAACGCACTATAAAGCAGTTGCGCCTACTCTGGCGAAAGATCCTACCACTGGTGAAATGCACTTATATCACAGAGCGCATTGGCATGAAGGTAAATTGTATTATCGCGGTCAGGTTCTGATTGATAAAACAGAAGAAGCTTCTGCTTAAAAAAGACACTGTACAACTTCTACTCCCACTTCAAAAGAGTGGGAGTTTTTTTGGGAATATATTTTCCTAATTCATCTTTTTTGAATTTCACAATTTGAGCACAAAAATGCAGGCTTCGGAAATTTATAAGGCGCCATTATGGCCCTTAAATCCTATGGGGCAGCTGACTTTAGTTAAAAATTCAAAAAATCCTCAAATAATCTATTTTAGCACAAAAAGTCGCAAAAAATCCTTATTTTTCCACGATTTTGGAGGATTTTTCAGCTTTCTTGATAATAAACCAAATTAGGTATGAGTAAAATATCGGCAGCCATTACGGCTGTAGGGGCTTATGTTCCGGACTTCAGGCTTACCAATAAAGTTTTGGAAACCATGGTAGATACCAATGACGAGTGGATCACTACCAGGACTGGAATAAAGGAAAGAAGAATCCTTAAAGATAAAGATAAGGGGACCTCTTATCTTGCTATAAAAGCAGCCGAAGACCTTTTAAAGAAAAGCAAAGTAGATCCGGCGGAAATTGATCTTGTAATTGTTGGAACCGCAACCCCGGATTTACCGGTAGCATCTACAGCGGTATATGTTGCATCTGAAATTGGGGCAACCAATGCCTTTGCATATGATCTGCAGGCGGCCTGTTCAAATTTCTTATATGGAATGTCTACAGCAGCCAGTTACATAGAATCCGGACGTTATAAAAAGGTATTGCTGATAGGCGCAGATAAAATGTCATCAATCCTGGATTATACAGATAGGACCACTTGCATTATATTTGGAGATGGAGCGGGGGCAGTTCTTTTTGAACCAAATGAGGAAGGATTGGGACTTCAGGATGAATTTTTAAGGTCGGATGGTAAAGGAAGGCCATTTTTGAGAATAGAGGCAGGTGGATCATTATTACCAGCCTCGGAGGAAACCGTCAAAAACAAACAGCATTATGTGTATCAGGATGGTAAGTCGGTCTTCAAATTTGCAGTATCCAACATGGCTGATGTAGCCGCCAAAATCATGGAACGCAACAAGCTGTCTCATGATGATGTTCATTGGTTGGTCCCACACCAGGCAAATAAGCGTATTATTGATGCTACAGCCAATAGAATGGGACTCGATAATGATAAGGTGATGATGAATATACAGCGCTATGGAAATACAACTTCGGCAACATTACCTCTTTTGTTGTGGGATTATGAAAAACAACTCAAAAAAGGGGATAATTTGGTCTTTGCAGCCTTTGGTGGAGGATTTACCTGGGGGGCAATTTATTTAAAATGGGCCTATAATAGCTAATCAAACAGCAACTAATAAACCAAAATACCATGGATATTAAAGAGATTCAGAGCTTAATAAAGTTTGTGGCAAAATCTGGAGCCAGCGAGGTTAAACTGGAGACAGATGATATTAAGATTACCATTAGAACCGGGGCGTTAAGCTCGGGGCAAGAACCCACTTATGTGCAGCAAATCCCTATGGGAACTGCACCCGCAGTGGCAGCTGTACCTATGGAATCTAGCCCTGCACCTGCAGCACCTGCAGCAGAAGCCAAAGAGGAAGATGATTCTAAATACATTACGATTAAATCGCCAATAATTGGAACTTTTTATAGAAAACCTTCTCCGGATAAAGGACCTTTTGTTGAGGTTGGAGACAATATATCCAAGGGAGATGTTTTGTGTGTTATAGAAGCAATGAAACTTTTTAATGATATTGAATCTGAAGTTTCCGGAAAGATAATTAAGGTATTGGCAGAGGATTCTTCTCCGGTAGAGTTTGATCAGCCTTTGTTCTTAATAGATCCATCCTAACCTTAGTCCATAGTGGCTCAGATTGTTTTCTGGCCTGTTACAATAAGTTCAAATTGGAATTTGACACCTCAAAGGAGTCTTAATTTTTGACAATTATGTTTAAAAAAATACTTATAGCCAATAGGGGAGAGATTGCACTTCGAATAATCAGAACCTGCAAAGAAATGGGCATTAAAACGGTGGCAGTCTATTCTAAGGCAGACGAAGAGAGTCTTCATGTCAGATTTGCTGATGAAGCAGTTTGTATTGGCCCGGCCCCAAGTAGTGAATCTTATTTAAAAATTCCCAATATAATAGCGGCAGCGGAGATCACAAATGCAGATGCCATTCATCCAGGATACGGATTCTTATCTGAGAATTCTAAATTTTCCAAAATATGTGCCGAGCACGAGATTAAGTTTATCGGAGCTTCAGGTGATCATATAGATAAAATGGGAGATAAGGCCACGGCTAAAGCCACAATGAAGGAGGCTGGGGTACCAACAATACCCGGATCTGAGGGATTGCTTAAAGATGTAGCAGACGCAAAAAAGATCGCCAAAAAAATGGGGTATCCCGTAATGATCAAGGCTACTGCCGGAGGCGGAGGAAAAGGTATGAGAGCGGTAATGAGTGAAGATGAAATGGAAGACCATTTTAACAGTGCCGTACAGGAAGCCACTGCTGCCTTTGGCAATGGAGGAATGTATATGGAGAAACTTATTGAGGAGCCCAGGCATATAGAAATCCAGATTGTTGGGGATCAATATGGAAAGGCATGTCACCTTTCAGAAAGAGATTGCTCTATTCAAAGAAGGCATCAAAAACTTACTGAAGAGACCCCCTCTCCTTTCATGACAGACAAATTAAGAGAAAATATGGGGTTGGCTGCAGTGAAAGCTGCCGAATATATAAAGTATGAAGGTGCCGGAACGGTAGAATTTCTTGTAGACAAGCATAGGAATTTCTATTTCATGGAAATGAATACAAGAATACAAGTAGAGCACCCTATCACTGAACAGGTCATTGATTATGATTTAATCAGAGAGCAAATTCTGGTAGCGGGAGGAGTGCCTATTTCCGGTAAAAATTATACTCCTAAACTTCACTCTATCGAATGCAGGATCAATGCCGAAGACCCCTACCATGATTTTAGACCTTCACCTGGGAAAATCACCACATTGCATACTCCGGGAGGACATGGGATAAGGTTAGATACCCACGTATATAGCGGATATATTATACCGCCGAATTACGATTCTATGATTGCCAAGCTAATTACCTCAGCTCAAACAAGGGAGGAAGCCATAAACAAAATGAAGCGGGCATTGGACGAATTTGTAATTGAGGGGGTTAAAACCACCATTCCGTTTCACAGGCAATTAATGGATCATCCTGACTATCTGGCTGGAAACTATACTACGGCGTTTATGGACGATTTTGTCATGGATCCGCCAGCAGAGGATTAGCACAGCTTTTTTTATTATTTGCCCGGGAATAGCGGAAACTTAATATCTTGCAGATCTAGATGCAGATATTTTTAAATGACCTTAAGTTATTGGGAACATAAAACCTGGTTATCCAACATTGATTACACCATAGTTGGTAGCGGGATTGTTGGTCTTAATTGCGCACTGCGCTTAAGCCAGAGATTTCCCAGTGCCAGAATCCTCGTTTTAGAAAAGGGAGTTTTACCACAGGGCGCCAGCACAAAAAATGCTGGTTTTGCTTGTTTTGGCAGTATTTCAGAAATATTATCAGATTTAGACAATCACACCGAAGAGGAAGTTGTAGAGTTAGTAAAATTACGCTGGGAAGGAATTCAAATGCTGCGTGACGCTCTTGGAGATGCCGATATAGGATATGAAAACCATGGAGGTCACGAGATTTTCCTGAAAGACGAAACAGAAAGATATAATCACTGTCTGGATAATATTGGGTATATCAATGAGCTTCTCACTCCTGTTTTTAAGCAAAACGCATTTAAGAAGACAAGCAATGTGTTTGGTTTCGGCAATACCAAAAAACTCTATATTTCGAACATTTTTGAAGCCCAGATAGATACCGGGGCCATGATGGCCAAGTTGCTTGCTAAAGCAAGAAAACAAGGGGTGAGGATACTCAATGCGACAAAAGTGGAGGAGATAAGCGAAACTGCAAATGGGGTACATATCAAAACAGATAATTTTGAATTCTCTACAGCCAAACTCTTTATTGCAACAAATGGCTTTGCATCTGCTCTTATTGGAGAACAAGTTAATCCTGCCCGGGCCCAGGTTATGGTAACAAAACCCATAGAACACCTTAAAATAACTGGGACATTTCATATGGATGAAGGCTACTATTACTTCAGAAACGTAGCCAATCGCATTTTGCTTGGAGGGGGTCGTAATTTGGACTTTAATACAGAGAAGACAACAGAATTTGGACTTACAGAACGCGTTCAAAATAAACTGGAGCAATTATTGGAAGAGGTAATCTTGCCCGATATCCCTTTTGAAATTGAAAGAAGGTGGAGCGGTATAATGGGCATTGGGAATCAAAAAAAACCGGTATTAAAACAGTACTCAGATCATGTTTTTTGTGGTGTTCGCCTTGGAGGGATGGGGATAGCAATTGGGAGTTATGTAGGGATACAATTGGCAGACCTTTTAGCTGATTAGCGCGATAATCGATTAAAATGCGCTTACAGCTATTTTCTTTTTTCATATTAAAATTAATGTCGTTTCTTGTAAAATCGGGAGCTAACTAAATTGCTTGTGTCAATAAGAAACTTCTTAGACCAAGAGTTATTTGCCAAACTAGAAGCTATGCTATGAGAATAAGAAATTATTATCATTGTTTTAAGGGAATAATATTCTTGTCAGCTGTTATTTTAGCCAGCTGTGCTGGCTCTAATAGCAAGTTTAAACAGGAGTACGCCAGGGTATGGAAAGAAACTATTAAATCTGATGCCTGGAAGGCTTCGTTAGTTGACCGTTCCGATACGGATTTACAGGAGGATCAGAATTTTTATACCAGCAACGAAGAGGTAGTACTCGATGCAGAGACTATAACAGGGGGTAAAGCCGGTATCAATGAAAAATACAAAAATCTCGTGGCCGATGCTTACTTTAAAATAATAGCAGAAGCAGAAAAGTCTGATAGAAGATTAAAGAATGAATATGAAAGGCTTACGCAGCAAGGGAATCAGGGAACATCCAGTAAATTAAATAAAAATGAACTGGTACTGGCGGCCAAAAAATACGAAGCACATAATGCCATGCTGAACGGACTTAAGTCTTGGAATATTATGAGTGAGTATGGCTCAGATGATCTGGAATTTTTTCAGGCCGAGCATAGAAAAAAAGTGGTTGCAATGATCAGTGCTTCCCAGTCTGAGGAGGCCATCATAAATTATTTGGTGTATAAACTGGCCGACTTATATCATTTTGAGCAGTAGCCTTCATCCTTTCTTGATTATAATTTCACTACTATGTCTGCTTTGGTAAATATTAAAGAGGAGCTTTATCAATTTTGCTCAGATTATATAGATAAAAGGTTAGTACGAATTCAAAAAGAAATTAGAGGGATTCAGGATTCCATGAAATCCGAAACCAAAAGCAGTGCAGGCGACAAGCACGAAACAGGTCGGGCTATGCTTCAACTAGAGCGTGAAAAGCTAGGGCAACAACTTTTGGAAGCCGAAAAAACCAGGCAAATATTAAACCAGGTAGATGTTAACCAGAACTCGGCAATAATTGGTCTTGGCAGTTTGGTGCATACTTCAACAAATAGTTATTTTATAGCTATTTCATCCGGGCAATACAAGATGGGTAATAACACCATTTATTGTATTTCTGCAGGGACACCTATAGGTAGAGAATTAATAGGTAAAAGCAGTGGTAACCGACTTATATTTAAAAACAATACCACAATTATCGAAGAGGTGCTATAGTCACTTTTATTTTCGATCATATAATCAAATATTTTCTATAAATTGAGAGCTGCTATAATAAAGTATGGCCCTATGAAAGCGTATAAGGTTAAAAGTGGTGTATTAATTGAAGCAGACGGAAAATGCCATCTGTTACAAGGTACAGATTGGGATAAGTTTATTAATGATGATGAGGTATATAATAATACCAGGAAGAAATTAAATCCTGGTAACCAAATAGATAATGCCTCTTTATATTTAAAGAAGGAATTAGAAGCGCCGGTAAAGAACCAGGAAATCTGGGCAAGCGGAGTCACCTATTACAATAGTAAATTAGGGAGGGAAGAAGAATCAAAAGAAGCCGGAGGCAGTAATTTTTATGCCAGGGTTTATGAAGCAGACCGGCCCGAACTTTTTTTCAAGGCAATGGGTTATAGGGCAGTTCCTTCAGGCGGCATGGTTAGAAAAAGGGCAGATTCTACCTGGGATGTGCCGGAACCAGAACTTACCTTATGTATAACCTCTAATGCTAAGATCATTGGTTATACCATAGGGAACGATATGAGTTCCAGGAGTATCGAAGGCGAAAACCCCTTATACCTTCCGCAGGCAAAGTCTTATGATGGGGCTACGGCAATTGGCCCTTGTGTATTGTTAACAGGGCAACCTTTACCCGCCGACACAAAAATAAGTATTAGCGTATCCAGAGATAAGGAAACGGTCTTTGACGGAACAATTGGGATAGATCAGATAAAGCGAAACTTAGAGGATCTTGTGGAATATCTTTACAGGGAATGTTCTTTTCCCAATGGAAGTTTGCTAATGACGGGTACAGGAATTGTACCCAGCTCCGATTTCAATTTGCAATCCGGAGATGATATAGTTATTAGAATTGATGGAATTGGAGAGCTGAAGAATTCTGTCGCTTAAGACAATTATTGATCGGTACCTGGGCGTTGCCTGCTTATCTTTTTTAAGGCAGCCTTTTTTTTACTTTGAAGTCTTTTTTCTATGGCCGCTTTGGAAGGTTTGGTTTTCTTTCGTTTTTTGGGCACCTGCAATGCCTCTGTTAAAAGATTAAAAAAACGCTTTATTACAAGTTCTTTGTTTTTATGCTGACTCCTGCTCTCTTCACATTGCAACTGCAATGAATTTTCTTTTGTAAGCCTGTTAGCTAGTTTTTGAACGATCCTGCCCTTTTCTTTTTCTGTCAGCCCTTTTGAGGCATCCAGATTAAATTGGAGCACTACCTTGGAAGATACTTTATTTACATGCTGCCCCCCAGCTCCGCTACTGCGTACGGCCTGGAAGTTTAATTCCTGAAGAATACGTTCTTTGTCCAAATCAAATATATCAGTTGCCCAGGCGTTTATTGAGTGTCTCCAGGGAAACATTCAGGAAAACCGTAGTATTGGGCTCCAGGGCACTGTCCGAGTTAAAAAAGACTTTTTCTCCTTCAGCAATCCCTTCTACAAGAAAATAGTTCCCCATAAGATATGCCTTTTTCACCACAGTTTTAAGGCCCGAGTTCTTGGAAACCTTAAATTCATGAGCATATACTATAATTCTTTGTGTGGTATCTGTATAGGACTTGACAATATTCACAGGAATTAAATTAGCCTCTCCAAAAAGAGACGCTATATAGAGGTCTTTTGGCTGTTCATATAGTTTCAGCGTTTTCTCATTTGCAAGAACGTGTTTATCTTTTAGCACAATAATTCTATCTGCAAAAGGTAGCACATCGTTATGGTCATGTGTGGCAGTCAGGCAACTAATTTCTTTTTCTTTTAAATATGAAAATACGTTACGTCTTAAACTGTTTTTGCTGAAATTGTCTATATGGCTAAAGGGCTCATCCAAAAGGATTATTTCCGGTTCCTGAGCAAGTACCCTGGCAAGGGCTACCCTTTGTTGTTGTCCCCCACTAAGTTTACTCACTTTTGTATCTGCAAATTCTGTAAGTTCTATCATCTCGAGCAGTTCCCCGGTTCGCTTTTTGAGTTCTTTGGGCCTGAAAGCAGATAAATACTGACTTATATTTTCTTTTACAGAGGTAAACGGCATCAGGTCAAAATCTTGAGAAAGGTATTTCATATAGGCCTCTCCCGGGACAAGATTAAAGAGAGGGCCCATGATTTGATTTGCCCCCCAATACACTTCACCTTCGACCACATGAAGAAGTCCGTAAATTACTTTCAAAAGCGTGCTTTTTCCACAACCACTTTCGCCAATAACGGACACATGTTCGCCCTTTTTAATTTTAAAACTGATGTCCTGGAGCACCAGCTCTTTCTCATAGGCGAATGAAACATTTGCTACCTTAAGCATTCAACTATTTTTAAATTGAAAAACCATCTCTGTATTAGAAACGGTTTAGGGCTTAATTTATTGATTTACCCATAAACTCAATGGGTATTCTATGATTACGGCCTTATGCCCGAAAGTAGTTAGTTCCAAAAATACGATCAGAGCAGGCAAGTATTAAGACTATATCGTGGCTGGCACTATAAATTACACCAGGCTATTTTCTGTCAGGTACTCAGCGATCTGAACCGCATTGGTAGCTGCTCCTTTTCGTAAATTATCTGCTACTATCCACATATTGAGACTATGTCTTTGCGTCTCATCTCTTCGTAATCTACCAACAAAGACCTCATCTTTGTCATGGGCATATACTGGCATTGGATAGGTATTGGTGTCCGGATTATCCTGTACAATTACCCCTGGGGTAGTGCTCAGTAGGGTTCTAAGTTCGTTTAAATCAAAATCTTCATGGAATTCAACATTTACCGATTCTGAATGTCCGCCTGCCGTTGGAATTCTTACCGCAGTGGCAGTAATAGAGAAGGTTCTGTCATCAAGAATTTTCTGAGGTTCCCTTGCCAACTTCATCTCCTCCTTGGTATAGCCATTTTCCATAAAAACGTCGCAGTGAGGTAATGCATTTCGACTAATAGGATAAGGATAAGCCATTTCGCCTGAAAGCCCGGCAATCTCATTTTCGAGCTGCTGTACCGCTTTAACACCGGTACCGGAAACAGACTGATAAGTAGAAACTACCACCCTTTTCATCCTGTACTTCTTGTGCAAGGGCGCCAATACCATTACCAGTTGAATTGTAGAGCAATTGGGATTGGCTATTATTTTATCTTCTGCAGTCAGTTCAGCTGCATTGATTTCCGGAACGATTAATTTTTTGGATGGATCCATACGCCAGGCGGAAGAGTTATCTATTACCGTAGTACCCGCCTCAGCAAATTTAGGTGCCCATTCCAGGGAGGTATCTCCTCCGGCTGAAAAAATGGCTATATCTGGTTGGGCTTCAACGGCTTGATCAAGTCCAATTATAGTATATTCAGAACCTGCATAGTTCATCTTCTTCCCTACAGACCTTTCAGAGGCTACCAATAAGAGTTCTGTTATCGGAAATTTGCGCTCCTCCAGTACTTTCAACATTACCGCTCCTACCATACCAGTGGCGCCAACTACTGCTACTTTCATTATTTCTTATTTAGGGGTGTAAAAGTACCTCAAGACAGATTACCGCACAAGTAAAATCCCAGTTATTATAAAAATATAACATTATGTTATGAATATCACAATATTAAAAAATAACCGCAACCATGGTTTGAAGCCCGGCTGCGGTTTAAATTAATTAAGTGTAGCGGTTCGTCCTTTTAAACTATTATTGGTTTTTTAAGGACAAGAATTCTAATTCTTTTTCAGAAGGTCCCTGATCTCTGCAAGGAGATCTTCTTGTGAAGGACCAGCAGGAGCCGCTTCTGGTGGTGGCGCTTTCGTTTTGTTATACGCCTTTACAATCATGAACATTACAAAACCTACTATAATTAGGTTTACAATGGTATTGATCCAGGCACCCCATCTTATTGCATTTTCAGCAACAAAACCTTCTTCACCTGCTACTCCTGACGCTTCAGTAAGCACAAATTTAAGGTTAGCAAAGTCCATTCCGCCTGCAAAATGGCCTACAATGGGCATAATAATGTCCGCAACAAATCCATTGACCACCAGGCCAACAGCACCTGCCAAAATTACGGCAACAGCAAAGTCAATGACATTGCCAGTCATAATGAAATTTTTAAATTCTTTAAGCATACTAATAGTGTTTAGTTGGTTAATACCTTTACAAGATACTAAAATAAAGTGCATATCACGGCCTCAGGAAAATTCCTGTTTACTCCAGAATAATTCTGGGTACCCGCGCGGAGATGGCTGTTAGAAGTTCATAGGAGATAGTTGAAGCTGAGGCGGCCAAAGTTTCTGCAGATTGTTCTTGTCCGAAAATAATTACTTCATCACCTTCCCTGCAATCTATACCGGTAATGTCTATCATAATCATATCCATACAGACATTTCCTATAATTGGGGCTTTTTTGTTGCCAATACAAACATATACTTTCCCGTTGCCATAATGTCTTCCTATACCATCTGCATGGCCAATTGGCAATGTAGCCGTTTTTCTGAAATGATCCGCTTTATACGCCCTGTTATAGCCTACGCTTTCGTTAGGTTCAATTTTATGTATTTGCGAAATGATGGTTTTTAGGGTGCCTACAGGTTTAAGCTCTTTATCTACAGTTGGGTCATTTCCGTAGCCATAAAGTCCAATACCACAGCGAACAAGATCAAATTGTGCTTCTGGATAGTTAATTAATCCGGAGGTATTCAAAATATGCCGGAAAGGAGAATATCCCAACATGTTATCTACTTCTTCCCCAATTTTCTTAAATGTTTTAATCTGGGTAGTCGTAAATTCTAATTCTGCTTTGTCCTCTGAAGCTGCCAAATGAGAGAATATTGATACTATTTTTAGTTCATTACTGTTTTTCAGGACCCCTTTAATAAATGCTACATCGTTTTCCCAGAATCCCAACCTGTTAAGCCCGGT
Source organism: Muriicola sp. Z0-33 (assembly GCF_026126425.1). GTDB lineage: Bacteria > Bacteroidota > Bacteroidia > Flavobacteriales > Flavobacteriaceae > JAFMPW01. Next base: position 230,383 of record NZ_JAFMPW010000001.1, read on the forward strand.
ATTAAATTTCAGATGCACCGGATAATTTTCTTGTTGCAATGCGTTTGCAGCCCTGTGAAATTCTCGCAAAATTTTAGGGGAATACAAACTGGGTTCAAGACAACGCGCTATGAGTAATTCAAAATTTACCGGTTGAGGATGTAAAACCAGGATAGGTATGGTAATACCGGCATCTCTTAGTGCTACGCCTTCTTTAACATAGGCAACAGCAAAATAATCTACACCCAACTGCTCTAACTTTAGCGCTACATTTACTGTATCACTTCCATAGGCAAAGGCTTTAACCACGGCCATAAATTTGGTTTCCGGCTTTATTTTTGAACGCAGATAGTTGTAGTTGTGCTCCAGTGCCCGAAGATCAATTTCGAGCACGGTTTCTGAAGTTTTAGGCATTAGTGTCCTTTTTTGTGTGCATAACTTCTTCTACTTCCACCTCCATCTTACTCACTTTCTCTTTCAGCATGGCTTTATAGAAAGCAGCCCTGCTCAAGGGTTCGTACTCTTCTGTTTCCCCTAGAAACACCAATTTATCACTATTGGATTTTCTAAAGCTATAATTCGCCAAGTTTCCTGTTCTTGTGCAAATTGCATGCACTTTGGTTACATATTCGGCCGTTGCCATAAGCGCAGGCATTGGGCCAAACGGGTTGCCTTTAAAATCCATGTCCAAACCAGCCACTACCACTCTGACGCCCCTGTTGGCTAAATCATTACATACGGTAATTATTTCATCATCAAAAAATTGCGCTTCATCAATACCAACCACATCACAATCATCTGCCAAAAGTCTGATATTTGCAGCAGCAGGCACCGGTGTAGATCTTATTTCGTTTTCATCATGTGAAACCACCATTTCTTCATGATAGCGTGTATCTACAATTGGTTTAAAGATCTCCACTTTTTGCCTGGCAAATTTAGCGCGCTTTAACCTGCGTATCAATTCTTCAGTTTTACCAGAAAACATAGACCCACAGATTACCTCTATCCATCCGAATTGTTCCTTATGATTAACAGTATTTTCGAGAAACATTTTGTAATTTTAGACGAAATTAATGGGTTTTCGCGTTCTTAATAATACCCAGGTATAAAAGTATTAAAAAAGAGGGACCTTTAGGGGAGAGGAAAAACAAAAAGCGATGAAAAGAAAATTGAAAGAGGAATTGGTAAAGATGTCTACCGATATCATTACATCCCGAGGATTAGAGGATATTCCCGAGTTATATGAGGCTGCTAAGAACCTTTATGAAAAATTAGCGGTACTGAAATTCATTGACGAAAAATTAAATGATATTGAAATTGATGTTTCAAAAAACGTCATTGCCGCCAAGTTCGAAAAGATGGCTAATTCGGTGATGAATGAAAATAAATCGGTACCTGAAAGCAACCCGCATGACGAAGATATTATGATTCCAGGGATGGATACTATAAAGGAAATGGTCTCCGAGATGCCTACGGAAGCGGAGGTAGATCAGGTATTTGCTGAATTTGTTGCAAAGCCAGATTTGATGAAGAACGATAAAGACATGGTGAGTCCGGAGATGAAAAAAAACGGCCATAAAGAAGCATCTTCATCTAAATCCTTAAATGACCGGCTGGTTAACAAAGAACTTACCGTTGGTCTTAATGACCGGCTGGCATTCGTAAAGCACCTTTTTAATGACAGTACAGAAGATTTTAATCGGGTAATTTCACAATTAAATACTATTGACAGCGAGGAACGTTCTATATCGTTTGTCGAAAATATGGTTAAGCCAGATTATGATCAATGGACTGGGAAAGAGGAGTATGAAATTCGCTTTATTAACTTGATTACCCGAAGATTTTCTTAGTCTATTTGTCGTTATTTATTTAGTACCTTTAATTCTTTGGAATTCGGAGATAGGCTAACAAATGAATGTTTACAAGCTCTTATATTGGATAGCAATTGCTACTTTAACTGCGATCATGCTCCTTTCGGTGTACAACTATTTTTTTAATCACGTGACTGTTATCGGGCATTTTCAACATTTCGGATACCCAGAGGATTTGATATATCCATTGGCAATTGCAAAACTTTTTGGATTAAGTGCCATATGGGGAAATTTTTCTACCTTCCTTAAAGAATGGGCTTATGCTGGATTCTTATTTTACCTGGGAAAAACTAAGGCCTTAACCTAAATCATATGGGCAAATTATTCATTGTGCCGACACCAATAGGAAATTTAGAGGATATTACTTTCAGGGCAATCAGCACTCTTAAAAAGGTAGATCTGATCTTGGCCGAAGACACTCGTACCAGTGGAAAACTTCTAAAACATTATGAAATTGCCACTCCTATGCAAAGTCATCATATGCATAATGAGCATAAGACTATAGATGCCATAGTTAATAGATTAAAGCATGGAGAAACTATTGCATTGATTTCAGATGCCGGGACACCCGCTATTTCGGACCCTGGTTTTTTGCTCACCAGATCGTGTATTGCTAATAATATTGATGTGGAGTGTTTACCCGGAGCTACCGCCTTTGTCCCGGCTCTCGTTAACAGCGGTTTGCCGAATGACAGATTTATCTTTGAAGGCTTTCTACCGTTAAAAAAAGGACGGCAAACCAGATTAAAACAACTTGCAGATGAAACCAGGACCATGGTTTTTTATGAATCTCCACATAAGCTGTTAAAGACCTTGTCTAATTTCATCGAATATTTTGGAGCGGATCGACCCATTTCTGTTTCAAGGGAGTTAACCAAAATGTATGAAGAAACGGTAAGAGGAACAGCTCAGGAAGTCTTGGAACGCTTTAAAACCAAGCCTCCAAAGGGTGAATTCGTGATTGTGGTAGGAGGAAAGAAGTAATGAAAAAATTGCTTAAGGAAATTGAGAAATGTGAGGTGTGCAGCGCCCATTTACCCCTGGGGCCAAGACCTGTTGTGACCGCACATCCGGATGCCAGAATTGTAATTATCGGACAAGCGCCTGGCACGAAAGTTCATAATACAGGAGTGCCGTGGGATGATCCCAGTGGAAGGCAATTGCGCAAATGGCTGGGGATAACTGATGAAACGTTTTACGACCCCAGTAAGATAGCATTGATGCCTATGGGGTTTTGTTATCCGGGGAAAGGAAAGTCCGGAGATTTGCCACCCCGCCGTGAATGCGCCCCTTTATGGCACAATGCCCTATTAGAAAAAATGCCTCAACTACGGTTAACCCTGGTTATTGGGATGTACGCACAGAAATATTATTTAAAAGGTCAGATTAAAAAGAACCTGACAGCAACAGTCCGTGCCTACCAGGAGTATTCTCCGGAATATTTCCCATTGCCACACCCCTCACCCAGGAATAGATTCTGGCTTTCAAAGCACCCCTGGTTCGAAAAAGAAGTGGTTCCAAAAGTTCAACAAAAGATTGCTGAACTCCTGGGAACCTGAATTACCCTTGAAGATTTACAAAGTCAAATGTTTTCCCACTAAACAGGCCTTTATCGGATAGTTTTAGGTCCGGTATTACCAGAAGTCCCATAAAAGCAAGTGTCATAAAGGGAGCGGTCAGGGGACTTCCAAAAAATTTTGCCGTCGCATCCATTTCTTCGTAGGCCAGGGCGGTCTTCTCGCCATCCATTGCACTCATAATTCCGGCCACGGGTAAGGCGAGGCATTTTTCTGTTGTTTTATCCACGGCACAGATTCCACCCTTGTTTTTAATAATAAGATTTACCGCACGACATATTTCTTCATCTGTGGTACCAATAGCAATTATATTATGCGAATCATGCGCTACAGAACTGGCAATGGCGCCTTTCTTCATGCCAAAATTTTTGATGAAACCAATAGCAGGGGAGCTTTCTTTATACCTGTTTACCACTGCAATCTTTAGAATGTCATTTTCTATGTTAGACACTAACTTTCCGTCTTTCACACAAGCGTAATCTAATTGTTCCCCGGTTATCAGCTCCCCGTCCATTGCAGTTATGGCCCGCACTTCTGGTGATGCCGCACTTTGATGGAAATCGGCAATCGTTTTCGGGGAGATATTAAAGTTATTGGGAGTTTCAAAAGGTACGGAATCAACTAAAGAGGTGTTATTTTCTGCTACCAGCTTACCGTTTATATAGGTTTGTACAACATTAAAATCCTTTAAGTCCTCGACGAGAATAAAATCTGCTGCATCTCCTTGTTTTAAAAGCCCAACATCCATTTTATAATGAACTACGGGATTAATGCAAGCTGCCTGAAGCACTTCAAAAATATTAATACCCTTGGCCACTGCTCTGGCGCATAGTTGATTAATATGACCCAACATCAAATCGTCCGGATGTTTATCATCTGAACAGAACATCATGTTTGGAGCGTTTTCGGGTAAAAGAGCTATAAGGGCTTCAAAATTTTTGGCAGCACTACCTTCCCTGATAATTACTTTCATTCCCAGCGCCAGTTTTTCTTTGGCCTCTTCATAACTAACACACTCATGATCTGTGGAAATACCCGCTTCAATATATTTTCTTGCCTCCGCGCCTCTAAGTCCGGGAGAATGACCATCTACGGGTTTACCGATTTTTTTGGCGGCACTGATTTTTTTGAGCACCTCAGGATCTTCATTAAGCACCCCGGGATAGTTCATCATTTCCGCCAGGAAATAGATATCCTCAGAAGCCAGTAGTTTGCTTATCTCCTCTGAGTTTATCCTTGCCCCGGAAGTCTCAAAATTCGTAGCCGGTACACAGGAAGGGGCGCCAAAATGAAATTTAAGGGGAACTTTTTTCCCATTTTCTATCATGAATCTTACCCCCTCTACCCCCAGGACATTTGCTATTTCGTGCGGATCTGATACTGTTGCTATAGTGCCATGACAAACAGCCAAACGAGCAAATTCTGATGGCACCAGCATTGCACTTTCAATGTGAATATGGGCATCAATAAATCCGGGCAGAATATAATTTGTTGAGTTGTTCGCTTTTTTGGTCAGGGACAAAATTTTACCCTCGGAGATAGTAATTTCACCAGGATAAATATTCCTGGCCGGGATGTCTACAATTTGCCCCTCAATTTTTTTCATCTACCGATGTTTTCCGGTTTCCCATCCATGTTTTCCAAGATATTGTTCTCCGCTCTCCACAGCACCATCTTCAATGCTTGTGCCCATAGAATCGTTCCATCTGTTTAAATAGCCAAATAATGATATTACCCCAAGCATTTCTACAACTTCTCCTTCATTCCAATGCTCGTATAATCTGGATTTGATCTCCTCATTTACTGAGTTAGGAACCTGAGAAGCAAGCAGTGAAAAGTCTAGAGCAGCCCGTTCGGCTTCCGAAAATGCAGGGTGGGTTCGGTATTCCCAGATATTATCCAATTGTTCCTGTTCAGCACCATAGCGTTCTGCAGCTCTGATAGCATGTGCCTGGCAATATCGGCATCCGGTTGCATTACTACTCACCCAGGCGATCATTCGCTTAAGAGCAGAGGTTACGCGCCCCTCATTGGCCATCACGGCCTTATTCAGGTTAATAAAAGCTTTCGAAATGGCAGGCCTGTGTTGCATGGTTAAAACAGAATTGGGACAGAAGCCAAGGGTTTCATTGAAAAACTCCGCGAGTTTTTTAGTTTCTGAATCGTGGTTGGGGTCAAGGGGTTCAACTAAGGGCATATTGCTTTAATTTAATTGTATTTTTAAGAAGTAGAAATTGAAAATTCACAGATTTCAAATTAATCAAAATAAATAGCTGAATTGATCCTGCGGTTTGGCCGGATCTCATTAAATTCACCAAATTATTTTTTACAAGAAACGAAAAATTATGGGCACAACAAATCATATCAGCACCAAATGGCTAGGGAATATGGCCTTCGAAAGCAACAACCCTTCCGGACTTAGTTTAACTATAGATGCTGGTCCTGAGGATGGTGGAGAAGGCAAGGGATTACGGCCCAAAGCCTTAATGTTATCCAGCTTGGCGGGCTGTTCAGGCTTAGATGTTGCCGCCCTAATCCGTAAAATGAAACTTGAGGTAGAAGAATTTACCATTGAGACCATAGGTCATCTTACCGATGAGCACCCAAAATATTACAAAGGGGTGACTATCGAGTATCATTTTCACGGGAAGCAACTTAAAGAAGAGAGGTTACAGCGAGCAGTAGATCTGTCTATTGAAAAATACTGCGGGGTAACGGAAATGTTCAGAGGTTTTGCTGAGTTAGAAATTAAGACCTTCTTTCATAAGCGGTAACCTGTCAAAAGGTCTGGCAGGCGCACTGCGATGAAATTGCAGGGAAAAACCATTTATTTAAACTTTCTAGTAGTTATCAATGCATTGGACACTTAAACCTAAACCAGATAAGAGCCAGGTTACGGCATTAGCCAGTACCCTGAAGGTAGATTATCTGGTTGCCCAATTGCTACTTCAAAGGGGGATTGATGATTACAATAAGGCCAGGGAGTTTTTTAGACCACAACTTTCAGACCTTCATGATCCTTTTCTGATGAAAGACATGGAAGTTGCTGTATCAAGGATAGAGACGGCCATTGCCAATAGCGAAAATATTTTGGTATACGGGGATTATGACGTGGACGGCACTACGGCCGTGGCCCTGCTTTCTTCATATTTATTGGAAAGTTATCCAAACATCGCTACCTACATCCCGGACAGGTATACCGAGGGGTACGGGGTATCACGGCAGGGAATAGATTTTGCTGAGGACAATGGATTCTCCCTTATTATAGCGTTAGATTGTGGTGTAAAGGCCTTGGATAAAGTAACTTATGCCAAGGAGAAAGGGATAGACTTTATAATTTGTGACCATCACCGCCCAGGCGATAAATTACCAGAAGCAGTTGCCATTCTGGACCCCAAAAGAGAGGACTGTACTTATCCTTATGATGAGCTCTGTGGTTGCGGAGTTGGATTTAAGCTAATACAGGCTCTGGCTAGCAAAAAAGGTAAAGGAATACAAGAGCTTCTTCCTTATATGGATTTGGTGGCCACAGCTATCGGGGCAGACATTGTTCCAATTACAGGAGAGAACAGAGTGTTGGCCTATTATGGGTTGAAAAGATTCAATACACAACCCAGGATTGGTTTTAAGGCAATTATTAATCAAATCAAGAAGAGCGCACTTAGTATAACCGATGTTGTTTTTATCATTGCCCCCCGGATCAATGCAGCAGGAAGAATGAAACACGGTCAGCACGCGGTAAATCTGCTTACAGCTACGGACTTAAATCAGGCAGAGCTTATAGCTGCAGATATTGAGCAATACAATACAGATCGTAAAGGGCTCGATAAAGTAATTACTCATGAAGCCCTGGAACAGATACAAAAAAACAGGGAAGAAAATAATTTCACATCTGTGGTTTATAAAGATAGCTGGCACAAAGGAGTAATCGGAATAGTAGCTTCCAGATTAACAGAGACCTATTACAGACCTACCCTGGTATTTACCAAAAGTGGCGATAAGCTGGCGGCCTCAGCACGCTCCGTAAAAGGCTTTGATGTATATAATGCACTCCAGGGCTGTTCCGAACATATTGAACAGTTTGGGGGGCATAAATATGCCGCCGGGCTCACATTATTGGAAGAAAAATACAATGCTTTTAAAAGCAATTTTGAAAAAGTAGTCGCCGAAACCATAGATCCGGCACTAATGACACCAGAACTACTTATAGATGCTCGTATTAATTTGGAGGATATTAGCCCGAAATTGTACAGGATTATTGGTCAATTTGCCCCATTTGGCCCCGGTAATATGGCGCCGGTTTTCATGGCAGAGGACCTTAGAGATTCTGGATACGCAAGAGGAGTGGGAGAAGAAAACAAGCATCTGAAATCAGCTGTTTTTCAAAATGGGGGAAGACCAATCAATACCATAGGATTTAATTTAGGGAACAAATTAGCCACTGTAAGGAGTGGAAAACCCTTTGCTGCCGTCTTTACTATTGAAGAAAACGAGTGGCAAGGAACAAAAAGCCTGCAGCTTAAGTTGAAAGATTTGAGATAGTATAGCGGAGAACAAATTATACCAATTTTATTATTTAGAATGATTATAAATAATAAATTTACTGTATATTTGATTATCTCTATGTTAGTATATGCAAGATATTCATCCTATTTATTACAATAAGTTTGGTATTACATTCCAATGGAAAACCAGTACCGGGAGAGATGTGTCTAAAATTCAGATGGTTTTCAGGGATACAGGATTCCTGCTTACAGAAGACGAATTGAAAAAGTTTTCACAATGCATCAAAAACAGTTTGGATAACTCTTATTCATGCCTGGATTGTACTGATAGTGATACTTGCAGGGGGCTGCTTTTAGACACACCTGCAGATCAGGTATCTTTAGTGATGAGTAAGAAAGAATTGCTTGAAATAAAAGATTTGGTGGCAGGGACATTGTTTGAATTGAGTTTATCCAGGATACTAGATCTTTAAAAACAGACTCAATACTTCTCTAAACTGAGCGCACTGCCATCGAAGACAGCATATGTGTAGTATGAAATCCAATCTCCTAAATTGACATATTTCGAATGCTGTTCCAGGGCAATTTCCAGAGGGAGGTGTCTGTGTCCAAAGACAAAATAATCATAATGCTTGGTATCTAATTTACGCCTTGCATATTGTACTAACCATTCCTTGTCTTCTCCAAGAAACTTTATGTCTTCATCACCGGAAATAAGCTTATTTTTTACAGAAAAATACTGGGCTAATTTTACACCCCAATCCGGGTGCAGCCATCTGTAAAACCATTTAGCAACAGGATTAGTAAATACCTTTTTCATGCGTTTATAGCCCTTATCTCCGGGCCCCAGCCCATCACCATGCCCAATAAAGAACGAAGCATCATTGAGTTTAAATTGTTGAGGCTTGTGAAATACAGGGATGTTAAGTTCTTCCTCGAAGTAGCCGTTCATCCATAAATCATGGTTGCCAACAAAATAATACACCGGGATGCCAGAATCTGTAATTTCTGCCAGTTTACCTAAAGTTCTGGTAAAACCCTTTGGGACTACCGTTTTGTATTCCATCCAGAAATCAAAAAGATCTCCGACCAAGAAAATAGCAGCGGCATCCTGCTTTATATGGTCTAACCAACTTACGAATTTCATTTCACGGGGCCTGCTTTGCTCCTGATTAGGAGCACCCAAATGATTGTCGCTGGCGAAATAGACCTTTTTACCCGCCGGAATAGTAATACTTTTCATTTAAATGTAAAGATAAGCAAAGTGCCTTTATAGCTCCCGGGCAATTTTAGTTGTCAGCAGCATGCCATTCTGCATAAGCGGTTTCTGTTTCTCTTAACTTTAGTGAATGAAGCTGGATATTCTGGGGTAACCGGGCACTGATCTTAGCCGCAAAATCTATGACCATATTTTCGCTTGTTGGCTGATAATTGGCAAGAATAACTTTATGACCCCTGTCTTGCAGTTCCTTTGCCAATTCTATATGTGGAGTATTTTTGTTGAATACGGTGGCGTGGTCAAAAGGGTCTACCACTTCCTCTTTGACAATCTTTTTCAGATCTCCGAAATCTATGACCATTCCTAGTTTGACATCGTCACTATCTTTAATGGGAACCCCAATTACGGTAACTGAAAGTTTGTAACTGTGGCCATGTACATTTCTGCATTTTCCATCATATCCATATAAGGCATGCCCTGTTTCGAAGGTAAATTGTTTCGTGATTCTTATGATGTCCATATATCAATTTAGAGTTAGATGTAGGGTTTCTTCAAATGCAATTTCTAATTAATCATGAGGTTAAAATTAACTACTCCTGGAGCCTTAACAAAGGTTGTGTCCATGCCATTTCATGGGCTATATTTTCAATAGGATTATCATGGAGCTTTGATGAGGTAATTTTGCACCTTACAAATTCTATGTCGTTTGTCAATTCAAAGTTGGCATTTATACCTGACACAGATTTTAATACACTGGTCTTTGAGTTGCCCTTTTTCAACCCAATAAAGTCTATTGAGTAGCTAATGCCGGGTTCACCGGCCACCTGTATAGAAAGGATATTATTCTCAAATTTTAATGTATTTAGGGTAATGCCTGTACTTGCATAGAATTTCCCTTCTTCCATCGCGTTGATTAAAGAAGCTGCCGAGAGGGTATCTGCCTGTACCATAACCCAACCCCTTCCCGCATTGCTCCATTTCTTGCCTTTCTTGTGATAATGGTGAGAATCGTCCGTTGCCAAACCATACATTATGGGTTTCTTTTTTTCAATATAGGAAATGTTAATCAGGTCCCACATTTCCTCTGTTGAAATGTGCGTAGAATCCCCCATATTGTGTACCATGGGATGCCCATTATATACTTCAAAAAAACGCTCCCCTTCAAGGGAATACATATCTTCCAGGCTTATGCTATAAAAGAAGTTAGGATGATTTATATGTGGAAGTATCGGGACACCAGTCCTTTTGCTCTGGTCAATCACCTGGTCCAAATTGTTTTGCAGGACCTCGGATACACTATTTCCTCCCTGGGGATCAATTCTCTCCTGAATATTGGTAGCATTCATATGTAAGTGCTTGTCCTCATATTTGTCTGTAATCTCTTCAGCCTGAATGACCAAAAATTTATCTTTCTCTTCGGTCAAATCCCGATATTCCTGGTATGTTTTTAGTTTCACATAAGTTTGTCCGGATTCAATTTTATAGTTCACCCAATCCAAACCATAGGTAGCTAAATATGCGTTAAAGGCATTTTGGTAAACAGAATCAGCAGGTATTGCTTTCCACTTCTCACCTTCAGCCAGGGTATTGTGGTCTGATAAGGAGACAAATTGATATCCTCGAGTTTTGTACCAGTCAAGGATTACCTCTGGGAATTCATCACCATCGCTCCAATATGAATGGGTATGCAGATTTCCCTTATACCATTGTTTTTTCGGAATTATATCTGGAACGGTATTATTATTCCTGCAACTACTTGCTCCGGCAAGGATCAAAAGAGCGATAAGAATTTTTATTTTGTCCACCAGGCTTTTATCTTTTAAATTTTCTTTTTGAGCGTATCCGGTTAACTACATATACTACTACCACAAAAAGTGCTAGTAGCGGAAATACCATATCCCCATTTAGATAGTCTATAATATTCATTCCAATTACTTTTTAAATTTTTCCAGGGCCTTTTTGGTCTTGGGAGACAGTGCTAGCATGCCAGACATTTCGGCTCGCTTCGTAAGCAGACTATCCCAATGTTCTGTGCCTTCCCACAATACTTTTTTTGTTTTCACCAGGGCTTCCGGATTGTAAGAGGCCAATTTTTCCGTGAAATAGAACAATTCTTTATCCATGGTCTTGATATCGTCATAAACCTGGGAAAAAAGCCCCTTTTCTTTAGCCCAATATGCATTTTTCCAACTTGTTGGCGCAAAGGCCAATTCGGAAAGGGCCGCTTTACCCATTTTGCGTTCTACTGCTGGCGCAATTACCAGGGGAGCTATTCCTACAGCAATTTCCGAAAGTTTAATAGCAGCAGCTTCCGTTGCAAAAACATAATCGCAAGCGGCAATTAATCCAACTCCCCCACCTACAGATTTCCCTTGAACTCTTGCAATTACTGGCTGGCGGCATTTGCGAATAGCATTGATCAGATTCGCGAAGCCACTAAAGAACTTTTTCCCTTGTTCAGGAGTAGCAATTGCAACTAATTCTTCAAAAGAAGCTCCGGCGCAGAATGCCCTGTCTCCCTCAGACTTTAGAACTATCAGATGTACTTTTTCATTATCCGAAAGCATTGTTATTTCCTTTGTCAGCCTTTCTAACAATTCCGATACAAAAGAATTACTTGCCGGATGACCAAATTCCACAGTTGCAATACCCCCGTCTATTTTTGTATAAAGACTTCCATTTTGCCTGTCGGTGACCATACTACGCTATTTTTATCAAAATTAAACCTTTTGCAAGAGGGGACGAAACTTTCGCCTAAACTTCCAAACCAGTGCCCCGCCACGGATAGACATCCATATAACAAATGCAACCCAGATGCCATAGAGTCCCCAATTGAGGTATTTCCCAAGAAATAGTACGGGCACAAATCCTAAAAAGGTGGCTGTTAGCAATACGTTGCGCAAATACTTCATTTCCCCCAATCCCTTAAAAAGGCCGTCAAAAACAAATGCCATAGTATTCATGGGGAGTCCAAGGATTACAATAAAAAATATAGAATAGAAGGTTTCCAAAACTATAGCTTCATTAGAAAATATACGTCCTATCGGCCGGTAAAAGACAAATCCCATGACGGCCAGAAAGAGACTGACCATTGCACCGTAGAGCATTATTTTTTTTGCAAGTTTCCATAAGCCGTTATAGTCCTTTGCACCCAGGAGTTTTCCTCCCATTATATTCCCGGCCGCTCCGTAACCATCTATAAAAAATGCGGCAAATAACCAGAGATTAATTGCGATGGTGTGTGCACCAATGAATTTATCGCCCAGGGCAGTGGCTTCTCTTACCGCAAGGATAAGAGCAACATTTAAAGCCAATGCACGGACAAAAAGATTCAGGCTCATAACCACTAATCTGCCAAATTCCGGGTGTAAAGGGAGCTTAAGTTTAAGGCTGATATCTGTTTTTGCCAACAATAGGATGAAGGCCATAATAGCCATCACTCCTTGTGATATTAAACTGGCCCATGCAGCTCCCTCCAGATGCATTGGTTGAAGCAGACCTTCTATACCATACACCAGAATGAAGTCTAGCAAAACATTCAATAGAGCGCCTACTATGGCAATTAACATGGGCCAATAAGTATTTTGTAGGCCTCTGAAAATCCCCATTACTGCAAACACAAAAAGCGTAAGCGGAAATCCCCAAACCCGTATGGCGTAATAGGAAATACAATATTCCAGAATAGTCCCCGTAGCATTTAACAGCACAAAAATTTCTTCAACCACAAAGACAGTAGAGAGGAGAATAATGATGCTTAAACCCACATTGAAATAAATAGCCTGTGCAGGTAATGCTTTAACCTGATCTAATTTTCCTGCCCCCAAATATTGGGATATAATTGCTGATATTGCGCTTCTGGTCTGCCCCAGAATCCAGATCAGCATGGAAAGGAAGGAACCAACGATCCCTACCGCTGCTAGCGATTCTAATCCATTTTCGGGGATATTCCCTACAATAGCCGTATCTGTGATAGACAAAATGGGCTCCGCAATTCCGGCAATTGTTGCCGGGATGGCTAACTTGTTAATACTTTTAAGGGTTATGATGGTTTTCAAATGGATAAACTTAAAATACTAGTTCGTAGCAATGAAAAGGGTATTTACTCTGTTTAGGAAAATAGATGTCGCTCAACTTTTGATACCCACGCTGTTCATAAAATTTTTGATTTCTTTTGTTTCTACTGAAAGTATCCAGTCTAACCGATGCAAAGCCAGAGACTTTGGCATAATCTTCCGCATAATTCATAAGTTGTTGAGCGTATCCCATACCCTGAAATTCCGGGTCGACTCCTAATCTATGTATATACATAGCATTATCTGTGGAAGTTAACCATGCTACTGGCATATACTCTTCATCTTTGATGGTGGTTATTGTGATCATACCTTTAATTTTTCCATTGATTTCCAGGACATACAATTCTTTCCGTTGTATATCATTTTTAAAAGCCGCCTGTGAAGGATAGTCGCTATTCCATTGATAGATCCCCTTATTTATCATATCTTTTGCACAGGCCATTGCAATACTAAGAATCTCAGGTATTTCGAGTATCTTTGCTCGACGGATCATTTGTATATTTGGTTTTGGCCTGTAAATTTATATCATTAAATCGTAAACCCTATGAAGAATATTCTAGTGCCCATAGGAACTTCTCCTAACTCTCATGAAACACTGCAATACGCGGTTGATTTTGCCTTGGAATTTTCTGCCAATATATTTGTAATGGAAGTTTTCAGTGTTGCTGTTGGCCGAGGAAGTTTGGCCAATATTGGGGAAAAAGTAGCCAAAAATGTCAAAGAACATCTTAAAGAGGTAATTGAAAAGGTTAATGCCAAAGGAGTGGATATAAAAATTGCCACATATAGGGGAGAACTTTCAGACGGTCTCAAGCAGATTGATAAAGAACTGGGAATAGACCTGATGATAATGGCGCCTAGAAGTAATGATATTAAGGAAGAACTTTATCTGGGGCCTGCAACTGGGGCTATAGTTAAGAAAACAAATATTCCGGCACTAATTGTCCCTAAGGGATCTACATTTACTCCCTTTAAGAATATCCTTACCGCTTTCGGTTCTGGGGTTTTGAAAAAAAGCAGGGCACTGGAACCACTTATAATCATCAAGAGTTTGTTCCAATCCAAGGTAAATCTGTTATTGGTCAAGAACCCGGGATATACTGACGATGATTTGAAGATTAATACCGAGCTAATGGATATTAGCTCACAGGTATCTATTACGGAGCATGCCAATACCTATTTGGGTGTACTGGAGCATTTTCAATCCTATCAGCCTGATTTGCTTTGTGTGTTTAGACGCAAACGAGGGTTTTTTAAAACTCTTTGGGAGAAAAACACCATTCCCAAATCTGAATTTTCTGCCCGTATTCCTGTACTTGTATTGCGGGTGAAGAAAGACTAGATCAGGAATCTAAGCTGGATAATAACCACTGTGGTAGTAATTACCGTTATGGACTAATTAACTATTATTTTGTTATTCCAAAACCTCACTAATTTGAACTACTGGTTGAATGTTAGTATAATTAGGGATATCGTTTAGTATTTTTTCAGCATTGGGCCCGAATGAATTCTGATAGGCCGAAAGTTTGTCAAAATATAAATATCCAATAGCCAGGTATGGAATAGGTTCATCAGGTGTCCTGCCTGCTACTCCTTCATCTATCGCTAAAAGTTTTAAAGAGTCGCCCAGCAAATTGGCAACCATTGGCATGTGCTTATTAGAATAGTAATCCATGTCAAATGTTTTCCCATCAGCGTTCGGGTATAATATCGTTACTTTAATCATGCCTTTTTTAATTTGCGAACTAGCTTTTGATGCAACTGGCTGGCAACTAGCTAGTATTACAACCGCGCCAAGGACTAAGAGGATAATTTTGGATTTCATTTTGTTAAGATTTATTGCTTTGTTCAAAGTTAAAATTTATTATGAGTCATAAAAACAGGAAATGAGACGTAAAAAAGCCATCTTTTAAGGATGGCTTTTCAAGAGTTTTGTAAATAGATGTATTCGCCGATTAATTCAACATTGACCTCCTTCTGAACTATTTCCGCTCTAAACTTTATGTGCTCCTCAGCTTCTCAATAATACGGATAGTAATGCGTTGATGGCGGGCTTACTTCATATTCCGATTGAAGAAATGTAACCAGATCAACGAGTTCCTGAACCGTCATAACTTCATTGTAGTTCTTCATCTTTGAAAGGCCTTCTTCGGTAATTTCAGGAGAATTTTTTCGTTTGTAGCGAAATGCAATTTTGTGAGAAGGATTTATAATTGAAGTGACCAGGCCTCCATAGGATTTCTCGATAGTTACGTCACCACCGAGCTGAATTTGAAGACTATCAACTCCTCCCTTCCACTCAATCTCAGAAATACTATGACATTCATTACAGGCCAACCTTTTATATGTGGCTTTTCCTTCTTCAATATCCCCTGCAGGTAAGGCAAATCCACGTGACTGCTGGTTGCAACTGCTTATAAATAAGCCCCCACATAATAAGAATAACATCAGAAAATAATTGGACAGCTTGCACAAAATATTGTTTTTACCATACATAATTTGTTGTTTTAAATTAAGGATTTGATTTATCACCATATTAGCAGATGAAAACAAATGTAGTGACTAAGAAAAACAGAGAAAATGACCTTCATCAGTTAACAGATATCATCTGAAATCTTTATAGATACTACTTCAACAACACATTTATAACAATACCGATCCCTATGTTTTATTCATGCAATACTAAAAATGGGAGATCTAAATGGTAGCTGAAATGTTGTACTGTGGGCCTAATCAATATTTTTTGCAGGAAACTCCTGTTTTTTGCCAACATGACAATCATATCAATATCCCTGCTTTCTGCAAAACATTGCACCGCCTCATCTACCCCAGATTTGGATAGCGTATAGAAGTTATGCTCAAGGTCCTTAAAGTAATCAGTCAAAAACTCTTTGTTCAATGTTTGCTGGTCATTAAGATCTTTTTCTTTTTCCAAAACATTTAAAATTATTAGAGGTGTCCTGGTCAGGTTCACCACTTCTTTAAGAGTGTCTAACATCTTATGATTGTAAGCCACCTTAAAATCTGTAGCGAAAGCTATTTCCCGTAGTTTTTTGTAGCAGGCATTTTCAGGAACTGCCAACAACGGACAATCTACTTTTGAGATGATAGCTGCCGTATTGCTGCCGACAATGATCTTTTTTAGCCCTGTAGCGCCTTTTGTTCCCATTACAATCAGCTCTATTTTATGCTTTATAACCATTCTTTGTACCGTGTCAATAAAAGAGCCATATACAGCAACTGTGTTGAATTTGTGATTATTATCTGGCAAGTGCTTATGAATCCTTTTTAGTAAATGCTGTAAGTCGGCCTCACTTTGCCTTAAAATATTTTTTCTTAGTTTTTCCTGATTGAACTGGACATTGCTTTGTGCCCCGCTAAATGAAGGGATTATATTCACCGTGAGGATATAAAAGGAACATGCTGTTTTATTAAACATTGACAATGCATACCGTATAGCGTTCCATGAATTCTCGGAGAAATCAGTGGGCAGTAGAATATGTTTCATATCTGATTGTATTTAATCTTAAACGTTTTAAAATTAAATAGCAAAAATGAAAAGACATATGATTTAGGTCAGTGCAGCATTTTACCTACAAACCCTGGCGCCAAGGAAAACAAAAAACCGCTCAAACAAGTTTGGCGGTTTCCTGCAATTCTTCATCGCTAAAGTTTCTGCGCTTATTTGTGGAGAATACCGGGGTAGCTTTGCTGCTCCGGATCATCTCCCATGTTGAAAATGCAGTAAGCTGTGGCCTTTGGCCCCAGAAGCTCAAAAACAACACAGCCCATTCAAATAAACTTGATGGGCTGCTACCTGTTTTTAATCTTACCGCATTCCTGCGCTTATTTGTGGAGAATACCGGAGTCGAACCGGTGACCTCTTGCCTGCCAGTCTTCAAATCTAGAGTAATCCAAAAATTGAAATTTCATCTTATTTTTTGATTTTCAACATGTTAACTCGATTTTAATCGAATTTGCATTCATATGATATCAGCTGAAACCATACAAAAGTGTGCACAAACTGTGCATTTTTATTCCTACCTTGAAGTAATTTAAGCAGTGAAAATGGCTAAAGTTAGGCTCATATTGGACACTCGAAAATCATCAAAAAATGCAATTTCTAAATTGTATCCAATTGCATTAAGAGTGTTTCATATTAAGCCAAGAATCATTCGATTGCCGTATGAAACTTCAAAAAATGGCTGGGATGTAAATTCCTTTTGTCTAAAACGCTCAGTATTGGTAAATAAGAATATCGATTGTTCCCAAGTAAACCAAATTCTTTATGACAAACTGCATGTTGCGCGAAGCTTGATAAATGAACTTGGAGATGCTATTCAATATATGGATATAGATACTTTGGTAGCAGAAATCAAACATAAATGGGAGGAACAGATAAGTCCATCGCTTAAAGGTAAACTTTCAAACGGATTAACTTTAAAGGTTTGGGGGCAAGTCATCGTAGATAGAAAACTGAAAACAAACAAACCAAGCTCAGCTGAATGGTATCTCAATGGAATAAAAGCTTTTATAAAATTCAATAATAATCAAGATTTAAGACTAGACCAATTGAATGTAAGTATGCTCAAAGATTTTCAAATTGAAAAAGAATCAAAAGGTCTAAAACCAAATAGCATAAGTTCAGTCCTAAGAGCTATCAGGGCAATATACAATGCAGCTATTAACGAAGATAGAATTGACGTTATTAAGAACCCTTTCCACCGCTATAAGATTCCGTCTTCAAATCAAACTAAAAAGAGGGCAATTTCGAAAGACGATTTTTTAAAAATACGCAAATTGAAATATAAAAAAGATTCTGCGTTATGGCACGCAAGAAACTATGTTATGATTATGTTTAATTGCAGGGGAATGAACTTGATAGACCTGGTAAAATTAAAAAAATCAAATGTGAGACAGGATAGAATTTTTTATGGAAGAAGTAAAACAGGTGACCCATTATCAGTAAAACTCACTTCAGAGCTAAAAGAAATTCTAACTCATTATCTAACACACAAATCAGATGATGACTTTCTATTTCCAGCAAATTACGATGGTAGTACAGCAAAGTATGAGAAGTATAAAACTATTAGACGAAGAGTAAACGAAAGGCTTAAAATTATTGCTTTCGATGCAGAAATTAATCAACATTTCACAACATATACTATTCGTCATTCTTGGGCAACAATAGCAAAATTTATGGGGATATCAACTGCTATTATTAGCGAAGGTCTCGGACATAGTTCCCTAAAAACAACCGAAATTTATTTAAAACGTTTTGACAACATCACCTTAGATGAAGCTAACGAGCGGATTGTTGCTTAACAAAATCCCCCAAATCTTACCCCTAACTTTTGCGCATGGATCCTGATGGGTTTTTGTAGCGTCCCGATAGGTAAGCGTAAAGCAAAAATCCATTAGGGCGCAACCTACTTTTTTCTAGTGGATTACATTTTGAAAGTATTCCAAGTTTAGTAGCGAAGTGGATAAAGTTTGAATAGCAAGAGGGCAACGCGCTAAAGCGACGTTGCTAGTTTAAGCGATTGATGTATCTCCCTGACAATAAGCCGTTTAGCCTCTTTTTTAACGGATTATGTAAAAAAGGTGTCTAAAAAGTTTACTGTAAAAACGCTTGAAACCCCAGTAAACATTGAAAAAATTTGCTGTAAAATTTCGAAAATCATCCCTAGAACTAGCTATACCTCGCAAGCAGATTAGTTTGGTAAGGATTTGGGCCTTGCAGCACGAAACTTTGTTTCGCTCGCTCTGTTCCTAGTAGGATAAATCTTTTTTCTTTTGCGACCATCGGGAGAAAAAGCAAGGTTGTCATGACAATGACACATCTTGAATTGCCTTTTTTATGAAAAAATTCACCATAAAATGGGTGCTGCTAAGGTTTTTTATGAAAAAGCAAGGAGGAAATAAAAACGATAAAATGTTAATACATTGTTTTTCAATGTATTGTGAGAAATAACCTTGCTTCAGCGTGTTACCCTCTTGCTTCTTCCGAACTTTTCCAAAGCCAAGCTATGGTTAATGATATATGGAAAATACAAAAAGCTTTGGCTGAATTCTTCTAGAACCTATCTAGACAACTTTCCCTTATAAATACAGTCCCGTAAAAGCCTAATTAACGAAACTACTAAATGAGACCAGGAATGGGACTTAAACCTTTGGAAGATATTCAATTCAGAATGTTGTCCTGTAAATCGGCCTTGAATAGAAACGCCTAAAAAACACGCTAATAATCCAAATTCCAACTTTTGTTTGTTACCTATATTATATATCTTAAAATATTGAATATCAGTATTTAACATATAATTGGGTTATGTTACACAAATTACGGGTATCTTTGTGAAGTTAAAATTCAGAAAGCCCTAATCAGTTCAGTCTTCCAATATTCTCAATTCATTTCAGCTCTCTTCGTTTTTAAAGCAATATTGCAAAAACAATTTTAAGCTAAACGCAGGGTAGCAAGTGCGGTTGGGATACAGTTTTCACAACAAGACAAGTCTTCACAATTAGATTTTCTCCACCTACCTCAAGTTTTTTATGCTTATCCATGATTCTTAAGGCCTTAGGCTAAACAGGATTCAAAACAAAATTAGTAGCAGTATCAAAAATCCAAAATTCTCAAAACGAACAAACACCGATTTCTCAAAGACCTTGAGAAAGAGGGTAAACGATTACTTCAGAACAAACAACATCAGTAAGCATGCCAACAAGAGCATGGTCATAAAGACCATAGCAATGCTAACCTTGTTCTTCGCTCCATTGGTCATGATCAATATTGGCCTTGTGGGCAGTCCATGGCTACTTTTCATGCTGTACATCACAAGTGGAATAGGGATGGCGGGAATTGGCATGGGCATCATGCATGATGCCATACATGGCTCGTATTCCAAGCATCAAAAAGTAAACAAATACTTGGGCTACACCATGAACCTCATCGGTGCGAATGCTACTGTTTGGAAAATCCAACACAATGTACTGCATCACACCTATACCAATATAGAAGGAGCGGATGATGATATAAATGCGCCCTTTTTTCTACGTTTCTCGCCCCATGCCCCAAAAAATAGGCTGCACAGGTTCCAACACTTGTATGTATGGTTCTTCTACGGTCTGTCCACAATTTCATGGGTCACCGCCAAGGATTTTATCCGACTTGTCCGCTATAGGAAGATGGGGTTCCTCGATAAAAAGAATGAATTTAGAAATCAAATAATAAAGATAGTCGGCTGGAAGCTTTTGTACTATTCCTATGCCTTGATCATACCATTGTTAATGGTGCCAATGGCTCCATGGATAATCATCTTGTCATTTCTTAGCATGCACTTTGTAACAGGCCTGCTTATAAGTATCATATTTCAAGTGGCACATATTATGCCCGGCACTGAATTTCCCCTACCGGATGCGGATGGAGTAGTTGAAGGGGATTGGTCCACTCACCAATTAGCAACCACCACAAATTTTTCACCTAAAAGCCGTTTTTTTTCATGGTTGATAGGAGGATTAAACTACCAGATAGAACATCACCTGCTGCCAAATATCTGTCATATACATTATAAAAATCTGTCCAGTATAGTAGCGGATACGGCCAGGGAATTCGGGATGCCCTATCAAACAAAACGGACATTTGCCGCTGCGATTATGGGTCATATCGGAATTTTGCGCAGATTGGGGAAAGTGCGGCCCATTCCCATACAATAAGGGTCCAATTTGAATAACAAAAAAGTAAATAAAATGAGTATTATAAAGCAAGTATTAAATAAAATAGTAAACAATAAATATAAAGTAATGAAAGAAGGAACAGTAAAATTTTTCAATAGCGCCAAAGGTTTTGGCTTTATCAAACCCGTAGATTCCGATGAGGACGTCTTTGTACACCAAAGTGGTCTAGTAGATGAAATCCGTGAGGATGATAAGGTGAAATTTACGTTAGAAAGAGGCGAAAAGGGAATGAACGCGGTAAATGTGGAATTGGCCTAAAAAACCTCTAATTTTCGTATCAGTTAAAATGCCATCTTTAAAGATGGCATTTTACATCTTGTTTGTTTTCTTTATCAGTAACCGCAACTAACCATCGATTGTTGCCTATCTAGATTTAAAAATAAGCGAAATATCCGGATAGCAGGAGGGTACTTGAACCTAAACTCTAACAGTTAAACTGCCTTTTAAAGACATCAAGAAAATGATTCGTACAATGCTATTCTTTATATCTCTTATCCCATTGGCCATCTTCCCTCCCCAAGGAACAAGCCAAATAAAAAAAATAGAAGGGGTCTTTCTTGGGCGTGTTGAGGATGGATATTCATTTTGTGGGAAAACAGCATTGGGTATGGAAGAAATAGTTGTCTTCGATGAGATTCTATCGGTTATACTTGAAAAGTATCCACTACATGAGGATAAACACATTGGAGAAAATTTTATCATCTCGTTTATTGAGAATGTTCGTGTTTGGGAAGATGATATCAAGGAAACATCCACAGTGATTCGCTTACAAAAGCTTGCGCCAGGGCAACATCTTTAAAAGTGATGTTTCCGAAGTTTGGGGCATTAACCAAAATTTTTAGTGCTAACCATGGTTGATCCATCAACTTTTTCACCCTATATCGCGAAGTTCAGAGGTTTTAAAGTCTTACCAATAGTCGATTCAATAAAATCACTAGGTTTTAAATGATACGTGTTGTGGCATGCTTACAGATAGCATTTCGTATCCAATAATAATTGAATCCCATGGTTGCTTCCTTGTGTTGTTAAGTCATTCATACATTGAAGAATAAAAATACCACAATGGTCAAGGAAGCTGAAAGGAAGAAAGTAGTTGAACTGAAAGTGCCATTCAGCCAGTTGTGCGCTAGTTTGCCTATAAGCTTCATGGAGTGGTCGCCATAGTAATTATATTGGTATTTTTCAATCATATGATATCTATATAGCCCTCTAATGATGCCCAATGTCAAGTGAATAAACAATAGCATCGTAATCATGGATCCTGCATTCAAATCCAAAGACATTCTCATCATTAGTTTTTAATTGCATCACCTACCCCAATAAATGGAATTGCGCCTGCACCTGTTACCTCAGGTAAAATCCCGTTCCATTTTTCTATGGCCTTAAGATTTGCTTCGATCTTCCTGAGTTCAATCAGGTCCGGTGAAATATTCATTTTTTGTAACCGTAATGCCTCGGCCTCGGCTGTTGCCGCAGCTATGGTCTGCTCTGCTTCGACTTTTATCCTGTCCAGGTCTCTCTTTGCCTTCAATGCATTTTGCTCAGCAGTCTGCTTTGCCTCAATGGCATCGGTAAAGGTTTGGGAAAAACTAAATGAGATAATCGAAAAAGCGTCAACCGCTATGTTCGATGCCAGCAATCTCGAAGTGAGCGCTTGTTGCATTTCGGTACTCACGGCCGGCCTCTTGGTAATCAATTCCTCGGCAGTATATCTGGCAGACACCGCTTTCATTACCTCTTGAATGGCGGGGTCAATAATACGTTCTTTGAATTCCACACCTATAGTTTGATATACCAAATTTGCTTTATCGGGTATGATGTGATAATTGAGGGCCACGGATAAATCCACATCCTGCAAATCGGAGGATGAAGAAGCTGCATCTGTCATTGCTTTTTGAATTTTTACATCCATTAAAATGACGGTCTGCACTATTGGTATTTTGAAGTGGATTCCTTCATTCAACACTTTGTCCTGTACGGCGCCAAAATTCTGGACAACTCCTCGCTCACCCGCACCAATCTGAACCCATGGTTTAAATGCAAAAAGCAATACCACCAATATGGCAATAATGATTAGATTTCTCTTTTGCCCTTTTTTCAATACATTTTTCAGCTCACCCATAGGGTTATTATCCATAATAATCAGGTTTAACTATAAAGATAGGATTTCACGTATCCAAGCATGTTGTACTAATCCAAGACAATCTTACATAAATCACACATTGTAAAGTGGGGATATGACGCTATTCGTCTTGAGTCTAGCTCCTTAAAGGTTTGTTGCTTTAAAAAAGAAGTGATTTCAGTATAAAAGAAAGCATTGGACCATTTGCCCATAGTGGAAGACTATTTTAAACCCAAAGGGCATTTTAAGCTCCAACAAGACGCCCTAAGAATGGGTAACAGCTATATGGGTTTATAGCACTTTTGGAGGGTTTTATCGGCAGGTCGACAATGTCAAGATTTTAGGTTATAAAATAGCTCTTACTGCCCATTTTATATGTCTTAGCATCATGTTAAATTTGCCCTAATAGCGTAACATTTCGACTATCTTTACGTCTTATTATATGTGTAGATAAGGATGCGTATTGCACCCATCGCAACAAGTAAATCGAGAAGGAATAATGAAGCAGACAAAAAAAGGAACTCAAGACAGTAATATCATTATTGACAGGCCATTGTCCCGTCATGATAGTTGGAAAAATCACCGTAGGCATAGTGCCTTAAAATTAATACGGTTTTCCTAGTGACCAGGAATTTAAAGAGGGCTTTCGCCCTCTTTTTTATTTCGTATTATGAAATAATTATTATCCAACAAACGTTTTTTGGTTCTAATTGGGAGATCAATCCAAGGGTTGTGCAAATAATAGTTGAATTTGTATTTTCATTTAGTGGGTCCGCACGTCTAAGTTATGGGCCCATAAATAGCATATTCCTTTTCTTTTTCAATGGCCCAAACCACATTGCCGTAATCAAAATGCCAATATTCCTTCAAGTCACACACAAAATCTTCGTCTTCGAATAGACCAATCATCAAAGACCTATTTTTTTTGGCTTTAGCACTAATATCCGGATGGTAGGGATAACACTTTTTTGAAAGGTCGATTTCCAAACCGTTGTTGGTTCCAAAATCCATCACACCGTCTTCAAGTTTGTCATAAATCAAGGCATCTACCGCTCCGCCTGTCGCATGCATGGACATGGTCGGGGGAGCGATAAAATAGCTTATAGCTTCTTTGATTTCACTTTTCGATTTTTCGGGATGTTTTTTGTGGTAGTATGCAAATTTGGATTCCCATAAAAGTTTTTGATGTTCGTAAGATCTCCAAGCAGAACGAACAATCAAAATTTTATTTTGCCTATCCAATTGTTTACTGATCCGGCCAATTTTTTCAATCATATCTTCTCTGATCAAATATTGATAATCTTCCAAAATGGATGGCTCAAAAATCAAATTTAAATTCGTGTCCATCAAACTCACTAGTGGTGAATGATTTTCTCGAATCCAAATCGAGGGGACTAAAAGTTTATGCTGAAGGTCTTTTGTCTCGACCGCGTCACAGTATGCTTGCACATTCATATAGGTTGATCGTGTTTTTTGAAATGTTTGGGGTGCCAAATGCCCTTAATAGCGCACAATAATTGAGGTCGAAGGCTACAGTATCGCCCACTTTTAAACTTGTTTCGGTATTATCTATCAACATATGATCACTACTAGCCCCCAACACAATTATTTTTTGTTTTGGAGTAATTCCTGAAACTATGACGTCCTGCGTTCCAATTGCGAGAACGGCCCTATCCATCAAGCCTTTATTCTCAAACTTTGGAGTGTCACCATTCGCGTTTTGACATGCTTCCCCATAAGGTTGTGATGGTTTTCGTTTTGCTTCGATAACCTCGGCCATTAGAGTGAAGATATCGGTAAAAAGTCCTGGTATCGGTTTTCTACAAAGTGCTTCCCTACCTAAAAAAATAGATTCGCCCAATCGTAAGCTATTTATTCTGCCCACATCTTTTGAAGAGGTAAACCAGTTGTAATTTGCAGAGTTTCCGCCGGAGATCATTGCCAGGGTAATTTTAAATTTTTCTTCCAAACGCATAGCTATTGACGACAATACGTTCATTTTATTTGCATCAGGGCTTATTCCGCCAAAGCATGCAAGATTCGTTCCTATACCTACCAAGGCCAGGCCTTCCAATTTTAGCACCTCTTTTACAATGGCATTCATTTCCGAAGGCATAATCCCTTCCCGTAAGTCTCCAAGCTCCACCATAAGAACAACCTTATGTATGATATGGTTTCTTGAGGCATATTCCGAGAGTTTCTTTAGAACTTCCAATTCAGAATTTAGACTTATGTGGGTATGGATAATTACCTCTTCCACTTGACTGAGCGCAGGTGTTCTGAGTAACAGGTATTGTGCCCGTATACCCGCTTTTCGCATTTTTATAATATTCGAAATTCTAGAGTCTGCAAGAATTTCAATGCCATTCTTGACCAAGATGTCAGCAATTATTGGATTCCCTCCGATCACTTTGGTGACCCCTATTACATTAATTCCCTTAGCACCATACAGTGTTTTCAACTGTTGCACGTTGTGGGCGATTTTTTCCAAATCTATATCTATCCTAGGTAGTTTCAAACCAACACCGACTCTCTTTTTAACTCTGGAAATATTTTGATTAACTCCTTTACCAGTTTATCGCATCCATGTATCAACACATCTGCAACGGGCAGATTATATTCAGATTCATACTGCTGTATAATCTGATTCACTTCAGGCTGGGTCATATTTTCGTGGTTAATGGTGATGGCGATAACTTTTGATTTAGAAAACACCTCTATCATTTCAATTTCGTCTACCAAGTCCAATAAAGGAATTTTAGGATAGTCACAGTAACTTTTTCGCTTTGGAGGATGTTGTACGATTATTGCATCGGGCATTGCCCCTCGTAGAATAGCACTTGAAGATGTGAATGCAGGATGGCTTAAAGCTCCCTGGCCTTCAACAACAATAATATTTGGTTGTTCTTGCTCATAGGCATTTATTACGGCATTTTCAACTTCACCGGTAGCAAACCCAGAAGTTAGGAC
The DNA here is from genome assembly GCF_026126425.1 of Muriicola sp. Z0-33. Lineage (GTDB taxonomy): Bacteria > Bacteroidota > Bacteroidia > Flavobacteriales > Flavobacteriaceae > JAFMPW01. The sequence continues at coordinate 256,433 of NZ_JAFMPW010000001.1, forward strand.
ATCTATGGCCACCCCATATTTGGAGCCTTGTAGCAAGCCTGTTTGACCAGTTGTCACAAAGACTGCGTTCAAACCTTCATTCCGTAGGGCTTCCACCAATACTAATGCCGTGGTTCTTTTACCCACTGCACAATCGGTTCCCATTACCGTGATTATCGGAACCTTTACCTCTTGAATACGTCCTGAAAAATTATGGAGGTTTTCACGTTTTGGAGGTTTTCTAATATCCAGTATGGTTACTCCATAATTACGGGCCATACGGGCAAATTGAGTATTCTCGTTGAAAAACTCTGGAAGACCGTTAACGATATTCATCCCACTTTTCATAGCAGTAAAAATAACTTCCTTTTGTTCATCGTTTAAAAAGGAAGCGAGTGGGGCGATACCGTAGATAAAATATTCAGGAATAGCATTTAATTCTCCCAAGGCAAGTGTTATACTTTCGAAAATGGGAATGGCATTTTTTACACCATCAAGATATTCGCCAGCGTCCTGACCAGCTTTCGAACTATCAATGACTCCAACGATATCATAAATCTCCGATTGCCGAATAAGTCCATTGGCCACTTTACCGTCTATACTGCCAAATTCATTTTCACAATAAACCAAAGCTTTAGCTTTCATAAGTTCTAATATTAAATTGTCCAAATCAATAGTGAGATCTTCACAGGGTTTTAATTCCCCTCATAATAGACCGGTTCATTTGCTACAGGTCCGTTCTGAAGGGTACGGAAGTCCATTCTAGGAGCATACAATCGTACAACAAGTGCTATTGAAAGACTTACCTTAGCGCATACTACACCTCCTATTTCAAACCATTGTGTCAATTCCTAAAAATACATTCATGATGTATGGTTAGTCTTTAATAGTAGTACAAATCATCTTGAATTTATGATTTGCTTCAATTGAACTGGAAGAACATGCAGGGATTAGTATGGAATCCCCATTCTGCATAAAGGTGGAATTAGCGTCTATGACAACCTCGGCCTTTCCTTCAATAATATGAATGAAGCGAATAAATGGGGATTCTTTATGGGACAATACCTTACCAAAATCAAATGCAAATGCCTGTATGACACAATTATTCTGAACACTTATGTTTTTTACCACAATGGCATTGGACTTGAACTCCAGTATATCAGCTAGGTTAAACGTAAGGGATTTTTCAAATTCACCCGTGTCCATGATTAAATAGTATAAAGTAGTGTCCCTTCTCCTCTATTCCGCTCTTTTTTTGGCATCCCGTTTTGCCCTTTTGGCGGCTTTTTTCTCTTTAGGCGTACTAGAGGGTGTTGTTTTTCCTGATTTCTGTTTTCCTTCTTTTTCTCTCGACATAATTTTTTTATTGATTTATTAAAGTGAAACAGCGACCCCCAACATTATTAACAAAAACACAAAACAGATTGCGCATTTTCTCATGGTGTTTACTTTATCATTGCTACTTTAGATATAAAATTGCTTCACAAAAACAATGGTTGATGCAATACCGACATATTTGCCTTTTTACGAAAAAGAGCAGTGTTTTTCAGTTCCTGCTCTTTTCCCGGCTTTAAAAAAAATTGAAAGCACTAACCAACTAATTTAAATTATCTCTTTGGAAGTATCAATTCGATTGCTTTCTTACCATTATTATTTTTCGATTTGGCGTAAATCGGCTTATAAATCTTTTGGCGATTACTCTCTTCTGTCTTAAGCGAACTGCCGTTATCATAAAACGGCCTGAGGAAAATTCTCAATTTTTCAAGAATTGCATAAAGCAAATGCTTCTTTTTCATTATATCCATATGTATCTTATTATTTAGAGGGCTCTAGGTTTAAAAATATCCCTAGTTAAAGGTGCAACAGAACCATTAAAAATTTGTTACATAACCAAATATAAAAGTTACAGATATCTCAGGTTTTCCAATTACTCATTTTTTCTTTTTCAAATACCTGAGGCTGAACCTTTAGAAATTTATAATACGCCTCAAACCCGGTTGCAGATATATCTTTGAACTATTAGTTTAAGAGGAAGAGGTGTTTCCGGCAGATTATCGTATATTACTGGGTACCTTATTTAAAGGGAGAAGATCAGGACAATATTCTCTTTCGTAAGCTGATTCTCTATTTTTATTCTGCATAACCCTCTTATACCTATATCGTACAAGGTAACCACATAGTTGCTTTTGTTTCTTGTATTACATAAAGACAGAGTTATGCAAATCAAATTTTAATTATTTCATCATTTCATTTGTTTAAGAACAACTCATTCAAAATCTCAATGCTCATATATATTAAATACATGGTAAGTTTGCGCTGCAAGATGGTGGTTAAGCAAGAACTTCAAAAGCTTGGCCTACATTATGTGAACGTAGACCTTGGAACAATCGAGATTTTAGAAGACATCACAGATTCTCAACGGGAACAACTACGTGATAACCTAAAGGCCTACGGTCTGGTATTGCTAGGCGATAAGCGGAAGATAATGATTGAAAAAATCAAGGCCGTAATCATTGAAATGATCCATTATTCAGATGAATTGCCCAAAGTAAACTACTCGAATTACATTGCCGAAAAATTAGGTTATGACTATACCTATTTGGCCAATACTTTTTCTGAGGTAAAAGGGATTACCATTCAACAGTTCATCATTATAAATAAAATTGAACGGGTCAAAGAACTATTGCTATATGATGAATTAAATCTTACGGAAATATCCTATAAGTTAAACTATAGTAGCGTTGCCCATTTATCGAACCAGTTTAAAAAAGTTACCGGGCTCACGCCCTCGTTTTTTAAAAAATTAAAAAAGCATCGCTTTGGAAATTTAGAGGATCTGTAATCTTCAGAAATAAATTTAAAAAGAGCTTCATAGTCTTGACGATGAGGCTTTTATTGTTTATCACATCCATAAAATAAATGTGGGAATACTATAACTATTCCTCTTTCCAGTGTAACATATTATACCTTAAAATCCCTCAACTTTAAATTCAGGCTTCTTGGAAAGCATGGGAGGCCTTGAAACACCCCATCCTTCAAAATTTAGAAATGGAAAATACAGCAGTTGAGAACTCAAAAGCCTTTATAATCGTAGAGATTATCGAATATGTTCCCAATGCGGTGGTCATAAAAACCATCATAAAAAAAACGACAGGTAACGTAACCGCCGTTTCCGTTGATAAGGGCGAAAACATAACGGAAAAAATATCGTCCTTCGATAGGTTTATCCAACTCATCGAAGGACGTGCCGAAATCATAATCGACAACAGTTCGCAGACTTTGGAAACAGGTCAGTCCATTATCATTCCTGCCAATTCCCAAAATACCATCAAAGCCAATGAACGGTCCAAAATGATTTCGACGATTATAAAAAGTGGCTATGAATAGTCGCTCAATAATATAAAAGAACGTAATAACATGATAACTACGGGAACATCACCAATATTAAGATAAACAGTATGGATTTAAACGAAAAGATAATGTTCAGATTACCAAAGTTCGCGATACCAGCGATAGTTGTAATTATTATACTGGTTATTTTAATAATAAAATCCACTATAATAATCGATTCAGGACAAGCGGGCGTATTGTACAAAACTTTTAGTGGAGGCGTTGTGACCGACGAACCACCAATGGGCGAGGGTTTTCACATCGTGGCACCCTGGAACAAGGTTTTTATATACGAGGTTAGACAGCAGGAAGTTTTTGAAAAAATGCAGGTACTTTCTTCCAACGGATTGGAAATAAAACTGGACGCCTCTGCTTGGTTTGAACCAAAGCGGGAGTTTTTAGGAAAGCTGCACCAAGAAAAAGGGTCGGAATACATTCAACGGGTACTATTGCCTACGATACGGTCGGCGGCAAGAAGCGTTGTGGGGCGGTATACCCCGGAGCAGCTATATTCCAGTAAGCGAGATGCAATACAGGCCGAGATTTATGAGGAAACCAAAAAAATCGTCGACGGCCAATATATTCAGCTCAATGAGATACTGGTACGGGATGTAACTTTGCCGGGTACTATCAAGGAGGCTATCGAGCGTAAGCTAAAACAAGAGCAAGAGTCGTTGGAATACGAGTTTCGTTTGGTCACGGCTACAAAGGAAGCCGAAAAAGTGACCATTGAAGCACAGGGAAAGGCGGATGCGAACCGTATTCTAAGTGCTTCCTTGACCAATATGATATTGCGCGACAAGGGTATCGATGCAACATTGGAACTAGCGAAATCACCTAATTCAAAAGTAGTCATAGTTGGCAATGGCGATTCTGGATTGCCCTTGATACTGGGCAATAATTGATTTTCTTGTTTGGTATAATAGAAGTAAAGTTGAAATTACTTCAATAAAACATAAACACAAAAACTAATGAAGTATACCTTTTTCTGATATTATATCGGTTAACAATACAAGTCAATACGCAATTATCAATTCAATCATTTAGCACTGATACAGGATTTTGTCAATATTTTCGTATTTCTTCCCGTAAACCGGAGTAGCAACTATGGATGGTTTGTTACCCTCTCGGATAAACATCTCGGGCCTAAGTGGGTACGCCATTCGTGTAAGCATCAATGGGTTTAGCGTCATATCTACGCACCTTATAGACGATAGTTGTACTATTATTCCGATATCAAATAAGCATGTCAATAATACAATTGAAATTACGAAGGAGATCAAAAGAATACTCTATAAATAGTTTCTAGCATTTAACTTAACTAGTTTCCCCGAGTTTCGTAAAACCAAGGTTTTATGGCACCATTATTTATGCTCATTTGACTTGAATTCAGTCTATTTATGTTAAATTTTATCTGAAAAAGAAGAAATTTTCAAAAGTGTGCACAAACTGTGCATTGAGAAAAAACAGAAAAGCCCTCACATCTGTGAAGGCCTATGTTTTCTTGGTGGAGAATACCGGAGTCGAACCGGTGACCTCTTGCCTGCCAGGCAAGCGCTCTAGCCAGCTGAGCTAATCCCCCTGACTTTAGGAGTCCAAAGGAAATACTTTTTACCAAAGTATCAAAATTCATCCATCATTTTATTTTTATGAAATTATTAGTCAATTGCGCTTTATTCTACGCCAGCTTTCTGGTAATTTAGTCTAAAATTATATTTCATGGATACATTAAAAGGTAAAGTGGCCTATATTACAGGAGGCTCAAAAGGAATAGGTTTTGGGGTGGCACAAAAGTTACTCCAGGAGGGCCTGAAGGTAGCAATAAGCGGAAGATCAGAGGAGGCCATTCAAAACGCTGCTGAAAAACTAAGTGCCTTTGGGGAAGTGTTAGGTGTAACTTCTGATGTAACGCAGCCCGAGGATGAATTACATGTTGTGAATGAAATACTTAAAAAGTGGGGGAAGCTAGACGTAGTACTGGCCAATGCCGGAGTTGGGCATTTTGCGCCAGTAGATGAATTGTCTTATGAAGATTGGCAGGCCATGATCCGCACCAACCTGGATGGGGTGTTTTACACCCTGAAAGCCTCAGTAGAAGCCCTGAAGCAGTCAAGGGGTTACTATATTACCCTTGCCAGCCTGGCCGGCACTAACTTCTTCCCAACTGCAGCTGGGTATAATGCGACAAAATTTGGGGTGGTTGGGTTTACACAGGCAGCGATGCTCGATCTCAGAAAATACGATATTAAGGTATCTACCATTATGCCTGGCTCTGTGGCCACGCATTTTAATAACAACGAACCATCAGAAAAGGACGCTTGGAAAATACAGCCAGAAGATATTGGCGAATTGGTGATAGATTTACTCAAAATGCACCCAAGAACATTACCCAGTAAGATTGAGGTCAGACCAAGCAGACCGGACAAGAAGTAGTTTAAACTTCTTTCTCTTCAAATGCTATCTCGGGCGCGAAGATTTCCGAAATAAGCCTGTAGAGTTCCGATTTAAATAAATTAATAGATTCTGGCGTAATATCGGGGTCCCTTTTTCTACTACTCTTTGTTGGTTTTATACCAAAAGAAAGCAGACCAGCGTTGAGGTTCTTAAATGAAACAATACCAGCTTCTATCTTAGAGACAGGGTTTTTATGAGAATACATGAGGCTATAGCAGAGCAATTGGAAGGCTTTTGAAAAGGCGTAATCTGTTGTGATTTTGGACCAATCATAAATTTCCACATCGCTCTTATTAGTTAGCCCGGTTTTATAGTCTATTATTCTTAATGTACCGTTTCTTTCATCAATCCTGTCCAGTTTGCCTTTTAGAAGAACCGGGAAATCTATTCCGGGAATGTGCATTTCTATTGATAATTTTTCTTCCAGGCCTAAAATTCTGATACTATGGGCATCTGCTTCTGCTTTTTCTAGGTCCAAAAAATTATGAATATACCGGCAGACCACATGAAAGGCTATTAGGTTTTTACCGCTTAAGGAGCTATAGTTAGCGTAGGTCTTTTTGAAATGCTTCCCTACAAGATCAGTAATAAGTGGTTTTAGAGTTTCCAGTTTTTCCGAGGATAGTGTTGAGCCAATAAAAGGGGTATAGAGCTCTTCTAATACATCATGTATAATAGTTCCAAAAGTGTTGGCAGCTATGGCTTCCTCTACTTCAGTAATGTTGGGAATTTGTAAAACTGCTTTTTTGTAAAAATCGATGGGATTTCGAATATATTCTGATAAACTTGTAGGAGACAGCCCCCTGAGAGCAAGTTTTTTAAGATCTGTCATTAATTGATCATCCTTTTTTATATGTTGCAGGGAGACAGTTGCTGTATTGATTAAGGGTGTGGCGATAAGATGCGTTATCTGCTTGTTTTTATTGTTATCCGTTAATAATTGGTTTATAAATCTACTTTTCTCTCCTCCTTCCAAAACGTCGGCCTCCGTATTATACAGGACATAGATATTTCTTGCCCGTTGAAGCAATCGATAAAAATGGTAGGTATATACGGCATCTTTCTCCTTATAAGTGGGGAGTTTAAATTCTTTCTTTACATCGAAGGGTATAAAAGAATTACCGGATTTCCCAGAGGGCAAGATGCCCTCATTTACCGAAGTAATGATAACTGTCTCGAAATCCAGATTTCTACTTTCCAGCATCCCCATAATTTGTAGTCCTTGCATAGGTTCACCCTGAAAATCTATGGTTTCTGAAGAGAGTAATTCCTTGAAAAGACTATATAAGGTCTTAAGGTCTTTTATATAAGGAAAGGATTTAATCATTGCCATTAGCTGATTAAAAAGCGTATGGAAATGATAGAGGTATTCCAGGCCGGTATAATCCTCAGCAGCCTCCAGTTTTTGCTTAAGGATATTTACAAGTTGCAGGCATCTTTCTAAAAAGGACTCTGGTAAAGCTTTTTGCTCTGAAAACAATAATAAAAGCGGGATACTAAATTTATCCTGAAGACCAATTAAATTTTCAGTGGTGATATAGGCCCAATTATTTTTCCTTATTTCATTGATAAGGGCAGAAAGGGCATTTGTATCCTCTCCGAGCAGTATCATCTGTATGTAATTGTTGGAGAGGAAAGCGAAAACATTTTTATAAAAGAGCCCCCTTTTGTCTTCTTGTAAGTACAATTCAAAAAACTGCTTAAACATTCCTGACAAAGGGGTTTTTGACAAGGGGAAACCCATAGTTATATTAACCGATTCAATGGCTTGAGGGACAGTGTTCAGTAACGGATTCAAGAGGGTTTCATCCCCTAAGACAACGGCGGTATTTGTTAATTGTTCATCAGCGTCTTGGCGCAGTTGTTCCAAAATATACCCAACATACTTCATCTGTGAAACGTTCTTTGGAATACCGGCTATCTGAATCATTTTCTGACCGTTGTAATGATTGCTTATACCTTTTAGCGGGCGTTTCTGAAGAAAATTCCATTGCCTCTTATGCTGCCTAATAAAGTAACCGGCATCATGAATAGGATCGTTTAGAAAAGAGGAATCAATGTCCCAGTAAATATCACTATTGTTTTCGGAAAGAATTTCCTGAATAATATAAGATTCAGCAGTGTTAAGGGCATTAAATCCAATGAAAATATGCACAACCTCTTTCTTAGCATTCAGATAATCGGTCAGATTTGCACAAGCCATTCTATAAATAAGACCCTGATATCCTATACCAAGTTCCACCAGGCGTTCTGTATAATTTTGGTACAATAGGGGCAGCTGCTTCCAAAATTCTAGATAGTTCTGTATCAGGGGAGTCTTTTCGGATTTCAGGTACCAGTGATTTAATTCCTGAATATCTGTCAGATAAGAGAAAAGCTTATCCGGTGATATAAGATAGCGATCTATTTCATTGAAATCCTGAAGTACCATTTGGGCCCATTTGGTAAAATCATAGAAATTTTCTTTTTCACCAGAGACTACTTCATTATAGGAGTTGAATAACTCGAATAGCAGTTGGGTATTGCTGGCCTTTGTAAGTCCTGAGATCTTCTCTACAAAGCTCTCTATACTATAAATCTGTGGAGAAAAAAGGGTTTTTTTTGTGGTGCTTGCGAAAATGTTTCTTAAAAAACTACCTGCACGCTTACTGGGAAGTATAAAAACAAGATCTTCCAGGGAGTCATATTTCTTCCATACCTCATCAACAACTTCTTCCAAAAAACTTTGCATGTCTAAAAATAGAAAAAGCCCTGACAAAACTGTCAGGGCTTTTAATTTATTTAAAGAAAGTAACTCTTATTTTACCAAGTTAATTTCAACTCTTCTGTTTTGAGTCCTACCTGCTCTTGTGTTATTAGTAGCAATAGGCTTATCTTCTCCGTATCCTATAGCAGATAATCTATCAGAACCAATTCCTTTGTCGATCAAGAAATCTCTAACAGAGTTAGCTCTGGATTCTGAAAGTGTCTGGTTAAGTTTAGCACTACCTACGCTATCTGTGTGTCCTTCTACTGTAAATTTAGCATTAGGATACTCATTTAGAATCTGGATGATATCTACCATTACAGAAGTAGATTCTGCTTTAATTGAAGATTTACCAGTATCAAATAAGATAGTTCTTGCGTAATCGTTTAATTGCTTCTGAACCTCTTCAGTTACTTCAGGACAACCAGCGTTAGCTACTGTACCTGCAACATCCGGACATTGATCATCTTTGTCTAATACACCGTCACCATCTTTATCAGGCCAAGGGCATCCGTTGTTTTCAGCAGGACCAGCTTCAGCAGGACAAGAATCATCTTTGTCAGCAACTCCGTCACCGTCACCATCAGGGCATCCACCTAGAGCGGCAAGACCAGCTTCGTTAGGACAAGCATCATCTTTGTCAGCAATACCATCGCCGTCAGCATCAGGACATCCGTTCATTTCTTTTGAACCAGCTTGGTCAGGACAGCTGTCTTTACCATCTTCGATGCCATCACCGTCAGAATCAGGACATCCGTTGAAAGCTTCTAAACCAGCAACTTCAGGACATGCATCGTCTTTGTCATAGATACCATCACCATCAGTGTCAGTACCACCAAACTTGATAGCAATACCGGCTAAGTGCTGAAAGTGCTTTACACCATAGTCTTCGAAGGCATGCTTGTATTGAGTTTGGACTGTAAAACCAATATTATCAGTAAACCAGAAATTAGCTCCAATACCTGCATTAACAGTACCAGCTCCAATTTCATCAACCCAAGTATATCCACCACCTACTTCGATAAATGGATCAATAGTGGTATTTTTTAGGATTTGATATTTGATTGTACCGTCAACAGCATAGTGAGAAAGATCGTCTGCACTAACATCACCTAATTTGGTGATTCTGTTTAAAGAACCTCTAACACCTACAGAAAAACCATCACCCACTGATTTGGATACGGCTACATAAGAAATAGATGGTAAAATGTTCCAGTGATCATTTGCGTTGAAGTACTCACTAAATAATGTACCGGTAGGATAAGCGGCATCCGAGTCATTAGTAGGATAAACGTCTATTGCGTTTACACCAAAGCTAACTTGCCAAGGATTATTCTCATCCTGCGCTTGTACGTTGTTAAACCCTATTATAAGTAGGCCAACAACCAATAATCTGCTAAGCTGTTTCATGTTCAAAATTTTAAGTTTAAGTGTTTATTAGCTGCAAATGTAAGTTGTTAAAAATTATTAACAAAATCAATTTCCCATTTTTTTTAACGCATTTCATAAGCAAAAACGAGCACTTAAACGATTTTTAACTGTTTTCCAACCTCAATGAATGAATTGATGGCATGGTCCAGATGTTCTTGCGTGTGCGCGGCCGATAACTGCACCCTTATCCTTGCCTTTCCTTTCGGGACTACGGGGTAAAAGAATCCTATTACATAGATGCCTTTTTCCAATAACAAATTGGCCATTTGTTGTGATAATTTAGCATCGTATAGCATTACAGGCACAATAGCAGAATCGCCGTCGATAATATCAAACCCTGCTTCCTTCATGCCTTTTTTAAAATAGTTGGTGTTTTTTTCCAGGGTATCTCTTAAAGAGGAGTCGTTCTCTATCATATCAAATACCTTAATAGAAGCCCCGACAATAGCAGGGGCCAGCGAATTGGAAAACAAGTAAGGTCGTGATCGTTGTCTTAGTATTTCAATTATCTCTTTTTTCCCTGTGGTATAGCCTCCCATTGCCCCTCCGAGTGCCTTCCCGAGGGTGCCGGTAATAATATCAATCCTGTCCGTAACCCCTTTTTCTTCTAAGGTACCCCTGCCAGTTGGTCCAATGAAACCTGTGGCATGGCATTCGTCTATCATAACCAAAGCATCATAACGGTCTGCCAGATCACATATCTGATCCAGAGGGGCCACCAGGCCATCCATAGAAAATACCCCATCGGTAACAATAATCTTAAACCTGCTGCCATCAGCATCAGCCTGTATTAATTGTTTTTCCAGGTCTGCCATATCACTATTGGCATATCTATAACGCTTGGCTTTACATAAACGAACTCCATCAATAATTGAGGCATGGTTCAGGGCATCTGAGATTATGGCATCTTCTGCGGTGAACAAGGGTTCAAAAACCCCGCCATTGGCATCAAAAGCGGCGGCGTAAAGTATAGTGTCCTCAGTACCATAGAAGGAAGCTATTTTTTCTTCGAGCTTTTTATGGATATCCTGTGTTCCACAAATGAATCTTACCGAAGACATCCCAAAACCATGAGAATCCATAGTCTCCTTGGCGGCTTCAATAACATCTGGGTGGGCAGAGAGCCCCAGGTAGTTGTTTGCACAAAAGTTTATTACCTCTTCTCCGGAATCTATTTTTATAATCGCCCCCTGAGCAGATGTAATTATTCTTTCTTCCTTATACAAACCTGCTTCTTTGATATTAGCCAGTTCTTCAGTTAAATGTTGTTTAATTTTACTGTACATAATTAGTTATATAAATTCAGGAGTTACTTCTTTATTAATATATATAATCACCTTTTTGTCTACTTTATATCCCATAGCCTCCAGTGCATCGGCATATGCGTAAATTTGTTCTCGGTGTTTTGGGTGTTTTTTGCCGGTTTTATAATCGAGGATAGTAACATGGTCCCCTTTAAAAACCAATCTATCCGGCCGTAAAATTAGCCCATTTTCTGTTAGAATATCACATTCATTCTTAACCGAGCTTTCCTTTTCAAAGAACATTTTAAGTTGAGGATGATCTATTATGGAATGCATCAATGTTCTGTAGTGTTGTTTTTCTTCTTTGTATATATCTACATTTTGATGCTTTTCCAGAATTGCTTCCACATCTTCTTTCGAAATTACAGTCTCCATAAGCTGATGAAGGGCCGTGCCTTTCGATATGGCCTCCTGTCGTTCGGTTGCCCATAAAATTCCTGATTTTGCAAGGATTCTGAATTCAGGACGATTTTTACTACTATATGTATATGGAATACTTAGCTCCGGATTCCTCGAAATATCAATTTCTGTTTTTGAAGGTGGCGACCCAAAGGTATAGCGACTTTTATCGTCAGTCCAAAGACCGGACGCCTTTAAGTAATGAATAAATAGTCCGGAATAATACTGCGGCTTATGGCTCCCATCGCTGGTCAGATCCATTTCAGTAAAGATATAGAGCGCGTCTATGGCTCTTGTAAGGGCAACATATAGTAAATTAAAAGCATCCAGTTCCAGCTTGTGCTGTTCATTCTCGAAAATACTTGCTGCCTCAGGGCTGTAATTTTGTACTTCCTTCCTTTTACTGATTAAGACTTCTTTAAATGCCGAGTTAATCTGGTCTTGGAAGGGCAGCCAAAGTTTGGGATTTATTTCCTCAAAAATATGGGTGTTGGAGAATGGGAAAATAACTACGGGGAATTCCAGGCCTTTGGCCTTGTGTATGGTCATTATCCTTACGGCATTTAAACTCTCCGGAGCAACAATACTAAGTTGATCCTGCTTTTTCTCCCAGTAATTTAAAAAAGTACTAAGTCCGGCATCCTCCCGCAACTCTAACTGCAGTACTTCATCCAATAAAAAGGAAATATAGGCATCTGAACCTTCCGCAAGTTTAAATTTCTTAATGGCGTATTCCAGGCCGTCGTAGACCGAAGCACTTTTTAAAAATCCAATCTCAAAGGCATAATCTTCTCTGAAGATTTTAGATAGCGATGAAATATTTTGATGAATAAAGTTATGGGTGTTTTCTCTATCTTGACTGAGAAAATAAAGGATATTGTAATTGTTCTCTAAGTCGAGCGGATGTACACAATGCTGCAATAAGGCAAGGAGAAAACTTACTTTGTTATTTCTTTTTAGTAGCAAGGTCTCGGAAGACACCAGGGGAATATTTTTTTGCATCAGAAAATCTGATATTAAGATCCCATGCTTGCGTTTTCTTGTCAAAACACATATGTCTCTGTAATCATATGATTGATTAAGAGACTGTTCAATAACCTGCAGCACCTTCCCGCAGTAGGCCTCATCTATAGTGGAGTTGTCATTTTCTTCCAAAAAAGACATTTGTACAAAACCTCCATTCTCAGAATTACTTTGCTGTTTGTTCCCTTCCATAAACAGAGTATGATAATCTGAATCATTTAAATAAGTACCCGTACTGGTGAAAAATGCATTATTAAAGGCCACAATCTCTGGCCTGCTCCGAAAATTAACTGGAAGATCATAAACTTCCGGTTTAACAGCAAAGGGTTGTGCCTCGAGAGAAATGAGGTTTAAGAATTGTTCAGCCCGGCCACCACGCCATCTGTAAATGGCTTGTTTAGCGTCGCCAACAAGGAAAAGAGAACCCCTTTGCCCTTGTTCGTCTTCACTTTCAAGGGCATTGCTGATCAGGGGGATAAGATTGTTCCACTGCATTTCAGAAGTGTCCTGAAATTCATCCATAAAATAATGCCTGTATTTTTCGCCCAGACGTTCATATATAAATGGTGCAGGCTGATTTTTAATCTCATTTGAGATGATCCGATTGAACGAACTTATTGGTAGTAAATCTCGTTCTTTCTCTAAACCTTGCAGCTCCTGATAGATAGCGTTAAGGATGGTCAGAGGAACACTATTGCCATAGGCATTCTTATAGAAAGCAATTGTGTAAATCTGTTGTTTCAACTCACGGTACTTTTCTAATAAGACAGTGGCAATTTCATCTGAGGGCAATTCAAAACCGGACTTAAGGATTTTACCACTTACCAGCTGCTCCTCAAGTTTATTGTTATAAAGCCTGGCAAGGGTATAATCACCCTCGCTTATTTTCTTAAAATGATTGGGCAAGGTTGCCCTTGGAAAATCTGAATGTTCCAGGCCGCACTCACTTATGAACTGCAGTACTTGTTTGGCTTTGGCCTGGGCCTTACTTTGTAATTTAAGTTGTTCAGAAATCAATGTTTTTTTGAGCTCAAGAAAATCATCTATATTTCTGTCTTCAATCCTTTTTAAGTGAGGGTAATGGTTCTCGTTGAAAAGCAATTTGCCTATATTATTAAGATCAAAAGTGATATCCCAACTTTTGGAATCGTCTATTTTTTCCAGGGCAAAATCAACCAAAATGGATGTAAGTTTTTTATCAGACCCGGCATTACTTAGCAATCTGTTTACGGCCTCATCAAGCAAAATATCGGTGTCTAGCACCACCTCAAAATTTTGGGGAAGCTTAAGGTCTTTAGCAAAAGTGCGAATTATCCTGTGAGTAAATTTGTCTATAGTTGAAACATCGAAAAACGCATAATTATGCAGAATTTGTTTCAGTGTTTTCTCTGATTTAGTCCGCAATTCCTCCAGACTTATATCGAGTTCGTTTTGAAGCAACTTAAAAAGGGTACTCGCGCTAGTTGCATCATCTGTTCTACTAAAATCATATAGATTTTCAAGAATACGCTGCTTCATCTCGTTGACCGCTTTATTGGTAAATGTAATGGCGAGCAACTGTCTGAAATTATTATTAAAACCAGGGGAGAGGATGATAGACAGATAGGCTTTGACCAGAGTAAAGGTCTTGCCAGATCCTGCAGACGCGCTGTATATTTTGTAAGGAGTAAGCTGCACCCTGTTTTAGCTGCAAATTACGCATTCTTAAAGAGTTCTTAACAAATTATTTATGGAATATGAATGTTAAAATACGTAAATTTGAAGTTCATAATATATTAACTTAAAAACCCGTTACATATGGCTTTTGAATTACCTAATTTACCATACGCCTACGATGCGTTGGAACCACATATAGATGCCAGGACGATGGAGATCCACCACACAAAACATCACAATGGCTACACTACAAAGCTTAACGGCGCTATTGCCGGGACAGCGCTTGAGGAGCAATCAATCACCGATATATTAAAAGAGCTTGACATGTCCAATACTGCGGTCAGGAATAATGGAGGTGGTTTTTACAATCATTCCTTATTTTGGAGCATTATGTCGCCTAATGGAGGAGGAGCTCCTGGGGGAGATCTGGCAGCGGCCCTGGATGATGCTTTTGGATCGTTTGAGTCTTTTAAAGACAAATTCAGCGGTGCTGCGGGCACCAGGTTTGGGTCTGGCTGGGCATGGTTATGTGTGCATCCTGGAGGTCGTTTGGAGATTTGTTCAACACCAAATCAGGATAATCCCATAATGCCGTCTACAGGTTGTGGAGGCTTTCCTATATTGGGGATAGATGTATGGGAACACGCCTATTACCTGCATTATCAGAATAGGAGACCTGATTATATCAATGCATTTTTCAATGTAATTAATTGGGATAAAGTGTCGGAACTTTACTCGGAGAATAAGTAAGAGTCTGCTATTATTTAATATTTAAAAACCCATCCTGTTATGCCGGGATGGGTTTTTTTATGCTCTTAAAATAGAAAAGGGTGGATAAGAATCCACCCTTTTCGTCCCAAATCTTACCATAAACTTAACCTACTTATGCTATGGCAATACTAAATTACTGGTATTGTGAGAAATAACAAAGAAAATTTAAGAAATTTTAGCGTTTCAAAGAGGAATATTGGCTAGTACCGGAAGCGCGATTTGTACATAAAGTGTTAAAACTCTGATTTTCAGCAATAAAAAAGGCAGGATAACATCCTGCCTTTTTTCCCCAAATCTTACCATGAACTTAACCTACTTATGCTATGGTCCTCCAAAAATAAAGTAAAGCAGACGGGCAGAAAAAGGTTTTGGACAAACGCCACTTTAATTGGTTGAAATGCCTTTTCATTGAATTTGGCCTATAATACGTGAAGAAAAAGCGTACAAATGCTATCTGCCATAGTTGAACTTTTGAAAGAAAACAATAATTATCTGGCAGAATTCGATACCTATTTGAAGCTTTTAGGAAACAATTGAAAATAAAAAAGGTGGAGAAGTCTCCACCTTTTTTGCCCCAAATCTTACCATGAACTTAACCTACTTATGCTATGGCAAGTCTAAAGTAAATGCCTTTCTTGCTTTGTGGTCAAAAACACGCCAAGAAGCACATATTATCGATGAAATGCACAATTTTGTGTATTTCATCGATAAAGTTGTTAATATGCTCTTTGGTTTTTTCCTTCATAAAAATTGATAAACGCGCGGTTTACCACCCTGTTTCCTCCGGGAGTAGGATAATTGCCGGTAAAGTACCAATCCCCTAAATTTTTCGGACAGGCCTGATGAAGGCTTTCTATGGTCTGATAAATGATCTGAACTTCTGCGTTCATGTCTTTCGGACTCAAAAGTTCTCCGATCTTTTTGGAGATTTCTAAGGCTGTAAATGGCTGATAAAACTCTTTTACATAGTTAATTACCTTTTTGTCTTTAGTATTAACCTGAGCTATGCATTTTTGATAGATTTTATCCACAACGGACATGGAGTTGTTTTCTTTATGCAATTCTAATGCGGCCCTAAACGCGATGAAGTCTTCCAGTTTAGCCATGTCAATCCCATAACAATCGGGGTACCTGATTTGCGGTGCAGAAGAAACAACTATTATTTTCTTAGGTGAGAGGCGGTCCAGAATACGGAGGATACTTCTTTTTAAAGTAGTACCCCGTACTATACTATCATCTATAATAACAAGATTGTCATCTTTGTTTACTGAGCCATAAGAGATGTCATAAACGTGTGCTACAAGGTCATCCCGACTACTATCCTGAGTAATAAAGGTTCTTAATTTGGCGTCTTTGATAGCTACTTTTTCAATTCTGGGACGTACATCCAGGATTTGATGCAAATCTTCTCTGGTGATATTGGCGCCTTTTGATAATATTTGCTCCTCTTTTTTCTGATTCAAATAATTTTGAGCTTCTTTAACCATACCAAAAAATGAAGTTTCGGCTGTATTAGGTATAAAGGAAAATACGGTGTTTTTGATATCGTGATTTATTGCAGTCAGGATCTGTGGAAAAAGTAGCTTACCCAACTCTTTTCTTTCCTGGTAAATCTCTTTATCACTTCCTCTGGAAAAGTAAATGCGTTCAAATGAGCATGCCTTGCGTTCACGAGGGGCAAGTATTTCTTCTATTGCTACCCGCCCGTTCTTCTTTATAATTATGGCATGACCAGGTGAAAGTTCATTGACATCTTCATATTTTACATTGAACACAGTTTGGATTGCTGGCCTTTCAGAAGCTATTACAACTATTTCTTCATCCTGGTAATGATAAGCAGGTCTAATCCCTGATGGATCACGAAGTACAAATGCATCTCCATGTCCAAGCATGCCGGCCATGGCATAACCACCATCCCAGTTCTTAGCTGCTTTTCTCAAGATTTTGCTAACCTTCAACCGCTCAGCAATTAAAGGAGAAGCTTCCATTTTGGAGTGCCCTTCTTTTTTGATTTGCTTGTAAATTTTGGCAACAGCATCGTCTAAAAAATGACCAATTTTTTCCATTACAGTAATGGTATCAGTCATTTCTTTTGGGTGCTGTCCTAATTGAATAAGATTGTCGAAAAGAACGCCAACATTGGTCATATTAAAATTTCCTGCGACTATCAAATTACGATGCATCCAATTGTTCTGTCTTAAAAATGGATGAACACTTTCAATACTATTCTTTCCAAATGTGCCATAGCGCACATGCCCCAAAAGTAATTCTCCTATATACGGAATATGCTTCTTTTGCAACTCTGCATTTTCAAGAATTTCTGGCTGAGCTTCAAGGGATGTATTAATTCTATCATTGATCTGGGCAAATATGTCTTGTATGGGCTGAGCTTCTACAGAGCGCACCCTGCTCATATAGCGTTCCCCAGGCGACATATTGAGTTTGATACTTGCAAAACCAGCACCATCCTGACCACGGTTGTGTTGTTTTTCCATCATCAGGTACATTTTATTTACCCCGTAAAATGCCGTGCCGTATTTCTCTCTGTAATAGTCCAGGGGTTTTAACAGGCGAATTAATGAAATTCCACATTCGTGTTTAATGGCGTCGCTCATTGTTTAATCAAATTAAAAAAGCCCCGATTCACCGGGGCAAGTTTCATTATTGTAGTTCAATATCAAATTGAGTTAGTTCCTTAAATTGGTGTAATCTCTTGTCCACCTCACCTTTCTTTAGACTGAGCATTCTTTCCGTGCCAAAACGCTCTACGCAAAAAGAGGCCAGATTAGATCCGTGGATGACTGCATTTCTCAGATTGCTGAAAGATACATTCTTTGTTGCTGTCAGATAACCAACAAACCCGCCGGCAAATGTGTCTCCTGCACCTGTTGGATCAAAAACTTCTTCCAGTGGCAGGGCAGGTGCGAAAAAAATACTGCTTTCGTGAAAAAGTAAGGCTCCGTGCTCACCCTTTTTAATGACAATATATTCCGGGCCCATTGTATGAATTTTAGCTGCAGCTTTTACCAAAGAATATTCCCCAGTTAACTGACGGGCTTCCTCATCGTTAATGGTAAGCACATCAATTCGTTTAATCACATCAATTAACTCTTCTAAAGTATTGTTCATCCAAAAATTCATGGTGTCCAAAACAATCAGTTTAGGCCTTTCTGTCATTTGATCAATAACGCTCATTTGAATATTGGGATGTAAATTTCCCAGCATCACAACATCTGCGTCCTTAAAATTCTCTGGTACTTTCGGACTAAAATCAGCAAGAGTATTGAGTTCTGTCACCAGGGTGTCCCTTGAATTAAGGTCGTTGTGATATTTGCCCTTCCAATAAAAAGTTTTGCCCCCCTTCACAATCTCCAAACCACTGAGATCAATATCTTTGTCCTTAAGAACTTCTAAATACTCCAGGGGCATATCGTCTCCTACTACCGAAACTATAGCCGATTCTATTTTAAACTGAGCTGCAGCAAGGCCTATAAAAGTGGCAGCCCCGCCTAAAATTTTATCCGTTTTACCGAAAGGGGTCTCAATTTCATCGAATGCAACAGTACCAACAATAAGAAGTTTGCCCATTTAGGTTTTCAAATTTGCTGCAAAGATACACTTTTGTAATTCCAATTCTCGGGATTTAAATTCAAAAATCGGTGTTTTACTTTCTTCCAAAATCGGCAGGGATTTCTCCCCATGCTTTGGTTTCCCATTTTACAATAGGAGTATTGTAATCGTTTTGTTCTAACCAGTTTATTGCCCTTCTTACCAGGTCAAAGACCTTTTGGTTATTTTTATTTTCTATTAGTTTAGTATTGCAACTTTTTTTCCTAACCCAACTCATAGCAGTTCTCGAATCTGTATATATGATCCTGTCGCTATTTCGCTGTTTTAGATAGGCCAGGCCATGTACTATTGCAAGAAATTCTCCAATGTTGTTGGTTCCTTCCTTAAATGGTCCTTGTTTAAACAACACCTTTTTGGTTTTTGTGTCTACCCCTTGATATTCCATTATCCCGGGATTTCCACTAGAGGCTGCATCTACGGCGATAGAATGAAAACTGGGATCCCCAATTTTTAAGAGGTCTGCGGCCGAGAGTTCAGGACTTCCCTTTTTTTTGCCCTTATATTCGTCGTAGTTTCCGTTGTACGCCTTTTTGGCCAATTCAAAATTGGGAAAAGACATATATTGTGCACCTTTCGCCCCTGATATGGCGGCTTTGCAATCTTCCCAATTTTCATATATTCCTGGACGTTTGCCTTTCCAGACTACGTAAAATTTCTTCTTTTTCGCCATCACGCTCCAACTAACAATTTTTCAATAACCTTTGGATAATGTTCGTATTCCAGCTCGTGCACTTTGGCAGCAATATCATCAGGGGAATCCGATTTTTCAACCCTTGTCCTGAACTGACATATTATTGCACCTTCATCATAGTTCTTATTTACGTAGTGAATGGTGATCCCGGTTTCGGTATCATTGTTCTCTTTTACAGCATTGTGAACATGCATACCGTACATGCCTTTTCCTCCGTATTTTGGAAGTAAAGCAGGGTGTATATTAATGATTTTATCAGGAAAATTGTCAATGATATTTTCGGGCACTTTAAGCAGAAACCCTGCCAGAACGATTAAATCTGGGTTCTGGCATTTCAAAAATTCCAGGATACAGTCTGTTTCAAAAAAAGAAGGGCGATTAAAATATAAAGCGCTGGTATTTAATTTTTTGCATCGGTCCAATACTTTTGCATCTTGTTTGTTGGTGAGGACCAAAGTCACTAAAACCTTCGGGTGGTCCTGAAAGTACCTGATAATGTTTTCCACATTGGTACCAGATCCTGAAGCGAAAAGTACAATGCGTTTCATCAGTAAATTTTTAATTTAAATCTGCAGTCAGATGTAACTCGCAGTAAATTATTTTGGCCGAAACTAGTTTTTTTAGTATTCATTTAAACAACAAATGAGCGCCTTGATGATAGAATATTATGGGCGAAAATACCACTCTTGAGGTTAATTTGCTTAAATTACGAGACATTTTAACGTGAAATCGTGTTATTAATCCAAAGTTTTTTATTTTTGCCAACGATTTAAATTTTAAAACCAAAATAATTATGTCAGACATTGCATCAAGAGTAAAAGCTATCATCGTTGACAAGTTGGGGGTAGATGAGAATGAAGTTGTAGCTGAGGCTAGCTTTACTAACGACCTAGGGGCAGATTCATTGGACACTGTAGAGTTGATAATGGAATTTGAGAAGGAATTCGATATCCAGATCCCTGATGATCAAGCAGAAAATATTGCTACTGTTGGCCAAGCTATAAGTTATATAGAGGAGGCCAAGTAATTCAATGATAACTTGAATAAGAATTGAAATTATCCACGTGGTAACCATGCTGCGTGGATAATTTTTTTTAATTTACGCATAGGTTAGTTAGCATATAAAATTTGGTTAAATGCAATTAAAACGAGTTGTAGTTACTGGTCTTGGCGCTCTTACTCCAATAGGCAACACTTTAGATGAGTATTGGGAAGGGCTAAAGAATGGTAAGAGTGGCTGTGCCCCTATTACCTACTATGATACAGAAAAGTTTAAAACAAAATTTGCCTGTGAACTTAAGAATTATAATCCTCAGGATTTTTTCGACAGAAAAGAGGCACGTAAATTAGATAAGTTTGCGCAGTATGCATTGGTCTCCTCAGACGAGGCGATTGCAGATTCGGGTCTAGATCTGGATTCCGTGGATAAATTCCGTGTCGGGGTTATCTGGGGAGCTGGTATTGGCGGCCTGGAGACCTTTCAAACGGAAGTGCTGAATTATGCCGCAGGGGATGGAACACCGAGGTTTAATCCTTTCTTTATCCCAAAAATGATTGCGGATATTGCTCCTGGGAACATTTCCATCAAGCATGGCTTTATGGGTCCAAATTATACCACTGTTTCTGCTTGTGCATCTTCTGCCAATGCTATGATTGATGCATTGAATTACATTCGATTAGGGCATTGTGATGTTGTGGTGACAGGAGGAAGTGAAGCTGCAGTAACCATCGCCGGGATGGGTGGATTTAATGCCATGCACGCGCTTTCTACAAGAAATGATAGTCCTGAAACGGCTTCCAGACCTTTCGATGCTACCAGAGATGGCTTTGTATTGGGAGAAGGAGCAGGAGCACTGATTCTGGAAGAATATGAACACGCTAAAGCAAGAGGAGCTAAAATATATGCAGAGGTCGCTGGCGGAGGATTATCTAGTGATGCCTACCATATGACTGCGCCGCACCCGGAAGGGATTGGTGTAACCAGAGTAATGGAGAATTGCCTTAGAGATGCGGGGATTGCGCCGGAAGAGGTAGATACCATCAATACTCATGGTACCTCTACGCCTTTAGGTGATGTAGCTGAATTAAAGGCAATATCACGTGTTTTTGGGGATCATGCTCACAAAATTAACATCAACTCCACCAAGTCCATGACGGGTCACTTACTGGGTGCCGCCGGAGCAATAGAAGCGATAGCTTCAATTCTTGCGATGGAACACAGTTTGGTTCCCCCGACAATAAATCACAGTACGGTGGATGAAAATATAGATCCTAATTTGAACCTTACGCTGAATAAGGCTCAGCAACGTGAAGTTAAGGTTGCTATGAGCAACACTTTCGGATTTGGCGGTCATAATGCTTGTGTAATTTTTAAAAAAATAAGCTCATAAAAACATGAGTTTCCCCTCCAATTTATTTAATTCTCATCCCAAAGAGGATGAGGATTTTTATATGGGGATGGTCAAAATATTGGGATTTAAACCCAAAAATCTTGAGATTTATAAAAAAGCTTTCCTGCACAGGTCTGCCAATAAAAAGGATGCTATAGGAAATCCAATGAACTATGAACGTCTAGAATTCCTTGGAGACTCCATGCTTGGCACAATTATTTCCAAACATTTATATAAAGAAGTTCCGGGAGGAGATGAAGGATATCTCACCAAGATGCGCTCTAAAATTGTTAGTAGAAAGCATTTAAATGAATTAGGCAAGGACCTCAGGCTTATAAAATATGTTGAAAGCAGAATCCCAAAATCTCATTTTGGAGATAATATTCATGGCAATGTCTTCGAAGCACTTGTAGGAGCAATCTATTTAGATAGGGGCTATAACTATTGTGAAAAATTTATTGACGAGCGGGTGATAGAACCCTATGTTGATATAGAGCAACTGGAAGGGAAAGTAATTAGTTATAAGAGTTTAATCATCGAATGGTGTCAGAAGCAAAAGAAAGATTTTCGATATAAGGTATACGAGGACACCGGAAATGACCCGCTTAAGCATTTTGCTGTAAAACTTTCAATAAATGATAAGGTAATGGCAAAGGCCAGAGCCACTTCCAAAAAGAAGGCAGAGGAAAAGGCATCAAAAAGAGCGTTTTTTGCACTGCAAGACCGGATGCAGCAGTAGGTATATGCCAGTCTGTACAACTCTAACGATTTCGTATTTCATTATATGGCATAAGCCCGCACTTAACTAGGCTGGTTTGCGTAATAATCCTATCTTTACCATTGGCGTAAAGGTAATGGCAACAACACATAGAATTTTCGAAGACTTTTATGAAGAAACCTTTGCACTCTTAGCATTACACAGTAGTTTAGATGATTATGCTATGGTGTATGCCTTGAATAGCACGCTTAAAACCAAATTAAAAAGAACCCGGGCTGATCTGGATACATCAGAAAATTTTTCCTTTCCTTTTTTTGAATGGAAGGACGAATTGAACCATCGGAACTGGACATTAATTACGAATTATAGTAGTAAGGAAGAGAGTATGGAGTCTGATGATTTGTTTCAAAATGAGATTTCATTCACGACAAATTATCTTGTTCCTGAGCACCGTGACGTAGATTATTTTCTGAAAATTGAACAGGATGATCATGAAATAGACGATGAGTTGATAAGTGCTCTTCTTGAGATACCCAAAATTATTACTGCCTACCCAATTGATGTTGATAAACTTAAATCCAAAAACAACCTAATATTTTGATAGGATGCCAACTAAGAAGAAAACCAAAATTGTAGCAACTTTAGGACCAGCAACGATGAAGAAGAGCGTTCTGAAGGAAATGATGGAAGCAGGAGTGGATGTTTTTCGAATAAATTTCTCTCATGCAGATTATGAAGATGTCAAGGAACGTATAAAAATTATCCGGGAGCTCAATGAAGAACTCGGTTATTACACTTCAATATTGGCCGATCTTCAGGGGCCGAAACTAAGAGTAGGTGTTATGGCTGGGGAAGTAGTAGTTGCCCCAGATGACGAGATCACCTTTGTAACCGGGGAACCCTTTGAGGGCACCTCTGAAAAGGTATATATGAACTATGCTAACTTCCCTAAAGATGTAAACCCCGGAGAAAGAATTTTACTGGACGACGGGAAGCTAATGTTCGAAGTTCTTTCTACTAATCAGCAAGATCAGGTTAAAGCCAAGGTTATACAGGGTGGCCCACTGAAATCTAAAAAAGGTGTAAATCTTCCTAACACCAATATTTCTTTACCTGCACTAACCGAAAAAGATGTGGAAGACGCCATATTTGCATTATCTCAGGATGTGGATTGGATAGCTTTGTCCTTTGTGCGTTTTAGCCAGGATTTAATAGACCTTCAGAATATTATAAAAGAACATTCAAAACACAAGGTCCCGATCATTGCTAAGATAGAAAAGCCGGAGGCCGTTGAAAATATTGATAAAATCGTCGCCTATTGCGATGGCTTAATGGTTGCCCGTGGTGATCTGGGCGTGGAGGTTCCTGCCCAGGAAGTTCCTTTAATTCAAAAGCGCCTTGTTTTGCGAGCCAAAAAGGCCAGAATACCTGTGATTATTGCAACCCAGATGATGGAAACAATGATTACCAGTCTTACCCCTACACGTGCAGAAGTGAACGATGTTGCCAATTCTGTGATGGATGGGGCGGATGCAGTAATGCTTTCTGGTGAAACTTCTGTTGGGAATTATCCGGTTCAGGTAATTGAAAAAATGTCTAGTATTCTTCAAAGTGTGGAGAATTCTGATCTTATTCAGGTTCCTCAGGACCCACCGCATATCAGAACAAAAAGATATATAACAAAATCAGTTTGCTATCATGCCGCTATAATGGCAAATGAAATTAAGGCTAAGGCCATATCTACCTTAACCAATAGTGGATATACTGCCTTTCAGATCTCTGCCTGGAGACCTGCCGCACATATACTGGTATTTACATCTAATAAACGAATCCTCGCGCAACTCAATTTACTTTGGGGGGTGAAGGCTTTTTATTACGATAAGTACGTCTCAACAGATGAGACTATAGAAGATGTGAATAGCATAGCATGCAAAAAGGGGTTTTTGGATGTGGGAGATATGTTGATAAGTTTGGCTGCCATGCCCATTAAGGATAAGGGAATGGTAAATACACTTAGAGTCACGGAAATTGAAACCTGTAGCTTCTAGCCTGCAGCCTTTACAATTAAAGATCAAATTTTAGCTGTACCGAAACTGCTTGTTTCAGAATCGGTTCCTGATTTAAATTCCTTTTACCCGTATTGAGATTGCTCAGGGAGATCCCTAATAGTCTAACGGAGTTCTGAAGTTCTTCCTGAAATAATAGTTCTTTTGCAGTTTCCTGAATGAGCTGCCCCTCAGAAATAAAATAAGGAAGTGTTTTACTTCGGGTTTGCAATGTAAAATCGCTATACTTTATTTTTAGCGTTATTGTTTTTCCGGCAATGCCCCCCTTTTTTAAACGCCTTTCTAATTCTGTCGCAATATGATTCAGACGTTCCAACATAAAAATTTCACTACTTAAATTTTCATTAAAAGTGCGTTCTGCTCCGACCGACTTTGGCACCCGGTGTGGTTTAACTTCACTTGGATGTATGCCCCGAACTACATTGTAGTAGTAACTACCACTTTTACCAAAAACATCAATAAGATACTCAAGGGACTTCTTCTTGAGATCTTTGCCTGTAAATATTCCAAGCCTGTACATTTTGTCGGCTGTGACCTTCCCTACTCCATAGAATTTCCTGATCTCCAGGGCCTCCAGGAAAGGGATTACCTCTTCGGGGTTTACAGTTTTCTGACCGTTCGGCTTGTTGTAATCACTGGCTACTTTGGCGATAAATTTATTTATGGAAATCCCGGCAGATGCTGTCAGCCCCAACTCATCAGATATTCGTTTTCTAATTTCCTGAGCAATCAATGTTGCAGAAGGATTTCCTTTTTTGTTGGTGGTCACATCCAGATAAGCCTCATCCAAAGATAGGGGCTCAACAAGATCTGTATAGTCAAAAAATATTTTGCGTATGGCGTTGGAAATTTCCTTGTAACGGTCAAATCGGGGTTTTACAAAAATCAGTTCCGGACAATTTCTTTGGGCGATATACCCGCTCATTGCACTTTTTACTCCGAATTTTCTGGCTTCATAACTGGCAGCCGAAACCACTCCCCTTTTAGATCCCCCTCCAACAGCAATGGGTTTTCCTTTTAATTCGGGATTATCGAGTTGTTCTACGGAAGCGTAAAACGCATCCATATCAACATGTATAATTTTTCGCAATTCAAAGGCGTAGGACATAGGCAAATTTAAGGTATATTTAGGAGGAAGTAGAAGCATGTGCACCCCCTTTATCATGATTGAAATAGAAAGAAAATTCCTTATAAAAACAGATGCCTATAAAGCGGTTGCTTCATCTATAGAAGAGATGAGACAGGGATTTCTGTCCAGAGACCCTGAACGCACCGTTAGGATTAGGGTTAAAGGGGAAATAGGCAGTATCACTATTAAAGGGAAATCTAATAGATCTGGTACCAGTCGATTTGAATGGGAAAAGGAAATCCCCTTAGTTGAAGCCAACCAATTAATGACCTTATGTGAGGAGGAGATTATTCATAAAACGCGTTACTCTGTGGCTGTTGGAGAACACATCTTTGAAGTAGATGAATTTCATGGTAAGAACCAGGGTCTGGTTATTGCTGAGGTTGAATTAAAGGATGAAAACGAATCATTCTCAAAACCAGCCTGGCTTGGAAAAGAAGTTACGGGAGATAACAGATACTATAATTCACAGATTAGCAGAAACCCTTATAATTCATGGAATTCTGATATTAGGGAAGAAAACGGTTAATTTAAAATAATCGTCAAACACATCTGCCATTTAATCCGGGGAATTCCTAAAAAGCAGATTTAAATTGCTCCAGGAACCTGATATCATTCTCACTTAGAAGGCGAATATCAGAAATCTGATGCAATAAAAGGGCAATTCTGTCTATACCCATACCAAAGGCGAAACCAGTATATTCATTAGAATCTATGCCACAGTTATCCAGTACATTTGGATCTACCATTCCACAGCCCATGATTTCCAGCCATCCAGTTCCCTTGGTCATTTTGTAGTCTGTTTCAGTTTCGAGCCCCCAATAAACATCAACCTCTGCACTCGGTTCGGTAAACGGAAAATAAGATGGGCGTAAGCGTATTTTGGATTTGCCAAACAACTCTTTGGTAAAAAATTGAAGGGTTTGTTTAAGATCAGCAAAAGACACGTCTTTATCTATATAAAGGCCTTCAACCTGATGGAAAAAGCAATGGGAGCGCGCAGAAATTGCTTCATTCCTATATACTCTTCCCGGGGAAATGGTTCGTATGGGAGGTTTGTTGTTTTCCATATATCGCACCTGCACAGAAGAAGTGTGCGTCCTCAGAAGTATATCTGGATTGGTTTGTATAAAAAAGGTGTCCTGCATGTCCCTGGCTGGATGATGTTCAGGAAGGTTCAGGGCTGTAAAGTTATGCCAGTCATCTTCAATTTCGGGGCCTTCGGAAACATTAAAGCCAATTCTGGAAAAGATGTTGATAATCTGATCTTTAACTATAGAAATTGGGTGCCTGGCCCCTAACTCCAATGGTTCTGCAGGTCTGGTTAAATCGCCATAGACCGCATCTTCTGTAACCACATCAGATAAACTATTGTTCAGTGTGTTCACCTTTTCAGTAGCTGCAGTCTTGAGTTGATTTATAGTTTGCCCGAACTCCTTTTTTTGGTCATTTGGAATATTTTTGAATTCGGCAAAGAACTTATTTAAGAGTCCCTTTTTGCCAAGGTATTTTATCCTGAATTCTTCAATTTCTTTTGGATCATCAGCAGTGAATCCTTCTACTTCTGAAATATGTTCTTTTAATTGATCTATCATGCGTCAGGAATTGGCATAGGGTATAACTGATTGGCTTGGTGGTTAAAAGATCTTATACCAGTTGGCAAATTTAAAACTTTTATCCATGAATTGCATTAAAACAACCTAAATACCACGGAAATTAAAACGACAGAGAAACAGGATCAGGCATTGAGTTCTTCAATTCGGTCTCTAAGATGTTCTTTTACCCAGGCAACACAGCTCTTAAAATTCTCAAAGATATGATCTTCGGGGATCAGATCGGGAATGATGTCAATTCTCTCCATCATGTACTTTGGTTGATCTAATATCCCGGTAAATAAGACAACTACTTTGTTATTTCGAAGTTCCTGAAGTACATCTTCCATAGCATACAAGCCGGATTGATCCATATATTGCATTCTGCCCAACCTGATGATCACAAACTTGGCGGAAGACGGAATTTGATTAGCCAGCGCCTGAAACTCACTAGTAGTTCCGAAAAACAATGGGCCTTTAATATGTTTAATAAATACTTCTTCTCTCAAGGTTTCAGGAAAATCTTTCTCATCGGCCCATGCCTTTTCTTTTGTCAATGATTTAACGTCAGATCGCTGAGCAGTAAGATCTCCAATTTTTTTCATAAACATCAGAGATGCGATAACCAGGCCGATGCCTACGGCATATACCAAATTCCATATGGTAGAGAGTACCAGTACAACTATCATTACAATCACCTCAGAGCTAAGCTTTAAGGGTCCAAGTGTTATATCTTTTGGGAGACTAGGAATAGCTCTTAAACCTTTGTAATCCATTACACTGATACCAACGGTAATTAATATTCCAGCAAGTACAGCTGCCGGGATTTGCGAGGCAACGGGTCCCATAGCCAGGAGAATAAAAAGCAGCAGAATACCTGCAATCATCCCAGACAATCTGGTTTTGCCACCCGACTTTATATTTACAACAGTTCTGATCGTGGCACCAGCTCCGGGAAGGCCGCCGAAAAGAGCAGCAATAGAATTTCCTATACCCTGTCCTATTAATTCTTTATTGGGCCGGTGTTTTGTTTTGGTCATGTTATCGGCAACAACAGATGTTAGTAGCGAATCTATAGCTCCCAGAAGTGCAAGAGTTAGTGCGGTAAAAATATAGGGAGATAAGGAATCGAACTTAAATGAAGTAAATATCTCTATATTAAACAAAGGAAAACCTTCAGGTATCTTTTCAATAGGCCTGTAGTCCATTCCAAATCCAAAAGCAACTCCGGACACAAGCAATAAGGCCACTAAAGTACTTGGAACAGCAGTAGTTATTCGTTTAAAACCATAGATGATTATTACCGTGACCAATGTCAGGATAAGTTCTAACCAATTTATGTTTTGCATGGCCTGAGGAATTACCTTTATAGCACCAATAACTCCGGAGGCTTCTTTTGCTGCCAGTGTTTTAGCTTCTTCCTGTATGGTTTGCTGAGTAATTTCCGCAGATCTGGCAATTGTTTCTTTAAAGTCTTCAAGTACCAAAATACCTTCACCCGCTTCCTCTTTTAAGATATTCTCCAAAATAAGCTCTTCTGCCTGTGGGATAAACGGATTTACCCAGGAATCGTCTTCTTTTGGGTAATATCCCAATGCAGGAAGAATCTGTGTTATGATTATAATTACCCCAATAGCTGTCATAAACCCCGAAACCACGGGGTAGGGGATATAGCGGATATATCTTCCAATACCCAGTAATCCCAAACCTATCTGCATAATTCCTGCAAGTAGAAAAACAGTCAGGATAGCAGGAAGGGCTTTTTCTACACTTCCATCATAAACAGCAATTATCCCAGCTATAATTACCATGCTCACTGCTGTCATTGGAGCCGTAGGTCCGGAAATCTGCGTATTGGTACCCCCAAATAACGCAGCAAAAAAACTGATAAAAATTGCGCCATACAAGCCTGCACTTGGCCCTAAGCCAGAACTAACACCAAAAGCCAGTGCCAGTGGCAATGCCACAATTCCTGCTGTTATTCCTCCAAAAAGGTCTCCTCTAAGGTTAGAAAATAGATTTTTCATAATTATTCCTGATCTTAAATTTGGAAAGACTTAAGATAGTCCTTTTTACTAAATAAAAAAGCCGATGTGTAAACATCGGCTCAATTTTATCAAAAAAATTAATACTATAGAAATGTCACTTTCCCATCGTTTATGTCATACATCCCGCCAACTATTGAGATCTCACCATTGTCTTCCATTTCTTTTAAGACCGGACTATCATTGCGAATATTATCTATAGTCATCTCCACATTTTTTACTGCAACGGCGTTTACAAAGTCGATATTTTTCGAATTTCTCAAGGAAGTATCAGAAGGTGTCGAAACTGCTTCGACTGCTGGCTTAATTTTACTGATCAGCGCCGTAAGATTACCCAATTTGGCATCATCACACGCCCCTTTAACGGCTCCACAACTGGTATGCCCCAATACTAAAACAAGTTTAGTGCCAGCCAGTTTAGAAGCAAATTCCATGCTTCCCAGAATATCTTCATTTACAAAGTTACCGGCTACCCTGGCACTGAAGATATCTCCAACTCCCTGGTCAAAAATAATTTCAGAGGAGACCCTGGAATCTATACAACTCAAAATAGTGGCAAATGGATATTGCCCGGATGCAGTATCATTAACTTGTTCCAAAAGGTTGCGATCTGCTTTTTTGTTTTCTACAAACCTGCTATTTCCTTCTTTTAATAACCTTATGGCGTCATCGGGTGTAATGGCTGCCTGTGCCTCTTTGGTAAGTGCTTTCATAATTAAATGTTTTATTAGTTAAACTTTATTTACCAGATATCAAAAGGTTGGTATTTAGCCTTCCTATTACACTATGGATATCGGGCATAATTAATTTCTGTCCGTTATCGGAAGCTTTCTGAATCCTATCTATGGATAAGATACTTATATTATTTTTTAATAGGTAATTAGATAGATTCTTAATTGAGCCATCGTTATGTTCAAATACATAATCTATAGTTGCCATCTCCTTTGCTTCGGAAGCTGGTTTTGCTTCTGAGGACTTCTTGATGATCTTGAAAGATTTCAGTGGCATTTGCGAGTGTTTTATCAAATCTTCGGCAAATTCCAAATGCGAGAATGGTTTCGGGCTATTTAAGGCGCCCAATGAAATTTCCTTATTTGGTGCTATTACGTCTTTATCAGTATTTATTAGAACTACACCATTAAAGCTATTTAAAATGAATTCGGTAATACCATCACCCATTAAACTAAAAGGCCTGGATTTACGTTTTCCCAGGACGATAATGTCTGGTTGGCTTTCTTTAATAAAGTCGTTAATTTCATTTTTTACATTACCAAACGTAAATGAATAAGGGATATTCATCCCATATTCCTCAGAAATAGGTCTGATTAAGTTTTGAATTTCTTTATCCGTCGTTCTTTGTTTGGAATGTATTGTCCGCATAGCGGATAACTGATTTTCAATATCAACAATATCCGTTGGCTTTTTTACATGGAATACTTCCATGTCCCCGTCGATCATTTGGGCCAGCCCAACACTACTCTTTAAAATGGTACTTGAAGATTTGCTTAAATCTGAAAGTACTAGCAACTTGTATCTCTTTTTATTTGTTTTCATCTTTTTAAAATTTTAAATTTTTTATGCTGATTTAGGTCTTAGCTGGAAGAACTTGATAAAACTATCGGGATTAGTGACAGTACCGAGCTCTGATATTAAAGTGATGTCTATATTTCTTTCTTTGGCCTTGAAGGCAAAATCTTCGAGAATTTCGATAATATCATTGTCCAAATACCTCGTTTTTCTTACATCCAATTCCAAATAGGTATCTATCGGCAAACTTTCCAATTCGTTGAGAATTGCACCTTTATTAAAGAATGTTACTTCTTCCGCCAGCGTCATTTTTATTCTGTGTTTGCCATTACTTTTATCTTCGATATGAAGAAAATGCGAATTCTGATAACTCTTTATCAGAATCACTACAATTCCTACTCCAAGGCCAAGGCCAATACCAATTAGCAAATCAGTAAAAATAATTCCCAAAACGGTAACCGTAAACGGAATAGATTGCTTCCAACCCATATGATACATCTTTTTGAATAAGGAGGGTTTTGCTAACTTATAGCCAACAATGAATAAAATTGCTGCCAATACTGATAAAGGAATCATATTGAGTAATCTTGGAATTAGGATCACTGAGATTAACAAGAGAAAACCGTGGATTATGGCAGACATTTTTGTCTTTCCTCCGGACTGAATGTTTGCAGAACTCCTAACGATTACCTGGGTAATGGGTAAACCCCCAATAAGGCCAGAGAGTATATTCCCTGTACCCTGGGCAAACAATTCTCTATTGGTCGGAGTGACCCGTTTCTCTGGATCTAGCTTATCGGTCGCCTCGACACACAGAAGCGTTTCCAAACTTGCCACCAGTGCAATTGTGAAACCTGTAATCCAAACTTGGGGATTGCCAATAGCAGAAAAATTTGGAAAGCTGAATTGTGCCAGGAAAGTGGAGGCGTCTTCCGGGACAGGAACGCTTACAAGATGATCTGCAGAGATCCCCCATAGGGCACTGCTTTTTGTCAAGTTATAAAAGACTATACCAACAACAACAGCCACCAATGGCCCCTGAACCAGTTGAAATATCTTCGCTTTTTTGGAGAGTACTTTCTCCCAAAGGATTAATATTAGCAAGCCCAATACGGCTATCATGGTTGCTCCCGGGCTAATACTGTTAAGGGCATTAAAAATTTCGGAAAAGGTGTTTTCCCCGTCTACCTGAAAAAATGCAAAATCCCCTTCCGGGTCATCATCAACACCAAAGAAATGTGGGATCTGTTTTAAGATGATTATGATTCCAATCCCCGTAAGCATTCCTTTAATTACTGAAGATGGAAAATAATAGCCGATAACTCCGGCCTTTAAGAGGCCAAAAATTATTTGGATGATTCCTCCAATTACAACAGCCAGTAAGAAGTTTTCAAAACTTCCCAGCGTACCGATAGCAACTAATACTATAGCGGCGAGACCGGCCGCAGGTCCACTTACCCCAATTTGAGATCCACTGACACTTCCTACTACAATTCCGCCTATTATTCCGGCAATTAATCCTGAAAATAAAGGGGCACCACTAGCCAATGCTATTCCAAGACATAAGGGTATAGCTACAAAAAATACTACAACACTTGCAGGCAAGTCTGCTTTTAAATTTTTAAACATAATGTAAAGCTTTTCGCCTTTGGTAAATAACCAAAGGCCAATTAATAAATCGAAAAATAAAATTAAGAGCTAAATCTTATGTTCAGGGGGAGGGAGGGTAATGTCCGGGGCATGATTTGATCTGCCCAATATGTAGTTATCCCCGGTGGTATTTCTTTTACTTAGGAAAAGATCCGGATCATTATGTATGTCTGATGGGATAATTTTTTCTTCGCTACTATCCTTCTTACCCTCTTCCTGCTGTTCTTCATCGCCCAGGTTCATGACAAAAACCACATTTTCACCCTTGCTATAAACAGTCACCAATGAAGGTACTGCCACGGTAAATATCCATAAAGCGAGAAGTGTAAGATGGAAGGTTTTTTTCATTGGCATTTCTGTAAGAAAAGCAAAAATAGCAGACTTTGTTGAATATATTGTTAAAGAATTATTAAAAATCCTTCAACAGTTTTATGTCATCAGAAGGAATCCAGCCAATTTTACCATCTACAAGCTGAATCTTCCTGTAGTCGTTTAGCTGCTCCAATACATTTACCTTGGTACCTTCATGAAGTACAAAAGCTTCTCCGCTTCTATTATTGGGTTCCGATTTAACAGAAACTACTTCAGAAAATATAATGGCAGGTTGCTCTGCTTTGAATTGGGAATATTGCATGAAGGCAAATAATATAGCTATAAAGGACACCATCAGGAAAGTAAGACTGCTGATAAGTGCAATGCGTTTCTGTGTTGCGTATTGAAGAAAATAGAATCCCAGGTAACCTAATACAAATAGAACAAGAAATACAACCGCAGTATAGGCCCATTGATCAAAAGACATTCTACCGGTAATTCGTTGATAAATTTTAGAGAGGCCGGTTTCTGGTAGCACCTCTATGGCATCTAAGGTCATGTTTTGAGCATATGCCAAGTTTGTTTTTATTTCAGCATCCTCCGGCTTAAGAAGTAACGCTTTTTCATAGTAATATATACTTGGTGCAATCTGATTGAGTTTGTAGTAAGAATTTCCAAGATTAAAATAAAGGGCGGCAGAATGTTCCCCTTTCTCAAGAATCTGATCATAAAAGCTTATTGCTTGCTGATAATCCCCTTCATTGTAAGCATCTGTTGCCCGATTAAATATGGCCTCATTCTGGGCATTTCCCAAAAAGCAAAAAAACAATGCAAATATTAAAATTAACCCTTTCACTTAATTCAATTCTTGGTGTAACTAATCTATCTTTTTTTGTAATGCTTCTGTTTCAAAGATGCCTTACAGTTGTTTGTCCATATATGAAATTACTTCACTTGCCTTATCATAGTCTTGTTGCATTTGCACATCAGAAAACGGACTATATCTTGCCATCTCACAATTCTTAAGAAGGCCTATAAAGCCTTCAGAAGTAGGGGTATCTACTGTCTTTTGGGACAACAATGCGGCAATTTTGTCTTTGCTGAATTCTGAGGTTTCAATTTTTAATTTGGCTTTCAGATAATTGTGCAAAGCCTTTTCAAGGGCAATATAGAAGGCCTCTTTGTTGCCCAGTTCTTTTCTTGCCTTAAATAAATACTTTTTGGCCAGTTTGTTGGCCCTTCTCAATTTGTTCCCCGCAACGTCACTCGCGATAGCTTTTCGTCTTTTTCCAAATACAATAGCCAAAGGAATCAGGCATAGCGGTAATGAGAGCCATAGATAGAACCTTTTAGATCCAAAGAAGTAATTGGTACCTATAGCAGTAAGATTAGGTTTTAGCTTTATAAAGTTAAACTGGTTTCCCGAGCTGATAACGGCCTGTTTGTTGCCCGGAACTGCACTGACCACCGTGCTGCTTATATCCGTAGGTCCGTCCAGCACATTAATCATTATTTCATCTGAGCTAATTGATCGGTATTTGCCTAAATCCGGATTAAAATAGCTAAATTTAATACTGGGCATTGGATATTTTCCTTTATAAGAAGGTACTATAGTATAGTTGTTGCTTACCTCACCTTGCATACCAGAGAGGGTTGTCTTTACATTTTCATCAAACTCTGGTTCATATACCTCCAAAGCACTGGGAAAATTTGGTTCGGGCAGTTGGAATAATTTTAAATTTCCTTTCCCGGAAACTTTAACCATGGCCTGGAGAGATTCCGAAGCTTTTAAATCTTCTTTAGAGGTAGTAACCACAAACTCAAAATTCCCGACCGCCCCGCTAAAATTTTCAGGTCTGCCTTCTTCTGGAAGCGCTTTTACATTTATGGTTCTCCTTCCGGCAGAAACAGTTTTATTGGTTTGCGTATATATACGACCGCCAAAGAAATCACGCCTGTTGGTAGGAACGTCTAATGTAACATCAAGAGATAGGGGTTCAATTTCTAATTTTCCACTTTTTTGTGGGTAAAGGACCACTCTTTTTAGGATTACGTAGCGATAAGACTGTCCCTGATAACTCCCATTTTGTATGTTGTATTTACTAAAAGGCATATCCTGACTCCAAAAATTGTTGTATTTGGGATTGTCCAGAGGCCTGAAGTTCGAAACATTAATTCTTGGGCTTACATACAATTTATAAACCACACTGATTGCCTCGTTCAGATAAGGCCTGGACTTAGACACTTCAGCAACAAGGTGCAAATTTTCATCCGCAATGTCGTCTACCGTCATTTGGTCACTGGGCTTGTCAACTGCTGCGGTAACTTCAATCTTTTTGGGAAGAGATTTATAGGTTTCACCATCAATTACAATGGTTGCCTGCTTAATTTTAAATTGGCCTCTAGCTGTTGGCGCTAAAGTATAGGAATAGGTTTTAGAATAGCTTCTCACTCCATTTAGCCAGGAAGAACTGATAGATTGTGAAGGTCCCATCAACACTTTAAATCCTTCAAAATCCGGGGGGTTAAAATTATCGCCATCTTTATTCATTACAAAATCAACACGCAAACGTTCATTGATGCCTAGCTTACTTTTACTTAGTTGCATCTCGAAAGTTATGGCATCCTTCTTATCCTGCGCCTCTAATGCAGGTGCTATGCACGTTAAGAACACTATAGTGGTCAGATATGTGAATAAGCTTTTTATCACCAGTCTTTCTCGTTTTTAATTTTAGCTCCCTTTACTTTTTTAGCGTCAATTTTTTCCTGAACTTTTTTCTCTTCATTCTGCATGGCCTCTAACAAGTTTTTTATTTGTTGCTCGGACAATTGATTGGGTCTAGGTTGTTTCTTATTTTCTTGTTGATCCCCTTGTTCCGGCTGCTGCTCCTTCTCCTTTTTCTCATCTCCTTCTCCCTCTTTATTTTCTTCTTTATCCTGATCGCCGTCAGACCCCTTGTCTTTATTCTCATCCTCCTTCTGATCCCCTTCTTTATCCTCCTTATTATCTCCCTCGTTCTGCTCTTGATCTTTATCCTTCTGATCTTGCTGATCCTGATCGTCTTTGTTATCGTCGTTCTTTTGTTCGTCTTGTTGTTTTTTCAGCATTTCCTTAGCCAAAGCGAGATTGTATCTTGTTTCTTCGTCTTTTGGATTGTTGCGTAAGGCCTCTTTGTAGGCTTCAACGGCTTTATCATATTCTTTCTTCTTCATGAATACATTTCCCATATTGTGAAACGCCTTGTGCTTTTGAGGTTTTTCCGAAGCCAGCTCTCCAGCTTCTTTGAAACGGCCGAATGCTTCGCCATAACTCTCTTTGCCGTAGTAAGCTGTGCCAAGGTTATAAGGAGCTGCAATATTCTCTTTGCTTTTGGAAATGGCTTTTCGGTAATCTACTTCAGCAGTAACAAATTCGTTTTCGGAAAGTTGCTGGTTAGCTTCGTAAGTCAGGTTTTTGGAAGCTTTCAAAGCCTTTAAATCTGCCTTGGAATCAGTTGCTTCCTGAGCATTTACAATACAATCCACCAACAAAAATAATATCAATATCCTGTTACTCATTCGTCAATATTTTTTTCGTTAAACAAATTCAATCGCTTAAGCCACCTTGTTTTTCTTTCCAAAAGAAAAACATCTAAGAATAAGAAGAGCAGTGCGGCACCAAGAAACCATTGAAACTGATCCTTATACTCCGCAAACTGTTTGGCCTCAAACTCTTTTTTATCCATTTGATTCAGTTCTTCTTTAATGAATTCTACCGCTTCATCAGTATTTGAGCCATTAATATATTCTCCATCACCATTATCTGCAATTTCTTCCAGGACATCCTCATTAAGTTTGGTAATTACTACCTCCCCCTGGGCATCTTTTTTTAATCGTTCAACCACCCCATTGCGTTTTATTGGTATAGGACCGCCCTTAGAACTTCCTACTCCAAGGGTAAAGATTTTAATCCCCTCTTCAACCGCTAGTTCAACAGCGTCTATAGTAGATCCTTCAGAATGGTCTTCTCCGTCAGAAACAATAAAAAGCACTCTATTGGTTTGATCTTCATCATCATAGTATGTTGAAGCTAGTTTTATGGCCTCATTAATGGCTGTTCCCTGTGATGAGAGCATATTTGTATTCATACTTTGGAGAAACATTTTGGCAGCTCCATAGTCTGTGGTTATTGGCAATTGCGGAAAAGCTTGTCCGGCATAGGCAATAATACCTATCCTGTCGCTTGCCAGTTGGTTGATGATTTCCGATACCAGTCTTTTGGCCTTTTCCAACCTGTTGGGAGCAATATCTTCTGCTAACATGCTCTTTGAAACATCGACGGCAAAAACAATATCCACACCTTCTCGTTTTACAGTTTCAAGTTTGGTGCCAATTTTTGGATTTACTAAACCTACTATGAGCAGCGATAGGCCTACAAGCACAAAAATTAATTTTAATGAAGACTTAAAATTGGATTTGGACGGCGTGAGTCTTTTCAATAACTGAGTATCTGCAAATCTTCTTTGCATTCTTTTTTTCCAAAATTCAACCAGGACAAAAAGCACTACCATTGCCGGAAGCAGCAACAACAGATAGAAATATGTTTTTTCGTCGAATTGAATCATTTCAATTTAATTAATGCGTTTTCTTATTAGTCAGTTCCCCAATCTTACTTTAAATAAAACTTCGGAACAAGGTATTTCTGCATACCCATTCCAGTAATAACAGAACCCCCGCTATAAGGACCCAGGGCCTGAATTTTTCTTCGTATTTGTAATATTTAAATTCTTCTATTTCGGTTTTTTCCAGTTTGTTTATTTCTTCATAAATGGCTTCAAGCTTTTCATTATCCGTTGCCCTGAAATACTTTCCACCTGTTGCTTCCGCAATATCTTTTAGTAATGCCTCATCTAATTCTACCGGCCTCATTCCGTATCGAAATGATCCATCCGCATTATAAGCAATCGGCGATAATGCATTCCCATTAGTTCCAAGACCAATGGTATAGGTCTTGATATCAAATTCCACCGCCAGATCCGCTGCGGTCTGGGGCTCTATAAACCCTGAATTATTTACACCGTCTGTAAGCAGAATAATAACTTTACTAATTGCTTTACTCTCTTTTAGTCTATTGACTGAAGTTGCCAGGCCCATTCCAATAGCGGTTCCGTCATCGAGTTGACCATAGGTAATTTCCCTCAGGGCATTTAAGACAATAGACTTGTCGCTGGTGATGGGTGTCTTAGTGTAACTTTCCCCAGCATAAGCCACCAGGCCGATCCTGTCATTGGGTCTTTGTTGAATAAAATCAGCAGCCACTTCTTTCAGGGCAGCCAGCCGATTTGGTTTTAAATCCCGGGCTAACATACTGGATGAAACGTCTATTGCCATAACAATATCAATTCCCTTTGTAGTTTTGGTGCGGGTAGAAATATCTTCTGTTTGAGGGCGTGCCATGGCAACAATTATTGCAGTTAATGCCAACAGTCTCATAGCAAAAAGCAGCGGTTTTAATTTTGGCAATATTTGCTTAGTAGTAAATCCTGTGATATTCGAAATTTTTAAGGAAGCTGTTTCTTGCTTACGTTTAAATAAATACCATAGCAAAGCCAGAGGAAGCAGCAATAGCAACCAAAAGAATTGTGGATTTGCAAATTCGATATTCTCTAACATTTACACCTGTGTTTTTACATCGACCGATTTTAATATGCGGTCAACTATTTCTTCCGCATAATTATCTCCATCTGGCCAGGTTAGGATAATTTGCTGTTGAAATCCGTTTCCACCAAATAAGAGGATGGTATATTGTCCTTTTACCAACTCCTCGGAATCCGGGATCGCAAACTTCCCATTTCCGTAAACTTTAATCCCGGTTACCCCCGTAAGGGTGGTAAATTCTTCTTGTTTGGTAATTATATTTTTAGCACCGCTTTTTTCAAAATTCTGCAAAAGCAATTCTATGGCTTGTGCAAAATCTGGCTCTGTTTGTTCGGCTAATAGCGTAGAACTGGTACCT
This sequence comes from Muriicola sp. Z0-33, assembly GCF_026126425.1. GTDB lineage: Bacteria > Bacteroidota > Bacteroidia > Flavobacteriales > Flavobacteriaceae > JAFMPW01. The sequence goes on from NZ_JAFMPW010000001.1 coordinate 295,331, forward strand.
ATATTAAACAGTCCCTTTTCGTTACTATACTTAAATGTGTGCAGCTCCTTAATCTTAGAAGAGACGTCTGGGGGTAATTTAGCTTTATGCCTTACCAGCACTGCAGGTGTCTCCAGGTTTATGGGAGGATAACCATATGAACTACTTACCCATTCTTGCTCTAATAATGATTTATTTGGATGTCCAAGAATGGAATCTTTTACATAGTTAAAACCGTAATAAGATGTTGCCAAAGCCCCGGCAAAAACAATCAGAGCCAATATACTGGCAGCAGCTATATAGATTTTTTTTCTTCGGTTTTTACGTGCAAGTTCGTCCTGGTATTCCTTTTGTTCCAGCAATTCTTCTTCTGTCGGTTCAGGAAGCGCCTCTTTGGTCTTAATTACTATATTCTCTACAGCCACTCTGTCCTTTTCTGCAACTGATGTGGCCGGTTTAGACCTTGCAAACTTCACTAAATCTGCAGTTTGAAGTATTTTTTTAAACTGTGTTATGGTGGCCTCATCAAGCCGTAATTCTCCAGCATCTTTCATCAGTTCAAGCTTCTCTATTAGCTGATTTGTGGTGCTTTCCATGGCCGAAACATGTGCATCTTCTTCCAGATACGACCTTACTATTGCGGTAAGTTCAGAATAGTACTTTTTGTATTCATCCTGGATGAGGTATTTGGAGTTTTCCAGGCGTTTTAATTCCAGTAGAGCCCTGTCATAGGGTGGTAATAGGGCTTCCTTTTCTTCTTCAGTCATCGGTTTTTTACGAAGAAAAAACCAATAGACCAACCCCCCTAACAAAAGGAGTGCAAGAAAAACCCATAGGAGTCGCATCCATAATTCTGCATTGTTTTTATCCACACTAATTAGCGGCTTAATATCGAACATTTTCTGGGTCAGGGTGTCTACCGGTACTGTGGCAACATTTACAAACATGGAGTCCGTAAAATACCCTTTGCCATTAATTTCTATACGTTGTGCGGGTAATTTATAAGCACCAGAATCAAATTGGGTCAGGGCATATATTTTTTCAAGGGTAAACCTGTCCCTCTTGCGCGTAGTATCTGTTTTAAAAGCTTCGACAGTCTCCAGCGGAGAAAAAGTCTGACCTTCGGGAAAAATTACCTGGGCGGTTGAATCTGCTTCTACGGTAACCTTAAACTTTATTTGTTCACCAATCTTAATAAAGGTCGTATCGACCGCTGAGCTGACGGTAGGATTTTTTTGAGCTGACAGATGTAAAGTAGCTAAGCTAAAAAGGCATAAAAAAACAGTTCGTGAAAAATCACGAATCTGAAAATTTTTATTTTTCGCTTTAAAACTTACCATTTTAGCTATCCTCTTCTTTTAAAATAACCCAGAAGCTTTTTTACATAACTTTCATCTACCCTGCAGCTGAGTGTACCACAACCAGATTTTTTGAAGGTCTCCTCAAAATAGGTTACATGTTCTCTGTGGGAGGCTCCATACGACATTCTGACTTTTTTAGATTGCGTATTCACCAACCGGATAGCACCGGTTTCTGCATCTTGCATCTGAACCATTCCCAGGTTGGGCATGCTTTCTTCCCGGTGGTCAAATACCCTAATTCCTGTTACATCGTGTTTATTACCAGTGATCTTCAAATTCTGTTCATAACCTTCGGTAATAAAATCTGAAAGCACAAATACGATGGCTTTCTTTTTCATGACGTTCGAAAGGTATTTCAATGCGCCGGCAAGATCTGTCTTTTTGCTATTTGGTTTAAATTCTATCAATTCTCTTATGATCCTCAGAACATGGCTTTTCCCTTTCTTGGGAGGAATAAAGAGTTCCACCTCATCTGTAAAAAGGATCAGGCCTACTTTATCATTGTTCTGCATTGCAGAAAAAGCTAAAGTTGCCGAGATTTCCGTAATAATTCCTTTTTTAAACTGGTTAACTGTTCCAAAGAGTTCGGAGGCACTTATATCTACCAACAGCATCATGGTAAGTTCTCTTTCCTCTTCAAAAACTTTTACATAGGGCTCATTATAGCGGGCCGTTACATTCCAATCTATCGTACGAACCTCGTCTCCGAACTGGTACTGTCTGACTTCACTAAAGGTCATTCCTCTTCCCTTAAAAGTAGAGTGATATTCCCCACCAAAAATATGGTCGGAAAGACGGCGTGTCTTTATCTCTATCTTGCGAACCTTCTTAAGTAACTCTTTAGTATCCATCGTTTCAGTAATCTGTCCCGATATTATCGGAATAAGTGAACAGTAGTTAGTGATTTAATATTGAACAGAAGCGCATTGCGTTTTTGCCGTTACTAACTGCCGACTGGCCTACGGTACTTCAATTTCGTTTACGATTCGGTTGATAATTTCTTCGGAAGTAACATTTTCGGCTTCGGCCTCATATGTTATACCCACTCTGTGTCGGAGCACGTCGTGGACAACAGCTCTAACATCCTCAGGAACCACATAGCCTCTTCGTTTTATAAAAGCATAACATTTAGCAGCATTGGCAAGATTAATACTTCCCCTTGGTGATGCCCCAAAACTTATTAGTGGTTTAAGTACGCCAAGCTCATATTTTTCGGGATAGCGGGTAGCGAATACAAGATCCAGGATATATTTTTCAATTTTTTCATCCATATATACATCCCTGACCGCTTTTTGAGCAGCTAATATCTGCTTTAGAGTTATTACTGGTTTAACAGCTTCATGGGCGCCCTTTAGATTTTGACGGATGATCAATTGTTCCTCATTCATTTTAGGATAGTCGATCACTGTTTTAAGCATAAACCTATCTACCTGGGCTTCGGGTAAAGGATATGTTCCTTCTTGTTCGACAGGATTTTGCGTGGCCATCACCAGAAATGGCTGATCCAGTGGAAAAGTTTCATCACCTATTGTTACTTGCCGTTCCTGCATAGCTTCTAACAAGGCCGATTGTACTTTGGCAGGAGCACGGTTAATTTCATCTGCTAAAACAAAATTTGCAAAAATGGGACCCTTCTTGATAGAAAAGTCGTTCTCCTTCATATTGTAGATCATTGTACCGACCACATCGGCAGGTAAAAGGTCTGGAGTAAATTGAATTCTGCTAAAACTACCCTTAACTGCACTTGCAAGGGTATTAATGGCCAGAGTTTTGGCCAGTCCGGGGACCCCTTCTAATAAGATATGGCCCTGACCAAGTAAACCAATGAGCAAACGTTCTAGCATGTGTTTCTGACCTACGATTGCCTTATTCATCTCCAACATCAGTAGGTCTATAAAAGCGCTTTCCTGGGCAATTTTCTCGTTCACTGCGCTAATATCTACAGTAGCGTTTTCTTCCATAAATGTTTTTTAGTAATTGTGTTTCAATAAGTTGGTATGTTAGTAAGGCGCAAATTGAAAATTTATTTATTTAATGGCTGTTAATGATTGGTTAAAAATTGCGCCTGGACCCTAAGTTTTATGAAGGATTTAAGGGATTTATTTTTAATTTCACAAACTTACGCAAAACGGAAATATGTATTCGAAAATAATTGCAGGAACAATGACATGGGGAAGTTGGGGAAAACAACTGTCCAAAATTGAAATGGTTAAGTTGATGAATCATTGTTTGGAGGCAGGGATCAGCACATTTGACCATGCTGATATATACGGCGGTTATACTAATGAAGCGGATTTTGGAATGGCGTATATGGATAGCCAGATCCCAAGAGAAAAAATACAGTTAATCAGTAAATGTGGGATTCAATATGTTTGTGAGGCCAGAGATAATAAGGTAAAGCATTATAATTACTCAAAAGATTATATTATCTGGTCCGTGGAAAACTCCCTGCGCAATTTACAAACGGAGTATTTGGATTTATTTTTGCTCCACAGACCTAGCCCTTTGATGCAAGCAGAGGAAGTTGCCGTGGCCATAGCGCATTTGAAGTCAAGCGGGAAAATTAAGGAGTTTGGGGTGTCTAACTTTACACCTTCACAGATTGCCATGATAGAGAAAGCCCTTCCGGTAGAAGCTAACCAGGTAGAATTCTCACTCACCGCAGAGGGTGTTATGTACGATGGTACTTTAGACGATACTATCGCTAAAGGAAGAACGGCTATGGCATGGAGCCCCTTAGGGGCTTATTTCAGGGAAGATAATGAACGGATCAAGCGTATAAGGGAGCAAATAAAACCATTTGAACAGAAGTACAATGCCGATGCAAGCCAGTTATTATTGGCCTGGATAATGCATCATCCCAGCAAGATACACCCTGTCGTCGGGACAACAGATCCCGGGAGATTGAAAAAAGCTATGGAAGCGGTTGAAATCCAGTTGGAATTGGAAGACTGGTTTGCACTCTTAACAGCATCCCAGGGGCATAAGGTACCCTGAGAACACCAAGTAATGATATAGAAATGAAAAAAATCGCATTAATTACCGGAGCTACCAGTGGTATAGGAAAGGCCACTGCTGAACTTTTTGCAGATAACGCTATTGATCTTATTTTATGTGGTCGCAGACAGGACAGACTGGATGAATTACGGGAAGTACTGGGAAAAAAAGTGAAGGTTCATACTTTAAGTTTTGATATTCGCGACAGGGCGGCTGTTCTGGAGGCAATTGGTTCGCTGCCATCTGCATTTAAACCCATTGGGATTCTTGTAAATAACGCAGGTAACGCTCATGGCCTGGACCCTATAGACCAGGGGAACATAGACGATTGGGATGCCATGTTGGATATTAATGTAAAGGGACTTTTATACATATCAAAAGCCATAATTCCTGAAATGATTAAAAATGGTTCGGGTCATATAATTAATATAGGTTCTACGGCCGGGAAAGAAGTGTATCCCAGGGGCAATGTGTATTGTGCCAGTAAGCACGCTGTAGACGCCATTAATCAGGGGATGAGAATAGATCTTAATGAACATGGAATACGGGTTGGGGCTGTTAATCCAGGCCTGGTAGAAACCGAATTCAGTGATGTTCGGTTTAAAGGAGATACAGAACGGGCAAAAACGGTATATAAGGGATTTCAACCTTTATTGGCTGAGGATATTGCGGATATCATCTTATTTGTGATCACCCGTCCGTATCATGTAAATATTGCAGACCTGGTGGTTATGCCCACGGCTCAGGCAAGCAGTACCATTGTTAAAAAGGAACTGTAGCCTTCGACCTATTGCACTACTGATTTATTGTAATTAGCTTGTTACGTCCCCGAAGTTGGCAATCTCTAAAATTAACTGGTAATGATTAATAAACGACTTCTCGTAAAAAACTTACTCGCCCACAATGACGAGAACAGTTTTTATGATAAGAAGCGGTTTATCAATATTGGCCAGAAAGAAGGGAAGGCTAAATTCCTAAAGCATGTTTGCGCCCTGGCTAACAGCAATCCCTACAACAATTCATATATAGCCATAGGGGTAGAAGATGAGGACAATACTATAGTAGGGGTAGATTTTTTTGATGACAGTAAAATTCAGAATCTGGTAAATGCCTACTTGGATAATCCACCACGTATCGCCTATGAGAATATTCCTTTTCCACACTTGCCTGAAGGTAAGGTAGTAGGCCTGGTTACAATAACATCCAATGGGAAAGTGTGTGCCCTTCGAAAAAATATTTGGAAATATTATGGAGGCTCTGTATTCTTTAGAGAAGGGAGTATAAGCCTTCCTAAAGCCTATGATATTGAATTAAAAGATGTTAATTCTAAAACGGTCGCGACCATAGAGCAACATGCAAGGAACAATATAGAATTAACATTAGACGGGGTTATAGATTTTATCAATCACAGGCATAAGGACCTAACCAGTAGTTATAAAGTATTTAAAGAACAATTTGTTATTTGCTGGGCGGGCAATGAGAAAAGGGTGAAAGATCAGACGTACTATTCCAGAGTGGATATAGAGCTGATAAATGAACAGGTGAAATTGTTTTATTCCACTCTGGACGAGATCACAATTACTATAGATGAAGGCTCTTTTAATATTATTGAATATGTTCAGTTGGGCCTTGGAAAACAACTGAATTACTATCCTCTTGAGAAAGTGTTTATTTCCTTCAGCGATAATGGGAAATATAAGATTAAAAGCGACTTAATATTTGAGCCACCTCAGTTCGACAAAAAAACACTTCACCATATTTACAATGCTAATAATTCTCTCCTGAATAAGTTAAATAAAGGAATAGCATTGAAAACCACAGAAAAATTAGACCTGCGGCAATTACCGGCGACTTACCTGATTTGTTTTTTAAACGGCTTTGAAGAAGCCAAGGATAAAATGGATATGGCAAGACCAGTATTGAAGAAATACAATAAAGGGATATACGAGTCGCTAAAAGAATCGCTCCGGATATTAAGGAAAGTGAAGTACAGTTAATGCGGGCCAATAAACTTAGCAAAAGTTCACCCAAGAACGTCTAATACATCTTCCCTGGTAGGTAATGAAGCAATTGCTCCGTAATTGGTGGTTGTAATAGCCCCCGCAATATTTGCCTTTTTTACCATATCTAATAAGCACTTATGGTCTTCCATAAGTTGATCGGTGGAATCCAAAGCAGCTATTTGCTTCAGCAGGCATCCGATAAAGGCATCTCCGGCCCCAGTGGTATCCACAGGAGTAACGGCTATACTTGGAACAATTTCTTCGGTATCCGGGGTGCTGACCAAAGTGCCTTCTGCACCAAGGGTTATCACAATGATTTCAGTACCTAAATCATGGAAGTAATTGCATGCCTCGGAAAGATGCTCTTTCCCGGAAAGTAATTGAGCTTCCTCTTTGCTGAATTTACATAGATGAGATTTTTCAATGAACGGCAAACATTTTTTAATAAAACTGGCTTCATTGGCTTTCCACAGATCTGTTCTGAAATTCGGGTCGAAACTTATAAAGGTATCATGGGTAAGAGCATCGAATAAATACCTGCCATAGGCCTCCTCCAGATTACCACCCAATAGGGCGGTTGCGGCACCCAGGTGTAGTATGTTTCCATCAAAATTTCCTTTTATTGAAGGATCGTATTTTAATTCCCTGTCCGCACCACGGCTGAAAACAAAGTCTCTTTCTCCTTCCTCGGTTAAGGAAACAAATGCCAGAGTAGTAAAAACATCAGAACGCTGCGCCAGGCTAATATCTACCCGGTGATCTTCTAAAATCTGAAGTAGAAACTGACCAAAAGGGTCCTTGCCAACACATCCTATAAAATTGCTTTTTCCACCTAATTTGGCAATTGCACAAGCAACATTAGCAGGAGCGCCCCCGGCCTTCTTGGTAAATTCCGTTGCTTTAGAAAGGTCTGCACCCTGTTTTTCTGCTACAAAGTCGATCAGCGACTCCCCTAAACAAAAAACTTTTTTCATTTTACTATTGGTAATAAAGGATCAATAGCGAATTTACAATGTTTCTCTTAATCTGCTGCCTTACTTTCCCTCTAATATGATTTTGTTGTAAATAGATACAAATCGGTTAAAACTCTTTGGTACGTTTTTAAGAAATTAGTACCTTCTAAAAAATTATAAAACACTAAGCACATGGGACTATTTGACGAAATAAAAAAGAAGTTAAGTCATGAATTCATAGATATTATTGAATGGCTTGATGACTCTGAGAATACAATCGTTCACAGGTTTGAACGGTATCAAAATGAAATTAAAAATGATGCAAAACTAATTGTTCGCGAAGGACAAACTGCGGTTTTCGTCAATGAAGGACAATTGGCAGATGTTTTTACCCCGGGCACCTATACCCTAAGCACTAAGAACCTACCCATTTTAACTACATTAAAGGGATGGAAATATGGTTTCGACAGTCCTTTTAAGGCTGAGGTTTACTTTGTAAATACCAGACTTTTTACCGATGAAAAATGGGGGACCAAGAATCCTGTAATGCTAAGTGATGAAAGGTTTGGTTTAACAGAGATAAGAGCATTTGGCACCTATAGTTTCAGGATAAGCGATGCAGGCAAGTTTGTTGTAGATGTAGTTGGTACAGATGGAAATTTTACGAACTATGAAGTGAATGAGCATCTAAAGAGTTTAATTGTTACAAGGTTTACAGATACCGTAGGTGAAGCCAATCTGCCTCTGGAGTTGTATGCGGCTAATACCAGTGAATTGTCTGAGACATGCCAGGAAGTAATGCAGCCAGAGTTTGGTCGTGTGGGGATTGAATTAGAGAAATTCTATATAGAAAATGTATCAATGCCGGAAGAACTTAAAAAAGAGATCTTTGAATATAGCAGATTGGATAAACTGGATATGTCTAAACTCGCACAGTTTAAGGCGGCTAAGGCTATGGAAGCCGCGGCTAAGAATGAAGGAGGAACTGCTGGTGCCGGCATGGGTATGGGTATGGGCTTTGTATTGGCTCAACAAATGGGAGGACTAATGGGACAGGCCACAATTGCCCCTCAGGCAGCGGTGCAAACGGGAGCAGCAATGCCACCACCGATGCCTGCCCAGGTGCTATATCATTATGCTGTGAATGGCCAACAATCGGGGCCGGTTACCTTTGATAAATTAAAAGAGCTGTTTGCTAACAGGACCATCAACAGGGATTCTCTTGTCTGGAAGCAAGGTTTACCCAATTGGATAGCCCTAAAAGATGTTGATGAACTTAAAGTTTTTTTAGGAGGGAGTACACCACCACCATTGCCCGCATCTTAATAGAGGACAATACATTTTACTGAATACTCAGCTGGTTTTCCTGGCCAGGAATTTCTGGGGACATCAATATTTTACATGGAAGAAACCAAGCAATCGGAAAAGAAGAAATCCTGCGCAAGTTGTGGAGCGGAATTGAAATATAAACCGGGGTCACATCAGATCAACTGTGAATATTGTGGTTATGAGGAGTTTATTGAACAGGCCAAGAGTAGTTTTGAAGAGTTAGAGTTGCAACACTATCTCAAAGTGGTTGGAGATAATGCCTATACCGACACCATTGATCTTTTACATTGCAAAAACTGTGGCGGCAATCAGCATGTTGAGGAGAACTACAAGTCCCTGCACTGCGTTTATTGTGGAGAACCACTAATCCGGGAAGATATAGAAAGAGAAGGCTGGATTACTCCAGGAGCACTGATCCCTTTTCAAATTGATAATAGCGGCGCGAGAAAAATATTTAAGAAGTGGGTGAGTAGGTTATGGTTTGCGCCCAATAAACTTAAAAGAGCTGCCCTGGATCCGGAAGGGATTCATGGGCTATATGTGCCCTATTGGACTTTTGATGCCCAACTATATGCTTCTTATCAGGGAGAAAGAGGTGATTATTATTATGAGACTCAAACCTATCGAACCAAAGAAGGTACCCGAACCAGGCAAGTTCGGAAAACCCGGTGGTCTCACGCGGCTGGTAGCGTAGATGGGTTTGTTGACGACATTTTGATTAATGCTTCTGAGAAAAAACAAAGAGAAATTCCTTCTGGTATTTCGCACTGGAATATCAAAGAGCTTGCACCTTTTAATTCTAAATACCTTTCCGGATTTATCACTGAGAAGTATACAATTCCTCTAAAAGAAGGACATCATAAGTCTTTTCAAAAGGCTAAGGATATAGCATATTCCTGGATCAGGCAAGATATTGGCGGAGATACCCAACGCATACATCATGCAGATATTAAATTGTCGGATGAAACCTTTAAACACGTATTGCTACCTGTATATATTAGCTCCTATAGTTATAATGGAAAGAAATATCAGTTTTATATCAATGGGCAAACCAGAGCTATTCACGGGAAAAGACCTTACTCTTTTTGGAAAATCTTCTTTTTGGTACTCTTTATTGTTGCCATTGTTGTGTTAATTTCGATTTTTGCAAAATGAGTTCAAAAAGAACCCTTGTTGTTGGTGATATTCATGGAGGATTGCGTGCACTGGAACAGGTTTTAGAGCGTGCGGCATTTAGTGAGGAGGATCTCTTGATTTTTCTAGGGGATTATGTGGATGGCTGGAGTGAAGCCGCAGAGACCGTAAATTATCTTATTCAAATAAAAACTACCCATAATTGTATTTTCCTCAGAGGTAATCATGATGAACTTTGTTACGATTGGTTAAGTACGTGGAAAGACAATCCATTATGGTTTCAACATGGTGGAGAAGTAACTATGGACTCTTATTTATCTGTAGATCTTGAATTGAGGAAGATACACTTAAACTTCTTTGAACAATTACAGAATTTTCATTTGGACCAAAAAAATCGTCTGTTTTTGCATGCTGGATTTACAAATATCAAAGGCGTACACTACGAGTACTTTTCCAAGAGCTTTTACTGGGATAGAACTTTATGGGAAGTAGCATTATCTTTAAACCCCGGAATTCCTGAGGACGATTACAGGTACCCAAAACGATTATCGCATTACAAAGAAATATACATCGGTCATACTCCCGTAACCAGAATAGGAAAAACTGTCCCTGTAAATGCGGCAAACGTTTGGAATATAGATACTGGTGCCGCATTTATGGGCCCGCTGTCCTTGATAGATGTGGATACCAAAGAGGTTTGGCAAAGCGATGCTGTACATACCTTATACCCCGGAGAAAAGGGGAGAAACTAAAATAAACTACCATTTCGTCATTAATTGAGTATTTTATTGACGAACTTTGTAAAAAACACAAGGATGTCTACAAAAAATATCAGGCTTGAGGTAATGCAAGCTATTGAACCCAAAGTTGAGGGTTATATGGATTCTTTTCTTATTCCGATTGAAGACATATGGCAACCCAGTGATTTTCTACCAGATTCGGAGAGTGACGGATTTATGGATCATATCCACCAGATCAGAGAAGAATCTAAAGAACTGGGATATGATTTTTGGGTTACGATGGTAGCTGATACAATCACCGAAGAAGCATTGCCTACTTACGAATCCTGGTTGATGGACGTTGAAGGAATTAATCAGCATTCTGAAAAACCCAATGGTTGGTCTAAGTGGGTTCGGGCTTGGACTGCAGAAGAAAACAGGCATGGTGATGTATTGAGTAAATACTTATATCTCTCTGGAAGAGTTAATATGCGAGAAGTAGAAATTACTACGCAACATTTAATTAATGACGGCTTTGATATAGGAACAGACAGGGATCCTTATAAAAACTTTGTATATACTTCATTTCAGGAATTGGCCACTAACATTTCACACAAAAGGGTTGGACAAATGGCCAAGAAAAAAGGCAATGTTTTATTGAGTAAAATGTGTACCATAATTGCCGGTGATGAAATGAGACATCATCTGGCCTATAGAGAGTTCGTCAAAACAATTATGGACCAAGACCCTAATGGGATGGTCCTGGCGTTTTCGGATATGATGAAAAGAAAAATTGTAATGCCGGCACACTTCCTGAGGGAATCTGGTGGGACCATAGGAGAAGCTTTTGAATCCTTTTCAAATTGTGCACAGCGCTTAGGGGTATATACAGCAAACGACTATGTTGAAATTTTAAGAAAGCTCAATGCTTATTGGGATTTAGGTGCTTTAAGAAACTTGTCCGACGAGGCCGAAAAGGCCAGAGATTACCTGATGAAATTACCAGACAGACTTCATAGAATAGCCGAAAGGATGAAATTTCCTGATGAGCAATACCAATTTAAATGGGTGGAGGCCAATGGAATGCTCTGATCAGAGTTTTCCATGCTTATGTTTTTCCTGCCATTGATGCAGATCTTTCCACTTGTTTTCATAACACATTTTAGCCTGCATGGGCCAAGAGGCCGGATCGTGTATTTGATATTTCGCTCCGCCAGAATCTAAAACTTCCTGACATTTGGCAACAGATGTATCAGAAAGCGCCTTCCAGGTTTTTATGTTATAATTATGGAACAAGCCTTCAATTTTAGGGCCAATTCCTTCAACAACTTTAAGATCGTCTTCTTTTACCCGCTTCCTAAATGCAGCCCTGGCAGCTTTGGCATCAAAGGGAATAGAAGTTGCCGCGTAAGACGACATTTCTGCCGCTCCCGAAGTGAGCTTTTGATTGCATACCGCCAATTCTTCCTCTAGTTTTGCATTTTTTCCTTCTAGTATTTTTAAATCTTCAGAAATTCTTGCCGTATTACTGCCGCCTTTTCCCAAAAGATATCCAAATACTGCGCACAATATTCCTACAAGGAGAGGAATCAGCCAGCACCAGATGTTAATATTTTCAATATCCATATGTCTACTATTTTTTTGGTTAAGAAATTAACTGAGGCTTATTTTAAGGTGTAATTCGCCAAATTTATTACCATCTGTAAACCATTCAGTAAGGGCTAAATCAGAAGTTATCGGTTCTGTGCTATTTATAACCTTTGCCGTAGCAGTCTCATTGCTATTTAAACAGCTGCCGCAATATGAAATGTAGAAGTATATCCCGGCGAGGATAACGATTATGATACCAAGCACGTTAGTATTGGTTTTAGTCATCGTTAGAAAAGGTTGTTGTTGCGTATACAATGTATTAAAAAAATCCTAAATCCCCCGCTAAAAGGACAGCTTTATATCTTACTTATCAGGTAGTTAAGCGAAAAATGTCTTTATTAATTGAGGGTAAAAAGCTATAACAGTTAATAACCTTTTTATTGCCAGTTATACAGTTTTTGGAACCAATTACACTTTTTGTTATACGACTTATGGAATTATGTTAGAATTTAGTAGTAAGAAAAATAAAGCCCTATTTCTCCCGACAATGATCCGGCATTGAAATGGGGTTTTACCTCTTTTTTGCAATATTTGAATTAGTTTAGTTTGGTTAGTTTGGAAGAAACCCGCTGGCACGTTTGTGACAGGGGGTTTTTTAATTTAAGGGTAAGAGCCATAATAGGATAATTTCCAGTTATACATCAACATTATCCAATCATATAAAATTTGTGTCCAATTGTACATTCAGAACAACTTAATATCTTATTAAAGATTATTTTAGTAATAGCGCTGTTAAGAACAACGAGAGGAAAATGAAAATGAGGTCTATTAAAAAGAGATTTTTGAACTTACTGAGGTTCGTTTGTATGATTGTTGTTCTGGGAGTTCAAACGCTGCTTCAGGGAAGTTGGACCGCAAGTGAAATAAAGGTCATTGGTTCAGATAAGCGTTGACATAAAGGTAAAATATAACGAAAGAGGGTGATATTAAAATTGCCTGGATAAATTTAGTAACCCGCTGTAGATTAGGGCTTGTTTTTCGGGGGAACGAACAAGATTTAAAAAACAGCGGTTTTTTTATTGTTACAAGATTATAAATCAAATTTTATCCCCTGAGCCAAAGGCAGCTCAGTGGTATAGTTTATTGTATTTGTTTGCCTCCTCATATACACTTTCCAGGCATCGGATCCCGATTCTCTTCCACCTCCGGTTTCTTTCTCACCGCCAAATGCACCACCAATCTCTGCCCCTGAAGTACCAATATTTACATTGGCTATACCACAATCGCTTCCTGCAGCGGATAAAAACCGCTCTGCTTCCCGCAAATTATTTGTCATTATAGCAGAAGAGAGTCCCTGAACAACTCCATTTTGGAGAGCAATCGCATTTTCTACCTCCCCTTTGTATTTAAGTAAGTAGAGTACCGGCGCAAAGGTCTCGTGTTGAACAATTTCAAAGGAGTTTTCGGCCTCGGCGATTGCGGGTTTTACATAACAACCACTTTCATACCCCTCTCCTTTGAGCACTCCTCCTTCAACAATCAGACTGCCGCCTTCTTCCACTACTTTTTCTAATGCCGCTTCATACATTTCAACCGCGTCAACATCAATTAATGGACCAACATGGTTATTTTCATCCAAGGGATTTCCAATACGTAGCTGCTGGTAAGCAGCTATTAATGCTGCCTTGACTTTATCATAAATAGATTCATGAATTATGAGCCGCCTTGTAGAGGTACACCTTTGTCCGGCCGTTCCAACTGCTCCAAATACTGCTCCTATAACGGTCATTTTTATATCCGCTTCCGGAGTTACTATAATTGCGTTATTACCTCCAAGTTCTAGTAGTGACTTTCCTAATCTGGCTGCCACTGCCTGAGCTACGATTTTCCCCATACGGATAGATCCTGTAGCAGAAATAAGTGGTACACGCTTGTCTGTAGTCATATATTCACCAACCTGATAATCTCCGTTGATGAGACATGATATACCCTCTGGCAAATCATTTTCTTTAAATACCGATGCTGCGATGTTCTGGCAGGCTATTCCACACAATGGTGTTTTTTCAGAAGGTTTCCAAACACATACATCTCCACATATCCATGCCAGTGCCGTATTCCATGCCCAGACAGCAACCGGGAAATTAAATGCAGAAATAATACCTACTATTCCCAAGGGATGGTATTGTTCATACATTCTATGGCCAGGTCTTTCAGAATGCATTGTCAGCCCGTGTAACTGACGGGAGAGGCCTACTGCGAAATCACAGATATCTATCATTTCCTGGACTTCACCCAAACCTTCCTGATAGGATTTGCCCATTTCGTAGGAAACCAATTTTCCCAGAGGAGCTTTCAACTCGCGTAATTTCTCCCCGAACTGACGAACAATTTCCCCGCGCTGGGGTGCTGGTTTCTTACGCCAGAATTGAAAAGCTTTTTGGGCAGCACCTATTACTTTTTCATAATCCTCTCTTGAAGTTCCCTCAACTTTTGCAATTAATGCCCCGTCTACCGGGGAATAGGAAGTTATCAATTCTCCTGAAGAGAAGTAGTCCGAACCTGTTGAGGTTCCTTTGTTAGTTTCTTTAATACCTAGTAATTCTAGGGCCTCATCAATTCCAAAATCGGTTGCAACTACTGACATTTTATAACGTTTTAAAGATGTATTGTTAGATTTTTTGTAAAGCTACAAATATTCATAATCATCTGCCTTGTGGAACAAGATATGTTCTTATGAATTTAAAATTATAACAGGATTAGCACAATTGTGATGAGGGCTGGAAGTGCCTGTACAAAGAAGATCTTTTTATCTGCAGAAATTGCACCATAAATTCCGGCAATAGCTACACAGGAGAGAAAAAACAAGGCAACATTATTACTCCAGTTAGGGTCACTTATGAAATACGTCCAAAGGAGGCCAGCGGCCAAAAATCCATTATAGAGACCCTGATTGGCCGCCAGAGGTTTAGTGGGTTCAAACAATTCGGAAGGGAAACTTCGAAAAACTTTTCTCCCCCGTGTAGTCCATGCAAACATTTCGAACCACATAAAATAAAGATGCAGGGCGGCAACAAAGCCAATTAATACTTTTATCAGAATTTCCATTTAAATACTATTCTTTAGCTGTAAATCTATCATCTACTTCCATTACAGAGCCACAATTATCACAGGTTCTTAATGCCTCAGATCCATAGAAATGTTCAAAGTGCTTTAGAAAATCTTTTTCAATATCTTCCAGGGTAAAATAAGCCTCATAAAGTTTATGGTTGCAGTTGTCACAGAACCATAATAGTCCGTCATCTACTTCCATATCTGCCCTCTTACGTTCAATCACCAAGCCAATAGACCCGGGATGACGTACAGGAGAATGGGGCACTTTGGCCGGATGAAGATACATGTCTCCCGGCCCCAGCTTCATGGTTTTCTTTTGCCGGTCTTCCTGAATATGAATCTCTATGTTTCCCTCCAATTGATAAAACAATTCTTCGGTCTCATTATAATGGTAGTCTTTCCTGGCATTTGGACCTGCCACGACCATTACGATATAATCACCCGATTCTTTATATAAGTTCTTATTGCCCACAGGAGGCTTGAGCTTATCTCGGTTTTCTTCTAACCACGCATTCAGATTGAAAGGGGGTTTAATAAACATGTTTCTCAGATTTTAATAGCGTTTTAAATTGTTTAAATGGTACCTCCAAAATTAAACAAAGAAAGAGCGCTCCTAAAGATAAGAAAAGAATAAAAAGGGGAACTAGCGATAAAACAGTTGGGTGTAATAGAAATTCCCGGCAGGATCTTTTTTTACGCTAACTGCGGTATGCGTAAAATCACCTTCCATTGTTTTACGGTGATCAGAACTCGCTAGCCAGTTCTCAAAAGCCCCATTAGCCGAATCATAATCTTTGGCTACATTTTCGGCGACATATTCTGCAGAGGTTGCAGATGATATACTTGTTGCCCTGGCAGTGAAATTATCGTGATTAAGACTTCCTTTAGAAATCATATAGTCGTTATGATTATTTGCATGTTCGTAAGCTACAGCACTGAATTGCAAGGCAGGAAAACCCAAAGAAGCCCTGTGCGTATTTACAATACCCATCAGTTCCTGTTCTATTTGAACCGCGTTTTCAGCATTCGGAATATCTGTATCTGGAATCGCCTCTTTACTGCAAGAGCTCGCCACTAATACAAATAAAACCGAGACAGCATAAAGCAATCTCATTTTCATATAATGTTCTATCTGCTAAGTAGGAAGAGAAGAAAGGGGTGTTTCTCGTAAATAATTGATCCCGGGGAATCAAGCAGGTAATATTAAAGAAAAAATGAGCAATGTCCATTAAAATCCAGTTATTTTCGATGAACTGCCACATTAATTAGAAATCTTGTAATATTAACAGGCCTTAATTCATTTTTGGGGCATATTCTCCTACAAAAAAAGATCAGTAAATGCGGGCACAAATGAAAAGCTTCACTTATCATTTAAATTGCATGAACTCAAATCGATTATCTTCACATGGACAAATAAGATTTAATTAATATTTAAGAACGCTGACTTTTTAAAGACATTTTGGTTTATATACTTATGGCTTTATAACTATATCTAAATAATTGGACTTTAAATAAACACTTAGACATGAAAAATATTCTACTGACACTTATGACCTGCTCAATGATAACCTTTACTGTATGCTCTCAGGAAGAAGTGGAAACGATCGAAAAGAATGCAATTATATCCATAATGATGCAGCAACAGAAAGATTGGTCTAATGGTGATCTGGAAGGATTCATGGAAGGCTACTGGAAGAGCGATTCTCTTAAATATTTTGGCAGCAAAGGGATTAGCCTTGGTTGGCAAAATACCCTGGATAATTATAAGAAGGGGTATCCGACAAAGGCGGATACCGGCACTCTTAAATTTAAAATCGAGGACATTTCAAAAATAGGAGAAGGGTCTTATTTTGTTATGGGAAGATACCATTTGAGCAGAGAAATAGGTGATGCAAATGGAGTGTTTATGATCATTTTTAAAAAGATAAACGGGCTTTGGAAGATCATAGCAGATATGAGTTGCTAACTACTGAATGGCGTAAAAGGAAACATGCTATTTACTAGTATCCGGTTATATTCTGAGAATACTTAGGAAGCATCTTTTTTACTAAAATGGCGACTAAGGCTCCAGATATCAATAATAGTATTAGAATAATTATAAATGCCACCCAGGGGTAGGAGAAATGAACTCCTAAATAAACTTTTAGCCTCAACAAGATTTGTATTATATAACCATGTACAAAATAGATGACAAAACTGGTAGAGGAGATAATATTTACGTATTTGTTGTCGAACCTTTCAAATCTGTGTAACCATATTAGAAAGAAAAAACAGAAAGAGGTTTTTTGAAGATATAATAAATCAATGCCATTAAATTCAAAAAAATCTTTGTAGGAACTGCCAGTACTTCCATTTAAGGCAGGAATTACTAAAAGAATCAGACTAATAAATAAAAAATAGAATTCCTTCCCCTTCAACCTGGCGTAAAGCACTTCTTTATACTGTGAACAAATGATGCCCAAAAGGTAGATAGGAGAGTAGTAAAAGAAATAGTGAAAAACAGATAACTTTCCTGCCAGCGGACGGTGTATAAACAAGGCACAAATATACCAGACAATTACGATCACTAACTGCACTTTTATTCGCTGTTCTATAAACTTTTTATGTAGAGGAAATAGGGCAAACGTCAGCATTGCAAAAGGGATATACCAATAGGCGATCATGTGATCTCCGCTGAAGTAATAGGCGAAAAACGGAATAATATAATCATTAAAAACACCGTCATTTCCCAAATTTAAATAGTTCCTCCAGTACTCTGGTTCCGATTTTATCTTTAGCACTATGGGCAGGATAGAGAAAATAGTATAAGGAAGTAACAGCCTTTGCACTTTTTTACCAAAAAAAGTGCTGATTCTGTTTTTTTGGTAAAACACATGATAGAAAAGGAACCCTGAGATAAAAACAAAATTAGCAGTACTGCCGGTAAAAAAATTGTAGATGGCCTGCCCGGTAAAAGTATTAAGATCTATATCCGAAACATAGAAAATATGAGGGGCAATAATAAAAGTTATGGCCAGTGCCCGGTAAATATTAATTGAGTTTAAGTACATTTCGTTTGGTCAGTTCATTCAGGATTGGTGATCAAGCATTTTATCTTTGCTTTAATGGTAAAAGCCGCAATCTAACTTACTTAAAGTAGTTGTAAAAACTTTTATTGCCCAAAAGAAGCATTTCTCTATCACCCCTGCTGTCTCCAAAAACACTTATTGTTGCATAATCTGATAAATTATATACCGTTTTAATTCTATTCACTTTTTCAATTCCATAGCAGTTTTTTGTAGCAAACTTACCTGTCAAATAGCCGTTTTTTACCTCTAATTCTGTCGATAACAAATTAAACCCCATCTTTTCAGACCAGAACTTCAAGTAGCTCTTAAAAGATGCTGATACCACTACAATGGTATGGTCCTTCTTTTCCTGTCTTATAGCAGTAATGTAATCTAAGAAACTTGTTTTTATAATCCCGGGAAGTTCTTTCTTACTATAATCAAGGCAAAGCCTGTCAAATTCTTCAAAGGGCATTCCTTTGAAGTGGAAAGAAAATAATTTTGTTTTTGCTTTTTCGTTAGAATACAATTTTAATTTCATCAGAATTACATAGGGAAAGATGTACATATAACCACGAAGTACTTGCCAGCTGCTTTTTGAAAAGGATAGAAAATGAAGCAAGCTATCCTTGTTCGTTATTGTGCCGTCAAAATCGAATAAATACAGTTCCTTTTCTCTGGTCATTGATTTAAATCTGAATTAGTTAATCCAGTGGAGCGACTCTTTACTATTACAAAGGCCGATATTATGAATAGCATCATGTTTAAAGCAATAAAAACTAAGCCAAATACAGGGCCGAAATGATCTATAGGATGTATTCCTATATCTATATTCAGAAGGGATCTGAGTAATTTAGGAACTATTGGATAGATCCAAAAATATGCCGCAAGTGATAAGACAATGGTCCGGTTTCTTTTTGAAATACCAGGATGAGAAAATGCTATGAGCAGTGGAGCCAAAAGCACTACATAATCGTATTGCAAATGAAATAATATTGGGAAACACAGCAATAAAGCTGAAATAATAATAAGACGTTTATCGGGCTTGTATATAAAGCAATAAATTGAAAAAGCACCATATACCAGAACAGCGCCAATAGAGAAAAAGTTTATACCCAAGAATGACGTATTGCTATGGGTTAACCTGAATAATGTAAGGAGGTCCGAATGTCCATGCCCACTGGTATACATAGTAGCCACTTCAAACGGCAAGGCAAGAGATTCCAGGAAACCTATATCAAATTGAAATGCAAATAGTAAGGCAAAAAGCAGGTTGATTGCAAAAGCTCCAATGGCTTCCTTATAGTATCCTGCCAGAAAAAAGCCCAGCAATATAGGCAGCCCCAGAGAATATTTGGAGAATACCAGCGAGAGCATTAATAATAAAAACCAACTTTTTTTTCTGAAGACCCAGGCCAATGAAACACAGCACAAAATAAAAATGGATATCTGACCCTGGTATAAAGTATTGGCAAAATTACTGCCAATCAGCATTAGGCTGGCAATTAGTAGTACTTTGTAAACTTTTATTTTCTCCCAGCGGACAAATGCATAAAGGGTATAAATAAAGCATCCAACATTAAACATAAACCATACAATTTTTGATTGTTCCCAATCAAAATATGTCAATGGGAATAGTATATAATAAAGGATATGTGCATAATTAGGGTAAGCCGTCAGAAACCAATCAGAAGTAGTCAATGCCGCCATATACGGATTAGTTCCTTCCCATAACAATTTTGCCCCATACCATTGAGCATCTCCCCCTGCATTCAGATACATTAGCCGGTAATAAGCATATACCAAATTCAGGAGCAGTAAGGCGGCAAAAATGGCATACCACAACCATTTGTATTTTTCTAAGTTAGTTTTATTAAATATTGCCATTGATAAAGAATAATGATTAGATACTCATCTTTTTAAATTGCCATTCCGGAATGTATCGTATTGCAAGCATTATCCAACGCCATATCCAAATGGTGTATACTACATTTTTTTTGTTTTTTTGGGCCTTATAAATATCATTAGCTACTTGTTGAGGGGTTCCGGTTAATTTCTTTGGGAGGTCCAGCCCCTCTGTCATTTTGGTAGCCACAAAGCCTGGTTTCACTGTAATCACGTGTACTCCCGATTCGTAGAGGCGATTTCTGAGGCCGGAAAGGTAGGTGCTTAAAGCTGCCTTTGCCGCACCGTAAATAAAGTTCGATTTACGACCCCGGTCTCCTGCAACCGAGCTAATACCGCATATAAACCCTGATTTTCTTTCCTCAAAATCTGCAGCGATAATATTAAAGAAACTGACAATTCCGGTAAAGTTGGTAGCTATTTGCTTGCTTGTTTCAGCAAAGTCGTTTTCTGCTTTCTCCTGATCTCCCAAATACCCCACTGCAGAGATAACACCTAAAGGTTTTTCCTTTAAATTGTCGTAAAATATTTGGTGCGAAGTATAGTCAAGAATGTCTAGCTCCAGACATGCTACCTTGCAACCTAATCTTATTTTTATATCGCTTGCAAATTCATCCAGGGCACTGGCGTTCCTCGCCGCCAGATACAAATTAAAGCCCTCTTCGGCGTATTTTCTGGCAACGGCTTTTGCAATATCACTTTTTGCTCCTATAATGAGGATATAACTATTCTTAGATTCCAAGGCGTTTTGATTGTATTGAGTTGAACTTTTCATGCATATTGTATTTTCTTCTAAGCTTCCGGAATACTTCTATTCTCGGATATCCTTTTTCAAATGTAGCCTTACTAACTCTGGCATCTTTGGCCAAATAAATGCGACCACCTTTGTTAATAACAATTTCATCGAGTTGGTCTAATAACGGGAACAACCCCTTTTCTATTTTAAAATCGAGGGCCAGACTATACCCCTCTATTGGAAAGGACAAATAATTTTCGTTCTCTTTACCATATAACTTCAATACAGACAAAAAGGATCCTTTTCCAGAATTGGCAATAGTCTTTAGAATCTCCTCCAAACCTTCAAAACTGTTCTTTTTTGGTAAGATAAACTGATACTGGGTAAAACCGTTTTTTCCGTAAATGCGGTTCCAGTTATTAATGCTATCTAAAGGATAAAAGAAAGTATCAAAATCTACCCGCTGCTCGGAAACGCCGGCTTTAACTTTCCCGTAATAAAATGCATTGAACAGTTTTACACTAAGTGTGTTTAAAACAAACGATGGAAAATAGAAAGGAATATTGAGTTTCTTTTTAGGGACAAAATCCAGTTGTCCGTCATCGGAAAAATCCCCTACCATTAGCAAAGATCTCCCCATTCGTCCTTTTTTAGCCAGACAATCTATCCATGCAACAGAATAAGGCTGATCTTTATATTTTTCGAAGGCCTCAAAAGTCTCTTTAAGATTTTTAGTTTTAATTGTTTTTTGATCAATATACCTGGATCTGATTTTTTTGAGATAAATTTTGGCATCCACAATAACCCCGGTAAGGCCCATCCCTCCGCAGGTTGCTCTGAATAAATCAACATTCTCTGTGTTGCTGCAACTAACAATTTCTCCGCTTGGAAGTAATAAACTCAACATGGCTACAGACTCACTAAAACAACCTTCTACATGGTGATTTTTACCGTGAATATCACTTGCTATGGCCCCTCCAACGGTTATTAGTTTTGTTCCGGGGCTAACTTTTAGAAACCAGCCACGCGGCACCGAAAATTCCAGGATATCAGATAGAAGTGCACCCGCCTGAATATGCAGGAGTCCCTTTTCTTCATCAAAATTTAGAAAGTAATTTTTTGGTTTGATGCAAACTACATTGTCATTCAATGCACTATCACCATAACTTCGGCCATTGCCATAGGAAATTACATCATCTACCTCATTGAGAAGTGCCTTTAATCTTTCCGTTTCAGAAATCGTTACTCTGGAAGCAGCAACTTTTGGATAGTTTCCCCAACTTTTAGTATTACTCATTCGCATTTAATCTCTGTTGCTCAATTTTTTTTGAAACAAATTTCACTTATTGATTAGAATAATCAGAAATAAATTAAAGCAGCAAAATGAAGAATCCATCCCAATATAACTGCAATTAAAAAAGAATCTTTGAGCACCAGATCAGTGGGGGATCCACTGTTGTTTTCCAACAAGCTCAATTGCATATACCTCAATACTCCTAAGATAACATATAGGGCTGTCAGGTATACGTACTCACTATCAAGTCTTTGTACTACTTCGGTAGAAGTGGTGTACAAGATATATGCTACAACGGTTACCGAGGACATGATCATCATTGCCCCTTCTACAAATTTTAGGTTGTAGTCCTTAATTACTTTACGCATTTTTTGCTTGGTCTCCAGGTAGATTAATACCCCATCCCTTCGTTTCGCCAGGGCAAGAAAAAGTGCCAATAGGAAGGTCATAATTACAATCCATTGAGATAAAGGGGTATCTGTTACAATGGCACCAACAAAAATTCGTAATACAAATCCTACTGCAATAATGGTTACATCAAGAATGGATACATGTTTAAGAAAGAAACTATACAATATATTTAGCACCAGGTACAGTCCAAGGATACCTAATGCGTGTAACGAGAGATAGCCCATGGTCAAAACTCCTGTTACAAATAACAAAATCATGAGGACTATTGCTGTTTGTAAAGAGATTGTACCGGCCGCTAAAGGGCGTAATTTTTTTTTGGGATGTAACCTGTCTTCTGTAATATCGCGAGAATCATTGAGGATGTAAATAGCACTCGCACACATAGAAAATGCCAGAAAAGCAAAAAATAGCTTTGTGAGTTGCTGCAGATCTGAAAATTGCCCTGCAAAGAACAATGGCATAAATATGAATAGGTTCTTTATGTAATGTTTTGGCCTTAAAAGCTTCAAAACTTGCAGGAAAGTGGCTGGGGTTGTATTGGTTTCGGGCATTGTATTTTAGTTTAAACAGGGAACGCGCAGCACAAATGTCGTGTTTCTGGCCTAGTTTGAGCAAACAGTTCGATCAATGTTCTATTAATCCCTTTGAGGAGCACCAATGACCATTTATTGCTCCTTTAAAACCGTGCTAAAGACAAAAGCTCCAATTTCCTTAATTGGTTCGTAAAGAACACTATTCTCAACAGTTTCTGTATTTACCAGGCCATGAGATGAATTGACACGATCAAAAAATACGAGTAGCGCCCCCAGAATTACGGCAACTTTAAGCATTCCAAATAAACCACCTGTGATTTTATTCAGTAACCCCAACATGGCAAAATCTGCAATTTTAGTCAAGAATTTACCTGCCAGATGAACAATAACTACTATAATCACAAAGGTTAGTATAAAAGCAGTAATGTTTATATAACGTTCATCCCATGATAATTTATCAGAAAGATAGTTTCCGGTGATATATGAAAAATATATTGCGCCAAAAAGTCCAGCCACCAAAGCTATTATTGAGGCTATTTCAACAAAAAGGCCATTTTTCAGTCCCCGGTAAAGGCCATAAATCAATAAAAGGCCTAACACAATATCTAAAAATCCCATATGGATGATTTGTACAAATATAGAACTTTGATTTGTACCTTTGGACTTCGCAGTTTTCCTGCAGGGAATACATAAATGCAACCAGCAATGTCCAGAGACGTAGTGTTAAAAGAAAGGTGGAGCCAATTGGTAGAAAAATTATCTGCACAATTTGCTGATGGAGATACCCTGGAACTGGATGCAATAATTTATTTGGTTGGAGTGCAGGAACTTGGACAGTATCACAGAACTTACAAAAAAGACGAAAAGGTAAATCTTATGCATATTGCCATTTGCAGGTTATTGGAACCCTATGGTTACTATGAGTTCGAATTTTTTGACGAGGATGGCTGGCCGCATTACAAAGTAAAAGAAGCCTTACCTCCTCTAAAGGCCGGGGAACAAACGGTGCTTATGAAAGATGCTATAGTAACCTATTTTTTAGAAAAACACATTATTAAATGAACCCGGCAAAGCCATATTACGCTGTTATCTTTACCAATACCAGGACTGAAGTTGATGAGGGGTACTTAAACATGGCAAGACAAATGGAGGAATTGGCCAAATTACAACCGGGTTATATGGGTTTCGAATCGGCCAGAGAAACCATAGGAATTTCTGTTAGTTATTGGGAAAGCCTTAAGGCCATTGCAGATTGGAAGGCGAATACTGAACATATTATTGCACAACAAACCGGTATAAAAAAGTGGTATAGCTGGTATAAGGTAAGGATTTGCCTTGTAGAGCGGGAATACGATTTTAGCACCTGAACAATATTAATCTTTGGACCAAATTTTATGAATAAAAATATTTCATTCTCAAACCTGCAAAGAGCTGAAGTTGTTGAAGAGTTGTCCAATGAAGATTTTGATCTGGTGGTGATTGGGGGAGGTATTACCGGCGCTGGGATTGCCCTGGACGCGTCTTCCAGAGGATTAAAAGTGGCCTTGCTGGAGAAGCAGGATTTTGCATCTGGCACCAGTAGTAAATCTACCAAACTTATTCATGGAGGATTGCGCTATCTTAAGCAGTTCGACTTCTGGTTGGTGAAGGAAGTGGGATCGGAGCGCGCTATTGTTCATAAGTTGGCTCCACATCTGGTTCTTCCCGAAAAGATGCTTTTGCCTTTAATTGAAGGTGGGTCTTATGGCAAATGGTTAACTTCTATTGGCCTTAAGGTTTATGATATATTGGCACAGGTAGAGGGGAAAGACAAGCGCAAGATGCTCGAAAAAAAGGAAGCTTTAAAACTAGAACCGCTGCTTCCAAAGAAAATACTTAAAGGGGCGGGTTATTATGCAGAGTATAGAACGGATGACGCCAGGCTAACCCTTGAAAATATTAAAACCAGTCTAAATTATGGTACAAAGGCTTTAAACTATGCTGAAGTAACAGATTTCATTTATAAAAATAATCAGGTGGCGGGGGTTAAAGTAAAAGACACCATAACAGACAAAGAATTCCTGGTGAATTCCAAGTATGTAATTAGCGCAGCCGGACCATGGGTAGACGAACTCAGAAGTATTAATAATTCTAAAAAAGGCAAAAGACTACACCTGACAAAAGGTGTTCACCTGGTTTTTCCTCATAGCAAACTGCCCATCAATCAATCAGTGTATTTTGATGTTCCGGATGGCAGGATGATGTTTGCCATACCAAGGGGGAAAATTACTTATGTTGGGACTACAGATACAAACTTTAATAATGACAAGGACAATGTTGGGATAGATCTTGCAGACGCTCTGTACCTCATTTCTGCCGTAAATAATATGTTTCCGAATATTGAACTGGAAATGGAAGATATTCAATCTTCCTGGGCCGGTTTAAGGCCATTGATACATGAAGAGGGTAAATCGGCCTCAGAATTATCCCGGAAAGATGAGATTTTTACATCAGATACCGGGCTAATAAGTATGGCCGGAGGTAAACTTACCGGCTACCGAAAGATGGCGGAAAGGGTTGTAAACAGGGTAGCTAAACGGATAGAAGATGAAACCGGGAAGGAATTGCCAGAATCGAAAACTGCTAAAATTCCATTATGTGGCAGCGGTTTTAAGAAGTATAAGGAGGTTAAGAAGTATATCGCCGAAATTTATAATCAGATCAGCGAAAAAGGCTTTTCTGAGTACGATGCCTGGTTTTTAGTCACTAATTACGGCAAGCAGACTGCAACCATACTGGAGATTTATGATACGCTAAAGGAAGAAAATAATGCTGTACGTCTGGTAAAGGCAGAATTGCATTTTGGAATCAATTTTGAAATGGTTCAGAATCCAATGGACTTCTTTATTAGAAGGACAGGGCGGCTCTATTTTGACATCGAAAGTGTTCGCACGATGATAGACCCTGTTTTAGACGAGTTCCGAGCAATATTTAAAACTGACGAAGATCAAATCCAGAATTGGAGAACTATCCTGGAAAGTGAGATCGACATACATTCCAATTTTACCTTAGACAGAATTTGAAATAAAGTATTTAAGCCCCGCGAAGTAAACCTCGCGGGGAAAGGTATAATCTAAGCTTCCAATTCCAAAACTTTTGTGACTCCGGGAACCGGGACCGGATAGTTGCCATTTTCATCCGGAAGAACCGGAGGGTTGGCATCCCAGCTATATTGATTGGGCATAATACTTCTTCCTTTGTTCAGTGCATCTTCAAAAGTAATTAGCTGCCCAGAATAGGTGGCCATTCTACCAAGTATTGCTGTCATTGTCGTTTTGGCGGCGTGTTCCGCGTCGCTAATTACATTTCCGGCACGGATGGATGCAAACAGCTCATCGTGCTCCGTTTGATACGGATTGGGATCATCTTCACCTTTATGTGTATAAATGTTCGTCCCATCATATCCCGTAATTACACCTTTATTTTGAGAATCTGTATAGATCTTACCTTTGGTTCCCTGAAAACTTTCAGATACATTGGTAATACAACCTTTTTGATGCCTGCACTGGCTAGAAATTACTGCCCCGGACGGATAAGTGAATTCCACAAAGTGATGATCAAATATCTGGCCGTGCTCTTTTCCTTTTCGAACCTCTCTTCCGCCCATTCCCTGGGCATGCAAAGGGAATTCGCCTATAAACCAATTGGCTACATCAATATTGTGTATATGTTGTTCAACTATATGGTCTCCGCATAACCAGTTAAAATAGTACCAATTGCGCATCTGATATTCCATTTCGGTTTGCCCTTCTTTACGGTCGCGCACCCATACACCACCGCTGTTCCAATAAACCTGCCCGGAAACAATCTGACCCATTTTCCCGTCTCGGATATGATCCAGACAAGCCAAATAGTTCTTCTGATAATGCCTTTGAAGCCCAACAACTACATTGAGTTTTTTCTGTTTGGCGATCTCAGCTGCCGCCAGCACCTTTCGGATACCATGGGCGTCAGTAGCAACTGGCTTTTCCATAAAAATATGCTTGTTCTTATTCACCGCATATTCAAAATGTATTGGGCGGAAGCCAGGAGTCGTTGTCAGGATTACGACGTCTGCCAGGTCTATGGCATTTTTATATGCATCAAAACCAACAAATTTGTTTTCTTCTTTGACCTGCAGCCTGTCGGTTTCACCGAATTTTTTAGACAAGATGTTATAACAGCTATCTAATCTATCTTTAAAGGCATCAGCCATTGCAACCAGTTTTACATTTTCACTGGTACTCAGTGCCTGAACGGCAGCACCGGTTCCCCTGCCGCCACATCCTACAACGGCAATCTTTAAGGCATCATCTCCTAAAACATGTGCCGAAGCGGCTACATCCAGAGGAACCGTTAGCATTCCACCGGCCACGATGGCGGTGTTCTTACAAAACTTTCTTCTGGACACCTTGTTTTCTTTTTTTTTCATCTTTTGAAGTTTTAATAATCGTCTATGGCTTCTAACCAATATTTGTCTATGTCCTCCTTTGAGGGAGTAATCCTGGGCCGTATAATCCGAAAACCCACATGTGATGCGTTTGTAAACCACCAGCGACTTTTTGGGATCTGAGGGTCTATCCTTTTCCAGGCGGCTTTGGATCCAATTCTGGATGCTGCACCTAGTTCGCTGGCATCGTCTCGCCATGAACCGCCACGGACCACCCTTGGATACAATTCAGTAGGTCTTACCCATGGGTTCAGGGATTGCTCTTTATTCCTGTTAGCATATGTGAGTTCTGTATATTGGTCCATAGTTAATTCTGCAACATTGCCGTGCATGTCAAATAATCCAAATGCATTGGGCTTTTTGGTGCCCACCTTTTGATATTTATTGTCGCTATTTGCCTTATACCAGGCATATTCTCCCAATTGAGTACTGTCTTTTCCAAAAGAATAGAATGCTTTACCCCCCGCCCTGCATGCATATTCCCACTCTGCTTCGGTGGGCAGGCGATAGAATTTCCCGGTTTTAGCAGTTAGCCATTTGCAAAAGGTGAGCGCCGCATGTTCTGTTATATTCACTACAGGGTATCCCTTTCTCCCCATACCGTGGCTCATATCTACATATGGCGCAGTGGCAGCTGCTACGGCATCAATGGAGATATCTACTTCCTTGGACATCTCCGGATTAATGGCGTCATCAATTTGTCTTTCGGCAAAGAGTTGATACTGATCCCATGTTATTTCATAGGCACTCATCCAAAAATCGCCTACCTGTACTTTGTGGGCAGGTTGTTCACTTGCCTTCCCATTGTCGTTACCCATAATAAATGAGCCTCCGGTAATTGGCTGCATCAGGATAGTTTGATCACTTCCGTATATCTGCTCCTTGTAGACTTCGAAGCCCTTTATAACCTTGAAGTTGGTATTGGTTTCAAATGCAGACAAAAGAAATACTGCAACGTATAAAAGCAATAGTGAAATACTTCTTTTTGGGAGCATATAGGATCTGTTTGTTTGTCCAACTTTCTAAAGTATTCAATTAGAAGGAAATAAAAAAATATGTGCAGTATTAGTCCAGTTGTTCTGTCAATTTTTTGAAAGTCGATTTTGCATTCTCTTTATTATACAGAATATCATAAACCGCATCAATTATTGGGGTTCTTGCCTTCTTTTTGAATTTGGATTTTAACTTATAGGCACTTTGAGTTGCATAATAACCTTCAGCAATCATATTCATTTCCATCATTGCACTTTTAACCGTATACCCCTTTCCTATCATATTTCCAAACATCCGATTGCGACTAAATACAGAATAGGCGGTTACCAGCAAATCTCCCAAATAAGCAGAGTCATTTATATTCCTGTCTATTTTGTAAATTTTCTTGGTATATCGTTTCATTTCCCTAATGGCATTGCTCATCAGGACACTTTGAAAATTATCTCCATAACCGAGGCCGTGAGCAATTCCTGCAGCAATTGCATAAATATTTTTGAGCATTGCAGCGTATTCTGTCCCAATGATATCCTGAGATACATTTGTCCTTATGTATCGGCTAGAGAGGGCATTTGCGACTTGCTCTGCCTTGTTTAAATCCTTGCAGGCAATTGTTAAATAGGACAAGCGCTCCAGGGCTACTTCCTCCGCATGGCAAGGCCCTGTTAATACGCCAATATTTTTATAAGGGATATCATATTTTTCATGAAAATACTCTCCTACGATTAAGCCAGATTCCGGGACAATACCCTTTATAGCAGAAAATATGATTTTGTCCTTAATAGCAACCTGTAACTTATCTAATTCACTTTTTAAAAATGCAGAAGGGATGGCAAATATTAGAATGTCGGCCGTTTCAACAGCTTTATTAATATCATCTGTAAGGTCTAACTGGTCCAGGTTAAACTCTACAGAACTCAGATATTTAGGGTTATGACTGTTTTTATGGAGGTATTCGACTGCTCTGGAATTTCGCATGTACCATGTAATCGTCTCCAGGTTTTCGGAAAGCATTTTTACAATAGCTGTTGCCCAACTACCGCCTCCCAATACCGCAAACTTTGGTGCTGTGTTCATTTCTACCGACATCATTATGAGAAGTGCTAAATATAGGTCAAATTTTAGTCTCCGTTGGTCTTATAAACAAGGTCTTTTGCGGGGGATAAAGTACCGGGTCGACATTGTGTTTGCTGTTTGGTCGAGGCGTTTACTTTTAGAAGGTATTCAAATCCTTGAAAAACAAGGATTTATTAAGCTTGGCACGATGCTTGTTTTATGCAAATAAATCAAAAGACCAAGGTTATGAAGACATTAAAATTATTTTCCGGATTTTTATTATTAGGACTGCTTTCCAGTTCCTGTTATACAGAAGTGCTTATTGAAGATGACTATATTGAAACATCTTCTTTTAATACCGATCAGGTATTGCAATCTTATGACCTTTGGTATGTCGATATTAATGCAAGCCGCGGAAATGGAGAGGTTCCTTTTTTACAAACTGCCTTTACTATAAGCTTTGACCGCGGACTATTACTTGCAAATAATAACCTTGTAGGAGTAGGAAAAACAGGAGGAGGACTGGGGATAGAAGTTGGCGTGTATGATCCGTTAAGGGCGGCTGTAGAAATAGACCATGATATAGATGGAAGATGGTTATTTGAGATATTTGTTCTGAATAATGCTACACTAGAGCTTTATAATGCTCCTACCGACACCTCATATGTTATCAGAGGGTATCAGCGAAGCAATTTCGACTACGATATACTTTTTTACAACAACATTAATTACTTCCTTCAGGAGTATGAAGCCTGGGAAAAAGTGTATACAAGTGAGGCTGGAGCAATAAATGACTTTGATGATGAAAACTACCTGCAATTCTTGACCGGAACTAACGGAGATTATTTCAGATCCTCGGTTGATGCCCCCGGAACAGCCTTGAATAGCCTTCAATGGGATTTTGAAGGAGACTATCAGGTATATGATGTAGTTAACGATGAAACGCTCAAAACTTTAACACTCGATTATGACTTTCTGGACAATGATTACTTTGAATTATACGTTATTAATGACAGTTCGATAGAATTGTATCACCCTGATAGTGAAACAGTGTATGAGTTTAGAGGAAGGGGATATATCGAATTTTTGAAAAACGGAACAAATGCGGTTACCAAGAAGAGGAAAAAGACAAAACTTCCTGTGATGAACGTAGTTCGCAAAAGAAAGTAAAAGATACTTCGGTCGACTTAGAAGTATAGTATAAGATTTTTTTGGTTGGTTATTTAGTTAGAAATCGCCCTGGGTTAATTGCTTAGGGCGATTTTTTATATTAATCCGCTCTTACATGTCCCGGAGAAATCCGCTTTTTAAACTCGGATGGATTCTCTGCCGCGATCTTCTTAAAAGTTCTGTTAAAGTAAGATAAGCTCTCGAACCCGCATTCATAACAGGTTTCACTGATGTTTTTTCCGTGCATCAATAGCCTTTTGGCCTGGCTTATACGATATTGATTAAGAAAGCTGATAAATGTTTTTCCGGTGGCTTTTTTGAAATATCTGCAAAAAGCAGCTTTGTCCATATTACATAATGAGGCAGCCTTTTCTACGGTTATTTTTTGCTGATAATTTTCGTCTACGAAGGCGTAAATCTCTTTAAGGCGCCGTTGTTGTTTTTTACTGTATTTATTTATTTGGGGCAGGGTGTGCAGTAATTCATATTCCTTGCTGACCGATAATATTTCAAAGATATGGAGCACCTCCAGGAATTGTTCAAATGGTCGAAGCTGGTGTAATGTCTTTAGACGTTTGCCAACTTCCCGTTTGGTATTACCATTAAAGGCAATGCCGTATTGTGATTTTTCAAAAAGTTGAAGTATTTCAGATAGTTCTGGAATTTGATTTATAAAAGTGTCTTTAAAATCCGTGCTCAGATGCAGTACCTCTTTATTATAATCTGTCTGAATACCATAGTCAAAATTTAAATGGGGGATATTAGAACCTATAAGCACAAGGTCGCTTCCTTCAAATGCTGAGATATGATCTCCCACATGCCGCGTTCCATTGGCTCCTTCAATATAGACCAATTCATATTCCGGGTGAAAATGCCAGTAGAACAAATCATTTAATCGGGGATTGTGAAGAAGTCTGAATGAACTTTTGTCGTCAGGGCGAAAGGTTTCGAGCTGGATCTTCATAAATAATTTAACTAAATTATCATTAAAGTTTATAAAAATAGTTTAAAATATCAATATAGTACAAATAATGATCAATATCAAGGTGGATATTGCAGACATACATTTCTAGTTTTACCTTGTATTAATAATAGTATTATGGAGAAAACAGAAAGTAAATTAGAAATGGCCAACAAGGCCCATGAAGAAATTCCCGGGAACCCGTCAACTGCAACGAGCAGTAAACAGAAATTAAACGACAGGTCTGATGGGAGCCCATTGCGGGTATTAAGTGAAGAGGACTGGAAGTTTTGGATGCACAACGGATATATTGTCATAAAAAATGCCATTCCCAGAGAGCAGGCCAAATTAACAGCTGATTTTCTTTGGGAGTTTGAAGAAAAAGATCCAAATAAACCCGAAACATGGTACGCCCCTCCCAGAGCGGAGATGAAAATGAAAGAACTGACAGGTACTGGGATGGTTGAAGTGTACAATCACCAATTGCTTTGGGAAAACAGGCAAATGCCAAGAGTGTATGATGCTTTTGTTGATGTTTGGGGAACAGAAAGATTATGGGTCACCATAGACAGGGCAAATCTTAATTTTCCCAATATACCTGGTTTTGAGCAAAAGGGATTTATACATTGGGATTATGATCCGGAAACCAGACCACAGAATGTTCAGGGAGTATTAGCACTTGCGGATCAAAATGATGAAAATATGGGCGGATTTCAATGTATCCCCTGGCTTTATAGAAATTATGACAGCTGGAAACTTTCACAACCCGAAGATCGTGACAGATTTCAACCAGACATTTCCGGATTGGAAGATAAAATTGTAAAGGTTAAAATGGAGGCCGGGGACCTGCTTATATTTAATAGTACGGAACCTCATGGAATCAGACCTAATCTGTCTGCTGATAAGGTGCGGATAGCGCAATATATTTCCATGATGCCGGCAGAAGAAGAGAATGAAGAATTAAGAAAATGGCGTATTAATTCATGGAAGAACAGAGTGGCACCTGAAGGATATGCTTTTCCCGGGGATCCCAGAAATTGGGAACAAACAAAATACGATACTGCACAATTATCCGATCTGGGAGAGCGGTTACTGGGATTAAAGACCTGGTAAATTATCAAATCAACAATTCGTAGCAGAAATTAGCGCTCGAGCCATAATAAGTTCCTATTTTTGCGGCCTTAAATGCATTAGGGATTGAAAAAGTATTTAAATCTGTTCGATTTTTCTCAGGAAGTTAACTATAAGACCGAAGTGCTGTCAGGGATAACTGTGGCTCTTGCCCTGGTTCCCGAAGCAATAGCATTTGCCTTAATAGCAGGATTATCACCTTTAACCGGCCTCTATGCTGCATTTGTAATGGGCCTGGTTACCTCTATTTTGGGGGGTAGACCGGGGATGATTTCCGGAGCAACCGGAGCGGTTGCGGTAGTAATAGTGACGCTGGCACAACAATACGGGGTAGAATATGTATTTGCAACAGTTGTACTGGCAGGGCTACTGCAAATGGCTGCGGGATTTTTACGCCTGGGAAAATTGATGCGTTTAGTGCCTCACCCCGTTATATTTGGATTTGTAAATGGCCTGGCCATTATCATATTTCTTTCTCAATTAGATCAGTTTAAGACTCTTGACGGGGATTGGCTTTCAGGAAATGCCTTATATATTTTTATGGGATTGGTACTTCTTACCATGCTCGTGATCTGGGGACTGCCAAAACTCAGTAAAGTAGTGCCCTCTTCCCTGGTGGCCATATTATTGGTTTTTGGAATCGTTATGGCACTTAATATTGATACACGGTCTATTGGAGATATTGCTTCAATTAAAGGCGGGTTTCCTCCATTTCATATCCCTGAAATTCCTTTGACACTAGAGACTTTACAAATAATTTTCCCTTTTGCAGCGATAGTTGCCGGGGTTGGGTTAATAGAAAGTCTTTTGACACTTAATATAGTTGATGAGATTACTGAGACACGGGGAAGGGGCAATAAGGAAGCTGTTGCTCAGGGAACAGCAAATATATTGTCTGGGTTCTTCTCCGGGATGGGAGGATGCGCCATGATAGGTCAGAGTTTAATCAATACTTCAAATGGCGCCAGGGCAAGGCTTTCTGGAATTGTTGCAGCGGTTATGTTACTGGTATTTATAATGTTTGGCGCAAATCTAATAGAGAAGGTCCCTATGGCCGCACTCACCGGACTTATGATTATGGTGGCGCTGGGGACTTTTGAATGGGCGAGTTTAAGAACATTTAGAAGAATGCCAAAGTCAGACGTATTGGTCATGATATTGGTTACTTTGGTTACCGTGTTTCTTCATAATCTTGCTCTGGCGGTATTGGTAGGAGTTATAATTTCTGCCCTGGTTTTTGCCTGGGACAATGCCAAAAGAATTCGTGCAAGAAAACACATTGATCAGGATGGTGTAAAACATTATGAGATCTATGGGCCGCTATTTTTTGGTTCTGTGACCATGTTCAATGAAAAATTTGATGTCCTGAATGATCCTGACGAAGTAGTCATAGATTTTAGAGAAAGCCGGGTGGTGGATATGTCGGCTATTGAAGCATTAAATAAAATTACTGAACGCTATCAGAAAGCCGGTAAAAAAGTACACCTTAAACATCTGAGCCGCGATTGTAAGCGACTACTAAAAAATGCCGATGATATTATCGAGGTAAATGTTTTAGAGGACCCAACCTATAAAGTTGTGGCGGATAGAGTACAGTGATAAAGGATAATTATTTATGCTGTAAGAGCAATTATAATTAATGGGTGTTTAAGATCATTTCTTCTTTGGTTGCTTGATAGCTTCTTTGTTCAATATTCCTAAATCTACCAAATCCCGAAATAGGATTTCACTAAATACTATCTTGCCTTTTTTACTTAAGTGATCAGAATTCTTAAAATTATCCGGATCTGAACTAAATATAGAATCATTACTATAGTCGATGTATGCGGTCTTGGATGCGGTACTAATCTTATTGATATGCCTGTAGTAATTTTCTTTTAGCCAGGCCTTATCGTAGCTTTCATTGTACGCCTGGTAATAAGGAGTGGTAATCAATACAGGCCTGAATCCATTTTTTTGAGCATCCGAGATGAGATCGGATAAATAGGCCAAATTTCTTGAGGGCTCACCATAGCCAAATATTTTTTTATGGTGCTTCGAAGCACTTTTTGCAGATTTCTCAAGAGCAGCTATCTGTTGCTCAATTGTAGGCTGTACTTTCTTTTTTTTAGGTTTCTTCTTCTTCTTCTTCTTCTTCTTCTGCTGCTGCTGCTGCAGCTGCTTTAATAGGTCCGGTAACTGGACTTTCTTTTGGATCCTGTTAATTCTAAGACTCAAATCTTTTTTTATCGAGTATCCCAATATGGAAGTCGGAGGTAAATATTCATAGAATTCATTTACAAAAGGATTAACCGTGCCCCTGTCAACCCTGTTTTCTTCAAGGCCAAATGAAAAATAGGAAATGGGTAAAATAATTATTGCACTGTCCGATAAATGCTTCCTGAGGTACTTATAGTTTTGCAGATCATAGAATATTGTATTGCCTGCTCTGTTGAAAGCACCCCCTTTAAGTTTCAGCGATCCAAATTTGTAACCTCCGCCATGGGAATTACCAAGAGTTATTATGTCTAGCTCATTATTGATTTTTTCAAATCTCATGGCGCCCGGACTCTTTTCCCCCTTATCCAACAAATGTATAGCTACTATCAGCAAGAAAACCAGAGCTACTATTTCAAATAAGAACTTTCTCATTTTTAAAATTGAAAATAAATAAATTCCTGTTCCGTATTCGACATAAAAAGGAGAATGACGATGACTATTACAAAAAGAATTGAAAAATGGGCTATACGCGATTTTACATTCTGAAGACCTTCCAAAGCATAAAGCTGTCTTCTGCCGACCCATTCAACAATTAATAATATTAATACAAGGGCCATTACATCCAAAGGTAAAATTTCCGGCAACGAAAAAACTGATGCCGTAAACATATTAGTCAGGTAACTGATGGCATGCTCTATATTTTCAGCTCTGAAAAATACCCAGGCCAGTACTGTAAGGCCAAAAGTTAAAAACATGTTGAATCCTTCTCTAAAAGTAGGCAGGCTTTTGGTAGCGGCTATAACTTCTAAATGCACCCTGTTTTTATTTCTCAATAATAGTGGCAGGAAGTAGAGTGCATTTAGCGCACCCCAAATGATGAAGGTCCAATTGGCACCATGCCAAAAGCCACTTACAACAAAAATGATAAAGGTATTTCTAACCTTCATTAGCTTGCTACCCCGGCTTCCGCCTAAAGGGATATAAAGGTAATCCCTGAACCAAGTTGACAAAGAAATGTGCCATCGCCTCCAAAACTCTGCGATATCTCTCGAAAAATATGGAAAGGCAAAATTTTGTTTCAGGTTAAAGCCGAATAATCTGGAGGTGCCTATTGCAATATCTGAATATCCCGAAAAATCACCATAGATCTGAAATGTAAAAAACACTGCCCCCATTAGCAATGTACTTCCATTATAGTCTGCCGAATTATTAAAAATTTCGTTGGCGTAAGTAGCACAGTTGTCAGCGATCACCATTTTCTTAAATAACCCCCAAATGATCTGCCTTAAACCATCTGTGGCCTTAGAATAATCAAATGTTCGCCTTTTATAAAACTGGGGCAGCAAATTAGAAGCCCTTTCAATGGGGCCGGCTACTAATTGGGGAAAGAAACTGACAAATGCTGCAAAGGCGATTATATCCTTGGTTGGGTTAAGTTTTTGTCGGTAAACATCAATGGTATAACTAAGGGTTTGGAAAGTATAGAAACTTATCCCTACCGGTAATATTATTTGAAGTGCCGTGCCGCTGATTTCATATCCAAAAAAGGAAAAAGCGGATACAAAATTGTCAAGAAAGAAATTATAATATTTAAAGAACCCAAGAAACCCTAGATTTACTACAATGCTAATCCAAAGAAGAATTTTTCTCTTTACCTTGACTTCTTCTTTTTTTAATGCCAAGCCAACGGTATAATCTACCAAGGTGCTGAACACTATAAGCGAGAGAAATCGCCAATCCCACCAGCCATAGAAAAAATAGCTAGCCAGGACTATTAGTAAATTTTGAAGTTTAAGGTGCTTATTTGTTACAAACCAATAGAGGAAAAATACTATTGGCAAAAAAACGGCGAAGTCAATGGAGTTAAATAGCATAGATTGCTTTCAAAGACTCAGATTAATGCCGTTTTTATGATCAATAGGAATTTCTATACCCTTGTTGTCCCAAGGAGTTTGTTTTTCTTTGCTGAAACCAGACCAAAACAGGAGGCCTTTTTACTACCCACAATTGGGTTATAATGTTCTTAAATATTCAGCAACCGCCCTGGCGTCTTCCTGACTTAAATTTTGATTGAGCATTATGGCATTGTTATATTCTTTTAACAAGGCCTTTGCAATAGGGTCTTCCTTTAGCATTACATCCGGGTTCAGGATCATGTTCATTACCCATTCCGGGCTTCTTCTTTCGTATACCCCTTTCATCGCAGGCCCAATCATGCGCTGTTCCGGCATATGACATGCCGTACATATGGTTTTAAAAGTCTGTTCCCCTTTAGCGGCCATCTCCGTATCTATATCATCCGCAAACTCCACAGAAGTTATTGGCCCAACTCCTTTGTTGTTGAGGTCTACCGGGACGCCCTCAGAAGTTTCTGCTGGTTTTTCTTCCTTTTTTTTGCGGCTCATTTCAAAGCCTTCTTTTTTCTCCTCTTTTTTTTCTTTACCTCCGCATCCTACTACAAAGGCTCCTAATACAAATAAGACAAGTAATTTTTTCATCTGGTTTAATTTTTGGAATTACTAAGATAAGCAATAGATTAACTTATAAAACCTCATCTATAAATTTTAGTGCTCTTTTCTCATTATAGTAGAAATTATTGTTGATATGAAAACCTACATGTCCTCCGTATTTCGGAGTTTCCAGAAATATCTTAGCATGTTTCTCTGACTCGGTATGCGGGTAGCAGGCCGGCCCAAGGAATGAATCGTTTTTGGCATTGATAATCAGTGTAGGAATACCAATATTAGGTAAGAACTGCAGACTGCTGCATTTTTTGTAGTATTCCATGGCGTCTCTAAATCCATGGGCCTTACTGGTGTATATATCATCAAAATCCTTCAGCGTCTTTACTTTGCTAATATCTTCATCGGTAATTAGTTTGGGATATAATTTTTGTTTTGCCTTGAGCTTGGCTATCAAATGGTTTTTAAAGCGTTTGGCATATAAATAGTTCTTAGGTTTTAGTAATTCTATCAAAGAGCTGTGTAAACTACAGGGAACAGACACTGCTATCACTGCCTTAACTTCCTGAGGGAGTTCGTTTAATTCGCCAATATATTTTAAGGCCATGTTTCCGCCCAGGCTAAAACCCTTGATGTAAATTTCCCTGTATTTTTGCTGTTTAGTTATATGCGTAATCAGCTCGGCCAGATCTTCGGTTGCACCAGAATGGTAAGATCTATACAAACGGTTGGTTTCCCCACTGCAGCCTCTGAAATTTACGGCACATACGTCATATCCATTTGCAATAAATACTTTGGCGCTACCTGTTATGTAAGGCCGCTGGCCATTTCCTTCTAATCCGTGAAGTAATATTAGCAATTTACTCGTTGCAGAGGTGGTGTAAGACCAGTCGAGATCTATAAAATCACCATCCTCCAATTCCACACGTTCGCGCACTTGCTCAAGTCCATTTACCCTTCTGATTAGACCAGAATAAACTGTAGAAATATGCCCGTTTCTAAAAATAAGAGGAGGACTATAATCAGATTTAACCAGAGGCATTAGTTCTATGTATTATCCGTGAATTGAGTTTGTCTGTGTGCTTTTTATAAATGCCAGGATATGCTTAACTCATTATTTATTTGGGAAACGTATCCAATATTTTGGCCTGCTCCTTTATGGCTTCAACGAACTCCTTTTTTAAATTATCGACTAATTCAGCCACTGAAGGTACATTCTCTATTGTGGTAACTCCTTGCCCTGCAGACCAGATAGTTTTCCAGGCCTTTGCCTCCGTGTCTAATTCTTTGCCAAAATCTATCTTGGTGTCTTTTTTTAGATCTTCCTGGGTTAATCCTGCAGCAGCCAAACTTGCGCCCAGGAAGTTGGCATGTACTCCGGAAATGGCAGCAGTATAAACTATATCACTGGCTCCAGAATCCACTATCATGTTCCGATATTCTTCGGGAGCACGGCTTTCGGTGGTATTGATAAACCGGGTACCCATATAGGCGAGATCGGCCCCCATTTGCATGGCGGAGGCAATATCTCTGCCAGTACTGATACAACCCGATAAAATTATATTTTTATTAAAGAACTTTTTAACTTCCGCCACCAGGCTCATCGGATTAATTGTTCCTGCATGTCCTCCAGCCCCCGCGGCCACCAATATGAGTCCGTCTACTCCTGCCTGAGCTGCTTTTTCCGCATGTCTTTTCTTGATTACATCGTGAAAAACAAGTCCGCCATAACTGTGGATGGCATCAACAACCTGAGATACGGCTCCCAAAGAAGTTATGATAAGTGGAACCTTATGCTTGATACATAATTTTAGATCCGCTTCTAACCTGGGATTGGTTTGATGAACAATTAAGTTCACTCCAAAAGGAGCGGCTTTTTTACCTGTAGATGCTTCGAAAGCCTCTAACTCTGACTTAATATGGATCAGCCATTCTTCAAAACCTTCGCTTGTTCGCTGGTTCAAGGCCGGGAAAGTACCAACTATCCCTTGTTTACAACATTCAATGACCAGATTGGGCCCGGAAATCAAAAACATTGGTGCTGCAATTGCAGGAAGGGATAAATCTTTGATAAAGGGTGCTTTTGTATCCATGGTTTTATTTTTCGGATTAAAAATAGGGAATAATTTATAGCGTTTATTGCACTGGTTTTCCAAAACTATAGTAATTTTAGAAATATTATGCATGCATAACAAAATATTTTTACAGAATGTACATTAAAGAATTTGAAATTAGATGGAGTGATGTAGATGCTAATCGGCATTTGGCCAATAGTGCATATATCAATTTTATGGCTCATACCCGAATGTCTTTTTTATGGGAATTAGGTTTAGACCAGAAAATACTGCATAACAACCAGATAGGGCCTGTAGTCTTTTATGAGCATATGTATTATTTTAAGGAAGTTTTTCCCGGAAGGCCGATAAGGGTTTCATTAGAGGTGGCCGGCTTGAGTAAGGATGGGATGTTCTTCGAATTCAGACATAACTTTTATGACAGCAAAGGTAAGAACGTCGCTTATTGTGAAATGATGGGTGCCTGGATGAGTCTGTCCACAAGAAAACTTATTTCGCTACCTGATGCCCTTCTTAGCCTGTGGGATAAAATTGAAAAACCAGATTATTTCAAGGTCTTAACAAAAGAAGATACCAGAAAGTATGCTAAGATGCCCGCAGACCTGGCTTAGGTCTTCTACTGGCCAGATACACCCCAAGTAAAACTAAGGAGGCAGATACAATTTTTATCCCGGTAAGGGTGTCTTTTCCCATAGCAACGGCAAAGAGGATTCCAAGAAGAGGCTGTACATAGACGAAGGCGCTCAGTGTTGAAGCTTTAAGTTGGGTTAGCGCATAAATATTGAAGAGATAGGTCAAAAAGGTGGTGCCAACTACTACAAACAGAATTTTCCAGGCGGCCTGGAAAGGCATTGTACCCCATTGAATTTCTATGAGTTCATCATATCCGAAAGGCAAGCAGATTAAGATGCCTAGGGTAAAAAGCCATTTCATAAAAGTAAAGGGGTGGTATTTCTGAATAAGGGTTTTCGCAACAATCAAATACGA
The DNA here is from genome assembly GCF_026126425.1 of Muriicola sp. Z0-33. Taxonomy (GTDB): domain Bacteria; phylum Bacteroidota; class Bacteroidia; order Flavobacteriales; family Flavobacteriaceae; genus JAFMPW01. Next base: position 335,932 of record NZ_JAFMPW010000001.1, read on the forward strand.
TCCATAGAAAATGGCATTCAGAATTATCAGGGCATTCCCCATTGGAATATTAGGGGCGTCCTGGCGGATTTCTGCTCCGAGGAGCAAAAGTCCGAGTGCTCCCAAAAGGCCAATAAAAATACCGAAGATTTTACTTTTAGAAATTCTTTCTTTGATTAGGATTGCCGATAAAATCAATACGATAATCGGTGTGAGAGTAATAAGCACTGCACTATTTATAGGAGTAGACAAGTCGAGCCCTTTGAAAAATGCCAGCATATTAAAGCCCATCCCCAGCACGGCGCAAAGTAACATCCTCAGATAATCTTTTTTTGCTATCCTCTCTTTTGGACCAAATACTGAAATACCCCAAAAAAGAACAGTGGCTCCAATTACCCTAAGCATTATAAAGCCATAAGGTTTAACCACCTCAGGCATCACACCTTTTGCAATTGTATGATTAAGACCATAGATGATCGTTGCTCCTATTGCTGCCAAGAGGGCTAATGTTCTTTTGCTCAAGAGAGAATGGCTTCTTTAGCGGCACCTACCACTTTTTTACTGTTTCCTATAAAGATGGTACCATCGTTTAAAATTACGGGCCTTTTCAGGAAGGTGTAATGTTCCAAAATCAGGGCTTTGTAATCTTCTTCATTAAGTGCTTTCTCATTGAGTTTTCTGGCTTTATAAAGCATGGCACGCCTGCTAAAGAGGGCTTCATAGCTGCCGGCAAGATCTTTCATTTCATCCAATTGGGGAGCGGTAATCTGTTGGTGCTTTATATCCTGAAGCTCAAAGTTGGCTAATGGATCCAGTTCTTTTAGGATGCGCTGACAAGTTGTACAGCTGCTAAGGTGATAAATTTTCTTCATGCTTTTCTATTAAATTTCTATATATTCTGACTTGCCACTATGGCCAGGTGTTTTTAACCATTCCCAATGCAAAAGCAATTTCATTTTGTTGTCCTCCGTAAAAGTTATATCTGCCGTTGCCTTTCCGGATTTTAATTCATTGTTCATAGTAAGGCATTGGTAAACCATATATAATTGATGCCCTTCTAATCTGGCAATAATATTACCTGTTCTAATGGCTCCTCCTTGATAATTGGCAGTTACTACATCTTCCTTTTGAGCATACTCAAAGACCGTCTTGCTATCGGCCTCTCCATTTTTGGAATTTTCAAGCAGCTTAAATTTTTTGTTGGTGAAATTTATTTTAGTCATACCATCGGCGTTCATGGGAAATGCAAAGCTATGGTATATTAAAGAAAATCCCTATTTCCTGCTTCTTGCCATAGTGTATAGAAAGACAAGGTGTATATTTACTGAAAAGACTTGCACCAACGGTTAACCCAACTAATACCATCTAGTTTTGAAAAATTTGCTACAAACATTACTACAGAATCGTAAGATACTATATCGCATTCTTAAACATACGCCCAAAGAGGAATTGTTGAGAATACCTGAAGGTTTTCGCAACAATGTCTATTGGAATATTGGCCATATAATAGTTACACAGCAGTTATTGATTTATGGTCGTAGCAATTTGCAAATGATTGTCCCGTCAGATTTTGTTGAAAAGTTCAGAAAAGGAAGTGTTCCAAATGGCCTGGCATCAGAAGAGGAAATAGATGAATTATCCGGGCATTTATTCACGACTATAGAACGCACTGTTGCTGATTTTGAAGCGGAGGTATTTAATAGTTACGATGGGTTTACCACCGCTACCAATTTCGAAATAAAGAATGTTGATGATGCCTTGGTTTTTAATTTGTTCCATGAAGCAATGCATCTGGGGATTATTTTATCACTCCAAAAAGTAAATGCTAACAACTTAAAGTCTTAAGATCTAATATCTCTGGCCAGATATTTCCTGACTTCCCGATAGGGTAAAATGAGTTCTATTGGGCCATCTGCATAGGAGGCCACTTCATATTGATTGTACAGTAATTTTATTCCTTTCTTGGTGAAGCCAATATTTTCTGGCAGGTAGAAAGAATCCATCTCGAACATATACCCGGTACTGTTAATTGAGGTATTTGGGGGTATCTTTTCTTGTTTTCGAAATTTATTTTCCGCATATCGTTCAAAATCTTCTTTGTCATTGAAAAGCTCCCAATCCTCTATTTCACTTCCCTTACTTTTGTTAAAGTTCAGAAAGCGTATTGCACCGTATCCATGGGCTCCTCCAGTATATAGATAGGTGTCTAATTTTATGCTGATCATCTTTCTGTCTTCATAACTGATTTCTGCCTTAATCCTGGCTTCCCAGGCCGTCAGTTCATCAGGATGCATCTGTTGAACTTCCTTGTATCCTGCAATAAAGGAATCAATAGCGTCTTCCAGATCGACAATTATTTCCTGCTGGTCATCAAAAGTAAGTTCAGCGATAATCTCTTCCTGGATACTTGAATTTATCGCTTCGCTGATTCTATCATTCTCAGTGGCTTTTGGAATCGTAATACTTACCATGGGGCAATGTTCACATGTATTTCTCTCCAATTTGATGGTTTGGAGCGTAAGGTTATTATGCTGATTGCAACCAAAGAGGATTAATATAAGTATCAATGAGCTGAAGTTTGAACGCATGAAGAATTATTCAGATTTAAGCACAAACTTAAGATTTGTTCATTGTATTCTCTAAAAGATAACGATACATTTGTGCATATAATTATGACTTATGAGCGAAAAAGATTTGCGATTTAACAGTAAAACCATTCACGGAGGGCAGCAACCAGATAAAGCTTACGGTGCAGTAATGCCACCTATCTATCAAACCTCTACATACGCCCAAACCACTCCGGGAGGACATCAGGGATTTGAATATTCCCGTTCGGGGAATCCTACAAGAACGGCATTGGAGAATTCTTTGGCGAGTATTGAAAGTGGCTCATATGGTCTGGCATTCGCCAGTGGCCTGGCTGCTATGGACGCCGTAATAAAACTATTGGAGCCAGGAGATGAAGTAGTATCCACTAACGATTTATACGGTGGCAGTTACCGGTTATTTAAACAGGTATTTGAGAAATACGGAATAAAATTTCATTTTATCGGGATGCAGGATCTGTCTTTCATTGAGTCGCATATCAATGAGAAAACGGCACTAATTTGGGTTGAAACGCCTACTAACCCAATGATGAATGTTATAGACCTGAAAGGAGTTGCGCATTTGGCAAAAAAACATCAGGTGCTGTTAGCAGTGGACAATACTTTTGCAACACCATATCTTCAAAGGCCCTTAGAATTTGGTGCGGACATAGTAATGCATTCGGCCACCAAATATCTGGGAGGTCATAGCGATGTTGTAGTCGGTGCTTTAGTAGTAAAGGACAAAGACCTGGCAGACAAACTATATTTTATCCAGAATGCAAGCGGTGCTGTCTGCGGGCCAATGGATAGTTTTTTGGTGCTTCGCGGAATAAAAACCCTGCATCTGAGAATGCAGCGACATTGCGAGAATGGCAAAGCAATAGCAGCCTATCTTAGCAATCACCCAAAAATAGAGAAGGTATATTGGCCAGGGCTCGAAGATCACCCTAATCACCAAATTGCAAAAGATCAAATGAAAGATTTTGGAGGAATGATTTCGTTTGTTCCAAAAGGAAGCAGTTTTACTGATGCGGTAAAAATTGTAGAAAACCTGAAACTTTTTACACTGGCAGAATCTTTGGGAGGTGTTGAGAGTTTGGCCGGACATCCGGCGAGTATGACACATGCAAGTATCCCAAAAGAGGAGCGGGAAAAGAGTGGTGTTGTAGATGCCCTTATAAGACTGAGCGTTGGTATAGAAGATGTTGAAGATTTAATCGCTGACCTGGATCAGGCGATTTCATGACCAAAATGTCAAATTTTCAAAAAAATAGCGTTTAAATTATATTAAAACCATAATTTTGCGCTTAAATTTCTAAATCAATAAAATCAATAGCTAATTAATTTATATGGAGGCAAAGATTAACGCATTTATGGAGGAGGTCAAAACCAGAAATGGTCATGAACCGGAATTCATACAGGCAGTTCAGGAAGTCGCTGAGACCGTCATACCTTATATCGCACGAAAAAAAATATACAGCGGTAAGAACATTCTCCTGAGGATGGTTGAACCAGAAAGGTTGATTTCTTTTAGGGTGTCATGGGTTGATGATACCGGTGAAATTCATGTTAACAGAGGGTATAGAATTCAGATGAATTCTGCAATTGGGCCATATAAAGGCGGCTTGAGATTTCACCCTTCCGTAAATGCCAGCATTTTAAAGTTTCTTGCATTTGAACAGGTGTTCAAAAACAGCCTCACTACATTGCCAATGGGTGGTGGAAAAGGGGGGTCAGATTTTGATCCCAAAGGGAAGTCGGACGATGAGGTTATGCGTTTCTGCCATGCTTTTATGACAGAATTAAGTAGACATATAGGTCCAAATACCGATGTTCCTGCCGGAGATATTGGTGTTGGTGCCAGGGAGATTGGTTTTCTATTTGGAATGTATAAAAAGATAAGGAACCAATTTACAGGAGTTCTCACTGGGAAAGGGCTTTCCTGGGGAGGGTCCAAAATTAGGCCGGAAGCCACAGGTTATGGGACGGTTTATTTTGCTCAGAGTATGTTAAAGACTAAAGGAGAAACCTTTGAAGGGAAACAGGTTGTTATTTCCGGTTCCGGAAATGTTGCACAGTATGCGGCAGAGAAAGTACTAGATCTTGGTGGCAAGGTGGTGACACTTTCAGATTCATCAGGATATATTCTTGATGAAGAAGGGATCGATGCCAGGAAATTGAAGTTTGTGATGGATCTTAAAAACAATAAACGCGGAAGAATTTCGGAATATAGCAAGAAATACAAATCTGCGAAATTCTTTAAAGGCAAGACACCCTGGGAGGTAAAGTGCGACATCGCATTACCTTGTGCCACCCAGAATGAACTAGACGGTAAGAGTGCAAAGACTCTTGTAAAGAACAAATGTATTTGTGTTGCCGAGGGGGCCAACATGCCTTCTACTCCTGAGGCAATTAACGAATTCCACAAGGCCAGAATACTATTTGCCCCAGGTAAGGCTTCCAATGCCGGCGGGGTGGCTACCTCTGGTTTGGAAATGTCTCAGAACTCATTGAGAATAAGCTGGACAAGAGAAGAAGTGGACGAAAGATTAAAAGGAATTATGGAGGATATACATGATTCCTGTATAGAATATGGCGTAGAAAAAGATGGTTATTGCAACTATGTAAAAGGAGCCAATATCGCTGGTTTTGTTAAGGTGGCAGACGCTATGCTGGCTCAGGGAGTCATTTAAAATTCAGGATGCGGAGTATTGGTGACAATTTAAATACTGCTGATACTCCGTATTGCTAACTTCAGTACTTGTACCTTAAAAATCGGCTATCTTTGCATCATATCTAACCACCGCAGATGCAAGAGACTACAAAAGCAATTGTGCTTTCTTCTATTAAGTATGGGGATACCAGCTTAATTGTGAAAGCCTTTACCGCTTCATCCGGAATTAAAACCTATTTACTAAGGGGGGTTTTGGCATCTAAAAGAGGAAAACTGAAATCTGCCTATTTTCAGCCGTTGATGCAATTAGAGATTATTGCCAACCACAGAAATAAGGGCAATTTGGAAAGTATAAAGGAAGCCAGGGTAAATTTTCCTTACCAAACAATGCACAGGGATATTTCCAAAAACGCCCTGACTTTATTCCTTGCAGAAATGTTAGGAAATAGTATTCATGAAGAAGAACAGAACTATCCCCTATTTTATTTTTTGGAAGCCGCGTTGCAATGGTTAGATACGCATGATAATATTGCAAATTTTCATTTGTTCTTTTTGTTGGAACTGACTAAATATCTTGGGTTTTATCCGGAGTCTGAGAATGACAACGCTATGTATTTTGATCTGCAGGAAGGAGAATTTACAAATCGGCCAACATTGAATCCACATTTATCAGAAAGCAAATTAATCAGCTTCAAAGCCTTCTTGGGCATAAATTTTGATGCAATTCATACTGTTAAACTGGGGAAGAAAGATCGGCAAGAATTGTTGCAAAGCCTTGTTATGTATTTTGAATTACATTTGCACGGATTTAAAAAACCCAGATCACTTGCCATTTTAAATGACGTTTTCAATTAATATGCACAGGATAGGGGTACTGCTAGCTTTTTTTACTTTTCAGCTTGTTTCGTCGCAGGAGATTCAATTATTGGACCTTGAGACAAAGGAACCCATTGTAAATGTAGTACTGTACAATACCGACCGTTCAAAGACGGTACTATCCGATTTTGATGGAAAATGCGACCTTGGTTTGTTCGACAGGAATGAGCGTATTTTCTTTAAGCATTTAAGCTATCAAACTAAGAAGGCTACAAAAGCTCAGATTTTGCGTAAAAGTACAAGGGTATATATGACCTTAAGTCCTGAGCAACTTGATGAAGTGGTGATGTCTATTTCCAAATGGGAACAACAGAAGAAAGATATTCCACAAAAGATAGTTTCATTAAATGCGAAGGAAATTGCCTTTACTACCTCTCAGACATCGGCAGATCTTTTGCAGAATAGCGGAAAAGTTTTTGTACAAAAAAGCCAGTTAGGTGGTGGAAGTCCAATGATCCGTGGTTTTGCAACAAATAGATTGGTGCTTTCTGTTGACGGTGTTCGTATGAACAATGCCATTTTTAGAGGCGGAAATATTCAAAATATCATCTCCATTGATCCGTTTACCATCAAAAATACTGAAGTGATATTTGGACCGGGTTCTGTGATCTATGGAAGTGATGCGATTGGGGGAGTTATGAATTTCTTTACCCGGGAAGCCATGTTTTCAGAGCATGATAGTCTGTTGTTTACAGGAATGGCAAACTCCCGCTTTGCTACTGTCAATAACGAAGGTACAGCTCACTTCAATTTTAACTTGGGCCGAAAGAAATGGTCATTTCTAACCAGCGCTACTTTTAGTTCCTTTGATGATCTTAACATGGGAACTCGCGGTCCGGCGGCCTATCTTAGAAATGAATATGTAGTCAGGAATAATGGGACAGACATGCTTATGGCCAATAATCGCCCAAGACGGCAAAAAAGTACAGGCTATAATCAATTGAATCTGATGCAAAAAATTAGCCACAAGCCCAATAGTAACTGGAAGTACGATTTGGGATTGTACTATTCCGAGACCTCCGATTTTTCAAGATATGACCGTCTTATCAGACCGGCCGATGACGGAGAGGGCCTCAGGTCTGCAGAATGGTTCTACGGCCCTCAGAAATGGTTTATGGGCAACTTTCAGCTGTATAAAAAGGGAAGAGGAAAATTCTATGATGGGTTAAAGATCACCACGGCCTATCAACATTTCGAAGAAAGCAGAAATGAACGGGATTTTAATGATCCGCTCCGGTTTACCACTAAGGAAAATGTAGATGCGATATCGACAAACATTGATTTCGAAAACAAGAAGATTGGAGATCTTAGGCTTTATTATGGAACAGAATACATATTCAACAAAGTAGGATCCGATGGGAGTCAAGAGAATATAGAGACCAATAGTTTTGACAATGCCGCTTCAAGATATCCGGATGGAGCCACCTGGCAAACCTTTGCCGGGTATGTAAATGCCGAGTATAAGGCAAAACCTAATTTCACTTTTCTTTCCGGTCTTCGATACAGTCATGTTTGGATAAATGCTGATTTTGACACCACATTCTACCCCTTTCCCTTTAATTCGGCTAAATTAAATAATGGGGCATTAACCGGAAGCCTTGGTTTTAGCTGGTTTCCCAAAGCAGATCTGCAGATAACTCTTAATGGCTCTACTGGTTTCAGAGCTCCCAATATTGATGACATAGGCAAAGTGTTTGATTCGGAACCAGGAGCAGTAGTGGTCCCAAACCCGGTTTTGGAGCCAGAGTACGCTTACAACGCAGAAATGAGGGTGCAAAAGAACATCAAAGACAAAATTGTGCTTAATGGAGCTGTGTACTACACCTATTTGGTAGATGCGCTGGTACGGCGAGATTATTTGTTTAACGGGGAAAGTCAGATAATGTACAACGGGCAACTGAGTAATGTGCAAGCCATACAGAATGCCGCCAAAGCCTTTGTTTATGGATTTGAGTTTGGAGCAGAGGCCTTTTTGTCGGAACAGATCTCATTGCGTTCAAATATAACGCTGACAGAGGGTATAGAAGAGGATAGTGATGGGACAGAATCTGCTGCAAGACACGTAGCCCCAACCTTTGGCGATTTTCATTTTATATGGAATAATCAGAAAATAAAGACCGATATTTTTGTCAACTTCAACGGGGAAATTTCATTCGATGATTTAGCGATAACCGAGCGAAACAAGGATTATATTTACGCCCGGGATACTAGGGGAAGGCCGTATTCTCCTTCTTGGTATACCTTAAATTTCCGTTCGCAATACCAGCTCAGTAGAAAACTCTCTGGACAATTAAACATCGAAAACATTACTAACCAAAGGTACAGGCCTTATTCTTCGGGGATAGCCGCTGCCGGGACCAATTTTATACTGGCGTTAGAGTATTCATTCTAAACATAAAAAAACCCTGATAGTTTAATCAGGGTTTTCATCTGGTCAGGACTCTTGTTTTATATACTAAGCGTCGTCTGTAGCCTCTTCTACTTCTTCTTTTAAATCTTCTGCAGCTTCTTTTACTGCATCTCCAACGTCTTTTGTAGCATCTTTAACGTCTTCTGTCGCTTTCCTAATATCATCGGCTGCCTCATTTGCTGCTTTCTCTACGTCTTTGGCCGCCTCCTCTACATCTTTAATGGCATCATTGGTGGCATTTTTAACCTCATCTCCGATTCCTTCAAGTTCTTCGCTCACTTCCTCTAATGCCTCTTCGGTCTTGGCAGCATCGTCTTTACATCCTTCGCAGGATACAAATGATACGCTCAAAACCATTAAGATAGTTCCTAAAATTGCTTTTTTCATGGTAGTAATGTTTAGTGTTTAATTATATATCTATCCTAATATACGCGATGGAAGCCTTACTTAGATGCCCATATCTATGAGATGAGTTCTTTAAATAAAATTCAGAGAGAGCATTCTCTTTGCCAAAACAGGCATAATTTTACATCTAAATTCACTAATTTTGCGGACTTAATTTAGGGCAGTAAGTACTACGCTTATGAAGTTTGAAGAATATAAGGGCTTGGATTTACCTCAGGTGGCAGACAATATCCTGAAATTTTGGAAAGAAAACCAAATTTTCGAGAAAAGTGTCAGTAGCAGGGAAGGGGCGCAGGGTTTTGTATTTTATGAAGGTCCCCCTTCGGCCAATGGGCTACCTGGTATTCACCATGTGATGGCCAGAACCATTAAGGATATATTTCCCCGGTATAAAACAATGAAAGGCTTTCAGGTAAAACGAAAAGCCGGTTGGGATACTCACGGATTGCCTATAGAAATTGGTGTTGAAAAAGAACTTGGAATTAACAAGGGCGATATTGGCACCAAAATATCTATAGAAGAGTACAATGCGGCATGTAAAAAAGCCGTAATGAGATATACGGATGTCTGGAACAGTATGACCGAAAAAATTGGCTATTGGGTAGATATGGATGATCCCTATATCACCTATAAGTCCAAGTACATGGAATCTGTGTGGTGGTTGCTTAAAGAAATATATGACAAGGGCCTTATTTACAAAGGATATACCATACAGCCCTATTCTCCTAAAGCAGGAACCGGTCTTAGCTCGCATGAGCTCAACCAACCGGGGACCTATCAGAATGTTACTGATACTACTGCTGTAGCCCAATTTAAGGCGATTAATGAAACACTCCCGGCAGTCTTAAAAGAGATCTCAGGCCAGGTTTATTTTCTTGCCTGGACTACCACTCCATGGACCTTGCCTTCAAATACCGCACTTACAGTAGGAGCAAATATTGATTATGCGATAGTAAAGACTTTTAATCAATACACCTTTGAACCAATTAATGTGGTTTTGGCCAAAAGTCTTGTAGCAAAACAATTTACAGGAAAGTTTAAGGAGTCGGATGATGAAGAAGATTTTAAAACTTTCTCCCAGGAAAACAAGAATATTCCGTATAGCTTAGTGCATGAAATTAAGGGGAGAGACTTATTGGGAATTCGATACGAGCAGCTTCTGAATTATGCATTACCGTATGAAAATGCTGAAAATGCCTTCAGGATAATTGAGGGAGATTTTGTTACCACAGAAGACGGAACGGGGATAGTACACACGGCTCCAACTTTTGGTGCAGATGATATGATGGTGGCTAAAATGGCTAAACCCCAGGTGCCGCCCATGTTAGTGCTGGATGAGAATGACAATGCCGTTCCCCTTGTAGATCTGCAGGGTAGATTTCGCCCGGAAATGAAAGAATTGGCGGGGAAATATGTCAAAAACGAATATTATGATGATGGCAAAGCCCCGGAAAAGTCTGTTGATGTAGAGATCGCAATTAAGCTTAAGGAAGAGAACAAGGCATTTAAAGTAGAAAAATATGCCCATAGTTATCCTAATTGCTGGCGTACAGATAAACCAATTCTATATTATCCATTAGATTCCTGGTTTATAAAGGTTACTGATATCAAAGACCGAATGTTTGAATTAAATCAGACGATAAACTGGAAACCAAAAGCAACTGGTGACGGTAGGTTCGGTAATTGGCTGGCGAATGCCAATGATTGGAATTTATCAAGATCGCGATATTGGGGGATTCCATTACCCATTTGGAGGACAGAGGATGGCAGAGAAGAACTTATAATAGGATCAGTTGCCCAGCTTAAAGATGAAATTGACAAAGCCATTAAAGCAGGGCTTGTTGAGGAGGATATCTTTTCAGATTTTGTAATTGGCGATATGAGTGAGGCCAATTATGATAAAATAGATCTGCACAAAAATATTGTGGATCAGATTGTATTAGTATCTCCCTCAGGCAAACCGATGAAGCGAGAGTCCGATCTGATAGACGTATGGTTTGATAGTGGCTCAATGCCCTATGCACAATGGCACTATCCATTTGAAAATAATGACCTTGTAGATCAGGGGATAACTTTTCCGGCAGATTTTATTGCTGAGGGCGTAGACCAGACAAGAGGTTGGTTCTATACGCTCCATGCCATCGCAACCATGGTATTTGATAGCATAGCATACAGGAATGTGGTTTCTAACGGACTTGTTCTGGACAAGGATGGAAAGAAAATGTCTAAACGCCTTGGAAATGCCGCCGATCCTTTTGAAACCATGAACATGCACGGAGCAGATGCCACAAGGTGGTACATGATCTCGAATGCAAACCCATGGGATAATCTGAAGTTCGATATTGACGGTATTGTTGAGGTGAAACGAAAGTTCTTCGGTACCCTTTACAATACTTATTCGTTCTTTGCACTCTATGCTAACATAGATGAATTTGACTATAGTGAAGATGACATTGCTTTAGAAAAAAGACCGGAAATAGATCAGTGGATTTTGTCAGAATTACACAGCTTAATATCAAAAGTGGATGCAGCCTATGCGGAATATGAACCTACAAAGGCCACCCGTGCTATTTCAGAGTTTGTTCAGGAAAATTTAAGTAACTGGTATGTTAGATTATGCCGAAGGCGTTTCTGGAAAGGTGATTATCAGGAAGACAAAATTTCTGCATACCAAACTCTTTACACTTGTCTGGAAACCATTGCCAAGCTTTCTGCTCCTGTAGCTCCTTTTTTTATGGATCAATTGTACAGAGACCTTACGGCGACCACCAAAAGGGAGGGGTATGAAAGTGTTCACCTGGCTTTATTCCCCGAAGCTAATCCGGTTTATGTCAATACAAGTCTGGAAAGAAAAATGCAAAAGGCACAGGCTATATCATCACTTGTTTTGTCTATCCGTCAAAAGGAAAGAATAAAGGTGCGGCAGCCACTGCAGAAAATTATGATTCCTGTTCTGGATGAAGAACAACGCAGTGAAATTGAAGCGGTGGCGGAATTGATAAAATCTGAGGTCAATGTAAAGGAAATAACCTTACTGGACGATGCTTCAGGGATTTTAGTAAAGCAAATTAAGCCCAATTTTAAAGTTCTGGGACCCAGGTTTGGTAAAGAGATGAAGCTGATTTCCCAGGCTATAGCGAAGTTAGATCAGGAGGATATCCAGAAAATTGAACGAGAAGGCGAAATTTCACTTGACTTAGAGAATAAAATTATTATATTACAGTTAGAGGATGTAGAAATTACCTCACAAGATATTGAAGGTTGGTTGGTTGCCAGTTCCGGATCGCTTACTGTAGCACTGGATGTAACTATCAATGAAAACCTTAGGGAGGAAGGGATTGCCAGAGAATTGGTAAATAGAATTCAAAACCTTCGTAAGGAATCAGGATTTGAGGTAACAGATAAAATAGACATTAAAATACTGAAAGACGGTTTTGTAGAAAAAGCAGTTGCCAGTAATATTAATTATATAAAAACTGAGACTTTAACTGCCGATTTGCAGTTTGAAGAAACCTTGGAAAATGGCACCTCAGTAGCATTTGATGAAGTAAATACAAAATTGTTTATCCAAAAACACTAAAACTATGGGACAAGATTTAAAGATTAGATATTCAGATAAGGAGTTAGAAGGATTTAGAGCCCTTATCGAAGAAAAGATAGAAAAGGCTACAAGTCATCTCAATTTGCTTAAAAGCTCATATATGAATGACGGGAATAATGGCACTGATGATACCTCTCCAACTTTCAAAGCCTTTGAAGAAGGGTCAGAAACTATGAGTAAAGAGGCAAATACACAACTTGCAATTCGTCAGGAAAAATTTATTCGTGATTTAAAGAATGCTTTATTGAGAATAGAAAACAAGACCTATGGTATCTGCAGGGTTACCGGTAAGCTCATCAACAAAGAGCGTTTAAAACTGGTACCTCACGCAACGCTGAGTATTGAGGCAAAGAATATGCAAAAATAAAATTGAAACGCCCGAATAGGGCGTTTTTTTATAATGATAAGGCTGGTCTTTACAGTAATTTGCTTAATCACCTTTAGCGGACTACAGTCTCAAAAGATGATCAGAAAATCTTTGACTAACTCCAATGTAACCGCCTTTCAAATAGACACCCGCAATTGTTTCGATTTAGAATTGACAACATCAACAAATGATGAGCTGATAGTAGAAGCATTAATAGATGGGGAATATAGCGACGATTTAGTAGTAAAAATCAGAGAAGCCGGGAGCACTTATATGGTAAGTACCGGGTTTAGGCCAAATTTTGTTGTTCCTAATGATAAATTAAGTGCGCACAAAGTCATTTCTATTGCCTTAAAAGTTAGACTGCCAGAATTTAATAAGGTACATGTTACCGGAACCAACTGCAATGTGATGGCAAAGGGAACATTCTCCATATTGGAAGTAGCGCTAGACGATGGGAATTGCTCTTTAGACCAGGTGGGCTTAAAAGCAGTTGTTAAAACACAGAGCGGGAATATCAATGTCCTGGGAGAGGGAGGCAATGTGCTGGCCGAATCTAAATATGGAACAGTTGTTAAAAAGAACTTTCCGGAAGGTGCAAGTGTATATGATTTGCATTCCGTTAGGGGGGATATTCACCTGACCAATACCAATTAACTGTATTTCTGACACCTACGTCTTCTACATGCATCAGATTGGTTTATAATCCCTATTTTTGCGAATCAATTTTGGAATAGATGCGATTAAACAAGGCCCTGTTGCTGGTAGCTATAATTTTGATAGTAGATCAAATATCTAAGATCTATGTCAAAACGCACTTTATATTGGGCGAAGATGTCACGGTATTTAGCTGGTTCAAGATTTTGTTTATAGAGAATGAAGGTGCTGCCTGGGGAACTAAACTAAGCGATATTTTACCTGTTTCGGACTCTGCCGGAAAGTTAATTCTCACCATTTTCAGGCTCTTTGCTATTGTCGGGATCGGATATTGGCTTTATGATATTGTCCGAAAGATGGCATCTAAAACATTAATAATAGCCGTTGCCTTAATTTTTGCAGGTGCGCTTGGAAATATAATCGATTCTGTTTTTTACGGACTTGTGTTTGATGATAGTTATAATCAGGTGGCAAGTTTGTTTTCCGATGAGCCATATGGAAGCCTTTTTTATGGTAAGGTGGTAGACATGCTTTATTTTCCCATGATAGATACTACCTGGCCAGAATGGATGCCCTTTGTCGGTGGGAATAACTTTCGTTTTTTCGAGCCTGTTTTTAATGTAGCTGATACGGCGATCAGCACAGGGGTTGGCATATTATTGGTGTTCAATAAAAAGGCGTTTCCCAAAAAAGCTGAAGCAGAACAAGAAAATAATGCAGTGGCTGAGGAGGCTTTGCAATCTGAGACATCAACAACTTCACCTGGAGATCAGGATCAGAACTCGTAAATTTTCTTTGGAGTAACGCAGTAGTCCAAAGGAACATCTCCCGGATGGAGATCTGATATTTCTTCTACAGCTTCAAATAACGATAGTCCTATTTTAATAACATCTGGCGGGCACTCGTTAAGGAAATTATCATAAAAACCTTTTCCATACCCTACTCGGTTTCCTTTAAGATCAAATGCCATTAAAGGCACAAAAACAACTTCAATCATACTTGATGGCACAGGAATTCCTTCAACAGGTTCGGGAATGTCCCAGCGATTTTTTTTAAATACTGTACTATCTGTTAATAGGTAATTTGTCAATTTCGAAGGGCCGGTGATTTTGGGCACTACTACATTTTTATCCTTAGCTTGCAGAATAGTAAGGATACAGGAAGTGTCAATTTCCTTTTTTTCCGGGATCTGTAAAAACAAATGATAATACAGATACTCCCAAATAGGAAGCTGATTTACGTTTTCGGCAATAGCCAAACTCGCAACTTCTAGTTGTTCTTCTGAAAATTCTTTTCTCAGTAATGTAAAGTTTAATCGTAACTCTTTTTTAAACATAAAAGGCGATTAAACGAATTGTGTGGGGGGAGCTATTCGTCAAAATTATTCCTTCGCCGCAACGGCAAAATAAATCTTGAAAAAGAGCATCAATATCAGGTACATTCCTAATGTAATGAAATAATTGTCCATGTGAGTGCCTGCTTTTGACGTGCTAAATGTAAATAAAAAAATCGAGGGTACACCCATAAAATGCACTAATTCATCGATGAAATGCACTTTTTTATGCAATCATTAACATTTTTGTGCATTTTACCGACTATTTCCTTAAAGTGCTATTGTCTAAAAAATTGATAATCACCACTTTAAAAAAATAGTAGTTTTATTTATCAAAACCTCTTTGAAGGACAGAAGAGAAATGCCATGTATTTTATCGGATTTCTTTGAATTATAATGCTTCGTTAAATTGTTTGCGCTTTGAGTTTTTAAATAAGCAGTATTCTATCTTTGTGTATATACTATTCATTAAATTATCTTTATTGAATTAGATGCCAGAACTTCCGATAGAAATACAAATTACATCCTTACCAGAGACACCGGGAGTTTATCAATTCTATGATGTTGAAGGGAAAATCCTCTATGTTGGAAAAGCAAAGAACCTTAAGAAGAGGGTGGCCTCTTATTTTAATAAATCTCATGATTACGGCAAAACCAGAATACTTGTAAAGAAAATAAAAGAGGTTAGGCACATTGTAGTTCCGACAGAATCTGATGCCTTGCTATTAGAGAACAACCTCATTAAAAAGTATCAGCCCAGATACAATGTACTGCTTAAAGATGATAAATCTTATCCTTGGATTTGTATAAAGAATGAAAATTACCCAAGAATATTTCCTACGAGAAAACTCATAAAGGACGGCTCCGAATATTTTGGCCCTTATACCAGTATGAGAACGGTTAAGACACTTTTAGATCTTATCAGGGGAGTTTATTCCTTAAGGACATGCAACTACGATCTTTCAAGAGATAAAATTGAGGCAGGGAAGTATAAAGTTTGTCTGGAGTATCATTTAGGGAATTGCAAAGGACCTTGCGAAGACCTTCAAACATCTGAAGATTATCACCAACAAATAAACGATATTAGAGATATTGTAAAAGGGAATTTTAAATCTTCCCTGCATTATTTCAGAAAACAGATGAAATCTCTTGCTGCGGAAATGAAATTTGAAGAAGCGCAGCGCATTAAGGAAAAAATTGAAGTCCTGGAGAATTACCAGGTAAAGTCGACCATAGTTAACCCGAAGATCAGCAATGTAGATGTGTTCAGCATTATTTCGGATAGCGCCTATGCTTATATCAATTTTCTTCAACTCGCCCATGGTTCCATTATAAGGTCACATACCATGGAAATTAAAAAGAAATTAGACGAGCAGGATATGGACCTATTGCAATTGGCCATAGTTGAGATCAGGCAACGATTTAATTCACAATCCAGGGAAGTGTATGTTCCTTTCCCATTAAAGATTGCTTCGGGGATTAAAGTGACCGTGCCAAAATTAGGGGATAAGAAAAAGATATTGGATTTGTCCGAGCGCAATGCAAAATTCTTTAGGCAAGATCGTTTTAAGCAAATAAAAGTTACAGATCCGGACCGGCATACAAATAGAATAATGGCCCAGATGAAGATAGACCTGCGGCTGTCCGAAGAGCCCAGGCATATAGAGTGTTTTGATAACTCTAATATTCAAGGCAGTAACCCGGTAGCGGCATGTGTAGTCTTTAGAAATGGGAAAGCGGCAAAAAAAGAATACAGGCATTTTAATATTAAAACCGTCGATGGCCCGGATGATTTTGCTTCAATGGAAGAGGTGGTCCACAGAAGGTATAAGCGGCTAATCGATGAAAGTGAAACACTTCCGCAACTCATAGTTATAGATGGGGGTAAAGGGCAGCTGTCATCGGCCTTGAAAAGCCTTGAATTGCTGGGATTAAGGGGTAAGATTGCCATTATTGGAATTGCCAAGCGCCTTGAGGAGATTTATTTTCCCGATGATCCGATTCCGTTGTATTTAAATAAAAAATCCGAAACCCTTAAAATAATTCAGCAGCTGAGAAACGAAGCACACCGATTTGGAATTACCTTTCACAGGAACAAAAGAAGTAAAGCGGCAATTAATTCTGCCCTGGAGGAAATTGAAGGGATAGGAGAAAAAACGGCGCTCGAATTACTTAAGAACTTTAAATCCGTCAAAAGGATAAAAGAAGCTTCCTTGGAAGAATTATCTAATATTGTGGGATCGTCTAAAGCCAAGAAAATTTATATTAACTTTCACTGACGTCCCCTTATCTCAGACCTATGAATAAAAAGGTTTTCTTCATAATATTTTCTTTGTTCGCCCTGGTATCTTTTGCGCAGGAGGATAGAGCAAAGCAAAATCCAAAAGTTGGGTTGGTTCTAAGCGGTGGCGGCGCTAAAGGATTAGCGCATATTGGGGCTTTAAAAGTCATTGAAGAGGCCGGGGTAAAAATAGATTACATAGGGGGTACCAGTATGGGGGCAATTATTGGGGCACTTTACGCTTCCGGGTACTCTGCTTCCGCATTAGACTCTATTTTTAAGAGCACAGATCTAGCCAACCTAATTCAGGATAATCTACCCAGAAGTGCCAAAACATTTTATGAGAAGGAAGACTCGGAGAGATATGCCCTTACACTTCCCTTTAATGATTTTAAAATTTCGTTTCCGCCTGCAATTTCTGGAGGGCAGAATATTTATAATGAGTTGGTCAGGTTGCTTTATCATGTGAAAGACACCGAAGATTTTAACAAACTGCCAATTCCCTTTTTCTGCATAGCGACAGACGTTGAGAAAGGCACAGAAGTCTTATTAGACAGTGGTTATCTGCCGGAAGCCATACTTGCCAGTGGCACCTTTCCTTCATTGTTTGAACCTGCCGAAGTAGATGGGCAAATCCTAATTGATGGCGGGGTATTAAACAATTATCCGATAGAGGAAGTTCGCAATTTAGGAGCGGACTTCATAATTGGAGTAGATGTGCAACACGGACTTAGAGACCGGGAATCTCTCTTATCTGCTACTGAGATATTGCTGCAGATAAATAACTACAGAACCGTTGGGGATATGAAATTAAAATCCAGGCTTACCGACATTTACATAAAACCCGATATGGAGAATTACTCCGTTATTGATTTTGATCTGAAGCAAAAAATAATGGAAACAGGTGAAAACGCTGCCAGAGACCAAATTCAGGCACTTCAGGCATTGGCCCTGCGACAATCAATAAAACAGGAGCCGAAACCGCCTATTTTCCAAAAAGACACAATTATTGTAAACAGGTTGGTTATAAATGGGAATAATAATTATACAAGAGGATATGTAAAAGGAAAACTCAGATTTAACCTGGCCGAAAAGGTCACATTCAGGAAATTGCAGCAAGGTATAAGTAACCTGGCGGCAACAGGGAATTTTCAGACCATAAGATATGAATTGGTGTCTAATGGTTTGGGGGAAGATCTTATCATTAAGCTCAGAGAAAATCCTACTAAAACCTTTATTAGAATAGGGGCCCACTATGATGATCTGTATAAAAGTGCGGCCATGATTAATTTAACGAAAAAGTACGCTTTGGTTAGTGATGATGTTGCATCTCTCGACTTTATTCTTGGAGACAATGTTCGCTATAACTTTCAATATTATGTGGACAAGGGTTCTTATTGGAGTTTTGGGATTAATTCCAGATTTAATGATTTTACAGATGAAATCGGTTATGGCGTCATTCAATCTAATTTTGATGTACCTCAGGACGACAATATTAATAGTGTCAACCTGGACGTTTCAGATTTCACCAATCAGATATACCTGCAAACCGTACTCAATGAAGAATTTGCATTTAGCCTGGGGGTGGAGCATAAATTTTTAAAATACAGTACCACTACTTTAAATGAGGTTAATAACAATACTTCATTGAATATTAGTGCCCCGGGAGACATAAGGACCTTCTTTGAAAAAAGCAATTACTTCAGTACGTATGGCAAACTGATTTTAGACACATATAACGATAAATATTTTCCCTCTAAAGGATTGTACTTTAATGGAGATTTTCACCTGTATCTTTTATCTTCAGATTTTAATGATAACTTCAAAGAATTCTCCATCGCAAAAGCCAGAATGGGGATGGCATTTCCAATTGTTGGAAACCTTTCTTTAAATGTTGAAACAGAAGGGGGTTTTAAACTGGGAACTTCAAATGTCTCTTCGCTGGATTTTGTCCTTGGGGGTTATGGCAATAACCTGATCAACAACTTTGTCCCCTTCCTGGGGTACGATTTTCTGGCGCTTCCCGGAAATAGTTATGTAAAAGCCTATGCCAGATTGGACCTCGAGTTTGCCCCGAAAAATCATTTGTTATTTGCGGCGAACTACTCTAATGTGGAAGATGATCTTTTTAGAACCGGCGAGTGGTTTACTGCCCCGGATTATTCCGGTTACGGCCTTGGTTATGGATGGGAATCCTTTTTTGGGCCGGTACAAATTCTGTATTCCTGGTCTCCCGAAGTTACTCAAAGCAATATTTTTATCAGTGTGGGATATTGGTTTTGATCATTAGAGCCGACAGGATTGTAAAAAGCTTTAAAATGAGGGATTTGTAGATGATTTTTACGATATTTGTATTCTCTTATGATCACAGCTTTGACACATACAAGGATTGATATAACCGCCCATCTCAGGGCTATGTGGTAGGGTTATAAAACCCCGGATTAGGGTTATAATACCCGATTTTTACTTTTTTTAATTATCAATTCAAAATTTTAGAACAATGTCAGTATTAGATAAAACATCATTACAATTACCTAAAGAAAATATGGAAGCCGAAGATTTTCTTCCGCTATTAGGAACAGATCATGTAGAACTCTATGTGGGTAATGCCAAACAAGCGGCATATTACTACATGTCTGCCTGGGGATTTCAACCCTTGGCTTATGCCGGTCTGGAAACAGGTCTTAAAGACAAGGTTTCCTATGTGGTGCAACAAGATAAAATAAGATTGGTGCTTACCTCTCCCTTAAAATCTGGTGGTGAAATAAACAAACATATAGATGCTCACGGAGATGGAGTTAAAGCCATTGCACTTTGGGTAGATGATGCCGCAAAAAGCTACCTGGAAACAACTAAAAGAGGTGCAGAAAGCTATTTTGAGCCTAAAACACTATCAGATGAATCAGGAGAAGTAGTACTTTCTGGTATTCATACCTATGGTGAAACTGTACATGTTTTTGTGGAAAGAGGCAATTACAAGGGAGTGTTTATGCCTGGATATATAAAGTGGGATCCATTTTATCAGCCTACTGATGTTGGCCTTAAGTACATAGATCATATGGTGGGCAATGTAGGGTGGAATGAAATGAATAAATGGTGTAAGTTCTATGCAGAGGTAATGGGTTTTGCTCAACTGGTGTCATTTGATGATAAGGACATTTCCACAGAGTACACTGCCCTTATGAGTAAGGTAATGAGCAATGGGAATGGTCGTATAAAGTTTCCGATTAATGAACCGGCAGATGGTAGAAAAAAATCTCAAATTGAGGAGTATATAGAATTCTACAACGGGGCAGGGGTACAGCATATGGCTCTGGCAACAGACAATATAATTGAGACTGTTACCTCTTTACGTAACAGGGGCATAGAGTTTCTTACTGTACCTGTCAGCTATTATGAAGATGTTTTAGACAGGGTGGGCGAGATAGATGAAGATCTTGAGCCATTAAGAGATTTGGGAATATTGATCGACAGGGATGATGAAGGGTACTTGTTGCAGATATTTACCAAGCCAATTCTAGACAGGCCAACGATGTTTATTGAGATAATTCAACGTAAAGGAGCCAAGTCTTTTGGGAAAGGAAATTTCAAGGCTTTATTCGAAGCAATTGAACGGGAACAACAATCACGGGGGACGCTTTAAGCTACATTTTCTTAAGGATTTGTAAAATTTAATGCATTATGCATAAAGTATTGTTAAGAGCTGCGTTAAAGAACGTTAAAACAGTTTAATCAGTGATTCACTTGCAGTAAATTTGAGTCACATAAGGGGTGGTTCCCTTATTACTTTAAGTATTGGTTTTTCATAATTTAAAGTTTGGTTGGTTATTTAGGAAAAGCCCTGACATCTTGTCGGGGCTTTTTTTGATCTTGGCCAGTTATGAGAAAATAAAGGTTGGTCGGGTACTGATGCAACTTTGTCGATCAACTGATCAATACACAATACTTTGGAATAAAATTTGTTTAAGTAATTGTAAACAATGAATTTTTTACATCGAATTAAAAATTTGATATTAATTTTATAACCATGAAAGGCGTTACTAAATACCTTGTTATTCTTTTCTGTTTCTCTTTAATGGGCCAAACTACCATTGGCGGTTATGATGAGGATAGGTTTGCTACAGCCAATCCGGAAAAAGGTAAAAAAGAATCTGCTTTTAAGCCAGGGGAATGGTTGAAGTTCAGAATTCATTACGGGTGGATCAATGCCAGCTTTGCCACATTGCAGCTTAAGAATAGTAAGGTAGATGATAAAATGGTTTACCATGTAGTAGGTAAAGGCAGAACAACTGGAATTGCCCGTGCTTTTTTTAAGGTTGATGACCGATATGAAAGTTATTTTGACAAAGAGGATTACAAACCCTATAAATTTGTGCGAAAGATTGATGAAGGAGGTTATACCAAAGATATTGAAATCAACTTCGACTATGACAGGGACGAGGCAGTCCTAAACGATAAGAAGAATAAGAAAAAGTACAATTTTACCATTAGGGACAGTATTCAGGACCTTATATCTGCTTTTTACTATGTACGTGATAATTATGAATTTGAGGATTTAATACTTAACGAGTCCATAAAGCTTAATATGCTTTATGACGATGATGGTATCTTTCAGTTTAAGCTAAAATATTTGGGCAAGGATATTCTTAAAACCAAATTTGGGAAAGTAGAATGCCTAAAATTCAGACCATATGTTCAATCTGGCAGGGTTTTTAAAGAACAGGAAAGTTTAACATTATGGGTCTCCAATGATTTAAATAAGATACCAATAAGGATTAAGGCCGATATTGCTGTTGGTTCTATTAAGGCAGATTTAGACGGGTATAACAGCCTTAAACACCAGTTTAAAATTATAATGGACTAATCCACCACGAGGGCCTAATTCGGGCAAAACGCTTCAATTGCATTAATACTTCCAATTATTTTGATATTATCTGGTTACGTGTGACCTTTGTAAGACAACTAAGATCATATGAAAGACAAAGAGCGCATTGCTTCACAGATTTCCAAACTTGAAGAAAAATACAAGGACTCAGGACAGGATTTAAGCTCTTATTTGGACGGACTTCTTTATCAACGTTATCTTACTTATTGGGATTATATTCATCTGGATACCTTGTTGAGCATCCAGGTGCCCAGGACGCATTTCCCTGATGAGGAAATCTTTATTATGTATCATCAGATCACAGAACTCTATTTTAAGCTGATTCTGCACGAACAAAAGCAGATTGTTGATGATAAATCCCAAAACCTGGAATTTCTTACCGAGAAGGTAAACAGAATCAATAGCTACTATAAGGCGCTTATTTCATCTTTTAGCATAATGATTAGAGGGATGGAGAGAGAGCAATTCTTACAATATCGTATGGCCTTATTACCTGCCAGTGGATTTCAATCTGCCCAATACAGAATGATAGAAATCTATGCAACCCCAATGGAGCACCTGGTACACCATACAGAAAGGCATTTATTCTCCAGTAAAAATACCATTGAAGAGCTTTATGAACATATATATTGGAAGAAAGGGGCAACAGATCGGGCTACCGGGGAAAAGACCCTGACCCTCAAACAATTTGAATACCGCTACACCCCAAGATTTATTAGAATAGCAAAACAGCTTAAAGACCAGACTATTTACCACAAATACCTTGGGCTTCCTGAGAAAAGCAGACATAATAAAGCTTTTATAGAAGCGTTAAAGATGATGGACATCAATGCGAACGTAAATTGGCCTTTAATGCACATGGGTTCTGCCCATCGCTATTTAAATAAAGAAAATGCGGCTATAGAAGCTACTGGGGGCACCAATTGGAAAGATTATTTACCCCCGAGTTTTCAGAAAGTTGTATTTTATCCGGATTTACATTCAAAAGAAGAGTTAAATAATTGGGGGAAACAATGGGTAGACCATATCTTTAACCCCGAGAAAATTAATAATTAATCATGCAAAAGTATTGGGGCGCCCTACTGGTAATAGTACTACTAGCTTCATGTGGGGAAAATAAATCTGAGTCTAAACCTTCTGAAATCGCAGACATTCAGATTAGTGATGAAAGTCCCGAATCTACAGAGTATGGCTTTAATCTTAAGAATTTTAAGGTCCTTCAGGACACAGTAAGAAATGGGGATAGTTTTGGAGAACTCATGCTCGAGAATAAAGTGGAGTATCCTAAAATCGCCAAAATTTCAAAAGATTTCAGAGACACCTTCGATGTACGCAGGATAAGGGTAGGAAAGCCTTATCTTATCTTAAAATCTAAAGATACCACTGAAAAGGCCCAGATCTTTATCTATGAGAACGATAGAATTAATTACACTGTGGTAGATTTCAGGGATTCCGCAATAGCCTATAAGCAACAAAAGGAGGTAAAGTATGTACAGCGAGAGGCTTCTGGAATAATAGAAACAAGCTTGTCTGATGCTATTCTTAAGCAGAACATAGACTATTACATAACTCACGAATTATCGGAAATTTACGCCTGGACTATCGATTTTTTCAGGCTTCAGAAAGGAGATAAATTCAAGGTCATTTACAAAGAAAAATTTATTAACGATTCTATATACGCCGGGGCCGAGCCAATAGAAGCTGCGTATTTTGAGCATAATGGAACACCATTGTATGCTTTTGCATACGAAAATGACTCCTTAAAAAATATCGTGGAATATTACGATGATGAAGCTAATAACTTAAGGCGTACTTTTTTAAGAGCGCCCGTTAAGTTCAGCCGTATTTCTTCGAGATATAATCTCAAAAGAAGAATAAGGTATTACGGTTATAAAGTAAGACCACACAAAGGAACAGATTATGCCGCACCTATAGGAACCCCTATTATGGCAACAGCCGATGGTACGGTTACAGAATCGACTCGTAAAGGGGGCAATGGAAAATATGTCAAAATTAGACATAATGGAACCTATAGCACCCAATACCTGCACATGCGGAAACAAAATGTGAAAAGAGGTGATTTTGTTCGACAGGGCGATGTAATTGGCTGGATCGGGATGACTGGAAACACCGGAGGACCCCACGTATGTTACAGATTCTGGAGAAATGGCAGACAGGTAGATCCCTTAAGAGAAAAACTCCCGGCTGCAGATCCGCTTGCCGAACAATTAAGGCCAGCATATTACGAAACTATAAACCCGATAAAGGCCCAGTTAGATTGCATAGAATTTCACGAGGAACCCACCGAAGATATGATAACTCTTAACCAATAGAATGCCATTAGAGAACACCAACCCAACCAAGACCGCTGCCTGGAAGAAACTCAAAGAACATTACGAAAAAAATAAATCCCTTCATCTTAAAGAGCTTTTTGCAGCAGATGAGAATAGAGCTTCGAAGTTTACCCTTAAATGGGAAGAATTCTTTGTAGACTATTCCAAAAACAGAATTACCCAGGAAACCCGCTCCCATTTGCTAGACCTGGCTGAAGAATTACACCTTAAGGATGCTATTGACAAATACTTTGGTGGAGATACTATCAACGAAACTGAAGGGCGTGCCGTATTGCATACTGCCCTTCGTGCAAAAGAAACAGACGCCATATTAGTTAATGGGGTAAACGTAGTTCCTGAAATTTATGAGGTGAAGCAAAAGATAAGGGCTTTTGCAGATAAGGTTATCTCAGGTCAGAAAAAAGGATACACAGGAAAGGCATTTAATGCTGTAGTTAATATCGGCATAGGAGGTTCAGACTTAGGCCCGGCTATGGTTACTGAGGCATTAAGATATTACAAGAACCACCTTAAGACCTACTTTGTCAGTAATGTAGATGGGGATCATGTTCAGGAAATCCTTAAAGAACTAGATCCTGAAACTACACTTTTTGTAGTGGTCTCCAAAACTTTTACCACCCAGGAGACATTAAGCAATGCCACCACAATTAAAAAGTGGTTCTTAAAACATGGAACCCAGGAAGATATTGCCAAACACTTTGTCGCCGTTTCAACCAATACTGCTAAAATACAGGAGTTTGGCATTGATGATCAGAACGTATTCCCAATGTGGGATTGGGTTGGAGGTAGGTTCTCCTTATGGAGTGCAGTGGGGCTCTCTATTGCCCTGGCTGTGGGCCCGGACAATTTTGATGAACTCCTGTCCGGCGCAAATGAGATGGATGAGCACTTTAAGAGCGCTTCATTTGAAGATAATATACCTGTAATCCTGGCGCTATTGAGTGTGTGGTATAATAATTTTTATGGTGCAGAGACAGAGGCGATTATTCCGTATTCCCAATATTTAAGTCGGTTTTCGGCTTATTTACAACAGGGCATTATGGAAAGTAACGGAAAGAGTGCAGACCGCAATGGCGACGCTGTAAACTACCAGACCGGGACAATCATCTGGGGAGAACCAGGGACCAATTCGCAGCATGCATTTTTCCAATTAATTCACCAGGGGACAAAATTAATACCAGCAGATTTTATCGGCTTCAAGCATTCACTTTATGGGGATAAAGACCACCATAACAAACTTATGGCCAACTTTTTTGCGCAGACAGAAGCCCTTATGAATGGTAAAGATGCTGAGCAGGTGAGGTCAGAACTTATGGCGAAGGGGCTATCAGGGCAAGAATTAGAATCCTTGACACCCTTTAAGATATTTGAGGGAAATAAACCAACCACCACCTTACTTATAGACAGCTTAACTCCAAAGAATCTCGGAGCCTTAATAGCCCTTTATGAGCATAAAATATTTGTGCAGGGAGTGATCTGGAACATATTTAGTTATGACCAATGGGGAGTAGAATTAGGAAAACAACTGGCCACGACTACTTTAAATGATATAGAAGGTTCTGAAGTTGCTAATCATGATGCTTCTACCTTACATCTTCTACAATATTTTAAGAATTAACATACACATTTCCTAAATATTGTAATCCCTTTAAAATCTTCTCTTTAAAAAGGAATTCTTTTGCCAAATTTATGTTAAATTGGGGCTCATTAATTTAACGTTCCCTTAATAAACAGGTCTTGAAAATAGACCACTTTTGCAGCTAGAATAATTCAACTAATTAACACTGAGACAGACAATGAAAAATTATTACTTGGCTATTGTTGCCTTTTTTTGCGCATCAATGGCATTTTCGCAAGGGGTTACCACCTCATCTATGGGAGGTAAGGTAACTGACAGCACTGGAGAGCCCTTACCAGGGGCCACAGTTTTAGCCGTGCACGTACCTTCGGGGACGACTTACGGGGCGGCGACCGACTTTGACGGTTACTACCGAATATCCAATATGAGAACTGGAGGTCCTTATAAGATCACGTTTTCCTATATTGGTTTTACTGAAGATGTCCGTGAGGGAGTATTTTTAAACTTAGGGCAAACCATGAGGATGGCTTCAACTTTGGCTGAATCTGCTACAGCGCTTCAGGAGGTAGTAGTGACCGGAGTATCTGGAGGGGTATTTAGCTCTAATAAAACTGGTACGGAAACCAACGTTTCCCGAAGGGATATTGCTACTTTGCCAGCTGCTTCCAGATCAATTGCTGATTTCGTTCGTATCACTCCTCAGGCACAGCTTACTGAAGGGAATGACGGTTTCTCCGTTTCCCTGGCTGGCCAGAATAACAGATATAATGCTATCTATATTGATGGAGCGGTAAATAATGATGTATTCGGACTTGCAGGTTCGGGAACCAACGGTGGGCAAACCGGAGTTAACCCATTCTCTGTGGATGCCATTGAGACTTTCCAGATAAACATTGCTCCATTTGATGTAAGACAATCCGGATTCTCAGGAGGTTCTATCAACGCTATTACAAGATCTGGTTCTAACGAATTTGAAGGTTCTGCCTATGCTTTTGTGAGAAATCAAGGCCTGGTTGGAAAAACGCCACCAGATTTAGTAGGCGATGGGGAAGAAAGAGAAAAAGTTGCTGATTTTAGCGCCTTGACTTATGGAGTTAGATTAGGAGGGCCTCTGGTAAAAGATAAACTTTTCTTCTTTGTAAACTATGAAAGACAGGATGATGAAACACCTCAGCCGTTTAATTTCAGCAATTACACAGGGCGTTCTTCCCAGGCTGATATTGATGGTTTAAGTAATTTCCTTCAAAGTACTTATGGGTATAACCCCGGTGTTTTTAACAATAACACCAGAACTCTGGAAAGTGATAAACTGACAGCTAAGATCGACTGGAACATAGATCAGGATCATAAGCTTTCCTTAAGACACAGTTATGTAAAGGGTGAAAACCTGGAAGCCAGAAACTCTGGGAACAGGAATATTGGTTTCATCAATGGTTCTGAGGCCTTTGTTACTACAACTAATTCAACAGCTCTTGAATTGAGTTCCAGATTTGGGAATAAATTTTCCAACAACCTTGTTTTAGCCTATACAAGTGTCAGGGATGACAGAGACCCTCTTGGAGATCCTTTCCCGACAATAGATATTCAAGACGGTGGGGGAACCATCTCCTTCGGAGCGGAACCCTTCTCAACAGCTAACCTGTTGGATCAGGATGTATTCACAATAACAAATAACTTTGATATCTATGCCGGAAGGCACACTGTTACTTTAGGTGGTAACCTTGAATTTGCCAAGATCAAGAACCTTTTCTTTGCATTTAATTATGGTGATTACACCTTCGAAGACCAGTTTGATGATGCAGGTGTTTTGCTTTCCACTGGTCTAAACCAATTTCTTACTGGGCAGGATGCCGATGTATACCAACATGGTTACTCCCTTGTTGGAAACGGCGTTGTAGGTGATGAATCTGCTGGATCTTCCGAATTTAACACCTTCCAGGCAGGGTTCTATGTTCAGGATGATATCCAGATAACAGATAACTTTAAGGCTACCATAGGTGCCAGGATAGATATTCCGTATTGGGATGACGGTGCGGTAAACAACGATTTCAATACCAGAACAATAGGCCTATTGGAAACTGTTGGCAAAGACCTTCAGGGAGCAAGAGTAGGTCAGGGAATTGATCCTACCGTTCACTTTGCACCTAGACTTGGATTTAATTGGGATGTAAAGGGTGAAAGTAAAACACAGGTCCGTGGAGGAATTGGGGTGTTTACTTCCAGACTTCCATTGGTATGGCCAGGGGGAACGTATAACAACAACGGTATCACAGGAGGATTCAACTTTGAATTTGGCCAGGCTTTTGTTGCTGACGTAAATAACCAGTTTGAAGACCCAGCACCCGGATCTGGTGGAGTTGGTGGAAATATTGATTTGATTGCCAAGGATTTCACCCTGCCTCAGGTAGTGAAATACAATTTTGCAATAGACCAGAAACTACCATGGTGGGACCTGATTCTTTCAGGAGATTTCCTTTACACCGATGTAATTACAGATATCTACTATCAGAACCTAAACCTAAAAGGACCTAGCGGAAGATATGAAGGTGCTGATAACCGACCATTCTATGACAGAAGGGATGAGATTGATCCTACCTACGGAAGAGTTATCCTTGCGTCCAATACCGGTGGGGGATATTCACACAATACATCCTTTACTTTGAGGAAGCCTTTTGAAAATGGTTTTTCAGGACAAATCTCTTACTCTTTTGGAGATTCCTTTAAGCAGTTTGATGGAACATCCTCCCAGAACAGTTCACAGTGGAGAAATATAAACACTGTCAATGGTAAGAACTCTTACGTTCCAGTCAGCCGTTCTGATTTTGCACTTGGAAACAGGATTTCTGCAAATTTCTCTTATCAGTTAGATTGGAATGACAATGTTAAAACTACTTTTGGGTTATTCTATGAAGGGTTCCAGGGGACACCTTATAGCTTTAACTATAGAGAAGGTAGAGACTTGTTTAATGACGATTCCAGGGACAATGCCTTAATCTATATCCCGGCAAGCGCTGATGAGATTCAGTTTACAGGAGATGATGTAATGCAAGCGGCCCAATGGCAACGTTTGGAAACTTTTATCAACAGCATAGACTATCTAAAAGAGAACAGAGGCAAGTATGCTGAAAGAAATGCAGTAAGAGGTCCATGGAGCCATATTGTAGACCTTAAGATACTTCAGGATTTCACCCTGGATTTCGGAGGCAAATCGCATACCTTCCAGATCTCTGCAGATATCTTCAACTTTACCAACTTGTTGAATAAGGAATGGGGAAAGCGTAAGTTTATCCGAAGCGAGGTAAGTCCACTTACTACAGTTGCAACTGATGCTACACCTGTATTTGAGATCAATGATGGGGTAGTTAATGCTGATGGAACACCAAATATTGAAGAATTAGATGATTTCGGTATCGCCTCTTCAAGATGGCAAGCACAATTGGGGATCAGATATATCTTTAACTAGGAGATAAATAATATTGAAAAAAAAACCTGATGTTTTTCATCAGGTTTTTTTATGCCCAAAATTCACTACTTTTAAAAATTAAAATATAAAAGATGCAAGAAGAATCTCTGGCGTATCCATGGATACAGGAATTACACTCTTATCTGGCCTACATTGTTTTGGTCTTCCTTTTTTTAGCAGTGGCCAACGCTATAATGGGTTTGGTTGGGAATAAGATGTTTACACCTCAAAAAGATTTCAGGCTAAGTCTGTTTACTTTAATTCTCTGCCATTTGCAGCTGCTGATAGGACTATTGATCTACTTTATGTCTCCCAGCGGTTTTTCTGCCCTTCAGGAATTGGGTATGGGGGGTCTAAATTCCGCCGCAAGATTACTGGCCGTAGAACATCCTGCCATCAATATAGTGGCTATTATACTTATCACTATTGGCTGGTCTCGACACAAGAAGTTTATGGAAGGCAAAAAGAAATTTAAGAGCATTGCGGTATTCTATGGTCTTGGATTGTTGCTGGTACTAAGCAGGATTCCATGGGGGCAATGGTTTAGCTAGATGCTTCAAGCCCGATATTTTATAATAACACAATAGCTTTAAAAACAAAATATACATTATGAAAAACTTGATAACAATTGCGGTATCACTTCTTTGTCTTGGGGTAACGGCGCAGGAGAAGTCGCTTTTCAATGGGAAAGACCTGACAGGGTGGACGGCTTATGGCACCGAAAAATGGTATGTGGAAGACGGATTGCTAATTTCCGAAAGTGGCCCGGATGCCCAATATGGTTATCTGGCGACGGATGACCACTACAAAGATTTTGAAGTTTCTCTGGAGTTTCTGCAAGAAGCAGATGGCAATAGTGGGGTATTTATAAGATCTACCATAGAAGGGACCAAAGTAAGCGGCTGGCAGGTAGAGGTTGCGCCTCCTGGGAAGCACACAGGCGGGGTGTATGAATCTTATGGAAGGGGATGGCTAATTAAGCCAGATCCTGAAAAAGAGAAGCATTTAAAGGAAGGAGAGTGGAATACCATGAAGATACGTGTAAGCGGAGATCAACTTACCTCCTGGCTTAACGGTGTGGAAATGGTCAGCATTACCGATGAAAAAATAGGTGCAGGAGAAGGGTCTATTGCGCTACAGATACATGATGGAGGCGGTATTCGTGTAAAATGGCGGAATATTAAGATTACCGTTCCGGAATAATATTAATCCACAGCTTTTAGCATAGCAATATATACCGGGAAGTGGTCACTAAAGCCCCCGGTATAAGTGCCACCGGCATAGGTTCTGTAGGGATAGCCTTTAAATCTGCCAGTTGGTGTTATTAAATAGGCAGGGTTGTATATCCCCACTTTCCAAAATGATAATTCGGCTGAGTTTTTGTTTGCTAAATTCCCTGTCAATAGGATTTGATCAAACAGACTCCACTCATCTCTGTAGGCCAGAGTACCATGCCCTTTCTTATATAAAGTTTCCATGGGATTGAATAAATCATTGGCTTGTAATCTATCTCTGTTTGGCAGGGAACCTAATACATTTTTAAGACTGATATCCGTTGGATTATCATTTAAGTCGCCCATTATGATAATTCCCGAATCGGGAGATACGGACAAGATAGAATCCTTAATTCTCCTGGTTAGGCGTGCCGCTGCAATTCGCCCTGGCCTGCTCCGAGTTTCCCCACCACTTCTTGAAGGCCAATGATTAATAATAAGGTGTATTTCTTTACTTTCCAGTTTACCACCCACTACCAATTGATCACGTGTATAGTCTCTTTCCTGTGCTTCATCCATTAAAAGCAAACGGTGACTACTAAAGGACATCGGTAAAAAGACAGACTTTTTATAGATGAATGCGACGTCTATTCCACGCTCATCAGGAGCATCTACGTGCACTATACCATAATTACCACCAACAAGGTTAGGATGATGTATCAGGTCTTCAACAACTTCTTGTTTTTCTACCTCGCACAGGCCGATAAGATCTGGTGATGAACCTGTTATATCCTGGCCAATCTCAGAGATAACCCTGGATATATCTCCGATTTTTTTCTTATACCTTTCTGTGGTCCACCTGTCCTTTCCAAGAGGAGTTCTATCGTCGTCATACACCAGACTGTCATTTATGGTGTCAAACAAATTTTCCACATTGTAAAACGCTATCGTCCGCACTGTGAATTGTTTATATGAAGTATCATCTTGTTGGCAGAACAAGAATAATAACATCAGACAGAAAATTCCTAAATACTTCAAGAGAGTATCATTTTTAATGAATGTTTAAAGCTAGGAAGAGCAGCCGCAAGGGACTTGCAGTGTGCATCAATATTTTCGAACTGTGATTATCAATGTAATCTTATAATTGGATTTTCGATGCGAATTCTAAGCTTGTGTTATGCCGTATTATCCTTGGTACAATTGTCTGCCTTGCAAGATTTATCTCTGTTTGGGGAGCTTATAGATGACCACTCTTAAAGACCTATTCCTAATGCAACTATATATCTTGAGGGGACCTTGTATCAGGAACGTTCAAATGCAGGGGGGAAATTTTATTTGACAGGGTTAAACAAAGGGGCATATACCCTGCGGATCACGGCTTTAGATTTTGTCGAAAAACGTTTTCCGATAGAATTGGCTGATGAAGATTTAGACATTGGTAAGATTCATTTGGAACGGGATATTATTAAAGAGAGAACAGATAACCTTATTACCCTAAACGAACTTGAACTTTCAAATGACGAGGAGGTAATATCCGGTGCGGCCCACTTGCAGGCAACGCGAGATATTTATTTAAGTCGCGCAGCATTTGATTTTAGTCAGGCCTTTTTTAAGATAAGAGGGTACGATTCCCGCGAAGCCACAATATTGCTGAATGGACACAAAATGAACAAATTATCAGATGGGCGGGCCCAATGGAATAATTGGGGTGGCCTTAATGATGTTACCAGAAACCAGGAATTGAGTTTTGGGCTAAAAGCAGCCAGGCTGTCTTTTGGGGAGCTTCTGGGGGTAACAAATATTGATACCAGACCTAGTGTATTACGACCAGGGATCAGGGTGTCTGCCTCCGTTGCCAACAGAACTTACGCTGGCAGGTTAATGGCAACCTACAATTCGGGTAAATCAGACAAAGGATGGGCCTATGCCATATCAGGTTCCCGGCGATGGGGGAACGAGGGATTTGTGGAAGGGACTTTCTATAGCGCGTATTCTATTTTTGGAAGTCTCGAACACATTATAAATAGAAGGAATAGCTTACATCTGACGGCCATATTTGCCTCTAATACACGGGGACAATCCGCAGCAATAACCGATGAGGTTTTTACACTGGAAGGAAGCAGGTACAATCCATTTTGGGGATATCAGAATGGTAAAGTAAGAAATTCCAGAATACGAAAAATACAAGAACCTATTTTGATGCTTAACTATTCCCATTTATCGGAGAAAATAAGGCTCAATACGGGAATAGCTTATCAAATAGGAGGTAGAACAAAAAGCAGATTGGGCTACTTCAATGCCCCAAACCCAGATCCAACGTATTACAGATACTTGCCAAGTTATTACTTCAATAGTGCTATTGGCCCTAATTTTTCCAATGCTGCTTTGGCCCAAGAGGGGTTTAAAGAAAATGCTCAAATTGACTGGGATAGGATATACCGTGTAAACACTCTGGAAAATGAGGATAGAAGCGCTTCTTATCTCTTATACGATGATGTGGTTGATGAAGGGATATTCTCTCTTAAGGGTACAGTAAACCTAAAACCAAGTCCCGCATTAAACTTAGACGCAGGGATAACCTTTAGACAGTCTAACTCAAAAAACTACTCCAGAATTAATGACTTATTAGGAGCTCAGAGGCATGATGATATAGATCCCTTTTCAAATACTCTGAATGATCTGGAAGGAAATACAACAAAAGAACCGGGAGACATCTTCAACTATAACTATAATTTCAATGCGAAGGAAATAGATGGATTTTTACAGCTAAAGCTGGTTAAGGAAAAATGGGATGCCTTTATTTCTGGAAGATTGATCCGCTCTTCCTTTTATAGAAAAGGAATTTATCTCAATGAACGTTACCCTCAAAATTCACTTGGGAAAAGTAAAGTGGTTGATTTTTTAAATTTTGGTATTAAAACTGGTGTTGTTTTTAATTTTTCAGCCAGACATTGGGTGGCTGTCAATGCAACTTATTTCAAAAGGCCACCTACTTTAAAGAATACATTTATTAATCCAAGAGAACATAATACTACTGTAGCTAATATTTCCAACGCTGAAATTAGCAGTATCGATCTGGGATATCATTTTCGTTTTCAGGATTTAAAAGGCAGGATTACCGGGTATTATACCAGAATTCAGGATGACATGAACATCAACTTCTTCTTTGTTGATACTGGACTGGGATCCGATTTTGTTCAGGAGGTGATCACCGA
This sequence comes from Muriicola sp. Z0-33, assembly GCF_026126425.1. GTDB lineage: Bacteria > Bacteroidota > Bacteroidia > Flavobacteriales > Flavobacteriaceae > JAFMPW01. The sequence goes on from NZ_JAFMPW010000001.1 coordinate 369,813, forward strand.
TATGGACAAACTGCATTTAGGGCTGGAAATAAGTTGTGCATATCAGATGTCCTCAGCGGTACGTCTTACTTTTGCAGGATCAGTGGCTAAGTATCTATTTGCCGGTGACCCACAAATAAACATCTATTTTGACCCTAACGGCCAGAGGAATGATATAATCTCAGAAAAAGGCTATGCAGATCTGGGCATGGCAACTATTAAAGATTACAAACTACCTCAGGGACCACAAAAAGCATATTCACTAGGACTGGATTACCGAGATCCAAAATACTGGTGGCTAGGCATGACCGCCAATCATCTTGCTAATAATTATGTTAGTATTTCTAATATAAGGAGGACTTCGAGTTTTCTTCTGGATCCTAAAACTTCTCATATAGCTACTAATGCTTCAGAAGAAAAAATTGCTCAACTTCTGAAGCAAAATAAACTTCCTGATTTTTACCTCTTAAATATAACGGGAGGAAAGTCCTGGCTTTCTGACGGGAAATACATCAGTGTTTTTGTTAGTATTAATAATGTGTTTAATACTGTCTTTAAGACAGGGGGATATGAGCAAGGCAGAAATGGCAATTTCAATCAATTAGCTCATGACAATCTTGGAGGGTCGCCTTCATTTGGGCCAAAATACTGGTATGGTTTCGGGAGAACATTCTTTCTAAATCTAGCCGTGAGTTTTTAAATATTTACTATGGATAAATGTCTGATTACTGTGATAAAAATATGTATTGGGATAGCACTACTCGTCCTTTACTCCGGATGTGTACAGGAACGCGAGTTTAAGGAACCGGATAAAGGTTGTTCGGATGTACTATCCGCTAATATTTCGCTCATTGAACTTAAACTTTTATATGAGGATATTACGATTCAAATTCAAGAAGACCTTGTTATTGAAGGCTATGTTATTTCGTCTGATAGAGCTGGAAATATTTTTGGTTCGCTGCATATTCAAGATAATCCTGATTTCCCAACTGAAGGGATACAAATCCAGGTGGATTTAACAGACTCCCACCTATTCTATAAAGCAGGTGCCAAAATCCTGATAAAACTTAAAGGGTTGTATTTAGGGAAAAGTAAGTCGATATATAAAATTGGAGGCGTTTTAAATGTTTTCGGTGCAGAGACGGTTGGGAGACTACCCGCAAATAAAGCTCAGGAACATATTTTCCTGTCATGTGAAAAAGCTGGAGATTTGAGACCATTACAGGTTGCTATTAATGATTTGGATGACAGAATGCTAAATACTCTGGTTAGTTTAGAACATCTGGAACTAATAGAGGAAGAGCAAGACAGTATATATGCTATTAATGCGAAAGAAACAGAGCGGAATTTGACAGATTGTGAAGATAATATTCTTCAACTTCTAAATAGCGGCTTTTCAGATTTTCAACATGTTAAAATGCCTTCAGGAAATGGCAGTATAACTGGAGTGCTACACAAAAAAAACAGGAATTATCAGTTAATCATAAGGGATACATTGGACATTAATTTTACAGGAGAAAGATGTAAATCTACTCTGAATGAGGTAAGCACTGAGAAGGTATTTATTACCGAGATCGCTGATCCTGACAACAATAGTAAAGCCAGATTTGTAGAATTGTACAATACAGAATCAAATGAAATTAGCTTAGATGGCTGGTTGTTAAGAAGGTATACCAATGATAATACAACGGTTGGATCTATAATAGAGCTTGCCGGATATGTGATTCCTGCTGAAAGTACGCTGGTGATATCACCGAATCCCGAGGAATTTGAGCTGGTCTATAAGAAAAGTCCGGATGTCGGCGCAGGGACAAATAGTCCTGCAGATTCCAATGGTGATGACAATCTGGAATTAGTAGATCCTTTTGGAGTGGTGATAGATGTATTTGGAATTGTTGGCGAAGACGGGTCTGGTACCAATCATGAATTTGAAGACGGCAGAGCAATTCGGAAACCGGAAATAGTGAAAGGAAACCCAATTTTCAATTTTGAAGAATGGACCATCTACAATGACACCGGTGCTATGGGAACCATTAAACTCCCTCAAAATGCACCAGAAGATTTTTCTCCGGGAATAAGGTGATCAGTGCTGTTCAAGTGCTTCCATTACTCCTTCCAGGTCTTTATGAGTAATGGGTTTTAAGATATAATTATGGACGATGTTATAGTTCTGGACCCTTTCAAGGTCTCTGGGATCTATAGAAGAACTAATAATATATATGGTTACATCGTCTATATTGTGATTGGGGAGTTTTGTAAAAAGCTCTAAAAATTCCCAGCCGTTCATTATCGGCATATTGAGGTCTAAAAAAATTACAGAAGGGAGAACGTCACCCTGTTCATTTATGGCTGTAAGTCCTTCTATGGCTTCTTGCCCATTGCTGTATACCAGCACATCATCACAGAAATGCACCTCTTTCATAATTCGCTTTGTCCCATATATAAAAATAGGGTCATCGTCTATGATACATGAACTTTGAATCTTATTCATACCGCTAATTCTTCATCGTCACGGGCTAACCTTCTTTAAAATGCAGTGTAAAAGTAGTGCCCACATCTACTTTGCTTTCCACTTCTATTTTGCCATTCATTGCCTCCACTTGATTTTTGGTTATGAATAGTCCTATGCCTTTGGCATCCTTGTGTTTGTGAAATGTCTTATACATTCCAAATATCTTATCACCATGTCGTTCCAGATCAATTCCCTGACCGTTATCCTTAAATTTAAGTACAACATAACCGTCTTTTTTAGCAGCATTGATCGATAACTTAAGCGGTCTGTCTGCAGCACAATATTTCAGAGAATTAGTAAATAAATTAAGTAAGACACTATCCAAATAGGCGGGTACAACATTTACAAAATGCGACTTTGGAATATTTATCTTACATATGGCTTTTTTCTCTTTTAAGAGAGCACTTATGTTTTTTTCAACGCTGTTGACGGCGTTCTTTAAACTAATGCTGTTTAGTTTGTCTAATGCACCCGTTTTTACCTGTACCACTTCATTTAAGTGTTGTACAGTTTCATTTAGGCTGTCGGAAGCATTATTGAGCATGCTTTCCAGATTTTTCTTCTCCTCTTCGCTGTCTTCAGTAAGGAGAAAGCCGGTTAGCATAGATAAATTACTGGCATGCGACCGCAAATTGTGAGAGACAATATGTGCAAAGTTCAGCAAATTGTTGTTTTGCTCCTTGGTTACATTAATTAGGGTTGTAAGTCGTTTCTCAGCTTCAATTCTTGAAGAAATATCCAGTAATTGTGCAATAAAATGAGAAAGGTTTCCTCCAATATCTTTTATGGCCGTTACCGTGACGATGGTATGAACAATTTCTCCATTTTTATGGTAGAAACGTTTTTCATATTGGAAAGTTTCTAAGCCCCCCTTAGTTATTTTATCGAGTAGCTCAAGATCCCTTTGCAGGTCATCCTGATGGGTAACATCCTGAAATGTGAGATTTAATAATTCCTCTTCCGAATATCCAGAACTTAAACAAAGGCTAGAATTAACCCGAACCAATTTGCCATTCAGATCTAGAATGGCCATCCCGCTTGCAGAATTTTCAAATGCCCCGGTAAAAGATTCTTCACTCTTTTTAAGTTCTATTTGAGTTCTTTTTAATGCGGTAATGTCCCAATTAGTGCCAATCATTTTAAGGGCTTTCCCATCATGGTCGCGCTGTGTTACAGCAATAGCCCTGATAAATCGGACCTCCCCATTGGGCCATACTACCCTGAATTCGGTATCAAATTCCTTTTCGCCAGAAATAACCATCTCAATTTCCCTGGTACAGCGTTCCAGATCATCCGGATGTATGCTGGCTACCCAGGCTTCATATACCCCTGAAAAATCAGCTTTATTTAATCCGTAGAGGTGATACATATTGTCGTCCCAAACCAGGTTATTTTCAACGATGTCATAATCCCAGATACCTACCCCTGCTCCATCTGTAGCAATTGCCAAACGCTCTGTTGCTTCTTTGAATTTTAGTTCTGTTTTCTTTTTTTCATCGATGTCCTGAAAAGTACCGTATAGCCGGATGCATTTTCCATTGACAATTTCAGCTTTCCCTTTGGCATGAACCCATATTTCTTTGCCTTTTGCGGTCACCAATTGCAATTGGGTATCCCAGGGGGTTCCCTCAGCAATAGCATCGGCAACAAGGGCTGTTATTTCATCTCTGGATGCCCCTGCCTTATAAAAGTTGATACCTTCTTCCAGATTGGGAACATAATCTGCCGGAACTTCGTGAATTTCCTTGGTAACGGCGGTCCAGTAAACTTCGTTCTTAATAAGATCTACTTCCCATCCTCCTATTTTGGCTACCCTTTCTGCAATGAGAAGCAATTCTTCCTCTCTTTTTATTTCTGTGATGTCTTCCTGAACAATGATGAGCCCACCAATATCGCCTTGTTGATCTGTCCAGGGATTAATTTTCCATTTTAGCCATTGTACATGGCCATCTGCACCAATAAATTTTTTGCCTTTATTAATATTCGTATTGCCTTTTAAGCAATCCTGATGAATTTGCTTTAACTCTTCAGGAAGGTTAGAATCTACCTTGTAGTAATGTTTACCGATTATATCGGTTTCATTAATGGCAAATTCTTTCAGCCATATATCGGAATGACATATGAATTTGAGAGATCGATCTAAAACAGCCACCGCAGCCGGTGAATCTTTGATTAGGTAATTTGTGGTTATTGCCTCCAAGGTCTGAATTGGTTTATTAGTGCTCTCAATTCTAAATTACTACTAAAAATTATATATGTAAGAAAATACAGTAATAAATATTAGTAATATTGTTACAGTGCCCTAAGTACAACGTATTTCCATTTCATTTATTATCAGGGAACTAGGAGTGGTCTTTTTTGTTTACTCTTTTGTGAAAGAGGATAAGTGAAATTGATTCAAAAGCAAAGATAAAACCATAGGAAAACATAAAGGTGGCTCGGGAAGAGCCACCTTTAATTATATAATCCTAAAGTTAAACAATTTTACTATATATCAGTCGAGGTCAAACCTGTCCAGGTTCATCACCTTAGTCCATGCAGAAACAAAGTCTCTTACAAACTTCTCTTCAGAGTCGGAGGTTGCATAAACTTCTGCGAGGGCCCTTAGTTCCGTATTGGAACCAAAAATCAGATCTACTCTTGTCCCCGTCCATTTTATTGCACCGTTGGTACGATCACGACCAGCAAATAAATTATCATCTTCGGAAGTGCTTTCCCATTTGGTACCCAGATCCAGAAGGTTCACGAAAAAATCGTTGGTAAGGACTTCTCTCCGATCTGTAAATACACCACGTCTGGATTTGTCATAATTGGTGTCCAACACGCGCATACCCCCAATTAGTACAGTCATTTCAGGGGCAGAAAGATTCATAAGCTGAGCACGGTCTATAAGCATAGCTTCCGCCGAACTTTGGTGGGTAGCGTTCCTGTAATTTCTAAACCCATCAGCCTTAGGCTGCAGAGCTTCAAATGATGCTATATCTGTCTGATCTTGTGAAGCATCAGTTCGGCCCGGTGTAAAGGCTACACTTACATCATGTCCTGCATTCTTAGCTGCTTCTTCAATAGCGGCAGATCCCCCAAGAACAATCAGATCTGACAGGGATACCTTTTTATTATCGCTCTGGGCATTGTTAAATTCATTCTGGATGGCCTCCAGGGTCTCTAAGACCTTTGACAACTCTCCAGGGTTGTTGGCTTCCCAATTCTTTTGTGGTTCAAGACGTATTCTTGCGCCATTGGCACCTCCTCTTTTATCAGACCCACGAAATGTTGAGGCCGAGGCCCATGCCGTTGTAGTCAATTGTGATATTGACAAGCCAGATGCAAGAAGTCTCTTTTTTAAATCAGCTATATCAGCAGCATCGATCAAATCATGATCTACCGCAGGAATTGGATCTTGCCATATCAATTCTTCTTTTGGAACTTCCGGGCCTAAATATCTGGAAACCGGTCCCATATCCCTATGTGTCAGTTTATACCAAGCACGCGCAAATGCATCCTTGAATTCTTCAGGATTTTCGTAGAAACGACGAGAGATTTTTTCGTAAGCAGGATCTTCCTTTAAAGATAGATCCGTGGTCAACATAAATGGTGCGTGAGTTTTAGTTGGGTCATGAGCATCGGGAATGGTCCCAGCACCGGCCTCATTTTTTGGACGCCACTGGTGTGCTCCAGCCGGACTTTTAGTAAGTTCCCAATCGTATTCAAACAAGTGTTTAAAAAAGTCATCACTCCATTTTGCCGGGGTAGTGGTCCAGGCGCCTTCTATACCGCTGGTAATGGTATCCGCTCCATGGCCGGTCCCAAAGTTGTTTTTCCATCCCAGGCTTTGTTCGGCTATGCCGGCTCCCGCAGGTTCTGCCTCAACATATTTATCCGGATCTGCAGCACCGTGTGTTTTTCCAAAGGTATGCCCACCGGCAATCAACGCCACTGTTTCTTCATCATTCATTGCCATACGGCCAAATGTTTCCCGAATATCGTGAGCCGCCCTAACAGGGTCTGGTTGTCCCTGAGGGCCTTCAGGGTTAACATAGATCAGCCCCATATGTGATGCTCCCAGAGGATTTTCCAGATCACGTTCTCCGGAATATCTATCTTCGTCACCTAGCCATTCTGTTTCGGAGCCCCAGTAGATATCTTCTTCGGGCTGCCAAATATCTTCACGGCCGCCAGCAAAACCAAAGGTTTCAAAACCCATAGATTCTAAAGCACAGTTCCCCGCAAGTATTAGCAGGTCTGCCCATGAAAGTTTCCTTCCGTATTTTTTCTTAATAGGCCATAATAACAATCGGGCTTTGTCCAGGTTAGCGTTGTCTGGCCAACTGTTTAAGGGAGCAAAACGTTGTGATCCGGAGCCCGCTCCTCCTCGGCCATCACCAATTCGATAAGTTCCTGCACTGTGCCATGCCATTCTAATCATAAAAGGTCCGTAATGGCCATAATCTGCAGGCCACCAATCTTGTGAGGTGGTTAAGACCTCAACAATGTCTTTTTTTACAGTATCCAAATCGAGCGATTTGAATTCTTCAGCATAATTATAATCTTCATCCATGGGGTTGGTAAGAGAAGAATTCTGTCGAAGTACATTTAATCTCAGTTGGTTCGGCCACCAGTCCTGATTAGTTGTCCCTCCGCCGGCACTCTGATTTAATGATCCGCCCAGAAAGGGACATTTACTGGGATCATTCATATCCATATTATCGCCATGAGGGGAGTTCATTTCTTTTTTTTCCATTGCTTTTAATTTTAGGTGTGTTCTTCAGTAAATGTATCAATTTACAGCAGGAAAAGTATAAATAAAACTTTGATTTATATTATTAGGCTATAAGTATTATCTATAGTTTAAAATACTATCTTAAGATCAGGTCGGGATAACTTTGTAAGACTCAGTTCAGCTTCTGGCGATAAGCAGAATTTGAAGGGGTGAAAGCTTAAAGTACCTAATTATTAAATTGCTTATCTATGGAAGATACAACTGCTTATTTTGATGCAATTCGGAATGGTGAATTAGATGTCGTTCTTGGATTGATAACTACAAACCCTGCTTGGGTAAATGCCAGAGATCAACGGGGATCGACACCATTGATTTTAGGAGCTTATTATGGACATGAGGAGTTGGTGAAATTATTACTGGAGCATGGGGCAAAAATTGATGATGTGGATTCTTCTGGCAATACGGCATTGATGGGCGTATGCTTTAAGGGTTTTTTACCTGTGGTTAAAATGCTTATTGAAAAAGGGGCCAACATTAACCATCAGAATGCAATGGGTGCCAGCAGTTTAATTTACGCCGTTACTTTCAACCAGTTAGAAATTGCAAAATTGCTATTGCAAAATGGGGCAGAACTCAGCATTAAAGATGCCAGGGGAAATACGGCCCTGGACCATGCAAAACTTCAGGGCACACCGAATCTTATAGATGTGCTGGAAGCCAAATATTAGAATTTGCTGTTTAAGATATTCTTATATTCTTGATCCGGAATCCTGATTCCTCTTTTTTCTAAGCTGATCCCTCAACATAAACATAAGGATAATCCCTGCAAGAAGCAGTGTTACCAGATTTCCGATTATAATAGGCATTTGTCTATTTAAAGTGCCATATATAAGCCATAGCAAGACACCCATTACAAACATTAGATACATGGGAAAAGAAAGACTTCCGGTATCCTTAGACTTAATGGTCTTAACGGCCTGAGGCAAAAAGCTCATTGTGGTGAGCGTAGCGGCGATATTTCCTATAATTGATGTTATTTCCATGATAATTATTAAGTAGGTTTATTTTGCAAATCTCCAGGGATTAATAGAGGTTTACTACAACTAGATTTTCAACTATCTATACTATATTACCCTGAATAGGCACTTTTTGTAAAACAAGGAGATAAAGAAGGCGGGAACTGAGATATAATTTATATTTAAGTGGGCTATCAGCCGGTTTTTCCCACCTTTATTTTGATTAATTTTAAGGCATGAATCACAAATTAAAATTGGCACTGGTACAATCTTCTCTCGTATGGGAGGATCCGGAGCAAAATAGGTTGAATTTTGAGAAGTTGATTAACAATATTTCAGAGGATACCAATGTGGTAGTCCTGCCGGAAATGTTTACCACAGGATTTACGATGACCCCGGAAAACATCGCAAATGACGAGGGCGCGAAAACAGTAAGTTGGATGAAATCTATTGCCAGAGATAAAGGAATAGCACTGATGGGAAGTATTTCTTTTTGGGAAGACCAAAAATATACCAATCGGTTGTTTTTTGTGAGTGATAAAGCCGCTCCTGTTCATTACGATAAAAGGCACACTTTTACTTTGGCAGGGGAAGACATGGTTTATGAGGCTGGCAAAGCCAAATTAATTGTAGAATATATGAACTTTGTGCTTTGTCCTATGATCTGTTATGATCTACGGTTTCCAGTATGGGCAAGGAACACCGAAAATTATGATGCCTTAATCTATGTTGCCAACTGGCCAAAACCCAGAATCGATGCCTGGGATACATTATTAAAGGCAAGGGCCATAGAGAATATGGCATATTGCATAGGAGTAAACCGGATAGGGCAAGACATCAATGGCTATGAATATTGTGGTCATTCCGCCGCTTATGACTGTCTGGGGAACCAACTTTGTTTTACAGAAGATGAAACCGTAGTATACACCACTTTAGAGCGGCAGCATATTACAGCAACGCGAGATAAGCTCAACTTTCTGGGAGATAAGGATTCCTTTAATTTGGTAATACAGTAAAAGTCTCTATTTTTTCCCAATTGGCCCTGATTTCAATGGCTCTTGGATAATAACTTACCTTTTCAGGTTGTATTTTTTTAAGGTAATTACCCGTATCCCATTGTCCATTTTTATTGGTGTCAAAAATTACACGAATAAGATAATTAGCTGGTTCAATAGTATTGAATTCGTACAACTGCGGTTCCGTTGAGTAGATTTCACGTTTTACTTCTCCCCTTTCTGTTACCAGTTGTACAATCATGGGAAAACTCACCGGACCTGTTACATTGACACTTAAGTTGCCATAGTCCGCATAACTACCTGTTGATAAACGGTAATTTAATGTATCATTAGTAGCTTCAAAAAAATCCTTTACCGCATCAGGTAAGAGCACAAGATTGTAGTTTTCATTGGGTTCTTTATCAAATGAAAAATTAATCTTGTTTTTCAAAGTGTCTAGTGTTACCTCTATATCAACCGCTATAGAATCTTTGTTTATCATAGAAATCCTGGTAGAATCAAGAGCTACCAGAGGTATATTGGCCTCAATGCTAAATTCTTCTTCCAGGTTCATATTTCCACGATGAGAAGGATCCAGAATCAAGGAGTCTGCCGCCAGTTTTCTGGGTTTAACAACAAAAGTATCTATTTGTGCTCTCTTTTCATTTTCAACAATGAATATCAAGGAATCAACTTCAAACGGGGTAAACCAGAAGTTTAAACTATCCTTTTCAACCTCTTTCCTCACCAAGGTCCTAATAGAGTCTGGTAAAACTGTTAGGGGGCTTATTTTCAAGGATTCATCCTTTCCATTGTAACCAAAGATGATCTTATTACTCGCTGCATAATTTGGCGGAAGAACGCTATAATCCGGGATTTCCCTGAAAAGGGTTAAAAGAAAAATAGAGTCTGTTGGGAGTGTAATAGTGTCCTCTACAAATCCAATCTTATCTGTCAGTTGATCAAACAGGTTGTTTTTACTTTCGTCTTTTACCCCCACCATAGCATACCGTCCTTCTTTTAAATTTTTAAGTTCAAAAATGACCGTGCTATCCTGGGTATTGGTAATATAGTTTGGGGGGCTTTTATATACTGTCGAATCTGTATAGGCAGTATCAATGGCATAAAGCATCACACTTATAAATTCGTCAGCATCTTTGTTGAATGCATCTTTGACCACTCCCGAAACCGTGAGCGAGTCTAAATAGTCGCCTGTTGAGAAAACATAGTTCAAAAAGCTGTTTGGGTTTCCCTCATTGTTATCTACAATGCTCTGCCCAAAATTCAGGGTATAAGTGGTATTTTCCTCTAAAGTATCCTTGATAATTATTTCCACATACTTACTGGCTCCTCCTTGTGGACTTATCTGAGGATTGTATTTAAGTGGAGGGGATATAATCAATTGATTCTGTACGTCTTCTAACTTAATATATTCGTCAAAATACAATCTAATCCTTTGAGCATTGAAGTTAATGCTGAAATTTTCAGGTTCGGATTTTATAAGTACGGGAGCAGTCACATCTTTGGGGCCTCCCGTAGGGTTACCTCTTTTTGCACATTGCATCAATGCAAAAACCAGAAAAAATATAAAAAGGCCGGATACAATGCGCTTTAAAAATCCCATTTCAAAATCTATCCCGCAAAGAAACGACTATTTTGGTAAATCTCCATTTCCAAAAATTCAAAAACCCTATAATAAATAAGTCATTTCTTATTATCATAGTTATGGCACCATGGCCATTGTGGCAATATAAATAGAAGTACCTGAGCTTTGCATTAGAGCCTTAGTACATGCCTCCAATGTGGCGCCGGTGGTGATGACATCATCAACCAGCAAAACGCTTTTATTATTGGCCTTAATTGGTTCTGTCAGTGTATATAGATCCTGATTTCCGTGCCACCTGTAAAAACGGTTCTTTTTAGTTTGCGTTTTAGTATTGCTCGTTTTTAAAAGCAAAGTATCTTCATATTGTGCTTCCAGATGAAAGGCAATTCGTTTGCCAAATGCAGCTACCTGATTAAAACCCCGCTTACGGAGTTTTCGTTTATGCAGTGGCACCGGAATAACCAAATCTATAGGCGGTAACCCAGGGTCTTTTTTTAATAGGAGACCGTACCAGTCGCCTAGGAATATACCAATAGGTATCTGTGCTTTGTATTTCAGAGAATGTATGAGGTTTTTAACTATTCCTTTTTCCTCGTAAAACAGCATGGCAGCAGCCTTTTTGATGGGAATACGACCATAGAAAATCCGATCTATGGCATTTTCCTCCGTGAAGTTGTATTCGGTAAGTGGCAATTGATCACGACAAACTGTACACAAGTGTTGTTCTCCTCGATATAATCGGACATTACATCCAAAACACAACCTTGGCATCATGATTGTGTTGATATCATTTATTATATTTGATAGCTTAGAATACATCAAATCTTATTTATCCCTACTTATAACTTAGCCCTTATTGCATGGACATTCAAGATAACAAATTCAACTATAAAATCATCCTTGCGGCATTGGTTGCTGTCATTATTGGCATTCTCATCGCCTTTTACTACAGTTATGCCCAATCCAGGACTCAAATCACTTATTTGGAGGAGGAAAAAGGGCTATTAGTTAAGGATCTTACATTGATGAAAACCGAAGTTGACCGACTATCGGCTTTAAATGAAGTTAATGAAATAGAACTGCAAGATTCCAGATATAAGGTGCAACAGTTATTAGATTCAGTAGGGCGTTTAAATTTCACGGTTGATAAATTAAGAGAGTATAAAAAGGAACTGCGTCAGCTTGAAGCCAGACATGATAGCTTAAAGCTCAAAAATAACTTCCTTAAGTACAATAACATGCAGCTTGCCGATAAGTACGAGGAAACCCGTAAAATGATTGACGAGCTTAGAGGGAAGAGCAGTTCACTGGCTGAAGCAGAAGCGCTACTCCGTAAAAAGAATAAAGAATTAAGTGAAGAACTTAAAATCAAGAATTATTTAAAACTACAGAATGCCGAAGGGAATGGTTTTCGCCTGCGCGGAGGAAGACCAATTAAGACCAATAAGGCTTCAACTATTGAAAAGCTTCGCGGTTGTGTAACAATTACAGACGATCCAAATGCCAGGAGTCAGGAACGCGTAATATACTTTCAATTTCTAGGTCCAAATATGGGAGTAATCGAGGATAATGCAAATACAATCTCGGTTAATGGGAATATATACAGCAAGAGAGTTGAGCTTATTTATATGGGTGAAGAGATCTTCGTTTGTGATTTTATCACCATCCCTGCGGGCTCCTTATCCGAGGGAACTTATACCCTTAATGTTTTTGAAGATGAAAAACTACTGTCTTCAGCGGAATTTCAATTGAAATAAATCGAGTTAATTTAAACCATCTTTTTGACTAAAATTCTATTTTTGCCGAATGGCGAAACAAGAAGATGATTTCAGAAAGGTAATATCTCATGCCAAGGAGTATGGATATGTTGTACAATCCAGTGAAATTTATGACGGATTAAGCGCGGTTTACGACTACACCCAGAATGGTGCGGAGTTGAAGAAGAATATCCGTGAATACTGGTGGAAGGCAATGGTGCAAATGAATGATAATATCGTTGGGATAGACGCTGCGATATTTATGCACCCTACTACCTGGAAAGCTTCCGGGCATATCGATGCTTTTAATGATCCCCTGATCGATAATAAGGACTCAAAAAAACGATACAGGGCAGATGTACTGGTAGAGGATCATGTTGCGAAAATTGAAACAAAAATTAATAAGGAAGTAGCCAAAGCAGCCAAACGGTTTGGTGATTCCTTTGATAAGGAGCAGTTTCTTAATACCAATCCCAGAGTACTTGGGTATCTGGAAAAATCACAGACCATTCTCAAAAGGTTGGGAAGATCTCTTGAAAACGAAGATTTAGCAGACGTAAAAGCCCTTATAGAGGAATTAGAAATTGCCTGTCCTTTGTCCGGTTCAAGAAACTGGACAGACGTAAAACAATTTAACCTAATGTTCGGGACTAAAATTGGGGCATCTGCTGATACCGCCATGGATCTCTACCTCAGACCCGAAACTGCCCAGGGAATATTTGTGAACTTCCTGAATGTTCAAAAGTCGGGAAGATTAAAAATACCATTCGGTATTGCACAGATTGGAAAAGCATTCAGAAACGAGATTGTAGCGCGTCAGTTCATTTTTCGTATGCGTGAATTTGAACAAATGGAAATGCAGTTTTTTATTAAACCCGGGACTCAGAAAGAATGGTACCAAAAATGGAAGGAAACCAGACTTAAATGGCATCTTTCACTAGGGATGGGTGAAGAAAATTACCGATTTCACGATCATGAAAAGTTGGCCCATTATGCAGATGCTGCGGCCGATATTGAATTTAAATTTCCCTTCGGATTTAAGGAATTAGAAGGCATACATTCCAGAACTGATTTTGACCTTGGAAGTCATGAAAAGTATTCGGGGAAAAAACTCCAGTACTTTGATCCGGAAATCAATGAGAATTATGTGCCTTATGTTGTGGAAACTTCAATTGGGTTAGATAGAATGTTCCTGGCAGTATTCTCAAATTCATTACAGGAAGAAGAATTAGATAATGGCACATCAAGAACTGTACTAAGAATTCCGGCAGTACTTGCACCAACTAAAGCAGCGGTATTACCCTTGGTAAAAAAGGATGGGTTGCCTGAAATAGCGCATCAAATTATAGACGACTTGAAATTTGATTTTAATGTTATTTATGACGAGAAAGACGCTGTTGGAAGAAGATACAGGAGGCAAGACGCCGCAGGTACACCTTACTGCATCACTGTAGATCATCAGACGCTGGAAGACAAAACAGTAACCATAAGGCATAGAGATACTATGGAGCAACAACGAGTTCTGATCCAGGAGCTCAGTACCATCATATCTCAGGAAGTAGATATGAAATATTGGCTTAAAAAAATCTGAGTAGCTGTTTAATTATTATTACAATCGGTAGGCCAGTTGTACGCCTCCGTAGTAATTCCTGTCATTTCCAGGATAGAAGTAACGGGGCGCATTGCCGCCAAATCCAACAGCATTAATTAATACAGACCGGGCATAGGTAGTATCAAAAATATTGTTCACCCCTATATTGATACCTAATGATAGTTTTTCGGAAACGGAGGTATTATACCCCATTTGGCTGCTAAAAATTCCATAAGCATCACTAGACAAGCTATTGGCATCGGTTAGTGGTATATCATCCACATATTGATAAGTGGCCGTCCAATAAAACTTTTTCTTGTGCTCCAATCTGCTGCTAAAATGCAGCCGGTGTTTTGGAACGCCGGTTAAAGGATTACCAGAAAAATCATCGTCACCATCTACAAATTCTTTAAAGCTATGGTCATTGACAGTATACCCCACGGAGGGGGAGAGGGTAGTGTTGTTGCCTAAATTAAATCGGTAATCAAGTTGTAATTCTATCCCCTGATGTCTGGTTTTTCCGGCATTCTTCCCTATAAATTGGTCTTCGCCTACACGTTGTGCTACCAGCAAATTCTTAATATCCATTCTATAGAAAGTAATGTCTAACCATAAATTAGTTTTAGGCCAAAAAAACAGTTTAGTTCCCAGCTCATAGTTTGTTCCCGTCTCCTGTTCTATTTCCGGATTAATAAGTCCATCCGGAGTAAGGGTTTCTTCAAGGCTCGGATTAGAGAATCCACGGCTCACATTAGCATATATCCTGCTTCCTCCCCCTAATCCATACTCCATGCTCAGACTGGGCAATATTAGTAGATCAAAGTTCCTTTTTGCATTTTTATTGCCTGCTCCAATGGTAAAAAGATCTCTGAAGTCATAATGAGTTTTGTTGATATTAAGACCGGCCTGCGCTTTGAGTCGAGACGAAAGGGGTAAGGTAATCACCCCAAAACCATTAAATTGCCTTCTGTATTCCTTGTTGTTGCTAATCTGATCTCCCTCAAGACTGCCATTGCCATTATTGTCCCTGTAGAGGTTCTCAAAAGTTTGCCATTTGTACTCGTCCCTGTAAAACTCCCCCCCGAAGTTATAAGTGGCTTCCTGCCCATTGAGATCGAAGTTTCCCGAAAAGTTGGATCTAAAGCCATATCCATTTGTATACTCATCCAGAATATTAAAAGGCCTTGGTTCATAATGGTCTAGATAACTATAGAACAATCCTGTCGTATTCCTAAATTTCTCGTTGAATTTATAAGTATGGGAAAGCCCTACAAGCGTGTACTTATTTGCTTCGAACCCCTGGGATGCATTCCAGGTAAATGCAGCCTGGGTAGGGTCTTCATCAAATGCAGTCTGACTTAAAGAACTGGGTATCTGGGCCGTATAATCAATATAATTTACCAGGAGTGATACGGTACTCTTACTATTTATAATACGAGATAGATTTAGCAACAACCCGTCTCTGTCAAAGGAGTTATTCTCCCTGTAGCCATCGGTAGACATATGTCCGTAATGCATATTGAAATTCAGTTTTTCATCAGCATGAGAAAGACTTAGGTTATTTTTTATCAGGCCATAAGACCCCGCGGTAAAATTGTTCGAAACTGTAGTTCCCGTGGTTTCCACTTCTGTGGTTCTTAATAGCATGGCTCCACCCAGATTGGTGCCATAAGCCGCACTTTTTGGTCCTTTGATAATTTCAATAGCATTGAGATTTTCCAGGTCAAAAGCTTCTATTGTTGAAAACCCGGTACCATTTGTCACTGGGATATCATTGTAATAAAGACGGATCTTGTCTGTGCCAAAGGGTGTTCTGGCACCCACACCTCTTATGGTGATCCTGTTAGTATTTAGAGCGCCGCTGAACATATGCACCCCTGCGATCTGGTTTATGGTAGCGGCAAAATCTATTGGGCTTTGATTTTGAAAAATCTTTCCTTTAATAACATTGGAGGCTGTTATTCCTTTGGCTGCCTTATTTTTTACCGGGTCTACAAGGATCACTTCATCCAGGTAAGTCACAGAGTCCTGAACAGATTCCTGACCTAACAGATTACTAAAAGAGATTACAAGGAGTATACAAAAAAGGGAAGTCTTCATTCAATTATAATGAGGGCCAAAAATAGGGAATAATTAGCACTAACCATTGCTAGCGATTACTCAAAATAAAATTTGAATCTACAAAATATTACATTCAAGGGGTTTTGTTTAAATACTAATTAAATCTAGAACCTAAACCCTACAGATAAACCAACCCGGTAAACAAATGTATCCTGAAAGTTGGCCGGATTAATATTTCTTCCAAATCCCCCACTAAATTCCATGGTAAATTTTTGACTGCGAGTTACCCATTTATTCCCCAGGCCCAAACCAAGGGCAAAAGTATTGTAATCATTATTTCTTGCCCCGAGATTATCCGATGCACTGTCATCTTCTCCTGTATAATAAAGGCCAAATGCCTCTGCAAAAAATCCGCTTCTGGGGGCATAACCAAAATAAGCTCTGAAGTTAGGACCTATCCCAAAGTTTCCGTTGTAGTCTGTGGCATCATTGTCGAAATACACTGTGCCGCCAAAACTGGTGTCCTCTGTGAGATAATATTCATATGAGGCATCTATAGTTGTTGTAGCAAGGAATAAACCTATATTGAATTTCAATTCCTGATTATCATTGAAAGCGGGGTAGGCCTGGGCCCGCAGAAAATATCCACTTAAAACAAGAAGAATTAAAACTGTATTTTTCATATTCCGTATTTATTTTTATTGGTAAATCAAAAGCTATTCCAAAAATGTAATCCTGGTAAGATGGAGACTGAGAATTAATATGAAAAACCAATACCTTCCTCTATAAGCTTTTTGAACTTCTTTTTATCAAAACTGTAGAGATAGGGAGCTTTATTAGCAGCACCGGTCATTTGTTTTTCATGGCGCCTTAGAATTCCAAGCTTAAGTACTTTGCGCTGAAAATTACTGCGTTCCAATGGTTTTTGAAGTATAGCTTCGTACAATTTTTGAAGGTCCAGAAACGTAAATTTGGCAGGAAGAAGTGATAAGCCAATGGGCAGATAATTAAGTTGGATGCGGAGATGTGTAAGTGCTTTTTCAACAATTTGTTTGTGGTCCATCATCAAATCTGGCATATCTGTGAGCGATTTCCACTCGCATGTATCACTAAGCGCATCTGGTTCTGGCTTAGTTTTATGAAGATCAACCAATGCGAAATATCCCGTAGTGATAAATCTATTGTTTAGCCAACCAATTACTTCATCATTGTGCAACTTAGATTGCCTAATAAATTCCATTCGTTTTAGTTGTTCTTTTCCATTTTGAAGCGAGCGTTCAATATCTCCAAAGGTGTGAAATTGATTAAGAAAGACAGATTTAAGCCCTGTACGTTCTTCTAAAACCCTATTGGCAGCATCTTTCATATCTTCATCTTTGCGAATGAATCCTCCTGGCAGCGTCCATAAGTTTTGATGCTTCCATTTCAATAGCAGAATCTTGAGTTGTTGGTTACTATATCCAAAAATTACACAGTCTATGGAAATTCCGGGCATGTAGTCATCCGGATTTAATGCCATTTTTAAACTGGGTTTTCTTGAAATATTTGTCATGGGTAAATATAAATATTTTATTGTATTAATATGATACAATAGAAATTTTTCTTATTATTGTGTCAAATTAACTAAATAAAAATGAAAAAGTTTCTGAATGTCCTGAAATATCTACTACTATCTTTAGCAGGAATCCTGCTTATCGTCTTTTTGGTAGTGTACATAAAAAAGTCTAACGCCTCCAAAAACAACATGGCCTTGTTGGGAAAGGAAGCCAGTACTCTTACCCAGAACGGCATCACTTTTAGGGATCTCAACAAAAATGGCAAGTTAGATGTTTATGAGAACCCAAATGCAAGTCCGGAAAATAGGGCAACAGACTTGGTCAATCAAATGAATCTCCAGGAAAAGGCAGGTACCATGTTTGTAACCATGATAGGAACAACTCCGGATGGAGAGCCCATGGAAAAACCCGTACTATCAACAGATCCGATTAATATTATGATGTCTTTTATGCTGCCATCAAATTCCGAGATGATAGCAAGAAAGAAAATGAATAGCTTCAATATATTAGCTTCTTTAGATGCCACCGGCTACGCCAGATATAACAATAGTGTCCAAAAAATGGCCGAGCGTACCCGCCTGGGAATTCCTATTACCCTCGCCACTGATCCAAGACATGGTACAGAGAATAATCCGGGAGCCTCCCTGTATACCCCTTCCTTTTCACAATGGCCCAGTTCTTTGGGCCTGGCTGCTACAAGAGATACTCTACTAGTTAGAGAATTTGGTGATATTGCAAGGCAGGAATACATTGCGGTAGGGTTGCGTTTGGCTTTGCATCCAATGGCCGATTTAGCCACCGAACCTCGCTGGGGGAGAACAAATGGGACTTTTGGGGAAGACGCCTACTTGTCAGCAATGATGACTAAGGCGTATGTGCAGGGTTTCCAGGGCGATTCTCTAAGTACAAACAGTGTTGCCTGTATGACCAAACATTTTTCGGGTGGAGGACCACAGAAAGACGGTGAGGACGCACATTTCCCTTATGGAAGGGAGCAAGTATACCCCGGTGATAATTTTGATTATCATGTTATTCCATTTACCGAGGGTGCGTTTAAGGCTAAGACTGCCCAAATTATGCCCTACTATGGGATTCCTGTGGATCAGACCGGCGAAAATGTCGCTTTCGGATTCAATCAAGAAATTATCACGGGCCTGTTAAGAGATTCGCTAAACTTTAATGGCGTGGTTTGCACAGATTGGAATATAATTACAGATTCTAAAATGGGAGAAGGCCGTGCATGGGGAGTAGAAGATTTATCATATAAACAAAGGGTAAAAAAAGTACTCGATGCCGGCTGCGATCAATTTGGGGGAGAAAACATCCCGGAACTCATAGTTGAATTAGTCGAAGAAGGACAAATTAGCGAGGAGCGGATAGATGTTTCTGTAAAACGGATATTGCTCGACAAATTTAAACTGGGTCTATTTGATAATCCTTATGTAGATGAAAAGGAAGCAATTAAAATTGCCGGTAGAAAGGAATTCAGAGAAAAAGGTAAAATAGCCCAGAGTAAGTCGATGGTCTTGCTTAAAAATGACAATTTATTACCACTCAAAATGGGAACAAAAGTTTATATAGAAGGGCTATTAACACCTGAAATTATTGACAAGTATGGTGAGCTGGTTACAGATCCAGAGGATGCCGATGTTATTCTGACCAGGATAAACACACCCTTTGATGAGCGAAATGATTATTTCCTGGAAAGCTTCTTCCATCAGGGCAGATTGTACTATAATGAAAAGGAAAAGAACGAGATTTTAGATTTAATCGAACAAAAACCATCAATTGTAATAGTAAATCTGGAACGCCCTGCCATACTTACCGGGATAGAAGAAAGTAGTGGCGCAATGTTCGGAGAATTTGGCACAAGTGATGAAGTACTGGTTGAGATGCTCTTTGGTAAAACAAGTCCATCAGGGAAACTCCCATTTGAGTTACCGTCTTCCTGGAAGGCAGTGGAGAATCAAAAGGAAGATGTGCCTTATGATTCAAAAGACCCCCTGTTTCCATACGGACATGGTTTGTCTTATTAAGTAATATTAAAATCATCATCAGAAAATTTATATGGTCGATGGCATTCACTATTTTTGAATCATGAAAATAGTATCGTACAATGTAAATGGAATCCGCGCTGCATTGAATAAGGGTTTTATTGAATGGCTGCTCGCTGTAAACCCTGATGTGGTTTGTCTGCAAGAGATTAAAGCCATGGAAGAACAATTAGACCTTTCTTTGTTCACCCAGGCGGGTTATCATCATAATTACTGGTTCAGCGCACAGAAAAAAGGATACAGTGGAGTTGCCATATTGTCTAAAAAACGTCCGGATCATATTGAGATAGGGACCGGAATAGATTATATGGATTTCGAAGGAAGAAATCTGAGAGCAGATTTTAATGGTGTTTCGGTAATGAGCCTCTATCTTCCATCTGGTACAAACCTGGCTAGATTAGACCATAAACTTACCTATATGGCGGATTTCCATAAATACATTGATACCCTCAAAAAATCCCACCCTAATTTAATCATTTGCGGGGATTACAATATTTGTCATGAAGCTATTGACATTCACGATCCCGTCCGCAATAAAAATGTTTCAGGATTCTTGCCGGTGGAGAGAGAGTGGATCGGAAATTTTATCGATAGTGGTTTTATCGATAGTTTCCGACATTTCAATAAAGACCCTCACAATTATACCTGGTGGAGCTATAGGGCCAACGCCCGAAACAATAATAAGGGCTGGCGTTTAGACTATGCTATGGTTAGTAAACCTTTGGAAAGCAGGTTAAAAAGATCAGTTATACTATCAGAGGCTAAACACAGCGACCATTGTCCTATTTTGGTTGAAATCGACTAATAAAATTTATCGGCTGGGGATTTTTAAGATTAGTAATCCCTAAATTTGGACTTTCTATCTAACCATTCTTAAGCTATGAAGTATACCCGTTTACCACACACTGATCTGGAAGTCAGTAAAATTTGCCTGGGCACCATGACCTGGGGTCGTCAGAATACCGAATCTGAAGGTCATGAGCAAATGGATTATGCTTTTGATCAGGGGATAAATTTTTTTGATACCGCTGAGTTGTATCCTGTTCCTCCCCATCCTGACAGGTTCGCCGACACTGAGAAAATAATAGGAACCTGGTTCAAAAAAACTGGGAAAAGGGATAAGATAATCCTGGCCTCCAAGATTGCCGGAAAGGCAGAATTCACAAAGTTCATAAGGACCACTGGGTTTTCCAGGGCGTCTATTATTGAAGCTGTTGAAGGAAGTTTAGGGCGCTTGCAGACAGATTATCTGGATCTTTATCAATTGCACTGGCCAGAACGCACTACCAACTTCTTTGGTAAAAGAGGGTATGAACATGATATTTCAGATCATTGGCAGGATAATATTCATCAGGTGCTGGAAACTTTGAGAGATTTAGTTCGAGAGGGGAAAATTCGGCATATTGGGCTGTCTAATGAAACCCCCTGGGGAACAATGCGTTTTTTGGAGGAGAGTAAGGTACACAGTAGTCTTCCCAGGGCAATTACAATTCAAAATCCTTACAGTCTTTTGAATAGATTATTTGAAGTAGGTCTTTCGGAGATCTCTATGCGATCCAAAATAGGACTGCTTGCCTATTCCCCTTTAGGGTTTGGCGTGTTGAGCGGTAAATATTTGGGAGGGATGAAGCCAGCAAATGCAAGGATCACCCTCTTCTCGGCCTACAACCGTTACAGTAGTGAAAACTCTGAAAAAGCAACTCAATTGTATTATAACCTGGCCCAGGAACACAATTTGTCGCTGGCACAGATGTCACTGGCGTTTGTGACCTCAAGGCCATTTGTAACAAGTAATATAATAGGTGCCACTACTATGCAGCAGCTAAAGGAAAATATTTCCAGTATAGATGTTGATTTAAGCGATGAGGTACTAAAGGGTATTGAGGCTATTCATGGTCAGATTCCTAATCCGGCACCATGATTATTGAAAAGTACCCTTATCTACATCATTGATAAAATTAATTACGCCACCAAAATAATTTTTCTGATCATCGTACTGGGATAAATGACTCCCATTCGGGCAAAAAAGGTATCGTCCGTTTTGCACTTCTTTCGACATCCACTCCATATGATCAGGATCCATGGTATCGTGTTTAGCACCAATAACTAAAGTGGGAACAGACAACTCTTTAAGTCTGTCCTTTATGTCCCATTCTTTTAGAGTGGCATCTCCTGTAATACCAAATTCACTGTAGCCCTGCATATGCACATACACCTGGTTATTAGCATGGTTAAGACTTCGCAATACCGCCTCTGGCCATTGATCTGGTGGAAGCCGTAATACATGCTCGGTGTAATAATGCTCAAAGAGTAATTCTCCATATCTGGGATTCTCAAAATCTTCGGCATCTTCAAGGGCCTTGATTTCTTTGTAAACTTCAGGATCTAGCTGTGGCCCCAAAACTTCCTGTGCATAAGCATTGTATTCCGGAATACTGCTCATCATGTTCGAAATAACGAGTCCTTTCAGATTATTCTGATATTTCAGTGCGTATTCCATGGCCAGTATGCCACCCCATGACTGCCCTAACAAATAGAAGTTATCGCTGTTTAGATTTAAGGCTTTCCGCACCTGTTCTACTTCTTCAACAAACCTTTCGGTACTCCAGAGTTCAAGGTCGTCTGGTTTGTCACTGTAGTAAGAACCTAACTGATCGTAATAGATATATTCAATTTCCTGCTGTGGGAAATAACCATCTGCACATTCGTATAATTCATGGGTCATTCCGGGGCCACCGTGAAGCAGTAAAACCTTTTTGGCAGGGTTATTACCAACCCGCTTGGTCCACACCTTAAAAGTTCCTTTATCTGTGTTGATTGGGATCATTTTTATTCCACCTGTAAACTGGTCATCCCTTCCTTCAAAACTCAGGTAATCGGAAGGAGCATTTTCCTGGACAGCAGATGCAGAAGATTCCTGTTGTTTACAACCGAATAGTAAGATCATGGAAAGGGAGAAGAGGATGGTACTTTTCATTATTTGTGTATTTATATTCCTTTAAAGTTAAATTAATATTAGCTGGCTAGCCAAATAAACTGCTGACCAATTCCTCAATTTTAGAGATTAGCTTAATATTAATTCTGGTGTCTTTAAGGGAGATCGTATTATTTTTCGAAACAAAAATAGTAGAAAAACCAAGTTTTTCAGCTTCGATAATGCGCTGATCTACTCGCTGTACGGGCCTAATTTCACCCGCCAGCCCTATCTCTGCTGCAAAACAAATGCCTTTGGATATTGCGATATCCGAATTGCTCGAAAGGATGGCTGCAACAACAGCCAGATCAATGGCCGGGTCATCTACCGAGATACCGCCGGTAATATTCAGAAATACATCTTTAGCCGCTAGTTTAAACCCTGCTCTTTTTTCTAGCACCGCCAGTAGCATATTGAGTCGTTTTGCATTATAACCTGTTGCAGATCTTTGAGGAGTTCCATATACGGCGGAACTCACCAAAGCCTGAATTTCAATAAGCAAAGGGCGCATACCTTCAACGGTAGCGGCAATAGCCGTGCCACTAAGTCCTTCTTCATTTTTAGATATAAGGACTTCAGAAGGATTACTGACTTCTCTTAGTCCGTCTCCCTGCATTTCATATATTCCAAGTTCAGCTGTGGAACCAAACCTGTTTTTCAGGGCTCTGAGAATCCGATAGACATAGTTGCGATCTCCTTCAAATTGTAAAACAGTATCCACCATATGCTCCAGAATTTTAGGGCCGGCAATATTGCCATCTTTCGTGATGTGCCCAATCAGTATCATTGGGGTATTGGTGGCTTTGGCAAATTTGATGAGCTCTGCTGTGCATTCCCTGATCTGAGAGATGCTGCCTGCAGCAGATTCTATATAATCAGAATGAAGCGTCTGGATAGAATCTATTATTACTATTTCAGGGTCTATGGCCTCTATATGTTGAAAAATATCTTGAGTCCGGGTCGCGGTTAGTATAAAGCAGGTATCATTATTTGGATGAATCCTGTCTGCGCGCATTTTAATTTGCTTCTGGCTTTCTTCTCCCGAAACATACAATGTTTTATAGGGAAGCTTTAGGCCAACCTGAAGCAGGAGGGTGCTTTTACCTATACCTGGCTCTCCTCCTAAAAGCACTAATGATCCGGGGACTAAACCTCCTCCAAGTACCCGATTAAATTCATTATCCTGGACATTTAACCTTAATTCCTTTTCAGTACTTATTTCATTTATCCGTAGTGGTTTTATTTTGTCGACAGTGATTTTGGCATTTTTCCAGGGGGTCTTTTCTTCTTTTTGTATGACTTCCTCCACTATGGTATTCCATTCTTTACAGGCAACACATTGCCCAACCCATTTGGCGTATTGGGTGCCACAATTCTGGCAGAAAAAAGCAGTTTTGGTCTTGGCCATAACCTCTTAAAGGGTTTCTGGCGAAGATAGGATAAAGTTTCAAAACAGATGAGTACTTTACCTTTGAGAATAAAGGGAAACGGTTGGACAAAAAAGCGGGACTTTGGACGAGGTTAGCCCACTATGCGGGTTATTAAAAACCAAAGTCTGCTTTGAGGGCATCAATTTTTTCCAATGCCATTTCCTTGGTAAGGAAATCTATCTCATCCATCCCAAATGCTTTTTCAAAGGTGCGAAGTGCCTTTTTGGGCTCTCCCAATTCTTCATAATATTCACCTTCCAAATAAAAGCCCAGCATAGTAGTGGGAAACTCTTTCTTACATAGCTCAGAGAGTGGCTTCAGCGATTCGAAATCATCTTTCTTTTTACTCCCTGCATAGATGGCCATAATGTCGTTGAGTTCCACCGGTTTTCTAAAACCAAAAAGATCTTCTATCATGGCGTATTTATCCTCCAGGTACTTAAATACCGGTTCGTCAGATGTCAGAATTTCTTGCTTGTATTCTTTTGGGCTAATAGGCTTAAACATTTGGAAGGTTCTGTCCCATGCCTTTCCAATACCATAGGTAGCTACAGAAACATCATTAGCTTCCGGATATTCATCAAAAAAATAATGAAAATTTTCTTTATCGATAACTTTCAAGGCCCTGTCCATTTGCATTACCGTATTGCTGGTTTTATCCCGATTACCTCCAACTATCAAATGATAAAAGATTTGCTGGTTCAGAGCATTCAGCCGGGCGGGAGCTCTATTTTCCATTTCAGGAGCCAACAAAGGGGAAATGCTTATGTAGGCATTAAAAAGAGAGCGGTCCTTAAATAGCCAGTAATTTTGAAAATTGGCAGTTATATCATAACCGACAATCATTTTAAAAGGTGCAGTATTATAATTCAGATCTAAATATGGAATGATTTCCATCCCTAAAAACTCAAAAAAGAGTTTACCTTTTTCAGTTGGTAAGCCCGAATCTTCATCAAATGCACAGTCTTCCCATCGAAGATCGTCTTTCTTTTGATTTATGCCAACGACAATAACTTCAGGCATACCCTGAAAGTCGCTATAAAACTTAGCTGTTGCGACTACCTGGTCGAAGAGATATTCTCCATCAAGAACCAAAACCAGGGGATATTTCTTTTCCTCAGAATAATCTTCAGGGAAATAGTATTTAACATCCCTTCTTTCCTGCAATTTAAAAGACTCGAAAATCTCTTGTGTTACTTGTGCGGAGAGGTTCAGACAAAAGGTTAGTCCGAAGACAAACGATAATAAAATTTTCATGTGGCTTGTTTTTTGGCTATCGGTTCCTGTTCAATAACGGTAAGAGCAGAAAAGATATTGCACCAAATACCACAACCATCAGGGTTTGAGCAATCCACATGATCCAGCCAAATGCATTACCAGAAACCACACTTACACCAAAAATCTCCAGAGATTTACTGACGGCGATCGGAAATGCCAGAAATCCACCATTTGTAGTAGCCATTGCAAATGCTCCCCCTACGAAAGCAACTAACATGGCACCAAATGAAAGATCAACTGTTTCTAATACGGTGAATTTGATCACCCAGAACATCCCTATGTAAGCCCCCCAAATAAAAAGAGTATGGAATATAAAGGGCCACTTTTTTTTCATTCTGAAGATACTCAGAATCCCCTCCAATAAGCTCCTTAAAAAGAGTTTGATTTTAATAGCAATTTTAGAGGTCGACTTTCTTATTAACCAGATACTGACAAACAAGCCCAGAATACCTACTATGAGTACAACGGCTCCGCTGATGATACCTAAACCCATTTCATCAATAAATTCCATAATTAGCTCTGTTTGTAAAAGCAAAGCGATTAAAATTATGATGAAAAGCATGATAAGATCTACAATCCTTTCGGTCACAATAGTTCCGATGCCCTTTTCAAAAGGGACATTTTCATAGGTGGTCAGGGCAGTTGCTCTTAGGATTTCTCCAGACCTCGGGACACCTAAATTTGTAAGATAGGCGGTCAGAATTATAAGGACATTATTTGTTGTCCTTGGGGTATAACCCAAAGGCTCTAAAAGATAATTCCAACGTATAGCTCTCGATACATGGCTCAGAACTCCAATGAAGATAGACAATGCAACCCAATAAGGATTAGCCTCCTTGATATATTGCAGAATCTCTGTTCGCTGATCTGGGGTGGTGGAGATATAAAGGTACCAAACCAAAAAAACTCCCAAGGCAATTGGGAGTATCAGCTTTAAGGTCTTTTTTATTTTTCTGTTCAAAATCAGTTTAAAAGATTGGTCTCTTCATTGGGAAATACCAAAGCAGGATTAAATTTCTTAGCCTCCTCTATATCCATTCTTGCATAGGTAATAAGGATTAAGATATCACCGACAGCAACTTTCCGAGCGGCAGCCCCGTTGAGAGTAAGCTCGCCGCTTCCCCTTGGACCAGGAATAACATAAGTTTCCAATCGTTCTCCATTATTGTTATTGACAATCTGAACCTTTTCACCCTGTATAATATTTGCGGCATCCATCAGATCCTCATCAATAGTTATACTCCCTATATAGTTAAGGTCAGCGCCTGTTACTTTAACTCTATGAATTTTAGATTTTACTACTTCTATTTGCATGGGACAAAGTTAATTAATTAAGGGCGATATTATCTATCAGGCGAACACCTTCGGCGTATACTGCAATGAATGCTCGGTATTTCTGGCCTTTTTGTTTTCTAATTACCGGCTTGAGATTCTTTGAATTCATAATCTTGAAATACTCCAGATCAAAATCGGGATGTTCGTCAAATATTTTATGTGCCCAATTCACAACGTAATTAGCACTTTTCGTGCCAAATTTGTCTTTTGCTTCCTGAAGTACTTTGTAGATAAAAGCGGCCTCTTTTCGCAGTCGATCTGACAGGCGTTCGTTCCTTGAACTCATGGCAAGACCTGTTGATTCCCTGACAATTGGGCAGCCAATAATTTCTATTGGTAAGTTTAGTATTTTCAGGAGTTTGCGAATGATCTGTAATTGCTGATAATCTTTTTCGCCAAAATAGGCTCTATTTGGCATCACCGCGGTCAGAAGGGCTTCAACAACAGTGCCAACACCATTAAAATGACCTGTTCTGAATTTACCTTCCATCATTTTGTCCAAACCATTAAAGTCGTATTCCTTTGAGGTCACCTTATCCGAATAAATTTCGGCAACTTCGGGGGCAAAGATTATTATTTTTTTATCGAGGCTATTTAGTAGGGCCTTATCGTCTGATAGCGTCTTGGGATATTTTCTTAGATCCTCTTTGTTGTCAAATTGTGTGGGGTTTACAAAAACACTTACAACAACGGTCTCATTTTCCAGAAGTGCCTGCTCCACAAGCTTCAGATGGCCAGGATGAAGTGCCCCCATTGTTGGTACCATGCCAAGGCTGCTCTTCTCTGAATTAATGGAATTGAGATGCGCTTTGAGTTTTTTAATTGTCCTGAATACGTGCATTGTTAATTTTAAAACCGAGCAAACTTACTATAATTACTGCTATTCTGCATAATTTTTGTAATTTTGCGGCTACGTTTGCCCGATTAATAAAAAAGAACTTTTATGAATGGTAAAAAGATATTGTTTGTATCTTCCGAATTAGTACCCTACCTACCCGAAAATGAAGTTTCCTTAATGTCTTATGAAGCCCCCCGAATGGTCAATAGCAATGGGGGCCAAATACGGATATTTATGCCGAGGTATGGCAATATCAATGAACGCAGACATCAGCTTCATGAAGTCATCCGGCTTTCTGGGATGAACCTTGTGATAAATGATATGGATATGCCTCTTATCATTAAGGTGGCTTCTATTCCCCGTGAAAGAATTCAGGTTTATTTTATTGATAACGAAGAGTATTTTAAAAGGAAAGCCACGTTTACAGATGAAAATGGTGATTTGTTTCCGGACAATGATGAAAGAGCCTTGTTTTTTGCGAAAGGTGTTGTAGAAACGGTAAAGAAACTCAACTGGTCGCCAGACATTATTCATGTTCATGGATGGATGGCCTCATTGTTGCCACTTTATTTAAGGCGTTTTTATGCAGATGAACCACTATTTGCAGATAGTAAAATAGTCACCTCCGTTTATGGCAGAAGTTATGAAGGATCCCTTGATGCTTCACTACAGAAAAAGATTGCTTTTGACGGAATTTCCGAGGACAGTATTGCACATTTGAGCGCCCCTACCTATAATAATTTGTTAAAAGTTGCTGTAGATTTTTCTGATGCAGTTATTTTAGCCGCGGAAGATATTCCGGCAGAATTGCAGGAATATATTGCCAACCTTCAAAAACCTGTGTTGCCGTATGTTTCTCTTCAAGAGTTTGAAGAGGCGTATGCCAATTTTTATAACACTGAAGTTTTAAAGTAATTTACATGAAGTTTTTGAGAAGATTACGTTATTCTGCCCTGGCAGGCATATTGATCGTTTTGGCTGCTGTCTCTTGTGAAGAAGACCTTACTACCATTGGAGATGGTGTAATTGGCGGACAGCCATTTACAACAGATAAAGCTGTTTATGACGTTTTTGCATACAACAGGAAAATTGAAGCAGTACAGACCAATAAATTGCCGATATACCAGCTAGGTGTTTTTAACGACCCAATTTACGGAAAAACTGAGGCAAGGATAACTTCACAACTGAGTCTTCAGGCGGCATTGGGAACCAGCCCGGGTAATCCGAGATTTGGAAATTACTCTCAGGCGGTTGAAGATGATTCAGAGAATGATGACAATGAATCTACAATTGAAGAGAACGAAAGAGTTACAGAGGTTACCCTATATATCCCTTACCTGAGAAATTCAAATGGAGATTTAGATCAGGACGGGTTGGCAAATGAATATGATGCGGATCCTGATGACCCAAATAGTGATACCGATGGTGATGGTCTTACCGATAATCAGGAACGGCTTTCAGGAACCGATCCTCTTAATGTAGATACAGACGGGGACGGCACCAATGATGGGGAAGATACTGAAACCGCTGGCAATAGATTTCCATTAAAAAGGGATTTAGACAGTATTTATGGAAATCGCGCTCAACCCTTTAATCTTAAAGTGGAAAGATCTACATTTTTCCTGAGAGATTTAGATCCGGATACTAATTTTGAAGAAGCCCAGGAGTTTTACTCGTCTCAGCAATTCTCACCTACTTTTGTTTCTGAAGTCCTATTTGATGGAGAAGTTACCGTTAGTGATGAACAAATCCTTGTTTTCAAAGAGGATGATCCGGATACGGAGGAGGAAGACGAATCTCTGGAATCCCCAGACCGGTTTGAACCGGGAATATGGGTAAATCTTGATCCGGACTTTTTCCAAACCAATATCTTAGATAAAGAAGGAGAATCAGAATTATTGAGTACTGCCAACTTTAATGCATTTCTAAGAGGATTGCATTTCTCTATTACCCCTATCTCAGATGATCTTATGATGCTGCTAGATCTTACAGAAGCCAGGATCACAATTAATTATGAATTTGATGAGATCCAGGATGAGGAACTTACTACTGATGAACAGCAATATGTCTTGGGACTTATTTCAGGAGGCGGAAATTTACCGGTGTCTGGTAATGCTGTAAACACTTATATAAATGATGCCTTTCCACCTGATATTTCAGACAAATTGGATACAGGCGAAAATGCATCCAGATTGTATTTAAAAGGCGGGTCCGGTTCTTTTGCAGAAGTTGAACTTTTTGAGACCAATAACGGGGAAGATATCTTAAATCAGATCAGGGCAAATAATTGGATAATCAATGAGGCCAATCTGGTATTTTATGTAGACAGGGATGCTTTAGATGCAGCTGGCACTATCTACGAACCGGAACGTCTTTACCTGTATAATGCGGAGTCTAATCAGCCCATCTACAATGCGGCTACCGAGAACTCTACTGCAGATACGCCATTTGGACTGTTTCTTAATTACGATGGTTTTAAAGAGGAAGTTGATGATAAGGGTGTTAAATATACCATACGTATCACAGATCACATAAATAACCTGGTTTTAAGAGATTCTACTAATGTCACTTTAGGTCTTACCACTACCCCCGATATAAGAATATCCGGAGTATCTAATACCATGTTTGCCGGTAATGTAGAAGAAGAATTCCCGGTAAGTAGTTCTATTAGCCCCCTAAGTACTGTGCTTTTTGGAAGTAATGTTCCTGAAAATGAAGAAAACAAGCTTAAACTAGAGATTTTCTACACAGAGACGAATTAATATTGCATTTAAGTATACCACTAAAAGATTTATTTCGTTATATATCCCATATAATGGGGCATTTGTTTTACTTCGAGTAAATTTGCCTATAGCTTTAATTGATTTAACCAATTTATTAGTATGTGCGGAATAGTAGGATATATCGGCCATAGAGAGGCCTATCCAATAATAATGAAAGGCCTGCAACGTCTTGAGTATAGGGGATATGATAGTGCAGGAATCGCATTGTATGATGGAAACAATATAAATCTGGCGAAAACCAAGGGTAAGGTAGAAGACCTGAAAAATAAATCGGAATCTACCATTTCTATAAATGGCAGCCTTGGGATTGGACACACCAGATGGGCAACACACGGGGTGCCAAACGACATAAATTCACATCCTCATTACTCCAATTCCGGAGATCTTGTGATTATCCATAATGGAATTATCGAGAATTATGAGTCCATTAAGAAAGAATTGACCAAAAGGGGATATCACTTTGAGTCTGATACAGATACTGAAGTTTTGGTTAACCTTATTGAAGAGGTAAAGAACAAGGAGCAGGTAAAACTTGGTAAGGCTGTCCAGATTGCTTTAAACCAGGTAGTAGGAGCCTATGCTATTGCAGTGTTCGACAAGAGGAAACCAGATGAAATAGTAGTGGCTAAACTAGGAAGCCCATTGGCCATAGGAATCGGTGACAACGAATTCTTTATTGCCTCTGATGCCTCCCCTTTTATAGAGTTCACCAACAATGCCGTTTATCTTGAAGATGAGGAAATGGCCATTGTCAGATTGGGGAAAGAAATAAAACTTCGCAAAATAAAGGACGATGCCATCGCATATCCGATGATCCAGGAACTTCAAATGAATTTGGAGGAAATTGAAAAAGGAGGATATGATCATTTTATGCTCAAGGAAATTTATGAACAACCCAGAGCAATTAAAGATACTTACAGAGGTAGATTAAGAGTTGATCAGGGCATTATCAAAATGGCCGGAGTAGATGATAACCTTGAAAGAATAACCAATGCGAACAGGATCATTATTGTTGCATGTGGAACTTCGTGGCATGCCGGATTAGTAGCAGAATATATATTTGAAGATCTCGCCAGGATTCCTGTTGAGGTAGAATATGCATCTGAGTTCCGATATCGAAACCCGGTGATTACAGATCAGGATGTACTTATTGCTATTTCACAATCAGGAGAGACAGCCGATACTTTGGCGGCTATAAAACTTGCCCGTGAAAAAGGAGCATTTGTTTTTGGGGTTTGCAACGTTGTGGGTTCTTCTATTGCCAGAGAAACGGATGCAGGAGCCTATACCCATGCAGGGCCCGAAATTGGAGTGGCATCAACAAAAGCATTTACTACTCAAATAACAGTACTAACCCTTTTAGCTTTGAAGCTGGCTAAGGAGAAAGGACTCTTTTCCGAGTCTAAATTCCATGAATTTCTTACAGAATTAGAGAGCATCCCCGCCAAGGTAGAATTGGCATTGGCTTCTAATCCATTAGTAGAAATTATCGCGGATGCATATAAAGATTCTGATAATTGTCTTTACCTGGGAAGGGGATATAACTTTCCAGTGGCACTGGAAGGGGCATTGAAATTAAAAGAAATCAGCTATATACATGCAGAAGGTTATCCTGCAGCAGAAATGAAACACGGACCAATTGCATTGATTGATGAACAAATGCCCGTAATTGTCATCGCTACCAAAAAAGGGCATTACGAAAAAGTGGTAAGCAATATTCAGGAAATAAAATCCCGGAAAGGTCAAATCATTGCAATAGTTACCGAAGGAGACAAACAGGTGACTGCGCTGGCAGATCATGTCATTGAAGTCCCGGAAACCATGGAAAGCCTGACGCCCTTATTGACGACAATTCCGTTACAATTGCTTTCTTATCATATTGCGGTTATGAGAGATTGTAATGTGGACCAACCAAGGAACCTTGCAAAATCTGTTACTGTAGAGTAAGTATTTTTTTAAAAATTATAATAGTAAAAGGGTAAATTCTTCGGGATTTGCCCTTTCTCTTTTTAAGTCAACTCCGGTAAAATCGGACATGGAAGGAGAAAGTTAAAATTTACTATGCATGCATAATTTTTTTAGTTTTTTAAAGATCGGTCTAAAAAAATCGGTATCTTGCCAGTGACTTGGTTACTAACTAAAAATTCTAAACTAATGAGAACATTATTCCTATTATCCTTCTTTCTGTTGGGTATAGGTGCCTATTCGCAAACTAATGTAAACGGGACAGTGACAGATCAGAATGGAGATCCCGTTCCCGGAGCCAACGTTGTTATTGTTGGCAAAGCAATAGGTACAACCACAGATTTTGACGGAAATTTTAATTTGGAAACCTCGGAAATTCCCCCTTTTCAATTACGAATTACAAGCATTGGATTTTCAGAGGCTATCGCGGAGGTTACCGCCAATAATCAAACATTGGCAATTGCAATCTCTGAAGCACAAACAATTTTGGACGAAATTGTGATTTCGGCATCCAGAACACCCGAGCGGATTTTTGAATCGCCGGTTACCGTTGAACGGATGGATATCAAAACTATTCAATCTGCGGCATCACCTACTTTTTACGATGCCCTGGAAAACCTTAAAGGAATAGATCTTAACACCAATAGCCTTACCTTTAAATCTGTGAATACCAGAGGTTTTGCAACTTTCGCTAATAATAGATTTATGCAGTTGGTAGACGGGATGGACAATTCTTCCCCGGCACTTAACTTTCCACTTGGAAATTTGTTGGGAATGTCAGAATTGGACGTAAACACCGTAGAATTATTACCCGGAGCGTCATCCGCACTATACGGAGCAAATGCTTTTAATGGTATCATGTTTATGACCAGTAAAAGTCCTTTCCTTCACCAGGGAGTTAGCTTTTATGCAAAAACAGGGATTACCTCGAGCAACAATGCCGGGGATAATGAGTTCTGGGATGTAGGAGTAAGGCTTGCACACGCATTTAATGATAAGTTTGCGGCCAAAGCATCAGTATCATTTTTAAAGGGAACAGAATGGTTTTCTACAGACTACACAGATTTTGGTAATCCGGGATTTACAAGATTGGACCCGGCTTATGACGGCCTCAAT
Source organism: Muriicola sp. Z0-33 (assembly GCF_026126425.1). Taxonomy (GTDB): domain Bacteria; phylum Bacteroidota; class Bacteroidia; order Flavobacteriales; family Flavobacteriaceae; genus JAFMPW01. The sequence continues at coordinate 403,379 of NZ_JAFMPW010000001.1, forward strand.
ATTTACGGAGATGAAGTTGGTACTACCCTGGATTTTGATCAGATAGCCGCAGAAAACCTTCCCATTCCAGTAGCTACAGATTTTGGTTCGGCAAGAGTAACAAGAACGGGTTATGAGGAAAGAGACCTCATGGATTATGATGCAGAGAGCCTTAAGGCCGATTTTGCTTTACACTATAAGCCATGGGCCAATGATTTTGAAATTGTTTGGAATTCTAAAATTGGTAGGGGAAATACCATCTATCAGGGGGCTAACAGGTATTCTATCAAGGACTTCTTTATGCAGCAGCATAAACTCGAGATTCGAAATAAAAACTTTTTTGTAAGAGGATATACCACAGCAGAAAAAGCAGGAAATTCTTATGACACCCGTTTTACAGCGATTAATATCAACAGGGCCTGGAAAGATGATATACCATGGTTTACAGATTACGCCCTAGGTTACCTGACCGCAAGGTTCCTTAATCCTTCGGTTACAGATGAACAGGGTCATGCAGCAGGTAGAGCAAATGCAGATGCAGGCAGGTATGTACCGGGATCCGCACAGTTCAACAGCGCCCTGGCGCGTATTACCGCGGACGGTGACCTTACTACAGGATCTAAATTTCAGGACAATTCTAAAATTTATCATATAGACGCGAACTATAACCTGGCCCATGTTACAGGAGATTTTGCAGATATTATGGTAGGAGGTTCCTGGAGACAATATTCATTAAACTCTGCTGGTACCATTTATACCGATACGGATGGCCCAATTAATTACGAGGAGTATGGGGCCTATTTGCAATTACAGAAGAAACTTTTAGAAGAGCGCTTGAAGTTTACCGGATCTGTGCGTTTTGACAAGTCTGAGTTTTTTGACGGTTTCTTTTCACCAAGAGTTTCTCTAGTTTATGCCCTGGACGAGGAAAAGAGACATAATATAAGGGCATCTTATCAGACAGGTTTCCGAAATCCTTCTACCCAGGATCTTTTTATTGGGTTAAACGCCGGGCTGGCCACTTTGGTTGGTTCCGCACCGGATAACCTCGACAGGTACACAACTCCTGATTTATTGGTAAGTACTGCAGGGCAGGCCTTTACGGGTTCGGAAACTGTACAACTCTCTGGTGGGCAGGCCTATGAAACAGCCTTTACTCGGGAATCTGTGGCGGCAGGTAATCCGCAAACCACTGTAGTGGATCTTGTACAACCAGAGCAGATTAGTGCCTATGAAGTAGGCTATAGAGGTATATTTGGAAAACTTAGTGTAGATCTTAATGCCTATTATAATTCTTATGAGGATTTCATCTCCAATAAAACGGTTCTGGTACCCTTTTATGGGCAGGCAGGGGATAATGGACTTTCATTACTTGCTTTACAGAACGAAGACTTCCTGCCATTTCAGGCATATACCAATTCATCGGCGGATATCAGTTCTTATGGGGGTGGTATAGGTGTTACTACTAAGGTGCTGGGCGATTTTGACTTCGGTGTAAACTATACCTACGCTAAACTGGATTTTGAAGAGGGTAGTGATCCCGGATTTGAGACAAACTTCAATACCCCGGAACATAAGGTTAAGGCCTCTTTTGGGCATACAGAATTGTTCGATAATTTTGGTTTCAATATTAATTGGAGGTGGAATGATTGGTACTTATGGCAGTCTTCTTTTGCCGATGGTTTTGTGCCATCCAGAAATATTGTGGATGCGCAGGTAAACTTTACAGTACCAAGTATCAAGTCTATTTTCAAAATAGGAGGTTCAAATATCTTAGGAGAAGAATATGTTAGTGCTCCCGGTGCTGGTACCATTGGTGCACAGTACTACGTATCCTGGACCATTAATCAATAAAAAAAATCGATATGAAAACGCATTATATAAAACTATCATTAATTGCTCTGATCGGCCTTGCATTTGCCTGCTCTACCGATGACAACAATATTCTGGCCATCCCGAATGTCCCGGACACGGGAACTGGCATTGGATTACCAACGCCAAACTACACAAGTGGCTCAACCAGTTTTGCCAACTATGTAGCTATTGGTAACTCTTTAACTGCAGGAATAGCAGATGCCGCTTTGTATATAAGAAGTCAGGAGGCATCTTATCCCAATATTTTGGCAACCCAATTTGGCTTAGCAGGTGGCGGATCATTTGGTCAACCACTTATGAGTGATGATCTTGGTGGCTTGTTATTGGGAGGAATGCAAATTACACCCAACCGATTTATTTTTGATCCGGTTGCTCAGCTGCCATTCACGGCTAGTGGTACTCCAACAACTGAGGTGACTAATATAGTTACTGGCCCCCATAACAATATGGGCGTACCCGGAGCAAAAAGTTACCATTTGTTGGCTAATGGATATGGGAACGTAGCCGGAGTCCAGGCAGGTTTGGCAAATCCTTATTTTGCAAGGATGGCTTCTAACCCTAATGCATCGGTATTAGAGGATGTTTTGGCACAAGCTCCATCATTTTTCACACTGTGGATTGGGAGCAATGATGTGTTGCAATACGCAAGTTCAGGAGGTGCCGGGGAAGATCACAATGTAACAGGTAATCTGGATCCCGCTACCTATGGCGGCCCGGATATTACAAATAACAATGTTTTTGCCCAGGTATATGGAGGTATATTACAAGCGCTGGCACAGACAGGTGCCGATGGCTTAGTAGCCAATATCCCTGACATCACAAAAGCGCCATATTTTCATGTAGTACCGCATAATCCGATACCTTTGGATGCGGCTACAGCAGCAGCGGTAAATGGGGCTTACGCGGCTTATAACGGAGGTCTTTTGGCTGCAGAAGCAGGGATGCTGATATCAGCTGAAGAAAGGGCAGCACGTACGATAAGCTTTGAAGCGAGTGCAACCAATGCTGTGGTTATAGAAGATGAGGATCTCACAGATTTATCCGGACTGGGTCTGCCACCATTAAGGCAGACAACGGCAAATGACCTTATGGTGCTTACATCGCAATTTGTGATTGGTACTTTAGCCGATCCTAACAACCCATTAAGTGTTAACGGTGTTGGAGTTGCCCTGGACGACAGCCAGGTACTTACTCCGGAAGAGCAAGGAGCAATAGTAGATGCAACATTGGCATATAACGCTACCATAGAAATGATGGCAGGACAGTTTGATTTAGCATTCTTTGACGCTTATGCCATGTTAGAAGAAGTATCTTCTACCGGGTTAAATATTGGTGGTAACGCCATAATAACTGCAGATTTTGTAACTGGAGGAGCATTTTCGCTGGATGGATTGCATACTTCTCCCAGGGGAAATGCTGCTATAGCCAATGCTATGATTGATGTAATCAACACAAAATACGGGGCTAACTTACCCAAAGTAGATGCTAAAGAATATACAGGATTATACGTGAATTAGGGTAATTTTTCACTGTCCGTAGAATAATAAAAAACACTTCTTATCAGGAAGTGTTTTTTTATGAAATAAAATGACAAAAAAGCGATCGTTTTTACAGACTAAATCCTATCTTTGCAGCCGAAAAAACAGCCTTAAAGTTAGAAATGCTGTTCATATAACGATTTAATTCTTAATACAATAAATACTTGAACAATGGCGAAAGTTACAGGTAAAGTCTCTCAGATTATCGGACCGGTAATCGATGTGGAATTCCAATCAGGATCTGAACTACCTAAAATTTATGATTCTTTGGAACTCATCAAAGAAGATGGTACTAAATTGATACTTGAAGTTCAATCTCATACAGGTGAGAACACCGTAAGATCTATATCTATGGATTCTACCGATGGTATGAGCAGGGGGATGGAAGTTGTTGCTACTGGTAATGCCATTCAAATGCCAATAGGCGATGAGGTATACGGCCGATTGTTCAACGTAATTGGTGACGCTATTGACGGTTTGGGAGATCTTCCTAAAGAAGGAGAAGATGGCCTGCCAATTCACCGTGAAGCACCTAAGTTTGAAGACTTATCAACCTCTACAGAAGTCCTTTTTACAGGGATAAAAGTGATAGACCTTATAGAACCTTATGCCAAAGGAGGTAAGATTGGTTTGTTTGGGGGAGCAGGTGTTGGTAAAACGGTTTTAATTCAGGAACTCATTAATAATATTGCAAAAGGACATGGTGGTCTTTCCGTATTTGCCGGAGTAGGAGAAAGAACTCGTGAAGGAAATGACCTTTTACGGGAAATGTTAGAATCTGGAATTATTAAGTATGGTGATGACTTCCTTCACTCCATGGAAGAAGGTGGATGGGATTTGAGTAAGGTAGATAAAAAAGCCATGAAAGAATCTAAAGCGACATTTGTTTTTGGTCAGATGAACGAACCTCCCGGAGCACGTGCCCGTGTTGCACTTTCTGGTCTTACGATCGCGGAATATTTCCGTGACGGAGCCGGTGAAGGACAAGGGAAAGATGTATTGTTCTTCGTAGATAATATCTTCCGTTTTACTCAGGCAGGTTCTGAGGTATCAGCCCTTTTGGGTAGGATGCCATCAGCGGTAGGTTATCAGCCAACATTGGCCACAGAGATGGGGACCATGCAAGAACGTATTACTTCTACCAAAAGAGGTTCTATTACATCTGTACAGGCGGTTTATGTACCTGCGGATGACCTTACGGATCCGGCACCAGCAACTACCTTTGCTCACCTGGATGCAACAACTGTATTGTCTCGTAAGATTGCTGAACTTGGAATTTACCCTGCGGTAGACCCCTTAGATTCTACTTCCAGAATTCTTGCACCTGAGATTCTTGGAAAAGAACATTACGACTGTGCTCAGAGAGTTAAAGAGTTATTACAACGTTATAAGGAATTACAGGATATTATTGCCATTTTGGGAATGGAGGAATTGTCTGAAGAAGATAAACTTGCAGTAGGAAGAGCCAGAAGGGTACAAAGATTCCTTTCGCAACCTTTCCACGTAGCTGAGCAGTTTACCGGCATTCCTGGAGTTCTGGTAGATATTAAAGAGACCATCAAAGGGTTTAATATGATCATGGATGGTGAGTTGGACAGATTACCAGAATCTGCTTTTAACCTTAAAGGAACTATCGAAGAAGCCATCGAAGCTGGCGAGAAAATGTTAGCCGAGGCATAAGTTAAGATTGCAATAATCTTTAAACTGCAAACTGAGAAATATGTATTTAGAAATTGTATCCCCGGAAGCTACATTATTTGCTGGCGAAGTTACCTCGGTAACAGTGCCAGGTGTTGATGGGGAGTTTCAGATGTTAAATAATCACGCAGCCATAGTTTCTCTTCTTAAAGAAGGGACGGTTAAGATTGAAGGAGATATTAGTATTGAAGAGGAATTCGAGACTAAATTCGCCAAAGACGAAAAGGGGAAGACTACGCTTTCAATTTTGAGCGGTACGGTGGAGATGAGCGATAACAAAGTGATTGTATTGGCCGATTAAACATTCTTTTTAATACTGAAAATTATAAAAGTCATGCTCCGGCATGACTTTTTTTTGTGCTCTAATTAAAATCAGTAATGAATTTTATTTCATTTCAATTAAATGCCATTGAGTACCCCCTGAATTATATATCTTCAGACTCTGGAATCCTATGGCATAATGCGCCTCCAGAGAACGAAGATTGGTTGCATCTACCTCAGTTATAATACAATCAAAGTCGTTCTTAACAGCCTGCCACATTGTTTGGTAAAGTTTCCTGAAAATTCCTTTACCCCGGTAGGCTTTCGCAATACAGATCTGCCCCATAACTATATATTTTTTGCCTGAGGGAAGTATGCTGTTAATCTCTTTAAACATGGGACGCAAAACCGCTATTTTATTCCCAAAAACCGGATGCATACTCAAGGCATAACCAACCACTTTGTTTTTGTCTTTAACAATGGTGTGCGGATATGTTTTATTCATCTTCTCTAGCAGTTCCAGATCATGAGACACGGTAACGAATCCTTCTTTAGACTTTTCCTTTTCTGATATATTTTTTGGTAAATTTCTTTGCTGAAGCTCTAATATTTGCTGTAATTCTTCAATATGTTCACAAGCACAATATTTCAGTATCATCTATTTCATCTTTAACCAGGCATTCCTGTTCTTAAGGATTTCTGCTGAAGGAGTATCTCCATTTTTCTCCTGAAGTTCTATACTATACTGTTTGCCCGGGCCCAATTTCACAGTAGATGTATGTGCTTCTCCAAAACGTTCATATACGACTTCCAGGGTATCGCCGATTTTAAATGTTTTAATCAGGTCGGTAAAAGATTGGTCTTTTTGGAATGCTTGTCCATTAATAGTTTTAATGATATCACCTTTTTCTAAACCAGCAACATATGCCGGGCTGCCAATTCTTGTACTGCTTAAAATATGGCCACTGCCGTCATCCTTAACCGATAAAGAAGCACCAAAATAAGGGGTCTCCGAATGCCGTATTAATTTAACCCCGACAGTTGCAAAAAGGGAATTATAATCTGGCATTTTACTCTGATAAATGAAGTTGTTAAAAAAATTATTGCCAAAAGCTTCGCCGGCATATTTATTTAAACTCTTATGGAGATCCTCAATGGTATAAGGAGTTTCATTTTTGCCAAAAGTTGTCCAGATCAATCTCATATAATCATCAAGGTTCAGACCTTGTTCCCTAAGTGAAAGGTCTAATGCAAGACCAAGAACACTTCCATAAGAATAATAGGAAATAAAGGTGTTTGCTCTATTTACAGGGTCGACCGAAGTTGCAGCATCTACAAAAGGGGCCTGATAGCTCATTTCGATGGGATTAAAAAACTTCCTTGCCGGGGAATTCCACACATAATTAAAAGTACCTTTTAACCCTTCAACATATTGCTCAGCGGTTCTTAACCCGGCCCTGCATAGTATTAACCCGGTATAATAACTTGTAAAACCTTCAGCAAACCACAATTCCCCACTCATGTTTGAAGTGGTGAAATCAAAAGGTTCCAGAGATGTAGGACGAATACGTTCTACATTCCACGCATGGAAGAACTCATGAGACACAGTACCAATATTCCTGGTTAACCCTCCATTCCCGAGGCTTCTGGTACTTGTTAAAACTGTGGAATTTCTATGTTCCATCCCGTCTCCTGAGGCATTCGGAATATAGCAGGCTAGAAAGGTATAGGTGCCATTGTCGAATTCCGGCAGCTCTCCAAAAACCTCTTTTTCCGCCAGCACCACTTTTTTTACACTTTCAAAATAGTCGTTCAATTCTTCTTCGGTTCCGTTATGATGCAGCGCTAATTGAATAGTATAAGTTGCATCTTCAGAATCGACCTCAAAAGATCTTAATCCAAAATCACTGATTTCCGTGGGGCTATCCATAAAATACTGCAAATTCGGGGCAGTATAAGTTGTTCCTTCCTCCAAAACTAATTGCGTGGCAATCTTCCAGTTGAGGTCATTACGGGGATTAAATTGTACTTTATGTTTCCCATTACTCAACTGGGGTGCAAACATGAATGTTGCCGGCATGTTTAAATGGGCATGAGTTTCATCAACTTGGGAATATGTGCCATCACCTCTATTAGCAAATAAGGTATAGCCAATTTTAACCACGCCTTTATGTCCGGTAATACCCCACTTACTGGGGTCTGGTCTAAAGACATTCAATGAATTTCCCTCTTCATCCGTAGCCTTGAAATTGTAGACGTTTTTGGCAAATTCATGGATGGCATATCTTCCGGGGGAAGACCTGCTCATTTGGACAATTAAGGTGTCCTTTTCAACTTCTGAAAAAAGGATAGTGATTTCGGCTTCATGGTGCACGGCATTATCAAAAGAGATATTATAACTGCTAGATTGTGCGGTTAAAATTATCGGACAGATCAAAAAAATTAATTTCAGAAATGGTCTTTGCATCAACGGAGGTTTAGTGTCACGAATATAATATATAAAAAAGGATATATTACATTTGTCATATGGCCCGATTACCCAAAAAACTGCAACAAAAATTAGAAGAGCGAAGGGCTGATAATACCCTAAGAGAATTACCATCGGAAACCTCCTTAGTAGATTTTTCGTCTAATGATTATTTGGGTTTTTCTCAGAATATGGCATTATCGCATTTGGCATTGCAAATTTTGTCGGATAAGGAGTTGGCCCGCAATGGAGCAACCGGTTCCCGATTACTGACCGGGAATAACATTTTATTCGATGAGGTTGAAGAGTTAATCAGTACTTACCACAATGCGGAAAATGCCTTGATTTTTAACTCGGGCTATGATGCCAACATAGGGTTCTTCTCCTCGGTTCCACAGCGAAATGATATTGTATTTTTTGATGAATTTATACATGCCAGTATTAGGGATGGATTAAAACTCGGAAATGCAAGAGCTTTCAAGTTTAAACACAACAATTTAGAAGATTTATCATCCTGTATTGCCCAACAAAAACATCAACTGGATGGTGGTGATAATCAGGCATATCTTGTCACCGAAGCTGTATTTTCTATGGATGGTGATACCTCAGATCTGCATAAACTTATGGAAATATGTGAGAGTAATGACATTCTTCTTATTCTTGATGAGGCGCATGCTGTGGGAGTATTTGGCAAAGGTGGAAAGGGGAGGATCTCCGATCTTCATCTTGAAGACAGGGTGTTCGCAAGAATGATAACTTTTGGGAAGGCTTTAGGGTGTCACGGAGCTGCGATCCTTGGGACTAATGCACTAAAAAACTATTTGGTGAACTTTGCGAGAAGCTTAATTTACACTACAGCATTGCCCCCTCACTCGCTGGCAAGTATTTTAGCAGCTTATAAATTACTATCGTCAGATCTTGGAAGTCAGCAGATCATAAAGTTAAGGGAGAATATAGATTACTTTAAGGAACTATTGACTGGGATGCGACTTAGTACATATTTTATTAAAAGCGATTCAGCTATCCACTGCTGTATTCTTGGAGGAAGTACGTTGGTAAAGCAAACAGCACTTGCTTTATCTCATCAGGGAATGGATGTAAAACCTATTCTTTACCCTACTGTGCCAAAAGGAAAGGAACGCTTAAGATTTTGCCTGCATTCATTTAATAGCAAGCAGGAAATACAGGAGGTTTTAAAGACATTGAAAGCAATTATTACTAAATCTCCCTCGCTGGCCCGGGGTAATTAAATACAATTTATGGAACAGAAATTTTATACGTTGGGGGCATTTGAATATGTAGCAGATGTTCAAATTATAAAGGGGAAACTAGAATCTGAAGGGATAGAAGTATTCCTGAAAGATGAAAATACACTGAATACAGACCCGTTGATAAGCAGCGCAATCGGGGGAGTAAAATTACGCGTGTATTCCAAAGACAAGGAACGCGCTATTTTGATTTATGATGAGATTCGCAATTATGCTTTAGATAGTAAGAACATGCCAGTGGTTTGCCCTAATTGTAAAGCTCAGAAGTCGGAGGTGTATTACAGCCGCAAAGGGTTGCTGAACAAATTGTTCCCCTTTTTTGAACCAAAGAAGTACAAATGCACTGTTTGTAATATAATAACCAAGGCTCCTAATCAATGAAACGAATATTTGTTACAGGTATCTCAACGGAAGTGGGTAAAACCCTGGCCGCGGCCATTATAACAGAAGCTCTGGAGGCAGATTATTGGAAACCTGTTCAGGCCGGGGATCTTAATGACTCTGACAGTCATAAGATTGCATCATTAATCTCAAATACAAAAACAAAAATACATCAGAACAGCTATGCACTAAATACCCCAATGAGCCCTCATGCTGCGGCCGAAATAGATGGCATTTCCATTAATACGGATCAAATTGTCGAACCCAGAACAAACAACCATTTGGTAATTGAAGGTGCAGGGGGGATACTGGTGCCGATTAATAATACGGAAACCATAGCGGATATAATTCAGCCTACCTACAAAGTGGTTGTTGTATCCAGACATTATCTTGGGAGTATCAATCATTCCTTATTGACCATAGACTACCTTCAAAAATCAGGTTTTGATGTTTCCATTATATTTAATGGGGAGCCCCATCAATCAACAGAAAGTATCATACTTAAAAAAACGGGTGTTCCTTCGCTGGGTCGTATATTCAACGAAGCCGCCTTTACCAAAGAGGTGATTAAAAGGTATGCTGCTGAATTCAGATCTTCATTAACTTCACTCTGATCTCTGATATATTTCAGCTTTATCTACAATTGCTAAAACTTTGTAATGATTGCTTAAATAGTTTACCATATAGGCGTTTTCCTCCTTTTCATCTTCATCAAATATGCGACGCCCTTTTCTGGTCACAATAGTTTTAGGACGTAACACCTCCATAATATGACGCAACTCTTCCATAGAGGTATCCCGGGGGTTCTTGTAGGCAGAAAACATTTCCTCCTTACAAAGATTACTGGGATGCGTAGCTGCCTTGGTCGGGGGGTTAACGCCCAAGACCCAATATCCGATATGGTAGCCTAAAAAGAGAATGTTTTCAGTATCCAGATCATGAACTTCTATATATTGTGGAACCGTAAATCCTTCCCCATTATAAAAAGTTCCCCTCTCTAACTTGTTCCTGGCAATATTGTAATATTCCAGGTAGGCCTCGACCGGAAGTAACAGCAAAAGAAACAGCACATAGGGACGGTAGTTGAACTTTTCAAAAAAAGCAAGTTTGCTGAAGACAATAACCACAGGAATTACGAATATTGGAAACAACTGAATAAGGTAATGACTGTTTATTCTTCCTCCTTTCATAAATGACCACATTACCCCCAATACAACAATTAACATCATCATCGTATTACGCTCCTTTAAATTCAGATAATTTTTTTTCCAGGCCCATATGTATAAGGGCAACACTAGCAATAAAATGGGCGAAATTAGCCAGGGAGAATAACGTCTGGCAGCGGAATAGTCCAAAGGGGCAATTACAACTGAATTCCACCATAATTCCAGATTATTTTGCAAATAATAGGGCAAAATGGTCAGACCAATAACAAGCAGTATTCCTATTCCAAAGAGTCCGGTATAGTATATACTATTGGCGTATAATCCGGAGGAGATTAAATCATAAAATATAAAAAGTCCGGTAAAAAGAACGGCATAGGCCAGATTGAGTTTCGACATAAGACACAATCCCATTAACAAACCAGCAGCCAGATAGTGCCCCCCCTTTTTGTTTTTAAGTAGCAGGTATAACCCGGGCATAAAAAATGCCATACAAATATGTTCGGACATCACCCCTTGTATACTCCCAAACATACTTAGCAGCAGTACACAAATTAATGCCGCTACAAAGCCATTCTTTTTGGTAGATAAAAGTGCCCCTGATTTGTAGGTAAAGAATGCCGTTATTGCCACCAGCAAGGTCCCCATAAGGCGAATTGCGAAAAAACTTTTCCCAAATAAATAGATGATACCAGCAAAAAAAAGGAAAGTAATGGGCGGTTTAACATCCCAAAGTTGGGTATAGGGAAGAAATCCGTCAACCCACGACTGCCCAATTAGAATAAAGGTACTCTCGTCCCTGTCTATATAATCGCGGAAGAAAAAAGGAAGTCTTACAAATAGGGAAAGAACAAAAAGAAAAATAAATACTGTACTGCTCTTAAGTTTATTGTAATTGGGAGTAAGAGATGTTATAACTTTGTTTAGCATTAGGGCTGGGTTTTCTTCCGGCTACCGCAAGATAGATAAATTGGAGATTTAGTAATATCGACAGCCTTGAAAAAACTTTCAGAAAGAGACAAAAAACACCTTTGGCACCCGCTTACCCAGCATAAATTGCAACCTGAAATGTTGGGGATCACTAAAGCAAAGGGGTGTGTACTATACGACGAGAACGGCAGAGAATATATAGATGGGATATCTTCCTGGTACACTTGTATGTATGGGCATTGCAATGATTATATTCTGGATAGTGTAAAAAGTCAAATGTCTGTTTTAGATCAGGTTGTTTTTAGTGGCTTCACCCATCTACCAGCTGTTGAATTGTCTGAAGCACTTATTAAAATGCTCCCGGAGAACCAACAGAAAATATTTTTTTCGGATAATGGATCTACGGCTACCGAGATTGGGATTAAGATGGCCCTACAATATCATTTCAATAAAGGGAATAAGCGTAATGTACTATTGGCGTTTGAAGAAGGTTTTCACGGAGATACCTTCGGTGCTATGTCTGTCTCAGGCTTATCGGTCTACAATGGTCCTTTTGAAGAATACTTTATTAATGTAGAAAGAATTGCTGTCCCTGATGCAGATAACATTGGCGAAATTCTGACTTATTTAAATAAAAGATTAGAAAAGAAAGACATAGCCGGGTTTATTTATGAACCTTTAGTACAGGGTGCAGCTGCGATGAAAATGCATTCTGCGGAGGGCTTAGATAAAATCCTGGCGCTATTACAAAGCCACGATGTACTGAATATTGCAGATGAAGTAATGACAGGTTTTGGGAAAACAGGCAAAGACTTTGCATCAGATTATATAGCAACCAAGCCAGACATCATTTGTCTTTCTAAAGCCCTCACGGCTGGCTTAATGCCAATGGCAGTGACTTCCTGTACCCAAATGGTTTATGACGCCTTTTATAGTGATGAATTAGCCAAAGGGCTATTTCACGGACATACCTATACGGCTAACCCGCTAGCCTGTACAGCCGCATTAGCAGGAATACAATTATTGCATACCCAGGAGATGCAAAACAATATTGCCAGAATTATTAAATCTCATCAAGACTTTGAGAAAGAAATAAAAAAGCACCCCAGGGTGGCCGCTACCCGGCAGTGCGGAATCATTTTTGCAATGGATCTAAATACGCAGATGGAACGTTATGGCAGCCTTAGGGACAGGATGTTTAAACACTTTATGGATAACGGTGTTTTTCTACGGCCATTAGGGAATACAATTTATATCCTGGCACCTTATATCATCACAGAAGAACAGTTACTAAGAATATATTCTACTATCGAGACCTGCCTGGACATAGTTTAAGACCATTTGGCCTGGTAATTTTTTCTATGCATCTTTCTGATAAGATATAGATCGTACCACAACCTAAAGAAGTAGCTTAGTTTTACCTTAGAATCTCCCTGATCTACCCATTTTTTTACTGGGATTTCGTCCATAGATTTTAGTGCCTCTTCCTTGCCATAATAACACAATAAGCGACTAAATAATTCTACGTCAAATAACCATTTGGATATAAAAGGCTCATTAAATAGCAGCTCTGCAAGTTCAGTTTTAAAAACTTTACAACCACACTGAGTATCATAAACTTTTATATCAAGTACATTAGAAATAAACGTAGCTATGATGCGCCCGAAGAGAAATCGCGAAAATTTGCGTTCGACCAACGAACCTATTTTTAGAATTCTTGAGGCAAATACAAAGTTTTTGCCACTGCTCAGATGAGTTAAGTAAGAATAACATTCTTCAAGAGAGGTCGCCAGATCTGCATCTAAATAGGCCAATACCGGGGCAATTTCATTTTTATGACAATGCAATACTCCCAGGCGTACAGATGCTGCCTTACCCGCATTTTTTTTATTTTCAAGTATAAATACCTGCCCTTCGAACTCTGTTCTTAAGTTATCTAGCCTCAGCTGTGTGTTGTCAGTAGAAGCATCATTGACGAAACATATACGTGCAGTGCTATTTGTTGAAAGAAAGGCCTTGAATTCTGCTAATGGAAGTCGGTCAAATTCGTTGTAGCAAGGAATAATAATTGCAATATCAGCTTGATGCATTTAAGTAAGTGTTAATTATGGGACTATTCCCAATCGTTTTCTAACAAATTGAAATCTTCATTTTCACTAACAACTACTCTGATCTCATCATAGATCCAGGTATCATTTTCGCTATGGGCTACGATATAAAGTGTACCCTTGCCTTTGGGTCCGACTACGGGAATTTTCATATCTGCATTCTTCTTGCCGTTATGCCAATTTAAATTCCCCTGAGGTATGCCATCTTGCTCAATTGGGGCTCCCAGGAGTTCAATAAGTTGTGGATCGTCATTAATTTTCTCTAACGCATAGGTATAAGGTTCCGAATCTTCCAAAATGCTGGTAACTCCATAAAATAAAGATCCTACAAAGAAAACAACTAGTAAAATAGCTGTGAGGCAACCGCCCACAGGCACTACCCATTTCCAATTTCTCTTCCACCAACTAGGTTGTGGCACTAATTCATTGTTCATTAATTTTTTCTTCGGATTAAGTAGATCAAGATAAGAACTTTTATTTTTGCCGGAAACATCTCTTGTATTGAATCAGCCAATCGGAATAACCGCAATAGCCTCTGTCTCACCTCTTGGAACCGGACTCGAGAATACCTGGAAGCATTATTTGAACCAGGACCACTATTTAAAACAAATAGAGGTAGGAGGTAGCCGGGAATGGGTGGCCAGTTTACCAGAGGGGCTCAGGAAAGAAATAGAATTACTAAGGGGAACTAATTCAAAATATGAGGCATTAGATAATAGTGTTCTGTATGCATTATTTGCTGGTAGAGCAGCAATTTTACAAGCAGGATGGAACGACGAGGACAGTTTTGGGGTAAATATAGGCTCTAGCAGAGGTGCAACTTCCCTTTTTGAAAAGTTTCATCAGGAATTTATAGCTACTGGAAAAAGTCCGACCCTCTCTTCGCCCACGACCACATTAGGCAATATAGCATCCTGGGTGGGACACGACCTTGGGACCAAAGGCCCGGTCATTTCGCATTCTATTACGTGTTCTACTGCACTTCATGCACTGTTGAATGGTATTGCGTGGATTAAGGGAGGGTTGTCTGAAAAGTTTTTGGTTGGAGGTTCAGAGTCTCCTTTAACCCCATTTACCATTGCCCAGATGAAGGCACTGAAAATTTATTCGAATGGTAATGGAGCATATCCCTGCAGGGCTTTGGATCCTGAGAACGACCGTAATACAATGGTGCTGGGAGAGGCCGCCTCAATGGCTTGTTTACAAAAGGGCATTACTGCCAAAACGTTGGCTTTGATAGAAGGGATGGGCTATGCTACAGAGCCCCTGGAGCACAATGTATCGCTGTCTTCAGAAGCAGATTGCTTTCAATCTTCAATGAAGATGGCTATGGGAGGTTTAAGAGCGGAAGAAATTGATATTATTGTGACACACTCCCCGGGAACCATAAAAGGCGATAGGTCCGAACTTAATGCAATTCAAAAGATATTCGGGGATTATTGTCCTGCCTTAAGTTGTAATAAATGGAAGATAGGGCATACTTTTGGAGCCTCCGGAATGCTTAGTATTGAAATGGCAATTCTGATGCTGCAGCATCAGAAATTTATCGGAGTCCCTTATCTTAAAAATTCAATTAGACCGAAAAAAATTGATCGGATTCTGGTAAATGCCGTGGGCTTTGGAGGTAATGCGGTGAGCATTTTGCTTAAACGTCCTGACGGGAATCTGGATTGAATTCGGAAATTTGGTTTTGAATATTGTAATTTCTATAGAATTAGGTCTATTTTTGACTTTGAAATAACAGCTACATATGAGCGAAGTAAGACATAACTGGACTAAGGAGGAGATTCAGGATATTTATAATAAACCAATGATGGAGTTGCTCTATAATGCGGCAACGATCCATAGAGAACATCATAATCCGAATACGGTTCAGGTATCTACATTACTATCAATAAAAACAGGTGGATGTCCTGAAGATTGCGGGTACTGTCCGCAGGCTGCTCGTTATCATACAGATATTGAGGGCAATGATCTTATGACAGTTCAACATGTAAAAGCACAGGCCTTGCGGGCTAAGGCAAGCGGGAGTTCAAGAGTGTGTATGGGAGCAGCCTGGCGTAATGTTAAGGATGGGCCCGAATTTGACCAGGTGCTCGAAATGGTACGAACAATCAATAAGCTAGACATGGAGGTCTGCTGTACCCTTGGGATGATTACAGAAAACCAGGCCAAGCGTCTAGCGGAGGCTGGACTTTATGCTTATAATCACAATCTGGATACTTCGGAAGATTATTACAAAGATGTTATTTCAACAAGGGCATTTAAAGATAGGTTGGATACTATTGATAATGTCAGGAAAAGTAATGTTACTGTATGTAGTGGCGGCATAATTGGTATGGGAGAGCAACTTGAAGACAGAGCAGGAATGCTGGTAGCCTTGTCTTCTTTGAATCCGCAACCAGAATCTGTTCCGATCAATGCCCTGGTTGCTGTAGAAGGCACTCCTATGGAAGATATGGAACCTATTCCCATTTGGGACATGATAAGAATGGTAGCAACCACCAGAATTGTAATGCCAACAACTCAGGTGCGACTTTCTGCCGGAAGGACAGAAATGACACAGGAAGGGCAGGCCCTTTGTTTTTTTGCAGGGGCAAATTCTATTTTTGCCGGGGACAAGTTACTTACCACCCCAAATCCGGATGTCAACGAGGATATGAAACTATTTGAATTACTAGGATTAGTACCTCAGAAAGCATTTGTAAAGACTCCTCAACCAGAAACCGTTGAAGCAGCAGACTCTCAATATGAGTCTTTGGGTGAAAAACCAAGATGGACTCGTCCGAATCATCAGATTGCCCGTAATGACTCGGCTAAAAAAACGTCGGCATTACCAGAAAATCGCAGTTAAAAGTTTTACTTGGTAAGATTTTTGCATTGTTATTTAACTTTGAGGGTCAAATAAATTTGAGTACCGTTGAATTTACACGAAATTCCAAGAATACCCACAATCACAAAAGAGGAGTTCATCGAGAACTATTTTAAACCTCAGAAGCCTGTCGTTATTGAACGATTGGTGGAAAATTGGCCCGCTTATTCCAAGTGGAACCTGGATTATATAAAGTCTGTCGCGGGAGATAAAGAGGTGCCTCTTTATGATGACAGGCCGGTAGATTACAGGGACGGTTTTAACGAGCCCCATGCAAGAATGAGGATGTCAGAATATATCGAACTTCTGAAAACGGAACCTACCAAATACCGAATATTTTTATGGAACATAATTAAAGAGGTTCCAGAGCTTCAGAAAGATTATACTTATCCGGATTTTGGTTTAAAACTAATGAAAGGCTTACCCATGCTTTTTTTTGGAGGAAGAAACTCCCATACTTTTATGCATTATGATATAGATCTTGCCAATATATTCCATTTTCATTTTGATGGTGAGAAAGAGTGCATTTTATTTCCACAATCAGAGACGAAATACCTTTACAAGGTGCCCCACTCTTTAATTACGCATGAGAGTATTGATTTTTCCAGGCCCAATTTTAAACAATGGCCCGGGCTTAAACATGTTAACGGGTATAAGACCTCCCTCAGACATGGAGAAGTATTGTATATGCCTGAAGGATACTGGCATTATATGAAATATGTTACGCCGGGTTTTTCTATAAGCCTAAGGGCGATAGCAAGGAACCCAAAAAATTTAGGGAAGGCCTTCTATAATGTATTGTTTATGAGACATTATGATAATCTGATGCGAAAACTCAGAGGACAAAATTGGATAGAATGGAAAAACAGGCAGGCAATACGGCGAACAGAGAATTTTATAAAGCAAGGAAATCATAATAAGTAAAGCTAGTAAAGAGGGCGCTTCTTGGAAAAAGATGAAAAGGGGTTAGCCAATCAGCTCTTTAACCTTATCATAAACCAGATGGGCTTCCCAGCCCCGATAAAGCAAATAATTGGCTAATTTTTTACGCTTCTTGTGTATATTTTTCTCTTGAATTTGGGAGTGTCTTTTATCAGATAGCTCGTTGAATATCTCCAGATAGCGTTCGTCATCAATTTCACTTATCGCATGCTTAATGTTGTATTTAGAAATATTTCTTCGTTTTAGTTCGGCGATAATTCTTTTTTTCCCCCATTTCTTAATGTTGTGCTTACCACGCGCAAAGGCTCTGGCAAAGCGCTCTTCGTTAAGGTAATTTTCCTTGATGAGATGTGCAATTATATGGTCTCGTGCCTCCGGAATCATTCGCATTTCTATAAGTTTATCACCAACTTCTTTATGACAGCGTTCCTGATAGGCACAATACCCTTCCAGTTTGGAAATAGCTTCAGAAAGGGTATAAGATTTTCGGTTATTGTTCATTGGTTTAAAAGATAAGGGAAAGTTTATCAGTTATGGTTTAAAGGTCTAGTTGAATTTCCAGCACCTTAGAAGAACTGCTAAACTTTTGGTGGGTTGATGTTTCCGATTGTTCGGCCTTACCCTCAAGGATTTTATAGCTACCCTCTTCTGATTTTAGAGGTGTCAATTCTATGGTCCAATCAGGATTAAGTTGCACAACACGTATATTTATGGCCTGGGGAGTGCTTTTATAATACACCGAAATCTCATTGTCAGCAACCAATACATTTTCTAAGGAAGCATCATCCCATTCCTTAGGTAATTGGGGCTTTATCACTACTTTTTTTAAATGGCCGTGGGGCATTATTCCGAAAAATTGCTGAACTATAGGAATGGCATAACTATAGATATTCCAGGCCTGTGCTATCATTCCATAGTCTGGTGATACCTCGTACATGCTTCCCGGGAGAGCATAGCTAAATGTTCTGGTCATTCGTTTTAAATAATCCAAAGCTTTGTCGGGTCTGTTGTAGTTATTTTCAGCTACGGCCTGCACCCCTGTCGGCAAAGTCATCACGGCCCCTGTATAGGAAAAGACTTTGCTGCCACTAAAAGAACCATCATCACTACCAGCCGATGCATCCCTGTCTATCCCGGTAACGAAAACACCAAAGGGGTTCACAAATCTTTCCGCTGTGTTCAACGCTTTCAGGGCTTTATCTTTATCTGCGATTTTCATTTCCATAGGGGTATTTACTACCCAATTATGATGCACTACAAACGGTCGCAATTTATCGGACGGATTAGAGAGAATCTTTTTCTTGGTCTGCTCAAGCTCTTCAATTGCCCAGGGTTTATTTAATGTATCAGCACGCACTATAGCATCATCTATCAGGTGGAGGGCCTGTGTGTCTTTTCCTAAGAAGTCAGCATAAGAATCAAATTCGTCAGACCAGAATTCCTTATTGATATTTGCTTTCAAATCATCTGCAGTTTGCTGATACTCTTTCGCCAAGGTCTTTTCTTCCAGTACACTTGCCATTTTGGCTGCATCAGAAAATGCCCTTTGTGTATACGAAGCCACATCTATCATTTCACTATTGAGACCATGAATTTCCATCATACCAAAACCATCCGGGAAAAGATTTCTGTTTTGGTCATTTTCTTCCATGAGCCATTGCAGTCCTTTCTTTACTGTGGGAAAATACTTTTTTAGAAATTCAATATCGCCATTCCATTGAAAAATTTCCCAAATCAACGACGCGTACTGCGGAGTTTCATTAATATTTCCTTTATTGAAAACCACCCCATTGGTCGACATCTCGTGGATTATTTTACCATTGCCATTTACGGCGTTTGAGACACTATCTAATAGTTCAATGGTCTTATGCACCACATCACTTTGACCAATAGCCATATACCCTTTTAAGGCGTATTCGCTATCTACTCCGAACCACCAGGGATAGTCAGGAATACCTGCGGTGATTCCGGTACCAACTTCAGGGACATTCCGTACCAGCCAATCGCAATTGTATTTCAGCCATTCAAAGGTTTGCTCAATTTTTTTGTCCGGTAGGGTGAGTTTAGACTGTTTTGCCAATTGTTGATACCTTTGTTTTTTAGCTGCTAACAATTGGAGAGCATTGTTCTGAATTTCCTGGTAAGTTTGTAATGCGGCCTCCTTTGAGTTATAAGAGCCGGCAATTGTGAAGGTTAGGGTTTCACTACTCCCCGGAGCGATAGAAAGTGAATGACCAAGACGGTTTGCAGAACCCTTTCCCATATATTCGTTTTCCTGCACGGCATTTAGACTAATGCTATTTTCAGCACCAAAGGCAACATACCACGAATTAAGTTCGTCTTTCGCCAGCCATAGATTCAGATCATCCAGGAATTCTGCGGAATCCTGGCCATCAATCATGTTGTTTTCTTCACCCAGCCATGTAGGTCTTAGGTCTGTGTACCCGGTAAATTCAAACTCAAAATTCAAAGTAGTTTCACCAGTATTTTCCAATTTGTATTGTACAGAAATGCCTTCCAGGTCGTCCGGCACGAAATGCAAACGTGAAATATTTAGATTTTTTCTTTCTAAAGTGTACTGCAATTCGTTTCCAAAGGGATAATTAATAAATGTATGGGCATCTGCTAATTTTACTATTTCATCTTCCCATCGGAGAGCAGCTCTAAAACCGTCCATGAGTTTAATCGGGTGATTCCAGATACCTCCCATTTCTCCTTTTATATGCCAGCCTATTTCGGGAAAGGTGCCATTCTGATGGCCAACCATATACACCCTATTCCCTGCAGTAACATAGGGAGAATTCAGATACTCTTGCTTGCCTTTTATAGAAGGTGAATCAGCCAGAAGGGCCTGGAAATTATGTGTCTCATTTTCATTTTCCGGGGAACATGCGATAAAAGCTATTAGGAGGCCAATTAAGGCAAGGAGCTTTTTCATTTAAAAGTGTTTTTCTGATGTCAGTTTAGACTAAATTATAAAAAATAGAAGGAATTCATTAGCCATGAAATTGAATTTCACTTGGATAATAGCCAAAAAAAAAGCGACTCCGTTTTGGAATCGCTTTTTTATTATGAAATTATTTTACCGTCTTTATCTTTAAAACGGTACTCGAGATATTTATAAGCATCTCTTGGTTGTACTTTAACCCATTTTTTGTGTTCCATAAACCACTTGGAACGGATTGATGGGAATCCTTTGGTTATGTAAGCCGCTATAAAAGGATGGATGTTTAAAACAATACCATTATCCTTTTTGTTACTCTTCATAATCCTTTCCAGATCTACATTTATTTTATCTACCAATCCAATAGGTGCCTCTACTTCCTGGCCATTACCACTTGGATTTTCTTCTGTAGTTTTAATATTTACTTCGGGACGTACCCGTTGTCTTGTAATCTGAATAAGACCAAACTTGCTCGGGGGCAATATTTTATGTTTGGCCCTGTCTTCTTTCATCTCATCTCTCAGATGATCAAAAAGCTTTCTTCTGTGATCGGCCTTTATCATGTCTATAAAATCTACCACGATAATTCCGCCCATATCGCGCAACCTAAGTTGCCTTGCAATTTCCGAGGCGGCAAGAAGATTTACTTCAAGAGCTGTATCTTCCTGATTTTTGGCTTTGTTAGAACGGTTACCGCTGTTTACATCTATTACATGTAGTGCTTCTGTATGATCTATAATCAGATAAGCACCTTTACTCATAGAGGCAGTACGCCCAAAAGAGGTTTTAATCTGCCGTTCTATCCCAAATTTTTCAAAAATGGGAACAGAAGAATTATATAATTTTACTATCGATTCTTTTGCAGGAGCGATCTCCGCAACATAATCTTTAATTTGGTTATAAAGCGTTTCATCATCCACATGGATGCCAGTGAAACTATCATTAAACACGTCTCTTAAAATGGAAGAAGCTCTATTTAGCTCCACCAAAACTTTAGAGGGTGTAGGTGCTTTATACAATTTCTTACACATTGCTGTCCATTTGTTCAGCAAGTTTTGAAGATCCTTGTCTAATTCTGCTACTTTTTTGCCTTCTGCAACAGTCCTGATGATTACGCCAAAACCTTTAGGTTTTATGCTTTTCACCAATCTTTTTAGCCTGTCCTTTTCTTCTTTGCTTCCGATTTTTTGTGAAACGGAAACACGATCAGAAAATGGAACCATAACCAGATAACGTCCTGCTAGTGAAAGCTCTGAACTTATTCGTGGTCCTTTGGTAGATATGGGCTCTTTGACTATTTGCACAAGTAAAGACTGATTTGCCTTGATCACATTATTAATTGTGCCGTGCTTATCAATATCTTTTTCGAATGGAAAATTTTTCAGGGAATAATTTCTTAATTTCCCTGTACTCACCTGCTTAATAAATTTCAACATAGTGGCCAGTTGTGGCCCCAGATCGTGATAATGTAAAAAGGCATCTTTTTCATAGCCTACATTAACAAAAGCGGCATTTAAACCCGTTACAGGTTTGCGCACTTTGGCAATCATTATATCACCAACGTTGAAATTATTGGTATCTTCATCTTTGTGAAGTTCAATGAGCTTTCCATCCTTCAGTAAGGCAAAATCGACGGCATTAGAATTGGATCTTACGATTAATTCTCTATTCACCTGATTCAGTTTTAATCCCGTATTACATAATACAGGATGGATTAAACATTTGTTGTTACAGGTTGTTGTATTAACCCGTCGAAATCCTTTTTGGAATTTCTATGTCAATGAACGTAGTATTCGAAAAAGCAATCGAAAGGGGATGAAAATATCAGCCCCTTTAATTTACTTTTTCTTATGGCGGTTAGCTCTCCTTCGCTTTTTACGCTTATGGGTAGCTACCTTATGTCTTTTTCTTTTTTTACCACTCGGCATAAAATTCTACTTTAATTTCTGTTATTATTGAACTTGTACGTTACTCTTAACTCCTTCAACAAAAACCTTGGCTGGTTTAAATGCCGGAATGTTATGAGCTGGAATCTTGATGGTGGTATTTTTAGAAATATTCCTACCGGTTTTTTCCGCTCTTGTTTTGATAATAAAACTGCCGAACCCTCTCAGGTATACATTGTCGCCATTCTCTAATGAAGATTTGACCTCTTCCATGAACGTTTCAACAGTTGCTTGAACATCTCCTTTTTCAATTCCCAGTTTTTCTGAGATTCTCGATACAATATCCGCTTTCGTCATTTTAAAAATTTAATTTATCTGTATGTTTTTCAGGCTTGCAAATATATAAATATTATTCAATCTTTTGCCTTAAAGAACTAATTTTAAGTATATAAACAATTACTTTTGCTCCTTAGTATAATGGAGATGTCCTTTTCAAAAATAATTCTTCGATGGTATTCTGAGAATAAAAGATCTTTACCCTGGAGAAAGACCAAAGATCCCTATAGAATTTGGCTATCCGAAATTCTCCTGCAACAGACCAGAGTTGCTCAGGGTCTGCCATATTACCAGAAATTCCTTAAACAATATCCAACAGTAAACGATCTGGCAGCTGCCAGTGAAGCAGAAGTATTAAAATTATGGCAGGGTTTGGGATATTACTCAAGGGCCAGAAATCTGCATGCCACTGCCAAAGCAATAACTACAGATTATAAAGGCAAATTTCCTGAGACTTACAAAGATCTTCTGAAATTAAAAGGAGTTGGGGATTATACAGCCAGCGCCATTGCATCTGCCTGTTATAATTTGCCGGAACCCGTCGTAGATGGTAATGTTTATAGGGTACTAGCAAGATATTTTGGGGTGGATATTCCTATAGATTCTTCCCAGGGGACAAAATATTTTAAGGAACTGGCTCGTGAAGTTATGGATGTGGATGATATAGGGCCTTATAATCAGGGGATAATGGAGTTTGGCGCTATCCAGTGTACTCCTAAAAGCCCTGATTGTCTTAATTGTCCTTTAAATAAGAGTTGTTGTGCTTTAAAAGAAAACAGGATTCATGAATTGCCGAGGAAACAGAAAAAAACCAGGGTGAGAGTCAGAAACTTTAATTATTTGATACTTCTCGATCCGGAAAACAACACCTTGTTGCAGCAAAGAACCACTAAGGGAATATGGCAAAATCTATTTCAATTTCCATTGATAGAAACAGAGAATTCTATTAATGATACACAATTAATACCGCTTTTATCAAAAGTATTATCCTATCCGGAACTTACGGAAGTTAGGGAGTTTAATAAACAAATGATTGTACACAAACTATCGCACCAGCACCTCCATACCAAGTTCTGGTTAATTAAAACGGATAAGGTATTGAATGAAGGTATTCCCCCTTCAAAATTAGACAATTATCCAGTGCCGGTTTTGATTGCTGATGCTATTAAAACCCTTAAAATTTCGTATTTTTGAATTCTTAAACATAAGCTATGAGCGGTACATTAAACAAAGTGATGTTAATTGGGCATTTGGGCGATGAAGTGAAGATGCACTATTTTGAAGGGGGTAACTGTATAGGTCGTTTTCCTATTGCCACAAATGAAACCTATACCAACAAACAAAGTGGGGAAAAGGTCACAAATACAGAATGGCATAATATTGTTCTAAGAAACAAGGCTGCGGAAATATGTGAAAAATACCTTAGTAAAGGAGATAAAATCTATGTGGAAGGCAGGTTAAAGACCAGGCAATGGCAGGGGGAAGATGGGAATACAAGATATACCACTGAAGTCCATGTTCAGGACTTTACATTTCTTTCTACTAAGAAAGAGAGTATGGCAAACAGTATGTCTGCTGGTCAGGGAAATACTCAAGCCACAGAGGCATCCAGGGAAAAAACACCTTCCACAGTTGCACAAACGGCAAGTGAACCGGAGCAGGAAGATGATCTTCCATTTTAGAACCACTTAAGAAATTAAATTCTGACTATTGGATCCTGATCCCCTTAGTTTAATCCTGAATTTTGTCTTTTTAGACAGTGTCTTCGCATTAAAGATTGTTGTTCTTGTTATTTTACTGGGATGCTCTGCCCTAATTTCAGGGGCGGAAGTTGCTTTTTTTGGACTTTCACCAACCGATATTAACGGCATCGATGAAGAACGATCCTCCAGGGGAACCATAGTAGTTGCATTACTAAAGCGGCCTAAAAAGTTATTAGCCACAATTCTTATTGCCAACAATACCATAAATATTGGAATTGTTCTCTTGTTTAGTGCAATAGGAGACACCATTTTTTCAGGCATTAATTATACCCTTTTTGGTCTTCTGTCTGTTCGGTTTTTACTCGAAGTGTTGGTGGCAACTTTTCTGATCCTGATGTTCGGTGAGATCCTTCCTAAGGTATACGCCAATAGGAATCAGAAACAATTCTCCCATTTTATGGCCTATCCTTTGAAGGTCTTAGATGTTCTGTTTTCTCCACTAAGTCTTCCAATGCGGTCTGTTACCTTTTTTTTATATAATAAATTAGGCAAGCAGAAAACCAATTTAAGCGTAGATCATTTATCTCAAGCTCTGGAACTTACTTCTGAAGGAGATACCACAAAAGAGGAACAAAAAATACTTGAAGGAATTGTAAGCTTTGGCAATACAGATACGAAACAGGTAATGCGCCCGAGAATAGACATATTTGCGCTAAGCGAGGATATGAAGTTTCCGGATGTTTTAGACGAAATAAAGAATCATGGCTACTCCAGGATACCGGTTTTTTCTGAAAATATGGACAATGTTCTGGGGGTACTCTATGTGAAAGATTTATTGCCCTATTTAGATAGAAAGGTATTCGATTGGATTTCACTTATTCGGGAACCATATTTTGTGCCTGAAAATAAAAAACTAGACGATCTGCTGGTGGAGTTTCAGGACAAGAAAAACCATTTGGCTGTCGTTGTTGATGAATATGGAGGTACTTCAGGAATAGTTACCCTGGAAGATATTATCGAGGAGATTGTTGGGGATATTAGCGATGAATTTGACGATGTCGACCTTATCTTTTCAAAGCTCGATGATTATAATTATGTATTTGACGGTAAAACTACCCTCAAAGATTTCTACAGAGTAGCTAAAATTGAAGATGAGGAAGCCTTTGAAGTTCAAAAAGGGGAATCAGAAACTATTGCTGGTTTTGTACTGGAAATATCAGGAAGTTTTCCTAAAAGAGGGGAGAAGGTGTATTTTGGAGATTACCAGTTCCTCGTAGAAAGTCTCGACAAAAAAAGAATTAAACAAATAAAAATCACCTTACCACATGCAACTTAAATGGCCTCTTGTAATACTGTTATTAGTTTTGATGGGATCTTGTCGAGAAGAGGTGCTTCCCAAACCAAAGGCCATGCTTCGTTTGGAGTACCCCAATTCTCCTGCGGGCAAGTTAGAAACAGACCACTTCGAATTTGAGCTTAATGCCCTTGCAAATGTGAAAGATCGCAATGCTAAATCGCTGACATTGGAATACCCGAAAATGAAAGGGTCCATATTCATTACCTATAAAAAAGTAGAAGGGGATCTTCAAAAATTACTTTCTGATGCTCAAAAATTAAGCTACGAACATGTCGTAAAAGCAGACGCAATTGATCCTAAAGAGTTTATCAATGAAAGTGAAAGGGTTTATGGGATGTTTTATGAAGTTAAAGGCGATGCCGCTTCACAGGCCCAATTTTACGCCACAGATAGCCTGACACATTTTGTTACGGGTTCGCTGTACTTTTATGTTAAACCCAACTATGATTCCATATATCCTGCCGCGGTATACCTGCAAAATGATATACAAAGAATAATGGAAACTTTGAAGTGGAAGAATTAACAATGCTACTGCCTGGGTTGGAAAGATCCTTGCAGGGTTTATGATCGCTATGCAAAAGCAATTACTTCTGGATACTCATAAAAGGATATTGCCCTATATCCACAATACCCCCGTGTTAAAATCGCGCTCCATAAGTAAAATTGCGGGAGCAGAGCTCTATTTTAAATGCGAAAATTTTCAAAGGATGGGGGCATATAAGATGAGAGGGGCTACAAATGCCATACTTCAACTCTCTGGTGAAGCCAGATCTCGCGGGGTGGTAACTCACTCATCAGGGAATTTTGCACAGGCCCTGTCACTGGCGGCCAAAAGCCTGGGCGTTAAAGCCTATATTGTAATGCCTACTTCTGCCCCAAGAATTAAAATAAAGGCCGTTGAGTCTTATGGCGGTATTATTTCCTTATGTGAACCTACCCTAATTGCAAGGGAGGCAGGTTCTGATAAAATTCAAAAAGAAACCGGAGCTACCTTTATACACCCCTCCAATGATGATGAGGTTATACTTGGGCAAGGAACTGCGGCTCTGGAATTGTTAACCGAGATCCCGGATCTGGATACTATAATTACGCCGGTAGGAGGTGGGGGATTAATAGCTGGCACTGCCCTGGCCGCTCATTATTTTGGAAATAATTGCAGGGTGATCGGAGCTGAACCCTTTGAGGCAGATGATGCATACAGATCTTTGATAAGTGGTAAAATAGAAGGGAATGAGAGTACAAATACTATTGCTGACGGACTCAAGACGGTACTGGGAGACAGGAATTTTCCAATTATTCAAAAGTATGTTGACAGCATCATCAGGGTTTCTGAAGATGAAATCATTTCAGCTATGCACCTGATTTGGGAAAGAATGAAAATTATTGTAGAACCTTCCAGTGCCGTTGCCCTGGCTGCGGTATTAAGAGAAAAGGAAATATTTGATGGTCTGAAAGTTGGTATTATTATTTCTGGTGGGAATGTAGACCTGGAACAATTACCTTTTTAACTTAATCCTTAGTTTCCTCTAGCAGATTTTCGGCATTTTCAATACTAGAATTAATCTGGTCTTTCAGCGCCTTCATTCTTTCTTCCTCCTTATCTAGCCACAACTGCTTCTGATCATTCAACGCTTTGCCATTCATAATCTCATCAGTATCAAATTTATTACCAAAATCCTGCATCCACCGCATCATCGAGTCACGTGCAGCCTGTAAATCTTTTCTGGCAGCCTTATATTGCATACCTGTTGCCGTACTATCTTCTTTACTACTCAATTTCCCTGCAAGTTTTGCCATGGTACCCATTTTAGGCATAACTTCATCATGCATATTCATGACTTGCTTCATCTGAGAAAGGGTTTCCGATTTTTTTTCTTCCTTACAGGAATAGACAAGGCCGATTACTAAAAAAGCAAAGAGCAAGTTTTTAATTTTCATAAAAGGAATTTATAGTTGACCAAAATTACAAAATGCAGTTATATTACAGCTAATTATAAATCATATTTGCATCACTTTAAGGGGAAACCTAAAAATGCCTGAAAACAAAGTCTTCAGACATTTTTAATTAAGGATACTTTTGAATTAATCAGTCGAAATCAGCATCTGTGACTTCCTTGTTTATGACGGCCTCCAAAAGTCTGCTTTCAATCTGTTGAGGGCCCATAGTGCCAACTTTAACAGATGGGAATTTAATCCCATCTACTTCCTGATAGTCTTTATAGGAGACCTCCTGATTCTGAGTCTGGCCATTTACTGTAATCACTGAAGTTTCTTTTACTTTAAGGCCACTTTCCACATCGTAAAAGTAAGTGGCTTGCACGGCTTCACCGGGAACCTCTATTTTGTAGGCGTCCTTACCTTCAATTTTTTCAGTACCTGTCAATTTAGCTTTCTGGTTCAGGGCTATGCCTTGTTCTGGAAAAATACCCATAGCACTTTTAAGATCGTTTTTCATTTCAGGAGGAAGAGGCACTTTGTTTCCTCCCTGTTTCATATAGAGCTCATCTCCCTTGGCAATAACTCCCATCATTGGGGCATCATTCATATAGGTAGTTTGAGCATACTTATCTGCAGTTCTTTTTTCTTCTGTCTTGATCTTTGCTCCCATAGCTTCGCCTTCATAAACCAACATCAATGATTCTATCTTATCTACTTCACTTTTGCCGCCAATAGCCTCAAAGTAATTTTCAATAACACTTTTCACATTTACGCCATCAGGCAAGGCAGCATCATAATTTGGCTTTTCTACCTTTTCTGCCGTTTTGCTGTAATATCTTACCGGGATTCTTTTACCATTGATGTCTACCTTTTCCAGGTTTTCTGCAACATCGCTGCCCTTGCCAACAACTACAACCCTGGTCTTTTCTAAAGAAAGATATTTTTGTGCTGCCTGCTGTACATCTTCTTTGGATACGGAATTTAAGCGCTCCAGATAAGTCTTGTAGAAATCTTTGGAGAGGCCTTCTGTTTCAATATTGAGGGCATATCTTGCTATTGTTTCTGGTCTTTCCAGGGCCCTTACAAAACTCCCAACATATTCAGCTTTGGCAGTTTTAAGTTCTTCATCGGTAACTGGTTCCCTAATAATCTTATCCAGTTCTTTAAGTATCTCTACAGTGGCACTATCCGTTACCGCATTCCTGACACTTGCAGATGCCCTGAAAATGGCAGGCGCATATTTGTCATTACCAAGACTGGAGTAAGAACCATAGGTATATCCTTTGTCTTCCCTTAAATTTAGGAAAAGCCTGGCTTGTGCACTTCCACCCAAAATTCTGTTGGCCAGTAAGGCATCCAGATAATCTTCATTTTTCATTTTAAGATCTACCAAACTCTGCACACTGACATTAGATTGTACAGCATTAGGCATGTCTACAAAATTTATCTGAGTAAAAAGTGCATCGGAAGGCCTTGAATAGCTTAAACTAGATGGTACTGCCTTGGTCCATGGAGTAAAATTTTTAGTCACCAGCTCTTTTACTTCATCAAAGTTAACATCACCAATTACCACTAAATAAGCGTTCGCGGACACAAAACGATCTTCATAAAACTTTATAACATCTGCCAGGGTTACATTGTTAACTGTAGCTTCTGTGACAAATTCTCCGTAAGGGTGCTGTGTCCCATAAGCAAGGGCATACTGTACTCTGCCCGCAATAGAAGCTACATCCTTCTCCTGAGTCTTAAGACCAGTTATTAATTTAGCCTTCTCTTTATCAAATTCTTCCTGAGTAAAATTAGGATTGATGGCAGCATCTGCCATAAGTTCTAATATCCGGGGGAAGTACTTGGAAAGCGAATTGGCAAATGCACTTTGAGATCCAAAATTTATGCTTGCACCAAGAAAATCTATTTCTTCGTTATAATCATCTTTTGAAATAGATTTAGATCCATTACCTAAAAGACTGGCAGTAAGAGAAGAAACCCCGGCTTTATCACCCTCAGCTATAGGGGGGTTATCTATCCTTAACTGTATAGAAACTCTTGGGAGTTTATTGTTCTCCACCACCATAACTTTTAAACCGTTATTGAGTTCAAAGTTCTGAGGTTCTTGTAAATTTATTTCCGGTGAAGGTCCGGGTTCTGGTATTATACTGCGGTCTATCTGGGCTTGAGCTCCAAAAGACATACATGCCAATAAAACTATCGTATATAAATTTTTCATGCTAATGTTTAATTTTCTAAGGTTTCTTCTGGTAAATATTCCAATTCCACTCTTTGGCTGGTCTGCAAATATTTACTCGCAACTTCCTTGATTTCCTCTCTTGTTATAGAGCGGTAGATATCAATTTGATTATTAATAAGGCTGGTATCATCATAGAGCATATAAAATCTAGCAAGAGAATTAGCAATACCTGCTATACTACTATTGGAGTTTACAAATTGATTTTCAAATTTATTCAGCAATTTTTGATGGTCATTTTCTGAAATTAATTCGGTTTGAACTTTAACAATTTCTTCGTCAATTTCTTCTATAATGGTAGCTAATGAAGTTTCGCCAACGGGTAATGCCCCTAAAATATAGGCCCCGTAATCTTCCTGGCTGCTATTAAAAGCAAATACCTGTAAGGCTTGTTTTTGCTCATCTACTAATTTTTTATAAAGCTTGGAACTCTTACCGTCACTTAAATAAGTTGATAACATATCCAGTACATACGCATCTCTTTCTGTTTGTGCGGGCGTCCTGTATCCCATCAATATTGCAGGTATCTGAATATTAGAATCGTGATACTTTGTTTTGATGGTTGCAGTTATAGGATCTTCAACAAAAGTCTTTCTTTCTATAACTTTTCCTTTAGATATGGGGCCAAAATAATCCTTAATTAATTTTTTGGTGCCCTCGAGATCTATATCTCCGGCAACAACCAATACAGCGTTATTAGGCACGTAATACTTTTGATTAAATTCCTTAAAATCTTCAAGGGAAGCACTTGCAAGATGTTCAAGAGAACCTATGGTTTGCCATCTGTACGGATGTTTTTTAAATAGGTTTATAAACATTTGCTCTCGCCATCTTCCGTAAGGTGCATTGTCATATCTAAGACGTCTTTCTTCCTGAACTACTTCACTCTGGGTATCTACACCGATTTTATTTATTATCGGGTGCATAAGGCGCTCAGATTCTAACCAAAGTCCTAATTCTAAATTATTAGAAGGGAAAGTCTCGTAGTAGTAGGTCCGGTCCTGAGTTGTATTGGCATTACCTTGTCCTCCTCTTGAAGAGACGATTTTATCCCATTCTCCCCGCTCTATATTCTTGGTTCCTTCAAAAAGAAGGTGTTCAAAGAAGTGGGCAAAACCAGTTTTCTCAGGGTTTTCGTCCTTTGCTCCAACATGATACATTACCGCAGTAGTAACTACAGGTGCTGAATTATCCTGGTGCAAAATAACATGTAGCCCGTTGTCAAGGTCGTATTCATCATACGTTACCTCCTGGGCGTTGGTGGCCATAACTGCAAAAAGCAGAGGTATGGCAAGGGTTAGTGTTTTTCTCATTCTCATTAATTTTTTGTGATTATAGCTATCCGCTTTTTGATATGTATCTCAAAGCAAATTTATGTTTCACGAATATATATTTTTTACTAAAAAACGCAGGAAAACACGCTTGCTTTAACAAGATTTTATGGGATAATTAAACAATAATCCCTAAATTCAAGGAGCTAACGTCAAATAAGATCAAAATGAAACAATTTGCATTACCCATCAGATTTGGAATTGCAACCAGTGGATGCCTGATTGCTTATTTCTTAATACTTTCTTTATTTGGCTTACATACCAATGTATTTTATAGTTTGTTTAATGGTGTCATTACCGGATTTGGTATTTATGAAGCAATTAAGTATTACAGGCTAAAAGATAAAGACAGTTTTAATTATGGTGCAGGTTTTACGGCCGGAATGGTTACGGGATTTGTAGCTACTTTAATTTTTACTTTCTTTTTTGCCCTCTATTCCACTGAATTAAACAGCGGTTTCCTTGAACAACTTTCTTCGGTCTTTTTCAAGGATTTTAAAAGTTTTGAAGGAATAGTATTTTTCACCGTTGCAATTATGGGGTTCGCTACTACCTTGGTACTTACGCTCTCTTTTATGCAGCTCTTTAAAGCCTCTAATAACCCAAGGGGAAAATCGGCTTAAATTCCTCTAAAATCACTTGCGAATTCCCAATTTAGCAGTATATTTGCACCCGCCTAAGCAAGATGTCTTGTTTTGGCTTAATGGCCCTTCAAAATGTGGGGCCTCAGTAAAACAGAAATAATAGATACACTATGTATGCAATTGTAGAGATGGCAGGGCAGCAATTTAAAGTTGCAAAAGACCAGAAAGTGTATGTTCACCGTTTAAAGGAAGACGAAGGTAAAAAGGTAACTTTTAACAACGTTCTCCTAATTGAAGATGGTAAGAACATCACCATTGGCGCCCCGGCTATAGACGGAGCCGCTGTAGAGGCTAAAGTCGTAAAACACCTGAAGGGAGACAAAGTTATTGTCTTTAAAAAGAAAAGGCGTAAAGGGTTCAAAACAAAAAATGGTCACCGACAGTATTTAACAGAATTGGTCATTGAAAGTATTGTAGCCAAAGGCGCAAAAAAAGCAGCTCCTGCGAAGGCTAAAGCGGAAAAAGCAAAACCTGCTGCTAAAAAAGCTGAAGCTCCAAAGGCCAAGGCAGAAACTAAAAAAGCTGCACCAAAGAAAGCTGCTCCTAAAAAGGCAGCTCCTAAGGCGACAACGGATCTGAGTAAAAATACAGTTGCTGAATTAAAGGCAATGGCAAAGGCAAAAGGAATTGAAGGGATTTCTTCAATGAAAAAAGCCGATTTAATAGCAGCATTGAGTAAATAATAACTATGTTGTCCGGGAATTATCCGGTAAGACGATTAAAATAAAATATCATGGCACATAAAAAAGGTGTAGGTAGTTCTAAGAACGGTAGGGAGTCAGAATCGAAACGTCTGGGCGTTAAGATTTACGGTGGCCAGGCTGCCGTTGCCGGAAATATCCTCGTAAGACAACGAGGCACTAAACATAATCCAGGGGAGAATGTATATGCCGGTAAAGATCACACTTTGCACGCTAAAGTTGATGGTCTTGTAAAATTTGAAAAGAAATCAGGAGGGAAATCCTATGTTTCTATTGAGCCTTTTGAGGCTTAGAATACTACTTAATATTAAAAAACCCTGATAATGTCCGCATTGTCAGGGTTTTTTTATGCTGTACTAAATTATTAGTTAAGCGGAGTAATAGACCTCGGGTATATTCAACCTGTCAATGCATTTTTTAATAATTGGATTACCCCTTCCCCATCTACATCTATACAGATGTTTATTTTGGGTCTGTTTTTCCAGGGTTTTAAGGTCTTTCGCTCTTCATTATCTGTATCCACAGTAGCAGGCCAAGTCTTGCCCTTGCTTATACCTCCATTGGTTTCCACACGAACAGGGTATTTTACGGTTTTATAAAGGCCTGGCTTTATCAAATAGGCAAATACCGAGGAATCGTGCACATACGTCCCATTCATTTGGTTTACGCGTTGAAAAAAGTCCAGATAAAAAAGATATGCCTTTGTAACGTGCGCATTTATTGGGGAGTCATTTCTTGCTATTTCATCAAAAGTCTCTCTGGATAAAACGGTTTTATGAGTTACATCTAAGCCTACCATTGTAATTGGCCAACTGGCACCAAGAACCTTATCGGCTGCCTCCGGATCAGATAGTATATTGGCTTCTGCTGCCGGACTTGCATTTCCAGCACAAAAAGCATTACCGCCCATAAAGACGACTTCTTTCACCTTATGTTGAATCTCAGGATCTTTTTGTAAAGCCAGAGCCAAATTTGTCAGTGGGCCAAGTGCGGCAAGGGTAACTTCACCCGGTAATTCATTTATCTTTTTGATAATAAACTCAGCAGCAGGTAAATCAATAGCTTTTAGAGGGGCTTCCGCTGCCCATGTATTGCCCTGGCCATCATCACCATGAATGAAAGCGACGCCGCCCGAGAATTCAGAATTCAAAGGATGCGCGGCCCCCCTGGCAACCGGGACATCAGGTTGGTCTAGTAAATACAACAATCGCAGGGCATTGCTGGTAGTCAATTCAATATTTGCATTGCCATAGACTGTAGTGAGTCCCAAAACATCAAATTGTCTGCTGCCAAAAGCGAACTGGATAGCCCTGCTATCATCTATTCCCGGATCAGTATCTATAATTAGTTTAGTCCTATTCATTAATTTCACTTAAGCAATTTATCAGCCAGATGCAGCCAGTGATCTACTCTTTCAAAACCGTTGGTATTTATGTTGTGTGGTGAGGAGAAAAGGTAAGACTTTCCATTAAAGCTCTCCAGGTTATAACTGCGGTCATCAATGAGTATATCTCCTTTAAGTACATGTTTATCGCCACATAAAATTCGTTTTTGCCAGGGAATAAATGGGAAGTGTTTGTCTAGCCAATCGCTTTTTTCTCTCAATGAGTTTGGAAACTGCATGGCTGCGGAAGCGATATAAACTTCGTACTTATTGTTAAGCTCCCGGAGTACCTCCTTACTATTTTTTAATGGGCTAAGATCCCGAAAAAATCCGGGCTGCCGTGCATGTTGACGAACACTTTCCTGATGAGCCTCAGGAACACATTGCCATACTTCTGCTCCTAAACAATCCTGGAGGGTTAATGAAGCGTTGTAATCTTTGTTATAGATTTCTATATGGGCTCCATAAGTATCTGCCATTACTTCATCCATATCCACAAATAATGTCATTGCTTTTGTTTTTGCGAAGTACGGCAAAAAAGCAATTAAAGAAAACCTAACTACAAATCAATCACAAAATCTTAACATATCGTAAGTTGTTCATAGAAATATCCGGGAATGCACTTATTAAAGTCATCTGTTTATCCGGAAAATCATTACCTTGTATAGGCAAAAAGAAATATTTATGAGAGCACTTCAATCAATAACAACAATACTACTTTTATTAGTTTCATTTACAGTTCATTCGCAGTCCAAAAAGGATAAAAAAATAATGGCTGATGCCAGAAAAGCCAAGAAAGAACTTCTTAAAACCAGTTCCAGTCTGCAATCATTTTTTGATAATTCCGCAGGCTATGTAATTTTCCCTAATGTTGGTAAAGGAGGATTTATCATTGGAGGTGCATCAGGCAACGGGGTAGTTTACGAAAAGGGAAATGCCGTAGGAATGGCAAATCTCAAAAAGTTGAACGTGGGACTCCAAGCAGGCGGGCAATCTATTATTGAAGTTATTTTCTTTGAGACTAAAGTAGACCTGAACAGGTTTATGGAAGGGAAGTTTGCTTTCGCTGCTGAGGCATCTGCAGTGGCACTTAAATCCGGGATAGCAGTAAATGCAAAATATAAAGATGGGGTAGCGGTTTTTGCGCTGCCTAAGGCAGGACTAATGGCTGACGCTTCTGTTGGCGGTCAAAAATTTGGTTATGATCCATTCTAAGGCAAACCCAATGCTTTACGAGTTTTAATTGATGACTATATAACTAAAAAATCCTGTTCTAATTTGAACAGGATTTTTTAGTTATAAATAGATCAGATAGGCAAATTAATACCTGTAATAGTCTGGTTTAAAAGGACCATTAACCGGTACACCAATATAGTCTGCCTGATCTTTCTTAAGATCCGTTAGCTCTGCGCCTAGTCTGGAAAGGTGTAATTTAGCCACTTTTTCGTCCAGGTGTTTGGGCAACATGTATACCTTGTTTTCATACTTATCACTATACTTCCAAAGTTCTATTTGCGCCAGGGTCTGGTTGGTAAATGAATTACTCATCACAAAACTCGGATGCCCTGTGGCACAGCCCAAATTAACCAGTCTTCCTTCTGCTAATACAATGATATCTTTTCCGTTGAGATGATATTTATCTACCTGGGGCTTAATCTCATCTTTGGTGTCTCCGTAATTGTCGTTCAACCAGGCCATATCTATTTCATTATCAAAATGTCCAATATTACATACAATAGCCTTGTCTCTCATTGCCAGGAAATGCTCCGGGCGAATAATATCCTTATTCCCAGTTGAAGTAATTACAATATCTGCATTCTCAATTACCGATTCCAGTTTTTTAACTTCGAAACCATCCATACAGGCCTGGAGTGCGCAAATTGGGTCTATTTCGGTGATGGTTACTATAGCACCTGCTCCTCTGAACGAAGCGGCAGTTCCTTTTCCTACATCACCATAGCCTGCTACTACAACTTTCTTGCCAGCAAGCATAGTATCCGTAGCCCTTCGGATAGCGTCTACCGCACTCTCTCTACAACCATATTTATTGTCGAATTTGGATTTGGTAACCGAATCGTTGACGTTAATAGCCGGCATTGGCAGGGTGCCATTTTTCACCCTGTCATAAAGGCGGTGTACTCCGGTAGTAGTTTCCTCGGACAGGCCTTTAATGCCCTTGGCAAATTCCGGATAATGATCCAATACCATATTAGTAAGATCACCGCCGTCGTCGAGAATCATATTTAATGGTTTTCGGTCTTCTCCGAAAAATAGCGTTTGCTCTATGCACCAATCAAATTCCTCTTCATTCATTCCTTTCCATGCGTATACCGGAATACCGGCTGCTGCGATTGCCGCAGCTGCATGATCCTGAGTGGAGAAAATGTTGCAAGAACTCCAGGTAACTTCCGCCCCAAGAGCTATTAGCGTTTCAATTAATACCGCCGTCTGAATGGTCATATGAAGGCAGCCGGCAATCCGGGCTCCTTTCA
Organism: Muriicola sp. Z0-33; assembly: GCF_026126425.1. Lineage (GTDB taxonomy): Bacteria > Bacteroidota > Bacteroidia > Flavobacteriales > Flavobacteriaceae > JAFMPW01. The sequence continues at coordinate 439,822 of NZ_JAFMPW010000001.1, forward strand.
AAGGTTGTTCCTTTCCAAATTCCTCCCTTAAAGACATTAGTCCCGGCATCTCTGCTTCGGCAAGATCTATTTCCTTTCTACCCCATGCAGCCAAAGTGATATCCTTGACTTTATAGGGGACATAAGTTGTAGTTTTGGTGCTCATATATATTTTTTATTTTACTTTCGTTTTATCGCAGTATACCTGAGATAAATTCATTTGCAAAGGTAATGATAACATAAATAACCGCATGCCTCTTTACAAAACTATAACAGTTCAGCCGGGCATAAAAGCCTATATATGGCATGTCACGGAGTCCGAGGCAGAATTATCCAAAGATTTGGTATTAGAGACCAATAGTCTGTCACGGATAAAATGCATGAAGTCCGAAATACACCGACGGGCATTTTTGAGTATACGTCATTTGATGAAAATCCCGGGTTATGTCGATAGAGATCTTTTTTATGACAAGGCAGGAAAACCGCATTTACACGACGGAAATTTTGTTTCAATTTCACACTCGCATCAATATACAGGACTAATTGTCAGCACTGAGAAAGAAGTGGGTATCGATATAGAAAAACAACGTGAAAAAATATTGCGGATAGCACATAAATTCACCCCAATTAATGAGTACAGGACTATTGCGAATGTCGATGCTCTAATACGGAAACTTACCATGGTTTGGGGGGCAAAAGAATCACTTTACAAAATTTATGCGACTCATGGGCTCAGTTTTTTGCACCATATAAATATCAAAGACTTTTCAATATCAGATTCCAGCACCACGGGGGAAATACTGTACCTGGGGAAAGTTTCAAACTATACCATTTCGTTCGTAGATTTTGAGGGCTTTAGCTGTGTATATGCTATAAGAAAAGATGAAACATAACAAACACTATTTACTAGTAGTACTAATCTCAACTTTACTATTTAAAGATGACCATACTTAATCTATAATTATGAAAATTTCAGTAGAATTGACGCTTAGTCCATTACAAGAGCATTTCGAGGCACCGATTATTAATTTTATTGAAAGACTGCGAGATTCTGGCCATACTGTCTTGGAAAACCCCTTAAGCACACAGATTTATGGCGACTATGATTCCCTGATGCCCTTACTTCAGACAGAGATCAAAACAGCCTTGGAGAGTATGGATAACGGACTGTTGTTTATGAAAATAGTTAAAACTGATCGCAGCGATTATGAGCCCCATTTTTGATTTTTTATTTGGTCAGTATAACGACTACGAAACACATCATACGGTATTAGAGATTATTGCCGTTGTATTTGGATTATTATCTGTTTGGTTCGCCAAACAGAATCATATACTGGTATACCCTACAGGGATGATAAGTACGGCAATTTTTGTATACCTGCTTTTTCAATGGGGCCTCCTTGGTGATATGATGATTAATGGATATTATTTTATTGTCAGCGTTTATGGCTGGTATGTATGGACACGGAAGGTAGACAATGAAAATTACACCCCTATATCTGTTACAACTCTAAAAGAAAAAAAGATTTCCCTATTCATCTTTATTGCTACTTTGATATTTGTATATATTGTTTATTTCACATTCGATAAATGGACGAGTTGGACGGCCTATGTAGATACACTTACGACTGCAATCTTTTTTGTGGGAATGTGGCTAATGGCTAAAAGGAAAATAGAGAATTGGATATATTGGATAATTGGCGATATAATATCTGTTCCTTTGTATTTTTATAAGGGACTTACCTTTACGAGTCTTCAATATCTGATATTTACAATAATAGCAATCTTTGGATATTTTGCATGGAGAAAGCATTTGAACAAGACCCCGCAGATGTCATTAAAGTAGTTTTGTTTGGACCTGAATCTACCGGCAAAACCACTTTATCAGAACAATTGGCCAGACATTACAATACAGTTTGGGTGCCGGAATATGCACGGGAATATTTGCAGGATAAGTGGAACAATGAAAGAAAAACCTGTGAACCAGATGATTTACTACCCATTGCCAAAGGTCAAATGAAGCTTGAAAATGCACTTGCTAAAAAGGCCACCAGGTTGTTGGTATGTGATACGGATCTTTTGGAAACTATGGTATATTCAGAAGCTTACTACCTTGGCTATTGCGATCCCCTTCTGGAGAAATATGCCTTGAAAAATTGGTATGACTTATATTTACTTACCTACATAGACGTGCCCTGGGAAAAAGATGATTTAAGAGACAAACCCGGAGAACGGGAAAGAATGTTCCAATATTTTAAAAATTCTCTGGTAAAATACAATCGGAATTTTATTATCTTAAAAGGAGATAAAAAAACCCGTTTAGCAATGGCGATAGAAGCTATAAATAAGACAATGGCCATATGATCCAATTTACAGATAAAGACCAACAGCAGTTTGCCGAAGCGGGGATATCCGAAGAGAAGGTCCTAAAACAAATTACCACTTTTGAAGAAGGGATCGCAATGATCTGCCTGGAAAAGGAGGCGGTGGTTTCCTCCGGCATTTTAAAGTTTACCGAGGAAGAGAATAAAGCTCTTATTCAGTACTTTGAGAAGGCGGTTAATGACATAGATGTACTAAAATTTATACCTGCTTCCGGCGCAGCTTCCAGGATGTTTAAGTCGCTATTCAATTTTCTGGAAAGTTTTGATCCCAAGCAGGAAACACTTGATAATTATGTTGAAAGGACAGGGGACAACGCCATTGAAATCTTTTTTGCGGATCAAAGTTTGCTGCCCTTTGCCGGAATTGTGAATGATAGGATACAGGGTAAAGCTGACTCTGCGGAAGAAGGACACCATTTATTCGTTAAAGAATTACTCTCGGAAGGGGGACTGAATTATGGGTTTTACCCTAAAGGCCTTTTGCCTTTTCACAACTACGGAGAGTACGTAAGCACCCCATTTGAAGAACATTTAAAGGAAGGCGCAAAATATGCAGCCGTAGCTGCCAATGCACGATTGCATTTTACTATATCACCCCAGCATGAGGAAATGTTTAAAGGGGAGTATGATAGGATCAAAAACAGGGTTGAAACCGAAACCAAAAGCACATTCGAAATAGACTACTCTTTCCAAAAACCTTCAACAGATACCATTGCGGTAACTTTAGATAACCAACCTTTTAGAAATAAAGATGGCACTATACTGTTCAGGCCGGGAGGGCATGGAGCGTTGATAGAAAATTTGAATGAACAGGACGCCGACATCATTTTCATTAAGAACATTGATAATGTAATTGTTCCGGAATATTTAGAAGCCATTTCCAATAGCAAAAAAGTGCTGGCCGGATTGCTACTAAAGATTCGGGAAAAAGCGTTCTATTATGCCAGATTGTTAGATGATAATAATATAGATCCGGATCAACTGGGAGCCTTAAAATCTTTCCTTGAAAATGAACTTAACGTGCGCTTCTCAGAAAATTTCTTCGGTTTTAGTATAGATCAGCAACTTGCAGTTTATAAGGACAAAGTTAACAGACCTATTCGCGTATGCGGTATGGTAATAAATGAAGGGGATCCGGGAGGGGGCCCATTTTGGATAAGAGATATACATGATCATATTTCCCTTCAAATTATTGAATCGGCCCAGGTAGATTTGACAGATGAAGTGCAACAGAGAATTTTTAAGAATTCCACGCATTTTAACCCAGTCGATCTGGTTTGTAGCGTAAAAAATTACAAAGGAGAAAAATATAATCTTCTGAATTTTGTTGACGAAAAGCAGGGCTTTATCACTTCTAAGACCAAAGATGGTGAAGTATTGAAAGCACTGGAATTACCAGGGTTGTGGAATGGGGCAATGGCCTATTGGAATACTATATTTGTTGAGGTGCCTTCCTTTACATTTAATCCGGTTAAAACAGTGAATGACTTGCTAAAGCCTACTCACCAAATTTCAAAATAGTTTAGTAATCTTTATTACTATTTGTTGATAAACAGCTTTAATTAAGCGTGTTTTTAGAATGCCGTAGATGATCCTCATCTGGGGTATTTTTATTTTAATGTGACTTTTTCAAAAAAGAAGTGTCTAAATAAATAGAATCGCAAATTATCACAAGCAATGAGACACTTAATGATTTCTGCAGCATATGCTCTTACATGTCCGGCATTTTGCATTTTGGCAGTATCATTGCCCAGAGCAAAGTCATCTGGCATTAGTGTAGAACAAAAAATCGAATCGAAGAACGAAAAAGCTAATAAGAATAAGGATAATTCGTCACAATCACTAACCACGTATTATCCGGAACCAACAAAGATTCCAAAAAAGCTATGACGATTAATTTCCCCCGTTCAAGTTACAAGGTAATGGAAGAGGATTTAGCGATGATCTTATTCTGTTTGTAATTGTTGAAACAGGTAATTTAGGTTTTTTGGTTGTTGGTTTTTTTTAAAGTCCCGATTTCCGGTTCTTATCGGTGTCGGGACTTTTATATAACATTTAAATTAACCAATAAAATAGCTTGATTCACTTCTTGGTATCAAGTTGGTTTGGTCGGAACGGAGCCACAATAGGTCTCCGTTCCTTTTTATTTTTAGAGGTAATACCACCATATGGCAAACCAGGGATAATTATTTGAAGGGGTTTACTATGATAAATAAAAACGCGGATGTATATTTGCTACATCTCAAAGGGGTGCTTTTAGGTATTGAAATCAGATTGGAACCAATCTAAAATTCAAAACTTTTAAGGGCTGAGATTATACCCAATGAACCTGGGCAGGTAATGCTGCCAAGGAATGCGTGGATCGCTGAAAGGATTTTCCTTTGTTCGTAAGAGAACAAAAATCATAGTAAAACCAGGAATAATTACCCCTTTTATTCGTAAAATTATTACGGATGAATATCTTCTGTCTATCATCGAAATTAGAATATTTCAGAGCTAAATCGAATACATGGGTCCATTGTGTTACATCTCCCACAAGATTATTTTTGGCTACCATATGCCTTCTTTTATTCATTGATGGTTTAAGATCGCAAGAACAGCAGACAGACACACTGATTGGGAAGGAGATTGTACTTGACGAGGTATTGGTGGCTGCAGTTAGAGTAACTAAAAATTCGCCAGTAACCTTCTCTAACATTAACAAGGAACAGATAGCACCAAGAAATCTGGGGCAAGACATTCCTGTATTATTGAATTTTCTACCAGCGGTTGTCACCACTTCAGATGCCGGCGCCGGAGTTGGATACACCGGGATAAGAGTTCGTGGAAGTGATGCAACAAGAGTAAATGTTACCATTAATGGAATTCCCTATAATGATTCGGAATCTCATGGCACTTTCTGGGTAAACATGCCAGACTTTGCCTCTTCTACAGAAAGTTTGCAGTTGCAACGCGGAGTTGGCACATCAACAAATGGAGCAGGGGCTTTTGGGGCCAGTTTAAATATCCTGACAGATAAAACTTCTAAAGATCCCTACGCCCAAATTTCTTCTTCCCTAGGAAGCTATAAAACCATGAGAAATAATTTAAAGTTCAGTACAGGTCAACTTAATGACAACTTTGAAATTGCAGGAAGACTGTCCAGAATTACTTCTGATGGCTATATTGACCGCGCCAGATCTGAATTGGAATCATATTTTCTGCAAGGAACTTTCAGTAATAAGAAAACACTCTTAAAAGGATTGCTTTTTGGAGGTCATGAGATCACTTACCAGTCCTGGTTTGGTATTGATGCCTCAACCCTGGCTACCAACAGGACTTTTAATCCTGCAGGCATATTTACAGATGAAGATGGCAACACACAATTCTACGATAACGAAGTAGACAATTACAAGCAAGACCATGCGCAGTTGCACTGGAGTGAGGAAATTTCAGCCACATGGAGAACAAACCTTGCCGTTCATTATACGCGAGGGAGAGGATACTTTGAACAGTTCCGAGAAGACGATACCTTCGAAACCTACGGTTTTGCCCCAATATCTGTAGATGGAAATGAGATTAATACCACAGACCTTATTAGACGTCGTTGGCTCGACAATGATTTCTACGGAACTGTCTTTTCTGCGAACCACAATTCAAAAATCCTCGACCTCATCCTCGGAGGTGGATACAATGTGTATGACGGAACGCATTTTGGTGAGGTCATTTGGGCCAGATATGCTGGAAATAGTAGTATTCGGGAAAGGTACTATGATGATGACTCTAAGAAAACCGATTTTAATCTCTTTACTAAGGTGAATTACAGATTAGACAATAAATGGCATCTTTTTGGAGATTTGCAGCTAAGAACCGTTTCCTATAAGGCCAATGGACAAGATACCGGTTTAGTAGATGATACTTTTAATTTCTTTAATCCAAAAACTGGCGTAAGTTATAACCCCAATCCCAGAAATAATTTTTATTTCTCCTATGCAGTGGCGAACAGGGAACCCAACAGGAACGACTATGAAAATGGCAACCCTAAACCAGAAAAACTAAATGATTTTGAGTTAGGGTGGCGGTTTTTATCCCCGTCATTTCAGCTAAGTGCCAATACCTATTTCATGAAATACAAGGATCAATTGGTGCTCACCGGGGAACTCAATGATGTAGGCGCCCCCTTACGTGCAAATGTTGGGGATAGTTATCGGTTGGGATTGGAACTCGATGCAAGTTTAAAGATGGGAAATTTCACCTGGCAGCCTAATCTGGCTTTAAGCACCAATAAAAATGTGGATTTTGTATTCCAAAGAGATGGGGAATTATTGGAACTCGGAAATACTAACATTGCTTTTTCTCCGGGAATTATACTGGGAAACAGAATTGCGTACAGCCCTAAAGAGAAGCTGGAATTTTCCGTGCTTTCAAAATATGTAGGAAAGCAGTATATGGGAAATATTGATGCGGCAAGCTCCATACTGGAAGCATATTCCCAAACAGATTTTAATATTCAATATGAAATTACCACCAATACTTTTATGAAAAGTATCGTATTATCCGGATTGGTAAACAATATTTTTGATAAGAAATATGTCTCAAACGGCTACTTCTTTACCTATGATGATGATTTTTCCAACCCAGGGACAATTACTACTATCGAAGGTGCAGGGTACTATCCCCAGGCGGGGATTAATATATTAATTGGCGCTACTTTAAATTTCTAGCTTACTGATTGATTGATGCAGCTTGTCTAAAATTGGGGAATAGCAAGAAGTAGGCAAAATCTATTTCTATTTTTTGTTTTACATTTAATCAAATGAAAAACCACCTACAGTTATCCGATGCCGCTTTTGAACGTTCATTTAAGGATGGTTCTTTACATCCCTCCCTTTTTTCGCATGAAGCGCATTTAAGACTGGCCTGGATTCATATTAAGAAATATGGGAAAGAACAGGCAATTGAGAATATCTGCGATCAACTAAAATGTTTTGTAGAAAATATAGGTGCTAAGGACAAGTACAATACAACGGTTACCATAGCGGCTATTAGGGCCGTTTATCATTTCAGCCTGAAATCTGAGTCGAGTAACTTTGTTGATTTTATTCAAGAATTTCCCAGACTAAAAGATAATTTTAAAACCCTTTTAGGCCAGCACTATTCAGTAGACATATTTAGTTCGCAGCGGGCTAAAAAAAGTTATTTGGAGCCAGACCTACTTCCTTTTGACTAGTTAGAAATGAACACCGTATTGCCGCTTTGGGTAGCCCGGTATTCTAACATATCGTAGTAGCGGTTACCATCGTCAGGCCTGTTAAGCTGCTGACCTGTAAATAAGCTATATTCAAAGTCCTCGCATGAACATACCGCAATTTGGCTGTCTAATTCCATTGTAGAACAAGAATTTGGTGCATGATTGGGGCAACTTGCCTCAAAAGCCCGGAAAACATTAAACCCGGTGTTGATGACAAAAACACCCCTGGTGCCAACTCCCTGTGTACCTATATATATGGTATTGCCAGGGTTCGTAAGTGGACTATACAGCGGCAAATTCAGGTTGATATCAAATCTGAAACCTACTTCCTGTAAATATGGGTTGCGAGTTCCCCGATCGTTGCTACAACCGAGAATTAATGTCATCAAAATAAGTAGCCTTAAGGCGCGCATAATAAGGGGGTATTTAAGAAATCTTCCACAAAATTGAGCAAAAAATCTGTATCTTTGCGTTAAATCCTCTTTAAAAAACCTATAGCCATAGGAGTCCTAGAGGATTTTCCCTTTTATAACGTGAAAAATCAATAAATTAAATTGCATGCAATTTAATTTAAACGTTATTAATTAAACGATGAAGTTATGAGCAACGTATCTTACTACACTGCTGAAGGATTAAAAAACTTAAGAGAAGAGCTAAACCAGCTCAAAGATGTGGAAAGGCCAAAGGCCTCACAGGCCATTGCCGAAGCAAGGGATAAAGGTGATTTATCCGAGAATGCCGAATACGATGCCGCCAAGGAAGCTCAGGGATTATTGGAACTTAAGATATCCAAAATGGAAGAAGTTTTGGCAAATGCCAGACTTATTGATGAATCCCAGTTAGATACTTCTAAAGTATTGGTATTGTCTACTGTTAAGCTAAAAAACCAGCAAAACGGGATGGAGATGAAGTATACTCTGGTTGCGGAGAGTGAGGCAGATTTAAAATCAGGAAAGATCTCGGTTACCTCGCCTATTGGGAAAGGACTTCTGGGAAAAGAAGTAGGAGATGTTGCGGAGATTACAGTACCCAATGGTACTATAAAGTTCGATATTCTTGAAATAACCAGAGAATAATTACTATTTACAATGGCAAGTATCTTCACTAAGATAATCGCGGGGGAAATTCCCTGTTACAAAATTGCAGAGGATAAGGATTTCTTTGCTTTTTTAGATATCAATCCAAATGCCATTGGTCATACCCTTTGTATTCCTAAAAAAGAAGTGGATAAACTTACCGATCTGGATGAGACCACCTATATGGGATTAATGGCGTTTTCACGAAAAATAGCTAAGGCTATTGAAGCTGCAGTTGAATGCAAACGAGTTGGATTAACCGTAATTGGCCTGGAAGTACCTCATGTACATGTGCATCTTATCCCTTTGAATAGTATGGCCAATGCAACTTTTCAGCAAAAAGTATCCCTTACCTCTGAGGAATTTGAAGCTGTTGCAAACAGTATCAGAACTAAGTTATAGGGATACCCATAATAATAAAATATATACCGGCTCCTATTATCAGTAATAGGATAATCACCAGGATATAAAACAGCGCATTGAATTTTATTGTGCTTCTGTCTGCTTTCACCGTTTTCTGATAGTAATTAAAGGCGTTCTCTATGTTGTTATCCCATTTTACAGGATAAATAATAGACTCACAGGTTTTACATTTTAGTTCATGGTTCACTTCAGATGTAATCTTATGGAAGAATTTATTATGCTTGTGCTTTTGATAGAACCTAAGTCTCAATTCCTGGTTAAAACATTCCGGGCAATTATTGGTCAGATCGGACTCCTGAATAACTACTAATTCTTCTTTCGACATAGCCTGAATTATGTATTAACTTTTAGAGATATTTGCATAATAGTACCTTCTTTCCCTGAGCTCAGTACTTTGATTTTGCCTTGGTGATATTCTTCTACAATTCTTTTAACCAAAGATAGCCCTAATCCCCAACCTCTTTTTTTTGTAGTCACCCCAGGATTAAATATGGTATTGAATTCGCTTTTGGGCATACCATGGCCCGTATCAGAAACCAGAACGTTTACATACTTACCCTCAGGAATTATTTCTATAGCAATGTGTCCTTTACCTTTCATTGCATCAATACCATTTTTAACTAAATTTTCAATGGTCCAGTTATAGAGAGAACTGTTTAGTAACACAGGGAGTTTTTCAACCCTGGAAGTAAAAGAGAAATGAATAAGTTTGGAGCTCCTTAGTTTTAAATAATCATAGGCATCTCTGGTTTCTTTAACAATGTCCGATTCCTGTAATTTGGGAAGGGAACCAATTTTTGAAAACCTTTCTGTTATGGTTTGTAACCGGCCAATATCTTTCTCTATTTCTTTAGTAATGTCAGGATTGATATCCTCTGTCTTTAAAATTTCGTTCCACCCGAGTAGAGAGGTAAGTGGAGTGCCTATCTGATGTGCAGTTTCCTTGGCCATGCCCGCCCATAGTTTATTCTGTTCAGAGGCCTTATTGGTTTTAAAAAAGAAAAATATCACCGCGCCAAAAAGAAAAATAATCAGAAGCAACGCTATCGGGTAATATTTAAGCTTGTTCAGGACCTCAGAGTTACCGTAATACAAAGTAGCCAGATGTTCCCCTTTATCGTCCATCATTATGGGATTATTTTCATTTTTGAACTGTTCCATTTTTCGGAGCAGGTATACGGTATCTTTAGCTAATTCCGGAGGAATGTTATTGGTTTTCATTGTACCGTCCCTATTGACTAAAATCATGGGAGTGGAAGTATTATTTTGAAAGACCCTAAGAGTAAGGTTACCCGGATCGGCATCTGCAGGCATAGAAAGAAATTCTGATTGGGCAGTGGCCCAAATCTCCATTTTATAGCGCTCTTCTTCCTTGAATTTTCTAAAAAAACTATTTGTATTCCATAGTATAAGGCTCACGATAACAAAGGATGCTATCAATAAAAATACGTTGGAAGTTTTTCTTTTAGGATTAAAATTCATCCTGCTGTTTAATGTTCTTTAAAGATAACTTAATTTGATATAAAATGTTGTATATCCATGCTCGATTGCTGTTTTAATTAGGGTGCAATTTATGTACCTTTGCTGCACTATGGATACTACAATTTCGCTGCTACCTTCCGAACTTGCAATTAGCAAATTACACGGATATTTATTAGGTGCGGTAGGCCCAAGACCAATTGCATTTGCCAGTACAATGAATGCATCGGGAATTCCCAATTTATCCCCATTTAGCTTTTTTAATGTATTCAGCGCCAACCCTCCAATACTTATTTTTTCGCCTGCGAGGCGAGTAAGAGATAATACTATAAAACATACCCTGGAAAACGTTCTGCAAACACCTGAGGTAGTGATAAATATTGTGGATTATGACATGGTTCAGCAAATGTCATTATCCAGTACGGAATATGGCACAGAAGTGAACGAATTTAAAAAGGCCGGCCTTACTATGCAGAAATCAGATTTAGTTAAACCCTTTAGAGTGGCTGAATCTCCGGTTCAATTTGAATGTAAAGTAACAAAGGTTGAGGCGCTTGGCAAAGATGGAGGCGCAGGGAATCTGGTGTTTTCTGAGGTCGTAAAAATACATATAAAAGAAAGTATTCTGGATGAAAATGGTGCCATAGACCAATATAAAATAGATCAGGTAGCCCGTATGGGCGGCAACTGGTATACACGTGCAAATACAGGATTATTTGAAGTGCCTAAACCACTCTCTTCATTAGGGATTGGTGTAGACCAGATTCCCGAAGATATTAGAAAAAGTAATGTGTTAACGGGCAATGATCTTGGGATGCTTGGCAATATTGAAAAAACACCTTCCAAAGAAGAGGTTCTTAAGTTTCTGGATGAGCATGTGGAAATAAGAAGGCTTTTAAGCGCTGATGATCAGAAACAGCTACACAAATATGCTCAGGGATTATTGGAAGACAATAAGGTCCTGGAAGCCTGGAAAGCGCTGTTAGCAGATAGAATTACCAGGTAAGCATGGAGCTGAAAAGGATACAATTATTCGAATTTGAAGATTTTAACTGGTTTCCCGATTGGTTAAGAACCTGTATGACGAATCTTATTGTTTTATTACAGCGTATGCTGGGAACCAGCGAAGTACTCGCTAAGCTTATTGCCAATGTACTTAAAAATCAGGGGATTTCTCAGATAACAGATTTAGGATCCGGTTCCGGGGGCGTAATGCCCGATGTACTTCAGATATTAAAGGAAGATTCCGAGCTTAATGAAGTTAGGCTGGTTATGACCGACTTATATCCGAACGCCAGCATATTGAAGAAGTTTAATGAAAACAAGGATGATAGTATCTCATATGACCCGAGCTCGGTAGACGCTACCAACTTTTCCTCAGCACCAGAAGGTCTTAAAACAATGGTGAATAGTTTTCACCATATGCCGCCAGATAAAGCCAGGAAAATTTTGGCATCAGCACAAGAGCATAAGCAACCCCTGTTGATTTATGAATTGGGAGACAATAAACTCCCTGTTTTGCTATGGTGGTTTTTATTGCCTGTTAGCCTGATTATACTGATGATCATGGTGCTTTTTATGACACCATTTGTAAAACCTCTGACCTGGCAACAACTGGTGTTTACCTATTTAATACCCATAATTCCGGTCTGCTATGCCTGGGATGGCCAGGCGTCATTGCCCAGAATCTATTCCCTGAAAGATATGGAGATACTCCTGAGTGAGCTTAATCCCCAGAATTATGTCTGGACCAAAGGATACGCAAAAAAAAATAGTAAAAAGCAAGGGATTTATGTAATGGGATTGCCCAAGTAAGAGATATAATTAATAATTTGCACTAATTAAATAAAACAATGGAAATTCAAGGAACAATAAAGAAGATAGATGAAACCAAAACCTTCGGGAATAATGGTTTTAGGAAAAGAGAAGTGGTGCTTACCACGGAAGAACAATACCCCCAGCATATTTTGGTTGAGTTTGTACAGGATAAGACCGATTTATTAAATAGTTATAGCGTTGGACAGCAGGTAAAAATCAGTATTAACATCCGCGGCAGAGAATGGACCAATCCGCAGGGTGAGGTGAAGTATTTTAATTCTATTCAGGGATGGCGTATTGAAAGCATACAGAGCGATGCCAGCCCGGAAGGGATGCCACCGGTACCTCCAATGGAGGCTTTTGAACCTGCAGATAATCTGAAAGAAGAGGATCATGATGATCTGCCATTTTAGAAATATTGATCGAAGTAAAAATCAACCCGTCTTATGCTATTAATAGGACGGGTTTTTTATTTTGAGGACCAAAATGTATTACACTAATGTCTAAAGATTGAAAGGAAAAGAAACCAACATAGCATTTCTTACTCAAACCCTGATATTTCCACCGGTGGAAAATGCCAATGCTGAAGGATTACTGGCGGTTGGTGGTGATCTTAGTCCGGAACGGCTAAAATTAGCTTATAGTGAAGGTATATTTCCATGGTTTAACGAAGACTCCCTGATTTTATGGTGGAGTCCAGATCCAAGAATGGTGCTGTTTCCAAATAAAATAAAAGTTTCCAGGACCATGAATAAGATTCTGAAATCGGATAAATTCCAGTTGAGTCAGAATACCTGCTTTAAAGAAGTTTTGGAGCATTGCTCAACGGTAGCTAGAAAGGGACAGCAGGGTACCTGGATTACCCAAACTATGAAAGCCGCATATCTTACATTACACGAAAAGGGTTTGGCAAAATCATATGAGGTTTGGGAAGAGGGGGAATTGGTTGGAGGATTGTACGGGATAGATTTGGGTCATGTATTTTGCGGGGAAAGTATGTTTAGCCTTAAAAGCAATGCCTCTAAGTTTGCATTCATTCATCTTGCAAGGGAATTGGAGGAAAAGAATTACAAGCTTATAGATTGTCAGATGTATACTCCTCATTTAGAGAGTTTGGGTGCCGAAGATATTTCACGAAAGGAATTTATTGAAATCCTTAAAAACTAACTAGTACAGTATGTGGTCATAATTTGGAGGCAATGCGCGCCTAATGCTAATCAACTTTCCATCGGCATTAAAATTGGCCTTATAACTATTCCAATCACCTTCTTTTTTACCCCTTATAATAATTAGATATTGAATATCTGGCAGTAAGAGGTTCTGAAAGGCATTCTTAACGACTTCTCTCGCGCCGGCTGTTTTTTTTACTTGGTATTCCTGATACATCCGTCTTATTTTGGATTGTTCAAAATGCTCGTTGAAATAGGAACCAATATTTGTGTGGGTGTCTGATGGAATATCAATAGTTTTAACTCTAAAGCCAAGATTTAAAAGAACACCATCATGATTAAAGTTCATATAATAATGCAATCTGTTCTGTTTAAACTTTAATCTGTATTGAGACTCGGCGTTCTCTGTTTCCTTGTAGAAGCGCAACTGTTTTATTCCTTCATCGGGGATTAGTTGCGGATCTTTTAATGCGGGAAATTGTGATTTTTTAATTCTATGTTCGCCTTCAAACCCATCTTGTGAAAAGCAAAAACAGCCAATGGCAAACAAGGGTATAAATAATTTGAGTTTCACATCCATTTTAATTGATATTATACGCAACAACTTACTACACCTGATGATATCGAAAACAACTTGTCTCATGGTCGTTGACCATCCCGGTTGCCTGCATATGGGCATAGACCACCGTACTCCCGACAAATTTGAAGCCGCGCCGTTTTAAATCTTTACTCAGGCTATCAGAAAGTGCCGTGGTGGATGGTCCTTCCATATAATTTTTTAATTTATTCTTAATTGGTTTCCCATCTACAAAACCCCAGATATATGTGCTAAAACTCCCAAATTCTTCCTGCACCTTCATAAAAGCTACAGCATTGGAAATAGTAGCCTTAATTTTCAGCTTGTTCCGGATGATGCCGGCATCTTGCAAAAGGAGGTCAATTTTTGATTGGTCGTAATTGGCGATCTTTTTGTAGTTAAAATTATCAAAGGCAAGTCTGAAATTTTCGCGCTTTTTAAGAATAGTAAGCCAGCTAAGGCCTGCCTGGAAAGTTTCAAGAATCAAAAATTCAAATAAGGTAGCATCATCCCTTACCGGAACTCCCCACTCCAGGTCATGATAGGCCTCATAGAGGTCATTGCCAAGGCACCAGCCGCATTTTTGTTTCATAAAACAGGATTATACCCTAAAGATATGGCAATATTTTCTAAAGGTGAGGATATCCTACAGGGATAAAAGTAAGACATATCACGGTGCTTTGGATGACGTCCCATTTGTCTAAGGCTCATACAGAACCAACTCTCCACTTTGTAATGCCAGTTCCAGATTTGCAGCTACCTCAGGAAGATAATTAAAGAATTTCCTGCCGTTGGTTCTTTTTAAGTAAACTCTGGTATTGCCATCTTCCAATTGTTCTGATGCCGTAATTTTTACCCGGTTGTCATAAACGCTCTTGTAATTCGCAATTCCTCTTTTTTTGATTATGAAATTTAGTCTCGGAAAATTAAGGTGATTAAAAGAGTGGCCTTTAGGTGCCTTGATAATAAGGATCTTACCCACCACATCTTTCTCGGTAACATTTTGAGCTTCAGCAAATTGTACAATCAAAACAGCGATAAAAAAAATTAGTGCATTTCTCATATCATTTTCAATTTAGGGATCAATCTGATTAAATAAGATAAAATAATAGTAAAAAACAAAATTATATTAGCAATACTCTCGTTAAATAAAAGTTAAACAATTAGAATATGATAGTAATACTATTATATTTGTCCTCGATATAGAAACCTATGATATGAAACATCTACTACAAAACATAAAGATCGGTGTAAATGAAAAGACCTTTGTAAAAGATCCTGAGTCGTCAGATCTGGGTAAAAGAATTATCGAAAATAGTATCATGATGATACATGAATTGGGGTTCGAGCATTTTACTTTTAAAAAAGTAGGTGCCAAAATAGGTTCCAACGAAAGTTCGGTATACCGTTATTTTGAAAATAAACACAAATTATTGCTCTATTTAACATCCTGGTATTGGGGTTGGCTAGAATATCAGTTGGTATTTACCACTAATAGTATCTCCGATTCACAGGAGAAACTAAAATCTGCCATTAAGGTTTTAACGCAAACAGTTTCCTTAGATGCTTCATTTTCCCACATAAATGAAGTAATGCTAAATGAAATTGTAATTAATGAATACTCTAAATCTTATCTGACCAAAGAAGTTGATGAAGAGAATAAAGAAGGATATTTTGAAATTTACAAAAGACTGATAATCAGAATGGTAGAAATGATCATAGCGGTCGACCCTGATTACCCATATCCTCATAGCCTGTCGAGTACGGTATTGGAGGGGTCTTTACATCAGTATTTCCTAAAAGAGCATTTTCCGTCTTTGACAGATTGTGATCAACATATCAGCCCTACCCAATATCTTACTCATTTAGTTTTTAACTCACTTAATACCGGCGATAATGGCTAAAACAATAATGACCGCCTGGCAGCGGCTTTTAGGACTTCTTAAGCTTGATAAAAGAGACGTACTCCAGGTTTTTTACTATGCCGTTTTTGCCGGCTTGGTTAACCTCTCTCTCCCTTTGGGAATTCAGGCGATTATTAATCTTATTCAAGGGGCCCAAATAAGTACGTCCTGGATCGTCCTTGTGGTGCTTGTTACATTAGGGGTAGCATTTGGTGGAATATTGCAATTGATGCAAATCAGGATTATTGAAAATATTCAGCAAAAAATCTTTACCAGATCTTCCTTTGAGTTTGCTTACCGTTTTCCAAAAATAAAAATGAAGGAGCTCAGGAATTTTTATCCACCAGAACTGGCCAATAGATTTTTTGATACTTTGACAGTGCAAAAAGGACTTTCCAAAATTTTGGTTGATTTTCCTGCCGCCCTACTGCAAATCGTTTTTGGCCTTGTTCTACTTTCTTTCTATCACCCCTTCTTTATAATCTACGGATTTTTACTATTAATACTCATCTATCTTGTATTTAAGTTTACTGCCCAAAGGGGCCTGGAAACCAGTTTGGAGGAGTCGCAAAGCAAATACAAAGTGGCCCATTGGATACAAGAGGTAGCCAGGTCTGTGGTAAGTTTTAAGCTGTCGGGCAAAACAAGTCTGGCAATGGATAAGAACGATGTTTTGATAACAGATTATCTAAATTCCAGAGAAAGTCATTTCAAGATTCTCGTATTACAATTTATCCAAATGATAGGTTTTAAGGTCCTGGTGACCCTGGGATTGCTCTTGATTGGTGGTCTTTTGGTCTTGAACCAGGAAATGAATATAGGACAGTTTGTAGCTGCTGAGATTATAATTTTACTTGTCATAACTTCAGTAGAGAAGCTCATTTTGGGTCTTGAAACATTTTATGACCTGCTTACCTCTTTGGAGAAACTTGGACAGGTTGTAGATAAGGAGTTAGAGCCACAGGAAGGGGAAACGCCCATTAAACTAGAAGAAGGTTTTGATGTGGAACTTAAAAACGTGACTTACTCTGTTCCCGGAAGAACACAACCAATCGTGGATAATATTTCCATGAAGATTACCCCTAGTTGTGCTATATTATTGGATGGTAGCACAGGCTCTGGAAAATCTACCCTCTTAAGACTTATCACTGGCATCATTGAACCAGATTCCGGTAATATTTTTGTAAATAATGTTTCCCTGAAATCTTTAAATCTCAATCACTATAGAGCCCAAATGGGACAGTCATTAACCGAAGAATCGCCTTTCGAAGGCAGCATTTTAGAGAACATCACCTTCGGCGACAAAAACATAACAGATCAGCAGGTGTACTGGGCTCTGGAAAAGGTAAAACTTACCAGTTTTGTTAAGGAACAACCCTATGGTTTAAAAACCACTTTGTATCCTGAAGGGAAACAAATTCCTTATGTAATTTCAAAGAAAATTGTGCTGGCAAGAAGCCTGGTAAGGAAACCTAAATTACTCATTCTCAAAGATCCGTTAGATCAGTTCGACTCAAATGAGTACAACGAGATCATGGAATTTTTAACAGACAGATCTAACCCCTGGGC
The DNA here is from genome assembly GCF_026126425.1 of Muriicola sp. Z0-33. GTDB lineage: Bacteria > Bacteroidota > Bacteroidia > Flavobacteriales > Flavobacteriaceae > JAFMPW01. The sequence continues at coordinate 457,430 of NZ_JAFMPW010000001.1, forward strand.
ATTGATTGTAGTCAGCCAAAATGATGCTTGGAAAAAAGGTTGTACAAGAATTATAACCATGGAAGAGGGTAAAATTGTAAACGAAAGTTAATAATCATGTTAAATATATCTCCGAACAGACTTCATAAAAGTGTGGACCTCACCGGCTATAAGTCGGGAAAAAAGGTTTTCCACTTAAGACATTACAAGCATTTCAATAGATTTCTGTTGGCTTTTGCAGGTATTGCCGTTCTCGTATTATTTCTTCCCTGGACACAGACAGTTTCCGGTAAGGGAAGTCTTACCACATTAAAACCAGATCAAAGACCCCAGACAATTCAATCTCCAATTCCCGGAAGAATTGAAAAATGGTACGTCAGCGAGGGGGATTTTGTAAACAAAGGGGACACTATAATTCATATTTCTGAGGTTAAGAATGAATATTTTGACCCGGCCCTGGTGCAAAGAACAGGTGAACAAATTGACGCAAAAACTAGGGCAGTATCTTCTTATGAAGGCAAGGTTGGGGCATTAAATAATCAGATTGCAGCATTATCTCGCGAGCGGCAATTAAAATTAGAGCAAGCAAACAATAAGCTGATGCAGGCTGGGCTCAAAGTGAAGAGCGATAGTATTGATCTGGAGGCGGCTAAAACCAATATTGAGATTGCTAAACGTCAGTTCAATCGAATTACTCAGTTACAGAAAGAAGGACTTAAGGCTTTGACAGATGTTGAAGAAAAGCGTCTTAAACTTCAGGAAACTCAGGCTAAATTGATCTCCCAGAAAAATAAATTATTAGCCACAAGAAATAATGTTATTAATGCCGAGGTAGAGATCAATAGGGTTAAAGCGGAATATACGGATAAGATTTCTAAGGCAAGGAGTGAAATGTTTACGGCACAGTCTAGTCAGTTTGATTCAGAAGCTCAAGTGACCAAACTCAGGAATGATTACACCAATTATGAAATGCGAAGAGACCTCTATTATATTCGCGCCCCTCAAAGCGGCTTTATCAATAAGGCATTACGAGCCGGCGTAGGAGAGACTTTTAAGGAAGGAGAAGAGTTGGTGGGTATAATGCCCTCCGATTATGAAATGGCAGTGGAAACTTTTGTCAGCCCAATAGACCTTCCTCTAATACATATTGGAGAGAAAGTTAGAATACAGTTTGATGGCTGGCCGGTTATCGTATTTAGCGGATGGCCCAATATATCCTATGGAACTTATGGCGGGGAAGTAGTGGCGATGGAAACCTTTATAAGTGACAATGGAAAATATAGGGTGCTCTTGGCTCCTGACCCGCAAGATCATCCATGGCCAAAGGAAATACGGGTAGGATCTGGTGCAATGACCCTGGCCCTATTGGATGATGTGCCAATTTGGTTCGAATTGTGGCGGCAACTAAATGGGTTTCCCCCAAACTATTATCTGCCCGACAACCAATTAACCGTAAAGGAAAATAAAAAGGGATGAGCAGAATTTTAATCCTTCTTTTACTGCTAGTAACAATCCCCGTAAAAGCGCAGCAACAAGACAGTGTTGTGCTATCTTTCCGGGAGTATTTAGGCTATGTAAAGAAATTCCACCCAATAGCGAGGCAAGCCCAACTCCAAATTGATATCGGGCAGGCCAATCTGATGAAGGCCCGTGGTGGTTTTGATCCTAAAATAGAGGTAGACTATGATAGAAAGAAATTCAAAGGAACGGAATATTACGATCGCTTTAATGCCACTTTTAAGGTGCCAACATGGTATGGGATAGAACTAAAAGGAAATTTTGAACAGAACCAGGGCGATTTTCTAAACCCTGATGAGATTTTGCCAACCGACGGCTTGTATAGTGCAGGAGTGTCTGTTTCTCTGGGCAATGGATTTTGGATCAATGAGAGGATGGCTACCTTGAAACAAGCCAAATTATTAAGGGAAAGAACTAAAGCAGACAGGGACCTTGAAGTTAATCATATCTTATATAAGGCATCATTGGCTTATTTTAACTGGCTTAGGGCTTACAATGATCAGCGTGTGTATCAAAATTTCTTTGTAAACGCCAAATCAAGGTTTGTTGGTATAAAACGGAGTGCAGAAGTTGGAGATCTGGCCAATATAGATACGGTTGAGGCCAAAATAGCGATGAATAGTAGGAAGCTTGGCTTAGAGCAAGCACGGGTGGCGTTGGTGAAGAGGAGACTTGAACTCTCAAATTTTTTATGGTTAGACGCCAACATTCCTGTAGAATTACAGGACAATGTTATTCCAAATATTCGGCTGGATGGAGAAGTCGATATTTCCTTGGAAATAAATGATAAACCCCTCGATAGCTTTACCGTAGAGAACCACCCCAAACTAAGGTCTCAGGGATTTAAGATAGAAAGTCTGGCAGTTGACAAAAGCTTAAAAGCTAATAAACTACTCCCGGTTATCGATTTGGAATACAATTTTCTAACCACACAGCCGGAGATCATAAATTCTTTTGACACCAATGATTATAAAGGGGGTGTAAATTTCAGATTTCCACTGTTCTTGCGCAAGGAACGAGGCGATCTGAAATTAGCAAAGTTTAAATTAAGAGATGCAGAACTAGAATATGATAATATCCAATTAGAAATTCGAAACAAGGTCCGAGCGATATATATGGAGTTGAATTCCTATGAAACCCAAAATCAATTGATAGCAAATATTGTAGCAGATTATACAACCATGCTTGGGGCCGAAGAGCGAAAATTTAGTTTTGGAGAAAGCTCACTTTTTCTTATCAATACCAGAGAGAGTAAGTTAATAGACGCTAATTTAAAACTTAATGAAATTCAGAATAAATACCTGGCTACCAAGGCAACATTGTTTAGGAGCCTGTCTGTAAATCCGCAAAATCTCTAAATAGGAATTATGTAAGGTTATGGGTCTTTTTACTACCAATCCGCTCCGAACAGTAATTAATTTATGGGCTTTTTTACCCTAGCATTAAGAAATAACAATGAAAATAGCTACTGTAGACTCAATTAAATATATAGTTTCAGAAAGCCTGAAGAAGGCTGTAACATATTCCCAATTTCGAGACCTGGTAGACGAATTTGCAGCAAGGGGGAGCACCAGTGGGCCGGAGCAAACAGATGCTCTTATAAATTATACGCAACTCAATAGTCGCAGATTCAAAAGGTGGGATAAGACTTTTAGAGTTCCTCAGGAAGAAGCCGAATATATAAAAAAATGGGACAGACCTGTTTATTGGCTGGTGCTTACAGAAAGTTGGTGTGGAGATGCTGCGCCAACCATGCCGGTGATGGCAAAAGTTGCTGAGCTCAATAAGAACATTGATTTCAAAGTACTTTTCAGGGATGAAAATTTGGAGCTCATGGATCTCTTCCTGACAAATGGAGCCATGTCTATTCCTAAATTAATCATGCTCGATGCTAATACGCTTGAAGTACTCGGAAACTGGGGACCCAGACCTTCAAAGGCAACACAAATGGCCAGTGATTACAGGAAACAACACGGTAAACTTAGTCCAGAGTTTAAGCAAGATCTTCAGCTTTGGTACAATAAAGATAAAGGAGATAATACCTTAGCAGATCTGATGCGTTTACTTGCTCTGGAAGATGTAAGTGATAGTGCCCTTCTGTGAGCTCCTTGAAGATGAGTTAAAACGAGCCTTTAAAGCATAGGTGATTGCATTATCAACAAGACAACCATTAGAAGTTCCCGAACTTTTGGCATTAAAATCAGCTTCCACCACATTACCATTGGCATCCACAATAATATTTATGACTACTTTACCCCCTTCAATACAGGTGTAAATTGGCGGAGGTAGCACATAACTATGGCGGTCTACCAGAGAATAAGAGACAGATGTCTTTCTCTTGGCCAGATTATTGGTAAATTCTTTTTTCTTGGCTTCCTTTTCGCCTAATAATTGTTTTTTTTCTTCGCGTCTTTTTTCTAACTCTTTTAAACTTTCAGCAAAACCTTCATCCGCGTTTAAAAGATCGGACGGATCCTGATGCTCCAGAAGCTGTTTTTCAGCCATTAGTTCTTCTAAAGTCTTAAGGGGTTCAGGGTTACCAATACTTGGTTTGGCAGTTTCATTATATGCCATATGGCTCTTAATCGGGTCGGCTTTGGCCATTTCCTCGAGTAGCTTTTCTTCTTCTTCCAGCAGTTTTTCTAAATCTTCATCGGCCAGGCTCATTTCAATAACATACTCTTCCTTTTCCTCTGATCCAAGATGTATATTGTAAAGGGACAATACCATTATAGATAAAGAGAAAACTGTTATTAAAAAAGAAAGTTGCTTTCGATTTAAATTCATACTCTTATAACCCAAATTTTATAAATATATTACAAATATTAGTTCATCCGACGTGATAAGACTAACAAAATCAGGCGTTTGGGTGTTTTGACAGCAATAGTTCCTGAAAAATCTTAGGGGTCAGCGCTTTATTTACGTTGTAATCCCCTATTTTGGTTCTTCTCAGCTCGGATAAATGACCTCCGGACTCCAGGGATTTTCCAAAATCGTGTGCTAATGACCTTATATAGGTCCCTTTACTGCAAACCACTCTAAACTCAACATGAGGCATCACTACACTAGTAATCTCAAATTCAGATATTTCAACAGAGCGCGATTTTATGGTTACTTTTTTTCCTTCACGGGCGTATTCATAGAGTCTTTTACCGTCTTTTTTTAGTGCGGAGAAAACAGGAGGTTTTTGTTCTATTATTCCAATAAAACCCTTTGCAGCATCCCTGACCTGCTCCTCGGTAATATGATCTGTTGGATATTCCTGATCTACTTCTGTTTCCAGATCATATGAAGGAGTGGTAGCGCCAAGGGTTATCTCGCCAGTATACTCTTTTGGCTTGCCCTGTAATTCATGGATGCTTTTTGTAAACTTACCCGTACAGATTAGCAATAAGCCTGTAGCCAGGGGATCCAGAGTGCCGGCATGCCCTACTTTTATTTTTTTAAGATCAAATTTTCTACGGATTGCCCACCTGACGGCATTGACGGCCTGAAAGGATGACCAGCCCAGGGGTTTGTCTATCAAAACCAACTGACCATTTAGAAAATCATCTTTTGTCAGCAGATCCATATTTAATCTATTTATCCATTGGTGTTCAATAGCTAACTCCAAAAACTGTACCCAATTGCAATACCTCCAACAATAAGGCAATAGATAGCAAAATAACTAAGCTTACTATTTTTTACCAATCGTATCATCCAGGTACATGCCAGGAGGCCGGCAAAGAATGCCGCAATAAAACCTGCGCCTAAGGCCACAGTTTGTTCGCCCTGGAGATTTAGCTCTCCACTGAAAATATCTTTACCAATTTTACCTATAATGAGGGGTACAACCATTAGAAAGGAAAATCTTGCTGCTCTGGTTTTGTCGACCCCTAATATAACAGAAGTGGAAATTGTAGCTCCACTCCTTGAAATTCCGGGAAGCATAGCCATAGCCTGCGAAATCCCTATGATTAGAGCCCTTCCGTTAGATACTGTTTTGTCTGTATCCTTGGCCTTGTCTGCAAAATAGAGCAACATGGCAGTAACGATGAGCATAAAACCAACAAACCTGATATTGCCACCGAAAAAGGATTCGAGTTGTTCTTCGTAAAATAGACCAACCAGGGCAGCAGGTATCATTGATACTATAATTTGAAGGGAAAATCTGGTTTCTTTATTCCATTTGAATTGAAACAGCCCATGAAAAATTTCCCATACGTCCTTTCTAAAGACTACAATGGTGCTCAGTGCCGTAGCGAAATGAAGTACAACAGTAAATATTAGGCTATCTTCTGGGATAGAATTATCGCCTAATATCGCCTTTCCCAGTTCCAAATGACCACTGGAAGAAACCGGAAGAAATTCCGTTAACCCCTGAATTATACCCAACAGGATGGCATCTAATACTTCCAATTATTTTTTCTTCTTATGAGGATTCAATAATATGGCATATATCTCTATTCCAAGGCCAATTAAAACCAAAGTCGGAGCAAGACGTATTCTTCGAAAACTGTAGATATCCGGATTAAATATATTGGGATCATCACTACCTCCTCCACTCATAAGTATAAAGCCCAGAGCCATACAGCCCAACCCGATAAACATCCACATATAATTTCTTTTCTGAAATATGAATTCAGATTTTGGTTGCTGGTTGTGCGACTGTTTTTGTTTTTTACTCATGTTGCAAATTTAATGAAGCTAATTTACTTTAAAGGGATTCATTATGAAATGTCATCAATAATAGAGATCATCAGTTCTGAGATTTAAAAACCGCTGTGTTGCAAAATAGGTGCTCACCAGAGATATAACTACCCCTAAAACAAATACCCCGGCAAATAACAAGCTTAAAACCACCACATCCTGAAACAGAGCCAATTCAGGAAAATTTTCATTGATGTAGTATAACACAACCCCCAGCGCTATCATTGCTAAAACGGCTCCCAGCATACCTAATTTGATGTTTGTCCAGATAAATGGTCTCCTGATAAATCTTTTGGTGGCGCCTACCATTTGCATGGTTTTGATAATAAAACGTTTAGAATATATAGAAAGGCGAATAGAGCTATTGATCAGCAGCACAGCAATTAAAGTAAATACAGCACTCGCCGCCAGGATCCAGAAACTAATTTTTTTCACATTCTCAGTGAGCAAAGCAATTAGCGGCTTGTCATAACTCACTTCGTCTACATAGCCTTTTGCGGCTATGTCAGCTGCAATTTTCTCTATCTGATCTGTAGATACAAAATCGGCTTTTAACTGAACGTCTATAGAATTTTTAAGTGGGTTGTATCCCAGGAATTCCAGAAAATTTTCACCAATTTCTTCACTGTGCTGCTCCGCTGCATCTTCTTTAGAGACGTAGGTGGCAGATTTAGTGTAGTCTGCCATTGCAAGGCTGTTTTGAAGCTGCTCTATCTCTACCTCTTTGGCATTGTCTTTTAGAAATACGGAAATGGTAATCTGCTCTTTAAAATGATCTGCTAATTTTTTGGTATTCAATACCAACAGGCCTAAAATGCCAAGTAGAAAAAGAACCAATCCAATACTCAATACTACTGAGAAGTAAGAGGATATCAATTTTCGTTTTTGATAGCGTTCAAAAGATTTGCTCATGGCTGCATAAGAATACGTAAAAATAGGAAAGTAAATCGAAATTTTTCATTTAAATGTAAACGGAAAAATTTATCTTTTTAAAGAGAAATGACCCTGGAATCTTGCGCTATCTACTTTGATAAGATACCAATAATCTGAAGATGGAAGTGCGTTATTGTTCATGGTGCCGTCCCATGATAGCGGTTTATTGACAGCACTTTTTATGAGATTTCCATACCGATCAAAAATATGCGTTTCATAGGTTGAAAAAACATCAACTCCTTCAGGATTAAAAGTGTCATTGATTGCATCTCCATTTGGTGTAAAAAATTTGGGAATTACCAGATGTATGTAGTTAACGGCAACAGCGTCACATGCATTTGCCGATCTTGCCCTTATCGTGTACCGACCTCCATTAATATTATTAAAAACATTACTTCTCTGATAAGCCCCTCCGTTAATGGCATACTCAAAGTCACCCGAATTAATGGCTGTAATAGTTAGGGTATAATCTTCTGAGATGATCCGATCAATTACTGGGATATCTATCTGATTAAGGCTAATCGTTTTGGTAGTGCTACACCCAAATTCGTTGCTGACTATTACCGTATAGATTCCCGGTGAATTCACCTCAATTTCTGCACTGGTCTGACCTGTATTCCAGGAATAAGACATATTTTCAATTCCTGCGCTCAGGAGTTGTGAAGTTCCCTCACAAAAAGTTAACTCCTCATCTGTTACAATAGGGGCGTCATAAAAGTTGATAGTTATTGCTGTCCGACTTAAGGAATAACAAGCTACATCTGCGGAACTTGCCTCCGCATAGTAGGTGCCGGCTGCCGTAGGCGCAAAAGAATTGCTGTTCTCCAGGAGTAGATTGCCGTCAATTGGGCTATCGTACCAGTTTACTATTACTCCGGCAGGAACAGCAACCTGAATAGTTTCATCGTTGTTAGGGCAAAGGGTAACATTAGACAAGTTCACAACGGGAGCTTCCGGGATGGGGATAATAATGATGTCAAATATCTGGGATAAAGAATTACAAAGCGGGTTGGAAACGTTAATGGTATCTTCAGCAACTTTTACCCTGTAGTACATTGTTGAAATCAGCGCCGGAGGCACATAGGACTGCCCTGTTTCCCCAATGATATCTGTCCAGTTTTCCCGGTCCGTACTTTGCTGCCATTGGTAGGCATGTGTTTGGTAGATAGAAAAATCTGGATAAGCAGTAAGCGCTGTAACTACCGGAATTTCATCTTCACAAATAAGGATGCCCGTAGCATTCTCCGTATTGGTAATCGAGATGAGATCCCCGCAGGTCCTGAAAACTATGTCATCGATAGCCAGATCGTTTCCACATCCGCCATTTCCGTTATTTATCATTTTGAGAATGACAGAAGTTTGCCCGGGTTGGGTTTGAAACACCAGGCCGTATTGTTCCCAGATAGGCGAGTTTTTTCCCTGAATATTACCTGTGTTTCCCGTGGCCAAAAGAATTGTATCTGTTGAATCCCAAATCTGGAATTTTACATTAACAGGAATTCCATTGCCCTGACATCCAGATTGAGGAAGTAAGTTTATTAGCCAGGAAGAAAATTCATATGAGGTATTTTCGCATAGGCCGGAAACCTCCCTTCTAAAAAACTCTCCGGCTGTAAAACTCGCGTTAACGATAAACGACTTTCCATTTACATCTCCGGGGGTATGGTCTGGAGTATCAAACCAATCAAAATAAGAAGTAGTACTCGAAATGGTATAACTACCATCATTTGGTGTGCCATTGGAGTAGGTATAAGTTGTGGAACCCGGAGCTAAGGCAGGCCCATTTGATGTGCCGGCACCAAAGGTTTCCATAAATATCGGATCCCCGCTATTTCCATTGCAAAATCCGAGTTGAGCCTGAGATTCAATTAACGATAATCCAAAGATGAAAAGTACTGTGAAGTTTTGCTTGTACCAGGTCGAGTTCACCTGATAAAGATATGTTTTTGAAGGCAGATTGCTACTCTTTTTAGACCAAACGTCATTCGTTTAAGATTTACTGTAAAAAATACCCAAAAAATGCTTGCATTTATTTTTCAACCAATGTTTGGTTGCCAACTTCCTTTGAATAACAATGATGATAAGCCACCAATTAATTTATGCTTGTTTCAAGTATTAAACTTATTTTTGTGGCTTCTTGGAAGTTGGGGTTATTTCCAGCTATTTAGGGCCTTTCAAAATTGTAGTATGAGTTACAAATTCAGGGAAATAGAAGCCAAATGGCAGAAATATTGGTCTGAGAACCAAACGTTCAAAGCAGAAAATACTTCTGATAAGGAAAAGTTTTACGTCTTAGATATGTTTCCGTATCCTTCCGGAGCAGGACTTCATGTAGGACACCCCCTGGGATATATCGCAAGCGATATATATGCCAGGTACAAAAGGCATAAAGGATTCAATGTGCTGCATCCACAGGGTTACGATAGTTTTGGATTGCCGGCAGAACAATATGCCATTCAAACCGGACAACACCCTGCCATTACCACAGAAGAAAATATTAAAACGTACCGCAGGCAGTTAGACCAGCTTGGTTTTTCTTTCGATTGGTCGCGCGAGGTACGCACCAGTGATCCTGAATATTATAAATGGACCCAATGGATATTTATTAAATTGTTCAATTCATGGTACAATCAGGATGCAAATAAGGCAGAACCTGTTTCTGATCTGATCTCACAATTTGAGAAAGAAGGCAATACTAAAGTCAATGCCGTTTGCGATGATGATACCCCTGAATTCAGTGCCAGGGAATGGAAAGGTTTTACTGAGAATGAAAAGCAACAACACTTACTAAAATACAGGCTGACGTATTTGGCCGATACTGAGGTTAATTGGTGTCCGGCTCTTGGGACGGTGCTGGCCAATGATGAAATTATAAACGGCGTTTCTGAAAGAGGAGGGCATCCGGTGGTTAGAAAGAAGATGACCCAATGGAGCATGAGAATTACCGCCTATGCACAGCGGCTACTGGACGGTTTGCAAACCATTGATTGGCCGCAGCCCTTAATTGATGCTCAGACCAATTGGATAGGGAGATCTGTAGGGGCCGAAGTTGCATTTAAGATTAAGGAGACAGAGCTCGAAATACCTGTTTTTACCACTCGCCCGGATACTATCTTTGGTGCGAGCTTTATGACACTTGCACCAGAACACGAATTGGTGCCAATAATCACCAGTGCAGATCAGAAAGAAGAAGTTAAGGCCTATATTGCTGCAACCGCAAAACGTTCGGAGAGAGACAGATTGGCCGATGTAAATAAGATTAGTGGTGCTTTTACCGGGGCATATGCGGAACATCCCTTTACCAAAGTACAGCTTCCAATATGGATTGGAGATTATGTGCTGGCTGGCTACGGTACAGGAGCAGTGATGTCTGTTCCCTGCGGGGATCAGCGCGACTATGATTTTGCAAAACATTTTGATATCCCCATTCCAAATATTTTTGAAGGAATAGACATCTCAGAAGAGGCTTTTGCAGATAAGGAAAAGACCATTATTACGAATTCTGATTTCCTCAATGGTTTATCTTATAAGGAAGCTACCAGGAAAGCAATAGCAGAATTGGAATCTCTGGGGCAAGGAAAAGGAAAGGTGAATTACAGATTAAGAGATGCTGTATTTAGTCGCCAGCGCTATTGGGGAGAGCCCTTTCCGGTATATTACAAAGATGGGATGCCTCAAATGATAAATGAAGCAGATCTGCCTTTGGTGCTCCCGGAGGTAGAAAAGTATCTGCCTACAGAAACTGGTGATCCACCACTCGGTAACGCCACTCAATGGGCCTGGGATAGTGAGCAATCGGCAGTGGTCAGTAATCAGTTAATAGATCACAAACGCATATTTCCGCTGGAGTTAAATACTATGCCCGGTTGGGCAGGGAGTTCGCAGTATTTTAATCGTTATATGGACCCACATAACGATAGTGAAATCTTCTCAGAAAAGGCCATTAATTATTGGCAGCAGGTAGACCTTTATATCGGTGGGATAGAACATGCAACAGGCCATTTATTATACTCCAGGTTTTGGCAGAAGTTTATGTTCGATCTGGGAATGGTGCCTTATGATGAGTATGCAAAGAAGCTTATAAACCAGGGGATGATTTTAGGCACAAGTGCCATAGTTTACAGGGTAAAAGGAGAAAATACTTATGTATCAAAAGGGTTGATTGCCGATTATGAAGTAGATGAATTACATGTAGATGTAGGGCTGGTAAATTCATCGGATGAACTGGATTTAACCGGCCTAAAGAATTGGCAACCACAGTATGAGGAGGCGGAATTTGTTCTGGAGAAGGACAAATACATAGTTGGACGAGAAATAGATAAGATGTCCAAATCCAAATATAATGTGGTGAATCCGGATGCCATATGTGAAGAATATGGGGCAGATTCCCTTCGGATGTACGAGATGTTTCTTGGACCTTTAGAGCAAGCTAAGCCCTGGAATACTGCCGGAATTACAGGAGTCCATTCTTTCTTAAAGAAACTTTGGAGATTGTATCACGGGGGCGAGAATGGCCAGTTTATTGTATCTGAGGAGCAGCCTACGAAAGCCGCTTATAAACAGTTGCATAAGACAATTAAGAAGGTTGAAGAGGATATTGAGACCTTTTCCTTCAACACTTCAGTAGCTACTTTTATGATCTGTGTGAATGAGTTAACTGCTCTTAAATGCAAAGCAAGGGATATCCTGGAACCTTTAGCTATCATTATATCTCCTTATGCTCCTCATATTGCAGAGGAGTTATGGGCCTTGCTAGGACACAAAGAAGCGATCGCTACAGCGCCCTTTCCAAAATTCGAAGCAGAATATTTGGTGGAAGACAGCAAGGAATACCCAATTTCCTTTAATGGGAAGATGAGATTTACAATGGAGTTGCCCTTAGATCTTAGCAAAGAAGATATCGAGGCAGCTGTCATGGCTAATGATAAAACTCAGCAACAATTACAAGGGCGTACGCCTAAAAAAGTTATTGTGGTTCCGGGCAAAATTGTGAATATAGTAGGCTAATAGCTGAAAGGGTTACAAAGAATTACCAACCTATGATAGATATAGAAGTTTTAGGGCTCATCGCTGCGACCCTTACAACCACGGCCTTTGTTCCCCAGGTATATAAAGCATGGAAAGATAAATCTACCAGAGATATTTCCCTTGTTATGTATCTTGTTCTATGTATTGGTCTTGTACTCTGGATGATTTACGGTGTTCTAATTCAAAGCCTTCCCGTTATCCTTGCAAATGCCATAACCTTTCTTTTAGTAGGCGCCATGGTGGTTTTGAAAATCAGACATAAATAGGGTTTTAGACATTTTGTCACCTTACCATTTTGGCGGGATATTTGCATTATAAGTTGTAATTTTAATTACACTTAACACTAAAAATATGATTGGATTTGGATATTATATATTAATTGGCGCAATAGCATTGGTAAGCTGGCTGGTAAGCAATAAGCTTAAAAGCAAGTTTAAACAGTACTCCAAAGTACATTTGCAAAATGGTTTGAGTGGTGCTGAGGTTGCTGAGAAAATGTTGGCAGATCATGGAATACGAGATGTAAAAGTAGTTTCTGCTGCAGGGATGCTTACAGACCATTATAACCCAAAAAATAAAACAGTAAATCTGAGTGAAGGCGTATACAACCAAAGGAATGCTGCAGCCGCTGCGGTAGCTGCACATGAATGCGGACACGCTGTGCAGCATGCGCAAGCCTATGAATGGCTGACCATGCGTTCTCGTCTGGTTCCCATAGTCAGTGTCACCTCAGGGATGTCTATGTGGGTGGTATTTGGTGGCTTGATGTTAGGGGCTGCTGCCGGAGTGGGATTTGGTTTTTGGATCGCCGTTGCTGGTCTGATAATGATGGGATTTGCAACGCTCTTCAGCTTTATAACATTGCCTGTTGAATACGATGCCAGTAAGAGGGCCCTGGTCTGGTTGAAACAAAAAAATATGGTTACTCAACAGGAATATAAAGGTTCTGAAGATGCATTAAAATGGGCGGCAAGAACATATCTGGTAGCCGCCATAGGATCTTTGGCCACCTTGTTCTATTTTGCGCTACAGGTTTTTGGAGGTAGAGATTAAAAATTTCTTTTAACTATAGAATGAAAATCCCCGGTTTGTTGAACCGGGGTTTTTCTAAATATTACCTTCAGAGTGGTATCAGATGCTGATCTGCCGGTCTATCTGTTGGTCTAGTGAGATAAAGGTTTCAGTTCTGGACACCCCCTCGATTTGCTGAATGTTTTTATTGAGAACATGCATCAGATGTTCGTTATCCTTGCAAAGTACTTTAATAAGGATAGACCAGTTTCCTGTGGTATAATGACATTCGAGCACCTCGGGAATGGTCTCCAAAGCCTTTACCGCCTTAGGATTGCTCATAGCTTTATCCAGGAATATTCCAATATAGGCCATTGTGGTATATCCTAATATTTTTGGATTAATGACAAATTTTGAACCGGAAATTAATCCTGACTTTTCGAGCTTTCGAAGTCGTTGATGAATGGCCGCACCGGAAATTCCAATGTTCCTTGCAATCTCCAGAATTGGTTTTCTGGCATCTGCCATCAAGAACCTTAAGATCTTTTTGTCGATCCCATCTATATTAATGGTATTGTTAGAAGATTTCATATTCTACTTTCAATTAGAATACAAATATATAGATTTCATTACAAATTCTAACCAGCAACGGAGTCTGGATTATAACCTAAATAGGGTACTTTAAACTCTTTAAAACCAACCCCGAGTTTTTTCAATTCTGCCAATATAGGATCGTAAACCTCTTTCTTAGTTGGGATTTGAACTCCTGGAGTTGTAATTTTTTTGTTTAGAATAAGAAGGGTGGCAATAGCTACAGGTAGCCCCACAGTTTTTGCCATTGCTGTGTATGTTCTGTTTTCTCCCAGAACTACCATATTGGCATCTAATTGTTCCTTTTTGCCATTAACTTCGTAACCAAATTTATGATACATTACAATCATATCCTTTTCATCTTCTGCCAGGGTCCAGCTGTCTTCTAATATTTTTTGAAGCATCTGTGCGGGAGTAGCGTTTTTTAGCTGAATGGTTTTATTGGGGTCAAAAAGGTTCAATTCAACCAATTTGAGCCACATGATATCGTCCTGATCAATTTTAAGATAGTGCCTTAATTTAAGTTCCACAGAATCTGTTGGAGAATAGGGCAGAAACAGATTTACATACTCCCGGTAAGACATACCTTCCGAATTCTCGATACTATAGCTGTCGTCTGTCATTCCGAGTTGCACAAACATGTTCCATGCTTTGGAAAAACCAATCCTTCTCATTGTTCCTCTATAAAGGGTAAGGGCTTCATTAAGGCCATATGCCTCCCTGTAATTGAGTGAATCCCTGTTGGCATAACCTTCAAAAGTTCCATAGCCCTCAATTTCCATAAATTCTGTTCTTCTGAACAGTTTGTGGTACGGAATATATTTGTAGCTGCCTTCCTGTATAAATTTAGCAGCTCCCCCCTGGCCTGCTAGTACCACATTTCTTGGGTTCCATGTAAATTTGTAGTTCCAGAGATTGTTGTCGCTTTCCGGGGCAACTAACCCTCCTGTAAAGGTTTCAAAAAGCAACATTTTACCTCCTTTAGCTCTAATGTTGTCAATGGCCTGCATAGCACTCATATGATCTATTCCCGGATCCAGACCAATTTCATTCATAAAAACGAGTCCTTTTTCTTTTGCCTTTTTATCCAATTCCTTTATTTCCTTACTTACATAAGATGCCGTTATCAGATGTTTACCATAATTAAGACAATCTTCAGCAACCTGGAAATGAAACCTGGCAGGAAGCATGGACACTACAACATCGGATGCTTCAATTTCTTTCCTTCTGGCCGTTTCATCAAAAATGTCAAGTTGCTTCACCGTGCATGCCGGGTGTGATGATATTTCAGAGGAAATTTCCTCGGGATGCAGATCACCTATGGTCAGATGTAAATTTTCAGTACCCGATTTCTCAAGGAGATAATCCATTAAATACGCAGTTGATTTACCTGCACCAACAACAAGAATTTTTCGTGCCATTTTTAAAATTATCTTTAAAATAAATAACGCTGGCTAAGGTATCAAATTGTTACATTTGCAAAAAAATTACGGCTTTAAGTTATGAACAAAACAATTCTTGGAATTGGAATTTTCTTTGGGGTTTCGGCTATTCTTCTGGGGGCATTTGGAGCACACGGACTTGAGAAATTTATAAGTGAAGGTGAAATAGCGACTTATGAAACCGGAGTTATGTATCAAATGTATCACGCCTTATTTCTTTTAATAGTAGCGTGCATAGACAAGGTTAAAACCAAGGACAAAAAAGCCATACTTATTCTGATAATCCTGGGTGTTGTTTGCTTTTCCTTTTCACTCTATTTCCTCGCTACAAATAGTCTTACAACCTTCGATTTTAAAAGTATAGCTTTTATTACCCCTATTGGTGGAGTATTGCTTATTTCAGGATGGTTGGTGTTGGCTTATCGTTTATTTAAACAGTTCAACTAAACTTAAGGCAAAATATACCTTAATGGATTTTAAATTTTCTAATTTTACGGTAACAAATAACCAACTATTATGACGCCATCCAGCCCGGGTACGAAAACGATTTCGCTAGAGGAATATGGAATTGTAAGTGAAAGGATCAACTATCAATTATCGCCGGCTCAATTGCATGAGATAACCATTAGTAAAGAAATGGGGAAAACGGCTTCTTCAGGAGCTTTAGCGATCAATACCGGGGAGTTTACCGGGAGATCACCAATGGATAGGTTTATTGTAAAAGACCATATTACTTCGGAAAAAGTATGGTGGGGAGATATCAATATTCCGTTTGAACAAAAGCAATTTGATCTCCTCTATGATAAGGTTATTGATTATGTGAATGATAAAGAGTTATTTGTCAGAGATTGTTTTGCCTGTGCAGATGAACATTATAGGATGGGTATCAGGGTGATCAATGAATATCCCTGGTCTAATATGTTTGCATATAATATGTTCATAAGACCCTCAGAGGAAGAGTTAAAAGATTTTGATCCTGAATGGACAGTGATCAATGCCCCGGGGTTTATGGCAAATGCGGAAATTGATGGTACACGACAGCACAATTTTGCTATCCTGAACTTTGGTAAAAAAATAGCTCTTATCGGAGGTACGGGATATACGGGGGAAATAAAGAAAGGAATTTTTTCGGCACTGAATTTTATTTTACCTGTTTATAAAAATACCCTGCCTATGCATTGCTCCGCCAATGTTGGGGAGGAAGGAGATACCGCTATATTCTTTGGGTTGTCCGGTACAGGCAAGACCACCCTTTCTACTGATCCCTTAAGGAAGTTAATTGGAGATGATGAGCACGGGTGGACAAATGAGAATACCGTGTTCAACTTTGAAGGAGGCTGCTATGCGAAAGTGATAAATCTTTCAAAAGAGAAGGAACCTGAGATTTATAACGCAATTAAGGAAGGCGCTATCCTGGAAAATGTAATCATGGATGATCAGGGGGTGGTAGATTATGAGGATATCTCTATTACCCAGAATACGAGGGTAAGTTACCCATTATACCATATCGAAAATATTCAGCAACCTTCAATAGGCAAGAATCCCAAAAATATATTCTTCCTTACTGCCGATGCCTTTGGGGTATTACCTCCAATTTCCAAACTGACCCCTAGTCAGGCCGCTTACCACTTTATTTCGGGGTATACGGCAAAGGTGGCAGGGACGGAGGCCGGTGTTGTAGAACCAGTTCCTTCTTTTTCCGCTTGTTTTGGTGCTCCTTTTATGCCTTTGCACCCTACAGTATATGCGGAAATGTTGAGCGAGAAAATGATTGCCTCAGGAGTTAATGTTTGGTTGGTGAATACCGGATGGACCGGGGGGCCGTATGGTGTTGGAACCAGAATGAAGCTGAAGTATACCCGAGCAATGATCCATGCGGCACTTAGTGGCGAATTGGGATTATACAGTTATGATACTTACCATATTCATTCTGTTTTTGGAGTGGCACAACCAAGAGAATGTCCCGGGGTACCTACATCAGTGCTGAGTCCAAGGGCAACCTGGAACGATGACGAAGCATACTATACAACCGCCTTTAAGTTATCTAATGCCTTCCGGGAGAATTTCAAAAAGTTCGAATCCTATGCCAGCGAAGAAATCAGAAGGGGAGGGCCTCAGCGTTATGCCTTTTAGGAAATAAAGCAGTTTAGTGGCCTACTTCTTATTTACACTGGTGATGTACTTCTGCAATGCCATGGTCATAGATGGCGTCTCCGGTGTTGGGGCCTTAATGTCTATTCGAAGTCCGGCAGATGTAGCTGCATTGATAGTAGAGTCTCCAAAAACAGCAATGCGGGTGTTGTTTTGCTCAAAATCCGGAAAGTTCTTTAAGAGCGATTCTATTCCGGAAGGGCTAAAAAATACCAATACATCATAGTATACATTTCTTAGGTCCGAAAGGTCGCTTATCACAGTTTTATAAAAAATACCCCTGGTCCATTCTATCCCAATCTGGTTAAGTGTATCTGGCACCTGAGCCTTTAATGCATCAGATGACGGCAGGAGAAATGTTTCGTCTTTGTATTTTTTAAAAAGGGGTAATAAATCTTTAAAATTTCGCTTTCCGACATATATTTTACGCTTCCTGTATACTACATATTTTTGCAAGTAGTAAGCCACTGCCTCAGACTGACAGAAATACTTCATGCTATCAGGAACTTTAAACCTCATTTCTTCAGCAATCCTAAAAAAATGATCCACTGAATTACGGCTGGTAAGGATTATAGCACTGTAATTATTGAGGTCTATCTTCTGCTGGCGTACATTTTTGGCATCAACGCCTTCCACATGTATAAAAGGTCTGAAATCTACCTTGACCTTCTCTTTTTCGATGAGTCTTAAATATGGAGAATTTTCCATTTTAGGTTCTGGTTGTGAAACCAAAATCGTCTTTACCTTCATAAACCTCGGTCTTTATAGATAGTTCACAATAATCACAAAGGGTGCAATTTCGAGAGCGCAAAGGTACAAAATAAAATAGAAAAAGTGGCTAGTGATGTATTTTTGATGATTTTTTATAATCATGAACCAACCTACTGCATTTATTAAAACAATTAAGAAGATACTTGTGAAAACTACGGTTTTAGAACCTATAAAAACATAAGTAAGAATAACATTGGCAAGAAATACGATAAAAGCACTGTAATTAAAATATGAGAGTTTTTTAAAAATAAACTCCGTAATAATTTTACCATTGTTAAAGACAAAACCATTTCCCAATTGTAATAGAATTTTAATAAGCAGAAAAAGTATCAGAAATACCAGAATGATAGGATACACATATGAATAAGCAATGTTTTCAGCATTTAGGAGAATCTCTCTGGCCAGGTATATAAATAGCGAATAATTAAGGAGTTGAAAAATGGTAAAAAAAACATGAAACCAATTCAGTAACTTGTCTTTCTTATTATACATAAATATGTATTTATTATTAAAGGGAAGGATAATAAAGTTTAGAAATCTCCCATAAAAAAGACTTTTGGCGATAACAACAAAAAGCACACTGGAAAAAAGAATCAGTGTGATCCAATCGACAGTATGTATGGTTTTTGCTATCGGCTCCATCAAGGAAGTTTTATATTATCGCTATTAATACCCCAATACAACTGGTTTTCAGAAATACTTATTTTGAAATACACAGGGGCGTCAACCTCCCTGGGCGGTAACTCAAAAACAAAGGCTGTTGTTCCCTGAGACTTAAGTACAGTCGTATTTGGTTTTAATGGACTCATTTTTGCAGGAACAACCTCTATAACTTGTTTGTGCTTATTTAGATAGGCCACAGCAAATCTGATTTTCTCTAATTCGATATTTGCCATATAAGGATTTGACACTTCCATGGTATACAATCCATTCTGGTTCTCTTCAGGAAGCGCTATGACATGACATCGCAGTTTCCTGAATGATTCAAAATCATCAATAAAATTGCCGTAAAAGGTAACACCTTTTGCATTGGAATAGGAAATATCGCCTTCCTTGGTATATTTCGAAACATATACCACTTTTTTCTGCTGTACATTAAATTCCGAGCTGTCTATAGAATACTGATTTTGCCTGTACTTTATGTTGTTCAAAGATAAGGAGGTGTTTCCCGAATAAAATGCATACATAGGCGCTTTTCTATAGGAGTTTTCGAAGACTACCGGAGTATCACCAACCTCACTTTCTAATGCCGCAACCCATTTTTTATTGCCATGGGTTTCATAAACTATCGGGAATAAAGGTTTGTAAATAAGTCCTACTCTGAGTACAAAAAAGATGGCGATATTCACCAGACCCATTCGAAATATCCATTTTCTGATTCCTGGCCGATCTAGCATTTGATTGTAGACCAGAACAACCATGGGTATACAAATAACTATTAGCCACTGGGTCTGTATACGTCTGTTAAAACTAGAGATAAAGAAGAAAATTAATACGCCATATACGAGGAAAATTAATGCTTTGGTAAAAGCATCCGTCATTTTTGTCTTATAGAGTGCTTTATACACCCAGGGAAAGGTCAGACCGAAGAGGGCGACTAGATTGATGAAGTAACCAAGAGTAAAATCTTCAAAATGGTAAGCCCTGTTTGGCCTTTCAAATAAATGGTACTTAATGGAAACAAAATCGTGTTCATAGAGCCAAATAAAGTGCGGAGTATAACATACTAAAGCTATAAATACAGCTAACCAGGCGTATTTATTAGACAGCAATTTTAAATTGGAACTAAGGATAAAAATAATGACAAGCGCAGCATGGTATTTGCTATACATCAAAGCAGCCATGGTAATTCCCAGAGCAATACTGATTAATAAGGACGGCCTCTCCAGGAACTTTTTATAAAAGAACAGCAACAGGGCGGTAAAAAATAGTAAGGGGGTGTCTGGCAGCATAAGAAAACCATAGACATTTAATAAGGTCATGGAGAAAACGAGGATAAAAAAATGCGGAACAAAATCTGTTTTCTTAGGATGATCAATTAGACGCCACAGCAATAAAATTGCTCCGACGGCAAGTAAACTGCTCATAAAACGCACACCAAGTTCGCCTTCAAAGAAAATACTACTTATCTCAATAAGAAAAGCAACCATAGGAGGATGGTCAAAGTAACCCCAGGATAAATTCTGAGCATAATACCAATAATATGCTTCATCAAATATCAGTTCGGTAAAGTATCCTTGAGCCAGATTGATAATAAAAATGATCCCGAGAAGAAAAAGAAAAATCCTGGGTAGCTTGTGTTTCATTCGAGTGTTGATTCGGTTCAAAATTACAAATAATAGGTGTTATGCAAATCTTTAAAGAAACGATAAAATTCCTGTGGTATTTCCCATCTGATATTTAAAGTAGTATTTTTGTCAAAATTCCTGCAGCCCTATGGCAGATTGTTTGGTTATTATTCCCACATACAACGAGATAGAGAATATAGAGGCCATTATACGGGCGGTCTTTGAATTGGAAAAAGGCTATCATGTTCTTATTGTAGATGACAATTCACCCGATGGTACAGCGGCGGCAGTTACTAAATTGCAGAATGAATTTCCAAAAGAGCTTTTTTTGGAGGTCCGAAAAGAAAAATCGGGCTTGGGAACAGCTTATATTCATGGCTTCAAGTGGGCCATAGCCCGTAAATATGATTTTATTTTTGAAATGGATGCCGACTTTTCACATCGGCCTTCTGACCTGATGAGGCTGCACCGAGCATGCCTGAATGGGGCAGATGTTGCTGTCGGATCCAGATACAAAAAAGGGGTTAATGTTGTAAACTGGCCGTTATATAGGGTCTTGTTGTCTTACGGGGCCTCTTTCTATGTTAAGATAATTACCGGAATGAAGGTGCACGACCCTACAGCCGGATTTGTATGTTATCGGAGAAAGGTATTGGAAACTATAAATCTGGATGCCGTTAAATTCATTGGTTATGCCTTTCAAATTGAAATGAAGTTCCGGGCATATCTCAGAAAATTCAAGATCGAGGAAGTTTCAATTATTTTTACCGATAGAGAAAAGGGTAAATCTAAAATGAGCACTTCAATTATTTGGGAGGCCATTTTTGGTGTGATTAGCATGAAATTCAGGAGCCTTTTTAAAATTAACGGTTTTTAGTATGGGCACTACTCTTGTAAAAAATGCACGCATTGTCAATGAAGGAATTCAGCAGGAATGCGATATCCTTATAAAGGACAAATTAATTCATAAGATTGAACGCGATATCAGTGAAAAGGAGGCCCGTATAATAGACCTTGAGGGGAAAGTACTTATGCCGGGTATCATAGATGATCAGGTGCATTTCAGGGAACCTGGGTTAACACATAAAGCGGATATTGCTACGGAAAGTAAGGCTGCCATTGCAGGGGGAATCACCAGTTTCATGGAACAACCCAATACCCAACCGCAAACTACAACAATAGAAAAACTGGAAGAAAAGTTCTCTATAGCTCAGAAAACTTCCTACGCCAATTATTCATTTCTTTTTGGGGGAACAAATGATAACCTTGAAGAATTGAAGAAGTTGGATAAAAAAGCATGTTCCGGGGTAAAATTATTTTTAGGGTCCTCCACAGGAAACATGTTAGTGGATGATGAGGAGGTTCTTGAAAAAATCTTCCGCAATACTGAATTGGTAATATCTGTTCACTGCGAAGATGAATTTACCATCAGAGAAAATCTGGCCATTTATATGGATAAATACGGGAATGACATTCCGGTAGAATACCATCCTTTGATTCGTAGTGAAGAAGCCTGTTACCTGTCTTCTTCAAAAGCAATTGCCCTTGCCAAGAAAACCGGGGCACGGCTTCATGTATTCCATGTGTCTACTGGTAAAGAAACAGAACTATTCCGGAACGACATTCCATTAAGTCAAAAGAAGATAACCTCGGAGGTATGCATACATCATTTGTGGTTTTCAGATCAGGACTACAAGAGTAAAGGGACCCTGATAAAGTGGAACCCTGCAGTGAAAAAGGCTTCAGACAGGGAGCAACTTTGGAAGGCGCTTTTAGATGACAGAATAGATGTTGTTGCCACCGATCATGCACCTCACCTGCTGTCGGAAAAAAATAATGTCTATACCGATGCCCCTTCCGGTGGCCCTTTGGTTCAACATGCTCTTCCGGCCATGCTGGAGAATTATCACAGCGGTAGAATTTCCTTAGAGCAGATAGTTGAGAAGATGTGCCACAACCCGGCCATCTTGTTTGACATTGAACGACGAGGATTTATCAGAGAAGGATTTTTTGCCGATATGGTAGCAATAAATACCAACGCGCCCTGGCAGGTTGATCAGGGTAATATATTGTACAAATGCAAATGGTCTCCTTTTGAAGGACAACAGTTTAAGTCGGCGATTACCCATACCTTTGTAAATGGTCATCTGGCCTATGAAAACGGAACATTTTCTGAGCTGAAATGCGCAGAAAGGCTAACCTTTATCCGGTAGATATGCTAAAGAAATACAGCATCATTTTGTTTCTTATCCTGATTTCTTGTGGTGAAAAGGTAATTGAAGAACCGGAAAACCTGATCCCAAAGGAAAAAATGATAGATATGTTATACGATCTTTCCCTGATCAATGCGGCAAAAGGAACCAATCCCCGGATACTTGAAGAAAATAAGGTGGAGCCAACAGAATTTCTGTTCGCAAAGCATGGGGTAGACAGCATTCAATTTGTAAAAAGTGATATGTATTATGCTTCAATACCAGTAGAATACCAGAGCATATACGAATCTGTGGCCGCCAGATTAGAAAAAGATAAAAAGGACATGGAGGAAGAACGGAAGCGAAAAAATGACAGTACAAGCCAACTTTCACGAAAGAATATTGATGGGAAATTAGAAAATACCCCTAAATAAATTTTTCAGGGTAAGCTTCCTTAAATCTATTGCAACTAAAATATATTGCTTCGGCCATTAATTGGAACTCGAAATTCAATGTTTCCGTTACTTTTTTATTACTATAAATTTCGGGATGCCTGAGAGAATAAACATTTTTTCTGGTGAGTTTTCTTCGCTTACCAGTTAATTTACATCTGAGCCAGTCTAACCGCGAAAAAAGGTTCAATTGCCAGAATTTTAATTGGATTTTTGGAGTGGGTTTCCCAAATTCCCTGGCGATATTAGAGAGCACTTCTTTGTACCTTAAATTTTTATCAATCACAATAAAACGTTGGCCACTAATATCTGAATCCATCAGTTGCACCATTATATGCACTACATCATTGACAGTGACAAAGCCTGTCCCGCCAGGAGGATAAAACCTTGACCCTTTTGCGGCGATTCGAAAAAAAGATCCACTACCCTTTTGCCAAAAGCCCGGACCTAAAATTACACCCGGATTTACAATTACAACCGGGACACCTTCCTGAGAAGCACGCCAAACTTCCATTTCAGCCATATGTTTGGTAATAGCATATACATTCACTTTACCGTCGTTCCATTCATTATCCTCTGTGGCAATTGCACCTTCCAGGCTCCGACCGATAGCTGCAATGGAACTTACATAACACAGCTTTTCAATTTTCCTAGCAATACAAAGGTTGACAATATTCACAGTGCCCTCTTCATTAACTTTCTGAAGACGGTTAAAATCTGCCGGATCAAAAGAGATATAAGCCGCACAATGGTAAACTTTCGTAATCCCTTTGAACGCCGCTTCCAAAGATGGGATGTCATTAATGTCTGCCTCTACCCAATCTATCTTGTTGAAGTACTCATTGGGCTTTTTACTGTAAAATGAAAATATTTCTTCTACTTTATCCAGCCTGCTATCAGCCCTGTATATGGCCCGGACACTTAAGCCCTTTCTGAGCAAATGAAATAAAAGGTGTGTTCCAACCAATCCTGTACCACCGGTAACCAAAATCATGAATCAAATTTACTCATTTACCGGGGATATATTTATTTTCTTCCTGACTGCTGCTTGCTATTTATTTTATATTTGCAACATCTACAGAAAATCAATTTGATATGGCAGTAAATTTTGTGGCGGAATTAAAATGGAGGGGAATGTTGCACGATGTAATGCCCGGTACGGAGGAACATTTATTAAAAGGAATGCAATCTGCCTATGTAGGGATAGACCCTACGGCGAATTCACTTCATATAGGACATTTAGTTGGTGTTATGATGCTGCGACATTTTCAACTGGCAGGGCATAAGCCATTTGCTTTGGTGGGAGGTGCTACCGGTATGATTGGTGATCCGTCTGGTAAATCATCGGAACGAAATTTATTGGATGAAACTACATTGCGTTTAAACCAGGAGGCGTTGAAAGAACAACTATCGCGTTTTTTGGATTTCGAAAGTGATGCGGATAATGCCGCTGAACTGGTCAATAATTATGATTGGATGAAAGATTTTAGCTTTCTGGATTTTATCCGGGATGTGGGCAAGCATATTACTGTAAACTACATGATGGCTAAAGATTCTGTCAAGAAAAGATTATCCTCCGATGCTGCTGAGGGGATGTCTTTTACGGAGTTTACCTACCAACTTGTTCAGGGATATGATTTTCTATACCTCTACCAGCACCATAATTGTACGCTGCAAATGGGTGGAAGCGACCAATGGGGAAATATTACCACAGGCACAGAACTGATCAGGAGAATAGGAAAAGGTAAAGGCTTTGCGCTGACCTGTCCTTTAATTACAAAGGCAGATGGCAGCAAATTTGGTAAATCAGAAGAAGGCAATGTGTGGTTAGATGCGCATAGGACATCACCATATAAATTCTATCAATACTGGCTTAATACTTCTGACGAGGATGCAGAGAAATACATCAAGATTTTCACTTTCTTATCAAAGGAGGCTATAGAGCATCTGGTTAGAGAGCATCGGGAAGTGCCACATCAGCGCAACTTACAGAAAAAGCTGGCAGAGGAAATTACTGTGATGGTACATTCTAAAGAGGCTTTGGAAAACGCTCTTATGGCAAGTGCTATACTCTTTGGAAAAACTACTTCTGAGCAGTTAAAAAAGCTAGATGAGGCCACTTTTTTAGAAGTTTTTGACGGAGTTCCTCAGGCAGAAATTTCAAGAAATGAAGTAGAAGAAGGATTAGACATGATTGGAGCGCTCTCAGCAAAAACTCAGTTTCTTGCATCTAACGGAGAAGCCAGGAGAGAATTGAAGCAGAATTCGATATCTGTGAATAAAGAGAAGGTGAATGAGCAGTTTGTAATAAAGACATCCGATCTGATAAATGAAAAGTATGTACTTCTGCAAAGGGGTAAGAAAAATTACTATGTACTGGTAGTTAATTAAGATCAATAATATCGCTATGAAGCAATAAGATGTGATGAAAGTTTATAAACCGAAAACCGTTAATGAACTCGAATTATTTTATGGTGATCTTCTTTTTAAAATAGAGGATTATAAAAGCATTAGCGACCATCTTGGCGAACTTTCGACCAAAATGTGGGAAGGGGTACAGGCAAAGAACGAAGCCGTACTAAAAGAAATCAGCAATTATCATTGGAAACATTTAGGAAAGCCTGCAACTTTACTCCTTGCTGCTAATCTGACCGAGGAGGACTGCAGACAGAGTATTGCTAATGAATATGGTTTTCGCCGTTGGACAGAGGTCGCCCATATCGCTTCTCCCTACAATAGTGTTTTTGAGGCCTTAGTTAATGCAATGCTAGAAGGAAATTTCGATACTGTGAAGCGCCTGATATCTGAGAACGGCAATATAGTAAATTGTAAATCACCTTATGGCCATAAGGCCACCTTACTGCATTATGCTGTAAGTAATGGTGTAGAATTGTGGAGGCAAAAAGTTCCATTAAACTTACCTGAAATAGTTGCCTACCTTATAGAACAAGGCGCAAATAGAAAGGCAAAGATGAAGGTTTATGGCGGGGAGTATATGGCTGCTGAACTCTTGCCTTCCAGTGCCCATCCGGTAGATGCTGGGATATCTAAAGAATTGCGAAAACAATTCGAATCCTGAACCTGCTCGTCTTAGAATTGAAGACACTTTAAAAAAATGACATTATGAGTGATTTGGAGATTGCCAAAAAAGTATCCTTAAAACCAATAGCAGAAATAGCTGAGAAGCTTGGGATCGATAGGGATGAAATAGAAATGTATGGCAATTACAAAGCTAAATTACCTCTGAATAAAATAGATAAGACAAAAGGAGACAGTAATAATCTTATCCTGGTTTCGGCCATATCCCCAACACCTGCTGGGGAAGGTAAGACCACAATATCAATAGGACTTACTGAAGGATTAAATCAATTGGGCATAAAAACAAGTGTTGTGCTCCGCGAACCTTCTTTAGGGCCAGTATTTGGAATAAAAGGCGGTGCTACAGGAGGCGGGTATTCTCAGGTACTTCCTATGGAGGATATAAACCTTCATTTTACAGGAGATTTTGCCGCCATCGAAAAAGCACATAATTTATTAGCAGCCCTGATAGACAATAATATCCAGAGTAAGCGCAACAGTCTTGGGCTTGATGCGCGAACAATTTCATGGAAACGGGTATTGGACATGAACGACAGGGCCCTAAGGCGTATTGTTGTTGGTCTTGGAGGAACTACCTCAGGGGTACCCAGAGAAACAGGTTTTGATATCACGGCAGCCTCGGAGATTATGGCAATTCTGTGTTTAGCCGATGATATTCAGGACCTTAAAAAAAGATTGGGTAATATTTTTATTGGATATACAATAGACAAAAAACCAATCTATGCCCGGGACCTTAAAGCGCAAGGTGCTATGACTGCCCTTCTTAAAGACGCTATAAAACCTAATCTGGTGCAGACCATTGAGGGAAACCCGGCCTTTATACATGGCGGGCCGTTTGCAAATATTGCTCAGGGAACTAATTCTGTTATAGCAACAAGAATGGGGATGTCTTTTTCAGACTATACGGTTACCGAAGCCGGTTTTGGCTTTGATCTTGGAGCGGAGAAATTCTTTGATATAAAATGTCAGAGTGCTGGCTTATCTCCAAAAGCCGTGGTATTAACCACAACAATAAGGGCGCTTAAGTATCATGGTGGGGCTGCTTTGGATACACTTACTACTCCAGACCTGGAAGCTTTGGCCAAAGGCCTTCCCAATCTTGAAAAACACATTGAAAACATCAGACTTTTTAACATACCCTCGGTTATTGCCATCAATAAATTTGAATCTGACACGGATGAGGAAATTAAATTGGTAAAAGAAGCGGCTAAGAAGTTAGGGGTAAGAGTGGCCTTAGCCGAGGTCTGGGCCAAAGGTGGTGCAGGTGCTTTGGAATTGGCAAAAAAAGTGGTAGATGCAGTTGAAGCCAGTAATGGGGTATTTACTCCCTTGTACCGCTGGGATATGAGCATCCGGGAGAAAATTGAATTAATCGCAACAAAAATTTATGGAGCGGAGTTTGTAGATTATACTGCACGGGCAAAACGCGATTTAAAAAAGATCAGGGATCTGAAATTAGAGCACCTGCCTGTTTGTATCGCCAAAACCCAGAAATCCTTATCGGATAATCCTGCTTTATTAGGCAGGCCTAAAGATTTTATAATTACTGTCCGGGAAATTGAGATCGCTTCGGGAGCAGGTTTTTTGGTTCCCATTACAGGGGATATCATGAGAATGCCAGGATTGCCTGCGCACCCGGCCTCTGAGAATATTGATATTGACGAGGAGGGGAATATCAGCGGGCTTTTTTAACTAAAATTACATCACCATTAAATTACAGCCTCGGATGTCCGAGTGGTCAAATCTGCCTATGACTTCAAAACTCCCATTCTCATAAACCCTGCCCAAATCCTGTGTGGCAATAAAGGAACAGGAGTGTATATTAGCAAAATCTATAACATTAATCCCGCCAGTAGCTCCCGGAGGTTGATAATGAAAGGGGTCTTCAGGATCCCGACAAAGGATTTTCATATAGGAAGGGGTTTTAAAAAGCCCTGATCCTTTAGAGTATGCCTGGGATAATAATTCTGTCATCCCATATTCCGAATGAATTTCAGTTACCCCGAATCCTTTTTGCAGCTTGTCATGTAATTCTTCTCTTACCAATTCCCTTCGGCGACCTTTCATTCCGCCTGTTTCCATTACTATAGTATTATTTAATGTAAAAGATGTTTCGGCAATGAGGTCTAATAGGGCATAAGAAACACCAATTAGTAATGTTTTGATATTTTTCTTGTCAAGGGCACGCAACTTCTCCCGAAGGGAGCCAAGGTTATCCAGATAGAATCCGCTATCGGGATGGTGGCTTTTTTCAATAAGAGTATTCATCATATATATCAATGATGAATCTTTACGCTCTAAATAAGAGGGCAATAAGGCCAGGATACAGTAATCCGATGCAGCACCGTAGAACGTCATAAAAGTGCTTAGAAAACTCCGCTCGTAGATGCCTGGGTCTGCAACCAGGTGTCTGCTGGTTTTGTTGCCCGTAGTACCGCTGCTTGTAAAAACAAGTTGTGCTTTGAAACCCTCACAGATAACAGATTTTCTTTTAAAAAATTCTATCGGCAGAAAAGGAATTCCGTAAAGGTCCTTTACGTTTTTATCTGTCTTGTTGAGATGGTTGCAAAATTCCCTGTATACCTTGTTGGAATGGTACTGATAACGAAACAATTCCAGGGAAAAGGAATTGAAATCAGAAGCGTCTCTTATTCGAAAAATATCCGAAGTATTCATTTTTTTTGGCTACTACAAAAATAACCAAAATTAAAGCCCCGATTAACACAATCGGGGCTTTATAAGTTAGGTTGCTGGTTTGTATTATTTGACCACAAGTTTTCTGGTCATTTTTTTATCGTTTTCCTGTACCTGCAAAACATAAACGCCAGGTACTAATCGTGAAATATTCAGAGTGCTCGAAGTTATTCTATCTCTTAATACCACCTTGCCAAAGACATCAAAGACGGTTATGCTTTTGCTTCGATTATGCTTCGTTTTAACATAAACAATATCGTTGACGGCAGGATTAGGATATAACATGAAATCTGAAGATTCGGGACTTAAATCTTCTGTCGGCCCTGCTTTTTCCTGAGCAGTAAGCAACAAAGAAAACCCTAAGAAAAAGGCTAAGTAGATTTTTTTCATGAATATTGATTTGGGATCAATACAGTAAATATAATGCAAAGGCCTTATTGATAAGGAGAAATTGTTGTGAAATCCTACTTTTTGTAGGTAAAATGAACCCGGCCGGTCGTTCATCGGTACTAATGACCCTTAAACGAGATTAAAATCACTAAAAATCAAGAGGGTGGAGCGCTTCTCCAGGTTTAAAAAAAGCTATTTTATGATCAGTTTACGGGTAGCTACTAAATTCTTCTCAAATACCCGAATTACATAGACACCTGCATCTAAGTTTGAAAGGTTCAATTCTTTGCCCAAAATGGTAGTTTCAAGAACTTGTGTTCCTAAAACATCATAAATAAGAATCTTTTTTGGAGCATTCTGCGTGGTACTTATGTATACTTTTCCGTTTGTAACCGGATTGGGATAAAGCTTAAAACCATCTATATCCCCACTGCTCTGGGTCTGCTGCCCATAGCTGGTTGAAATAAAAAGCATAAAAATTAGAAGGTAGAGGTGCTTCATATAAGGTATACTGCAAAGAATATACCACAAATATATAAAAATTTGATCTGCAGATGAACCTATGATCATTCAAAAAGTATGAAAATTCGTTGAAATACAGGGGATTTTAACACTTCAGGAAATAAAGCTGTTAAAAGATGCCATAGTGAATGCTCCTGACCCTCAAATCTTGCTATAATTTTTATAACTGATTGTTACTCTGGCAAATTATACCATCTTATGTTATAAAATTGTTATGGATATTAAATCAATGTAAAGTAGTAATACGTAATAGTATTATAATTATTTTTGGGGCACAAGGAAAAGTCGACCAACATGAAAAAACAGGACATCAAAATACTGCTAGTAGACGATGAACCCGATATTTTGGAGATCCTAAGCTATAATCTTTCCTCGGAGGGTTACCAGGTTTATACCGCCAAAAACGGAGTTGATGGGGTGGAGAAGGCAAAAAGAAAGAAGCCACATCTGGTAGTTCTGGATGTAATGATGCCCGAAATGGATGGAATTGAGGCATGTGAAGTCATCAGGAATACCAGTGGTCTCGAGAACACTATTATTACTTTTCTAACCGCCAGAGGAGAAGACTATTCTCAGGTTGCGGGCTTCGATGCCGGAGCAGATGATTATATCACAAAACCCATTAAACCAAAAGTGCTTGTAAGTAAGGTTAAAGCACTTCTGCGAAGATTAAAAGAAAGCAGTAAGGATACGGATGATATTCTTAAAGTGGGTGATATTGAAATAAACCGTGAAGAGTATAAAGTGATAAATAAAGGGGAGGTAGTAATTCTTCCCAGAAAGGAGTTTGAATTATTGAGTTTACTTGCCTCCAAACCGGATAAGGTGTTTAAAAGGGAAGTTATACTTGATAAAGTTTGGGGCCAGGAGGTAGTGGTCGGTGGTCGTACTATAGATGTTCATATCAGAAAGCTTAGAGAAAAAATAGGAGATGATCATTTTAAGACGGTAAAAGGCGTTGGCTATAAGTTTGTTCTATAATGGCCACACGGGTTAAAAAGTCATACAGATTTGCGATTCGTTCGGCTTTATTAATTACCCTGATTCTCAGTATCATATTGTTTGGATTCATCTATTTTTTTGATGGAACAACTTTATCATTTTATTACTTACCTATAGCATCCGCTTTAATTTTTTTAGTTGCGTTTTTGATTATCCAGATCAGAGTGGAACAGTTTATTTATCGCAGAATAAAACGAATCTATGACGATGTCTCCCTGTTAGAATCTTCTTCTTTTACATCAGGACCTATTAATACGGATATGAGGACCCTGACAGCAGAAATAGAAAAATTTGCCAAGGACAAGAAAATTGAAATCGACACACTGAAAATCAGGGAAGAATATCGAAAAGAGTTCCTCGGCAATGTATCTCATGAATTAAAAACACCGCTTTTCACTGTTCAGGGATATATACTTACTCTTCTGGATGGGGCACTGGAAGACAAAAGTGTTAGAAAGAAATATCTACAAAGAGCTAATAAGGGAGTTGAACGCCTGATATATATCATTAGGGATTTGGATCTGATTACTAAACTGGAGGTTGGAGATCTTAACCTTGAACTGACAGATTTCGATATAATAGAGCTTATAGAGAACGTATTTGACCTGCTTGAAATGAAAGCTACTAAAAAAGGTATTTCACTTACTTTTGATATGTCTTATGAGGAGCCTGTTTTTGTACACGCAGATCTTGAGAAAATACAACAGGTGCTATCTAATTTATTAGTTAACTCTATCAAGTACGGTCATAAAGGAGGAACCACCGAGGTGAGCGTTGAAAATCTGATTAAAAACAAGGTCATAGTAAGAGTTACTGATAATGGGGAGGGAATTGCAGAAGAACATATTCCCAGATTGTTCGAAAGGTTTTACAGAGTAGACAAGAGTGGCAGTAGGAAAGAGGGGGGCTCGGGCCTCGGGTTGTCTATAGTAAAACATATTATTGAAGCTCATGGTGAAAAGATATATATTGAAAGTGTGGAAGGGGTTGGATCGGAATTCTCTTTCACCCTGGAAAAAGCCAAACCACAGGAAGTTTAACTTACTACTCGTTCAAGGATTTCCTTAGCTTTGTACCAATTCAAAAAATATACTTTTTAGTGGGGAGCAAAAATAAGCTTAAGAGATTTAAGGAAAATGAAGGGTTTGGAAATGTTATTCAGCCTAAAAGGGAGGAAGTAATAAGCGGAAACTTCACTTTAAAAGGACAATGGCAGGAAGAATTTGGAAACCAAAACCCTATTGTTTTAGAGTTGGGATGCGGAAAGGGTGAATATACAGTAGGTCTTGCCCAAAAGTTTCCGAATAAGAATTTTATAGGGATTGATATTAAGGGTGCCAGGTTCTGGAAAGGTGCCAAAGAGGCCCTGGCCGATAATCTTGTCAACGTAAGATTTCTTAGAACACAAATAGAATTAATTGATCAGCTTTTTGCGGAAGACGAAGTGGCTGAGATCTGGATAACCTTTCCCGATCCTCAAATTAAATTTAAACGTACCAAACACCGCTTAACTAATCCTGTATTTTTAGATAAGTACAAAACAATTTTAAAAAATAATGGGGAGATTCACTTAAAAACAGACAGCGAGTTTATGCACGGTTATACCATAGGCGTTTTGCAGGGCTCAGCTTTTGAAATTGTGTATTCTAATCATGATGTATATCGGAATCATGGAAGTCCAAAAGAAGTACTGGAAATTCAAACTTTCTATGAAAAGCAGTATCTTGATAAAGGAAAACCAATCACCTATCTAAAATTTAGAGTCAAATAACCAATGACGCATCTCCTTATTCTTTTTTTTGCCACTTTCTCTGCTGCTTTTATGGCTACTGTTCCGCCCGGATTGCTAAATATGAATGCCGCCAAAACAAGTGTAAAAAAAGGAAAGCTCAATGGTGTTATTTTTAGTCTGGGCGTTTCCACAATGATCATGATGCAAGCCTATGTGTCTGTGTTAATTTCCAAATTTCTGTTTCGAAATCCTGAGGTTATAGATTGGTTATTGAAAATTGCACTGGCCATTTTTGCAATTTTTGCGGTCTATTTCTTTATATCTGCCAAAAAGGAATCGACCCATCAAATGAAAATGGTTAAGGTGAGTAAAAAGAACAGTTTCTTTAAAGGGATGCTATTAGCTGCCCTTAACCTGCTAACCATTCCGTATTACAGTGGTTTAAACGCCATGTGGAACGAAGCCGGCTGGATAAAATTTGAGGTCTGGGACATTGCCACTTTTATTTTGGCTGCGGGGCTGGGCACCTTCACAGTGCTATATCTGTATACAGTCTATTTTAATAAACTGGAAGCCAGGACCCATAGGTTTTCAAAGAATTCGAACTATGTTTTAAGCGCTTTAATGTTAGTGCTATTGGTGATTACACTGATCCGCATAATGTATAAATAATATGATGGATGAAGAGAAGAATTTTTTTGAGAAAGTCTATGAAATAGCGGCACAAATTCCATTTGGCAGGGTAACTTCTTATGGAGCAATTGCCAGGTATTTGGGGGCTGCCAGAAGTGCAAGGATGGTTGGTTGGGCCATGAATGGGGCTGGTAACATGGAAGAAGTGCCAGCACATAGGGTAGTGAATAAGGCCGGCATATTAACGGGGAAACACCATTTTGACGGCACCAGTCTTATGCAGCAATTATTGGAAAATGAAGGAGTAAAAGTGGTAGACAATCAAATAATTGATCTTGAAAAGCATTTTTGGGATCCTGCTAAAGAGCTAACTTCCCATAGGTAATTCAATACAGTTCTTATTGCTGCAATCTATTTGAAATTTAATGTGAAAATCGTGTTTTGGTTAGAAGTAACCTGAATACTTCCACCGTGCAGCAGCATTATTTGTTTGGATAAACTTAGCCCTATTCCCGTTCCTGTATTTTTAGTCGTAAAAAACGGGACAAAAATTTCATCTATCAATTCTGGCGGGATACCCGGACCATTATCTCTTACCTCAATAAATTTCTTCCCCTGATGGTCTACGGCTGCAGTTATCCTGATAGCTCCATTCTCCTGTTCCCCAATAGACTGGAGCGCATTTTTACTCAAATTTATCAGTATCTGGGAAATTTGTTTCTCATCAATAAATAGTTCTAAGTCGTTCGGGTTGATTACAGTTTGGAAAGAAATGTTTCCATTTTTGTTTTCCTGGTCCATTAGCACCTTAATTTTATCCAGAAGTTTGGCAGCTCCTACAAGTTCTTTATCAGGTTTGGGAATACTGAGAAAACTCCGGTAAGATTGAACAAACTCCATAAGATCACTTCCCTGTTCTTTGATCACCTCCAACCCCTTCGCCGTGTTCTTAATATGAGATGCGTTAAACTCTTCCAGCGAAACCAGACCCTTATTATTTTTAAAATAACTTAATATGGATTCGGATATAGAGGTTATAGGGGTTATGGTATTCATAATTTCATGTGTAAGTACCCGTATAAGCCTTACCCATGAATCTGTTTCTTTTTCATCGAGTTCCAGATGTATATCCTGCCCGACAACCAGGATAAGTTCTTCATCGTCCAAAGTAATCCCAGTAGATTTTAGTGCAATTTGTTTTCTTTCTCTTTCATTGGATAGCTGTACCAGTTTTCTTTCAAAAGGCTGAAAGGTTGAAAATAATTCATACAAATTTTTATCTACCTGATTCAATTGTTTTACATGATTTAAAGGGGTGTAGTTCAATAATTCTTCAATTTTGGAATTGGCAAAAAGTATGTGCCCCTTTTTGTTATATGTAAATATGCCAATGCTAGCGTGTTTTATTATTTCCTGGTAATACTGTTCCTGTGCCTGTTTCTTTATATGGATATCCTGAATCATTGCATTAAGCATGTTAAGGCTATGATTGAGTTCTTCCAGCGATTTTACGCTGAGTTTTTCAGGGAACCTGAGGGTGAAATCTTCATTTTTTATGGCATCGAAGAAATACGCAATTTTTCTGTTAGTCTGATTTACATATGTTATCAAATAAACCGTTTGTATTACCAATACTACCAAGAGGACTCCAGAGAGGATATACTGCGCGTCAAAAAAACAGAAGGCCATGCCTATTGCCGCAAGTGCGATAAAAATTATGCGCAGGGCCAGTTGTAAATATATATGTCTGCTTACCATTTGAGTTTAGCTTCTCTATTGTTTATCCGCATTTCATCTTACCTTAATTATTATTTAATCCTGACTATGCATTCTTTAACTCTTGCTCTTCTTTTTTATCTTATTGTATAAAGTTTGTCTGGAAACACCCAGTTGTTCGGCCGCCGCACTATAATTACCATTATTTTGGTTCAGTGCATTTGTTATCATCTGCAATTCCATTTCCTCCAGCGTATTTGGCCCGGAACCTATAGAGGTTGCTGTTTTTTCATTTAATATAAAATCGGTAGGTTTTAGAACGTTGCCTTCAGATAAAATAACCGCTCTTTCTACAGCATGTAATAGTTCGCGTATATTTCCGGGCCACTGGTATCCGGATAATTTATCTAATGCCGCCTTGTTAATTCTTAATCCAGGCTTATCATATTTATTGGCAAATCGCTTGAGGTAAAATTCCGCTAAGATTAAAACATCTTCTCCTCTTTCACGAAGGGGAGGTACTTCAATGTGAATCGTATTTATTCTGTAGAGTAAATCTTCTCGGAAAAGCCCTTTGGCAACCATATCATCTAAATTACAATTGGTGGCACATATTAATCTAATATCTACAGCTACCGGCTTATTAGCACCAACCCGTACAATAGATTTGTTTTGAATTGCGGACAATAATTTAGCCTGAGTTTGTAAAGAGAGATTTCCGATTTCATCTAAAAAAAGACTTCCTTCATGGGCGGCTTCAAATTTACCAGCACGGTCTTCCTTTGCATCAGTAAAGGAACCTTTTATATGTCCAAACAACTCGCTTTCAAATAGTGATTCGGAAATAGAACCCATATCTACATTAATGAAAACCTCATTTTTTCTTTTGGAAGTACGATGAAGTTCGCGGGCAATGAGCTCTTTCCCAGTCCCGTTCTCTCCCGTTATTAGAACATTAACATCTGTCCTTGCTACTTTTCGGACTAAGTTCAAAACGGCATTAAGGGCTTTGGAATTTCCAATTATATAGTTTTTGTCCTCATTGATGACTCGCTTAAGACTATGCTCTTTCTTTCTTAAATGATTAATTTCTTTCTGTGATTGCCTCAAGGTATAGGCGGACTTTACCGTTGCAAGCAACTTCTCATTGTTCCAGGGTTTTAAGATGAAATCTGCAGCTCCTTCTTTTAAAGCCTGTACCGCCAGATCAACAGCACCGTAAGCCGTCATCATAACTACCGATACATGTGGTGATTTCTTTTTTATTTCCTTAAGCCAGTATAATCCTTCATTTCCTGAATTGATCCCGGCAGAAAAATTCATATCAAGAAGTACAATATCTATTGCTTCAAAGTTGGGATAGGAGGGCAGCTGATTGGGGTTAAAAAGTACCTGAACGTTTTCATATTCAAATTGCAAAAGGATTTCCAAAGCGCTTAAAACACTTTTGTTATCATCAACCACCAGAATATTGGCCTTCGTCATAAATACTACATTTTTGGTAGAGGTTAAAACTACAAAACGCAAAGCAGTTTTTAGGATGAGTGTAAAAAAAATAGACAATGTTTGTATAAGTATTTTACAGTGGCCTTTAAATTTGAAAAATTTTATTTATTTAAAATATTGATAATCAAACAATTGAGTTTATGGCACGTATATGGTATTCTTTTTCGCAGATGAATTTGAAAATGACCCATATAACTAAATTAACGAGCTTATTTTTTTTGCTGATCGGGCTTCAGCTCCATGCACAGCAAAGGTGGTCTTTAGACGACTGTGTTGCTTACGCCTTAGAGCATAATTTGCAGTTAAATGATTTTAACTATAACTGGCAGTCTAACAAAGAAACCTACCGCCAATCTGTTCGTAACCTGCTTCCTTCGGTTGCGGCACAAACAAATTATGTGATCAACTTTGGCCGTAGTACGGACCCTTTTACTAATGATGTAGTAACCACAGATTTCTTTTCTAATAGTTATTCTCTGGAGTCGTCTGTTGACTTATTCAGGGGATTCCAGAAAATAAATACGATCAAGGCCTCTAAGTTTTTATATAAAGCCGCAAAGGAAGAATCGCTTCAGCAAAAATATTTACTGGCCTTCAGAGTAATGCAGGCTTTTTATGACATCCAGTTTTTTGAAGGCCTTGTAGCAATTTCTAAAGAGCAATTGACAGTTTCACAGAAGAATTATGAGTTGGTTGATAAACAAATAGAATTAGGACTTAAGGCAGGTGCCGATTTATATGAAGCAGAATCGCTCCTATTAACAGACCAACTGAATGTAACCCAGAGTGAAAACCAATTGGCAGCAGCCAAACTGGCCTTAATACAAGAGATGAATTTAGAGGCAACTACTGATATCACCCTGCAGGTTTCCATAGATCAAAAAGATGCCGGTGGTGGTGATACGCTCATCAGATCAGATTCTATCTATTCCGCGGCCAAGGATTTTATGCCTATTGTTAAAGCTCAGGAATTAAGGGCAAGGGCGGCAAAAAAGCAGGTAGCGGCATCCAGAGGAGATCTCTACCCGTCACTTACACTTTTTGGGGGAGTTGGAACAGGTTATTTTGAAACTACCCGGGATTCTGTGGGAGCTACCATTCCCTTCCGTAATCAGTTTAAAGACAACACCTATCAGTTCGTTGGGGTGTCTTTGTCTATCCCAATTACCAATGCATGGGCTTCGCGTTCACGGGTAAAACAGCAGAAGATCGCCCAGATGAGGGCCCAAAATAATCTCGACATTCAAAAGCAGGAATTGTTTAATACTATAGAGCAATTGGTTCAGCAGTACAATGCCTTGCTGATAGAATATGAGCAGAGTACTCAAAAAGTGCAAGCACAAAACCTGGCTTTTACAATTGCCCAAAAAAGGTATGAAAGGGGACTGATAAATGCATTAGAACTTTTTACAGCGAAGAATTTATTTGCAAATGCCCAGAATGAAAATCTGCAGGTGAGATTGCGCTCGGAGATCAATAAAAGTACCCTCGATTTTTACAGAGGATTACCTGTATTCAATATTAATTAGACAGAATTTAAAATGGACATACAACTCGAAAAGAAAAAAGGATTAAGGCCAAAGCACTATGGATATATTGCCATTGGTTTACTGTTGATTTTTGTGGGATGGAAAATGCTTACCGGAAGTTCAATTTCAACTTTTCGAACCGAAAAGGATAAGCTGACCATAGCACAGATCACCGACGGCAAGTTTGATGACTATATCACCATCAATGGTAATGTAGCGCCTATTGCTACCATCTTTATGGATGCCTACGAAGGAGGACGTGTAAGTGAAAAACTTATTGAGGAAGGTGCAACTGTTAAAAAAGGAGACATTATCCTGAAGTTGGAGAATATGAACCTTTACGAACAAATTTTGGCCAGCGAAAGTAATCTCGCTTTAAAACAAAACGATCTGCGTTCAACTAAACTCGAATTTGATTCCAGACAGGTAGAAGGCAGGAAGTCGTTGGCAACAGCCACCTACGAATTGCAAAGATTAAAGCGAAATTTTGAACAGAACCAGGTGCTGTTCAAAGATGAATTAATTTCAAAAGAAGAGTACCTTTTATCCAAAGAAAACTATGAGCTTTCAGAGCGGCAATACGAGATTGTAAAGTTACAAACAGAACAAGACGATGAACTTCGTAAAACTTCCCTGAGCAGTCTGGATTCTGACCTGGAAAGAATGCAAAAGACCTTGGGGATGGTATATCAGCGATTAGACCACCTGAATGTGCGCGCCCCAGCAGATGGGCAACTTGGGTTCCTGGATGCCGAAATAGGACAAAATATAGCACAAGGCCAACGCATAGGACAGATTAATGTTTTGACCGATTATAAAATTGAGGCGAATATAGATGAGCATTATATAGATCGGGTACAACGCGACCTTGTTGCCCTCCTTGAACGAAATCAGAATGAATACCCATTAAGAGTGAGAAAGGTATATCCTGAGGTCCGAAATGGAAGATTTAAAGTAGATCTTGTCTTTACAGGAGAAAAACCTGAGACAATAAGAACCGGGCAGAGTTATAATATTAAGCTGCAACTTGGGGAATCTAATGAGGCACTCTTATTACCAAAAGGAAGTTTTTTCCAAAGTACCGGAGGACAATGGATCTTTGTGGTTAACCAGGATAATGAAGCTTTAAAGAGGAACATCCGTATTGGAAAACAGAACTCCAGATACTATGAAGTACTGGAAGGTTTGGAAGCTGGTGAAAGTGTAATCACCAGTAATTATGACAGTTTTGGAGAGGCCGAAAGAATAATTTTAAAATAAAAGCTGCTAACTGTCACAGATGATGCAAAACAAATGTCTTTTAATAAGACCGACAAAAATTAAAATAGTAACAGAAATCAAATCGATCAGAAAATGATACAAATCCAAAATTTAAAAAAGAGCTTTAGAACCGAAGAAGTGGAGACGCTTGCTTTAAACAATGTAACTCTAAACGTGGCAGAAGGAGAATTTGCGGCGATAATGGGTCCGTCTGGTTGCGGGAAATCCACCTTGCTGAATATCATTGGGATGCTAGACAATCCTACAGAAGGGAGTTATGAGTTTAACGGACTAGAGGTCGGAGGTTTAAAGGAAAGACAACGCACTCAACTCCGTAAGGGGAACCTGGGTTTTGTTTTCCAAAGTTTTAACCTGATAGATGAACTTACGGTTTTCGAGAATGTAGAGTTACCTCTTATTTACCTTAAGATGAGTAAGAGTGAACGAAAAGAAAAGGTCCGGGCGGTTCTTGAACGCATGAAAATTGCACATAGAGAAAAGCACTTTCCACAACAACTCTCGGGGGGTCAGCAGCAGCGGGTAGCTATATCCAGAGCAGTGGTGACCAATCCTAAATTAATCCTGGCGGATGAGCCCACGGGGAATCTGGATTCTAAAAATGGAATTGAGGTAATGAACCTGCTAACCGAACTAAACAAGGAGGGAACCACTATTGTGATGGTGACGCACTCGGACAGAGATTCTCATTATGCACACAGAATAATCAATCTATTTGACGGACAAATAGTAACGGAAAGTCAGAACCGGGCAATAGGAGCAATGATCTGATAAGGGAGTTTATTCATCAATCAATCAAAATCAAAAAGTATGTTTAGTAGTTATCTTAAAATAGCATGGCGTAACATAGTTAAAAACAAAGGATATGCTGCAATCAATATTGCCGGGCTGGCCGTTGGTGTATGTTGTTTTATTCTTATAGCCCTTTTTGTTAAGCACGAGTTCAGCTATGATAAATTTCATGCTAATGCAGATAGAATTTATCGGGTATGGCAATATGAAAATTATGGTCCAAAAGAAGATTTTCTAAACACCACCACCCCTGTTTCTATGGTAAATGTCCTTCGGGAGAATTTTCCGGAAATAGAAAATGGGAGCAGGGTCTTCAGGTTTAACAGCCTGGTAAAGAGAAATGAATCTGAATTTAATGAGTCTATTAGAGCAGTAGATCCCAGCTTTTTTGAAATATTTGATTTTGATATTGTCGCCGGTAATTCTGAGAAGCCTTTGGCTACTGCCAATGCTATTGTACTGACCCAATCTGCGGCGACGAAATATTTTGGGAATGAAGATCCATTAGGGAAATCGCTCTCGCTGGAATTCAATGATGAGGTTCGTGTATATGAAGTCTCTGCTATAGCTGCAGATCCGCCACAAGCATCCAGCATCCAATTTCAATTGCTGGTGTCTCTAGCCAACGAAGCCCTGTTTTTTGGTGAAAGGATAAGAACCAGTTGGTTCAATGTTCCTGTAGAATCCTATTTGTTACTGGGGCCTGAGATGTCTGCAACACAATTGGAAGCAAAATTCCCTGCAACCATCAAACAATACCTGGGAGACAATTATGAAGAGGACACTTTCTTTCTCCACTTGCAACCAATGACCGCAATACATCATGACACCTCTTTACCTGCGGGAATAGAACCTATTTCAAATCCCAGGTACGCCTATGTCCTGGCGACAATCGGATTTTTGGTATTACTGTTGGCGTGTATCAACTTTGTCACCCTGGCCGTGGGGAGATCGTTCTCCAGGGCTACAGAGGTAGGGGTAAGAAAGGCACTTGGAGCTTTCCGTAAGCAAATTGTTCATCAATTCTGGGGTGAAGCTCTTTTAATTACTTTAATGGCAGTTACATTTGGTGTATTACTGGCATTTTTATTTCAGGATACTTTTAACTCCCTGACTGGTAAGGAGCTCTTGATAACACTGGATCTCAGTTTTTGGGTAATTACCCTCATCCTTGTGGTATTCATTGCATTAATTGCAGGGATATATCCGTCTATAGTTCTTTCAAGATTTAACCCTATTCAGGTCTTAAGGAGAAAAAAAGGTAAAGGGGCATCTATGGGCTTTTTGGGGAAAAGTCTGGTTATTACCCAATTTGTAGCATCAATAGTAATGCTAATTGGGACCTTGGTCATCGGCAGGCAAATAGACTATCTGGTAACCAAGGACCTGGGGTATAAACAAGATGCCATTGTGGTGGTGCCAACTAATATGTCTGGGGAGGAAGCCGATGAATTTGCGGATCTCTATGTAGCCGAGTTAAAAAAACAACCATTGGTATCAGATGCCTCGCGTTCACTTTATAGTTTTATGGAGAATGGATGGGTCGATGCTGGGTTTACAGATGCTACAAATACATATAGGGAATTTGCTTTTAACCT
Organism: Muriicola sp. Z0-33; assembly: GCF_026126425.1. Taxonomy (GTDB): domain Bacteria; phylum Bacteroidota; class Bacteroidia; order Flavobacteriales; family Flavobacteriaceae; genus JAFMPW01. The sequence goes on from NZ_JAFMPW010000001.1 coordinate 498,966, forward strand.
CATAGATCCTAATTTTTTAAAAACCCATGGGATCCCAATTGTGGAAGGGAGAGATTTTATTAGTGGAAGTGAAAGCGATGCTCAGAACGGAGTCCTGGTTAATGAGACTTTCGTAAAGGAATTTGGTCTTGAAAACCCTATCGGGGTTACTTATGACAAGTTCAATGTAAAAATTCTGGGGGTGGTGAAAGACTTCAATTTTCTATCATTAAACAACACTATAGACCCGTTGTTGATGGCCATTAACCCAACCCCAATTTTAACGCATGCCGAAAATTTGGAAACACAATACACTGCTCAGCCACGGGTGTCTGTAAAGCTCAACACCGAAGACTTGTCTTCCTCTATATCCACTTTGAAGAGCAGCTGGGAAAAGATTAATCCAACACAGGAATTTGAGTATTCGTTCCTGGATGAAGCACTTATGGTGCAGTACCAGAATGAATTGCGTTCCAAGTCTATTGTAAATATCGCTTCCATTCTATCTTTCTTTATAGCGTGTATGGGATTATTTGGCCTGGCCACTTTAAATGTTGCCAGAAGAACGGCTGAAATTGGAATCAGAAAAGTAATGGGTGCCGGTGTAATGAATATAGTAGGGATGATATCCCTGGACTTTATTAAACTAGTTCTGATTGCTCTGTTGTTGGCCTTCCCAATTGCATGGTGGGCCATGGATCAATGGTTGCAAAGTTTTGCCTATAGCACTGGAATTAGCTGGTGGATATTTGTAATAGCAGGAATAATAGTAATTGGGATTACCCTGATAACAGTAAGTTTTCAATCTATAAGAGCATCACTTATTAACCCTGTAATCAGCTTACGTACAGAATAAAATAAATTTAAAGCATCAATCATGTTTAAAAATCATCTAAAAATTGCCTGGAGAAGTTTAAAAAAGCAACCTTTCTTTACATTTCTGAATACGTTTGGCCTGGCCATAGGTATGGCAGGTGGACTGCTAATTTCACTGTACATCCATGACGAATTGAGTTTTGATAAAATGTTCGCTGATGCAGACCGTATCCACAGGGTTAATGCGGATATTAAGTTCGGAGGAGAAGCCAGAAAATTTGCGGTAACCCCCGCACCCATGGCAGAATCAGTGGACAACGACTTTTCTGAAGTAGAACTTGTCACCAGGTTTCGCACAAGGGGTAGCGCCCTGATCAGGAAATCGGATAGTGAGGTCAATGTGAAAGAGCTGCAAACCACCTTTGCCGATTCCACCTTTTTTGACATGTTTGGGATAGAGTTGATTTTGGGAGATAAGGGAACAGCACTGAAGTCTCCTAATACCCTGGTGATGACCAAAACCGCAGCAGAAAAGCATTTTGGAATTAAAGATGCCATTGGGCAAAGCCTTCTAATGAATAATACCGAAACCTTTACAGTAACCGGTGTAATAGATGATTTACCCAAGAATTCATTTCTAAGAGAGTATAGCATCTTTATGGCCATGGCCGGGTATGAAGATTCCAGAGTGGTAAATTGGGGCAGTAATAACTACCAAACATTTATCAAGCTTATCCCTGCTGCTAATATTGATGATATCCAACAGCCCCTGGAAAACTTTCTGGGGAAGTATGTTATCCCCGGAGTACAGCAGTTTATGCCGGGTATTACAGAAGAGCAGTTTAAGGCTGCCGGGAACCATTTGATTTATAGTACAATTCCATTGACAGATATCCACCTCAGATCTGATAGGGTAGCTGAAATAAGTGGAAACAATGATATTAAAAGTATATACATCCTCACTTTTATTGCCATTTTCTTAATTGTCCTGGCTTGTGTAAATTTTATGAATTTGTCCACGGCACAATCGCTTAAAAGGGCCAAAGAGGTGGGAATTAGAAAAACCCTGGGGTCCAATAAAACAGATCTCATTCGCCAATTCCTTGTAGAATCTGGTTTGGTTTCCTTTGGGTCGCTCCTTTTGGCTGTTTTAACTGCAATTATAGCGTTGCCATTTTTTAATGACCTTGCGGATAAGGACATTTCAATCCCATATGGCAACCCAATGTTTTGGTTGTTATTACTGCTCGGAGGCATAGTTCTGGGTCTTTTTTCTGGCAGTTACCCGGCATTTTTTATGTCAAGATTTATTCCGGTAAAAGTGCTTAAAGGAACCAGTGGTAGTAACCTGGGGGGAGGTAATATTAGAAACGGACTGGTTGTATTTCAATTCGCTATTTCCGTATTCCTAATTATTGGTACGCTGGTAGTATATCAACAGTTAAAATATATTCAAAACAAAGAATTGGGTTTTTCAAAAGATCAGGTACTGGTTATAGATGACGTTTATACGGTTGGGGACAAAATGAGTTCCTTTAAAGAAGAAGTAAAAAAATTGGGCTTTGTTAAAAACGCTACTCTGAGCAGTTTTTTCCCTACCCCTTCCAATAGATCTGATAGTACTTTTGCACCCGAAGAAGGGGCAACAGAGCAAGAGAATGCATTAAGTATGCAAACATGGGGAGTAGATTATGATTATGTATCTACCCTGGATTTCAAGATAATTGCCGGGAGGGATTTCGATCGCAACTTTAAAAATGATTCTACCAGCATTATCATCAATGAATCTGCGGTTGCTACGATAGGAGTGTCACCGAATGAGGCAATTGGGAAGCGTTACACCCCCGATATGGGGTCCGAAAACCCATACTATTATAAAATTATTGGAGTGGTGAAAGACTTTCATTTTTCACCCTTTAGAGAGGATATTGAGGCATTGAGTCTTCGCTTGTCAGATAGGGCAGGTTCCATGGCGGTAAAACTTGAGGCTGGTACTTTTACCAATGCCATATCTAGCATTGAGGGTATCTGGAATACCATGGCGCCAGGGCAACCATTTGATTATTACTTTATGGAGGACTCCTTTAATAGGACCTACGAAGCGGAGCAGCGATTAAGCAGCATATTTATCATTTTCACTACCCTATCTATTTTAATTGCCTGCCTTGGTTTATTTGGTCTTGCCGCATTTAATGCTGAGAAAAGGACCAAAGAAATTGGAATAAGAAAAGTTTTGGGGGCCAGTGTAGGACAGATCTCTTACAAACTATCGGTAGATTTTCTGAAGCTGGTAGTCATCTCAATTCTGGTTTCACTTCCGGTAGGATGGTATGCAATGAACAAATGGTTGGAAGACTTCTCGTACCGAATAGAAATTGGTTGGTGGGTGTTTGGATTGGCCGCTCTTCTGGCAGTAAGTATTGCCATTGCGACAGTAAGTTACCAAAGTATAAAGGCCGCGATTGTTAACCCCATCAAAAGTTTAAGAACAGAATAAGTCATCCAAAAAATTTAAGGAATGTTAAGAAACTATATAAAAATAGCCTGGAGAAACCTTATTAAAAATAAGGCTTATACCATTATCAATATTGGAGGTCTGGCTTTGGGTATGGCGGTTACCCTGATAATTGGTCTTTGGATGCAAGATGAGCTTTCTTATGACAACTATTTTACCAATAAGGATAAGATTGCTCAAATTTACCAATCTCAAACCTTTAACGGACAAACAGGTACGGGGCCTGCTATTCCAAGACCACTTGAGATGGCCTTGCGAGAGGGATATGATGATAATTTTAAGCATATTGTCATGACCTCCTGGAATAACGATCAGTACTTAAAATATAAAGAGACGAGTATTTCAAGGCCAGGTTATTATACACAGCAGGAAACTCCGCAAATGCTGGGGCTTAATATTTTGAAAGGGGAGAAAGATGGCCTGCGTGAAATTAACTCCATAATGCTTTCCAAATCTACGGCAGATGCCCTTTTCGGATCTGAGGATCCCATAGGAAAAATAGTAAAAGTAAATAGCCAGTACGACATGATGGTCAGCGGGGTATATGAAGACCTTCCCTTTAATAATTCTTTTAAGGATGCTAAGTTTTTTATGCCCTGGGAGAAATATATAACTATTCAGGAATGGATTATAAATGCTGCTGACAATTGGGGGAATAATTCATTTCAGATGTTTGTTCAAATTGCAGATAATACTTCAATGGACAAGGTAACTGCCACCATTAAAGATGTAAAAAAGGATCTTAATGAGGATTTAGTGGAATTTAACCCACAACTATTTCTCTTTCCAATGAAAGACTGGTATTTGCGAGGAAGTTTTGAAAATGGAAAGCAACAAGGTGGCCGTATAAAATATGTTTGGCTGTTTGGTATTATAGGGGCTTTTGTACTACTCCTGGCTTGTATTAATTTCATGAACCTTAGTACCGCCAGGTCCGAAAAGAGGGCCAAGGAAGTGGGTATTAGAAAATCTATAGGTTCTCAGCGGGGCCAGCTGATCAATCAGTTTCTGAGCGAGTCTTTCCTTGTAGTACTTTTTGCTTATTTAATTGGAGTACTAATTGTACTTCTATCCTTAGACGGTTTCAATGAACTCTCCAGGAAGGAAATAGAATTTCCCTGGGGTAGTCCGGTATTTTGGATAGTTTCAGTATTCTTTATTTTATTTACTGCCCTGTTAGCCGGGAGTTACCCGGCACTATATCTTTCTTCATTCAGACCGGTTGAGGTGCTGAAAGGAACGTTTAAAGCTGGCAAGTATTCCGGAACGCCAAGAAAGATCCTGGTAGTGCTTCAGTTTACAGTTTCTGTAGCATTTATAATAGGGACGGTAATTGTAATGCAACAGATTAATTATGCCAAAAACAGACCTGTGGGGTATGATAAGGAAGGACTAATACAGGTCCCCACAATGAGTCAGGACTTTTCGGGAAAATACGAGTTGATGAGGGCAGAATTTCTGGCTTCTAATGCCATTGTTGAAATGTCTTCCTCCAGTAGCCCGACTACTAGCATATGGTCTAATAGAAGTGGATGGGATTGGGATGGTAAGCCAGAAGGTTTTCAGGAAGATTTTGCCTGGACAGCAGTATCACCGGAATATGCCAAATCTCTTAATCTGAAAATTATCCAGGGGAGAGACTTTTCCAGGGAGTTTGCATCAGATTCTAACGCGGTACTCATAAACGCCACTGCTGTCAAGTACATGGGAATACCCAACCCGGTAGGGATGTTCTTTAAAGATAGCGACGAAGAAGATCCCTCATCCCCACTAAAAATTATCGGGGTGGTAGAAGATATGATTGCTCAGTCGCCTTATGAGCCTGTAAAGCAAGGAATGTATGCCTTTGACAAATACGATAATGCCAGCTACTATAATATGAGGCTAAACCCCAAACAAAGTGCTAGTCAGAGTATAGCTGTAATTGAGCGTGTTTTTAAGGAACATTTCCCCAATATCCCTTTTCAATATGATTTTGTGGATGAGGAATATGGAGCAAAATTCAGGTCGGAAGTACGGGTAGGAAGACTGTCCGCAATTTTTACAGGCTTAGCCATTTTAATTAGTTGCCTGGGCTTATTTGGACTTACCTCTTTCGTTGCGGAGCAGCGCACCAAGGAAATAGGAGTACGTAAGGTCCTGGGGGCCTCCGTGTTCAATGTTTGGAATATGTTGTCGAAGGACTTTTTAAAATTGGTGATACTATCCTGTTTCATTGCAGTGCCTATTGCCTATTACGTAATGAATGGCTGGTTACAGGAATATCCATATAGGGTGATTGTGGAGTGGTGGATATTTGGACTTGCCATGGTTGGCGCAATGCTGGTAACCGTTTTAACGGTAAGTTTCCAGGCCATCAGGGCTGCAAAGGCCAATCCTGTAGATAGTTTAAGGACAGAATAGAAATAACTTTATATCAAATAATTTAAAACTAAAATAGATGCCATAAGTTGAGCCATTAGGGTATAATAATCAAAAAACGAAAATCATGTGGTCTAACTTTATTAAAATTGCCCGTCGTAAACTTTGGAGTAAAAAAGGAAATACATTTACCAAGCTGTTCAGCTTGTCAATAGGAATAGTAAGCCTGTTTTATATAGCAATCTATATTCAAAAGGAGCTTAGTTTCGATAAGTTTCATTCTAATTACCCAAAGATAGCCAAGGTCAATACCACTGTCCAATCCCCTACAGGGGACATTGCTCTCGGACTTAGTGCTACGCCAGTTGCCCCGTATATTAAATCCCAGTCTCCAGAGGTAAAAGAATTTGTTCGCATCAATAAGGAGTATGGGAGTCATGCCTTAAGGGTAGGCGATAAATTATTTTCAGAAAGCGAGAACATCTATTATGCCGACCCGACTTTTTTTAAGGTATTCGATTTTCAGTTGCTTTATGGGAATAGTTCTTCCGCCCTTGTTGGGCCAGATAAAATAGTGATCACTGAGCAAACAGCCCTGAAATATTTTGAATCGGTTAATGCGCTTAATAAAATTATTGAATATGACGGGGAGCCATTTACGGTATCAGGGATAGTGCAGAACCTGCCTTCAAATTCTCATCTTCAATTTGATTTCCTGGTATCTATGGATACTTTTATGAAAAGCAGGCTGCCCGATATCAATGATAACTGGACCTGGTTTCCTATGAATACATATTTGTTATTAGAGGATAACAAAAATATTGCAGCGGTTGAACAACAATTAAAATTAGTACCTCAGTATCAGGAAAGGAGTGCAACAAACGATCAGTACATCCTTTCGGCAGAAGCTCTAAACGGATTCCATTTTAGCAATCCCAAGCATGGAGATTTGGGGGCAAAAGGCAAGCTTTCCAATCTATATCTCCTCTTTGCAATTGGAATTATGATTTTGCTTTTGGCAGTTTCTAATTTTATCAATTTAACTACTGCTCAGGTTGCCACACAGGAACGGGAAGTTTCTGTAAAGAAGACCATCGGGGCTTCAAAAAGCGATATCTTCAAACAGTTTTTTGTAGAATCTATATTACTTACATCCCTTGCCAGTTTAATTTCACTGATCATTATCTCTGTATCACTTCCCTATTTTGAAAATTTCCTTGGCGGTCAGTTTGATATTTCCTTTTTACTGAAACCTTCAGTAATCATATTACTTCTGATATCGCCAGTTATCTTGGCTCTGCTTGCCGGTATCTATCCAGCATTTAAGTTTGCCAATATTTCTACTACTCATTTGGTTAAGCACCATGATAATAGGTTTAGAATATTTAATACAAGAACGGGATTATTAATTCTGCAATTTTCAATTACCAGCGTTCTGGTCATAGGCTCACTTATTATTTACTATCAACTCAACTATATTCAGAATAGGGATTTGGGGATAGAGACCGCCCGAAAAATAGTTTTGGATTACGGTCCAAATTCGCAAATAGGGACTTCATTTGAGGTGCTAAAAGAGGAATTTGCCCAAATTAGCGGAGTGGAAAGTGTTTCGTTTAGCTCTCATGTCCCGGGTCAGATTCCCAATGGTGTAGCTACTCAGATAATGGATCTTAGGGGAAGAAGTAACAATGGGGAAATTAACCTCAATCTGGTGGATTATGACTTTTTAAAAAACTATGGACTACAAATTGTTGCGGGGAGAGACTTCAGAAAAGGCGTTGCGGATCAGAATAACGCTCTTATATTAAATGAAGCTGCGGTCAAGGCATTTGGATATAGCAACCCCGAAGATGTTATCGGAGCTTCTTTTGAACAATGGGGAGGCAATGGGGAAGTTATTGGAGTAGTGAAAGATTTTAACTATTTATCATTACATGAAGACATCGGCCTTTTATCATTAAAAATATGGCCAGAGCAGTTTATGAAGGTTACCATGGAAATATCGGATTCAAATTTTGGACAAACTCTCGAGGTATTGCAGCATAAATGGGCAACATTATATCCCGAAATTCCATTTAATCATTATCAGGTGGAGGACAACTTCAGAGCTCAATATGATAGAGACAAACAGTTTGCTGGCATAATAAATTTATTCACAATTGTTTCTATATGCATAGGAATACTGGGATTAATTGCCTATTCCAAATTCTGGTGTGAAAGAAGACGTAAGGAAATGTCAATAAGAAAGGTATTAGGGGCTAATATTTCACTGCTGGTTTGGAAATTGTATAGTGGATTTAGCTTACCCGTCTTAATTGGTTTTATCCTTGCCGTTCCGGTTGCCTATTACCTGGGAGGAAAGTGGTTGCAGGAGTTTGCTTATCAATTTGAGCTCAACTGGTACTTCTTTGTGCTGCCATTAGTATTCCTTTTAGTTTTTGCCTGGATAGCAGTGGGTACCCAGACAATTAAATTAGCCCTTATAAACCCTGTAGAACACCTTAAGGAAGAGTAGCAGCGAGATGTGATGGGTTGTAGTTGCAAGGGGTGGTAGTTCAAAATGATAAAAAGAGAGATCACTTATAAGAATGTAAAATTTAGATATGTTATTACAATTAAAGAATATTTTTAAATGGGTTAATTCCGGAGGGCAACGTGTGTTTCTTCTTAAGGATATCAACCTGGATATCGAAGAAGGCGAGTTTATCTCGGTTATGGGCCCCTCGGGATCCGGGAAGTCTACCTTGCTAAACGTGATAGGAATGCTCGATAATTTTGACGAGGGGGAATATCAATTTCTTGATGAATCCGTGCATGCGCTTAAAGAAAAAAAGCGTGCTAATCTTTATAAAGAATATATCGGTTTTGTATTTCAATCCTACCATTTGCTAGATGATCTTACCGTAAAGGAAAATCTTGAGATGCCGTTATTGTACAAGAAAGTAAAAGGATCAGAACGCAAAGCGATGGTAGCTGATATGCTTGATAGATTTAATATTGTAGGTAAGAAAGATCTTTTCCCTTCTCAGCTCAGTGGTGGCCAACAGCAGCTGGTGGGTGTGGCGCGGGCACTTATCAGTAACCCTAAACTCATATTGGCAGATGAGCCAACCGGGAATCTAAATTCTCAGCAGAGCGAAGAAATTATGGACCTTTTTAAACAACTTAATGAAGAAGGAGTAACCATTATTCAAGTCACGCATTCGGAACAAAATGCGGCCTATGGATCACGAATCATAAACCTTTTGGATGGTCGAATGATCTAGTAGCTGGAGCAAGCCAATACAGCATAAGAGATTAGTATTAGCATATATCACTTTTCAATCCAATATTTTTAGCTTCTCAACCCTAAGATGTATCTTTGTTGTTTAGAATGATTTTACATAACAGAGGTACATAGGTATGGCTATGAAATTAGACAAGAAGGAAATTTTAAAAGCTCTCGAGAATATCACGGTCCCCGGGGAGGGAATGAATATGGTTGAAAGTGGCGCCGTACAGAACGTTCAGATTTTTGGCGATGAGGTAGAGATAGATATCACAATAGGTAACCCTAGCCTTCAGGCCCGAAAGAAGACAGAGGTAGAAATATTGAAAATTATACATAAAGAGGTTTATGAAAAGGCGAAGATAAAAGTCAATATAAAGGTAACTGCGCCTGCAAAACCTAAGGTGAATGAAATTAAAGGCAAACCTATTCCGGGAATTCAGAATATCATTGCCGTGGCCTCTGGTAAAGGCGGGGTAGGAAAATCTACAGTTACCGCTAACTTAGCCGTAACCCTTGCGAAAATGGGATTTAAAGTTGGAGTATTAGATGCAGATATTTATGGTCCTTCAATGCCAATAATGTTCGATGTAACCAACGAAAAACCCTTGGCCACAAATGTTGATGGTAAATCCAAAATGCGTCCGGTAGAGAGTTATGGTATAAAATTATTATCCATTGGTTTTTTCACCCAACCCAACCAGGCAGTGATCTGGAGAGGACCTATGGCTTCCAAGGCGCTAAATCAAATGATATTTGATGCCCATTGGGGAGAGATAGATTTTTTGTTACTAGATCTGCCACCCGGCACAGGAGACATTCATCTTAGTATTATGCAATCTTTACCGGTAACCGGAGCAGTGGTGGTGAGTACCCCACAGGGAGTGGCACTTGCAGATGCAAGAAAAGGAGTGGCAATGTTTAATCAGGAAGCCATTAATGTACCTGTTTTGGGGATCGTTGAGAACATGGCGTATTTTACCCCCGAAGAACTCCCTAACAACAAATATTATATCTTTGGGAAGGAAGGGGCCAGGCACCTGGCGGAAGACTTAGAGGTTCCGTTTTTAGGAGAAATTCCTTTAGTTCAGGGGATTAGAGAAGCCGGGGATGTAGGGAGGCCTGCAGCCTTACAAACCGCTACTCCAATAGAAACAGCTTTTGAAGCATTAACCAGAAACGTGGTTCAGGAGTTAGTAAATAGAAATAAGAGCCTACCTCCAACCGAGGCAATTAAGATAACAACAATGGCCGGCTGTGCCGCTGTAAATAAGAAATAATCATGACTTCAGAGGAATTGAGAGAAAAGGTGGAAATTGCATTGGATGAGATTCGTCCATTTCTTCAAAGTGATGGCGGTGATATCTCACTGGTGGCAATTGATGATGATACCCTGGTTAAGGTCAGATTAGAAGGTACTTGTGTTGGCTGTAGTGTAAACCAGATGACCTTGAAAAGTGGAGTTGAGATGACCATAAAAAAACATGCGCCCCAGATCGAAACTGTTGTCAATATCAATTAATACAATTTGACTTTTATCATAATTTCTAAATCGAGCCTTCTATAGCTTTGTGCCTATTCTAAGTAAATCCCTTCATGATTAAAACAGACATAATTATAATTGGAGCAGGACCTACGGGTCTTTTTGCAGTCTTTGAAGCTGGCTTATTGAAATTAAAATGTCATTTGATAGACGCCCTTCCTCAGGCAGGAGGTCAATGTGCAGAGATCTATCCGAAAAAACCCATATACGATATTCCCGGATTTCCTGAGGTATTGGCCGGGGAATTAGTAGATAATCTAATGGCCCAAATAGCGCCTTTTCAACCAGGTTTTACACTGGGGGAGCGTGCAGAAACTATTGAAAAGTTAGATGATGGTAGCTTTGTGGTCACTACTAACAAGGGAACCGCCCATTCCGCCCCAATAGTCGCAATAGCTGGTGGACTTGGAAGTTTTGAGCCCAGAAAACCATTATTAGAAAACCTTTCGGATTTTGAAGACAAAGGTATTGCCTACATGATTAAGGAGCCGGAGATCTACCGAAATAAAAAAGTGGTTATTGCCGGAGGAGGTGATTCTGCGCTCGACTGGAGTATTTTTCTCTCGGATATCGCCTCAGAAGTTACGTTGGTGCACAGAAGAACTGAGTTCAGAGGAGCGCTAGATTCGGTAGAGAAAGTGCAGCAACTTAAAAACCAGGGGAAGATCAATTTAATTACCCCTGCCGAAATAACAGGGCTCAAGGGAGATAATCATTTAGAGGCTGTTGTGATCAGCAAGGCAGGAGATCCTGCGGAGGAAATAAATTTGGAAGTTGATAATTTTATTCCGCTGTTTGGACTTTCACCCAAGTTGGGTCCCATTGCGGACTGGGGACTCGAGATCGAAAAAAATGCCATAAAAGTCAATACTTTTGATTATCAAACCAATATTCCAGGGATCTTTGCTATAGGTGATGTTAATACCTATCCCGGGAAATTGAAATTGATTTTATGTGGTTTTCACGAAGCGACATTAATGTGTCAGAGTGCATATCAAATAATTCATCCAAATAAGAGATATGTAATGAAGTATACGACTGTCGGCGGGATACACGGTTTTGATGGAAGCGTAAAAGAAGCACCCAAGGCTATTGTAAAACGGATAGATTAATTATGACAGACATTAAGATCAGAATTACTGACAGGGAAGGAATAGATCACGAGGTGGATGCACCAACAGATATGAATATGAATCTAATGGAATTGGTGCGTTCTTATGAGCTTGCTCCTGAGGGTACTATTGGTGTTTGTGGTGGAATGGCCATGTGTGCATCCTGTCAATGCTATATAGCATCTGATCATGCATTACCCGAAAAATCTGATGATGAAGAAGCCATGCTTGCCGAGGCGTTTTATGTAGAAGACAATAGCAGATTGGGATGTCAAATACGTATTTCAGAGGAACTTAATGGCCTGGAGGTTATCCTTGCACCAGAGTCCTGATCAGGAACTGGAATATTCCTTGTTATATTAGATCCTGGCCTGATAGGTAAATAGATTATAATACCGACCTTCACTTGCGATGAGCTCATCATGTGTCCCCTGTTCAGCGATACGCCCGTTTTCTATAACCAAAATCTGATCTGCCTTTCTAATAGTGCTCAGGCGATGGGCAATAACAAATGTAGTTCTGCCCTGGGTTAGGGCCGATAAACTTTTCTGAATAAGGGCCTCACTTTCGGTATCCAGATTAGAAGTGGCCTCATCAAGGATCAATATTTTTGGATCGGCCAGAACTGCTCTGGCTATGGCAATCCGTTGGCGTTGTCCTCCGGATAATTTTATTCCTCTTTCTCCGATCAGGGTATCTAGCCCCTCTTCAAAACGATCTGTAAATTCATCTACATAAGCAGATTTTACAGCCTCCTGTAATGCTTCATCAGAGGCATTTGGTCTTGGAAACAGGATATTCTCACGAATAGTGCCCTCAAATAAAAAATCATCTTGTAATACTACGCCTAAATATCTTCTGAAGCTATCCAGATTTACCTTTGAAAGATCATGGCCGTCAATGGTTATTTTGCCGGATTGGGGAGTTAAAAAACTAGCTGCCAAACCAGCAATGGTAGATTTACCAGATCCGGAACTACCTACCAGCGCTATTACCTCGCCAGAATTTGCTTTAAAGCTTACATTGTGTAACACTTCTTTGTCTTCTTCATAGGCAAAAGAGACATCTTCAAAAACCATTTTCCCATCTATGGCCTTGAGCTGAGTAGTCCTATCGTTTTCATCTGCTTCTGCCGTCATATTCATAAGCTCCTCTGTACGGTCTAATCCGGCAAGAGCTTCCGTAAGCTGACTACCGATATTGCTCATTTGCACTATGGGTGCAATCATTAATCCGAGAAGAAAAGTAAAGGTTAAAAACTCTCCTATCGTGAGCTCATCAATCATGATTTTATATCCACCAATACCCATAATACCGGTTGTTGCGACCCCTAATAAAAAGGTAGAGGAACTTGTCATAAATGCTGTGGCAGTAAGACTCTTTTTTACATTTTGGAAAAGCAGTTCCACTCCATTTTCAAAAACTTTATTCTCTTGCTTTTCCGCATTAAACCCTTTAATTACCCGGATGCCTCCAAGCGTTTCGGTAAGGCGGCCTGTAACTTCGGCATTTAGTTTGCCCCGATTTCTAAAAATGGGACGGATAATCTTAAACGCCTTTAAAGCAATGACAGCAAATATGGCCAGAGGTATTAGGGTAAATAATGTCATACTTGGACTTATCTGCAATAGTAGTATCAGAGAAACCACTGCGGTGACTGTGCCTCCAACAAGTTGCACCAGCCCAGTTCCAATAAGGTTCCTGACCCCTTCTACATCTGTCATTATCCTGGAGACCAATTCACCAGATTTTGTATTGTCAAAGAATCGTATAGGTAATGAAAGTATTTTCTTTTGTACTTGTGCCCGTAGTTCTGAAATCATGTATTGCGCCTGTACACTGAGGATTTTTGTCAATAAAAATGAAGTAACCGCCTGTACAAGTATGGCCAGTATTACTGCAGCAACCAGGATTTTTAAAAAATCCATATCCTTGTTGGGGATAATATCATCCATTAAGTATTTAAGAGATAAAGGGGCAACAAAACTCGCTGCTTTGCTTATCACGATCAGAATTAATCCTATAAATACAAGATTTCTTCTGGGCCAGATAATGGTCCTGAAAGCTTTTAGGATACTAACGCGTTTGTCAGACATTGGGAAATGGATTTAGTGCTGTAGAAGCGTGCAATTTACAGCAAATAAATGATGAATGGGGCGGTAGTTTGGGAAGCGGTCAAATTTTATGTCAAAATTAGCATTTAACAAAGAGGTCCATTAAATTCACAACTTATTACAATAAGCAATAAGCAATAAGCAATAAGCAATAACCAGTGAGCAGTAGACCTTGGGCAATATGTATTTCTGGGGAAATCAGGAAAATTTAAGTACTATGAGACGGTTTTTATTAGGGGTTATCATATTATTGGTTGCAGCAACTACAGTCGGTTGCAGTCCAATTGTCAAATCTCAGCAAGATTTGGAAAGGTGGCAGCAACAGGCAGAAAATGTTACCATAATCCGAGATGATTTTGGAGTACCTCACATCTATGGGAAAACAGATGCCGATGCTGTTTTTGGATTACTGTATGCCCAGTGCGAAGACGATTTTAACCGGGTAGAACAAAATTACATCTGGGCCATCGGGAGGTTGGCGGAAGTGGAGGGAGAAGAGGCTATTTATAGTGATTTACGTGCCAGACTGTTTATGACTCAGGATGAAGCCATTGCAAATTATGAGAAAAGTCCGGCCTGGTTAAAACAGCTTTGTGACGCATTTGCCGACGGAGTAAACTATTACCTTCATACGCATCCTGAAGTGCAACCTAAGTTGCTTACCAGGTTTGAACCCTGGATGCCAATGTATTTTAGTGAAGGGTCAATAGGAGGCGATATAGAAAGGATTAGCGCCAGAAAAATCGAAGCCCTTTATCAAAATGGGATGGAGATGCCTAAATCCGAGACTTTGGAGGCAAAAAAGAAGGAAGAAATGGCGGAGCCACAGGGCTCTAATGGGATTGCAATTTCCGGCAAACTTACACAAACAGGAAACAGTATGCTTCTGATTAATCCGCATACCTCGTTTTTCTTTAGGGGAGAGGTGCATGTGGTTAGTGAAGAAGGATTGAATGCTTACGGAGCCGTTACCTGGGGTCAGTTTTTTGTCTATCAAGGATTTAATGAGAAAACAGGATGGATGCATACCAGCACCTATACCGATGTCATGGATGAGTTTGAAGAGAATATACTGGAGACAGGCGGTGAACTATTGTACCAATACGGAGAGGAGATGCGAGAGGTAAAAACCTCAGAAGTAGTACTAAAATATAAGATTACGGATGGCATGGAAGAAAAAAAGTTCCCCATGTATCATACGCATCACGGTCCTATAACACATAAAAATGGTGATAAGTATGTTGCTTCAGCCATGATGTGGGAACCGGTAAAAGCTTTGCAACAATCATTTATCAGGACCAAACAGAAAGACTACAGTGGCTTCAGGGATATGATGGATATAAGAACCAATTCATCTAACAATACGGTCTATGCAGATGCTGATGGGAACATTGCCTATTTTCATGGAAATTTTATTCCTAAAAGAGATGATGAGTATGATTATTCCAAACCTGTGGATGGGAGCAATCCAAAAACAGACTGGAAAGGATTGCATACGGTAGATGAAAATATTATGCTCCTGAATCCGGAGAATGGTTGGTTGCAGAATTGTAATTCTACCCCATATACAGCTGCTTTGGAATTCAGCCCTAAGAAAGAAGATTACCCTGGTTATATGTCTATAGACAGGGAGAATTTCCGAGGTGTACATGCCATTGAATTATTGAAAGATCGCAAAGGTTATACCCTGGATAGTCTGATAACCCTGGCACACGACCCCTACCTTCCGGCTTTTGAAGCCCTTTTGCCCGGACTGGTTAAAGCCTATGACAATGCTGCACCCAATTATCCTGAAATGAAAGAAGCCATTGAGGTTTTGCGCAGCTGGGACTTTAAAACATCCAAGACGTCTGTGGCGATGACTCTTGCACATTTCTACGGCACGGCATATAATGAATCCGGGGAATACCCTGATGGAATGTCTCCAATGGAACGCATGGAATATTGGGGGGATGCATCATCAGAACAGGAAAGACTCAAAATCTTTAACACGGTACTTCTGAGGTTAGAGAAAGATTTTGGCAACTGGGAGATACCATGGGGGGATGTAAATCGTTATCAGCGTCTAAATGGAGATATTCGCCAGGCTTTTGACGATACCAAGCCCAGTATTCCGATAGGCTTTGCTTCGGGCAGATGGGGGGCTTTGGCAGCCTATGGCGCCCGTTACCACAACAACACCAGGAAAATTTATGGAACCCGAGGGAATAGCTTTGTCGCCGCAGTAGAATTTGGAGAAAGAGTAAGGGCCAAAACTATACTTGCCGGAGGTCAGAGTGGAGATCCCAATTCTCCACATTTTGATGATCAGGCCCAGCGCTATGCCGATATAGATTTTAAAGATGTGCCTTATTATAAAGAAGACGTTCTCAAAAGAGCCAGGGAAACTTATGAACCCGGGAAAAGAAAATAAATTCTTCTAGACATTCAGAATACCTCCATCGATGTTAATCGTGGATCCGGTTATCCAGGAAGCATCTTCTGATGCAAGAAATACGGCCAGTTTAGCCACATCCTCCGGAGCCCCTAGTCGCTTCAGTAAAGTGGCTTGGGCAGCATTTTCTACAGCCTTTTCCGGCGCTTCAAAAGCTTTTGCAGATTCCCAAAGTAAAGGAGTGTCCACGGGTCCGGGACAAATGGCGTTGGCTCTGACATCCGGGCCATAATCTACAGCAATTTGTTTCATAAGTGCAACGGATGCAGCTTTTGAAGCACAATAGGCAGGATGATTTGGAAAGCTTTTGAAAGCAGCTATTGAAGCATTTATTATAATATTGCCATTCTTGGTTTCGGCTAAGTGAGGTAAGGCATATTTGCAGATATAAAAAATTGAACTCAGGTTAGTATCCAGTGTTTGCTTCCACGATTCTTCAGAGAGCTCTGTAACGGCACCAAGCCCCAGGATTCCGGCATTTAAGGAAACGATATCCAGGGCACCATACTGCTCTATTGCAGCATTTACTAATTTTTTATTAGTTGAACTTTGACTGACGTCTCCTGATATAAAGATGGCCTGCCCTGAGGAATTCTTAATTTTTGTAAGAAGAGCTTGCCCCCTTTCTTTACTTCTTCCAGAGAGTACAAGTTTGGCACCTTCCAATGCAAAAGCTTCAGCAATGGCTTTTCCCATGCCGCTTGTTGCACCTGTTATTATGCATACTTTATCCTCAAGTTTTCTCAAAGGAGATGGTAGATTAATTTCTAGGTGAAATTAGGAAAAATGTAGCTTAGCAGGTAAAAATAGATAAAGAGATTATCCAAGGGTGCCGCCAATTGGAACTGTGCTAGTCCTTCACAATAATCAGCGAGGCTTTAGAACCGGTAGAAAGTAGCCATTTGTTAGAATAAATCAATTGTCCCTGATCGTCATAAACATCAACTTGGGCAGTATTTGGCCCGCTTGAACCCTGATTCAGTGCCTCAAAGTCCAAACGGTTGAATCCCTTTTCCAGATTGAGATTGACACCTTTAAAACTTCCGGTAAGGTACATATTTGGATCTATGACATGGCCGTTGGCAAAAATTCTTACCCTGTCGCCATCTACATATTCGTGATCGCGGCATACTATCCCAACGAATTTGCCGCCAGTTTTGACGTCCCCAAGGTACATATCGCCAAAGTGCTTACCAGACTTTCCTTTTTCAGCCTCTCCTACTTTTGGGTCTATTTTAAGGTCGTGCCCGGCTTGTTTAAGTTCCGTATCAGGTAGCATCTTAATATTTCTTTGATTCATAGAATCTTTGAAATTTATGTTGGACTTTTTATCCAAAATTGATGGCATATTAAGCACTGTTCCCTTATTTGGACTGCTTTTGATGTCCAGATTGTTCTCAGCTTCAATTTTAAGTGGCTTTGTCCTGGGAATATCGGACTGGGCCGCACCTATTAAGGGCAGTAAGAAGACGCCAAGAAGGGGAATAATACGGTTCATAGCAGCATTATTTAGTCGTAAAAATAACAAATACCTTGCCACAGGGATTTAATTTGCTGTTAAATTCGACGAAAGTCATAAATCGTATTAATGCTAATGATCTCTTGCAGCAACCTGCCATGAGCCTGTAATTTCTCTGTCTTCCACGGTGAGAAGCTCGTTGTATTTGGCAACTGTAGGGCAAATATGTTGTGGTATGGCGTAATAAGCGTCTCCTACTTCTAAGTTATTGTTTTCAGGACAGTTTACTACCAGATGTTCTTCACTCTGTGCTGTTTGCCCACAATGTTCCAATCCGAAGATCCTAACTCTGGGGAAGGGCATTTCCGGAGCTATGGCCTTATGCCCAAGATCTAAACATATTAATGAAGGACCAGGTTTACTGATAATTCTGGTAAATAAAACAGCGGCAGTCACGAAACCCATATCAGGGAATAAAGTACCGTAGCCATTGTCCCAGAGTAAGGTAGTTCCAGGGCTTGCTTCTACCCCCGGTCTTTTGGCATGTATCGGGAAAGTTGGGGAACCCCCGGCCACTATATTTTCAACCATAAAACCCTCAGATTTCAAAGCTTCCTTTAGTTTCAATACTCCATTAAATGCAGCATCACAGGTGGTTTTTTGTGTTGCAGGTTCTGTATGTCTAAGATGCCCATCATAGGCATGTAAGCCTTTGGATTTTAACTTTGGATGTAAAGTAATTGTTTTGAATAGCGTAATGGCAGTTTCCCCCGGTGCAATTCCCGTACGATTCATTCCGGTATTCAGATCAAGATATAGTGCTGCTTCAAGATCTCGTTTCTCCGCCATTTCCGAGATAGCACTTATACTTTTAAGGTTATCTACAATTGTAGAGAACTCAGATTTTGGATAGGCTGTGATCAAATCAAAAAATCTTCCAATATTGGCGCCAACAGGCTGCATGGCAAGGAGAATATCTTTTGCACCGCATTTTCCTAATAATTGGGCCTCCGGGATGGTAGCACATTTAAATTTATGTATCCCATGAGCCATCTGCATCTGAATAATTTCGGCAGTTTTGTGTGTTTTCACATGTGGCCTGAGGAAATCTGTACCTTCGGCCATTTCGATCATTTTCCGAATATTTTTTTCTATTCTATCCGGATAAACAAGCAGAGCAGGAGATACCAGGTCTTCCGTGTTTTTGAGGCTATACCAATTTCGCATATTTAGGCTAACTGAATTATTTAATTAGTTCAAACATGGCCTCAATTTCAACTGGGATATTTCCTGGAAGCATCATGCCTACGGCACTTCGTACACCGATGCCATGTTCGGGTCCGAAGACTTCGGCCATCAATTCGCTAAAACCGTTAATAACCAATGGCTGTTGCCCAAATTCGGGCGTAGAATTAACCATTCCCAGCACCTTAACCACCCTCTTTATTTTATCCAGTTCACCAAAATGAGTTACAATCGTCGAGAGCATAGTTAAACCTACCTGACGAGCTGCTTCTTTGGCCTGCTCAAGATTAAGATCATCCCCGGCTCTTCCTACCATTAAGCTGCCGTCGTTCTGCATGGGTCCCTGCCCGGAAACATAAAGAAAATTGTCGACGACCAAAACCGGTTTATAAACTCCGGCTGGAGGAGGGGCAGGAGGCAGTACTACTCCCATTGCTTTGAGTTGTTGAGAAGGAGACATATTCATATGAGTATAATTTAGGATTACAGTCTAAATATACCATATTAGTAGGTGAATGTAAAAGGCTTGAAACTAATCCTCTCAGGGGATTAGATTTCTAATTATCTGTTTTTTCTTCCCAGTTTTTCAATCTTTTTTAGCCATTTGGACCGGTAAGCTGGTTTAGATAGTCTGATAGGACCAATTGTGGTTGCCCTTACCGGGCTAACTCCTATAAAATTTAATGTCAATTTTTTCATTGCGAAATAGCTGGGCCTGTGATTTATAAGAAAGTAGAACCATGCCGGTTGGTCTAAAGTACTGATAATTCGAGCAGATTTGCCGGTCAGGTACTTATCCCACCAGACAGAACCCTCTCTTTTCTTGAATGCAAATCCGGGAAGTAGCACCCTATCCAGGAAGCCTTTCATAATTCCGGGTACAGAACCCCACCATACCGGATATACCCAAACCAAATGATCTGCCCATTTAATCTTTTCCTGAGCTTCTAAAAGGTCGGGTTCAAGATCTGTCCTTTGGCGATATCCAAATTGCAGATTTGGGTTAAAACTAAGTTCACGGATGTTTATTTCCTGAATAATTGCCCCGGAGGATTGGGCTCCTTTTTTATAGGCTTCGGCAATGGCGAAATTAAAACTTTCTTCATCCGGGTGACCATTTATGATAAGTATTTTTTTCATGGAAGTTTTTTAATTATTGAGCAATGAAAGCAAGAGTAATAAGACAAGTTAGTTATAAATTCTCTAGTGTATTGGAATACATTTTTTTTAACTTGTAGTCTCAAGTTCTAATTATGAATAAAAGAGATTTTTTAAGGCAAATGGTAGGATTAGCTGCAGTGAGCCCATTTTTGCCAATGACGTTAAAGGCCAATACTATTAATGTACCTGAGGGCTATGATTACCATTTTGAAGATGACTTTTGGAAAAGGATACGAAAAGATTACGCCCTAAAGCCCGAATACGTCAATTTGGAAAACGGCTATTATAATATAGCCCCCCAACCCACTATAAATAAATTTGTAGAGCATGTGAAGATGGTCAATTACCAGGGATCTCATTATATGAGGACCGTACAGTGGGACAACAAAAAGCGAGTAGCTGATAAATTGGCCAGGCTGGTGAATTGTGGTAATGATGAATTGGTAATTACCAGGAATACTACAGAATCTTTGGATCTGATAATCGGAGGCTTCCCATGGAAAGCCGGGGACGAAGCCGTCTTTGCTAAACAGGATTACGGCTCAATGAGAGACCATTTTGAATTGGTCGCAAAAAGATACGGGATAGTTAATAAAATAATTTCGGTGCCTAATCACCCAGCTTCTGATGAAGAAATAGTAGCACTCTACGAATCGCAGATCACCCCAAAGACCAGATTAATTATGGTTTGCCACATGATAAACATTACCGGTCAGATTTTACCGGTAAGGAAGATTTGTGATATGGCTCACAGTCATGGTGTTGAGGTTATGGTTGATGGTGCGCATTGTGTGGGTCATATTAATGTAGATATTAAAGAATTAGATTGCGATTATTACGGCTCTAGCTTACATAAATGGCTGAGTACCCCGCTGGGAGCAGGATTGCTTTATGTTTCAAGGGATCATATTCCTAAAATATGGCCGCTACTGGCAGATTTCATTGATGACCCCAATGATGTTCGCAGACTTAACCATACCGGGACCCACCCTGTTCATACCGATCTGGCCATTGAAGATGCCATAGATTACCTGGAAGTGATCGGAATGGAAAGGAAGGAAAAAAGAATGCGCCAATTACAACGATACTGGAGCAACCAGTTAAGAACAACTCCCAAAGTAGTCATTAATACCCCTCTTGAACCGCATAGGAGCTGCGGCATTGCCAATGTAGGCATAGAAGGAATAAAACCTGCCCACCTTGCCAAAACCCTCCTGGATGAATTCAAGATTTTTACAGTGGCCATAGATTATGCAAATGTTCAGGGCTGTAGAATTACACCAAATGTATATACTACCTTCGATGAATTAGACCAGTTTGTAAAGGCCATAAAGACACTTGCCGAACGCGTTTAACCTCACAATTTAAAAAGGAGGGCAATATTCGAAATCGGACATTAATTTTTTGTAACTTTAATAGGAACCCTTGGCGCAGAAAATTACATTTTGTCCATATCAACCAATACACATTATTGGGGTATAATTGGTGATACATCACTTTACTTATGATATCTGGAGCACAATTAATAGGTGCTTTTATTTTCGAAAATATTTTCTATCATGACACCTTTACTATTATCGGGCATTTTATTCGGACTTTTTTTACTTGCCGGTATCCGAATAATTTTTGAATATAAGCGGGCACTCAAGTTTAGATTTGGTAAATATATCAAAACACTGAAACCAGGTTTCAGGTGGGTAATTCCCCTGGTTGAAACTGTACAGATTGTAGATATCAGGGTAATTACAATCAATGTGGTTTCACAGGAAGTAATGACAGAGGATAATGTACCATGCAGTATTGACGGGGTAGTATTCTTTAAGATCAATAATCCTGAGAAGGCAGTCCTGGAGGTAGAAGAATATAAATTCGCGATCACCCAATTGTCTCAGGCTGCCCTAAGAGATGTTTGCGGTAAAGTTGAATTGGATACTATTTTGAGTAAGCGTGAAGAAATGGGCAAGAATATCAAACAGATTGTTGAGCAGGAAACCAGCGAATGGGGAATTGATATAATTGACGTTAAAATTAAAGATATTCAACTACCTGAAAACATGAGAAGAATGATGGCCAACCAGGCGGAAGCTGAAAGATCAAGGAGGGCCAGAATCATCTTAGCATTGGCAGAGGAACAGGCCGCGGGCAAACTTCTGGAAGCTGGAAAGCTAATAGATCAGTCTCCGTCTGCCATTAAACTAAGACTCTACCAGACGCTTTCAAATATTGCCGCAGAGAAAAATTCTACTATTCTTTTCCCATTCCCGGAAGAGGTATTGCCTAGAAATTCTAAAGAAGAAACATAAAAATTCCATAAATTTCAGTACATTTTAGTTGGCGCTGGCTACCTATGAATTCTTCTGTTGAGATTCCTGACATATGTCATAGTATTTCAATAATAAGGATTATAGCTTGGCCTCTTCAAAAAAACCTTCTGTAACTCAAATTTCTTTCATATGGGAATCACCAATATAAATGGCAACTTTAGGAACACTATTGTTGTTTTACGAATTTTAATAGGCTGGCACTTTTTATATGAAGGTGTCATTAAGTTGTACAATCCGGAATGGACGTCCTTCGGCTACCTTGCCACCGCCCAGGGTCCCTTAAAATTTTTATTTGTGCCCCTCGCCAATGAAAATATTATTCAATGGGTAGATATAATGAACTGCGGTGCTTTGGTTATTGTCGGAATCACTTTTATTCTTGGCATATATGAGAAATTAGGGGCTTTTATCGGGGTAGCGCTACTGGCATTATATTATTGGGCGCATCCCCCATTTCCGTGGTTAACTCAATTGAACGTGGAGGGCAGTTATTGGTTTGTCAATAAGAATTTGATAGAGCTTGTTGGCTGCCTGATCATTTATCAGTTCCCTACCGGAGATCATTTTGGATTTAAACGTATTTTTTCAAAAACCAAACAAATCACTAAAACAGAAGAATTATGAAGTGGACCAGAAGAGACGTATTAAAAGGATTAGGAGGAGTGCCTGTTCTTGGAGCCGTATGGTGGGCAGGTGCAGCCAGTACTTTAACTCAAAAAAAGAAACGTTCTGAAATACTGGAACAGCTCAATATACAACCCTCATTGCCTTCGGTGGTCCAGGACATTAGTGGGGAGCCCTTGAGGGTAGGTATTATCGGGTTTGGTATAAGAGGAGAGCAATTGTGCAGATCATTAGGTTTTGCCACCAAAGAATGGTTGGCTAAAATGGAGGAGGAAGTAAAAGAGAATCCTCAAAATAAGGGACTGGAAGATTTCTTAAACCAGGAAAAACTAAATGTGAAACTCGTTGCAGTATGTGATGCTTTTGATGTAAGAGCAGAAAAAGCAATTCGTTCTTTTTCAACCAAAGAGAGCACCATGAAGCGCTATAAGACGCATCAGGACATGATCAGAAGTGGAGATGTACATGCAGTCATTGTTGCTACTCCGGATCATTGGCACGCACCTATGGCCATTGATGCTTTGGAAAACAATGTTCATGTGTATCTAGAAAAGCCAATGACCCACACTATTGAAGAGACTTATTTGCTTAGAGATGCCGCTGAGAAATCTAATGCTATACTGCAAGTGGGGCACCAGCACAGACAAACCCTAAGTTTTAAAACGGCTCAGGATATTATGAAAAAAGGAGTTATTGGTCATGTTTCTTTAGTACAAACCAATACCAATAGAAATGACGACAATGGGGCATGGAATTATGATATCCATGAAAAAGCCAATGAAGGAACTATTGACTGGGATCTATTCCTGGGTTCTGCTCCTAAAATTCCATTTAATAAAAATCATTTTTTCCGTTGGAGGAAATGGTGGGCTTATGGTTCTGGCTTATCCGGAGATCTTCTGACCCATGATTACGATCGTCTGAACTGTGTTCTCAATATGGGGATTCCTAAGGCGGTTACTGCTTCGGGAGGTATTTATACCCATAACGACGGGCGTAACGTACCTGATGTTTTGCAGGTAAACATGGAATTCCCAAATTATAGTCTGGGAAGCAGCCAGGATGCAGGAAAGGAAAATGGGATGACTTTTGTATACAGTGCTACCCTGGGCAATGGTTATAACAGACCCACCATTTTAATGGGACATGACGGTACTCTGGAGTTAGGGAACAGACTTACAATATGGCCCGATAGGGGCTCTACCAAATATGCCGAAATGCTGGAGGCTAAAAAGATGATGCCCAATATTCCGGTATATCAGTACAATCCGGGGGCAAATATGCCGGATGCAGTTGCCTCTGCAACTTCGCAATACTTTGCGGATAAGGGATTAATGTGGACATATATTGATGGGGTAAGGGTAGACTCTACTTTCTTACATCTTCAGGAGTGGCTGGGTGCTATTAAAAATGGCAGTAAAGTCAGTTGCGGCATTAAAGAAGGTTTTGATGAAGCAATTAGTGCCCATATGGCTGGAATTTCATATAAACTGGGGAGAAGAATTGAATGGGACGAATCAGAACAAAAACTGGTACCTGTAGAAGGAGTGGATTTTAATGAAGTTTTACTTTCTGATATGTAGTAATTAGGGCAATGGCGTTCTGACAGGATTTTCTCAACTATCTTAAATGTTGTTGGCTTTTGGGGTTATTCAATGATCCGGTCATTTGGAGCAGAGTTGCTATTTATTCTGAGAAGCTTGGAAAAGGTGATAAATATCATATTAAATGGTGTTTAACTATGTTAATTTCAAGTATTTAAATCTCAGAGTTATGCAAGTCAAGAAAAATCCACACGCCGATTTAAACCGAAACAGCGGGCTTTACTTTGTAATTGGATTAAGCCTGGTTTTATTCTTAACATGGAGAGCTTTAGAATATAAAAGTTATCCTAAAGAAGATGTTTTGGTTGAGGCCATTGCGGCCACAGATGATCTAAAGGAAGATGTTCCTGTAACGGAAGTGCTTAAAACAACACCTCCGCCACCACCACCTGCTGCTCCCGAAGTGATTGAAATAGTTGAAGATGCAGAAGAAATTGAAGAAACTATTATTGAAAGTACGGAAACAAGTCAGGATGCTGTAATTGAAGAAGTATTGGATGTCGATGATGTAGAAGTAGGTGAATTAGAAGAGGAAATCACGGTGCCATTTGCTGTTATTGAGAATGTTCCCGTTTTTCCCGGTTGTGAGAACCTAACAAACAATGATGAGCGAAAAGCTTGTTTTCAAAAGAAAATGCAGGAGCACGTTATGAAGGAGTTTCATTACCCCGAAGTTGCTCTGGAGCTGGGAATCATGGGTAAAGTGTACGTGCAATTTAGTATAGATTCTAAGGGGTACGTAAATGGTATCAGGACCAGAGGACCAGACAAACTACTTGAGAGAGAAGCTCATCGAATTGTAGCAGCATTACCAAAGATGACTCCCGGAATGCAAAGAGGGAAACCCGTAAGAGTACCCTATAGTATTCCTGTTAATTTTAGAATCCAATAGAAACTACTTACTTTCTTATAAGACACACAAGATCAATTTGAATAACGAGCCCCGTTTACGGGGCTCAACTTTTACCCCTTATCCATATAATCTATCAGCTTTTGAGGCCCTTCAAGTAGTACCCGGATGACCTTAAGAATACCGGTCTCAGTGGTAGCGATCTGCCATTTTATTAGTGAGATGCTGCCATTTTCAATTTCTATTCCGGTAATGCTCCTCGGATGTACACAGCTACCATCGTTAAAAAATGGGATATCTCCCGGTTCCGGAAACCTGGGCCTGTGGGTATGTCCGGCGATTGTGATTAAAAGATTGTTTTGAAGTATCCACCTTTTAATTCTACGCTCAACTTTTATAAGTTCTTTGTAATTCTTAGCTGGGCTGGTAGGGTCTGCAATTCCCCAGACTTGCAGAGGTTTCCATAATACCCGTACCAAAAACCGATTAAACCTCCAGCCTATGTAGTTCATGAAATCTGCCTGATGGCCATGAGCCAGGAATAACTCCTGCCCGGTTTTCTGATGCTTTAAGACAATAGCTTCATGATAGACCAGGTCTTCCATAAGTACTTTCTCTTTTTCTTCTTTAGGTTCAAAATAGGAGTACAATTGCTCTTTTACATACCCTTTCTTTCTATAGACCATATCATGATTTCCCCACAGCATATGAAGCCTGTTTTCTTCATGATATTGCTTCATGAGCATGAAAATATTCTTATGAGCTAAAAAAATAGGCTCAAAACTCCTATTTTCCCATAGTTCATCCCCATCGCCCAATTCACAATAGTTGAAACCTTCATTGTAATAATGCCTTAGGGCATGGAAATATATATTTCTATTGTTAGAAAAATCGTCCGCAAAGCTATTATCCCCGCGATGACAATCGCTAAAAAGGATAAATTTAGAGGAATCATCAAAGGGAATCACCTTGGCATTTTTATAGGCCCTTGTAAGTCTAAAATTGGAAGACATGCGACGATTTATTAATTATAAGACAAGTATAAAGTTGTAAAGCACTGATAATCAATATATAAAATTGAAATATCGTTTAATAAGTCAAAGAAATTTTCAAATACCTGAAAGTCTCCAGACCTTTTTTAATGACCTTCAAATATCCTAAAAAAAGCGCGGATGGGCGTAAAGATTCCTTTAACAATTACAAAAAGCTTTCTTTTGTAATTTTACAGGGAATATACGGACTAACAAATTATGATGGCAGGTAAGGAAAAGATTATGCCCTTGAAGCATCTCATTAGCTTTGATAAGCTTTTGAAGCGCTATGATGAGATGGCAAAAAGCAAGGATAAGGATTTAGCGGCCAGGGCGAAGCGTGTGCTGAAGGCTCAGGCCCCGTTTCCCGAATTACGTGAAGGTTTTACAGATGTTTCTCTCCTAGAAGAACACAAAGACGTCATAAGAATTATTCTACAGGATTCTTTCTCAGAGGTATTAACAGAAAATGAAATAAAGGTTGCTTCTTTGCCTTATTACGATATCGTTTTTAATTCTTCAAAACGTTTTCAAAAAATAGTAGAAACTGCCGGGCCCAATTTTAAACCCGTATTAAGAAACCTTGCTGAAGGAATAGATTATATTATGGGGTGTGTGGTGATCCTTGGATATTACTACGGCTATAAGTTTGATTTTAGCAGACCCTATTTTTACGATATACCTGATGCCAACGGTGTAATGCGCCATTATCGGATACTGTACAATGCAGATTTCCTGGAAGTATTGCCAACAGAAAATTCTTTGGATCTTACCCAGGATGATGTGGATGAACTTCTGGATAATCCCAACGATCTGGAACTTTGGAAAACAAAAATTCCCCCGGAGAGTTTTATATCCAAAGGATTTGTTATCTCCAATATGTTCGATGTTACTACAGAACAGGCCATTTCTGACATTAAATCGGGTCTGATCGGGAATGATAAAAGGGGCAATGAAAATTTTATTCAGGATTTGCAGGAAACGTTCAGATCGTTTTTTAAAACCAAAAATCTCAAAGTTGGTTTTGTGACCTATAATGCGCGTGAGGATCAATTTGAGCGGGTCTATGGCAAGGGGATGGAAAGCTTTATTCTCCGGGAAGATGAAAAACAAGAGTGTAATGATGCCCTGTGCCAGGGTTCTTATAAGAAATTGTTGGTAGATAACACCTATTTTGCCATTGCCGATGTGGACAGATTCTTCAGGGTCTCGGAAGGTGCAGCGCCTTACAAAGGACTCAAGGAACAGGGTATTAAAAGTGCTGTTTTTGCGCCAATTGCATCAAATGGCGATTTACTTGGGGTATTAGAGGTTGTTTCCAGTAAAAAGGGAGAACTCAATGCCGTTAATGCTCAAAAGTTAGATGATATAATGCCTTTTATTGTTTCGGCTGTAATTCGTTCCAAAATTGAAGAAGAGAATTTAATTGATGCCATAATTCAGAACGAATGTACCTCTGTTCATTCTTCAGTGTACTGGCGTTTTCAGGAAGAAGCCAAGAGATTTATTAAGGAAGACCTTCAGGGACAACAGCCGTCGTTCCAGGAAATTGTATTTAATGATGTTTATCCACTTTATGGACAGGTAGATATTAAAGGTTCTTCTAATGCAAGAAATACGGCAATACAGCGAGACCTGATTATACAGCTAACAGCAATTAATGAAGTAATTAAAATAGCATTTGAGAAAGAAAAGCTTCCGATTTATGAAGAACTCATCTTTAGGGCCGAAAACCTGATTACCAGTATTAAAGACACCCTATATTCTAGTAGTGAACAGAATATCTTCGATTTCATTAAGGATGAAGTAGCACCCGTGTTTAAGCACTACAAGAAATCTGATCCGGAACTCAAAAGGCTGGTACAGGAATATGAAAAGACTATAGATCCTACTACTCACACATATTATGACCACAGAAGAAATTACGATGAAAGCGTAATGGAAATCAACAAGAGCCTGGTAGCCGTTATAGATCAAAAGCAAGCGCAGGCGCAGGAAATGTTCCCTCATTATTTTGAGCGTTATAAGACTGATGGGGTAGAACACAATATGTATATTGGAGAATCTATTTCCGGGAATAAAAAGTTTAATTCCTTATATCTTAACAACTTAAGGTTGTGGCAGTTACAGGTAATGTGTGAAATGGAGAATACCTACTACAATCTTAAACCAGAATTGCCTGTACAACTAGATGTAGCTTCTCTCATCCTGGTCTATAGCACTTCATTGTCTATTCGCTTTAGAATGGATGAGAAACAGTTTGATGTGGACGGGACATATAACGCCAGATACGAAATCATCAAAAAAAGAATTGATAAATCCTTTATTAAAGGAACCAGTGAAAGGCTTACCCAAAATGGTAAGCTTGCAATCGTCTATTCACAACGGAAAGATGAACAGGAGTACTTGAGGTATATTTCTTTCCTGAAAGCTAAGGGCTATTTTACCAATAATATTGAGATAGTAGAATTAGAAGGACTTCAAGGGGTATCAGGTCTAAAGGCCATCAGGGCGGAGATTCTATACAAAAAGGGCGAAGAGTCTAACAAAACCTACACCTATGATGATCTGATGGAAGAATTGAAGGCCTAATCTTTATTTAAGGCTATCTGTCTGGCCCTAATTGCCAGAAGGCAAGACCAAAGGCGAGTACCGAAATAATAATCCCTATCATGAAAATGGTGTATGTCCATCTCAGGATATTATATTTCCTGTTTAATACCAATCCCAGGAAATAAAGATCTTTGGTGAGCGAAGAATAGATATATTCTTTGTCTTTTACCAATTCTTTAATGGCCCATTCATATTCATCTAACTTCATCTTGTGGAAGTTGCCAAAGAATAGAAGATTCACCTTTTTATTGGTGACATCCTCTTTGGTAAATTGTCCACTGGTAATATTTGGCCTGGTAGCCAATACCGCCAAAATCATAGATACCACGCTAAATATTATAAAAATAGTAGTAGGGTAGATGAGATAAGCATTAGAAGGGTTATCTAACTTGGGTATCAGATTTGAAAGTGCCACAGAGATAATAATGGCATTCACAGAGAGTAGAATATTAGCCTTGGTATCGGCGATGTCACTTAAAGTGATATGATTTTTAAGCGTTACGCGGAACAAAGTCTGAATTCCCCTATCCGGACTTTCATTTTTGTATTTTGCCTTTAACTGTTCTTTTTTGGCAATTTCTTTTTCCGTTTTTTTCTCTTTAATTATCCTTTTTAGATTTTTGTCTTTTCCGGCCTGCCAGTTTTCTTTGGCGTAGTCTGTATAATAACTATGCTCAGAACGGAACATTTTTACATTTTCATCCCTCCATGATTTTTGGGAATATTCCGCAATACCTAATAGAGCAAGCTCTTCACGTAAAAATTCTGCAGTTTCCAGATAGCTGTCTCGTGACAAGTGTGAGGCATCCGCATCACGTATAATTTTTTGCAGTAATGAGGTAGGTTCATAAAATCTTTTGGTAGCAAGAATGCACGACTCTACCTTGGCAATTTTTTCATCTTTTACTCCCAGTTTACCAAGAAATTCCCTGGCTATTAAACAGCTATTTTCTTCATGATTTTCAGAACCCTTAGTATAGCCCGTGTCATGAAGCCATGTCGCCAAAAGTAAGATCTCGCGTTCTTCTTCATTCAGATCATGAGAGTTCAATAATTCTTCACTACTTTTAACTACACGTTGGGTATGCCGTAAATTGTGATAAAGGAATTTTGGGTCTAACTCCTTAGACAATAATTCTGTAACAAATTGTTCAGTTTTTGCTATTAATTCCGACATATGATTATGTTTACACCTGGCAAATTACAAAATTTTGACGTTGAGCATGACAAAACATTACGTACTTATCTTAATAGTTTTACTAGCAAGTGGTTGTGCTAGCTACAAAGCACAATATAGTGAACAAGGATCTGATAAAGATATAATTTCACCTCAAGAAGTTGCACACACTTTTTATCTTATAGGAGATGCCGGACTATCACCCGAAGGAGGATTAAATCCAGCACTTAAAAATTTTAAATCACAGCTATCCAAGGCAGATCAAAACAGCACCGCAATTTTCTTGGGAGACAATATCTATCCTGCCGGTTTACCTAAGAAAAGCGATGAGGGGTATATGGCGGCCAAACATAACCTGGATGCTCAAATCAGTGTTCTTGAGGATTTTAACGGAAATGCCTTTTTTATCCCTGGGAATCACGATTGGTATAACGACGGTCTAAAAGGGTTAAAACGGCAGCAGAAATACATTGAAGAACAATTGCAAAGTAAGAAAGTCTTTTACCCTGAAAACGGTTGTCCTATCGAGGACATCAAAATATCTGATAAAATTGTGGTCATTGCAATAGATACTAAATGGTACCTGGCAGATTGGGATAAGCACCCCAATATAAACGATGATTGTGAGATAAAGAGCAGAACAAAGTTTTTTGAAGAAATTGAAAGTCTGATAAAGAAAAACAGGGACAAAACCACCTTAATAGCATTGCATCATCCCATGTTTACCTATGGCTCACACGGGGGGCAATTTTCTTTTAAAAAGAGTCTTAGTCCAATCCCTGTGCTGGGCACTTTCATAAATATGTTGAGGCGCACCACCGGGGCCTCACCTGAGGACCTTCAAAACAAAAGGTACCGAGATTTAAAGAAGAGATTGGTTACACTTGCACAATACTCCGATAGAGTAATTTTAGCTTCCGGCCATGAGCATACCCTGCAATATATCGTTGAGGACAATACCCCTCAGATTGTAAGTGGTTCTGGAGCTAAAAAAGGAGCGGCACGCTTATTAAATGGAAGCAAATTTGCAACAGGTCAGATGGGATATGCTACCCTGGAAGTTTATAAAGATGGTGCTTCAAGAGTCCGGTATTTTGGGACATCTGAAACATCAGGGGGAAAGTTCTTATTTACTTCAGAGGTACTGCCTCCTTACAGGGAAGTAAAGACGACTATGCAAACAAGAGATTTTCCTCCCGAAGTAAAGGCATCGGTGTATACTAAGGAAGAGACAGATAAAACGAACTTTTTTAAGAGTATATGGGGAGAGCGTTACAGAGAATTATACAGTAGGGAGGTGACCGCTCCAACAGTTCGTTTAGATACTTTGTTTGGCGGTTTGCGACCTGTGAGAAAAGGGGGTGGACATCAGTCTAAATCGCTCCGCTTAGAACACAAAAGTGGGAGACAGTATGTAATGCGTGCCTTGAAAAAAAGTGCGGAGCTGTACCTTCAGGCTATGGCATTTCAGGACCAATATATTGTGGGAGATTTTGAAGACACTTATACAGAAGATCTTTTAAGCGATTTCTATACAGGATCGCACCCGTATGCTCCATTTACTATTGGAAAGTTATCTGATGCAGTGGACATATTTCATACCAATCCGGTGTTGTACTATATTCCTAAACAGCCTGCTCTTGAAGAATACAACAAAGATTTTGGGGATGAACTCTATATGATTGAAGAACATACCTCCGAAGGCCACGATATTGAAAGTTTTGGATATACAAAGGCGATAGAAAGTACGGATGATCTTATAAAGAATCTTAGAGAAGATGAAAAATACCAGGTTGATAAGGCCGCTTATATAAGGGCCAGATTATTTGATATGATGATTGGGGATTGGGACAGACATGTAGATCAGTGGCGCTGGGCAGAATTTAAGGACGAGGATAGCGGAAAAGTAATATATAAGCCCATACCAAGGGATAGGGACCAGGCTTTCTCAATAATGGGAGATGGTGCCCTTATGAATCTGGCAACCAGAATTGTTCCTGGATTGAGATTAATGGAAGGTTTTACAGAGGAAATAAGAAGTGTCCGAGGGTTTAATTCCTCTCCGAAAACCTATGTGCTGGACATGGCCATACTCCCTGAAACACATTTGGAACTCTGGGAAGAGCAAGCCAGATTCATTCAGGAAAATATAACTGAAGAGGTTATAGACGACGCTTTTAAAGCATTTCCAAAGGAAGTTCATGACGAGACAGTGGTGAAGATCAAAAAAATTCTATTGGCACGAAAACACCATCTTATGGCAACGGCTAAAGAGTATTACAGGGTCATTAACAAATATGGGGTGGTAATTGGAACAGATAAGGACGACTATTTTACAATAAAAGGCCTCTCTCCAGAGCAGACCGAGGTAATAGGACAGCGAATCAAGGGAGGTGAGAAGGCAGAAATATTTTTTAAGAAAACGTATGACAAGAACATAACCAAGGAGATTTGGATTTATGGCCTGGATGATGATGATGTCTTTGAATCTAGTGGAAAAACTGCAATAAAGGTGCGACTTATTGGAGGCCAGAATAACGATACCTATAAGATTGCTACCAGAAGTGGAATTCAGATTTATGAACATAGAAACAAGAATAATAATTTTGAAGAAGCAGCCAAAGCCCGGATTCACAAGACAAATGACTATAATACCAACACCTATTTATTTAGCAAACTAAAAAGTAGTTTCAACCAAATTATCCCTACTATTGGTTCTAACCCGGATGATGGATTTAAAATTGGGCTTACCAATATCTATACGTTCAACGGCTTTAAACAAAATCCTTTTACCCAACAGCATACACTTAATGCCGCCTTCTATTTTGCGACAAGTGGTTTTGATTTAGGGTATAAGGGAGAGTTTGCTCAGGTTCTTGGGAAGGCCAATCTGGAATTGGACGCCAAATTTACCAGCCCTAACTTCAGTATAAATTTCTTTGGTTTCGGGAACGAAACAGTCAACCTGGATGACGATCTTGACCTGGACTATAATAGGGTAAAAATTCAGACACTGCGGCTGGCTCCATCCTTGGTGTGGAGGGGTGATCTCGGTTCTAAATTCAGGCTGGGCATGTCTTATGAGACCATTGAAGTGGAAGAAACTGAGGATAGATTTATCAATACATTTTATCAGGCCAATGGGGCGGAAACCAACAATGATTTTTTTGGGGTAGACGGGCAGTACACTTATAGTAATGTGGATAATGCGGCATTCCCGACTATGGGGATGGCAACTTCTCTACATGCGGGATATACCACCAACCTTGATAATAGTGATCAAAGTTTTTCCTATATAATCCCAAGCCTCTCTATGGCTTATAAATTAGCGTCTAATGGGAGATGGGTAGTTGCCACCAAATTGAAAGCCCATTTCAATATCGGAGATGATTTTGAGTTTTATCAGGCAGCCAGTATTGGGGGGACAAATGGCCTTAGAGGGTTTAGAAATCAGCGTTTTGCCGGCAAAAAAGCCTTCTATCAGAATACAGACTTAAGGCTTAGTATTACCGATTTTAAAACTGGGTTGTTGCCTGTGGGGATTGGTCTGTATGGAGGATTTGATTACGGTCGGGTTTGGCTACCTGAAGATGATTCCAATATATGGCATACTTCTGTCGGAGGAGGCTTTTTCGTTAACGGAGCGGATATTATCTCGGCAAATATGGCTCTGTTTAATAGTGATGACGGCCTTAGGTTTACCTTTGGTCTTGGCTTTGGTTTCTGATACTATTTGATCTTAAAAGAATACAAATTTCTACCCTTGCCATGGCGTCGCTCATCAGAAAGTAGCAAGGTACTGTCGTTCTTAAAACAAACAGATTCTAGTTGGGTAGAAGTACCCAGGTCTATACTTGTAATTTTACCATTTGTAAAATCATCATCCTTAAAGTCTGTTATAATCCACAACATTCCATACCCTAAAAGAACAACTTTTTGGTTGTCCGAAGAGATAGTGGCTGAGGTGACTATACATTTGGCAGCATTTTCACAAAGGGTAATAGATCCCAAAAGCCGGGCTTTATGCTCCCCGGGCTGCGCAGGTATTTTGTAGATCTGGGCGTCGCCTTTAAAAGGTCTGGACTTATTTTTTGTAATCAGATAGAGATTATCGTCTTTGTAGAAGAGGGCTTCCGCATCGTATTTAAAGTCTTTGGACTTGGGAGGAAATTTCTTTTGCCCAGGATAAGAAAAATAAATCTTTCTAGCAGCAATTTTATCTCCTTTTTCTTTTGTGGGATCAGGTACTTTATAAATCACCAATTGTTTCCTGGTATTGCCATTATTACCGATATCGGCAATATAAACATTGCCTTTGTCATCTTTGGCCAGGTCTTCCCAATCCTTGTTTTTTGCATTAGTTACCTTAAATTTCTTTATAAGATGACCTTCAAAATCTACTTCAAACAGTTCATCCGTATTTCCATTGTCTTCAATTACCCAGATTTTGTTGTCTTCCAGGGCAACTATTCCGGAATTCTCATCTAGTTTTTTAGGGAGTTTGGTTATAAAGGTCAATTGGCCATAATTGGAACAGCTCACCAACACCATGAAAATAATAAGAGGAAGTATTCTATTCATCAGAATCTTCTTTTAGAGGTAAATACACTTCAGCTTTCCAAAGTAATTCATCACCTCCCATATTTGGGTTGTTATGGAAAACTTCTATCGGAAGCCCTGTAACTTCTTGTTTGGTCTTTTCGGCCTGATTAAGTAAGGCATACCAGGCGCGGTCAGAAGTTATATAATTTCCATTATAAATCGCTTTCAAAGCGGGTTTAGCCTTTAGCTCTTTATACTTTAATAAAGGGTGTTCAGGCAAGCTGTCTGATGCGATTATCGGATAGCAAAAATTGTATTTCAAACTGTCTGTCACTTTATCCCAGGAAGTTACTTCTATAAAAGGGAGGCCATTCAATTTTACTTTGTTATTGACAAGAAAGTTACTTAGCAACGGAAAATTGTTCATCATTCCCTGTGCTTTACCAAATTGGGTCGTGCTCACTTCTACATATGCACAATAGGTGGGGCCAAAAACATCTTTCCCGGCCATGGTAATTCTAATTTTACCAATGTGTTCCTTTAATTTTGAATGAAAATCTAACAATGTTTTTCGTGTGCGCTTTTCAAAATCCGTATCCTTAAAGGGAATTTTGAGTTTGTTCATAAAGCTATGGTCCTTGTCTTTGGCATAGACCTGGATTTTGGTAAGGCTATCATTCAGTACGGAGAGTTTCCAATGGTAGATATGGGTAGAATCGGCAAATCCTAATGTCTGATTTAAGGCATCAATACCTTCTGTTGATTCAATTTTACCATCGTCCAGGGTAATATTCCAGGTTTTGATGGTCTGATTTACTGCACCCACATTGGCTTTGGCCTTAAAGGTCACCTTATAATCATAAGACTTAAGAAAGAGATACCATATCAGGCCACCTAGTAAAAGGATCCCAATTGCAACAATGAATTTCTTCATAAATTAATTTACTGCCAGCTTTTCTTCATTTTTCATGTTCAAATTCTCTATAAAGAATTTTCCAAGATCACGACCTTGTTTAACACCTATATCTACGGCTTTTCGATAATGAATTCCACCATACATCCTGCTTATCGCTGCCTCGTCGGCGGCCTGGTTGAATGAAGCAAAACTTCTTATCGGCAGCCCATATGCCAGTTCGGTATCATCAGCGAAGGCAAAATTCTCACCAAAAATATCAGTTAATGCCGTTGCTGCTGCACCAGACACTACACTGTGCCCACTTGTATATTCGGGAAACGGAGGAGTTTGTAAAACCGGCTGCCAGCTATCGTCAAAGTGCTTGTTAATAAGCGTTTCCGGCCTAATTAAGTTACTTCTGTATTTTTCGTCCCAGCAACTTATAAAAGCATCTGCAATAGCCATAGAGGTTTTGGTATAAGCAAATACGGTATCATCAAAGTTACTTTCCGTTTGCTTTGCAGCAATTTTTACTATTCCAATCCAATGTGCCCCTGGAGTAATTTTTTTTGTGGCAAACATTAAATGGCCACGAGTTACAGAAACGTAAGGATTACAATCCCAAAAGCGGGCAATTGCAACCTCTTCGGATTCGTCGCCTTTCTCTGTTATTTCGTTGCTGATATCATAAACCTCTTTTACCTCATTGTAGAATTCACTGCCTTTTTCCATGCTAAATGGCGGAGGAGGTTCTGGTTTAAACTGATCAGCAGATTTTATTACAAAAGGTCTGATTTTATTCCAATGTGGTTCTATCCCTTCCATGTAGGCAGGGGGGGTAGGCTGCCATCTGGAAACGTCTTCAATCTCCACGGTAAATTTGGGCATGGTCCTGGTCTGGTTATAGTTATCTTCGTTCATCCAGCTTCCAATATGATCCGATACCAGCAGGCCATATTCTTTAGACGCTTCAAATTCTATCTTATTCATAGCCTCCCAGCTGGTATAAAGACTATCCCTCAAGGGGGTTAACTTCTCCTCAGAAAATATTAATTTTCTACTTAGATCTATATGTGCAATAAGGGCCGCCAGCTGATAATTAACTGCTTTGGTCGAATCAGGTTCTGGGATGGCTGTTAAATCGCGTACCTGCCCGACAAGAGAATTATATTGCTCATTTTGCAGTGCAATGATCTCATAGGCGGCGACATTGGGATAGGCAAATATCCGGCTAGCCACAGGGGGTGAAAATATGTCATGGATCATAATCTCCACAACTTTATCGATACTATTGTGTAGTTCACTTGGTGCAACCTCTATGGGTTCTGAGTTTTTGGTACAAGCCGATAACACAGCTACTAATACCAGTACAATTATTTTCTTCATCATTCTCCAGTTTTATTTATTAATTGGTAGACCTGGACCTTTTCATTGTTGAAGGTCGCTAATACATATGGTTGGTTGTTAAGTGTAATTACATCTAAGCTCCTGGCTGATTTGTGAGCAAAGTCTAACCCTAGTTTAGACCCCAAAATTACGTCATTTTTGCCGTTAATCATAGCGCCGCTAAAGGAATCAAATCTCCCGTGAAATGGTTTTACCCCAAAATAGTTGCCCGCTGCCAGGACTTCAGTAGCATTGTCGCCATCAAAATCGTAAACTAGAAGTGCCATAATAGGTGCAACTTGCATTTCATTTTGGAATGGGATAAAAGTATACTCCCCGTTATTATTTTCAAGATATCCGGAACGCAATTCATCCACCGTTAAAACATCGGCTGTTTTCAACGCCTTTTTTTCAAAAATTTGATCCAGGGTTTTTCCTGCAAATTGGTTGTATGATGTAAATTTTTTTCTAAGGCTGACGATCTGAGAAGCCAGGCCGTCAAAACTTTCTGCAGGATAATATTCTCCATTCTTGGCAATGGCAATAATTGTTTCGGTATTCCCGTTTTCATCAAAATCTGAATAGTACATTTTTAATGGGAATTTTACCGAAGCGTTGAATTTACTATTGGTGCCCCAATTCCCCAAAACATAATCTATATCTCCGTCATGGTCTATATCAAATGGGGCAATGCATTGCCATAAACCATTTATTTTGCCTGTCAAGGGGGTAATTTCCTCTAGTTCCCCAGCGGTGTTTTTAAAGAATCTGGGAGACATCCATTCCCCAATCACTATAAGATCTTTTTGCCCATCGTTATCAATATCGTCCCAAATGGCATCCGTAATCATGCCTGCCTGCTGCAGTTCCGCAAGCTTAACATCCGATAATATTCCATCGTCATTTCTAAGGAGATAGGAACTGGGGATTTTTCCAAAATCGTTGCTAATGGCCTGGTTACCTATAAAGAGATCCAGATCTCCATCCTGGTCAATATCACATGGCTTAACCACGGAAGTGTTTTCAAAATTGCGAGGAGTAGAGGAGGCGCTAAAGGCACTATCATTTTGGGTAAAATAACTATCTAGAAGTGGCTCCATCTCATTGTAAAAATCTCCCCCTCCGCTGCCAACAAAGAGGTCATTTTTACCATCCTTGTCAAAATCTGCAATTACTGCGGCAATATCTTCTTTGATAGAATCATTAACAAAAGCTGTTATTTCTTTCTCTATATAAAGCGAATCGGACTGTACAAATAGTTTGGAAGGGATAAATTTGGATCCTCCAAAGAACACATCGGGCTTGTTGTCATTATTCAGGTCTCCTATCGCAATTGCCGGGCCGCGATCAGCAATTTGGTAGGGTATGAGTTTCTGCCTGTTGAAATCTATATAGCCATCTTCTTTATGGTGGAAGGTCAGGCCCAGATTGTTTTCCACCTTTTTAAAAACTTCTTTTGTTTCTGGCCGTAAACTTCCATAGTTAAAAGGTTGTGGGTTTTCCGGTTTAATTTTAAGCGTTTGATTTACAGCAATGTCTTTGACGGTTTGAAACCTTCCATCGGGCCAGACAATTCTAAGAGAATCCACTACTGTTGCCTGTCCGTACCCAAAGTGAACCATGGGTTCAGAAGAGGCCTGAAACCCTCTTACAGTGTACAATTCTTTGTATTGGAGATTGCCTTGATGATAAGAAAAAACCTTTGTGCCAATACCCAAATGGTTAGGTGAAGTATAATTAAATTTGAGCTTTAGATAAGCCGACTTGGAATTCGTTTTATTCACGTATACCACTGCAGTACTATTGCTATTATTTGCAACCAGGTCCAGATCACCATCCAGATCCAGGTCTGCCAGTGCCGTTGCTCCCGAAAAAAGAGTGTCTTTGGTAATCCACTGCCCGGATTTGTTTTCAAATTTCAGGGTTTCGGAGCCCTTAAAAATGTAATTGGATACTGCCCCTGAAGGCATCATATCAAGCGCTTGTTGATCTACAAGTTTGGTATTGTTTAATTTGATCCTGATTTGTTCATCGGAT
This sequence comes from Muriicola sp. Z0-33, assembly GCF_026126425.1. Lineage (GTDB taxonomy): Bacteria > Bacteroidota > Bacteroidia > Flavobacteriales > Flavobacteriaceae > JAFMPW01. The sequence goes on from NZ_JAFMPW010000001.1 coordinate 538,056, forward strand.
ACAAATTTGATATAGTCCAGATCGTTTGGCCGTTTGGGGACACCATTTGAGATAAAAACATCCTGATGGCCGTCCTGATCATAATCTTCAAAGAGTGCGCTCCAACTCCAGTCGGTTGCGGCAATACCACTTTGTAGCGCAGTTTCTGTATAACTGCTGCCCTGTTGATTCAAGTAAAGCATATTTCTTGGAAATTGATAATGATATCCAAATTGCTTTGTTCTTAATTTCTGTGTTTGTATATCATCATCTCCTTCTGAAGTTTTAAGCACTTTTTCATCTTCCGGGAGCATGTCTAATGAAATTATATCGGGCCATCCATCATGGTTAATGTCTGCAACATCATTACCCATGGAAAACCTTGTGGTATGCCCAAAATACGCTTTCAAACTTTCAGAGAATGTCCCATCACCATTATTCAGATAATAATAATCATCTTCGTGAAAATCGTTGCCAACATAAATATCAGCGTAGCCGTCCTGATTAAAATCTGCCACTGCCACCCCTAGGCCATAACCGTTTACACCTCCATAGATTCCTGCCTCTTCACTAACATCGATGAATTTACCATTGTCATTTCTGAGGAGTTTGTCTCCTGTCTGGTAGTTTCTTTTGCGACGAATATCTGCATGCCCATAAGATTCCTGGGTATGTACGGCATGATTTAAAAGATACATATCCAGATCCCCGTCCAGGTCGTAATCCAAAAATGCTGCAGAGGAGCTGTAAGTGTCAAAATCTAGTCCGTATTCTGCGGCTTTCTCCGTAAATGTATTATCACCATTGTTGATATAGAGTTCATTATAACCGTCAAAACCATTTATCCCGACAACTGCACAAACATAGATGTCTAATAGGCCATCGCCGTTAACATCTCCCATTACGGCACCGGTATTCCAACTACTATTTCCAAGTATCCCTGCTGTTTCGGAAATGTCTTCAAAGGCCATATTACCTTTGTTTAAATATAAGCGGTTCTTTACCTGGTTCCCTGAAAAAAAGATATCCGGAAGTTCGTCGCCATTAATATCTCCAACAGCCACACCACCGCCATTGTAGAAATAGAGGTAATCCAGAATATTAAGGTCCTCGGTTTCAGATAGTGTATTGGTAAAAGTAATTCCGGTCTCACCAGCTGGCGGGTTACTAAAAAGTTCTCCTTCCTTATTTCCGCAAGATGCAAAGACCAGCAAGGCCAGAATTCCAAATATTTTTTTATTCATTAAGTGCAAAAATCTTTGGTTTGCCATCATTTATTGCTGCAAAAATATATTTATTCCCCTGCTTATCAACGAAAGGTTTTAAATGCTTAATTTCTTCTCGTACAAAAAATCCACTGCTGTTATAATCCTGCCATTTAAACCCCAGATTGCCATCACCCAGGAGTACAGACCCGTAACTTGCGTCCAGGCGAGAATACTGCGGTTTAAATTCAAAGTTATTACCTCCCATAATTAAATCGAGGTGGCCATCGTTATTAACGTCGGTACAGGAGATACCGCAAACACATGATAACTGTACCCGCCCCGGAAGAGTTTTAATAGTATATCTGCCCTCGCCTTCATTTACGGCGATGACAGAAGCAGAAATAGCCACTTTTTTCATTATAGAATTCTCAAATATTTCTGGAGGAAACAATTCATCAATGCTTTTCCTGGAGTATTCAGAAGCCTTTAGATTTTGCTTTTTTAATGACACCAATTGTTCTGTCAGTTCTCTTTTCTGATGAATTGGATAGTCTTTCCCATTTTCCCCAATAGTGACTATTTGTTCAATTGAACCGTTGTTGTCAAAATCGTTTACCCATATTTTCATAGGGCCAGCTTCTGTGGGCCTGTAATGCAAATTATTTCCTTCGTTACCCAGAATAAGATCCATATCACCGTCTTTGTCCAGATCTGCTGCTTCTATAGCATTCCACCATCCGTGCAGACTATCCAGTTCTGTAATTGAATGGGATAGGCGTCTACCAGAATTTTTAAAGATTTTAGGAGTACCCCATTCAGAGATGGTTACCAAATCTTTTTTAGTGTCACCATCCATATCTGCCCATAAAGATTTTGTAACCATGCCCGCATCTTTAAGATCATAGGCCAATCTTTCGGTTGCGTCTAAAAAGGTACCATCACCCTGATTTTCCAAAAATAAATGGTTGGGATCTAGCCCATAAGTACCTACAACACTTCTGGAACCTATGAAAACATCTACATCTCCATCATCATCAAAATCGTGGGCAGAAATGCTTGCAATATTCTTAAAAGCTGAAGGAATACTCTCGGTAGAGGCACTAAAATTACCCTTCCCGTCATTAAAATACAGTCGGGCCCTGTAACTCTGGTGGCTTCCCCTTTCATTACCCCCGGAACCAACCATAAGATCTATGTCGCCATCACCGTCCGCGTCAAAAAAGGCAGCTGCAGTATCTTCGTAAATTGCATCTGCTTCCAACGCCCGTTGAACAAGAGGTCTTAACGCTCCTTTTCCGGAATGCCTATAGACCACCCCGCTTTTGCCTTTCGCACCACCAAGGAATACATCGTCATCCCCGTCACCATCTATATCCCCGATTGCAAGCGATGGGCCTTCCTGAGAAAGTAATTTGTTGATAAGACCTTCATTGTCAAAATCGTTGTAACTATTCTCCTGATGTGCAATTAACCGTTGGGAGCTAATTTCTTTAAAAAGAGTTTTTCCATGGCTTTCGTTTTGAGCCACATATTTATCTGTAGCATCTGATATTTTGAACTCCAGGAGTTGATTTACTGCTACATCTGTTAATTTTTGTGTGCGATCATCAGGCCAGATTATCCGAATGGAGTCTACTTTTTGGTACTCCCCCAAACCAATGGTCATAATATAGTCCATCGAGGATTGAAAGCCTCTGAAAGGGACTAATTCCTGCATTACCACCCTATCGTCATAATACAGCATAGCGGTAGTGCCAATTGCGAATTTGTTCTTCTCAGCACCTTCAAATTTTAGTTTTATATAATTCCTGTCCAGTCGCTCAGAGGTATTATTTTTATAAATAAAAGCGTCCATATTGACGTTATTTACAACCACATCTAAATCTCCGTCATTATCCAAATCACCATAAGCTGCACCGTTAGACATACTTGGCAATTCGAATCCCCATTCCTTGTTGGCGTTATCAAATGTGATATCGCCATTGTTTTTAAACGCGAAATTGGGTTGAGGTTTTATAGGCATTTTATTGATAATAGAATCTATGGATTCCTTCCTTCCCGTTAATGCCATGTTCTGGATAATCTCATTAGCAAAGAAATCGACAAAATCCAGATCTGTGAGATCATGATTAATACCGTTAGTTACGTAAATGTCTCTCAGGCCGTCATTATCCATATCAAAAAGAAGCCCTGCCCAACTCCAATCTGTAGCATCTACGCCACTGTAATAAGCAATTTCTGAAAATGATCCATTACCGTTGTTGAGCTGTAAAGTATTTTGAATGTATTGCTGATAAAAATCCTTGCTCTGTTTTAGTTTAAATACGTCATAACCCTCAAATTCCATTACGGCCTTTACGCGCTGGTCTTTTTCAGGAAGCATATCTGTAATAAAAATCTCGGCATTACCATCGTTGTTAATATCGGCCATATCTATACCCATGGCTGAGAGCGATAGGTGGGAGGTCCATTTTTTAATTTCTTCTCTAAAAGTCCCGTCCTGATTATTGATATATAAATAATCTCTTTCATAGAAATCATTGGATACATAGATGTCCGGATAGAGATCCTTATTGATATCAGTAACCACCACTCCAAGGCCAAATCCTATTAAGCTTCCGTAAATCCCTGCTTCTTCACTTACATCTACAAATTTGCCATCGTCATTTCTCAATAACATATCCCCGACTCCTTTGAATATATCTGGTACGCCTTTCCAGTCTTGTGCTCTTACATGCCTTTGTTCGGCATAGCCCAGACTGCTCACCGGAATATTACTATTGTTTAAAATATAAGCATCAAGATCCCCGTCTTTATCGTAATCGAAGAAAGTGGCATGTGTTGTGAACCCGGTTTTTGCCAGATTATATTCCGCTGCTTTTTCTGTGAAAGTAAGATCCCCATTATTGATATACAGGTCATTGTCATGGTTATTGCCTTCCATGTTCCCGGCATTGCTGACGTAAATGTCTAAAAGTCCATCCTGATTAATATCTACCATATTAACACCTGTAGACCAGGGCTTATTCCCTTCAATACCGGCTGAAGCCGATATATCTTCAAATTTAAAGTCGCCTTTATTCAAATAAAGTTTATTGGCCACCATATTGCCCGTAAAGTAGATATCTGCAAGGCCATCATTATTTATATCTCCAATTGCTACACCACCCCCATTGTAGAAATTCCTGTACTTAAAAATGTTGAAATTCTTCTGGTTCTCTACGCTATTTACAAAATCTATCCCGGTTTGGTCGGGAGATAATAGTGCAAAAAGGGTTGCTGAGTTGTTCTCTTTCTTTTGATTTGCTTCCTTATCCTTGGTACATGATAGGAACAGTACAATGAAAAGTGAAAGTACTGTTATTTTCAATCTGTAAATCGCCATTTTTCTCTCTCGTTCGTTTTGATTAAAAAGATCAGATAATTTAGATTTCTTCACAATATGTAATCCTTAATTTCTATTGATATTCAAGGATTTATTGCTGTTTTTTGCAAATATTAGCCCAGTAAAGTAGGAGGGCCAAGACCGCGTCGCAAGATAGATAAACTTTGAGGAACAGTGAAGATGTTGGCCGTTAATATTTCTTAAATCAGACTGGGACTTAGTCGTTGTAAAACAGACTTCAGCAACATTTTGTTATTATTTGGTATTAGACGGTCAAATTCGCAAATAAACCAATATATTTAGGGGTATAATCAAACCAAACAGACTATAATGATAGGGATCATCTCTTTTGTGGGCTTCACCCTGATGGTGGCCGTAATTTCTTATTTTGCTACTCGAACAACAGATGAAACTTCTTCTGACGGGTATTTTCTCGGAGGACGGAGTTTGACAGCAGGCGTAATTGCTGGTTCCCTGTTATTGACGAATCTTTCTACAGAACAGATAGTTGGGTTAAATGGCAGTGCCTACAAAGATGGTTTATCTGTTATGGCCTGGGAGACCCTGGCCGCTATGGCCATGGTGGTAGCTGCTATTTTTTTGCTGCCCAGGTATCTTAAAGGAGGTTTAACTACTGTACCCCAGTTTCTTGCCGAGCGTTTTGATGTATCTACTAAAACGATCACCTCAGGGCTCTTTTTAACAGGGTATGTTGTGGTGTTACTTCCGGTAATACTGTATTCGGGCTCAGTGGCAATTAGTGGAATGTTCAATGTTCCTGAACTTTTGAATGTTTCGGATAAAACAGCTTTGGTCCTTTGTATTTGGGGAATAGGGATTATTGGCTCTATCTATGCCGTATTCGGTGGCCTTAAGGCTGTAGCAGTCTCCGATAGTATCAATGCAATTGGCCTAATGATAGGAGGAATTCTGATTCCGGTTTTTGGTCTTATGGCAATTGGAGATGGCAGTGTTTTTACAGGAATAGACACATTAATGTCTGCCCATCCGGAACGGTTCGATTCTACTGGAGAAGCCGGGCAGGAAGTGCCATTTTCTACAATTTTTACCGGGATGATGCTGGTACAACTATTTTACTGGGGAACCAATCAGCAAATTATACAAAGAGCATTAGCTGCAAAGAATCTGGCAGAAGGTCAGAAAGGGTTGTTACTTGCTTCTTTCCTTAAAATATTGGGTCCGTTAATTTTGGTATTACCTGGCATGATAGCGTATTACTACTTCGATGGTGGATTGGCTTCTAGTGATCTGGCTTACCCGGAGTTAGTAAGAGCGGTATTGCCAAATTATCTGGTTGGTTTCTTTGCGGCAGTGCTATTTGGAGCGATACTGAGTTCTTTTAATAGTGTCCTGAACAGCTCTGTGACCCTTTTTGGGATAGATATATACAAGCAGCACATCAACCAGGAGGCCCCGGAGAAGACAGTAGTGAAGTACGGTAAAATATTTGGCGTCTGCCTTGCGCTGGCGGCTATGTTTATAGCTCCAATGATTGCCAATGCAGGAAGTTTGTTCAACTATTTACAGGAGATAAACGGAATTTACAGTATCCCGATCCTGACCATCATAGTTGTCGGGTACCTGACTAAGAAGGTGCCGGCTATTGCGGCCAAGGTTGGAATAATCTCCGGGTCGTTACTTTATATTATCAGTCAGTTCTGGTTACAACCAAAATTTATAGCCAGCGCGCTGGAAGAGGCAAAAGCAGCAGGGATCTCGGATGCCGCTGAACTTGCTTTGGTAGAGGCTGATGCTTACCCGCATTATTTACATGTAATGGCCATTCTATTTATAACAAATTCTGCCATAATGCTGATAATAGGCAGGATATATCCTCGTAAAGAGGCCTTCGAATTACAATATACAGAGCAGGTAGATATTACACCTTTCAAGTATGTAAAACACGCAGGTATTGCAATTTGCGTAATTGTGGTAAGTATTTACATCTATTTTGCCAAATAAGATTAAACCCCGCATGATAAAGGCATATCAAGGCGGGGTTTTTATTTTTAGATGTATTGATTGATAATATTCTCGAATAATTCTTGTTTACCACTCTGAAGTGTCAATTCACCATTTTCTTTGGCGATCTCATAGAGATCAGTAAAATTGAGATTCCCATTTTCAAAATCACTTCCTTTGCCAGAGTCGAACGAACTATATCTTTTCTTACGGAGGGCATCGTATGCTGATGAGCTGATAATTTTGTCAGCAGTTATTAGTGCTCTTGCAAAGGTATCTGCCCCTCCTATATGAGCATGGAAAACATCTTCCATGTCTGTAGAATTTCTCCTGATTTTAGCATCAAAATTAACACCGCCACCTTGGAGTCCGCCTGCTTTTAAAAACACTAACATGGCTTCAGTAACTTCGGTTATATTATTTGGGAACTGATCTGTATCCCATCCGTTCTGGTAATCACCCCTATTGGCATCTATACTTCCAAGCATTCCTTGAGCTGCTGCGATCTCTAATTCGTGTTGCATGGTATGGCTGGCAAGCGTTGCATGATTTACTTCAATATTCAATTTAAAATCGTCCTGTAGCCCATATTGATGTAAGAACCCAATAACGGTAGCGCTGTCGAAGTCGTACTGGTGTTTCATTGGTTCCATAGGTTTTGGTTCAATAAAGAAATTGCCGGTAAAACCCTGGTTACGGGCATAGTCTCTGGCCATTCCAAGAAACCGGCCCATATGATCTAATTCTCGTTTTACATCTGTATTCAATAAAGACATATAACCTTCTCTTCCACCCCAGAATACATAATTCTCTCCGTTAAGTGCTATGGTAGCGTCCAGAGCCAGTTTAATCTGGCCCCCTGCACGGGCTAGAACATTAAAATCTGGGTTGGTAGCTGCGCCGTTCATATATCTTGGATTGGAGAAACAGTTGGCAGTGCCCCATAGCAGTTTTACACCGGAGGCAGCCTGTTTTTCCTTTATGTAATCTACAATTCCAGAAAGTCTTTTTTCAGATGCTGAAAACGTATCTGCTTCCCTTACGAGGTCGAAGTCGTGGAAACAGAAATAGTCGAACCCCATTTTGGTTATGAATTCAAATGCTGCATCTGCTTTTTCTCTTGCTGCATCCATTGCATCACTAGGCTGGTCCCATGGAAAATTCTGAGTTCCGGGCCCAAAAGGATCTGCACCCTGACCACAGAAGGTATGCCAATACGCAATGGCAAATTTAAAGTGGTCTCGCATGGTTTTACCAGCGACGATCTGTTCTGGGTTATAATATTTAAATGCCAGTGGATTATCAGAATCCTTACCTTCAAATTTTATTTCCCCTATTCCTTTGTAATATTCTTTGTTTCCAATAAGTGCCATGATTTATCTATTAATTGTTTGCTTGTTTTCTATATTTTAAAAAATGTCTCCCGACTGCGCTGTTTAACCTAATTAATTCTGCAGGGTTAACTCCAGATCTCTTTTCCAATTTTCATAGGCTATAGTATATGCTTTAATATTAGAATCAGGTTTGTAGCTCATAACATATTCATTGTTGATAAGCTGTTTCCCGAAAGATTCAAAATCCCCTTTGTGCAATTGGCAGGCCCTTGCTGCTCCGACAGCACCTGTGGTATTATATATTTCTATTTCCTGCCCAATCAAGGAAGCAATTGTATTTGAGAAAATTTCGGACCTGAATAAATTGTCATTACCAGCCCTCATAACGGTTGGCCTGATCCCATCAGAAGTCATTATCTCCATCCCATATACAAAGGAGAAGGCAATACCTTCCAAAGCGGCCCTGCAAAGATGTGCTTTGGTGTGGTTATTTAAATTTAGATGTGAAATTTGGGTGCCTAGTTCCCTGTTGTTTAGCATGCGTTCGGCCCCATTCCCAAAAGGAAGCAAGGTAACACCATCTGATCCTATCGGTATGGATGCGGCCAGTTCATTCATTTCATCATAACCAGAAACATCCAGATTGTTTAGCAGCCACCTGTATTGTATCCCTGCCCCGTTGATGCATAATAATTTTCCGATTCTAGCTGATGACAATTTGTAATTAACATGTGCAAAATTATTTACTCTGGCACTTTCCTTTACAGAAAGGTTATCTGTTACAGCATAAACCACTCCTGAGGTTCCTCCTGTAGCCGCCACCTCTCCCGGGTTGAAAATATTGAGTGATAGTGCATTATTGGGTTGATCACCTGCACGGTATAATATTGGGGTACCTATAGCAAGTCCTGATGCTTTGGCCCCTTCTTCTGAAACTTTTCCCTGCTCGGAAAAGGTATCGGTTATGTCGGGGATATGTGATTCGTTAAGACCGTAGTACGATAATAGCCAATCAGCAATTTTGTTCTCCTTAAAGTCCCAGAAAATTCCTTCTGAAAGGCCCGAAATAGTAGTGTTTATGGTATTACTTAGTTTAAAGGCAATATAATCTCCCGGGAGCATAAATTTGTGGACCTTATCGAAATTTTCAGGCTCGTTTTCTTTTACCCATTTTAGTTTGGAGGCCGTAAAATTAGCAGGGGAGTTTAACAAATGTGAGGAACATTTTTCATTACCTAATTCATCATAGGCTTTCTGACCAATGGCAACCGCCCGGCTATCGCACCAGATAATAGATTTTCTGATTGGGATACCTTTTTTATCTACCAGTACCAAACCGTGCATCTGATAAGAGATTCCAATTCCTCTAATTTCTTCCTGGGATATATTCGTGTCTTGAATGAGCGATTTTGTGGCCGTACAAACATGTTGCCACCAGTCTTCCGGATGTTGTTCTGCCCAACCGTTTTTGGCTGCAAACATCCCCATTTCTTTTTTGGGTTCGGTTACTACAGCTACATTTTTGCCAGTTGAAGCATTTACAAGTGCTGCCTTAATGGAAGAACTTCCAATATCATAACCAATGAAATACATAGAGAGATAATGAATTTAAGAGGCTTCAAGATATTGCTTTTAGGTGTATAGGACAAATACCTGTGGTGCAAATTTTAATGAAGCGTTAAAGAAGCTTATTTACAGACCCATTAATGGGTGTTCATATTGAGACGGGGTAATAGCACATAAAAAAACCCTGATGCTAGCTAACATCAGGGTTTTTAAACACTTAAATTAATCTATTTTTAGTAACCCGGGTTTTGAGTTAAAGCTGGGTTCGCCAATAACTGACTTGCAGGAATTGGGAATAACTTATACGTATCGTTGTTCACAGAACCTGGAGCCTTAAAGATCCAATCTCTGGTGAATTGTCCGAAACGAATTAAGTCGTTTCTTCTCCATGATTCAGCAAATAGTTCTCTACCTCTTTCATCCAATAGATCTTGAGATGATACAGTTCCTAATGGTGTAGCTCCTCTAATTACTCTTAGCTCATTTACCATAGCAGTAGGATCTCCACCACTACGCATCATAGCTTCTGCTTTCATTAAATGGGCATCAGAATATCTAAAAAAGATCTCATGACCAAGGAAAGCACCATATCTAGGATTGTACTTCATTACACGGATACCTGTAGTTTCATCATTATTGATGATATTAGGAGCACCGCCGCCATCAAGGAAATCTCTTTTAAAGGTCAATGGAGCACCAGCTCTATCTGTAAGTGGAGTGCCATCAAGGGCATACTGTTGTCCTGCAAGGAATCCGTTACCTACCTGAGAACCGGACTCAAATCCATCTTCATTTTCAGTTCCAGGACGACCGGTAAATGGTAATCCACCGGGAGGTACACCACCTCTTCGTTCCTCCTGACCATCCAAAGCAGTTTCATCCAAAGCAACTCTGTTAGAGTTGGGATCTCCTTCAAAAAGATCATAGTATTCTGCCAGGGTAGCAAAGCCATTCCAGCCACCACCACCTTGAGAGGTTGAATTATAATGCAATCCGTTAAAGATACGGTTACCTACACCGGAGGCTAAAGTCCAGATAGATTCATTGTCAGGAGAATCCCTGAACAAATCAAAATATCCTGCCTGCAATGCATATCCTTCTGAAGCAATTTCATCAACAAGTGAAATCACAGAGGCCATATCTCCTGCGTCTGCACTTCCACCTGTGTAGATGTGCTTGTTAAGGAGTACTTTAGCTTTTAGGTACCTGGCAGCTGCCTTGCTGGCTCTGCCATTGGCAGCACCACTACCCGCAGTAACTGCAGGAAGATTAGAAATAGCAGTATCTATATCGGATATAATAAAGCTAACTGCGGCTTCTCCTGATAGTACTTCAGGTAAAGTAGCAGATGGAAGCGTAACATCCCTGAAAGGAACCTGTCCGTAATTGTCAAGGATAACCCACATACTCAAGGCTCTGATAAAGCTAGCTTCACCAATATTAGTTGCACTTGGGCTACTTCTTGAATCCATAACCTGAGAGGCAATCAATTGGTTTCCGTTCCAATCGTTCCATGTATTAATTACAAATACGTGCTCTGGAGTCCATAGGTGTTGGTGTAAACTAGACCACTGTCCGTTATCACCCCAGTCTGTTCCTCTTGTAGGAACTATCGCAGCATCTGTAGTTACTTCGTTCAGTGCAAATCTATTGCCCTGATCTCCGTATTGGCCATTCAGTCTGTTGTACAATTCATCAACAGTAGAGGAAGGATCTGCCAACCCCTGGAATCCTTCACTAATAATAGAGTCAGATTCTTCAATCTCCAAATTGGTACAGGAAACTAAGCCTACAACCGCTAGGAAGGTTAAAATGTAAAATTTAAATTGAATTCTTTTCATGATATCTACAATTTTTTTTATTAGAATGACGCGTTTATTCCAAAGGTTATCGTTCTTGGATTAGGAAATGCAGCCCAGTCAATACCTCTTGTTGGTACCCCAGAACCTAAATCTCCGGTGGCCGTTGTAATTTCAGGATCTAAACCAGAGTAATCTGTGATCAGAAATAAGTTCTGCCCTGTGAGCGATAAACGAAGACTCTTAAAGAACGTCTTATCTTCTAGAGGCCAATTATAGCCGAGGGTTGCGTTTTGAAATCTAACAAAATCACCTTTTTCCAAATACCTGGTAGAAACGTCCGCAGATGTACCAGGAGCCTCACCACTATTTGCAAGTGCTACTGTCACGTTACGCGCGTTTGTCAATGAACCAGAAGTAAAGAGACCGTTCGCAGTGTTGTTATACACAGAGAATCCGAACTGCCCAGTGAAATAGGCAGAAAAATCCCAGTTTTTAACATTAAGATTTAATGAAAGACCGGCGGTAACATCTGGTAGCGCATCCTCACCGACAAAAACCTTGTCCTGGAACACATCACCAACGCCATCTCCGTTTTGGTCAGCGAAAGTAGGCTGGCCAGCAGAATCAAGACCAGTATACTCTGCCATATAATAAGAGAACAAAGATCTGCCTGCAGCAAAACGCTGGGCGAATGCTCCTGAAAGCCCCTGACCGTTAATTGCGCCTGTATCTATAAGGCCGCCAAAATCTTGCACCTCGTTTTCGTTATATGCAATATTGAATGAACTGGAAAAACTCACATCCTCCTGTTGGATCCAATCGTATGCCAATGCCACCTCAATACCCTGGTTGACAATTTTAGCATCAACGTTACCAAACTGGAACGGATCTACTGCAGGAGCAGCAGGTGGAGTTCTCAAGAGTACGTCTGTAGTTTCGTTCTTATAAACGTCTATACTACCGCTAAAACGGTCGTTGTTGAAACCAAAGTCTAAACCAACATTAAGGTTTAAAGTAGGTTCCCACTTCAAATCAGGAACATCTGTTGCAACAATTGCCAGACCGTTAGGATTAACAACAAAAGAATCGTTTTCTATAACGAGTCCTCCAAATCGCTGTCTTGCTACAAAGTTTCCATAACCAAGACCATCCTGGTTACCAGTAACACCTGCACTCAATCTAAGTTTTAAAGTAGAAACTGATTCTCCTATAAAATCTTCTTCTCCAATTTGCCATGCAAAAGCACCAGATGGGAAATAACCGTATTGGTTTTCCGGACCAAACCTGGAAGAACCGTCAGCTCTTAATGTCCCCGTAAATAGATACTTGCCTGCATATGTGAAGTTTATCCTTCCAAAGAAAGATTGCAATTCATCCGTATTGTCAAATGTATCAGCAGTCATACCCTGAACATTTCTATTGAATCCAAAAGCAATTTCCTCCTGTGCAACAACATTTGGTAAAAGTCTGTTTATTAAAAGACCTGTAGTGTTAGAACCATAATAGTATTGTTGGTAAGAACCGCTAATTGTATTTGCAGCACCGTTTACGGTTTCTCTCAGATCATTTCCCATTTGGTTCAGATCTGTAGTTCCAAATCCTCTACCGGCAGCATTTCTACCCATAGTTTGAAAATCCTGGAACGAGTAACCAACAAGTACATCCACTGAAGAATTATCATAATCTTTCTTCCAGTTTAAGGTGGCTTCCAATAATGTATTCTCTCTTTCTAAGGTATTGTATACTCCAAAACCTTGTCCGGCTATTCCAGTTAGATTTAAAACATTACCGGAAATTACTGAAACGTTCTGGCTATCAGATTTGTCATAACCTATATTCACTTTACCTTTTAATTCAGAAGTAAAGCTATATTCTGCAGAACCGTTAAGTAAGACCCTGTCTGTATTGGTTCTGATCTGTGTATTGGCTAATTGGTTAGCTGGGTTTATAAGACCACCTAAATTTGAAAAGCTAGGACTAGCTGGCCATGTTGGGTTAGCGGAATAGGAGGCACCTAAAATGTCACCTCTAAATCCTGCACCTCCGGCGAGCGGAGCAGTTTCATCATTTACCCTTGAAAAAGTAGCTGACAAGCTTAATGTTAATTTGTCATCTAAGAATCTGTGTCTTGCGTTAATTCTTCCGGTAATTCTTTCCAAATCGGTTTTTTCAATTACACCAAACTGCTTGCTATACCCAAAGGTTGCTCTCACATTCCCTTTGCCATAGTTATTAGCATACGAAATGTTGTTGTTGGTAGAAACCGCTGTTCTGGTAATAAAATCTTGCCAGTTGGTATCGAAGCCGAAATCTGTAGTTGCCAAATCTGCATTTGGGTTAAACTGGAAAACAGCAGGAACAAATTCATCTGCATTTAGCAGATCATAGCTATCGGCTGGTGTAGAAATACTCAAGCTGCTAGAGAATTCTATTACCCCTCCAGAAGCAGCTTTACCGCTTTTAGTGGTGATAATAACAACCCCATTTGCTCCACGAGAACCGTAAATTGCCGTAGCAGAAGCGTCCTTAAGAACACTGATACTTTCAATATCGGCAGGATTCAAGAAGTTTAATGGGTTTCTCACAGCGTTAGCACCTCCGTTACCAGCATCACCTGATGGCGATGTATTTTCTCCTGATAATGGCACCCCGTCTACCACAAATAAAGGATTGTTGTTGGCACGTACAGAGTTAGAACCCCGTATGTTAATCGAGATACCTGCTCCAGGTTCACCACTAGATTGTGAAATATTCACACCTGCGGTCTTACCCTGAATCAATTGTTCAGGAGAAGCAATTACCCCGCCGTTAAAATCCTCAGCGGTTACAGCCGTCACGGCACCGGTGGCGTCCTTTACGGTAGTAGTACCATATCCAATGATCACTACTTCATCCAATGCCTGTGCATCTTCCTGTAAGGTCACATTTATAGTGCTCTGCCCATTTACTGCAACTTCCTGAGTGGCAAAACCAATATAACTAAAAACCAATGTAGCATTGCTGTCTACATTACTCAGGCTATAGTTACCATCGAAGTCGGTTTGTGTACCGTTAGTGGTGCCTTTTACAACAACACTGGCACCGGGCAGGGGACCATTGGAGTCCGAAACAGTACCTGATACGTCTTGCGCCTCTACCATTGAAAAGCAAAGCAATGCTCCCACTAGTATAAAGCTTCTTAGTAGCGTAATCTTCATAAATAGTTAATTTAAAGTTTAGTTAATTTTAATTCCAAGGATAAACATATGTAAAAAAAATGTTAAAACCCTATACATTATATAATAAGGTATAACGAAACCGTTTTCGTGTTAATAACTTTTAGATATGTAGACCTCATAATATAGTGTACCTAAAATTATGCAATCCTTAATTTTGAGGTGATTATTTTGGTAAAACAGGAACAAAGATAGTGTTTTTTTAATTCTATACATACTGATTTTTAATTAGTACGCATGAAATTAAGCTGTTTTTGGTATTGTTAATTAAAACAAAAAACCAAATTTTACTTTTTTATTACTTAATTTCACTTAACAAATAATTTACTATAGTAGAAGTGAAAAGGAAAATCACACTGAAGCATATTGCAAGGGAGCTGGAGGTCTCTATTTCTACGGTGTCCAAGGCGTTGAAAAATAGTGAGGAAATTAGTAGAGATACTAAGGAAAAAATTCAGGCTTTTGCAAAATTATATAACTACAAGCCGAACAATATTGCCATTAGTTTAAAGAACAAGCGCACTAAAAATATCGGATTAATTATCCCAGACATTATTCATCATTTTTTTACCACGGTTTTCAGGGGGGTTGAAAAGTATGCCAACATGAGAGGCTACAATGTTATCGCCTGCATTTCCGATGAGTCTTTTGATAAGGAGGTGATAAATATGGAAATGCTTGCCAATGGGAGTATAGACGGTTTTATAATGGCTTTGTCTGCAGAAACGCAGTTAAAGAACGATTTTAATCACTTGAAAGAAGTTACTGAACAAGGCATACCTCTTGTGCTTTTTGACAGAATCACGGATGAAATTAATTGTGATAAGGTTATAATTAATGATGAGGAAGCTGCTTATCAGGCTGTCGTAAAACTAATTAAGGATGGCCGAAGAAAAATAGCATTGATAACCACCGAAAGTTATTTTAATGTTAGTGAAAAACGCTCCCAGGGCTACTTCAGGGCCTTAAGGGAACATCAAATAGCGGTAGATGAGAACCTGGTGTTAAGGTTGCCATATCAATATGAAGAAGAGCAGCAAAGTGCTGAATTCTTTGCATCAAGAGAAATAGATGCTGTGCTGTGCGTAAACGAAATTTTCGCAATCAAATGTATGAGACATGCAAAAAAGAATGGGTATAGCATACCGGAAGACATTTCTTTTATTGGTTTTACCGATGGGATTTTGTCAAAATATTCTACTCCAAGACTAACCGCCGTGGCACAGCATGGTGAAAAAATGGGTGAAGTTGCCGCCCAATTGCTAATAGATAAAATAGAGAGTGAAGTAGATGAGGAGGAAGAAACCTTCAAAACAGAAATTCTGGAGGCTACTCTGGTTGAAAGAGAATCTACTATTAACTAATGGCAATTGAACACTTTTAGTATTCATATTGGCAGATTCCTAAAATTGATTAGCAGTTTAATTTTATCCTCTTATTTTTACACCTTTATTTTTACTCATAGATTGATATAAGTAACATGAAAAACACAGGTTTTATTTTTGATTTAGACGGGGTAATTGTGGATACCGCAGGATACCATTATTTAGCCTGGAAGAAACTTGCAGATGAACTGGGTATTGAATTTACCGAAGAAGATAATGAACAATTTAAGGGAGTAAGCCGTCAGAGATGTCTGGAAATTCTTTTAGAAATGGGGAATATTGAAGTTGAGCCGGAACAATTTGAATCGTGGTTAAAGGAAAAGAATGAAGAGTATCTGACCTATATTGGTAAAATGGATGAATCTGAGATCCTTCCCGACGTTCCTAAAGTATTAAAGTATTTAATAGAAAGAAATATACCTATGGCTCTGGGATCAGCAAGCAAAAATGCCGCACCTATACTTGAAAAGGTAAAACTTAAACCTTATTTTACATCGATTGTTGATGGAAATGCGGTAACAAAGGCAAAACCAGACCCAGAAGTATTTCTAATTGCAGCAAAAGATCTGGGAGTTGATCCTAAGCATTGTATTGTATTTGAGGATGCTTTGGCAGGAATACAGGCGGCCAACACTGCAGGAATGATAAGTATTGGTATTGGTGACCCGGAAATATTGGCAGAGGCCAATTTTAACTTCAGAGATTTTACAGAGATCGACAATGATTTTCTAAATGAACTGATTAATTTAGAAAATTAGTAAGCGGTAGTAATTTTGGTCACTATCATTACATTTATCAATAATAATATCAGGATAACACTAGGGCTAATTTCAAACACATAAAAAATGAATCAGGATTATATTAAGGTAGACCCATGGTCTATAATTGAAGAAGGTTTTGACAAAGAAAGTGTTAAGTCCTCAGAGAGTCTTTTTAGCATCGGTAATGGTGCCATGGGACAACGGGCTAATTTTGAAGAGGATTATTCCGGTGACACCTTTCAGGGGAGCTATATTGCAGGGGTTTATTATCCGGACAAAACAAGAGTAGGTTGGTGGAAGAATGGGTATCCTGAATATTTTGCAAAAGTATTGAATGCGCCCAACTGGATTGGTATCAAGGTATTGGTGAATGGAACAAGCCTTGACCTCAATACCTGCAAGCAGGTAGATAATTTCAGGAGAGAACTCAACATGAAAGAAGGTTGGTATTCCCGGACATTTTCCGCAACACTTCCAAATGATATAAAAATTGATGTAAAAGTCACCCGCTTTCTTAGTCTGGACCTGGATGAAGTCGGGTGCATAAAATATGAGATTACTCCGTTGAATAGTGCGGCCAAGGTGAAATTTATTCCCTATTTAGACAGTGGTATTACCAATGAGGATAGCAACTGGGATGATAAATTCTGGAATACAACAAAAATTTCTTCCAAAGGAAACAGGGCTTTTATTGAGTCTCATACCATGAAAACCAATTTTGCGATCTGTACTTTTATGGAAGCTTCTTTAGAATATGGGGGAGAAAATATGGCAATCCAACCAGTAGAAGAGCAACAGGAGCTAAGTATATCTCATGCATATGAGCAGGAAGTAGAGGAGGCCAAAACTGTGACATTATTCAAGTATGGTGGATATACGGTATCTACCAACCATAAGCCAGAGGAACTTGTGGCCGCGGCTAAAAAAACTTTGGATAAGGCAATTGCCATAGGTTTTGATAAGTTGCTTTCGATGCAGCAGGCAACATGGGCCTCCATTTGGGAGATGAGTGATATAAGTATAGAAGGAGATGTTAAAGCCCAACAGGGAATCCGCTTTAATATTTTCCATCTCAATCAGACTTATTTAGGAACAGATTCCAGGTTAAACATTGGTCCAAAAGGATTTACCGGCGAAAAATACGGGGGGAGTACCTATTGGGATACAGAGGCCTATTGTATACCCTTCTATATGGCCACTAAAGATCAAATTGTAGCCAGGAAATTATTGAAATACAGATATAACCATTTGCAAAAGGCTATTGAGAATGCAGAGAAATTAGGTTTCAGCAATGGCGCTGCACTATACCCAATGGTTACTATGAATGGAGAAGAGTGCCATAATGAATGGGAAATTACTTTTGAAGAAATTCATCGTAATGGTGCAATAGCCTTTGCCATATATAATTATTACAGGTATACGGGCGACTATAGTTATATCCCGGAAATGGGTCTTGAAGTCCTTATTGGCATTTCGCGATTCTGGATGCAAAGGGCTACTTTCTCAGAGCATAAAAAGAAGTACGTCATCCTGGGAGTGACAGGCCCCAATGAGTATGAAAATAATGTAAATAATAATTGGTATACCAACTATATCTCCAAATGGTGTATGGAGTATACCCTTGCTCAGTTGCAAAACGTAAAAGATGAATATCCGGAGGATTATCAGAGAATTATAAGCAAAACCAAACTCTCTGAAGAGGAGACTACCAAATGGGCGGATATAAGCGATAATCTATATTTTCCATATTCAGAAGAGCATCAGGTATTTCTTCAGCAGGATGGATTTTTAGACAAAGAATTGATAACGGTGGCCGATTTGGATAAGTCGCAACGTCCGATAAATCAAAAATGGAGCTGGGACAGAATTTTGCGGTCTCCTTACATAAAACAAGCCGATATCTTGCAGGGATTTTATCTTTTCGAAGATCATTTTACCACCGAAGAATTAGAACGCCATTTTGATTTTTACGAGCCGTTTACTGTGCATGAATCATCCTTGTCTCCCTGTGTGCATAGCATACAGGCGGCCAAATTGGGAAGAATGGAACAGGCGTATACTTTTTACCTGCGCACCTCCAGATTAGACCTGGACGATTACAATAAAGAAGTAGAGGAAGGATTGCATATTACTTCAATGGCCGGTACCTGGATGAGTATTGTTGAAGGATTCGGAGGAATGAGAATTGTGAATGACGAGTTATCATTTACTCCTAAAATTCCCGAACAATGGAAAGGGTATAGCTTTAAAATCAATTTTAGAAGTAGTATCCTTAAGGTGAGTGTTACCCATGAAGGAACAAGCTTCAGGTTAGATGGGGGGAAAGCAATCCACATCACCCTAAATGGTGAACGTACACAGATTGAACCCAGATAATACAGCAGCTGCAAAAAATGAAAAAGTCTATCTCCGGAATCGGTTTGGTCATTGTAATCTGCTTGATCGTTTCGGGATGTAAATCGGATAAAAAATTGGATAGAACTGAAACAAAAATTCCCTCAAAAAGCAAAATAGTAATCTATCAGGTATTTACGAGGCTCTTTGGAAATACTAAAACGGCTAACATACCCTGGGGCACTTTGGATGAGAATGGGGTGGGAAAATTTTCAGATTTTACTGAGAAAGCCTTAAATGAAATAAAAGCCCTTGGGGTAACGCATATTTGGTATACCGGAGTACCACATCATGCCATCGTTACCGATTATTCAGATTTTGGTATTCCCGAAGATGACCCTGATGTGGTAAAAGGAAGGGCGGGTTCTCCATATGCGGTAAAGGACTATTACAATGTTAATCCGGATTTGGCCGAGCAACCCGAAAGGCGTTTGGAAGAATTCAAAGCGTTGATAGCCAGAACCCATAAAGCAGGGCTTAAGCTACTAATAGATATCGTTCCCAATCATGTCGCCAGGAATTATGAGGGTAAATCTTCCCCGGATGGCATTGCACCATTTGGTGCTGCTGATGACACTTCCCTGGCCTACAGTAAACACAATAACTTCTATTATATTCCTGAAGAGGCATTTCAGGTACCGGAATGGCAAAACGGATATCTTCCCCTGGGAGGAGATAGTCACGAACTTGCCGATGGACAGTTTGATGAAAATCCGGCAAAATGGACGGGCAACGGCTCTCGCCTGGCACGCCCTAATGCCGATGACTGGTACGAAACGGTTAAGATAAATTATGGCGTAAGGCCCGATGGTACCATTGACTTCGACCGATTACCACAGGGATTTGAAAATAAGGATATTAAAGACCACTTTAACTATTGGAAAGAAAAGGAGGTACCGGATTCCTGGATAAAATTCCGCGATATAGCAGAATATTGGCTGGCCCTAGGGGTGGACGGATTTCGATTTGATATGGCCGAAATGGTTCCAGTGGAGTTCTGGAGTTATTTAAATTCTCAAATCAAAATGAAGAATAATGACGCCCTGATCCTGGCGGAAGTTTATCAACCTCAACTCTACAGAGACTATATCCATAAAGGGAAAATGGACTATCTATATGACAAGGTAGAACTATATGACAGCCTAAAGCATATAGTTAAAGGCTATGGATGGACAGATCATATTCCTCAGATTCAAAAAGGATTGGAAGATATAGAGCACCATATGTTGCATTTCCTGGAAAATCATGATGAACAACGGCTGACAAGTCCGGATTTTGCCGGAGACCTTAAAAAGGGAAATCCTGCAATGGTGGTTTCGGCAACAATTAGTACTTCCCCGACAATGATATACTTTGGACAGGAAGTAGGGGAGCCTGCAAAAGAGAATGCCGGGTTTGGATCACCAACAAGAACCTCAATCTTTGATTATATAGGAGTGCCCCATCATCAGCGATGGATGAACAATAAAAAATTTGATGGCGGACAACTTTCAGCCGAAGAAAAAGAACTGCGCGATTTTTATAGCCGGTTGTTGAATTTTACAATCAGTAGTAAAGCATTGATGGGAAGTTATGCAGATATACATATGTATAACAGAGGTAAAACCCAGAATTATAACCACCGTGTCCTGTCGTTTGTAAGATGGTCAGAAAACGAGAAATTAATTGTTATAGTTAATTTTGATGCCAGCGAAAGTTACACCTTCGATTTGGAAGTTCCTGAGCACATTGTTCAACAATGGCATTTGATAGATGGCGAATATGAACTTGCAGATCAGTTATACCATACTGATAGAACTAAACTGATTGTAAAGGAAGGGGTAGGAAAGCTAAATGTAGATATAGAACCCCTGCAATCCTTTATTTTCTATCTTGAGGATTAATATAAATAAGGGCAAATTTGCCTAAAGAATACAACTACCTTACAGCAAAATTGCCCTTAATTCCAAAGCGGTCATGAAGTTTCTTTTGGTGCAGTAGCTTTATATACAGAAGCAATAGCAACACCAATTAATCCGTAAAAAATAATTTCAATAACTCCGTTAACCAGCTGTCCGGTCAGATCAAAGATATCTGATGTGGAGTACCATAATAAGCCCAGTCCAATACCAACAAATACGCCTACCCATGCACCGTATTGAAATCCACCTTTTGCACTGTGATGGCCCCTTGCCCATTTGCCGTAAATAACACTAAGGGCGAAGGCGGCGATAAGGTTACTCAGGATCAGAAATACCATATCTGGATTTTCCTTCATTACATTGTTCACAGCGTGGGCTTCAAAAAATTCTGCTGTAGCAAATCCCCAAATGGCATAGCCCAGTAAAAACATGACCAGAAAACCGGCCAGAGTAGCTAGTAAATTTTGTTTTGTAAACATGTTTAAGATGTTAATTGGTTAATACAGAGCATAATATAAGAAATGAAAGACTATGTTTCTTCAAAAAACCTAATAATCTTGAGGAACGAAACGAGTTAATTTCGCGCTCAAATTGTAGTTTTGCTGATAAATAGTATAACAAAATGAAAAGAATAACACTGGCATTTTTGGCATTAATAGTAGTAAGTTGCGGCCAAATGGAGAAATCTGATAAATCACTGGTAATAGGACACAGAGGAGCCATGGGTCATGAAACCGAGAATACATTGGCATCTGTTCAAAAGGCGCTGGACCTGGGCGTGGATATGATAGAAATAGACGTTTTTAGGATTAAAAGCGGTGAGATCATGGTTTTTCATGACGTACGTGTAGACGAGCTCACCAATGGCACTGGCAATATTGAAGAATATAGTTATTTGGAGCTAAAGCAACTTACCCTCGATGGAAATCATAAAATTCCAATACTGCAGGATGTAATTACCTTGATTGATAAAAAGGTGCCGTTGAATATTGAATTAAAAGGAGCCAACACGGCAGACCGCGTAAACCATATCATCAATGTTTACATAAAGAAGCGGGGATGGTCCCAGCAAGATTTTGTTATTTCCAGTTTTAATTGGGAAGAATTGCGTGAAATGCGCAGAATAAATCCGGAAATTGCAATAGCCGTACTCACCGAGGCTAGCCCGACAGATGCCATTGCTGTGGCCAAAGAGCTTAAGGCGGTTGCTATTAATCCTGACTTTGAAAGCTTAACCCCTGAGGATGTCATTAAAATACAGGAGGAAGGATTTCGGGTGTACACCTGGACGGTGAATGAGCCAGAGGATATTTTAAGTGCCCAAAATATGGGTGTGAATGGGATATTTACCAACTATCCCGAGCGCATAAATTAAATGTACGATTTTGATGTTATAGTAGTCGGAGGAGGTGCTGCAGGGTTTTATGGAGCAATTCAAATTGCGGAGGCCAACCGTAATTTGAAAGTGGCCATACTGGAAAGAGGAAAACAAGTATTGTCTAAGGTCAGAGTCTCAGGTGGCGGCCGTTGCAATGTAACACACGCAGAATTTGATCCTGGAGCATTGACAAAGAATTATCCCAGAGGTGAAAAGGAGCTGCTGGGTCCATTTCACACACATTGTACAGGTGATGTGGTAGCATTTTTTGAAGATAGAAATGTACCGCTGAAGATTGAATCTGACGGGCGTATGTTTCCTGTTTCAGATACTTCGGCAAGCATCATTGATTGTTTCCTTAACGAGACTAAAAATTTGGGAATTCAGTTGTTAAAGAATAGTCCTGTAACCGATTTAAAACCGCTAAATAATGAAGAAGCTGGCAATGAGGGCGGTTGGAGGGTCTTTTCTGCAAAGAAGGAATATGTCGCAAAGAAATTATTGCTCACCACAGGGAGTAATCAAAAAATCTGGAACATACTCAGCAGATTGGGTCATAATATTATAGCGCCAGTACCTTCCTTGTTCACCTTTAATATCAAAGATCCCAGAATAAGTGGTATCCAGGGTCTAAGTAGTCATGCTGCGGTTGAAGTGGTTCCCAGAAAACTTAGTAAAGAAATTTCAATATCGCTCAGGAGCAATGCTGCCAAAAGAAGAGCGCTTACATCAGAAGGCCCCTTGTTAATTACACATTGGGGGATGAGTGGCCCCGCCATATTAAAATTATCTGCGTGGGGCGCAAGAGATTTAAATGCCTATGAGTACAAATTCAAAATACGGATTAATTGGTTGCCAGATTATCATAGAGATGGCGTGCTGTCTCATTTACAGGAGATCAAGGCTGTGGAACCTAAGAAAACAATACTTCGCACAAAAGCCGTAGAGATTCCCCGCAGACTTTGGATTAACCTGGTACAGGCTTCCGGGATATCACGCGATATGCAATGGGCAGCTGCTTCTGCAAAAGATATGGAGCGTCTTACAGAGCAACTCACTCAATCTATCTTTACTGTGGAGGGTAAAAGTACCTTTAAAGAGGAGTTCGTAACCGCAGGAGGTGTAGATTTAAAAGAGGTTAATTTTAAAACCTTTGAAAGTAAAAAACATCCTCATCTCTATTTTGCAGGAGAAATTATTAATGTTGATGCGATCACCGGGGGCTTTAATTTTCAAAACGCCTGGACAGGAGCTTATATAGCCGCTCAGGCTATTGCAAGTGCTTTTGATTAAGCCAGGGCCATGGCCAGCGCTGCGGCCAGGATACCACCTACAATTGGTCCAATTACCGGAATCCAGCTGTATCCCCAATTATTATCTCCCTTGCCTTTAATAGGCATAATAGCGTGCATAATACGCGGTCCCAGATCTCTTGCCGGATTAATAGCGTATCCTGTTGTACCTCCAAGTGAAAGGCCAATAGACCAGACTAAAAAAGCTACGGGTAAAGCCCCGAGTGATCCCAGGCCTATGACAGATTCGGTATCGGCGATAGAGGCGTCCGTAAAATAGAGCACGGTAAAAACCAATACAAAGGTACCTACCACTTCGCTCAGGAAGTTTCTAAAAGTATTGCTTATAGCCGGATCGGTGCAAAAAACAGCTCTTTTTAACCCCGTATCATCCGTCCTGTCAAAATGATCTTTGTATACCAGCCAAACCACCAAGGCACCAATCATGGCCCCGATAAATTGTCCTAATAAATAGGAGGGTACTGCTTCCCATGAAAACGAACCTGCAACAGCCAGTGCAATAGTTACAGCAGGATTAATATGAGCACCGCTATAAGGGCCGGCGACCACCACAGCAACATAAACGGCAAGGCCCCAGCCTGTAGTAATTACTATCCAGCCGCTATTATTTCCCTTGGTCTCGTTGAGAATTACATTTGCTACAACGCCACAACCCAAAGTTATAAGTAGGGCGGTTCCTAAAATTTCTGCTATAAATGGTGTCATTAGTTGGTATTTATGATGTTTGTATTGAGGTTGAACTTATTCGGTATGTAATATGGGTATTAGTATACAAAGCAACTAGCCCCTGGACCAGTGCTCTAGTGCATCAATGGCCCTGTACCATCCCTTGATACCATTGTCTATTTCAGACCTGTCTTTTGCTGGCTTGAAACGCTTGTCTGTCTGCCATATTTGCTGGATTTCTTCCAGATCATCCCAATAGCCCACTGCCAGGCCTGCAAGAAAAGCAGCTCCCATTACGGTAGTTTCAACTATCTTGGGACGTACTGTTTCAGTATTTAATACATCAGACTGAAACTGCATTAGCATATTGTTTACCGTAGCTCCACCATCTACCCGAAGTTCTTTAATGGAAATGCCTGAGTCCGCTTCCATAGACTTCAGAATATCCATGGTCTGATAGGCGATAGATTCTAAGGCGGCCCTGGCGATATGAGCATCTGTACTTCCCCGGGTAAGGCCAAATATGGTTCCCTGAGCGCGCTGATTCCAGTGTGGTGCCCCTAGTCCTGCAAAAGCAGGGACAAAATAAACTCCTTCGGAATTATCAACCGAAGAAGCCAGGGACTCTACTTCAGAAGAAGTTTTGATAATTTTCAAACTATCACGCAGCCATTGTACAACGGCACCTGCTATGAAGATACTGCCTTCTAGCATATATTGTGCCTTGCCATCTATTTGCCATGCAACTGACGTAAGCAAATTGTTTTTAGATACAATTGGTGTATCCCCAATATTCATAAGCATAAAACAACCTGTACCATATGTGTTTTTTACCATGCCTTCTTTGGTACACATTTGTCCAAATAAAGCGGCTTGCTGGTCTCCGGCAATCCCGGCTATAGGAATTTCAGAAGCAAAGAAATTAGAACTCGTATGCCCGTATACCTCGCTCGATTGTTTTACCTGGGGTAATATACTTTTAGGGATATCAAACAACTCTAATAATTCATCATCCCAGGATAAGGTATTGATATTAAAGAACAGGGTACGGCAGGCATTGGTAACATCGGTTATGTGAAGTTCTCCATTGGTCATATTCCAAATTAACCAGGTATCGATTGTACCCATTAGGATCTCCCCTTTTTCAGCCCGTTCCCGAACTCCTTCAACATTGTCCAGGATCCATTTTACTTTGGTGCCCGAAAAATAAGCGTCGATAACCAATCCGGTTTTTTCATTAATGAGTTGGGCCTTACCCGCTTCTTTCAGACTATCGCAATAATCCGCCGTCCGTTTGTCTTGCCAGACAATGGCATTGTATACTGGTTTCCCTGTGTTTTTATCCCATAAAACCACTGTCTCTCGCTGATTGGTAATTCCAATAGACGCTATATCCTCGCCCTGAAGTCCTTTTTTAGAAACAGCCTGAGCGGCCATATCTGCCTGGGTAGACCAAATTTCCAATGCATCGTGCTCTACCCAGCCTGGCTTTGGAAAATGTTGTGTAAACTCTTTCTGGGCTGTGGAAACTATTGTACCGGCTCTGTCGAAAAGTACTGCCCGGCAACTTGTAGTGCCCTGGTCCAAGGCAAGAATGTATTTGCTCATAAATTTATATTTGTAAGTTTCTCATTGGCTTTTGGGCCGGGAATAAATGTAATCGAAAAAATCTGGACTTCATAATGTCCAAATTTTAGTAAAGAATAATTCTTGTAAATTGAACAGCTTAAACCATATATATGCCTAGGTATATTGCACTTTTAAGAGGAATAAACGTCAGTGGCGCCAAAAAGATACTAATGAAAGACCTAAAACTGCTCTTTGCCAAACTAGGGTTTAAGGAGGTGGTAACCTACATTCAAAGTGGAAATGTCGTCTTTACTACAAAAGCTGCACCGACTAACAGCCTGGAAGAATTGATTAGTAATGCCATTCAAAAGGGGTATGGGTATGACGTCCCGGTTATAGTTCGTACCAGGGATCAAATAGGGACTATTCTTAGTAATAACCCCTATCAGGATCAGGAACTCTTAGCGGCTAATAAAGTAGGATACATCCTTTTTAAACAAACTCCCAAAAAAGAACTCCTGGATGCACTTGAACAAGAATCCTTTGAAAATGAAGAATTGACTATTATTTCCAATTGCGGGTATCTGGTTTATCACAAGGGTGCCGGGAGGGCTAAACTCAACAATAATCTGATAGAGAGAAAACTTAAAATTGATGCCACCGGTAGAAATCACAGGACGATGATAAAATTAATGGAACTTTCTCAATAGGGGTACAGACCAGGTCAGCAAGCCGAAAGATTGGGTCTACAGTCTGGATTAATTCAACTCCCAAATCTTGTAATTGAGTAAGGTGGCAAAACTCACCCATAAAAAATAAGGAATCAGGAGAAAAGCAGAAGTAATACTAATAGCTCTGAAAGATTTTATGGTTCTCAGTATAAGAGCAAGTAAAACTAAAATCACCAGCATGGCCCAAAAAGGATTTTGTAACCCAAAGAAAGTGATACTCCACAACACATTAAAGATCAGTTGGAAACCAAAAAAATACAGGGCAACTTTAACGCCTTCTTTGTGCCATCCTTTTGCCCAGACCATACCTGCGGCCAGTCCCATTGTGAAATATAATATGCCCCATACCGGAGCAAAGATCCAATTGGGGGGATTAAAACTGGGTTTGTTTAGTGTGATGTACCAACTATCGACAGAGCTTTGAGTTGCAAAACTGGAAAGGAACCCCACAATAAGGCAAATAGCTATTGCAATCGAAATTTTGAGAATTTTATTTTTCACAATACGGTTGGCTTCGGACCCTAATTTATGAATTAATTTTAAGGGTGCCAGCGCAAAAAGTATGTAAAAACTATCTTTGCTAAAATTGTTAATTAATGACAGAAAACGACTTTGTTCCCAAGACACTATCTTCAGATGTGTCTGATGGCCTGGTAACATGGAAAGCACCTAGCAATATTGCCTTAGTGAAATATTGGGGAAAGTTACCAGATCAGATACCAGCAAATGCTTCGGTCAGTTTTACACTTCAGGTTTCGGCCACTACAACAACTCTGACCTACAGGAAACTGGAAAAAGAGAGTAAGGACTTTTCCTTCGATATATTTCTTGATGATAAACCGAAACCGGACTTCGCTCCAAAAATTCAGACATTTTTAAGCAGGATAGAGAAATACCTACCCTTCTTAAAAACATATCACCTGGAGATCAGAACAACCAACTCTTTTCCACACAGCAGTGGTATTGCTTCTTCAGCCAGTGGTATGGCCGCTCTGGCTCTCTGTCTTATGGAAATTGAAAAAGCAAAAAACCCCGAAATAACCAAGTTGTATTTTGATAGAAAAGCATCTTTTTTGGCCAGACTTGGTTCTGGCAGTGCCTGTAGAAGTATTGATGGTGAACTGGTACAATGGGGGAAACACAAAGGACTAAATTCTGGCACTGACCTTTACGGCATACCCTATCCACATAAAACACATCCTGTATTTACAGATTATCAGGATACTATTCTATTGGTCCACCAGGGACAAAAACAAGTGAGCAGCACTGTGGGCCACGCACTAATGGAAGGGCATATTTATGCGGACCAAAGGTTTCGCCAGGCGGCACATAACCTGGAACGGTTAAAACAAATATTTGAAGAAGGAGATTTAAAAAGTTTTATTGAAGTTGTGGAAAGTGAAGCTTTGACATTGCATGCAATGATGATGACGAGTATCCCGTATTTTGTGCTCATGAAACCTAATACACTAAGGATTATTGAACATATCTGGGAATTCAGAAAAAGAACCGGACTTCATCCTTGTTTTACTTTAGATGCGGGGGCAAATGTGCATCTTCTTTATCCTAATGAAGAGCGCAAAGAAATTTTAGCGTTTATAAAAGATGAGCTCCTTGATTTTTGTGAAGAGGGTAAATATATTGAGGATCAAATTGGTCAAGGTGCCACTAAATTAGCATAGTTTTAGGCGGTAAAGACTTAAAATGTATGTTAAAAGGGTCTATTAAGTGCATGTAAATAGGGCTAATCTGTATAATCTTCCTGCTTTGAAAGAAAAAGTTATAAATTTGCACTAAATTCTATGCTAGAATTGCAGCTATGAAAGGACCTCTGTTTTATTCTAAAATTTTACTTTTCGGAGAATACGGTATTATAAAAGATTCCAAAGGGCTATCAATACCCTATAATTTTTTTAAAGGAGCTTTAAAAACCGACGCCCAATTGAGCGATACAGCCAGGAAATCTAATGAAAGCCTGATCAGGTATGTTGCATACCTTGAACAGTTACAATTAGAATCACCCGAAATGATCAGCTTTGATTTGGACAGTTTAAAAAAAGATGTTGAGGCCGGCATGTATTTTGACAGCTCTATCCCTCAGGGATATGGCATTGGTAGTAGTGGAGCATTAGTAGCAGCTATATATGACAAATACGCTAATAATAAGATAACGGTTCTGGAAAACCTTACCAGGGAAAAACTATTAAAACTTAAATCTATTTTTGGGAAAATGGAATCTTTCTTCCATGGAAAGTCCTCTGGTCTTGACCCACTTAACAGTTATTTAAGTCTGCCTATTCTTATAAACTCTCAGGACAATATAGAATCTACCAGTTTACCTTCTCAGCATAAAGAGGGTAAAGGAGCTGTTTTCTTATTAGACAGCGGAACTACTGGCGAAACTGCGCCAATGGTTGAGATTTTTATGGATAAAATGAAGCACGAAGGATTTAGAAGTGTATTAAAAGACCAGTTCATTAAACATACAGATGCCTGTGTTGAGGATTTTATTAACGGAAACGTAAAATCTCTTTTTGGCCATCTTAAGCAACTATCACATGTAGTACTGGACCATTTTAAACCTATGATCCCAAAGGAATTCCATAGCTTATGGAAACAGGGAATTGAAAGCAATGACTACTATCTTAAATTATGTGGTTCTGGTGGTGGTGGATATATATTGGGCTTTACACAGGATATTGAAAAAGCCAAAAAGGCCTTAAATGGCTATAGTCTGGAAGTGGTCTACAACTTCTAACAGGAAAACCATGCTAAGCAGAAAGAACAAGCTCCTGCTTTTAAAATTTTTGAGTTTGTTTTCCATTGTAAGGGGGTATAATATATTAATGATTGCCCTGGCGCAGTATCTTGCCTCAATTTATATAATTGCTCCCAACTTGCCATTGCGAAAAGTAATTTTCGATATTAACCTTTTTCTACTTGTCCTGGCCTCTGCGCTCGTAATAGCTGCGGGATATATTATCAATAGTTTCTACGATTCCGAAAAGGACCTGATTAACAAACCACGTAAGAGTATGTTAGATAGGTTAGTGAGTCAACGAACTAAACTATCTGCCTATTTTGTATTGAACTTTCTATCGGTATTGCTAGCGAGCTATGTTTCTTTTCGGGCAGTTGTATTCTTCTCATCCTATATTTTTGGTATCTGGTTGTATTCGCATAAATTAAAGCGGATCCCTTTTGTTGGGAATATGGTTTCAGCCGTTCTGGCTATTGCTCCATTCTTTGCAGTTTTTGTCTACTATAAGAATTTCGAAACAGTAATTTTTGTTCATGCGATATTCTTATTCCTGCTGATTCTTGCCCGTGAATTCATTAAGGATATGGAAAATATGGCCGGAGATATGGCCCAGGGTTATAAGACAATACCCATCTTGTACGGGGTCCGTTTTTCAAAGATTTGCATTACTATTTTAATCCTGGTCACCCTGATACCGGGTGTTCTTCTTATTAGTAATTTTGACGTGGGCTATATGTATATTTACTTTATTTGCAGTATCGCATTGTTGATACTTTTTCTGCTATTGTTGTGGAAATCAACTTCTAAGAAGCACTTTGTATGGCTACATAATATCCTTAAATTCATTATAATTGTTGGTGTTTTCAGTATATTATTGATAGATATAGACCTTGTACTAAACAGAATACTATAATGCCCGATACCTTAAAAGTAGCTTTAGCTCAAATCTCCCCTGTATGGTTGAATAAGAAGGCCACGATCGAAAAAATTGAAGCGACTTTAATTGAGGCCTCTTCCCAGCAGGCAGAATTAGTAGTCTTTGGAGAAGCACTGTTGCCGGGCTATCCATTTTGGCTGGCGTATACTGATGGCGCTGCCTGGGACCTTCCTGTAAATAAAGAAATCCATGCCCATTATCTAAGAAATGCTGTGCAAATAGAAGAAGGAGATCTAAAAGGTATTTGTAAGGTTGCCAGGGAATGTAAAATGGCAGTTTATCTGGGTATAATTGAACGAGCAAAAGACAGAGGAGGACATAGTATATATTGTTCGCTGGTATATATCAATGGGGAAGGGGAAATTAAATCTGTACATCGAAAATTACAGCCTACTTACGATGAGCGCCTAAGTTGGGCTCCGGGTGATGGCAATGGACTGGTAGTACATCGGTTAAAAGATTTTACAGTTGGAGGGCTCAATTGCTGGGAGAATTGGATGCCATTGCCTCGTGCTACCCTATATGGACAGGGCGAAAACTTACATATCGCAGTATGGCCTGGAAACGAAAACAACACCAAAGATATTAGTCGTTTTATAGCCAGGGAATCCAGAAGCTATGTGATCTCGGTATCATCGCTAATGAGAAAAGATAATTTTCCATCAGACACCCCCCACCTGGAAGAAATACTAAAAAAAGCACCTGATGTTTTGGCCAATGGAGGGTCTTGTATCGCAGGTCCGGATGGGGAATGGATTCATCCTCCCTTACTACATAAGGAAGGTCTCATATATGCTGAACTCAACTTTAACCGTGTATTGGAAGAAAGACAAAATTTTGATCCGGCAGGGCATTATTCCCGTCCTGATGTCACAAAACTAATCGTGGACAGGACAAGACAATCTACCGTTGAGTTCAAAGATTAGCACTTGGTTAACCGGTATATTATGGTAAAAACCCTAATTTTGTCTCATGGGTAACATCAGAAAATGGCATAGCACATTATTTACTCTGGTATTGTTTCTATCGGTTAGCTGCTATGGGAGCACGGCTGGTTTTATAAAAATTGCTTCAACTAACAATGTTGAGTGGGTTATATCGGATAAACCCTTTTACCAAACCGGTAGTTACTACTTCAAAATTACCCTGGCTGCCTCCAAATACAATATTCCGGCAACTGGCCTGGACTTCAGTTCTTATAAATTTCTAAAACGCCAAGCTACACTGATTCGCACAAGTCAGAAAGTGCAAAGTAGCATCAGGGAAGGTATAAATAAACAAATACATACTCACATTCTAAGTCTGTCCCGCCGTCACAAAAGCAAAGATTATTACTTTACCCTTATAGGATAATCAGTATCTGATTGGTCTTCTCTGACCAATTTTTCAATTCAAACTAATTTATTAATAAAGCCGCTACTTATAGCGGTTAAAATGATTTGCACTATGGTGAAAATCAAAAGAATAATCAAACGAGTCTTCTTTGCACTTCTCGTATGCCTGGCCTGTATGGCCCCAATTCCCATAGTATTTCGAAGAAAGGACGATGCTCCTGAAGTATTAACCGAACAATTAGATGAACAGGATGAAGATGATCAGGAGTTAAAAGAACTATACTGAGTTTATGAATAAAGGATATATCTTTACCGAAATTTCAACTATGGGAAGATCGGACTATAAGAAAGACAAGAGGAATACGGGAAAGAATGAAAAACCTTATAGGAAAAAGGGTTTTTCCGGCCGAAACACGGCTCCTAAAAAAAGGACTCCTGCCAAAACTGCATCTGATTCGGGACTTACCCGTTTAAATAAATATGTAGCCAATTCAGGGGTTTGTTCCCGGAGAGATGCCGATGTATATATTGCGGCTGGGAATGTAAGTGTAAATGGCAAGATCATTACCGAGATGGGATTTAAGGTGAAGAAGGGCGATGTTGTTAAGTTTGATAACAGGACCCTGAATCCCGAAAAAAAGGAATATATACTCCTGAATAAACCCAAGAACTTTATCACTACTACAAGTGATGAGAAAGGCCGCCGCACTGTAATGGAACTCATTTCCAATGCGACAAAAGTCAGGTTGGTTCCGGTAGGCAGATTAGACAGGAATACCACCGGATTATTGCTATTTACAAATGACGGGGATTTGGCCAAAAAGCTCACACATCCCAAACACGGTGTCAGGAAAATTTATCATGTAGAGCTAAATAAAAACCTGAAACTAGCAGACCTTAAGCAGGTTAGGGACGGACTAACGCTTGAAGACGGAGAAGTGCAGGTAGATGAGGTTAGTTACATAGCAAATGCCCCAAAAAAGGAAGTTGGCATAGAGATACATAGTGGCAGAAACCGCATTGTACGTCGCATCTTTGAACACCTGGACTACGAGGTTATTAAACTAGACAGGGTTACTTTTGCGGGTCTTACTAAAAAGGATTTACCACGCGGGCACTGGAGGCCGCTTACTAAACAGGAAGTCATCAATTTGGGAATGATAAAATGAAAGGCCTAAGAAGGAGCCTGGAAGAAAAACCTTATCTGGTTGTATGGGCTTTTTCGATTATAATTCTTTGTGTTGGTCTGGTAGCTTTCTTAACTCCCGAGCAAACTTTCGATATTAACATCGAAGACACCTATTATGTAATCGCACTTCCAAATTTTCTAATTTTAGTCTTTCTATGGTTTGGTCTATGTGGCCTTGGGTATTATTTTTTGTACTTCTTTAAAATGAAGCCCATTTACTGGTTAACATTAATTCATTTAGTATTATCTATTCTAATGGCTATTCCTCTCTGCTTTCCCGATGGGTTTACAGGAGCAGATCCCGATCTAAGTGTTTCTTATTATCCTGAGGCCATTTACTTTGGAAAAAGGAATGGGGTTAGAAAATCTTCGTTGATGGTTCTGCTAAGCGTACAAATGCTTTATATAATCAATATTGCATCATCAGTACTAAGAAAAATCAGGTCATAAGAGGGCCGATTCCATCTTTTTTTTAATGTCTTCCAAACGCAGATTACCTATACTGCCTTCATGGGAATGCGCAATGTCTTTCTTTGGTTTAAAGGTCCCCGCTTCAATTTCCTGTCCCATTTTCTTATAGGCATCCCTGAATGGCATTCCACTTTGCACCAGTTCGTTTAAGGTGTCTACACTAAAGAGGTAATCGTACCTCGGATCTTCCAAAATAGCAGTATTTACTTTGACTTCTTTTAGACTAAAATGCATCATTTCCAAACAGGCTTTCATATCCTGAATGCCTGGAATAATTACGTCTTTAACCAGTTGTAGATCTCTGTGATAGCCACTTGGGAGGTTATTTATCATCATGGTAAGCTGATTTGGGATGGCCTGTATCTTATTACATTTGGCCCTGATAAGTTCAAAGACGTCCGGATTTTTTTTATGCGGCATTATACTGCTTCCTGTGGTCAGTGCGTCTGGGAAGCTGATAAAATCAAAGTTCTGACTCATATATAAACAAATATCCATAGCCAGTTTGGAAAGGGTAGCAGCTACCCCCGCCATGGAGAATGCGGTTGCTTTTTCTACTTTTCCTCGTCCCATTTGGGCGGCGACCACATTAAATTTCATGGTCTCGAAACCGAGTTCTTTTGTGGTATAGCTTCTATTAATCGGAAAAGAACTTCCGTAGCCCGCTGCGCTGCCTAAAGGGTTTTGATCGGCCATTTTATAAGCGGCATTAAGAAAATAAAGATCATCTACCAGACTTTCTGCATAAGCAGAAAACCATAGACCAAAAGAAGAAGGCATGGCTATTTGCAGATGGGTATAGCCAGGCAACAAGACCTCTTTGTGTTTTTCCGCCAGTTGCATCAAAACATCGAACAGGTCTTTAATCTGCGATTTCATTTCAACAATAGCATCTTTAAGATACAATTGCATGGCTACCAATACCTGATCATTTCTGGAACGTGCCGTATGGATTTTTTTGCCTGTATCTCCGAGTTTTTCCGTCAAAAGATATTCTATCTTGGAATGCATATCCTCAAAACTATCTTCAATTATAAATTTGCCCTCAGCTATAATTTTAGCAATATTGTCTAACTCTCCTACCAGTTCATTTACTTCCTTTGTGTTGAGTAGCCCAATTTCTCCGAGCATCTTAGCATGAGCCCTTGAGGCAATTACATCATACTTGGCAAGAATCAGATCTAGTTCCCTGTCATTACCTACAGTAAAGAGATCTATTTTTTTATCAGTATTAAATCCTTTATCCCAGAGTTTCATTTTTGTCGGTATTAGAGCTTAAATTTTTCATTTATAACTTATTTCCTAAGAGAGGAATCCTTTTAATATTTTAATATAGATGTCTATTCCATCTTCTACCTCCTCTACGTATATAAATTCGTCTGCCGAATGTGAACGGGTGCTGTCCCCAGGGCCTATTTTTAGGGATTGACAACTTAAGGCAGCCTGATCTGAAAGCGTTGGCGAACCATAGGTTTTTCTTCCAAGGGCTATCCCGGACTGCACCAAAAGATGATCTTTAGCTATTGCAGAAGAATTTAATCTTAATGATCTTGCGGTTAATTTGCACGGGGCTTCCTTTGAGAGCAGGTCTGCAATTTCTTTATTGCTATAACAATCGTTAACACGAACATCTATAACCAGATCTACCTTGGCTGGTACCACATTATGTTGGCTCCCCGCACTAATTTGTGTTACCGTCAATTTTACAGCGCCAAGGACCTCGGAATGCTTCTCAAATGTATAGTTCTTAAACCATTCTAATACCTCAATAGTATTATAAATGGCATTGTCGTTATTGGGGTGGGCTGCATGAGATGGAGTACCTGCTACTTCTGCATCAAAAATCACCAGGCCTTTTTCTGCTATGGCCAAATCCATCAGGGTGGGTTCCCCAACTATGGCCACATCTATATGAGGGATTATTTTGAGCATACTATTTAGGCCGTTTGGTCCGGAAGTTTCTTCTTCGGCAGAAGCCACCAGAACAATATTATGATTCAGATCTTTCTCCGCATAAAAATGGGTGAAGGTTGCAATTAAGGATACCAGGGCACCTCCTGCATCATTACTTCCCAGACCGTACAACTTACCATCTTCAATGTGCGGAAGAAATGGATCTTTGGTATACGCAGAATTTGGCTTAACCGTATCGTGGTGAGAGTTCAGCAACAGTGTCGGCTTGGCAGCATCAAAATACTTATTGAAAACATAAACGTTGTTTTTCTCCCTCTTGAAAGGAATGTCAAAACTTTTGAACCAATCCTCAATGGCATTGGCTGTTTTGTCCTCTTCTGAGGAAAAAGAAGGGGTTGAGATCAACTTTTTTAAG
This sequence comes from Muriicola sp. Z0-33, assembly GCF_026126425.1. Classification (GTDB taxonomy): domain Bacteria; phylum Bacteroidota; class Bacteroidia; order Flavobacteriales; family Flavobacteriaceae; genus JAFMPW01. The sequence goes on from NZ_JAFMPW010000001.1 coordinate 573,647, forward strand.
AGATCCAATGCCTTTGATTTTAATAATTCTATATCTTTTATCATAGCGTTATTGTAGTAAATAGATTTGAGTCGGGTGTCAACATATTTATATCTCCTATACAAACCCGACTTACATTTTTTCTAAGGGCGTGAAAACAGTTGTGTAACTTGGGAAGCATGCCGTCTGCAATGACTCCATTTTTTAACAGCTGCTCATATAAATTGGAATCTATATGTTTTATTACAGAATCCTCTTCGGTTATTTCTTTTAAAACTCCTTTCTTCTCGAAGCAGTAATAAAGGGTGGTTTCAAATATATCACTCATCCCGATGGCTACTTCAGAGGCGATGGTATCTGCATTGGTGTTTAATAATTGCCCTTTTTCATCATGCGTAAGGGCGCAGAATACCGGGGTAAGTCCTGCCATGAGCAGATCATTAATCACCTGGCTATTAATATTGTCTATATCACCTGCATAGCCATAATCTATTTCTTTAACGGGTCGTTTATGAGCCTGAATACAATTGCCATCAGCACCACTTAATCCAATTGCGTTACAGCCCCTGGCTTGCAATTGGGCAACAATATTTTTATTCACTAGTCCGGCATAGACCATAACCACCACTTCAAGACTTTGGTCATCTGTTATTCTCCTGCCGTTAGACATTCGAGCCTTTATTCCTAATTTTTCTCCTATTTGAGTGGCTTTTTTACCCCCTCCATGCACCAGGATTTTTGGTCCCTCCATTTTAGAGAACAGTTCTACAAATCTGGAGAGCTGGTCCGGGTGCTCTATAACGTTGCCGCCTATTTTTACTATGGAAAGTTTTTCGTTCACGATGGCAGTTTAGCTTAATAAATATTGAAATTATCTTCAAGTAACTTCTTTAAGACCAGTTGTGCCGCAAAGGTTCTGTTATTAGATTGTTCTATTACCAGAGACTGTATGCTGTCTAGTACTGCATCGTCGGCTACAACATTTCTTCTCACTGGCAGGCAATGCATAAATTTTGCTACACCTAATTTATTGGCCGTCATCTTCCAGGAATTGTTTTGTGATAATACCTCCCCGTATTTCGAATAACTGCTCCAGTTTTTTACATATACAAAATCTGCATCGATTAGTGCTTTTGACTGGTCGTGCTCTATGGGAATACCTTCAGTTAATCCAGGATTTAATTCGTAACCTTCTGGGTGGCTGATCACAAATTCGGCGTCTAACTTCTTCATCATAGTAACAAAGGAATTTGCAACCGCATGTGGAAGCGCCTTGGGATGGGGGGCCCATGATAATACAACTTTTGGTTTTGGCTTATCCGAATGCTCGGAGATGGTTATAGCATCGGCCAATGCCTGTAACGGATGACTCAATGAGCTTTCAAGATTGACGATGGGGATACTGGCAAATTTTTCAAAACCGTTTATTACATGCTCAGCTTCATCTTTTTCCTTGTTTTTTAAGCCTGCAAAGGCCCTTATTCCGAGGATATCTGCATATTGAGAAACCACTTTAGCCGCCTCTTTAATATGTTCGGCAGCACCCCGGTCCATAACTACCCCATCTCCGTATTCCAATATCCATCCCTCGCTGCTGAAATTCATGACCATTACGTTCATACCCAAATGCTGTGCAGCTTTTTGAGTACTAAGTCTGGTCCGCAGACTGTTGTTAAAAAAAAGCAATACAAGAGTTTTATTTCTACCCAAATGCTGGTCCTGAAAGGGATTTAACTTAAGTTTCCTGGCCTCCGAAACCCAGTTTTCCAGAGTATCAATGTCGTTTACGGTAAGGTAGTGCTTCATGATAATTCGTTTTGCAAAGCGTCAAAGAAAATATCTAAATGTGCTTTGGTAATGTTCAATGCAGGGAGTACTCTTAGAATATGAGGATCCTTTGCTCCCCCTGTGAAAAGGAATTGATTGTGTATTAATCTTTTTCTGAGTTCGGCAATTTTAAAGTCAAATTCCAGTCCTAACATCAGGCCTTTGCCCTTAACCCTTTTTACCTGAGGAATTTCAGCTGCTCTTTCACTAAAATATGCTCCAAGATTTCTGGCATTTGCGATCAGGTCTTCTTTTTCTAATACTTCCAGTACCGCCATGGTGGCAGCACATGCCAGATGATTTCCGCCAAAGGTAGTTCCTAACATCCCGTAAGAAGCTTTAATTTTGTTATCTATCAAAATACCACCTACTGGAAAACCATTACCCATGCCTTTGGCGATGCTTATAATATCCGGACGTATTCCGTGATGTTGAAAAGCAAAGAACTTACCGCTTCTGCCAAATCCTGACTGTACTTCGTCTGCAATGAGGACAACGCCATTTTGTTGACACTCTTTTGAAATTTCCTCAAAAAATGAGGTGGTGGGTTCATCTAATCCCCCAACACCCTGAATAGTTTCAATAATAACGGCACATACATCGCCCTTAGCAATTTCTTCTTTAAAACGGGACAATTCATTTAAAGGTAAAAAAGTCACCTCTTGCTGTTTGTTTAAAGGGGCATTTATTTTTTCATTATCCGTAGTGGCAACAGCGGCTGAGGTTCTTCCATGAAAGCTATTATTAAATGCAATCACTCGGGATTTGCCAGTTTGGAAAGAGGCCAATTTCAGGGCATTTTCATTGGCTTCTGCTCCGGAGTTACACATAAATAAGTTGTAGTCTTCACAATCTGACATTTTGCCTAATGTAACTGCTAGTTGGGATTGGAGAGGATTTTGAACGGAATTGCTGTAAAACCCAATTTTATCCAGTTGCTCCTTTAACCGCTTAACATAATGTGGGTGAGCATGCCCTATAGAAATTACAGCGTGCCCCCCGTAGAAATCCAGATACTCTTTTCCCTGACTATCTGTTACAACTATACCTTTTGCTGCAACCGGAGTCACATCATAAAGTGGATATACGTCAAAAAGCTCCATAGACCATTTTTTATACCTTGATTGTCTTCTGTAATTGTTCTTTACACAGGGCAATCATGGGATTAATTGTTGTTAATTTTGAACTCACTAATTTTTTCAAAGGATGCAACTATCCCTCGTATCAATGAAGAGCTCAGGCCCTGATGTTCCATCTCATTTAACCCTTGAATAGTGCAGCCCATAGGGGTAGTTACCTTATCAATCTCTTCTTCAGGGTGGTTGCCCGAAGCTATTAAAAGCCCGGCTGCTCCATCGCATGTATGCACCGCTAATTCCTGGGCCTCTTTTGCATCGAAGCCCAATTGAATGGCCCCCTGAGTGGTGGCTCGTATCAAGCGCATCCAGAAGGCTATACCACTGGCACAAATAACAGTGGCGGCTTGCATTTGCTCTTCAGGTATTTCCAGAGAATGCCCCATTCTGTTAAAAATGGCCTTGGCAAGGTCTATTCTCTTTTTGCCAGCTTCGTTTGTGCATAGACACGTCATTGATTTGCCTACCGAAATTGCCGTGTTAGGCATACTTCTGATGATAAATTTATCTTTCCCAAGTATAGACTCCATCCTGGCGATACTGAATCCGGTAATTGTGGATATCACCACATGCTTTTCAGTAAGCAAATGTTTAATATCTTCAAGAATATTGGCAAAATGCCCCGGTTGTACCGCAAAAATTAATACATCAGATTGTTTAACAGCCTCCTCGTTATCTGAGGAGACAGTTAAATTTCCATATTTTTCAAAATCTTTGATGCTATCAATGTTTCGTTTAGTCAGGTACATTGTGGTAGCGCCATTACTATGCAAAATTCCTTTTGCTATCGACAACCCCAAATTTCCTGCTCCTATTATTGCTATTTTCATTGCTTTGATAATTTGTTTTTATTTTTTTCGTGTCTAGCCTTTGGATGAATTTAGAATACTCCTGCTTTTAACTGCAACCCATCCCCTTCTTCTAACCCAAACATAAGATTCATATTCTGAACGGCTTGTCCGGATGCTCCTTTTAAAAGATTATCTATGGCCGATGTGATTAAGAGCGTGTCTTTGTGCTTATGAATATGAATATGGCACTGATTTGTATTTACCACTTGTTTTAAGTGAATTGGATCATCGGTTAGTTGCGTAAAAAGTGCATCGGAATAGTATGAGGCATAAAGCTGTTTTGCTTCCGACTCTGACCCCTTAAATTGGGTGTAGGCCGTGGCCAGGATACCTCTGGTAAAATTTCCTCTGTTGGGCAGGAAAAATAGTTCTCCGGCATCTGGCTGAAGGGATGACAGGCTTTCATTAATTTCACCGAGATGCTGGTGAGTAAAAGGCTTGTACCAGGATACATTGTTATTTCGCCAGCTAAAATGCGTAGTTGCTGTTGGACTTACGCCAGCACCTGTACTTCCTGTTACCGCATTTACATGTACTGCATTTCCCAACAGGCCTTTGCTGGCCAACGGCAGAAGTGCCAGTTGTACTGCTGTTGCAAAACAACCTGGATTGGCTACAAATTGGGATGCTATAATTTTGTTTTTATTCAATTCAGGGAGGCCATATACAAATTGTTTTCCTAGAAAATTGGCGTCATTCATAAGCCGGAAATCATTGCTGAGATCAATGACTTTAGATTTAGAAGAGAATGTATTGGCTTTTAAAAATTTACTTGAATTACCATGACCCAGGCAAAGAAAGACCAGGTCGACATCCGGATTTACGTTGCCCGTAAATTCAAGTTCAGTGACCCCCAAAAGATCCGGATGTGCAGAAGTCACTTTTTTTCCTGCCCTGGTTGTACTGTAGACAAAATTTATATCTACGGCAGGATGATTCAGCAAAATTCTTATCAATTCCCCTCCGGTATATCCAGAGCCACCTATAATACCTGCTTTAATCATGATCATTATTTACGTGGTTACTAATTTTTCCAGGATTTGAAAGTATTTTGATAAAACCTTTGGCATCATCTGCAGTCCAGCCTTTATTCATTTCACCATAACTTCCAAAAGAAGCATTCATAAGGTCATGTTCTGAGGAAATTCCATCCAATTCAAATCTATAAGGATGCAGGCTTACAAAGACATCGCCAGATACATTTTTCTGAGTATCTGTGAGGAAAGCTTCAATATTCCGCATTACCTCATCCAAATAGTTTCCTTCGTGTAATAGCATTCCATAGAAATTCCCAAGTTGGTCTTTTTGAAATTGCTGCCATTTGCTCAGGGTGTGTTTTTCCAATAAGTGGTGCGCCTTTATAGTGATAAGGGCTGCTGCTGCTTCAAATCCTACCCTTCCCTTGATTCCGATTATTGTATCTCCCACGTGGATATCTCTTCCAATAGCATATTGCGAAGCCAAATCCTGAAGTTTTGTAATGACCTCCACGGGATGAGCCACATTATCGTCCAGGGCAACTAATTCACCTTTTCTAAAACTGAGTTTTATAGTTTTGAAAGCAGTTGCCGTTGCCTGGCTGGGATAGGCCGAGTTGGGCAATGGTTTATCTGAGGTTAAAGTTTCTTCTCCTCCGACACTGGTTCCCCATAGTCCCTTATTGATAGAGTATTTTGCTTTTTCCCAGGAATAGGCGATACCATTTTCCTTTAAATACGAGATCTCTTCCTCCCTTGATAACTTGTGGTCCCGAATTGGGGTTATAATTTGGATATCCGGAGCCATGATTTGAAAGATCATATCAAACCTAACCTGATCATTGCCTGCACCAGTACTTCCATGAGCGATGTATTTTGCTCCTATTTTCTTAGCGTATTTCACTATTTCTATTGCCTGCACAATTCGCTCTGCGCTTACAGAAAGAGGATATGTATTATTTCTAAGCACATTACCAAAAACAAGGTACTTTACCACTTTATCGTAGAAGGTATTTACTGCTTCTAATGAGGTATAACTTTTAGCCCCCAGTTGTTGGGCCTTTTCACCTATCTGGGCTATTTCCTCCTTCGAAAATCCCCCGGTATTTACACTCACGGCATGGACCTCATATCCTTTTTCCTTAGAGAGATATTTGGCACAATAAGAAGTGTCTAATCCTCCGCTATATGCTAAAACTAATTTGCTCATTTCTTTCCTTTTTTTAGAAACAATTGTTCCTTAATACTTTTTAATCTTTTGAATGCCTTACTGTTCACCTTGTCTTTTTTGATTTTCGTTTTGTGCAAAGGGTCATAAAGCATGCCGGTACACAAGCACATTTTTTTTTCGGTACGTGTAAGTACATCGAAGTTTTTGCAGGTCTGACATCCTTTCCAGAAAGAGGGATCGTCCGTTAGTTCTGAAAATGTTACCGGCTTATAGCCCAATTCGTAGTTCATTTTCATCACAGCAAGACCGGTAGTTATCCCAAATATTTTTGCGTCGGGAAACTTTTTTCTCGAAAGTTCAAATATGGCGCTCTTAATTTTTTTAGCCAATCCCTGATTCCTAAAATCCGGGTGGACTATTAGCCCGGAGTTAGCCACGTATTTTTTGTGGCCCCATACTTCAATGTAACAGAAGCCGGCGAATTTTTCTCCTTCCAGGGCAATTATAGCGTTGCCATTTTCCAGTCTTTTTATAATATATTCCGGAGATCTTTTGGCAATACCTGTTCCACGGACCTTAGCGGATTCTGTAATGGTGTCGCTGATAATCTGGGCGAATTTAATATGTGATTCGTTAGCAATTATAATTTCCATTGCCAAGTGTTTGTAATGAATAAATACGAATAAATTGTGGATTTTGCAGAAATGGACTCACCTATTTCCAATATTGGAACGCACCCTTACGGGCGACGGCGGGTAGGAACAAAAGCAGCAGCCAAAATGGCGGCTGGGAAGTAAAGAGTTATGTATGCCTTTGTTTTCATTGAAAGTCAAAAGTACAAATTATATTGAACTATCATAATTTGAGGATCAATTTTTATGAAAAAGCATTTTAGGTCCTTTTAATCTGAGAAATTCATAGACTAAGAATCCGAACACTATGAAATATTCAATAAACAGCAGCCCCAGATTTTCTTTATAGTCCGGGTTTGCATAGGCAGAATAGCTCAAAATGATCATGGCAGACCAAAATAATGGAAATCTTATATCGGTGTAAATTGTAAGTAAAACTAGAAATATAATATACCAGGGATGAACCGTGGTTGAGAGGAAATAATAACTAGCCACTGTAATTAACATAGAGACCAATAGAACTGATAGTTTTTCATTTTTCCTTAGAAAGGTCATCAGCAAAACAATTGCAATTGTTAAATAAGGAGTTATTTTACCATACTGTTTAATAAGTTCCCAGGGCTTGGCATCGAACTGAATACCAATCTTTTTAACGACATTATAAATGCCGGCATTAAACTCGAAGTTAGAGAACCACAATCCAACCGTTTTTGAGTAATTATCAATAAATTCCGGAGAGTAAAAGGGCAATAGGAGGGCAAAGGATACGACGGCAATGACCATATAAAATAGCATGCTTTTCTTAAAACCGAGATGTTTCAGGAATAGCGGTAAAAACATCAGAGGTATTAACTTAATTGAAATAGAAAAGGCGTATATAACCGCGGCGAGTAGCCACTTATGAATAGATAATAGATAAATAGACCATATAAAGAAAAACAGCATTACCCCTTCAAAATGGAGATTACCAGCCAATTCTATGATGATCAGTGGATTTAAGAAATACCAGAAAATTAAATGGGGAGATCTATTGAGTTTCTTAAGTAATTTTCTGCCAAAATAATAGATGCCTATGTCCGCTGAAATTATAATCAGTCGCAACCCTACTATAGCTCCAAGGAGACTATTTCCACCAAAGTAGGCTCCGAGGCTAAATAGTACTTGGTTAAGAGGAGGGTAGTTGCTATAATGCCTTGCGCTGAGCAGCCCCATTCCATTGTGTAGCTCATGGGCATTGTTAACCATCAGATCTGTCTGGGTTATCAATTGATCCGGAAGAAACAAATAAGGATTTATGCCGAGCAATACCAACTCTCCATCCCAAATGAATCTATAGAAATCCTGAGAGAGATTAGGTGTAGCCAGTAGAAATACAAGTCGAAAGAGAATCCCGGCGAACAAGAGAAATTTGAAATTCCATTTTTCAAATTGAATCAATTTAAAGCAGAAAAAAAACAGGGCTGCAAAAAGTGTTACCAGCTTAATCATGTCTGTTCGAACCAGGTCATATCCAAAGGCAAAATAGAATAATGCGGAAAACAGTATCATGAGTATTGGCAATCTGTGAAGTTTCCAATAAGATACAAGTCGGTTAGTCATAATTCCCAGGTTTATGGATATTTCCAGGAACCGAAAGATAATTTAATTTTTGAAAATTTCAGAGATCAAATTGCATACTAATTCTAATTTGAGCGAAGTTCTGAAATTAAATAAAATTATACTCGTGGTTTTAATGTAAGAATTCTGATATAGATCTTATCACCCCAATAGAGGCAAAGGATTTTCGGATCAAAAAGCACCGATAAATTAAATTATTAGAATAAGAGTATTAAACCCTGGAAGTAAGAGATTTAGTGAAAACAAATCCAAAGCCCAAAAATAACATCAGGTGAAAAGGAAATAATCCAAAATCGTTCAGGGGTATGGCACTGTACATTCCAAAGAGGAAATATACCATGAGGCCAAATTCTAATATCATATTGGGCGATAGTTTTTTGGCGAGATATTTATTGTCTTTCCAACTATCTGTTAAACTGTTCAGGTTAAACTTAGGCGTTCTGACAAACTCGCTGCGTTTTCCCATATGACCCTCCAAAACGGCTATGGAGTTGTGAAGTGAAAATCCAAGGGCAACCGAGAAAAAAGTAAAGAATAGTTTTATATAGTCTACAAAATTGTCAAAACTGCTTCCCTGAATACTCTTATAGGTAAACCAATAGCAGATAAAAAGTATAATAGTACTTAGAACAAAAAAGCTAAGCATATTAAAAAAGATATCAAATTGTGGGAATATCTCTTTAATATACATGGCAGGGATACTCAGTAGTGACACCAGGAATACACAAAGAAACATACTGCTGTTTAATAAGTGCATTACCCCATGAAATTTAGTCTTAAAAGAAATGTTTTTTGATGTAATAACACTCCAGACAGTTTTTCTAAAGTTCTCGGCACCTCCTTTATTCCATCTGAATTGCTGGGAGCGGGCAGCGCTTATTACTACCGGAAGCTCTGCAGGTGTTTCTACATCTTCAAGGTACTTGAATTTCCAGTTTTTCAGTTGTGCTCTGTAGCTTAGGTCTAGATCTTCTGTTAGCGTATCTCCCTCCCAATTACCGGCATCAAGGATGCATTCTTTTCTCCAGATTCCTGCAGTCCCGTTAAAATTTATAAAATGCCCTTTGGAGTTTCTGCCTACCTGTTCTAATGTGAAGTGTGCATCCAGGGCAAATGCCTGAATTTTGGTCAGCGTAGAATAATCGCGGTTAATATGCCCCCAACGCGTCTGTACCACACCAATTTCTTCATCTTTAAAATATATAACTGTTTTCTTTAACCAATCTGATGCAGGTAAGAAATCGGCATCAAATATGGCTACAAAATCACCTTTGGCAATTTTAAGACCTTCTTTCAGGGCACCGGCCTTGAAACCTTCTCTGTTCTCGCGGCGTATGTGTTGAATGTCTAACCCCTTGTCCTGAAGCTTCTTTATTTGGGCAGCAGTATCTATGACGCTATCGTCTGTGGAATCATCCAGAACCTGAATTTCTAATTTACTGTTGGGATACTCTATTTTGGAGATGTTTTCTAACAATCTCTCCATTACATACTCCTCATTATAGATGGGAAGTTGGATGGTAACAAAAGGAATTTCCTTTGGGTCCAGAAGATTGAATTTTGGGGCCACTTCATTCCTTTTTTTCTGACTTAGATAATTGACCAATAGGTTCAATTGTGCCAGACTATAAAAGAAAATCAATAACAGTGCAACACTGTAGATTCCCATGATGATGTAAGCTATAATTATTCCCATTTTACCTCAAGCTATATTTAAATATCCAACCCAGGATTTTTACGCCTGCAAATATACTACCTTTTACTGTACCAGATACCTTTGATATACCAATTCTTTTTTTATAACGCACTGGTACTTCGGTATATGTCAGTTTCTTTTTAAGTGCTTTTAGCTGCATTTCCACTGTCCACCCATAGGTTTTGTCTTCCATGGCTAACAATAGCAACTTGTCATATTTTATTGCTCTAAACGGTCCAAGGTCTGTATATGTTGCCCTAAATAGGAATTTCATTAGAAAAGTGGCTAACCAGTTACCAAAAACCTGCTGAGGTGTCATGCTCCCTTCTTCTCTTAGTCTCTTTACACGGGCCCCAATTACAAAATCAATATTGTCGTTTAGTATTGGTGCTACTAGTTTGGAGAGTTCTTCAGGGTAATCAGAATAATCTCCGTCAATAAATACGATGATATCGGGGGTTTTGGATTGTTTGGCCACATAATCCATCCCTTTGAGGCATGCATAACCGTATCCCATTCTGTCTTCGGAAAGCACGGTGGCACCTGTTTTTCGGGCATTTTCAATAGTTTTGTCGGTAGAGTTATTGCTGACAACAATTATTTCGGATACGATATCCGGAATATCTTTAATAACCTTGGCAATAGAATCTTCTTCATTAAATGCCGGGATGATAACCCTGATGTCTGTCATTTTTTCAAATCGGAGAGTTTATTTTCTTTCTTAAAACTGTTTAGATCGTACCATTCCTTTACCTTATTCCCATTGGAGTATTTAACAGCTGAACTAAGTTTTTCTTGGTAATATTTTAGACAATATCCATTTTTTTTGCCATTATTTAACTGGCACTTATGATTTATCAGGCCATTGTGGTCATAAAATATCCACCAATTGGTCATTTTTCCTTTAATAAAATGCCCCTCTTTTTCTAAAATTCCGTTTTTATGGTAAAAGAACCAATATCCGGTTTTCTGACCTTGATATTTCCACCCATGTGATTTTAATGTTCCGCTTTGGTAGTATTCCTTATAATATGCCTTATTCGTTTCTGTGGCAAGTAGAGCGGAAATTGCTATAAATATGAAAAACAGGGCTGATTTTGAGAGCATTATACTTGTTTAAGTTCTAATGACGAAGGTTTTATCAATTAGGGTTATTTTTGATTCACCAGGTCCATAAGATCCACATCATTTCCCAAAAGTACCTGATTACTATCAATACGACCTTTAAGCGGGCCGTTCTCTAGTTTTAAAACCCCTCGTGGGCAAACAGCAGAACAAATGCCACAACCTACGCAGCTAGAGCGAACAATATTCTCGCCTTTTTGAGCATAAGCCCTGACGTCTATTCCCATTTCACAATAGGTGGAACAATTTCCACATGAAATGCATTGACCGCCATTGGTGGTAATGCGAAATCTGGAAAAAAGTCTTTGTTGAAATCCAAGAATGGCAGCCATCGGACATCCAAATCTGCACCAAACCCTACTCCCGAATATGGGATAAAAGCCTACACCGATAACACCGGAAAAAACAGCTCCAATAAGAAAGGCATAGGTTTTTCTAAGGGTTTCTGATTTAAACAAAAAAACATTGCCTTCTCCGCTTAAATAATGAAATCCAATAAGAGCCAGGATGATAACAAAATAACCTATTGCACCATATTTGGCATCTTTCTGCAACTGATCTCGTTTAAAAACCATTACCAGCACAAATACCAAAGTCATAATGGCAGCGGATCCTATTAAAAAGACATCTTTTGTAAGCCAGTATTTACTGGTGTCATTTCCCAGGTAAGAGTAGATTACTGCTATGGTCATCAGGGTAACAAAGACAACAACACTATGAACTACCCAGCGTTCAATTTTCCAGGCAGATAATGATTTATCGCTCAATTGTCTGAACGAATCCCCGGCAGTTTCTGCCAGGCCACCACAACCGCACACCCAGGAACAATACCATCTTTTTCCATAGAAATAGGTTAATACCGGTGATATTACAAATATGGATACTACTCCGAATATAAGCATGCCCATTCCCACATCACCTGCATCTATAAAGCTGTTCACTCTATATCTTTCGAAATTGTAATAGTTCAGCGGCCAGATGTTTTTTAAGTCATAATAGGGCAGCTTTCCGTTGAGTCGGGCCATAATTTCCGGGATTAGGAAGGCAAATGCAGTTTGAAAAAACATTACACTTACTGTCCGGATTATTTCATATCTATTATGTCTGTATTTCCAGATAAACTTTATCCCAAAAGCCAGGATAGCGATAGTGTATAAGGTGCCGTACACAAACCACTGGCTTGCCGGGTTTCCGCTCAGGGCTTTGCTCAATGGATCAAAAAGCGCAATAACCCCACCGTTGGAACCATCTTTTACAAGTCCCATATATTCCGGGAAAAAGTAGAGCACAACATAAAACCCGGTTACAAAAATTCCCAGGATCCATCCCCAAAATCCCCTTCCTGAAATTGAGTTAAAAAAGACCCTGTCATTTTTAATTCCTTTGTGCTTGTGAGCATAAGAAGCTTTGCTAAACCAGATTGTTCCTGCAGTAATAAGTCCGAGCGACATACTGAGCCAAAGTGTTTTATTTGGAAAGTTGGTATTGAAAAAGGCAAGAACTAAGATGGCCAGCCCTGCCAGCCCTATAAAACTAGAAATCTTTTGCTGGTTACTGATCGCATTAGACGATTCTCCTGTTAAGGACATATTTCTATCTACTGTGTTCATATTTACGCTGGTGTAAGTTGTCCCTGGAAGGAGTTAAAAATTTCTTTTTCGTATTTTTTATAGAATTCAGGATCGAAATTGGCTTTTTGAAGATGTCTCATTACAAAATCCACATCCTTTTTTTCTGTCAGCCATTGGTCCATAACCTCATGGCGCATACGGATACCAAAGGTGTTTATTCCCAGAAATTCACGGGATGCTTTATGATAAGCAACGGTAATGCAAATTTTTTCTTTTGAATGTCGCCAGTGAAAATGTTTTTCAACATCTTTCTTACTCCTGTTACTGAAAACCCAGCCATAGGTCTGATATTCTATGTCGAAGAATTTGGCAGAATTAAACCAATGTCCTGGTTTATACTGTATCCTGTTTCCACAAATGGTCTGAGCAAGGGTTTCACCCATCATTCTGCCGGTATACCACACTGCCTCTATGGGTCTTCTATTGCCAATAGGTTCATGCTGTTCTGCACAATCTCCAATTGCGTATACATCTGAGATATTGGTCTCGAGAAACCTGTTTACCTTAACCCCTCTTCCCAGCTCTAGCCCGGAATCTTTTAAGAAATTTATGTTTGGTGATACACCGGGTGTAATGCCAACCAGGTTACAGGGTATAGTCTCACCTTTGTCTGTAATAACAGCACTTGCCCGCCCATTTTCATCAGCGATTATTTCTACCAGGTTAGTGTCTAGTTTAAGGTCTATATGATGCTCCCTTATGTGTTCATTTATCATTTTAGACTCACCATCTGGGAGTACCCCATCCCAAAAATTCTTTTCTCTAACCAGAAAAGTCACTGGAATATCCCTGCTTCTGAGCATCTCCGCTAATTCTATACCTATTAATCCACCACCAACAATAACGGCCCGTTTGCAAATTTCCTTATTGGGGGCGTTCACCTCTAGTAGATCTAGATCTTGTTTAGAATACAACCCTTGTACGCCATGAAGGTCTTGCCCCGGCCAGCCAAACTTGTTGGGTTTAGACCCTGTAGCAATTATGAGTTTGTCGTATTGAAGGACTCTGGAATTTTCCAGTATCAATTCTTTTTTATCGGTGTCGACCTGGTTTACATAGGCTCGAACGAGTTCTATTTTATTTTTATCCCAAAACCAATCCTCATATGGTTTTATATGTTCAAAGTTCATATGACCCATATAAACGTACATCAAAGCAGTACGGGAAAAGAAGTGGTCCGTTTCTGCAGATACAATAATTATGCGTTTATCTGAAAGTTTCCTTATGTGCCTTGCTGCAGTTACGCCGGCAATTCCATTTCCAATAATGATAATATTTTCCATAAGTGAATTAAAGGTGGTTGTGGCTTAGGTCGGTGTTAAACCAAAAAACTTAAGCTGTAAGTTATAATTTATTTTCGTTATAAAAGCGTGATACTTTTTTATGTCCTTTGGAGAAGTTATCACTTGATTTGGAGCATCCTAAATATTTCATAAAACAGAATAAGCTGCTGTAGGGATGTACAAATCTGCCCGACCTAAGCCGGGATTAACCAATGAATATTTACAGATGAAAAGGAAAATAATTTTACTCTCCAGCCTGTTTTTGCTGGCTGGTTCATTGTCTTTCGGGCAGGATACGACCCAATTTTTTGAAAAGTCAGCTTCATTTTTTGAGACCTATGTTAAAGACGGTAAGGTTGCTTATAATGAAATAAAATCTAATCCGGGGCTGCTGAATGAATTGTTGAAAATGGCTACGTCAATCAATGTGACTACAGAGAATCCCGAAGAATACCAGGCTTTCTGGATCAATGGTTACAACCTTTTGGTTATAAAAGGGATTGTAGCTAACTATCCTGTAAAATCTCCTTTAGATATCGACGGTTTTTTTGATAAGGATAAACATGCTATCGGAGGGATGGATATTAGCCTCAATGATATTGAAAACCAATTATTGCGGGCAAAATTTCCCTCAGAAGCCCGCTTTCATTTTGTTTTGGTATGTGCCGGCTTAGGATGTCCGCCGATTATCGATATGGCCTATTTGCCGTCTACCCTAAATGGTCAGTTGCAAAGGCAAACCATCTTGTCTTTAAACAACCCGGACTTTATTCAATTGAATAAAAATAAGATCAAAGTTTCCCAGATTTTCCAGTGGTATAAAGAAGATTTTACCCGGGAAAATAAGACCCTGATAGATTTTATCAACGGATACCGGGAAAGTAAAATACCGACTAATTATAGGGTAGGATATTACTCGTACGACTGGACACTTAACGATTTAAAATAATAGTACCATCTAGAATTAATCACAAAAAATTATATGAAAAAGATGATAAAAATAATGTGCTTTCTTGTGTTTCTCAATACAAGTGCAGTGGGATTTTCACAACACTCTGATGAGGCAAAAGACCAGCAGGATACTTTGCTGCAGAAGAGCAATATTCAACAGTATACTCCTTCTAAACTTGTTGGAAAGGGCCAGTGGGATTTAAAGTGGTTTAACAATCTATATACTCAAACCAAGAGCACTTTTTCGGATGGAAAAGAACCCAGGGAAACCTTTTTTACATCAACTTTAGAGGCGTACACGGGAGTAGGTGAAAACAAAAGATGGAATGTTGGTGCAATCATTGAGATCAGGTCTAATGTGGTTAATGATAGAAAGGCCTTAGACGTATTTAAATTTGACGGGGAAGAAGGCACAGCCAGGAGTGGTTTAACCTCAATTGCTCCTTCTGTGAAATTTGTACCTATTGCCGCACTTAGTAATTTCTCTATTCAAAGCTCCTTTTTTATTCCTCTGGTAGATAATGAAACCGAGAATGGTGTTTTTCTGGATCAGAAGGGCTTCATTTGGCAAAATAGATTTTTTTACGATTATACCTTTCCAGGGAACAAGTGGCAACTCTTTACAGAACTCAACACAGAACTGGGCTTTGGGGATAAGCAGGAGAGTTTTGCGAACAATAGCCTTAATCTAATTCCCGGGGTTTTTCTCAGTTATTTTCCCAGTTCAAAATTTACGGTATTGGTGCTAGCCCAGCATGCTCAGCGCCTTGATCTCGGGGAAGGTTTTGCACAGGATTTTACCGCTTTGGGTGGAGGGGCTAAATACCAACTCACCAATGCACTTAACCTGGAGCTGCTTTATACTAATTTTGTGAGAGGGAACAACACCGGCCTTGGTGAAACTTTTAACATAGGATTGAGAGCTATTTTCTGAGATAATATTAGAAATACATTATTTTAGAAGTCTTAAATTATTTCTGATGAAAAAATTAGGACTTCTTTTTTTATGCTTTATTCAATTTGCCTGTAGCAGTCAGAAAGCAGCAAAAATAAATGGCGTAAGCTTTGTGGCTTCTCGCGATAAAGCAAATCAGGAACACATAGATCAGGTGTTGAAGGTACATGCCAACCACGCAGCAATAATGCCCTTTGGTTTTATAAGAAATGTAAATTCCCCGGAGATCATCTTTGATACGGACAGGCAATGGTTTGGTGAAACAATAGCAGGTGCAAAACAATACATCAAATTACTCAAAAAGAATGGCCTTAAGGTGATGATAAAACCCCAGATCTGGATAAGTAATGGAACGTTTACTGGGACATTGTCTATGGATTCGGAAGCAGATTGGCAGGCTTTGGAAGCCTCTTATGAGGAATTTATCATGGCTAATGCAAGGCTTGCAAGAGATGTGAATGCCGAGCTGCTTTGTATTGGGACCGAGCTTGAAAAATTTGTGGAAAACAGGCCCGAATACTGGAGCGGGCTCATAAAAAAAATCCGGGAGGTGTATAAAGGCAAACTTACATATGCTGCCAACTGGGATGAATATAAGAGAACCCCGTTTTGGGCAGAATTGGACTATATTGGAATTGACGCTTACTTTCCTTTATCACAAGAGAAAACCCCAACTGTTGATCAATTAAAACTGGGTTGGCAACCCTGGAAAGAGAAAATAGGTGCGCTTTCAAGAAAATATAATAGGGCGGTATTATTTACCGAGTTTGGATATAGGAGTATGGATTTTACGGCCAAAAAACCCTGGTTGGTAGACAGGAATGAACAGGCTGTTAATTTGGATGGACAAGTAAATGCCAAGAAGGCTATTTTTGAAGAATTCTGGGGAGAAGAGTGGTTTGCCGGCGGATATGTCTGGAAGTGGTTTATTCATCACCAAAGGGCCGGAGGAGGAGATGATAATAGGTTTACTCCACAGAACAAGCCTGCTCAGGAAGTAATAGGTTATTTCTACAGCCAGTACTGATCTTAAGTACTTAGCAAAATCAACACATTTAAAATCTAGGTATATGCTTCTAAAGGCGGTGTGATATTTTTGTTACATCTATAATCTATCTTTGTTTGTGTAGAACAAACACCCTCCATGATCAAGACCTGCCTGTCTGTTTTTTGCTTGTTTTTAGGGTTGGCATTGACGGCCCAGGAACCAGTAGTGGTGGCTTTGAAAATTTCAGGTTTAAAAAAGTTGAAAACTACTTTTGTCAGACAGCTCTCCGATGTTCAGAAAGGACAACCCCTGGATTCCATTAGAATAATCGATGATATTAACCGGCTTAAACGACTTCCCTCAGTTGCATATGCCGATTATGAAGTGGTGCATCTGGGCCTGGGCAAATATCAGGTAGCATATACCATTGAAGAGAACTTTACATTAATACCTTATGCCAATGTGTATACTTCTAGCACAGACGAGTTTGCATTTAGAATAGGCTTACAGGAATTTAACTTTCTTGGTAGAAATATAACTCTGGGCGGATTTTATCAGTACGATATATACAATTCTTTCGGAATCAGTATCAGAGCCCCACAGCTTTTTAGTAATAGCTTCGGATTGGCCATTAACTATCATGATCTGACTACGCAGGAACCCGTTTTTTTTGAAAATGGAACGGCAGATTACAAGTACAACAACAAAGGCCTGGAGTTATTGGCCATGTACGAGATTAATTTTCAAAACCGCATAGAACTAGGAGGAAGTTTGTTTACCGAAGATTATGAATATCTCTTTGGAGCAACCAGCCCGGAGGTGCCACAGGCGTTAAAGGTGGATAAACATCTGATAAAACTGATCTATAATTATGATAATATTCAATATTTCTATCAATATCTTTCGGGTTTTAAGTCTACTTTGAATTTCCAATATGTAGGAAGTTCGGATACTGCTCTTCCGGAATTCCTTATAGGGTTTAACGATTTCATTTATTATAAAAGGATAGGAGAAAGAGGTAACTGGGCAAGCAGGCTCAGGTTGGGGCTGGCCAGCAACGTGGATAGCCCATTTGCACCTTTTACCCTGGATAATAATTTAAATATCAGGGGAGTCGGTAATACCATAGACAGGGGTACTGGGGCAATTGTATTTAATACGGAGTACAGACATACCTGGATAGATAAAAATTGGTTTGTATTACAAAGCAATGTTTTTATAGACGGGGGGTCCTGGCGCAACCCCGGAGGCGATTTTGGCGATTTTAGTGATAGTCAGAATATCCGTATTTATCCGGGAATTGGAATTAGGTTCATCCACAAGAGAATTTTCAATGCAATTTTCAGAATCGACTATGGTTACGGAATTACAAATGATCCTGCCAGTGGCATAGTTTTTGGAATTGGACAGTATTTTTAATAATCTTTGTAGTAAATTCTTAATGTGAGGTATTTAACGGGCTTGGTTTTAGCCATATTATTGATGGGTGTTGTTTCTGTTCAGGGGCAGGAAGCATTGCAAATTGTCATAGCCGAAAGGGGAGATGGGATATATTCGCTGTTGAGAAAAAACGGGGTAAACCCTTATGAATTATATGATGATTTCGTTGCATTAAACCGGGACAATCTAAGGGATAGTGTGCATCTGTATGAAGGCCTGGCCTATAAATTACCCAACGCTGAGGATAAAACAGAGGATGCTTCTATAATTAAAACAACCACTAAACCGGTTGCGGGAGTTACTTATCCCATATTTGGAAAAGATCATGAGCTTATTGAAATTAAGAGTGATCGGTTAGAGGGGACTGTTTATTATCTGATTTCAGGACATGGGGGCCCCGATCCGGGAGCTATGACAACCTATGTCAGCAAATCTATTTCTGAAGATGAATATGCCTACGATGTCACCCTTCGCCTGGCAAGGGAACTACTTTCTCATGGAGCCAAGGTATATGTTATTATAAGAGATCCTGATGATGGTATCCGGGACGATCGTATCCTTGAAATGGATAAAGATGAGGTCACCTATCCCAATGACAGGATTCCTTTAAACCAGGTAGCCCGATTAAAACAACGGGTAGATGCAGTAAATAAATTATATAAAAAGCATAAAGGACAGCATCAGCGCCTTATAGTTACTCATGTAGATAGTAGAACCAAAGGGCAGAATATTGATGTCTTTTTCTATCATCATGAGAAAAGCAGAAGTGGTAAGAAACTGGCCGAAAGTATTCATAAGACCTTTCAGAAGAAATATAAAAAATACCAGCCGAACCGAACATATACAGGAACTTTTGAGGATAGAAGCAGTTTGTATATGGTTAAAAACACCTATCCGGCAATGGCCTATATTGAAATCGGGAACATTAGAAATAAAAAAGATCAACGGCGCATACTGGATGCGGATAATCGTCAGGCACTGGCCAAATGGATCAGTGAAGGCGTAATTCTGGATTATGAAGAATAGGGTCTTAAGACCTTAAATTATGATGTTTCTCCTATAATACTTATATAATTTCTCCGGACCTGCCCCCAAATAGTAATTGAGGTGTATCATTCCAAAGTGATATTGCAATTGTACTATCCCTCTTTCTTCATATCTTCTTGCTGAGGTCTGCACGCGTTGTGGAAGGATTTTGAAATACGTCTTTTTGTATAATCTTCTAATAAATTCATTGTCTTCATATACTATGTAATCCTCATTAAATCCTTTTGCTTTGAAAAATAATTTTCTCGTTATAAAAAGCGACTGATCCCCACCACGACAAATAGTGTGGTTTACCCTGCTGAACCAGGCAAAAAACTTTAAAAACCTGCTGTTGCTGTCGAACTGCAGTTGAAAGCAACCAACTTCGTGCCGCTCGTGAACAGCATTAATGATACTCTGATCAAAGTTTCTTGGGGGTAGCGTATCTACGTGTAGAAAGTAGAAAATATCTCCTCTGGCATTCATTGCACCAAGGTTCATTTGTTTTGCCCTACCCCTGGAAGAAATAATTACATCCACACCAAAATCTTTCGCGATTTGAACGGTGTTATCTTTGCTTCCGCCATCTACCACCAGTATTTCCTGTATAAGTTCCTCTGAACTATTATGCTTCAGATAACGCAAAACTTTCAGAATTGCATCTTCTTCATTTAGCACAGGAATTATTATACTTATTCGGGGGTTACTCATTTTCGTTCAGATTCCAATTGTATTTTAAAAATTGAATTTTTGCGTTACTCTCAATACTTTCGTTGGTATAGGCATTAATATATTCCGCCAGAGAAGAGGAGTGGGTAAAATCTTTCTTGTACCATTTGAAAATATTAGAAAGTTGTAAGCGGTCTTTGGTAATGATATTTCTTGTCTTATCATTAATAAAATCTATTGTCACTCGTTGTAATTGAGATGGGATGCTTTGAGCGACAAAGGCTTCATTGAGCAGCTTTGGGCAGGAAAAAGAAGCACAATTGATAGCAAAATGTATCCTGGGCTCGTTCATCTTTCTCAAAATCTTATGTTCTATATGCCCAAGAGAAAGCATTTTGCCACCAACTCTGACCCTTTTTTTACCCCAGGGACTATCTATGTCTTTTATGCTTTGTACGGGATAGTTATCTAGTACTAGCTTTACGGTTGCTGCATTGTACAAGTTAATATAATAGGCCAGGCGTTCATTTATGTCTACTTGACGCTCTGGGGTATTATTGGCCAAATATTCCAAATATTTTTCCAGAACCTCAATATCATTCTTAAAATTTTGATAGTTGACATTCCCTTTAGCATCCACGTGCTTTTTAAGTAAATTGTTCCAGGCGCCATGGTTTAAAGATTGCAGCATCTTGTTTTTTTCAGCAATTGACTTATGATCAATATCCATATTGTACCCATGCCCAATATTTAGTGGTTTATCAACCTCGTAATTATGCAGCTGGCAAAAGGAAGTCAGCAAAGAGGTAATTAAGAGCAGCATTCTTAACATCATTAGAACATTCTATCTGAATCTATATATTTTTACGGTTACCTTTTTAGCATCTTACGATTAATTTGCTACTAGAGATTTAACAGCAACCACCACCATCATAATGCCAGGTACTTTCACTTATATGTATTTCTTCGGAAGTTGCGGCCAGGGCATCGGCGGTTTTGTCGCATACTGCCAATGGCTGGTTTTGCAATAGCACATGACCTTTATTGTCATCGAAATATTCGTCATTACCGAAGTAAATGGCAGTCTTCCCTGTAAAAATACATGGCCCGTCAGTGGGCATAGCATCTTTAATGGCTGCAATTTCGATAGCTTCTATATGTACTAATTCGTCCGTAGGATAATGGTTGGGTGAAAGTACACGGTAAGATTTACGTGCTCTGATTTCAATAGTCCCAAAACCAGCATCCGTAAGTACTTTAACGTAGTCTTTAATTGAAATACTACCACTTAGGCATAATGCACGAAGCCGGTCGTCATTTCTCAACTTGTCATTCATAGGCTGTTCACATACCGGATCACTCATTACAAGGCGGCCATGCGGCTTTAATACGCGGTACATTTCATTAATTGCTTTTTTTAAATCTTCCGCTTTAAAAATATTAAACAAACAGTTTTGCGCAGCCACATCTATACTTTCATCTTCAATAGGCAGGTTTAAAGCATCTCCCTTTATAAGTTGTACAAACTCGCTATTAAACCAATCGTTCTCTTCCTCTGCTATTTTGAAGTTTAACCTTGAAGCTTCTAGCATTTCATCTACCACGTCTACTCCGATTACCCCGGCCGCCTGTCTTGAGAAATATGAGAACTGCAGCAACTCCATACCCCCACCAACGCCTACATATAGCACCCTGGGGTTGTTAACGAGATCCTGGGCAGCAACTGTGCTTCCGCAACCATAGTTCATCTCTTGCATTATTTTCGGGATAGACAAACCCGGGAACTGCCAAACCGGGTTAGTGGTGCAACAAAGACCAATATCTGGTGTTAGGGCGGCTTCTTTGTACAAGTCGTTCGTAGCCGTTAAATAGCTCATGTATTTATAATTAATTTAATTCTTTAATCAATTCCTTGAATAATCTAATCATTTTGGGTTCTGTCTTTCCTGCAATCGCTATGATCTCATGGATATTTACCGGTTTAAGGTTATCCGGATCGCATTCGTCTGTCAGGACAGAAACTGCTATAACAGGTAGTCGTAAATGATTGGCTACAATTACTTCTGGAACGGTACTCATACCTACGGCATCGGCCCCAAGCGTTCTGAGCATCCTATATTCTGCCTTGGTCTCCAATTGTGGACCAACAACCGAAGCATATACCCCCCTTTGAAGAATAATGCTATTGTCCCTGGCAATTTTTCGCAGGGCTTTCCTCATTTGCGGATCATATGGCTCTATCATATCCACAAACCTTTCACCAAATTCTGTTACTTGCTTAAATGCCAGAGGAGAACCTCCCTGGAGATTTATATGGTCTTCAATGAGCATAATATCTCCCTTTTTGAAATTCAGGTTAATTGCCCCGGCAGCATTAGAAATAAAAAGTTTTTTAATACCGAGTAAATGCATCACACGGATGGGATATGTAATGTCTAGCAGGTCGTACCCTTCGTATAAATGGAAGCGGCCTTGCATTACTACTACTTTCTTACCTGTGATAGTTCCATAAACCAATTTCCCACTATGGAATTCTACTGTTGCCAAAGGGAAAAAAGGGATGTTATGATAATGCGCTTCAATAGGATCTTCTATTTCTTCTACAAGCTTGCCCAGGCCAGTACCGAGCACAATACCAATTTCGGGGGCATCAAATCCCTTTTTTCTAAGGTAAGCTACAGATTCTTCAAGTTGCTTTTTAGTCATTCTTCAGATGTTTTAAAAATGGTAAGAAGGCCTTATTATCTTTGATGTCTTCATAGATATCCACATCGTTACGGACATCGAGGAGTGCGTACTTTTCACCCTCAAGATTGCTAAGTGTTGCTGCAAGTACATTAGATCTACCCCACTCTTTGTTTTGAAATAATGATATTTTAGGTCTGTTCATACCTAATAAATAGTAACCTCCGTCCTGTGCCGGGCCAAGTACAAAATCATTTTCTCTCAGCCTTTCAAATGCATGAATAAGATCTTTTTCCGAAAGGTCGTATAAATCGCTCCCAATAATAATGATATGCTCGTAACCTGCATTAAAGCCTTCATTAAAGGCATTGAGCATTTTCTCTCCGAGGTCATCGCCTTCCTGAAGTTTTTTATCGTAAACTGCATTTGACCAGATATCATTTTCCCAAATGGCTTCCGAATAATACACCACTTTGTCCGGATCAATTTTTCTGGTAATGCCAACCGTATGTTCAAGAAGAAATTCATATATCTCCAATGCCGTCTTGTTGCCAACAGTTGCCGCAAGTCTTGTTTTGCACTTACCTAATTCAGGATTTCGTGTGAATATTATTAGTAGGTCTTTAGAAGCTGTCAATAGTTTTAATTTTCATTTTGCAAAGAAGGATAGTTGCTGCCGTTATATCTCTCTAATTTTCGTTTTAATCGTCATACACTTTAATGGCATTAGTCAATAATTTTCCCCACTTCTTACTATAGGCATGAACAGAATCTGTTTCCATTTCCTCTGGGTTATAAACGGGATAACCTTGGTTTTTCCATTCAAAAATTCCACCGTAAAGGTTTTTAACATTAGTAAATCCTGCCTTTATCATCTTTTCCCCAATGTCTTCGGACCGCACTCCAATAGAGCAGTACACAACCACGGCTTTATCTTTATCGGGAATCAACTTTGAAATACTATCTATTCTGAACTCCTCATATCCTACCCAAAGTGCAGCGTTCAGATGACTGATTTTATATTCTTCTTTTTTCCTGGTATCTAAAAGAATTACCTCCTTTGAGTTAAGGTCATCTCCATAAATGTAGGGGACACTTTCATCGTTTAACCTTCGCAGGCTCTTATCTATGGAATCTTGCCCACATGCTGTGGTTATAAGAAACAAAACCAATATGATACATTTTGTGATACGCATTTAGAGGATCAAATTATAGATTCAAAGATAGGGTTTTGTCGGTTTTTATACCCTTGGCTAACAGCAATTATGTGTATATTAGTTTTTGTTTTTTTAACCAATTAAAGAAAAGTTATGAGATTGTCCGGATCAGCACTTTTTATATGCTTTTTAATTTTAGGAATAACCGCTTGTAAGGATAAATCAAGGGAAATACCCCTTAAAGAAATTGATAATGTAAACGAAATACCTCTTATGGAAGATTATAGGCCTCAATTCCATTTTACACCTAAGGAAAAATGGATGAACGACCCTAACGGACTAGTTTATAACAAGGGAATTTATCATCTTTTTTATCAGTATTATCCGGAAGATATTGTTTGGGGACCCATGCATTGGGGGCACGCAATTAGCAAAGACATGGTTTTTTGGGAGCATCGGCCAATAGCATTATATCCTGATGAAAAGGGCTTGATATTTTCAGGAAGTGCCGTAGTAGATAAAGAAAACACTTCCGGATTTGGAACCCCGGAAAACCCTCCATTGGTTGCCATATTCACCTACCATAATATGGAAGGAGAAAAAAGTGGAGAATTAGACTTTCAGACACAAGGTATTGCCTATAGCCTGGACAACGGGGAGAATTGGGAAAAGTATAACGGTAATCCGGTCATAGACAATCCCGGCATTAAAGATTTCAGAGATCCAAAAGTGTTCTGGCACCAGGCTTCAGAGCGTTGGATTATGGTTTTGGTGGCTGGGGACAGGGCCCAGTTTTACAATTCTAAGGATTTGAAATCCTGGGAGTTTATGAGCGAGTTTGGCAAGGAGCATGGAGCCCATGGAGGGGTGTGGGAATGCCCGGATTTATTTCCTTTAAAAGTAGATGGTGATGGCGCCGAGAAATGGGTGCTGATCATTAGTATTAATCCCGGGGCGCCCAATGGAGGCAGTGGCACTCAATATTTTATCGGCGATTTTGATGGTACTACTTTTACCACATCTCAGCAGGATGCAAAATGGATAGATTGGGGAACAGACAATTATGCCGGGGTTACCTATAACGAGGTACCGGATGATACCAGATTATTTATAGGATGGATGAGTAACTGGAGCTATGCCCGCGATACTCCTACAAAGCAATGGAGAAGTGCCATGACACTGCCCAGAACACTTACCCTTAGAAGTTTTGGAGATGAGATTTTACTTGCAAATTATCCCATTGACGGTTTAGATGCCATATTAAGGAAGGAAGAAGCAAGAAATTTAAGTATACCGGCCATGGGAACAGACAGTATTCAGTACAATCATCTTAACCAGGGAGAAGTGCGTTTTACCACCGAGGCAAAGAATTTTAATTTGAGTTTTTCGAATGATAAGAATGAAAAGGTGATACTTACTCTGGATGGTACAGAGAAGATTTTCACTTTGGACAGAACAAAATCTGGCAAAACCGATTTTCAGGCAGACTTTGGGAGCATTGTCCAAAAGATGCCCGTTCAGGACCTTCCGGAGCAGGAAAATGAATTCAGGATATTGATAGATTGGTCTTCCATTGAAATTTTTATAAATAAAGGGCAGTACGTGATGACCGCACAGATTTTTCCAAACGAAAATTTTAATGAGCTTAAAATGGTTAACTCCTCTGATTCCGTAATGACGATAAACAACTTGGAAGTAAGTAAAGCAGAATCTGTCTGGCGCTAACTATTATACATTTCGTATTTATCGTGAATTTTCGGGCAAATTACTTATGGTCAGTAGCTTAAGCCAAAAGAATTGCTTAGGGATTAAAATAAACCTTTCATTTTTTAGTTATACTATTTCCAGGGGCGATCTAATTAGAAATGGACAATATCCATTGACTTCCTCTGACTATTTTATTGTTTTTCGTTTTCGCGCATCACAACCCAAATCTGATGAGAATTTTATTGCTGCTTTTCTGTGTGCTCCTGGGGAATTCTGTTTATTCCCAGCGGCTTATTGTTCCGGATCAGGAGTTGCTCTATCCATTCTTAAATGATCCTTCTTACATAGGAGAGGGGCAAAGAGTACAGTCTACAGGACTACTTCAATTTTCAAATTCGGATTTTCAGCATACCACAAAATGGTTAAATGCGCAGGTTGCACTTTATGACAATGTTGCTTTTGGCCTGGATTACTTCAATGATTCTTATGATTTCTACGACTATTCCACTGTTATGTTCACTACTGCAGTTAAGGTAGGACTGGGAGAATACAACCACTTCTTAAAATTAGGATTATCGGGGGGCGGAGAATCAAGGAAACAGGATAGCCGGCCTTTGAGCATGCTACCGCCAGGGCTCAACTATGTTCCGGATGTCACCAATAATAATATAGATTTCATTTACAAGGCTGGTATCCATTATACTAACAGGAATATCACCGTAGGCGGATATTTAAATAGCTTGCCGGTTCAGAGTGTTGTATTGGAAAATCAAAATCAATTACTGTTTTATGGCATTGAGGAGGGCTTTTCGGCCTATGCCCTATACCATTGGAGGGCCGCGGATAAGGTAAGAATCACCCCGATGTTTCGCTATCTCAGTTATTTGGATGAGGCCATATATGAAGGGGCGGTTAAAGCAAATTACGCAGACAAGGTAGAGTTTAGCCTCGCCTACAGAAATGATTATTCTATTAACCCGGCATTTAGAGTCAGGGTCATAAAGGCATTAGATATTGGATATTCTTATGAGACGGCCATGGGAAGTACAGACTTTGAAGATGTACATGGGATCAGTGCTTCTTACAAATTCTTTATGGCTGATGAAGAAGAGCCGGAGTGGCTGAGAAATGTAAAAGACAATATAGAAGAAGTTGACGAAATAAAAGAGAACAAAAGAGAGGAAAGGAAAGCTGAAAGGGAGAAAAACAAAGAAGCCGTTAAAGCCCAAAAAGAAGCAGAAAAGGCCGAGCGTATTAAGATAAAAGAAGAACAAGCTGCTGAAGAGGTTGTAATAGAAGAGCAACCCAAGACGGAGGTTGAGCGGAAAGAGCAACAAAGTCCTTTACTTGACGCACCGGAAGCCGATAAGGAAACTGGCATTTTAGCAAAAGGATTCTATGTTGTTGTAGGGAGCTTTGATACACCAAAGCAGGCCGAAACCTTTATGAAAGGGTTAGATAGAAGCATATATTTCCCAAGAATGGGGAGAAAAGAGGCCAATGGACCACTTCATGTATATATAGATTCGGATTTTGACGGGGCGGAAGCAAATAAACGTTTACGGGCGCATAAGCTAGACAGGAATTTTAAAAATGTGAAACTGCTCGAGGTGGAATAAGCCTTTTTGACGTAATCCCTTATTTGTACAACTCATCGACCATCGAACTTGCCAGGGTTTCCAGATCTATACCTAATTGTTCTTTATTTACACGCAGTATTTCTTCACTTAAGTTTTTTGGTAAGCCGCTAAAACCATCTTTGGCACCAAGAATCATTCCTGCCACTGCAGCAACAGTATCATTATCCCGGCCATAGTTGACAATGAATTGAATAGTTTTTTCAAAATCTCCCTCCCCAAATTCAAGTGAAGCAATTAATATTTGCCAAATTTCACCGGAATGGAATGCGATAGCCTTTTTATCTTTTTCCAGCTGGTTATAAACAAAATCCTGTTGTATCCACTCAGTGTTGCTACCATTATACCCTTTGGGTTTAATAATACCCATAGCGGCTTTCAGATCTACCGTGTCAGCAACTTCAATCTCACGAGAAAGCCAGACACTTTTTCTGGCCGCAAGAGCGATATCTGCAGATATTCTGCCTACAAGCCTACTGTCCTGATACCGTAGTGGATCTATAAAAATTGCCGTATTGATTATAGAATCCATATCACTGGTCTGCAATGCCATATTGGTGAGTCCGGAAACAAGGGCAGAGATATCCCTGGCGTATCCCAGGTCGAATATGGTATGGTTGTAAGCATCAGTGTAGGCGGCTTCCGGGTTGGGGTTCACCAGGCCTATCATTGGGGTGTAGAGCATTCCGGCACAAGACATTTCCCCGCCGTAGAAGCGGTGTTGGGCGTTAAGGTATTCTTCTGTTCCTTTTTGATATGCTATGGCCACCCGTGCCCATTCTTTAATCCAGTCTACCGGCTCTAATTTTGCATCAAGCGCATCGGGCTGATTTAAGATGTCTTTATTTCCAAGTTGTGCAGCAACAGATTGGTAGTAGCTGCTGATAAATTCGGCAAATACTGTGGCGTTTCTAGCTGTTTTATGGCGAATAAAATATTTTGCCATAAGTAGTTTCCAACGGGTGTCATCTGTGGTTGCACCGGCGTTGAGGTTGTTTTCCCAGGTGCCCTCGGGAGATTGCACCCTGGTGGCGGGGGTAAGCCCGCTTATGTATCCGTATTGTCTTTGGATATCTGTCCGGTGCCACATTTCGGTAGAGGCCCCCATGGCATCACCTATGGCAGATCCCACCAGGGCACCCAATACTTTGTCATGGTATTCTTCTTTACTCAGCTGCAAGGTATCCTGTCCATAGGAAAGCTTAATAGGCTCCGGAATATATACTTCAGCTACCTGCTCTTTGCAGGAAAAGGAAATTACTGTTAATAATAGTCCAATTGCAATTGTCCAATTTTTCATCCCATAATTAGTTTTCTGGCCTGTTGTAAAAGATAGTCTTTTTCATCTATAGAACGTTGCAGGGGCAACTGTGCAAGACCAATTAACCTTCTTATGATCTCAATTCCGGCAACTTTTTTAACAAGAGAGCGGTCTATATTACCAGAATATTTACCTAGAATATATTCCTGATCAGAGTATTCCATAGTTGCCATGATTGTATGTGCACACATCACCCCTAAATCAAATTCTGCAAATCCCACAAAACTAAATTCCGGGTCAATAACATATACACTATCCTCCACAGTCATCCAACTTCCCGGATAGTAGTCCCCATGGATCAATGTGTCTCCCGGGGACAGGTATTGCTGGCCCACTAAAGCCACAATTTCTTTAAGTGCCTTATCTGTTTTATACGGTTTTGATAGCGCCTGTAATCCAGGCTGAATTTCATCGAGCTGAAACCCGTTTTCTTCCAGAAAGGGGAGCTCAAAAATATGTTGGTAATTCAGCTGCCTCAATTCCAGGTTTAAGGGGAAATTTTCGGTAGGGCGAGCGCTGTGTATTTCAGTAACGATGCTTAATAGCTTGTCTAATACTCGCGACTCTATCTTTCTGGCAGCATATATTTGGGTCATATCATCTATATTGCCCAGGTCTTGCATCAGCAATAGGTAGTCCGGTGCTTCGTATCCATAAATTTCAGGAATATGGGAAGCAATGGCATCATTTTTTACAGCATCATAGAATTGAAATTCTACGGCAATTCTATCTAATGGAGCAGGAATTTGTTGATATTTTTGAACAAACGGACGCGACTGTTTCAGTATAAATGAACGCTGGTTGGTAATAAGTCGTACCACAACATTCATATTACCTTCACCGGGTTTTTCCACACTAAGAATTTCTTCATTAGCTAAGAGCCATCCCCTTTTGTTCAGATAGTCCTGAAAATCAGAAATGGGGGTATCCAGATTAAAATTTATCACGACAATAGGCTTTAGGTGCCACTACAAGATAAAAATAATATGGTGGGAGTAATTTTTGAAATAGAATGCCGGTACTTCTTTAGATTACTTTGAATTAAAGGTTTTGAGACATTGAATAGAGTTCATTAGGATGTCAGCGGTCTTCCTTTAAGTCGCTTCTCTATCTTTTGCTTCTTCTCGGTCAATCGTTTCATCAGATCCATAAGACTTGCATCTTTGGTCTTTTTGTAGATTTCGTTAATAGACAAAATTAATCTTTTGGCTTCCCTGGATGCAGCTACCCTGTCACTGGTAGACATATGAGATAATGTTGTTTTCTCAAACTCCAAAGCTTCTTTAATTAATTCCATGGTGTATTTTTATGTAAAGTTATTCTAAATAAGCTAAAAAGTCATAAACGTACAATAATTACTGTTTATGGACTAATCGAAAGAAACTATTTTGTGATTTTTTTATGAAAAAAATCGGTAAAAGCTGCTAAAGGGGTAGAAGGGAGTGTAAAAAGTTGTTTAAAGATCGGCCATAGGGTAAGTTACGACCTTAGCAATACTGGTAAACGAGCAAGGCTAAATAGTGGATATGATATATCCGCTGAACTTATTATATACTTAAGCTCAGCGGATTTTATTATAACTCAAATAATTTTGCCACTGTACAAACAAAGATGACCAGAATTAAACTGGCAATGGCAAATAAAAAGTCTCGGAATTCTCCTCTTATTTTCATAATCAGTGGGTTTTAATCAAAAGCAAAACCTGTATATACTCTGAACACAAAGGCATAGAGTACCACAAGTAGCATCACGAAGCTAAACCAGGCAAACGCCCTGAAATAATTTCGAACCAGGTAGTTCCCAAGGTTTTTAAAAGCTTCCGCATAAATTTCTTTAAAAAGTAATATTGTTTTCATTAGTTAAATATTTCGGGGTTTATGAGTACAAAGTTGCATGCTTATGGAATATCGAGGTGAAAATTTCGATATGGAATAGGAAAAGTATCGATGAAATGCATCTTGGCTGTCTTTCCCCGTGATTTTAGGGACTTAATCGATGTACGGTATTATGCCTGCATTAGATAATCGGGCAATATTCAGGATAAGCGGGTCTTTTTATTGAAAAAACAAGGGAGCTGGTATAAAAAGGGGGTATTTCAGAGTATTTGCACTGAAAAATTGGGTTCATTTCAAAGTATAATTACCGGATAACAAGGCATATAGCGCCTCATTATCCGGTAATTGATCAATACTGTTAGTAAAAATAAGCTGGCTGGGCTAGCTACTGGCGTGTACCCCCATTACTTCCTGAAGCGCAGCAGTATTTACATATTGCTGAAACTTGGTCACCTTTCCGTCACTTAAATGCCAGATATGACATACCTGGGTGTCCTGCGACTTGCCAGTGGCCTTAAAAGTGCCGGAATACCGTCCTTCTACCACTACTGTATCTCCGGCATCATAAAACAAATTCGGATGTACTTCAAAACCGTCCCATTCTTCTGCTAAACGTGCAAAGAGTTGATTTAATACTCCATCCGGACCAATAATAGCTTCCCCACTGGGCATATAAGGGTTTCCTTCGGCTTCATGCCATTTAATTTCAGGATCCATAGCACCTAATACGGCAGGTACGTCACCCCGTCCAAATGCCGCGTAGGCATTCTTAATTACATCTACATTACTCATAGAGTTGGTTGTTTAAAGGTTAATTATTATATGATACGCCAGGTACTTATAGCCTAAGGAGAAATTTAGCATTCCACAGGCGACTAAAACCGGGCAAATGACGAGGGAATTATTGATTTATAAGGTACTATAAATATTATGTATTACAAAATACTGTAGTTGTTCATATGCGCCGATCATTACTTACAACTTACTACTTACTACTTACTACTTACTGCATACTGTTCACTGTTTACTGATCACTGTTCACTTTCTCCAGCCGCATCATCTCGCATTGTTTATTGCTAATTGTTTACTGTTAATTGAAAAAGCCAGGAGATACCTCGCTTCCCATTGTTTATTGATTATTGTTTACTGTTAATTGAACCAGCTCGGTGTTCCTTTGACTCCCCGGCTGCAAACCTGCCTGCCGGCAGGCAGGTACAAAAAACCTTTTTAATTCTGCTCTAATGCATTCGGATCCTACAAGCATTACTTCTAGATAATACCATATCAATTTACGAGGTGAAATAATTATTTAAATTATTGAAAAAAATTATTCTCTTGACTAAAAGTTATGTCAATTTTATTGATTTCTTTTTTATTTAGAATCTGCACATAGAAAGAGTTACTAGCCCACACAATAAAAAGCGGATTTTCTTCAAAACCACACTCAACTAGGCGTCCTTTTGATTCCGTAATTTGGTTTGATTTTTCAGTGATTACTTCCTCTCTAAATGTTTCCTCACCGCGCTTATAAAGTAAATCAGGCTTACCATATCTATCAACCATTTGCTTATAAAATGAAACGTCTAAGAGACCTTCGAGTTGAAAAGAGACTGATTCAATGCCATCATTTTTTTTGGTTGTAATCACTATACTTTTTAGGGGCCTGGAACAAAATGCGTCCCTAAGTCCAATTAAAGTATGCATTTTACCTCCCCCTTCAATTTCGGTAGTGTATAATATGTCCTCTTTTTGAAGATCACTAATTCGCTTACCAATAAATACCTCCATTTCGGAATTTTGTGTATTAAACAAAATAACAATAATATTCCTAACATGATTACCTACAATCTTTTCTATCCCAACTTAAATCTACTACATATGGAGATAAATATCACATTGGAAATGGAGGATCTTTCTGTACTCCTCCAATATTCCTCATTCCAAGTCGAATATCTTGTTCCCAACACCAGATAGCGCGGATTTATAATCCGTGCTAACGCTCACGCAATAAATAAAACCGCAATGTCCAATTCATTTTCCAATTCCGCATAATTTCTAGCCGAACTAAAAATGTAATCTTCAGGACGTGCGACTATTTTTTCAATAACCGGATTGTTGTGAATGTAATTAATTTTTTGTTTTATAAACCAATTAGACCTGGCAATCTCAGCGTGGTAACCGATCTGCCAAACTTTGTAAACTTGATTTCTTTTTAAATGCGAACAAGCCCTTTTAAAGTGATTCAACATCCACTCTCTTCGGCTCTCCGGATATCCAATAATATTTTCTATAATCTTCTTTGAAGTGTATTTTTTAAAATCGCGAATAATATCAGACAATAACTGGCCATCCTTTGCTTTACATAGTAAGTGAATATGGCTAGTCATAATACAATAGGCATAAATTTCCAGTCTTCTTTCTTTTTGGCAGTATTTAAGACTATTTATCAAAAGGTATTTTTGTCTAAGTCTAGTGAAAACATCTATCCAATCTGTCGTGCTTATTGTAATAAAGTATAGCACATCTGGCATTGTAGCTTTGTATTTGGTAGACATAGGTATACCAAATTAACAAGACCTAGTGCAATGTCATTGCAGTTTCTAGTTGAATGTTTAGTATAGCACGGATTGCAAATCCGCGCTATCTGGGATGTTTAGTATAGCACGGATTGCAAATCCGCGCTATCTGGGATTGCAAATCCGCGCTATCTAGTTCACTGTTCACTTTCTCCAGCCGCATCATCTCGCATTGTTTATTGCTAATTGTTTAATGATTATTGAACAAGCTCGGTGTTCCTTTGACTCCCCCTGCTGCAAACCTGCCTGCCGGCAGGCAGGTACAAAAACCCACCGCTTGCAGCGGTGCTTTTTATATTCCCCGCCCCTTTAGAAAAGCAAGCTTTACACGGTGTCGGGGAATAAAAAACCCGTTCTGTACAGAACGGGTTTTTGTGCTTGATGTGGTACCTCCAGGAATCGAACCAGGGACACACGGATTTTCAGTCCGTTGCTCTACCAACTGAGCTAAGGTACCATCCTCTTGAAAGAGGGGGCAAATATAATTTCAAATTTAGGAACTACAAACAAAAAAGGGAAAAAAGGCTGTTGTTTTTTTACAATTATTGATCTTTGTACTATGAACCTTATTATCGATGTGGGTAACACTTTGCTGAAGATCGCAGTCTTCGACAAATCGCGTATGATCTTTATCGAAAAAAAGGCAATTAACGATTTTCCCGAAAGTGTTAAAACCTTATTGCACAAATATCCCAACATAAAAAGGGCTATAGTATCTAATGTGGGGCAATTAAAGAAAAAAGACCTGGATGTACTCACTATTTTTTGTGATGTCCATCAACTGAGTCATAAATCCCGGGTACCTTTTAAAAATTACTACGCTACCGCAAATACCCTCGGAGTGGATAGAATAGCACTTGCAACTGCAGCGTTTTACTTTAACCCCAATGGCAATACCCTGGTGATTGACGCAGGGAGTTGTATTACCTACGATATTATAAATGATAGTGGAGAATATCTGGGAGGTGCTATTTCTCCTGGAATGGACATGAGATATAAGGCCCTGCACAATCAAACTTCGCGGCTTCCATTGCTGCAATCTTCGGACTTATTAGATTTAATTGGAAATTCTACTGAGGGGAGTATACACAGTGGCGTAGTTAATGGTATCTGCCAGGAGATAGACGGCATCATTAATCAATACAAATCAAGATTCGAAGATTTAACAGTTATTTTAACAGGCGGGGATGCTCAATTTTTGTCTAAACGACTAAAAAATACCATATTTGCGCATTCTAATTTTCTCCTGGAAGGCTTGAATTATTTGCTGGAATACAACAAACGCTAGATGGTAAAAAAAATCCTGATTGTTTTTCTTTGTCTCATCGCTTACGGGGCAAATGCTCAGAACGGTACAGTTTCCCCATATTCATTTTTTGGAATCGGAGACCTGAGGTCTGCCGGAACTATAGAAAACCAAATGATGGGGGGGTTAAGTATGTATACAGATAGTATTCATCTCAACCTTAGAAACCCGGCCGCTTATGGCAAACTTAGACTAACGGTTTATTCTGTTGGTTTGTCGCATAAAGAAATTCGCTTAAATAGCTTTACAGATGAGGAGAAAAGTAGCGTTTCCAATGTGGAGTACCTTTCTCTTGGCTTTCCAATTAGTCCTAAAATGGCAGCGGGCTTTGGTTTAAAACCATACTCTTCAGTAGGTTATAACCTGTTATCGGAAAGTTTAAACAGCAACCAGGCAACCGTACTCAATCAGTATAGTGGAGATGGGGGGCTTAACCAGGCGTATTTCTCACTTGGTGTTGAGCTAGCCACCAATCTACATCTGGGGGCAACTGCAAACTTTAATTTCGGTACACTCACCAATAGAAGAGTGCAAAGCGTAGAAGGGGTTCAATTTGGAACCATTGATCGGCGAGAGTCTAAAATTAATGGTTTTGATTTCAATTATGGAGCTACATATACACCCACTTTTAATGATAAGTATACCCTCTTTACTTCTGTTACAGTGAATACCCAGGTAAATCTTACTTCTGAGAATACTCAGAGCATAGGATCATTTTCACTGAACACTGGTGCGGATATTGAGGTCATAGATGTGGACCTGGCAGCACAGGGTCTTAGAAATACAGAATTAAAAATACCGACCAGGACAACTCTTGGTCTGGGATTTGGAGAAGATAAAAAGTGGTTTCTTGGAGCGGAATACGGATTCCAGGCACTGAGTTCTTTTACCAACGATTTTGTGGATGTGGAAAATATTAGCTATCAGGATGCAAGTAGTATTGCAATAGGGGCATACTTTGTACCGGATTATTCTTCGTTCGCCAATTATTTAAGAAGAGTAACCTACAGAGCCGGGGTTAGAATGGAGAATACTGGCATGATAGTGAACAACACAGAGATTAATGACTTTGGCATAACTTTTGGACTTGGATTACCATTGGGCGGAAGTTTCTCTAATTTGAATCTTGGTTTTGAACTGGGATCGAGAGGAACAACCACCGCTGATTTAATTCGGGAAAACTACCTGAAAGTGAATATAGGACTGTCTTTAAACGATAGATGGTTTAGAAAAAGGCAAATAGATTAATAAAAATTTAGTACATTAACCGCTTTAAACAATTTATAAAATGAAAAAGGAACTTTACTTAATGATGATTGCTTTTTTGGCAAGCATGGGCATAAGTAATGCTCAGGGTCAGAATCCAGAATGTATGACTAACCTTTCCATATATTCTGAGCATGTGAAAGTGAAAAACTATGATGCGGCGTATACGCCTTGGAAAATGGTTTATGAGAATTGCCCCGATGTTAACCGGGCTAACTTCACTTACGGTGAAAGAATATTAGCGGATAAAATAAAAAATTCTTCAGGTTCCGAGAAAGATGGTTATATCCAGGACCTGTTAGATCTGCATGATAACAGTATTAAATACTTTCCCACTAAATTCTCAAAAGCGGGTGTTGCGATAGACAAGGCCCTCTTAAAGTATGACAATAAAATGGCTTCGAATACAGAGATATATGATATCCTGAGCGATGCATTTAAGAATGACAGGGGGAATTTTAAAAACCCAAAAGCACTTTACCTTTACTTCTCAAGTTTAGTGGATCTTCATGGATCTGGTGCTAAAGAACTTCAGGAGGTTTTCGATGTATATGATGATGTTACTGAGAAAATTGAAGATGAAAATAAAAAATTAACAGGTGTTATTACCCAGCTGCTTCCAAAAGATTCTCTTGGGACTCTAACTTCCAAAGAGAAAAGAAGGTTGAAAGTGGCCACTACAAATTCTCAGTCGTATGGTAAAATTGCCGGAAGTGTAGACTCCAAATTAGGAGCTCTTGCAGATTGCGGTAACCTGATTCCACTATATGAAAAAAGTTTTGATGCTAAAAAAGGAGATATCCAATGGGTAAAACGTGCGGTTGGAAGAATGTTTAGCAAAGAATGTACTGAAGACCCGATGTTCCAGAAGTTGTTTGAAGCTCAATTGGCACTAGACCCTTCAGCAGATGCATACATGTATGCCGGAATGCTAAAGTTAAAGTCTGGGGATAAGAATGGTGCGATAAGCGACTTTAATAAGGCTGGAGAACTTGAAACTGATACATACAAAAGGTCTAATCTTATGTACAAGATTGCTACTATCTACAGAAGAAGTGGTAGTAAAGGGACGGCCAGAAGCTATGCTCAAAAAGCGATAAATGCTAATTCGGCAAGTGGTAAAGCATATCTGTTAATTGCAGCATTATATGCAAGTAGTGCTAATGCTTGTGGAAGCTCTCCTTTTGAGAAAAGAGCAATGTACTGGAAGGCTGCAGACATGGCACGTAAAGCCGGCAGAGTAGATCCTTCTCTTAGTGGAAGAGCCAGACAATCTGCTGCTAGTTATAGCGCTAAGGCACCTTCAAAAACAGACATCTTTAATTCAGGCATGGCTGGTAAAACAGTATCTTTTAATTGTTGGGTAGGAGGCAGCGTAAAAGTGCCTAATCTATAAGAATGACACAATTTACTGGAAATAAAATTTATAACATTGCCGCAGTTTTTTCTGTGGCAATGTTTTTTTTAAGCTGTTCAGATAATTACAAGCGTGTAGGAGAAGAAGCAGGAGAGCCTATTTTTCCTCAGGGAGTGGCACAAAATTTTGTGCTTACCTATACAGAAACTGCTGCTGAATTAAAAAGTGAGGGTGTGGAGCCTTCAAAAATTATTGCCGTACTGACCAGCCCTATTAGCGAGGACTTTGATAATCTAAGGTTTCCACATAAGACCTTTCCCAAAGGGCTGTATGTAGAGTATTTTGATAAGGAGAATAACAAAAGTACCATCACTGCTGATTACGGAATTCTGTATTCCAGTACAAATTTGATAGATTTACAAGGGAATGTTATTTTGGAAACCCATGATGGTAAAAGATTGGTAACACCACAATTGTATTATGATCAGGTCAATGAATGGATCTTTACACAGGCTCCGTTTCAATATACCAACCCCGAAGATGGTACAATAATGGATGGGGAAGGGATGGATTTCAATAAAGAATTTAGTGTGCTCGAGGCGCATAAGACCACGGGATTAATGCTTATTAAAGAAGAAGATAAATGATTAAAATATTAAGATACACGGAGTACCTATATCTAGTTGTGGCTATTGTTTCTGTTTATAAGATCGTCACACTTTGGGATCAAAATCCAAAAGACACCTATATATTTATATTTTTTGCACTGGTATCTATTGGAATGTTCATATTTAGACGGAACTACAGAAAGCGCTTCGAAAAACGCCAAAGAGATAATCAAAAATAAAATTGGAATTATCCATAGCCATTATTGTCATTTCACTACTCTTGTCCGCCTTTTTTTCAGGGATGGAAATCGCCTTTATTTCGGCCAATAAAATCCATATTGAATTAGAAAAAAAGCAACAGGGAATTCTTGCCAAAGTACTCACAAGAATTACCAGAAAGCCTTCCAAGTTTATTGCAACCATGCTTATCGGAAATAATATTTCCCTGGTAGTCTATGGACTTTATATGGGAGATTTGCTGATGAATTGGT
Source organism: Muriicola sp. Z0-33 (assembly GCF_026126425.1). Taxonomy (GTDB): domain Bacteria; phylum Bacteroidota; class Bacteroidia; order Flavobacteriales; family Flavobacteriaceae; genus JAFMPW01. The sequence continues at coordinate 611,547 of NZ_JAFMPW010000001.1, forward strand.
TTACCGGGTTGCTGCCTTCAGATAGTGGTTTTGTGACCTTACTCCTTACAGATTTTAGTCTTCTGACCCAGACTATTATATCTACTATAATCATTTTACTCACAGCTGAGTTTTTGCCCAAGGTTTTGTTTCAGATCTATGCGAATACTTTGCTCAAAGTGTTAGCAATCCCCGCATATTTCTTCTATATCCTCTTTACTGTTATTTCGGATTTTGTGATTTGGGTGTCCGATTTTATATTGAAATCCTTCTTTAAAACTGATGGAGATGAAGTGCAATTGGCCTTTAGTAAATTGGAACTTGGCGATTACATTTCAGAGCAAATGGAAACCGTGGAAGAAAAGGATGAGGTAGACTCCGAAATTCAGATTTTTAGAAATGCGCTCGATTTTTCTACTGTAAAAGCCAGGGAGGTTATGATTCCGAGAACGGAAATTACGGCTGTGGAATTTCATGAAACCCCAAAAAACCTGACGAAATTATTTTCAGAAACCGGATTTTCAAAAATACTGGTGTATAAGGATACAATAGATAATATTATAGGATATGTTCACTCTTATGAACTTTTTAAAAAGCCAAAAACAATAAAAAGCATACTGTTACCTGTAGAGTTTGTGCCAGAGACCATGCTGATAAATGACATCCTCAATGTGCTGACCAAAAAGCGCAAGAGTATTGCCGTTGTTCTGGATGAATATGGTGGTACAAGTGGCATTATGACCGTGGAAGATATTGTTGAAGAATTGGTTGGTGAAATTGAAGACGAGCACGATAGTACAGACCTGTACGAAGAACAGATTGATGAGCACACATTTAAATTCTCTGCAAGGCTCGAAGTGGATTATCTGAACGAAAATTACCGCCTGGAGCTACCCGAAAGTGAAGAGTATGAAACACTTGGTGGGCTCATTGTTAATGAAACAGGTGAGATCCCGGAGCAAGATTCAGAGATTCAGGTAGAGCAGTTCTTGTTTACGGTTCTGGAAGTATCCAGTACCAAGATAGATTTAGTTACCCTCAAGGTTGGGGAGAAAGAATAACACCCGTAACTAAATAGCAAAACCCTTCATGCCTCCTTAGTTTTGAAGCTAACTTCATCATTTTTATAATGCAAAAGTTTTAAATAGAGGAAAGAAAGTGGTAATTTCGCGAACTGATTTAAAAAGTCTATACCATGGCAATTTTAGAGAATATTAGAAAACGTACAACAGTTTTGATCCTTATCATTGGGATGGCATTGTTTGCATTTGTAATATCCGGAATATTTACTAGTAATGATTTTTCAGGAGGTAAGGTAGGATCTGCCATAGCTGAAATTAATGGAGATGAAATTTCTATTGATGAATTTCGAAGAAAGGTGGAAAGGGCTTCCAGGAGAAGCGGACCAACAACTTCTTCCATGCAATTGGTAAATAGTGTTTGGAGCCAGGTAGAAAGAAATACCATCTTAGGACAACAAATAGAGAATCTTGGAATTGAAATTGAACAAGATCAGATTATTAACGTAATTAAATCTAGCCCGGGATTTACCCAGAACCCTCAATTTCTGGATGAAAGCGGCCTTTTTGATGAGAATAAGTTCATAGATTTCCTCAATGAACTAAGAATAAATGCCCCGGCTCAATACCAGGATTGGTTGCAAGATGAAGAAGCCATAATACAAAGTGCAAAAGAACAGGCCTATTATAATTTAATAAAAGCGGGAACCAGTGCTACTCTGAAAGAAGGTGAATTGGACTATAAATTGGCCAATGACAAAGTGGATATAAGATATGTAAGAATACCTTACACAAACATTCCGGACAGCACCATAATTATCTCTAAAAAGGAAATAGCAGATTATATAAGTAATCACGAAGACGAGTACACTCAGGAGCGCGCCAGGGATATTCAATTTGTCTATTTTGAAGAGAAACCTTCTCTCCAGGACGAAGCAGCTATTAAGGAAGCTGTTACTGCCCTTATTGAGGATACGGTAACCGAGGCAAAAGATACTACTTACGTTGAAGCAGGTTTTAGAAATACTACCGATGTAGCTGCCTTTTTGGACAGAAACTCAGATACTAAATTTGATACCATTTACAAAGCACATAAAGATCTTCCTACCGCGTTTGCCGATACACTAGTGGCATTGCAGCCCGGAGAGTTGTTTGGTCCTTACAGAGACGGAGAGGCATTTAAGGTTTCAAAAATGATTAAAAGAAAAGCTAACGGTTCTGTAAAAGCCAGTCATATTCTAATTACTTATGAGGGTGCAGAACGTGCTAACCCTGCAATAAAAAGAACAAAAGAAGAGGCAGAAGCCAAAGCTAATGAGATTTTAATAGAGGCTAAAAAATCAGGAATTGTATTTGCCGAACTGGCCAGGGACAATTCTGATGGTCCTTCGGCACCTCAGGGAGGGGATCTTGGATTTTTTCAGGAAGGAGTAATGACTCCCAAGTTCAATGATTTTGCATTTGGCAATCGGATAGGATTTGTTGGATTGGTTGAAACAGAGTTTGGATTCCATATTGTAAAAGTCGATGAAAAGAGAGACATCGTACAAATAGCAGATCTTACCAGATCTATTGAGCCCTCTGAAGAGACCATTAATACCTTATTTACGGATGCCACTAAATTTGAAATGGCATCAACTTCTTCGGAACAACCTTTTACAGAATTGGCCAAAGAATACGAATATGTGATGCGCCCTGTGAACAGGTTAAAAGAACTGGATGAAAATCTACCCGGACTGGGTACCCAGAGAGCCTTAGTGCAATGGGCATTTAATGATGATACCGAATTAGGAGATATTAAGAGGTTTGGTATAAATAATGGCTATGCCGTGGTTCAGGTAACTGCAAAGTACAACGAAGGCCTTATGGATGTTGAAGATGCTTCAGCCACAGTATTGGCTAAAATCAGAAAGAGTAAGAAGGCCGCTAAGATTAAGGCGGAAAATACCGGGAAGTCACTGGAAGATCTGGCGTCTACCAACAATACGAATATATCTACAGCCACAGCTTTAACTGTAAAAACCCCAACCATTCCAGGGGCAGGCAGGGAGCCTTTGGTAATAGGAACAGCATTTTCACTTGCTCAGGGAGGAGCCTCAGGATTAATTGAAGGCGAAACCGGAATTTTTAAATTGGAGGTGACTAAAAAGGAAGAAGCTCCTGAGTTGGAGAATTATTCCACTTATGCCACTTCTTTACAGACGGCTAATGCCGCTCGTGTTAGTAGCGAAGTATTTAATGCTCTAAAAGAAAAAGCGGAAATTAAAGACAACAGATCTGTTTTCTACTAATCGCTAGGACAACACCATTTTTTCATACGGAATAACTACTTCATATCCTTTGGAGTTGAAGTAATGCGGTGATTGTTCATTCCCGGCTGCCAGAATAAAATCACCACCCCATGCCCCCAGACTTTTAATAGCAAAAGGGTAATCTGGGAAAAGAGTTGCTTTTACAGTTGGTAATCCTAATACTGCTGAAAGTAATGATTCATGACGGAGCATCAGGGATTCAAAATCGGACAGACCCTTACAATTTGTCATATTTTCTGTAATCTCCGTAATTTGGTTGATCAGCAAGGCTTTGTCAAAGTGTTGTTCCCGATATTGAGAAATTCCTTCTCTACTATCTTTTTTCTTATTTAAGTATACAAAGTACAACTTAGAGGTAAAGGGAAGATCTAATGAGATTTCCTTTACCCTTGGTATATCATTCTCTAATTGATATAGTAAAGGGGTATCATGACGGGCACAAGCAATGTCATAACCGCTACCTCCAAAAGTTTCACGCAATAACTTATAAGGATCAACGGCGGCCCAATTTGATATATTATTTATTAGGGTAGATGAAGAGCCCAATCCCCAGTTCATTGGAAAATCTACTTTACTCTCCGCTGTGAACCCCTCCTTGCCGGTCAGAAATTCCGGATTCAGTCTTTGAGCAGCAAGCAATATCTTTTTAAGAGTTTCTCCTGTTTTGGAGTTGACCATGGAGAGTTTGATATTGTTTAGTTCTAAATGGAATTCGAACCACAGTGCATCATTATGATCTTTACTCATCCAGTGCAGTCTGCCGGTCTTATTGGAAGCAATGTGTAACGACTGCCCATAGGTTGTAGGTACGGCCAATCCAAGTGCACCGTCCAGTATAGCATACTCTGCACTAAGCAGTAGTTTACCATTGCTATGATATCTATTCGTCATTTAAATACTTCTGATTTTTTCTAACCCTTCTACAACGGCATTGTGGGTAATGGGATGTTCTTTAAAATAATTGAGTAGCTGTTCTTTTTCATTATCGGAGGCGCCCATTTGATTAAGGATATTTAGCAGATGCATTTTCATATGCCCTTGTTGAATACCCGTTGTGACTAGAGAACGAAGGGCCGCAAAATTCTGTGCTAATCCCGCTACTGCTACAATCTGCATAAGTTCTTTGGCACTGGGTTGCCTAAGAATTTCAAGTGCCAGTTTTACTAATGGATGTAACCTGGTAAGTCCACCAACAGTACCCAATGCCAATGGAATTTCAATCCAAAAATAGAAATGCCCATTTTCTATTTTGGCATGAGTCAGACTGGAATAACTCCCGTCTTTTGAAGCATATGCATGTACGCCTGCCTCTACTGCCCTGAAATCGTTGCCGGTGGCAACCACAACCGCATCTACCCCGTTCATGATCCCTTTGTTATGTGTTACGGCTCTATAAGGCTCCGACTTAGCAATGGCCACTGCCCTTACCATTTTTTTTGCAAAGGCAAGAGATGAAATAGTCGTTTCTTCGCTCAGATCTTCAATGGGGCAGCTCACCTCCGCTCTTACTAGGCAGTTGGGGACGTAGTTAGAAAGAATACTCATAACAATCTCGATACCCTTTTCTTCCTCATTAAAGATATCTGAGCTATTGACTTCTCGTTTCAAGGTTGTGGCGAATTGTTCCAGGCACGAATTGATAAAGTTAGCGCCCATCGCATCAGCGGTTTCAAAGGAGCAATGCAGCTGGTGATAATTTGCCAGGGCCTCATTTTTATTACGAAGGGTAATACTTTTTATTCCGCCACCTCTTTTTTCCATATTCACGGTTATAGGGGCGGCATCAGCAATTAATTTGGGCTTAATTTGAATAACAAAACGCTCAAGTTTATCGAAATCTCCATTGTACAAAAAATGCACCTGACCAATTTTTTCTGTACCGATGACCTCTGCTCTAAAACCTCCTCTGTCTAACCAAAATTTAGCGGCCTTACTTGCTGCGGCGACAACAGAACTTTCTTCAATAGCCATTGGTATGGCATATAAATTATCGTTGATCAGGAAATTAGGGGCAACAGCAAGAGGAAGGTAGTAGTTGCTGATAGTATTTTCTATAAATTCATCATGCAATTGTTGCAATTGCGAATCTGAATTCCAATACTGTTGCAACAATTTTTTTGTGGCTTCAGGATTCTGGGTATAATTGGTTGCAATCCAATTTATTTTTTCCAATTTGGTGAGACGGGAAAATCCCTGAATCGGCTTGGTCATAATAGCGGTATTTCTCCTTTCAAAGATAGTGAATAGCAGAATAGATCAGAAAGCCTGTTATCACTGGATAAACATGATCTCCAAAGCTCAATAATTGTGAGCAAAGTTATTTTTTTAGCGAAAATATTAGTAAACTTGAAAGTTTGTAACTGTTTTAACAATTATATGAATAAGCAATTTTGGGTGCTGTTTATTGCCATTTGCGCAGGTATTACCTCTTATGCGCAGGAAAAAAAGATAGATCTTCGGGAAATTTGGGACGAGACTTTTAAAACACAAAGCCTGGAAGAATTGCGCTCTATGAAAAACGGGAGTCAGTATACTGTGCTTAATTCGGACCAGACCACTGGCATTACAAGTGTTGATTTATATGATTACAAAACCCAGGAAAAAGTACGTAGTTTGGCATCTTCTGCTAAATTATCTGCCGTAGATTCTATTAGTTCATATACCTTCAGTAAGGATGAAAGTAAATTGCTCCTGGCAACGGAATTAGAGGGCGTTTACAGGCATTCCAAACTGGGAATCTATTTTGTTTACGATTTGAAGACAAAAATAGTGAGCAAGCTGTCAGAAAATAAAATTCAGGAACCAACTTTTTCGCCAGATGGCACAAAAGTAGCCTATGTTTACCTGAATAATATTTACATCAAGAACCTCAGTGATAATACAACAATACAAATCACTACCGACGGTGAAAAAAATAAGATTATTAACGGAATAACAGATTGGGTTTATGAGGAAGAATTTGCATTTGTAAGGGCTTTTCAATGGAATTCGGATGGCACTATAATTGCTTTTTTGCGATTTGATGAAACCAATGTACCGCAGTTTTCAATGGATATCTACGGCACTAAGATGTATCCCGAACAGAGTCAGTTTAAATACCCGAAAGCCGGGCAGGAAAATGCAAAAGTGAGTTTGCATTTATACCATGTAGCTGCGGCTAATACGGCTGCGGTAGATATGGGCGATGCCTATTATATCCCAAGGATTAAGTGGATGCATCATCCAAATTCTCTTAGCGTACAATCTATTAACAGGCATCAAAACCATTTAAAACTCCATGCCGTTGATGCCAGCAACAATACGGTTAAAGTTTTGATGGAAGAAACAGATGCCGCTTATGTGGATATTACCGATGACCTTACTTTTTTGGCTGATGATAGTTTTATCTGGACCAGTGAAAGAGATGGCTATAATCATATTTATTTATATGATTCAGACGGTAAATTGAAAAATCAGATCACCAGAGGAAAATGGGAGGTGACCAGTTATTACGGTTATGACCAAAACAAGGATCGGGTTTATTACCAATCCACAGAAAACGGATCTATTAACAGAGATGTCTATAGCGTGGACAGCAAAGGCAAAAGCAAAAAAAGACTTACCGAAAAAGAAGGTACCAATAAGGCCGATTTCAGTGCTGATTTCACCTATTTCATAAACACATACTCCAGTGCAACCTCTCCGCCGGAATATACCCTCCACGAGGCACTAAAAGGAAAGCAGTTAAAGCAAATAAAAGACAATAATGCACTCAGGGAGAAACTTAAAGGATATGAATTAAGTCCCAAGGTTTTCAGTACCATTGCGGTTAATGGTAATGACCTTAATATGTATATGATTAAACCCAAAAGTTTTGACCCTGCAAAGAAGTATCCACTACTAATGTTCCAGTACAGTGGTCCGGGTTCTCAAAATGTTGCAAACAAATGGATGGCAGACAAGGACTACTGGCATCAGCTACTTGTTTCAGAAGGATATATTATTGTCTGTGTTGATGGAAGGGGGACTGGATATAAAGGCCGGGATTTTAAAAAAGTTACTTATTTGAACCTGGTAAAATACGAGACAGAAGATCAGATAGAGGCAGCAAGGCAATTGAGTCAAATACCATATATAGACGAGGAGAGAACCGGGATATGGGGTTGGAGTTTTGGAGGCCATATGGCCACAAACAGCCTTCTGAAAGGAAACGATGTTTTTGAAGTGGGGGTAGCCGTTGCACCGGTGACCAGCTGGCGTTTTTATGACACCATTTACACCGAACGGTTTATGCGGACTCCTGAAGAGAATCCGGATGGCTATGATGACAACTCTCCCTTTAATTATCCCGAATTACTAAAGGGGAAATACCTGTTGGTTCATGGTTCAGGAGATGATAACGTACATGTTCAGAATACGATGCGGATGGCTGAGGCCTTAATACAAGCCAACAAACAATTTGAATGGGCCATCTACCCCGATAAAAATCACAGGATACGGGGAGGAAATACCTCCTTGCATTTGTATACAAAAATGACAGAATTTATTCATAAAAACCTTGGTGATAAAAGAGGAGAAAAGATAGACATGCCAGAGAAAGCACCAATAAAAGGCTAATTGTAACACTACCAAACTAAACTAAATATACAATGGAAACTAATTCTACCACCCCACAAGCACCAGAGCAACAAGAACTCTTCGGACATCCTAAAGGACTCTTTTATTTGTTTTTTGCCGAATTGTGGGAGCGATTCAGTTTTTATGGAATGAGGGCGCTGCTTACCCTTTATATGGTAAATGTAATTTTTGAAGCCCTTGTTGAACGCGATTTTGCTACAGCCGCAGTGTATGCATCTTATGGCTCACTGGTATATGCATCAACCGTGATAGGGGGCCGAATTTCTGACCAGATCCTCGGAATGCGGAACTCAATTTTTTTAGGAGGAATTTTAATGGCCATTGGTCATTTTGTTTTGGCCATTGAACACGATATTGCTTTCTTTCTTGCGCTTTCCCTGATAATAGTTGGAAACGGGTTCTTTAAACCTAACATCTCAACCTTTGTCGGTACATTGTATGAAGATGGAGACCCCAGGAAAGATTCTGGCTTTACCATTTTCTATATGGGGATCAATATAGGAGGATGGGTAGCGCCACTACTTTGTGGTTGGTTGGCCGCTGTATATGGATGGCATTATGGTTTTGGACTGGCAGGAATTGGAATGCTTACCGGACTGATATTCTTCTGGAGTGGTATCAGGAAAAATGTTTTTGGTAATAGGGGACTGCCACCAAACGAACATGTAATGCAAAAAAAGGTTCTTGGTATTCGCCAGGGGGTGCTGGTGCCTGTATTGGCCGTAATTTCTGCTCCCCTGATAGCTTTCCTGTTATCTTCATACAAATCTCTGGGTACAGAAGGTACTTTTTTTGAAGATCAGAATATTGTAAATGTAATTTTTAAATTGCTTGCCATCTTAATTTTTGCCTATCTGGGTTATATCATGTACAAGGCTACATTGGACGAGCGAAAAAAACTTTTTGTCGCTATTCTAATTACGGTATTTATGACCATATTTTGGGGGTTTCATGAGCTCTCCGGAAGTGTAATAACCTTATTCGCAGCAAGGAATGTGGATTTAGGAGGTATAATGTCTGCCGCACAGACCAATTCTCTAAACTCTATGTTCATCATTATTCTGGCTATACCAATATCCATGTTGTGGACCTACCTGTCCAAAACAAAGAAAAACCCCAGGACGCCCTATAAATTTGGACTCGGCCTGGTCTTTGCCGGTATCAGTTTTTACATTCTGGCCTTAAGTGGCGCAAGTGCCAATGAAAACGGATTGGTTCCTTTTGCATATCTGTTGCTAATGTATTTCTTGTTGTCTGTTGGAGAACTTTTTATGTCGCCAGTGGGGCTTTCAAAAATAACCGATCTTTCACCCAAAAGGATTGTAGCTTTTATGATGGGGGTGTGGTTTTTATCATCGGCCTTTGCATTCCAGGTGGTTGGTTTCATTGGCAAACAATTGGCCATTGAAAGCACAGACAAAAATGTAGGCGGTTTTGATACCCTGGAGGTATATACCGGCGGCTTTGATTTAATTGCCAAATATGCCCTTGGAGCAGGGATTATTGTATTGCTGGCATCTCCTTTGATAAAGAAATTGATGGGAAAAGTACATTAATTCCCCTTCGAAAAATAATAAGCTCCCTTTTCACCTGTATAGTGAAAAGGGATTTTTTTTTGCTGGCAGGTTTTTCTCCAACGGGCTATGAAGCTCAGATAATTACTACCATCAGCAATTATCAGTTTTGGAGTGCTTTGGTCCAAAAAACGTTCGAGATTGATTTTTGGAGATTGTCTAAGGAATAGTATTTCTGGTTTGTGGTTAAGGGGGAGAATACCAAAACTGTCTATAACCAAAAGCCGCTGCTCTGCCATTTTATAACCGCTACTTAATGGCAGATGTACCACTTTCGATATCCTTTCTGCCACCTTATAGTCGTTAACCAGGTTAGCTGCCCGTTTAGCGTCAGCATCATAAACAAAGAGTGTTCTCCCGCTTTGTTGCAATACAACAGAGTTAGCAGTTTGATGCAGAATTAAGACCTGCTCTTTCTTGATATCGGATTGAATCAGATATAGGGACCAGCCCTGCATACCCAGAATTCCACTTAAAAGCAAAATAACAGCTCTCCCGTTGATATTGGAAAGAAGAAATATCAAAGTGCATATCACCAGATAGGAAAGAACCAACTGTACGCCATCAAATGAAATATCTTTAATGATAAATTCATCCTGTCTGCCTACCCAACTTATCAGGGTATTCATTAGCTGTATAAGACTGGCATAAGCCTTTGCCAGCAACAAGGGTAAGTGATTGGTCAAAGCTAGTAGGATCACTACTATCCCGAGTCCGAGTAGTATACCGAGGAAAGGAAGTATTAGTAAATTCGAAACAAAAAATAATCCAGGAAATTGATGAAAATAATACAGGCTAATAGGAAGTACCCCTAGCTGTGCCGAGATAGACACACTGAACAGCTGCCATACTTTTTTCAAAATAAAATACCTGGGATGCCATAACCTCCGGAGCAACGGATACATCCATACAATGAATATTACGGCCAGATAACTCATCTGAAACCCAGGTTGAAATAAAAGCATAGGGTCTACTAGAAGAAGAATAAAAAACATGGACAGGGCCAGAATATTGAAAGTGTTACCTGGCCTATTGAGATATAAAGCATAGGCGACGAAGGAAAACATAGTGACTGCCCTGACCACTGAGGCTGATAAGCCGGCTAGTATTGCAAAACACCAAAGTAAAAATACTGTGAGAACCAATTTTATTCTTTTGCCATTGGCAAGTAGTACTAAGGGTCGCAGCAGGTAATCTAATATTAATAAAATGATACCAATATGCAGACCTGATACCGCCAACATATGCACAGCACCCGCATCTTTATAATTGCTATGGATTTCAGAAGTAATTTCATTCCGTTCTCCCAGAAGCAAGGCCTGTATTATGCCCAATTCATCGCTGTGAAACCCGTAGAATTTAAGGCGATTTGAAATTGTATTTCTAGCCGTTGCTGCAAGCCCCACAACGGTTATTTGGGCATCAGGTTTTTTATAGACGCCATGTGGACTGCTGCGTATGCTGTGATATATACCCATGCCAGACATATATCTGCTGTAGTTAAATTGATGAGGATTTAAAGGAGGTTTTAATGCTTTAGCCAATGCCCACAATACAATTTCATCATCTACATTTAATTTTTCAATACTACTGTCCCTGGATATACTTAGCAGTAATTTGCCGCCGACTTTCTTACGGTCAATTCCTTTAACATCAGCTATATACTGGTCATTGTAACCCGACTTTAGTACTTTTCTTATTTTCAGATGCCAATATTGGGATTTGGTTAATTCAAATTGGGTGTAGTGATTGTTACCGGGCATTGTCTCTGCAAGTGAAATGGTAAGTACCCCAAGACATATTGTGGAAAGGGCTGCAATGATACCAAATGAAATACTGTGCCTGTATTGCGGGATGGAAAAAATAATGCCAAGGACAACAAGGGATATTCCTATGAAGATTAACGTAAGAACTATTGGTATTTCTAGCTGAGCTCCCAGGCAAATACCAACGATCAGAAGGAAATTAAGTTTAATGGGAATGAATTGAAGCAACTTCATTATTAGGATAAGCTTTTATAGCCTATCCTAACTGTTTTCCCTGCATTCTTCCTGCAGAAGTACTAAACCTTTAGGTTTTCCGGGGAATTAAAGCACTCTTGTAGCTTTTACAAAGGCGTAATTCCAGAACCCTTCGCGAAGTGAGGAGACAATCACCCCTCTTGAAGAGGTAGAATGGATAAATTTTATTTCGTCATTTTCTACCGCAACTACCAGACCCACATGGTTAATTTTCTTTCCTCTTTTACTTGTTTTAAAGAAGAGGAGGTCTCCTTTGCTGACATTATTGACTTTAATACGCTTTCCTTCATTCGCCATATGATAAGAAATTCTTGGAAGTACCACATTGTGTTGTCCAAAGGCAACATATAACAGGCCAGAGCAGTCCATCCCTTTTCGGCTAGTGCCCCCGTATTTATAACGCACCCCTGAATAAGACATGGCGGTGCTTATAATATTTTCGGCTTTTTTGGGGCTTATCTCTTTCTTTTCAGCGACAACTGTTTCTTCTGTTACTGAAGTGTTTTCAGGTTTTTCTGATGAAGCTGCTACACTTACTTTCCTCTCCTTACCATAAGAGGTCTTTTTTTTGACAACGCCACAGCTAACAACTAAAAATAGTACGAACAGGGAGAGCAGTTTACGAGACATATTTTAATATTGGCACCTTATTTTCGGGGGTAAAAAGGGCTTATTTATATACCAAAATTAGAGAATTATTTAAATATCGCAGTAATTCACTTACAACATTCCTGATTTATAGGTAGCTGTTTATGATGAAATATTATCAATGATCAGGGCAGCCGCTTTATCACTGGCTCCTTTTCCGCCCAGCTTTTTCTCCAATTCGTAATACCCTTCAAACTGGGCTTTCCGCTCCGGGCCTTCCAGTATTTTTTGTAGTTCCTCTTTTAAATTGACAGGATTTAGTGCCGTCTGTATTAACTCTGTAACCAATGGGCGACCCAGAATCAGATTAACCAGGGAAATATACTCCAGAGTAATGATCCTTTTAGCAATTTGGTAAGAAAACCAATCTCCTTTGTAGCAAACCACCTGAGGTACCTTAAACAATGCCGTTTCTAGAGTGGCTGTTCCACTTGTTACGAGTGCAGCATATGATAAACTAAGGAGTTCGTAGGTCTTTGTACTTATAAAGTGAACATTTTTATTAGATAGAAATGGGGTGTAAAATTCCGTTTCCAGGCTTGGGGCCCCGGCAATTACGAATTGATATTCGGGAAAATTATCGGTTACCAAAAGCATTGTGTTTAGCACTTTCTGTACCTCCTGACGCCTGCTTCCGGGAAGCAAAGCTATAATGGGTTTTTTAGGGTCTAATCCGTTCTGGCTCCTGAACCCGCTTTCATCAATTTTCGGCATTTGATGTATGGCATCGATAAGTGGATGTCCAACAAAATGCACCGGATAATTGTGTTGTTTATAAAAAGCTTTCTCGAAGGGTAAAATAACGTACATCTCATCAATATCTCTTTTTATTTTTTTTATCCGCCCGCTTCTTGAAGCCCATAGTTGGGGAGAGATATAATAATTTGTCCGGTATTTACATTCACGCGCCCATTTGGCAATCCTTAAATTGAAGCCAGAATAGTCTATAAAGATGATAACGTCCGGATGAAAAGCACGGATGTCTTGTTTGCAGAATCTGATATTCCTGTAAATGGTATTAATATTAGCCAGGACCTGGGCAAAGCCCATAAATGCCATTTCCTTATAATGTTTCGCTAAGTCTGCCCCGGCCTGCTGCATCAGATCGCCTCCCCAGCATCTTATCACTGCTTCCGAATCTTTTGCTTTTAATGCTTTGATAAGATTAGAGCCGTGAAGGTCACCTGAGGCTTCTCCTGCTATTATATAGTATTTCATTGACCGATATTCAATTATTTACAAAAGCGTCTTTAAAAGATCTTATAAAAGAGAATTATCATTGCTGTCAGCAAAGTAGCGATGAGCACTCCTTTTGCCCGGGCATCGCGCTTTAACTTTAAAAAGCCAAAGAAGGCAACCAGATTAAGAATAGCTCCAAGAGCCAGAATACTGCCTATATGACCCTGTTCAATGGCTGCTTGAATAGTTTCTGTAATGGGGTAATCCGAAAATAGCATTACATAAAGCAGCGTACCAATGGTATTGGCTATTATTCCTACTATAAAGCCAATAATAATTTCCTTTCTTCTATTCATTTAATTTCCATTTGTTTACTTGTTGTATTGCCGAATGCGCAGTTAAATCGAACTGAGTGGGTACAACCGAAATATATCCGTTGGCCAGGGCCCACTCATCGGTATCCAGCCCGTCATCCAGCAATTCGAACTCTGCCGTAAGCCAATAATAGTTTTTGCCCATTGGATTTGTCCGTTTATCAAATTTCTCCTTCCAGTTTGCCCTTGCTTGTCTGCATACCTTAACGCCCTTTATCTCCTTTGTGTTTAATTTTGGGATATTTACATTAAGCACTACCCCGCTTGGGATACCATTATTTAGAGCCTCCTTTACAATTTGGATAAGACTGTCTTTTGCTGCACTAAAATCGGCTTCCCAGGAATAATCGCAGAGCGAGAATCCAATAGCAGGTATTCCTTCAATTCCTGCTTCGATTGCAGCACTCATTGTGCCCGAATATATGACGTTAATAGAAGAATTTGAACCGTGATTTATACCGCTTACGCAAATATCGGGTTTACGCCCCAATATTTCCTGCAGTGCCAGTTTTACACAATCTGCGGGAGTACCACTGCAACTGTATTCTTCTGTAGCCCCATTTAGGCTGTCTATGGTGACCTTTTTGGAGTACAGGGTACTATCCAGGGTTATGGCATGCCCCATGCCAGATTGGGGGCTATCGGGTGCTACCACTACCACATCACCAATTTCTTTCATATAACTTACCAAAGCCCTTAGTCCCGGAGCTGTTATCCCGTCGTCGTTGGTGACTAATATTAGAGGTTTTTTCACTAGATATACTTTATACTGCAAAAATACGTTTTTCAATAAGACTGTTGCTGACAGGCGTTTAACAAAAATTTAATGCGTTATGCGTTTAGAGTGGCATGGTTTTTTCAGTATCTTAGGGAATTCGTTATAATTAAGTAATACTGGCAACCTTAAACAATTTCAATTCGGAGATTGTGGTTTGCTTCAAATAACAACAATACATGAAAAGGAATTTAGTGCTTGGATTTTTAGTTATTCTAATTGCAGTTGCTTCTTGCAGCTTTACCAATAAATCTTTTGAGAGTAATGATAAGGATAAGTTATTGTTAGATCTTATCACTTATGTCTTAGAAAGAGGTCATTATGAGCCTAAGGACATAAATGATGACTTCTCCGTGAGTGTTTTTGAAGATTTTATCAATATAGTGGACCCCACAAAACGTTATTTCCTGGATGAGGATATTCAGGAATTTGAACAATATAAGTTTCAAATAGACGAACAACTAAAAAATACAGATATCACCTTTTTTAACCTGGTATATGAGAGATTGATTGAAAGAATGGGTGAAGCCAGAGAAATTTATAAAGAAGTTCTCGAAGTTCCCTTTGATTATAATGTTGAAGAGACAATTGAAGTTGATTATGACAAGCAGGCCTTTGTTGATTCCAGAGATAAGCTTAAAGAACGCTGGAGAAAACAATTGAAGTATGCTACCATAGGTTCTTTTGATTCTAAACTGAAGAACGAAGCACAGAAAGAAAAGGATGAAGAAGGATATACGGCCAAATCTGCCAAGGAATTAGAAATTGCAGCCAGGGAAGGGACAAAGAATACCCTTGACGAGTTTTTTGATTTTGTAGATGATCTGGAGAGAAAAGACTGGTTTGTACAATACATAAATACCATAGTCGATGAGTTTGATCCTCATACCTATTATTTTGCTCCTGATGACAAGGAAAAGTTCGACATCAGTATGAGGGGTAATTTTGAAGGTATTGGAGCAAGGCTTCAGAAAAAGCCCGAAGGCGCCAAAATTGTTGAAATTATTTCCGGAGGTCCCGTTTGGAGAGATCAGCAGCTGGAAGTAGGTGATGAGATCCTAAAAGTGGGGCAAGATGGTGAACCCTCGGTGGATATTGTTGGAATGCGGTTAGATGATGCTATTAAACTTATAAAGGGCCCAAAGGGTACTGTTGTAGATCTTACTGTTAGAAAAGTTGATGGTTCCATAGAGAGCGTGTCAATAACCCGAGATGTGGTTATGCTCGAAGAATCTTATGCCAAGTCGGCTACAGTAATAAAGGGGAATCAGAAATTTGGTCTGATTAATTTGCCTAAGTTTTACGTTGATTTTAATGACTATTCCGAAAGAAATGCTGCTACAGATGTAGCGAAAGAGGTAGAGCGCCTAAAACAAGAAGGAGCTGAAGGTCTAATTCTTGACCTTAGAGATAATGGCGGTGGTTCCTTAAAGACGGTTGTGGAAATGGCAGGTCTTTTTATTAAAGATGGCCCAATTGTGCAAGTCAGATCATCAGGCAAGGATAAAGATATTTATGAAGATAAGGATGAGCGAGTGCAATGGGACGGTCCTTTGGTAGTTCTTGTAAATGAGCTTTCGGCATCGGCTTCAGAGATTCTTGCGGCAGCTATGCAGGATTATAAAAGAGGAATTGTTATTGGGAGTAAGCAAACTTTTGGTAAAGGGACAGTACAAAATGTCATTCCTCTGGAAAATATTGTCCGAAGCAATGAACATGGAGATTTAGGGGCTATCAAGCTGACTACTCAGAAGTTTTACAGAATCAACGGAGGTTCTACACAATTAGAAGGAGTTAAAAGTGATGTGGTGGTTCCGGACAGATACAGTTATATAGATCTTGGTGAAAGAGATCAGCAAAATCCATTGGGATGGGATAAAATTACCCCAGCGGATTACGATGTCTGGGATGGGTATATCGATTACGAGGCAACTATAGAAAGCAGTAGTAAGCGTATGGCCAGCAATCCACAAATAAAACTGATTGAAGAAAATGCCCAATGGCTGAAAGAACAACAAGACGAGACCGTAGTTTCGCTCAACTATGATATTTATAAGAGTGAGGCCAAAAAGGATAAAGAAAGATCCCAGTATTTTAAATCCCTTTCTGAATATGACTCGCGTCTTACTTTCGAGTCTTTAAAGTATGAGCAGGAACTATTTACACAAGATCCGGTGCTTAGGGAGAAGAGAGATCGCTGGCATAAAAACCTTGCAAAAGACGTTTATGTAGAGGAAGCGATTAATGTATTGCAGGATCTTAAAATTAACAATATCAAGAATGGCAAATTGGCCAGTGTAAAAGGATAACAATATTGAAATCGTATAAAAAGCCCCGACCTCAGGTCGGGGCTTTTTAATTTATAGTAAATGTGTTTTACTGTTTTCTTTATTTGGGATACTTAACATTACAAGTGGTACAGGTATAGGTATCTTCCTTTAATGTAATTTTATCTAATTTTTGCACAACCTCATATATAAAACTACTATAGGTGTTAGACTCCGGGGTAATATTTTGAGCTTTAATTTTTTCGTAAATCTGCCCTTCCCATTCTTGTTTTCCCCAACAGTTAGGGCATACCCCTTCAGGGGCATCAGCGGTTGCTTTACCTTCTAGTTTTGCTTTAAAAAAATTCTTTATACTGTCTAAAATCATGATTGTAATGTTTAGTTGATACTTGCTCTAATTTTATCCGAATTTGTCACAGCAGCAAATTTTTTCTGCAACAATTGCAATTTAGGGTTTATATAAATTCTGCAAAAAGGTTTATCAGGATTTGAATAATAATAGTCGTGAAAATTTTCAGTAGAAAATCTGAAGTCTTCAAAAGGCAAGACTTTGGTAATTATTGGCGCGGGAAAACTCCCCTGCAAATTACCAATTATCAATTCCGCTTTACTTTGTTGTTCATCAGAATAGGGATAAACGGCAGATCTGTATTTTTCCCTAAAACTGTGTTCTGAGGTACTTTGGTGTGTATTCAGATGAATTTCGATTAGTGTCTCCAGAGAAATGATTTCCGGATCGAAAAATACCACTACAGCCTCAGAGGGGTTGCTGGCCTCATTTATTGAAGTAATAAAACCCTGCTCCACTTTCCTGACCCCCAGAAGCGATTGGTAAACGGCTTCCGTGCACCAATGACACCCACCACCAAGGCCTATTTTGGTAATTTTATTTGAACGTTCCATGATTACAATTGTCTAAAGTTGTTTAAAAAATGTCTCACTTTTTTAGCAGACATTTCACAAGGTTTTAACCCCTCTCCTTTTTCCGTAATATAATAGTTAAGACTAATAAAATCTTTGCCACCCAATTCCTCAGCATACAGCTTTATACTTTTTCCATTGTTGAAATCTGCTCTGCTGACCCCATATCTGTTACCCTTATAAAGTACCTCTGAGTATCCCAGCGGTATTTTTTGAATCTCTCTTACTTCCATACTATTGTATTATCGCATTCCATTTTGGGTTTCGCCTGGCAATTGCTTTAATAAAAGGGCAAACTGCCACAGCAATATACCCTTCAGCGGTTAATTGCTCAAAGGTCTTGTTAACCAGTACTTTGCCGATTCCACGCCCTCTTAGATGAATTGGCACCTCTGAATGATTCAGGTACATTTTACCCTCATGTAGCGAATATGTTACAACTGCCAGATTACCGTTGAGTAATAGTGTAAAACGGTTGTTATCTTTATCATGCACTAAGGGCAATCTATCAGGGATGAGCAGGTTTAACCAATAGATCAGTGTCTCCTTGTCAGGATTTCTGAGCTTCTTGCTCCCAATGGTAATTGTTGGAAAATTTAATTTTCCGCTCCTGTAAAGTCCCTTTAATTCCATGGCATACTCTTCATTTTTTTGGACATCCAGGAATTCATAGGGCAAGGATAATTCGTCTAACAAAGATTTGTAATACTGGCATTTATGACAAGATGAGGTGCCGTATAGTTTAATTGCCGGAATGTTGTTCATATTGTTTCTAGTGCTTTTAGATATTGAATTGCTGCCGCTGCATTTAAATGAAAATCTGAAAAAACTATATTATCTTCCTTATCTATAAATATGAACCAGGGAGTTCCTCCCGTTTTATAATTTATCATAATATTAGATACAGATTTATCATCTTTTCCCGCATCATGACCAAAAGGAATCCTTAAATCGTAGTCCTTTTGAACCTTCGCTATTTTATCATAGGTATTGCTTTCAAACCCTTCGAATACCGTTTGGATGGCCAGAAAAACAATATCCTGCTTTTGCTCTAATGCAGTAACCATTTTTTTAAGGTCGGGAAGTCCTTTACTATGACAGCCGGGACACCAGTTCTGGAAGCAATAAAGTACCTTAAATTTCCCTTTTAAATCTATTAGTTGTATTGGTTCAGCTGGGTTGCCCTTAGAATCTATCCATAAATTCACTTCAAATTCTTGTGCTTTTAAACTATTTTCTTCTTTCACTCTCTTATACATTATTCACCATTCTGTTTACTTTTAGTAATTATACAGGTTGAAAAGCAAACAGCAGTTGCTCTTGATTAATCAGAAACAACTGCTGCAGCTAATACCTCTTGAATTGTTTTACGAACCTACTGCGGTATTTTTTAGTTTATCGGCATGTAGGTTCCGTAATTTGGCCAATTTGGGCGTAATTACTGCGCTACAATAGCCCTGGGCTTTGTTATTAGCGTAATAATCCTGATGATAGTCTTCGGCTTCGTAGAACGTTTCTAAAGCACTTATTTCAGTAACAATTGGATTATCATAGTAATTTTTTAGTTCTTTAACCACAACTTCCGCTATCTCTTTTTGAGGTGCATCATGGTAATAAATAACCGAGCGGTATTGAGTGCCCACATCCCCACCTTGCCTGTTAAGTGTTGTAGGGTCATGACTGGTCATAAAAATAATCAACAGGTCTTCATACGATATAATATTGGCATCGAAAGAGATCTGAACTACCTCGGCATGGCCTGTTAAGCCAGAACAGACTTCTTTATATGTGGGTTTGCCGGGGGCATTGCCACCGCTATAACCGGAAACTACCTTTTCTATTCCCTTTACTTCGCGAAATACCGCTTCAATGCACCAAAAGCATCCTCCGCCTATGGTGGCTAATTCCATTTTATTGCTATTCATTAGTGATCTCTTCTTTTATAATGTTCATAGATTCCGAATTAATACAGTACCTCAGGCCGCTGGGTTCTGGCCCGTCAGGAAACACATGTCCTAAATGTGCATCACAGGTATTGCACATTACCTCTACCCTTACCATTCCAAAGGCAGTGTCTTTCTCGTATTTAATGGCATTGTTTTGTATCGGTTGGGTAAAACTGGGCCAACCGGTACCTGACTCAAACTTAATGCTAGAATCAAAGAGTGGGGTATCACAACAAACACATGCGTATTTGCCTGCCTCATAAATACTGCACAGCGCCCCGGAATGTGGTGCTTCTGTTCCCTTTTTTCTCGTTATCCTAAATTGTTCAGCAGTTAGTTGATTTCGCCATTCTTCTTCGGTTTTTTCAACTCTCCTATCGGGCACGGGATTTCCATTGACCGAATAATGAATTACATCTTTCCAGGTAAGCATAAAAATCCTTTCTCTTTTTATTTGGTTAAAAAAATCCCTCGCAGACTTAGTATTAAGAAGCAAGGGTTTATGAACCATATTGGTCGAATTTAATTCCTTTTCCTTACATTTTACGAGCGGGTAATGGCGTTTAAATTAGGGTAAATTTGGCAGATGAAAAAACGGTGCTTAAGGATAGATAAAGAAACTTGATATACCTGATGGTGAAAGTGAAAGAAATGCAGATATCGCGGCCTAAAGCCATTCGTTTAGTCTATTGGCATCGAGTTTCAAAAAAATAAAAAGAAGGGCGGTAAACCCTAGAAGTCCGGATCCGCCATAACTGAAAAACGGCAATGGGATACCAATGGTTGGTAAAACACCGATGACCATTCCAATATTTATGAAGTAATGAATAAATAGGATAGAAATTACACCATATCCGTACATCCTGCTAAAATCACTACGTTGGCGCTCAGCCAAATATACAAGTCGCAATAGGAGTAGCGTAAAAAGCACTACCACGGTTGTAGTACCCAGAAATCCCCATTCTTCTCCTACTGTGCTAAAAATGTAGTCCGTATGCTGTTCCGGCACAAAATCGCCCTTTGTTCGTGTGCCTTCCAGGAACCCTTTTCCAAATAGCCCGCCAGATTCAATGGCTTTTTCCGATTGATAAGTATTGTAACCAATTGTTTTCCGAATCTCCTCTAGTTTGTCGGGGTCTTTTTCCAAGCGCAACCAGAGACTAAACCTATCTCTGTGTCGCTGTTCAAAAACGTTATTGAAAACAAAATTAACAGAGAGTGAAAAAGCGATGGCAATTACAAAAAATGATGCCAAAGGGAACAAGGGAACTTTAAATGTTGCCTTTTTGACTGTGAGAAATACGGTGATTAAAAGTGCCAATCCAACCCCTACCCAGGTGGTTCCGAACATAAGGGTAGTAATAAAAACAAGAACGGCCATTAGTCCTATCCCGAGGTAATACAAGGGGAGGCCCTCTCTGAATATGACAAAAACCAGGGCAAAGAAGACCATGGCACTTCCCGGGTCTGGCTGAGGTACAATTAATAAGGCCGGGATAAAAATGATCAGGAAGGCATAAAGCTGATCTTTTCTCCTTTTAATATCGGTTTGAATGTCACTTAGATATTTTGCAAGTGCCAGAGCTGTGGCTACTTTGGCGAGTTCCGAAGGTTGCAGGTTAAAAAAACCAAGATCGTACCATGAGGTGGCACCGGCAATTGTTTTCCCAAAAAGGAACAACCCTAATAGCAGTACTAATGATATAATATACAGGACACTTGAAAAACGCTCATAAAAACTGGATTCCAGGGCCAGTATTAATATAATAGCTGCAAAGCTAACTCCGATAAAGAAAAATTGTTTCCCGTAAAGTGTATCAAAATTGAATATGGATTGTTCGTTTCCTGAAAAGGTGCTGGAATAAATATTTACCCAACCAATTGCAACAAGCAAAAGAAAAAATAAGATGGTTAACCAATCTATCCGTTTCAGGACATTTTTACCAGACATATTCGTTTATCTTGAATTCTTCTCCGCTGTATGGTTTGGCATATTCGTGTTCTAAAGTTTTCTCCAACATTCTTTTTTCCAAATCTTTACGGGTGATTTCTCCCTTTAGATATTTTTCTATCATCAGGGAAGCGATATGACCAGCGTATCTTCCGCCATAATATCCATTCTCAATGTAAACGGCAATAGCTATTTTAGGTTGGTCTACAGGGGCAAATGCAACAAATACAGAGTTATCTGTTAACTGAGTTTTTACACTATCAATAAGGGTAAAATTCTCGACTGTACCCGTTTTTCCTGCAATTTCAATTCCCGGTACTTGAATCCACTTGGCAGTACCTTTTTTATACACATCTGCCATACCCCTGATTACCTCATCGAAATGTTTTCTGTCTATGGTGGTATGCTTGGGTTCCACAAACTTTGGATTGGTAATGTCTTTCCCTTCCACTTTTTTTAATACATGCGGGGTATAGTAAAATCCACGGTTGGCTATTGCGGCCGCCATATTTGCCAGCTGAAGAGGTGTTGCTGCAACTTCACCCTGTCCTATGGCATTTGAAATGATGTAAGAGGCTGTCCAGCGATTGTCCCCATACCATTTGTCATAAAATGCTTTATTAGGAATCCTACCAGGACGACCTGTATAAATATCCGAACCGAGGTATCCACCAAGACCAAAACTTCTCATATGCTTTTCCCAGACATCCATTCCTTCATCTGTAGTGGGAAATTTATCGAATATTTTTCTGAAGGTATCCGCGAAATAGGCATTACAGGATTTATAGATTCCACTGTTGAGATTACGTAAACCACCACCGCAATGACACCCTTTTTTATTCCGGCCAACATAAAATCCGTTGTAGCATCTGACTTTGGTCATCGGATTTATGACACCTTCCTGTAATGCCGCAAGAGCATTAAGTGTTTTAAAAGGTGAGCCCGGTTCTTTTTCAAAGGAAATGGATCTGTCGAACAATGGTTTTGAAATAGTATCGTAATGTAGTTTGCTATAGTTCTTTGATCTTTCACGCCCTACCAGCAATGCAGGGTCATAAGTTGGTCCTGAGATCATTGATAATATCTCTCCGGATGCAGGTTCTATAGCAACAATTCCGCCTCGTTTTCCATGCATCAGTCGTTCCCCGTATTCCTGCAATAATTTATCAATACTGATATGGATTTCTTTTCCCTGTTCTGGGAGGGTATCCAGAATACCGCCTTTATAGCGGCCAATATCCCTGTTAAATCTGTCTTTCTGGATATACTGAACCCCTTTTCTGCCTCTCAATACTTCGTCATACTGTTTTTCAACACCGGTTCTGCCGGTAAGTTCGCCTTGAGCATAGTAAGGGTTTTTTGCCAGGTCTCTCTCATTTACTTCGCTGATATATCCCAGTACGTTAGCAGCGGAAGGTGTATCATAGTACCTTAATGATCTCTTCTGAATATAAAACCCTTCATACTTCCTCATTTTTTCCTGAAGCATGGCGTAGTCTTCCTTAGAGAGTTGGGGGACAAGAACGGAAGGTAACCTGGGAGAATATATTCTTGCCTTCCTTAATTTCTCTACAAATTTCTCCTTATCAATACCCAGGAGGTTGCAGAATTCCAGGGTATCCAGGGGTTCTACTTCACGTGGAATAACCATCACATCATAGGCAGGATCATTTCCGACAAGCAATTCCCCATTTCGGTCATAGATATATCCACGTTCAGGATAATCATAAATAGGTTTTATCGCAGGGTCTTCTAAAACCTGATCAGGGGAGAAACTAAATATTTGCAGATAGGACAATCTGCCAATGAACATGACTCCAATGATGATGATTATAGATGATAATAATATTTTCTTCATTATTCTTTCCTTGCACTAAAAAGTGAACCAAATAACAGACATAAAATTATTGTGGCGAAACCTGTAAAAATTACTTTCTTCAAAATTAACAGCAAATTTGCTAAACTGAAAAATTCCAGAGTAAAGAAAATTACATGATGTGCTATTACTAATAACGCCAAAAAGGTAATTTGTTGTGCCCTGGTGGTATTGGATAGTTTAAAACTTTGAAATTCGTAATTAACTCCAAAAACAAATCGCATTATGGCCGGCCTTAAATAAGCAATAGTCACTGTGGAGGCCGCATGCAGGGCCATTGTATCGGAGAAAAAATCAATAGCTAAACCAAGTAAAAATCCGATGCCTATAAAAAAAGCCCTGTTCTCCTTAATGGGATACCAATATAGGAAAAGAATATAGACCATTGGATTTATAAATCCAAAGAAATTTAGCCTGTTGAATACCAGGACCTGTACCAAAACAAGTAAGGTAAACCGTATGATATTTATGAAATAGAAACTATTGGTCATTGGCAATATCAGATTCTAATTGTAGGACTTCGGGTCTGTTTGTATTATAAATTACATAGACATTCTTAATGTTGGTCATGTCGTTAAATAATTCAACATCAATTCTGTAAAAACTCTTGGACACATTTAAATCGAACTTCTTAATAGTACCTATAGGGATGTTCTCTGGAAAAATGCTAGACATGGCCCCGGTCACAATTGTGTCTCCGACCAGTAAAGGTACCAGTCTGGGGATGTCTTCCAATTGAACTACATCATATCGATCGGTGTCCCAGACCAGGGATCCGAAATAATTAGTGTTCTTAATTTTGGCATTGATATTAGATTTTTGATTCAGGATGCTTTGAACCGATGCAAACTTATTTGAGGTATGCTCAATAATGCCCAATATTCCTTTAGCGGTAATAACCCCCATGTCTTGTTTTATGCTGTCTTGTTTTCCTTTGTTTATAAGAATATAATTGTTGGGATTGGCATAACTGTTTTTGATCACCTGCGCAGATCTTATGGTATAATTAATGGCATTGGTATCCAATTCAATACTATCTGTTAATTGCTTGTTATAGAGTAGATCTCTAAGCCTTTTGTTCTCTTCTATAAGTTTTTCGTTTTCCTCATCGAGGTCAAAATAGGAGGAAATTGTGTTGGAAGTGTTGTAGACCGTTCCGGTAATCCAGTTAGCAGAGTTAAAGAATTTTGAACGGTGGTACGAATGAGATTGAATGGTAAAAGACAGCGAAATAATCAATAAAAATATATAGAGCAGCGAAGTCTTATATCTTATGATAAATCTGATTATCTGCTGCATGCAACTTTTCTATTGGGTGAATGTCTGCGATTTTGAATGAGCTGAAGCGACCAATTTTACGCACTATAATTAGAAAAACATTATTTAATAAGGATGCTTTTATAGCGTTCCAAATTCTTAAGGGCAATTCCTGTTCCTCTAACAACTGCCCTTAGAGGATCCTCAGCAATATAAACCGGGAGATCTGTTTTTTGGGATAATCTTCTGTCCAATCCTCGAAGCATAGAACCACCCCCTGCGAGGTAAATTCCGGTGTTGTAAATATCTGCCGCCAGTTCCGGGGGCGTCTGGGAAAGCGTCTCCATAACGGCATCCTCTACCCTTAATATGGATTTATCAAGAGCTTTAGCTATTTCTCTAAATGAAATGGATACTTGTTTTGGCTTCCCGGTCAACAAATCCCTACCCTGCACAGACATTTCATCAGGAGGGGATTGAAGGTCTTCAGTAGCCGATCCAATCTGAATTTTAATATTTTCTGCGGTGCTTTCACCTACATATAAATTGTGCTGGGTACGCATATAATAAATAATGTCATTGGTAAACACGTCTCCCGCAATTTTAACCGACTTATCACATACGATTCCACCAAGAGCAATTACCGCAATCTCTGTAGTACCACCCCCAATATCAACAATCATATTTCCTTTTGGCTGCATAATGTCCAGTCCAATACCAATTGCCGCCGCCATCGGCTCATGAATTAAATAGACTTCTTTACCATTAACCCTTTCAGCAGACTCTTTAACCGCCCTCATTTCCACTTCCGTAATCCCCGAAGGAATACAAATAACCATTCGCAGCGCTGGTGGAAACCACTTTTTCTTTAATGCCGGGATGTTCTTTATGAACATGTTGATCATCTTTTCAGAAGCATCAAAATCCGCGATTACCCCGTCTTTTAAAGGACGTATTGTTTTTATGTTTTCATGGGTTTTTCCCTGCATCATATTGGCCTCTTTGCCAACGGCAATTATTTTTCCTGTAATTCTATCCCTGGCTACGATAGAAGGACTATCGACAACAACTTTGTCTGCATGGATAATAAGGGTATTCGCTGTTCCTAGATCGATTGCGATTTCCTCAGTTAAAAAATCAAAAAATCCCATTATACTCGTTTGGTTTAGGATTAAAGGGTGTAAGTCATCGACAAAAGTAGTAAAATTAATGCTTAAAATGACGTGTACCTGTCATCACCATGGCAATTTCATTTTCATTGCAGTAATCGATGCTAAGTTGATCTTTGATAGACCCTCCAGGCTGTATAACACCTGTTATCCCACTTTTATGCGCAATTTCCACACAATCGGGAAAAGGAAAGAAGGCATCGCTGGCCATTACTGCACCGTCAAGTTCAAAATTGAAGGAACCGGCTTTGTGAATTGCCTGATTAAGTGCATCTACCCTTGAAGTCTGCCCAGTACCACTTGCACACAACTGTTTGTTTTTTGCGAGAACAATAGTATTAGATTTGGTGTGCTTACAAAGTTTGGAGGCAAAAATAAGATCTTCAAGTTCCCGCTCAGATGGCTTCTTAACGGTAGCATAGTTAAGGTCTGCCAAGCTATCTGTTTTATGGTCTTTATCCTGAACCAACATCCCATTTAAACAGGTTCTAACAATGGTTTGTGGAAGATCCGTTTCCTTAATTACAAGAAGAATTCTGTTTTTCTTGCCTTTTAGAACTTCCAGGGCTTCATCAGAATAACTCGGGGCAATGACTACCTCGCAGAATAAACTGTGAATCTCATTGGCCGTATCCAGGTCTATCTCCACATTGCTAATAAGAATACCTCCAAAAGCTGAAACAGGGTCGCCCGCCAGGGCATCTATGTAGGCTTTGTGAACGGTTGCTCTTTGCGCCAGACCACAGGCATTGTTATGTTTGAGTATGGCGAATGTAGGAGGATCATTTTTAAATTCTGCCATTAAATTTACTGCGGCATCCACATCCAGAAGGTTGTTGTAAGACAGTTCTTTCCCGTGCAATTTATCAAACATAGCTTCAAAGTCCCCAAAGAAAAACCCTTTTTGATGCGGGTTCTCGCCATATCTAAGTGCCCTGCCTTGAGTATTGCTGATCTTTAAGGCTGTGGTATGTTGATTTTGATTAAAAAAATTAAAGATTGCAGTGTCGTAATGAGAAGAAATATTAAATGCTTTAGCTGCAAATAGCTTTCGGTCTTCTAAGGTGGTAGTTCCGTTTTCCCTGTCTAACAACTCCAGGAACTCCGGATAGTCTTCCATAGAGGAGACGCAATATACGTCTTTGTAATTTTTTGCTGCTGCCCGTATGAGAGAGATACCTCCTATATCTATCTTTTCAATGATCTCCTGTTCTGAGGCACCACTGGAGACTGTTTTCTCAAAGGGGTAAAGATCCACAATTACAATATCAATTTGAGGGATATCAAATTCTTCCAATTGCGCTACATCACTTTCATTGTCCTGCCTGTTAAGGATTCCTCCGAACACCTTTGGATGTAAGGTCTTGACCCTTCCTCCCAAAATTGACGGATAACTGGTGACATCCTCTACCGGTACTACATCAATTCCCAATTCACGAATAAACTTTTCTGTTCCCCCTGTAGAATATATTGCGACACCCAGTTCGTCTAATTTCTTTACAATAGGTTCTAATCCGTCTTTATGAAATACCGATATTAATGCAGAGGTAGCTTTTTTTGAGGTGCTCATTTTCGTATGCTTATAATTACAGTTTGTAAGCAAACAAAAGTAAATTTTTTAAGGCTACTAAACCCAGAGTGTTATCAACAAAACGGTGAAAGTTTTAAAGAATTTTTGCCACTTCGGCATTGACATATTCCAGAAACCGTTCATCTTCCTCAGAAAATGGGTCCGCAGTATTAGAATCTATATCTATCTGCCCGATATTTTGGCCATTGACAAAAAGTGGAACAACTATTTCTGATTTAACCGTAATACTGCAAGCGATATAATTATCCTGTGCTGCCACATCAGGGACAACAAAATTTTCATTGCTAACGGCAACTTGTCCACATATACCTTTGCCAAATGGGATAATAGTATGATCGGTGGCCTCACCTGAATACGGACCTAGTTTTAATTCTTCCCTATCTCCATTCTTAAAATAAAAGCCTACCCAATCGTAATAGGGGACATTATCGCGGAGTAAGTCGCAAATGGCCTGCATCCTGTCTGTGGTACTTTTTTCAGTATTGCTTAGGATGATATTGATCCTGGATTTCAGCCTTGGAAACATGATTTTTTTTGCAAAAGTATAATTTTTCATCACATTTTCGGACAATTATTCGGGCCTGTTGAAATGCAAAATATTAGTTAACAAGGCAATAGACCCGGATTGATAACCGTTTAATTTGTACTTTTGACATGATGCGGAACCTATTTCATCAAATAACAGCATTGGCCATGGCCTTCTTGGTACTGGCCTCTACTATCTCTTGGACAGTGGATAAACACTTCTGTATGGGCCATTTGGTAGATGTGGCTTTCTTTGCAGAGGCAGAAAGTTGTGGGATGGATATGGGTAACGTTTCGGAAGAATGGAAAGTAGATTGTTGTACTGATGAGCTCATTGTTATGCAAGGGCAGGATGACCTAAAGATTTCTTTTGAGGAATTATCATTAGATCAACAGTTGTTTTTAAGTGCATTTGTTATGGTTTACCTTGATCTTTATAAAGGTCTTCCGCAACAGATAGTCCCGCACAGGGATTACTCCCCTCCCCTCATAACCTTTGATCTGCAGTTGTTAGATCAGGTATTCCTAATTTGATTATAAACATTAGAAGATTTAGCCCAACGGCAATAGCCAATTTTGGGTTGTACCATTAGTTTGTGGTGTTATTCTATTACGTTTTCTAAATGTTTAATAATCAAATCCTATGCTGAACAAAGGCATTAAATTTCTTATCGAGAATAAGCTGGTAGCAGTATTGCTCCTTTTACTATTTGTAGGGTGGGGTACTGTGAATGCACCTTTTAATTGGGAGACAGGAGTCTTACCTAAAGCACCTGTTCCTGTGGATGCAATTCCCGATATTGGTGAAAACCAACAGATTGTATTTACAAGATGGCCGGGGCGGTCCCCTCAGGATATTGAAGATCAGATATCTTATCCATTAACGACCGCATTATTGGGGACGCCAGGGGTGAAGACAGTGCGGAGTTCCTCCATGTTTGGCTTCTCCAGTATCTATATCATTTTTGAGGAGGACATAGAGTTTTATTGGAGTAGAAGCCGTATCCTCGAAAAACTGAATTCCCTGCCAAGCAATCTTTTGCCAGATGGGGTGAGCCCTGCATTAGGTCCTGATGCCACGGGATTAGGACAAATTTTCTGGTATACCCTCGAAGGGAGGGATCAGGATGGAAATGTCACCGGAGGATGGGATTTACAGGAGTTGCGCAGCATTCAGGACTACTATGTTAAATATGCCCTTTCTGCGGCGAGTGGTGTTTCCGAAGTGGCGTCTATAGGGGGCTACGTTCAGGAATATCAAATCGATGTGGATCCCGAGTTGATGAAACAATACAATATCGGTCTCCAGCAGGTGGTTCTTGCAATAAAACAAAGCAATCGGGATATTGGAGCCCAGACCTTGGAAATTAATCAAGCGGAATACCTGGTAAGAGGACTAGGTTATGTCGAATCCCTGGACGACATCAAAAATGCGGTAGTAAGCTCTGAAAATTATACTTCTATCCGGGTTAAGGATATTGCCAAGGTGTCCCTTGGTCCTGCTGTACGACGTGGAATTCTTGATAAAGAAGGCGCGGAAGTCGTTGGTGGTGTAGTAGTCGCAAGATATGGAGCCAATCCGTTGGAGGTCATTAAGAATGTCAAAGAAAAAATTAAGGAACTTAGTTCGGGGCTGCCTTCAAAGGAATTGAGTGACGGAAGAATATCTCAATTGACTATTGTCCCATTCTACGATCGTACTGAATTAATCCAGGAAACACTGGGGACACTCAACGAAGCTTTGACCTTAGAAATATTGGTGACTATATTAGTCATTGTCATTATGGTTTTCAACCTTCGGGCATCGGTCCTTATTTCAGGACTACTTCCTGTTGCAGTATTGATGGTGTTTATCTCCATGAAACTATTTGGTGTCGATGCTAATATAGTGGCACTTTCGGGAATCGCCATAGCTATCGGAACCATGGTTGATGTTGGGGTCATTCTTTCCGAAAACATCATTCGACATCTCGATGAAGATGGGGAGAAATTGCCTGTTAATACTGTAGTATATAATGCCTCCGCGGAAGTATCAGGAGCCATTTTGACGGCAGTCATGACTACCATCATAAGTTTTATCCCGGTATTCACCCTGATTGGGGCCGAGGGTAAATTATTCAGGCCATTGGCTTTTACCAAAACTTTTGCGCTAACTGCATCTATTATAGTAGCCTTGTTCTTAATACCGCCATTTGCTGCTTTCCTCTTTAGAAAGAAACGAAGTAAAAGCTTTATGGGCTATGCCTTCAGTATTCTGCTTATTCTAACCGGGCTTATTGCGGTAGTCTATGGCTATTGGATGGGACTGATTCTGATGGCGTTTGGAACAGTAAGACCCTTAAAAAACCCTGAATTAGTAGGCAGGATATTCAAGAGATCTTCACTGTCAGATAAGCAGGCCAGTCTTTTGAACATTATTATTTCCGCTTCCGCGATAGTTGTCCTTTTGGCCACTTATTGGCGGCCTTTGGGCTTTGACCGAAGTATTTTTATGAATCTTGTTTTTGTAGGGTTGATATGTTTTGGGCTTCTCGCAATATTCATACTATTTAGAAAATATTATACACGAATATTGCTATGGGCTTTGCGTAATAAACTGACATTCCTCTCCATACCGGCTACCATAGTTGTCTTAGGTATGTTGATAATGCAGAATACGGGTAAAGAGTTTATGCCCGCGTTAAATGAAGGTTCATTCCTTTTGATGCCCACCTCCCTTCCCCATGCAGGTGTCGAGGAAAATAAAAGAGTGTTGCAACTATTAGATATGGCTGTAGCCAGTATTCCCGAAATTGAAACTGTTGTCGGTAAGGCAGGACGAACAGAATCGGCACTTGACCCCGCTCCTATGTCTATGTATGAAAACATTATTCAGTACAAAGCGGAGTACATGCGTAACGATGAAGGGAAACGTCAGCGCTTTAAGGTCAATGAAGACGGTCTTTTTGTTTTAAAAGACGGGAAATTGATATTGAATCCGAATACAGTTGCAGATGTCAAAACTTCAAAATACCAGGATTCGGGCATTGAAGATTTTTCTCAGGTAACATCTGATAATTTGATTCAAGATAATAATGGTGAATACTTCCGCAGCTGGCGTCCCGAAATAAAGTCGCCCGACGATATTTGGAAAGAAATCATCAAGGTTACACGATTGCCTGGGGTAACATCCGCGCCCAAACTACAACCCATCGAAACCCGGTTGGTCATGCTCCAGACAGGTATGCGTGCACCAATGGGGATCAAGGTCAAAGGACAGGATTTAAGGCAAATAGAAGCATTTGGCTTACAATTGGAAAATATTCTCAAAGAGGCAGAAGGGGTCAAGGATGAAGCTGTCTTTGCCGATAGGATAGTGGGCAAACCCTATCTTCTTATTGATATTGATAGGGATGCCCTGGCGCGATACGGTATTCTTATCGAGGATGTTCAGCGAATCTTAGAAGTTGCAGTTGGAGGTATGTCCCTGACGCAAACAGTCGAAGGAAGGGAACGTTACGGGGTGCGAGTTCGTTATCCAAGGGAACTTCGGGAAAGTCCGGCCGACATCAAGAATATCTATGTTCCTGTTTCCAAGGGAAGTCAGGTACCCTTGAACGAATTGGTCAGTATACGATATGAAAAAGGACCACAGGTCATCAAAAGTGAAGATACCTTTTTGGTGGGCTATGTGCTTTTTGACAAGTTAGAAGGTTTTGCGGAAGTAAGTGTTGTAGAAAATGCCCAAGCCCTTATTCAACAAAAAATTGATAACGATGAGCTGGTCGTTCCAAAGGGTATCAGCTATCAGTTCACAGGCACCTACGAAAATCAGTTACGGGCAGAAAAAACGCTTTCTATGGTGGTACCGCTTGCCCTGTTGATTATTTTCCTGATCCTGTATTTCCAGTTTCGCTCTGTATCCACCTCCCTTATGGTTTTTACAGGAATAGCAGTAGCCTTTGCAGGAGGATTTATTCTGATTTGGGCATATGGCCAGGATTGGTTTTTGAACTTCAATATTTTTGGCGAGAACCTGCGAGAGTTATTCCAGATGCACACTATTAATTTAAGTGTAGCTGTATGGGTAGGTTTTATAGCACTATTTGGTATTGCAACAGATGATGGTGTGGTAATGGCCACCTACCTAAAACAAACTTTTGATCGGAACAAACCAAAGACTTTGGAAAAAGTCAGGGCATCAGTAGTTGAGGCTGGTGAAAAACGAATTCGACCCTGCCTTATGACCACGGCTACAACCCTTTTGGCGTTGCTGCCAGTGTTAACTTCTACAGGCAGGGGCAGCGATATTATGATTCCTATGGCGATTCCATCGTTTGGCGGGATGCTAATTGCGCTAATAACCTTATTGGTAGTCCCGGTACTTTACAGTTGGAAAAGCGAATGGCAACTTAAAAGAGAAAAGGTATGAAAAGAAATATAATCATATTAATAGGACTATTAACTGCGGGATGGGGATACAGCCAGACCTTGGCATCCTATATAAAGGAGGCCGAAGCTAACAATCCAGAGGTGCAGGCCTTTGAAATCAAGTATATTATTTCAAAGGAAAAAATTTCCGAATCCAATGACCTGCCCAATACGGAACTAAGTGCGGGTATTTTTCTAAGCGAACCGGAAACTCGTACAGGTGCACAAAAGGCGAGTTTTTCCATTAAGCAGATGCTTCCCTGGTTTGGTACAGTAACCGCAAGAGAGAATTATGCCAGTTCCCTGGCAGAAGTTGATTATCTCGATATAGCAATTACTAAGAGAAAAATTCGAATGTCCGTATCACAATCTTATTATAAACTATTTGCCATAAAAGAGAAACAGGAAGTATTGGATGAAAATATTCAACTTCTGCAGACTTACGAAAGTTTGGCCCTGACTTCCCTGGAAGTGGGAAATGCTTCTGCAGTAGATGTACTCCGTCTCCAAATACGCCAAAACGAACTACAAGCACAAAAGGATATTCTAAAAAGCGAGTATAACACCGAAAAAGTTCAGTTCAACAATTTACTGAATCGAGAGGAAACCCTGGAAATCGATTTGGTCGCTAACTTGGATATAAATGATGTGTCTGCACAACAAATCACAGACATTGATGTACATCCTGAACTGGAGAAGTACGACAGGCTTTACGAATCTGTCACCCAATCGGAACTTTTAAACCAAAAAGAGTCCAATCCAAATATCGGTTTTGGGCTTAATTATATCCCTGTGGCAGATAGGGTAGGGATAGATTTCAGCGATAACGGGAAGGACATTCTTATGCCCATGGTATCGCTCGCCATTCCTATTTTAAACAACAAGTACAAATCTCGTTCGTTGCAGAACAATTTACGGCAAGAACAGATAAGTGCTCAGAAGACCAATCGCCAGAATCTTTTGGAAACGGTTTTGAATACAGCCATTAACAACAAGGAAGCTGAACGTATAAAATACAATACTCAAGTCAAGAATCTCGAAAAGGCCAATGATGCCGAGGAGATTCTGATAAAGAACTATGAGACGGGTACAATAGATTTCAATGATGTTCTTGATATTCAGGAACTGCAACTGAAGTTTCAGATGAATCGGATTGATGCTATCAAAAATTACTATTCACAAATGGCTGTCATCAATTATCTGACAAATCAATAAAATTTATACAATCATTTATTAAACTAAGTCTAATTTAATTTAAACACCCATGAATACTAAAAAAATAAATTTCTTAAACAAGAACGCTTACATCATCTTAACCGCAGCAGTGGTAACTATTTTCTCGGCATGCGGAAATAAAAAGGATAAACAGGGCGCAGAAATCAATACCCCTCAGAAGGTGGAGCAGGCAAAGATAAATACAGTCGATATTGCCGATGCGTCCTTTTCCAACGGAACGACAAATAATGTCTTCCAAAATTACCAGCAATTACGTCAGGCTTTAATAGCGTCTGACGCTAAAGAAGTACAGGCGGCAGCAGGAAATCTTGCGGAAAACATAACATCGGAACAGAAGGATATGATAGCGACGGCCCTGGCAATGGCCGAGACAAGTGACATTGAAAAACAACGCGAGCTGTTTTCCGAGTTTACCTATAAAGTTGAACCCATGTTCAAGGACTCTTTATCGGAAGGAACTATATACAAACAATTCTGCCCAATGGCCTTTGAAGGTAAAGGGGGTTACTGGCTTTCCAATGTGAAAGAAATTCAGAATCCATACTATGGGGATAAAATGTTGAAATGTGGAGAGGTAGTAGAAGAAATACAAATAAAATAAGAGCTGTATTGGAAATAGAGCAGGTACACGTTGCGTGTTTAATTACTCGCCCATAACAAGCATATAAAAATAATGAGACAAAGAATCTATTGGTTATTTATTGGTTTGGTTGGAATAGTCTTGTTCGAATCTTGTGAAGATAAAATTGATCCGGATGTAAAGTATGCCGGTGCATTACACGAGATGATGTCGGGCGATTTACAAGCCAGGATTTCATTGGATTCCTTCAGTCAAAAACAAAACCTATATGCACTAGGGGCGATAGAAAACCTAAAAGGAGAGGTGCAAATTTTTGATAGTGAACCTAATAATTCGGTTGTAGATAATAGAGAAATTATTCTTGATAAAACATTCGATAAAAAGGCGGTGTTATTGGTTTATGTACAAGTGCCTAAATGGCAAAATTTCGAGATCCCGGCCAAAATAAATTCAATTGCTAAGTTAGAAGATTTTATTGCCCAAAAAGCCAGTGACTATGCCAGAGTTATAACAGAGCCATTTCCATTTTTAATCGAGGGAAGTCCCAAATCCCTTGACTGGCATGTGATTGATTGGAAGGACGGTGATACAGTTCACACGCATCAGAAACATAAAGAAACAGGGTTGAAGGGTATCTTGCAGAAGAAAAAAGTGGAGATAATAGGATTCTACTCTACTGCT
Organism: Muriicola sp. Z0-33; assembly: GCF_026126425.1. GTDB lineage: Bacteria > Bacteroidota > Bacteroidia > Flavobacteriales > Flavobacteriaceae > JAFMPW01. Next base: position 646,476 of record NZ_JAFMPW010000001.1, read on the forward strand.
CATAAAGGTGTTTTTACACATCATTCAACTTTGGTTCACATGCACTTTAAAACTGCTGACGATAAACTTGCAGGACATGTAGATAAGCTGGTATTGGGCAGAAATATGATCTTAAAATTACCTGTATTATGATTATGCTGTCGCATGAAAATATGATTTACGAACAATGTGATTTGGTATTGGTAATGTTGAATGCAATAGGTAAATGGTCTTTATGTTTAACGATGTTATCATCAATTGAGATCTGATCGTCGCAGGGCACATTTTGGGTAGTGGTGACATCAGGATATTGAAATTGGGTAATTAACATTTTAAGTTTACAATATGAAAAAAAATATTCTTTTTATCGGATTGGCAGTTATTGCTGGGTTATTAGTCGGCTACCTGATTTTCGGAAATAAATCGGGAAACAATATTGCTGCTGACCATGACCATGGCCAGGAAATAGAATCAGGGCAAATGTGGACATGTTCAATGCATCCACAAATTATGCAATCAGAGCCGGGAGACTGTCCCATCTGTGGTATGGATTTGATTCCAATGGAATCAGGGGATGGTGGACTGTCAATAGGACAATTCAATATGTCAAAAAAAGCCATGGCCCTGGCTAATATTAGAACAACCAAAATAGCTTTCGGTACTTCTGGCGACAATACACTAAATCTTTCGGGTGCCATCGAGGAGAACCAAAAAGCAGTTGCAACACAGGCCTCATATTTCGATGGTCGAATAGAAAAACTTTTCGTCAATTTTGAAGGTGAGGAGGTTAAAAACGGTCAACAATTAGCAACGATCTATTCTCCCGAACTGGTTTCAGCCCAGCAAGAACTGATTACAGCTAAAAGTCTTAAAGAATCACAGCCAGAGTTATATCAAGCAGTTCGTAACAAGTTAAAACTATGGAAGCTCTCAGAAAAACAAATCGAGCAGATAGAAGTATCTGGCCAGATACGGGAAAATTTCCCTGTTTATTCAAATGTTTCCGGGACGGTTTCCAAAATCATAGTTGAAGCAGGAGATTATGTAAAAAAGGGTTCCCCAATGTTCAAAATTGCCAATCTAAGTACTGTGTGGGCAGTTTTTGATGCCTATGAGAATCAGGTTTCACTCTTGAAAGAAGGTCAGAAAATAGACATTATTACAAAATCCTATCCTGATAAGAAATTAAAAGCTAGTATTTCTTTCATTGACCCCATTCTAAATGCATCTACTAGAACTATTAAGGTCAGAGCTGTTTTGCAAAATCAAAACGGCCAATTAAAACCAGGTATGTTTCTGGCTGGTTCATTAGCACTACCGGCTAAAATGAAAGATGATACTATGGTAATTCCTGAAAGTGCTGTGCTTTGGACTGGGGAACGTTCGGTTGTTTACATCAAAACAGACGCCATTAACCCAACATTTGAAATGCGTGAAATTACCCTTGGCGAGCTCGTCAATGCTGGCTATATTGTGCTATCGGGCCTGGAAAATGGTGATGAAATTGTTACTAATGGAACCTTTACAGTTGATGCAGCGGCCCAACTCATGGGTAAAAAATCAATGATGAACACTGAAGGCGGAAGAACGATGACCGGGCATGAAGGTCATGGTGATATGGAAATGAACAACTCTCCTGAATAGGTGTGAAAACAGCTAACGATTCTACCCAATTGAAAGAATTTAACTTCTCATCAGTTGTCTTTAATTTTAGATGAAAGGAAAACAAATCCTATGCAGATAAAGACGGCCCTGGTAGCCGTAGGGCATGATACCAAAGAACTTAAAGCAACACAGGAGGCCTATGACAGTGTGCATCCTTGTTGTAAATACAGGGATGATGATGCTGATGATAGCGAGATGCATCATTAAGAAGTTAAACCAATATCAACAGACGTATTAAATTCATAATTGCCAAATTAAGAGGTGGCCGGGTGTACCTATAGGCAATTTATCTTCATCCAGGGCTTGCTTTTAGGCTTAGTTGTAAGGATTGGTGCTATTCTACCACTAAATTCTAGCAACAAGCCTAAACATGAGCAAGCGAATAACTATTATTACGCTGTTTATATTTTTTGGACAGCAGGCCTTCTCCCAAACCTGTTGTTCGGGAGGAGTACCACTTTCCAATAATTTAGGGCTCCCAAATGAAGGCAGCGGCATTCTTAGTATAGGCCTGAATTATGATTATAATAATTTAAACACCCTGAATGCCGGTACGGATACACTGGATGATGATTCAAGAGAGCGTATCACCAATTCAATATTGTTAGGGTTAGGCTATGCGTTTACAGACAGGATTTCCTTTGAGACCTTATTTAGCTGGGTAAATCAGACCAGGAATATCACTCAGTTTGGGAATGAAAATTTTACTGAAACTACAGGGATCGGAGATGCAGTTTTGTTGGTTAAATATGCCATTCCGGATGTATTGGGTAGTAAAACGGTCCTTAATATTGGTGTAGGGGCAAAAGCTCCCCTGGGGCAATCTGATATAACAACCGATCAGGGAATTTTACTCACAGCAGATTTACAACCCGGAAGTGGTGCCTGGGATGCTTTAAGCTGGGTATCGATTTCTAAAGGTCTGGGATTCAGACCATCGGCCACTATATCCGGGAGTTTTACCTATAAAGGTACCGGGAAGAATAAAGACTATCTCAATGCTACCTCCACCTATGAGTTTGGTGACGTTGTTCAGGCTAATCTGGGATATACAGATCAGTTTTTGATATTCAATACTGTAGTTAATCCTGGACTGATTCTGAAATACAGGAAGTCGTTCACCGACCGCATAAACCAATCGGATCTACCCAACACAGGAGGGGAGTGGGTTTTTCTAAGGCCCGAACTAATGACTCAAATAACACCTGATATGGGACTGGCATTTCGATTGGAAATTCCGGTCTACAGTTATGTCGAAGGCACCCAACTTACTCCAACACTGCGATTTAGTGGGGGCTTGTTTTTCAATTTTAATATTAAAAAGAACAATAACATTAATATCCCGGGACAATAATAACCCGAAGAAGTGCTGGGAAAAGGAAATAATTAAAAAAAAAGACAATGAAAAAGGTACTATTGATAACGATGAGTTCAATGGCCCTGTTGGTTTCCTGCAGTTCATCAGGAACACAGGAGACTATTATAGACGCGGGCACAGATGATCAGCCTGCCGTATTTACGGAATGGAGCATTCCTGTAGCAGATGTTTTTGATGGGGGCCCGGGAAGAGACGGTATCCCTGCCTTAGAAAATCCGGGGTTAACTAATTCTGATAATGCCAGTATCCTTCGAGATACGGACTTGGTACTTGGGTATAAGAACGGGGATGATATAAGGGCCTATCAGCATATAGTTCTGGATTGGCATGAAATAGTAAATGACAATATAGGAGATGTATCTCTGGCAGTTACCTATTGCCCCCTTACCGGAACAGGAATAGGCTGGAACCGGGTTGTCAACGGTTCGGAAACCACATTTGGAGTTTCCGGATTGCTCTACAATACTAATCTGATCCCTTTTGACAGGGCCACCAGCAGTAATTGGTCTCAGATCCTTAACGAAGCTGTCAATGGGGAGCTTTTAGGGGAAAGGGCAGACTTAATTCAGCTTGTGGAAACAGACTGGAAGACCTGGAGAACCATGTACCCAGACACAAAAATATTAAGCTTAAATACGGGATTTTCAAGAACTTATGGGGTGTATCCATATGTTGATTACAGGACCAACAATAACTTTTTTATTTTTCCGGTTCCCCTGGATAGTAGATTACCTGCAAAAGAAAGAGTGCTTGGAATTGTAGATGGAGACAAGGCTAAGGTGTATAGGTTTGAAGACCTTATCGCAGAACAGCTCGTTACAGATACTTTTAACGGGGTGAATTATGTGGTTGTTGGAAATGAAAATTTTATGATGTCCTATGGATTAAAAGGCGATCACGAGTCGCTCCAATTCAGCTATGTCTATAATGATTCGGAAGAAGTACTTGAAGACAATGAAGGAAACTTATGGAATATATTTGGAGAAGCCATTTCCGGACCCCGGGTAGGAGAGACCTTAAATACCGGAAAGGCATTTATGGGTTATTGGTTTTCTTTTCCTGCATTTTATACTACAGATATTTACAATAACTAGTGCGATTTAATCCATTAAAAAAGGCTGTCTATTTAGACAGCCTTTTTTTTAAGTATTAAGTACTCAACTTACATCATTCCTGGCATTCCGCCTCCACCTCCCATTGGTGGTGCAGCAGGTGCTTCTTCTTTAATGTCTGTTAAAGCACATTCAGTAGTCAGGATCATACCAGCAACGGAGGCTGCATTTTCCAATGCAATTCTTGTCACTTTCGCAGGGTCAATTATACCTGCTTTTAGCATGTCTACATATTTTTCAGATTTTGCATCGTATCCGTAATCTCCTTTGGCTTCCTGTACTTTGGCTGCCACAACAGATCCTTCTCCTCCTGCATTTTCAACGATAATCCTTAAAGGAGATTCTATAGCTCTGGCTACTATCTGCAATCCGGTTTCTTCGTCTGCATTTTCAGCTGTAATTTTAGAAAGAACAGATTTTGCTCTAATCAGAGCAACACCACCCCCTGCAACAATTCCTTCTTCAACAGCGGCTCTGGTTGCATGTAAGGCATCGTCAACTCTATCCTTTTTTTCTTTCATTTCTACTTCAGAAGCAGCACCTACATAAAGAACAGCAACCCCACCAGCCAATTTGGCAAGACGTTCCTGTAATTTCTCTTTGTCGTAATCCGAAGTAGTAGTTTCTATTTGTGATTTAATTTGACTTACCCTCGACTTAATATTCTTAGCCGCACCAGAACCATTTACAATTGTAGTATTGTCTTTGTCTATGGTTACCTTTTCGCAACTGCCCAACATATCTATTGAGGTGTTTTCCAGGGAGAATCCTCTTTCTTCGGCAATAACGGTACCGTTAGTAAGGATGGCTATATCTTCTAACATGGCCTTTCTTCTATCTCCAAATCCCGGAGCTTTAACAGCTGCAATTTTAAGTGAGCCACGAAGTTTGTTTACTACCAATGTTGCTAGTGCCTCGCCATCTACATCCTCAGCGATAATAAGAAGTGGTTTCCCAGATTGGGCAACGGGTTCTAATACTGGAAGAAGGTCTTTCATGGTAGAAATCTTCTTGTCGAATAACAAGATGTATGGATTTTCTAAATCGGCAGTCATTTTGTCGGAGTCCGTTACAAAATACGGAGACAAGTATCCTCTATCGAACTGCATTCCTTCAACAACATCTACATAAGTATCTGTACCCTTGGCTTCTTCAACGGTGATTACTCCTTCTTTTCCAACTTTTCCAAAGGCCTGTGCAATGAGTTCCCCAATGGTTTCGTCATTATTAGCAGAAATTGAAGCTACTTGTTTTATTTTTTCAGAGGAATCCCCAACTTTCTTGGCCTGCTTGCTAAGGTTCTGAACAATTGCATCTACAGCTTTGTCAATACCCCTTTTAAGATCCATTGGATTGGCGCCTGCAGCAACGTTTTTAAGACCTTCTTTAACTATCGACTGGGCCAGAACAGTAGCAGTTGTAGTACCATCTCCTGCCAGATCATTGGTCTTGGAAGCTACTTCCTTAACCATTTGTGCACCCATATCTTCCAGGGCATCAGCCAATTCTATTTCCTTTGCAACAGTAACTCCGTCTTTCGTTACCACCGGGGCCCCAAAAGATTTACTTACAATTACATTTCTTCCTTTTGGTCCTAAGGTTACTTTTACTGCGTTGGCCAGTGCATCTACACCTCTTCTTAGGCCATCACGAGCATCAATATCAAACTTTATATCTTTTGCCATAATTTAATTTTTGAGTTTATGAGTAAATTCCATTATCATTTCGCTTCACTGGAATCTGAAAATGTAATTTAAATGTGTTTATATAATTGCCAATATGTCACTTTCGCGCATCATCAGGTAATCTGTCCCTTCAAATTTTAACTCCGTACCAGCGTATTTACCATATAGTACTGTGTCTCCAACTTTAACCGTAACACTTTCATCTTTAGTACCAGGACCAACAGCTACAACTTTTCCTTTTTGAGGCTTTTCTTTTGCCGTGTCCGGAATGTAGATGCCAGAAGCAGTTTTGGTTTCAGCAGCCATGGGCTCAATGAGTACCCTATCTGCCAATGGTTTAATGTTTACTTTAGCCATATTGTTTAGTTTTTAGATTTAAAATTTCAACTTTTCATTAGGCAGAAATTATGCCAATGCCACAAAACTGACATATTGTTAAAATAAAAATGCCAGCTTGTCATTTATGCTGGCATTTTTATTTTATGCAATCCTTCAAATTATTGTGTGCTATCATCTGTTGTCCCACCTTCTGCCGGAGGTACAACTTCCTCAGGGATCTGATCTGGAAGTGTTTCAGGAACAGTTGTTTCTATATCATCGCCTTGAAGTAACTTAGAATCGGCTTCGCCAAAATTTCCTTTTAATGCCACATTAGAAAGTAGAATTAGTACAATCAATAAAGTGGCCAGGGTCCAGGTACTTTTATCTAAAAAATCGCCTGTTTTTTTAACCCCGCCAACCACCTGGCTTCCTCCACCTCCAAAGGAAGAAGACAATCCGCCTCCTTTTGGGTTTTGAACCATCACCACCAATACGAGCAAGAGGCAAACTACGATGATTAGGATTAGAAATATTGTAAAGGTGCTCATCTTATTTTAATTTTCTTGTTGTAATTTTTTCACCGCTTTAATTCGGTCTGCAAAGAAACCACTTTTTTCCGGATATTTCAAACTTAAAATAGTGTAGGCCTGAATGGCTTTTTTATACTTTTTTTGTTCCAGATACACCTTCGCAAGCGTCTCTGTCATTAACTCCTTTTTATCGAATTTCAGGGATTTCTCAATATCTATTTTTTCGCTGGTACTTTCTGCTGGCTTAATTTTTGGATTAGAGGCTATGAATTTATCAATAAGGTCAAATTTTTTCTTCTTTAAAGGATCCTCCTCCAATGTAAAATCCACTTGAACTTCGTTGCTATCTTCGTCAACCGCTTCTTTCTCCTGAGATCTTTCTACTTTTTTTAAAGATGTCAATTGCAGCCATTCACCAAAAGAATACTTTTCCTTTTTTGTAAAGGTTAACGGGGCCCCAATTTCCAGCTCCTCTTCTAATTGTTTTTTTTCTCTGGCGATACTTTTGTCAATTTCCGGATCTTTGGATTTGAAGAGTGCCGGATCCAGAATATCTTCGGCATCTTTGGCCGAACGGGGCAGGGGTTCGTCTTCTGAATCTTCTATCATGGAAATATCTGCAGTGTCTAAAGGAGTAACTTCTTCGGAAATTATTTGCTGATCTGCCAGCGGGTTTTTCCCGGAAATATTATCAGCTATAGTGTTTTGCAAAAATTCGCTGGAGGTAATAAAGTCGAACAGAATATCACGGTCCGAAGTATAAGCCGCAGTTACCTTGAGCGCATTATTATATTTAAAACTATTCAGGTTTTTAAGACCTTTTAAATGCATGGCTCTGGCAGCCTGAAAATATGGGTATTCTTCCAGAATATCTTCTAATTGATTTGTTTGTACAGGATCTACCACTTTATCCGGATGCTGCAAAAGATATGTGAAATCGTGTACATTCATAGGTAATTACCAATCTGCAAGTGATCTGTTAAATATGTCCTGATTAATCCGTTCGAAGATGACCTGATGTGCTTCGTCTCTCACAGAGGATAACTGAGAATTGGCATCATAATCATAGAAAAAGGAAAACCGTTGTTCAAAATCGACATCCTCTTTGGTGCGATTAAAAAACCTGACGTTGATCCCTATCGTCAGTCGGTTTTGGGCGGCCCGTTGTTCCGCAGTTGCCGTCATAGGTGACACCCTGTATTCTACTATTTCTCCTTCATATAGGATATCCCCGTTATCTGTTACCAGGTCAAGGCTGGTTTGGTTGAGGATTAGATCTTGTAAAGACAAGGTATATTCCCTGTCCAGACCAGGATCAAAAGTGGAACCCGGACTTTGGGAAGCGTAGTTCTGAAAATAGTTCACCTGGTAGGTCTGGGCCGTGCCCACATCTCCTCCGGTAAAATTATATATTCCGCAGCTCGCAAGCATCAGCGTCATTAGAAGACCGATTAAGCGGGAAACATATGTACTACTATTAATCAACTTCCAACTCATTATAGATCATATTGTTTAATCTTTCGATACAAAGTACGCTCAGAAATGCCCAGTTCTGCAGCAGCGGCTTTCCGTTTGCCTCTATTGCGATCCAAGGATTTTTTGATGAGTTCTATTTCCTTTTCCTGTAAAGATAGGGTTTCTTCCTCTTGAATTTCTTCGGCAAAATGATACTTGTCTTCAGGGGTTTCCGGAATAGTCTCTACCTTGTGTTCTGGCAAAGGCAGTACTTCCAGGGGTGCGGGTTCTGCCACTGTCTCCTGTTCCGCCTTACTTCCATATATCTTGCGGATAAGATGTTCATTTTCCTCCTGAACTTTATCTGTATCATTAGACTTCAGGAGTTCCATTGTGAGTTTTTTCAAATCATTCAGATCCCCTTTCATGTCAAATAACACTTTATACAAGATCTCCCTTTCATTACTAAAATCGTTCTCCTTGCGTTCACTGCCAATAACTGCGGGTAGATGAGAATCTCCGGCGTTTGGTAAATAGCTGTTTAAAGTAACTAGTGAAATTGCCCTCTCTTTTTCCAATACAGAAATCTGCTCTGCAACGTTTCTCAATTGGCGAATGTTTCCTGGCCATCTGTATTTGACCAGTAACTGTACTGCATCTTCTTCGAGCCGGATTGTTGGCATTTTGTATTTCTGTCCAAAATCTGAAGCAAATTTTCTAAAGAGCAAATGAATGTCATCCCGACGTTCTCTCAATGGGGGGATCCCAATTTCTACCGTACTCATTCGATAATAGAGATCTTCTCTGAATTTCCCTTTTTTGATAGCTTCTGACATATTCATATTAGTAGCCGCCACGATGCGCACGTCGGTTTTTTGTACCTGCGAAGATCCTACCTTGAGAAATTCCCCGTTTTCGAGGACCCTTAATAGCCTCACCTGCGTTGTCAGCGGCAATTCACCAACCTCATCCAGAAAAATAGTTCCACCATCGGCTACCTCAAAGTAACCTCTTCTGGTTTGGGTGGCACCGGTAAATGCCCCCTTTTCATGTCCAAAAAGTTCGCTGTCAATTGTGCCTTCCGGGATGGCTCCACAGTTTACTGCAATATACTTTGCATGTTTCCTGTGAGATAAGGAATGAATAATTTTTGGCACGGCTTCTTTTCCAACACCACTTTCTCCTGTAACCAATACAGCAATATCTGTCGGAGCAACCTGAACTGCTTTTTCAAGGGCACGATTTAGTTTTACATCATTTCCGATGATCTCAAATCGTTGCTTTATGGATTGTACATTCTCCATTTTCTATTGCTGCTTAGTATACCCAACAGCCTTTCCCAAAAGGGTGGCTGAGGTACAATCTTTTATTTCTACATTTACAAACTCTCCCACTGCGTAGTGCTCCTTTGGAAAAACTACCACGGTGTTTTGTGAGTTACGACCCATCCAGTGGGCATCAGATTTTTTTGAAGACCCTTCTATTAATACTTCTTCAATTTTACCAAGATGTTGTTTTGTTCTATAAAGAGCGTGCTTTTGTTGCAGGGTGATGATCTCCTGTAGGCGCCTTTTTTTAGTCGCTGCCGGGATATCATCTTCTAATTTTCTGGCTGCTGAGGTGCCCGGTCTTTCTGAGTAGGCAAACATGAAACCAAAATCGTACTTCACATACTCCATCAAAGAAAGGGTGTCCTGGTGATCCTCTTCAGTTTCGGTTGGAAAACCACTGATCATGTCCTGGCTAATGGCGCAATCAGGGATGATCTTTTTAATGTTGTCTATAAGTTTAAAATACTCTTCCCTTGTATGTAGCCTGTTCATGGCTTTTAGTATGCGATTGCTTCCACTCTGAACCGGAAGGTGAATGTATTTGCAAATATTATCGTACCTGGACATAGTTTCAATTACATCTAAGGTCATATCCTGAGGATTGGAAGTAGAAAAACGGATACGCATATTTGGCTGTGCCTCGGCCACCATTTGTAAAAGTTTTGCAAAGTTAGTTGCACTAGCCCTTTGCATTTCAGAAGCCTTGGTAAAATCTTTTTTCAATCCTCCTCCATACCAGAGATAACTATCAACATTCTGACCTAAAAGGGTAATCTCTTTAAATCCTTTTTCCCAAAGTGCATTCACCTCAGAAAGAATAGATTGAGGGTCCCTGCTTCTTTCTCTTCCGCGGGTAAACGGCACTACGCAAAAAGTACACATATTGTCGCAGCCACGGGTAATGGTTACGAAGGCGGTTACCCCATTAGAATTTAACCTCACCGGCGCAACATCCCCATAGGTCTCTTCTTTAGACAGAAGTACATTTACGGCACTTCGCCCTTCATCTATTTCCTGAATGAGATTGGGCAGATCCTTATAAGCATCAGGGCCAACCACCATATCTACAATTTGCTCTTCTTCGAGTAACTGACTTTTCAACCTTTCGGCCATACAACCCAATACCCCAACCTTCATATGTGGCCTGGTCTTTTTAACGGCATTGAATTTTTCGAGACGCTTGCGAACTGTGGTTTCAGCTTTTTCCCGGATAGAACAGGTATTAACCAATACCAAGTCAGCATCATCCAGGACCTGAGTTGTATCAAAACCTTCCTTGGCTAAAATAGAGGCAACAATCTCACTATCAGAAAAATTCATCTGGCAGCCGTAACTCTCAATATAGAGCTTACGCGTATTGCTCAGCGTGGACTCTATGGCCAACACGCTTCCCTGAACAGATTCATCAATTACTTTCTTCATGACTTCTTCCCAGTATTTTTGGGGTTTAAACGGTCTGCAAAGATACTACATAATACAATTTTATGACAATATGACAGTTAATTCTTTATCAAAATTTACGCAACGCAGTACCGCCATCTGTATCTTTAAGTCAAGCAACAAATCTAATTAATAACAACAGACTATGAAGAAGCAATTTTTATTGATCTTAGTATCAGTAGCCATTGGATTAACCTCCTGTGAGAAAACCGACGACAGCAAGTATGCTGACTATTTGGTGGCCAGGCCACTAAAAATGAGTATGGAAGAGTTTAAAAACAGCGTTGATATAATTTCACCTGTTCCTATAGATGAATCCGGAAAAATTTATGCATATCAAGACTATATATTTGTGAATGACAAATACAAAGGAGTACATGTTATAGATAACAGTGACCCTTCTTCCCCTAAGAAAGTGTCTTTTATTAAAATTGCCGGAAATGTAGATATTTCGGTAAAGGATAACTACCTCTATGCAGATAGTTTAACAGATCTGATCGTCCTTAATATATCTGATGTCAACAACATAGAAATTGTAAACAGACTTGATGATGTTCTATACGACAACGTAATCTGGCCTGCCGAAGCGGATATTTTTGAATTTGATGGTATTGATTATCAAAATGAAATATTGATTGGATGGGAAGTAGTAACAGAGCGTCGATTAATAGAAGAGGTAAATACCCGTTTCGACGATCTGGCGCTTGCTGAGGTTGCCAATGATGCTGGCAATGTTGGACAAGGGGGATCTCTGGCGCGTTTCAAAATTGTTGACGATTACCTTTATGCCGTTGACAGCCATAACATCAACGTATTTGAAATTAGCGATTTGGAAAATCCGAAAGATTTGGACGATGTCTTTGCCGGTTTCGATATTGAAACCATTTTTAACAGGGGAGAGCATTTGTTCTTAGGTAGTATGCGGGGGATGTATATTTATGATATTTCTTCACCGGCCAGTCCGTCATTCGTATCAGAATTTCAGCATGGAACGGCATGTGATCCTGTGGTGGTTGACGGGGATTATGCTTATGTTACTTTAAGAGGGGGTAATAATTGCGGAGCTACGGAAAGTGGTCTTTTTATAGTAGATATTTCTGATATAAGCAATCCTGTCCTGGCAGTATCTTATCCATTGGATGGCCCTTATGGCCTGGGTATTAAAGATGAGAAACTTTTTGTTTGTGACGGGGACTCCGGGTTAAAGATATTTGATAAAACAGACATAGAAAATCTAGAAACCCTCAATCATTTTGAAGACATAGTCACCTTTGATGTAATTCCAAGGGAAGAAATGTTACTAATGGTCGGGGATGATATTCTTTACCAATATGAGTATCTGGAAGAAGGGATAAGTTTAATGAGTACCCTGGAACTGAATTGATTCGGGATTTGAAGTTTTCCTTAAGAATTTGTTCTGCTCTTATAACGGTTTATTGCGAGATTTCAGGATTGAAATTACAGCAAACTATCAGCAATTGAAATGCCTTTAACGAAGGCTTGAAACCGATAATAACATCCCGTAAAAGCGGGATGTTTTTTTTAACCCATATTTAAAGGTAGCACAGCAAATAAAAAATTTAGGCTACTTTTGTTGCTTCAAAAACCAATGAATGGCTAAGAACTTAGTGATAGTAGAGTCGCCTGCAAAGGCAAAAACTATAGAAAAATTTCTAGGGAATGATTATAAAGTTGCATCCAGTTTTGGGCACATAGCAGACCTTCCTTCCAAAGAGTTGGGAGTTGATGTGGACAATAATTTTGAACCTAAATATATAGTAGACAAAGACAAAAAGGCTTTGGTAAAGAGCCTGAAAGATCTTGCAAAAAAAGCAGAAGTCATTTGGTTAGCCAGTGATGAGGACAGGGAAGGAGAGGCCATCTCATGGCACCTGGCAGAAACGCTTGGCCTGGATCAGAAAAAAACGAAGAGAATAGTTTTTAATTCAATTACCAAATCGGCCATTCAAAAAGCAATTGATAACCCAAGGGCAATTAATTATAACCTTGTAAATGCACAGCAAGCCAGAAGAGTGCTTGACAGATTGGTGGGGTATGAGCTTTCCCCGGTCCTCTGGAAAAAAATAAAACCGGGCTTGTCTGCCGGAAGGGTGCAATCTGTTGCTGTTCGGCTAATTGTGGAACGTGAAAGGGAAATAGAGGTATTTAATCCGGTCGCTTCCTTTAGAATTTCTGCTGAGTTTGCGACCAAGGAAGGCAGTGTATTTAGCGCCAAACTCGGTAAAACTTTCCCTACCAAAGAAGAAGCTAAGGCATTTCTGGAAAAAAATATAGGTGCAGACTTTAAGGTTAACAGCCTGGACAAGAAGCCCGCAAAGAAATCACCTTCGGCACCTTTTACTACCTCCACCCTGCAACAGGAAGCATCCAGAAAACTTTATTTTTCGGTAGCCAGGACCATGCAGGTGGCACAACGCTTATACGAGGCCGGGCTAATTACTTATATGAGAACCGATAGTGTTAATCTCTCGGGTGAGGCTATAAATGCTGCTAAGACGGCCATTATACAAAACTACGGGGAAGCTTATAGTACTGTTCGCAATTTTACAGGGAAATCTAAAGGAGCACAGGAGGCACATGAGGCAATTAGGCCTACAGACATGACCCTTCAGTCTCCTAGTCTTGAAAATGATCAGTCCAAATTATATGAATTGATCTGGAAACGTACTTTGGCTTCACAGATGAGTGATGCACAATTGGAAAGAACCAACGTTAAAATTGGGGCAAATACACATGATGCAGTATTTACAGCCAATGGCGAGGTTATAAAGTTCGACGGTTTCCTAAAAGTGTATATGGAAGGTAAGGATGAAGAAGATCTTGCCGAAGAACAACAAGGCATGTTACCAGCAATGAATGAGGGAGCCGCGCTGAAAAATAATAATATAATTGCAACGGAAAGGTTTACAAGGCCTCCATACAGATATACTGAAGCTACCCTGGTCAAGAAATTGGAAGAACTGGGTATTGGACGCCCGTCTACTTATGCCCCCACAATTTCAACGATACAAAATAGGGGGTATGTTGAAAAAGGGACGGTAGAAGGGATAGAAAGGAAGTACCTGCAATTAGTCCTGGATACGGCTCAGGTTCAGGAAAACGCCCTTGTAGAAACTATAGGGTCGGACAAAGGCAAACTGGTGCCAACGGATATAGGAATGATTGTGAACGACTTCCTGGTGAGTCATTTTGCCAATATCCTGGATTATAACTTCACGGCCAAGGTGGAAAAAGATTTTGATGAAATCGCTGAAGGAGAAGAGGATTGGCAAAAAGTAATGAAAGAGTTTTATAAAGACTTTCATCCGACAGTGATAGACGTTGAGGAAAATGCTGAGAGGGCAAGTGGTGAAAGAGTGTTGGGGACAGATCCTAAAACAGGCAGGCAAGTAGCTGTACGCCTTGGGAGATTTGGGCCTATGGTTCAGATAGGTACGGTGGAAGAGGAAGAGAAACCTTTGTTTGCAAGTCTTTTACCAGATCAGTCTTTGAATACTATTAGTTATGACGAGGCCATGGAGCTATTTCAATTGCCCAGAAAACTGGGTTCCTATGAAGGAGAAGAAATAGAGGCCAATGTAGGCCGGTTTGGGCCCTATGTTCGATTTGGAAAGAAATTTGTTTCTCTGGAAAAGGGAGAAAATGCTTTTGATGTAGATCTTCCCAGAGCGATAGAATTAATAAAGGCCAAACAAAAGGCAGATGCTCCAATAGCTACTTATGAAGGTATGGAGGTGACCAAGGGGAAAGGAAGATTTGGCCCTTTTATTAAGTGGAATAATATGTTCATAAATGTGAATAAGAAATACGATTATGACCATCTTTCCCAGCAGGATATTGAAGAACTGATAGAGGCTAAGAAACAAAAGGAAATAGAAAAGTTGGTTCAGGAGTGGCCCGAAGAAGGCATTCGAATTGAAAAGGCCAGATGGGGAAGACATAACATTATCCAGGGAAAGATAAAAGTTGAAATCTCCAAAGATGTAGATGCTACTAAAGTATCGTTAGAGGATGCCCAAGCACTGATAGCTCAAAAGAAACCCAAAAAAAAGACGAGAGCCAAGAAGAAATAAGTATCTTTATGGACGTTTGATCGGCAGATTTTTTAGCAGCAGCAAATGCGTTAAATTCACAACAGTTAAAGACCAAAATGGCATTTGATTTTTTAGTCCCTGTGAGCAACAAAGCAATAGCCCATTGCGAATTACTCCCCCCTCAATCTTTAGGAAAAAATATCCATAAACACACCGCCAGAAAAGGCCTTCCGGTATTAGCCAATGCCACCTTCGCAATTCTCGGGGTAAACGAATCTAGAAATGCCTTTGAGAAAAAACCAGAGCAGTTAGATATAACCGGCATTAGGATACAGCTGTATAAATTAATGATGGGCAACTGGAGCAGTACCCTGGTAGATCTCGGTGATGTTGTTGAAGGGGAGACTGTTGAAGACACTTATTTTGTTGTTAAGGAAATCGTAGCCGGTTTAATGGAAGAAAAGGTAATTCCGATAATTATCGGAGCGACTCAGGATATTACCTATCCTACCTATCGTGCCTTTGATGGAATAGTGGATATGGTTAATCTTGTGGCCGTGGACAGTAGATTTGATTTTGGTGCCGATGAGGAACTTATATCCTCACACTCCTATATGAGCAAAATCATTACAGATAAACCCAATAACCTTTTTAACTTTTCAAATATTGCCTACCAAAGTTATTTTAATGCCCAGGAAGAAATAGATCTTATGGAGCGTCTCTTTTTTGATGCTTACCGTCTGGGAGATATTGCTGCGGATATCACTCTGGCAGAACCGGTCTTGCGCAATGCTCATCTGGTGAGTGTAGATGCCAGAGCTATAAGGGCAAGCGAGGTAGGACTATCTTCAAATTTTTCACCTAATGGTTTAACAGGCAGAGAGATTTGTGCTATTTCAAGATATGCTGGCATAAGTGATAATGTTAGTGTATTTGGAATATATGAAGGCGAGAATACTTCCCAATCCTTTCAACTTATCGCCCAGATTATTTGGTATTTTATGGAAGGCTTCAATTACAGAAGAAAAGAATCTCCGAGTACCAAAAACAGTGACTTTATTAAGTTTAATGTGCCAACGGAAACAGAACATTTGGTCTTCTTTAAAAGTCATATAACAGAGAGGTGGTGGGTAGAGATCCCTTCAATTTTAACTTCACATACTAAAACAAAATCACCAGCGTTATTACCATGCACTGAACAGGACTATCTGGATGCATGTGATCAAAATATTCCTGAAAGGTGGTTTAAGGCCTATAGGAAAGGCTTTAACTAACAAAAAATAATTTGCAAGGATAGGCAGTTGTATACAATAAATTATTCAAAAAGTAGTTTTAGAGAATAATAAATGTCAATACTGTTTATAGTCTTAATCGAAATTTAACCTAAAGTATGAAGAAGCTATTGTTATCATCTATAGCGTTTGTTTTTTTGCTCAGTAGTTGTGGCTCGAAAACAAAAGGAGAACTAACCGGAGTCCAGGGAAAAAAATGGTACCCCGAAAAACCCTATGGAATGGAACTGATCCCACGCGGATCTTACATTATGGGAAAGAGTGAAGAAGATCAAGCTCAAGTTCTAAATGCCCCAACCAAAACTGTTACCGTAAGGTCCTTTTATATGGACGATACGGAAATCACGAATAGTGAATACAGGCAGTTTGTGGAATGGGTACAAGATTCTATTGTCAGAACCAAATTAGCCATCCTTGCGGATGAGTTAGGTATGGGACCAGATGATGGAGGCATTGGGGAATACGCTTTCAAAACTGCAGACACTACAAAAATGTCTACCTATGATAAGTATATGATTGATAATTATGCTGGATTAGGTGAAACAGGGTACGAAGGCTTTGCACTCAATAAGGACGAAGACCTTGTTTGGGATACATCAGATTATCCTGATGAATACTATACCGAAGTGATGGATTCTATTTACATTCCTGAAGAGGAATCCTATAACGGACAACGCACCATTGATGTCACCCAACTAAAATACAAATACAGCTGGATGGACATTGAAGCTGCAGCCCGTTCCAGAGACGGTAGAAGAAAAGATTTTATAAAACAGGAAGAATTGGAAATCTATCCGGATACTACAGTTTGGATACGGGATTTTGAATATTCTTATAACGAACCTATGCATAACGACTATTTTTGGCACGATGCATATAGCGATTATCCTGTTGTTGGTATTTCCTGGAAGCAAGCCAAGGCTTTCTGTAATTGGAGAACCAAATTCAAGAATGATGATCAAAAAGAAAGAGGCAAGCAATTCGTGAACCGATTCAGATTACCTACAGAAGCTGAATGGGAATATGCCGCCAGAGGAGGTATCGAAGGTGGTAGCTATCCTTGGGGAGGCCCTTATGTAATTAGTGACACGGGTTGTTTTATGGCTAACTTTAAACCACAAAGAGGTGATTATGCCGCAGATGCAGCATTATACACGGTGGAGGCAAAGTCTTATGAGCCGAACGATTATAACCTGTACAATATGGCAGGTAATGTATCAGAATGGACCAATTCTAGTTATGATCCAAGTTCTTATGATTACGTTTCAACAATGAACCCAAATGGAGGCGATGGCGGCAATGCCAGAAAAGTTATCCGTGGTGGTTCTTGGAAGGATGTTGCTTATTTCCTACAAGTAAGTACACGTGATTATGAGTACAAGGATTCTGCAAGAAGCTATATTGGATTCCGAACTGTACAAGATTATATGGGTGAGGAAGACTCAACTCAGTAGTTTATACGTATATAATCAAATCAAACTTAAAACCAAATCCTTTTATTAACAGTAAACTTAAATTAAATTTAAAATTATGGCACAGTCAAAATCAACAAAAAAATTATTTAACATGGCCTATGGCCTTGGAGCTTCGGTAGTAATTATCGGTGCTTTATTTAAAATCCTACACTGGGAATTTGGTCCCCTTACTGGTGGACTTCTTCTTGCAGTAGGTCTTATTACAGAAGCACTTATTTTTGCAATTAGTGCATTTGAACCAGTAGATGATGAGTACGATTGGTCATT
>NZ_JAFMPW010000020.1 GCF_026126425.1 Muriicola sp. Z0-33
CATCTCGCCTGTTCACTAAAAATGTACCCCGTACATTTTCTTTACGCTCCAGCGCCCTGGGGAGGTAAAGGCTATGATCCGGTTCCTTAAATTAAACACAAATGTTACCCTCTTGTTTCAATTTCAAATACGAATTGCGAAGTACTTTCTACTAAATAACTATCTTAGCCCAACAAAAAAAACAGTATGTATTTTTTAGGTATTACCTGGAATCCTAACGAGACACTTTTCAATATTGGATTCATTCAGATCAAATATTATAACCTGCTTTGGATAATAGCTTTTGCTGTTGGCTGGTTCCTGATGAAAAAGATATTCCAGAATGAAAAGAAATCTATAGAAAAATTGGATTCCCTTTTCATTTATACTGTTTTAGCCACAATGCTTGGTGCTCGATTGGGCCATGTATTTTTTTACGATTGGCCGTATTATAAAAATCATTTGGCCGAAATCTTACTTCCCATCAGGGAGAGCAGTGGCGGATCTCTTTTCGGATTAATCAATGGTTATGAATTTACCGGTTTTACTGGTTTGGCAAGTCATGGGGCAGCAATTGGTGTAATTATAGGAATGTATTTACTCAGCAGGAAATATAAAGACATGAAGATACTATGGCTCCTGGACAGAGTAGTTATCCCTGTTGCATTGGGAGCATTTTGTGTTAGATTGGGGAATTTCTTTAATTCGGAGATCAATGGTAAAGTCACAGATAAGGCATTTCTATTTGCGACAAGGTTTGTAAGGGATTCCGATGATATGCCCGCCTCTGAAGCCTTAAGGGTGACCAATGAAAGGTCTGTCAATGCGGCATATGCAGCTATAGAATCTAATCCTAAATTTGCTGAGTACCTTCAGGCTATTCCTTATAGGCATCCGGCACAATTGTATGAAGGGTTTTGCTATATTTTTGTCTTTCTGATACTCTACTATTTTTATTGGAAAACAGATAAGAAAAACAAACCAGGATTCTTATTTGGCCTCTTTTTGGTCATGCTTTGGACCGTTCGTTTCTTTGTAGAATTTGTGAAGAAAAGCCAGGGTGGGTTTGAAGATTCATTGGGTGTCCTTTCCACTGGTCAGTGGCTGAGCATCCCGTTTATTTTCATCGGGTTGTATTTTATTTTCAAATCTAACAAGGTCACCACCAGCTAATAGAAGTTCAGCGTTTAGAATACATAAAATGAATATAGGCAACAGATCGGTATTGATCTTACTTCTCGGGTTTATTATCTCTTTTAGCGCTTGCAAAGAAACCAAAAAAAAAGTAGTTACAACCACCCCTGTAACATTCACTAAAGAGGGTGAGTTAAGTATCTATAATGGTAAAACAGATTCGCTGACCACCAAACTCAGTATTGAAATCGCCAACTCTGATTACGAGACCCAAACCGGCTTAATGTACAGGGAGTCCATGGATGCCAATCAGGGCATGTTGTTTATTTTTCCAGAGGAAGCCATGCGTTCATTTTATATGAAGAACACCAAAATTCCTTTAGACATTATATATATAGACAGGGAGAAGCGTATTGTTAGCATACAAAAAAATGCCCAACCTTTTGATGAATCCGGACTACCTTCCACGGCACCTGCTCAATACGTTCTGGAGGTCAACGCAGGGCTTACAGATCAATGGGATGTAAAGCAAGGCGATAGAATCGAGTACAGCAAAAACTAACTTCTAAAAGTGATTGCCCTGAAGATTATAATTGACACTAACAAAGGGCATTCGCTATCTGCTACCCTTTTTGAAGGGCCATTAAAAAACAATTCGGGCTCAGTTTATGGAAAAAGACATAGAAATGGTTAAACAGCAACTAAAGAATCTTTTATAGTTAGTCATGGGGAAATTATTACTTGTGGGGGCAGAGACAGAGCGACTGTCTTTTCGGAAGATAGTACCTTCCGATTTTGAAACATGGTTACCATTTCACCAGGACCCTAGAAGCACTCAATATTGGGAAGGTATACCAAAGGATCCTTTCCAGGCCTGTACGGAGCAGTTTCAACGCTTATTTGACAGGTATGAAAAGAATCTCGGAGGCATGAATGCCCTGATTAAAAAAGACACCAACCAATTTATTGGTATCTGTGGTCTGTTAATACAAAGCGTTGACGAGGTAGAAGAATTGGAAATTGGATATTCTATACTTCCTGAATACTGGAAAAATGGTTATGCCTCCGAAGCGGCCATCAAATGCCGGGAATATGCCTTTGAACATAAGTTGAGTACATCTCTTATTTCCATTATCCATGTAGACAATCTCCCTTCTAAGAAAGTGGCCAGAAACAACGGAATGATATTGGATAAAAGAACTGTCTATAAAAACAATCCGGTAGAAATCTTCCGAGTTAAGAGCAAGTAGCAGGCCTATTTATTTTAAAGAAGTGCGGAGGCATACAAGGGTATGTGGCATTAAATTTCAAGCTGTTATATCGGTACATGCTCATCTGCGTTCATATAATCTAACTCAGGTCTGTAGGTAGTGAAAATATTGTAGCTCACAACAGGCTTTGTACTGCGCAAAGAACAAATTCTAAATGAATACTCTATTTTAGCAACACATTCGATGTAAAAAATGATTAAAAAACACAGGGCCATATTTATTAACAATGATTCTGACAAGCAGGGTTTAATTGAGCGTATTTTAGAGGGCCCGGTCTCAAATCCTTTTGAAGATCTAAAAGGACAGCAAGGCGCCCTGTTTTCTAAACTTGCGCTTGATAAATACATTGAAGAAGAAGTACTGCACGACCAAAAGGTCCTCACAAAACATTCAAAACAAAGCCTTCGCTCTATGAGCAGTGGTGAAAGAAAAAAGGCATTATTAGGTCACATTAAAAACAGCAGCCCCGAATTTCTGATTTTAGACAACCCCTTTGACAATCTGGATGTAGGCTCAGTTGATGACCTTAAACAACAACTTTCCTTGATGTCGAAGAAGACCACCATGCTACAGATTATTAGTCGAAAAAAGGATTTGTTACCCTTTATTAAGGAATACTATATGCTAGAGGACAAACGCTTGCTAGCCAAAAGTTACGACATCCAAAGCGTGGAGGAGACCTTCTTTGGAGATGAACTTCCTGCTCCTTTAAGTGCCATTAACCATAGTGGTGAAGAACTTATTAAGTTTAAGGGTATAACGGTAAACTATGAGGGCATGCCCGTTCTAGACAACATCAATTGGGTAATCTGTAAGGGAGAATTCTGGCAACTAAAAGGCAAAAACGGCAGTGGCAAAACCACACTACTTTCAATGATTACCGGGGACAATCCTAAAGGCTATGGCCAGGAGTTGTTTCTTTTTGGCAAGAAAAAAGGAAGTGGCGAAAGTATATGGGAGATTAAAACCAAGATTGGATATTTTACTCCGGCCATGATCGATAGGTTTAAAGGCTATCACAGTCTGGAAAATATGCTCATTTCCGGCCTTACAGATTCTATCGGGCTTTATGTACAACCTTCCGAAATTCAGATCAGAATTGCAAAACAATGGCTACAGCTCATCGGCATGGAAAAATTACGGCACACCTACTTTCACGACCTTTCAATGGGGCAGCAAAGACTAATAATGTGTATCAGGGCTATGATTAAACATCCATTACTATTAATTCTGGATGAACCTACAGCAGGCTTAGACGATAAGAGTGCGGCTTTGTTTGTTGCTCTGGTCAACAAAATTGCCAGTGAAAGCGATACCAGTATCATCTTTGTTTCCCATAGAGAAGAAGCTGGTTTAAATGCAAATCTTGTATATGAGTTACTTCCGGGAAAAAGGGGCTCTACAGGAAAACGACAAGAATAAATCATGATAGAAAACATGCTCATTGTTGGTGCAATAGGTAGTGGCTTGTTCACATGCTTCCTGGCCTTATTTGCCATCAGTGGATGGGTAAAATACCTGCGGGATGAAGCGGGGAGATTTCAAAAAAAGTGGAATTGGAAAGCGGTAAGCAGTGTGTTTATTTTCATTGTTTTACTATTGGGTATTCTTCTTTGGGGTAACAACAGACTGGGACTGTACTATATGGATAACCCAACTTCAATAGCATTATTTTTGAATGCCTTTGGGATCTTCTTTTTTATACATCTCTTTGATCTTATAATTATAGATTACTTCCTGATAGTAAAGTGGCATCCAAAGTTCTTGAATCTTCCGGATACGGAGTATTACACCACTATAAAACCTCATTTTATTGGGTTTGTTCGCGGCCTTCCCTTTGGTATTATAGGAAGCATTCTGGCCACTGCAATTTCTATTATTATGACATAAAAAAACCGCTTAAATCAACATTGAAATTAAGCGGCTTTTTTGAGATTATTTAATTCTATTCCTTCTCGTTCATTATCCTTTTTCTAAGCGAATCGAACATGACTGGTGTTGCGATAAATACCGAAGAGTAAGTACCTACAATTACACCAACGATCATCGCGAACATAAAGCCTCTGAGAGACTCTCCTCCAAAAGTAAAAATCGCCAGCAATACCACCAATGTGGTAAGGGATGTATTTAACGTTCTACTCAAAGTACTGTTCAAAGCCAGGTTAATGTTATTACCTGCACGCCAACCCTTTTCGCTAACAATCTCCCTGATTCTGTCGAACACTACCACGGTATCATTCAGGGAATATCCTATTACTGTAAGTATGGCTGCAATAAAGGCCTGATCTATTTCCATGCTAAATGGCATAATCTTACTGGTTAATGAAAAGATACCCAATACGATCAGTACATCATGAAAAACAGCGGTTACAGCACCTAAAGAGAATTGCCATTTTCGGAATCGCAACAGTATATATAAGAAGACTACCGCAAGAGAACCAATAATAGCCCATAATGCATTCTTTTTAATATCATCTGCAATCGTCGGGCCTACTTTACGGTATTTCATCACCCCAACATTGTCATTTGTACCTCCCGGGATGAAGTCGTTCATAGTAGTGCCATCGGGTAAATATTTTTGCAGATTAACATAAAGACTGTCCAGTATCTCATTATCAACTTCTGTGCCTCCTTCAGCAACTTTGTATTTGGTAGTCACCATGATCTGGTTGGCATCCCCAAAAATTTTGGCACTGGCACTTCCAAGAGACTCTGATAATTCTGATGATATTTCTGACGGATTCACCGGGTTGACAAATCGTATCTGATAATTTCGCCCTCCGACAAAATCCACACCCTGATCCAGTCCCTGTGTAAATAATGAAAATAGTCCAACACTGACCAAAATAGCCGACAAGACATAGGCAATCTTTCTTTTATTAAGGAAGTTAATGCTCAGGTTGGTAAACAGGTTTTTGGTAATAGATGTAGAGAAATCCAGGCGTCTGGTTTTTCCAGATATATACCAATCTACCAATAATCTGGTGATAAAAATAGCCGTGAACAATGAGGTCAGAATACCTATGATTAATGTCGTAGCAAAACCTTTAATTGGTCCGGAACCAAATACCAATAATATAAGGGCCGTTAACCCAGTGGTAATATTGGCATCCAGAATTGAGGAAAGGGCGTTACTAAAGCCATCAGAAATTGCCTGGCTCTTACCTTTTCCTTTTGCTATTTCTTCTTTAATACGTTCAAAGATCAGTACGTTAGCATCTACAGACATACCAATTGTCAGTACAATACCGGCAATACCAGGTAATGTAAGAACAGCATCAAGACTTGCCAGAACCCCGAAAATCAGCACGATGTTAAAGATCAGTGCGATATCTGCAAATATTCCTGCCTTGCCATAGTAGAATATCATCCAAATCAGTACAAATACAAAGGCGATCAGGAACGATTTAAACCCGCTGTCGATGGCTTCTTGCCCCAATGAAGGTCCTACCACAAAGGAATCTATAATCTCTGCAGAGGCAGGTAATTTACCTGCTCGTAGTACGTTCGCTATATCTTTTGTTTCATTTACAGTAAAGCTTCCGGTGATTTCCGAGCTTCCACCAGATATACCTCCTACCTGAGAAACCCCAGGAGCGGTATACACTTTATTGTCCAGAACAATGGCAATACCGGTATTGTTAAGGTTGGCCTCACTGGTTAACTTTTCCCATAGTTTTGCTCCTCTAACGTTCATATCCATTCCAACGGCTGGTCTGTTGAACTGGTCAAACTGATCTCTTGCATCGCTTACGACATCTCCGCTGATCCTCGGCAAATTATCCCGGTTAGATTTTAAAGCATAAAGGGCAGCTACCTCAGAATCTTTAGAAGGGCGTTCCCAAAGAAATTTTGAGAATTGAACATCGGCCGGCAAAAGTCGTCGTATTTGAGGTAATCTTAACCAGGCCCCTATTTGGGCGGTATCCTTAACCGCGGCTACGCCAATGGCATAGTTTGGACCAGGGATTTGCAATTTGTCTATCAAAGGATTCCTCTCGGTAGAGAGATCTAAAGAATCCTGAGCAACATCGGACAATAAGGAATCTATCTCCGACTCTTCTTTTACTTCTTCTTCCTCCTGATCTTCAACAATGGTCTTAAGTTCATTATTAGCCTGTATCAGGAAATTGATCAAACTTTGATTACCAGATTCATAGGTTTCCCAGAATTCTAACTGAGCTGTACTTGAAAGCAGATCCTGAGCTCTGGCAATATCTCTGGCACCAGGCAGCTCTACTAAAATACGTCCGGAATTACCTTCACGCTGAATATTGGGTTGTGTTACACCGAAGCCATCTATACGTTCTCTAAGTACTTCAAAGGCAGAGACAACAGACTCGTCTATTTTTCTTCTAATGATGGGTTTAACCTCATCATCGGTCATTTGAAAATTTATTTCATCACTTAAACCTTTGTTTGCAAAAATATCCGGAGAAGCAAGTTGTACATCTCCTTTAATCTGATCAAAAGCATCAAAAAATAATTCCAGATAGGTATCATCACTACTGGTTGAAGCCAAATCAGCATCTTCCAGAGCCTTATTAAAAACAGGGTTTTTAGTGTTGTCTGCGAGCCCTTTCAAAATATCTTTAACCGATATTTGCAGGGTTACATTAATACCTCCTTTAAGGTCTAATCCCTTGTTTAACTCCTCTTCCTTAGCTTCTTCATAGGTGGTATAACCCAGAATTGGGTTCTTGCCAATGGAGTCCAGATAAGTCGCTTCTAGTGCTTCTCTCTTGGCTACATAGTCCTCTTCCGAAGAAGAAATGGTGGTTGCGGCATAAACCTCAGCTTCATTTTCTATTTTGCTCGTAATGAAAGTATAAGACAGTTGATAAATACTGACAATCCCGAACAGGAAGGCAAAAAGCTTTATAAGTCCTTTATTCTGCATGAGTTAGTTGAATTTGTTTTTGAATTACTCTTGGATTTGCAAACAGCGTGCAAATATATTATTTCCAAGAGGAACTGACAATTAATTTCGGGTATTTGTAACACATCAAAAAGGGCATTCCGATTGAATCGAAATGCCCTGAAAACTCATTTTAGAACGAGGAGTCTATTATTTATTTAAACTTCCAGTAAGCCATTAGTCTTTGAAACCCCCTCAGCACTTTCCTGCATTTTGGCTTTTTCTGCATCACTAAGTTCAATTTCAACTATTTGTTCAATCCCGTTTTTACCAAGAATTACAGGCACCCCAATACAGAGGTCGTTGAGGCCGTATTCCCCTTCCAATAATGTAGAGCAGGGGAACATTTTCTTTTGATCACATGCTATTGCCTGTACCAATCCTGAAACAGCTGCACCTGGAGCATACCAGGCACTTGTGCCCAGAAGTTTTGTAAGGGTAGCTCCCCCTACTTTGGTATCTTCCGCTACTTGTTGCAGACGTTCCGTTGAAAGGAATTCCGAAACTTTAACACTATTTCTCGTTGCGTGCGCCGTAAGTGGCACCATTCCTTTATCACTATGACCGCCAATTACCATACCGTCCACATCAGAAATTGGTGCTTCCAGGGCTTCTGCAAGTCGGTACTTAAAACGGGCACTATCCAAGGCTCCACCCATACCAATTATCTTATTTTTTGGAAGATCTATGGTCTTATGAGCCAGATAGGTCATGGTGTCCATAGGGTTACTTACAACAATAAGAATCACATTTGGAGAATGCTCAACAAGGCTGGAACAAACGCTTTTCACTATTCCTGCATTTATGCCTATTAGTTCTTCTCTTGTCATTCCTGGTTTTCTTGGAATACCCGAAGTAACCACAGCAATGTCGCTATTCGCCGTTTTAGAATAATCCCCGGTAGTTCCAGTAATTTTGGTATCAAAGCCATTTAAAGATGCGGTTTGCATCAGGTCCATTGCCTTCCCTTCGGCATAACCTTCTTTAATATCTAGTAATACCACCTCAGAAGCAAAATCTTTTATTGCTATATACTCTGCACAACTGGCGCCCACGGCACCTGCACCAACTACTGTAACTTTCATCTATTTAATGTTTTAAATTTTCCAATTAGTAACTACTTATTTTAATCGATAACACCTCCCATTCGGGGCTTCAAAAATAGGTTATTTTAGGCAAATTTAACAGCGTTTGCAGCCTTTACTCTTAATTAATTTATTGGGGAAACTTGGGATCTAAGAATGCTCTATGCCGTTTTATATGTTAAAGAAATAAGCCGTTTATCGAAGATCGTGTAATAATTGTGTTATTCGTCGAGTTTTGACAATAGAGTAAGCATTACGGACGTTATCACCATACCCAAATCCTAAAAATTAACCTACAAATGAAAAAGCTTTTTTCATTTATGGCAATTATAGCAATTGTTTTTGCCAGCAACTGTACACGAATACCGGAAAATAATGATCCAGTAATTGGTATATGGTACAAAATTGAAGTCCAAAACACAAGTGAGACCAGTAAGCAAACCATTCGTCAGGAATGGATATTTAATGATGCTTATTTAGGTCGTTATCACAGGTACAATGGCAATCAACTAGAATTTATAACCGATTTCAGTTGGGAACGGAACGAAGATCAATATACAATTTCGTATCCCGGTACAGACATGTCAGACAATATAGTAAGCATGAATACCTCTTCCGATCGAGAGTTGTTGGAAGACAGCCAGGGGAATGTCCTGGCCCAAAGAGAGTAAGTCCCCTTAATTTTTTCCATATAGTTATGAAAGCAGCCTTTGATATAAAGGCTGCTTTTTTTATTTGATACAAGAACTGGTATTAGAGACTTTTCACTAATCAGCAGGACATTATAGCAGATTCCTTCTTTATAAGGGATTGTTGTGTTTTACAGTATATGGCAGCTTGGCGAGATTGCTTCGCTCCGTTCTTAACGGAGCTCGCAATGACGTATTTCTATATACTATTTATGTTGATACTCGTCATTACGAGGATCCCACCATAGGTGGGAGACGTGGCAATCTCATAAAAAATAGACAATGACGATCTTTTTATGGGGTTTGTTTTGCTGATGCGGCTGGTCTACCTAAAGCCAAAGTTTAGACCAACAGAAAGGTTATTGAACTCTCCAAGTGAATAATCTGCATGCAGCCTGAAGAATCCGAGCTTGAGTTTAGCACCTACATTGGCTATTACACCACTAGCTGTTTCGTCAATTGAAAAGGGATCTGTATAGGTCTGTTGAATAGGTCCGCCAGTTACTATATAGGTTCCCAGAATATTGGTTTCCGACTTCCCACTCAGGTAGCCTAAACCACCATAAAAATTAATTACAGGTAATCTGGTAGAAACCACGGCCTGAAAAATCCAGCTATCCATCTTTGCATCAATACGCTGGTTATCTCCATCAATAATACTGGTATTAGTAAAGTCGTACGTCCCATCTAAATGCGTATATCCAATAACTGCGGAAATGGCCACTGGCAAAAGTTTATCGGCGGGAAGGTGTTTGGTAAATTCGTGCTGTATCCCCAACCCGTATAATCCTATAGCAACGTCGTCCGTATTTATTTTGGGAAGAAATCTTGCTTTTATTTCAGTGCCTTTAATAATCCCTACACTTGCCTGTAAATAAGCAGAAGGTATAAAGTTTATGTTTTCTGAAGCCAGGCCCGTTGGTAATTCGAACTCTTCACGAAACAGGCCATTTTCATCTTCAACAAAGACCCTTATACCTTCCAGATCACCTAAAGCTGTTGCTACTGTTTTAGAGCTACTACCGTCTACAAACCTGAGGTTTTGGTAGTCTGCCGTATTCATTTCAAAACTCAATTTATCATCCTTATTTTTAAAGGAAGCCATATTACCAATAATAGCAATCTCGAAACCCCCTAAAGGCTTTGCATCTGCAGTATTGTACCAACTACCAGACATACTATATATAGCACCTTCAGATAAAGGGCTGAGGTAATCATTGGTGAATCTTTCCGCGTCGTCCAGACCGGCAGCTAGTATTTCGTTGATATTAGATTGTGAGTTAACCATTAAAGTACAGGTCAACGCTACAAAGAGAAGAATAGCTTTCATTTTGTAAGATTTTTCCCCAAAACTAATTCGTCCCGCAGTGCGGGACGAATTTTTGTTGTGAAAGTGCTATTTCTTATACATCAATGTTGGCATAAACAGCATTTTTCTCGATAAAATCCCTTCTGGGAGGTACTTCATCTCCCATAAGCATTGAGAATACCCTATCTGTTTCAGTGGCATTATCTATGGTAATTTGCCTCAATGTCCTGAATTCGGGATTCATAGTGGTATCCCATAACTGTTCAGCATTCATTTCCCCAAGTCCTTTGTATCGCTGAATACTTACTCCTCCGCTATAGCTTTGAGCAATTTCATCGCGTTCCTTATCTGACCAGGCATAACGTTTCTTGGATCCCTTTTTCACAAGATAAAGTGGGGGTGTAGCGATATATACATGTCCACTTTCTATCAATTCTCGCATATAGCGGAAGAAAAAAGTAAGGATCAGGGTTTCAATATGGCTACCGTCCACATCCGCATCACACATAATAACCACCTTGTGGTAGCGTAGTTTTTCCAGGTTAAGGGCCTTACTGTCCTCCTCGGTTCCTATGGTTACTCCGAGAGCCGTGTACATATTTTTAATTTCTTCGTTCTCAAAAACCTTATGTTGCATGGCCTTTTCAACGTTTAATATTTTACCCCTGAGAGGAAGTATCGCCTGGAAATTTCTATCTCTTCCCATTTTAGCAGTTCCCCCTGCAGAATCACCCTCAACCAGAAACAACTCGCACTTTGCGGGGTCCTGTTCCGAACAATCGGTAAGCTTTCCAGGAAGTCCGCTACCGCTCATAACATTCTTTCGCTGCACCATCTCTCTGGCCTTGCTGGCAGCATGTCTTGCTTGTGCGGCAAGGATTACCTTTTGCACTATAGTCTTGGCATCATCCGGATGCTCTTCAAGGTAGTTGGTAAGCATTTCTGATACCGCCTGGCTAACTGCCGAAGAAACCTCTCTGTTGCCCAATTTTGTTTTGGTCTGCCCCTCAAACTGAGGTTCTGCAACCTTTACCGAAACTATAGCTGTTAAGCCTTCCCTGAAGTCGTCTCCCTGTACTTCGAACTTTAACTTATCTAACATCCCCGAAGCATCCGCGTATTTCTTCAAGGTGGTTGTCAGGCCTCTTCTGAATCCAGATAGGTGTGTACCCCCTTCATGGGTGTTGATATTATTTACATACGAATGTAAATTTTCCGTATAGCTATTGTTATATATCATGGCCACTTCTACCGGAATGTCATTCTTCTGACCTTCCATAGAAATAACACTCTGAATAAGCGCTTCCCTGGTACCATCCAAAAAGCGGACAAACTCTTTCAGACCTTCATCGGAATAAAAAGTCTCTGTTACAAATTCTCCTTTATCGTCTTTCTGACGCCTGTCTGTTATAGAAATAGTAACTCCTTTATTCAGATAGGAGAGCTCGCGCATTCTATTGGCAAGGGTTTCGTAACTATACTCTATGGTTTGTGAAAAAATAGTATTATCCGGATGGAAAGTAACTATGGTTCCCCTTTCGGTAGTTTCTCCGATACTTTTGACAGGATAGAGCGATTTTCCTCTTTCATATTCCTGCTCCCAAATTTTTCCATCTCTATGCACCGTTGCACGCAGATGATCGGATAGTGCATTTACAACAGAAACCCCTACCCCATGCAGACCACCGGAAACTTTATAAGAATCCTTATCAAACTTTCCACCAGCACCAATCTTCGTCATTACTACCTCAAGAGCGGAAACGCCTTCTTTTTTATGGATATCAACAGGAATTCCCCTACCGTTATCTCTGGTGGTAATAGAATTATCTTCATTAATAACGACACTTATAGTGTCACAATGCCCGCCCATGGCCTCATCTATAGAGTTATCCACTACTTCATAGACCAAATGGTGTAATCCGCGAACACCCACATCACCTATATACATGGAAGGTCTCATCCGCACATGTTCCATCCCTTCAAGGGCCTGAATACTGTCTGCGGAGTACTTTTTATTCTGTCCTTCCACCGGGGTATTTAGCCCTTCTTCCTTGTTTGCTTCCTCGTCTTTTTTAGCTTCTTCGCTCATAGAATTAAACGCTTGTATTTACTTGTGTTTTTGCAATCGAGCAAATATAAGCAATACCCCATAGAATATAGGGTTTTAGCACTTTTTTAGCATTTAAGTTATTAACATAATTTGTGGAAAAATTAGATGGAATTTTACCCTGATTTGACAATTTTTGATATTTCTATTCAAGGAATCAATTTTCGAGTCTCTTTTCCTATTATTTCGCCTTTGAAATCGGGCAAAAATAGCTGCTGATTCAGAAGGCAGTAGCTTAATTTTCAGCCCGGGAAGTTCCCCTTAATCCCGTACTTGTTATTTAGTAAACCTGAGCAATCTTTCTGTAGTCAGATCTATATTTTAAAATCTGCACACTCCAGGGGGTTTTTACAAAAGAATATGACTTTTGTTCTGTTTTAACCAAGTACTAGGACCTACATTTGCAGCATAAATTTATTATTTTGTTACCATGGCAGATTCCAGAGGTGTATCACTAAAACTAATGTCCCAGTTTCAAAAAGTGGTAGACGTTCAGAGCAAAATCATTTACTTTCTATTAAGTGTTATTGTTTCATTCGGGCTTACATATTATCTCTATGAACCCGCTATGGATCAGGCACAAGTTTATGTGCTTTTTCTCTTATTTCTTGCCGTCGGACTTTGGATTACCGAGGCCATACCTCCCTTTGCAGTGGGCTTACTGGTGTTTGGATTTTTAATTTTTTCCATGAACAGTTATTACTCCCAGATAGATCCTGCGAATGTGAAAGACTATTACATAGAATACATAAATTCCTGGTCTAGCAGTGTTATCTGGCTTATGCTCGGTGGCTTTTTTATGGCCGAAGCTATGAGTAAAACCAAATTGGATCGTTTGGTTTTTAAACTAGCCGTTACCAGGTTTGGCAGTTCCCCTAAGTTTATTCTTTTAGGCCTGATGCTAACCACTGCCTTATTTTCAATGATCATGTCGAATACGGCAACCTCAGCTATGATGATAGCCTCTGTCTTGCCATTTATAAATACCCTGGACAAAGACAGTCCGTTCTCAAAAGCCATTTTAGTAGGTATCGCAACGGCTGCCTCCTTTGGTGGTATGGGCACGCTTATTGGTTCACCCCCCAATGCAATTGCTGTGGAGGCACTAAATAATCATGGCATAGCAATAGGATTCCTGGAATGGATGATGGTAGGGTTTCCTTTGGCCATTATTCTGACTGTAATCTTCTGGTTGATGCTCACCACAAAATATATCCCAAGAAAAAAAAATATGGTGATAGCATTAGAAGAGGATATTGTTGATAAAACTGCGCCTTCCTATAAGTTTCAAAAAATAAAGAAGAGGATAGTTGTAGGGGTTTTGTTTATTACGCTATTGCTCTGGCTAACAGAAAAGGCCCACGGTATACCTGCCTCAGTGGTATCACTACTACCAATTATTTTGCTTACCATGACCGGAATTATCAACGGAGAAGATGTACGGAAGCTTCCATGGGACACCCTGATGCTGGTGGCGGGCGGTCTAGCTTTAGGGCTGGCTATAAAGGAAACCGGACTCGCCAACCATTATGTGGAAAAGATAGAACAGTTTAATCTAAATTTCTATATGTTGGTCTTGTTCTTTGGTTTTTTAACGGTGGTTATGTCTAACATCATGAGCAATACCGCAACGGCTACCATACTTATTCCAATCAGCATCATCCTTACTTTTAATAATCCTATTGTTCTGCCGCTGGTAATTGGTTTCAGTGCTTCAACAGCCTTGTTCCTGCCCATATCTACCCCGCCTAATGCAATTGCCTATAGTACCGGAAAATTAGATCAAAAGGATTTTAGGTTTGCGGGGGTGGTTTTTGGGGTCATCGGCCCTTTAATAATTACGGCTGCAATTATTCTTGTATTTACATACTTATACCAGGTAAGCTGATTTCAGGAAGGGCTGCCTTTTAATTTTGTGGGGCGTTCCTGGCCAGGTTTACCAATGCCGGACACCATAAAAAAAGCACCGTTTTTACACGGTGCTCAATTCGACTAATTAAACTAAAAAAATACCCTTCTTTCTAATTAAGAAGGAAAACAGAAACTCTTATTACGATTTTACATAGGCATCATCGTGCACCATGGCCACTGCCCTGCCTGAGGGGTCGTTCATGTTCTTAAAGGCCTCATCCCATTCCAGGGCAATCTTGGTGCTGCAAGCCACAGAAGGTTCCTGAGGAACACTCTTGGCAGCTGCATCCGAAGGAAAATGTCCTTCAAAAATGGTGCGATAATAATACTCTTCCTTGGTGGTTGGGGTCTGTATGGGAAATCGGAAATTGGCATTAACCAATTGCTCGTCTGTAACTTCTGCTTCGACCAATTCTTTTAAAGTATCAATCCAGCTATATCCTACCCCGTCAGAAAACTGTTCTTTTTGTCGCCATGCCACACTTTCGGGTAACATATCCTCAAAAGCTTTACGTACCACCCATTTCTCCATGCGCTCACCATTAATCATTTTATCCTTAGGATTAATACGCATAGCAACGTCCATAAATTCTTTATCTAAAAAGGGTACCCTGCCTTCTATTCCCCAGGCCGCTAAAGATTTATTAGCCCGGAGGCAGTCGTACATATGAAGTTTTTTCAGTTTCCGCACCGTTTCCTCATGAAACTCTTTGTCGTTCGGTGCTTTATGGAAGTACAAATAACCTCCAAAAAGTTCATCGGCCCCTTCTCCTGAGAGTACCATTTTTATCCCCATAGATTTTATCACCCTGGCCATAAGATACATAGGCGTAGAAGCCCTTATTGTAGTTATGTCATAGGTTTCCAGGTTATAAATCACGTCTTTTATGGCATCTAAGCCCTCTTGTATTGTAAATTTAATTTCATGATGTACAGTTCCAATATGATCTGCCACTTTCTGTGCGGCTGCCAAATCAGGAGAACCCTCCAGACCTACAGAAAAGGAATGTAACTGCGGCCACCAGGCGTCTTTAGTATCGCCGGATTCAACCCGTTTCTGAGAGTATTTTTTGGCAATGGCCGAAGTGACAGAAGAATCTAATCCGCCCGAAAGCAGTACCCCATAAGGAACGTCGGACATAAGTTGCCTGTGCACCGCGTCTTCTAATGCCTGCTTTATTTCCTGAATACTGGTCTCGTTGTCTTTAACTGCATCATACTCCATCCAATCCCGGGTATACCATCTTTTTAACTCCCCGTCCTTACTGTGCAGATAGTGGCCCGGAGGAAAAAGTTCTATCTTGGTACATGTTCCCTCAAGGGCCTTTAATTCTGAAGCCACATAGAAGGTACCGTTCTTATCCCATCCGATGTATAATGGGATAATACCCATATGATCTCTGGCCACAAAATACTCGTCCTTTTCCGTATCATAAATGGCAAATCCAAAAATTCCATTCATCTCGTCAAGAAATGCCGGACCTTTCTCCTGGTATAATGCAAGAATTACTTCACAATCCGATGCTGTTTTAAAAGCATAGGATCCTTCAAATTGCTTCCTCAATTCGCTGTGATTATATATTTCGCCGTTTGCGGCAAGAACCAATTTATTATCCGGGCTAAATAAAGGCTGCTTTCCTGAAGCAGGATCCACAATAGCCAATCTTTCATGAGCCAATATAGCCTTATCATCAGCGTAAATTCCGCTCCAATCCGGGCCTCTATGCCTAACTTGTTTAGACATTTCTAACAACTGAGGCCTTAGAACCTCGGCACTTTCTTTTAGATCAAAAGCACATACAATGCCACACATAATGGTATTTTTTTATATTAATTATAAGTCAAAGATGCGTCAACACTTTCAAATAATAAACATAAAAGCCCTATTTAGTTACATATAGTAATTATATAGTCTGCATTAATATTACATTATAATCAATTAAGGCTGTTCTAATACTTAAAAACAGCGTATTGTAAGTCGGGCAAATTTTAACGACTTTTTATAAGAGATACATTTTAAAACGAACTAGTTTTAACCCTACAAAAAACAAACACCCATATTATGAAAAAATTAATGACACTAGCTACTTTGGCCTTGGCCCTTGTTTTTACAACTAATTTAACTGCCCAGGATTTTGGCGGATTAGATAAGAGTCCGGCAGACATGGCCGCTTTCCCTACCAGTTACAGGGTTTCGGACAAAATGGTAAAAATCACTTACAGCCGACCACAATTAAAAGGACGTTCGTTATCCGAATTAGCCCCTGCCGGTAAAGTTTGGAGAACCGGAGCCAACGAGGCGGTAGAAATTACATTTTATAAGGATGCCAACCTTGCTGGCACGCCTGTAAAGGCGGGCACCTATTCCTTATTTACCATCCCGGGCGATGGGGAATGGACCGTAATTCTGAACAGCAAATTAAATCAATGGGGAGCGTATTCCTATGATAAATCTGCAGATGTTGCCCGCGTTAAAGCCAGTGCTTCTAACGACGGAAAGTCTCTGGAGGCTTTTAGCATTGCTTTTAAAGAAGCAGATGGCGGAGCACATATGGTAATGGGATGGGGAACAACAAGAGTTGCCGTTCCAATGACCTTTGGGAACATGTAAAAGACAAAACAAGTAAAAAAAACCGAAGCCTAAAGCTTCGGTTTTTTTGTTTAAAATAGTCTGGCAACCATATATGTCGCTACTATTTTATTCAGCTATTCTCCCATCTATGTACACATGCTCCGCTTCTATATTGGGGATTTCTTCTTCAGGAACTACCATAATGTCATCGCTGAGAATAGTAAAATCTGCAAGCTTACCTACCTCAATACTTCCTTTTTCATTTTCTTCGAAATTTGAATATGCAGCCCAGATCGTCATCCCTTTCAATGTCTCTTCCCTTGATAAGGCGTCTTGCATTTGAAAGCCGCCCTCAGGATATCCTTCAATATCCTTCCTGGCTACGGCCGCATAAAATGTTAAAAACGGACTCACCTGTTCTACCGGGAAATCTGTGCCCAAAGCTACTTTCCCTGAGGCCTCCAATAATTTTTTAAAAGCATAGGCTCCTTTTACCCTTTCAGCTCCCAATCTCTCATCTGCCCAATACATATCACTTGTGGCATGTGTTGGTTGTATAGAAGGAATGATATTTTCACTAAAAAAGTTGAAGTCGATCTCAGAAATTACCTGCGCATGTTCTACTTTCCATCTGCGGTCTGGCTTGCCTTCCAAAGCCTTTTGATAGGCCCTTAGCACAACCACATTAGCAGAATCTCCGATAGCATGCGTATTCATTTGATATTCCGAAGCAGCAATACGTTCTGCCAGTGCCTCGATATCGGAAACCGGGGTCACCATGGCTCCATAATGTCCTGGCAGGTCCGAGTAAGGGGCTTTTAAGGCAGCACCCCGGGAACCCAACGCTCCGTCTCCATATACTTTTACTGAACGGACATGCAATTTGTCTGTTTTTATTATGCCCTTATCCAGATAATAATCCAGGTTTTCAGGAGAATTGCTTACCATAGCATATACCCTTATGGAAAGTTCTCCCACATTTTGAAGGCTGTCTATCAATTCAATGGTAGATCTGTCCAGTCCTGCATCATTTACAGTGGTTAATCCGTTATCAAAACAAATCTGTTCAGCAGCCTTTAAGGCACGTATCTGAGCTGCCCTGTCTGGTGGTGGAATAATCTCAGTAACAAACTGCATCGGACTATCGACCAACACGCCGGTTATTATTCCCCTTTTCCTGACAATTTCACCCCCGGTAACCTGGGTTCGCCAATCTATTCCGGCCAGATCCAGCGCCTTCTGGTTCACCAGTAATGCATGACCATCTACTCTTCTCAAAGCAACCGGAATTTCGGGAAAGAGGGTGTCTAATTCTATTTTGGTAGGAAATTCTTTAACCTCCCAATCGTTCTGATCCCAACCTCTTCCAAGTATAAACTCTGACGGGTTTTCCTCATGAAATTGCAGCACCCTTTCCAACACTTCCTCATAGCTTGTTGTCCCAACCAGATCTACCACTGTCTGATTTAAGCCCAGACCATTAAAGTGGCAATGAGCATCGATAATTCCGGGAATAATTGTTTTGCCCTCCGCATCTACTATCTGATTAGAAGTATATTGCTCCCGAATAGCAGTGGCGTTTCCTACCGCAATAAATTTGCCTCCTTTTACTGCAAAGGCATCTGCCTTAGAGAAGTCCCCATCCACTGTATAGACGTTAGCATTTAACACTATGAGGTCTACCTCGTCCTTGGTCATTTCACATGCGAAAAAAACCAAGGAGATACATATAATCAACTTTCTCATTTGACTCTTGTTAGTATTACAAAATGTCGGGGCAAATCATCAACACCGGGTTCAATGTTGATGGCATTAGATCTCCATAAGTCCAGACTAACTATTTTCTCCTTGTGCCTTCCAAAGGGAACACCCCATCAGGTGAACTACTTTCACCAGAAAAAGTATCACCGTCCATAGACAAGGACACATCTACAGTCTGCCCTTCGATAGATATCGAAAAGTTTAGTTCTTTCTTTTTTACCACCACGTTTTCCCCATCCAAAGTGCCATTGGGAAGTTCTAACTGCACCATATGAACTCTTTTTTTCTTGGTAACGTGAAGCACCCCTTTACTATACTCTGGTGGAACATCCTGAACAGTATAATCCCAAGTACCAGCCCATTTCGCCCTTTTCATAATTAATTCAGCGGGTGTATCCGGATTGGAACTTACATTGGCTTCCAGGGGGATTGCAGTTAATAAAACTATGGCAACAAGTGTTGCCCAAAAAGTTCTTTTTAATGATCTTGTCTCTTTAATCTTCATCTTTTCAGCTTGGTTATTAATAAATAATACGAATATTTTTCTTTCAGTTCTAAAGCTTATAGCAAGCAAATGATATTAGATCTGATGGCATTCTAGGTTGATCTATAAATGTACAGAATAATTTGAATATTCTTAGTCCTAAATTCCAGATCAGTACCAACTTACTTCTTACGGCCCCTTTGCCGCTTTTCTTTAATCTTAACATAAATCAGTTTCCTTCTCCCTTTAGCGTCTTCCCGTCTTTCAATTTCAAAATTTCCGACTGAATTGATCAGGGGGGTTAATTTTTGAAACCCGTAGTTACGGGAATCAAAGTTGGGTTGCTTCTTCTGTAACAAGCTACCCACATCCCCCATGAACGCCCATCCGTCATCATCGGCCAAATCATCTATTGTTGTTGAAATAAGTCGAATTTCCTTATTGGTAATTTTGTCTACATCGCTTTTTGAGCTTTTCTGTTCTTCCGTATCTTCCGCACTATCGCCGGAAGCCTGGTTTTTTAGAATCTCTATATAGATAAATTTATCGCAGGCAACTATAAAAGGATTTGGAGTCTTTTTCTCCCCTATACCAAAAACCTGCATTCCCGCTTCCCGTAAACGGGTGGCCAAACGCGTAAAATCACTGTCGCTCGAAACCAAACAGAATCCGTTGACATCACCAGAATATAGAATATCCATGGCATCAATAATCATTGCTGAATCTGTGGCGTTCTTCCCTGAGGTATAACCGTATTGCTGAATTGGTGTAATGGCGTTCTCTAACAGAACATTTTTCCATTTGCCCAATCTGGGATTGGTCCAGTCTCCGTAAATCCTCTTAATGGTCGGATTGCCATATTTCGCAATCTCTTCCATCATTTCCTTAACATAAGCTGAAGGAATATTATCTCCATCGATAAGCACAGCTAGTTTAACATCCATAATGTAAATTAAAATTAATACCCGCTAATTAGCTTCTATTTTTTTATACTCGTTAGTGTGCGTGATATAAGCACTTATCTGGCCATCTTTATTGCGCTTAAATTCCATGGTCTCACCCAATTCCTTATTATCTCTGATGCGCCTGAATGTATCCCCTTCTATATGTTTATACATGGTCATGGATTCTCCAGGAGACCTTGAAGGCAGGCTAAGTGAAACCAATTTATCTCCCCAAACCCCAATATATTTTTCGCTCCACCAGGGCTGATTGCTAAAATAGCCCACGTATTCTGTAAGATTCACCTCCATGCTTTCCTCCGCTCCTTCCTTCTTCGAGGAGGTCTTCTTTACTTTATCCATTATGGCTTGTATTCCTCGGGAATAACTCCCGGGATTGGTGCCTCCAGCATTGATCATCACGGCATAGGCCATTTTGGATTTCAGGTCTAATTGTAGCACGGAGCGATATCCCGGACAAGATCCTCCATGGCCCACCCAGGTATTTCCGTTACTTCCTTTAAAAACGACAAAACCCAGGCCCCAGGTAGTTTTCCAATTAGGATTGGTCCAGTGTACCTGTTGCATATATTTCAGTGTTGCCGGTTTCAATATCTCCGTAGCTGCCTGGTTTCTTAACCTAAACTGCCAGGATGCAAAATTTGCAAGGTCTGTCACATTTGAAGAAAAGCCAGCAGCCGGCGTAATCCCATTGGCGTCAAATAACTCAACTTGTTTCCTTTCTCTTTTCCTGTTAATAGCACTATATCCTTTTGCCAATTGTTTCCCATATAATTCTTTGGGCATCGTTGGCCTGGTATCTTTTAAGTCTAAGGGTTGTAGAATATTTTGTTGTACATAATCTTCGAACGGCATACCACTTACCTCTTCTACTATCTGCCCTAGCAGTGTAAGCCCCAGATTACTATATTGAAAATAGGTGGATGCAGGGTATAAAGTTTCCTGCCCCCCTAGCTTTTCATTTATCTGGTCTTTTGTTGGAAATGGGAAATCTGGCCCTGTCCAATAAGGGTAATCTGCCTCCCGTGGCAAACCAGAAGAATGGGTCAGCAGACTCCGCACAGTTACCGGGCCACTTTCATTAAATTTCTGGGTTAAATTATATGTGGGCAACAGATCAGCAACCTTATCATCTAACCTTAGTTTGCCTTCATCGTACAATTTCATAATGGCCACTGCGGTAAACAATTTGGAGATAGAGCAGATGCTACACAAAGTACTTGGTTTCATTTCAACGGATTCCTCCTTATTGGATGCTCCAAAAGCTGCTGTCCACAATATTTCCTGGTCTTCGATAACAGCTACTGAAATCCCTGGTAACTGGTCAAAATCTTTCTGGGCATCCAGCCAAACATTTACCAATTGAAAGGCATCTTTATAGTCTTTTTTATTTTCCTGAGCACCGAGATTAATAATTGTAAGTAAAACAGTTAGAATTCCTAGGAACTTGTTCATCATATAATTGATTTTTAGACCATGGCATGCTGCATGGAAGATGTAGCAATGTAATCAATTTTTAGGTCAGGAATGCGGCCTAAGGAAGAGAATTCCTCTAACGCCTTTTGTATCAGAAAATAATGCTCTTTTTAGGAGGGTAAAATAAAGAACAGAATGGCCTCCGGATTTATTTATTTACAGGTGGTGAGCTAATTACAAATTCTACCCTGCGGTTTAGCTGCCTGCCCTGTTCTGTATTGTTGGTTGCAATAGGCTTACTACCGCCATGGCCAGCCCAGCGAATACGTTCTTCGGCCAGTCCTATTTCCATCAGATACTTGGCAACCGCTTTACATCGGTTGGCAGACAATACTCTATTATATTCCCTGGTCCCAATGGTATCTGTATGCCCATCTATTGATATAGAGAGGGAACCATCTGTCTTTAGATAATCAGCTATGTGCCTGATGTCCTCCTTGGCAGTATCGAGCAACTCGTACTTATCAAATTCAAAAAGTACATTATTAAAAATATGTACCTCATCTAAGGCGTATGTCCTTTTATCATCGACTATCAAATCCGAAGCAGTACTTGCATCAGTCCCCAGATTGTCAATGGAGGTCAGTGAAATCATATCAACATAGTAATACGCCCCCTGTTTTGCGTACTTTTTTGTCTTGAACTTACGGGTTTTCGCATTGCTGTTAAAATTACCTATAATGAGATAATTCTCATTTCCCTTAGCCACAAACTGGGTGTTTACCAATATCCAGTCTTTTGTGTCCTTGTAAAAATTGGTATAGCCGATTTCCATAAAATTAAAGGCGTTTTCTTTGTCTTTATACCAGTGCATTTTTGACAACTCCTTTTTTATAGGTACATGAATTTGCTTTTTTGATAGTAATACCCCAAATTCTTTTACGGCATAATCCGACCGTTCGGCCAGGCTTATATA
This sequence comes from Muriicola sp. Z0-33, assembly GCF_026126425.1. Taxonomy (GTDB): domain Bacteria; phylum Bacteroidota; class Bacteroidia; order Flavobacteriales; family Flavobacteriaceae; genus JAFMPW01. The sequence goes on from NZ_JAFMPW010000020.1 coordinate 22,575, forward strand.
AAACGATATATTGTATTTTTTGTCCTTGATCAGAGTTTGGGTCAAGGGTACCTGAATGTACTCCCGGTAGTCGTTCGGGGCGTATAAATACATCCCGGCATATCCCTCTCCAAAATCTGCAGGTTGTTTCCCGTTAAAGTTCTCCGGGGTGCCCATGGCCTTGCTACAAGCATTGAAATAATCTGTAGAGCCTAAAGTTGGTGTAGACCAGGCCACCACATCTTTTTCAAAATTTCCAAGTTTTACCGGGCAATCCTCATACAGTTCAAAACTCGGATTCTGAATTAGATTCTGAGACACAAGAACGCCTGTACTTATAGTACAACAGACTATGGTGATATGTTTGATCAATTTTCTCAACATCGATCAATTTTCATTAACTAGCTCTAAAATACGGAATTATAGCCCATTAGAACAGCCAGACCCTGGCCTATCGGTAAGTGGAACAAAATTTAGGACGATTGGGTAAATTGCCCATATAATTAATTAGCAATGAGAAGCCTTAGGATAAATACGCCAACTTTCTTAAGTTTGGATAGATATCAAACAAAATACCATGAAACGAAACTTTCTCTCCGTAGCAACTACAATTTTCTTATTATTTTTCACCCTTTCAATTTCCGCCCAGCAAGACCAGCGAGAGTATTACCAGATAAAGACCTATACCTTTGATTCGGAAACCCAGGAAGGTGTTACCGATAATTACCTTCAAAATGCTTATTTACCGGCACTCAAGAGGCAAGGCATCTCTAATATTGGAGTATTTAAGCTACGATCCGGATACAACATAACCGCCAATAAAACTTATGTGCTTATCCCATTTTCAAATCTTGAATTATTTAATGCCGTTAGTGAAAAACTGGCAAAAGATGCCGCATATCTGGAAGCAGGCAAGGAATATCTGGAAGCTTCTCATGACAAGGCTCCCTATAGCAGGGTAAGTTCTACCTTATTGAGGGCATTTAAAGACATGCCCAAAATGAAGCCATCAGCATTAAGCGGAGAAAGGAAAGACCGGGTGTATGAGCTTCGCAGCTATGAAGGACCAAACGAAACCTATTACCAGAGAAAAGTACATATGTTTAATGAGGGAGGGGAAATAACTTTGTTTGATGACCTTGGTTTTAATGCGGTGTTTTACGGAGATGTTATATCGGGGGATAAAATGCCGAATCTAATGTACATGACCACATTTAAAGATATGGAAACCAGAAATGCCCTCTGGAAAGATTTTGTGGATGCTGACAAATGGAAAGAAATCAGTGTGCTCCCGCAGTACAAGAACACTGTATCACATGCAGATATCATGTTGTTATACCCAACAGATTATTCTGATTATTGATGATTTAGATAGCAGAATGGCTATCAAATTGAAACAAATCACGGGCTCTGTTCAAATGCCTTTGTTTGCTGTATCCAGGCGCAGGGTTTTACTTGCTTTTTTATCTATTTTCTTTTGCTGACAAGCATAGGAAGTTTTCTTGCTTATTACCTCCTTGCCATCCTGATTAAGGGTGGGTTCTTCAATACCATAACTGGTAAGTGCATAGATAACAACAACGGGTAATAGAAGTAAAATTACAGCCGTAATGTAATGACGTCTTTCGACCATTGGATGCGTTTTTAATTGATGATGGTAAAAAGGTAACTATTAATTGGAGCTCGTATTGTTTCTTTAGGAAAACTTTAATTAAAATCGGTCATAAAATATTCTTAATGAAATTGTCAGCAACCGTCCAAATAATGCTTGTAAAAATGAAAAACCCCCACGTTTACTAGTGTGAGGGCTCATTTATCTACTATTAAAGCACTTTTGTTCTGGCCGGTCCTAAAAATCGAATTTATAGGTAACTCCCCCTAAAATTTGCAATCCCTGAACCCCAAAATTAGCCCAGCGCTGGTATTGATTATTGGCAATATTACTGGCTTTGGCAAATACGGAAAGCTGTTCATTTAAACGATAACCAACATGAGCATTGGCATCAAAATAACTCTCCAAAGTAATTAGTGTAGCCAGGAATTCTGAAGGCTGAACATTCTCCGCAGCAATAGAACTAAAATCTTCCCTTTCACCTACAAAGAAAAGGTTAGCGCCCATAAACCAATGTTCATCTATTTGATAATCCATAAAAAGCGAACCTTTTAAATTTGGGAGGTTCCAGGCCGGATTATCTGTTTCTGTATCGTAGTCATATACTTCAGCATTGACACCAAAGCTAAAATTTCTGTTGACATCTATATTGAGTTCAGCAAAGAGTCCCAATGTTTTTATATCATCATAAAAAACCTCAAACGAGTTTCCATAATGGTATTGTTTCTCATCGTTCCTGAAGGTGTTGTTTGGATTGAGCTTAAACAATGGTCTGCGATTTTCAGCTGTGTAGGATCCCTTAATTTTATAACTAAGATTAGGCAGTAATTGTCCTTTTAATCCTATATACGCATCGTATTGCTGATCTGTTGGCAATATACTTAAGGTGGGGGACACATAAGGATTATCTCCAACAAACTCAAAATAGGAATTTTGTTTCAACTTACCTTCTACCCCTCCATAAGCAATGGCCACCTCATCTAATAAGCGGTAAGAAGCAGTAACCGCAGGATATATATAGAAGTCGTTATCACTGCCCTCAATATCCATTCCGTATACAAAATTGGCTCCTAAATTCAGTGTTAAATTGTCTCTCAGGATAAGTAAACTGGGAGTTATACCTATCTGCATCTGATTATAATCAATTTCCGGGCTGTTGACCGTATTGTTTACCGATGCATTTTTAAAATTTCCACCGACATAATCGAAATTAAATTTAACAGTTACCAATTCTTCCGTAAGGGGCAGCTCTATTGTGGGTTGCAGAACCACTCTGTTCTCACCAGAATCTGTTGCATCCCAAAACCTTCTAACAAGTATTTCTCCCCGTTTAAAAAAAGAATCCTCCACATTCAGATGTGCCCCTGCCTCGGCATTAAAGTAATTCTGGCGTACATCCTCAAATAAGGGAAGAAAAGATGATAGCGGATCTTGCTCCTCTATCCCATACCAATTATACAACTGGTGAGATAAACCGATATTTGCCGTCCAATCAAAGTCGCGATCCTTTTTGGAATATGAAGCACTAAGTTGCGTATTGTAAAAATCTGCATCCAGGGGGGTACTGTCTATATCTCCTCTGGAAGAATGATGTTTAAGGCCAATATCTATACGTTCATTACCCCTGTCTATATCCCTGCTTGTATAAAAATCTACCAGGGCATTATTAAAACTTCCCAGACCAACCGAAGCATAAGAATTAAATAATTTTTCCGGCTTTGCTTTCTGAACCGTCGAAGCTTTTCCTTTAGCGGGGGTGAAGGTTGAAGCTACTGGTACCGAAAAAATGCTATAATTGATCTTTTTCTTCTGGAGGACAATAGAATCGTTCAGATTTGGTACGGACTTAATCTTGAAGGCATCAGACACCGTCGGCGAATATGGCCTGACAACGGTCACGGTCTCTGTTCCTATGTCATTATCGTCCTGAGCCTGCAGCCCATAACCAAAGAGAAGAAAGGCAATTAAAAATTTGCTGTAATTTTTCATGTGTTGTTCTCTAATTAATTTCCGTTCTGATTCACGGAAGAATTACGCTCAGCTTCTTTTGCTTTAATAATGGCTAATTCTCCTTCTGCTTCCGCAACTATTTCCGGATATTGTTTAAAATTGGAAATCACGCTTTCCAGAATATATGTGGCCTGGTAGGCATCATCCAGGGCATAGTAATTTTTGGCCATGAGCACCAACCCTTTAGCACCCCACTCTTTGTAAGCGGCAAAATCTTTTGCCAATCGCTGTACAGAACCGTTAGAAGCCTCATAGTTCGCTGATGAATTCTTAAAATAAGCATCATAGTAAAGCGCTTCGGCTGCAGTGGCACCAGTGGCAATCTTCAAGACTTCAGAATAGGCCTGTTCTGCCCTGCTTTCATCGCCAGTTGCAATTGCAGATCTGGCAATCATGATCTTAGCATCACTCTTAATTCTGTTGTCTATACTTGGAGTAGCCAGTACCTTATCTGCATAGGCCAAAGTCTGGTCATAGTTCTTTTGCTCATAATAGCCTTTCATGAGGTTAGACTGCGCAAAAGTTCTGTTCTGTTGTATATCTGCCGTGGCTTCCAGGCGCTCTAAAAATGGGAGTGCTGAAATATAATCCTGTTTCCCTATATAAATCTCACAGACTCTGGTAAGCGATTGTTCGGCATACTCACTTGCACCCCGGTCTGCCACAAACTTATAGTTAACCAATGCTTTATCTTTTTCCGACCTCCCAAAATATAATTGTGCCAGGTTAAAATTAGCCTTAATGGCGTGCAAACCATTTGGAAATTGCTGTATATAGTTCTCATATCCTCTTATCGCCGCCCCTTTCTTACCTTCCAGGTTTTGTTTGTCTGCGGATTCAAAAGTGGCATTATCCAGCTCGGTATCCGTCACCTCAACAAAATCCAGATCTCTCACCCATGCGGCGTATTCGTTTACCCTGCCCATATCTACATAAATGAGTTTGGCGGTAGCCACGGCCTGAACGGCTTCCTGAGTATTGGGATGGTCTCTGACTACAGTTTTAAATTTAGCTAATGCCTGTTCATTCCTGTTGGCATTGTAGTGCACAAGGCCTTGCCGCAACATTGCCTGAGGCACCAGAGCACTTCTTTTGTATCCATTGATTAACCTGTCATAGGTCTGCAGAGCCATATTTTCCTGATTGGCCTTTACATAAGAATTCCCCAATTCGAACAAAGCGTCGTCTTTTAGGGAGGACTTTGGATAGCGCAGTACAAAGCTGTTGAGCTCTTCCATTTTTGTATCATTTTTCCCTACAAAACCATAGCTCAGTGCTTTTTGAAATGATGCATAGTCTCTTTCTGGTCCCTTGGCTTCGAGCGCTTTGTTATAAGATTCTATAGCGGGCCAGTACTTGCTGGTAACAAAGTAACTATCGCCCAGGCGAACATAAGCATCGCTTCTTTTCTCTCCACTGCTATTTGCATCGGCATAAGCTTTGTAATAGGAAATAGCATTCCCGTAATCTTTCAATTTAAAATAGGTATACCCCAGGTTATAGTCTAATTCCTGATATTCTTCAGTGGCACTTGAAATAGGATTTTGTCTGAAGGCCATATAGCTAGTCAGGGCATTGTCAAACCTGTTGAGCATATATTCTGATTCTGCATTCCAATAGCTGGCTCTAGCCTTAAAGAGGGCATCTTCAGCATTGTCTAATGACTTTTTAAAATTTTCAGCTGCAGCGGCATAATCTGTTTCAATGTAGAGTTCTACGCCCCTGTAAAAAGCCACTTTCTGATAAGTGGTTTTACTGGCATAGTTTTTATTCTCTTCGAGAAGGCGCATAGCTCCCTCAAAATTCCTTGAAGTGATATACGAATCTACCAGCAACTCCTGCATTTCCTTTGTATGCTCATCATTGGGGTATTTTTCCAGATAGGAAGAAAGTACCTGGGGAACCCCTTCGTAAGCATTCCCAATTTCATAACTAAGACGGGCATAGTTTAAATTGGCATCTTTCTGAATTTCCGGACTAAAATCCATTTGTGATGCATTCCTAAAAGCATTGAGTGCTTCCTGCTTTTTGTCTAGTTTAAGATAGCATTCTGCAAGATGATAATAGGCATTCTGAGATACACTATTTGTCCCTCCTATAATCTTATTAAATTGCTGAATGGCATTGGCAAAATCTCCTTGTTTATAATAGCAATAGCCTAAAAGATAATAGTCCGTATTGCTCCATCTTCCCCTCTTCCCTTTATATTGTTCAAGAAAAGGGATAGCATCTGCATATTGTTTTAAATTGAAATAGCTTTCACCGATAATTTTATTTAGCTCGGATATTTCCTGGCGATCCGACTTTGGGAGTTGATTTTTAGCCAGAGTGATGGCCTCTTCAAATTTGCCCAATTTAAAATTCATGTCGGCCTGGTAGTAGGAGAGTTTCTCATCTAACAACTCCTGGTCGGTAATCTGATCAAATCTTTCATTGGCACCTTCGTAATCGTCTTGTTGATAGGCAATATACCCCAGATAGTACTTGGCCTGTGATCCGTAGGTGGCAGAATTGGTTACTTTGCTAAGGTACCTTTCGGCCTCCTTTGGTTTTTTTGAAGAAAACAAAGCATAGCCCATGTTAAAATTAAATCGCTCCTTGTCCTTTCGGGCCATAGCGCTCTGATCTACTTTTTTGTACCATTTAAGGGCATAGGGATACTTTCCGTTTTCAAAATAATAATCGGCCACGTCCAGAAAGGCAGAATTCCTTTTGGTCGATGTGGGATAGCGCTCTACAAAGTCTTCCATGAGCCGATCCGCCCCAAGCTGGTTGAGCCGTACAGCGGCATTAGCCACATAATAGGCACTGTTAGCCTCAGTTTCCGGATCATTGGTACTGTTTTGGACTTTCTCAAAAATAGTCTGGGCCGCCTGGTACTGATTGTCGTTATACAGGGCCAGGGCGTCCTGATACTGTTTTTGATCGTGCGTGTAGATTTTGGTTTCCTGGGCCAGGCCAATAATGGCGGTCCCGATAAAACTCAGAAGTAGCGCGGTTTTTTTCCTTCGCATAATGTTCTCTTAGCTGTTAGAATTACCGTATTTCTATTAAAAAAAAATAAATCGGGTTCGGGTAAAGCACTTTAAAAGTCCAATTACCGAAATAAAAATCTTGCCCCGATTTAAATTCATAACGTCAAATATTGTTCCGAAGTATGCCGGACAATGGATATGCTATGATTTTTATTTATTAAAAAGACCAAAAAAAGAAGATAATGTTACAGCTTTGATCATATTGCCCGGGAACTTATTACTTTTATATCAACAAGCAGAGCTATGAGTGAAAGTATACTGACATTGAAAGAGGTTGCCATTTACCAAAAAGAAAATATGGTATTGAACGATATCAGCCTGGAGGTAAAAGAAGGAGAATTTGTTTACCTCATTGGTAAAACCGGTAGTGGGAAAAGTAGTTTTATGAAAACACTATATGCCGATCTGCCGTTAAAAGAGGGGAATGGAAGGGTTGTAGGTTTTAACCTGAAGACCATGGAAGAAAAAGAGATTCCTTTTCTTCGTCGAAAATTGGGAATTGTCTTCCAGGACTTTAAGTTACTCCCGGACCGGAATATCAATAGAAACCTCAGTTTCGTTTTAAAAGCCACCGGCTGGACAGAAACAGAAAAGATGGAGGCCAAAATAGAGGAAGTCTTAGAGAAGGTAGGCATGAAAACCAAAGGCTTTAAATTTCCTCACGAACTATCGGGAGGAGAACAGCAGCGCATCGCTATTGCTCGTGCCTTACTAAATGATCCTGAACTGATCCTTGCCGATGAACCAACAGGGAATTTAGATCCGCAAACCAGCGTGGAAGTAATGAAAGTTCTTCAGGATATTAATAAGGCCGGGAGAACCATCCTTATGGCAACACATGACTATGCCCTGCTGCTAAAATATCCTGCTAAAACCCTCAAATGTGATGGCAGCAAGGTGTTCGAGGTAATACAGAAAGCCGTCTAGGCTATGGGTCTTCAGAGGTCATTATATTTAGTCTCTGTTGAATTATTCAAAATGAGAAAACCGGCAAATAACATAGCTATTAATGCTGTTTACCAATGAGAGACCAGTTCAATAATTCTCGACGAATACATTTTTTAAGTTGCTTTAAATCGTTGTTTTCTATTGGTATTTGTACATTGATTTTAAGTTGTAATGCACCCCAACAGCCCAATGTAATCTTTATTGCCGTTGACGATCTAAGGACAGAACTAGGCATTTATGGCCATTCCCAAATGAACTCCCCCAATATGGATGCAATAGCCAGACAAGGCAGCTATTTTACACATCACTATGTACATGTACCTACATGCGGGGCCTCCAGATATGCGCTGCTTACAGGCCTGAGACCTACCTTAGGTGTACATCTAACCAATAAGGCCATTGCATCAGAATTATCTGAAAAACCAGAAGGTGCTCATCCAGAAAGTTTTATCCACAGATTAAAACAAGAAGGTTATCATACCGTTGGTATTGGTAAAATAAGTCATTCTGCGGACGGATTACTTTATGGCTATGAAGAAGCGGTTTCTGGTAAAAGAGAACTTCCGCATAGTTGGGATGAGTTGGTATTTAATTCCGGAAAGTGGCAAACCGGATGGAACGCGTTTTTTGGATATGCTAACGGGGAAAACAGGCAAAGCCTTGGCAAACAAGTAAGGCCATATGAAAAAGGAGATGTGGATGACAAGGGTTATGTAGACGGACTCACCACCGAATTGGCCATAGCCAAACTGCAAGATTTAAAAAAACAAAAGCAACCCTTCTTTCTGGGGGTGGGCTTTTTTAAACCCCATTTACCATTTAATGCACCAAAAAAATACTGGGAGCTCTATGACAGAGCCGCTTTTAGTATTTCGGCTAATCCCGGTATCCCCCAAAACATTAATGAACAGAGCCTGCACAACAGTGGGGAATTTAATCAGTACGCTCTTGGCGATGAAAAGGCCGGACTTTCAACAGCGGTTTCCGATGCCTATGCCAGAAAGCTCAGGCATGCCTACTATGCCTCAGTGAGCTATATAGATGCACAGATTGGCCGGATAAGAGAGCAGTTAAAACAGCTGAACTTAGATAAGAATACCATCATAGTAATTTGGGGCGATCACGGGTGGCACCTGGGTGATCAACAGATCTGGGGAAAACACACCTTATTTGAAAATGCCCTAAAAAGTCCGTTGATTATTTATTCTCCATACGAATCGCATCAAAATAATAAAATTGAAAGCATTGTAGAGACTGTGGATATTTATCCTACCCTGCTGGACTTATGCGGTATTAAAGCAAAACAACAATTAGACGGAGAAAGCCTAAAGCCTCTTTTGAATACAGCAGTTGTCTCTGACAATGCCACCGCTTATAGCTATTTTAAAAAAGGGATTTCTTTGCGCACTTCTAAATACCGATTAACTAAATATTACAGAAAAGAGTTGCCCAATATAGAATTGTACGATCATAGTGAAGAGGAACCGGAACGTAATAATATTGCAAAGGATTACCCGGAGGTAGTAAAAGAATTATTGCCGCTTTTGGAAAAAGGGAATACCGGATTATACGATGAAAAATAAAATTTATCCTCCTATCTTGGACAAGGGAGAAAGTCGCCAAAAGTTTTTTGTTACTTTTGCCCTCGAGTAGATTTGCAACCAACCAAAAACCAAACATGGAAATTCTTGGCATAGACATTGGCGGCTCCGGAATGAAAGGCGCTATAGTAAATATTGAAACCGGTGAAAAGGTAACTTCCAGATACCGCATTCCCACCCCAAAGTCCAGAGCTCCACAAGAGATGGCAGAAGTAGTGGCTCAGATTGTTAAATATTTTGATTATAAAGGTCCTGTAGGTTGTGGTTTCCCAACGGTAATTAAAAAAGGAGTCTGCAAGTCTTCTGGAAATCTCCATAAAGATTGGAACAATTTAAATGTGGAAACGCTTTTTGAGGAAGCTACCGGATTAGATTTTACAGTGATTAATGATGCAGATGCAGCAGGATATGCTACAATGAACTATGGAACAGGTAAAGGGATGCAGGGATTTGTTGTAATGATAACAATCGGTACAGGTTTGGGAAGTGGTGCTTTTTTAGATGGCAGATTACTGCCAAATTTTGAGTTGGGGCAAATTCCGTATAAAAATTATAAAAAAATTGAGACCTGGGCAGCCGGCTCAGCCATAGACAGGGAAGGTTTATCTTATGATAAATGGGGCAAACGTTTTAATAAATTCCTGGAATTGGTAGAACTCATTATTTCTCCGGATGCCATTATCCTGGGTGGAGGAGCTTCAAAAGACTTTGATGAGTACAAGCACCGTATCAAGGTAGAAACCCCTGTAATTCCTGCAGAATTACAAAATCATGCCGGGATAATTGGCGCGGCAACTGCCTGTGCCAAGAGAACAGAATAACCTAATCTATCTTATTTCTTTTTCTTTCTACCTCGGTAAGGAAGATTTTTCGCAAACGTAAATGTTTGGGCGTCACTTCTACATATTCATCTTTCTGAATATATTCCAATGCCTCTTCAAGTGAGAATTTTATTGCAGGTACAATTTTGGCTTTATCATCTGCTCCTGAAGACCTTACATTAGACAATTTCTTGGTTTTGGTAATATTGATGGTCATATCATCTCCCCTGGAATTCTCCCCTATCACCTGGCCTTCATAAATATCCTCGCCCGGATCTACAAAGAACTTACCTCGTTCCTGTAGTTTATCAATAGAATAAGGAATGGCTTTGCCTTTTTCCATAGATACGAGCGAACCATTTTGCCGCATAGGAATATCACCTTTCATAGGCTGATACTCTAAAAAACGGTGGGCCATAATGGCCTCTCCAGCAGTAGCAGTAAGCAATTGGTTTCGCAAGCCAATAATACCACGTGAAGGGATCATAAACTCGCATAACATTCTATTGCCCTTGGCTTCCATACTGGTCATCTCCCCTTTACGGATAGACACCATCTCAACAGCCTTTCCGGATACTTCTTCCGGTAGGTCTATGGTTAAATGTTCTACAGGTTCACATTTTACGCCATCAATGTTCTTTATAATTACCTGGGGCTGTCCAATTTGCAATTCATAACCTTCTCTCCTCATAGTTTCTATAAGTACAGAAAGATGCAATACCCCCCTGCCATAGACCATAAACTTCTCAGCACTATCTGTTTCTTCTACCCTTAGGGCCAGGTTCTTTTCCAACTCCCTTTCCAACCGTTCTTTAATGTGGCGTGAGGTTACAAACTTCCCATCCTGGCCAAAAAACGGACTGTCGTTAATAGTGAAGAGCATACTCATTGTAGGCTCATCAATTGCAATAGTTTGCAAGCCTTCCGGGTTTTCCAGATCAGCGATGGTATCTCCAATCTCAAAACCTTCTAGACCAACAATTGCGCATATATCTCCTGTGGCTACTTCGGTTACTTTCTTTCGGCCCATACCTTCGAAGGTAAAGAGCTCTTTAATCTTTGTTTTTACAATGCTCCCGTCTCTTTTCACCAAGGAAACCTGCTGGCCATCTTTAAGTTGACCTCGTTTTAGCCTTCCGATGGCAATTCTTCCTGTAAAAGAAGAATAATCCAGCGAAGTGATAAGCATTTGAGTAGTACCTTCCTCAGGCACAAAGCTAGGAATGTGTTCTACCACCATTTCTAAAAGTGGCTCTATAGAAGTTGTTTGTTGTTGCCAATCTTCACTCATCCAGTTGTGCTTGGCAGAGCCGTAAACCACCGGGAAATCTAATTGCCATTCTTCAGCACCTAATTCGAACATCAGATCAAATACTTTTTCATGTACCTCTTCTGGCGTGCAATTTTCTTTATCCACCTTATTGATCACCACACAGGGTTTAAGGCCAAGATCTATTGCTTTTTGCAGTACAAACCTGGTTTGAGGCATAGGTCCTTCAAAAGCATCCACCAGCAATAAAACCCCATCTGCCATATTTAATACCCGCTCTACTTCACCTCCGAAATCGGCATGGCCAGGAGTATCTATAATGTTGATTTTGGTGTCTTTGTAATTAACAGATACATTCTTGGAAACAATGGTAATTCCCCTTTCGCGTTCCAGATCATTGTTGTCCAGAATGAGTTCACCCGTCTTTTCGTTTTCCCTGAAAAGTTGGCAAAAATGAAGGATCTTGTCTACCAGTGTAGTTTTACCATGATCTACGTGAGCAATTATCGCAATATTCTTTGTTCCTGACATAACTGTGTTTTCAGCGGGCAAAGATACTGCTATTTTTCTCCTTCACAGCCAAAGTTATGTTATTTTTATATTGTTGATTCTGAGGCATTTTCATTGCAGCCAAATCCTCATAAAAACCAGTATCTTTACCAAAATTTTAGTGATGGATTTAGCACTTATTCCTCAAATAAAACATCCTGATAGTGATAACTTTTTTCTGCTTTCAGGACCTTGTGCCATAGAAGGCGAAGATATGGCCTTACGTATTGCCGAAAAGATAGTTGCCGTTACCGATAGATTAAAAATTCCATATGTATTCAAAGGCAGCTTTAAGAAAGCCAATCGGAGCCGGGTAGATTCTTTTACTGGTATCGGTGATGAAAAAGCGCTAAAAATCCTTAGAAAAGTTTCTGAAACCTTCAAAGTGCCTACTATCACAGACATCCATACGGAAGAAGATGCAGCAATGGCAGCAGCCTACGTAGACGTGCTGCAGATCCCTGCATTTTTAGCCCGGCAGACAGACTTGCTGGTAGCGGCAGCCAAAACAGGCAAAGTGGTGAATATCAAAAAGGGGCAGTTTATGAGCCCGGAAAGCATGAAACATGCTGTGAATAAGATCATAGATTCTGGGAATAAGCAGGTGTGGATCACAGACCGGGGAACCATGTTTGGCTACCAGGATATGGTGGTAGATTTCAGGGGTATTCCTACTATGAAGCAATACGCCCCGGTAGTACTGGATGTAACCCATTCTCTCCAGCAACCCAATCAGGCCTCAGGGGTTACAGGCGGACGCCCGGAACTAATTAGCACTATGGCCCGTGCAGGTATTGCCGCAGGGGTTGATGGCTTATTTATGGAAACCCATTTCGACCCAGCCAATGCCAAGAGTGATGGGGCTAATATGCTGCACCTGGATCACCTGGAAAAATTACTAACCAACCTGGTTACGCTTCGCAGTACTGTAAATGGCCTCATTTAATCAATGAGCACCTCCTAACAAATTACCAATTGCTTTGTTGTCTGCTGTTAGGAGTAAAACTTCTTGTCTTTTACACTAAAGGCGTCCTGAAGTACTTCCACCAGGATATCATGGTTAATTTCTTCAAGGGAAGAATAACGCAATGATTTCATCATTTTACGCCCTGCGGTGGTCATAAATTCAGGGTGAGCCGTTAAATGTGCCGCTTTCCAAAAACCGAGATCTACATAATCCCGGGCCTGGTTCAGATAGCAGAATGGCTTGCCATCCAGGTAGTAGAATGGCACCTTATATTTGTATTTTAAATCCAGGCCGGGCACAGTTTGCTCTATCACCGTTTGCAAATGCAGTAAAATACCTCTGAAAGGTTCGGGTTGTCGTAGTATGTATTCTTCAGCAGGATTCATATCTTTATAGGAACTATGAAAAGAATCTGCAAGGTATTATTTTTTATGTTTTTCTTCTTTGCCGCTGCCGTATTTTCACAAAATTATACGGAGGTGGATAACAAGGTGAAGGCCTATCCGAAATTTGCTAATGTATCGGCCTTGGGTTATCGTATAATGAACGATTTTGATGATGATACAGAGAGAGTAAGGGCTGCTTTTAGCTGGATAACGAATAATATGATCTACCAAAGAACCCTGGACGACATTTTTCAATCCTCTCAAAAGATCACATTTACTTCGGAAGCCGGGCGCGAATACCAAATGAGGAAGTTGGTACTGAAAAGGATTAACCATGCGTTTAAAAAGAAAAAAGGAGTATGTATAGATTACTCTTTAATTCTTCACGAATTATGCCGACAGTTTGGCCTGAAAAGAAAAGTAATATTAGGAATCGCTAAGACAGATATCGGTAATATTGATCAAAAAGATCTCTATAAAAACCACAGCTGGAATGCCGTTAAAATAGAAGGGCAATGGCGATTAATGGATCCTACCTGGGCTTCCGGATACATAGATATAAAGAGCAATAAGTTTGTTAGGAATTTTTTGGACCATTACTTTTTTACCGAACCTGCCGAATTTGTAAAACACCACCTGCCTTCTAAACCAGAATGGCAATTATTAAAAGAACCCATCAGTGCCAAAACCTTTTTTAATGCCCCTATTTTTCTGCCGGATTATTTTAAAACTGGGATAGCTCTATCGTCCGCTACCAGCGGAATTCTAAAATCGTCCAAAAAGAGTAAGAACATCATACATTTTGACGAATTACCCCGCTATCATTTAATGTTCTATTCTATCAACGGCTCAGCCGATCTTAAAAAACTGAACTTCAAAAAAGTAGATAAAAGTGCGTATATCTCAAAGATCAGACTTAGGCGAAAACTCAAAAAGAACAGCAATTACCTTACTATATTTCACAAATCCAAGGCTATCCTAAACTTTAAAATTGAATAATAATCCATAACTATAAAGATTAACCCAAAACCCTTCAAATGAAAAAATTACTATTGCTAAGTCTTAGTTTATTTGTATTTAGCGCCCTGCAAGGGCAGAGTCATTCACATGGCGGAGCCCAGCCAATTACCTATCCGGACATTCCGGGTTACAAAACCCTCAAGGCAGATTTACACATTCATTCGGTGTTTTCTGATGGTAATGTCTGGCCCACTATAAGGGTGCAGGAAGCCCTTAGAGAAGATCTTGACGCCATTTCACTCACAGAGCATCTTGAATACCAACCCCACCTGGATGATATTCCCCATCCAGACAGGAACAGGGCCTACAATCTGGCAATGGAGGAAGCAAAAGAGCACGAACTGATCATTGTACACGGTTCGGAAATTACGCGCTCCGCACCCGAAGGTCATAGCAATGCAGTTTTTATCACGGATGCCAATTTATTATTGAACGATAAGGCTGAGGATGCTTTTGCTGCTGCCAAAGCTCAAAATGCCTTTGTCTTCTGGAACCACCCCGCATGGTACGCCCAAAGCCCGGAAGGGAATCCGATATTGAGCGACTTTCAAAAAGAGCGAATTAAAAATGGGGAACTTCACGGAATAGAGGTGATCAACTCTGTAGACTATGCTGAAGAATCCCTTGCGCTGGCTCTGGAACAGAACCTGACTATCATGGGCACCAGTGATGTGCATGGACTCATTGACTGGGATTATACGGAAAAAGGGAAGCACCGCCCAATTACCCTGGTATTTGCAAAAGACAAGAGTACAGCAAGTTTGCAGGAAGCCCTGTTTGCGGGCAGAACCGTTGCTGCCTATAACTCTATTTTGGTTGGGAGAGCAGAATATCTGAAACCCTTAATTAAGTCTAGTATAATTGTAGAAAAAGCCACCTATATTCCCAAAACCACTATATTGAAAATAGAGTTGAAGAATGTTTCGAGTGGCAATTTGCTCTTTGAAAACCAAATGCCATATACTTTTTACAGTAATTCGCCTGTTTTTGAGATCCCCGCTGGCGGCAGCTACACCCTAAATGTAAAAACCCTTGAGATCAAAGATGGCATTGAACTAAAACTAAAGGCCCTTAAAGCCTATTCTGCTCCAAAAGAACAAGCGGTGATTAGCTGGGATATTGCAGTAGAGTAATCAGCTCATCCGGAAGATATTTATATAAAGGGTATTGCCACTATGGAAATGCCCTTTTTTTAAGGCGCTATTCTATTAATTGGCATGATGACTTTTGTTTTCCAATTGCTGTAACCCTGTTCGGATATCATCGTCCTATTTACATTATCACATTCCTGTTAATAGTATATTTTTCACTATTTTCAGCGCTTCATAATTAAAAATCGATCTTAAAACTACACAGCATGAAAAAAATCACATTCTTAATTATTGTTTTTGCTTTTATCTTCCAGGGAAATGCCCAGATCAATGCCAAGCTCATGAAATTCATGGATATTTCGGCCAATCAGATCGCATTTGTCTACGGCGGGGACATTTGGATAGTATCCAAAACCGGAGGTACAGCAATACAACTTACCCACTCACCAGGCGAAGAATCCTGGCCGCGAATTTCACCAGATGGCACTGAAATAGCCTATACCGCAAGCTACAGGGGCAATTCTGATGTTTATGTGGTACCTATTAAAGGTGGAGTACCCAAACGAGTAACCTATGTGTCTTATGCAGACAGAATGGTAGAGTGGCACCCGGATGGCCAACAATTACTTATAGCTTCCAGGAGAGAAACCATTACTCCCAGAGTAAACCAGTTTTATATGGTGAGTAAAAATGGTGGCTTTGCCAAAAAATTGGCGGTGCCCTATGGAGAATTGGCCAGCTTTTCTGAAGATGGCAGCCAACTGGCCTACATTACCAAAATAACCGAAAACTATCCGTTTAAAAGGTATAGGGGCGGACTAACTTCGGACATTATTATCTATAATCTGAAGACCAACACGGCCGAGAATATTACCAATAATACGGCCAATGACGGGAAACCAGCCTGGGCTGGGAACAAGATATATTTCCTATCAGACCAGGGCAGTGCGTTAAGAAGTAATATTTGGTCCTATGATACCACAAGCAAACAAACTTCCCAGGTGACCAGTTTTACCGACTTTGATATTTCTTACCTCTCTGCCGGGCCAAATGACCTGGTCTTTGAAAATGGTGGAAAGTTATATACGATGGATTTGTCTACCGAGCAGTACAATGAAGTTTCGGTAAACATTATCAGCGACCTCAGCGTAGAAATGACAAAAATGCAAAAGGTAGACAAAGCGATCAGAAATATGTCTCCTTCCCCTTCCGGGAAAAGGGTTGTTTTTGAAGCAAGAGGAGAGTTATTCAACGTACCGGTGAAGGAAGGTTTTGTGCAAAACATTACAAGATCCAGCGGGGCTTTTGACCATGACCCCTCCTGGTCTCCGGATGGGAATCATGTTGCATATTGGAGTGATACCTCCGGGGAATATGAGATATACCTGCAAAACACCAGAAAGGATTCCAGAGCAGTGAAGCTTACAAGTCGTGGCAACGGTTATGGCTACGCCCTTTACTGGTCTCCGGACAGTAAAAAAATTGCATTTATAGATGAGAAAAACGATATCAGTATCATAGATGTAATAAGCGGAGAATTAGTCAAAGCAGATAATTACAACTGGAATTACGGGCACAATGGAAGGTATTCTTACCCTATCAGCTGGTCTCCGGATTCTAAATATATCACTTATACCACCGGACAGGAAAATTCTAATGATGCCATATTTATCTATAGTCTGGACAGCAAGAAAACGCAAAAGGTAACCAGTGGCTTTTATTCGGACTCTGGCCCGATATTTAGCGCGGACGGCAAATACCTCTTCTTCCTGACAGATAGAAACCTGCAGCCGCAGTATAGCGATTTAGGTGATGGTACCTGGATATATCCCAACAGTACCCACCTGGCAGCAATTAGTTTAACCAAAGACGCTGACTACCTTTTAAAACCCAAGAACGATGCAATAGCTCCTGAAAAAAAAGAAGAGGATAAAAAGGCAGATGCTGGTAAGAAATCCAAAGAAAAGGACAAGGATAAGAAAGAGGAAAAAAAGGAAGTAACGGTTAAAATAGACTGGGACAATATGGAGAGCAGGGTAGTAATACTTCCTCCCAAACCGGGGAATATTGGAAGTCTCATGGCTTTTGAAAATAAAATTGTCTACAGGAGATTTCCAAATACCGGGGCTGCCAATGGCAAACCCGCTCTAATGTTCTACGACTTAAAAGAGCGTGAAGAAAAAAACATTATGACTGGGGTACAAAGTGCTGTGGCCACTGCCGATGATAAGAGTATTTTAGTAAGCAGTAACGGCAAATACGGCTTTATTAAGCCAGATGCTGATCAGAAGATAAAAGACCCTATCCCTACCGGCGATTTGGTAATGCAGCTTAACCCCAGGGAAGAATGGACACAGATCTTTAATGACACCTGGAGAAGACACAGAGATTTTTTCTATGATGAAGATATGCATCAGGTAGACTGGGATGGACTAAAAGCAAGATACGGGGGGCTAATAAAAGATGCCAGAACCCGCTGGGATATCAGCACCATCCAATCTAACCTGGCAGCAGAGCTCAGTGCAGGCCATACCTATACTTTTGGTGGGGATACAGAACGTGCCCCTAATATTAGAACCGGCTTTTTAGGGATAGACTGGGAGCTCAACAATAACAAATACCGCATTAAAAGAATCGTAAAGCCAGCGGCCTGGGATACTGAAATAAGATCTCCCTTTGACCATTCCGGGGTTGGGGTAAAAGAAGGCGATTATATTCATGCAGTAAATGGTGTGGCGGTAAAAGCCGATAAAGATCCCTATGCTGCTTTTGAAGGTTTAAATGGGAAAACGGTGGAGCTTAAAATAAGCAGTAGTGGAAATCTGGCAGATGCCAAAAAGGTATTGGTAAAATGTCTTAATCAGGGAGATGAACAAACCTTGAGGTATTTAGAATGGATAGAACATAACCGTAAAATGGTAGATAAACTATCTGATGGAAAACTTGGTTATGTATATATGTCTAATACTGGGAACAGAGGGCAATTGGAGTTGGTAAAAATGTACTACGGCCAGTTAGACAAGAAAGGGTTTATCATTGATGAGCGTTTTAATGGCGGCGGACAATTGGCAGACAGATTCCTGGAGTTATTGCAGCGGCCAGTAGTATATAATCTGTATTGGAGACATGGGAAGAGCCATACCTGGCCAGTAAAGGCCAATACAGGTCCTATGGGGATGTTGATTAATGGTTGGGCAGGATCTGGAGGAGACGGCCTTCCATGGGCATTCCAGGAACTCAAAGCGGGGCCTATTGTGGGCGAGCGTACTTTGGGAATCCTTGTGGGGCCAGCCACCGGACATCGATTAATAGATGGCGGGGGAATTACCGTACCAGGTGCCCGTTTATACGACAATGATGGACATTGGTTCTGGGAAGGGGAAGGAGTTGCTCCGGACTTTAAAGTTTGGGACGATCCTAATATGCTTGTGAAAGGAAGAGATCCTCAGATGGAAAAAGTAGTGGAAGAGGTATTGAAGAATTTGGAGCGCAATCCGCCCAGTAAAACACCTCCTCCGGCTAAAGAAGACAGAACTGCCAGCGGCATGAATGGTAATTAATACTAGATGTGCTAGATAAAAAAACCTCCACCAGAACTGGTGGAGGTTTTTTATTGTTTACTTCCCATCCACGTAATCCTGCAAATAGGCATATCGCGGAGTAAGCAGGCCGTCTTTAGTATTATACGTTCTGCTACAGCTTTATGAGATTGCCACGTCGCCCACCAAGTGTGGTCTCCTCACAATGACAAGTGCAGCAGATGATTTGCAACTAAGAGTTCGTCATTGCGAGGCACGAAAGTGCCGAAGCAATCACATTAAGCTGCCATAATTTGCCATCCGAAACAATCCGGCAAAACAGCACAAAGTAATAACAAATCACACTCATTAATTTTGGACATTGCCTGCAATGTGATTGAGGTGTGTTATTGTATTTTCCACCTGTGAAAAATTACCGTTCAAAAAGTTATGTCTATATCATGACCAATAATCGGAATTCCGTGGTGTATATAGGCGTAACTTCAAACCTGGTCAGAAGGATATGGCAACATAAAAACAAGATTTTAAAGGGTTTTACATCGAGGTACAATTGCTACAAATTAGTGTATTATGAATCCTTTGATCATATCCTGGACGCTATTAATAGGGAGAAACAACTTAAGGCTGGCAATCGCAAACGAAAACTTGATTTGGTGAATAGTTTGAACCCAAAATGGTACGACCTTTCTGAGGGGTGGATAGAATGAGAGGCCGCTGAATGTATTACATTGTTTGGTAGTTTTACGGGATTTAGGACGTACACCTTCTGTAGTAGCTTTACGGGATTGCTTCGGCACGCCGTTGGCGTGACTCGCAATGACGATTCAATTCATGTTCATCACCCGTCATTGCGAGGCACGAAAGTGCCGAAGCAATCTCGTTATTCAACCACAATTACCCTCAGAAGCAATCTCGTTATTCAACCACAATTACCCTTCAGAAGCAATCCCGCAAAGCATTTGATAATATCAATCCTTCCCATCCACGTAATCCTGCAAATAGGCATATCGCTGGGTAAGTTGTCCATTATGCGTCATTCGGGCGCGTTCTAAAACCCCTTCTGCATCCTCATTAAAAAAGGCGGGGATAACACTTTCAACAAAAGTAAATCCAAAGCCGCGACTGGCATCTCTGGGAAGTTCTGCCGGCAGGTTGTCTACCGCCATTACAGCAATAGCCTCGGGATTTTTATAATCTACTTCCGATTCGGTCTCAGGATGGTAGCCATAAACCGGTTCGGCTATGGTAGAGGCTCTTAGTGTAGAAGCCACAGGGCCATCTACATCACAACTGATATCGGCAACCACCTTAATTTTAAAGTCGGGTTGTTTAGCATCTTCACGGGTAAAGAGGTAGGGTGCCCCACTGCCATAAAAATGCCCGGCAATATAAAAATCTGTGACCCTGGCAAACCGAAAGAAATTGGATTTGTACTCCTCGGGATGAGCAAAAAAGTCTTGCATATTTCCCTCTGCACCATCCTTTCTAAGATTGTATTCGCTTACATCTATCTGGCAATAAACGGCCTCTTCAAAAGTGTTGTTCAGATAGGCAGCTACATCAACTTCTCTAAGTCCCATCCCATCCAGCATTTCTTTGGCCCCGTTCCCTACTCTGCCTTTTCCGGTGAGTAGTATTTTTATATTGGAGAGCTCAAGAGTGGAGAGTTCGCGGATCAGGGCTTCCCTATCTACTAATTCCGTAGCCCGCGGTAATGCGAAAAGTCCGGTTTTTAGACCATAAGCCCTGAAACCGTTATAGGCGCCCACTATACCCGCATAGCGACCAAAAGCTACCAGGCGAATCCCTTTTTGGTTGGTGATTACTTCATGGTCATAGAGCTCAATATTTTTATTTAATATGGCTCGTAAAAGCTCGCGGTTATAAGGCTGTTCTTTAATGGTATGTGAAAAGAAAAAGTACTTCTTGTTTGGGATCAAATTAGCAATAGGTACTTCTTTAACTCCAAGTAATACATCGCATTCTTCCATTTGATCTGCTACGGGTATCCCTGACTGGGTATATTCTTCATCTGTAAAGACGCGAATGGGAGAAGGTTCTACTATAATCTGGGCCCCGCTATGGGTCTCCAGGACTTTTTGGCAGGCCTGGGGAGACAGCACCACACGGCGGTCTGGTGGGTTTTTACGCTCTCTGATGATTCCGAATTTCATAAGTCTGGTTTGGTATAGAATTTGCGTAAAAATAGGGTGAAAACCAAGGGTACGCAAGCTTTAACTATTGCTTGTGGAAGTGGGGTCCCAAGCTATTAGAATTGTGTACCTTTGTTTTCCTTTTTGGTAAGGAAAAAAGTTCTTTGAAAATGAACTAATATGAAATGCCCTAAACCAGAATTCCTGACGGAATACGGTTTAGGACAGTTCACAAACGATATGCTTTGCATATCTGGTTCACTGGGGCCGACTGGTTTTGACAGCGAGACCAATTGGAATGTTAGCATGTCGAGCGCTGGGATACAGCTCGTTAATCTCATATTTCACACTTTTAATTGGCGATAATAACTACGCTCTTGCCGCATAATCCGAATTATAGTAGGATAATGCCTCGTCTCCGCTAGGCGGAGAAGCGAGATGTCCCATGGTAGCCCTTGTTGACGGCGACCAGTATCGGGGCACCAAAAAAGTCAACACAAGGGTGATAGGGCTTCGTTATCACCACCAAAACCTTAAGAAGCTAAGTGTACAATAGGCGGTTTTCGGTCGGTTGTGCATCGAAAAACGAACGAAAACTAAGCATGTAGAGGGCATTGTAATTGCTTGTTTGGACGGGAGTTCGATTCTCCCCGGCTCCACGACACTCAAAAATACATAGCAGCTTAAAGCATAAGTAAATGCCAAGCTCGCTTGAGCATTTTTGAAAGATTTAAGATGCCCATTGCCTAAGCAATGGGTATTTTTATTTGCAACATTGGTTAGGGGTGAACACCGAGCCATGCTTTGGCGTGGTGAGGTAACCTTTCCGGCTCTACTCTAAAAGGCCACCTAAAGGTGGCTTTTTTGTTTATTCATAGCTAGTTATATGTATCATATGAATTCATGAACCTCCTTCGTCGGTTTCGCCTCCAGGATTCGAAGGCCAGCGCGCCAGCTTGCTCCGAGGGTCTTTCACAGTATTTTTACGAGATTGCTAATTCAAGGTCTTTGTTAAGTTGACGAGATTGCCACGGCACTAAAGTGCCTCGCAATGACGGGCGCAAAGTATGAATGGTAGTAGTGGGTTTGTCATTGCGAGGAGCCCCGCTTGCAGCGGGGCGACGAAGCAATCTCGTAATACCAATTCTGCATACAAATGGACTTGGCAATCTCATTAAGTTAACCCTAACCCCTTAATAAGCACAGTCCCGGGACGCAGGAAAACCAAATACAAAATGGGAGGGTTTTTACTATCTTCGAAACGAGTAAAAAATCGCATATGTCTAAAGGCAAATCCTGGTTACGCACCCTTATTGAGCTTGTGGAGCTCTTTTTTGATAGTTCGCAACGCAGCAAACGGGGCCGTACCTGGCACCAACATGTGGTTCCTTATGAAGAAGGTTGGGCGGTACGCAGAGAAGGCAACAAGCGTATAACCAGCAAGCACAGAAAACAGAGTACCGCCATACGCAAGGCCAAAAGTTTAGCAAGAAAATACAAGGCTGATGTCATTATCCACCGTGCTAGCGGGGGGATTAGAGAGCGGGTGAGTTATGATGATTGAGGAGATCAAGTCGCCGGAGTAAAGTTCCCAGATTCGATTCGCCTGGGCGAATCGATATACGGCACTACAGCTTCCTGGAATTTCTCTTTCATGGTATGCGTTAGGTTCACGGGATTGCCACGGCACATTCGTGCCTCGCAATGACGTACTTATAATTGAAATTGTAGTTGCGTGCACGTCATTGCGAGGAGTGCAACGACGAAGCAATCCCGTTAACTAAATACTATACCAAAAATTGGAGTGATAATTACAGTTTGATTATATAGCACAGCAACCTCCTACAGGAGGTAACCTCCTCGGCTACCAATCCAATTCATTCATATAACAGCATTAACCAGCTAGAACAGGCTTAGCTTATACTCATATACCATTCAAAGGGACATTCGTGAATGGCTGGGGGTGGATCGCCTTTTTTCCTGCTTGCCTGAACTTCTGGCGGTCTTTGTTGTTCTTCCTCTGTTGGGTTTCCTCCCCCGTCTCCAACGACAGGTTCGCATTTTACCTCAAAGTCATCAAAGATTGCGTTAAGACCTCTCCAACCGCCAGCGGTGGGGATGACCATCTCCTTTTTTACATTGGGTGGAGCAGGAGCGCCTCCTGGTGCAGGAGGTTGAGGGTTATCTATAAGGCGGGCAGTAAATTTACATACTCCACCATTAAATTTTACAAAAACATGGGCAAAGATATTTGAAGTAATATGAATCTTGTGCCAGTTACCATCACAAGGCACTTGTGCGGGCATAATTGGTGTTAAAACAGGCATGGTTTTATTATTTAATTAAACAGCCATTAGGCAAAATCAATTAGAAGATTAAACTCCAAGAAAGGTTCATTAATAAAATTGATTATTATTATTCATCTATACAATACAAATTGTATGGATGATCAAGGATATTGTGTAGTTGGCAATATGGGAATAGAAGAGCAACAGCAACAGATCCTTACATAGCATTTATATACTTTATGAATAACTTATCAATTATGGTTTCCCACAACGCTTTCTCTTTAAAATTTCGTCACTTTACTTCAACTACGGCTTTCTTACATTTAAAATGCAACAATTGTGCATTTCATCGATAAAGGTTGCTGTTTACAGAATTGTATAAGGTTCCCGATTTATGTTATCCCTTTTTGTGGGAGAATGGTTACATTAGACTGCAATTAAATTGCAGTTTCATATCACAGATCAAATTGCTAAATGAAATTTAACGAGGACTCTAGAGTAAAACTACCCGCAATACTGCATCTTACCCAATTGGGTTATACCTATTTGTCCTTAAAAGAGTCGAATTGGGACGAGAACACCAATATTTTTACAGGGTATATTATTAAGCTGAATTTTACTGTTGAGGATATCTGTAAACTCACTGATTTGAGCAGGTCTAGTTATCACTAATACTTAAGGAATCGGGGGCTTGATAATACATTGGGGCCTTCTAAAGCATAAGACTAAATGGCAAAAAAATCAACAACCAAAAAACAAAAATCAATTGAAGAATCACTTTGGGATTCTGCTAACAAACTAAGAGGTTCTGTTGAACCTTCAGAATACAAACATGTCGTACTTGGACTAATATTTTTAAAGTTTGCTTCCGACAAATTTGAAGCACGTAAAGCAGAACTCATTGCAGAAGGCAAAGAGAAGTATATTGAGATGAAGGAGTTCTACAATATGAAGAACGTCTTTTTTCTATCGCCAGAAGCACGTTGGTCGTTTATTATACAAAATGCAAAGCAAGACGATATTGCCTTAAAGATAGATACGGCTTTACATACTATTGAAAAGAATAACCCTTCATTAAAAGGTGCCTTGCCAGACAATTACTTTTCTAGGTTGGCATTAGACATTAGTAAGCTTGCCGCGCTTTTAGACACCATTAATAATATTGATACACAGCAAGACAAAGCCCAAGATGTAGTTGGGCGAGTATATGAATACTTCTTATCCAAGTTTGCCATAGCAGAAGGGAAAGGGAAAGGAGAGTTCTATACCCCAAAAAGTATTGTAAACCTTATTGCAGAGATGATAGAACCCTACGAAGGTATTATCTATGATCCTGCATGTGGTTCTGGTGGTATGTTTGTCCAGTCTATTAAGTTTATAGAAAGTCATCACGGAGACAAACGTAATATCTCTATCTACGGACAAGAATATACCAATACCACCTATAAGCTGGCGAAAATGAACCTTGCCATACGTGGTATCTCCGGAAATCTAGGTGAAAAAGCAGCCAATACTTTTGCCGATGACCAACACAAAGATTTAAAGGCCGATTATATTATGGCCAACCCACCTTTTAACCAAAAAGACTGGCGCACTGATAATGAACTCATAGACGACCCACGTTGGATGGGTTACGACGTACCACCTACGAGTAACGCCAATTACGGTTGGATTCTTACCATGGCATCCAAACTCTCAGAAAATGGCGTGGCAGGTTTTCTATTAGCCAACGGAGCACTTTCTGGTGGTGGTGAAGAATATAAAATACGTAAAAAACTCATTAATAATGGGCTGGTGGAAGCGATTGTGATTCTACCACAAAATATGTTTTATACGACTACTATTAGTGTTACGCTTTGGATTTTAAACAAGAACAAAGCTGAACACACTAGAAATATTGGTGATGTCTCTAGAGATTATAGAAATCGTAAAGACGAAATTCTATTTATGGATTTAAGAAAAATTGGTGTGCCGTTTGAAAAAAAATACATTCAGTTTAGTCCAGAGCAAATTGATGAGATTGCAAAAACCTATCACAATTGGCAACAACATGATAAAGGTTATGCAGATGTGCCAGAATATTGTTACAGTGCACATCTTGATGAAGTGCGAAAGAAAGACTATTCCTTAGTACCAAGTAAATATATTGAGTTCGTCAATAGAGATGAAAATATTGACTTTGATGAAAAGATGGAAATACTTAAAGAAGAGTTTACAGACTTGTTAAAAGAAGAACAACAATCGAAGCAAGAATTACTAAAAGTTTTTAAAAAGCTAGGATTTGA
This sequence comes from Muriicola sp. Z0-33, assembly GCF_026126425.1. Taxonomy (GTDB): domain Bacteria; phylum Bacteroidota; class Bacteroidia; order Flavobacteriales; family Flavobacteriaceae; genus JAFMPW01. The sequence goes on from NZ_JAFMPW010000020.1 coordinate 48,129, forward strand.
AATCGAATTATAGAAAAATAGGTGAGTTTATTCGCCAATGTAATGATCGAAATGAAGAAGGTTCTATTGATTTATTGCTTGGGGTAAATCTTGATAAAAAATTTATGCCATCAGTTGCAAATATCAATGGTACTGACCTAACGAAATATAAAATAATTAGAAAAGGACAATTTGGTTGTAAGCTAATGAGTGTTGGAAGGGATAAAAAATTGCCAATTTCAAGATTGACGCATAAGGATATAGCTATAATATCTACGGCATATTTTGTTTTTGAAGTGATTGATGAAAACCATTTGCTACCTGAATATTTGATGATGTGGTTTAAAAGGTCAGAATCAGATAGATTTTTATGGTTTTTAAGTGGTGGAGATATAAGAGGACGAATTACTTGGGATGACCTATGTTCTTTACCGATTAAAGTTCCTTCAATTGAAAAACAACAGCAGATCGTTAACGAATACAACACCATTATCAATCGTATTGCGCTTAACGAACAACTCAACCAAAAACTAGAAGAAACCGCGCAAGCCCTATACAAACATTGGTTTGTGGACTTTGAGTTTCCTAATGAAGAAGGTAACCCTTATAAATCATCTGGTGGTGTAATGGTTTATAATGAAGAATTGGATAAAGAGATTCCTGAGGGCTGGTGGGTCAAAGAATTAAAAAATTTCACTTCTAAAATGACCAGTGGAGCAACGCCTAATCGCAGTTTTGAGAAGTATTGGTCATCAAAAGACTTTCCTTGGTTGAAAACAGGTGAGTTAAAGAATCAGGTTATAATTGATTCTGAAGAATATATTTCTTCCTTGGCTTTAAAAGAAAGTTCGGCAAAAATTATACCTGTCAATGCTGTGTTAGTTGCAATGTACGGACAGGGAGATACAAAAGTGTATGTCGTCAAATAAATCTGAACTTTTTGGGTTAAAATTTAAGAGAGTGCTTTCACGAAGTTAAATGATTTTCCCTGGACTGTTTTTTTCTA
>NZ_JAFMPW010000021.1 GCF_026126425.1 Muriicola sp. Z0-33
GGTCACCCGAACAGGATGCACGACCGATAGGGAGTGAATCCAAAAGTCGGGGTCACCCGAACAGGATGCACGACCGATAGGGAGTGAATCCAAAAAGTCGGGGTCACCCGAACAGGATGCACGACCGATAGGGAGTGAATCCAAAAAGTCGGGGTCACCCGAACAGGATGCACGACCGGTAGGGAGTGAATCCAAAAAGTCGGGGTCACCCGAACAGGATGCACGATCGATAGGGAGTGAATCCAGACAGATTGAGGGTTGGGAACTCTTGATACTTTGAAATATTGGAATATTAAAATTGCGGGAGTAGCTCAGTTGGTAGAGCGTCAGCCTTCCAAGCTGAATGTCGCCGGTTCGAACCCGGTCTCCCGCTCAAAACCTTGGGTAAGTGTTTGTTGAATAATGTTTAAGGTGTATAGGGTTGTCCTGAAACCTTTAACATTGAAACTGAACCCCAACAAGCCGACGTAGCTCAGGGGTAGAGCGTTTCCTTGGTAAGGAAGAGGTCACGGGTTCAATTCCCGTCGTTGGCTCAACTAAAAAAATTTGTACACTAATATAAACTAAGATTAAAATTAATTAAAATGGCAAAGGAAACTTTTGATCGTTCCAAACCGCACTTAAATATTGGTACTATTGGACACGTTGATCACGGTAAAACTACATTGACAGCTGCTATTACTACGGTATTGGCTAACGCTGGTCTTTCTGAGCAAAGAAGTTTCGATTCTATCGATAATGCTCCTGAAGAAAAAGAAAGAGGTATTACAATTAACACTTCTCACGTGGAATATGCGACGGCTAACCGTCACTATGCGCACGTTGATTGTCCTGGTCACGCGGATTATGTTAAGAACATGGTTACTGGTGCTGCCCAGATGGATGGTGCAATATTGGTTGTTGCAGCAACTGATGGTCCAATGCCGCAAACAAGAGAGCACATCCTTTTAGGACGTCAGGTAGGTATTCCAAGAATTGTTGTATTCATGAACAAAGTGGATATGGTTGATGACGAGGAGCTACTAGAACTTGTTGAAATGGAAATCAGAGAATTGCTTTCTTTCTACGAGTATGATGGTGACAACGGACCAGTAATTGCTGGATCTGCACTTGGAGCATTAAATGGTGAGCAAAAGTGGGTTGATACCGTTATGGAATTGATGGATGCTGTTGATGAGTGGATAGAATTGCCAAAGCGTGATGTTGAGAAAGATTTCTTGATGCCTGTAGAAGATGTATTTACGATCACTGGTCGTGGAACCGTTGCTACCGGACGTATAGAAACCGGAGTTGCTAACACTGGTGACGCTGTTGATATCATCGGGATGGGAGCAGAGAAATTATCTTCTACTGTAACAGGAGTTGAAATGTTCCGTAAAATATTAGACAGAGGTGAAGCCGGGGATAACGTTGGAATCCTATTAAGAGGTATCGAAAAGTCTGATATAAAAAGAGGAATGGTAATCTGTAAGCCAGGTTCTGTAACGCCACATGCTAAATTTGAAGCTGAGGTGTATATCCTTAAAAAAGAAGAAGGAGGGCGTCATACACCTTTCCACAATAACTATCGTCCACAATTCTATGTAAGAACTACAGACGTAACAGGTACTATCAATTTACCTGATGGAGTGGAAATGGTAATGCCTGGAGATAACCTTACAATTACAGTAGATTTGATTCAGCCAATTGCACTAAGTGTTGGACTTCGTTTTGCTATCCGTGAAGGTGGTAGAACTGTTGGAGCCGGTCAGGTTACTAAGATTACAGATTAATCGTATATAAATAATTTGCATTGAAGGTGTCACGCCAAAGGCGTGATACCTTTCGGTGTAAATAATACGGGTGTAGCTCAGTTGGTAGAGCACTGGTCTCCAAAACCAGGTGTCGGGAGTTCGAGTCTCTCCTCCCGTGCTAGATAGAATGGGAAATCAAAGGAAGTTTCCAAGAGAATAATTGAAAAATTGCGTACATGATTACATATATAAAGGAATCCGTAGAAGAATTAAGAAACAATGTTACGTTGCCTTCAAGGGCTGAATCTTCTAACCTTATGGTAATAGTGGCAGTGTTTTCAATAATATTTGCACTGGCAACATGGGGTGTAGATACCATCTTTAGTGAACTAATCACTATCTATTTTAATACATTAATTAATTAAGCCTCGACTTATGTCAGAAGTATTGGAGAAGAATTGGTATGTGGTAAGAGCTGTCAGTGGTCAGGAAAATAAGATCAAGGGCTATATAGAGAGCGAAGTAGAACGACATGGTTTTGCGGATTATCTGGAAGACGTTCTTGTGCCTACAGAAAAAGTTGTGCAAATAAGGAATGGAAAGAAAATCAATAAAGAAAGGGTTTACTTTCCGGGATATATTATGATAAAAGCCAATTTGGGTGGGGAGATGATCCATATCATCAGATCTATCACAAATGTTATAGGCTTCCTAGGAGAAACAAAGGGCGGAGATCCTGTGCCGTTGCGAAAGGCAGAAGTGAACAGAATGTTAGGGAAAGTTGATGAGCTTGCCGTCAATACAGACAATGTCGCCATCCCGTTTGTTTTAGGTGAAACAGTAAAAGTAATTGATGGTCCGTTCAATGGTTTTAACGGTACCGTAGAGAAGATTAATGAAGAAAAGCGAAAGCTGGAGGTTATGGTAAAGATTTTCGGAAGAAAGACGCCATTAGAGCTCAGCTATATGCAAGTAGAGAAAGTATAATTGTTACATATATATAAAGTTGTGTTGCTTCCAATTGACACACTTTTTCATTTAATTTTTAACAATGGCAAAAGAAGTAAGTAAAGTAGTTAAACTACAAGTTAGGGGAGGTGTTGCGAATCCGTCGCCACCGGTTGGACCCGCTTTAGGTGCTGCCGGTGTTAACATCATGGAGTTCTGTAAGCAGTTTAATGCTCGTACACAGGACAAACAAGGCAAAGTATTGCCTGTTGTTATCACGGTTTATAAGGATAAGTCTTTCGACTTCCTGGTAAAGACACCACCAGCGGCAGTGCAACTTTTGGAAGCGGCTAAGATTAAAAAAGGCTCAGGCGAACCTAACAGAGTTAAATCAGGAAATGTGAACTGGGATCAGGTAAGGACTATTGCCGAAGACAAAATGGTAGACTTAAATGCGTTTACTGTGGAGTCTGCAATGAGTATGGTAGCAGGAACCGCCAGATCAATGGGGCTAAAAGTCTCAGGGAAACGTCCTTTTTAAATCTTAAAAAGCAATTTTAGTATGGGAAAATTAACCAGAAAGCAAAAAGAGGCTCAGGCCAAAATAGAGAAAGACAAGCTCTATAGTGTGGATGAAGCTTCTGCTTTGATAAAAGAAATCACCAACGCGAAATTTGACGCCTCTGTAGATTTGGCAATTCGTTTGGGTGTAGATCCAAGAAAAGCCAATCAGATGGTTAGGGGAGTGGTAACATTACCACATGGTACAGGTAAGGATGTAAAAGTTCTTGCACTTGTAACCCCAGATAAAGAGTCGGAAGCAAAAGAAGCGGGAGCAGATTTTGTTGGCTTGGATGAATATTTGGATAAAATAAAAGGCGGATGGACAGATGTTGATGTAATTATCACAATGCCCAGCGTTATGGGTAAACTAGGACCTTTAGGACGAGTTTTAGGGCCAAGAGGACTAATGCCTAATCCAAAAACAGGTACTGTAACCATGGATATTGCCAAGGCAGTATCTGAAGTTAAAGCAGGTAAAATAGATTTTAAAGTTGATAAGGCCGGAATTGTGCATGCCGCAATTGGCAAGGCTTCCTTCTCTGCAGATAAAATTGCGGGTAATGCTAAGGAATTATTAGATACTTTAAATAAACTTAAGCCAGCAGCTTCTAAGGGTGTTTATATGAAAAGCATCTATATGAGCAGTACAATGAGTCCAAGCGTTCAACTAGATCCAAAAGCAGTTTAACTGTAAACCTTTTTTATTATGACAAGAGAAGAAAAAGCGACCGTTATAGAAGATTTGACTGCTAAGTTAGGAGATAACTCTACTATTTACCTGGCAGACATATCCGGTTTGGATGCTGCAACAACTTCAGATTTGAGAAGAGCTTGTTTTAAAGCTAATATCAAGCTGTCTGTTGTAAAGAATACCTTGTTGGCCAAGGCGATGCAGGCTTCAGACAAGGAATTTGGTGAACTGCCTGAGGTATTAAAAGGCAATACGTCTTTAATGTTTTCAGAGGCAGGTAACGCACCCGCAAAATTGATAAAAACCTTCAGGAAAAAGTCGGATAGACCATTACTGAAAGGCGCTTTTATTGAAGAAGCAATTTATGTAGGTGACGATAAACTAGATACTTTGGTTAGTATCAAATCAAGGGAAGAGATGATCGGTGAGATTATCGGACTATTACAGTCTCCTGCTAAAAATGTTATTTCCGGATTGAAATCTGGAGGTGGTAAATTGGCGGGCATCCTAAAAACTTTATCAGAAAAATAAGTACGCACTAAAAACGATTATAATTCAAAATTTTATTAAACGATAGAAAAATGGCAGATTTAAAAGATTTCGCAGAACAATTAGTCAATCTTACTGTAAAAGAGGTAAATGAATTGGCAGATATATTAAAAGAAGAGTATGGCATTGAGCCCGCAGCTGCTGCAGTAGCTGTTGCTGGTGGTGGTGCTGCCGCTGGTGGCGAAGGTGAAGCCGCAGAGGAAAAATCCGAATTCGATGTTATTCTAACCGCAGCAGGTGGCTCTAAGTTAGCCGTTGTTAAGTTGGTTAAAGAATTAACTGGACTTGGTTTAAAAGACGCTAAAGACATCGTTGACAGCGCGCCTAAAGCCGTTAAGGAAGGTGTAGCTAAAGACGAAGCTGAAGGAATCAAAAAATCATTGGAAGAAGCCGGAGCAGAAGTTGAGCTTAAATAATAGCGACAACCATATGGTTTAAGGTTTAGGTCTTTCCATTTCTGCCAAGCGGAAAATGGTCAGACCTAAACCCTTTTATGCATAGTATATTAAGGAATATACCACCCACATTAGTATTCACGTTCAAAAGGCCCATAGATGTTCAAAACACAGACTGAAAGAATAAATTTCGCATCCGCTAAGAACATACCGGATTACCCGGATTTCTTGGATATTCAGATTAAATCGTTTCAGGACTTTTTTCAGCTTGAAACAAAGTCTGACGAAAGGGGTAATGAAGGATTGTACAATACCTTCATGGAAAACTTTCCAATTACAGATACCAGAAACCAGTTTGTGCTGGAATTTCTGGATTACTTTATCGATCCACCTAGATATTCCATTCAGGAATGTATAGAAAGGGGGCTTACATACAGCGTTCCCTTAAAAGCGAGATTAAAACTATTTTGTACGGATCCGGAACACGAGGATTTCGAAACCATAGTCCAGGATGTTTATCTGGGAACTATTCCGTACATGACACCTAGTGGTACCTTCGTGATCAACGGAGCAGAACGCGTGGTGGTATCTCAATTACACCGTTCTCCAGGTGTTTTCTTTGGACAATCTTTTCACGCAAATGGTACCAAGCTATATTCTGCAAGGGTAATTCCTTTTAAAGGATCCTGGATAGAATTTGCCACGGATATCAATAGTGTGATGTACGCATATATTGACAGGAAGAAGAAGTTACCTGTTACCACATTGTTCAGAGCTATTGGTTTTGAAAGGGATAAAGATATATTAGAAATCTTTGATCTCTCTGAAGAAGTAAAAGTATCAAAGACGGGCTTAAAGAAAATTCTTGGACGTAAACTTGCTGCCAGAGTTCTGAATACATGGCACGAAGATTTTGTTGACGAGGATACAGGAGAAGTTGTTTCTATTGAGCGAAACGAGATCGTCCTCGATCGGGATACGGTTTTGGAAAAGGAACATATAGATCAAATTGTGGAGACAGATGTGAAGACCATTTTACTTCACAAAGAAAATAATGCTCAGAGCGATTATGCGATCATTCATAATACCCTTCAGAAAGATCCGACAAACTCTGAAAAAGAAGCAGTAGAACATATTTACCGTCAATTGCGTAATGCTGAACCACCAGATGAAGAGACCGCAAGAGGTATAATAGATAAATTGTTCTTTTCTGATCAACGATATAACCTTGGTGAGGTTGGTCGATACAGAATGAACAAAAAATTAGGATTGGATATCGGAATGGACAAGCAGGTGCTTACCAAAGAAGATATCATTACCATTATAAAGTACTTAATAGAATTGATCAATTCCAAAGCGGAGATCGATGATATTGACCACCTTTCCAACAGACGTGTAAGAACCGTTGGAGAGCAATTATCTTCTCAGTTTGGAGTAGGATTGGCCCGTATGGCCAGAACTATTCGCGAACGTATGAATGTAAGAGATAATGAGGTATTTACTCCTATAGATTTAATTAATGCGAAGACCTTGTCTTCTGTAATTAATTCTTTCTTTGGGACCAACCAGTTGTCTCAGTTCATGGATCAGACCAATCCTTTAGCAGAAATAACTCATAAAAGAAGATTATCTGCATTAGGACCTGGAGGATTATCAAGGGAAAGGGCAGGTTTCGAAGTTCGTGACGTGCACTACACCCACTACGGAAGACTTTGTCCGATTGAAACTCCTGAAGGACCTAATATCGGACTAATTTCATCACTTTCTGTTTTCGCTAAGGTGAATCCTATGGGCTTCTTAGAAACTCCTTACCGAAAAGTAACCAAAGGGAAAGTAGATACTAAGGAGTTTGTTTACCTGAGCGCGGAAGAAGAAGAAGGAATGAAGATTTCTCAGGCAAATATTCCGCTCAAAGATAACGGTACAATAGACCAGGAGAAAGTTATTGCAAGAGAGGAAGGAGATTTTCCTGTTGTAGACCCCTCTGAAGTTAATTATACAGATGTTGCACCAAATCAGATAGCCTCAATTTCGGCTTCGTTAATTCCGTTTCTGGAACACGATGATGCTAACAGGGCTTTGATGGGGTCTAACATGATGCGCCAGGCAGTACCCTTGTTAAAACCACAATCTCCGATTGTTGGTACCGGACTCGAAAGGCAAGTTGCTTCAGATTCCAGGGTACTTATCAACGCTGAAGGTGATGGTGTTATAGAATATGTAGATGCCAAGAAGATTACAATCACTTACAAGCGATCTGAACAAGCCAAATTGGTAAGTTTTGAGGAAGATTCCAAAACCTATGAATTGGTAAAATTCCGCAAGACCAACCAGGGGACAAGTATTAACCTGAAACCTATCGTAAAGAAAGGTGATAAGGTGAAGAAAGGACAGGTGCTATGTGAAGGATACGCCACGGAAAGTGGGGAATTGGCCTTGGGGAGAAACCTGAAGGTGGCCTTTATGCCCTGGAAGGGATATAACTTTGAAGATGCAATTGTAATTTCTGAAAAAGTTGTTCGTGAAGACATCTTTACGTCTATTCACATAGATGAATACGCCCTTGAGGTTAGAGATACCAAGCTGGGTGCGGAAGAACTTACAAATGACATTCCAAACGTTTCTGAAGAAGCCACTAAGGATCTGGATGAACACGGAATGATCAGGATAGGTGCTGAAGTGAAACCTGGTGATATTTTAATTGGTAAGATTACTCCAAAAGGAGAATCCGATCCTACACCGGAAGAAAAATTATTACGTGCCATTTTTGGAGATAAGGCAGGAGATGTTAAGGATGCTTCCTTAAAAGCTTCTCCTTCTTTGCGTGGAGTGGTAATAGACAAGAAATTGTTTTCCAGATCTATAAAAGACAAAAGAAAACGTTCTGAAGATAAGGAGGCAATAAACAATCTGGAGTTGGAATACGAAGTAAAATTCCAGGAACTCAAGGAAGTGCTTGTTGAGAAGCTTTTCAAAATTATCAATGGTAAAACTTCACAGGGAGTACTTAATGACCTTGGAGAAGAAGTACTGCCAAAAGGTAAGAAGTATACCATGAAGATGTTAAATGCCGTAGATGATTTTGCGCATTTGGTAAGTGGTAGCTGGACCACCGATAAAGCCACCAATACCCTGGTAGCAGATTTGCTTCACAACTATAAGATAAAACTTAACGACCTTCAGGGGAACCTGAGAAGAGATAAGTTTACCATCTCAGTTGGTGATGAATTACCTGCAGGGATAATGAAGTTGGCCAAGGTGTATATCGCCAAGAAGCGAAAGCTTAAAGTTGGGGATAAGATGGCAGGGCGTCATGGTAACAAAGGTATTGTTGCCCGTATCGTAAGACAGGAAGATATGCCGTTCCTTGAAGATGGAACTCCAGTGGATATTGTTCTTAATCCTTTAGGAGTACCTTCCAGGATGAACATTGGACAGATCTATGAGACCGTTTTAGGTTGGGCAGGTATGAATACCAACCAGAAATTTGCTACTCCAATTTTTGACGGAGCAACTCTGGATGAGATCAATGCCCTGACAGATGATGCAGGTGTCCCGAGATTTGGACATACGTATTTATACGATGGCGGAACAGGACAGCGTTTTGACCAGGCCGCTACGGTAGGGGTCATCTATATGTTGAAGTTAGGACATATGGTGGACGACAAGATGCATGCACGTTCAATAGGACCATATTCTTTAATTACGCAACAGCCATTAGGTGGTAAAGCACAGTTTGGTGGACAGCGATTTGGAGAAATGGAAGTGTGGGCCTTAGAAGCATATGGTGCTTCGGCTACCCTTAGGGAAATATTGACGGTAAAATCTGATGACGTAATTGGTAGGGCGAAAACCTATGAATCTATCGTTAAAGGAGAGACCATGCCAGAGCCTGGATTACCAGAATCTTTCAACGTATTGATGCATGAACTTAAGGGATTAGGTTTAGACATCAGACTGGAAGAATAATTGCAATATAAGTTCTTGTAACACATATAATTTACTATCAGAATTAGCATTATGGCTAGATTAAAAGATAACAATACGATTAAAAGGTTTGATAAAATTTCTATTGGCTTGGCCTCTCCGGAGTCTATTCTTGCAGAGTCAAGAGGAGAAGTTTTAAAACCTGAAACAATCAATTACAGAACGCATAAACCTGAACGCGATGGTCTTTTCTGCGAACGAATTTTTGGCCCGGTAAAGGATTACGAATGTGCCTGTGGGAAATATAAGAGGATTCGCTACCGCGGAATAGTTTGTGATCGTTGCGGGGTAGAAGTAACTGAAAAGAAAGTGCGTAGAGATAGGGTAGGGCATATCAATCTGGTTGTCCCCGTTGCGCACATATGGTATTTCCGCTCGCTACCTAACAAGATTGGGTATTTATTGGGCTTGCCGTCCAAGAAGTTGGATATGATCATTTATTACGAAAGATATGTGGTCATTCAACCTGGTGTGGCTCAGGGCCCGGAGGGGGAAGAGATTAATAAGATGGATTTCCTTACCGAGGAGGAATACCTCAATATTTTGGAAACTATCCCACCAGAGAATCAATATTTGGAAGATACTGATCCCAACAAATTTATTGCTAAAATGGGAGCAGAATGTCTGATAGATCTTTTATCCAGAATAGATCTTCAACAACTTTCCTATGACCTGAGACACAAGGCCAATATGGAAACTTCCAAACAGCGTAAGACAGAAGCTTTGAAAAGGCTTCAGGTGGTAGAGGCACTTAGAGAGTCTCAGGAAAATCGCGAGAACAACCCGGAATGGATGATCATGAAGGTAGTTCCGGTAATTCCACCAGAACTTCGCCCATTGGTTCCATTGGATGGTGGTCGTTTTGCCACTTCCGATCTCAACGATTTATACAGAAGGGTTATTATAAGAAATAACCGTCTTAAAAGACTAATGGAAATCAAGGCACCTGAGGTGATTCTTAGGAATGAGAAGCGTATGCTACAGGAGGCCGTTGATTCATTATTCGATAACACACGTAAAGCTTCGGCGGTTAAAACAGAATCTAACAGACCTTTAAAATCGCTTTCAGATTCTTTGAAAGGGAAACAAGGAAGATTCCGTCAGAACCTTTTGGGAAAAAGGGTGGATTATTCAGCAAGGTCAGTGATCGTGGTAGGTCCTGAAATGAAGCTATTCGAATGTGGTCTTCCAAAAGATATGGCGGCAGAGCTTTACAAGCCATTTGTCATCCGTAAGTTGATAGAAAGAGGCATTGTCAAAACCGTTAAATCGGCGAAAAAGATCATCGACAAGAAAGAACCTGTAGTTTGGGATATTCTTGAAAATGTACTGAAAGGACATCCTGTTTTACTTAACCGTGCTCCTACATTGCACAGGTTGGGGATACAAGCTTTTCAGCCTAAGTTAATAGAAGGTAAAGCAATTCGTTTGCACCCCTTGGTATGTACTGCATTTAACGCGGATTTTGACGGGGATCAGATGGCGGTACATTTACCATTAGGACCGGAAGCCATTTTGGAATCGCAATTGTTGATGCTTGCATCGCATAACATTCTGAATCCGGCCAACGGATCACCAATTACAGTACCTTCTCAGGATATGGTTCTTGGATTGTACTATATGACGAAAGAACGTAAATCTACAAAAGAACTAACTGTCAAAGGTGAAGGACTAACCTTCTATTCCTATGAAGAGGTGGTCATCGCCTTTAACGAAGGACGTGTAGAATTAAATGCAAGTATTAAAGTACGTGCTAAGGACTTTAATGAAGAAGGTGAGTTGGTTAACCAGATTATTCCAACCACGGTAGGGAGAGTATTGTTTAATATGGTTGTTCCTGAAGAGGCGGGCTATATAAACGATGTCCTGAATAAAAAATCGCTTCGTGATATTATCGGTAAAATTTTAGCGGTAACGGATGTTCCGACTACAGCTGAATTTCTTGATAAGATCAAAACTATGGGATACGATTTTGCCTTTAAAGGCGGATTGTCTTTTAGTTTGGGAGATATTATTATTCCTAAGGAAAAGCACGAGATGATAGCAGATGCCAATGAGCAGGTAGATGGTATTATGATGAACTATAACATGGGTCTTATCACCAATAACGAACGTTATAACCAGGTGATAGACGTATGGACCTCTACCAATGCTATGCTTACCGAATTAGCAATGAAACGAATTCGGGAAGATCAGCAAGGATTTAACTCTGTATATATGATGTTAGATTCTGGTGCAAGGGGATCTAAAGAACAGATTAGACAGTTAACAGGAATGCGTGGATTAATGGCCAAGCCTAAAAAATCTACTGCAGGCGGGGGTGAAATTATTGAAAACCCGATTCTGTCTAACTTTAAAGAAGGTCTGTCTATCCTTGAGTACTTTATCTCTACTCACGGTGCTCGTAAAGGTCTTGCTGATACCGCTTTAAAAACTGCGGATGCAGGGTACCTGACACGTCGTTTGGTAGATGTATCTCAGGATGTGATTGTCAATATTGATGATTGTGGTACACTTAGGGGTATTGAGGTTGAGCCATTGAAGAAGAATGAAGAGATTGTTGAAACCCTGGGTGAAAGGATCCTTGGAAGGGTTTCTCTTCACGATGTATACGATCCACTTACCGAAGAATTACTATTAGAAGCCGGTCAGGGAATCATGGAAGCTGATGTCAAAAAGATTGAGGCTTCGCCTATTGAGAAGATCGAAGTAAGATCTGCCCTTACCTGTGAGGCACAAAAAGGAATCTGTGCCAAGTGTTATGGTAGAAATTTATCGACCAATAAGATGGTACAGCGTGGAGAAGCTGTTGGTGTTGTTGCAGCTCAATCTATTGGAGAACCGGGAACACAGCTTACTTTGCGTACTTTCCATGTTGGGGGTATTGCCGGAAACATTTCTGAAGATAGTAAGTTAGAAGCCAAATTTGACGGGGTAGCAGAGATTGAAGATCTCAGAACTGTAAAAGGGGAAAATAGCGAAGGGAAGAGTGCAGTTATCGTAATTTCAAGAACATCAGAGATAAAAATTGTTGATGCCAAAACCGGAATTACCCTAAGTACCAATAACATACCTTATGGTTCTCAACTATTCATTAAGAATGGTCAGAAGATCAAAAAGGATGATATCGTTTGCTCATGGGATCCGTATAACGGAGTTATTGTTTCTGAATTCCCTGGTAAAATTGCTTATGAGAATATTGAGCAGGGTGTCACCTATCAGGTAGAAATTGATGAGCAAACAGGATTCCAGGAGAAGGTAATTTCCGAATCCAGAAATAAAAAGCTGATCCCAACTCTACTGATCAAGAATACTAAAGATGAAGTGTTGCGTTCGTACAACCTTCCTGTAGGATCTCATATCATGGTAGATGATGGAGACAAAATAAAAGAGGGAAAAATCCTGGTTAAGATTCCGCGTAAATCTGCAAAAGCAGGTGATATTACAGGAGGTCTGCCAAGGGTAACCGAGCTTTTTGAAGCGCGTAACCCTTCTAACCCTGCAGTAGTATCCGAAATTGACGGGGTAGTTTCTTTTGGAAAAATCAAAAGAGGAAACAGGGAGATTATAATCGAATCCAAATTGGGTGAGATTAAGAAGTACCTTGTAAAACTATCCAATCAGATTCTGGTTCAGGAGAACGATTATGTGAGAGCAGGAATGCCATTGTCTGACGGGTCTATCACACCGGAAGATATCCTTGCAATAAAAGGGCCATCTGCGGTGCAGCAATACCTGGTAAATGAAGTACAGGAAGTATATCGTTTACAAGGGGTGAAAATTAACGACAAGCACTTTGAGGTTGTTGTAAGGCAAATGATGCGTAAGGTACGTATTCAGGATTCCGGAGATACCACTTTCCTTGAGAATCAATTGGTTCATAAAGACGATTTCATCAAAGAAAATGATGAGATATTCGGTAAGAAAGTAGTGGAAGATGCGGGAGAATCTGAAAACCTTAAAGCAGGTATGATCATAACTGCAAGAGAACTTAGAGATGAAAATTCTATTCTCAGACGTTCTGATAAAACTGTAGTAACTGCCAGAGATGCTATTGCGGCAACGGCAACACCAATATTACAAGGAATTACCAGGGCTTCACTGCAGACCAAATCCTTTATTTCTGCGGCTTCCTTCCAGGAAACCACAAAAGTATTGAATGAGGCAGCAGTAAGCGGTAAGGTAGATCATCTTGAAGGCTTGAAAGAAAACGTTATTGTAGGACATAAAATACCTGCAGGAACGGGGATGAGAGACTATGAAAATATCATTGTAGGTTCTAAAGAAGAATACGATGAGATCATGGCCAGAAAAGAAGAATTGAAGTTCTAATATTAGGTAAAGGCTGCCTAAAAAAGTGCGTGCCCGTCATTACGAACGAAGTGAAGTAATCTTTTAAATCTCAGCTAAGGATCGCGAGATTGCTTCATCCCGATTATTGGGACTCGCAATGACAACTGTACTTTTTTAGGCGGCTTTTTTCTTAACAATAATTGTGTTGATCATGAGTGAGAAAGAACAAAAACAAAAGCAAATAAATATAGAATTGGACGAAAAGACTGCTGAAGGAATATATTCCAATCTGGCGATCATCAACCATTCTGTATCGGAATTCGTGGTAGACTTTATCAGTATGATGCCCGGCGCTCCTAAAGCGAAAGTGAAGAGTAGAATTGTACTTACACCACAACACGCTAAGAAGTTCTTAAAAGCCCTAAATGATAATGTCAATAGGTTTGAAAAGGCCCATGGCACCATCAAGGATTATGAACAACCGCCTATTCCATTGAATTTTGGCCCCACGGGGGAAGCATAAAAGAAAGCGCCATTTGGGCGCTTTTTTTATGCAGTAAGCAGTAAACACGAGATCTTTTTTGATTATCCTGTGGATGATTGAAAAAGGCTGCGAGAGGATGCGGCTGGATAAAGTAAGCAGTAAACAGTGAACAGTAAACAGTGAACAGTAAACAGTGGGTAGGAATCGGTTGGTAATATTCTGTTTAAGTTGAAATACTTTTTGATAACTTTATGGCAGTTTCATTTTAAATATGTAAGGAATTATGCAAAAGTTACTGTTACTCTTGTTGCTTTCTATAAGTCTAATTAGTTCGGCCCAATCAGAAAAATATGCAGGGAAATACGAATTGGTGTTTAAAGCTTCGAATGCTAATATTAGCTATGATATCCTGTTAAACCCGAACGGCACTTTCTTATTCCACAGATACCGCCATGTATTGGTTGGCAACAATAAGGAGGAGAACAGCTATGGTAAAGGCGTCTGGAAACCTCAGAAAAAAAACCTGATCTACTTCTTTACCAATCACAAAAACGATATAGACGCTACTCATACCTTAAACCTTAACAATACCAAGGCAAGGTTTATCAGCAAATCTCCCCGGGATAAGTCGGACAGAGAAATCAAAACTGCCCTTAAATTTTACGAATCTGAACTTTCTTGGGTGACCGGAAAGGAATTGTTTAAAATAGAATAAATCAGCAACAAACAGCCGCTATTCAAACTCTGAGGTAAAATGCAGTTTTACAGAAGGGTATTTTTGCTGTGTCATCTGAAGTGAGAACGAAGAATCTGCTAAAAACACAAGTTGTCCGCGCTTGTCCTTGGCCAGAAACTTCTGTTTTACCCGTATAAATTCTTTGTATTCTTCATTATTCTTATCATCGGCCTCTACCCAACAGGCTTTGTATACCGGGAAATTTTCATAGGTGCATTTGGCGCCGTATTCATGTTCCAGACGATACTGTATCACCTCATATTGAAGTGCCCCAACGGTACCAATTACTTTTCTCCCATTGAGTTCTAAGGTAAAAAGCTGAGCAACCCCTTCATCCATCAATTGATCAAGGCCTTTATTGAGCTGCTTGGACTTCATGGGATCTGCATTGTTGACATACCTGAAATGTTCCGGAGAAAAGCTGGGAATCCCTTTGTAATGCAATATTTCCCCTTCGGTAAGGGTGTCGCCAATTTTAAAGTTTCCTGTATCATGCAGTCCAACTATATCTCCTGGATAGGAGATATCAACAATTTCCTTTTTTTCAGCAAAAAAGGCATTGGGGCTCGAGAATTTTAGTTTTTTATTGTGCCTTACATGCAGATAGGGCTTGTTCCGTTCAAATGTGCCCGAAACTATTTTCACAAATGCCAGGCGATCACGATGTTTCGGATCCATATTGGCATGAATTTTAAATACGAAACCTGTCATCTCCTCTTCCTCTGCAGCCACAAGTCGTTCTTCTGCTTTTTTGGGCCTGGGTGGAGGAGCTATTTCGACAAAACAATCCAGTAATTCCCGGACTCCAAAATTGTTAAGTGCAGAGCCAAAAAATACTGGCTGTAAAGTACCGTCCAGGTAACTCTGCTTTTCAAATTTGGGATATACCCCATCTATAAGTTCCAGATTCTCCCGTAGATCTGTGGCAGCCTTTGATCCTATAATTTCCTCTAGTTCGGGATTCTCCATATTGTCAAAGGCGATAGTTTCCTCTATATTCTTTTTGCTGTCCCCGCTAAACAGATTGATATTTCGCTCATATATATTGTAGATCCCTTTAAAATCATAACCCATACCAATAGGGAAGCTCAAAGGGGTTACATGGAGACCAAGTTTTTGCTCCACTTCGTCTAAAAGGTCAAAGGCATCCTTCCCTTCGCGGTCCAGTTTATTGATAAAGACAATCATAGGGATGTTTCTCATCCGGCAAACCTCTACCAGTTTCTCTGTCTGTTCCTCCACACCTTTTGCAACATCAATTACTACAATTACACTATCTACGGCGGTAAGTGTCCTGAATGTATCCTCTGCAAAATCTTTATGCCCAGGGGTGTCAAGGATGTTGATCTTCTTGTCTTTATAAAGAAAAGCGAGTACAGAAGTTGCCACAGAAATACCCCGTTGACGTTCTATCTCCATAAAATCACTGGTGGCAGATTTCTTAATTTTGTTGTTTTTTACCGCTCCTGCTTCCTGTATGGCACCACCAAATAATAGTAATTTTTCTGTCAGGGTTGTTTTCCCGGCATCCGGATGGGAAATGATTCCAAAAGTTCTGCGTTTCTCTATTTCTTTCTTGAAATTCACAAGTCAAAATTTCGGCAAAAATAAATGAAAAATCGGCTTCTTTCATAGAACGTGTCTATTATCTTATTTTAGGTGGATCAGAAAATATGGCTTATTGTCTTAGCGGTTGTGGTTGTGTAAGAAAGTTGCAGTTGATTTACAGGGAATTCCTTTAAATTGCTATTGTTTCATAGTATTTATTTGCAAGTCGTCGGGGTTTGATAATTTTGGAAATCGTCCATTTTCAACCTTTTATCGAGTATAAGTGTTGTTAAAAGAAAATAGATTATTTCTGCTTCCAAAACAGTTTGCAGGTAGGGATTTATACCATATCTTGCATAGAATTACTAGAGAAGCCCTAACTCTTACTTTCTATTTTCCTACAAGGCCATGGTGATATGTTTAAATC
The DNA here is from genome assembly GCF_026126425.1 of Muriicola sp. Z0-33. Classification (GTDB taxonomy): domain Bacteria; phylum Bacteroidota; class Bacteroidia; order Flavobacteriales; family Flavobacteriaceae; genus JAFMPW01. Next base: position 16,356 of record NZ_JAFMPW010000021.1, read on the forward strand.
GAAAACTATCATTTATGGAAAAAATTACCCCTAACAGAATAAGGCAAAAAGCAATTTATGGCACCTCCTTATTAGCTGCTTTTTTTGTCTTAACACTCACATCCTCTTTTGATGAACTGCCCAATAGATTAAGCTATAGCTTTTACTATATGGACTCCGATGCTGATGGCATTGTTGATGCCCTGGATATAGATGACGATGGAGATGGTATATTGGATACTGTCGAGGATGCAAATACAGATGGCGATAACAATCCTGAAACCAACCCCACGGATACCGATGGTGATGGAAGTCCGGATTATTTAGACCTGGATGCAGATAACGATGGTATCTCGGATACTATTGAAGCACAGGATGCCATGGAAATAATTCCTGAATCCGGAGAAGATACTGACGCAAATGGTCTTGATGACGCATATGAAGATAGCCCCGGTAGCGGAGAAGGACTAACACCCGTGGATACAGAAGGTGATGGCATAGCAGATTATTTGGATGCGGATTCTGACGATGATGGTATTTTAGACAGCGTGGAATCTAGTGTGCTAAGTACCGAATACGATTGTGAAACTGTACCAAATTTAAATTTCAGCAATGCTCCAACTCTGGAATCCGGTGTAGGATTTAACGAAGGAGCCGTATATCGGTTTAGCAATATTACCGCTGAGCTCGATGCTCTTGTGACCATTGATGAAGTGCTAAATGGAGAAATTGCCACCCTGGATCAAAATGCCGTCGATCCGGAATTTTTTAAACCGGAAATTACTTTTACTACAACAGACGATGTAAGGCGTCCATATGTAGATCTGAGGATCTCCCTTGTAAATACAGGTACAAGTACTCCTGCAGTATTAGATGAGCTTATTGCCAATTTTATTGATGTAGATGGAAATGAGTCGTACCAGGAGTACAATAGATTTGATACCCCGGCAAGCTACACCTTTGACAATCCTACCGATGTAGAGATTAATGTTACCGCTGGTGGCTTGCTCATAAATGGTGGAACAACTGAATTTGAAGGTATTTTCAATACCCACCCAACGGTGAATGTTGCAGTAGAGTTTGTAAATATATCCACCTTTGTTTTCAGATTTGGGATACAAACACAAAATGATAATAATTTTACTACTAATGTTCCAAGGCAATCTGGGATTCAATTCTCTTGTCTGGATAATTTTGTAGACCCACAAACCATAACATTCAGTACAGATGTGGATTCTGATGGCGATGGCTACCCAGACAGGGTAGACCTGGATTCGGACAATGATGGGATACCGGATAATGTTGAGGGGCAAACTACGGCAAATTATATACCTCCAACGGGAGAAGATGATGATAATGATGGCTTGGATAATGCCTATGACGGGGAAGAAGAACAGGGTGTTGATCCTGTAAATACCGATGGTGATGATCTGCCAGATTATCTTGATAGCGATAGTGACAACGATTTGGTTCCTGATAATAATGAAGGCAATGATTTTGATTTTGACGGGGTTCCGGACCAGATACCTACGGGAGATGATGCAGATGGTGATGGCCTTGATGATGGATATGAAGGAAGTGATGTAAACGATGGCTTTGACGTAAATGATGAAATAGACGATCCGGCGAATGATCTGCCCGATACCGACAACGAGTCAGACGACGTAAACTATAGAGACCTGGATGACGACGGGGATGAAAAGAGCACGCCAGATGAAGATGTTGACCAGGATGGAGATCCTACCAATGATGATACCGACGGGGACGGTACCCCAGACTATTTAGATCCGTTTGATGATCCGGATACTGATGATGACGGAGTTCCTGATAATGTAGATATTGATGATGATAATGATGGGATATTGGATACGGTTGAAGATCCAAATTTAGATGGGGACAATAATCCAATGACAGATCCCCAAGATCTGGATGGTGATGGCAGACCAGACCATCTGGATATTGATTCGGATGACGATGGCATCCCGGATAATGTGGAAGCACAAACTACAGCAGATTATATTCCGCCTACTGGTTTAGACGATGATAATGACGGTCTGGATAATGCCTATGAAGGAGACGGTGATGCAGGTGTAAATCCTGTAAATACAGATGGTGAAGACGAGCCAGATTATCTGGACGATGATAGTGATAACGATCTTGTTCCTGATAATAATGAAGGGAACGACTTTAATTTTGACGGCGATCCGGATCAAACCTTTACCGGTGTCGATACAGACCAGGATGGCCTTGATGATGGCTATGAGGGAAGTGACGTAAATGACGGTTACGATGTGAATGACGAAATAGATGACCCGGCAAACGATCTACCGGATACCGATGGGACCGAAGATGTAAATTACCGCGATTTTGATGATGACGGCGACGGTATTGATACGCCAAACGAAGATGCTAATGAGGATGACGATCCAACAAACGACGACTCAGATGAAGACGGTACCCCAGACTATTTAGACCCGGATGAGCCTGATACTGATATGGATGGTGTACCGGATAGCGTAGACCTGGATGATGATAATGACGGAATTCTGGATACCACTGAAGATCCCAATTTGGATGGGGATAATAACCCATTAACAGAACCCTTAGACAGTGATGGCGACGGTTTTCCAGACCACCTGGATATAGATGCGGACAATGATGGTATTCCGGATAATGTGGAGGCTCAGACCACCGCAGGATATATTCCACCCAATGATGACGATGAGGCCACATATGAAGCTAATAGCGGCGTTAATTCTGCCTATCTGGATGGGCTTACTCCTGTAAATACTGACAATTCAGACGAGCCAGATTACCTGGATGATGATAGTGATAACGATTTGGTTCCTGATAATAATGAAGGGAACGACTTTGATTTTGATGGGGTTCCGGACCAGGAACCTGGTACAACAGATACTGATGGTGACGGGCTGCTTGATGGTTACGAGGGGAACGATGATAACGATGGCTTTGATGTAAATGATGAAATAGACGACCCGGCCAATGATCTTCCGGATACCGATGGAACAGAAGATGTTAACTACAGGGACCTGGACGATGACGGAGATGGTATAGATACTCCTAATGAAGATGTAAATGGAGATGGAGATCCTACTAATGATGATTCTAATGGGAATGGTACTCCGAATTATCTTGATCCTGAGGATCCTGATGATGATCCAATACTACCAATTGAGGTAAATCAGATGGTTACCCCAAACAATGACGGAAAAAACGACTTTTTATTTATCCGCAGTGTAGAAAGGGCCCTTAACAATTCTCTGAGAATATTCAACAGATGGGGAGTTGAAGTCTATGCCGGCACCAATTACAATAATCAGAATAATGTATTTGACGGTAGATCTAAGGGGAGATCTACAGTAAGTGTAGAGGATTATTTACCATCTGGTGTTTATTTCTATATCTTTGAATACCAAGAGAACCAGGAAAACGTTACTGATAGTGGCTATCTCTATATCAGTAAATAACATAGTGTAATGTATATTATGAACAGAAGAAACCTATTATTTCCCCTCTTGTTAATATTTATCACCATTGGTGGGCTATTTGCACAGCAAGACGCACAGTATACACAGTACATGTTTAATACCATGAGCGTAAATCCGGCTTATGCAGGCTCAAGGGGCCAGTTGAGTATCGCTGCCCTCTACAGAGCACAATGGGTAGGATTGGATGGGGCACCTAAAACCCAAAGTCTCAACCTGCATTCACCAATCAGGAACAGTAAAGTAGGGTATGGTATATCTATAATCAACGATGACATTGGAAATGGTGTAGTTCAGGAAACCTATTTCGATGGGGTTATTTCCTATAGTGTAGATGTGTCCGTTGATGCCCAGTTGTCTTTCGGATTGAAAGTTGGCGGCAACCTCTTGAATCTTGATTTTAATGGCCTGAATAATTTTGACAACGAACCGATTTCGGGCAACGACATTCAAAATAAATTTTCACCCAATTTTGGCCTGGGGGTATATTATCACGACAAGAAATTCTACGCGGGTTTATCCGCACCTAATCTTCTACAAACACAGCATTTTGATAATGCAGCCGGCGATGCTAATGCCGTACAGTTCTTGTCAACAGACAGAATTAATTTTTATTTCATCACGGGTTATGTCTTTCCTGTGGGAAGTGGTGATAGATTAAAATTTAAACCTGCATTATTGACTAAAGTGGTCAGTGGAGCACCATTACAACTAGATTTGTCTGCATCTTTTCTGTTCAACGATAGGTTCTCCTTTGGCGCAGCTTATAGGTGGGATGCTGCAGTGAGTGCCCTTGTTGGTTTCCAGATTACAGATCAGATTATGCTGGGGCTGGCCTATGATCGTGAGACCACAGAACTGGGTAGCACGCAGTTTAACGATGGGTCCTTTGAGGTGTTTTTAAGGTTTGAACTGGTTAAGTTTTTCAGAGGTACTATTTCACCAAGATTCTTTTAAATAGGTATAAATGAACAGAAGAATACTTTTATTAGTCATTTTACTACTTTCTTTCGGAGCAGATGCCTTAGCACAGGAAAGATTAGTGACTAAAGGAAATGAAAAGTATCAGAACTACTCCTTCAGCCCGGCAATTGATATCTATCAAAAGGTGCTGGACAAGGGTTATATGACCCAGGATTTATTACAAAGACTGGGGAATGCCTATTATTTTAATGCGGATTATCAGAAGGCGGCTGAGGTATATGGGATTTTGATCGAGAATTATGATAAAGGAGTAGGACCAGAGTACTTTTTTAGATACAGCCAGTGCACTAGATCTTTAGGAGAATACCAGAGAGCAGATGACCTCATGGTAAAATTTACCGAAATGACTAATGGCGGAGATAAAAGAGCGGTCACTTTTAAATCGGAAAAGGAGTATATGGCAGAAATTGACAAAAACTCCGGCCGATACAATATAGCTCCCTTTGAGTACAATACACAATATTCAGAATTTGCGCCATCATTATATAAACAAGGCTTACTTTTTTCTTCAGACCGGGATACCGGAAACCTGGCGCGGTACAGACATACCTGGAATTCCAAGGATTTCCTCGATTTGTTTAAAGTCAATATAGACAGTGCTTCCAACAACGCCGTCAGGAAAATGGGCAATGTAAATTCCAGAATGCACGAATCTACTTCCATCACTACCAAAGATGGAAATACCCTCTATTTTACAAGGAATAATTTTATTGATGACAAATATGTCAGGGACGAAGAAGGAGTTGTACGCTTAAAGATATTCCGGGCGCAATTGGATAATGGTGTATGGAAAAATCTGGAGGAACTACCTTTTAACAGCGACAGCTATTCTGTAGCCCATCCTGCATTGAGTCCGGATGAAAAGACCCTGTATTTTGCTTCAGACATGCCAGGGTCCTCAGGAGGGTCCGATATTTACAAAATCGCAATTAATGATGATGGTAGTTTTGGTACACCAACCAATCTGGGTGGGACCATTAATACGGAAGCCCGGGAAACCTTTCCTTATGTAACCAGTGAGGAGATCTTGTATTTCTCTTCGGATGGACATCCAGGACTGGGAGGTCTCGATGTTTTTGCGACAAAAATTAAGGATCAGAAATACGACCAAAAAATAATCAATGTAGGTAGGCCGGTAAATAGTAAAAAAGACGATTTTACATTTGTTTTTACAGAGGAAACCCGGAAAGGATATTTTGCTTCTAACCGTGATGGAGGGCTTGGTTCTGACGACATTTATAGCTTTGTAGAATCAAAACCCCTGGTATTTGAATGTGTACAACAAATTTCAGGAACCGTCCGTGACAAAATTTCCAACGACTTATTGGTGGGTGCAACCGTTAAAGTGATCGATGAGAATAACGAGGAAATATTATCTACTATAACAGATACTGATGGGAATTTTACACTGACCTTAGATTGTAATCAGGGTAACTTTGTCAGGGCAATGATGCAAGGCTATGTGCCTGCAGAAGAATACCTTACGAAATCTGATGGAAAACCTCGTATAATGGATTTTTATCTTGAAAGAGAAAAAGTTACTGCAGGTTTTGGGGATGACCTGGCTAAATTATTGCAACTGAGTACCATTTATTTCGATTTTGACAAATACAATATCAGACCGGATGCCGAGGTAGAAATACAGAAGGTCATAGCGGCAATGGACAAGTATCCGAGTCTTAAGATTAAAGCCAATTCGCATACAGATAGCAGGGGTAGGGACAAGTACAACCTTTGGTTATCCCAAAAAAGGGCAGAGTCTACTGTGAATTATATGATTTCCAAGGGAATTGCTGCAGACAGACTAACTAAAGAAGGCTTTGGGGAAACACGCCTTGTTAACAGATGTGATGATGGTGTAAGATGTTCGGCCATAGAACATGAATTAAACCGCAGATCTGAATTCATCATACTGGAATAAAAATACAAGCCCATAATTAGATATATAGCAGCCCGGGACGGGGCTGCTATTCTTTTATTAAATACCTTCGTCATCCCTTTATCATTGGCTGCTGATCGATAAAAGGTTATAAATTGGGCAAATAAACAGCCCCTCCTTAAAAGTTAACCCCTAAATTCTGCTAATTCACTTTGAATAGTCAGACTTACACAACATTTATTGTGCTTCAAGAATGCCTTCCACTATTTTTACGCTCATTGAGTATTTTAGGTATTCTTTAGTCCCAAACTATGAAACAGGCCAGGTCTAGGAATTGTTTTCTTTTCATTTTCATGATGTTAACCGGAATTCTGTCCTTCGGACAGGAGACCTTTCTGGATAATTTCAACACTACTTCCTACTCCAATAACAACGGATCCATGAATTTTTCAGGAGATTGGGTAGAGACCAATGAAACTACTAGTCCTACCGCAGGAAGAATACTGATTAATTCGAGTCAATTGCGTTTCCAAAACCTGGACAGCAGATACATCACCAGGAGTCTGGACCTGTCTTCAGCTGTTAGTGCCACCTTAACTCTAGATTACCAAAGGACCAATGGTAATGAAAGTATACTGGTACAGTTGTTCGATGGCAGTAGTTATAATACCAGAGCTACCCTGGCAGGTACAGGTTCTGTAAATTATAACCTAACCGCAGCAGAAATGTCAGCAGCATCTTCAATCCGATTTATTACCGGCAGCGGTAATTGGAGCAGTAGTGAAACAATTTTTATAGATAATGTTCTTTTTACGGCCACCCTGAGCCCCACCATTGGTATAAGCGATATCACAGTTAATGAGAATGACGGAACTGCCACTTTTACTGCTACCCATTTAGGACAAAATGCTTCTGGCCCGTTTACTGTTAATTATCAGACAGTAGATGGTACGGCAACGGCAGGAAGTGATTATACAGCTATTGTTGGAGGCACCTTAAGTTTTAACGGGACGGTTGGGGATACAGAATCTATAGTGGTTAGCTTAACAGATGACACTTCCTTTGAAAATGCAGAAACATTTACCATACAGTTTACCGCTACCTCAGATCCTGCTGTGAATATTTCGGCCACGGCGACTGCCACGATCAATGACAACGAGATAGTATTGGGTAATACACCGCTGACCCTGTTCAGGGAATTTGACGGTTATATGGACTATACGTCTACGGCAGGTACTTTAAGGACGCAACCAAATACGGTAAATTCTTGTTCAATTACTACTTCTTCTTCCAATACATTAAGCTCGCCAATTCCAGCAGGGGCTACAATTGATGCCGCATATCTCTATTGGTCGCATTCCGGCGCTAATATGGACTCACAGGTGACCTTTGAAGGAAGTACGGTCAACGCCGAAGTTGCTTATACCACCTCAATAATTGGACTTACTTTTTATGGGCTTTTTAGTGATGTTACCAGTCTTGTATCTGCAATTCCTAATCCATCTACTAACGTTTATGATTTTTCGGGCTTAACAATAGACAATACTGGTTCTTATTGTAGCAGTAGTGTGGTATTAGGCGGTTGGTCTTTAATGATATTTTATTCAGATACCAGTCTTCCGGCATCCACAATTAATCTATATCAGGGTTTTGACGGGAATCAAAATTCCTCATCAACATTTACATTAAATGGTTTTTATGCCATTGGATCGGTGGGTTCAAAAACAACCGCCTTATCCTGGGAAGGAGATCAGACCTTAGCCAATAATGAATCCCTGCAATTTACTACTCCACTTTCGGGGACCAACCTTTTGGTGGGAGACGGGGATAATGATGGTATTTCAGCAAACAATCCGTTTAACTCCACACATTTCGATAATACAACGCTGCCCATTCTGAATAATACAGCCTCACATGGAGTAGATCTGGATACTTATGATGTGTCCGCATTAATATTACCGGGAGAAACCTCTGCCACTACCCAGGTTAATGTAGGGCAGGATTATGTGATCATGAACGCCGTAGTCCTTAAAGTACCTTCTAATCTAATCACCGGAAGGGTCTTTGAAGATGTAAACTACGGGGGAGGGGCAGGACGAAATTATACGGCCGCATCTGGCGTTGGGGTTTCCGGTGCAACCGTGGAGTTATGGGATAATGTTGGCACCTTGATAGATACACAAACCACGGATGCAAGTGGTACTTATGTATTTGCCGGGATGGTTAATGGCACATATAGTGTCCGTGTGGTAAATAGCAGTGTTGATTCTTCCAGACCTGGTGGTAGTGCTTGCGGCAGTTGCTTAGCTGTGCAGACTTTTAAAACCGAATATATTGCCAGTAGCCTTGTTGAAAGGCCTAATGAAGTGGGAGGCGCAAATACGGCGGCCACAGATACCACTGCAGGTGTTCTTGCTGGTGCACAAACTCTGGCTTCTGTAACAATAAACAATGAAGGTGTTGCCGGGTTAGACTTTGGATTTAACTTTAATACTATTGTAAATACTAATGAAGATGGGCAAGGTTCACTGGAACAGTTTATTGTCAATGCCAACAATATAGATGAGACCGGCCTGGATATTGAGGCCAATGGGATATTTGATCCTGCAGCAGGAGAAGACACCTCAGTATTTATGATTCCACCAACCGGAGATGTACTGGGAAGAGCTGCAGATGCTAATTTTGGCAGCGGTTATTTTGATATTTCCATATCTAATGGGAGTCCTCTAACCTCAATTACAGGAGCTAATACAATAATAGACGGCAGAACACAGACCGCCTATTCCGGTGATACCAATTCGGGTACGGTAGGTTCCGGAGGTACTGCAGTAGGTACCTCTTCAATTACCTTACCCAACTACTCATTACCGGAAATTCAACTACACAGAGATGGAGGAGACGTCTTGCTCTTACAGGGCAATGCGGTAACCATTAGGAATGTCTCTGTATATGGAAATAGTAATGCTGGTATTAGAATAGATAGTGGCTCTGCAACAATTACTAACAATTTATTGGGTGTAAATGCGCTCGGTGCCAATGCCGGAAATATAGATTATGGAGTGGAGATGACTGGTGGTACCGTGGTAACAGACGGTAATTATATTGCGACCAATACAGCGGCAGGTATTAGAATAAACGGAGGAACTTCAACAGTGATTCAAAACAATCATCTTGCAGCCAATGGGAATACCGCATGTGATGATAATATTACCATAGATGCTGGATCGGGAATAGTAATACAACAAAACCTCATAGAGACTGCTGCTTCACTAGGAATAGATGGTGATGGTATCTCAGGGGCTGTAGTGATTTCGGAAAATACCATAACTACCTCCGGACAAGATGGAGGGAGTTGCAGTGGTAATATCGAAAATGCTGGTATATTGTTAGATGGTAGTAATTCATCAATAAGTAATAATATCATATTCTCTAATGGAGGCGCAGGCATTGTTTTAGCCGGCGGAAGTACCTCGGGGAACTTAATATCTCAGAATGCTATCTACGCCAATGGTACCGCTTCTGATGCCCTGGGAATAGATTTGGACCCTACTGATAACATTGGGGACGGAGTAACACTGAACGACAATGGAGATGCTGATAGTGGGCCTAACGGAGCTGTGAATTTCCCAATTATTTCCGGGGCCTATATCTCTGGAAGCAATTTGGTCTTAAAAGGCTGGGCCAGACCCGGAGCTACCATTGAATTCTTTTTAACTGATATACAACAGGGGACGGCAACCCTTGGTGATAATCAATTAGGGATGACCACAGATTACGGAGAGGGGCAGACCTATATAGGCACCGCGGTTGAAGGAAGCGGCTCTGATTTGGATGCAGGCAGTTCTGTATATACAGATTTGGATGGGAATACCGATAATACCAATCAATTTGAGTTCAGTATTGCACTTGCCCCCGGGGTATCATTAGGTAATCATTTGACAGCAACCGCCACCCTGGCCAATACCACCTCGGAATTCTCCCCTTTTAGTATCATTAAAATCAGGACTATTATCACCAATAGAAGAATAACCTATAGGGTAAATAATTAGTAGATACGTTTGCGATTAAGGTAGTATTTTACGTACAAAAATGAGTTTTAAATCACTCATTTTGAATTATTTACAGTCAAAGACAACATCTTTGTTTCCCTAGATAACGCATTTTGGCGGCTTCACAACATTAGTTTTAGCACTCCATCATAAATCCCAATATTTGTTATAAGAGAACCTATGAGAATTTGATATACCTATAATAATTCTTGTTAGGCATGGGTGCAAGCAATAACTTTTTTCATTTTACGGGAGGCCTTAAATGGCTTATTCCCTTATGCTTCCTTATCTCTATAAGCGGCTCTGCCCAGACTACGTTTACAGAAAGCGCAGCGGCCTACGGCTTAAATATTGGAGGAACCAAAGATGGGGGACATGCCTGGGCCGATTATGATCTGGATGGAGATTTTGATCTTGTCATAAACCGGAATGGCAGTGGATATCTTTTGCGAAATGACGGTGGAAGTTTTTCCGATCAGACCGCTGCTCTTGCGCCTGACTTCAGTGGAGGTAATCTGGAACGTACCGCCTTGTTTGTCGACTTCAATAATGATGGTTACCCTGATATTTTCAGAAATAAGCACAATGATGTTAGAATTTACCTGCAAGACCCAGCAACCAACAGATTTGGAAATGGGTTAGGAGGTACCGCTCCAAATCAACGCTTTACATCTCTGACCGATGGTATGAATACTGAAGGTGCTGGCGCCCTTGATTATGACGGGGATGGAGATCTGGACCTGTTTATAGACAACCATAACTACGGGATAGATATCTTGCAAAATGATGGGAATGGTTTTTTTACCCATGTTACCAGAAAGGCAGATAGCCCCAACCCACCTTACAATGTGGGGGATCCAACCACCTGGCCACTAGGATTGGTACAAGATGCCACGGACGGGGATTACGGTTCGGCCACCGATTTTAACGATGATGGATGGGTAGATATCGTGGTTCGAAAGCGAGACCAGGTAGATCTATTTACCAATCTTGGTGGTATTTTTCAAAATGGCGTGGATATAGACCAGGCGAATAATAGCAATAAAGGGGCTGTAGCTTTCTACGATTTTGACAACGACGGCGACTTTGACCTCTATTGGACAGAGAATGGCAATAATCAAATACATAGAAACAACGGTGATGGTACTTGGACTGCCTTAGGAGCAGCAACGGGTATTCCAATAAATTTTTCAGGGCAGATTGAAGGCCTTGCTTGCGGGGATGTGGATAACGACGGGGATATTGATATTTTCCTCACCGGAAGTAATACCGGTAAAATGTATTATAACCAGATCAATAATGGCGGGGGGCCTATGTCTTTTGTGGATTCGGGCCTAACATTTCTTTCGACCCCTGGAGAAGGATGTACATTTGTAGATATAGACCAGGATGGGGATTTGGATCTTTATGTAAACAGATCGGGGAATAACAGGTTGTATATCAACAATCTGGGTCCTTTGTCGCGATCCAATCATATCTACATAAATATACAGGAAGACAGGGATGCGCTGGGGTTAACAGGTACTGAAGAACGTTTTGGTGTCGGTGCTACTTCAAAAATTCTGGACTGTGATGGCAACGTAATTTCCGGGACCAGAGAAGTAAATGGAGGTTATGGTCATGGTACCCAGGCCCCGGGGGAGATTCATTTTGGTTTACCCAGTGGACCCCTTGTACCTATAGTTGTAGAAGTGGCCTATCCCAGAACCGCATCAGGAAGAGTGGTAGTGCGACAGCAATTAAGACCCATAGATTATTTTAACGGTAGTATAAATCTCGTTGATATCTTCCCGGATTCAGCCAACGAGCCTCCAACGGCAACCAACGAATATGTTACTGTTGTGGAAAATAGCAATGTAACAATTGATCCTTTGATAGACAATGGTAATGGGGCCGATACGGACCCCGAAGGGGAGCCCATGGAAGTGATTTCGGTAACTCAACCAGGCAATGGTACTTCCGTCCTTAATGGTGATGGTACCGTAACATATACTCCAGATCCTAACTTTTTTGGTAATGATCAGTTTACCTATACCATGAGAGACAATGCTGATTGTACTTTTACCTCAGAGGAAGATACGGCAACAATTTATATTACTGTATATCCGGATTCAGATAACGATACAGTGGCAGATAATATAGATCTAGATGACGATAATGATGGTATCCCGGACGATGACGAATTAGGAATCTTGGTTAACAATAATCAGCCCGCATGTGGAGGAGATACGGCTATGGATTTTAGTGCCGCAGCATCACTGGAGTCGGGTACGGCCCTGCAGCAAGGCGCCGTTTACAGAATAGCTAATGTGACTACAGGTACAGATGCCCTGGTGACCATTGAGTTTATTTATAATGCAACGGTAGCTAATATTGATAATAATGGTTCTGAAGCTGCTAATTTTAAACCACAAACTGCCTTTAACCTTCCTAATATTGGAGACCAGGCTTATGTGGAATACAAAATTGAATTTGTTACTTCCGGTGGTTCAACACCAGTCGTTATACCCAAATTCTTTATGAATTTTAACGATATCGATGGGGGAGCCAATTATGGGGAGCAAAACTGGGTGGATAACCCTTCCAGTTATACCATTGATAACCCTACAGAATTAACAATTACAAACGACGGCTCATGGGTTATTGCAACTGCAGGCTTTGTAGATCATCCCGGATCTAGCAATATAGACCCTGAGGTAAATCTTAGCGTGAATTATAATTCAAAATCTGAAATGTCTTTACGTGTAGGTGCTGTAGCCAGAGTGGCAGGGGCTTCTGCAGGAGGCAGGCAACATAGCATAGAATTTAATTGTGTTACCAATTTTGTAAGTCCTGAAACCTATGGAATAGACAATGATTCTGATGGCATCGCTAATCACCTGGATTTGGACAGTGATAATGACGGAATTTACGATGCAGTAGAAGCAGGTCATGGACAGGCGCATACTAATGGGGTGGTTGACGGAGTTTATGGTGCCAACGGATTGGCAGATGTTGTTGAAACCGTCGCAGAAAGTGGGAATATCAATTATACGATATTAGATTCGGATAGTGATGACCCACCGGATTATTTGGATACAGATAGCGATAATGACGGCTGTAGTGACGCCAATGAGGCCTATGGAGACCCCAATGCAGACGGGGGAGATAACGAGTATTACGATACGGGTAATCCGCCCGCTACCGATGCCTTAGGTAGAGTGAGTGCTGCTACTTATCCGGTACCTGCGGATGTAGATACCAATAGTACTTTTGATTACAGAGAGGCAGCTTTGTCCCCTGTAATTAGTACACAACCAGCAGATACCATCGCCTGTCTTGGATGTGACGCTACTTTTTTGGTAGTAACTTCCAATGCCGATACCTATCAGTGGCAATGGTACAACGGCAGTAGTTGGGTAGATTTGTCCGATGTTGGAATTTATAGCGGAACATCTACTAACACTTTAACAATCAGCAATGTAACAAATGGGGAAGATGGAAATCAATACCGTGTTATTGTTTCAAATACGCTATATATCTGTACTTCCCTAACTTCTAATATTGCTACCCTAAATGTCCGGGTAAATACGGTAATTACCAACCGAAAAATCACCTATAGAGTGAATAAAAATTAGGTGTTTCTAAATGTCAAAAATAAGAGACAAAATTAAGGATTTTTCCTACTTATAGCCCGCGGTAAGTATTGCTGTTATTGAGATGATCGATCAACGAATTTTCCTAATAAAATGAGGTTTTTTCGATGAATACCTCAACTTTTGACACCTATACAGTACTAATTACCCGTTTTACAACATTTATTTTCCAATGGGAGGTATAAAGTTAATTTTGTATGGTGTAATAAACCGATTGATTTAGAGATAGATACATTTGGTTTCATACCAACCCAGATTATGAATAACTTGACCGACTTATTAATATTTCAGCCATTTGATGTAAACAGTGGCAGTAAACGGACCTTCACATCCGCCTTTTCACGCGATATTCTTTTCGGTAAAGTAATAAACCATAATCATTTAAGGGAAGATTAAGCTTTTTGCATTCGGTACGGCGCATTGCTGTATTGAATTGCGATAGGTTGATCAAAAATTAGTGAACATGATTAAACAAATGTTATTTAAACACATTACCATGAATAAGAGAATCCTACTACTCTTCTTTCTAATGTCCGGGTTTGCCTATTCGCAAACGACCGTAACATTACAAGATCAGTGTAATTGTGAAGTGCTTAGCGGTACCGCCGTGACAGCTCCCGGACTTACCACCCCGGCAGGGGCGGATACCGGTGATATTTATGTTAACACCAATACAGGCACCATCTATTTTTGGGATGGAGATTCCTGGGAGTTGACATCTTCTGATGATCAGCAGTTGCAAAATTTTAGTTTTAATCCGGCAACAAATACCTTGTCGCTCGACATTGAAAATGGCAATTCGGTTTCAGTTGATCTATCTGGCTTAGTAGGAACAGACGATCAGACAGCTGCCGAGGTAAATTATGACAATACCGCATCAGGACTTACAGCCACCAATGTACAGGCTGCCATAGATGAGATTAACGCTGCTGCAGGAACTGTGGCACTTGTTGATA
>NZ_JAFMPW010000022.1 GCF_026126425.1 Muriicola sp. Z0-33
AGGTCTACCAGACCTTTGCTTGCCATTCGGCCCTCTAAAGATATGATTTTTGCTAAATGTGCAGAATCAAAATAATGAAACACAACGGTCTTGTGTATGATATCGTTGCGATTTTTGATTTGCTCAACGTTCCGTTGGTTTTATAAGTAATTAAAATGTAGGAAGTTTAATTCTATTAACCATCTCAGCAATGAATTATACACGTTGTTGTGCACAGTTTTTTTTGACTTTTGACGTATTCAATAAATCAGTTGTAATAATCGTCAACATTTTTTATTTATTGCTTCCCAGTCGTTATAGGTTGGCATAAAAAATGGCAAAAGAATTAAACCATTTCGTTTGTGCAATTATGTCTGTTGTTAGTAACATGAGCACGAAATAGGCCAACAAGGCTGCATATGGCCAGCGTGACCGTTTATACAATAGTTCCAATACAACCAATACGGCCATGAGTACAATGAGTGTGATTACAGATGCATAAAGGGCGACATCAAAATTTGGGACAAGACTAGGAGTTCCATAAATATATGTCCTTTCCAATGCAGCTTCGAGGGGAATAATTGCAGTACAGGCCATCAATCGCATGTGAAGTGAAAAATCCCTTTGTCGTGCAGCTTTGATCGCCAACCAAAGGAAAACACAAAATAACAACAGAGCAGTAATATCAATATATAAGAATTTAATAGCGAGTAAAGGGATACCATCCTCCAAACCATTATCTTTAAGCAGCATGGTTTGGAGTACTTGAAACCCACTTAGTACCAATATAACCGCAAGTACGAGCGATGCATAACCTATAGTCCTATGATGTTTGCGCCATCTACTTTTGATCAACCAAGCTTGAACGACAGCTAGCAACATCCAAGAAATTGCACTAATTCCATGTATAATAATGTGCGTCTCGATATTGACAATTGCCGAAAAGAAACTGGGCCAGAAGGATACAAATGTGAGTATGAAAATTGCTGCGAACCAAACCCACCATTGTTGCAACAAACTAGGCAAGGATTTGAATGATTTTGTCATGGAATTTTATTTAAAAATAAATTAATTGCAATTTATAATAAAAAGAATTTGAAAATTGAAGTTCATTTTTAAGTGACAAATTCTAACTCTTGTAAAACTACAATTGTAGCCAACGGATTTGTGTATGGCTCGTTGCGGAAAATCAGCTATAATTTTCCGCCGTAACCGAAAGATAGCAAATAGCAATGAACTCCGATTAAGGAATTCAGCAGCAATGAGCTATACACGTTGTTAGCCACTGGCATTATTTTTAATTCAACTCCAAAGATTTATTAATGCAAAAACGTTGGCCGCACCTAAAACAATCTCAAATATAATTCCTTGAGAAATTTGTTTACTTGGCTTACCATCTGCTTTTAAGCTTATGAGCCTTCCAATTGCAAAACCTACAAAAATAAGTGATGCAACAAAATGCGAAGTAAAGGTTAGTTTTCCGATAAATGTGCCAAGTGCAATAATGATTCCTGCACAAAGCATGACTGCGGCAACTCCTCTCATTTCATTTAATAAGCTGGCATCTTTTTCAAGCTTAATTCCAGAGTTTTTTAAATAAGTTTTAATTGGATTGCTCAACCTCATTAAACCCACAAAGACGAGCATTAAAGCTGATAATGACAAGATTACGATTCTGATAGTTTCCATTTTAAACTATTTATTATTAATATTTCTACAAATGTAAATTGGAACAGTGACAAAGGTGTGTCAAGGGTATTTCTGATTTTTCACGTACTTTTCAAAATACTCTTTTATAGTCATGTTATGCGGACTAAACGTTTGGCTTTGAGTCATAATCTTTTCAATGAAATCTATTCTGAAGTGTCTAAATTCATTACGTAATAGACAGTAGGCAATTAAAAGAATATCTCCATGAATACTATAGATGGCGAAAGGTTCAATTTCTCGAGTGGTTTGTTCGTTTGCAGAAGAAATATAGTCAATTGTTAAAATTTTATATTGGGTAATAGCTGATTGTATTTGCATTAGGTTATTACTTGTTTTCTCCTCATTATTGTTCCCACTAAAGTAAATTCTATCGGACAATAAATCTGCATTTCCTTTTTGAGAGTATCGTAATATGGCTTTTATTTTTTCTATAGCGCTAGTGGTGTTTTTAACAAGTGATGAGTCTTTGTTTTTGATAGCTAATTGTTCTAGAGTGATCAATGCATTCGCTTCGTTCTCTGTGAAAAGTACCGGTGGGAGGTGATAACCTTCCATGATAGAATAGCCTTTTCCTTCTTCGGTCACAATTGGTATTCCTGATTTCTCGAGTGTACGAATATCTCGATAAATAGTTCTTACACTTACATTATGCTTTTCGGAGAGTTGTTTTGCCGTAATAATTCTTTTGGATTGCAGTTGGGTAAGAATAGCAGTTAATCTCGAAAGTCTTGGTTTTTCTTTTTCTCCCATTTTAGAATTATCTGCATGTAGCCAACGTATGGGCTATGGTTTCGTTGCTGAATTGTCCGCACGGACCATCCGAAAGAACCAAGCAATGCAAGATAAGAATTTCCGGCAGGAAATTCCGCCGCAACGAATTATAGCCGTTGTTGTGATGCGTTTATTCTTTCAGTTTTAAAAACTTTACGGCATTGTCGTAAAAGATTTTCTTTTTATCCTCTTCAGTTAGGAAGTCATAACTATTCAATTTGTTTATGCTTTTTTCAATGGCATGTGGCCACACCATTTGGTCAGACCCGAACATAACTCTGTCAATTAATCCATATTTTTTCGCTTTCCTTAAAAATTGTTCTGCATAATCCATCGGTTGCTCATGAACCCAAAGAACAACTCCTAGATCAGTATATAGTTGAGAGTACTGAAGCATTAACCTTAACGCATTTTCATAAAAAACTTCGCCAGAATGCATCATGTAAATTCGCAGTTTTGGAAATTTAGCAAGTACATCTTCTATTGTATACGGGTCTCCAAGTTTTATTCTAAAATTCGGGCAGCATCTATAGGTAATATCCATTGGCCCACCTCCTGTGTGAACAGCCACTGGAATATCATATCGCTCGCAAATGTTTAAGAATGGCTCAAATTTCGGGTCCGATAAAGTAAAGCCATCGTAAACGGCTCCTATTTCTCCAAAAACTTTAAGTTTTCCAGATTCAATTAGTTCCTTAAAAGCAATGGTGTCTTTTGGCGGAGAGTTTGTGAAATATCCAGGTATTAAAATTCCGTCATCGTCCAATTTATTTGGCCCTCCGATAGTACTGACAATTGCTTTTTCGATATTGTGCTCCTTGAGAACTTTTAGTAATTCGTTCCTATAGGTATTATAATCCTTAGGCGACATGATTCCGTCAGGAGCAGGAGCTGTGAAATACGTTTGCTCGGTATAATCATGAAGGTGCATGTCAATAATAGGTTGATTACCCTCCTGAGAGTAACTTAAAAATGGAATAACTAGCAGTATTATAAGTGAGTTTTTCATTTTCTTAGTGTTTGAGAGAGTTTTTATGTTTTGCAATTTCCTTTTCATTTAGACCGAGGAAATTAGCAGCGTTGTTGTAGAAAATATCTGCTTTTTGATTCAAGGTCAGAAAATCTGCTGAGTTTATCGCATCTATAGCAATAGAAATGGTTTCAGGCCAAACCATTTGGTCGCTTCCAAACATAATTCTTTTCCCAAATCCAGAGTCAACTAATCCTTTAAGGAAGTTAAGGAATTCAGCTTTTGGTAAAATCCAGTCAATGGCAGAAATATCAATATGCAATTGAGGATGCGCATACATCATGGCTTTCATATCTTCTAAGTATGGCCAACCACCATGCATAATAAAAATTTTCATTTTTGGATGGCTAACAAGCACTTCTTCGAGTTGTTTTGGATTTGCATTTTTAACCCTCATTTTATCCAATCCCATATTGTATATGCCACCCGGTGGTCCACCTGGCATAATGTGAAACCCTACCGGTAAATCTAGTTCTTCAGCCAGATCAAAATTTTGTTTTTGACTTTCATGATCCGCAGTGATACCTCCATAGAAAGGGTTTAATTCTCCAATGGCTGAAAGCTTTCCTTGCTCGGCCATTTTCTTCAAACTATCTAAAGGCATATTTCTGCCGCTAATTAAAATTTTATCAGATTCATACTTATCCCATAATTGTCCATCAGAAGTTAGAGCAAGAACAATATTGTGCTCTGAAAACTTTTTAAAAGTCCCTGTTTTTTGTTCTTCGGGTGTGGTAACACCTTTATAAGTCTCATTTTTTAACGGATTCCAATGATCCATTCCAAACAACATTCCGGCTAATTCATCATTATAGGCATGAATATGCATGTCAATGATGGGGCCAGTATAATCCTGAGCATATAAATAGGGTGCAGTAAAGAACAAGGCAACTATTACTTGTATTGTTTTCATAATATTCTCAATTCTATTTGAGAGCCAAACTATCAATTTCCCTAAGATTGTAATTGTAAAAATCCGAACTATGCACCTTTAGCTTTAAAAACTCAGATGGTGAAATACCTCCAAACTTTCTAAAATCTTTAATGAAGTGAGCTTGATCATAATATCCGCATTCATAGGTAATGTTAGTCAGTGAATCAGCGGAGCTGTTCAAAAGAAGGTTGGTGGCTCGATTGAAGCGAACTATTTTTCTAAAGTGGGCCGGACTCAAACCGACATACTTTTTGAATATTTTTTGTAAACTACGACCCGAAATGCATAAGGCTTCACTTAGTTGGTGGATAGAGACAACCTGCTCCGATTTTAACATGTTAATGGCGTGATACAGTCTAGGATCAACTTTTTCCAAGCCAATTCGTTCCTTTATAAATGATTCAAGTGCAATAAACTTATCTTGGACGTGATCTTTTTCTTTGAGCTGCGATGAGATTCGATCGATATCACTTGCAGAAAAAAACAGGTCCATGTGCAAAAGGGAATCATGTAATTCATAGGCGGGCACCTGTTTCAAATAATATAACCCAAAGTTGTTGAACTGAACCGTCATGAATTTCATTCCTGCGTAAGGTCGTAAAGAAACTGTGCTACTACATGATGCATAAATGGAGGTGTCCACTAAACTCTCATCCACTCTAATTTTTTCGTCCAATGAAATCATAAGGTTACTTGTGGCATTTGGGAATATTGCCATAGAACCGTCTAACTTGTCTTCTGCAGTGATCTCCACATAGCTTAGGAAGTTTACTATCTTAAAAAGTGCTGGATGGGTTGGTATATAAATTTTTTGAATCATCTGTAAATTGTATCAGATAAATCCATTGCAATTTGGCTCTCTGGATTGTAACAATAATAATTTATTCATTTTTTAATGCATTACAACGGTATGTATATGATTTGTTGCGTGATTTAACCACCTAATTTAGCAAATACAAACCAAACTGAAAATCCTTGCGGATTTTCAGAAGTAGGCTAGAGCTAGTAATAAATTATATACAGTATTAGCAATAGCTTTTATCTTTCAATGAACAAATATTCTGCATATCTTAAAGCAGTTACAACTAAATTATTTCGATCTTGAGCATTCTCTGTAAATTCATTCATTAATATTTTATCTA
Source organism: Muriicola sp. Z0-33 (assembly GCF_026126425.1). Classification (GTDB taxonomy): domain Bacteria; phylum Bacteroidota; class Bacteroidia; order Flavobacteriales; family Flavobacteriaceae; genus JAFMPW01. The sequence continues at coordinate 5,567 of NZ_JAFMPW010000022.1, forward strand.
TTTTTCTGCCTTTAATCATAACCCATTCAGGATTACTCAACACACTCAAATCTTCAAGAGGGTTTTTAGATGTCAATATAAAATTTGCCAACTTACCTTCCTCAATCGATCCAATTTGCTCCAATTCTTTATGTGTTTTGGTTGGATTAATTGTTGCTGTTTTTAATACGTCATAATTACTTAATCCTGCTTCTTTGTAGAGTCCAAGTTCTTGATGAATAGAATACCCAGGGGCTGTTATACCTATGCCCGCGTCTGTTCCACAAATTATATTTACTCCAGCTTCATTCATTCTTTTTATGATGTATAAATGAAATTGATGTTGCGCATAAATATATGATTTGATGGAGCTATTATTTTCTTTTTCGTTTGCCCATCTATCGTATTGCACCTTACTATCAACCTTTTGGATTAGCGGATTTATGTAATAGGCGGGATCTGATGTCAAAACATTTTCACCCAGTTCAAGCATTTCAAAAATCTTGTAATAGCCTGTTAATGTTGGGCAAAATGATTTTTGGGTAAGCGCGAATTTTTGAATTATCGTGTCTAATTTTAAACTGTCTAGTTTGTACTCGAGCGCTTGCTGAATAATTTCTTCCGCATGTTCAATGCTCGATATTTGAGGTTGAAATTGGTCTAGATATGGTATTTCCCGGCTTGGATGAGCTACAACTGAAATATTAGAAAGGATCGATTGCTCTAAAATGGCATTTTCAATGTTTTCTGGTATACCAGCATAGGTTTTAATAAAATCAAACCCTCGTTTTTTATAGGATATAACCAATTGTTTAGCTTTTTCAGGAGTACTAATCTGTACTTTGTCATCTCCCAGGTCATTTTCACCTGTTAGTTTGGGGCTTGACGTATAAAATTGCGGGCCAATAATATTTTCGGCGTTTAAGGCTTTCTTTATTCTTAAATGCATAGGATATCCCCATAAATTTCTAATTGTGGTAACACCATTGGCAAGATACAGGCCAAGCTCTTGTTTGTCCCATAAGTGAGTATGCATATCAACTAATCCCGGAGATAAAAATTTGCTTTTCCCGTCTATGATTTCGATGCCCTCTAAAACAATTGAATCTGCAATATTTTCAATAATTCCGTTTTTTACCCATAGCGTTTTATTTGCCAAAATGGTGTCTTTGGACATTGGAACAATATTGATGTTGGTTATTAGATAAGAAGTTTCATTTAAACCAGGGTTGTTTTTAATCTTTAGATATGCTGTATTATGAGCATTCACAACTAGAAAAACTATACATACAATAGTTAACGTTAATAGTAATGCGGCAATTATTTTTATAACATTTTTAAGATGTTTCATTTTTGTAATTATTGCTAACGTTGATTTTAAGAATAATAGCCGGCTACACAGCTTAAGTCTTTCTTTATATGATAAACTTGTGAGAAACTACAGGTCTAAAAAAACTATTATCCAGGCTATTACTTTTCTACAATGTTAGCGATGTGTTATTCTTTGATGCTACTTGGATATTGAATGACTTAGCATGTATTTGATATACATTATTCGTAGTATAAAGAATACTATCTTAGAAAGGTTTACATATTGTTTAACTCTTCTTCTTTAAAGGATGCATTTTTAAATAGCTTAAGTTTCTCCATATCCATTCCAATGGACCATATTGATAATATTTTAGCCAAATTGGGCTTGCAATTAATTGAAAAATCCATATGCCAATTAGGATGTATAATAACTCAAAACGCTGAAATGTTCCAAACAGCCCAAAACCTGCACCTGTAAAAATAAACATAGCAAAAACCGAATGCATCACATAATTGGTTAATGCCATTTTACCAACGGCAGCGAGACTGCCTTTCAACCATTTTAATAGCGGTAATTTACAAAATAGCATAATAGCACCAACATGACCAATAGCAACAGGAACTCTTCCTAAATCGTATGTAATATTTGCTTTAGAAAAGCTTAAAAATGAAAAATTCTCCTCCATAATGGAATAGATCTCGTGATAATTTATAGTGAATCCTATCAAATATCCCACAGCAGCCATTATTGCATAGAATTTATACGATTTTTCGGCCGAAAGAATCTTCCATTTAAATAAAGCGATTCCTATTAGCATCATACTAAGAACATCCCATAAATCATATCTGTAAGGCCAATTTTCATCGTAATGTTGATTTTCAGGGGCAAGAAACGCCACCACATCTAAGTACCCTTTACGCATATTAGTATTATATTCTGCTATACCTTCTGGAGATCTTTCCCATTCCATATTTTCCCATTTTACAGCTACTTCCTGAAGATCTCTGGATAATGTTTTACCCTCTAGTTTATAGGTTTCTGTAAGTGCAACGTCTTCGATGAATTTTATATCCTTTCTATAATCTGCGTAATTCCATAGGGCACCAATTGAAAATAGTAATACTGCTACAAACGTTAATTTAATTGGTGGCAAATTTCTAAATGAGAACACTAGAAAACCCATGAGCGCATATTGGTAAAGAATTTCACCGGTCCAAAGCAATAAATATCCATGTATCAACCCGAAAACGAGTAACCACATAAGTCTTCTGAAATAAATATTTGCAGCTTGTATTCCAGCTCCTTTTTTTTCGAGTCTATCCATAAATATGAACATACCTACTCCAAATAATAGGGAGAAAAGTGCTCTCATTGTACCCTCAAATGCGAAATTTGCGGCAATCCAAGTAGAAAGATTCCATCCTGTAGCACCGCCAGAAACCGTTGGATCTCCATAAGCTCCGGCTAGCCCCATACCATTAATATTCATTATTAAAATTCCTAATAGAACAACTCCTCTCATAATGTCAAGAGACAGTATACGGTCAGAAGATTTTAAGGGAGTGAATGATTTTTTTGGTACAGTCATAATTGCTATGTTGGTTATTTTTATTTTAAGGTTTGTTTGCGATAATGACCGCTAACGGTCTCGGCTATGATTTTGGCACGCCTGCGGCATCATGAATTATAGCCGATGTTGTGCTTTGGTTATTATTTTTTTGTGTCGGACAGATAATTATTATTCCCGATAGAATTTCCAATGCATTCAATGCCATTTGATGTTCATGCCAGTTATTAATTTGAAGGGCTATTAGTATTCCGATGACCACTAGAAAGAATTGGCCAATTGCATATAGAAGATATTTGCTGAAAGAAGTTGCAGCCGGATACGAAGGAAGAATTTTATCATTGAGTTTGGTTGGTTGCTATAAAGATATGTTTTTTTTGCGGGTTTGGGGGATTCACATAATGAAGTACTACGCGCTTGGCTAGGATGCCGCTGCAGAGAAAAATCGGAGATTTTTAGGAGTAGGAATCAAGCCAAAATAAATATACTGATTTCTGGTTAAGCACATTGCAAGCAATGGAGTATAGCCACTGTTGTGCAACCTAATTAATCATAAACCTAAATCTTTTTTAAGGTTAGATATTTGCTCATAATGTCTATCAATGTGTAATCTGATGAATTCCAATCTTTGTACGGCATTTAATGGTCCACACAGGAAATGTGGATAGATAACTTCTTCGAGTGGTAAATCTTCCAAGATGGGGATTAGGTTTAATAATAAATCATCGCAATTCTTAAAATGAGCAGTCCAAATCGCTAAACTCCATTTACCCTGAGGAGTGGCAGATGCTGGAGCCTTTTCTTTTGTTTCCCATGTTTTATCTATTATTTCTTCAATAGATAATCCACTGTTTTCATTATTTCCGGACCAAACAGGTTTGCCTAGCCTGAAACATTCAGCAGCGGTGAAAATCAAATCAAATCCGCCTCTTTCTGCCAGGACCAGATGTTCAATAATCTCCTGGATACTCCATTTGTCCTGTGCCAATCTATTTGCTCCATCATCGGCATTAATATTTACAACAAGGTTAATAATCCTTTCCCGGGAAACTTTAATTTCATTGAGCAATTTATTAACTCTATTTTCCATTTGGATGTATTGATTTAACTCTCATTTTTAGATGGTCACTTAGTAATTCTTCTATTTTTTGTTTTTCCTCATATCTAAGAGCGTGGCCAATTCCTTTCCATAATTGATAAATGCAACGGTTTCATCTGTCCGTGCTAATTTGATTTTATCAAAGATGATTAGTGCTTCGCCATTACTTTCTAAATGATAAATCTGATGATTTTCGAAGAAGCGCACGATATCATCTGTAAAAAATGACCGAATTTCAGATTCCTCATTCCCCATAATCAAGAATTTTTTAGAAAAGTCTGGATACATCTTAAAATCTATATCCTTATAACCGGTAAATGCCATTACTCTGTCAAATATATTTTCAAATACGCCTTCTTTTTCCATTGTGAAAATGGGGATCTTTTTATTTAATTTTAAGACCATTAGCGTTGTATTAAACGTCTCAGCTGTAAAAGCAGCGCCTTCACTAAAAGTTACATCAGCAATTTCCCATGACACATTTAAATCTTTATAAATTCCGTTGAGGCAATTTAATTTACGCTCAATAGGTCTGATTTCAAAAAAGTGAAAGTTCTTAAGATAAGTAGTGTCCCAGTCTATCTGACTTGTGAATTGGTAATCCTTTTCATTCGCCAAATTTTGCAACCGAATTTGCCTTGGTGATAATTTTGCAACAGAACTGCTTAAAGAAATTTTTAAAGCTCTATTATGGGTAGAGGATGAAACATGAGAATCTAGTCCTCTTATAACTACCTCCGCGCCTGTATTCTTTTGCATTTTTAGGTAATCTACCAGGTAGTCCATGTAGGTCATCCCTACTAATCTTGTTTCCGACAAATCAATATTAACATCCGCCCCAGATGGAATTTGAGACACCAACTTATCGACTTTTAAGATGCCTAAAAAATTCGCAATCCCTTTAATATTTAGATCGTAACGGCCATCTGGTTGCTTAACCAAATTTGAACCCGAATTATAAACCATTTTAAAAAAACGGGGAATAGGCACCCTTGCCAATAGCATATGACTTACCAAAGCCAATAATAATCCACCAAGTAATCCAATTAATAAATTTGTATAAAGGGTTAAAACCATTGTACATACAAAGAATATTAATTGCTCAGTTCCTTGATAATAAGCTTGTTTGAAAACCGCGGGGGAAGCCAATTTAAATCCTGTATACACGAGCAAAATAGCAAATGCACAAAGAGGTACTTGTGTCATTATAGGGCTTAACACCACAATAAAAAGCAACAACAAAAGACCTTGATACATATTAGACCATTTGGTCTTAGCACCATTATGGATATTGACCGTACTTCGAATAATTACAGCAATAATTGGCAGACCTCCAATTAAACCAGCAACAACAGTACTTAATCCGATACCTGTCAAATCCTTATTTAAATTGGTCTTTCTTTTATAAGGATCAATCTTGTCTATTGCTTTGGCAATGGCCAGGGATTCAATGCTTGTAATTATCAAAATAGATATTACGGTGGTCCAGAATTCAATTGTAGCAATTTTACCGAAATTAGGATGCATAATTGAATCCATAATATTATCAGGAATGTCTAACAATAGATTAGGTCCTACCTCATAGGCCTTTCCAAGGAATGAAAGCGTATGCTGGTCAAAGAAATTAAAGATATAGACAAATGGTATGGAAAGGATTATGACCCACATTGGGGCAGGCAAAATATGAAAAAACCGATAAGAGATTTTGGAATGAAACAATAATAAAAGCAAGCCTGTCAGTGCAATAATCAACACAAAAGGATTGGCTTGAGGCAAGTATACAACTGCATCAATGAGGTTTTGTACAATACTTGGGCTATCAGAATGTGTACCCATGGCAACATGGATTTGTTTTGCAAATATGATAATTCCGATGGCGGCTAAAAGGCCATGAATTACGGAAGAATGGAAGATATCTGCCAAACGACCCAATTTCAACAACCCCAATAACATTTGAATTGCACCTGAAACAACCACAGCTGCCAACACATAATTAAAGGCTTGCCCTGAACCATCATCCATCAATACAATACCCAAAAGTATGACCCCTATAACTCCTTTGGCAGGTCCGTTGACAGATATATGCCCTCCCCGGTAAAGGGTTGTTACAATACCGCCCACAATTGCTGAAATGATACCTGACATCGCAGGTGCACCAGCGGCCAAAGCAATACCTAATGAAAGAGGCAAAGCAATAAGTGCTACACTCACTGCTGCGATTAAATCACTTTGCCAATTTTCAATTAATCCCTGAATACCTTTTTTGGGTGTAGTTTCCATTTATTTGATCATCAAATAGTTTGTGAATTTTATCATAGCTAACGAAAATAGTAAATATTCGCAATTACTGGGGTTGAGCAAGAAGAACTGTTCAGGAAATCGGAAAAATTAAATGGTCTTCTTGTAAATGAATATTTAGATGGTTACTTATTTTGTACAACGGTCTCGGCTATGATTTCGTTATGTCGGCATATGCGCAGCAGCGAGCAAGTTGGCGCGCTGGCAAGGCGGTATTATTCCATTTAGAAATCCGCCATTAATTAGTACTTTTATTTTGGTGTGGCATAAAACCGCAATGAGCTATACTCGTTGGTGCCTTCGTTATTTTATTTATTGATTTCAGCGTTTAATATTTGAATTGATTCACTCATTCTATTCTTTAAAGGGATTAAAAAATTGTTTTCTAAGAATACAGAAATTCCTATAAAGAGAACAATATCATTTTCAAATCTCTCAGATTGAAGTAATACTTTATTTGAATTCTCAAATGGACTTGAAGAAAGTTTAAACCAAGTTTCAGTGTCCTTTAGATTATCTAATATTTTTCTGAAATTACCTGAATTTCTTAAACTTCGGTAACACTCCAATCTAAAATCAAAAACGGTTTCTTCTTGCTTCCTTAATTGTTGTAATTCTGCGTCAAAAGAAGAGAGAATATTTCTCAATTCATTATTTCTAACAATGCTTAGATTTCCAGAATTAATAGCCTCATTTAGTACTCCCAAACTAGGACGGTAAATTGCTTCTTGTCTAAACGCCTTATCCCAATACTGAGCAATTTCACGATCTGAAAGATTGGTTTTTTTTGGTGAAAGAATGGAAGCAAATTCTCCGGCAGCTTCAACATTATTGCGATTAATTTCTATTACAGCTTGAAGTTCTTTACGGTTATGAATGAATTCTTGTCTTAATGCAGTAAGCAAGGTTTGTTCTTTGAGATTGGTTTTTCTTTGTTCATTCCAATTATTTATCTGCAACGCAATTAAGATTCCAATAACTACAAGAACAATTTCTCCAATAGCATAGAGCAAGTATTTACTGAATTTGTTTTCAGTGAGCAATTGCTGCCGGATACGGCGGAAGAATTTGATCATGTTTTTTGTATTAATGCCCTCGCTTCAGCTGGCTCTTTACCATCAAAGGTCTATCAGACCTTTGTTTACCGTTCGGCCCTCTAAAGAATTTTATCATTGGTTATTGGTTAGTCATAATGAAGCACAACGGTGAGTATAAGAATAGTTGGGTTGTTTAAAACAACTAATTTAGCATATACAATCTGAATAGAAAATACGCAAGCATTTTCGCAAGTGGGCTTACACCAGCAATTAATTTTATAGGGGGTTAGCCTTTCGTTATATATGACCTAAAATGAAGTCCAAATGTATATGCCTATCTTTTTTCTTTTATAGAATTGGATTGGTGTTTTCTATAAATTTACTTTTAAGAAGTCAAGACAGTCGGCAAACGGACGAACTTCAACACCATCGATACTCTTGATTATAGTTTTATCCATAACATGTGGAGGCATAACGAAAGCTTCATGAATTTGCTTAATACACGCCAGGCCACCAGGAGTTTGAAGTAAACTGGCGAATGCTACGGTAATGCTGTTATAAGTTACTTTCGGAAGAAATCCTGCCTGATATTTGGTATGCAAATTATCCCAAGCTCCCACATACCCAATTATGATTGAAAATAAGCGTCCTTTTTCGTCCTGACTCAAACAGGTATAGTCATTCAATGCTTTTCTCATAAAGACAACATTTTTTTCGGTTCCGTAGCTGTTGTTGTATTGTTCTATATATAATTTAATGGCATCACTCAAAGAGTCTGTTATAGTTTGCTTATTCCCGAGTTTTACTTGTTTAGCCAAATAAAAAACTGAAAGGATAATAAAAACAAGGCCAATTAACTCTGCCACTGCAATAATTGCTTCCCAATTCATGTAGTAATTTTTAATTAATATAGTACTGAAGGCAGGTAACTGCCTTTAGGTTGATTATAAAGTCCTATAGACATAAGGCTCATTACATGCACAACGCGAAGTTTATTTTTAAGACACCAACGAAATAATTCGTGATTCGAAGTTGGAACCAGAATGCCAGGACCCTGAAATTGTTCAACAGCTGAAATCAATGCTTTTAATCCCTCATTTGATGTTGCAACAGAGTGACCGAAATAAGCCAATCCTGTAGAATAACCTACAATGTTATCATCATGCTCTACCACCAAAGCTGTGCTTTGTTGAATAGCATCCGAAAGTTCCCCCGAACGATTATGTCCGTGCACATATTCACATATCTTATTACACGCATCCAAATCTTCTTTGTGTGCAGGGCGTACAGGGTAGCCTGTAACTTTATGGGAAATAGGAGGGCCTTGCATGGCCGCCATTGAGTCTTGTACGTTGAATCCCAATTTTGCGTAAAGGGATAGAGAACTATTATTATATGCAGCCTGAAGCAGGCGGACTCCAGCAAATTTTTTTTCATTGGCTCTATCAATAACATTTATCATTAATTCTTTGCCTATGCTCTTATTTTGTAATCCGTTGGAAATCGTAATTGGTCCTACCCCTGCAATTGAAGAACGTTCGTCAAGAAAATTGCTTCCTACTATCTTACCGTCCAGTTCAGCCAAAACTCCATAGAAACCAGGATGGGTAATGAGTCCGGTTAACATGCCTGTCGTGACTTCGGCATTCGGAAAATCTTCAGGAAAGTTATGGTGGTTGGCTACAGTTTTAAAGGCAGTAAAACAGATTTCACCACAGGCGGGTGCATCTTCTTGAAGACATTCGCGGACAATTAATTTCATTAGTTGGTTTTTTAATTAATGTAAGGTAGGTTGAAAAACGAGTTAAAGGGTATTGCAATTTATAAGGTAATAAATAAAAACCTCCCAAGTTTAATTATCCGCATTTTTTTAAAAGGATCTTTGTTTTTATTACCTAATAAAGGCTAACGCTCTAGGCTATGAGCCCTGCCATGTTTGCTCATTTACAATGTATCGAAAAGAGATGAAGATGTCAAATGACTAGGAATTACTATAGCAGGTATGGCTGATCGCCAATGCCGGTGGTTGTTAAGCTATCTTTTTGAAAGTTCCATTTCAATGATTTTGATAAGTGAATCAGCCATGGGGATATATTCCAACATTTTCATGTTCATTTCAACTTGTGTATGATATGCATTGTGTTTTAGTAAAACAACTAAATCCTCATCCCTTGCTAATTTGGACCTATCTACTGTAATATTTTTATTCTTAGATCGATAATCGTCACCAAAAAACTGCGCTTGAGGTGTATCGGAAGTGAATGACAACGCTTTCGACTCAATCCTCTTAATTCCTTCGTCATAAGATGAAAAAATTCTGTTATCATTGTCAAAATTGGATTTGTAATTATCAAGTTCTTTTTTGATCCTTACTGATTGAATCAAAGACAATTTCCCTGATCCCATAATTTCGGTGTAGGTCGGGTAAACTGGTTTATAATCTAAAATGTAACCAGAAGTAATAAGCCAATGGATGAGTTGGTCATCATTTACGGGCAAGTCTGGATCATTTAGAAACATCAAAACCGAGTCCACATTTGCTTGTCGTAATTTTAGCCAACCAATCGATTGATTGTACCCCTTAATATCTGCTTTCAGATCCTCAATTAAATTCCTTAGGATAATGGTTTCTTCATTCGTATTTTTCTTTTGATCATTCCAATTATTAAGGGCAAAGGCTCCCAGAATACCGATCATAATTACGAATATCTCAAGCAGATATTCTGCCCATTTCTGTTTTAACGTTTCAAGAATTTTCTTCATAGTCTAGGTTATGACGACCACCGTAATGTAAATGAGCCGATTTACGGGCTTATATACGATGTTATACTTAGTTTTTCTTTTTAATTATTTTAATTTCTCCAAAATCAACATCAAGTAAATTTTCTTGATCTAATGAGAAACCCAATATTTCTCTTTTCGAATTAAAGTTGAAAGTTAAAAAACCATCAGGAACACGAATGTCATACCAATCGATTTTAAAGGTGTCGAATTGCCAATGAATCAATCGACCCTTGAACAATGGTGTATGAGAGAACGAAAGCTCTAGTTCTACATTATTGGTAAGCGATAAATTAATATCTCCATACATCTCATCATTATAAACCCCTGCATAACTAATAAGAGGTAAAGATGGATTAGATTCTTTTGGTCTGATTTCGTTGGTAGCGGCTTCCTTTTTTTTCTTTATTATTAGTTTACGGTAATCCTTTCCCCGCTCATATATATCAAAGGTACTATCATTGAAAATAAGTTCGAAGATTTTTGCTTTTATCAAGAAAGATGCAGGTTCTTCCGAATCATTACATAGAATAACCGCACCAATGTTCATGTCTTTTATCATAAACAACTGTGCAGACATTCCATCGATTCCGCCACTATGTTCTATTATCTTATGACCCTTCCAGGGAGTGAGCCACCACCCGAATCCATAGGAGGAGAACTCGTTGCCAAATGGAGGACCGCTTATTTGGAATAATGTCTGAGGTTTAAAAAGTTCATCGATCACGTCCTTACTCACAATAGTATCATTCACAAAAACACCGTCATTCAGCAGTAGTTTCATATAATTGTTCATATCCTTAGCTGATGAATATATGAAACCTCCAGGCCCCAGGTTATCTCCATTTTCCTGTTTTATGGCAACTTTCTTGTATTCTGCATTCCAAATATGAGGTTGGGCCAAATTGATATTGGCTTCTCTAACCTTTGACATTGAAGTACTATTGTTCATTTCTAGTTTATCAAAGACTCGTGATTTGAGAAAATCATCCCAGGTCGTTCCTGAAACTTCTTTTACTATTTCGGAAGCTACAACGAACATTATGTTCTGATAAGCAGGTTTCTCTCGGAAGCCAGAGACTGGCTCAAGATATTTAAGTCGTTTAATGATTTCAACTCTTGAATAGTCAGAGTGATACCAAAGTGTTCCTCCACTAACCTCCTTCAGCCCGCTTCTATGAGTGAGCAAATCTCTAATGGTAAAGTTTTCTGTTACATATGGGTCATATAATTCGAAATAGGGTAGGTAGTCCTTCACTCGATCGTCCCAAGTTAATTTCCCTTCATCTACGAGCAATCCGAGTGTTAATGCTGTAAATGATTTGGAAATTGACCCAATTCCAAAAGTAGTTTGATTATTGACCTTTGAATCTTTTCCGATTTCCTTTAATCCAAAACCTTTTGAATAGATGACAGTATCATTTTGTACGATGCCTACTGAAAGCCCTACTACCTCAAAATCCTTTATAACTTGATTAAGGTATATATCGAGCGAATCCAGTGGTATTTTTTGAGCATTTGAATCATTAAAAGCAACTAACCAAATGATTAGCAAGAAAAAGATTTTGTTGTTCATTTTGTTTAAGTATTACGCCTTGATAAAATGCGTTTTAATGCATTTTATCTTTTGTTGTTAGTATGTTGATTCTTGTTAGTCGCTGTATTTTAAAACTTTTATTCCTTCATATTCTTTCAAAAATCTATCGTCTTCTGACCATAATTCCCACATTGTAATAAATGTTTTTACATCACCATTGGCGAGTAATTCAAATTTAACTTTGTTAAAACCTAATCCCCCTTCAAACGAATTTTCTCCTTTATAAAGCAGTCCTTCCATTATCTGACCATTTAATTTTAAGAAAAGTAAATCATCTTGTCTATTGAACTCAGCCATTCCATTTTTCAATTGATAGATACCTGTAATTTTCCTATAGCCTTCATCATCTAATAGAAACGATTTCCCCATTACAATATCAAAGTTTACAGACTTTTCATTATTGGAGTCATTTTCAATTTCTAATATGCGATTCATTGATTCTGGGGCCGCCGCTGCAGCATCCTTTTCAATATAAGGATCTCCCTTAAAATAGATTTGAGTGATAAGATCATGATGATCTCCACTTGAAATTCTCATATGTATATGCGCAGGTCTCCAATCATCGCCGTCCCTGTATGGCACAGGAACAATCGTTTTAAAAGCGTATTTACCATTGGCATCTGTTTTTACAGCCCCTCTGAAAACATAATCATCAGAAGTATTATCATATTGTTCATTTTCATCGCACTGCCAAGCCTCAATAAGTGTGTCGGCTAATGGAGTTTTTCCATCTTTTTGAAAAACAGTACCGATTAGATGCATAACGTCTCCTGTTGAACCCGGGGGAATTAGGTTATTTCTCATGGGTGAACCAGGACGATAAAAAGGCCCGAGAATATCTGTGGTTGTAACTGTATCGCCTTCAAAACTTTTTCCATTCCAATTAATTGCACCAAAAGCTGATATGCTAAATGCGGTTAGTGTGGATTTCTTAATAAAATTTCTACGCTTCATAAGGTTAGGTTTTCAGATAATAGACTCCTTGCTGAGTTAAGATAGTATAATTATCAATTATCATTTTTATAATTACCCACAACGGTCTTGTATGGACAGTAGGGCAGGTTCGAAGCGATTCACTTTCGGGTTTGTACTAAGCCAAAACAAACGTTTTTGCTTTTAAATTTGCTTCTTTTAAAAATCAAAACATTGTATTGGCGTTGCCTGTTTAAAGAACAGGACTTTCAATTTGTCTCTAATTGCCCTATTGGTTATACACCCTGTTGGCAACCGTAATTTATTTAATTGTATCGCTAAGCGTTCCGCTCATTGCTGCCGGAAAGGTTACAATGATTATTCTTTTTATTGCTAAGGCATTATCAATACCCCAGGGGCACTTCTCAATTAAAGTTAAAATCAATGCCACAACGATCAGTGAGATAAGGTATGTTCCAATGATTCTTTTAATGAAATCAAGTACATATCCTTTCAATGTTACCTTATAGAAATTAAAGTAAACAAAAACCGAAATTAAGACCAAGGAAAGGGTAGCGATTATCCAAACATTAAATATTGGTAGAGTTTCACCAAGATTCCAAGCCTCCTCTGTAAATGAAACAGGAATAGCCAATAGTGCAGATCCTATAATTACCTGCATTATATCTCTAGGCTTGAACTCAAGCATTAGAGGTTTAAGAGCGTAGCTTATTATCTCCCCAGACTTGTCTGCAATTGGAACCACTCTATGTAAGTAGCCCCCAATCCTTTTTATGGTTGTTTCTTTAATTTCTACTTTCTGTTCCATCATTTTATTTCAATGGTTGCCATCGGTTCGTATATGGCGCGTTTCAATGCGGTTTATACATTGTTCTCAATAGTTTAATCATTTTCTTTTGTTACTTCTTCCAAGAAGTCAAACCAGGTTCGATAAAAAATCATTTTGTTGTCCAATCCTTTTATTCCATGCCCTTGACCTTCAAACTTCACCAGCTTTACATTCTTATTATATTTCTCAAGACTGTCAGCAATCATTTCACTGCCTGCAATGGGTACACGACTGTCATTAGTACCGTGGGTAAGTAACAAATGTCCCTTCATCTTATCTGCATGATACAATGGAGAACGATCATTGAGTTTTGCTGCCTCGGTTTTTGGGTCTCCTGCTTCCAGTATTACCCAATCCGGAATATTGCCGTTCTCATAAAAATGGATGATATCGCTAAAGCCTGCATGGCTAATACCAAAGCCCCAGTCAAACTCAACTGTATTACCATTTACATCTCCAGGGAAAGTAAGTGTTCGCATCGTGGCATATCCCCCCCAACTTCCACCAAATACACCAATATTACTTGGAGGGATATTTAGTTTTTCTGACACGAACTTAGCCGCATAAAAGACATCAATAATCTCATTACCACCTAAATCCTTGTCATTCAGGGCCGAAAACTCTTTACCAAATCCGCTACTGCCTCGAGGAGATGGACTTAGAACATAAATGCCGGCATTTGCCAGAATTTGATACCGTGTGCTAAAGGAATTACCTCCTCCGTAAAAAGATTGAATCATCACTATCCGTTCTTTTTCAGGTAAGGGGTTTTTAGGTTTATACAAATACGCATGAATTTGCCTGGGTTCCCCAGTAATAGGGTCTATATCAAACGTTGGGTAGGTGATTCTTTCCACCGCAGTATTATATATTTTATCTTTCAGTTCTTGAGGAACATCCACCTTTGTGTTGAACTCAATTTGTTCTTTACTCACCTTTAATTCATCTATACGGAACATTGAAGTATTCGATGTCGCCGATACCAACATTTTATCACCATCACTGTCATAAACGTTCAAAACCACATCGCTATTCTGTTGAAGCACTACTTCTCCATCGGGCAGAGATACGAGGTATACTTGTGTTTCTATGGGCGAAGATGTAGTTGCAAACAAATACTTGTTATCGTCAATTGTCAGAATTTCTGAAGATCCTAAGTCGCTTGTGAAGCTAGTAAGTTGTTTAGATTCCTTTTTTTTCAAATCATGGATATACACATTGCTAAAACCATCTTCGTTGGAGGTGTAAAGCAATGTATTTTCATTAAGCCACTCAGGGTAAGCCGAAAGATTTGAACGCTCCTTTTTGGAATTAGTCAGTAATGTTTTTGATTTTGTTTCAAAATCAATATATATCAAGTTGCCAAAGGTTCTGTCGGCATTTTTCAAGGTGTTAACAACCACGCCCTTTCCTTCAGGTTGCCAACTCGGAGAACCCCATGTAAAGCGCATTTCAGGGGTATCTTGAACTATCGAACTTTCTTCTTTCGTCTTCAAATCCAAAATTCTCAACTCGCCTAAACGTTCCTCTTTATCACCCAAACGGGCTACATACGCAACCTTGTCTTTGGCATCATTCCATCGATAACCAAAAATGTAGGGAACGTCCGTTAGTTTTTCAACTTCTTTGGTCTCAGGATTAAGCCGTGTTAAATTGATGATTTCGTCATTGGATTCATCACCAACCCAATACAAGTGCTTGTCATTTTCATTATAGCGGATTCCCCATACATTTCGGGTACTGTAATCGATATCTGAGATTTTTTTACCTTTCTCTAAATCACCATCATTGTATAAATCAAGCTCTAGTAAATCCATGGTTTCGCCACGTTTCATGTAATACAACTTTCCGGCTGCATAAACTGGTTGAAAACTAGTATAGGGAAAACCCTCTACAAATGGGCTAAGATCAATCTCCCTGCCTTTAAAGCTTACTAATTTGGCATTCTCATCAGTTGCCGTCTCTTCGCCTTCAGTGCTTTTCTGGTCATTGCAACTCAAAAGAAGCAGCGCCAAAAAGAATATTAGAACTGGTTTGTTTTTATTCATGTTGATAGAGTTTAATTATTGAGAACGGTTCGTATATGGCGCGTTTCAATGGCTTATATACAGTGTTGTGCTTTCGTTATTAATTTAAATCACAATCAATAGCGTCAGTCAGTTCTTTGATCAAGTTCACTTTGAATTATCTTAAGAGTATTTATAATGTTGTTCTTCAGATCAGAATAATAAATTA
The DNA here is from genome assembly GCF_026126425.1 of Muriicola sp. Z0-33. Classification (GTDB taxonomy): domain Bacteria; phylum Bacteroidota; class Bacteroidia; order Flavobacteriales; family Flavobacteriaceae; genus JAFMPW01. The sequence continues at coordinate 21,234 of NZ_JAFMPW010000022.1, forward strand.
AATTCAGGAAAGTACCAGTGGCATAAAAGAATGTTAGTTGATTATCATATTCAAGATTCTTTAACAGCACTATGCTAGATGACTTAAAATTACTGTTAGGCATGTCCATCCTATTTCCCAATGCATTTATAAAGGACTTTCTGCCGTTTCCCCATTTATTCATTAAATCAATCAACTTATAACGGGGTTTGGAATGTTCTTGTTCCTGAAACAAGACACTTGTAAGGACTCCATCCCATGAGGCCAGTTTTAATCTCAACTCCCTATTCGAAATGATACCTAAATTACCAGAGTTGATTAACTCAATGAGAGTACCTGGACTAGGACGGTATTGAATTTCACTCATAATTGTACGGTACATTAAAGAGTCAAATGCTTTTTCGGTAAAATCTGGATTATCAGTTCCCATTTTACCTAAAAGTGTATGAGCGGTTTTCAAATTTCGTTCATTTAGTTTCATTACTCTTTCTACCTCTTTAAGGTTGTTTGTGAATTCATCATGAAGGGCATTTAAATAAATATATTCAGTTGCATTAATTTTTTCAATTTCATTCAGATTATTTAACTGAAGAGCAATTAATATACCAATAACCACAAGAACTATTTCCCCAATGGCATATTTTAAATACTTTCCAGTTTTGTTTTTCTCCATAAGGTCGTAGCGAATTCGTCTAAAAAACTTAATCATGATCTAAGTTAAACATTTAGTTTTTCCGCAAGCGGTTATCTCGCCCAAATGTCCAATGGACATTTGATTTACTATGTAAATTTTGGCTCGATAATATCATTGGTTATTGGTTGGTTATAGTGCCTACTACGTAGCTTAGGCGAAGTAGTAATGAAGGCTAACGTCCGTTATAAAATGTCATTTTATCTTTTGTTATATGCCCTCGTACTTTTTTATTAAAATGTTAGTTTTCTTTTAAGGCCGATTTTTCAATTGTTCCACCTTCAAACAAAATCATTTCTTGTTCTGTCCTCGGTTCCACAATTACCGATGCATACATTACATTTTGTTTGAAATTGAATACAAAAGTGACAAAATTTGAATTAGCTTCATTCAGTGCGCTAATCATGTATATTTGGTCACCAATCTTCCTGGACCAATATGGTATGGTACCTTCCGCGCCTTCGTTTGCACCTTCCGTAAATTTAAATTTAAATCGGCCGTCAATAAATTCAGCATTAACAACTCCCATACTCTCATTTTCATAACGATATTCCACAGAGGTTCCATCTAACAAATGTTGATTCTTTCCTTCTTGACCCCTTGCCTGGTAAGTAATTGCCACTAGCGTAATGAGCAAAGCTATAAGATGTTTCATGATTTTGGTTTTTAGGTTTATGGAGTAAATATTGGTTTGGCATATAACGTTTAGTGTATGGTATCGCAGCATTGTGTAGGGTGCTATGCACTATACACATTGCTGGCAGTAGTTATTTCATTTTGACAACTATTTTCCCTTTTGCCCGACCAGATTTCTGATAGACTAAGGCATCAATTGCGTCAGAAAAAGGGAATACCTTATCGATAATTGGTTTTATTTTTTCAGTCTCTACTAATGACTTAATATCATTTAGTTGATTTCCATTAGGTTGCATCAAGATAAACTTGTAATAAGCAGTTTTATTCCTGGCTTGCTTTGTTATCCGCTTTCTTTTTAATTTTAATATGAAACGAATAAGACCATTAAGACCCAATTCTTTTGAGGTTTCACCATCTAAATCACCTGCCAGGCTAACTACTTTTCCACCTTTTCGGATAACTTTGAAAGCGTCTTCGGTATAATTCCCGCCAAGAGTATCATAAACAACATCAATGTCTTTTACCACGTCGAGATAGTTTTCTGTTTTATAGTCAATTACTCTATCTGCGCCTAACGCTTTTACCCATAACAGATTTTTAGTACTTGTTGTGGTGTAAACATAAGCTCCTTTGCTTTTTGCATATTGAATAGCAAATGTTCCTATTCCGCCAGAACCAGCGTGAATCAAAACTTTGTCGCCTGATTTCAAATTTGCCTTGTCGAAAGATTGAATAGTGGTGAGACCAACCAAAGGAAGGCCAGATGCATTGACAAAATCTATGTTCGAAGGTTTTAAGCTGACTACATCTGCATTTACAGCTACAAATTCAGAAAATGTGCCCGGAGAATCAGAAGGGACTTTAGAATATACTTCATCTCCAACATTTAAATGACTCACGCTGCCACCTTTCTCAATAACAACTCCTGAAACATCAAAGCCAATCAGAGCGGGGAAAGTTAGTTTCCTCACTTTTTTCATAATACCCTCAATAATTTTGTAGTCGATAGGATTTACACCAGCAGCGTAAACTTCAATTAGCACTTGATTATCTGATATAACAGGTTTTTCTATTTCTTTGAAACCCAAATTACTTTGAATATCTCCGTATCCGTTTATTTGTAACGCTTTCATATTCTATTAATAAAGTTGCACCTAATTGCTGCAAACTGTTGTGCTAAGGTTCGTTGCTGTGATTGGTCCGAAAGACAATCCAGCCGAACCTAAAGATAGCTTTTTGCGCGTGATTTCCGTTTAGGAAATTTGCCAGCAACGACTTTTAGGTTTTGTTAGGGTAAGTTTTTTAGTGATTCAGAGATACAAAAAGTTGAGATTTTATTTTCCATCCCTGAGATTCTTTAGTCCACATAGCAGAATAATTTCCCTTAATTATGGAATGATCACCTTTTTCCGGGTCATAAGCATTCCAAATTCCACTTTCCCATGCCAAACCTCTTTTTTCATTGACTACAATTTCTTTCGTGTCGCGAACCCAGTACATTTTGCTTGCTCCACCTTCGAAAATATATTCAGCTAAAGCTTTTTTTCCAGATAATAATGTCCCGTTTCCAGTTGTAATTAACACATCATCGGTCAAATATGAAAGGACTTTTTCATTGTCGTATGACTTAATTGCTTGATTTGAAGCATTCCTAACTGCTAATATCTGCTCTTTGTTCGATTGTGATTGTAGTTCTGAAGTAAATATAAAAATGGAAAGAAGTGCAAAAAGTAAATTTCGAGTAATTCTCATTTGATTCAATCTTAGCGATTATTTATCTGGGTTCTTTTAAATTTGCCCTATCGGTCTGGGCTATGGTTAGTACGGGATTAAATTAGTATTAAGCACTGAGTCGAATCTTTTGAATTTTGTTTTAATTTTTCTCTTTTAATACCAAATCAAAAGATTTGCCGGACTATATTAAAAGGTCAAAACTTTGGGGTAAGCACCAAAACCCGCATTAATTATAGCCTTTGTTAGTGTTTGTAATATCCTTCGGAGTACACTGTTCTTCATTTTTGCAACCTTTTTGCATAAGTTTATAAAATTCAAAAGAATAAATAAATAGAAAGAAAATTGCCCATGTTTTAGATAAATCTTCAAAGGAGAGGCGAAGTATTCCATTCTTCGCTCCAAATGTGTCTATTAAAATCATGATTCCAAAAAATAGACCTCCTAAGTAAAGTGCGTAACTTTTTACTGTTTTCTTCCAATTTAACTCTTTGTAATAATAAAGAATAATGAGTTCGAACAATCCTATTGATACAAGTAAAAAGGCATCTTTAAATCCTAAATGGTATCCAAGACTTTCATGAATCATAAAACGTTCATCAATGGCCAAATAAAGAAAAAGTGCAGTTTGAAATACAAAGAAAGGGAGGTCTGATTTTTCACTTTTCTTATAATTTACTGTACAGAGAAAAAAATTGTATGCAATAAGAACTAGAAAAATTGTTGTAAATGTAGTGTTAATGCCAAATAAAATTACATCGCCTTTAATATCCGTAAGATATTGCCTTACATGTAGTTGGCCAAATAAAAATTCATTGTAAATTATGAAAAAACTATAAATAATAAGCAGCAAAATACCGATTTTAAATGATGTTTTTTTTAACATATTGATTTTATTTTTTATATAGTATCTGATACCTTTATAGATTCAAATTGAATCCTCATCCAAACTATTCTTTATTACTAACACTAACGGTCCCGGCTATGAGTAGTTGCGATCAGGATGTTTTGTCGCCTTACTGCTTTTCAAGTTGATTCAGGGCGGTTTACTATCGGCCTGCAAAATGGTGATTCAAAGCAAAAGCTTGGCAACAAAACGGCACAACGAAATCTGTCGGACTATTTAAAATTTAAATCTAGTAATATTTGTCGGATAGTTGAATACGAGAAATGAATTATAGCAATTATTGTGCCTGCCTGCCGCGTGTCCGATAGCGCAATGCTATCGGGGCAGGCAGGCTTTCGTTATTTTAGTTTCCAGTTCAAAATCCTGGGAATTTGTCAGCATGACAGCATCGTTTTAAAATGAACTGTGATGGTTGCTAGGTTTATATATCCAGTATACAATGTTCTACCTTTTGCGTATCACTTTAACCTGATTATGTTATATTGATTTATAGTTCATTTTAATTAAAAGTTTTAGAGCTTTCTGTTCTAGTAAGCCCTAATCGACATATTCTATTTCTCTAATAATTAAATGCTCTTCACTACCATCCTCACCTTCATCATAACGCATTGCCTTTGTCCAATCTCCATTATCATTAAATTCAAGAAATTCGTTGTGCGTTTCATAAACTAATTTTTGATTTTTATAATACTTCTTATAACGAGATTTTCTCTCGATTAAAGACTCATACTCTAATATTGCCTGACCATCAACGATTTTGTAATCTTTAAATAACCTGAACCCCTTTTCATAGTCGTTTGATAAAATAACATAACCACTTAAACTATCCGCCTTATAGTTATACCTAACATCAGATGCCGGTTCAAAAATCATTTCTCCTGTAAGTTCACCCTCTGCGCCATAAAAACTCCTCTCAACTCGATCATCTTTAAAATAGACCAATTTTTCCATCGATCTCAAGTTGCTGTCTGCCTCATAAGTACTGGCCTCAATGTATAGTGTCAGCAAAAAGTGAACTTTTAAAGGGTTAAATCTAAGATATAGATTTAATATTTTTAATAACCTTTAAAAGCAAGACAAATGCCTA
>NZ_JAFMPW010000023.1 GCF_026126425.1 Muriicola sp. Z0-33
TAGGCATTTGTCTTGCTTTTAAAGGTTATTAAAAATATTAAATCTATATCTTAGATTTAACCCTTTAAAAGTTCACTTTTTGCTGACACTATACAGAAAGAAATCACAAAGATTGATTCTCTATTGACTCAAAAACAAGATTCAATCGATTAAAGAAAGGCGCTGCTAAAATTAAGATCAATTGATTATACCTGTAAGTTTTTAGACAATAAAATTTTAGAAGGTGATACCGGAGCGGTTAAAGAAGAAGTACATTTTATAGAGCCGTTAAAAAGAATTATCGGATGGCACGATATCAAAGACAAAACAAAGTTTAAAAATTACAATTATAAGTATTTGACCGAAATCAATTTATATGGTTATTGATTTCTCTAGCTTTAGCACAGTTTCCTATAGCTTTTTTGGCTTTGTTGTCCCAATTTCTAATATTAATTTTTCTTTTCAAACCAATGTTGGTTCGTTTTCCGTTTACGGTAATTCTTGCAAATAGTTCGGCTTGACCGGAAATGATACGAGATTTGTTTATCCAGAATAGGATTGTGAAAGTGTGTGATGTCTTCATAGTTGTCATCTTTAAGGTTAAAAAAATAAGATGAAAGTCAAATCAACTATGGTTTGTGTTTTTGGTCATTCGTCAACACTGTTGACGATTAAAACATCTGTTGACGATTTGTTGACGTTTTAAACCAAATCAAATCATTTAAAATGATGGCCCAAAAACAACGAAACCCTGCAAATCATAGATTTTGCAAGGTTTTGTATTCGTTTGGAGTTTCCTCCCAGTGACCTCGGCAGGATTACTCTCAGTAATCCTTTGGGATTCCTTTCGGAAATAGAAAGTCCATTGTAGATGCAAATGTTTTTTGGTTTTTTTGCAACTTTCGAAGCGATGCCTCAAGTTCTTCGTTAAACAAAAAAACCACCCCTGTGGTGATGACTTTTCTGCCTAATACGATAAGTTTTTTTATTCTAAGAAATAGGTCTCAACTTATCACTTGAAGCATTTTACACATTTAATATCGCAAGTTTTGCCTTGTAATAATAAAATGAATATCATGAAACAAAATTCAATTAAATTCGGACAGTTGGCTATTAAATATTTAAGCTTAATAGTTTTATTGCTTACTACAACAATGTCAATTTCTCAAAATCATGACAAGAAAAAGTCAGATACAGATAAGGTTTTTGATGGATTCTATCTAGGACTGAATGTAGGCTCACAAAATATATTTGGCGGGGCATTTATTGACAACCTAGATGTACTTAGTCAAAAAAATGGATTTGTAGTTGAGTTTTCTTCTGGATATAGAAAACAGTTATTAAATGATAGACTATTGATTGGAGCTGCGCTTCAATTTGGGCTTACTGATGGTGATTTAGAACAGGTCGATAATAGAAATCAACTAAAAATTGATTACGAAAACAGCTTTCAATTTGGTTATAGTTTTAATCTCGGTGTAACTCTTGGCAAAAAGAAAAATGTATTGGCTTATGCTTATGGGAGCGTTACTAAAAGAAGATTTAACATTACAATTACTGATATTAATAGGACATCTTTTAGTCAATTAGATGAACAAAGATTTTTACGGTATGGTATTGGGTTAGAAACACCTATTTACAAGAATTTCAGTATTAAAGCCACAGTAGGTACTGTTAATGTTGATTATGATGAAGACACAAATATGGATGTTGATGATAAATTTGATTTTAATTTAGGTGTAGTTTATCAATTTTAGTAAGTTGAGAAAATTAATATTAGTTCTATTTGTTTGTCTTATAAGTTCTTATTCAAATGGACAAGGCATGCTGAATATTGAAATAACAAAAGAACAGTGGAAAGAGGACTTGAACTTTTTGAATCATACAATAATTTCAAACCATCTTAATCCGTTTCATTTTGTTACTAAAAAGTTTATTAACAACCAATACCAAGAAGCATTAAAAAGAATAGAAATTGGTTCAAATTCTGAATGTGCATTAGCATTAACTGATTTTGCAGCTAAGTTTGGAGACGGACATACTTATGCTAGACCATATGATTCATTCCATGATCTCCCCATTTATTTTAGATGGTTTGGAGATAGATTGCACATTCAAGATATTCAAGTTGACTTAAAAAAATATCAGGGCTGGGAAATAATAAAATTTGGTGCTTATTCACCCAAAGAATTATTAGAAAAGGCTTCTAGTTTAGTAGCACAAGGCGAGTCTGCTGGTTATTTTAAGAATGAGGCTCAGAGTATTTTAAGATTCATTGAAGTCTTAAACTATCTAAAAATCACAAATGAAAATAATTTTCTAGAGTTAACAGTAAGAGGAAAAGAAAGTCAAATAGAGATTATTAAGATTTGTATCAAACAATCATGTGATATGTCTAATATGACTAAAACGTTTAAAAATGTTCCTCTTTTTTATAGCCGAATGAATGAGCCTCTATGGTTTCAAAAAATAGAAGGAACGGACATAGGTTACTTCAATTTCACGAGTTATCCTTCTAAAAAAGAGATTAAGGAATTTGCAAAAGATTTAAATGAATGGATAAAAAAGGAAACTTTTAAAACATTACTTATAGATTTTAGAATTAATGGTGGTGGTGATGGCAACAGAGGAAAAATAATTCTAGATAAAATAAAAAAAACAGTTTTATCAAAGAATATAAACGTTTATGTTGCTATTGGAGAAGTAACATTCTCGGCAGGAATGGGTAATGCCAGTGACTTTCATAAAGGCTTAAAAGGAACATTTATTGGAAAACCTACTGGAGCAAGACCAAACGGTTATCAAGAGAACAACAGTTTTACACTACCTAAATCAAAAATGTCTTGTTCATATTCTAGTGATTATTATACCTACTCCGAAAATGATACACCAGGAATTTTTCCGGATATATATATAGAAAGCAGTTGGGAAGAATTTTATCATGGAGAGGACCCATTAATAAATAGGATAATTAATAATAAATTAAGAGAAAATTAAAATGAAAAAAAATATTATTTCAATATTGACATTAACACTTATTGTTTTTTCATGTAAAAATGAAATTCCTAAAATGGAATATCAAATATTGACAGAAGACATTGATAATTTTTGGGAGGCTCATGATGCTTTAAAAGACTCAAAAGATAGTATTGCAACTTTTCAGAGTTTTTATATAGATAAAGCTACTCCTGAGTTTAAAAAGTTTATTGAATTAAGAGGTTTTTTTACTGAAGAGTATGTAGCTCTAGCAAAAAATAAACCCAGATTCTTAAAAACGATAAGACCTTTATTAGAAGCTATAAAAAATGATAGAGCAAAGATTGACGAGATATATTTGAAAATGGCGCGGCTATATCCAACTTTTAAAGCACCAAATATTTGTTTTGCAATTAGTCCCACAAGAACGGGAGGTACAACAGATAAAGGACTTATACTAATAGGCGCCGAAATTGCTGCAGTTGACCCTAAAATAGTTGACCTTACAGAAATCACAGGGTTTTTAAAAAACGTGTTTGAAAGTAAAAATGGTAATGTTATACATTTAGTAGCTCACGAATTAGTGCATACACAACAAATTTTAGGAGACAATGAAAATGTATCATTATTATCTCAAGCAATAACTGAAGGGGCAGCGGATTTTATTGGATCCTTACTCATAGGTGAACAAATAATGAATCCCGCAATATTTAATTATGGAGAGGCTAATGAGAAGGATTTATGGACTGAATTTTATCAAGATGTAAAAAATAATAAGGGGTTTTCTGACACTGATTGGTTTTATAATTATAATTCTAACAGACCAGCCGACTTGGGCTATTATATAGGATATAAAATTTGCCAATCTTATTATAAGAAAAATGAAGATAACAAATCTGCTATTAAAGAAATTATAGAAATGAAAGATCCAAAATTGTTTTTAATGAAAAGTGGATATATGAATAAGTTTGATAATTAAGTGAGGGTTTCCTGCGTATGTAATTGTTTGAAAAAGTATTCTCTCATTTGATTATTTAAATAACAGCTGACCAAATATTGAATTAATACTATGAAAATACTTTTAATTTCTGTAGGAACAAATGGAGATATAGAACCTTTTTTGGCAATCGCAGAATTGTTAAAAGAAAAAGGTCATGACATAGTATGTTGTTTTCCAGAGCAATTTAGAACTATTACAAAAGAAGCAAATCATCACTTTGTTGGTTTGGGCGCAGAGTTTCTCGAACTATTAGAAAGTGTAAATGGTAAAATAGTAATGGGGGGCAGAGCATCAATCATAAGAAAAATAAAAGCGTATTATTCATTATATCAAAAATCATCTTTAGTAAACAAAATATTAGTAAAACAACAGCAGGATTTAATTAATGACATTACGCCAGACAAAGTGATTTACAACATTAAATCTCTTTATCCATTAATATGGACTATCGACAATCCTGAAAAAGCGATTTTAGTAAGCCCAATTCCGTATTTAGTTCATAGTACAAAAAATCAAGCACATATTGGGTTTAATAAGAATTTTGGATCAATTATTAATAAGCTTACTTATAGACTTTCAAATTATGGACTTATTAAAAATGTATTGTCAGTAACAAAGGATTGCGCAAGTATTAAAAAAATAACATTCAAACAATTAAAAAAAGTACTATGCAACTCAAAAATGATTTATACCGTTTCTCCATCTTTGTTTACCCGTCCCAATTATTGGCCTACAAATGTGCAAATTTTAGGATTTCATGAACGAAATAAGAGAAACACTTGGGAAGCAAATGATGAATTAAAAGCATTTATTTCCAAACATGATAAAATCCTTTTTGTAACACTCGGCAGTATGACAAACGAAAATCCTGAAGAGAAAACAGCTATAGTTTTGGATATTGTTCAGCGTTATGGTATTCCAACGATTATAAATACTTCATCTGGTGGATTAATGAAACCAAATAGCTATGAATCGAACTTACTTCTATTTGTATCAAATATTCCTTACGATTGGATTTTTTCAAAAGTTTATGCAGTTATGCATCACGGAGGTTCTGGCACAACACATACTTCTTTAAAATATGGTTGTTCATCTTTAATTATTCCTCATATTATAGATCAGTTTATGTGGAGAAATGCAGTTTATGATTTAGGAGTTGGCCCTAGAGGTATTGACATAAGTAAACTGAATTTAAAGACGTTAGAGCCTCTCATTTTGAATTTGTACCAAAATGCTGTGTATAAAGAAAGAGCCAAACAAATTTCAGAGCAAATGAAAAAGGAAAAATTAAAAAAAGAATTATACCAATTTATTATGAATTAAAAAATAAATCAAAATGCTCTTGTAATCTGTTGCAAATCAATTTGGTTAAAGCTTCCACACAAAGTTTTTGGGCAGTGAAGAAGGAATAATTTTAAGTTCTCACTTTGCAATGCAAATGACAGTAAAAAAGTAAGGCATGAGTTATTTTTTAATAGCCATTATAAGAGTAGGAACAAGTTTCAGTTCATTGGTCTTTAGAAGAGGATTTTGTAATTAGTCCATACTTCAAAGTTTAAAAATATTTCTTGATGTTTGGTTTTAAGAAAATGTTGAATTTAACATATTATATGTATTCAGGGTTTTTGTGTAATAATATGTAAATTGCTGAAATGCATCTTGTTATAAAAACACTTTTATATTTAATCACCATTTCGGGATCTATTATATCTTGGAAATTATTTTCAGGTTCAAAAAACTCAAGATTTATAGCTTTTTACTCTTTGGTTATAAGTCTCATAGCGTTTAATCAAATTTTATCCTTTTATAATTCAGCGATAGTCGTATTTCCTATTTTTAATTCGTTTACAGGTTATTTTCTCATTCCCTTGATGTTTTTTCACATTATTTCGCTATTTAAAATCAAGAATTTAAAAAAAATCGTTCTTAAGCATTTCAAAGTTAATATTCCATTTTTATGTATAATTATATTTTGGATTTTTGATGATTATGGGCGAAAATTATTAAGGTTTAACAGCAACTCTTATATTACAATATTAATAACAGTTCAATGTTCCTTTTATATAATTCTTCTAATAATTTTTTTACGTAAAAGAAGAAAATTAATTCAAGAAATTAAAACTACACTTCAATTTAAAAGAATACGTTTTGCCATTACATTATTCTTGATTCAATCTATAATTACAGTCTTACTATTGATTGAGAATTTCATGAGGTTTAATAATTTGGATGAGATTTTGGTCCTCTCTATTTTTTTTCTCCTTACGACTCAAATTTCACTAATTGCTTTATTTCAAAGGAAGTATCCCATATTTTTTAAAGAAAATGATAGATTATTTATTATTTCTAAAAAATTAAACAATAATATTGAAATACTTAAAAGTGATTCTGAATTAAACGTTCTAAAGGAGCTACAAAAACTTATGTCAGATCAAAAGATATTTAAGAACTCTAAATTAACTTTGAAGAGTCTAGCCAAGGAATTAAATATTGCCGAGCATAATTTATCAAAAATTTTGATGGATTCGTATAACTTAACCTATACTCAATATATAAGTTTTCAAAGACTTGAGGAGGCAAAGAAATTATTGAGACAATCCGTTAATGGTGATACAAGAGTAAATGAGGTTATGTATGAAGTTGGTTTTAACTCAAAATCAGCGTTCAATACTTGGTTTAAAAAATATACAGGATTTACCCCAACAGAGTTCAAAAAAGGTTCTGAATAAAAAAACAGTACCTTTTTAGTCTAAATTCTTGAATTAATTGTGTTTTCTATTTTTAATATTGTCTAAGGTTTTAAAATTCAGAAAAATGAAATCAATATTAAGACAGTGGTTCAAAAAGAAAGCTTTTGTTCTCATAACAATTGTATTAGCTTTTGGATGTCAAAATAATCTTAACTACGAGAAAAGTTTTATTGGTTTTTATGAAGGAGAATTTACCCACGGAAACTTTTCTACACCTATACAAATTGAGATTGAAAAGGATTCTCTTAATTTTAATGTATATTTCACAAGTCCAGATCAAAATGCCTACAGAATACCCACTTCCAATGTTAGGAGTAAAGAAGATTCTATTTATTTTGAATTAAACAGCGACTATTTTAGTTTTAATTTTAGAAACAAATTATCTAAAGACGGCACCAATTTGTTTGCTAGTTTAGCTGTGGATAGTGTGGTGCAAAACTTCAAATTAAAAAGAAAAGGTGATTTAAGGAATCCTGGTTTCCGTAAAGAAGAAGTTACCTTTAAGTCCGATGGTTTAAATTTAAAAGGAACCATTTTTTACCCCAATAAGCCTTCCAAGAAAGTATTATATTTTGTTACCTCTTCAGGGAATGCAGATAGAAGTGCTTCACGGGCTGAAGCAATGAATTTTACTAAGCAAAATTACATAACTTTTCATTTTGATAAGCGTGGTACAGGTAATTCAGAAGGTGATTGGAGAAGTTCTTCAATTGAGGATTTATCAATGGATGATATTAATGGTTTAAAATTTTTATCGAAAAAATTGAATATTCCATTTGAAAAAATCGGTATTAAAGGAAGTAGTCAAGGTGGAACTAAGGTACCTTATATATTATCTAAATTAGAAAACCTTGCCTTTGGTATTGTTGTAAGTTGTCCTTCAAGCTCTTTATTAGAGAGTGATTTAAATTATTGGAAGAATCTTAATCGGCCTATAATTGAAAGTCAATTTTTTGATGAAGCTTTTGCTATGGAACGCTTGGTTTACCAATATATAGGAGGCTTAACGACATTAGAGACATTAGAGAATGCTATTACAAAAAATAAAAATCGCTCTTGGTTTTCCAAGATATGGATACCTAACTTGGCTGAGGTACGTGTTGATAGTAAGCTTCAATTCTCTCCTATGCCATATTTTAAAATAGTCAATCAACCACTACTAATAATTCAAGGGACTAAGGATGAAATTATTCCTGAAGAAAGCAGTTCTTTAATATATAAATCCTTAAAGGATAAGCAACTCAACTCAAGAGTTGTTTTATTAGAAAATGCCAACCATTCAATGCAGTTAATAGATAGCAGTGATTTTCCATATTGGCCAATGCCGCACCCTGATTATATAACCACTATTTCTACATGGCTAGAAGGCTTATAGATTAATTTAAAAAAAAAATAGGAGTTACAGAATTTTTAATTTAAAAATCACACGATTTTTATTGATGGGTTACCTATGTCTAAAAATAATCCACACAAATAGACTGAGTATTAACCTCATTTATTTAACATTCAAAAAATAATGATTCTTTTTAATAGAAATAGATTTTTTACCATTATGGTTATTGTGTTAATAACAGCTAGGTTATTTTCTCAAGAATCTATTCCAACATTCTATAATAAAGAATATAAAATTAAACCAGCAACCACATTAATTGAAATTGATGGAATTGATGATAATAATGAATGGAGTAACTATGATGCTATTCAAAACCTCTATAATCATTATCCTGTTGATTCAGGCAAAGCAAAACGAGTTACTTTAATAAAATTAACATATGATGACAAAAACTTATATGTTCAAGTAAAATGTTATGATAATGGAAAAAGATTCATACAATCAGTTGCACTTGACAATTCAAGAGCCCATTGGGATAGTGATAGTTTTACTATGACAATAGACCCTATAAATCAAGGGCAAAATGGATACATGTTTGGCGTAAATGTTGGTGGTGCAAAAATTGAATCAAGTCTATCAAATAATGGTGCCGAAACTATTTATTCAGAAGCATGGGATAGTAAATGGGATTCTTCTGTAAAACAATATAAAGATTATTGGATTGCTGAAATATCAATTCCTTTTTCATCTTTAAGGTTTAATAATGAAAGCAGAGATTGGGGTATAAATTTTATACGTAATGATATGTTTACAAACTATGACTATACTTGGACGTCATTTCCAGTAAATTATGGAAGCATGGATTTAAACTTTATGGGGACTTTGCATTGGTCTGAAGATGTGCCCAAAAATGGAAGGTTTTTTAGTTTGGCACCATACGCTACTTTTTCTTCAATAAAGCATACAGATGTGACAAACCCTATTAATAGCAGCAAAATAAAGGTTGGTATTGATAGTAAAATCAATGTTTCAAGTTCATTGAACTTAGATTTAACCTTGAATCCTGATTTTTCAAATGCAGATACGGATGAAGAAATAACAAATGTCTCTAGGTTCGATATTTTTCTACCAGAGAGAAGGAATTTCTTTATAGAAAATAATGATATTTTTTCAAATTTCGGAAGTGAGCTAGTCCGACCATTCTATTCTAGAAATATTGGGATAAATAATGGCGATTTAGTGCCCATTTCTTTCGGCGCGAAAATTACTGGAAATTTAATGAAGAATACTAGGATTGGTATAATGAATGTACAGACATCTAAAATGGATGATATCCTAATTGAAAATTATACAGTTTCTGCTCTTCACCAAAAAGTATTCAAAAAATCAGTTTTGAAAATATTTTATATAAACAAACATTTATTAAATAATGTTCAAAAACAGTATATGAATAATTTTGGAACTGAGTTTAACTTTATTTCTAAAAGTCAGAATTTCAATAATACCATTAAGTTTCATAGTGTTAAAACAGAAGAAAAATTAAGTGAAAACCATTATTATGGATTTTCCGGTAACTACAATACTCGCAGTTTTAGAAGTGGTTGGAATGTAGAAGTTGTTGGTAAAAATTATGTGCCTGAGTTAGGAATAAACCCTCGCATAGAAAATTATAACGTTATTACCGGAGAAACTTTTAAGTTAGGCTATACTCATATTCACTCTAAATTACAACACCTCCTTTTTAGTAAAACTCCTAAAAGCAAATTAAATTGGCATGGAATAAGAACTTGGCATCATTTATATTTTAATACCATAGGAGAAAAATTAACTGAGCAAGACAATTCAGTCGCCTGGGATTTTAGTTTTGTAAATACTTCCTCGTTTTCAATAGATTATAATTTTAGAAAAGTTAAACTTCCCTATTCAACAAATATATTGGGAGGCGATTTTATTTTACCCGAAGGTGAATATAATTTTAACCAATATGGAATATCATATGAAACAGATAATAGAAGAATTATTAAATCAAATATTAGAATTGGCTATGGAGGATTTTTTGATGGCACTAGATTAAGTCTAGACTTTAATGAAAATTTCAGAATCAAATCTTGGGGTAATTTCAGTCTCTCCTATAATTGTAATTTTGTAAATGATATAGCCAATGGGATCAATAAGAAGATACATCTTTTAAAATTTAGATCAGATATAAGTTTTACAAATAATTTGTTTTTGAATACTGTTGTTCAAAAAAACACTCAAAACAATAACCTAGCTATTTACACCAGACTACAATGGAGGTTCCTTCCAATGAGTGACTTATATGTTATTTTTAATAACAATTATAATTCTGAGAATTACAACCTTAAAAGTAAGAGTGTCATTCTAAAATTAACATATTGGTTTTAAACTATAAATTTCACAAAATTTATTTTTTGTTAATCTCCTAATTATTAGTGAAATCATAATAAACAAAGTCTCAATTTATCGTTTGAAGCGTTTGGAAAATTAATTGAATATAGTTTTGTGCACATCGCTATTTTAATGAATATTTTATGATTAGAGAATATAATAATACGCATTTAGAAAACCATAGGAGTATATGGCAACGGGCTTTAGTTACCGCTAATCCTTTTTTGGACGAGGATTTCATTACGGACTAAACCCCATTAAATATCGTTTGTTTTGGAAAATGTGAGAGTCAATTATAATGAGTATGTGAAAAGCCTTAACTAGTATTGAATAATGAGATTTGTAAAACCATCGATTATGTTTGACATTACTAAAAGTGAAGACAAAAACAACAGTGACCCCGATCAAATATTGATAAAAAAAGAATTCAAATATTTAAAATTTGGAAGAGAACAAAGTAAGTATGTCGTTACGCTTATTGATGAAAGGGGCTATGAAATTGTAAGGGGGTATGGTACATCTAATATTGAAGCTATAAATGATATGCATAGCAATATTATCTGAGAAATAATAAAAAATTTATGAGCTGTTTACGGCTTTGGCAATTTCATATCCTTCATTATGGCTTGTTAACGGACAGGTTTTTTTAGGTTGAGTTCACCCAAAGATTATCGAGATTAAAAATAGATGGTTTGCGCGAGTCTTATGAATATTATTCTAGTGCAAGTGTATATACTGATTGGAATAATGAAAATCTTTTTGAATTATAGCAATACGCTAAGGCGCCAAATAATATGTATGTATGAAAGTTCTTAGAAGAAACATGAACAATAGTCAACTAAAACATAATTGGCTAGCTTTTTTTGTTGAATTAATAATAGTATTTCTTAGTGTCTCAGTGGCATTTCAACTTAATGTTAAAAAAGCGCAATCTGATGAGAGATCAATGAAAATTTATTTAATAAAAAATTTGAAAGCTGAAAATCAAACAAATTTGGATGAGTTTAATCTACTTTCTTCATATAGAAAGTATTCTGAGGATGAGGTGAAGGCACTTTTGAATTTATTAGTGTCAAATAATCTTGAGCTAGACAGGCATAAGATAGAGAATAGTATTATGAATATAATTAACATCCGCGAAGAGCGTATTCAAACAGCATACCTAGATGCATATTTAAATAATTATTTAAAAGATTATACTTTAAATACAGAACTACTAAAGTTAAAGTCTACTCTTCAAGAATTAATTGATCACAGAAAAAGATACTATGATTGGAAGAAAGAACATCTGTGGGAATATTTAATAGAGGATATTGATTTAGTAAATAGCAAAATAATAAGTTATGAAAAGATTAGCAATATTCAGTTTAGAAATTCATTAATGTTTCTTTTAGCACTTGAAAAGGGGCAAGAATTATTGCATAGATTGGCTTTAGAACAAATGAAGTTGATTGATGAAAAATTACAAATCAAAAATTAAATTAGAAATGAAAATTGACATTATAGGTGCTGGGATTTGTGGATTAACAACTGCTATAGCATTAAAGGAAAAAGGATTTGATGTACAAGTTTTTGAACAAGCCAAAGAAATTAAACCTGTAGGAGCTGGAATTATTATAGCTAACAATGCTATGCAAGTTTTTGAAAAATTTGGATTGAAAAATATAATAGCAAAAAATGGTAATCCAATATCATGTGTGAAAATAAGCAAGCCTAATTTAGATGAAATATCTAAAATTAATTTAGAATATTTTGAACATAAATTTGGTGTGGGAAACATAGCTATAAGTAGGGGAGTTTTGCAACAAATATTGAGTGATAGATTAGGGTCAGAAAGTATAATATTGGATCACAAACTTAATCGTGTTATAAAAAGTACAGATGGATTTCAACTCGACTTCGAAAATGGCGGCCAACAAAAGTCTAATATTTTATTGGCTGCTGATGGCCTAAATTCGATAATTAGAAAAAACTTATTTCAGATTAATAGTTTAAGAAAGACAAATCAATTATGTTGGAGAGGTATAACACCGTATCAATTACCATTAAAATTAAGAAATGAACTAAATGAAGCTTGGGGAAAAGGAGACCGATTTGGCTTTGTTCAAATTTCAAAAAGTGAAGTATATTGGTTTGCTGTAAAATCATTTGTGAATAAAAGGGACGAACTTTCTGTTAATAAGATTGATGAATATTTCGGAAATTATCACCCAATTATTAAAGAATTAATAAGTTTAACTCCTAAAGAAAAAATTCATACTGATGAACTAATAGATTTGAAACCAATTAAAAATTGGTCTTCTGGAAATGTATGCTTGATCGGAGATGCTGCACATGCTACAACTCCTAATATGGGTCAGGGAGCTTGTCAAGCAATCGAGGATGCATATGTGTTAGCAGAATGTTTAGGTAAATACTCTCCAGAAAAAGCATTTCGAAATTTTCAAAAAATTAGATTTCAAAAAGTAAATCAAGTTGTAAAAACAAGTTGGGCCTTAGGAAAAGTAGCGCATTTTGAAAATCCTCTGGCCGTTAATTTAAGAAATCGAATTTTCAGATTAACACCAGAATCAGTAAACAGAAAAAAATTAGACAAAATATTTAATTTGGATATAAATTAACAAAAGGAATTGGGTATGAGTTTTCTTTTCATTTTTTACTAAAAAGAAAATGATAGAAGTGGTTCTAATGACGAAACTTTATGTTTTTGCTAATCTTGAATAGAACAGTTTTTAATTCGGATAAACAAGGAACTAGATAATTAACAGTTGAGTTCGAATCAGAAAGAGTAGAGTACTATTTTAAGAAGATATTATTGCAATTCACTTTTTTCAATAACCACTTTTTTTGGTTTATAAAATTATAATAAAAAGTAGTACTCAGGATAAGACGGTTAAAGTAAACAATCTAGATCGAATCAAAATGAGCATAACAAACTGATTGCTCAAAGTCGTTTGCATAGTGGTAGTTTTTCCTATTCGTTTTTATAGCTTTAATCTCCTTTTGATATTTGATTTGAGCACTGGTTGCGCCAACAATCTATCAAAAATGGCATCTGTAATGGTCTTTTCTCTCATAAATTAATACAATACTTCGAAAGGAAGTTGAGATGTTTTTATTTAGCTTTTTTCCATGCCTGTCTTCTATAATTTCCATAAAAGAGTTTCTTTTGATGTTTACTGACTTTTGCCTTCAAATTCATCAAGTATTAAAAAATCTTACTTTTTGATTTGATTTACTTGCTTCATGTAAGAAGCATCTATTTTAGATGTCTTTTGACATGATATCTAGTTTAAAGACATTGAAGTAGATGCCATGTGGCCTAAGGAACAGGACTGATATCCTATAGCTCTTAAATGCGCCCAGACTTGCTGTAATGAGCATGTTCTCTTTTTCTTTGTAATTTTATTTGCACTTGACAATTTCATTTTCGGTTTATTTCCCGATTAAAAAGAAAGGTCTAAGCACTTATAAATTAGCAAAGTTTCATTTTTTAATTAAAGGAAATAAAAGTTTTAAGAAAAACTGATAAATTTTTAAAAATTGAATTTACACTTTATTTTCTTGGTCGACTTTTACTATTTTTATTTTGGATAAATTTCAAGTTTCTATACCTATTTAGTTTAATAGGAGACAAAATTTAATTCTATTAGTTATTAATTTAAAATTTGATAATCAGCTTATCCATGAAATAAAATTCCTGATTTTAACATCAATTTAATGCAAGTAATTAATATTATAGGAATTAGTGTATTACTAGTATTTATTGTGTTCATTCTTCAAAAAAGGAACAAAAGAGTTAGCGATATATTCTTAACTCTAACTATGATATTATTTGCGACTTTTCTCTTTTCAGATCTTTTGATTCAACAAAGGATTACAAGTTTGAGCTTTATCTTAGTAAGCCTTTTATCTGCCTATATTTTTCCATCTTTTCTTATTTATGGAATGGTTTTAATAGAAGAAGAGCATGTGTTAAGAAAGAAATGGTTGTGGTTTTACAGTTTCGCTATTATTTTTAATGTTTTTTTACTTTTTGATGTTTTTTTTCTTAATAACTATAATACATCCGATTTAGAAAATTTATATGAAAACCCTCCTTTTATCTATCATGTTTTTTATAAATCAAGCAATCTTTTTAGTATAATAATGCTTTTGTGGTTTTTAAAACCACTAAAATTATATGGACTAAAAATCAGGAATAATTTCTCTTCAATAGAGAATTTACAACTTAAGTGGCTAGAAAATTTTTCATATTGTTTTATTATTTTAAACGCACTATCAATATTAATTTTTCTTATGTATAATTTCGGGTATTTAGCCAATGTAAAAACGCCCTTTATGGTTATCTTTTCAGGCATTGTCTTATCATTGTTTTATTTTAGTTATCATGGAATCAGACAATATGCTCTAGCCGATTTTAGTTTGATTAATGAATATGACAAATCACTTAATTTTAAGAGTAATAATGGGGAAAACCTAAATATTAAGTACCAATCATCATCATTATCTATTAAAGAAATGAATTCTCTCTTTGCAGAAATAAAATATCTCTTTGAGATAGAACAAATTTATCTAGAACCACAATTAAAAATCGATGAGATAGCAAAACTACTAGAGGTAACAACTCATAAGATATCTCAAACAATTAATTCTAAGGCTAATAAGCCTTTTTACGATTATGTAAACGAATATAGAATAAATCATTTTAAGGCATTACTGGCTAATCTAGAAAAACGTAAATTCACTATTCTCGCTTTAGGCATCGAAAGTGGTTTTAACTCGAAGGCTTCTCTAAATAGAATTTTTAAGCAAAATACTGGAATGTCTCCCAAGGAGTTTCAAAAAGCAGAACTTAGTTAAAATCATTAACTTACTTGCAGATGATAATTGATGTAATTGGAATAAGTATTCTTTCAATTTTTTTACTATTTATAATTTCAAAAAAAAATAAAATTATAAGTGATTATTATCTTATGCTTATAATAATCCTGTTTTCCGGCATTTTGGGGTCTGACATTTGGATGAAAAACGGCTTGTCCTTAATGAGTTTCTTGGCTCACCTTTTCTTCAATACTTTTACTTTTCCTTGCTTGATACTATATGGCCTACTACTAATTTCTGAAAATGGAAAGGTGAAAAAACGTTGGTTTTGGGTTTATGGTTACGGAACAGTATTCTTTATTTTTATTGTTTTAGACACTATGTTTTTCAATGAATATAATGCGGATAAAAGTATTTCAAATTTATTAGAATCGCCTTCAATGGTTTATCTGTTTTTATATAATGGCCATTATGCGTTTGTAATTGGAGTATTATTGTGGTTTTTAAAAAAAATTAATAACTATAGAAAGAGGATAAAAAATTATTATTCCTCAATTGAATTTATTCATTTAAATTGGTTTAGATATTTTGTTTATACCTTTTTAGTAATTAATGTTTTAAGTTTTTTTTTGTTCTTAAGCTTTAACCTTGGTATTATTACGAATATAAATACACCCTTCAATATTGTCTATGCATTAGTAGTTCTTTCGCTATTTTACTTATGCTATAATGGTATAAGGCACTATTCTAATATTAACATAAAGGAATTTCAAGACTCTCTTCAATTAAGAAATAATGGCAATGCCATAGAGAGTGGATTTGAAAAATACAAGTCTTCTTCACTAACAGATAATGAAATGAATTCTCTCTTTGAAGAAATCAAAAACCTTTTTGATTTTGAAGAAATCTATTTAGAACCACAATTAAAAATTGATGAGATAGCGAAACAACTCGAGGTAACAACTCATAAGATATCTCAAACAATTAATTCTAAAGCTAGCAAGCCTTTTTACGATTATGTTAATGCATATAGAGTAAATCATTTCAAACAATTATTATCCAATCCCGAAAATAGAAAATTCACCATTTTGGCTTTAGGGATCGAAAGTGGCTTTAACTCGAAGGCCTCCCTAAATAGAATTTTTAAGCAAACTACTGGAATGGGACCCAAAGAATATCAAAAGAAATATTCTAAAAATTAGTCGTCAATTTAATTAAGAATTTCGACTCAAATTTCAAAGAGCTAGCTGTACGTTATAAACTTGATATCTTATTTGTGATAGTGCTTATTAGCTGGATTCGCTTTATAAAGTAGGCACGTCGCTATTTATAAATAAGTCTCAAACTATCATTTGAAGCATTAGTTAGAATTTAATTCTCAACTTTTGTCTTGTTAAAAAAATTTCAAACGTAAAAATTTAATATTTAAACAAATGATATTATGAAAATCTCAAAAACAAGTTATACGCAAATAACAAAAAAGTTCCTAGTTGCCTTATTATTTTTTAGTCTTGGAATTAATGCTTGGAGTCAAAATAATATTGATCCAAATAAGGTTGAAAGAGAAAAGAAAATAAAGGCCTTAGAAGCAGAATCGTTTGTTTTAATGTTCTTTCAGGAAGGTTATCATGCAGCACTTGGGTATAGGTTTGGCGATTTTCGAATTAGAGCTAGCGTTGCAGCTATGAAAGGAACTGATGTTGAGGTAAATATGTTTTCTAACGGAGAAAGTAATTTTGAAAGATATTTCGACGACATTTCTGCTGGAGTATTTTTTGATTATTTTTTATGGAAAAACCTCCATGTTTATACTTTTATAGATACTCAAAACTGGTTAATAGTAAATAAGGAGAATGGGCAAGAAAAAAATATGAGAACTATAGATACAGGTCTAGGTATTGGATACCAATTTTTTATAGGAAGAAAAGAGCGCTTATATATACAACCATCCTTCCATACCTATGTAAGAGGTAAAAAAGAGACAACGGTTGGAGGGGGAAAATATTCCATCCCTCAATTAGATCCCGTACTTTCTTTTAGAATTGGTTTTAGATTTAAAACATTTAAATAAAATACCCAATATTATATAATATCCAAAAGAGGAATATTACATGAACCAGTATGCCAAATTAAATTAATATAGAAATGCAGGTTAAAATTCAGTATTCTTTCACTGCCTACCTATGGCAATATTCGTCACAAGGTGGATGGGTATTTGTATCTCTACCAAATAACATGTCTAGAGAAATTAGAGAAAGCTTGAAATGGCAGGAAGAAGGTTGGGGTAGAATGAAAGCTACTGCATGTATTGAAAACCTTGAATGGAAGACTGCCATTTGGTTTGACCAAAAAAGGAAAACTTATTTACTGCCGATAAAAGCTGATATCAGGAAAAAGAAGAACCTTGAATTGAAAAAACATATTGATATCAGAATTTGGATTTAATAAAATTATCTATGAACAGACTTACCCGAATCACGTCAATTTTGATTCAATTACAATCCAAGAAAATTGTGATTGCAAGGGAAATAGCAGATAGATTTGATATTAGTTTACGAACTGTATATCGTGATATTAAGACCCTACAGGACGCAGGAGTGCCTATTGGATCAGAAAATGGGCTAGGATATTTTATTGTAGATGGCTATCGACTTCCTCCAGTTTCTTTAACTGAGGAAGAAGCAAATACATTGATAATTTCTGAAGAATTAATTAAACAACAAGGAGATAAATCTTTCAATTCAAATTATAGTGCATTATTAATAAAAATAAAATCAACTCTTAAAAACTTCCAAAAGGAAAAACTTGAATTACTCGAAAATCGCACTTTTAGTTTTGTAAAAGATAAGATTATTGAAAGCAATTGGTTGTCTGAGATACAAAAAGCTATTTCCAATTCATCCTTACTTGAAATTGAATATCATTCAATTTACAACGAGAAAATTACGGTTCGCAGAATTGAACCGATGGCAGTTTATTTTACTAATAGTGTTTGGCTTGTAATTTCTTTCTGCCAACTTCGAAATGAATTAAGAGAATTTAGGTTGGACAGAATAATTCGAGTGAAATTAACTCAGGAAACATTTAAATCAAACACAGAATTCAGTTTACAAAAATATTTTAGAAACTTTCAATTCTAGTTGACATAGGGCTGTCACTACACCTCTTTATTTTTGAAGCAATTAAAAAATAATTAAAAAATGAAAAATTTATTAATCCTAATTACAACTATAACAATGTTAAGTTGTAGTAATCAAAACAATTCAAAAATCGAAAAAAAAATGAAACAAAAAACCGGAACAATTGAACTCGTAATTTTTAAAACAAAACCTGAGTTCAGTCATAAAGAAGTTATTGAAGCAGCAAATGCAGTCAATCCTGTTGTAGAAGTATTTGATGGGTATATAGGCAGAAAACTTGCCGTAAGTACAGATGGTACATGGACAGATATTGTTTATTGGACCGATTTAGAATCAGCAGAGCATGCTGCACAAGAGGTAATGAAAAGCGAAACTTGTCAAAAATTCTTTGGAATGATTGATGAGGAAAGCATGACATTTATGCATTTAAATCCAGTAATTGATACTGAAAAATAATAAAGGCTGCGAAAATGGCCATTAAGACCGAAGCACCAAAATTATTGTTTGAGCTTTAAATAATTAATCAAAATTTTAAGGGACAATAGATTAATAGCATAAATTATTGTTTCTGAGGGTTTGCTCTATATAGTAAGCCCTCTTTTTTATTACGAATACGTCTCAATCTATCGTTTGAAGCATTTAATTCAAAGAGCACTCACATATTTGCACCATTATTAACATTAAATAAATTTATAATGACACTTCAAAAAACAATTAGTAAAACTTCATTGTATAGTCTTTTGATCTCAGTATTGTTATGTGTTGCAACCTCTTGTAGTAGTGATGACGAAAACTCGGATTCCATTGAACAAACAAATTTATCAACTATTCTTACTGATTACTTGAATCAGAATCAATCAGAAGATAGTTCTGGTTTGAGTGTTTTAATTAAACATCAAGGAAATGTTTTATATCAGAATAATATGGGGCTTGCTAGAACACAAGGTGACCATCAAGTAAATCAGCACACTGGATTTAGAATTGCCTCAGTAACAAAGCCGTTCACAGCTATAGGAATAATGCTATTAGTTGAGCAGAACTTAGTTAGTCTCGACAATAAGTTGTTAGATGTTTTACCGGAACTACCTAGCTCTTTTGAAAACATTAAGATTTCACATTTGCTAACTCATCGCTCAGGGTTATTGGATTATATTGATGATAATGACGATTTAACCACATTGGATGGATTAACAATCTCTCAGGTACCACTAATAATTCCGAATTCAGGTCTCAGTAATTTGGTTTTTGAACCTGGCACAGAAGGTGGATATTCAAATACAAATTATGTTTTCCTAGCGATGGTTATTGAAAAAATTTCAGGGATGAGTTATCCTGATTTTATAAAAGCCAATATTTTCGACCCTGCTAACATGTCAAATTCTTTTGTAATTAGTGAAAATGACCATTTAGGAGACTTAAATAATAATTATGCTTTATCTTTTGGTAATTCAATCAAAGTCTTAGGGTTTGATTCTCTTATCTATGGCGCTAATGGTATTGTAAGTTCGACATATGATTTAAATTTATTTGTTGATGCACTTTTAAATTATAGCATCATTTCAGAAGAAAGCCTCAATTTAATAACACAAGTTCAAGGATCGTTAGAAGAAGTAGATTATGGTTATGGATGGATGACCGGAACAGGAAATTATCCACACACAGGAATATACAACAGCCCAAACGATTTTTGGCATACCGGTGGATTTGATGGTTATCGTTCTGTTTTGTCAATTAATCCAGATTTAGATTTGCAAGTTATATTGTTAACTAATAATGGAAGTATTGGTTACCAAAAGATATTAGATGTATTTAGATTAACAAGGGAATTTATTATTGACAATTAGTAATTCCGACCAAATTTAAAAGACATTGATATGCAAACAAATAAACTTTCTACATTGCTCTGGATTTTATCAACGTTAATAACTACAGTAGTTATAATGTTTCTAACAATAGGCTCAGGTCTTGCGTTGCTTTTCACTTCCTGCCTAATTATATCATTGATTGGATGGTTAAGTTATACTTATAAAAAACCAATAGAAAAAACTGTAATTTCTGGAAATTACCTAGTAATAATTGTATTGTTAATGGTATTATATACCATTCGATACGCTTCAGGTTTCTCAGAATTTATATATTTAAATTATACAGGTTTATTTGCAGATGGATTAATTTTTGATCATACCAATTGGTTTGTCTGGGCAGTTTGCTTGCCTATTTCGATGCTTTTATTTGGTGGCTATTTAATTAGTAGAAACTATTTTGCTGGATCATTTTTTGTTTGGTTTAATCTGGTATATGCTACGTTAGAATCTCTAATTCAAATGTATGTTGAATTAATAAACATAACCGAATACAACCACTTATATTTCGCTGGAATATTGCTTTCTATGGTGCTATTTTATCTTAGTATATATGGTATACTTAGACTAATAAAAAGAAAACAAGCGACTATTGTAAATATTAAACTTACATCGCTAAATAAGAGACAAAAAAATTTGTGGACCATTCTTTTTGCATCATTCATCCTTGTTTATGCAATTACTCTTGTTTCTACAGCAGGTAAGTTGCCTTTGGGAGTTGTAGTTGGCTCTATGGTTGGTGGGTTAATAGGATGGCGATTAACAACGGCAAATTATGCTGCCGATCCGCAAAAATTTCTACCTTTATATTTATTACTCCTCACTTTTTTCTTTATTCATATAGGGGAAGAAGTACTCACACATTTCAATCGAGATATTGCACAGATTTCAGGAACACCTTGGTCAGATTCACATTTTGATTACTTAATTACATTTATAGGGCCAATTGTATGGATATATGCAGCTTATAGTTTATGGAAAGGACAAGCTTTCGGAAATTTCATTCTCTGGTTTATGGTTGTTGGAATGATATTGGGAGAACCAACACATCTTTTGGTATTTCCGATTGTGAAAATGGCAAAATTTGGTGGAAACTATGAATATTTTTCAGGGATGTACACAGCTTTGTTTCCGATGATACCAGCAATTATAGCACTCCCAATGCTTATAAGAGATTATAAAAAAAGTAAAACCATTGCGTAAACTATATTTATTTATTTGTTTAGTTATTGTTAGCAGTCCTTCATATGCACATGGGTTTTCTGGGCATGGATTTTTACAATCTTTAACTGGAATTGATCACCTATTAACCATGCTTGCTATAGGTGTTTGGGGTGCAAAAATTGGAGGAAGGGCAATATACCTAGTGCCACTTAGTTTCTTGACTATACTATTTTTAGGAGCACTAATTGGGCTTAATAATTATCATATTCAAAATTTAGAATATATGATTGTAATATCAGTGGTCTTGCTTGGTATTGTCATTACTATAAACAAGAAGATATACATTGCTATAGCCATGGTAGGTTCTGCAATATTTGGTCTTATTCATGGATTTGCCTATGCTAATGAGCTCTCTGAGGGCATAAGCGCAACAAAACACATAACTGAGTTTCTGATTACAGCACTTGGGTTAAATGCTTTGGGCGTAACAGGAGCACTATTAATGTTTGAGCGAAAAAGAGGAGTACAAAATCTCCGTATTTTGGGATTATTGATTTTGATATTTGGCACTTTGTTAACCTTAAAGCTCATTTTGATTTAAATGATAGATAAAATGATAATGAATAATTTTATTTAATCAAAAAATCCAAATTAGTAAGTCTCAACTTATCACTTAAAGCGTTTATGAGAATCTATTTCACGACTTTTGATCTGTTTAATAAAAATTTGCAAATAACTAAAAATGAAAACAACTAATAGCACAATTAAAAAATGATTAGAGAATACAAAGGAGCTGATTTAAATAAACTTATGAATATTTGGCAACAAGCTACAACTTTAGCGCATTCTTTTTTAGCCGAAGAATTTGTAAAAAACATAACAAAGGATATGAGAACTATTTACCTTCCAGATCCTACCGCCAAAACTTATGTTTATGAGGAAAATGAAAATATCTTAGGTTTTATTTCTATGAGAGAGAATAAGATAGCTGGCCTTTTTGTTAGGCCAGAAAATCATTCCAAAGGCATAGGGTCTTCCTTGGTGAATCATATAAAGGATAATTACGAAAACCTTGAAGTAGAGGTGTTTAAAAACAACAAAATAGGACTTGCTTTTTATGATAAATATGGATTTAGTAAGGTTGAGGAATACTTATTTAAGCCAGCTGAACAAGTGATATTTAAAATGAGATATAACACTAAATCTAAAAGAAATGAAAATAAGTCTAACTTCTATTGAGATAAAATCTCCTTTACATTTTTTTAAATTGTCCTTTTTCGCATTTCATATTTCTAATCAATTAAAAGCTTCACGTTGTATTGAGTATAGGAAAAAAGGATTTTGGAATAAACACTTTACAATGACACTTTGGAGAAACGAAGAGGATATTAAGTTATTTGTATATAGTGGAGCTCTCTTAGATGCTTTAAAGAAATCAAAATCTATAGTCAAAGAAATAAGGTCAATTACAATAGATGCAAATGATTTACCTAACTGGAAAGAGGCGCAAATTTTACTAAAAACCAAAGGAAAATCATTTAGTGATTAATTTTTTTATTAAGTGAAAAGGTTTAATTAGCATTAGCTATTTAAGTATTTATTAAACTTCTCATTTCTTTCAATATAAATTAATAATCGGTTTGGTTTTACCTGGAAATTATAAAAGAGAGAACTGGCCTTCAAATTCAAAACCAAAAGAGGTAGATGATAAATCAGTTATCAAACTAACCGGAAATGTTCAACTACCCAAGAAGGAAGAATAAAAGTGAAATAAATCAGCTAAAGAATTAGTTTTCGCCTCTGTATGGCTCCAAAAGTAATAGTTTGAAGTATTGAATTATCTATTTTGGTTTAGAATTAAGTTTTAATCAACTTAATTTTTCTGCGTATATATTATAACCAGGAGTAGGCCTGAGGAAAATACAAGTTCTATTAGGAAATAGTTTGAGGAAGACGGCAGGAATATTTGCCCATATGACAACAAACAATTTTTAAATTATTAAAAATCTATTAGATTAAAGGTATTAACAAAACAGAAATAAACAAACTAGTTTGTTTATCCCTCCGTTGGCAGCAAGCAGAATATTATGGAAATAGATACAGTTAAAAATATAGCAACGATTGCAGCACCGCTTACTAAAGTTGTTTTTGATACATTCTTAAAGCCTAAGCTTGAGGAAATTAAAAAGTCTTGGAAAAGAGATAAGAATATTATTGATCACGCATTTGAGGATAAGTTCTTGGAATATTTGAATGAGACCTATGAAAAAAATGCAATCCTAAACACTGTCGCTTTCAAAAGGAGGAAAATTCTTTTAGATGAAGTATATATTCCCTTAACAATACAATATCGAGATAAAAATGATAAACGAGAAAGTATACTAATTGACCAATATAGTGACAGTATATTCAAAGAATCCAACAAAATTTTAATTACCGACACCGCAGGCATGGGTAAGTCAACTATGTCGAAAAAACTACTCTTGTCGTGTATTGATAAGAATGAAGGCGTTCCAATGCTTATAGAACTCAGGCGACTCTCAAAAAGTAAAGACGTCATTCAGGAGATTTTAGAACAGCTCAATCCAATAAATGAAGAAATTGACAAACAGTTTGTACTTGACTTGATTAAAAGAGGTGATTTTATTTTCTTCTTTGACGGATTTGACGAAATATCAATTACCGACAGAGCACACGTAACAACTGAAATTCAGAAATTTATTTCAAAAGCTCGTAAGAATAAATTTGTACTAACATCACGCCCAGAAGAAGCCTTGTCTTCATTTAGCGACTTCTTCAAATACCAAATAAAACCGCTAGTTCCAGATGAAGCCTACGAATTAATAAAACGTTATGATGTATCTAAAAAAATTGCTGCACTATTAATTTCCAAAATTCAAGAGAAAGATAATTTCTCGAACATTAAAGAATATTTAACAACCCCATTATTAGTGTCGCTTTTGTTTACAGCATTTGAACATAAACAAAGCATCCCTTTTAAAAAACATATTTTCTACAGACAAGTATTTGATGCCTTATTTGAATCTCATGACCTCTCCAAAGGAGATTCCTTTGAAAGAGAAAAACATTCAAAACTAGGTTCTGATGAATTTCATCGTGTTTTAAGAGCTTTCGGATATTTCTGCTTGAAGCAAGAGAACAAAATAGAGTTCACAAGAGATGAACTTGGCTTAATTGTTCAAGAGTCACTAGACTACGTTGGTGAAAACAATGTAAAATCTTCGGACTTTATAAAAGACCTGTTAATTACAGTTCCGATTTTTTCAAAAGACGGAATGTATTACAAATGGTCCCACAAATCCCTTCAAGAGTATTTTGCTGCACAATTCATATTTATTGATTCAAAAGAAATTAAAAAAGACATATTAAAACATATTGCCTTTCATGAAAATAATATGTCTTACATCAATGTTTTAGACCTTTATCGGAGTATGGATCCATTAGGTTTTGAAGGTGTAATTACACTTTCATTACTAAATAAATTCTTAGTATATCTTGACAATAGTTACAAAAACTTTGACGGTACAGAAAAATTAATAAGACAGGAACTAACTTTTGGATATGACATATATCTTATAAGAATTCGATTTGATTTGAAGTCAAAGGAAAATCATCCCTCTGAAGTATTTAGGATACTTAAAAACAAGTTTAAAATAAAATACCCTAGAATGTCAATTGGTATTAATGTGACTAAAAATGAAGACGATATTTCTTGTATAAAAATCCCTGAAATAAAAAAACCTGAACAAAACCTCATTGAGTACCATAGCAACTTAGGTTGTGATTTTATAAAACAAATTGACATTGCCTCAGTTTCTGAAAAAGTTGATTTACAATTAACTAAAAGAAAACCCTATCATGTCACAGATAGAAAAAATTCAATATTAAACAGAGAAGCCAATTTTTCGAAGGTGAATGATTTAATCAAGATTCATCTCCGTAAACGATCATTCTTAACAATAGATAAAGACGAAGCTTTAGAACAAACGGTACGATATACAAACATCCTTTACAGAGTTATAGAAACATCGTTTACACTTTTTAAGTTGCATTTGAAACCAAAATTCAGATGCTATGCCTTGG
>NZ_JAFMPW010000024.1 GCF_026126425.1 Muriicola sp. Z0-33
CTTTATCATATCTTTTATTATTTTGGCCTTCGCACCGCCTGGCTCCTCACTATCAAAGGTCTACCAGACCTTTGCTTGCCGTTCGGCCCTCTAAAGAATTTTATCATTGGTTAATGGTTGGTCATAATGAAGGCTAACGGTATTGTATATGGCACGTTGCCATATTTATAGTTTTAAATGAGTCAGTCGTAACTGAGGTTAATTAAAAGGGGAGCGATTAAAGTTAGCCAAAATTTAGCAATGTGTTATATACGTTGTTACCACACGTTAATCATTTAATAGAAATTACTACATTTCCTTTTTTATGTCCTTTATCAACATATCTATGAGCTTCTACAATCTGATCTAAAGAATAATTTCGATCGATGATCGGTTTTAGTCTTCCCTGTTCTATGATACATTTCAGAATGAACAATGCGTCGGCTGTTTCAGGTGCATTTTTGCCAACCACGACTTTGATCCCGGATGTCATTGCAGCCCAGAGCATTTGAAGGCTTGGAACCGGTCGCCCTATATTCAGATATACACCATTTTGATGTAATACATTTTTACAAGCCGTAAAAGGACATTTATCCACGGTTACAAAGATGATATCATAGGTCTCAAAGGCTTCAGTAAAATTGCTTTTGGTATAATCGATCACCTTATCGGCTCCGAGGGATTTTACCATTTCCAAATTAGCGTTGCTGCATACACCTGTGACTTCCGCACCGAAGTATTTGGCCAACTGAACCGCATACGTGCCAACGCTGCCGGAAGCCCCATATATAAGCACTTTTTGGCCCGGTTTTATTTCTGCAATATTTTTAAGGTAGTGAAACGCCGTGCGTGCCCCAATTGGAACGGCAGCTGCTTCTTCATAAGTAAGGACAGTTGGTTTTATGACAATTGGTCCATCTTCAGCTATACAGATATATTCTGCATAACCACCGAAAGACGAGAGTGTAGCTGCAAAAACTTCCTCTCCTTTTTTAAAGGTCTTGACATCTTGCCCAACGGCTTCAATTTTTCCGGAAATTTCCATACCGAGTACAGGCTTTCTGGGCTTTTTGAGTCCCAGAGCCATTCGGGCCGGTAACCAAAAGGACGCGGGAACATCAAAACTCCTAACCCGGTAATCCGCAGCCGTAACTGTGGTGGCATGTATTTTTACCAGGACTTCATTGTCTTTTGGAACCGGTTTTTCAATTTCCGTGATTTGAAGAACTTCAGGGCTCCCATATTTTGTGCAAACAACTGCTTTCATACTAGAATGATTTATGAACTGATACAATGGTTTTTTTTGGCGATCATTTAACTACCAAATAGCAAGAAACTAGTTGGAGTTAAGTTTAAAATCCTTATCGGTAAATGATTTATGAATGACCTTCCAGCTTCCCCGGATCTTTAGAAGTAACATATAATCAATAGCGATTCGATCGTGTTCCGGCATTTTGATCTCCAGTTTGGCCAGTGCGGCATCCTTTTCATAATCGATGCTGAGTATCTTTCCGATCCGGCGGTACTGCTTATCATTTGAGAAGAAACCCAGGTATTTTTCTCGAGTAATTTTACTTACTGCACCGTCTTTAACCGAATAGAGATTCAACCCATCCCAAAATGCGCTTTCAATACGATCGGAATCACTTTTTGCTGTTCCTTCCATATAGTCTAAAAGAGTTTTCTCAATGTTGTGAATTTCATTTTCCCTCGGAAGTGCTGTTAGATCTTGCTCATCTTTCACAGTGACGTTAATGATCTTATGTAAAATTTTCCAACCATCGAAAGTTTTCAGCAGAAGTAAATAATC
This sequence comes from Muriicola sp. Z0-33, assembly GCF_026126425.1. Lineage (GTDB taxonomy): Bacteria > Bacteroidota > Bacteroidia > Flavobacteriales > Flavobacteriaceae > JAFMPW01. Next base: position 1,790 of record NZ_JAFMPW010000024.1, read on the forward strand.
TGTTGCCAACCGATTCGTTTCCGGGAAATAAACCTCCACTTTAGCAGCTGCGGCATTGTTCTCGTAGTCAATTGAAACCACACGCCCTTTCCGGTTGTACTTCCTGCCTTTTTCTATATTGGAGATGTACTGCGAGCCCGAAATAATACGCAGGGTGTCGGCAGAGATCAAATACAGCTGAAAATCCTCATGGAACGCTTTTCTCACGCGATCGGGCTCTCCTTTCTCTGTACCGTCGATATAGTTCTCAAGTGTGCTATTTATGTTTTCAATTACAGATTGTGCATTACTCTTACTTACAAAGGCGAACAGAGTAATTGCCAGAAGTGTTGCTATTTTCTTCATCGTTCTTATGAAATTGGATTTGTATTTCTACTAAGAGATGGTAATTTCCAGGCAATATTAAATATCCATAGAATGGCAGCCACTTCGATCGTCATATGAAAAATATCGTCAATGTCTGCGGATGGGATAGCAGTTGCAAATACTGCTATGGTGATTACGCCAGCGATTAAGTTCGCCCATTTATTGGCATTATCCTTTAGTATCCTAGAGAGGAGCACCATTAAGATGGGTATTTCGGCTAAAATTCCACCAATGAGCATGAGTTCATCAGTGATCTCGACTCCATTGACTACTCCAGTCAACATTTCCTCCAGGAAACCTTTATTACCGAATTGATGGAGATCCCTAAATACCATATTGAGTAACACGAATATCCATAAGGTTGATAAAAGGGTTTGAGGTTTGATTTGCTTATTCATAATTGAAAATTTTAAAGTTTAATTTTTTATTTTGATGTTGCTGATCTGATATCGTCCAGACCGTTCCGTAAGAATTTAGTCACCATAGGTTTTACAAGCCATTTGGGCATACCCTTAGGATCAAATTGGACAATGTTTACTGCATTGCTCTTGTTCTGAGAGACCGTTGAGAACTGCCAGGACCCTCGGAAGGTTTTAACCCTGTTCAACTTTTTAGTACCAGTTGCTGAGCTACCGTGCCAAGCTTCATTCCATTCCACCGCTTTATTTTCGTCTTTATCGTGAATGAATACATACTGGATCTTCATTTCTGTATCTCGGAAAGGAAAAGGTTCGTTATGAACGACATAGGTCAATAGACTGTCTGTCGACTCCTGCAGGATATCATAAACTGGATACTTTTTGCTGAAGTGACCTTCGGAATGATCATAAATATCTTCCCGGAAGGCCGCTATACATGCTTCCGGAGAGGATGCTACGGCCCCTTCTATCTTATATTCAAACAAATTCGTCCCTTTTATTTTCCTTGAATAGATTGTCCATTCTGAGTCGTCTTTGTCCGAACTTCTTTTCGTTTCATTCCATTGATAGGCCTTCCACTCTTTGTAGCTTTTGTTTTTTAATCGATTGATCCTGTAGGCGGAACAACTAGTGAGCATCGGGAAAACAAATAAGAAAGTAATGGCGTAGAATGCAACCTTTGCTACTCTGGATTTCTTTGAGAATTGACTTTTGAATAAATGGTACATAACAATGAATTATTTGACCGATTAATAAAATTTTACGATGCAAATCTCGGATTAAGACAATCCCTGTTCATTGACTTGAGTCAATAAATTCAAAAAAGCACTTCAACTACGTGTGAAGCATGGAATGTGAAAAGGACTTACTAGCTGTACAGTCGTTTGCGAATGCGACTTAGTGTTTCCGGCTTAATGCCCAGATAACTTGCGATTAGGTATTGTGGAACCCTATTGAGAAGGTCCGGAGAAGTTTTTTGCAGGTTTTGATAGCGGTCCTCTGGAGAAAGTTTAATGAACTCGTCGTACTTCATACGCTGATTGGCCAATTGATCTTCCATGATGCTGGCTCCCATAGCGGCCAGCCTGGGCAACTTGCTCATGAGTTCGGCGCTTCTTTCCGGCGTGCCGAGGGAGATAATGCAATCTTCCATACATTCAAGGAAGTACTCGGATGGCTTTTTGGTAGTATAGCTAACCGGGGTGATGGGTTGGGATTCAGTAAAGAATTCGGTGACCTTGAATTCACCATCCACCAGATAATAACTCATTACACATCCCTGGAGAATAAAGAAGCACTCCTTTGCTATTTTACCTTCAGACAATAAAATGGTTCCTTTTTTATAGGATCGCATCATATCCTGATTGGTAACAATGTCGGTCTCTTCCTGCGTGAGATCAATATATTTGGATAGAAAATCAACTATGGGATTGCTCATTTTGTGTATTTCAATTCATTTAATGTGTGGTAACGGTTTGTGTATGATTAGTTGCGATTAGCAACTAAGTTAGCAAAAGGTTTTGGACTGAGGAAAATTCAGAGAATTTTCCGATTGGGACTTACACACTCTAGCAATTAATTATACACGTTGTTGTGCAAAGTGTTTATTTTTCAATAGTCTGTTTATATTCTGAAAGGAATTTGTCAATGTTAAAGTAATAGTTGTCAACATAATTTCTAAAGGATTTATATTCTTTATCCTCATAATATTCATTAAGAGTTATAATGTGGTAATGAAAAAACATTTGAAGGTCGCTGTAATCAAGAATTTTTTTTGAAACTGCGTAGTATAGGTTTTCGAAAAAGTCAAGAAATCTATCAAGTTGTTCAATAACTTGTATATCTTCATTTTTAAAATCAATCTTTTCTCCTTTTTCAATTGATTTCCTGTATTTCTTTTCTTTTAGACAAACTTCAGCAATTTTGTCAAACTTATGTTGCCATTCAAAAGAAGATATTATTTCATTATTTGAAACAACAAAATCATTATACTTTTCATCGAGAATTTTATATTTAGTCCAGTTAGTTTCATTCCTTTTTGCTTCTACAGAATCCCAATATTTTATAAGTCCAAGGGCACCAATAGAAATCGTAAAAATGTAGAATCCAATTTCAAATCCTATTGATAAGTCATTCAGTTCACTTGATTGAAAGGTATTAATCAGAATGGTAGCAATAGTTATAATACTTCCTCCAGCAAAAAAGAATAAAATTATAGATAGTATGTTCTTTATTTTTTTCATTTCCCACATTTTGCACAACGTTGTTGTATATGAGCCGTTTTAATGGCTTATATACATTGTTGTAAGCAGTTTATATTTTCTCAAACCAAAGGTTTTCAATTCGATAATTCCCACTCGTTACTCTTAATCCTATGACTTTTCCCTTTGAATTTCGCTCAAAACGAATGTACTTAAAAAAGTACTTATTAGACATCATAAAATCTTGATTTATCGCTTGTAAACTAAAATCATTCCACTTTCTATTAACTTGCGGCGAATTGTGTCGAACCATTACTTGCTCGTCTGAAGTAAATATTTCATATTCTATTTTAAGTTCAGGACTGTAGTATTTGCCTGTTAACTCTTGAGCCTTTGAAGGCTGAAATTTAAAAGAACCATCGGTTATTTTTCGGGCAGTTTGTTTTCCTTCTGGTGCTGTTAAAGTTAATGCATCGAAAACCCCCAATTTGTTTTGGTGGAAAGAAATCAATACGGGGTCATTTTCTATATAGAAGGTTGAATCTGAAATTGCTTGTAATGCGATTTTAGTTCCTGCATCCGGAGCAAAAAACAGACTATCCCCTTCTTGCCAGAATTCCCATAAGCCTTGGTTTATATACCATATAGGTTCTAAATCTACTTCATACCAGCCGACTAGTTCATCAAGCACTGTAGATTCAAATTTATCATAGGGTACAGAAAACTGGGAGCCGGAAGGTTCTATTTTCGGAATAAACAATTCTGCAATTTCATCGGCAGCAAACTCGGGATTGAAAGAGTTTAAATTTGTGAGGATTACGATACCCAAACCTGCACTTGGATAACGACCTACCCAGGCATGATAACCTGGGGAGTCACCCGCGTGCCAAATACGTTCTTCTCCACCTACACCTTCATTTATGGTTAGTCCAAGGCCCCAGGATATTGTTTGGCCATTATTGAGGGTTGCTTTTTCCTCCATACGAGACACGATAATAGAATCCTCTCCTTTAGGATATTCTAAAAATGTAAGCCATTTCGAGAGATCAAAAGCTGTTGAATAAACTCCCGTACCTCCATAAAAACACCAAAGGCCGCCAGAATCTCTACTATAACCATCTCTATTTATATCGTATGGCTCCGCCTTATTAGGGACAATTTTTTTATAGTTGGTCACAATGGAGGTATTACTCATTTTAATTGGACCGAATACATTATTCTGCATCCAGATGTCAAATGGTTGGTCAGTAACTCGTTTGATTATTTCAGCCAGCAATGTATAGCCAGAGTCACTATATCTAAACTTACTTCCAGGACTAAAATTGAGTTCTTGGTGTCCGTAAATTAGCTCTAGAGCTCTACCTTGGGCTAATATCTGCCCATCCCAAAATCCAACCATACTTTCAAGTGAAGTCTGCTGTCTAAGTCCTGATGTATGTGTCAAAAGCTGTTCAATTGTAATACCGAAATCATGAAGCTCTGGCAAATATTTATGAACGTTATCATTTAGTGAAAGAAGGTTTTGATTCTCAAGTTTCAAAATTGCATATGCCGTAAACTGTTTACTTGCTGAAACCAGATGAAATTTGGTTTCTTCGGTTATTGGAATTTTGTGTTCCAAATTGGCCATACCATATTGTCTTGATAAAACTAAATCTCCATTTAAAGTAATTGCTACGGCTGCCCCAGGAGTTTGCTCACCAAGGCTTGCTAGGAAGATTGAATCTACTTTAACTCCTAAGTCTTTATAGTCAGTTTGAGCTATGAGAGTCGTCGACGATAAACTCACCAAAACAAATGATAGCAAATATGTTATAGTTCTTTTCAATGTCATTCTTAAATTGCTTACAACGGTTCCGTATATGAAAAGTAAGGGAGGTTTGTTGTTCTTACCTTTCAGATATATTAATTGATTAAATATACGAATAGGTCTGAAGTAAGTAACAAGTCCTTATTTTTTATATACGTTGTTGTGCATAGTTTTTTTTTGTTATTGTTTCTTAAATTCCAATCCCTTGTGCTTAATGCCTTTTATCTGAGAATTTTCTAAAACAAAAGCCATCTTTGTTATACTTCCTGGCCCTGAAAATTCTACTTCAACAGTGTTTTTATCAATTGCATAAAAAGCTTCAGACTTTAGTAGTCCTATTTGTATGATTAATTTGTTGTCCTCAACATCAATAGTAATAGTACCAAAACCATCATTTTCGTACTTGCCTACGTATTCAGATAAGTTCAGTGTTAGTGATGATAATCTATTTTTTCTTTCAGACATAGATTTGGTATATGATTCACTCATACGATTAACTCTTCCTTTTAACGATTCTATTTCCTCCATATAAGTTTCAATAGCTTCATTTTTACCTAGGAAGTAATTAAAGGCAAAAGAGATTAATAAATCAGCAACATTATCGCCAAAAAAGGATTCATTTACAAAAACTGCTATTCCAATTTTTTCTTCAGGCATAAATGCTATTCTTGCTGAATGACCAATAAAACCACCGTTATGGTACAATACCTTTGTATCCTGAAACAAGGCATTATGCCACCCCAATCCATAACCAGTTTCTTGAAAAAGCACACCCATTTTATCCACGGTTGCATATGCTTTATGGGTCTGTTTTAAAGTTTTTTCTGAATAGATTCTCTTTCCATTAAAAACACCTTTATTAGTGTTAAACAATAACCAATGTGTAATATCTTCAATAGAAGTATATAACCCCCCTGCTGCTTGCATGGTTTTCTCATCCTTTTTCGAGTTTGCCTTTGTTGGAGCATTTACATTTTCAATGGTTAAGTATGGTTTGGCTGTAGGCCATTTATTGTTTACTACTTTAGAGTAAAATGCTGTAGTATTATTCATTTTTAAAGGAGTGAAAATCCTTTCATCTAAAAGCTTCTTCCAATCTAAATTAAATTCTTCTTGAAGTATGAGGTCAAAAATATTGTAGCCAAGGTTATCATATTTAAAAGACTTGTTATTGTCAAGTGGTGAGGTATAATGCTCAAGAACATCAACAAGTTTGTCATGAGTGTACTCACCAGAGGTAGCGTTTCTCCATACTAGATAACCATTACTGATTCCTGATGTGTGAGTAAGTAAATTTCGTATTGTTATATTTCTAAATAATTCTTTATTTTTAAAATCTTTAATAGGTTTATAACCAGTTATAGGCAAATCTAAATCAATTACACCTTCATCATGTAATATTTGAGCTAAGGTACCTGTAAAGGATTTTGTGGTTGATGCAATGTAATAAGGTGTTTTAGTATTTGCCTTTATTTTGTTTTCAACATCAGAATAGCCAAAGCTTTTTAAAAGAACAATAGTGTCATTTTTTACAATTGCAAGGGACAACCCAGGAATTCCTATTAGCTCATTTAAGGATTTTTCTATTATTTTATTAAGGTTTTCGTTCAAGTCATATTGAGCAATTGTAGTTTGAAAACTAATTATTGCAATTACTAAAATTAATACTAAATTATTTTGATTTTTCATTATTCCTAAATTATGTATAACAGTTAACATGTATTACTCTTTTGCATATTCTAGGATATAACTTACGCAATATTACAAGAGGTTTTGACTGACTAGTTAGTTCTAATAGTTTGGTTTTTTAATGGTTCTCCAATTGATATAAAAGTATCATTTGCATAGTAATTTCGAAATTGAGCAGGCAACCCTTCTCCATCTCCAATTGAAGGTTTATTTTGAAGATGATAATGTAAATGTGGTTCAGTTGAGTTACCACTATTACCAGTCAAACCAATTAATTGTCCTTTAGTAACGAAATCTCCAGTGTTGAAATTAATTGAGTTTTTCATAAAGTGCGCTAAAACTGAATACTCTTCATTCCCATGGTCGATAATCACATAATTTCCAAAAAGTTGATTTGTATTGGTTTCTCCTGGAACATTTTCTGAAACAGAGTTTTCCATCTCTACTATTTGGCCAGATTCGGGAGCATAAAGAGGATCCCCATAACAGAAATAATCCTCATTTTGCGTTCCATTTCCCATGAAAGTAGAACCATTTTCAATTTGCACTACATCAATAGCAAATCTTTGGTCAACAAGTGAGGCATGGTGGTTATCATTTAAATTATCCCCCCCCCAGACCACAAACCAAGCATCATTAAAAGGCAACTCTAATTCAGCAATAGTTTGATAATCCAAATAATTACTAGGAACTTCATCTTTCTCACAACCAGTAAGACAAAGCATACAGGCGCAAATAGAAATGTAAATTGTTGATTTTTTTATAGTCATGATATTATTTTTTTAAGTTTAATAACTGTTCAATAATTAAATGTTTTGGTTTAATTACTTGTTGTTTCTTTAGTTTTCACATTTTCGTCTGTCTGTTGCTACAAGAGCTTTTTCTTTCAGATATAAATAAAAAGGAAAACCACCAGCGAGTCCCAATAGTAATGTCAGGAACCAAACTTGCTCTAAATTTTTATTTCCATACTTTTTTCCATCCAAATAGGTCCATATAAAAAACACCACTACAGTAAAAAACAAGTCTATCATGAATATTGTTGAGATTCGATTGGCAAACATTCCTTCTATAGTTGCTAATGGATTAGAGTAAAGAAGAATATTTCTTGTTTCAATTGATTCCATAAACACTAGTATATTAGGAGCTATAAAACCAACGATAGCAAGTAATAAGTACAGTCTACTTTTGCTCATCTTATTTTTAGTTTGTTTTAATTATTGATATTGGAATAATATCTATAGGGTACCCTTCATCATTAACTTGTCCTCCATCACTTTGGGTAACAGCATGATGCATATATGTTTCGTTGCTACTATCGTCTATAAAGAAAATTTGCTTAAAATCCTCAACCCGACCATCGTTGTATGTTGCAGTTCCATATATTTGGTTAACTAATACTTGAGCGCCATTAAAAGTTACTGATATTGTTCCGGCATTACTAAAAGTAATAGCTACTGTTTCATAGAAATTCGCATTTCCATTACATGGCAAATCATCAAAACCAGTAATATTGATTTGAAGGTTTTCGTTATTAAAAGATAGAGTCTCACTCAAAATGGTATCATTATTTGCTTCAACACATCCAGTTGACCAAAGACCGTTCATAGTAATTAAATTTCCTGAGTTAGTAGTTAATATAAATGGCTCTGGCTGTATTAAAGTTTCAATTGAATCATCGCTTTGACATGCCACTAATGTTGGACTTATTATCATAGATATCATAAGCAGCTTTGATAATCGTGATATTGAAATTAGTACTTTGTTTTTAATTGTTTTCATCATTATTATTTTTTAGTTTGGACAAACATAAGATGAGTATTTTAAAAGTGGGCGTAGATTATCCCTGGGTTTCTCCTGAAACAGGTTTTAGGAGAAAACTATAAAATAAAATGAAGATTATAAGCTTGAATTTACACCGTCTTTATATTGCTTAGGTGTTATTCCTGTAGATTTTTTAAAAGCAGCATAAAATGCAGAACTAGATTTGAATCCACAATTTTCCGCAATCCCTATCATTGTATAATTTTTTGAAGACTCTTTTTTAATGGCCAACTTAAATGCATCTACTCGATAGTTATTGATGAAATCAACAAAACTTTCTTTCAGACCCAAGTTGATAGATTGCGATATATCACGTGGAGTTAAGGGAGTTATATTAGAGATTTTGATAAGTGATATGTCTTTATCCAGATAAAGATTTTCGGTTGTTATTGTCTTTTTAATAAGATTTAGATTTCTTTTTAATTCCTCTGCACTAATTTTGGAGCCTTCATATTTTTCTCCTTTTGAAAAACCAGTTCCTGCAGAAGTATGCACATAACTTAAGAAAAAAGCACAGACTCCAAATAATAAGGCTAGATTAAGTTTAAAAAGATCTGATAAATTTCCACCAAAAGCTTGCTCAAAAATTAAAAAACATAATTGAATTATCCAAGGAATCATAATTAACCAAATTGCAATACGCAGCCATTTGATAGTATTTGGGAGAGGTTTTATGGTTCCTATCCTATATAATGAAAGCCCAAAGTAAATAATAAACTGAATATTGAATATAAGGTAGAAAATCAAATCTACTGTATCTTTGATAGATTGTGATAAATTAGTAGAGGCCAAGTATATCAAATTGAAACCTAAATAAATAAATAGAGGCACAAAATGAATCAATTGTTTAGAATGTTGATGGGCACGACCTGTTTTGAATTGGGTAAATATAAACGCACTAGGAGCAATAATAAGTAAGAAGGAATTGGATATTTCCTCAAAACCTCCGAGTTCATTTATATAATTCGAAAAACGAAATACAGAATTAAGTATAATAATGGAAATACCAATAAGTAGATAAATCAAGTAAATATTTTCAGGTCTTCTCTTTTTAGTGCGCCATAATGTAATTGACAAAAACAAACCTTGCCCGAATCCAAGAATATTCAAAAGAATGCTAATATCAATTAAGATTCGTGACATAGTTAATTATCGATGTATATATTATGCACAACGTCCTCGTATATAAAACGTAGCCGATTTTGGGCTTCGTTTCTTTCAGCGCACGTTTTATTTTTACAGAAATGTAAGAAATTGAATTCGCT
>NZ_JAFMPW010000025.1 GCF_026126425.1 Muriicola sp. Z0-33
GCGCGGACCAAAAAAACAATATATATGATCAAATTCTTCCGCCGTATCCGGCAGCAACTTCTCTCTGAGAATAAGTTCAGCAAATACCTGCTTTACGCCCTTGGCGAAATTCTACTGGTGGTTATTGGGATTTTGATTGCACTTCAAATTAATAATTGGAATGAGTGGAGCAAGGATAGAGTGAAAGAAAAGGAGGTTTTGGTAAACCTAGCGGAAAACTTTGAACTCAATATAGAGGTCCTCGAATCTGATATAGAACGCCTTCTTAAGTATAACACGTCATCTAGAATTGTTCTTAATGTTTTGGATAATCAACAACCATTTACTGATAGTCTGGCTAAACACTTTCACAGGGCGCGAGTACCAAAAACGATTTTGAGCCTGTCCCAATCCGGGTATGAGCAATACAAGAACATGGGTTACGGCATCATTATAGACAAACCCATAAGTATAGAGATCGTTGATTTTTTTGAATCCACATTGCCGAAATGGTTTACCCGTTATGACCAGATAAATGCTCCGTATGTGCCGTTTATTGATCACCATGTGCCGTTATTCATCTATAAACGTGAGAGCCTGGTGCCTATTAACATGGATCATCTTTACAGGGACGATTACTACTTGGGTTGGATGAGGGCGTATATGGAAGGAAGGAACACCCTGATTGAAATAGAGAGCGAATTTATCAAGGAGAACCAGAGAGTTCTCCAACTCATTAAAGATGAATTAAATGATTAAAAAAAGGCTAACAATGTGTAAAAATCATAGTGTCCAATCGCTGCTACGCTACATACACAAACACGTTAGCCGCAACGAGAGTACTGGCCTAGAGTAATTAATCAAAAAAGTATCTATATGTCAAGAATAAAATTATTGGTACTAGTTCTATCAATTTGGTTTAACATTCAAAATTTTTACGCTCAACCAAATCAAAAAAATAGAGTCGTAATATTAACTGATATAGAAGCTGACCCCGATGATACGCAGTCTTTAGTAAGACTATTACTTTATGCCAATCAAATTGATATTAAAGGAATAGTAGCGACAACTTCTTGCTGGCATACTGAAACAGTCAACCCTGAATCTATTGTTAAAGTAATTAATGCATATGGAAAAGTTCAACCTAATCTTCTAAAACACGAAGAGGGCTTTCCGAAAGAAGAGGACTTGTTGAAATTGGTAATAAGTGGTTTACCAAAATATGGAATGACCGGAGTAGGCGACGGAATGGATTCCGAAGGCTCTGAATGGATTATTCGAGAATTAGAAGCAAACGATAAAAGGCCACTGTGGGTTTCTGTTTGGGGAGGAGTTAATACCTTGGCTCAATCACTTCATAAAATCAATAAAACAAAAACTAAAGAGGAAGCTAAAAGACTCATTTCCAAGTTGAGGGTCTATACCATTTCTGATCAGGACGATAGTGGTATTTGGATAAGGAACAATTTTCCTGATTTATTCTACATTGTTTCACCAGGAGATGATTATGGAAGTGCAACTTGGACTGGAATAAATGGTGTTTTTGAAGGAATTGATAATAAAACAATTAGCAATTCATGGTTGGCCGAGCATATTCAGCAAGGGCATGGTCCCCTTGGCGCAGCTTACCCTGATGTGTCTTGGGGTGTTGAAGGAGATACTCCAGCATTCTTGTCATTAATTCCAAATGGATTAAACAATGCAGAACATCCTGAATGGGGGGGCTGGGGAGGAAGGTATATACTTTACAAGCCCGATTTTTCAAAAACCAAGAAAGGAGGTTCAATAGTTGAAATTGCGCCGGAAACAAGACCTATTTGGACAAATGCTGTTGACAATTACATTCGTTTTATTCCAAGTGAATATGGTAGAAATGTAAAAAAAGATACAACTGTTTTCAAAGGGTACAAAGCAACCCTATGGAGATGGAGAGATGATTTTCAACATGATTTTGCTGCCCGAATGGATTGGTGTACCAATTCATTTGAGAAAGCCAATCATCCCCCAATTCCAATATTATCACATCCGGATAAAATAACTCTTAAATCAGGAGAATCTTTTAGGTTAGACGCGTCAAATTCAACCGACCCCGATGGAGACAATCTTACTTTTTTGTGGTTTCCTTACCTCGAAGCTGGTACATATCTGGGAAAATTTGAGCTGAGTCAACCTGAAAATGCTCATACAACACATGGGGTAGCACCAGTAGTAAGCAAGAATGAAACGATTCACATAATATTAAAAGTAACTGACAAAGGAGAACCTGCTTTGTCGAGATATAAGAGAATTATAATAAAAATAGAACCAAAATAAAACATAGCAGTTAACAAAGTATATGACAATCATGTATGGCAAAAGCTGGTCGCGCCGCATATACAAGGCCGTTAGACGCAAAGACAGAATAAAAATTGAATATACAAGATGAAATTACCTCTAAATTGTGAAGCAGAATACCATAGTGATTTCCTTGAATTAAAGGAGGCTGAAGATTTGTTTTTTGAGTTAAATGAAGTGATGAAAAAAATCAGCTTTTATCCACAAACCGTCGATGGTAAAAAGCATAATGTTAATTTTGGAAAATTAATGATTATTGACCAATACTTATTTGATCAAAATAGATTCCCAGAAAAATACTGGGGAGTTACTAGAGTTTGGTTTGGTAAATTGATAAAACTTAAAGAAAAAATTGAACATTTCACCAATCAAAAATTCCAAGTTTGTGTATTGATATATTACCCAGATGGTAACTCAGGAGTAGATTTTCATTCAGATTATACTGCATATGGAGACACTTCTATAATTCCTTCAATAAGTTTAGGAGAAGAAAGAGAATTTAAGTTCAGAGAGAAAGAAAGTGAAAATGAATTTACTACAAGGTTAGCAAATGGAAGTCTAATTATTATGGGTAAGTATTGCCAGGACAGGTATGAGCATAGTCTTCCAATAAATCCTGATTATAAAAACCCAAGAATCAACCTTACTTTTAGAAAATTTGGATTTGAAAATTAAACTCAGCGCCTAACAATAGCTAAAACAGCCCTGCTGCTAAGCCGCAGCACGGCGTTTAGTTGAAACGTTGGCAGTCATTAAATCTCTGATTTGAAAATATTAATTTGCAAAAATTGCGACTTTGAATTCGAAGGAAAATTTTGTCCGAATTGTTCCCAGAGCCAACTTGCAAATCATCGACTAAATTTCAAGGGCGTAGTTAGTGAATTCTTTGACACTATATTCAATTTTGAGAAAGGACTAGGGTACACTTTTTGGAATTTAATTAAACAACCGCATTTTGTTGCTCAAAGTTTTATTGAGGGTAAAAGAAAACGATTTACAAGCCCTGTCAAATATTTCGTGATTTCCACTATAATCCAAGCACTTTTTGCCTATTTCACCATAAGCAGTTCGATTGGTTTTCCTAGTATTGAGTTCTCATTTCTTTCAGCTGAAACCAATCAAAACATCAATTATTGGAACCAACTAATTACATTCGATTATCCCATTTTATTAGGAGTTATCAATACTTTAGTATGGACAGTTCTACTTTATATCTTATTCAAAAAGACCAGCTACAATTTTACCGAATTATTGGTTTCATCTTTATATTTTTATGGAACGATTTTCATTTTAATCAATTTAATTACTATTGCTTATAAACCATTAACCAAGAGTTTTCTACCAATAGAATTAGTAAGTTTTATTGGTTTTGCCTATATAACTTTCGCATATTTTGGTTTTTTTAGAAGCGTCCATCTTTTTTGGCGTGTTATAAAAATAATCATTGTCTTTTTTGGATTGTTTATATTTAGAATGCTCATATTTCCGCTGATTTTGGATGGTTTATTTACGATTAATTAAACAGATAAAAAACGCCTGCCAACAATGTACATAGCTCATTACAATTTACTATCTTTTGGCTATGGCGGGAAAATCTTACCAATTTTCCGGCAACGAAGCCATACGGGAGACCGTTTTATGCAATTCAAATAAATAGTATTGGCAAATGGATTACCAGACTTCATTTTTAACCTCTAATGATAGAAGGAATTCCTTTGATGCAATCACAAAAGGAATAGATAAATGGTGGGGAAAAGTTGATAATTCAGTTGGAAAATTAGGCGATGAATTTTCCATATTTTTTGGAAATACAGAGTGGCGATTTAAGATAACCCAATACCTTCCATATGAAAAAGTTAAATGGAAGTGTATAAAAGCTAATCACGTACATGATGGACTTCAAAATATTCAGGAAGAATGGCTGCACACTGAGGTAGAATGGGATATTAAGCAGGCTGAGGAAAAGACAAAAATTACAATTACTCATAATGGTCTTAATAATCAACTCAACTGCTATGAAGTTTGTAAATCTGGCTGGGATTATTTCCTATTATCTAGTTTAAAAGATTATTTAGAAATGGGTAAGGGAACACCTCACAGTGAATAATAAATGCATACAACAAAACCTAAACTGCCTTCAAACGCGGTTTAGCCAATCCGTTGTAGCACAATAGTGAGAAGTCAGTAAATGATAAAATTAAGAGACATATTAAGGCTTTTACCTACTTTCGGGATACTGATTTTCATGGGACTTTACATTTATGCCACAAAGTTATATCCGGGAGGTTCCCAGGCAGATATAAACTCCATAGGATATGATTGGAGTAACAACTTTTGGTGCAACCTAATGAGCGTTAAAGGGATGAATGGAGATGAAAATCCCGCCAGACCCGTGGCACTTATAGCCATGGTCATTCTTTGCTCCAGTATGACACTATTTTTCTTTCAATTTGCAAATTACTTTGTAAAAAATAGAAATTGGAAATTAACAATTAAGATTGCAGGAACTCTGGCAATGGTATCGGCGGTATTTATTTTTACCCAGGTTCATGATGTCATGACCACAATATTGAGTGTTTGTGGTGTTATAGGTATAATTGGAATAATAAGAGCACTACATATAAACAAAATGACTTTTTTTAAAGTAAGTGGAATAATATGTATGACACTAGTTGGTGTAATCAACTTGTTCTACTATGATGAAAATTTGATAAAGTATTTGCCATTAATACAGATTACAGGCTTTATTCTGATACTTGCCTGGACAGTAGGGCTTAATCTTAAAATGAAAGGAAAAAACGGGCTACAACAGCGCGTATAATTTATTAAGCTGAATTACTTGCCTGAAAATTATCTTACATGTAATCATACACGAACAGGTTGTGTACAATTAAATTAAATTATGAAATCAATTATAATAGTATTCTTTGCTGCAATATTATTTATTAGCTGCAAAAATGGGCCGGCAGATCAGATTAAATCTGACAATTTCGAATTAGTAGAATTAGGCGATGGAATTTACGGTTGCATCCACAAATTTGGAGGAAAAGCCATTTGCAACGTAGGTATTGTTGATAATGGAAGAGAAACTCTAATCTTTGACAGCTTTCTCTCTCCTGATGTAACAGAAGAATTATTGAATGCTGTAAAGGAAATGGGCTTATCACCAGTAAAATTTGTAGTTAATAGCCATTTTCACAATGACCATATTCGAGGCAATCAGGTATTTTCGAAAGATGTAAAAATAATTAGTACTAGAATAACCAAAGAGCTCATTGAGGAAGAAGAGCCTTTACAAATTGCATATGAAAAAGAAAATGCACCAGCACGCCTATTTTATTATGATTCGCTGTATAATTCGTTTGTTGGAGACAAGGAATCGAGAGAATATAAACAGATTCTTATGTGGAGGCCATATTATGAGACCCTGTCAAATAGCCATATAGAAGTTAAAACTCAATTACCTAATTTGTTCGTAGATAGTATATTGAACTTAAATGGTCCTAATCGAAAAATCCAATTAATTTCGAAAGGAGAAGGTCATACCCCAAGCGATCTTATAATGTATTTACCAGATGACCGTATCTTATTTACAGGTGATCTCATATTCAATAAATGCCATCCCTATGTAGCACATGGAAACATTTCGAAATGGAAAGCATGGCTCAATTTTATGAACTCGCTTGAAGTTTCCACCGTAATGCCCGGTCACGGACAGATTGGACCTAATGAACTTATTGATCATATGAAGGATTACTTATTGGACCTTGAATCCTCAGCTGAAGAACTAGTCAAAAACAATGTGTCCATAGAAGAGCCTGTAAATTTCTCAATTCCTGATAAGTATAACGACTGGTGGTTTGATCGGTTTTATGAATATAATTTGAGATTTGCATATGAATCATTGAACACAAAAAAAACAAAATGACGCTGTACACAACAATCTATATATGCTATTAAAACGGCTCATACACCAGACCGTTGAGCTTCATCACTCTTAAAACCAAAGAATTCCCACTTTTGATCCTGGGTATATAAAAGGAATTAGAATCCCGGGCTATCGAAATCCATCTTTCTGCTGATGAGGCCATGCGATAAATAATAAAGGAACTGATAGAAGTCATTGCGGACAGTAGATCATCTCAATAATTTTATAGCTGTAATTAGAAAGGGAATGCTCCTTTCTTTCAAAAATTATTGCGATGAAAATGTTCAAATTTATCTTTCTGATCTCTTTAACCGCTATGATATTCTCCTGTAGTACTGATGATGACGAAGTAATACTTACCAAAGACGGTCGGTTTCCAATTAGTGAACTCACTGGAAACTGGGAGGCTACCAAGGCCCAATTTAGTGTAAATACCATCTCTGTAGATGTTGTTGAAAACGGGGGGACAGCCAGTATGTCCGTGCAAAACAATGGCCGCTTTACCCTGACACTGGATCCGGTAGACCGGAATGCTTATACCGTTAGTGGCGAAATGTACTGGGAGGAATGGAATGAAACCTTCTACTTCGCAATTGTCTGGGATGAGGATCCTGATGATTGGGATACCTATGGCCATACCTTTGACGGGACAACCCTGTCCCTTAATGGAGGTGCCAATAGCGGGGAGTACGATTTTGACAATAACGGGGATATGGAGGCATGTTCCGTCCACTTCATCTTTGTTCGCTCAGGATGAGCAAATCGCTCTCAATGGCTTGCGGTATTTTGCTATCTTAGTTATTTAAAACAGGATCGTTAGGACTTGCGCACTGAAGTGCCTTGTTATAGCCAAGGCCGGCAGAAGTCATTGAATAATCATATAATAAAATATGTTTTTAACCAGACAGATCACCTTAATATTTGTCATCAGTTTAGTACTTAGCTTCACTCTGAGCGCACAGAAAGGTCAATTACTAACTGATTTAAAGATGAATAGTGGAATTCTACAAAAAGAAAAACTGTATAATATCTATTTACCACCTGGCTACGATTCGAGTGTGAAGAAATTTCCTGTTCTTTATCTATTACATGGAAGTGGGCCTCAACCCAATGCTCATCATACCTGGTTTAATAGAATGAACATCCGGGAGGTAATGGATTCTGGAATCGATACTGGTACAATTATTCCAATGATAGTAGTGATGCCAGATGCCGAAGTAACTTTTTATATGAACAATATCAATGGAGAATATCAATACGAAGATTATTTTATTAGCGAATTAATACCCTACATTGAAGAGAAGTATAAATGCCAAAATGATAAAAAATTCAGAGGAATAGCGGGGGGTTCGATGGGAGGATATGGAGCCATTGTTTACAGTCTACACCACCCTGATTTATTTAGTGTTTGCGCTTCAATGGCTGCAGCTATCCGAACAGACCAACAAATTAGAGATATGCCATTTGAAAAATTTCAGTATAATTATCGTAGTGCTTTAGGAGATATCAAGGAAGGAGCTGAAAGAATTACGGAGTATTGGAATTCATATAGTGTTCTAAATCTAATTGAAAATACCTCAAAGGAGAGAGCAAGCCAGGTAAAATATTATGTAGATATAGGTGATGATGATCATTTATATAAAGGAAATTCTCTTTTTCACATTCGTATGAGAGATTTAGAAGTACCACATGAATATAGAGTGAGAGATGGGAAACATAATTGGGGCTATTTCAACGAAACACTCACCCATCTAATAGCTTTTATCAGTGAAGAATTCAATAATAAATAAACGACTACTAACATTCTGTATGAAATCATAACCCCACAAAGCCTTACACAAACCAAAGCTTCGATTCATATACAATCGTTGAGCTTCATTACTGCTTCGCTGAAGCTAGGCAGTAGAAACTATGACTAACCAATAACAAATGATAAAATTCTTTAGAAAAGAATTAATCCATAATACATGAAAGAAATGAAAATTAAAACCAACCAATCACTCCTTGAAGACACATTAAAAGCTTTATTGTTGTTTATTTTAATGCTTTTTACAACTTCAACTTTCGCCCAAATTAAAGACCACAGTGCAGCTGTTAATAAAGCGGCAGATAAGATTGAGCAGAAAGTTATCGATTGGCGACACGATATCCACCAAAATCCAGAATTGGGAAATCGTGAATTTCGTACTGCTGCTCTCATAGCCAAACACTTAGAATCCCTGGGCATGGATGTACAAACAAAAGTAGGTGTGACAGGCGTTGTTGGGATTCTCAAAGGAGATTCCCCTGGTCCTGTTGTGGCACTTCGAGCAGACATGGATGCCTTGCCCGTGGAAGAGAAGAACGATTTGCCATTTGCATCGAAAGTAAAAACCACTTATAATGGCAATGAAACTTCGGTAATGCATGCCTGCGGACACGATGGCCATGTAGCTATTTTAATGGGTGTTGCAGAAATACTATCGGGCATGAAAACCGATTTAAAAGGTACTGTAAAATTTATCTTTCAACCAGCCGAAGAAGGTGCGCCAGCGGGTGAAGAGGGGGGTGCAGAATTAATGGTGAAAGAAGGTGTTCTCGAAAATCCGCAAGTGGATGCCATTTTCGGGCTGCATTTGGATGCTTTCTACGAAGTGGGTACAATTTCATATCGGTCGGCGGGTATTATGGCAGGTGTCAATGATATGAAAATTACCGTTAAAGGAAAGCCAACACATGGGGCATATCCCTGGGTGGGTATTGATCCGATCGTGGTTTCTGCTCAGATTATCACAAGCCTGCAAACCATTGTAAGTCGCAACGTTACATTGACAGATAACCCCGCAGTTGTAACTATAGGAGCTATCAATGGTGGAAATCGCAGCAACATTATTCCCGAGCAAGTGGAAATGTTGGGCACCATCAGAACATTTACAAATGAAGACGAGGCTTTTGTGCTTAAGAGAATTAGAGAGATTGTTGAATTAACTGCACAAGCCGCGGGAACGACCGCAACAGTTGAACTTCCGTACTCTACCCGTTTTCCGGTAACCTTCAATGATGAAAAGTTAACAAGTTTAATGTTACCCACTTTGCAGAAATCTGCTGGAGAGGAAAATGTGAGTTTAATTCCTCCCACTACAGGTGCAGAGGATTTTTCATATTTCGCTCAAAAAGTACCAGGATTTTACTTTTTCGTTGGTGCAACAACCAAAGGCAGAGATATGAAAACCGTTGGAGACCATCATACGCCGCAATTCCTCATGGATGATACTGCGTTTAAGACAGGGGTAAAAGCCATGTGTAATTTGGTGTTTGATTATATGGAGTTGAGCGGTCAATAGAAGATTAATACTTTAATTAAATAACGAAATCCTGACCTGACGCTTTGTGCATCATACAAGTTAGAACTAAAAGATAAATAATATCGAAATACTTTTTCTCTACCTATTGGCTTTTACAGCATTACTAATGGGAACTGCTGCAATTTACATGGCTTTAATAGAAGCTTTTCCTATAAAATGGTTGTATTACCATTATTTTATTCGAAAACCTGTTAATTGGTCAATATTTATAGGGGTTTTATTATGGACAACTTTTATATTTTATCAAAGTAATGAATTTCCAACTTGGGCTATTGCGCCAATAATAATTTCTGGCTTTGCATTGATTTTAACTTATAGAATGCATCAAAGCAGAGCATTCCCTGCTGTATTTTTTCCCAAACTATCTGAAGACCCTGAAGAATTGCCTTTAAATGATAATATGGAAATGGCTGTGATTGAATATGAGGGAATTACAAAGTGTTATCCTTTGGATTATGTCATTCATCATCACATTATAAATGACCATTTTAAAGACAGAATAGTAGCTTTAACCTACTGTGCAATGTGTAGGAGTATCATACCATTTGATGTAACAGAAATTGGACCGCTGTTTGTAGGGTCGTTTAAAAATGCAAATATGATTGTTGCAGACAAAAAGACAAAGACATTTTTCCAGCAAGCAACTTTTAAGTCCATTATTGGTCCATTACATCCTTATGAATTAACTATGAAACCATTTCAGATACTCTCCTGGTCTGAGGTAAAGAAAACGATAGCAAATCCACAAGTTGTTAAAGTAAGCGAACAGGATTTTAAAGATTTTGAATTGCCAATACCAGGTATCTGGGAAAAAATTATTGCTTCTGAATCTACACCAGGACTTTCTGCCAAAAACCGTGATAAAACTTTTCCTTCAAGAACTCATGTGATTGGAATAATTGATAATTCAATCAAAGACAAGGTGGTATATTTAAAAAAGGAAGTTTTATCGAAAAAAATAGTAGAAAATAAAGAAAATGGTTTTATTCTTATTGGTGCAGGAAAAACGGTGAATGCTTTTAATAATAGTCTGAATTCTCAAAAGCTAGAAATAAAATTAGAGGGTGAAGAACTATTAGATTCAAAAAGCAGCACTAAGTGGAATGTAAGAGGCAAATATATTTCAGGTGACATTAAAGAAGACTTAGAACCAATCGCAATTTCAGATGAGTATTGGTTTTCCTGGATAAAATTTCATGATAAATCAAGGCTAATTAGATTGTAAAAAGCAAAAATCTACATCAAGGTGTATATTTTATTGCTTACTTCCAGCCAACTTTGGAAAATCCGCGAGAATTTTCTATTCAGTATTTGCTTGCAAAATTTAAGCTAAACCAAAGCAAGGGAATCATGCACAAGACCGTTGTGTTTCATTATTTTGATTCTGCACATTTAGCAAAAATCATATCTTTAGAGGGCCGAATGGCAAGCAAAGGTCTGGTAGACCT
>NZ_JAFMPW010000026.1 GCF_026126425.1 Muriicola sp. Z0-33
CTCCTGTAAAACCTAGAGTACCTAAAGATATTTGCGCAAGAGTATTTAGTAAATCAGAATATTCCATTACATAATTTAGTTTATGACCTACAACGGTCTCGGCTATGAGTAGTTGCGTTGTTTAGCACTTAACTTTGCAAGTACACACCAAATTGAAAATCCGTGAGGATTTTCAGAAGTAGGCTAGAACAAGCAATTACTTATAGCCAATGTTGGCTGTAGTTATTTTTTAAATTTTGATAAACAATAGTTTGTTATATATTCCTTGTTATTCAAGTCAACAAGAACTTCTACTTGGTAATTTATTATTAATTCTTCACCATCAATTTTCCCATAACCTTGAATTATAAAATCATCACTTGTTCCTAAATTTTGTTTTCCAATACTAAATTCATCATCTGCAATATTTATTAAAATACTAGAATCTCGCTGAAAGTACAAACCTTTCAAATAGACGTTTCCATCTTTCACCAATATTTCAATATTGTATTCATTTGACCATTGATTTTTGTTTTTACCTTCACTACAGTTGTCTTTTCCTTTCCATAAACCAATCAGTTTTTCAGTAAAATTAATAGGTTTAGGTTTGTATCTTTCATTTAAATCAATTAGGTCTAATACACGATTACGAATAAATTTCATTTCCCTATTTTTAGGCTGCGGATACCAAGCATCTTTATCAATGTCATTAAGCAATTTGAATTCTAAATCTCTGAACTCAATCCATTTTCTCTGAGAAAGCTTAAGCTGTAATTTCTTTTCTTCAGGTAAATTTTTCATTAAATCTTTGTATACTCTATTTAATTCTAAATCCCAATCGTCAATTAGAGCTTCGCTTATCAATTCGTATGAAAGAGCACTGTTGGATCCATTAATTCTCGATTCCTCATAAAGTTCATTGAATTTTAAATCAAGTTGATGTTCTTGGGCATAACATAGTTTAAACAGAAACACCATAGCCAAAAATGACACAAACTTAAATCTCATCATAATCTTTTTGTTTTTATTAAAGGGCTTAGTTTTTGCTCAAGATAAATTTCAACGGAAGCAATCCAATGAAATTCGTTTTTGTCTTTTAAATTAATCAATATAGCTTTTGAGTTATTGGAATGAATTAAATTTTTCATTTCGAACAATTCGTTTTTAGTATTAGCTTTGATATGTTCTAAAGCTCTTTTTCTACTATTTGTAAAATGTCTGCCAACTTTTATGACAAGGTTGTTGTCAATTAAGATATACACTCCAGGATTATAAATAAACTCTTTTTGTGAATCGTTTAATTTATTTATTTTTTCCTCAATGATTATGAATTTATTCTCTATGAATTCAAATTCAGATTTAAAAATTTCTATGATTTTTTCCGTGTTCATCTAATTACAGCCAACGTTCTGGCTAAACTGCGTTTTAATGCAGTTTAGGTTTTGTTGGCAAATGTTTTTATTCATCTAATACCATTCGACCTTCATTCTCGGCTTTTTTTCGTCCCCATTTTGCGATTGATTCAACAATAGGTATGAGGGAACTCCCTTCTTCCGTAAGTTCATATTCAACCCTTGGTGGCACTTCTGGATACACCTTTCGGCTAATGATTCCATCTTGTTCCAAAGCCTTTAACTGTAGAGAAAGCATTTTATCAGTGATGTCGGGTATATGCGATTTTAGTTCACCAAACCGTTTTTTCCCATTTCTGAGATACCATATAACTACTGCTTTCCACTTGCCTCCAATGAAACGCATGGTAACATCTAATGCACAATGGAAGTCTTCATTGTGCATTCTGTACTTGTATTTCTTGCCGTCTATTATCATACTAATTGATTACTATCAATAATGATAGTCTCTTTCAAGTTTGACTATCTCTTGTTCAAAATTTAATTTAACTATACTTTTGAAAGTAAATAACAAAAATATATTAAAATAATGAAAGTAACAATATTAGGAACAGGTATCGTAGGTAGAACTGTAGCCGCTGGATTAGGAAATCTTGGGCATGAAGTAACAATCGGAACGCGTAATGTAGAAAGTACACTCGCAAGTGAACAGCAAGATGCATATGGCAATCCGCCTTTTAAGGTATGGTATGCAGATCATCAAAACATTAAACTTAAAGCCTTTAAAGAAGCGGCAGCTCAAGCCGATTTGCTTTTTAACTGCACCTCCGGACAAGCTTCTGTAGCAGTGCTTGAATCCATAGGAGATGAAATTCTGAATGGTAAAGTTTTGGTTGATGTAGCTAATCCTTTAGATTTTAGTCAAGGCATGCCTCCTTCGCTTTCTCCAGTCAATACCGATTCGTTGGGAGAACAAATACAAGCAAGGTTTGCAAACCTTAAAGTGGTGAAATCGCTCAATACCATGAATACCTTTCTTATGGTGAATCCAAGTATGGTACAAGGAGACCATAATGTGTTTGTTTGTGGGAATGATGAGGATGCAAAAAATAGCGTGAAGGAAGTTTTAAAATCTTTAGGCTGGCGGGAAAATTTGATCATCGATTTGGGTGACATTACCAATTCTCGAGGTACAGAAATGCTTTTACCTATTTGGCTGCGACTTTGGGGAGCACTAGGAACCGCGGAGTTCAATTTTCATATTCAGACCAACTAAGATGAAGGCTTTCAATACAATCAGTTGGGGCATTGCCCCAACTGATCTTTATATCACAACAAAACGTATGTGTTATGTAGGCTTTCTCCTGTCGTTAATGGCCTGCTCAACAAGCGATCCATCAGGCCAAAGCACTAAGGATTCTTCAAGAAAAACCATAGTTGAAAGTTATTTTGAGGCTGCTTTTGCCCAAGATTACAGCACCCTAGAAGATTTGCTAAGCGAGGATTTTCTTTTCCTAGGGCCTAAGATTTCAGACACTTTAGACAAACAGGCTTTAATTAAAAGTTGGAAGTCGACTCATCAAAGAAATGATACCTTGTTGATGCGGAAGCCGAAGGTGTATGATGTGAGCGCGCAAGAAGGACTTTCTAGGGATAGCTCCTTAGTGCTTCATTATTATGATGCTCGATTTCACAATTCGGATTTGAATTTATGGGTTGAGTTTCCTGTTCACGTCAAGTTTATTCTTTTCAAGGACAAGATTCATCAAGCCCAAATCATAATAAATCAGAGTGATATTCAATCTCAACTGGGTTATACCATTACTCCACCAAAAATTTAAATACCATGAAATACAAATTACTCGGAAATAGCGGTCTAAGGGTTTCAGAGATGGCCCTTGGTACCATGACATTTGGAACAGACTGGGGCTGGGGAGCCGACAAGTCAGAAAGCAAGAAAATCTTTGAAACGTATGCCAATAGTGGCGGTAATTTCATTGATACTGCAAACAGATATACAGAAGGAACTAGTGAGCGATTTGTTGGTGAATTTATTAAGGAGGAGCGCGACCATTTTGTCCTCGCAACAAAGTATACCCTATTTGATAAAGCAGGAGACCCAAATTTCTCAGGCAATCACAGAAAAAACTTAATGCGATCCGTAGAGTCAAGTCTTGAAAGATTAGATACAGATTACATTGATCTACTTTGGGTTCATGCCTGGGACTTTCTTACACCTGTAGAAGAGGTGATGAGAGGATTAAATGATCTTGTGAGTGCTGGTAAGGTGCACTATATAGGTGTTTCAGATACACCAGCATGGATTGTTGCAAAAGCTAATACACTAGCTTCTCACAGAGGGTGGTCTAGTTTTGTCGCTTTACAAGCTGAGTATAACTTGCTTCAACGAGATGCTGAACGAGACCTAATTCCAATGGCACAGTCTATGGGTCTAGCTTTAACTCCTTGGGCTCCTCTTGCTGGAGGTGCTTTAACGGGCAAATATTTATCATGAGATGATGGAAGAATCACCGAATCAAATAAGAGAAGAAGTGAGGAGCCCACCAAGAAGACAGAAGGTATTGTTCGAATAGCCAAAGGGCTTGGCGTCAGTCCTGCATCACTAGCTATAAGATGGACCATGCAAAAAGACTTGGTAAGCATCCCTTTGGTTGGCGCCAGAACAAATGAACAAATGCAGAAAAATCTTGAAGTGCTGAAAGTGGAAATTCCAGGTTCAGCTATGAAAGAGTTAGATAAGCTTACAGCTATTGAATTGGGTTTTCCGCATGATTTTCTCAGCAAAGAGGAAGTCAAAAAGGTAATATACGGTGGAACCTATGATCAGATAGTTAAGTAATGTTTGCCAACGGTTTAGTATATGAGCCGTTTTTAATGGCTTATATACCTTGTTGTAAGTCGTTATTTCAATAATTCTGTGATTTGTTTCATTAAGTCGAGTTCAATATAGGCAAACTCAGATTCATTTACCACATAAAGAACTACAGAAGCTTCTAAATCTGGAAAATATCTAAATATGGTTCCCCAATATCCGGCATGCCAGTAGGAATTTAACCCGTCAAATCCACATTCTTGAATTCCAAGATAGTATTCACAAGGAATTTCTCCGATATAATCTTCGTGAGGGTCTCCCTCTGAAGTCTTGATGTCTGTTAACATCAATTCTACTGTTTTCTGATTATCAAATACATTTCCTTGAAAGACATTGTATGCATATTTTCCTAAATCTCTCGTGGTGGCCGCAATTCCTCCACCTCCAAATAAATCAAAAGAATTGTCAATAGCATAGCTATCCTCGTTATTTTCCGGTACGTACTGGTGTATCAATGTTTTCGTGTTGTCTGGAATGGCCTCCAATGAATAAAACCAGGTGCTATTCAAGCCAAATTTTTTGTACCCCACAAGGTCTTTTATAGCATCATAATATTCTTTTCCTGTGACTTGTTCTAGAATTTCGGTTAAAAGGAGATAATTAGTGTCGGTATAATAAAATCTAGTACCTGGAGGATTCCTTGGTCCTTGAGTTATCGCCAGATTAATTTGCTCGTCTCTTGTCCAACGATACATTGGTTCTGTTTTTACTTTTTCTTGAAATTCCTTTGATCGCGTATGTCCTGGGATTCCACTTTTGTGGGCTAAAAGATGAGCAACTTTTATTGGTTCTAATTCAAATCCATATTGCTTCATAAGAGTGGAGGTTCTTTCGGATAGCAACTTATCTATACTTTGAAAGAGGTCAAGTTTTTCCTGTTCAATAAGTCTTAAAATAGATACTGCAACATAATTTTTCGTGATACTGGCAATAAGTGCAGGTTGGTCTGCTTCAATAGTATCTGTTTTATCCCAATTTGAATATCCGACCGCCCCACTCCATGAAATGCCTTGTTTAGGTGCTTCAACATGCACCATTATCCCAATGGCATCAGGATGTTCTTTAAAACTTGATTCGATAATAGCTTGAAAAGACTCTTCTTTTTTTTGGTGTTTAGTACATCCAAAAAAAAGAATCAGTGGTATAATAAATGATGCAATTCTATAGTTCATTTATAATGACTTACAACGGTTTCGGCTATGATTTCGTTGTGACGGCGTCTGCGCAGCAGCGAGCGGGTTGGCGAGCTGGCAAGGCAGGATTATTCCGTCGAAATCCAGCCGTTTGATTAATACTTTTATTTTGGTGTGGCACAAAACCACAATGAATTATAGCCGTTGTTGGCTACTGTTTTTAACTCCTTCATTCAATTCATAAATTGAAGAGCTATAGATTTTCAAGTTTCTTTTGTCATCTCTTGCAAACCATACCCATTGGTCAATTGCTGGTGCATAGTAAATGTTTGAACTTAGTTTAAAAAGACTAACAGTTTTACTATTTGTATTTAATTTGAGCGAACTATCATTTTCAAAAATGTGAAAATTTTGTTCATTTCTTAATTGATAATCTCCAATGATTTCTCTGTTAGAGAGTTCTAAGGATTGTGGGTAGTTCCAATTATGGAATTGCCCATTATCTAAAAAGTGATTTATATTTCTTACCAAAGCAGGTCTAAGCCAGTGTGGCATGTTAGTGTTGGTTAGATATACTATGGACCTATTTTTATCTTTATCATAATAGACCATTGCATAAAATCCTTTCCAATCTCCAGTGAAGTGATACTTTTCCTGATTTGTCAATTTGTACCAGTGCAAGATGTTGAATTCACTTAATTTACTTTTTGTTTTTAAAGCCAGATTTAATTTGTCAACAGGATAAATGGAGTTTAGAATGAATGATTTACTCCACTTTGATAAATCTTCTGCCGAAAAGAACAAATTGCAGTCACCATAAAATCCCTCAAAATCTTCAGAGCCAAATGCAAGTAGGGTATCTGCCGTTTTTGAATAACCGAATGCCCGATCGTTTGGTAAATTCATTAAACTTGCCGGCCTTAGAAACCAATTGTTCAAGTCAAGTGGTTCAGCCATATTTACCCTAATGAAATCTTCGTAGGAATCTTCACTTATGGTCTCAATTAGTATGGCAAGAAGACGATAATTATATCCATTATACATGTACTCACTACCTGGTGTATATTCTAATGAGGGTTTATCCTCAACAAGAAAATCCAAAAATGTAGAGTTTGTAATTGGAATGCCCTTTTGCGCTCTTTCAAAAACGTAATCATCGGATACGATTCCTGAAGTTTGTTCCAATAGATGTCGAATTGTAATTGAACCGTAAGGAAATTCCTGAATAAAACTACTTACTGGGGTATTTAAATCGATTTCTTTGGAATCAGCAAGTATCATCATTGCTAATGCTGTGAAAGTTTTAGTAATGGAACCAGTGTCCATTGACGTGTTGGTCTTGAATGGAACTTGAGCCTCAAAATTCGCATAACCAAATCCTCTTGAAAGAATTATTTCATTACCATTTGTAACAATAATTGCTCCATTGAATAACCCTTTGTCGTGAAGCTGCTGAATCTGTTGATCTAAATTGATGGTATCTGCATTTCTTTGACAAGAAACTGACATCAGAAAGATTATGAAATAGATACAATGCTTCATTTTAAAATTGTAGCCAACGGTCTAGTATATGAGCCGTTTTAATGGCTTATATACATTGTTGTGCTTTCGTTATTTTATTACTTTATTAATCGAGGTATTCAAATTCTCTAATAATTAAATGCTCTACACTACCATCCACACCTTCATCAAAACGCATTGCCTTTATCCAATCTCCATGCGTATTAAATTCAAGAAATTCGTTTCGCGTTTCATAAACTAATTTTTGATCTTCATCATAAAATTTCTGATAACGTGATTTTCCCTCAGTTAAAGACTCGTACTCTAAAATAGCTCGCTCACTATCGAATTTGTATTCCTGACTTAATCTGGATTCTTTTTCATAGTTATTAGAAAAAATAACATAACCACTTAAAGTATCTTCCTTATTTAAATCTTTATAATTATATTTATTCTTAGACTCCAGTTCAAAAATTCTTTCGCCTGTAAGTTCACCATCTGCATTGTAAAAACTCGACTTAACTCGTTCATCTTTAAGATATACCAATTTTTCCACAGATTTCAATTTGCTGTTTTCGTCATAAGAACTGGCCTCAATAATATTTCCGGATTTGTTAAAACTAACAATGTATACCCAAACTAAATCTTTCTTAATCCATTCTCCCGATTTTTGCTCTGTATTATATGATCGCCAGGTTGCTTTTGAAAGCTTTTTGTTATATCCAATAGACTTATAACCGAAGTAAGGATTCACTTCTGTACCGCATGATACAAGTAGATTTAAAATCAAAACAAATAGAAATAATTTTTTCATTGGTTAGCGGTTTGTCATAATGAAGCACAACGGTATTGTATATGGCACGGTGCCATATTATTTGTTCATATTATTCAGTCGAGACTGAGTTTTATTCGTTGGGGAGAAATTAAAGTTAGCCAAATTTTGGCAATGTGCTATATACGTTGTTGTACGCAGTTTTACTCGACCATTTTATGATGCGTTTGTATTTCTGCTTCAGAAAGCTCTAAAAACTTTGCCGCATTGTTATAGTAAATATCTCTTTTTTGATCTTCTGTCAGCCAATCTAAGTTGTATACGATTTCAATGTTTTTTCTTATTGTTCCAACATAATCTGAACCAAACATTAGTCTTTCTCCCAAACCTTCTTCAAATAACTTTTTGATTCTAGGTTCCCATCGTTCTTTGGGTGCAAACATAGTAACAGCAGTCATTTCACAATAAATTTGGTCATACTTTTTCATAACCTCGATACATTCATTAAAATAACTTCCAGGATAATGCATTAAGTAAATTTTCAATTTTGGATACTTCTCAAGAATAGGGAGCAGCAGTATTGGATTAGCATAAGCCTCGTTCCAATTGGGTGTTTCTTCCATATTTCTTTTAAATGGCCCTCTGTCTGCATGAAATCCGATAGGTATTTGGTATTTTTCAGCCAACTCCCAATATGGATTAAATCTTTCATCCGCTGGATGAATTCCCATACTATTAAATGAAGTTTCGCCAAGATATTTCAATCTTCCATTCTTATACAGACTATCAAGTTCTTTAAGGTTTGGCAATTCACTTTCACAAGGTTCGTCTTGCTCTCGAAGTGGGTTACAAGGTATTCTGGGCCCAGCCCAGTATCTTTTATCCATTTGTTGCCATAGCTTTGCATATTTCATTGGCCCTCCCCCTAAAGCCAATACAATATTGTTCTGGTCTAGCCTCTGACGCATCCACTCAATTTTTGCGATGTCTATATCTACATTCACTTTGTTATATTCCTCATTGTCAGAATACCCTTTTGTAATATGAACGTGTACGTCAATTATTGGTTGATTTTTTAAGAATTCATCAATGTTGTTTTGAGAAATAAGTTGTGAAGAACTTAAAACAAAAAAAGAGGCCAATAATAGTATTTCTTTTTTCATGGGTTTTGATAAATTGCGTACAACGTCCTCGTATATAAAACGTAGCCGATTTTGGGCTTCGTTTCTTTCAGCGCACGTTTTATTTTTACAGAAATGTAAGAAATTGAATTCGCT
>NZ_JAFMPW010000027.1 GCF_026126425.1 Muriicola sp. Z0-33
GCTAACCAATGATAAAATTCTTTAGAAAAATCCGTCAAAATTTACTTTCTGAAGGGAAAACCGGGAAGTATCTCAAATACGCCATTGGTGAAATTCTTTTGGTTGTATTTGGGATTTTAATTGCATTACAAATTAACATTTGGAATGAGCATAGAAAGAACCAAAATACTCTCAGTGGATATTTGACTTTTCTCATGGAAGACATTGAAAATGACAAATATCAATTGGTTAAATTGATTCAAGAGAGGGAGGCGTCATTAGAATCTACAACTAAAATTATCAATTCTTATAGAAGCAATATTCCAATTAGTGCCCCGGACTTTCTACACGCGTTTAACTACATAGTCGTCGAACAAAAATTTGATAATAATACAAACGGGTTCGACAAGGTGCAAAACTCCCCATTATTTGATTCAGAAGGGTTTCATAGAATTCGAAATCTTATTAGAGATTACACAAAGGCCATTGACCAAGTCAAATTTGTAGAATCCAAGCAAAACACATCAAGCGAAATTATGGAATCAGAATTGTTACGCAATGGATTCTACGATAACACTTGGGAAGATTTTCGAGAATATTATCAACCAGATATCTTTCAATCTAAATCTGAAAAAACCAATTACTTAAACGAAATAAATAATTATAATCAGATTAAGGCAATTTTTATGCGCAATGAATGGGCTCTTCCCTTTATCATAGAAGATTATAAGAGAATCATTGATTTAGGAGAGCGACTTAAGCTTGAAATAGACAGTTTCCAAGGTAATCGAGAACCTTCATATGTAATGAAAAATTGACGTAAAAAATAACGAAAGCACAACAACGTGTATAGCCTATACCTCTTCCCTTACCTCAAAATTAATTAACTTTCAATTAAATTAATTTTCGTGCAACCTGGCGTTGAAAACAATCGGCACAGGCCATACACGAAACCGTTAGGCTTCATTACTACTTCGCCTAAGCTACGTAGTAGGCACTATAACCAACCAATAACCAATGATATTATCGAGCCAATATTTACATAGTAAATCAAATGTCCAGTGGACATTTGAGCGAGATAGCCGCTTGCGGACTTATTAAATGTTTAAATTAGAGTATGATTAAGTTTTTTAGACGAATACGCTACGACCTTATGGAGAAAAATAAAACTGGCAAGTATCTGAAATATGCCATTGGTGAAATTCTGCTTGTCATGATAGGTATTTTGCTTGCTCTGCAAGTGAATAATTGGAATGAAGATAGAAAGAATAATTTAAGGCTCACTTCACATTATCAAGAATTAAAAGATGAATTAAATTATGATTTAGAAAGGTTGCAAGATTTAATTAACCAATTAAATGCAATAGATAGTATGGGCATCTATCTGAGATCCTTTCTTGATGATAAAATTATAGAAGTAGATTCAATTAAACTCAAGAGATCCTTTTTGTCTGCGGGATTCTATGCGACATTCAGTATTTCAAGTGTAGCGTACAATAATCTAGTCAGCAGCGGCGATATTCACTTAATTGAAAACAAAAAACTAAAAAGAAAACTAGGCAGTATTCATGCCAAGCAGGGATGGGGTCAATCTGCACTCAATGGAATAGTGAATCAATCAATTGAAGATTATCACAATTACAGGCATATATTTACTGAACCTATGATGACTAGGACTTTTTTTAACAATCAAATTGCCTCAGTTAATGATTCTAAAATATTTGAAACTCTTGATAAAACCTTAAATGATTTCTCAATCTCTTGGGATAAAGTAAAAAGGGATCAGGAGTACTCAATAAAGTTAGACAGGTTGTTAGAAGGAAGGCTCACTCAAAAAATGCACTATTACCAATATAAGGAGGAAATGTTAGAAATCCTCAATCTTCTCAATGAAGTATTAAATTAGTAAAAACAATAAGAATTATATTTACCTATGAGTTCAATTTGATCTATGTCAAACACAGTTTCACTCAATAGGGAATAGGGAAGGAATAATTTAACCTAGCAAATTAAAGTTCGAAAAAATAACGAAAGCACAACAACATGTATAATCCATTACTAACGCAACAGTTGTTTATGGGAAACTTTGTATTATAGTGTGCGTACGATTCCTACTCAGAAATTTCCACGGAATTTTCGCCGCAACGGAATCATATACGAACACGTTGGCATTCACGAGAGCGACAACATAAAATAACCTTATTTAACAATGAAATATATCTTATTATTCAGTTCACTTATAGTGATGAGTTGCTCCAACAAAACTAATTCGAAGGAAACATCCAAAACAGCGGAGCATCCAGAAAATCTGATTGCAGTTCTTGATACTATTTGGCAAAGAGAACAGCTTCCAATTAGAGCAAGGGACTCACTAATAAAATTATATGGTACTGAATCGGAATTAGTTAAGGAACAGCAATCAATTTATAAGAACAATCATATCATCAATGAAAGAAAAGTGAAGAATATTCTGGATTCATATGGATGGCCAACAAAAGAAATGTCTGGCGAACAAGGAAACTGGACCATATGTAATGTGATTCAACATTCAGATAATGAGGTTCGTATACACTATCTTCCAATGATGAGACAAGCTGTAAAAGACAAAAAATTAGAACCGCGTTTTTTGGTTAGAGCTGAAGACAGAATTGCAACAGAAAGAGGAGATTTACAAATCTATGGAGGGCAAATGAAGTACTATCCCGAAACAAAAAGTTTCAATGTATGGCCAGTACTTGACCCAAAAAACATCGATAAAAGAAGAGCTGAAATCGGACTTGATTCAATCGCTATATTTCTAAAGAATAGATTTAATTTTGAATGGAATCTTGAAGAGCAAATTAAGCGGACGGAAGAGTTTGAAAGAGAGCGTAATAAACAAAAATAACGAAACGCCAACAATGGCTAAAAGTAATTGCTTGTTCTCGCCTACTTCTGAAAATCCTCGCGGATTTTCGGTTTGGTGTGTACCTGCCTGCCGGCAGGCAGGCTTGCAAAGTTAAGTGCAAACACACGCAACTACTCATAGCCGAGAACGTTGTATGCAATTTGAAAACAAAAAATGATCGGGCATAAAATTAAAGGCTTAGGAGAGGTCGTTCTGCGAGTAAATGATATGGAATTGATGAAAAATTTCTATCTGAAAACTATAGGATTTGAATTAATGAATGCATCTGAGAATTATACTTTCTTCAAAATTACAGATGGTGTTGGTGGCCATACTCAGACCTTAGCATTATTTGCAAAGAAAAATCTAACTGCCTTTAATGAAGAGTTGAAAACTATAATGCCTGAGAATACCACATTACATCATTTCGCTCTTGAGATCGAAAAATTGGATTACGAAGAAATACTGATGCTATGTAAAAAAAATAAAATTGAGTATATAACTAAGATATTTGAATGGGTTAAATGGAAATCAATATTTATCAAAGACCCAGAATCAAATATTGTCGAATTTGTTTGTTATGATCCCGAGATTTAAAAACTGCATACAACAATGGCTATAATTCATCACGCCACAGGCGTGACGTTCCGAGCGAAGTGGACAGCACAAGCAAATCATAGCCTGGACCGTTGTGTTTCATCAAAGATTAAAGTAAGAGACTTTTATGAGATTTATAGTATGTTTTATTCTGGGAGTCCTGCTTACAAATTGTCAACCTGATAACCCAGAACTGACCGGTCATATTGGAAGGCCTGATATTTCTCCGGACGGGAGAAAAATCACTTTCATTTATGCAAAAGATGCCTCTGAAGATGTTTGGGAAATTTATACCGCCGATTTGAATGGTAAAAATGTGAAGCAACTTACTTATTTTACCGAAGCGCGCATTAAGAAAAGCCCCATATGGTCGAAAAACGGAAAAAAAATAGCTTTTCATGCAGATATAAATGATGGCGCTCAAATTTTTGTAATAGATGCGGATGGTGAAAATCTGACTCAACTTACAAATTTACCAGGATACAATGTAGAACCACATTGGTCTCCTGATGGGAGCGAGATTGTTTTCAATTCAATACCCAAAAAGGGCAAAGTAAAAATGCTAATTATGAATAAAGATGGGTCAAATAGCAGAGAACTTCACAATCCAGATGGAAACAACTGGTATCCTCGAAAAACCAATCAAAATTTAATCATCTTTACATCAGACCTTAACCAAGACGACTATTACGATATTTTTGTAATGAATCCAGACGGTTCAAATATTCAGCAATTGACATTTATCAAGGCTATAAACTGGTTTCCGGAATATTCGCCAGATGAAACAAAAATAGTATTTCATTCTAATCAAGATGATCCGCAATTAAATGATTCAGGAGATTACAACCTTTATATTATGAACGCTGATGGAACGGGTATTCGGCAAATTACAAATCTGAGTGGTCAGGAGCTTCATGCCAAATGGCATCCTTCTGGAGAAAAACTGATATTTGAATGGCACAACGAGCAACCAATGGGTCTTCATACATTGAATTTATCCAATGGTGAGATTGAAAAAATTAAACTGACTACGGATTGAAATTCAATTTTGATTATATAATTTAAAATAAACCACAACAATGCCTATAATTCATCACGCCACAGGCGTGACGTTCCGAGCGAAGCCAACAGCACAAGCAAATCATAGCCAGAACGGTTGTGGCTAATAAATTCTACACGAATATTATTAAATGCTTAAGCCAAACTAAACAATGAGAAATATTGGACTTATTTTACTTTACACATCTAGTGTCTTAATGTTCATTGGTGGGCTTGGAGATCAGTTTATATCTGGATATTTGGACGTTCATTTAAATTTTTTAGGAAATCCTGAAAGTTCAGAACTTCTTACTAAGGCGGAACGGCTATCTATATTATTACTTCACTCTGTCGGTGCTGGATTGATGAGTACTGGTATCAGTATGTTTTTTTTAACTCACTTCGCAATTAGAAAAAATCGCGCTTGGGCTAAATGGACCTTTTTGATCATAACTTGGATGGCTCAAGGAATTAATGGATATAATATGTTTACTGCAGGTTCACATTTTTGGTACCCAATCTTAATTCTTGTGTTTGCAACCATTGGGGTTTTTACTTTTAAGGCTCAAGAAATTCACTAGTCACAACAATGGCTTAGCAGCCATGCCAAGTCGTAACTATTCGCTAACTTAGTTATTGCCATAGCGTCGGCCAGATCTGACCTCAGTATGCCTCCGCAACAAAATTATAGCCTAACCGCTGTGCGTCATTATTTGAGTCCACACATCTGATAAATATTATATCTTTAGAGGGCCGAACGGCAAGCAAAGGTCTGGTAGACCTTTGATAATGAGGAGCCAGGCGGTGCGCGGACCAAAAAAACAATATATATGCTCAAATTCTTCCGCCGTATCCGGCAACAACTTCTTTCCGAAAACAAATTCAGTAAATACCTGCTTTATGCTATTGGAGAAATCTTTCTTGTCGTAATTGGAATTTTGATAGCATTGCAAATAAATAATTGGAATGAAAATCAAAAGCAAAGGACTTTTGCCAAAAAACTATTACTTGACATAAAAATCTCTTTATCCAATAATTATGAACAACTAAATTTTGTCATTGATTATAATGAAGAGGGTATTACATCAGCCGAGATGCTCCAGAACCATCTGGACTCTAATCTTCCTTATCATGATTCATTGGACATACACTTTTCGAAAGCCATACAATATAGCACCCCAATAATAAGAAATGCAGGCTATAAAAGTCTGGCAAACTACGGCCTGAATCTCATACAAAATGATAGTTTATTGAACGCTCTTGATGACATGTATAATATGGGATGGATTGAAACTCTTGTACTTCGACAAGAAAATTACTTTTACAACACCGCTTCCCCAATACTTACTGAATTGTTTGAAAAGGTTGCTATGCGGACTAGCATGAAACCTTTTGATTACGAAGCACTAAAAAATTCCAGAAAATATCATAGTATAATTAACACATTGAACGAATACAGAAAAGATCAAAATATTTGGTATTCAGAGAATTTGGATCGGATCACCGAAATAGAGAAAATCATTGATAGAACGCTAGATACTAAAAAGTAATTTATCTATAGCTCATTGTACAAGAAAAATATGAAAACGAAAGGCTAACAACGTGTATAGTTCATTGCTCTGAATTTCCTACTCTGAATTTCCTCGCTGCTGAAAAACGGGTTCTCGTCTTTTTGCTATCTTAGTCTCTAAGCAACGAAACCATACACGAACACGTTATCATCAATAAATACAAAGAATGAAAAATACCACTTTATTCAGTATCCTTCTTTTTCTCGTGTTATCATGTAATACTCAAGATAAGGAGCGTCAATATCCTACTTACTCTTGGGAAACGTCAAGTTTTGAGACTGAAGGGTTGAAAAAGGAACCTTTTGATTCTTTATTAAATGAGATAGGAAATGGAGCTTACGGTAATGTTGACCAATTGCTCTTAATTAAAAATGGAAAATTAGTATTTAATCAATCATTTACGAATGACTACGAAAAAATAAGTAAAGGAAAGTCTGGTATTCTTGGATGTGGTTTTAATACATGTCAAGATTCAACAATATATGGGGATTACAATTACTACCATCCCAATTGGCATCCATACTATCAAAACAAAAAGGTTCATACACTACAATCTGTTACCAAATCAATTGCTTCAATTATGATTGGCGTTGCAATTAAAGACGGGGATATTAGCAGTACAGACGTCAGAGTAGTTGATTTTTTTGAAGATTACGACTTATCAATGGCTGACGAATCTCTCAAAACTGCAACCTTGGAAAATTTGCTGACCATGCAGTTGGGGATGGAATGGCATGAATTGGACAGACCTCCAGATTCTACCAATACAACTGGACAACTTGAACGAAGCAAAGATTGGATTCAGTTTACGTTTAATCAACCTATGGACACAGTCCCAGGAACGAAATGGGTTTATAATAGTGGAGCGAGCCAACTAATGTCAGGAATAATCAAAAAAGCAACAGGATTATACATTGATGAATATGCAGAGAAATATCTATTTACACCTCTGGGAATTGAGAACTTTCATTGGAAAAAAACACCGGCTGGATATACAGATACTGAGGGTGGTTTATTCTTAGAAGCACAAGATTTAGCAAAAATTGGCTTCTTAATGCTAAATAATGGAATATGGGATGGACAGCAAATAATTTCCTCTGATTGGGCAAAAAGAAGTATTTCGAAACACGTTGAATTTGATAAAGAGAAGGGCTATGGCTATCAATGGTGGAGGGAAGATCAAGACCAAGTCGAAATCTGGGCTTGTAAAGGTTTTGGTGGCCAATATCTTTTGGTTTTTCCGAAATTTGAAACTATAGCAGTGGTTAATAGTTGGAATATTTTTGATGAAAAAACGGAGAATATTTTGAAAGCAACTAAAACTGCTGTGATTGAATCAAATTCACAATAAAGTTGATAACAATGTATATGAAATCATAGTTCCCATTCGGTCACTACGCTTCATATACTAACCGTTGGCGGTAATTAGGTACGATATACAAACATCCTTTACAGAGTTATAGAAACATCGTTTACACTTTTTAAGTTGCATTTGAAACCAAAATTCAGATGCTATGCCTTGG
>NZ_JAFMPW010000028.1 GCF_026126425.1 Muriicola sp. Z0-33
AGAAAAAAAGAACAATCAGTGAGGTTAGAAACTAATTTAGTGTAAACCCTAATCTATAACTTTTGTAAACCATGTATCTTAACGAACATTAAAACAAATCAAATAATGAGGAATAACATAATTAAATTTTCAGTATTAGCGTTCATTATATTTTTAGGTGCTTGCAAGACAGAGAAATCGAACACGAAAGACAATGATTCTTTGGACAAAAAAAGCTTTTATTACCTTGATCAAAAACCTCCTGGTTCAACACCAGAAGTTTTCGCTCCTGGTATTGTGTCTATCAATGGAAGGACTGAAACTTCGATTTCATTCTCGCCAGATTTAAAAGAGCTATACTTTGACGCTAAGCATGAAGACGAGGCATCTCAAATCTATTTCACCAAACTCATCGATGGTACTTGGACTCCCGTTAAAGTAGCAAATCTTACTAAAAGCAATAAAAAAGAAGAAATGCACCCTTTCGTAAGCCCTAATGGTAAACGGATTTATTTTACTGCATTTGACTCTATTTTTTCGGATGAACGAATATGGTATGTTAATCGCTTGAATGATTCGTGGAGTGATGCTATTAAACTAAATTCCCCTGTAAATGATGATAAAGTATTTTTTGCAAATCATGCAAAGAATGGCGGACTTTATTATTTTAACTTGTCAAATTTTAAAACCTATTACGCTCCTGACAAGAAAGGTGAATTTGTAGAACCACAGTCGGTTGAAATTGATATGGGGCATCATGCTTTTATCTCACCAAATAATGATTATTTATTGGTAACTGAACGAAACAATGAAGAAAAAAACAGAAAGGACAATGATATTTATGTCTATTTCAGGAATCAAGATGGAACATGGTCGAAACCAATAAATCTTGGAGCTACAGTAAATACTAATTTTTCTGAAAAAACACCAAGTATCAGTCCTGATGGTAAGTATTTATTTTTTGGGAGAGACGAAAGAAATATAGAGCCCGGACTATCAAATATTTATTGGGTGAGTACGGAAATTATAGAAAACCTAAGACCACAACAATAAAAATATAACTACCGCCAACAAAGTGTATAGTGCAAACCCTTCAAGATACGCACCATACACAAACCGTTGGGCGTCATAATAGAGCCCTTACTTATCGGAAGAAATGAAATATTCAGAGATGAGGGTTCGAAGCTGACGAAAAATAGAGTACCTTATCTTCTTCAACCATATAAATAAAAACCATGCTGAAAATTTACCGCAATATTTCCCTCTTTATCATTCTTATCATTATTGGAGTTCAATGGGGGTTTTATAAAAATTATATCAGCCAATTCCCAGATTTCATCGATAAAACCAACATTATCCATATCCATGGAGCCTTGTGGATGTCGTGGTTAGTTTTGCTGGTCTTACAGCCTTTTCTTATCATTACAGGAAGGATACAACTACATCGAACTATTGGTAAAGTATCTTATGTGCTAGGACCGCTCATGATCTTGTTCCTGTTCCTGGTGGGCAAGGGGTCCTACTGGCGAACAATTGAAAATTTTACTGAGCATGATGCATTGGTCTTCCTTGTGTTGGATTCCAGAGGTCTTATCTCATTCGCCATTTTCTGGGGATTGGCCATGCTCTACCGAAAAGAGTCAGCATCGCACATGCGGTATATGATTGCCACCGGCATATTGGCCATCGGACCCGGGGTGGGCCGTGGGCTCATCAATAGTTTTGACCTTGATTTTGGGACTACCTTCATAATAGTGGATTTGATTAACCTTGCAATTGTTGGTTTTTTAATGGGCTATGATATTTACAATAAGAAAAACTACAAACCGTTTCTGGTTGTTTTTATTGTCTTGTTGATTGGAACTTTTCTTTGGACTATTAGGGATAGTGATGCATGGCAATCATTGGCAAAAACCTACGCCACGTTGTTCTATTGATATCAGGAGGCCCTGACACTTGTCACTAACAAATTGTATAAGAAAGTCGCCCCAAAAAATGATACGAACGCCCAACAATGGCTATAGCAAATAGGATATAAAGTACTATATTTAAAGGCTTGGGCTTGTTCCCTGATTCCGCCAAATCTTTTGGATTTGGCAATTAAAAAGGAAAAAATAATTACAAAACAAAAAGCTCTGGCTCATAGTTCAGACGGAAACGAAAAGTTTCCTTGCCTGCCCTACTTGCCATAGCCGAACCGTTGGAAATAATCTTATGAACCGTTTTAAAATTATTGCCTTTATAAGCTATTGTCTTACAATAGGAAGCCATGTCATTATAGCTCAAACCTATGCAAGAAATGGCATGGTTGTATCAAGCAGCAAAATCGCATCTGAAGTAGGAATTGAAATTCTAAAAAAAGGTGGAAACGCTATTGACGCTTCTGTGGCAACTGCTTTTGCATTGGCTGTCACGCATCCAACTGCTGGAAATATAGGAGGCGGAGGTTTTTTGGTCTTTATGGATTCTTCTGGAACTACTACTACAATTGACTTTCGTGAAAAAGCACCGATGAAAGCATCTTCGGATATGTTTCTTGATAAAGATGGAAACCTTCCCAAAGGAATAGACCATAGAGGAAGGGAATCAACAAGTAATCACATCGGCCTAAAATCAGTAGGTGTACCTGGGACGGTAGCGGGCCTTTATCTGGCTCATGAAAAATACGGGCATCTACCCTGGGCGGATTTGGTTCAACCAGCAATTGACTTAGCAGAAAATGGTTTTGAACTCCCATGGAGCCTTGCAAATAGTGCCATTTATTTTGATGCCAACACCAAAATTCAATTCCTAAAAGACTATTTCAGAAAGGATAATGGAAAGCTAATATCCTTCGGGGAAGTTTGGAAACAACCTGAACTGGCCAATACTTTGTCAGAAATTCGGGACAAGGGTCATGACGGTTTCTATAAAGGGATAGTGGCAAAGGAGATTGCCCGTTATATGAAAGAAAATGGAGGAATTATAACTAAAAAAGACCTTAGGAATTACTCAGCTGTGGAGAGAAAACCTATAAAAGGTACCTATAAAGACTATGACATATACTCCATGCCACCTCCCAGTTCAGGAGGAGTTGCACTTATTGAAATGATGAATCTTATGGAATTAGCAGATTTAGATTCCATTGCATTTAATTCTACCAAATATGTCCATTTACTGGCGGAGGTTATGAGAAGAGCTTTTGCCGATAGAGCAGAACATTTAGGAGATCCTGATTTTAACTTGAATACTCCTATAAATAAATTGACTTCAAAAGAATTTGCCAAAAAGCGTTTTGAGAATATCAATTTGTCAAAAGCATCACCAAGCGACTCAACAAAATTCGGACAAATTTATGATGGCAACAGTACTACCCACTTTTCTTTGATTGATAAAGACGGTAACGCCGTTTCTTTGACCTACACTTTGGAACATGGCTATGGTTCTGGAATGGGGTCTCCAGAACTTGGCTTTATATTCAATAATGAAATGGGGGATTTCAACCCGATACCGAATGAAACTACACGTACTGGATTGATAGGAACAAAACCGAATATCATTCAACCGGAAAAAAGAATGTTATCAAGTATGACCCCTACAATCGTAGCTAAAGACGGTAAACCGTACCTAGTTATAGGAAGTCCGGGAGGAAAAACCATTATTAACACCGTTTTTCAAACGGTGTTAAATGTCTTAGAGTATGATATGCAAATAGATAGGGCAATAGAAGCAGTGAAAATTCATCATCAGTGGTTACCCGATAGAATTAGTTACGAGGAACACCTGCTATCTCCTGACACAAAGAGAAATCTTGAGCTCATGGGCCATATGTTGATCCCTAGATCGAATTTAGGTGCCTTAATGGGTATTGTAATAGATCCAAAGAATAAGATTTTGATTGGAGCATCCGATTCGTCCAGACCAGAGGGAGCTGCAATTGGTTATTAACTATTTCTAACATTGTATAACCTGCATTAAAACGAAGCCTTATACAATACCGTTGGCAGTAATTTAAAATAATAACTTTACGAAGTTTAATCGGTAAAAAATTACTAATTGACCCACCAAGACATAAATGAAACCATTCCTAATATTTCTACTATTAATTCCTTTCGCATTATTGGGTCAATCAAATCAGGTGATTGATACCGTAAATACAGATCAACTTGTACCGAAAGGTGATTTGCAATATAAAATTGAAAGCGACGAACCTTTCACTGGAATTTCAATTGGAAAACTGCCGCATGGGGAAAAATATCTTGAGAACCATTTTGTAAATGGCAGAATAAGTTTGGCAAAGTACTTTAAAAACGATACGCTACTCAGCATTGTAAAATATTCTCCTGAGAGTATAATTAAACTCAACTACTATTTTAAAAGCGGGCTAAAACGCTTTGAAAGAATCTATGATAAAGAAAGTAGAGTCACGAGTGAAACCACCTGGAATAGTGATGGAAGCAAAAAAGATGAAAAGATATATCCTAGTGCTCACCCCAAGCCAAATATAATGATATCACTTCCAAATGAAACTGTGCTCATAGATGACTTGGTTGCAAAAGACACTCTTAATGAAGACGAATTCTTTGCTTACGAAAAAGGGAATAATGAACCATTTACAGGTGTTGTTACTTTTTCTGGACAATTAAATTTTAATAGGAGTAAAAGAGGGGTTTTTATTCCGCACGATAGTTACTTTTCTGCGGCCACATTTGTATCAGGAAAGATTAATGGGAAATACACAACATGGTATGTGAAAGATGGTAATAAGAAATCAGAATTAATGGTTACAGGCGAGCGTGCAAGAATAAAAGAAAATGGACCTTATACACACTGGTATTCAAATGGACAGATAGCAGCTGCTGGTATATCAAAAAATGGAAAAAAAAGTGGCAACAGAACCACATGGCATGAAAACGGACGGATAAAAAGTGAAGCCTATTACGATCGTGGAGAGCTATCTGACAAATCAATGGCCTGGGATGAAAAGGGTCAGAGATCAATTGAGTCAGCCTATTATGAGGGCGCATTAATAAAAAAAATTGGGAGGGGTGAAAATGGAAAAATCGAAAAAGAATGGCCAGAACTAGATGAAGATAACCATGGTTTAAGGATATTTATAGATAATTTTATATCTATCTTAAAAACTGAAAACTATGATGCCTTAAAAAAAATATTCGCATCAAAAGAGGATTATGTAACTATAGTACTAGGCAAAAAAGGACAGGAACCATCCGATGATTT
Organism: Muriicola sp. Z0-33; assembly: GCF_026126425.1. GTDB lineage: Bacteria > Bacteroidota > Bacteroidia > Flavobacteriales > Flavobacteriaceae > JAFMPW01. The sequence goes on from NZ_JAFMPW010000028.1 coordinate 5,200, forward strand.
GACCGAAAGCATTAATGCTAGTTGGGATGAAAATGTGTCTGAAAAAATCAATGATATTCAAGATCAATTACGAGAGCATGATCCTTTTGAAATTTTAGGAGAATATTATGTTTTCTATTCCTATGAGCTTATTAATAAAGATAAAGCTAGCCAAAAAGTTAGCTGGCCAAAATCAATAAATTACGATATTAGTGAAGCAATATCAGTAGTTGCTAAAATAGCAATTACACATAAACAAGCGCCTCTTAAATTAGGATTATCTCCTTATTACATAAACAATGAATGGTGTTTTATTGCAACTGATTCTAGTAGCATAATTCAGATAACATATTAGCTATCATGAAAAAAACCTTATTATTTGTAGCCTTATTACTATTTGTTGGCAGTTATTTCCTTAGTGCGCAAAGCAAGGAAGTTAAGATTAATGAATTGATTCAAGAAAAAACTAATAAAGGTAATGATTCGATAGCTTATAAAGGGAAACCGTTTACTGGTTTGGCAGTCGATTATTATGAAAACGATAGTTTAAAAATGAAAATTGCTGTTGTAGAAGGGATAGCGAATGGAATTGCCGAAACTTACTGGAATGATGGAATATTAAGGTCAAGAACCAATTTTCTAAAAGGAGTTCAACATGGAGCTATGCAAGAATTTTATCGTGATGGTCAATTAATGAAGGCATCTAATTTCATAAAAGGGAAATTGGATGGTGATTTTATAGAATATTGGAATGACGGACAAATAGAAAGTTCAGTACATTATAAAGCTGGCAAGCGGCACGGTCTTTTTGAGGATTATAGTGATGGGCAGTTAATAGAAACAGGAAATTACATTATGGGCGTTAAGGACGGAGTGTGGGAGAGATACTTTCCCACTGGTCAGTTATTACGTAGAGAAATCCATGTTGAAGGAGAATTGAATGGCATATTTGAAGAATATTATGATAATGGACAGCTAAATAATAAAGGGAATTATAAAGAAGGGAAAAGAGATGGATTCTGGGAGCATTACTATGAAAATGGTCAGCTAGTAGAAAAAGGGAATTATATCAATGATGAAAGAGAGGATGGTCTATGGGAATCTTACTATAATAATGGGAATTTAAATATTAAGCAGCATTACATTAATGGCCAACAAAATGGAATAACGGAACAATACTCTTATGAGAGTCAATTAGAAATCAAAGGAACCTTGAGGGATGGATGGAAAAAAGAGGGACTGTGGGAACGCTACTTTTGGAATGGCCAATTAAAGTCAATAGGTAACTATATCAATTCTGAAAGACACGGAGAATGGAAATTTTATGACGAAAACGGTAAATTAACAAAAACAGAAAAATATTATTAGATGGATAATCTATTCACTTGTTCAATCATTTTCAAAATATCGATTAGGATTTTCCTATTAGTGGGCGCTTATCAAAGTAACGCGCAAGAAAAATAGTACAGCATATAGATTTGGTAGAGGCCAAAGAATGGGATGAAAATGGAATAGAAAAAAATAAGAATATAAACTACTGTCAACAATGTATATAACCCATTAAAACGGGTCATATGCTCACCGTTGTACTACATTATCGGAAACCGTTAACCGATGATAAAATTATTTAGAGGGCCGAACGGCAAGCAAAGGTCTGGTAGACCTTTGATAGTGAGGAGCCAGGCGGTGCGAAGGCCAAAATAATAAAAGATATGATAAAG
>NZ_JAFMPW010000029.1 GCF_026126425.1 Muriicola sp. Z0-33
TTTAAGATAGTTCATTGACATATTGGCAGACAGCGTTTTTCTTTAGATTTTCATTTATGGGGATTTAGGGAGGAATTAGAATCATTTAGATTTAGATAATACTGAGAATAGAATCATTAAAGGGGCGAGGAGCGAATTTAAGTAGTTGTTTTTTTATAAAGAGATGTAAATTTATTTACGAGTAAACAATGAAGAGTTTGATCCTGGCTCAGGATGAACGCTAGCGGCAGGCCTAACACATGCAAGTCGAGGGGTAACAGGGAGAAGCTTGCTTCTTTGCTGACGACCGGCGCACGGGTGCGCAACGCGTATAGAACCTACCCTGTACAGGGGGATAGCCCGGAGAAATCCGGATTAATACCCCGTGGTAATATAAAATGGCATCGTTTTATATTTAAAGCTTTCGGGCGGTACGGGATGGCTATGCGTCCTATTAGTTAGATGGTGAGGTAACGGCTCACCATGGCATCGATAGGTAGGGGCCCTGAGAGGGGGATCCCCCACACTGGTACTGAGACACGGACCAGACTCCTACGGGAGGCAGCAGTGAGGAATATTGGACAATGGGCGGAAGCCTGATCCAGCCATGCCGCGTGCAGGAAGACGGCCCTACGGGTTGTAAACTGCTTTTATACGGGAAGAATAATCACGACGTGTCGTGGGATGACGGTACCGTAAGAATAAGGACCGGCTAACTCCGTGCCAGCAGCCGCGGTAATACGGAGGGTCCGAGCGTTATCCGGAATTATTGGGTTTAAAGGGTCCGCAGGCGGGCTTATAAGTCAGGGGTGAAATGGTGCGGCTCAACCGTAGCACTGCCCTTGATACTGTTAGTCTTGAGTTATGGTGGAGTGGCCGGAATATGTAGTGTAGCGGTGAAATGCATAGATATTACATAGAACACCGATCGCGAAGGCAGGTCACTAACCATTAACTGACGCTGATGGACGAAAGCGTGGGGAGCGAACAGGATTAGATACCCTGGTAGTCCACGCCGTAAACGATGGATACTAGCTGTCCGCTGCCTTGAGCAGTGGGCGGCCAAGCGAAAGTGATAAGTATCCCACCTGGGGAGTACGTTCGCAAGAATGAAACTCAAAGGAATTGACGGGGGCCCGCACAAGCGGTGGAGCATGTGGTTTAATTCGATGATACGCGAGGAACCTTACCAGGGCTTAAATGCAGAATGACAGGTTTAGAGATAGACTTTTCTTCGGACATTTTGCAAGGTGCTGCATGGTTGTCGTCAGCTCGTGCCGTGAGGTGTCAGGTTAAGTCCTATAACGAGCGCAACCCCTACCGTTAGTTGCCAGCATTTAAAGATGGGGACTCTAACGGGACTGCCGGTGCAAACCGAGAGGAAGGTGGGGATGACGTCAAATCATCACGGCCCTTACGTCCTGGGCTACACACGTGCTACAATGGCCGGTACAGAGAGCAGCCACTCCGCAAGGGGGCGCGAATCTACAAAACCGGTCACAGTTCGGATCGGGGTCTGCAACTCGACCCCGTGAAGCTGGAATCGCTAGTAATCGGATATCAGCCATGATCCGGTGAATACGTTCCCGGGCCTTGTACACACCGCCCGTCAAGCCATGGAAGCCGGGAGTGCCTGAAGTCCGTCACCGTAAGGAGCGGCCTAGGGCAAAATCGGTAACTAGGGCTAAGTCGTAACAAGGTAGCCGTACCGGAAGGTGCGGCTGGAACACCTCCTTTCTAGAGAAATCATTTTTTTTAAAAAGGGCGACATTATTTTAGTTACTTGTCCCGATTCTTCTCATTAAAGTATTAGTTAGTTATAGATGCTACTAATAGTTGTCTGCCATTATTTTTTTATATAAAAGAAACAGTCTCATACCTGCCTGCCGGCAGGCAGGGCTCAGCCAGCTGAGCTTTGTTCAAAGCAGGTCATATGAGATTAATAGTCTCATAGCTCAGCTGGTTAGAGCGCTACACTGATAATGTAGAGGTCGGCAGTTCGAGTCTGCCTGAGACTACGAGTTACAATGATCAATTAGCAGTAAACGATAAACAATGTTTGTCATTGTTGAGAGTTAATTGTTAAATGGTTATTGAATTAAAGTTCATTGAGAGATAACAATAGAGATTATAGAAGTTGGGACTAAGGTCTACTGGCCAACTGGCAAGTGTAAACTGGCCAACTTGGTAAAGGGGAATTAGCTCAGCTGGCTAGAGCGCCTGCCTTGCACGCAGGAGGTCACCGGTTCGACTCCGGTATTCTCCACGATTTCATTGATCAATAAGCAATAAGCAATAAACAATGGTGACATTGATAATTGGTAGTTGTTCATTGGTAATTGAGAAAAGGTTCATTGACATATTGGGAGAAGAGTACTAATGGTGATAATTTATTATTACATATTGGTACTTTGAAAACACGAATTTTTTAAGTAAGAGTAGAGGTAAAAATAAGAGTACGTTATAATAAGGCGAGGCGACAAGCTAAGCAAGGGCGTATGGGGAATGCCTAGGCTCTCAGAGGCGATGAAGGACGCGATAAGCTGCGAAAATCCGCGGGGATTGGCACATACGAATTGATCCGCGGGTGTCCGAATGGGGCAACCCACTATGTTGAAGACATAGTATCCCGTAAGGGAGGCAAACCCGGTGAACTGAAACATCTAAGTAGCCGGAGGAGGAGAAAACAATAGTGATTCTGTGAGTAGCGGCGAGCGAAAGTGGAAGAGTCCAAACCTGTGTTGTTTCGGCAATACAGGGGTTGTAGGACCACGACATCTAATGCGTTATAGAACCGGAACCATCTGGAAAGTTGGGCCATAGCGGGTGATAGCCCCGTATGGGTAAGATGCGTTATTAGTAGTGGTATCCTGAGTAGTGCGGGGCACGTGAAACCCTGTATGAATCCGGCGGGACCATCCGCCAAGACTAAATACTCCTGAGAGACCGATAGTGAACCAGTACCGTGAGGGAAAGGTGAAAAGAACCGTGAATAACGGAGTGAAATAGAACCTGAAACCATACGCCTACAAGCGGTCGGAGCTGTGCTTGCACAGTGACGGCGTGCCTTTTGCATAATGAGCCTACGAGTTGCCGTTACTGGCAAGGTTAAGCACTTCAGGTGCGGAGCCGCAGCGAAAGCGAGTCTGAATAGGGCGCCTATAGTCAGTAGTGGCAGACGCGAAACCGTGTGATCTACCCATGGGCAGGTTGAAGCTGTGGTAACACATAGTGGAGGACCGAACCCGTTGACGTTGAAAAGTCTTGGGATGACCTGTGGGTAGGGGTGAAAGGCCAATCAAACTCGGAAATAGCTCGTACTCCCCGAAATGCATTTAGGTGCAGCGTTGATTTAGTTTTATAGAGGTAGAGCTACTGATTGGATGCGGGGGCTTCACCGCCTACCAATTCCTGACAAACTCCGAATGCTATAAAATGATGATCAGCAGTGAGGGCATGGGTGCTAAGGTCCATGTCCGAGAGGGAAACAACCCGGACCACCGGCTAAGGTCCCCAAGTGTGTGCTAAGTTGATAAAACGCGGTGGAATTGCACCGACAGCCAGGATGTTGGCTTGGAAGCAGCCATTCATTTAAAGAGTGCGTAACAGCTCACTGGTCGAGCGATTCCGCATGGATAATGATCGGGCATAAGCACACCACCGAAGCCGTGGCTTTGTATCCTCGGGATACAAGGGGTAGGGGAGCATTGTAGTGTCGTCGAAGCTGAACCGTAAGGTTTGGTGGAGAAGCTACAAACGAAAATGTAGGCATAAGTAACGATAATGTGGGCGAGAAACCCACACGCCGAAAGACCAAGGTTTCCCCAGCTATGCTAATCAGCTGGGGGTCAGTCGGGACCTAACGCGAACCCGAAGGGGATAGTGGATGGACAAGCGGTTAATATTCCGCTACCCGCAATACGACAAAAGCGACGGGGGCGAGGAGTTGGTGCGCACAGACGGAATTGTGCGTTGAAGCTACTGTAAGGTAGCGATAGTACACCAAGGCTACGGCTGCGGTGATAATCCAGCGTATCGTCCTCCAAGAAAAGCGAGTATTGCGGCCCGTACCGTAAACCGACACAGGTGGTTGGGATGAGTATTCTAAGGCGCTCGAGAGATTCATGGCTAAGGAACTAGGCAAAATAGACCCGTAACTTCGGGAGAAGGGTCGCCACGCTTTTAGCGTGGCCGCAGTGAAGAGGTCCAGGCGACTGTTTATCAAAAACACAGGGCTCTGCAAAATCGAGAGATGAAGTATAGGGCCTGACACCTGCCCGGTGCCGGAAGGTTAAGGGGAGATGTTATTCCTTCGGGATGAAGCATTGAACTGAAGCCCCGGTAAACGGCGGCCGTAACTATAACGGTCCTAAGGTAGCGAAATTCCTTGTCGGGTAAGTTCCGACCTGCACGAATGGTGCAACGATCTGGACACTGTCTCAGCCATGAGCTCGGTGAAATTGTAGTATCGGTGAAGATGCCGGTTACCCGCAGTGGGACGAAAAGACCCCGTGCACCTTTACTATAGCTTCGTATTGACCTTGGGCAACCAATGTGTAGGATAGCTGGGAGACTTTGAAGTGGCGTCGCCAGGCGTTGTGGAGTCGTTGTTGAAATACCAGCCTTTGTTTGTCCGGGGCCTAACCCTTGAATTAGGGAACAGTGCGTGGTGGGTAGTTTGACTGGGGTGGTCGCCTCCAAAAGAGTAACGGAGGCTTCTAAAGGTGCCCTCAACACGGTTGGCAATCGTGTGTAGAGTGCAATGGCATAAGGGCGCTTGACTGTGAGAGATACATCTCGAACAGGTTGGAAACAAGAGCATAGTGATCCGGTGGTTCCGCATGGAAGGGCCATCGCTCAAAGGATAAAAGGTACGCCGGGGATAACAGGCTGATCTCCCCCAAGAGCTCACATCGACGGGGGGGTTTGGCACCTCGATGTCGGCTCGTCACATCCTGGGGCTGGAGAAGGTCCCAAGGGTTGGGCTGTTCGCCCATTAAAGTGGCACGCGAGCTGGGTTCAGAACGTCGTGAGACAGTTCGGTCTCTATCTACTGCGGGCGTTAGAAATTTGAGCGGACCTGACTCTAGTACGAGAGGACCGAGTCGGACTGACCGCTGGTGTACCGGTTGTCCCGCCAGGGGCATTGCCGGGTAGCTAAGTCGGGAAGGGATAAGCGCTGAAAGCATATAAGCGCGAAACCCGCCGCGAGATGAGATTTCTTTAAAGGGCCGTGGAAGATTACCACGTTGATAGGCCATAGGTGCAAGGGCAGTAATGTCCGCAGCCGAGTGGTACTAATAGCCCGTTAGGCTTGCGCCAGACAAGCCTTGTTATAGCTGCTACTAATTTTTACCCATACCACTTACTTAAAACATCCGTGCTTTACTCCCAATATGTTAAGATATTGATTGCGCATTATGCGTGATAGTCTGCAAATCAGTTGCCGACTTAAAACTCAGGTGGCCATGGCGACGGGGTTCACCCCTTACCATTCCGAACAGGGAAGTTAAGTCCGTCTGCGCCGATGGTACTGCTACACCAAGTGGGAGAGTAGGCCGCCGCCTTCTTCGAACCCTGAAGTAAACTCGTTTTA
>NZ_JAFMPW010000002.1 GCF_026126425.1 Muriicola sp. Z0-33
TCTGAGTTATGCCGACGGATTGGAAGGCCTGGAAGGCGGAAATAATGTAGCTGATCTTTACGGTTGTTATGATTTTTCTAATGAAGTACGTGTTGAACGTATTTCAGGAACAACAGCTAAAAGTACTTTTACGGTTTATCCATTACCTGCCAGAGACGTTCTTAATATTGATATGGATGTTACCGCCGGTAAAAAAGTGGGTATTAGGTTATTTGATCTGGCCGGAAATGATATCACGGCAACCACCGATCGAATTAACGAAAATACTCTTGATATTCAAAAAGTTCCATCCGGACTCTATTTCCTTAGTATCAATGATGGTAAGGGGAGAAGGGTCACCAAAAAAGTAATCATACAATAGATAAACACTAACTATTAAGTATAAAGAAAAAGTAATTGGTTGTTTGGTTTGTTTTTTAAATTGAGAAGGCCCCGAAATTATTTTCGGGGCCTTCTACTTTGCCATAACACAAGTGAATTCCTTAATACCAGGAATCTATATTTTCATTTATACTGTCAAAATTGTATGCGCCAATTTCTTCCTTTCTATGAATAAAGGTGATAAGGGTAAGAAATAATAATGCGGCTTGTAAAAGTATCATCAATAGGCCGATAGGCATAAATGTCCCCGGCATTATGTGATTTTCAAAGTCGTTATAGGTAGAAAGAATAAAAGCTGTATCGAAGATTTTAAAGATGTAGACCAATACAAGGGCATACATAGCGTACTCCAGATTGCGCATTTTTGGATCAGTCAGTTCATCTTCATTAATCTTAAACCACATGACATATAAAAACACGAAATGGACTATAGAGAGTAGTGGAAATATGTAATTGTCAGGTTTTAGCAGATAGAACTTATTTGAATAAAGTCCATAGAAATTAAGAACTATAAGCACAAGAAGCACTCCGATTGAAAGAAGCATACATCTTCTCCATGTAATAAAATGTAAAATATTCTTCATATAAGCAGGTTTCAAGGATTTGGGGGCCTAGATATTTGGGATTAAAACGCCAGCTTTTAAAAGATTATTTTAAATTAATCGATGAACCGCAACCAATGTTGAGTAAGTACAAAAACCTGTGGTTAACACAGGTTTTTTGCTTGTTGCTAAAATAAATTTTATCGATGAATCGTTGAACTGCAACCTCATTCAGATAAGTGTCACGCTTATTTTTAACGAGATATTTAAACTATCGCAGCCAGTTCTTATTGGTGGCCGTTTTTGCCAGTAAAACTAAAGCGGCCCCTATGACTATTAAAAGTATGGGCATAATCACCCCCTGAACCTGACCATAAACCTCTGAAGCATTCGTCATAAAAAAGGAATAAGACATTTGTACAATGATACCAATTAATGAGATCAGTAAAACAGGCCTGGCCCATTTTTTCCTCAGCAGCAGGGCAATACATCCAAGAAATCCACCCCATACTGCAATCGCGAATGCTGCTGTAACCCAGGCCGGAGTATTCTCCATCAGGGCCAATTGATCCGAGGGCATTTCGGCTTTCATTTCTTCGGTGATAAAGGCACTGCCTAAATAGGCCATGACCCCCATAATATTCCATACAAGCGCTACAGCACTTACGATCCAAAACCACATAGGTGGTTTTACACTCACATTGTCTGTCATTTCGTTTAAGTTTAGTTAATTAGTTGTCCACAAAATACAAAAAAATCATATAGTGCTTATCATTGCAATACACACATCGGTGCTTTATAATTATTCCTAAATCGCAAATTTTGAGATAATTACTATGGATTATAACCAGGTTTAATCTAATATTGAGGGGAGATAAATTGGCAATGAACTACAAAAAGTACAGGTACATAATAAGAATTCAATATCTGGGGTTTAGATATAGTGGTTGGCAAAGACAACCAGGACAAAAAACGGTAGAGGGAATGTTATTGAAGACATTAAAATTTATTCTTCCTGATACCCCTGTTAAGATACTGGGGGCCGGGAGAACCGATGCCCGGGTTTCAGCTGAAGATGGTGCTTTTGAATTGTTTACAGGGGCCGAGATAGTCAATATCGAGGATTTTATAGTACTATTTAATGCAAATCTACCGGCAGATATTAAAATTATCAGTTGCGGCATTGTGGACAATGATTTTAATATAATTAAGGATATTTCGCAAAAAGAGTATCAATACTTTTTTGCATATGGCAGTAAAAATCACCCATACAGTGCTCCTTTTATGGCAAATATTCTGGAAGATTTAGACATTGACCTAATGAAAAAAGCAGCACCGCTTTTTGAGGGGTACCACAATTTTAAATCTTATACAGTAAAACACAAAGAGAACGCAAAGTTCCAGAGGAGTATCAAAACCTGTCACATTTCGCTGAATACAAAGTTAACGGCCAGCTTTTTTCCTGAGAAAAGTTATGTGTTAACTGTAATTGGAAAGGGTTTTTTAAGGTATCAGATCAGGTTAATAATGGGAGCCTTGATACAGTTGGGAAAGGGAGTTATTACCCTTGATCAGATTGAGGCCTCTTTAAAAGAAGATTCGAATATCACTCAGGATTATGTGGCTCCGGGTTCGGGGCTAGTTTTGCATCGTACAAATTTTAAGAACAGTAAGAATAACTTATAGATGGCATTATATGGGTATCGGATCTACCCAGATCGCCATTCTGTGTAAATAGCCATATCAATTAATTTTGTATTTTGACATAAAGTAGAGATATGCCAGGCTGGGGATACATTTTAGGATTAGTACTCGCTATTTATGTAGTGATAAGCATCCTTTTATATTTCTTACAGGATTATATCATGTTTAAACCCGAAAAATTACCGGCCGATTTTCAGTTTTATTATGAAAATCAGGAAACAGAGGAATACAATGTAGAAACAAGAGATGGAGCCATAATAAACGGACTCCGTTTTAAAGCTCAAAACCCCAAAGGAATCGTTTTTTATTTGAAGGGGAATTCCAAAAGTATCAAAGGCTGGGGAAAGTTTGCAGTAGATTTTACAAGACATGGATATGATGTCCTTATGGTAGATTACCGGGGCTTTGGAAAGAGTACTGGAAGACGAACGCAAAAGGCCGTGAAAAGGGATATGCAGGTGATCTATAACAAAATTAAGGAGAGCGTAGAGGAAAAGTATATTATTCTCTACGGACGTTCACTTGGTTCTGGCTTTGCTACCAAACTGGCATCTATGAACAATCCCCGAATGCTGATATTAGATGCACCATACTATAGTCTAAGTAAGGTAACAAAAAAGTATTTACCTTTTATGCCGCTTTCGGTATTGCTAAAATTTCCAATGCCTACATATAAGTGGCTCAAATATGTGAATTGCCCAATTCATATTATCCACGGTACGGACGACAGGCTAATTCCTTATAAGACAAGTATTAAACTTTCTAAAATTAAACCTGGAAGCACCACTTTGTATACGGTTATTGGAGGAGGACATAAGAACTTAAATACCTTTGAGTCTTATCATAAAATGCTAAGCGAAATTATCACCAGCAGACCAGTTAAAGTAGATCTAAGTGGATCTAGCATCGGCGTTCAACACAGTTCAAAAAAGGTAAATGCGTAAATTAAAGAGAGGTATAAAAGTACTTCTGGGGGGTTATTTATTACTTGTTATTATGCTCTATTTTCTTCAGGAAAAATTAATTTTTCTACCCACAACACTGCCTCAGAACTACAGTTTTTCGTTCTCTCAACCTTTTGACGAGATATTTCTTACTGCTGCAGATGATGCAGTGCTTAATGGGTTGCATTTTAAAAATGAAGCTCCTAAGGGTACTATCCTCTATTTTCACGGCAATGCTGGAGATTTATCGAGATGGGGAAATATTGTAACATTTTTTGTGGATAAGGGCTTTGATGTGATAGTGATGGACTACCGAACCTACGGCAAGAGTTCCGGAACACTAAGTGAAGCTGCTTTGTATAAGGATGGGCAATTGTTTTACGACTATGCATTGGATCATTATCAGGAACAAAATATTATTCTTTATGGACGTTCATTAGGAACGGGTATTGCTTCTAAACTGGCTTCTCAGAACCAACCTAGACAATTAATTTTAGAAACTCCATATTACAGCCTTCTGGACCTGGCGATAAAGCGCTTTCCATTTTTACCGGTAAAATGGTTTTTAAAATACCAATTACCTTCAAATGAATATACTCAGCTTGTGAAATGTCCTATTAATATTTTTCATGGCACTGATGACAAGGTTGTCCCATATGATTCAGGCGAACGGTTATTTAATTCGCTAAATATTAAACAAAAACAATTTATTTCGGTGCCAGACGGGGAACATAATAATTTGGTAGATTTTGATGCCTACAGGAAGGGAATAGATCAGGTACTGGGAATTGCTCAGGCGAATAAATCTGATGATAAATAACGATCACCACGATCGCAAACAATAGAAACAATGGTTGCATCTTTCAGCGTTTCTGCAAGACGAAGAGCAACCGCAGCCGCGCCACCACTACTCATTCCTGCAAAAATACCCTCTTCTGAAGCAAGTCTCCTTGCCATTGCAGCCGCTTCAGCAGTACTAACTTCCAAAATCTGATCTACCTTATCAGGGTTGTAAATTTTAGGAAGATATTCCTGAGGCCATCTCCGGATTCCGGGAATACTGGAATTTTCTGAGGGCTGCACTCCTATAATCTGGATATCCTCATTTTGCTCTTTAAGAAAGGAAGAAGTTCCCATTATTGTCCCGGTAGTGCCCATTGCAGAGACAAAATGAGTAATTTTACCGGCGGTATCCTTCCAGATTTCCGGCCCCGTACTGGCGTAATGTGCCATCCAATTATCATCATTGGCAAATTGATTGATCATTATTAATCCATCTTCTTTTACCTTGTTTTCTGCGTAATCTCTGGCACCCTCTATGCCTTTATCCGCTGATGTAAGCGTAACTTTGGCACCATAGGCGCGCATAGTTTGCACGCGCTCTTTGGTTGCATTCTCGGGCATTACCAATTCTATATTCAGGTCATAAATACCTGCAATCATTGCAAGGGCTATTCCCGTATTGCCACTGGTAGCCTCAATAAGTTTTGAATTTTTATTGAAATCTCCTCGTTCAAGGCCATTTCTAATCATGTTATATGCCGCTCTATCTTTAACACTGCCTCCAGGGTTATGACCTTCCATTTTAAAAAATAAACGAACATTCTTATTGGTATTGAGATTCCTGGAGGCTACCAGTGGGGTATTACCAATAAGGCTTAAAAGACTATTAGGCATGCGAATTGGTTTTAATTTTAATCTCAGGAGTATGGAAGACAGTTGAATTTGCAGGTACAGATGATGTTAGCCATGCATTACCACCGATAACAGAGTTTTCACCTATTACCGTATCTCCTCCAAGAATAGTGGCATTAGCATAAATGGTGACATTATTTTCAATAGTTGGATGCCTTTTGGTTTTCTGCAAATGCTTGGCAACATATAATGCACCAAGTGTAACCCCCTGGTATAACTTTACATTGTTCTTAATGATTGCTGTTTCTCCAATCACCACCCCGGTAGCATGATCTATAAAAAAGGACTCCCCGATTTGTGCTCCCGGGTTGATATCCACACCGGTTTGTCTGTGGGCATATTCGGTCATAAGCCTGGGTACCATAGGGAAACCCTTTTTATACAATTCGTGAGCCAGTCTGTAAATAGCAATTGCATAAAATCCGGGATAGGCCATATATACCTCTTCAATTGATAAGGAGGCAGGGTCACAATCTGCTATGGCCTCGGCATCTAAATTTAATTTTTCCAGGACAGCAGGTAATTGAGATAGGTAATTCTCCCATATTTTACTGCAAGGTCTTTCAATATCCCAGCAAGCCAGATCTACAAGGGTATCGAAATAGCTTTCGAGGGTATCCAGATTTCCTTCAACTTCCGTTTCTATATCAAATAGAGTCAGAAATAGTAAATCTGTAAATACCTCGGTCTGACGCTTTAATCGGTACCTCAGGTTAGGCTGTTTCTTATTGTAGTTAATTTTATCGATGATGGTCGACTTGTCCATATATGCTGCGTTTAGTCATCAAAATTAACTATTAATTACAAAGCCTATCGGTTTAAAAGGTTAACTTTAGCTTAAAATATGTTACAAAAATACTTATGGCGATTACCCTAATAAATAAAGAGGCGTTACTTTTTTTAGAACAACTGAAAAAGAATAATAACAGGGAATGGTTTACAGAGCACAAGAACCAATTTAAGGCCTTGCAAACTGAAATTAAAAAGTTCTATGAAGAATTGAAAGAACAGATGAATACCCATGATAGCATAGAAAAATTAAAAATGTTTCGCATTTACAGAGATGTTCGTTTTTCTCATGATAAAACGCCTTATCAACCTCATTTTGCCGGTTCATTTTCAAGAGCCGGGGCCAGGCTTCGCGGAGGGTATTACCTTAAAATAAAACCAGGGGAGTCTTTTATTGCCACAGGATTCTGGGGTCCGGAAAAAAATGACCTTCTTAGAATACGCAAAGAACTGGAACAGGACGCCAATGAATTCAGAAAAATTATTGGAACGGGAGATTTTAAAAAAATATGGGGAGAGCTGCAAGGCGAAGAAGTTAAAACAGCACCTAAGGGTTTTAACAAAGAACATAAGGATATTGATCTGATAAGAAAAAAGCAGTTTATTTTTGTCAGGAATTTTACAGATAAGGAAGTACTTTCATCTGATTTCCTTAATGAGGTAAATGCATCCTTTAAAGCGATAAGACCTTATTTTGATTATATGAGTGAGGTGCTTACGACCAATATCAACGGGGAATCTATCGTGAGTTGATTTCCTTTGTTTAAAAAGGGTGGTAGGCAGGGAAAATAGCACTGCTATACCAACTCTTCAATTCTGAATAGTTGCAATTGATCTTTCAATCGTTCCTTCACCATATTCATCATTCGCTTATTAAGTGCGGAAGAATTAAGTATATACGCTTCGTATTCCTCAATAGTAAATTGGCCGATTATCATTCCTTTTAAAGCATTCCTGAATTTGATGTCCTTTTGAATTGCATTTTCAACAAATTCTATTTTCCCATCCATCGTCAAATCATAAAATGCTCCTTTATGTTTAGTGATATAGTTTCTGAAAGCTGCAACTAGTAAATGGTTCTGAAATTTAATCACAGGACGCAAACACGAATTCTGAAAATATTCATCAGGGCTCATATCGGGACTTAATCTGGCATTGGGAATTTCTGGACGTAAACGCAGTAGATCTGCAGACCTTTGGTTCATCGCTGGTAGTTTTCTTAAAGTTATAGATTAAAGCAAGGGATCGGCCAGAGAATTTAAATAGTTTTTAACCGGGTTGTGAACAGTATTAAATAGCATTGTGGAGGGTGAAAATATTCAATAACTTAGCTGCCCAATAATTGCTATGTAATGAAGTTTGGAAGAGTAGACCACCCGGAACTGATAGATTTCTCTTTACCGGAAGACCATGCGGATACCAAAAAGAGATTGTCAGAATCAAAAGACGGTCCTCTGAATATTTTTGTTGGCTGCGCCAAATGGAATCGACAGGATCTGAAGAACTTCTATCCCAGGGGTACTAAAGATGAGTTGGGACATTATTCTTCTCAATTTAATAGTATAGAACTCAATGCTACCTTTTACAGAATTTTTCCCAAGCATACGTACGACCAGTGGTACGATTTAACACCTGACGATTTTAGATTTTTCCCTAAGGTGGTCAATAGAGTTAGTCATTTAAGGCGTTTAAATGACAACATCTATCCCATTATTAATGAATATCTTGAAGTTACTTCGAGGCTAAAGGAAAAGTTGGGTACAATATTTTTGCAAATGCATAGCAATTTTGGTCCCAAAAACTGGGACAGGGTAGTTAAGTTCATAGAATATTGGCCAAAAGAGTTTCCGTTAGCCATAGAATTCAGACATGCAGACTGGTATAACGATACTGTGGTCGCAAATGAAATTTATCAATTACTTTATGAAAATAATATCGCTAATATTTTAGTCGATACCGCCGGTAGGCGAGATATGCTACATATGCGCCTAAGTAATAATGAGGCTTTTGTAAGATATGTCGGCGCTAATCATCCAACAGATTATGAGCGCTTAGATGAATGGGCAGTAAAAATAGCCAGCTGGCGGGAACAGGGACTTAAGAATATTCACTTTTTTATTCATCAGAATATGGAATTGGCTTCACCTTTACTTTCCGCTTATTTTATTGAAAAATTAAATGAGCAACTAGGAGTAAAGCTGCATATACCCAAGACGCTGGTGCAACCAGGAAAAGTATATTAGTAGGGGGAGCTAACCTGCAGGGGTTGTTAAATATAATTCTCCGTTTCGTTACTAGATTTACACACATATAAAGTTTCCACCTTATACTGCGAACATTTTTCCGCTACCTCTTCTTTAGCAGGTTCTTCATTGGTTAGGCTTGCAAAAATAATTAAGAGCAGGCCAAATAAGTACTTTGCGAGTGTTTGCATGACGTTTTTTGATTAGATCTGTGACGAAAGTATTTTTTAATACGCCAATCGAAAAACGTTTTAAGAAAATTTTATTCTAAGATTAACAAACTTTATTAAAGGGTGCTAAAATTCTGTTAAGACCTATGATAACAGTCTTTTATGGGGGAATGGACAATTATAAATTTCGCTTAAAATGGTACAGGTTTAGCTATTAGGCCATTCCCTGGCCACTTTTTGAACCTCGTCCAGTACTCTCATGAGATTTGCTCCCCAGAGTTTCGTAATTTCTTCTTCGGAATATCCTCTTTTTACAAGTTCTAGAGTTACGTTGAAAGTCTCAGACGCATCAGACCAGCCATCAATTCCGCCTCCTCCATCAAAATCTGAGCTAATGCCCACATGGTCAATTCCGATAAGTTCTACCATATAGTCTATATGATCAACTAAATCCTGCACATTGACTCCTTCTGGGACATCTTGCCTGTCCACCACAACATCATTTGCAATGGCCCTGACTTTAGGGTAATTAGTGATATATGCCTCTTTCTGAGCATCGTTCAAATTGTTGAATTCAGATCTATCGTACCAGTCGATCCCCAAAGAATCTGCTACTTCCTTGTAAACTGTGCGCATATAGGCGGCTTTTGCATCGCTTTTAGCCGTATGGAGATATGAAGTAAATGCCACAGTCTGAACCACACCGCCATTTTCTTTCAATAAAAGCAACTGCTCATCATCCAGGTTTCTGCTGTGATCACAAAGCGCCCTGGCGGATGAATGTGAGGCAATTATTGGGGCCTTGCTAATGGCGATCATTTGCTCCATTGCAGCCTTGGAAGGATGTGAAATATCTATCATTATACCAAGCCTATTCATCTCTTTAACAGCATCTTCTCCTAATTTACTTAAACCATTAAATGACCATAGACCATCCTTTTCACCCGTATTTGAATCACAGAACTGACTATGCCCATTGTGAGACAAAGACATATATCTGGCCCCCAGTTCATGAAACTCTTCAATCCGACTAAGGTCTTCACCTATAGGGTAGGCGTTTTCGACTCCAATCATGGCTACCTTTTTACCTGTGGCTGAGATGTTCCTGACATCTTCCGAATTTAAAGCCAGTGCTATCCGCTCCGGGGCAAATTCTTCGCATAGTTTGTGGATGGCCTCGAATTTGGACATGGCATTATCATAGGCTTTTTCATAGCCCTCATCACTTAAGGTATCCTGTCCGGTGTAGACTATAAACCAGGCAACATCCAGGCCTCCTTCCTCCATTTTGGGCAGGTTAACCTGAGTATCCAGATTTTGGGTATAATTGATACTATCAGTAAAGTTCTTCACATTGATGTCTGCGTGAGTATCAATAGTGACAACTTTTTGATGTATCCTTTGGGCTATTTCTTGCATGCTTTCTTCTGGTTTTTTTTCAGATTCTCCGCAGGATAAAAATCCCAGTATAAAAAAGCTAATAATTATAGTTCGCATTTGGTAAGAATTTTAAACCTACAAATAAAGCTATTTGACAACAGAAAATGAAGCCTAGGTAACATTTAATTGCACAGGGCAGGTGAAATGATGAGTTTTAAACAAATAATATTCAGAAACTTAGTAAACATCAGAATATTCAATTCATCAAGTAAAAATTTACCTGATGTGCCAAATAACCAAATCTATATCAACCTTGAAACTAGAAGACCTACTAACAAAATTATCCGACCTGGAGGCGACCCTTCATGAATTTTCATATGAAAGTCTCACTGCGGCTGAAGCCCAGGAACTTAAGGATACCTTAGAAAGATTTAGAACGTTGCTTCAAGACAGAATGAAGCAGGAAAGCCAGGAAGATTCCGAAAAGGAATTTAAATCCGTGTTTAACATGGAGGAGGAGACCAACAAGAGTGAAACTGACTCTGAAATCTCCACAGCCCATGGGGAACTCGCGGAGCATTCTTCCTTTGGCTCAACCCGGTTCACAGCCTATTTAAAAGAAAGTGAACTCAGCAATAGGCAACTATCTTATATCAATGCCATACTTGCAGCCGCGGAGATCGATACAAGGATTACCAATGATCCCATAACTCCTTTGCCTGCTAAGGAAGTTCAAAAGAACGAAGACGACAGCCGGCAAGAGAATTTAAAAACCAAAGCAATGAGTAGTACAAATAAAAAGGCGTCCAAAACCGGACACTCTTCCAAATTGGGCAATAGTGTACCGTCAAAATTGGATTTAAATCCTATTCTCGAGGATTGCCTGGGTAAAAAAGATCTTTTAAAAGAGCTCATAAATTTATTTAAGCGAAACGCTCTGGAATTTATAGGACAATTAAAGATTCATCTGGAAAACCATGATTTTGAAGCAGTCCGATTTGCATCTCACAAAATAAAAAGTGGCCTGCGAATGATGAATACACGAGAATTATTAGTCATCGCAGAACAAATTGAACTGGAAAGTAGAAAAAAACAGGACATCAAACACCTTAAGTTTTTATTCAACTGCTTTGTAACCGAATACCCTGAAGTGGAAAGGGCAATAGATAAGGCCTTTGAAGAATTGAACTAGAAAAGGTATAAATGATCTTAGAAAAAAAACATTTACTGTTGGCGGAAGATGATGAATTATTGGCATCATTACTTAATTATAGACTCGAGAAAGGGGGCTATAAAGTGCATTTAGCCTATGACGGAAGGGAAGTAAAGGAGTTTTTAAAAGAGCATACCCCTGATATCATAGTCAGTGATATCATGATGCCCTATTTCTCCGGAATCGAAATTGTAGATCACGTCAGAAATGAATTGAATTTACAAATCCCCGTAATTATAATTTCTTCTGCCGGGAACGAAGAAAATGTCTTAAATGCCTTTGAAATGGGTGCTAATGATTTTATTTCCAAACCTGTAAGCCCTTCGGAATTACTTGTTCGGGTAGGAAGGGAGTTGGCGAAAATGTAAGTTGTGGGCATATTAAAATTCACATATCTGTTACTACTACCACTTGTGCCGAAGATCGACGCAGATCTTTTGTGGGAGCTCACTCAGATATTTTCTGGTCTTGGAATCATTTACTTAGTAATTGCATTCGTTTTTAGAAATAGAATCTTACATAAAAACAAAGCAGTCCGTCAAAGAAAGAAGGAATTAGGCCCGATGATAAGCAACTTCCTCTTTTATGAAGACGATGTAAGCCTACAAGAGAAATACAATCATGTACAATTAAAGCTGGATATCAGGGAATTGTTAAAAGATAATTTCAATCGGAAAGTACTTGTCGAAATACTACTAGATCTTCAGAAAGATATCTCCGGTGACGCCAGATTCAGGCTTTTTTCACTTTATAAAGACCTGGGTTTACATCTTGATGCCTTCCAGAAACTAAAAAGCTGGCGCTGGGAAATCATTTCTCAGGCGATTTTAGAACTTACCCAGTTACAGGTAGAGGAGTCGTACGGCTTTATTAAGAAGTTTATTAATCATCGCAAGGGGGTTATTCGGAAACAGGCTCAAATGGCTACGGTTAGCCTAAAACATGAAGGTATTGTTTACTTTCTCGACACCTGTAAATACAGGATCTCCGAGTGGCAGCAATTGAAATTGCTCAACGAAATTCGCAATCTGGAAGATTTCCAGCCTCCCAGATTTAAAGCCTGGCTTACCGCTAAGAATAAAGACGTGGTCCTTTTCTCATTACGACTGATAAAATATTATAAGCAAAACGATGCTAACAGTTCTCTGATACAACTGGTAAAACACAATAATGATCAGATAAAAATTGAAGCCATTAATTGTATAAAGGAGTTTGTAGTTTTTGAAGCTCTGGATACCCTGAAAACGGTATTTTGGAAGTGCAGCCCAAGTGTCAAGTTGGTTTTGCTTGATACGGTGGCCAGCCTGGGAGAAGACAATGAGATTCCATTTCTTAAGATGGTTGAAAATAAGGAGAATAATTTCATGGTTAAAAGCAAAGCTCTGAGTGCAATTAATACCATCTCTCCTGAAACTGTACTGCCAACACACGGCATTGATGCTTATCCGGACTACGATGCATCCCAAGAGGTGTTGGATGAAATTCCTGCTCCAAATTCCAAAGAAATAACAGAGGAAATTGTAAAAAGTCCTGTTGCCGAAGAGGAAAATGTTCAGAAAGAGAAACCACTCTCTATTGAGGAACAAATAATAGGGTTTACCAAGGATATAGCAACGGACTGGCAGGTCAAAAAGGAGGGGCAACAACTTATTAACGACACCGATATTAATAAGACAGTAAGGTCTGAAGTTGGGGCACAGCAAGAACTGTTGTTTCCTGAATCTGAAGAAGTAGGTTTTAATCTTTCAGAAGAAAATATAATGGAACATAGGGAAGAAATAGAATTTGATAGTGATGATATTTTCGAAGCACTTAGAAAAAATGAGCCTCAACAAACAGATCTAACAGACCTGAATAGTGAGGAGGCTTACTGGGAAGCGGTACTGGACCCGGAATATATAGATGAAAGTATATTTGAAGTATGCTTTATGGAAGAATTGGATGAGATACTTTCCATCACAGCTCCACCAAAACAAGGATGGGCTCCGGATGAGATTTTGCCGCTCGACTTTTTACCAATTATCGCTCAGGACAATGAGGAAAATACATCTGTACAAACCAGAATTACAGACCCCCTATGGAATATTGAAGTAAATGAGGAAGTTGTTCATCAGGACGAGTTGTTTGCAGAAGAACTACAAAGGATATTGAACCGAATTAAAAAAGCGGATGATGCAGAACAGCAAGATCTAACCGACGATTTTATTCCTTTTGTTATTGATGCCGAAGCGGATAAAACCATTCGTCCTATAGCTCAATCAGAAGAGGAATTGCAAAGTCCGGAGGTAAATGAAGACGTTCAGACCCAGGCAATAGAGGAGGAGTTAGAGGAGATTATCCTGCCCTGGGAAAACAACCAAAGCAGTACCGAAGATAAAGCAGATCAACTGAGCCTGCCTGATATTGACTTAGAATATGAAGAAGTAGTATCGGCAGCCTCGATAGGGGCATCGGCTAATGATGAACAGGAAGCGCTTTTTGAACTGAATGCCGTTTTGGAAGACCGGGTCAGTATTTTTAATGAATTGTTCAGAACCTGTGACGCAGAGTCCAAACTAATCTTGCTCGATGAAATATTAGCAGTTGGTGATGAAAGAGATCTTAAATTCCTGGATACCCTTTCAAATGATGAAGACCAAAGAGTCCGTAGAAAAGCTCTTGCTATAGCCGAAAAATTGGAAGAGTATCTGAATTCAATATCAGATAACAAACAAGAAAATTCTTCTCAGAAATCAGATCATAAGACAACAATAGAAGGGCAGATGAACGCACAGGGCGACTTAGATTCCGACCTTGATCTCGAGGGTGGATCTACGGAAGACATCTTCGATATAGATTTTCAGTTAGACACAGCAGTATCCGATGAAGTAGATTCGGATGCTTCAGTTCAAAAAGAAGAGGAACTGACATCATCAGTGTCGAATAACATTCTAGATGAAATTTTATCCTTCCCTGCTAAGTTAATGGACAAGCTCAATGGATAGTGGTTTATTCAATGTAATTCTGGAGTACATAAACATCGTTTTTATGATGTTTACTATTACCCTATTCCTCATTTTTACCACAATGGGTTACCTCTCTACGCGAAACTCTATTCATTACAAAAAGAAAAATAGCTTTGGTGATCTTTCAAAAATTATGGCCTCGCCATTGGCACCAAGCATTACCATTATTGCACCGGCATATAATGAAGGACTGACCATTGTAGAAAACATTCGTTCCCTGCTTTCGCTTCAATATGTCAACTATGAAGTTATGGTAGTTAATGACGGCAGCAAGGACGATACTTTGGAAAAAATGATTGCCGCATATGATTTGGTAAAAGTTGAGCGCGATATAGACCCGGAATGGAAATGCAAACCTATAAGAGGGGTGTATAAATCTGGCCAGCGCTCCTTTTCGAAGCTAACCGTTATAGACAAGGAGAACGGAGGAAAGTCTGATGCTCTGAATACAGGTATATATCTCGCAGAAAGCAAGTATGTTGGATGTATAGATGTAGATTGTTTGCTTATGCCAGATTCGCTTTTACATGTTGTGAAATCGTTTTTTCAAAGAAGCAAGAAAAGAGTAATTGCAGTTGGTGGGGTAGTGAGAGTCGCCAACTCCTGTAAGATTGATGGGGGGCAACTCGAAGAGATAAGGATGCCCAAAAATTGGCTTGCGAAGTTTCAGCTGCTGGAGTATACCAGATCTTTTTTGCTGGGTCGAATGGCCTGGGGACGACTGGATAGTCTCTTAATAATTTCCGGTGCCTTTGGATTTTTCGATAGGGAAATTGCTCTGGCAATTGGGGGGTATGATACCAAGACTGTTGGGGAAGACATGGAAATTGTATTTAGAATGCGTAAATACATGCACGAAAGGAGAGAGCCCTATACCGTTGAATATATTCCGGATCCTTTGTGTTGGACCGAAGTTCCCGAAGATCTCAAAATATTTGTAGGGCAGCGAGATCGCTGGTCCAGAGGAAACCTGGAAACACTGTTTAAGCACAAGGAAATGTTCTTTAATTCCAAATATGGAAGACTGGGATTATTGAGCTATCCTTATTGGTTTTTTTATGAGTGGTTAGCTCCAATTTTGGAAGTAACAGGCCTTATCTCTATTCTCTTGTTTTATTACTTAGGGATTTTGAACATAGATTTCTTTATTGCCATCACATTTATGGTATATGCTTTTGCCATAATGTTTTCTTTTTATGCCATACTATGGGAAATCTACACCTATAATCAGTATACCAAGACCAAGGATATAATTACACTTATGCTTTTTGCACTTATAGAACCCTTTGTATACCACCCTATAGTTACATTTTCGGCGATTAAGGGGAATTATAAAAAACTATTTAATATTAAAGCGGGCTGGGGAACCATTACCCGTAAAGGTTTCAGTAAAGCTTAGAATAATGAATACAAGTCAGTTAGACAGCTATACACTAAAACACTATACCAGATTAATTATAGCCTTCTTTGGCTGTCTGTTACTCTTGTCTATATATCAGTATACCACTTTATACTTAAAAGGAGTGGTAGACAGTATTTTTAGTATGAGTTTTATCATAGCACTGGTACATCAAATTGGTTTCGCCTCTGTAATTGGCCTAATTTTGGTATTTCCATTCAATTTTTGGGAGAATTTAAGACCCAGATACGGATTCAACCTCATCTTCGGCTCCCTGATATTACTATTGATTTTAGAAGCCATGCTCATTAGCTATTACTGTACTACCCTGGTTCCACTGGGATCAGATTTACTGGGATATAGCTATGCAGATATTAAAACCACCATTTCTAACTCCGGAGGGATATCTTTTACCATGATATTTGGAATTTTGGCCATAATCTTGCTATTCTTTGGTCTTTATAAACTCACATCCAGATTCTATCATCGTATTAGTAAGTTATACCCTTTTACTATAATACTCTTCAGCCTTTTCATTACTACCTTATTTACAGAAGGTAAGCCGATAAACCAGAATAAGACGCAGTATTTGGCTGTCAACCTGTACAACACTTCTACCGAGGACAATACCTATGATTCAGCTGTTGAATATCCTTTGATAAAAAGACCCGAAATGGAGGATGTTCTCGGGGATTATTTCAATTTGAAAGAAGAAAAACCAAATATCGTATTTATAATGGTAGAAGGTCTTGGACGAGACTTTGTCGGGGAAGGTGCTGAATATGGTGGTTTTACGCCATTTCTGGATTCGCTCTCTACCAAATCGCTCTACTGGGAGAACTGCCTTAGTAATACAGGGAGAACATTTGGGATCTTGCCTTCTCTTATGGGATCATTGCCCTTTGGAAAAAGCGGATTTATGGAGCTCGAAGAGTTCCCAAACAAGCTTACACTTTTTAGTATACTGAAGAATAACGGCTATCATACTTCATTTTTACAGGGCACCAATAGTTCATTCGACAACGTAGACAAGTTTCTATTAAGTGAAAATGTGGATTTTGTTCTTGATAGGTCTGGCTTTGGCAAAAACTACGAACTGCAGGCAGAAGATGCTGCTGGCTCCTCCTGGGGGTATCCGGACAAAGAATTATTTAAGAAAAGTATGACTCTGCCCAGGACAAAAGAACAACCGAGGTTAGAAGTCTATATGACCATAAGTACACATGAACCTTTTATTCCACCCAGACAGGAATATTATGAGGATAAGGTAGAGCAACTGCTCTCGGGAAGCCAATACGGTGGCAGGAAAAAGACTATAATAGAAAAGAACGATAATGTTTTTGCCACTTTATTATATACCGATGATGCTATAAAATATGCTATTGAGGCGTACAGATCACAGCCGAATTATGAAAACACAATCTTTGTGATCACTGGGGATCACAGACTTATCCCCATTCCACAGAGAAATACTATCAGCAGATTTCATGTTCCTCTGATTATTTACAGTCCCATGTTAAAGGAGAGCAGAAAAATGAGTGCGGTATCGTCACATTTCGATGTTACCCCCAGTTTGCTGTCAATGTTAAATAAGGCATATGAATTAAAGATGCCTAAAAAAGTGGCCTGGATGGGAGGTGCTCTTGATATGCAAGAGGAATTTCGCTCTGAAAAAGACATTCCTCTAATGAGGAATAAGAATGAACTTAAAGAATACATTCATCAACAATACGTGCTATCGGATGGAGAACTTTTTGAATTGGACGAAAATATGAATCTGGCTACCTCTTTTGGCGGGAGTTCTTCCAAATTGGAAAGTAAGCTCGCCGGATTTAAAGCAATGAATGCCTATGTTACCACAAACAATAAGATAATCCCGGATAGTCTGGCAATTTTCACCCTTGAAAAAACCATCTTTAATGAGAGTGAAATAGTCTGGATTAACAGCGTTTATAATGGTCAGGACTCGGACAAAGCCTATTTGACCGCAAGAGATTTGGCATTTAATGATGAATATGACAAGGCCTTATTACTGTGTAAATATGTCCTTGCAGAAGTGCCGAGTCATATAGACACTAAAATACTTACAGGCAGGGTGAATGCCTGGCAGGGCAATCATGATACTGCTATTGAAATATTAAGGTCTTGTATCAAAATGAATCCCAACTATATTGATTCCTATTCGGCGCTGTTTGATGTTCTCTTTTGGTCTGGAAGACAGCAGGAAGGGTTTGAATTAATAGATATCGTTGAGCAAAATTCATCAGATGCCGACCTCATAAAAGATAAGATTCAACGTGCGCGAAACGAGTACAGAAAAAAGCAGTCGACCGCCTCTGTAACCAGTAAAAAATCACCTTCTGCAGACGAGATAGCTGTTCAAAGCCACAAATGAAGTATAAAATAGTACATACCGCCTTTTTAGCATTGATGCTCAGCTACTGTTCGTGGGCACAGGAACTTGGTAGTAGTGACGACCTTTCAGAAGCCCTGAATGAAGCTCATAACCTGGCTTTTGAAGGAAAACACGGCTCGGCCAGAAATACCCTAAACAACTATCTCAATAAATTTCCGGAAAACGGTTCTGCACGATTTTTATTAGCCAGGACATATAGTTGGGACGGTAATTATGATGAGGCTAGAAAACATTTTAATAAAATTACTTCCGAAGACAAGAAAAGCAGGGTCTTCTGGATCGCAGCTGTAAAGAATGAGCTTTATGCCAGGAATAACGCTACTGCGCTGGGTTTGACCAATAAGGCCCTTATTCACCTTCCAGGGGATATAGAATTGGAAAGGCTACAGGCTCTGGCCTTAGCAAATATTAAAAACACCAGCTACACTCCCTATACCAAAGATGAAACCATTCAAAAGCCGATTGGTAAACAGAAGAAGCCCGCGAAAAAATTAAATTCCAAAAAGAAAGCGACCACTAAGAAATCAGAAGAAAAGAAGAAATTGAATAATATCATTGGTTTTACTAATGCCTTTACGGTCTTTGATAAGGTTTACGAACCCACTGTATATTCTACTATCGAGTATAAAAGACAAACCAAGGTGGGTAGCGTAATCCCCAGAATAAATTACAGCAATCGGTTAAAAACCAATGGTATTCAGTACGACATAGATTTTTATCCAAAGTTTTCAAAAATGTTTTATGCCTACCTGAACTACGGATTTTCAAATTCTACCATTTATCCTAATCATAAGGCTGGAGGGGACCTCTATGCTAATTTACCAGGAGCAATGGAAGCTTCGGCCGGCATGAGATTTATTAGCTTCGATACTCGTGATATCTATTCAATTGCTAGTTCTATTGGCCATTACAGCGGTAACTACTATTTCTCATTAAGGTCCTTTATCACTCCAAAACCAGGGGGTGTGGCTACTATTTCGGGTAATTTACTGGTTAGAAAGTACAGAAGAGATGGTGAAAACTACTCGGGAATTTCTTTCGGCATGGGATATGCACCAGAATTCAGGCAGCTTACGTTAGACGGAGTAGTGCTTTCAGAAACCCTCTTATATCTGGAGTCACAACGATTAAATCTGGAATATCAGTTCACACCTAAGAATGCTCCAACGGTTTATAGAACCCGAATTGGATTGGTGAGGCAAGAGCTAACAACCTCTCCCGGGAACTTCTTTTGGGCCGTTTCTGCAGGGCTTACTTACAGGGTAAAGTTCTAATATTTAGGCCCAAACCTATAAATTAACATCATTTTACAACAAAAATTAGCGCTTACACCACAATTAATTGTGCTTCCGCCAAAGAATAGATAAGTTTACTTTGTATTTATTGATACCCAAATCTCAATAAGAACGAAACCCAAACTTACCATGTTATACGATACTTATGGGGAGGAATATCTTGCATTTCTCCGCGATTTAAATGAAATTTTAAGTTTAAACGAATTAGCCGAATTGGATTATTTATAGTTCAATCGGCTTTTTCATTCCCAAATCCTACTATTATGGCTAATATGAATCACGACAATGCGGCTTATTTAAACTTCCTTGAAGATTTAAATGAAATTTTAATGGATTACGATATCAGCAGGCTCAACTGCTCTTAATTGTTATTAGTGTTTAGATTGTTAAAAAAAGGGGAGCGAAAATCGCTCCCTTTTTTATTGCTATTAAAATAAAACTCTTTATCCCAAATAGGTTTTCAGTAACTTACTTCTGGAGTTATGTCGTAACTTCCTAATGGCTTTTTCCCTAATCTGTCTAACACGCTCTCTGGTTAGATCAAAAGTCTGTCCTATTTCAGCCAATGTCATGGATTGCTGATCGCCAATTCCATAGTATAACTTAACAACATCAGCTTCGCGCGGAGACAGGGTTTCTAATGCGCGGTTAATTTCTGTGTTTAGAGATTGCTGCATCAAATCCTTGTCCGGCTTGGGAGACTCTCCCGAACGCATCACATCGTAAAGATTGGAATCTTCACCTTCTTTTAATGGTGCATCCATGGAAACATGACGCCCCGCATTTTTTATAGACTGCTTTACCTCACTCACACTCATATCTAACTCAGAAGCAATTTCCTCAGCTGAAGGAGGCCTTTCATGAGCTTGTTCTAAATATGAGAATGTCTTTTTGATCTTATTGATAGAACCTATCTTGTTAAGAGGTAACCTTACCACCCTGGATTGTTCTGCCAATGCCTGTAAAATGCTCTGGCGAATCCACCACACGGCATAGGAGATGAACTTAAATCCTCTGGTTTCGTCAAATCTTTTGGCGGCCTTTACCAGGCCAACGTTGCCTTCATTTATAAGATCTGGTAGTTTTAACCCTTGGTTTTGATATTGCTTAGCTACAGAAACCACAAATCTGAGGTTTGCATTGGTTAATTTCTCCAATGCAGCCTGGTCTCCTGTTCTAATTTTCTGTGCTAATTCTACTTCTTCATTTGCTGTGATCAATTCTATTTTACTGATATCTTGCAAGTATTTGTCTAATGATTTTGATTCTCTGTTAGTTACTTGCTTGATAATCTTTAATTGCCTCATATATGATGTATGGATTTTAAAATTATGATTTCTCATAATACATCTTTATTCTGTCTTTTCCAAAAGGAAGCAGCTATTCTTTTACATATTTTATAAGTATTTTAAGAGTGGTTTTAAAACCCTCAAACAGTGTTCATTACACAGTATAGAATTAATGTTAATGGCTATGTGCCTTGTTAATTTGTATATCATTATATTCGGACCGTGAGCAAAAGAGCGTTAAAAAAATATGTATCGGAATTAAAAAAAAGGCAATTGGAGGAACAATTGCTGGATTTATATGACCGGTTTCCGGCGGTTAAATCTTATTTCGATTTCGTATTTAATCCAAAAGAAGATAAACTGCTGCAAGAGGCAAAAGCTAAAATTTCTAATGAGTACTTTCCTGTAAAACGAAAACGTGCCCGTGCCAGACGTTCTGTAGCTCAGAAATATATAAAACAGTTCGTGAAATTAGGAATGGACCCGGTTTATATTGCAGATCTTATGCTATATAACCTGGAAATTGCACAGTTGTTTTCAAAAGATAGAAATGTACCCGAAGCATTCTTTAAGAGCATGCTTAATTCTTTTGAACAAAGTGTAGGACATATAGCTTCCCACAGCTTGTTACCCGAGTTTAAAGAGCGAATTATTACCATATATGAGTTTACGCAAACACAGCAGTGGGCATATAAAGAAGGCTTTTCCAGAGCCTTAGATATGATAGACTAAAAATATTCAGGATATGGGAATAGTCATATTAAGACAGGACGATAAGATTGATCTTTGGAAAAAGGCTCTTTTGGCAGCTGATCCGGAAATCCCGATTTACAGCTTTTTAGAAGAACACCCAAGAGATGAAATAGACATGGCGCTTGTCTGGAAACACCCTAAGGGTAGTCTTCAGCATTATCCAAATTTAAAATGCATCGCCTGTTTTGGTGCAGGGGTAGATTTTATATTTGAAGATACAGAACGGCCCTTAAATCTTCCTATCACCCGGGTTGTTGATCCAAAATTGGCTAGCGACATGTCAGAATTTGTACTGGGTCAGATACTAAGTCATCTCAAACATTTTAACCAATACAAAGTAGATCAACTTAAGAAGGTCTGGGTAATGCGCTCATATCAGAGAATTGAAGATGTCTGCGTAGGTATAATGGGTATGGGAGCTTTGGGGATGGCCCTGGCTACAGACCTTTTAAAATTAAATTTCAATGTTATCGGATGGGCTAATTCACCAAAAGAAAATATAAATATGCCCATATATACCGGAGAGGAACAGAGGAATAAATTTCTAGCCAAAGCAGATATTTTGGTTTGTCTTTTACCTTTAACAAAAAACACTACAGGCATTCTAAATGAGGAATTGTTCCGTAAACTGCCCAAAGGTGCCTATGTCATCAATGTGGCCAGAGGAGGGCATTTGGTAGATAATGACCTTATAAAAATGTTAGATGAAGGTCATTTGTCCGGTGCCAGTCTGGATGTATTCCACACAGAACCCTTAAATACAGATCATCCATTCTGGAACCATGCTAAAGTGCATATAACTCCGCATATTGCCAGTGTTTCAGATATTGCTTCGGTTACCCCCCAGCTCCTGGATAACTACAAAAGATTGCAGTCTGGCCAGCCACTAAAAAATGTGGTATCCGATCTTAAGGGCTATTAAATTTTATATTTCATCTCTTAAATTTCATTTAAGGACAAATTTCTGCTAGTTTTGCAAAATTGGAGTCTTAACAACTGCCATTGAGTAAAATTTAAATTATAATTCTTTTCGTACTTGGAGCTACAAACAGACAAAATAGAAAAAACACTTTACGACTATCAATTACAAGACCTCAATACAATTTTTAAGTATTTGAAAGAGTCGAGTTCGGATGTGAATTTACTTTATCAGCTGCCGACAGGGGGAGGTAAAACAGTAGTGTTTTCAGAGATTGCCCGGCGATATATCCGGGAAACCAAGAAGAAGGTGGTTGTCCTGACACATCGTATAGAACTTAGTACACAAACCTCAAAGATGCTCAGCGGATTTGGTGTCAATAACATGATCATCAACAGCGAGATAAAAGAATTGCGAGATCAGAATGAATTTCTATGTTTTGTGGCCATGGTAGAGACCCTCAATAACCGATTACAGGAGGGGATGGTTGAGCTTGATAATGTTGGCCTGGTTATTATAGATGAAGCACATTATAATTCTTTCAGAAAGCTCTTTAAATATTTTGAGAAGTCTATTATTCTTGGTGTCACGGCTACGCCTTTAAGCTCCAATATTAAGCTACCCATGAAAGACAACTATAAAAAGTTGATCGTAGGGGAGTCCATTTCATCCTTAATAGAAAAAAAGTTCCTGGCAAAGGCCAATGTATATAACTACGATGTTAGTCTAAGGTCTCTTAAATTGGGTATTAGTGGAGATTATACGGTAAAATCTTCAGATGAACTTTATGGAAATCAGAGCATGCTGGGGAAATTACTCAGTGCTTATGAGGAGATTGCGAAAGGCACCAAGACCTTAATATTTAACAATGGAATCAATACCTCAAGATATGTCTACGAAACATTTAATAAGGCGGGTTATAATGTAAGGCATTTAGATAATAAGAATAGTGCCCCGGAACGGAAAGAGATTCTGGAGTGGTTTGCTAAAACTCCGGATGCCATCCTGACTTCCGTTAGTATTTTAACCACGGGGTTTGATGAACCTACCGTAGAGACCATAATGCTGAATAGGGCAACCAGATCGCTTACATTATATTTTCAAATGATTGGAAGGGGATCCAGGATATTGCCAAAGAAATCGGACTTTACCGTTGTTGATCTCGGAAATAATGTAGCCCGGTTTGGGTTGTGGGAAGCACCAATAGATTGGCAAGAGATTTTCCATTTCCCTGATTTCTTTTTGGAGAATATCAAAAATGACGAGGATATTGAAAAGGAGTTTGTGTATGAAATGCCAGCTGATCTCAAGGCCCAATTCAGTAAGTCCGAAAGTACCGAGTTTGATATTAAAGCGGAATACAAAAAGGTATTTGCGCAGGGCCTTAAGTCTAAAACTGTATTGGAGCGCAGTATTGAGCAACATGCACAAATTTGTGTAGAAAACAGTGAAGATGTTTTTGATGCGCGTATCCTTGCAAAACAATTGAAAGAGGAAATAGCCTACAGGGTACGCCAATACTCCTATTGTATTATGAATAACACCAAAAACTACAAGGAATGGTTAGAGGAAGACTACGAACGAAAACTTCGCCTGAGTATTTCCCAAAAGTTTGCGGCCAGAATGTAATGCACTACCACTAATATGGAGGATTTAAAGGTCCTGATAATTGGCCATACCTGGCCAGAACCTAAGGCTACTGCAGCCGGGGGGAGAATGATGCAGCTAATCCAGTTTTTTTTAACTCATGGATATAGCATTAGTTTTGGTAGTACTGCCAATAACATAGATAAGGGAGCCGATTTAGATCAACTTGGTGTCCAAAGCATTAAGCTATTATTAAATGATCAAAGTTTTGATACCTATCTGCAGCAGCTAAAACCGGATATTGTAGTTTTTGACAGGTTTATTACCGAAGAACAGTTTGGATGGCGTGTAACAGAATTTGCACCCAATGCTATAAAAATACTCGATACGGAAGACTTGCATTCCCTGCGATTAGCGCGCAAGCAGGCCCTGGAGAAGCAAACAGTCTTTACCAACAAATTGTGGAGACAACACCAACATACCATACGAGAAGTTGCTGCTATATATCGTTGCGACCTGTCGTTGATAATTTCTGAGTACGAGATGCAATTGCTCACAAAAGAACTCGGAATTCCCGCATCTCAGTTACTATACCTTCCATATATGCTAGACCCTCTTGAAGTGGAGGAAACTAAAGATTGGCTTCCATTTGAAGAAAGAGAACATTTTGTTTTTATAGGAACAGGAAAACATCCACCGAACGTAGATGCCATAAAATGGTTAAAAATGGAAATCTGGCCATTGATAAAAGAAGCACTGCCCGCGACCCAACTGCATATTTACGGTGCCTATTTACCGCAAGCCGTAAAGCAATTCAACCACCAGACAGAAGGATTCATCGTAAAAGGATGGGCTGAAGATGCAAATATGTCTATGTCCCGAGCAAAAGTAAACCTTGCCCCTTTGAGATATGGGGCAGGAATAAAAGGGAAGCTTGTCCTGGCGATGCGGCAAGGCACTCCTAATGTTGCAACTAAAGTGGGTGCCGAGGGCATTTCGGGATATTTTCAAAACCAGGGATGTGCAAATGACGATGCCATGGAATTTGCAAAGCAGGCCATTGATCTATATACCAATAAAAGACAATGGTCTGCCATACAGCTCAAAGGGCTAAATGCTATTAACCAACAATTCAACAAGTCGGTCCATTACACATCGCTTAATAAGGCAATAGTACATTTGCAAACCAATTTATCCCAACACAGAATTCAGAATTTCACCGGGGCAATGTTAATGCATCATACCATGGCTGCCAGTATGTACCTTGCCAAATGGATAACAGCCAAAAACACTTGAATTTAATTAATGTGGCAGATTATGTCAAAGAATCCTATCTTTAATCTAATAAGATAATCAACCATGAATACACCAGATTGGAAAGTTGCAAAGGAATTTGAAGATATCACATATAAAAAATGTGATGGAGTGGCAAGAATTGCTTTTAACAGGCCAGATGTTCGCAATGCTTTCAGACCCAAAACAACTTCTGAACTCTATCAGGCATTTTATGACGCCCAGGAAGACACTTCCATAGGTGTGGTGCTACTTTCTGCAGAAGGACCCTCATCCAAAGATGGTGTCTATGCTTTTTGCAGCGGTGGAGATCAAAAGGCCCGTGGACATAAAGGCTATGTCGGTGAAGATGGGATGCATCGATTAAATATTCTGGAAGTACAACGATTGATACGTTTTATGCCCAAAGTGGTAATTGCTGTTGTCCCCGGTTGGGCAGTAGGAGGGGGGCATAGTTTGCACGTTGTCTGTGATCTTAGCCTGGCCAGTAAAGAACATGCGATATTTAAGCAAACCGATGCAGATGTCACCAGTTTTGACGGAGGGTATGGCTCTGCCTATCTTGCCAAAATGGTGGGTCAGAAGAAAGCCAGGGAGATCTTCTTTTTAGGCAGAAATTACTCAGCACAGGAGGCATATGAAATGGGCATGGTTAATGCCATAATTCCGCACGACGAATTGGAAGCCACTGCTTTTCAATGGGCACAGGAAATACTAGAGAAATCACCGACATCGATAAAAATGCTAAAATTTGCAATGAACCTTACGGATGATGGCATGGTAGGCCAACAAGTATTCGCCGGAGAGGCTACAAGACTGGCTTATATGACAGAAGAAGCCAAGGAAGGGAGAAATGCATTTCTGGAAAAGAGAAAACCTAATTTTGGCAAAGACAATTGGATTCCTTGATTCAGTAAACAGTTAGCAATGTATGGTATAAACTAAAAAGAGCCCTATCTTTTGGATGAGGGCTCTTTTACGAGAACACTATATGAAAATGAAAAAATTAACTCCTTGATTATTACATAGTAAACTTACAATCCATAGGCCTTCTCGGGAAATTATTGTTGTGAAACGCTTAGTTTTTGTGGTATTGTTACGGTTTTGTGATATCTGAAGGGTATATTTAGCTGTAAATGATACTAATAGCGGTATCTGAATGATCGGTATAGTGCAGTTTATACCGATATAGAGACAATGATTGTATGAAAAAGAAGCTGTTGTACCTGGTACTCCTGAGTTTTATAATGGCCTGCTCCAAATCCGGATCGGATAGTGTAAGTGATACCCCTTCGGCAACGGAGATGATGAATGAACCAGCCGATAACCCGGAGGATAGCGATGCTGCTGCTCCAATAATGGGAGAATTTATGGACGGGGCGCACCCTACAAGTGGTACTGTGACTGTAAATGCAGAAAGAACAGAATTGATGATAAAGGATTTTAGATCGGATGACGGGCCTATTCTTGAATTGTATATCGCCAACGACTTACAAGCCACCGAATATACCACTCTGGGAGAATTGCAGGGGTTAGAGGGTGATTATATTTATGATGTTCCGTCAGGGATAGATTTTGAAACCCATAACTACGTGCTGGTTTGGTGTGTAGAATTCTCTGTTAGTTTTGGCCATGCCATCCTGGAATAGTTAATCTATGGCGTCTACAATTCCTTTTAGAAATGCATTTAAATCAAAATCAGGTGGCTCGGCAAGCCCCGTCCTGACTATTACCAGGTCTTTGGATGGGATAATAAACACATACTGTCCCTGATATCCATTAGCTGAGAAAAGATCTTTGGGAACCCCGGGATACTTCCCTTCAGCGTTCAGCCAGAAATGGGCTCCGTAGGTGCCATCGGAGAGTGCTGTAGGTTTGGATACATAATCTACCCATTCCGGGGCAAAAATTCTGTTTCCGTTCCAATCCCCCTTATGCAAATAGAGCAATCCAAATTTGGCCCAATCCCTGGTACTGGCCCACCCGTATGACGATCCTACATAATTTCCACTCATATCTGCCTCAATCAGCATCGAATTCATTCCAATTTTATCTATCAACTCCCCATAGGGAAAGTCCAGGTATTCCTGATACGTTTTAAATTCTTTCCTCAATATTCCGGAAAGGAAATTGGAAGTTCCGGATGAATAATTCCAAATTTCGCCGGGAGCACCAATCATGGGTTTTTTACCCTGACCAATCGTCATATCTTCATCTAAAAAAAGCATCCTTGTTACGTCAGAAATGCGGCTATAATCTTCATCCCATTCCAAACCACTCTGCATTCTTAAAAGGTGGTTAAGCGTAATTTCTTTTTTAGAATCACTCCCGGAGTCTTCATCCAGCTTATGGATAACAAAAGGCTTATAGGTTTTGACATTCAATCGCTTCTGGTACTCTAATATCCCATAACAGGTGGCCAGCACACTCTTGGTCATGGACCATCCCAGAATAGGTGTGTCTTTTGTAAATCCTTCCAAATAGTTTTCTGCTATGATATGGTCCTTATAGGCTATAAGAACCGTTCTGGTTTTTTGAACATCGGGCTGTGAGAAAGCCTTGTCTATCGTTTTATGAAGCAAGTTGTAATCGATATTAGCAAATACACTGTCTTTCGCTGGCCCTGATCCATAGGGGAAAGGTAAATCACTTGCCAAATGAAACCGCTGTGGTGTTAGGTAAGTAGCATCGGCAACATAATCATCATTAACGAGAACACAACCCAGGCCTTCGCGATAATTCGCTTGCCTTTTCATCAAACCAAAAACAGTAGCTGAAGCCTTATGTTGTTCAGGGTAAACCGATGTTTTTGCCAGTTTAATTAATGGGACATTATTATCATTCTCTTCAATACTTTGTTGACTGCGGGCAGCCATAAATACGCTCGAAGCCATGTTCTTGGCTGCGTATCCGGATATTATGTTCAACTTTGGGTAATTATAGGTGGCAATGCCTATAAAAAGCAGGAGGATGGTAAGAATTGCTCGTTTTATTAATTTCTTTTTTTTCATAGCAAATGACTAGAATGGAAGGATTAAAATATTTACCCTTAATTTTATTAACACTAAGATAGTAATATGAGCAAGATATTGCTGGTAATAAAAACATCGTCTTCGCCTTACAGTTTAATTTGTATCAGGAGAGGGTCTGTTTTGTTATTTAGTTCTTTTCTACTTCTTCTTGCCCAATGCCGTCAGCCGGAAAAAGAACAAATTATATGGCAAACTTTAGAGGTAACAGCCTCTGCCTTTAATAGTCTTCCCGGTCAGACCGATGCCAATCCGTCTATTGCAGCATGGGGAGATACCCTGAATCCTGGGATGAAATGTATAGCCGTATCCCGGGATTTGATAGGCATAGGCCTCCACCATAATGCCAAAGTAAAGATTGAAGGATTTGAAGGCATTTTCCTTGTCAAAGATAAAATGCACTTCAGATGGAAAAATAGGATAGATATCTACATGGGCAAGGATATTGCAGCTGCAAAGACCTGGGGTAAAAAAAAATTGAAGATTCAATTCGCAGTAAAAAAGGATAGCAGTAATTTGGTCCCCATTAAAGAGTGAATTGTATTTTTGAATATTATATTATCTGCCAATGAAGCGTATATTCATCCTGTTTCTTCCGATATGTTTCATCTCATGTGCTGTAACCAAAGAGATTATTGATAAACCAATAATTTTTGATGAAGAAAGAACTGCTCTTACCCTGGAGTATATGTCCGATCGTTATGGCCTGGAACAGGACACCCCGGAAATTGAACCAAAAATGATAGTGCTTCATTGGACGGTCATCCCAACATTTGAAGGCTCTTTTGATGTTTTTAATGACCCCAAGATTGCAGGTTGGAGGGAGTACGTACAAACAATAAGTGGCCTCAACGTCTCTGCACATTATTTGGTTAACAGAGATGGTACCATTTACAGATTAATGCCGGAAACTACGATGGCCAGGCATGTAATTGGTCTCAATCACTGTGCAATAGGGGTAGAAAATGTTGGCGGAACCGAAGAATTACCGCTTACCAAAGCACAACTAAAAGCCAATATTTGGTTGGTAGACTATCTGAAATCTAATTACGATATAGATTATTTAATCGGCCATTATGAGTATACCAATTTTGTTGGGCACGAACTTTGGTTAGAAAAAGATAACAACTATAGAACCGAGAAGACAGATCCCGGGGAAGACTTTATGAAAAAGGTTCGCAAGGCATCTAAAAGACTTAATTTTAAACCCATACCAAATAATAATATCTCATATGAAGAATAATGTACTAAGCATAGGTTTATCTATTTTATTGAGCACGAGTTGTTTTGCGCAACAAGAGGACATAACCAGCTCTCTTTATGAGACTTATGATAAGTATAAGGAGGAATCTATAGGTAAAAGAAGGATAAAGCATCTGGATCTGCAGCCCCTTATAGAGGCAATTAAACAAGATGTTGACTTTACAGTAAAGCAAGTAGGCACCTCTATTGAAGGCAGGAGTTTGTCTTTGATTTCAACAGGATCAGGGCAAACAGATGTTTTTTTATGGTCGCAGATGCACGGGAATGAACCCACGGCTACACAGGCCATATTTGATATACTTAATTTTCTTAGAAGCCCGGATTTCGATGCCGAAAAACAAGAAATATTAAATAATCTCACACTGCATTTTTTACCCATGCTAAACCCGGATGGGGCGGAAGTATTTCAGCGAAGAAATAGCCTTGGAGTAGATATAAACAGGGATGCCCTTAGGTTACAATCTCCGGAAAGCCGGGCATTGAAGAGGGTTAGAGACAGCCTGGAAGCCGACTTTGGTTTCAACCTGCATGATCAGAGCACTTATTACAATGCCGAGCGTACAGAGAAACCAGCAACGATCTCTTATCTGGCACCAGCATATAATTACGAAAAAGACATTAATGAGGTTCGTGGCAATGCCATGAAGGTAATCGCATTTATGAACAATATCATTCAGAAGTATGCCCCAGGTCAGGTAGGGAAATATAACGACGATTTTGAACCCAGGGCCTTTGGTGATAATATCCAGAAATGGGGGACAAGTACTATACTAATAGAATCTGGCGGGTATCCCGGTGATGTGGAAAAGCAGGAAATAAGGAAGCTCAATTATGTTTCTATTCTATCGGCGATTTATACCATCGCCAAAGGCAACTATAAAGAAATTGCTATTGCAGATTATGACAATATACCTGAGAACGACCGGAAATTATTCGATCTTAAAATTGAAGGGGTTACTTATGAATTACTAGGAAGTGAATACATATTGGATCTGGGCATACATAGATTGGAAGTGGAGTTAGAAGACCACAAGGATTTCTGGTATAGCAGCAGAATCATTGATCAGGGAGATTTGTCTACTTACTATGGTTATGAAAACTTCAATGCGAGAGGGTATACTGTTAAACAGGGGAGTATTTACCCCAAAACCTTAAATTCATTAAATGATCTGGAATCATTGAATAGTATTGATATGCTAAAATCAGGGCATATTTACGTTAGGGTAGCCAAAATTCCTGAGAAAGCATTGAATTCTCCTTCACCAATAAATGTAGTGGGGAAGGACTTTGAATTACCCGAATTCAGAATTGGATTGGGGATGAATCCAAGTTTTCTTTTACAAAAAGACGGGGTGAATAAATATGCGGTAATTAATGGCTTTTTGATTAATTTGTCTCAAGACGATCTTAAACGTTCTTACGGGGAGTTTAAAAATGCAATGATATATCGTTAAGTCAAAAAAAAATGCGCTCCGGACTATTAAGAGCGCATTTATATATATATCTTCAGGGTTAGGGGATAAGCCCCTGAACACCTAGTATCCATAGCTAAACGTCAGGTTTGAAGCGTTCATGACCATGAATATGATCATTGACATTAAAATAAACACTATTGACGAAAATACTAATAGTACTAAACTTTTGTACAACTTAGACATTGATCCTAAGGCACTTTTCTGAATAATCTCGTTGATTACATCCATAATTTCTCTTCTTTACATTAAACTTTGGTTATCTGTCTTTAGGATGTGGGTTGTTACTTGTTTGGTGTTTCTGTGTATAAAACAAGAAAGGTGCCAAAAACCCTACTCTGAAATGTTTTTTTACGATGAATGGCACAAAAAAAAGGAGGATCATGTCAGATCCTCCTTTAATATGATATTCTTGAAACCCTGTGATTTACTCACATCCTCCAGTAAAACCTTTGGCATCAAACTTTGTTTGTACTGCACCTTGCCGGCTTCCGTCAATTACCTGTATAGCCAGGTTGTTTTCACCACTTCCATCCCTTTTGGGACTGCAATACTCAAAAAGATAAAAACTATTGGCCTGTTCAGAAACTCTTAGTGAGATATCATTAAATGTAGTTTCCAGTTCCTCTTCGTTCCCGGCAAATACACTAAAGGTCTTACCAATGTCGGTTAATACCTGGGTATCTATTTCGCCACCCAGTCCTATAGTAAAGAAAGAAATATTAGGATTTGCTTCATTTACTTTTTTAAGCGCAGAAGCCTCTGTATATCTTGATGCCTGATCTGTTCCATCCGTAAAAACCACCACTGAAGCAGCCCCGATAATTTCATTGCTATTGCTGGATGCCAAAAGATCTTCTGCAATATTCACAGATTTTATCACAGCACCATAAAGATCGGTAGATGGGTCATTACTAATATTTTCATCTATGCCTTCCACAGCCGCCGTAAGTTCATTCTTTGAAGTAGTCAGGTCGTTCAGCAAGTGCAGTTCATCCTCCCCGTCAAACCAATAAATAGCCATTTTAAAGGATTCGTCTGCCACTGCAGGCATTACATTATTAATAAAACTGATGGTTGCCGTTTTTAACTGGCTTAAACTACTGCTCAAGACACTATTGCTTAAATCGAGTACCAGGAGGGTATTATTGTTGAAAATTTGAGAATTAGGGGATATTCTTGCCAGAGATTCAGAGGTAGATATGGTATTAAAGCAATCGTCATTCCTTCCCTGTTCATATATAGTGAATTGAGATGCTGATAGTCCGGGAACCGGTTTTCCCTGTGTATCGGAGACTTTAAAGAAAATGGATACCTTCCCTGGTAAAGTTGTATACTGATCCTGAATAGACAAAACCAGGTCATTTTCACCGAGATTAAGACATTCATCTACCGGTTTACCTTCCCCAAGACTGCCAAGGTTAAGATCAAAATTTACATCATCATCTGCATTGCCACAGGAGATAGCCAATGCAACAAAACAACAAATGGAAAAGACTTTTAAAAGAGATTTCATGTTCATATGGTTTTTCTGTTCAACCATCAGAACGAAGAATTAGGCCTAAAATTATCAGAGGATTTAAAAACTTTGTTAAATCTTGTTAAAGCCCTAATTGCATAATTTCGTAGTTTAACAGCGAGAATACAAACTA
The DNA here is from genome assembly GCF_026126425.1 of Muriicola sp. Z0-33. Classification (GTDB taxonomy): domain Bacteria; phylum Bacteroidota; class Bacteroidia; order Flavobacteriales; family Flavobacteriaceae; genus JAFMPW01. The sequence continues at coordinate 32,434 of NZ_JAFMPW010000002.1, forward strand.
GATAATCCCTGATAACTTATGAGTAAAAAATGGATGTTACTTTGCTTTTTAATTTTTGTTGGCTCCCTGACAAGATCACAGCAGAAAAGTGTTGCGGAACGACTGGGATATGACGCTGATGCTAAATTGTTGATTATACATGCCGATGATCTGGGCGTTACGCACTCGGAAAATGCAGCCAGCATAAAATCCTTAGCAAATGGCCCGGTGAATTCTGCAAGTATTATGGTCCCCTGTCCATGGTTCGAAGAAATTGCTGCTTATGCCAGAAAGAACAAATCAACAGATTTAGGGCTGCATCTTACCCTGAACAGCGAATGGAAACATTATAAATGGGGCCCCGTTAGCTCGCTGGACAAAGTGAGCAGCCTGGTCAATAAAAATGGATACTTCTATGCTTTGGTAGACAGCCTTGTCACCTCTGGTGTGGCTGATGAAGTAGAATACGAATTAAGAAATCAGGTAAAGAAAGCATATAAAGCAGGAATAGATGTGACCCATCTGGATGCTCATATGGGGGCGGCAGTCAGCACCCCGGACTTCACGGCGGCATACATGAAAGTAGCAGCTGAATTTAGACTTCCTGTATTACTAGATTCCAGAATCTACAGTATAGAACATCCGCAAATAAAAGAGTTGCTTACCGAAAATACCGCAGTGGTAGATGCCATTTATTCAGCATCACCTGGAGATTTTCAAAAAGGTATGGACCAATACTATACTTCCGTTTTGGAAAAACTGCAGTCCGGACTAAACTGTTTATTGATTCATTTGGCCTATGACGATGCAGAAATGAAGGCAGTGACAATAGATCATCCCGGCTGGGGTGCGGCCTGGAGGCAGGCAGATTACGACTTCTTCAATAGTCCGGAATGTGCCAAAATTCTGAAAGAACAAAATATTATTTTGGTTAGCTGGCGATCAATACGAGATAAGATAACACGTGCCAATTAGTATTTTAACGTTTAACAAATTGTTAAAGCCAACTGATTTCTATTGATTTTTGATAACTTTAGAAAAGATTCTCAGAGATCAATTAAAACAACAAAAACAACGCATATGCCAACGTATCAATTAAAAGTCAATGGTACCTCAAAATCGGTAGAGGTTAGTGAAGACACGCCCCTCCTTTGGGTACTTCGGGATCATTTGGATCTGGTAGGAACCAAATACGGCTGTGGAATAGCTCAATGTGGAGCTTGTACTGTACACCTGGATGGTGAAGCAGTAAGGAGCTGTTCCCTTACAGTAGCACAGGTAGAGAGCAAGGCCATCACCACAATTGAAGGCCTGTCGGATAACGGAACACATCCTGTACAGGAAGCCTGGAAAGAAGTAGACGTGCCACAATGTGGCTATTGTCAGGCAGGTCAGATTATGACCGCTTCTGCATTTTTAGAGAAAAATGCAAGCCCCAGCGAAGAAGAGATTAAGAATGCAATGCATGGAAATATTTGCAGATGTGCATCTTATCAGAGAATATATAAGGCAGTAGAAATTGCTGCATCCAAAATGGGATAGCCTAATCAAAAAAATTAAAACTAATGTCAACTTCAATAGCATCACAAAAATTTAGTAGGAGGGCCTTTATGCGTACCAGTTCACTTGCCAGTGGCGGTTTACTAATTGGCTTTAACCTTTTTAATGCCTGCAAACCTAATGCAGCACCCCCGGTAGATCTTGCGAGCCTTAATTATAACGATTTCAATGCCTTTATTAAAATTGCAGACAACGGTGCGGTGACTATATTTTCACCCAACCCGGAAATAGGCCAGGGAGTAAAAACTTCAATGCCAATGATCATTGCCGAAGAGTTAGATGTTGCCTGGAAAAATGTCTATGTAGAACAAGGAGTGCTAGACACTGAAAACTATACTCGCCAGGTAGCAGGAGGGAGCCAGTCTATCAGACATGGCTGGGAGCCCTTACGAAAAACTGGAGCTACAGCCAGACAGATGCTTGTGAATGCTGCGGCCGCCAGATGGGGAGTAGCTCCTTCCGAATGTACTACAAGTGAAGGCATAATTACCAATAGTAAGGGAGAAACCCTGGGTTATGGAGATGTGGTTAATGATGCTGCTGCTCTGGAAGTCCCTGAAGAGGTAACTCTGAAGGAGATAAAAGATTTTAAAATTATTGGGACAGACATCAAAAATGTCGATATAGATAAGATTGTCACTGGGAAGCCACTTTATGGCCTGGATTATAAGGTAGACGGAATGGTATATGCCGCCGTAGTAAGGCCACCTGCCTTTGGAAAGAAATTGGCATCCTATGATGATACTGAAGCCCGGGCAATGCCCGGAGTAATAGATGTGGTGAAAATCGGTGAAAAAGTTCGGGCACTTTTGGAAAAAGACCAGAATGCTTCCAGTATAATATCCGGGAGTGATAAAGTGGCTGTAATTGCAAGAAGTACCTGGGAGGCCATGAAAGCGAAGAATGCGATCAAAGCTGAATGGGTAGACGATTCTACCATTGAAAGTACGGAAGACCACGATGAAATATTGACGGGGTTTCTGGAGGGTAATAAATTTGAAACTTTACGTAAAGATGGGGATGTAAAAAAAGCCTTTGCGGCTGCAGATCAGGTTCTTGAACGCACCTATGAATCCCCTTTTCTCCCACATAATTGCCTAGAGCCCATGAATTTCTTTGCCAATGTGACCACTGAAAAGGTTCATCTGGTGGGCCCAATACAAACCCCAGCATGGAAGGCCGGGGTTGTTGCAGGGTTACTTGGGAGAGATCCTTCGGAGATTCATTTAGAAATGACCCGTATGGGTGGCGGTTTTGGAAGAAGATTGTTTGGAGACTTTGTTATTGAAGCCGCAGAAATTTCCGATGCAATAAAAAAGCCGGTAAAACTGGTATATAGCAGAGAAGATGATATGGCCGACGGCATCTATAGACCTGCGATAAAATATCGTATTAAAGCGGCAGTTAAAGATGGAAAAGTAAGCGCTTACCATTTAAAGGAAGCTGCTATTAATTCTAATATGTATGGTTTAATCCCGCATTTTTTTCCTGCCGGAGCAATTGAAAACTACCAGGTAGATGTAGCAAAATATGGTAGTAGTATCACTACTGGTGCATGGCGAGCCCCATATACCAATTTCCTGGCCTATGCAGAGCAAAGCTTTTTTGATGAGCTGGCTGAGATGATGGAGGTTGACAAAATACAGTTCCGTCTGGATCTTTTAAGAAAAGTAGATGCAGATGCCGACGAGAATATACAATACGATCCAAAACGAATGGAAGATGTTATTCAACTTGCGGTAGAAAAGTCTGGATGGGGTACGAAGAATGAAAACGTTTATCAGGGCTTTGTAAACTACTATTGCCATAATAGCCATGTTGCGGAAGTTGCCGATGTAGTAATTGAAAACGGCACCCCTGTAGTGAAGAAGATTACCTGTGCGGTGGACTGCGGTGTAGTTGTAAACCCGCTTGGAGCTGCTAACCAGGCAGAAGGTGGCGTAATTGATGGAGTGGGCCATGCGATGTTTGGGGATTTTAATTTTAAAGATGGTACACCTCTGGCTTCCAATTTTGATAAATACAGATTAATTAGAATGAAAGAGGCCCCAGAGGTAGAAGTACATTTTGTTAAAAACGAATTGGCTCCAACTGGTCTGGGAGAACCCACATTACCACCTGCAGGAGGTGCCATTGCAAATGCCTTAAAAGCTGCAACCGGCAAACGATTATACAAGCAACCATTTGCAAAATACCCAGAGCTTATGACATTGCCGGATAAGGAAATTATTGGATAATCTATGACGATATTACTGTTTGGAATTACCAAAGACATAGTCGGAAGTTCATCTATATCCCTGCCAATTTCGAGTGCTAATAAATTGAAAACTGTCAAGGAATTAAAGAACTACCTGGGGAATACCTACCCAGGTTTAAATAAGCTTTCATCTATGGCAGTGGCTGTAAATAATGCCTACGCCAAGGATAGCGTTAAAATTGACAACTTTGATGAAATTGCATTAATTCCTCCCGTAAGTGGTGGATAAGAACTAAATTGTATGAACATTCCTGATACAAACATTCCGGATGTTAATAAATGAATTATTTTTAAGAAAATATGCTGGTAGACAATCACAATAGAACAATAAACTATCTGCGCTTAGCCGTTACAGATCGTTGTAATTTACGGTGTAATTACTGCATGCCTTCTGAAGGAATAAATTTTGAGAAGAACGATAAACTACTCACCATAGAGGAACTATCGAGACTGAGTAAAATTGTTGTAGAGCAGGGGATAGACAAGATCAGAATTACGGGTGGGGAGCCATTCGTCAGAAAAGATTTGATGGTATTACTTCGCTATCTCACAGAATTAGATGGCCTTGATGATATTTCTATTACTACCAATGCTACGCTTATTGGGCCCTATATTTCAGAACTCAAAACATTAGGAATAAATAATATAAATGTAAGCCTGGATGCTATAGACAGGGAAACCTTTGAACGTATTACGCGCAGAGATTTATATGATACGGTACACAATAACCTTATCAGATTAATTACTGAAGGCTTTAATGTCAGAATTAATTTCATCGCTCTGGAAAATCAAAATACGCAGGATATAATTCCCATTTTGGAACTTATGAAGCATTATCCCGTATCGGTGCGTTTTTTAGAAGAGATGCCATTTAATGGAGGAAGCAGGAGTTTTGATGCCCTTAGTTGGAGTTACAAGAAAATACTTGAACACATAAAAACTGAATTTCCGGATTTTGAGAAATTGCCTTCACCACCAACTTCTACTTCCATAAATTATAAAATAAAGGGACACACCAGTACTTTTGGTCTCATCCCTTCTTTTACAAGAACCTTTTGCGGTAGTTGCAATCGGCTTAGAATTACTGCCACTGGGGATGTAATTACGTGTTTGTATGGTAAACCCGTAACTAATTTGCGAGATCTTATGAGGAGCGACAATGAAAATGAGAGCGTTCAATCCGCATTGGTTCGGGTACTAAACAAAAGAGCTAAAACGGGTTTTGAAGCACAAAAACAACACAGTAGCGTTTTTCAAAGTTCTATGACCTCCATTGGAGGGTAAACCACAAAACAACAAATGATGAAGGAACGAGAAGTATACGGTTTGGTTTTGGCGGGTGGTAAAAGTACCCGTATGGGCAGAGACAAAGGATCTATAGTATATCATGATATCCCTCAAAGAGATTACCTCTACGGATTACTGACTTCCCTGTGTAAGAAGACATTTTACAGTATTCGGGAGGATCAGCAAGAAGAATTTAAAAGTGATGATCATCTTATTGTAGATGAGAATATATTTCGTGGTCCGTTAAATGGCATATTGAGTGCACACAGGAAATTCCCTGATGTAGCCTGGTTGGTGCTTGCATGCGATCTTCCATTTATAGATTTGGCCATGCTAAATAAACTATTGGAAGAGCGGAATCAGAATTGCCACGCAACCGCATTTAGCGTTAGCCAAAGCGGTCTTCCAGAACCACTGGCCGCCATTTGGGAACCTGAAGGTCTTAAGGGGGCAATTGGATATTTAGATAATGGCAGTAGTAGTTGTCCCAGAAAATATCTTATAAATAGTAATGTTAAGTTGGTGGTTCCTGAAAAAGACCTTGGATTACTTAACGCTAATTCGGAGGAGGATTATAAAGAAGCCTTGTCAAAATTAGTTCCGAGATGAACTCTAAGCGATATATAAGACAGACAATATTAAAAGAGTTTGGCCCTGAAGCACAGAAAAAATTGGTCAAAGCGAGGGTACTTGTTGTCGGTGCCGGGGGATTGGGACTTCCTGTACTTCAATATTTGAACGCAATGGGGGTAGGGACTCTTGGGATAGTAGAACAGGATATTGTTGACATTTCCAATTTGCAAAGACAAGTGCTTTTCGATGAAAATGATGTGGGTAGAGCTAAATTAGCCGCATGCCTTGAAAAGCTCGAAGCTCAGAATACCGACACCCTTTTAATTGGTCATGATACTTTTCTGGTAAGAGATAACGCTTTAAAAATTATCTCGGATTATGACATCGTAATTGATGCCACAGATAATTTTCCCACAAGGTATTTAATTAATGATGCATGTGTAATCCTAAATAAACCTTTTGTTTATGGAGCACTACACGGGTTCGAAGCACAAATAAGTGTGTTTAACTACAAAGGAGGGCCAACTTACAGATGTTTATACCCAACAGTACCCTCTGAAGATGAAATTCCAAATTGTAGTGAACATGGGGTTTTAGGGGTTGTTCCGGGAATTGTTGGAAATCTCCAGGCTTTGGAGGCTATAAAAATTATAAGTGACATAGGCGAGGTGCTTACTGGAGTGCTTTTATTATACAATGGACTAAATAATTCATTCATAAAAGTAAATTTTCCATTAGTACCAGAAAATCTGAATATTGGCGTATTGCAGGAGAATTATGAAACACCATCTTGCCATTTTGGACTACAAATCTCCGCTGAAGAATTTGGGGAATTATTGGCGTCAAAAGAAAATCTTCAAATAATCGATGTAAGAACAATTGAAGAATATAATTTACAACATGTGGAAGATGCACGGAATATACCCCTGATAGAACTTAAAAACCGGCTAAGTGAAATAAATCACAATGCTGAAGTATATCTCTTATGCCAATCTGGCAAAAGGTCCCAAACAGCCCAATTACTGCTTCAGGAAGCACTCCCAAATTGCATTACCTATAATGTAATTGGCGGAATGGACCAGTATTCACATATATATTCATAGACCATTGGTAATTTCAAATTGTTTAAGTAATTTAAAGTTGGTATAGCTTTAACCGGCCCATTCATATATAATAGTAATGCATTGCATATAAATGTGATGTTATAATTAGTCTGGTAATGATCCCATTTGAAGAAGCATATAATTTGGTAATAAATCAGCTCAGCGATTTTGGTTCCGAAAGCGTTAATATAAAAGAAGCTTTCGGGCGTGTTTTGGCCGAAGAGATCATAGCAGACCGTCATTTCCCTCCTTTTAACCGCTCAACTAAAGATGGTATTGCGATAAATTACGGAGCAATTGAAAAAGGGGAAACCACCTTTAGTATTGCCGGTACTCTTGCTGCCGGAGTTCCTAGCATACCTCTTGAAAATAGTACAAATTGCATTGAAATTATGACCGGAGCAATGGTTCCGGATGATGCAGATACGGTAGTTATGTATGAAGACATATCAATCAAAGATGGCCTGGCTTCATTACATAAAATTCCCAAAAAAGGTGCTAATATTCACGGCATTGGTACTGACATTAGTAAAGGAGAGGTTGTTCTTGAAAAAAACACAACTATAAGCCCGGCAGTCATAGGGGTAATGGCTTCAGTAGGGAAAGAGCGTGTTCATGTAAAAAAGCTTCCTGCTATATCAGTTATTTCTACAGGGAAGGAACTTGTGGAAATAAAAGAAACTCCTCTACCTTATCAGATAAGAAGGTCTAATGCATATACGCTATATGCGGCTCTTTCCAAGGATAATATACTGCCTTTGTTATTGCATTTAGATGATGACAAGGATATTATTAGACAAAAATTACAATACGCCATTCAGGAAATGGATGTTTTACTCCTTAGCGGAGGTGTTTCCAAAGGCAAGTTCGATTTCATACCTGAAATTCTTGATGAGCTTGGTACTGAGAAGATTTTTCACAAAGTAAGGCAACGTCCTGGAAAACCATTTTGGTTTGGTTATCATAAGCAGGCCAATACTGTGATTTTTTCATTCCCGGGCAACCCAGTATCTACCTACGTAAATTACCATGTCTACTTTAAACCCTGGTTACAAATGGTTTTACTTGGGGAGGTACAGGATAATCAAGTAATTTTAGGGGAAGAAATAGATTACCAGACCAACTTAACCGGCTTTCTCGGTGTAAAGATTAATTTGGAAGCAGGATGTAATATTGCCAGGAGGATAATAGGGAATGGATCAGGGGATTTGATCAACCTATCTAAAATTGATGGATTTATAAAATTGGATCCACTGAAGAAGTACAAAAAAGGTGCTGTTGTACCTTTTATTTCAACTACAAGCCACTATTAAGATGACACATGAATTAAAGAAGATAGTTTTGGCCTATCAGGCCGCAAAAGAGAAAGGCATGGCTGCAACTTTGGCCACCGTAGTTGCCTTAGATGGCTCTTCATACAGAAGGCCGGGAGTTAGTATGCTGATCCTGGAAGACGGGAGCATGGTTGGAGCGGTGAGTGGAGGCTGCGTTGAGAAGGAGATTAAAAGACAAGCCAGCAGTGTTTTCAAAACCCAGGTGCCAAAAGTAATGACTTATGACGGAAGGTACCGGTTGGGTTGTGAAGGCATTTTATACATATTACTAGAACCTTTCAACCCCGATGAAACCTTTATATCGTTATTTTGGAATATTATCAATATAAGAGCAGATTTTCAGATTAAATCATACTACAACAAAGAGGAAGGTACATCCAAAGCATACGGTTCTATTCTAAAAACAAATGAGGCCACCATAGCCTTTAGAACAGCATTTGAAGCCTCCGGCCAAACAGCGGTTTTTTCTCAGAAAATGTCGCCATGCTTTAGATTGCTTGTCATGGGTGCAGAACACGATGCAGTGCAAATATGTTCTTATGCCGCATTAACCGGTTGGGAAGTAATTGTGGTTGTGCCTCCGGATGAACAGAAATCGATTAAGGATTTTCCCGGCGCTCATGAATTTTTACCGGTTGCCCCTGAAGAATTTGATACAGCAACAATTGATGACCAGACGGCGATCATTTTAATGACCCACAGCTTTGTAAAGGACCTTAAGTTTTTGCTACGTCTTAAAGATATAACTCCCATATACCTGGGGCTGCTGGGTCCGGCTTTGAGAAGGGAGAAATTACTCGGGCAATTTTTAGAGCACAGTCCTGAGGTTCCGGATGCCTTTTTTGATAGTATACACGGGCCTGCCGGGATAGGAATTGGAGCTGAAACTCCTCAGGAAATCGCTATATCGGTGCTTTCCGAAATAATTTCGGTGGTCCGCCAACACAAACCCATTCCTTTAAAAGATAAAAAGGGTACTATTCATAGTAGATGAACAACAACATAAGTATTCTAATACTTGCAGCCGGGGCCTCTACCCGAATGGGAAAAATTAAGCAACTTTTACCCTGGAGAAAAGGCACGCTATTGTCCAATGCCATGGATACCGCCAGGGCTTCTGCGGCCAGTTCAGTTATTGTTGTAACAGGGGCCAATGCTACAGAAATTGTTAACCATCTAGATCAGGACGGGGTAGTGATATTAAAAAATAGTGATTGGCCTTCCGGCATGGGCAGTTCAATTGGTTGTGGAATACGTTACATTAAAGACAACATTCCTCAATGCAGCGCAGTGTTACTTATGCTTGCAGACCAGCCGCTGATAGATGCCAGTTATTTAGATATTTTAATTAGTACCTATAAACAACAGGGAGGGATTGTTGCCACTTCATATAATTCTGGTCCGGGAGTACCGGCAATTTTTGATCGCGTGCATTTTGATGAATTACAACAGCTGAATAAAGAATATGGCGCTAAGCAGGTCATAGCCGCACATCGGTCAGCAACAATAACCTTAGACCCGCAGGGAAAGCAAAAAGATATAGACACTCTTGAAGAATATAATCAACTTATTGAACAGACCGGAAATCACAATAAGCAGCAATAGCTCTATTTCTTACTTCAAAGTTCTTCGCATCTTCGCTCACTACAATCAAAAGATAAAAACACTGTAAAGCATACTATATCAGGCCTTTGCTTCGTTTTGAACAGAACATGGAGTAATTCCACAGTGTAGTTCGTCGAAAATAGGATACCATTTGCATATTATTAGACAGTGCAATTAAACCTTGTATTGATTTCAAAGTCAAAAGCTAAAAATAAGTCCCAATGAAAAATCTAATGAAATTTAAAATCGTTAAAGTATTTGGCCTGTTACTAACTATGACAGGGATTATAACCGCTCAGGACATCACCACAGTAGATGCCGCCAGTGAAGAAATAAGCGACAACTTAGATTTAGAAGCTGTTGCTTCTATTTTAGGTGATGCCAAGGATCTGGAAGAGTTTGAATTTAAGCTAAACGATCCTGAAACTCAAATATCAAATCTAGACCTCAATGAAGATGGTTATGTAGACTATTTAAGAGTAGTGGAAACTGCAGAGAGTAACACCCACTTAATTGCATTACAAGCGGTCCTGGGAGAAGATATCTATCAGGATGTGGCAACTATTGAGGTGGAGAAAGACAGCAAAGGCAGTACTAGAGTACAGCTGGTTGGTGATGTATATTTATATGGTCCTTCTTACATTGTAGAGCCGGTATATATTCACCGTCCGGTACTGTTTTCTATTTTCTGGAGACCTTATTACAGGCCATACCGATCTGTTTTCTATTGGGGATATTATCCTTCTCATTATCATTTTTGGAAACCCTTCCATGCTCATCATTATAAAAAAAATGTACACATCCATATAAATGTGAAGCATACATTCCATTATACACATGTACGTTATAGCAATTCTGCTGTGCATTTACATAGCAAGATCAGGAGAAATGATTTTGCAATAAGTCATCCGCATAGATCTTATGCTGCTCGTGTTACCAGGGTAAACAAAGTAAATGGCACAAAGAAGAAGGTAGTGGGTGTGAACCATGCAAATGGGGATAAGTACAGAGTGGCAGGTGTTAACAAGGCAGATGGTACTAAAAAGAGGGCTGTTGCTGTTAATAAAACAGATGGCACCAAGAAACGGGCAGTAGGAGTAAATCAGGCAGATGGAGATAAGTACCGCACGGCCGCTGTTAAAGACGCTGATGGAACTAAAAAACGGGTTACAGGTGTGAACAAGGCAGACGGCACTAAGAAAAGAGTGGCTACGGTAAAAAATACTGATGGTAGCAGAAAAACTGTTGCTGTAAAAAAGAATCCGGATGGCTCCAAAAGGGCTGTTGCTATAAATAAAAGTTCTGACGGCAAAAGAACTGTAAAAACAGCTGCTAAGAATTCTGGTAGTAGATCTAAAGGGAAAAGCAAGAGTGGCAAAAAGAAAGTTGCTAAAAGTAAAAGGAAATAGTGAATTCTAGGAAAGTAAAAACCCCAACTAAAATGTTGGGGTTTTTTATGTATTACAAGTAGATCATATTTTAGAAAATATAGTATTTTCATGATGCAAAATTTTTTGTGCCATGAAAAACATTAGAAATACTTCCTTTTGTCTGCTTCTGTTATTAGTTAGCCTATCCCTTATTGCTCAGGACATGGGGTTTGAGGAATATAACCCTACCTCAACCCTCGTAGTACCAACCAACAAGGTAGAAAGAGCAAAATTTCCATTTATTGACATTCACAGTCATCAATTTAGAATGGGGGAGCAAGACCTGTCCGGACTTATTGCAGATATGGATAATATCAATATGGCCGTGATGGTAAACCTTAGCGGCGGGTCTGGAGATAGATTAAAAGCAGCTTTGGAAAATGTGAACAACAATTACCCTAACAGGTTTGTTGTTTTTGCCAATGTAAATTTTGATGGCGTAGGCAATCCAGGATGGGCAGAGAATGCGGTTACACAGCTGACGAATGATGTAAAGAATGGCGCAAAGGGACTAAAGGTTTACAAAAGTCTGGGATTGCGCAATAAAGATGTCAATGGCAAAAGACTGGCGATAGATGATCCGAGATTGGACCCGGTTTGGGCAAAATGTGGTGAACTGGGGATTCCCGTCCTTATACACGCAGCGGATCCAAAATCTTTCTGGGACCCGATGGATGACAACAATGAACGTTGGTTAGAACTTAAAACCAGGCCCAGGCGCAAGAGGTCTGACACCAACCCGGCACCCTGGCAACAAATTATCAATGAACAGCATAATATGTTTAAGAAACACCCCGATACTAAGTTCATAAACGCTCATATGGGATGGTATGCAAACAACCTGGGCAAATTGGGTGAATTAATGAATGAAATGCCAAATATGTATGTTGGTATAGGCGCGGTAATTGCAGAATTGGGAAGGCAACCCAAGAATGCCCACAAGTTCTTTGTCACCTACCAGGACAAGATATTATTTGGTAAAGACAGCTGGAAACCGGAAGAATTTCCTACGTATTTCAGGGTATTGGAAACGGATGACGAATATTTCCCCTATTACAAAAAATATCATGCCTTCTGGTCCATGTACGGCCTGAATTTGCCAGATGAAGTCCTTAAGAAAGTATATTACAAGAATGCTATGAAGCTTCTTCCAGGTCTGGATGAGCGCTTATTTCAGTAATGGTATATCCGGGACAAACCTAGATTAGCTTTACTTAAATTACAAGGCAAGGTGCCATTATACCTGCAATGATGCCAGCGAATCACAAATTCTTTAATCATTCTGTGATTTTTTCCACAACTTAGTAACTAATAATAAAAATGGAAGAAATCCCGTATGGGTAAAGAAGAAGAATTTGCACAGATTATAAAAGATAATGAAGGGGTCATCTTTAAGATTACTACTATCTATACCAATAATCAACAAGATCAAAAAGATCTCTATCAGGAGATTGTGTACCAATTATGGAAATCTTACGGCTCTTTTAGAAATGAAGCCAAGATAAGTACCTGGATGTACCGCGTGGCCCTAAATACTGCAATAAGACAATTACAAAAGCAAAAAAGACGGCCAAAAGGAGTGCCTATAGACCAGGTAGTAGCACATCAAACAGAAAATTATGACAAAGAATTTGAGGAAAGATTAAAACTCCTATATGGTCATATTAAGCAGTTGAATGTTTTAGAAAAGGGACTTATCCTGCTATTACTGGAAGGTAAAAAGTACGAGGAAATTGCAGAGATTACGGGACTTACACCATCTAACGTAGGTACCAGGATTTCAAGGATCAAAACAAAACTAAAAGCACAGATTAATAATAGTTAAGATGAACTTAGAAGAAATAAAAGCAGTATGGTCTGAAATGAGTGACCAGCTGGAAAAACAAAAGAAATTAACCAACGAAATTATATTAAAAATGACTCAAGAACGCTATTCTAATAAATTTCAAAAGATTACCATTATAGAAAGCATAGGTGCAATTGTTTGTTTTATTGCAGCCCTATATGTACTACTCAATTTTGGCAAACTAGATACGTGGTATTTAGTTGTCTGTGGTATTATTACTCTGGGATTTATGCTGATTCTGCCCACTTTGGTCCTGAGATCACTGAGTCAGCTTAAGAATTTAAAGATCACCGAAGGCAGCTATAAAGATACCATTGTTAAATTCTCCAGGGTGAAGAAGAATTTATTAATGCAACAGCAGTTTGGAATGTACGGCGGGATTATAGTTTTCTTTACTTCCCTTGCGGTTTTTGCTAAAATGTTCAATGACGAAGATATCTTTCTAAATCAGCAAGAGGTTGGGTTATATATTTTCACAGCAGTGGTATTGGTGTTATTAGTTCTTTTTACAAGATGGGGCTATAATTGTTACAAAAGCATCACCAGTTCTGCCGAAAATATCTTAAAAGAATTGGAGTAATTCAGGGCTCAGAATTCCAATTTCCCGGAACTTCTGAAATAGCCAGACTAATTTACATTGCCCTCTATCCTGAATGTATGCTATAAAGTTCCTTAGGAACAACTTAAAATAGCATATATTTAAGCGTTCTTTGTCAGGACCTCTGGATAGGAATACCATGCCGAAACTCGTCAATCAAAATCCACTTTTCTATATGCTCGTAATGACCATTGCGTTGTCAGCATATGGGCAAAAGAAAAATGAAGCATTTCGCTTAAATATTCGTAAAACCAATTTACCTGTAGTTATAGATGGAGTGGCCGATGATATGGTCTGGAAAACTACCGATGTCGCTAAGGATTTCTTTATGGTGCTTCCTATGGATGAGGGGAAGGCAAATGAGCGATCGGAGATTAGAATGACCTATGATGATAAAAATATTTATCTGATTGCCACTTTCTACAATACTACCAAGGGTAAGAATTTTGTGGAGTCGCTAAGACGCGATTTTAGCTTTGGTAAGAACGACAATTTCCTGCTTTTCATAGATCCTTTTAATAATAAGACTACGGGCTTCACATTTGGTTCAAATGCTGCGGGAGCCCAGTGGGACGGGACAATGTTCGCTGGTTCCAGTGTTGACTTAAATTGGGATAGTAAATGGGTTTCTGCAGTGCAGCGCGATGAAGACAAATGGGTATTTGAAATGGCACTGCCCTTTAAGTCTATCCGATATAAGGACGGGGTAAAGGAATGGGGAATCAATTTTAGCCGTCTGGATTTGAAATCGAGTGAAAAATCTAGTTGGACGCCTATTGGCAGGCAGTTCCCCACCTCTTCTTTGGCGCTGGCAGGAGTTTTGGTCTGGGATGAACCCCCACCTTCCCCTAAAGTTAATTTCTCTCTGATTCCTTATACCTTAGGAACAATAGCAGAAGACATAAACGAGCAAAGTGATAATGAGTTAAAAGTTGGCGGTGATATCAAATTCAGCCTTAGCTCCTCGCTTAATCTAGATTTAACTATAAATCCTGATTTCTCTCAGGTAGAAGTAGACAGGCAGGTAACCAACCTGGATAGATTTGAACTGTTTTTTCCTGAAAGAAGACAGTTTTTCCTTGAAAATGCCGACTTATTTGCAAGTTTTGGTTATCAGGACATAAGGCCTTTCTTTTCCCGAAGAATTGGTTTAGGGGTACCCATCAGGGCGGGGGCAAGAGTGAGTGGCAATCTCAATGAAAACTGGCGGCTTGGACTAATGGATATGCAAACGGCCAGCGTGACATCTACGGGTCGGCCCAGCCAGAATTTTGGTGTACTTTCTTTGCAGCGAAAAGTGTTTAGCAGATCTAGTATTGGATTGATGTTTGTGAACAAACAATCTGTCAGTTATCCTCAGGAAGCAGATTCCCTAAAAACAGTGTTTCCGGAGTTTAACCGAAATATTGGGCTGGAATACAATCTGGCATCAGCAGATAATTTATGGTCGGGGAAAGCTTTTGTTTTAAAATCATTTGCACCAAATCAGCGTGGAAACGGACTTACGCAGGCAGCCAATCTTGAATATAAAAGCAGAAAATGGAACTGGGGGTTACAGGAAGAGTCGGTAGGAGAGGAGTATACCGCAGAAGTAGGTTTTGTACCGCGAAGAGGATATATTAACCTAAGTGCCTTTGCCGGACACCTCTTTTTTCCAAAAAAGGGTAAAATAGTAAGTCATGGCCCCAGTCTAAGGACAAGCTATTTTTTCAATTCAAATTTTGAACGCACAGACAATGAGAATTCTTTAGAATATGAGATAAATTTCAGAAATAGGAGTCAGCTAGAATTTGAAGGTTCTAAGGAGTTTGTTGAATTGTTATCTCCTTTTGATCCTACAAGATCTGGCAAAGATTCGCTGGCAACAGGCACCAGACACAGATGGAACACCTTAAAAATAGAGTATGATGCCAAACCCCAAAGCTTATTTACCTATTCCTTAGGGGCGCAATATGGAGGCTACTATCTTGAAGGAACCCGACTTGGTCTTATGGCCGAACTCGGATACCGTTTTCAACCCTTTGTAAGTCTTAGCTCTAATCTAAGTTATAATCACCTGGATATGCCTGCTCCCTGGAATACGACAGAATTTTGGCTTATTGGCTCGGAGGTTGATATTACCTTTACCAATACCTTGTTTTTTGCCAACCTTTTTCAATACAATGAGCAATCCAGAAATTTTAACTTAAACTCAAGGTTGCAATGGCGCTATAAACCGGCTTCAGACCTTTTTCTGGTGTATACCAACAACCAATTAATTTCACCATTGGAAGGAAGAAGTTGGTCGCTCACCTTAAAACTGAATTATTGGTTTAACAATTAGAAAAATGAGCAGTTCAGGTTATTCAGCTACACCACTAACGCGTAAACTAGGTCTTAAAGAAGGTCAGAGAGTACTCCTGTGCAACCAGCCCGATTATTATTTTGAATTATTTGATGACTTTCCCAAAGTAGAATTTTTATCAAATCCCGATGAAGCAATAATAGATTTTATTCATTTTTTCTGTACTCATCTAATAGAATTGGAACAACAGTTCGATATACTTAAATCCGGATTGAAAAAGAATGGTAGTTTTTGGGTGAGTTGGCCCAAGAAAAACTCAAAAATCCCGAAAGATCTCGATGGTAACGTCGTTCGCAGGTTTGGATTGACCCATGGTCTGGTAGATATAAAAGTCTGTGCTGTAAATACAGATTGGAGTGGATTAAAGTTTATGTATAGATTGAAGGATAGAAAATAGAAGAACAAACTGCAACTTAAATTTGTAAAATACTGTCCAGAATTTTTTAGTTTTATTAATGCCTAATTGTCAATTTCTTTCCAATTGCGATGCACAATCTTTACATTTTTATCCTGGACACATACAGCTGCAAGGTAACCATCTGCAGGAATAAATGAAGACAGCTTCCATTGATGCCTTTCCGCTTTCTCCCATTTGGTTTCCAGCATTTCGGCAGTAAGATCATCATCCAGGCAAACACTAAAAGCATCAAGGGGAAAAGAGAGACCACTTCCTATTGCTTTTATAAAAGATTCTTTGCGGGTCCAACAGCGATAAAATGCCCTGTCCTGCTCATTTTTATTTAAGCTGTTTAGCGCTTTAATTTCCTTCTCTGAAAAATTTTGTCTGGCAAGTTCAGCAAGATCGAAATCGGACTTAATAAGTTCCACATCCACTCCAAGCGGATGTTCCATGCAAAAACCCATCACAAGAATGTTACCTGAATGAGATATATTGAAATAAGGAGCTTTGTTATCGTCAATAAAAGGTTTTCCCTGGTCACCAAATTTAAAATTGATTTCCGATGGATGCTGTTTTGTATAGTGCCCTAAAAGATGTCTTAATATTCCCCGTCCAATTATGAAGGTATACCGGTCTTTATCAAACCGGTATTTTTTTGCGTGGTCTAGCTCGGCTAAAGACAAATGCTTTTGATGCAAACTTACGCTCTCGATTAAACGTTGATCGATAGTCCAGACCGCAATGGTGTTTTTCGAAAGCATTGTTTGTAATGAAGCCTATAATTTACAAAAAGTATAAACCATTGGCCTATACACACTCTTCTTCTATAATTTCAGCTAAATGTTTAACATTAGGTTCTTCAAATATGCTGAAATGATTTCCAGGAGCATAACGCACTTTTAATTCAGCTTCCGCCCAAAATTCCCAGGAAGCCACTTTCGCTTTCTTTAATTCCGGGTGTTCTTTATCTGCGAGAATAAGGGTGCATGGTGCATTGATCTTCTCCCATTGGTACTTATAGTAGATTGCACTAAGGTGATGCCTTATATGCCTAAGCTGCATTTGTAACTTGTTATTACTCCATTTCAAATATAATGGCTCCAGAGACTGTCTGTATCTGGAGATAATAGAACTTCTTATGGTTAAAACAGGGCTACGACTAAGAGTTTTCAGGTATTTACCAAGGCGTTGGTAATATCCTGGCTTTTTCTCCAAAGTTTTGGGTCTGCCCCAGCTGTCTATAATAATAAGATTAAACTTTTTATCCAGTTTTCTGAATTGTTTGGCCATTTCAACAACTATAGCACTGTAACAATAAAAAACAAGGTTATATGATTCAACATCTGGTACCTCTAAGATCTCAGAAATATAGTCCTTACTCATTTGTTCTATACTATTGTGCATTGGGCCGTCACCATGAATTCCTTTTGGCTGAACCAAATAGACCGGTCTGTCTTCATCCAGAAGGGTAGACATTTTCTTATAAAACAAAACATGCCCTTCACCTGCATGTATACAAAATACCGGACTTTTTTTGCCTTCGGGCTTTAAAGGGATTAGGAATTCCCAGGGTTTTTTACCCTCCGGAGTTTTCTGATGGTGTATTTCCTGAGCAAGGCCTTTGATTGTTGGATGAAGCAATAAAGCAGTCACTGGCAATTTAATATCAAACTGTTCATTGATCCTTGCAATCATTTTTAACGCCATTAATGATTTGCCCCCCAGATCAAAATAATTATCGTTTACCCCAATTTCGTTGTGCCCCAAAATATCTTCCCAAATAGCAACTAATTGTACTTCCAAATCATTCTCAGGCGCAACAAAGGTGGGTTTTGCTTTAGTTTGAATGGGTCCTGAAGTATTGTCTACTGCGAACTTGGGGGGAGCAATACTGTTAATAATCTCTTGTACGGTACTGTTTTGCTGAACTAAAATGGTATCGACTAGCTTTTGCAAATTCCCGACCAGCCAGTTTTTTGTCTGAGAATTTATTTGATCATTTTGAAAAATGAAAGTAAAAACAATTTCCGAATGTGGAAGTACCATTAGGGATAACGGATAATTTGAGGTAACCCCGCTTCTGTATCCTTGTAATTCTATATCACCGCTTTTTGCTTTTTTAGAGGGATAATTTTCAAAGATTAATATGCTATCGAACAAGTTCCCACTGGTAATGTCTTTAAGTAGGTCAGAAATTTCATTCTGATTTACGTGTCCATATTTTAGCGCACTAAGTTGCTTTGACTGGTATTTAGTCAGCCATTGATCTAGCGTTAGTTCCCGAACTACTTTACCACGAATAGGCAGAATATTGGTAAATACTCCACACAACATTTCCATATTTGGAAAATCATTTGAACGCCCGGATATGGCCGACCCAAAAATTATGTCGTCATGATTAAAATATACACTAAGTAATAAGGTCCATACGCCCTGAATTAAGGTGTTCAGGCTTATTTTAGATTTCTGGGATAATCTGTTCAGTTCTTGTGAAGTTTCAGCTGTTAAACGAATCTTTTCAACAGACTTATTTGATGGATCATTGTCTGAAGCCCCGGATTTATTAAAAAGATGAACTTTCTGAAAGCCTTCGAAATAGCCTTCCCAGAACTGGCTTGCCTCCTGAGGGTTTTTCTTTTTGATCCAGTTATAATAGGACTTAAGCGATGGCAGGGGGCCTAAATCTATAACTTCATTCTTGCAAATTGCATCGTAAAAAGCCAATACATCCTTGATGATATTGCTACTAGACCATCCATCTAATAAGAGATGATGGCAGGGCCAAAGAAAATAGTGCTTGTTTTCTTCGAGGGCAATAAGATGGAAGTTATTTGAAGGGTTTTTTTGGAAATCTAATCCATCAATCCTGTTTTGTTTTTTTTGTAGTTTAATTTTCTCCCTTTGTGCTGTAACATCTATATTATTCCAGTCATCAAACTGCCATTTTGCAGCTATATCAGAATGGATTACCTGTAAAGGTTTTTCTATATTTTCCCAATGAATTGTTGTTCTGAGAATTTCGTGCCTGGCTATCACCAACTCCCAGGCTTCTATTAACGCTTCTCTGTTCAGCTTTCCATTGATGCCAAACTCTACATGCAAGAAACCTTCATCCCATTGGCTGTGCAGGTGATGTATAAGAATTCCCTCCTGCATTTCTGAAAGTGGAAGAATGGCCTCTATTTTTGATTTCTTTGCTGTATTCATAGTACCATTACATTCCTTTCAATAGATTATCCAGATCTTCCTGACTAATATTTGCTTCTGGGAAATCGGAGGGGGTATACTCACCCGAGTCTTTATTTTTACAATATTCAATTATATTTTTGATGTTTGCCTCAAATTCAGCAGTAAGGTTCTCCATGGTATCAGGCTTATACTTATCAGCAGCAAAACTCCAGTTTAAGTGTAGTTGTCCTTCAGAGATAAAAGCATTGATCTCTATACTGTAATTACGCTCACTGGAAGGATGCCGTATATCTTCAGGCCTTGGAGTAAATATTATTTCCCCTGGCAAATTTGTACTTTTTTTATTCCCCAAATAATTAAATACCAGTGGGGGATTGCCTTGTAATTGCTGGCCATCCGAAAGGTATTTTAAAACGCCATAACCAATACCATTATTAGGTATATTTCTAATTCGTTCCTTTACGCCCTTAATTTGTTCTCCTATGTCTCCGTCTGAATTAAGATCAATTCTGACAGGGAAAAATGAAGTAAACCAACCAACAGTGTTAGAAACATCCGCACTTAGTAGCTCTGCTGTCCTTCCATGACGTTCCATCAAAAAGCAAAATTCTTTAATTTCTTCCCAGGAACATATAGTGGCAACCAGAGCGGTTATCAGCAAATCCTCTGTTTTTGTATTGTAAAGCTCATTTGCCTCCTGCATTAAGAATGAAGTATCGTTCTCATTCAAAACCCATTTTAAAACGTGAATCGAACTTTCTTCAAATATACTTTGCTGGCTTTCAGTATCTGGGGGGAATAAATCTTGTGCGCAGACTTGCGATTGCCAATACGAAACTTCTTTATTTATGTCGGCAGATGACCTAAGTTCAGAAAGCTGTTCTGACCAATCTTTAATTGTTGCAATTTTATTTTCCAACTCCAGATGTTCACGCTGCTGCTGTTGTCGCAATAATTGTCTAAAATCATTTTGCAGAATGTTCCAGGAAACCATATCCGTGACAAGATGATGCCCTATGAGAAAAATTCTATTTTCCCCGGCTTTACCACCCTCAAAAAAGACACATCTGAAAAGACCGCCATTACTCATATCAAAGGCAGTTTGATGGGCAATGAGTTGATTTCTCACCTCTTTATCTTGCTCTTTCTGATCTGTGAATTGTTTTATATCGATATGGTAAAAGAAGTGGATATCCTGCTGGTTTAAAACACGAGCTCTCCAATCATCACCCAACTTCTTAAAACTTAATCTTAAGGCATCGTGATGACCGATGATTTCGCCGACAATCTCTTTCAAAATAGACGGTTGTGTAATCCCCGTATTCCTGACCTCCATTATTTGATTCCAATAATGAGGAGCCGATTTATGCAGATCAAAAAACCAATGTTGAATAGGAGTTAATGGTATATCACCTTCAACGGTTGCTATTTTAATTTGGTCATTCTCACTTTTTGCAAACAGTGCAAGCTCTGCAATGGTTTGATTTTCAAATAACTGATTTGGACTTAATTGAATGCCCAATTTTCTGGCCTTGGCTACAATTTGAATACTAAGAATAGAATCTCCTCCAATTTCAAAGAAATTATCGGTGGTAAGGATAGGAGAGAAAGCCAATACATCTTCCCAAATCGCAATTAGTTTTTTCTCAACTTCTGAAGTTGATTTCCTGGCTTCTTTTGTCTTCTTAGTTACTTTTAGTTTCGTCTTTCTCAGAGCGCCTTTGTCTATTTTCCCGTTGGGTAAATAGGGAAAATCTTCAACCAATTGCACCGTAGACGGAATCATATGTGCCGGCAATTGTTCTTTCATGTAGGCCTGAAGGTTTTCCGGCTGATAAGAATCATGAGGCCTTATATAAGCCACCAGACGTTTGGAGCTCTTTCTTTGGGAAGAACCACCTCCTTTGTCTGTAAGGCTTTGTAGCTTATACAGCAATAGTCTACGCTCTTCAGCTGTAAATGTCTCTATTGTTGTCTTGATAGATTCTGTCATTATTTTACCGCATTTAGCCGTACTTGGCAAAGAGGCGCAATGGTGAAATCACGCCTAATTGCGATGTAAATTTTATAGCTGTCGGACCTTCTTATTTTTTTTCATTACCCCAGTATGCTTTTATTCCTGCAATTGTTTCAGTAAATATTTCTTTTCATCGTCAGTAAGGGCCTGAATAGAGGCAATAAGTTCTTCTATCTGGGTTTGATCATTAAAATTTTCCAGATATTCAACTATGCTATCTGTATCTAGTTCAGAGATATGTTCTCCAACTTCTTCTCTGGCAGACTCTTCAAGAAGTACCACTACCTTGTCCACATCGGCATTACCTTCAACGGTCTTTTCAATCTCACCCAGTTCTACCCGAAATCCCCTAATCTTTATCTGTTGGTCGGCCCTTCCTAAAAATTCTATTTGACCATATGTATTATATCTTCCTAAATCTCCAGTTTTATAAAGCTTCTTTGACGCATCTTTATCAAATGGGTGATTTATAAACGATTTCGCAGTTCGTTCCGAGTTGTTCAGGTATCCACTAGTTAATAACGCACCTCCTATATAGATTTCTCCAACAGCTCCTACAGGCACTAATTGAAGTTCCTCATTTAAAATATAGATTTCAGCATGTCCTACAGCTTTGCCTATAGGGATCGGAGTATTTCTGTTCTGATCTTCAGTTATCTGATGTGCAATACACCAAACAGTTGCTTCGGTTGGCCCATATTCGTTATATAAAGCAACCCCGGGTAATTTTTTAAAATGAGCAACTACTGTAGAAATACCACAGGCCTCTCCGGCAACGGCAACCGTATTTAAAGATCCAAGCTTAGAAATATCGCTGTGGTCCAGAATAGTCTTATAGAGCGAGGGTAGCATTAATGTATGTGTTACAGAATTCCTGTAAATGACCTCTTCTAATTTTGTTATGTCTTGTTCTAATCTTTTTTCGGCAATGACCAGGTTACCTCCCGTGCAAAGGCTCCAGAATATTCCTGCTTTGGAACTGTCAAAGGAGATAGAGGAAAGTAATAAAAAAGCCTTGGGATGATTCGGGTAAAAAGTAAGTCTGCCTTCGGTAGAAAGGATAATATTTTTATGGCTTATCGGCACCCCTTTCGGTTGCCCGCTACTACCAGAGGTGTAGATCACATAAGCAAGATCATCTCCGCTCGCTACTGGTAAGCTAACAGGGTCATTGACTTCGGAATCTACCTGGCCATCTATTAGATGAACCGCACCTTCATAGGTATTAAATAAAGCAGCTAGTTTATCCTGGGTAAATACCAGAGGTACTTTAGAATCTGCCAGCATATAGTTTATTCGTTCCTCAGGGTATTCAGGGTCTATAGGAAGATAAGCACAGCCTGCCTTTAGAATTGCGAGTATGCCAACAATCATTTCTATGGAACGCTCTGTACATAAGCCTACAATTTCATTTCTTCCTTCTGTTTGAGAAATAATATTCTTCGCAATAATATCCGATCTCTGCAGCAGTTGTCTATATGAAATACTTTGGTCATTAAAGGTTACAGCGGCATTATCAGGATATTGATTTCCTATTTCTGTAATGATTTCATGGATGCCATTATAATTGCTGAAAGGACCCTCATTTACAACTTTTCCCGGCATTAATATGGCTAGCTCCCTTTCATTGAGCATTGAAATGTTGCAAATTTTCTCATTGGGGTTATCAAGAATATGCTCTAATAATGTTCTGTAATTCTCATGAAACCGCAATATCGTTTCTTCTTCAAATAACTCTTTTGAGTATTCAAAAGAGGAAGATAGAAGATCATTTTCATTAGAGATAAACATAGTAAGGTCAAATTTGGATACACCGCTGTTGAGCAATACGTATGTCATCTCTACTCCGGGTCCAAAAGAGGGGGTTTCAGGGATGTCATGATACATAAACATACCTCTGAAAAAAGGAGTTTTGCCTGGAATTCTCTCTGGCTTCAATTCTTTTACCAGCAAATCAAATGGTACATCCCTGTTTGAAAAAGCTTCCAGGACCGTTTGGTTGACCTTTTTCACCAAATCTAAAAAAGTGTCCTCGTGAGAAAAGATGGTTCTCAAAACTATGGTCTCATCGAAAAAGCCAATAAGATTTTCCAGAATCTTTCCTTTCCGCAGCGCAATTGGTGCCCCGAGCAAAATATCTTTTTGACCGCTGTACTTGTGCAGCATAAGATGGTAAACAGACATTAAGAGAACGTAAGGAGTTGTTCCCAATTCCTTGGAGAGATTTAATATTCTTTCAGATTGAGATTTGCTAAAAGGTTGTCTTAGAGGTTCGCCTTTGAAAGCCGTGCTTCCTGTAAAAGCATAGTCGGTTGGCAAATTAAGTGTGGGTAGTTCCCCCGAAAGTTTTTCCTTCCAGTATTGCAATTGTTCAGGATCTACCTCCTGGCTTTGCTGCCAGTAGGCAAAATCAGAAAATTGTATGGGAGGTGCTTCAACTGCAAGGGGTACATCAGAGATCAGGTTTTTATAATGCTTGGCCATTTGCTCCCTAAATAAGCCCATAGACCATTTATCCGTGATGATATGATGTATTGTGACCAACAAATCCCATTCGGAGGCCGCAACCTTTATTAGTGAGACTCTCATTAAAGGAGCTTTATCCAAATCGAAGCCACTTCCTGCATCTTCTGCCAGAATTTTTTGCTTTTGTTCATCTCTTTCCGATTCGGTAAGCTGACTAAGATCAAATTCTTTGATCTTAAGACTGCTAACAGGGGAAGTTTTTTGAACAAGCATTCCATTTTCAAGTACAAAAAAAGCTCTTAAAACTCTATTGTTCGCAAAGATTTTATGCAAGCTCAACTTAAGAATTTCAGGCTGTAGATCACCTTTAAAAGTATATAAATCAGAGTAGTTATATACCGGATTCCTGGGATAGAGTTGCTGCAGAAACCAAAGTCGTTGCTGACCATGAGATGCTGGTATAACGGCATCCAAGGGAGCACTTGGGATGCTAGAGGTCAACGACTTCTTCTTATCGCTTTCTTTCCATTTGCTTAGAAGAGATTTCTTTTGACTACTGTCTTTCATTGGTAGAATATTTCTAAAAAGATTTACCTAAGTCCAAGTAAGACTGCTAATTTGAAAGCTTCCTTTCTTAAATAATTGTCGAATAAGAGATCAATCTCAAGGGAGCGTTCAATAAACCAATAAAGTGATATAAAAATAAGAAGAACAGATAAAACTGTCAGAAAAATAGGATACAACTTTAAATTTCGTATAAAATATAGCATTGGAAAAATAAGTGCTATAATAGCTACTTGTCCAATTTCAACACCAATATTAAAACCAAGTAAAGAAAGAGTCAAAAATTCCCCATTGAAACCTAATTCTGACAATACGGTAGCAAATCCAAATCCGTGAAATAATCCGAAAACAAATGCGATTACCCAATCTCTGCCCCTAAATATTGGTCGTATGTTATGATAGGCGGCTAATCCGATAGATAAGGCAATTACGGACTCTACTATTCTGGAAGGTAGACTTATCAAATTTAAGGAGGCCAGACTCAGGGTGATTGTATGGGCAATAGTAAAAAATGTAATCACTTTTAGTATATACCAAAATGCCGGCCTGAATTTCTTTACAGGCTCCCAACTTGACAACATGAAAAAAGCTGCTATCTTATTACCTTTTCCAGGCCCATGGGGATCTTTTCTTCTCCTTACAACAGAAGGAAGAATAAGTGCCAGTATAAACAAGATATGATCCAGACCTATCCAAATGTGCCATATACCCTGTCTTATCATTTCTACAAAACCCTTCCATAGCGAAGTATCTGTTAAAGAAAGTGTTTTGGTTTTGTAGCTCTGGGTAAATTCCAGTGCTATAATTTTTTCGTTGTTTATTAGTCCCGCTTTCCAGTTATATTCCATCCCAAGTCCATTACTATGGGCAGGGTTTTCATCCAAAAAGACAGAAAATGTTACCTCTAAATCATCTGGGGGTGGATTGGTATTGTCGAGTTCAAAATGAAATGCGACAAATGTTCCTATATTAATTTTCAGCAAACTTATTTCTCCAGTGAAAATTATTTTGTGATCTCCGTTTATTGAAGAAAAAGCCGCATTCTTTAGAATATATGCCTGCAGTTGATCTTCATACTCTTTTACTTCCTCAACGGTAGGGTGTTTAGGAAGGTCTATACCCAAATAGGTGCTAATATCCACAGCATTCATCTCAAAACGCCCTTCAATAGTAGCAGATTCGTAGACTCTTAAATATATAAGACTCCTGTCTGGCCTATGGGCAAAAATACTTATGGGAATCAAAAGGAAGATAATGAAAACGAGTTGAACCAGTGTTCTTTTCATAGAGGTTAGGTTTTACTTATTTTATATTGATTAATAGCGAATTTTCAAAAACAATTTTGTTTAATCATTTTCCCCTTTGACAAAAATCGGAATATCTCTGAAGTCCCTAAATATAAAGGGATGTAGCTAATTATCAGTGTTTTAAGCTGATTAAACAAACTCTTTTTTTGTTATAAATATGACATATTTTTTCAAATCTTATCAAGATAGTACTGTTTTTTCGATGATCTTGATTTAATCTTAGTTCAGCGGTAAGTTATTAGTTTGAATAGCTGAATATCTTGATATACCTTTATATTTCAGAAAATTAAGCATTTTTTGACTGAAAAAACCAATATAAAAAGGGCAATTTTTTACGCCTTTCCCTAAGTAAAATGATCTATAATCTAGCACAATTAGTAGCAAAATCTGCTTCACTTTTCCCCGAAAAGGATGCCTTTAGATGCCTGGATGACTCCATTACTTATAAGGAGTTAGACACCAGGACCAACCAGTTGGCTGCTTATCTTATTGGTGCCGGATTACAAAAAGGAGACCGGGTTGCTATATATATGAACAGATGTTTGGAAACATGTATTGCGGTACATGGAATTCTTAAAGCCGGAGGGGCCTTTGTGGCCATCAACCCTTTTTCTCCGCTCGAAAGAACAATGACTATTATGAAGGATTGCGATATAGCTTTCCTATTGAGTACTCCTTCACAAATGCGCAAGATTAAAGCGATAGCCAAAGCCGCTAATTTTTTGAATACGATAATTGGGGTTTCGGAAATAGAAGGTACTAACACCATTACATGGGAAGATATTTCGTCACTACCTCTGGATGATTATAATCCACCGGAAATTTTAGGAAAAGATCTATCTTCCATATTGTATACTTCTGGGTCAACTGGGATTCCTAAGGGAATAATGCACACCCATTACAGTAGTTTAAGTCTGGCCAAACTGGAGGTAAAGCTTCATGATTCGACGCATGAAGATCGCATTGGAAATTTTGCCCCCTTACACTTCGACCAGTCTTTGTTCGGTTATTTTTCAGGACCCCTGGTAGGAGCAACTACGGTGATTTTTCCCGATGCATATGTAAGACTGCCTAAAAGTTTATCTGCTTTGGTAGCAAAAGAGCAAATTACACTTTGGTTTTCCGTACCGCTTATATTGACACAGGTTCTGCTTAACGGAGATATAGACGATCATGATTTCAGTTCTTTAAGATGGGTACGTTTTGGGGGAGAAGTCTTCCCGGTAAAACAACTAAGAGAGTTGATGCAAAAGTGGCCTCATGCCAAGTTCATTAATTCCTATGGCCCTTCAGAGTTATTCAGATGCACTTATTATATACTGGAGGAGCCTCCAGAAACAGATGACCCTATCCCTTTGGGTACCGTATGGGGTAATACAGAATATAAGATACTAGATGAGAATGACCGGGAAGTTACCAAGGGAATACCCGGAGAGTTGGTGGTACGAACAGATACTTTAATGATTGGATATTGGAACAATCAACAGCTTACAGAGCAATCTTTCTACAAAGAGCATGTGGCCTCTGGCTATGATTATGTTTTTTATCGCACCGGAGACCTGGTTGTGGAGAACGAGAATAATGAAATTATGTTTCTGGGGAGAATTGACAGACAGATTAAATTACGGGGATACAGAGTAGAACTTGACGAGATAGAAGCCACCTTGTTGAAGCATGAAGGTATTGAGGAAGCTGCAGTAATTGTAGTTGAGAAAGCAGATGAAAACAAAGAACTGGAAGCTGTAGTGCGTTTGTCCAAAGGAGCAGAGGTAAGTACCAGGGATCTGATGCTCTTTTGCAAAAAAATAATTCCGTCCTATGCTGTTCCTGAACATATGACCATAATAGAAGATTTTCCAAGGACGGGAACAGGAAAAATAGACAGGAACGAGATATTAAAATTATTGGAGACCAAAGTAGTATGAAAGAGAAAATTATTGCATACCTCAAAGAGGAAATTTCCAGTGAACCTTTAGATGATATCGATATAAACGAAGATCTTCTTGGAAGTGGCATTGTAGATTCTCTTGGAATGATGCGTCTTGTAGTATTTCTTGAAAAGGAATTTCAAAAAAAGATCGGGCCGGAGGATATGACGGTAGAAAACTTTAAAACAGTTCAAAGTATTTCTGATTATCTCACTCAATAGTTTGATATATAACAGATAGTGTAGGCCATTAATAGGAGAATACATGAAGTTTAAACTTACAGCTAGTCAAATGTCGTTATGGGTGGGGCAAAAGTTGCATCCTGATGTTCCGCTATACAATACAGCGGCCTCTTATGATATTTCGGGCTCGGTTGATGTAGTAGTATTCCAAAAAGCCTTTCAAAAACTAATAGATACCACAGATGCCCTGAGAATGCAATTCACTGAAGAAAGTGGTATTCCATTTCAAAGTGTAAGAGCACCATTTCAATATAAGCTGGAAGTTATAGATTTTACTGAAGCTATATCTGAGAAGCAGGTTACGGATTGGCTTTCTACTCGCACAAAACGCATGTTAGACCTTTCTGATCAGGTTTTTGACACCGCACTACTTAAAGTTGAAGAAGACAGGTATATCTGGTTTCTTAATCTTCACCATCTGGTTACCGATGGTTCTTCGAGAAAGATAATTTTCTCCAGAATGGCCCAGCTTTATTCTGATCTGACCAATGGTCAGGGGCAACAAGAGGAAGTCTGCATACCTTCATATCTGGAATATGTTAAAAGCGAATTAGAAGGTGCTAATAAGCATGCTTTCGAAGAAAATTATTGGTCTGGAAAAATTAAAGAAATAGAAAATTTACCTGCATTTTATGGTCAAAGGGCGAAAGATACAACAACGGCTTCTACCCGGATATCAATTCAACTTGGAAAACAAAGAAGTGAGCAACTAAAAGCTATTGCTCAATACAGCGAAGAGAGAAGTTTTAGTTTGCAATTAACGCTTTTCAATATATTTTCAGCTATACTGCTGGCTTATCTTCATAAAGTCAGTGGTCAGAACAACCTGTCAATAGGTACAACAAACCACGGTAGAAGCAGCAGAAAATTTAAACAGACTGTTGGCCATTTTGTCAAAGTGTTTCCCTTGGTAAGCGAAGTTTTGGAGCAAGATACATTTGCAGCGCTTCTCAGGCGGGTTACCTATGGAAATAACGAGAATCTAAAACAGGGTTTATCGGCCTTGGTAAGTCCGGAAATTAACCGCAGTTACAATGTGATTTTTAATTACATCACTTCTGTTTTCACGGATTTTGCCGGGTTCCCGACTACTACTGCATGGCTTCATAATGGCCATATGGACACCGCTCATTATTTTCAATGCCATATTACCGACTTTAATGATAGCGGTAATTTTAATTTGCATATCGACTTAAATAATGAAGTGTTTACCGAGGATAACAGAAAGTATATTCCTGAACATTTTATAAAAGTAGTGGATGCTTTTATTGCTGATCAAAACACCAGACTTGGTGAAGTAAGTATTATTACAAAGGACGAAATAGCAAAAATTGAAACCTGGAACGATACCTCAGCAGTATTTAATCAAAACGAAACACTTCTTTCTAAATTTGAAGCTCAGGTAGAAAAATCACCAGATGCTACAGCACTGGTCTTTGGAACAGATACCTATACCTACAGTGAGTTTAATGTAAGAGCCAATCAGCTGGCGCAATTTCTGATTGAAAACGGAACCAGGACTAACGATATCGTTGCTGTTAGTCTGGAAAGGTCATTAGACATGATGGTCAGTATCTACGGTATTCTTAAGGCAGGGGCAGCCTATTTACCATTAGATACAGCCACACCAATAGAACGGTTGCGTTTCATTGCTGAAGATGCTGCATTTAAAACAATACTGTTTAATCATGATGAAATAGACCCGGCGCAAATACCACACATCAACTGTTATCATGTTAAACAGATAGAAGATCAGGTCTTTTCACAAGATAATTCCCAACCAAATGTAATAACACATCCCAATGACCTGGCGTATGTCATATATACCTCGGGTAGTACCGGAGAGCCCAAGGGTGTTAAATGCCATCATAAAGGAATAACCAATCGTTTAAATTGGATGAATCGTGATTATCCGATCACGGCAAAAGACACCCTGATACAAAAAACGCCCATCACTTTTGATGTATCACTCTGGGAATTGTTTTGGCCTTTACAGCAAGGAGCTAAGTTAATTATCGAAATTCCTGAAGGCCATAAAGATCCTGACCAGCTCATAACAACCATAGTAAGAAATAATGTTTCAGTTATTCACTTTGTGCCTTCAATGCTTAGTGTTTTTATTGCCAACACCAGGGCCGCATCTTGCTCTGGCTTAAATCGTATTTTTTGCAGTGGTGAAGCCCTGCCATTAAATACCGTAAAACAGGCATATGAGAAATTAGATCAGACAGAGATTTATAATTTATATGGCCCTACGGAAGCCTCAGTTGACGTTAGCAGTTGGCATTGTGCAAGAAATGATTTGGATAATGGTATCCCTATAGGGTTTCCGGTGGCAAATACACAACTCTACATTTTAGATGAGCAACTTAAACAGGTGCCCATTGGAATGAAAGGGGAGCTTTTTATTGGAGGAGTTCAGTTGGCTTCAGGATATTTAAATAGAGAAAATCTAACCAACGAGAGATTTGTCAAGGATCCTTTTTCTGATACCCCTTCGGCAAAAATTTACAAGACAGGTGATGTTGCAAGGTATCGTAATGATGGAGCAATTGAGTATTTAGGCAGGACGGATAGTCAGATAAAAATAAGAGGTATTCGTGTAGAACTTGGCGAAATTGAAAATGCAATTGAGCAACATTGCAAGGTATCGCAGGTTGCAGTAATTGTTGATAAAAACGAAGTACTTATTGCCTATTACACAACGGAATTCAATAACGACATTAGATTTAAGAGCATACTTCTCGAGTGGCTGCCAGAATACATGATACCCACTCATTTCATAATGCTTGAAGAATTACCCTTATCAAAAAATGGAAAAGTAGATAAGAAAGCATTACAAGCATTAGATACCTCTCACATACATGAAGTGGATTCCTATGTAGCTCCTGACGGGGAAATTGAAGAACTATTGGCCGGTATTTGGAAAGAGGTTCTTGGATTAGAAAAAGTAGGGGTACACGATAATTTTATAAGCCTGGGAGGGCATTCTTTGGCCGCTATCCGCGTCACGACAAGAATTAACGAGGAAATTGAAATCAACTTTAGATTGAATAAAATATTTGAGCATCCTACAATTGCCGAATATGCTGACTATATAGAAGAAACCCTAACAGAACTTTTGAGTTAATACAAACAATGAATAATAAAGGTCGATATACCGATATGAAGACGTGGCTGATAAAGCGACTGGCCTTTATTATAGCTGTATTCTATTTGTTAAGTCCTTTCCAGCAACAATTAAGTACTGTTTTGCATAACCTTTCACATGATTTGAGTTTACCGGATTATGTGATGACACATGCTTCGGAGTTTTCTGAAGAAGGAGTATATAGCCATCAGTATGGACAACACAGAACAAGTAAAATAGTACATGAACATCAGATTATAGATTTTGTTCAAAGTTTGCTACAGAACACCAGTGAAAATAATTCACAATCCGATCCACTGGTGCCGGGTAAATCAATTGATAAACATTTGGTTGCTTTTAAATATACACTCGAAAACCAATCTGTCTTAGAACTAGAAAATAGTATACTAACACCCGAACGCAATGTTCTTAAAGGATACAGTAGTTTGTGGCAGGAACCTCCCATTTATATACTTCTTTGATAAAGCTTTTACTAGAAAGGATGCTGCCTGATATGGGCAGCCCTCTGGTAAACAATGCTATTTCCCCATTTCATTTATTATCTCAACACCCCTTGTCATATTTTTTGAATATGACCGGATATAGTGAAAATATTAAATAAAAAAATCAATTATGTTAAAGTATATACTGTGCATTATTGGTATTGCTTGTTTTAGTAATATCAGCGCACACGAAATTAATGGAACCATTACTTCTGAAAACGCAGTACCTCTTGAAGGCGTCGGAGTTTATAACAAAACCACCGGGGCATACACCTATTCTAATATTTCAGGATATTTTGAATTGGATGATATTTCGGAAGGAGATGTCCTGTTTTTTCATAGCCTGGGTTATGAAAACCAGGAAATAACAATAAAAGAATCGCAACTAGACACCTCTATTGATATTGTCCTCTTAGAGTCGGCTGTTTCCCTGGATCAGGTAGTACTGGTATCAAAGGTAAATGTCCTTAGTAAGCTGGTAAATATGGATATAAAAGCCAATCCTGTTAAATCTTCTCAGGAAATACTTAGAAAGATTCCAGGATTAATTATCGGACAACATGCAGGAGGTGGTAAGGCCGAACAGATATTTCTAAGGGGCTTTGATATAGACCATGGAACAGATATCGCAATCAATGTAGATGGGATGCCTGTAAATATGGTTTCTCATGCCCACGGACAAGGTTATGCTGACATGCATTTTATTATCCCGGAAGTCATTGATAATATAGATTTTGGAAAAGGTCCCTATTATGCTCAAAAAGGAAATTACAACACTGCGGGCTATGTGGATCTTAAACTGAAAGAACGCATAGATGATAACCTCATTTCAATGGAAGCTGGGCAATTTAATACATTAAGGGGCCTAAGTCTCTTAAAATTGTCTGAGGGGGATAAAAGTAATGCCTATCTGGCATCAGAATTTATGCTGTCTGACGGTGTTTTTGAATCCCCGCAGAATTTTAACAGGCTGAACATCATGGGGCGTTATAATTATAATAATCATGTGGATGAGAAACTTAGTATATCGCTTTCTCATTTCCAAAGTAAGTGGGATGCTTCTGGTCAGATACCGCAAAGAGCGGTTGATCAGGGATTAATCACTCGCTTTGGAGCTATAGATGATACCGAAGGTGGAAACACCAGCAGATCTAATATCTGGTTCAATCACAGTAAGCAAATAGACGAACATCGTAATATTAAAACCAATGCGTTTGTCTCAGCTTATGATTTTGAGCTGTTTTCTAACTTTACTTTTTTCCTGGAAGACCCGGTTAATGCAGATCAAATAAGGCAAAAAGAAGACCGGATCATCATCGGTGCACAATCTAGCTTTAGCAGATCTTTCCATATAGAGGATCATGATCAACAGCTAAATTATGAAACCGGTATAGGTTTCCGTTACGACGATGTAAATGATGTACAGCTTTCCAGAACGCAGAATAGAAAAACACTGCTAGAACGTCTGGCCTACGGGAATACGGATGAACTAAATGGATATGGCTATTTTCAGGCGACTTATAAAAATAAAAAATGGACCCTCAACCCTGGTTTGAGGCTAGATTATTTTAGGTTCGATTATCAGGACCTGTTGCAAGAAAACTATACAAGCCTTAGTGAAAGTAAAGTGTTTGTTGGTCCAAAGTTCAATGCCATTTATGCCGCTTCGGAAAACCTTCAGCTGTTTGCAAAAACAGGCTTTGGTTTTCATTCTAATGATACCAGGGTAGTAGTGGCAAATGAAGGCAAAAAGATCCTTCCCGGAGCCTTTGGTGCAGACCTTGGGGCTATTGTTAAGCCTATAGACCGGCTGGTTGTGAATGCTGCATTCTGGACCTTATTTCTACAGCAGGAATTTGTATATGTAGGTGATGCAGGAATAGTGGAGCCAAGTGGTAAGACAAGACGCCTGGGTGTGGATCTTGGACTGCGATATCAGCTGTTAGATTGGCTTTATTTCAATGGAGACCTGAACTATACTTATGCCAGAAGTACTGAAGAAGCGGAAGGGCAGGATTATATCCCGCTAGCTCCGGACCTTACATCCTCTGGTGGTTTTTCATTCAGGGATCTTGGAAATTTCAGTGGAGGTATTAATTACAGATACTTAAAGGATCGGCCGGCTAATGAGGACAACTCTATTGTAGCTGAAGGATATATGGTTACCGATCTTAATCTGAATTATACCATAAAAAACTGGACCCTTGGAGTAATCGTTGAAAACCTGTTTGACACGGAATGGAATGAAACCCAATTTGCGACAGAGAGTAGACTCTTTAACGAACCTCAGGGGATTGAAGAAATACATTTTACACCAGGATCACCATTTTTTATAAGAGGGAAGTTATCCGTTACTTTTTAGGAACTGTGCTAAAAGGCGACTAAGGCTATAATATTTCTTTTATATTTAAGGGTGGAACACTATAATAAATGTAATATTGGGAGAAGAATAGGTGCAGGAAGAAACATCTTTTTGTATTTATTGTTCTCCCTTTGCATTTATACTGCTTATGGACAGATACCAGATTGTACTCAAATTACCAATCCGGTAGATGGGGAAGCAAATGTACCGGTTACGACCTTTATTTCCTGGGCGGCCGTTCCAACGGCCACCAAATATTTTGTAACCATTGGAAGTAGTCCTGGTGGAACAGACGTCCTGGACAATTCTGATTTAGGACCCGATCTGAATTACACTCCTCCCTCGGGCCTGTTGCCCAATACCACATATTACATTACCATCGTACCAAATAACAATACAGGCGATGCAATAGGATGTACAGAAGAAAGCTTCACTACAGGAGACGCTAGTGCTATCCCTGGCTGTGCTACGCTATTGAGTCCCTTAGACGGCTCTTATGGTGTTGCACCTGAGTCTAATATTACATGGGCACCACAAGCTGCTGCAGCGGGCTATTTACTTACAATTGGTACTAGTTCAGGAGGTACTGATATCCTGGATAATTTTGATGCTGGTAATGTAACTACTTATAATCTACCGACAGATTTACCTCTTTTTCAACGGATCTATGTTACCATCACCCCTTACAATTCAGCAGGGGATACAGCCAGTTGTTCTGAGGTCTCGTTCAGGACCAGAGGGAATAATCCTCCCATGTGTACTGAAATAATAGACCCTATAGACGGGGGACAGTTTGTATCGGTGACTGCCAATATTACCTGGATCAGAGATTTTAATGCTTCCGGCTACAGAATGACCATATGGGAAAAGGCTATAGGGGGTATAAAAATACTGGACAATGAAGATGTGGGTACCGGTACTAATTATAAACCGCCGGATTTTATGGAGAACACCCTTTATTTTGTCAAAATAACTCCTTATAACGATCTTGGAGAAGCAAATAATTGCCAACCCATATCTTTTTCTACGGGTATTGCACCTTTGCCGCCGGATTGCACAACATTGATTATTCCGGCTGATGGCTCTAAAAATGTTGAAACTGATGCAATTCTGACATGGAATGCTGTATCGGGGGCAGCGGGCTATATTTTATCTGTCGGTACAACTCCCGGAGGTTCAGAAATTGTAGTCAATGAAAACGTTGCTGGGCTTGCAAACTACACATTTGCCGAACTCTTACCTGAAAACACAGAAATTTATGTTAACATTATACCCTACGGCAATAATGGCCCGGCAGAGAATTGCGGGGTAGAATCATTTACCACTCTTGGTCCGGAAGTCATCACTGAAAATATTCCGATCCCTCAATTTTTTACTCCGAACAATGACGGATTTAACGACAGCTGGATGGTTAATTCAACGGACGAAGTAGCAATAACAGGGGTATGGATCTTTAACCGCTACGGACAATTACTTAAACAGATAGGCCCTGGAGTAGGATGGGATGGAAATTTTAATGGCAAACCACTGGCAGCCGATTCCTATTGGTATCGCATAGATACGTCCAATGGAAATTCTATCGCAGGATACTTTGTACTTAAGAGATAGGGCAGCAGGGTGTTTATTTCCCGACTATTGTAAATTTTGGTGGTGATTGCCAAAGTACATTTACAATCATCCATTTATCCTCGATCTTCATTAGACTGATGTAATCTATTCCCCAGACCGCAGTAACTTTTGCAATTGCGGTTTTATCAGATACTTCAAATATTTCAACCTGCTGAGGCGATGTTTCATCAGCTCTATTGCCATTGACATTCCATCTTTTAGCAAGGTTTATTAATTGGTCAAACGGCATTTCCAGTTGATCAGAATAACTTCCTTTCTCTTCACTAAAATGAAAACCAGTCTTGCGAATAGAGCTATGTACACTTCGATAAGCTAAGGTGGTATCGGCCTTGTAAAAAGTATTGATATAATCAAAACAGGCAGCCTTGACTCCTTCAATATCTGCTGTAGTTTCCTGGGCATTTCCTAATATCGTTCCCAGTGCAATGGCAATAACTAAAAATAATGGTTTCATAATAGTGTTCTTTAGATTGATGTATGCATTAAAAATATAAAATCAAGGGATTCTAAACAGAAATTTAAGATAGTATTAAGAATTTCATCGAATCAACTTTTTCCATACTTTTAAGTGCTAACTAAATTAAGCGGAAATGGAAAAGACAACTGAAATAATCGTAAGGATCATCATCGTATTTATTATTGGTACAACAAGTATTTCTGCACAGGAAGAAATACTATCCAAACTTGAGGAAATTGCGATTGTCGAGAAGAAGGTAATGATGCCTATGCGAGATGGGATAAGGCTTGCAACAGATATATACAGGCCGAAAACTGAAGAACAAGTCCCAATAATTTTTTCCAGAACACCCTATAGCTTCAATTCCTGGGGAGACGGGGAAAGAAGAACCAGGACGGCTGAACGGGCCTATGAAGCTGTAAAAAGAGGATATGCCTATGTAGTTCAAAACGAAAGGGGAAGATATTATTCTGAAGGGGAATGGGACATTCTGGGTACTCCATTAACCGACGGTTATGACGCCTTTAGTTGGATGAAAGATCAAAAATGGTCTAACGGTAAAATAGGTACACTGGGTTGTTCCTCCACTGCAGAATGGCAAATGGCTGTGGCTGCATTGGATCATCCTGCTCACGCTGCCATGGTACCCCAAAGTTTTGGTGCTGGTGTAGGAAGAGTAGGCACCTATTATGAGCAGGGTAATTGGTATAGGGGAGGAGCTGAACAACTGCTGTTTTTTGCCTGGTTATACGGGGTGGAACACGACAAGTTTAAACCTAGAATCCCGGCCGGTGCCACACAGGAAGACCTGATCAGGATATCGAGATTTTATGATCTCGCTCCGGAAAATCCGCCTGTTGATATGTCAGAAGCCCTAGCACATCTGCCTATTCAGGACATGTTGCAGAATATAAATGGCAAAAGAGAAATATTTGATAAAATGGTAAGGCGCACACCAAATCACGAAGATTGGTTTAGAGGAGGTTTATATCATGACAATATGGATTTGGCTACCCCCAGTTTCTGGTTTGCCTCCTGGTACGACGTATCTATCAGCCCCAATCTGGCTTTGTACAACCATGTTAGAAATAACTCCAAAGATGCGGAGGTAAGAGACAATCAATACCTGGTAATTGCCCCAACTTTGCATTGCAGGTACACCAGGGCTACAGAGAATACCATCGTTGGGGAACGAAGCGTGGGTGACGCGAGATTAAACTACGATGAACAAATTTACGCATGGTTCGATTTATGGCTAAAAGGGGAGCAAAACAGTTTTAAAGCAGAAACCCCTAAAGTGCAGTATTATACCATGGGAAGTAATAAATGGCAATCTGCAGATACCTGGCCACCTGAGAATAGTGAAATGACCACTTATTACTTAAACAGTGAAGGAAACGCAAACAGTCTGTATGGGGATGGTACGCTTAGCATTAAACCCCCGTCGAATACTGATAAACAAGACAATTTCACCTATGACCCTATGAATCCTGTTACCTCATATGGGGGAAATGTATGCTGTACCGGGAACGCCGTTGAAGGAGGGGCTTTTGATCAACGTGTGATGGAAACCAGAAATGATATTTTGGTATACACCACAGCACCGCTTCAGGAAGGTCTGGAAATTTCTGGATTTATAGAGACCTCGCTATACGTATCATCGGATGTAAAAGACACCGATTTCACCATAAAACTTATTGATGTTTATCCTGACGGTCGGGCATATAACCTGGATGAGACTATACAAAGAGTGCGTTACAGAGAAGGTTACGACAAAGAAGTTTTTATGGAAAAGGGCAAAGTGTATAAGGTAGATTTAACACCTATGGCAACAAGCAATTTCTTTAAAAAAGGACATAGTATACGCATCGAGATTTCTAGCAGTAACTTTCCCCGTTTTGCCAGAAACCTGAATACCGGCGGACGCAATTATGACGAGAAAGTTGGAATAACAGCCAATAATTCTATACATCATTCCTCTGAATACCCATCTGCAATTCGATTACCTATAGTCGGTAAATAGTTTAAGAGAATTTTAAGGTGAGTATATCTTCTGATTTCCTACCTTTTAGCTATGAAACTAAAATTAGATTTTTTTGCCATTTGTTTATGTCTGTTGGTCACTTTCAACAGTAATTCTCAATATTCAGAGGATTCCTGGAAAGAACGCGATGAATGGATGAATGTAGAAAGATTGCTCAATTGGGCGGAAGTTAACACCGGTGGCACTGTAGCCGATATAGGCTGCCATGAAGGATACCTGAGTATGCATTTAGCTAAAAAGGTAGGGGAAAATGGTAAGGTATACGCGGTTGATGTACGGGAGGACAGATTGGAAAAACTCGAGGACAATGCCAGTGAGAGAAAACTGCAAAATATTGTTACTACCCTGGGGGACTATGATGATCCAAAACTACCGGATAACAGTATGGATGTTGTTTTTGTGATAGACGCCTACCATGAAATGACCGAATACCAAACAATACTTTCACATATTCATGAATCGTTAAAACCCGGAGGCAGGGTATTAATTCTTGAAAAACTCAAGGATCACGCAAAGAATAAAACCAGAAAAGAACAAACTAATTCTCATACTCTTTCTCCGAAATATGTAAAAAAGGAATTAAAAGAAGCCGGTTTCACTATAACCGGAGAGTACCGGGATATAGGAAACTGGGAGAATGAGACAGGTAAAAAAATATGGGTACTCGTTGCTGTTGTGCCCGAAGCCTGATAATGAATTATTCATATTCACCAGGGAAATTCCTGGATTAAATAGCACGCAAATGAAAAATTTAGCCATAGTACTTTGCTTATTACTATGTACCCAATTGCATAGCCAGTCCAAAGCGGATAGAAAAGCAGAAAAAACCGGTAAAGCCAACTTAGAGTATGCCGGTACAAAAACATTAATTGCCTCTGGGAGTTTTCTTTTTGTAGCCGACAGGGCAATTCCCATGGGAGGGGGCAGGATAAGTATGGTAACAAATTTCAATGAAATTAGATTTGAGGATGGCAATGCTGCTATAATTTTACCATACTATGGCACAGTATGGGGTGGAGGAGGATACAGTCACCAGCCGGTGATAAAATTTGAAGGAGCAGTAGCGAATTATACTGCAGATTTTGAAGATAAAAAACGCAGGGTTCAAATAAAGTTTGATCTTAAAGATGGATCTGAAATCCACAATGTGGAAATGACAATTCGCCGCCGCGGGTATACCTCGGTGTATCTAAAAAGTACTGGTAGAAGCAGTATTACATATGATGGTTATATAAGACCACTACCTAAAGCCTTTTAACCCTTAAAAAAAAGAAAATGTTACGCCAGTTGCTAATCTTAAGTATTGTTCCTGCACTGGCCAGTCTGATAATATGGCAAGACACTTATCAGCTACAGCGAACAAGAATGGTAGAAGATCAGTTAATTTCCAGAGGTATTGATGATGTTGCCACTTTGGCCGCCATGGGTAAGGTGCCAAGGCATAAATTTGTTCCGGAAGATCAAAGACCTTATGCCTATGTGGATGGGGCTTTAACCATTGGGGAAGGGCAAACTATTTCTCAGCCTTATATTGTGGCCTATATGACACAATGCCTTCAGCTTAAAAAAGACAGTAAAGTTTTGGAAATTGGAACAGGATCTGGTTACCAGGCAGCTGTATTGGCCGAAATTACTGATAATGTGTATTCTATTGAAATTGTCGAAAAACTCGGTTTACAGGCCAGGGAGGTTTTATATGGTCTGGGATATACAGATATAAATCTCAAAATTGGAGATGGGTATAATGGTTGGGAAGAGCATGCCCCTTTTGATGCCATAATAGTAACCGCCGGAGCTGAGGAAATACCAAAACCGCTGGTAGAACAACTAGCCGTTGGCGGCAGAATGATAATTCCTGTAGGGCCTCATAGAGGAACCAGGCAGTTAATACAAATAGATAAGACCCCTAAAAAGATAAAGAAAAAGAACTTGCTCGCCGTTCGTTTTGTACCGCTAACCAGAAAACAAGAGAACAAGTAACAGGCCCTTTTTCCTTAAAATTGGGCCATTTTATCACCGTCAGTTTAAAATAATCCACTAAGCGATGCGTTTCTATAGGGTTAACCCTATAAAATCTTATCATGAAAGGAATCTTGAATTTTACAAAGCAGTTCGCGGTATTGGCAGTTGTATTTTTAACAGCCTACAGTTGTAGTGAGGACAGCGAAAGTGTAATTAACGAGGGAGAACTGACTTCCACAGAACTTAAAACCATACTGGAAACAGACGATGCAGCAAGTGTTGTTGATTCTATTCTGGCCGAATTATATATGAATGATAGCAATAGTGCTAAAAGTAATAACGAATGTTATGGAGCAGAATATACCGATACTGGCTTTACAGTAGTCTTTGAAAATTGCGTCCTGAACGGATCCGATAATGTGAATGGAACATTAACGGTGACTTACGCTGTTGGACAAGAAAGTGCCACCTTTACCGCCACATATGATGCCTTTTATGTTGGTGAAATTGAACTAAACGGTACCAGAAGCTATAGTGTGGACGGAAATGAAGCCGAAGGATCCTTTTCATTTTCGGTCACCAGCGATATGGAAGTAACAATGCCAAACGGAGATACCATTGCTGAAAATGGTACCAGGACCTTTGGTTTTGCATTTGGAGAAAACCTTGAGACCAGTACCTTCACAATTGATGGCAATTGGGCCGTTTTCCATGATGGAAACAGCTATGCCGTTGAAGTTACAACTACCTTAGAGGGGAATTTTAGCTGTGGCTACCTCACCAGTGGAAGTATGGATGTCAACAAAAATGGTCTGGAGGTTAGCGTAGATTTTGGAGATGGAAGTTGTGATGAAATGGTAACGGTAATATATCCTAATGGTGCCACAGAAGATGTATCAATTGGCGATTAGGTGAAAATTAACTTATAAAAAAAACCCTTATCCAGATAGATAAGGGTTTTTTATTTCCTCTTAGGGAAAATGGGGGATAGCTGCTTGGTTAGTAAACGTAATTT
Organism: Muriicola sp. Z0-33; assembly: GCF_026126425.1. GTDB lineage: Bacteria > Bacteroidota > Bacteroidia > Flavobacteriales > Flavobacteriaceae > JAFMPW01. The sequence continues at coordinate 73,565 of NZ_JAFMPW010000002.1, forward strand.
CTGCTTTCTGTCCATCGAACTCTTTTACTGTCCTTAAGACTAGAAAAGAAAGAGTGTCTTCTAGACTCTGTTGGTGTGTGATTGATGAAATGTTTCATGACCTGTGATTTTACTGTTATGGTTGTTGAATTTTACGGGTTATGCGGTATAGTTTCTGACTTCTGACCAGCGCACCCTTTTACTGTTCTTGAAATTCGAAAAGAATGAATATCTTCTCGTTTCTGTCGGTGTGTGATTGCTAAAATGTCTCATGACTTATTTTTTTAATATTATAGTTGATGTTGATAGGTTATGCGGTATAGTTTCTGACTTCTGACCAGCGTACCCTTTTAGTGTTCTTAAACTTTGAAAAGAATGAATATCTTCTCGTTTCTGTCGGTGTGTGATTGCTAAAATGTCTCATATCTAATATTTTTTATTTGTTATTGTACTTTTTTGTTTTTTTCTGCTTATTCAGATCGTTTATATTACTCCATCCAAATCCCATTATCAGGTATTTATTAAAATTTTTATGGATGTGAACTGTTGTTTTCATGACGGTTGATTTAAACGACCTACACTTAATAGACGAGGAATTAACATTTTTGTTACAGTACTATGTATAATATAGTACCGTTTTAAACAATATTTAACAGATTAATGATATAAAGGGGTAGAGGGATAACCTTTAATACTCTGATATACAACTATATATAAAGAATATGTCAAAAATGTGTTAAAAATTAATTTTATAATATTTTGTTCATATAGTGATGATTTTACAGTAGAATTGTAATTCAATCGTCCTGAAATTTGATTCAATTATCACGGCGTTTCAATAAATAGATACCCCTAGCACAACCAATCACACAAGAAAACCTACCTGCTATACATCCTCTTTAAATGGGTCCGGATTAAAATTGTATTTTACCTTAATTAGAAATAGTACTTGCCAGAATTTACCCGAAAACAGAGTCCTTACTGTTTTCATATACACCATTCCTATGCATTTTAACAACGAATATGTAGACCTACATTGTCATCCCTCACTTAAGCCTTTCGGTAAAAGTTTCAATTACAGTCCTAAAGGGATTAACCATCCTCATAGAAGTACACTCAGAAGCATTTGGCATTATGATCCGCCGACTTTACTAGATAAGTTGATTAACTATATCGGCGGACTTACAAAATTCAGACAATCAAATTTTACAAGTCTTGCCCTGGGTGGTGTGAGCATTGTCTGTGTCTCGCTCTATCCTATGGAAAAGTGGTTTGTCCGAAATAAGATCAACAACGAATTAATTGCAGATCTACTCGCCAATTTTGCCTTAGGAGTGGGAGATAAGCGCATAGATTTTATTCAGGGAATTAAAGATTATTTTAAGGACCTTGAAATGCAGTACGATTTTTTTCGCCAGTTAGATGGTAAGATTATCCGGCTTAACCAAGGGCTTTTTAAATATCGCCTGGTTAAAAATTACAGTCAAATTGAGGAGATTACCGCCAAAGATGACGAAAACGGAAACATCAAAACCATTTTCGTTGTGTTGTCCATTGAAGGACTTCATGTGCTCAATACGGGTTTAAAGAAACCTCTTGATGAAGTTGAAATTCTGGCCAATCTGGAAAAAATAAAAAACTGGGATCATCGGCCGTTTATGATCACTTTGGCACATCATTTTTATAATGACATTTGTGGCCATGCCGAGAGTCTGAGCGGCATTGTGAAAAAGAAAACAGATCAAAGCGAAGGATTAGGTACCGGGTTTACTCCATTGGGCATAAAAGTGTTAACTCGTCTAGTTGACAACACTGACGGTAAACGTATTCTGGCCGACATAAAACATATGAGTGCAAAAGCCCGGAAGGAATACTATACTATGCTCGACTCACATCAACAAGAATTTCAGGATATTCCTGTAGTGGTTAGTCATGGTGCTTGTAATGGACTTAAATCTTCTTCAAACAGAATTCCGGGGAATTCAGCAGTCGCCACAAAACTGAATCCGGTGGACATCAATTTTTTTGATGATGAAGTTATACGAATTGCTAAAAGTAAGGGCATAATAGGCCTGCAACTAGATGAGCGAAGAATTGCCAGTAAGCAGACCATAAAGGACACTAAAAAGTCTGTCAAACGAAATAAGATTATGCATTACCGCTCAGAATTACTCTGGAATCAAATACAACACATTATTGAAATATTGGATGATGAAAATCTTTTTGCCTGGGATTGTATGGCCCTCGGAACAGATTTTGACGGAATAATAGATCCGCTAAATGGTTTTTGGACGGCAGAAGAATTGCCCTATTTAGCCGATTTCCTGGAAAGGCATGTATACAATTATATGAAAAACCACAATTTGTCCAAACCTGAGAACATTATACCGGCCGATGAAATTGTCAGCAGAATTATGTCTTCTAATGGTAAAGCTTTTCTGAAAAATAACTTCAAATAAGCTACTCCTTCTTTAATTCAGATAGCAATTGATCGTAATTTTCAATTTTAGTAAACAGTTTGCCACCCAGGTTTACAATGGGTGTTTCTAAAGAATCTAATAAAATTCTATTTGCGAAAGACCTGTTCAACTGATCCTTAATTTCAGGTCGTTCACCGAGCTCATGCATCTTAAAGAGATATTTGCCATTGGTAAGGGGAACGATAAGGCTATCGCAACTTTGGCAATTTTCCGGGATGTAAACGACTATCTGTTTTTTGGGATTTATCTTGACGGGTTTATACTCTTTCTTAAGGGCTCTTCTGGATAAACTGTCGTTCACCACCAAATCATAAGTATAGGAAGGACGCTTGCCACGTATGAGCACAACGGTTTTCATATGCACCTTAGATGTCGCCGGAACCCTTATAAGTCGGGGTCTGGCGCTGCTTTGTCTAAAATTAGTGCCTTTGATTTTTAACATCACATCTAAATCTTGCTCGTTCTCATTAACAGCGTAAAAGGCCAGACGGTTAGGAAGTTCTTGGGTTACAATTTTAATTGGTTTCTCCTGGCAAAATGCCATTGTGGTTCCAAACAAAAAAATAATTAATAGGGCTCTCATCATTTAATTAAATTTAGCGGATATGGAAGATAGGTAAAATATAAAGAATGAATTCGTGAAAAACAGATACTTCACTAAATATGGCGAGTTAATTCTTAATGGATAAATTCGATGCAAAATAGTATCTTTACAACAGTTTAAAGGAGGTTCATTAACCATCGTTCTGTATCCGCTACGGATATTTATTGAATAGAATACTTAGCTAGTTGTTACCTGATTCGTATTTGCCGTTTTTACTTCTTTTTAAACTACAAACTAAATACGAATTAAAACTAGAATATGGGGAAGTCTCAGCAGACGTACAGCAAAAGTGAAAAAGAGAAAAAACGATTAAAGAAAAGAGAGGAAAAGCAAAAAAAGAAAGAAGCCAGAAAACTTGCTTCCAAGGAAAGAGGCGGCGGCATTCAGTTTGCCTATGTTGATCATAATGGCCAGTTGACAGATACACCGCCAGACCCTTCTTTGAAAGTAAAGGTAGATGCAGAAAGTATTGTACTTGGTATACCGAAGAAGGAAGAAAGTGATGAGGATAAATTTGATCCCGTCAGGACTGGAAAAGTATCGTTTTTTGATTTCTCTAAAGGATTTGGCTTTATTATCGATGCTGTAAATCAGGAAAAATACTTTACACATGTCAGCGGCCTCATTGATGAAATTAATGAGAACGATAATGTTTCTTTTGAACTAGAAAAGGGAATGAAAGGCATGAATGCCGTGCGGGTGAAGAAAATTTAGCATTACACCCTGTTTTTAATATACCTCCCTGCAAGGCGACTGCCGAAGTACAGCTGGGATATCCTATTCTTTACTTTTAATAGCTAATTAATATCAAGTTTAAAAACATCCAACTAAATACTGCTCATGAAATCGTTCACTATTCAGGAAATAAATGAAATCTTAAAAGGGAAATTAGAAGGTAACACTTCTGTAGATATCACAGGCCCGGAACAAATAGAACGGGCAGGCACCACACATATCACATTTATAGGCAATCGAAAATATGCCCAGAAGTGGGAAGCTTCCAATGCCGCGGCAGCTATAATTAACAATAATATTGACCTTGCTCCAGGTGAAAATAAAGCCCTGATCAGGGTACAAAACGCAGATTTGGCGATGGCCAAACTTTTGGAGTTATATCAACCGGAAGGTCCTAATTTTGAGGAAGAAATACATCAAACCGCAATTGTACATAGCTCTGCTACACTAGGTGAAGGGACAAAAGTTGGAGCCGGATGTTATATAGGTAAAAATGTTGTTTTGGGAGAGGGATGTACGTTATACCCCAATGTTACCATATTAGACGACACCAAAATAGGCCCAGGCACTGTAATGTGGCCGGGTACGGTGATTAGGGAGCGATGTGAAGTTGGAGCTTTTTGCATTTTTCATAATGGTGTTAGCATTGGTGCGGACGGTTTTGGTTACAGACCTAGTGAAGATGGAAGAGGACTTACCAAAATACCACATATTGGCAATGTCATAATTGGCAATGCGGTGGAGATTGGTGCCAATTCTTGTGTAGATAGGGGTAAATTCAGTTCTACCATAATTGGCGACGGTAGTAAGATTGATAATCTGGTGCAAATTGGGCATAATTCTGTTATGGGTCGTTCTTGTATTATGGCGGGGAATAGTGGTCTGGCCGGATCTGTAACCCTGGGTGATGGGGTAATTATTGGCGGTAGTGCTTCTATAAAAGATCATACCACTATACACTCCGGAGCAACGGTAGGTGCTGGTTCTGGGGTAGTTGGCGATGTGGCTGCAGGCAAAACGGTTTTGGGATACCCGGCTTGTGATTCCAGAGATATGCTAAAACAATGGGTGGCACTGAGAAAACTCGCTAAGGGATAAGCAGGCGCCAGTAGTAGTTACAATTTACTATAGTTTTTACTGTCTCTCTTCCATCAGTTAGTTCAATAGCCCTTGTATTACTTGAGTAATTACGTTTTCTTAATATTGAATTCCCAAAGCAAATGAGTTAGTGCACCATGGAGCAAAAACCAAACACCACGCTAATTGTTTTATCCTTCTTTTCTATCTATTTTATATGGGGGTCTACCTATTTACTCAACAAAATTGCAGTAACAGAATTACCTCCTTTTATGCTGGCCGGGATTAGGTTTGTCAGTGCGGGAATAATCATTTTTATAATTGCTAAAGCCCTGAAAATAAATATTTCTGTTACTCCCAGACAATTGCTCAACACAATAATTGCAGGCTTCCTGTTTCTTACATTTGGAAATGGAGTAGTGGTTTGGGCATTAAAATACGTGGATAGTGGTTTTGCAGCTCTGGAAATTTCTGCCCAACCTTTAGTCGTACTACTTTTGATGCGCTTAATACAGGGCAAGAAAATACAGACCATGTCTGTTATAGGCGTCATTTTAGGATTTATTGGGATATATTTATTAGTGAGCCAAAAGGAAATTATTAGCCAGGAGAACTCTGTCATGGGAATGATTATGATTTTTGTCTGTATGATTAGCTGGGGCTATGGCAGCCTTTTTGTCGGGAAAGCGGATCTTCCTAAAAATTATTTTGTGAATACCGGATATCAGATGTTTACGGGAGGTATTATGCTGATGCTTGCAAGCCTGGCATTTCAGGAGCAATGGACTTCGCCCGTAAGCTGGGGCAACCCCGTAAAATATTCCATGATATTACTCATTATTTTTGGAAGCATAGTGGCCTTCACTTCCTTTAATTATCTGTTAAAAGTAGTATCCCCGGAAAAAGTAGCTACTTCTACTTATGTCAACCCGATTATAGCCCTTCTGTTGGGATGGTATTTCCTGAATGAGCAAATAACTACACAGTCTGTTATTGCAGCTGCAATTCTTTTGACAGGAGTATACTTCATTAACACCAGAAAAAAATTGGTGATCTTCTCTCGCTTTATGAAACAACCCTAATTGGTTATGAAAGCAGCAGTTTACTATAAATTTCAACAACCGATTTATATACAGCAGGTCCAGGATCCCGAGCCAGCAGATAATGGGGTTGTTGTAAGGGTTAAAGCCAGCGGACTTTGTTTAAGTGACTGGCACGGATGGATGGGTCATGATAAAGACATAACACTTCCACATGTACCAGGACATGAATTGGCCGGAACTATTGTTGAAGTGGGTAAGAATATTAAGAATTGGTCCGTGGGTCAGCGCGTTACGGTTCCGTTTGTTTGCGGTTGCGGAAAATGCACGCCATGTTCAGGGGGCAATCAACATATATGCGATAATCAATTTCAACCGGGATTTACGGCATGGGGATCCTTCGCAGAATATGTAGCTATTGATTATGCGGATGAAAACCTTGTTGCCTTACCTGAAAAACTAGATTTTGTTGCTGCAGCTAGTTTGGGTTGCCGTTTTATTACGGCTTACAGGGCCATAAAAGATCAGGGAAGTATAAAGTCCGGCCAGTTTCTTGCCATCCATGGATGCGGAGGTGTGGGATTATCTGCAATACAGATTGGTAAGGCGCTGGGAGCAGAGGTCATCGCAATAGATATTACTGACGACAAATGTAAGCTGGCCAAAGTTCTAGGGGCAGACCACTGCATTAATGCAAGAACTGAGAATGTTGTTGAAGCAGTAAAAACAATTAGTAAAGGTGGTGTACATCTTTCCATAGATGCTTTGGGTAGCCGGGAGACCTGTTTAAATTCTATTTTAAATCTCAGGAAAAGAGGAAAGCATATACAAGTGGGGTTGATGGCCGGGCAACATCAAAATCCACCAATCCCCATGTCGTTGATAGTCGCAAATGAGTTAGAAATATTGGGAAGTCATGGAATGCAGGCACATAAGTATAAAGATATGTTCGGCTTAATCACCTCTGCTGAAATTGATCTGAGCACGATGATCTCCTCAACCATATCCCTGGAAAAAGTTCCCTTGCTATTGCCTAAAATGGCAGAATACAATGCAAGCGGTATTACAGTTATAAGTACCTTCTAAAATTGTTTTTTATACTTTTACTATTCTGATCTCTAATGCAAAGCTAATGTTCCGCGTTTTACTTTTGGCAGTCTTGATGTACATAGTTAGTAGTTGCTATTCTTCTACAACTATTTCGCTCTATAACGGAAGAAACCTGGAAGGCTGGCATGTGGATGTCCCCGCTATGGACAGCATAGCTGATGCAATAAACCCTTTTATAATTAGGGATGGGTTGCTGGTTAGTCTGGGAACACCACAGGGTCATTTGATTACCGATGCGGTTTATAAAAATTTCAGACTCGACTTGGAATACCGTTTTGCCGGGGAACCAGGGAATTGTGGAGTATTGGTTTTTGCGTCCACGCCGAGGGCATTATATAAAATGTTTCCTAAATCTATTGAGGTTCAGATGATGCATAAGAATGCGGGAGATTTCTGGTGTATTGTTGAAGATATTAAGACCGATGACATGGAAGCCCGGAGAGGCCCAAAAGCAGAGTGGGGGATTACTGAAGGAAAACTAAGGCGTATTAAAAACCTGACCGATGGATCTGAAAAGCCCCTGGGAGAATGGAATAGCATGACAATAGAATGCCTTGGAAATGAAATTGTGGTTTGGCTAAATGGAGATCTCGTAAACCATGGATATGAAGCCACAGCAAATAGCGGCCATATTGCCTTACAGGCCGAAGGAGCGGAAGTAGAATTTCGCCGTGTAGATCTTACTCCAATCAGTCGGATAACCAAATAAATGCCTCTTCTATATTGCCAATTTACCAATACTTAAACCCGACAAACTAAGGCATGTCTATACGGTCTTAATAATCATTTTACCTTTATTCTTTCCATGGAAGAGATCCAGGAATGCCTGGGGAATAGTGTCAAAACCCTCTCTGATAGTCTCAACATTTTTTAGTTTACCCTCTTGCAGCCATTGGGAGAGTTTAAGAATAGCTTCGGGATATTTCGCCTGATAATCGAACACAATAAACCCCTGCATAAGGGCGCTGTTTCTTACCAGGAAGCTATGAACAGAAATACTTTTGGGAAACGAGGTATCATTGTACATAGAAATTGCGCCGCATTGGATGAGTCTTGCAAATTTATTGATATGGAACAACACTGCTTCAGAAATAGTGCCTCCAACATTATCCCAATATACATCTATACCCTCCGGGCAATATTGCCCTAATGCCTCCACCATATTTTCAGTGGTATTGTAGTTTATCCCTTCATCATAGCCAAAATCGGATTTAATCATGTTTATTTTTTCATCGGAACCTGCAATACCAATGACTCTCATCCCCAGTATTTTTCCAATTTGCCCAACTATGCTGCCTACAGCTCCTGCAGCACCAGAAACTACAAGGGTTTCTCCTGCTTTTGGCTTTCCAATTTCCATGAGACCCAGATAAGCCGTAAGTCCTGTCAGACCAAGCACCCCTAAAAAGGCAGATAAAGGTGCTCCTTCAGGGTCAACTTTCATAAGCCCTTGTCCGTCCGAAACTTGTCTTTCTTTCCATGGTAACATTCCGGTTACATAGTCTCCAGCGCTAAAATTCTCAGATTTGGAAGAAATAACCTTAGCAACAATTCCAGAACTTATCGGTTGGTTAAGTTCAAATGCAGGGATGTAAGATTTAACATCATTCATTCTTCCCCTGAGATAGGGGTCGACAGAAACATAAAGTGTTTCCAAAAGCATTTCACCATCCGAAATTTCAGGAACAGTCTCTGTGACAAATTTAAAATCCGACAATTTTGGCATGCCTACCGGCCTTTGATCTAGTAATATCGTTTTGCTCATGGTCTTGTTTAAAAAATTTAGGTTAGATATATTGCATAAGTTACGGGAAGATATACTGTTTTCCTATCAGAATTATTGCCAATACCTTTTCATTTTGGTTCTTAAAAAGTGAACACTTCTTTCTAACTGATCAATACCATCAACGCCATCTTCTATGCTGACCCAGCCGTTGAACCCCACACCACTGAGCAATTTAAAAATAGCGTCATAGTCATTAAGGCCCTTGCCAATTTCTCCATGGCGAAGGCGTTTGGCATAACCGACAGATCCATTTTCATCATTTCGTAAATCTTCAATGGTTCCTTTTATGAGATAGCGGTCGCTTGCATGCATACTTACCACCCGGTCTAGTACCCTTTTAAGGAGTTCCAAAGGATCATCCCCGGCAAGAAAAGCATTACTCGGATCATAGTTAACACCAAAGTTGGGATGATGAACCCTGTCTACCAGCTCACAGAAAACATCTAATTTTTGTGCAAATTCGGGGTATTCCCAAAAATCGTCCTTATAATGATTCTCAAGAATTAAAGTGATCCCCAGTTCCTCGGCCAGTGGCAGGCATTGGTTTATACAGTCTGTAGCAAGATCAAGGCCCTGCTCAAGGCTTAAACCAGGCCTTCTTTGCCCGGATAAAACCCTGCAGTAGCTTCCGCCCAGTTCATGTGTCATGGTTATCCAGTGGTGTTGTTTTTGAATTTCATTTTTCCTGAACTCAGCATCGGGATGAGTAAAATCAGGGGAGCAACAAAGCATGGGGATAACTTTGCCATAATTTTCGACCTGTTTTCTAAATAATTCCCAGTTTCTGCGATCTTCCATTTCTAAAAATCCGGCATACCATTCCAACCCGTCGATATCGAGATTACAAGCCAAATCTATCCATTGTGAAACTTTCATCGTTCCATCCTTGCAAAGTGCTTGCATATATGCTTTTGGAAAGACTGCTAGTTTGGGCATTACAGGATATTAAAGAGGTTAGACATAAGGGTTCACCATTCTTTGGGCATATTACGGCCAATCATAGGGAATTGTTCTACTTCCAGAACCTGCCCGCTTACCGGGCCGCACTGGTCGGATAATAAATACAAGGCTGCCGTTGCCAGTTCCTCCGGTTTAAAGAGGCGTTTTGCAGGGGCAAAGACCTCCGGAAGGTTTAAATGCCAATCGTCTTTTTTACCCTGCTCTTTTTGATTGATAAATTCATTATCTGTAAGCACCCAGCCAGGGTTAATTTGATTTACTCTAACCCCATTTTCTCTGAATAAAGTGTCGCCCAGATTTCTGCTCATTGTCATTAGCGCCCCTTTTGAAATGCTATAGGCAAGTAAATTGGGTTCGCCGCTCCATGCATTTATAGAGCCGATATTTAGTACGCAGCCCTTAGTTTTCGTCAAATAGGGTAGGGCAGCCTGTATAATTGCAAAAGGGGCTATTGTATTTACCTCGAGCATGCGTTTTAAAAAGGGCATATCCGTGGTTCCAATATTTGAAGGCCTTATGATGGCGGCATTATTGACTACAGCATCCAGTTTGCCATAGTTTTTCAGAGCTACTTCAATTAGTCTTTTCGGAGTACCCTCTTCTGTGATATCCTGGGCATGTGTAATCAGACGATCTGAATCTAGTTGCTTAACAAGTTCTTCCCCCTTTTCTTTACGAAGACCATTTGCCAGGATTTTTGCTCCTTCCTGTATACATCTTTCGACAATGGCTTTACCTATTCCAGTATACCCTCCGGTGATGAGAATTACTTTATTCTTTAATTGCATTTAAATAGGTTTTAGAATACTTTTTACAATGGAACCAGAATGCATTGCCTCAAAGGCTTTATGCCAGTCATTTACTCCCCAGACACCACCAATTATGGGTCTCACATCCAGGCGACCACTGCTTAGCAGCGATAAAACTTTTTCCCATATGGGCCAGTTGTGACTAAAACTTCCCTGTAATTTTACGTTTTTTTGCACCAGGGGATCTAAGGAGAACTGCAATGGCCTGGGACCCCATCCCACTTTAGTAATTTGTCCGTTTGGACGAACCAATTGCAAGGCCAACTTCAGTGTAGCACTCACTCCTGCTGCATCTATTACGCAATCTACCCCTAATCCGTCTTGCTTTTTTGCCCAGGCTTCTGCATTATCTGTGAAGATATGACAACCATAGCCAGCAGCAATTTGCAAGCGCTCTTTGTCGTTCTCCAGGCCCACTACACCCACTTCAGCACCAGACAATACGGCCAGAGCAGCACAAAGAATTCCTATGGTGCCAGGACCAATTACGATGACCCGATCGCCTGGTTTTATATCCGAGTTCACAACGACGGCATTGTAGGCTACAGCACAGGGTTCGGTAAGGCAGGCCTGCTCAAAAGCTAGCTTTTCAGGAATGCGATGCAGGCACCTGGCAGGGACACTCACATATTTTGTCATTGCTCCATTTACACCATAACCAAAGCCTTTTCTTGAAGGATCCAAATTATATAGTCCTTCCCTGCTAAGAGGGCTATTAACATTAATTACAGCAGCAGTTTCACTCACCACCCGATCTCCTTCTTTCCAGCCTATGACTGCTGCACCAACTTCAACAATACGCCCACCAAACTCGTGTCCGAGGACAACAGGGTAATTTACAGGCCAACTATGATCTGCGGTCCATTGATGTAAATCGCTGCCGCATACTCCTACGTTTTCTACCTGTAACAGAACATCCTCATTTCCAATAATAGGTTTATCAATTTCTCTTAGCTCCACACTGCCTCTTTCAGGGGCAAAATTTACTACTGCGGCTGACTTCATTTTTACACTCAATTAATATTAAACTTCGCCATAGGCATGTATTTTATCGCAGATCAGTTTTAGTGAACTCTCCAGGTCACCATCTGCTGTTTTAAACGCATCTGCATCTATAGTAAGAGGAGCCCCTAACACCACCATGGGGGCGCCAAATTCCGGACAGCGAATAGCTTGTTCCAGACTTAACCCGCCAACGGCCTGTACCGGTATATTTACGGCTTCTACTACTTCTCGCAACTGATCTAGCGGGCTGGGCATAGGCAAACCTCTTGCGGCGATACCCCGGCGCTCATCATATCCGATATGATGAATAATGTAATCACAACCAAGCCTCTCAAGGCGTCTGGCTCCCTCCACCATATCAGGGCACCCAAGATTGTCTCCCATTACTTTAACCCCAAAATCTTTTCCGGCTTGCACCACCACCCGGATAGTTTCTTCATGTGCTCTTGCCATAACCACCACATGGGTAGCCCCGGCTTTGGCCATCATTTCTGTCTCCAGGTAACCGCCATCCATGGTTTTAAGATCTGCAACTATAGGTATTTCGGGAAAGGAAGACCTTAATTTTTCGACGCCGTGCAAACCTTCAGCAAGTAATAGCGGAGTACCTGCTTCTAACCAATCTACACCAGAGCGTACAGCCATTTTAGCTGTTGCCAGTGCTTCTTCTATGTTTGTCAGGTCTAAAGAAATCTGAACTACGGGCTTCATTACATAAATATATGACTTTTCGGCTGGTATCATCTGTTTGCCTTCATCTTTAGTAGCCAACCCACATTTAAGGTGCACGATAATTAATATCTTGATCGCATAAAACCAGAAGATAATTTACCTTAAATCAGGATATAAGAAGGGGGAGGGTCTTAAAAAGAATATCTCATTAAGATTACGGTATTTCTTCTCCGGCCGTATTGAAGTTGGTAGATAATAATGAAAAATCGCTAAGTACCACAAAGCCGTCTCCATTGAAGTCTGCCCTGGGATCAAAATTAATGTCACCGCTTTGCAAGTTGTAACTTTGTGAAAGAATGGAGAAATCTGCCAGGCTTACCAAATTATCATTATTTGCATCCCCGGCATTTAGTTCAGATACCGTTTCTGTATTTGCACCATTTACAAGAGTTATGGTCTGAACGCGTTGTAAATGATTAATGGTCTTTACCGTCATTATATATGTCCCTGGCAAAATATCCATAATATCTGCGACACCGCCAGCAGAACCCGTTGGGGTAAATTGTAGCAATGGGGTACTGCTTCCCTGTTCGTACAATTTTACTTCAAGGCTGGTACTGTGATCTGCTCTTCCCTGTAAGGTATAATTAAGGGTTAGGTCTGCACTTTGCCCTAATTGGTTTATCCAGGTTTGTATCATTGTAGCCGCTTCAGAATCGATCTCATTTTTAGCCAGTGGCGGCATCATAATATTGGGATCTACACTATTTAACCTATGGTATAAGAGCGATTTTGAGGCATCTCCTTCTACCACAATTGCGGCGCCACTAATACCCAGATTGGAGCTGAATCCTGCTGTTAGTAATCCGGTTTCTTCGAGAGAATTCTTTAGTCTGAGATCGAACTCAGCTCTGTTTCCCGTCCCGGGACGATGACAATAAGCACAATTAAGGTCGAGATATGAGCGGGCCTTTTCATCTAAAGTAGCTCCGGAATCATATTCGGCAGCCGTTAAATAAGCAGATGTTTGCGCATCTACAATTGTCGCATCTAAAATACCCAGGCTACTAAGCGTAACCAACTGATTGGCATTAATACCCGTTTCCTGATAGGTTATATTTTTATTCAGGTACCTGGTTCTAGGCCCTAAAGTGCCTCCGGAAACGGAATTATGACATGACAAGCATTCCGATTCACTAGGGTAATGCCATACTTGCTGTTGGCTCTGACCGTTCTCATCGATTATATTTATAGTCTCATCCAGACCGGAATCTAAAAGTTGTGCATCGGTCTGCCCGGCATTCCACTTATAAGTTGCAAAATAAAATTGGCCATCTTCGCCTTTTACAGAAAATCGGGTTTCGAGTCGCTTAGTATTATTTGGATTTTGAGCATTTAGAGGTAATTCAAAATGTTTAATAAGTACTGACCCAACTGGAAAATTCCATACGTCATCCGCGGAAAATTGTATCTGTTCCTGGGCCGTATTATAAGAACCATTGTTTGGAATCACCAGCCAACGCTTCTTTATTGCCCCATCGGACCAAAACGGTTCTATAAGGTCGTATTCAATTACACCCTGGGCAGGAGTGAGGTTGGCAAGGTTGCTAAACGCCCCGGTTTGCGATAACCATTCCGGAAGATTATCAGTGGCATCATTTTTTTGAACCAGTTTATACAAAGTGGAAACCCCTTGTTTCATAATATAAATTTCTCCCAGATTGTCCTGACCGAAGGAGATAATATTGTTAGGTTGAAAATTACCAAGTAATTCATAGGATCCCGTATTGACATCCACAGACCAAATTTCCTCTCCCGATCCGTAGTCACCGCATATGTACTTCCCGTATAATTCAGGAATTTCTGTTCCTCTATAGACATAGCCTCCCATTATAGCATTTGCTGCAGATCTGGGGAAGGCTACCAAGGGTCCTTCATGGGCCATATTATTATAAAGGGTATTGCCGCAAAAATTCTTCTTTACATTCCCTTCATATACCGGCCAACCGTAGTTTTTTCCTTTGGCGACAACGTTAATCTCCTCGTGCGTACTTAATCCTATTTCCCCTATATATAAAGTACCTGTTTCAGTGTCTTTAGTCATCCGATGGGGATTTCGATGCCCTAATGAATAGTATTCTTCAAAGTTATCACCATTTGCACTCAAGAAAGGGTTGTCGTTTGGTATCCAGTACTCTTTTCCGGTTACCTCTTCAGCAAAACCGTGATCCTCGGGCATTTGTCTGGTGGGTGCATGACTCTTATTAGGATCTTTATCCACGTCTAATCTTAAGACCCCTCCGTCTATATTGTTTACAATATCCTGAGATTTTGGCCACTCTGTCTGATCTCCAGTTGCGAGGTATAGAAAACCATCATCACCAAAAAGTAATCCTCCACCTCTATGGGTAGTCCCGTACATCCTTACTTTAAATAGTGTGGTTTTAGAATTAGGTACAACTGCCAGGGTAACGGGGTCTACTTCAAATCTGGTCAACATTAAATGATTGCCCCAGTATTCTTCGGTATTACAATTTTGAACCGTATAGGAATTGGGAAAGTTATTCCCATTTTGATCTTTTGTAGTATAATAAGTATACATGTAGCTATTATTGCCGCTACCAAAATCTGGGTGTAAAGCAAGTCCTAGAAAACCTCCGTCCCACACTACACCTACCTCATATGAAAGGTCTAGTAATAAATTTTTATCAGTGGTCTGATCCTGATTATTGAACCAGTATATTTTTCCATCGCGTTGCCCAAGGATTATGATATTCTGAGTTGGGTGCATATTGAAGGTCAGAGGAGAATCAAAAGACAGATTTGGAAAAGCTGGTTTGTAAGGTAATGGAGAGGGCGATAAAGAGGGGAAATTCCCATTTAAATAATTGCCTACCGGATATACATTTGTTAAACCAGGTCCCTGAAAGATGGGGACAGCCGCCAGTAGTAAAAAAGAAAATAAAACTATGATCCAGGCTCTGGACTTAATAATCTGCATGCTCAACTAAATAGGGGTGTTGTATAATACTGTTAAAAGTATCACAAAGCATCCAATCTATTTACAATATCAGATGTATGGTAGCAATTCTAGATAAAGTGCAAACGTCCTGAATAGTGGTATGAGAATTGCTCAGGATTATAGTATCTCCTTTACAATTTTCCGAATTTGGACCTTATGATAATCGCAATATTTTACTGTTGCCAGAATTAACGCAACCAGTAGTATCTCTTAATACTCCAGCCGTCTATCTCGCTGTAATACAAACTGCGTTTGTCGTATTTAATTACTTGTGTTCTCATGACGATGATTTCTTATACACTATATACAAAAGACGTGCCGAATAGAATATTGTTACTGTGCGAAGGCATAAATTGTTGTTAAATGAAATTCGGCAGGCCAAATGCTCTTTTATTTTATTACAATAATTTTGATCACTAAATAGATTAATGGCAGGGAAATTGTACGTATCTTAATGTTCAATTTAATTGCTATTTATTATGAAAATTTCATCTTCACTTTTGTTATTATTTATTCTGATGTGCATGGGGTGTGGATCTTCGAATAAGATCGTTGAACCCTCTGCCCAAAGCAGACAACTAGATCAATGGGTGGCTCAAAAATCTTTCGAAATTAACTCGGATTGGGCAATACCATTAATGACCAATAGTTTAAACCAGGTGACCAATGCCGGAATAATGCCGCCAGGGAGCTCTGCCAATAGAATTAGTATTATCGGAACCTCAAACCATCTAAGAATGAGTGTTGGGGAGCTAGATGCCTCCTTGCCCTTTTTTGGAGAGCGGCAGGTAGGTGGAGGCTATAACAATGCAGGATCAGGGATTATTTTACAAGGAACTCCCAGGAATTACGAAGCTGTAAAAGATGAAAGAACATTAAAGCATACCATAAAGTTTGATGTTAGAAATAAAACCGAGGCCTTTGATGTAACCCTCACCTTATATCCAAATCTTACATCTGAAATTCAGATCAATAGTTCACAGCGTTTTCCAATGCGCTATACCGGCAGGGTAAAGGCCATAGCTGCAGAATAGTTTTGTCGCTTCTTTTTATGGGCTTTATAGATGCAGGTTTTAAAAGTACCCCCATTTGAATTTTATAAGCAGTGCTTGCTTGTTGCAAATTCTTGATAACCAAGCATTAATACCCCTTATTGAACAATAATGCCATTCTGAGCAGCGTTATAACATTCACAATTCTTAACCTATATAATTATGCGTCAAAAAACAAGCTGTATTATTGCAATTCTGGCCCTGCAGTTTTTTATGTTCAATGTATCGGCACAGCAACTCTATCAAAAAGGAGATGTCATTCATAAAAACGGTAAAAAAGAAGCGGCCTTCATTCAGATGAATTACGCTTTTCCACAAAGATTCCAGAACGGCATTACTTATCTGACTCCAAAGACCCACGCCAAGTACTTAAAAAAAGGCAAGGTCAAGAATAAGAAAAAGATCAAATTAAAACCTAAGGAAATAATAGGATTTGAACTGGCCAACGGACAGCGTTTCAGTTCCATTAAGTACATGGATATTACAGGGAAGGTAAAGAAAATGCTGCCTAAGCGAATGATTGTAGAACAACTAGCCGATGGCAAAATAGATCTATATAAATTGTATAGCAGAACTACCGGTAAAATCTCATACGAATTGGCAGATTTAACACATGAGGCCAATTTAAGCGCTGAAGGTCGCCGAAACCTCATAGATTATATTCAAAACAATTTTCAGCTTTTAATTAAAAAAGAGCATAAGAACCCGAGAAATGTGATTCATATAAACCTGTTGAATTTTATAGGTGACAATGCCATCGTAAAAGAAAATTATGATAACAATTTCTATGGCTTACGCAATCAATTCAGTGAAGAGCTAAAGCAAGGTAAACTGGTAAATAAATCTTATGAGGCCTCCTTCCTTAAAATGGTAAATCATTACAATAGCGGGGGTGGAGCAGCCCTTGAAAAAGAGGCCAGGAAATAATAGAAAAAACTTGTGATAATTTAAGACCCATGTGAGTGGGTCTTTTTTTTTGCTATACTAAGTTTCAATTTGATCTATAATTTCGGCCAATACATCACCAGGTTGCATTCCTCTTAGCAGCGTATTCCCAATTCTTGTTCTTATGAGTCTGACTGTAGGGTAACCTACCGCAGCTGTCATTTTCCGTAGTTGTCGAAATTTACCTTCTGTAATTACTACTTTTATCCAGGAGGTGGGCCGGTGTCTTCCTATTCGTAATTTGCTGTTTGGCAGGGGCAGATCAGGAGGAGTTTGCAGCAGGGTAGCCTTGCATTGCTTTGTTTTGTATTTCTTTCCTTCAAATCCGATTACCACTCCCTTTTCCAATGCTTCAATAGCGCTTTCGGTAATTATACCGTCTAACTGGGCAAAATATTCCTTTTCAATACCACTTCGGTTAATAATATCGCTGCGTTTCCCGTCTGTGGTAAGAAAAAGCAACCCTTCAGATTTTTCATCGAGTCGACCTATCGCCATGGTCCCTTCCGGAAAATTGTACAATTCGGATAGGAAACGCTTGGTTCTTGTCTCTTTATGATTGTTAGATTTTAGCTGACTAAGCATCCCAAATGGCTTGTATACCTTAAAGTGATAATGCTCTTTTTTCATAGGTTTTACAAAGATATCAATTAGGGTAAGCAAATTGTTTGTTTGTTCTAATTACAATTTGAAGGTTTCAATATTCCGCGGCGTTAACTACTTTTATGTAAATTAAAATATACCACTATGCAATACCGAAAATTGGGATATACGGAACTTGAACTTTCTACCATAGGATTAGGCACCTGGGCTATGGGTGGGGGAGACTGGAATTTTGGATGGGGTCCACAGGAAGATAAAGCTTCTGAAGATGCCATAAGGGCAGCTATTGATCAGGGAATTAACTGGATAGATACTGCCGCCATATATGGCCATGGACATTCTGAAACCGTAGTAGGAAAGGCTATTAAAGAGATACGCAATTCACTTTTCATTGCAACCAAATGCGGACGGGTTTGGGAAGGCGATAGCAGGGACATAGGTAAATCTTTAAAAGCCGACAGTATCAGGAAAGAGGTAGAGGCAAGTCTTCAACGGCTGCAGATTGAAGTAATTGATTTATATCAGATACATTGGCCAGAACCGGACCAGGAAATTGAGGAAGGCTGGGCAACTGTTAGCGAGTTAATAAAAGAAGGAAAAGTAAGATATGGTGGTGTTTCCAATTTCAATCTGGCACAATTAAAACGTGCCCAGGCCATTCACCCAATAGCATCTCTTCAACCTCCTTACAGTATGCTGCGAAGGGAAATAGAAGAGGAGATCATTCCCTATTGCGGCGAAAACCAGATCGGAATTCTTGCTTACAGCCCGATGCAGGCCGGATTACTTACTGGAAAATTCAGTGCTGATAGAGTTGCACAAATGCCCCAAACAGATTGGCGTACAAAACATCCTTTTTTTAGAGAACCACAATTATCTGTTCATCTGAAGATTGTAGAAGGGTTAAAAAATATAGCAGAACAAAAAGGCATATCACTTCCTCAACTGGCCTTGGCCTGGGTGCTGAGAAAAAAGGAGATGACTTCGGCAATCGTAGGGGCAAGAAAGCCATCACAGATTATTGAAACTGCCAAAGCCGGGGATATCATCCTGACTTCCGAAGAAATAAATCAGGTTGAGGAGGTCTTGGCAATTCGGTAAGCAACACACAAGGCTGGCGTTCTTTATAACAGAATATAATTCTTAACTCAAATGCAATGTAGTAAGCTGTATCCAGAAAGCTCCACGATTTGCAAAACACCTTTGCAGGCACCAGCCATCTTCTGTATGGTAGGATAAGCTCCTTAGGTCGTACTTCATAATTAATGTTTTCATCGGAGAATATTTAAGGGTTCTACTCTTTAGTGTTTTAAGTCACCAAAAGGTTAACATTAAAGGAATACTGCAATTAAAAAAGTTCCTGATAAATAAACAGCGCTTTTCGGACAAGAGATAGGGATTCGCCTCATGGAAATAATCATTGAGCCCATTTCATTACATTTTTGCTTTCCCTGATCACCGCCCTGACCGTCTCCAATTCACCCAGAGAGAACAAGCCAATGCTAATAGTGCCAGGCCAAGTGTCAGGCTATTAATCAGGTCTGCGTTTGGTAACCAACCACTCAATTTTTCTACAAGGAAGGCAATATAACTATTGGGTAAATCTTGTTCCCCCAGATTTCTGAGTATATCGTAATGCCAGTCTGTCAAAAAACAATATCCCCAGCCTTTCCAAATCCCCAAAATGATCCAGGAGGCAAAAGTTGCCAAAAGGGTTATGAGGTTAAGTTTCCGTGTTCTGGCCGGGATCCATCCAAATAAATTAAAAAATATCAGTACGGTATGGAAAACGTAGAAAAAGAAATTAGCCAGCTGTAAGCCTGTGTCTGTCATTTCAACGAACTAAAGAGTATACAGTAAGATAAGGAATTTGGCTATCTTAGGTACTTCAAATAGAAAAGCAATATGAACAAACCTATACCGAGGAGATCATTTCTGCAAAAATCCGGGGTATTGCTATCGGCAACGATGCTTCCTCTAAGTACTTTTGCAATTAAACCAGCTCATAAATACAAAATGGGACTACAACTCTTTACCATAAGAGATGCCATGGCCAAAGATGCGGTTGGGACATTAAAAAAAGTGAAAGCTTTGGGTTATGAGGATTTGGAAATCTATGGTTACGATGAAAATAACGGCAGTTACTACGGTTTTAAATCGGCAAGGTTTAAAGAAATATTAGACGATCTTGGTTTAACCACTACAAGTGGGCATTACGGATTTCATCCCTTTTTGCTGAAATCTGCATCAGAATTGGAGCGTTATGTAGACCAATGTATAGAAGGTGCCTTAGCCTTAGAACAAAGTTATATCACCTGGCCATGGCTAGACCCTGAGAACAGGACAATTGAAAAATTTAAACTTCTTAGCGGTAAACTTAATACCATCGGAGAACAAGTAAATAAAGCCGGTCTCGGATTTGCCTATCACAATCACGATTTTGAATTTATAGACCACAACGGACAAAATGGGTACGACATTATACTTGAAGAAACAGATCCCGACCTGGTGAAGTTGCAATTAGATCTTTACTGGGCAGTACATTCCTATCCGGGAAAACCCATAGACCTGATTAAAAGACAGCCTGGCCGATTTGTGATGTGGCACATAAAGGACATGGATAAGGTTACCAGGGACTATACTGAACTGGGTAATGGCTCAATAGATTATACCAAGATAATTCCATATGCAGAGCCCCTTTCAGGTCTGGAATACTACTACCTGGAACAAGGAGGAAATTTTGCTGTTAATTCTATGCAGAGCATTACAGACAGTGCCGCATTCTTTAAGAAGCACCTTCAAAAATATTTATAGCGACGGCTTCAATAACCAATGAAGCAATCTAAACCTGAGAGTATTAGTTCCTTATCAAAAATAAAGACAGCAATTAATGATTGGGAAAGGTGCATTCGCTTTCTTACTTATTAGATTTATAACTCCCCTCTCCAATGCTCTAGAAGTTATGTTGCCTGGTGCTCATTGGCAAGTTTGTCTGCCTAAGCCATTTATTTTTTTTAATTTGGAATGCTATTTGCACACATCTTATCAGGCCATTTCTTATGCGCCTGATGTATTCAGAAAAAAGTAATCCAAAAAAATGAAGGAATTGCTCATTACTTTAATATTTGCAATCAATGGATTTGTCGATACCCAGTTTATAGATTATGATACTTATTTAAACAAGATTATAAATAAAGATCATTATTCGTGCTATATATCCAAACAGCAGTGGGATGTCTTAAATTTCGAAGAAAAGAAGAACCTGTATTCCCAGACGTATTTTGTGAGTGCTTTGGGCAATAGTGCTAACAATGGATTAAGTGAGCAAAACCCATGGAGCCTTGCGCATGCCATGAGTAATGCAGCCCCAGGTGATATATTCTATGTAAGGGCCGGGAATTATGGAGCTGTGCAACAAAGCATGTACCAGGATGGGGTAGAAGGTAACCCCATATCTTTTATTGGGTATAAAAACAAACCAGGAGATATTGTGGCTAGAGGGGGTAACAGTTTGCAACAAGGTGGTAAAAATGCAATAGATCCTTCAGAAATGCCGGCAATTATCGGAACAATTACAGATAGCAGACCCAATGAAGAAAACGGTTTACAATTTCATGTGGACTACCTGGTTTTAAGAAATTTTCAGTTTTATGGCTATTTCCGACCTATTCAGGTTCGTGGTCATAATGCCGTGGTAGACAATATATATTCTTCAACTTCCGGAACGCACAATCCGTCTGATCTGAAAAATTTTAGTCCATCTTTTCCTAACGGGGCCTATTCTGGTTGGGGACTCATTCTGGAAGGCGATTATATAAAGTTTAGCAATTGCTTTATACTGGATGCAGGTGCAGAAGGGATTAAATTAATTAAGTCCCTTAATCCGAGGGGATATGATAATACTGTTTATACTCAAAAGGGGGTTGGCCCGTATACCGCTCATACAAAGGCAGATGGCAATGGTACAGACTATGCATTTCTGGTCTCTTCAAATACTGAAGGGGGTATTTTTAAAAACACCAAAGTAATACGATCTGAGGGAAATGTATCTCCGGGCCACGGGATTGTAGTAAAACCCAATGAAGGAAAGCCGGCAACAAATCATTTGTTTGATGGTTTCTATGTGAGGAACTCCAAAATAGAAACTCAATTTCCGGATTGTACTTATATTACCTTTAAAAACGGAATTTTGGAAGATACTGATTTCGATCAACGCTCTGAGGTTCACGAGGCTAATATTGCAAATGGAAGCAGATATGTGACCATTGAGAATACGGTCTTTATAAATACCAGAGTGGTTTCAAAAGGCTGGAACGAACATATTTATTCAGATAGTTACACTTCGGCAGCAGTAGATGCCAAAATCCGGAATTGTTTGTTTATAAATAAAGGATCACCTTATTCGCCCCTGGCCATTGGGTATAGTTTTCCAGGCGAGCTGTATGAAACAAAAAACCTGACTATTGACCACTGTACATTTGCAGGTGGTTGGTCCAGGTTATGGGAAGTAGACAAACCTAATAAGGGAGTCGTATTTAAAAATTCAATAGTAGATGGCATCGGTGCAAAATACCTTGCCGTTTACCATGATGGCCCGGGTAAAAGAGGAGGTACTTCTGGCCCTTTTGAATTAAATATAGAATACAGTTTCTCCAATTTCAGCAATGGTTTTGCTGTACCTGAGGGAACATCAAACACGGGTTATTTTCCTGGTTTTAAGGACCCTGAAAATGATGATTATTCCCTAACTTCTGATAGTCCAATGAAAGGCATGGCGGAGGATGGTAAGGACCTGGGATATCTGGTTAATTTTGTGCCTTCACCTTAATCTTATGCGAATAATTTATCAGAATTAGCCTCAGAATTGAGATTATTGACGCTATTTTTCTAAATGCTTGTTAAATTATTTACCGCTTGGTCGAAAACTTGTTAAAATTAATAATAGTTGTAGTAAACTTGCGTTCTGGAATGTAAATTCCAACGTAAGTTGGAACTATATTAAACAATATGACATACCTGGTTGCATTTATTCTTGTTAATGTAGGAGTATTTATTGGCTTTTTATTAAGTGCGATGTTAAGGAAGGATTAATCCTTTTTTGCCCCATACATTTACCGAACCTACCTATATTATTCTTCGAACGGTCGCTCTATGGCTTGTTCTCTACCTTGTTGTATATGATATACGACTTATAGTTCTTTGAACTAAAATTGTCTCCCCCTTTTTCATTTCTTAATGTAATGTCCCCGATTTGGCAGACCGGACAGATTTAATAATTTTGGCTATATGAAGATCAGAAAAGCAAGAACAGAAGATGTATCATCTATTGTTGCCATGTTGGCAGATGATGAGCTGGGAAAACAACGTGAAAATTATCAACTGCCAATACCCGATACGTATCTAAGAGCTTTTGAACATATAAAGGCGGATAAGAATCAGGAACTCATGGTGGTCGAAAGCGAGGATGGCAGTGTTATTGGCACTCTACAACTGTCATTTATACCGTATTTAACTTATAGGGGCGGAATTCGGGCCCAGATAGAAGCGGTGAGGATACATAAAGCCCATAGAGGAGAAGGATTAGGAGTAAAAATGTTTCAGTGGGCCATAGAAAGGGCAAAAGAAAAAAAGGCCCATGTACTTCAGCTAACCACAGACAAGAAACGACCTAAAGCTATAGCGTTCTATCAAAAACTTGGGTTTGCCGCTACCCACGAAGGAATGAAATTACATTTTTAATGGCCAGAGGAAAGAGGTAGTGCTATAAGCTGCCTTATTGTTTCAAAACTTTAAATACCTTATTGTTTAGTGAAGGCAGTTTTATAAAATAGATACCATTAGGATATTGCAGTAAGGGCATTTCCAGGGTATTGTTATTGACTTCTACTTTCCCCTTATTAATTAACCTGCCAGTAGCATCGTAAACAAGAGCAGGGACAGGGCCATTTTCAACTTCATTCAGAAGAATTTTGATAACCGAGGTGGTTGGATTGGGATAGGCCATCAATTTTTCACCAAATGGGATGGTGATCTCGAAGGTGCCTTCACAGGCCAGCTTGCTTTTTACTACCACTTCATCTCCTTCGGACACGTTCAGGCTAATCTCCTTATTACGAAATACTCCGATTATTTTTTTGTTTACTTCCACTGTAAATGGCGAGGTGCCGCTATCCACATTTAAGTTCAAAGTACGCTTGGTACTCTGGCCATAATCATACATTTTTGAACTAACGTCCATTGGGGTTAATTCGTCAATGGTGACCCAATAACAGCTCTGAGAGTCAGGATCAGAAGCTTCATAAATACATACCTCATAACTACCGGGACTCAGGTTGTCTATCGATAGTGTTTCCATAAAAGTATATTCCGCGCCTTCCACAACCGCCACATAGTTTCCGTTTACAAGCGCTTTAATTTCAACACCTCCATTATCTGTGTCAACACAACTTTCACTAATTGTTGTAAGTAAAAAATGGTTGGGGGCTATGCCTTCAAAATAATTATTGGCCAGGGCAAAGGCATCCTTTCCTATCTTATCCCCGATAAGTCTTCCCGGGATATCATCTATAGGAGGGTGAATACCGCCCCATATCCTGGAAAGGCTGGTCTGGTCAGAAGCATCCTGGTAGGTGGCCCATTGCAAAGTCATGTTCTGTGTTGGTCCGTTTTCAAACACCAGGAAATCATTCTCAATGATATCAAAAGTCCCCATTCCACCAGGGAAAAATTCGCTCCCCGTTAGCAGTGTCATTACTTCGGCTGCAGCCCTTGAAAATGTGGAATGCCCTGATACGTAACCCGCAAAAGGTGGAGTTACGAAAGTAGGCCGCTGATATGGCCACCAGTGGGTTCCTAATATCCAGTCGACACCAGCAACATCAGTTTCAGGATCTGGAATAAAGTCGGGCCCTTGCCATGCAAATACTTTTATCTTTCCAATATTTTCACCACCGGCACCTTCAAGAGGATCTCCCGGATTAACCAGCTCTATCAGCCCTGGTATAAGCGGTAATCCATGAGGATCATAACCGGGCAAAGTAGCATCGGTACTCTGACCTTTAGTAGCCATATACCTGATGGCAGAAATTGGCCGGATATAGTCATAATAGCCTTTTATGCCCCATGCATTAACGGCCGAATCGTGCATGGCTCCGGCAAGTGCCAGATAACATTTTACATCCCATTCCAAATTAGACAAGGTGTCACCCATTCCGCCTATCTTTTTAACAGTCAGCGGATGGTCATTGACATAATTCAGAATAGTAAACCAATGTCCGGGAGGGGTTTCAGAGTCAGGACCATCGGCCCAGAATTCTGCTAATACCCTGGCATAGTCCGCCCTTTTTACCATCTGGGGTGCATAGGGTTGTCCTGTAACCGGGTTCATAGCGTGTCCTATGCCGATATCCCCTCCATTGGTAAAATCATAAAACGTCTTATACTCTTCAAAACTTGTTGGGAAATCTATCAGCGCAGTGTTCCCGATACTGGCCGGTGAGATGTCTATCAATGTAGTGTCATCTGGGTCTAAATGGGCAGACCAGGCAAGAACAAGAGCAAAATTCCATTTATAAGGGTCATCTATCCCGTCTTCATCAGAATTCTGAATAGGGTAGGGTGCACCCGGATCATTGTAGACATAGCTATCAAAGCCATTGTTTAATTTCTGTAAATCTTCACCTTTAAGCGCAAAGGGAATAACCTGCCCCCAATCCGGACTTAGGAAGGTGGGGCTTTCGGTTATGACATTGCCACTCTGATCCACAAAGAGCGTAAAATCTAAGGGTTGCCACCTATTGGGATCGTTTAGGAGGTTATCATCATAATTAGAAAGCAGCAGGCCTTCATTAACAGGAGTATATTGTGGCGAGGCGTAATCCTCTGATTCATTGGCGCCATCTGTTTGTCCGAATGCTATCAGCTGTTCGGCAAGATAATTACCCAGGGCAGCATAGGAACCATCGCTGTAATCTGTGGCAGTGAAATTTATATCATAGCCAAAAGACTCAAAAAGATTCCGGAAGGCAGGGAGGGACTCCAGAGCCCCGGGAGAATTTAAAAAACGATGATTTAATAGTCGAAATAGGGCATAGCTCATCATTTCATGCATAGCATCATCAATATTGGCAGGGTCCTGTATTTCGTTTAGGGCACAGTAATAATTCCCAAAACGCTTTCCTAGAAAAACGGTCTCCGCTTTATCGTCAAAAATTGCCCATGAATCGTACATGACAATGGAAGCATGAAACAGGTTCCTGGCATGTACTGTTGGTCGTGCAAAGTCGTTTCGTATGGCTTCCAGTAACGTTTCATTCCACTGCCTGGCCACAGATATTTGTGATATCGCGGCAGTATGAATAAAGAATAAAACTAGTATTGCTCGGTAGTAATATTTTGGCATTGAAATAGTGGGATTTGGTCGGTGCTATTACTTTGGTTAAAAGTTATAGGCCCTTAAAAATAATAATTCGGATGGAATTCTGGTCAGCTGAAAGCATAATGTTGTTCAGAATACAATCAAAAATGTCGAAAACATCCTAAACAGATAAGGTATAGGTAGAATACAATTCGTTTCTCCTCTGGAACTAAGCCAGAATACTCTCGTGCCCGGAATCTCTCACAAACAAGCAACTGCTTTTTGTCTTTTTGGACATCTCTTTCACAAATTCAAATTTAAGATCTTCATCCATTCCAAAAATGTTCAGATCTGCAGCAGGAGCGTTTAGTATAACATCTTTGAATGCGCCTACATGTACTTCGGTCAGGGTTTGTGGCAGCCTTGCCAAATTAATTAGCAAGTTGAGAAATGCCTTGGCATTTTCTTCCTCGTTGGGATCAGCCACCACTGTTATTAGTCGTATACGTGCCCCCCAGTTCATCTTTAGTTTGTATGCCACTAGTATGGACAGGTCCAGGTTGCCAATATCCCAACCCAGATCCCATTTGGTTCTTCGGTCGCTCACCCAAACATTAATGGTATTGCGTTGTCCCAGCAAGGCGGTTGGATGCGACAGATATAGAAGAATACCAATTTCCAGACGGATAGATTCTTTCATCACAGGTCTTAACTCATTTTCGTAATCGTCATGATTTTGAAGGTTTAAAAAGACGATATTCGGCCTGAAAAAAGCCCCTTGTAGTGCCTGGTTTCCGTAATTGATCCCTTTGGCAAACTCGGATGTATGAATTACGGAGGCAGTAGAAAACACCTCTTTTTGCCTGAACGATTCAGAAATGGCTTCCAATTCCTCTGCCAGTGTACTTGTTTCGGATGAGGGTTCAATCCCCAATAATTTTATCGACCCCTTTGGCCTGGCAATGTTCCGTAAAAATTCAAAAGTACCTTTCAGGCCATCTACATCCCTTACTGGCACCATTAAATTAGCCTTCCAGGCCCTTTGCTGCATATTTTTCATGGCCCAGGTATGCTTGGCAGCCCATTCTGCAAAGGAGACAAATATTCCTGAACGTACATCCTCAAAAGGGGTTTCCAGGTTCTGACGCGACAAGTACCAGTAGACCATCAGGACAATCATCAGGGATATAAGACTAACGGTCGGATTGATAATAAACATTGCGAAAATCGAAGAAATTAGCCCGAACCATGGGACCCATTTATTGATCTTAAATACGGGCCGGTAACTGATCAACCCCAGTTTCTGTTCTATGATTACCACAATATTGATCATGGCGTAGGTGATCAGGAAGAAAAGGGTCACCAGGGGAGCTACCGCATTTAAATTTCGTAGCAGTAGGGTTAAGAAAATGAGGATACCTGTGATCATCATCGCATTGCGTGGTTGCCCATTGCTGCTCTGACCAGCCAGGAATTTGGAAAAGGGAAGTACTTTATGTTCTCCCATGGCAAATAGTATTCTGGAAGACCCCACTATTGAAGCCAGGGCAGATGAAAAGGTAGCCCCCAGGATACCAGCAATGATTAGTGGTCCAAAGTAGGCCTTATCTACCATGACGTAATAATTATTCAACAATTCATCTTCCGTGGCGCTTCTGGAGATCCATAAGGCTAACAACATATAGATTACAAAACTGACTCCAATAGCCCATAGTGTCCCATTAGGGATACTGCGTTTGGGGCTTTTGAGTTCTCCAGACATATTGGCTCCTGCCATAATACCCGTGGCGGCCGGAAAGAAGACTGCAAAAACAATCCAAAAACTGCTCCCTGAGAATTTATTTTCTATAGACCCTTTAAAAGATCCCCAGCTAAGGGCATCACTTGCGGGGATTTCCATAGACCCCGAATAGGCCGCAACTATAATAGAAATTAGCGACAGGAATATGATCCCCATAATTATGAATTGGGTTTTAATGGCCAGGTTAGCGCTGATATAGGCAATGGTAAAAAGCACTCCAAAGACGATGATATCAACTAAAAAAGCGTTGTGATCCGGAAAGATCCCCATCCAACCTTCCCTGAAACCAAAAATATACATGGTGACCGCCAATCCCTGAGAAACATACCTGGGAATACCCAGACTACCTCCAACTTCGAGCCCCAAAGCCTGGGAGACAATAGCGTAGGCCCCGCCGGCTCCAATTCTTATGTTAGTAGTAATGGCAGACATAGATAAGGCCGTACACAAGGTGATCAGAAAGGAAATTATAATAATCATCCAAGCGCCAAGAAGGCCAGCATTACCTACAACCCAGCCCAACCTCAGGTACATTATCACCCCAAGAATGGTGAGTAAGGTAGGTGTAAATACCCCACCAAAAGTTCCAAATTTCTTCATGTTATTGGTTGGTTGTTCCATTAATGCAAAGCGGCTTGGTTTTGAGGCTTAATTTACTAATTAAATACAGACTTCAACATTTTTTTTATAAGCTTTGCTGGTACATTATTAAGACCTTAATAATAATTCCTGTTATGCTTCCCGGATTATAACATGGTAGCAGGCAACATTTTAGTATTATCCGGTTGGCCAGTATTGTAATGTTGTAATTCTCTGTTTACTTTTACTACTATACTTTAAACAGTTTAAATTAGTAATATGAAGGCGATAATATTAGAAGAAGTCGGAGCAGCGGAAAACCTGGTCATTAAAGATATAAAGCCACCAGAAGTAAAAGAAGATGAAGTACTGGTAAAGGTGAAAGCAATTGCTATTAATCCGGTAGATTATAAGGTGCGTGCTAATAAAGATATGCTAAGAAGGATTTATGGGGAACAAATGCCGGCTATTCTGGGCTGGGATATTGCCGGTATCGTGGAAACTACTGGGCAAAATGTTACTCAGTTTACGGCAGGGGATAAGGTTTTTGGAATGGTGAATTTCCCGGGGGCAGGCAGCGCATATGCAGAATTTGTAGCAGCTCCGCAAGAACATCTGGCCAAAATACCAGAGGGCATTTCATTTGAAGCAGCAGCAGCTACTACTTTGGCCGCATTAACCGCATTACAGGTATTGGAGAGCAGGGTAGGTGAAGGAGACAAGGTACTTATACATGCCGGATCTGGTGGTGTAGGGCATTTTGCCATACAAATTGCTAAAGCTTTGGGAGCTTATGTCATAAGTACCAGTTCTGCAAAGAATAAAGACTTTATAATGGCTTTAGGGGCCGATGAGCATATAGATTATAGAACGCAGGTATTTCATGATATCTTAGGCGATCTGGATTTTGTATTTGATATGTTTGGTGGGGATATCTTGTTTAACTCGGTCAAGGTGGTTAGAAATGGAGGAACAGTAATTTCAATAATGAGTCCTGTTATTTCTGATGAAACTATGGAGAAGGCAAAACAACGAAATGTGAATGTGTCAAATCTTATGGTGCAATCTAACGGCAATGATATGAACACACTTAAGAATATGCTGGTCAGCGGGGTACTAAAGCCCCATATATTCAAAACTTTTCCTTTCGACCAAATGGCGCTGGCACATAAACAACAGGAAACGGGCAGAACGGTGGGGAAAATTGTAGTTGCTTTATAGATCGGAGAGCCTAAAACTACCACTATTTACTTATATTTTGAAAGAAGAAGAATGGGTTTACGACATATAGGAATTGAAAGCCAGGATTAATTCTTATTAACCGAATAAAAATTAAAAAAATGAATACAAAACCAAAACAA
Source organism: Muriicola sp. Z0-33 (assembly GCF_026126425.1). Taxonomy (GTDB): domain Bacteria; phylum Bacteroidota; class Bacteroidia; order Flavobacteriales; family Flavobacteriaceae; genus JAFMPW01. The sequence continues at coordinate 103,541 of NZ_JAFMPW010000002.1, forward strand.
TTAATTACGAAAATTCAATTCCTTGTAACACTATTGTGTTTTACCTTGGTGGTGAATTCCCAGCAGGCAGACGATAAGTCCAGTGCGTTATTGGATGCCTTAACTGAGGTAAATGGGGGGTACCATAAAATCGCCTCAAAAAAGGATGTAGAATTCACTTATATCTATGATAATATGGACGCAGGGAGAGATGTTTCTACCGAGCGCCATATTTTTAACGGGGAACATTCCTGGGGTGCTTATAAAGAACACGCACGAAATGTACTTCCTAATCAAAAAGGCCTTGCAATCCAATCTCTGGTTCATGGCAAACCGGCTTTAACATTAGATGGGAAAGCCATTACAGATGAAAAGGCCATTGCGGGTACAGTATTCTTGCGGAAAGTAAACTTTTACTGGTTTACTATGATGTATAAATTAAAAGATCCCGGAACAAACTATACTTATTTAGGAACCGAAAAAATAGGGGATATTTCCTATGATAAAGTAAGTTTAATGTATGATGCCGATATCACTAAGAAAGAAAAGAACGACGAGTACATCTTGTATTTTAACCCAAATACCCATTTGATAGATCTTTTCTTTTTTTCACTGCCAGATTGGGGTATTGACAAACCCATTTTAAAAATGACGCTGGAATACGAACAAGTTGATGGGATATATCTGTCTACCGTGCGGAAATCCTACGGGCCAAATGAGCAAGGGGAATATCAAATGAATGGCATCTACACCTTTAAGGATATTAAATTTAACAATGGTTTTAAGGCCGAAGATTTTAAATTATAATCATCACTAAATTTAAAAGAAGCTAAAAAGGTCCTGTTTGGGCCTTTTTTTATTAAAACATGGTAGTTTACCGTTGCTTTTAATAGCAGATTATTTGCCCTAAAATGCTTTTATCTTTATCTTATTAGTCTAAACAAACTTGTATAACCGCAAATATGTTTGACTATGAAAGTATTTGACGATAAGCATCTAAAGAATATTGTATTAGTAGGGGCCCACGGCAGTGGAAAGACCACCCTTGCCGAAACCATGGTGTTTGAGGCAGGACTGATTAACAGACGGGGTACGGTAGAAAACAAAAATACGGTATCGGATTATCATGAAATTGAACACCTGAGGGGTACGTCGGTGTTTGCTACCCCCCTGCATACCGAATGGCGTAACTACAAAATTAATATCATAGACACTCCCGGCCTTGATGATTTTATTGGCGAAGTACTTTCATCTATAAGAGTGGCCGATACAATAGTCACTGTACTCAACGGACGTCATGGAGTAGAGATCGGTACAGAAATAATATGGAATTATGTAGACCATTTTAACAAGCCAACGCTGTTTGTGGTGAACCAAATAGACCATATGAATGCCAATTTTGATGACAGTTTCAGGGATATTAAAGCTCTGGTTGGAAACAACGCCGTTAAAATTCAGTATCCACTTAAGGTAGATGGGGCACAATGCATCGTAGATGTTTTAAAAATGAAGCTCTATAAGTTTTCAAAAGAAGGAGGAAAACCCGAAAAGTTTCCCATTCCTGAGGACCAGAAAGCCCTGGCAGACCAGTTACACAATGAACTGGTAGAAAAAGCGGCTGAGAATGACGAAGAGCTCTTAGAATTATTTTTTGATAACGGTACCCTGACCGAAGACCAAATGAGGCAGGGCATCAAAGCAGGAATGCTTAACCATGAGCTTTTTCCTGTCTTCTGTGTATCGGCCCTTAAAGACATGGGAAGTGGAAGATTAATGGGTTTTATTGATAATGTTGCCCCAGCTGCGGCAGACTTGAAACCCGAACAAAGTGTTGAAGAGAAAACAGTTGTGCGCGCTACAGAAGCACCAACCGTTCTCTTTGTATTTAAAACAGTGCATCTGACCAATTTGGGGCAGATAACCTTCTTCAAGGTAAAATCAGGGGAAGTCAAAGTAAACGACAAATTAGTTAATTCTAGAACAGGTGAGGTAGAAATCCTGAACCAGTTGTTTATTATGGACGGTAAAAAAAGAGAGCCTGTTTCAAAACTTACCGTAGGGGATATTGGTGCAACCTTAAAACTAAAATATACAGAAACCAATGATACGTTGTACGAGCAAAACCATCAATTAAAGATAAAACCGATAGCCTATCCTGAGCCCAGAACAAAAAAATCTGTCTTTGCCATAAATAAAAATGCCGAAGAAAAATTGAGTGATGCCTTGAAGAAAATTCACAGTCAGGACCCCACGGTAATTGTTTCCTATTCCAAAGAATTAAAACAACAGATACTGGGCTGCCAGGGAGAGTTGCATTTACAGACCATAGATTGGGCCCTTGAAAATATATACGGGGTGAAGGCCAGATTTGAAAAGCCCAGAATTGCTTATAGGGAAACCATTAAGCGCTCTTCATCGGCTAATTACAGGCATAAGAAGCAATCTGGGGGAGCAGGGCAGTTTGCTCAGGTGCATATGAAGATAGAACCCTGGCACCCGGGAATGCCAGAGCCTCAGGGTTTCAATATCAGAGGTAAAGAAGAAATAGAGCTTCCATGGGGTGGAAAATTAATATTCTACAATTGTATTGTGGGAGGGGTAATAGATCTAAGGTATTTGCCTTCGATTAGGAAAGGAATTCTTGAGGTAATGGAATCTGGCCCACTAACTGGTTCCTATATCAGAGATGTCAGGGTTATGGTCTACGATGGTAAAATGCACTCGGTAGACTCTAATGATATTGCCTTTAAAATTGCTGGGGCTCATGCTTTTAAGGCGGCCTTTCTTAATGCCAAGCCCAAGCTGTTAGAGCCAATTCGGGAACTGACAGTAAAGGTTCCGGAGGAAATGGTAGGCAATGTTATGACAGACCTTCAATCCAGAAGATCTGTCATCCTGGGAATAGATAGCAGTGATCGCTTTCAGATATTAAAGTGTGCCACCCCGGAATCAGAATTGTATGGATATTCTACTAACCTGCGTTCTCTGACACAGGGTAAGGCCACCTTTAATTCTGTGTTCTCCTCCTTTGAGGCAGTGCCGGATAATATTCAAAGAAATTTGGTAAAAGACTAAATAGAAAGGTATCAATAAGGGAGATAAGATGGACTCAAGATCGGGAAATACAGAAAAAGTAGCCAGATTAGACGTCCAGCTACATCCCTCCCTAAAACAGGATGATCTGCCCATACAGATTTTTATGTGGTTAGAGACCAGTAATTATCTGAACAGGCTCGAGGCCAACCAGTTCGACATCTTTACACAAAAATTTCATAAAAGCGTCTCCAAAACTTTTGATCATTTTAAAGGAAGAATAGTCCGGCAAGAAAATAACACCTATTTGGTTTTGTTTACATCGGTTACCAATGCAGTTCTATGTGCATTAAAAATACAGGCAAATTATAAGTATATCACGCCAAAAGTGTTTCCTGGGGATAGAAAATTAAAAATAGGAATAAGTGCCGCCAAGGCTGAAAAGAAAAGTAATAAATCCATGCCTGAAGTTATAACCAGGGTCTCCCGGATGTGTGCCGTGGTTGAGGGAGAGCTCATTATAACTTCCGCAATAAAAAGGGCTTATGAACAGGAGAATAAAAATGCCCTTATAGATCAGGAACTCATACGGACTTTAAAGCAGTGGGAGGAGCGATTTTTAGACCAACTAATGGAATACATTGAAAAGAGCTGGAATACGCCCAATTTTAGTGTGAGTAAGATGAGTGCGGAAATGGGCTGGAGCAAATCACAATTGTATAGAAAACTCATAAAATTAACTGGGAAATCCCCCAACACCTTCATCAGGGAGTATAGATTGCAAAGAGCCCTGGGGTTATTACACAAAGGATTTGGCAATGTTTCCAAAATTGCTTCCGAATCCGGATTCAGAAGTCCGTCTTATTTTTCCAAATGCTTTTTGGATAAATTCGGGATTTTACCTTCAAAATATGCCAAACAGCATATTTAATAAATAGCATTCCTTCCATACAATAAAAGCTGTTATAGCTATCAGGAAAATTCTATGAGGCTGTACTTTTAAAAAATGAGCATTGTTGCTTCTTGATGCAACATAATGCATTAGCGCTACTTGAAAAATCAGCTATATTTGTGAAAACTACATTATTTTATGAAACATCTTCTATACTGCGCATTATTTCTTGTGCTGCTTGGTGCCTGCAAAAAAGAAAGTACCCCCGAATTAAAAAAAATAGATTTCTCCGGAATAGACCCTTCCATAAAACCAGGAGATAATTTCTTTGAACATGTAAATAAATCCTGGTATGACCAGGCGGTGATCGCGGATGACCAGGTTGGGGTGGGAGCATACCGATTTTTAAATATTCCTCAAAAGAAACTGCTCCAGAAAATTCTGGAAGAACTGTCTGCAGAAGAGCATGTAGCTGGGAGCAAGGAACAAATGGTAGGAGATTTTTATGCTTCCGGAATGGATACCACGGGTATTAACCAACGCGGGCATGAGCCAATTATGCCACGCTTAAAAGAATTGGATGCTGTTGATGATGTTCCGGGCATGATGCGTTTTGTAGCCAATCAGCTTCTGGCCAGTGATTATTCTATAGTAGTGCCATACGTTTCTCCGGATAATGCTAATAGCAACATTAATATTTTGCATGTTGTACAGTCTGGTCTTGGATTGCCAGACAGGGACTATTACTTTAAAACAGATTCTTCTACTGTTGCCATTCAGAAGGCTTATAAACAGTACCTTACAACCCTTTTTGAACTAGTTGGAGATAAGGCCGCCAAAGAGAAATCCCAGGTGGTTTATGCAATTGAGGAGCAGTTAGCGGATGCTCATAAAACCAGGATTGAACGCCGGAATGTAAAAGAGAATTATAATAAGATGTCACTGGCAGAGATAAATCAAAATCAGGCGAACATCGGTTGGGATCAACTGTTTGGGCATTTGGGTGTATCACCAGATTCAATAGACATGAAACAGCCTGCTTATTATGACCGGTTAAATAGCATGCTTAAATCTGTGCCGCTTGCTAATTGGAAGACCTATTTAAAGGCCAATACCATTGCCAACTATGCCAATATTTTAAGCAAGCCATTCCAGGATGCCAGTTTTGAGTACTCTAAAGTATTAACAGGCCAATCCGAACAAAAGACCCGTGCTGAGCTCATGGCACAAAATGTGGATCGTCAGATAGGGTTTGCCCTGGCACAATTGTACGTGCAAAGGTATTTTAACGAAGATGCAAAAAAGAGGGCCAATGAACTGGTAGATAACCTGCAGAAGGCTTTTGAAATAAGGATAGACCGGCTCGATTGGATGAGCGATAGCACCAAATTAAAGGCTAAAGACAAATTGTATGCTATTACCAAGAAAATAGGCTACCCCGATGTATGGAGAGAATATGATGGGGTGGCCATTGCCAGGGACACCTATTTTGAAAATGTGGTGGCATTGCAGAAGAATAATTTCCAATATAATCTGAAGAAATTTAACCAACCCCCAAATAAAGAAGAGTGGGGGACTACCCCGCCCACAGTTACAGCTTATTACAATCCTCCTCGAAATGAGATTGTATTTCCGGCGGGGATACTCCAGGATCCTTATTTTGACCTTTACGCAGATGATGCTATTAATTACGGCGGTATAGGAATGGTTATTGGCCATGAGTTTACCCATGCCTTTGATGATCAGGGTGCCCAGTATGATAAAGATGGAAATGTCAATAACTGGTGGACAGAGGAAGATTATGAGAAATTTAAAGCGAAAACTCAGCAGGTGATAGACCGCTACAGTTCATTTTCTGTCCTGGATAGTGTTCATCTTAAAGGAGCTCTGACGGTTGGTGAAAACACTGCAGATATTGGCGGGATAGCAATAGCCTACGATGCTTTTAAAATGACCGCACAGGGGCAAGACACCACTCGCATTGATGGTTACACCCCGGATCAGCGTTTCTTTTTATCTATTGCCAGAATTTGGAGGGTAAAGACCAGAGATGAGTTTATGCGAAATTATGTAACCACCGATCCTCATTCTCCTGCAATATGGAGGGTTAACGGACCTCTGATGAATTTCACCCCCTTTTACGAAGCCTTTGATGTTCAACCTGGGGATAAGAATTACAAACCCGAATCTGAGCGGATTAAGATATGGTAATGCAGTAAGAAGTCTTTATTAATTTTACCCTTATGAGTAGCATTCTGTTATGAAGCATTATCTCGAGGTAATTTTTATAAGGGGCTCATCTTAACGCATAAATTCTAGATTGTATGAGAGAAGAAGTAGTCAGGACCAAAGAAGTATATAAAAGTTGCTTCTTTGTGGGTTGTGCCGCGGTTATTATCTTTATTTTAATTGCGGTTATTTATTTCTTTCTATGGCCATATTCTTTAGAATAGCAGTATGCACTATAACTATGGGAGGATTACTTTCTGAGAGGAGAACGAAAGCCTGCATATTCATTCATTTTCATTAAAATTCCTATCTTCAAAAAATCGAAAACAAACTTCAACCAACCATAATTCTTTAGCATGTACCCACCAAACTTTATTAATGCATCATATTCATTTTTTGCCAATATGATGGTACAGGATCCTGAAACCGGATTAGGCAATAGATTTGTTTTTATTCTTGTTGCGATAGGTATTGCCTATGTTTCCAGGTTCTTCTTACTTAAAAGGATGAACCACTGGATGATGTCTGCCTCCGAGAAAGCAGTTATTGAGGAAAAGGAAAACAACACTCCTGAAGTTAAAAACAGCTCAGGCATCAGCTTTAATATGCTGGATACCAATGCAGATTTTAGCAGTACCGCGGTAGACAGAGAAACAATGGTTAGCAGAGCCAAAAAGGGTATGACCCAGCATTTTAAGCTCGATTTGCTAATTGTTGTAATCTATGCCATAGCAGGTTTAATTGTTTATATGGAGGCATTCACCGGATACGAGAATTACGTTTTAATTACCGGGTATGAAAATGCCGAAGGCTTATATATAGAGACATTAAAACGGGGAATGTTTTATTTTCTGTATTTGGGCCTCTTCCTTGTTTGGGTAGTTATGAGGTATATTGGTTTCAGACATCAGTTTAAGGCCTACCAGGAAGGAATATTTGGACTAATATCTCCGTTGTGGAAATTTGTATTTGCGGTATTTCAGTCGAGGTGGTATATGTTGTTGGCGGCAGTAGTCTTGTTGAATTCTTTTGTGAATGGTGCCTTTGCCACCATTGCAGGTCTTACAAGCGAAGGGTTGACGATGCTCTTCCCGGTGTTGCTGCATATTGTTATAATATTGCGAGTCAGGGGCCGGGCTAAAAAACGCCCTAATCTTAAGCTTCTTATTCTAAGGGTATTCCTGATCAATAAAACTTCTATGTTTACTTTTTCAAGACTGGCCAGGTTCTGGAAACATTTTGGCGCGTACTTTACTGTGGCAGACCCATCATTTTACAAGGTCTATTGGAAAAGAAGGTTTAACCATGTGTTTCCTGTATTTATTGTGCTGTTATTTTTAGTCTATACCCAAATAGAGAACTCTATGTCCGATTCTGGTTCGGGTTCTCCTTTTGGCCCATTTCTGTTCTTACTTTTTATTGGGGCTTTGATATTTATTGTTATTAGTGTTAAACGCCTGAAGTCTAATTTTGTGAGTGATAAGGTTGCACTAGAGAAAGAGCTTAACAAACTGGAAATGCAACCGGTAAAACTAGACAATACATTTAAAGAAAAACCCATGTCTTGTTATGACAATACCTGGAAGCTTACGGTAGAACGGCTGGTTGTAACAGCCAATGTGGTGCTGATGGATTTGAGGGGCTTTTCGGAAAAAAATAAAGGTTGTGAATACGAAGTAAATCTATTGTTAAATACAGTGCGTTTAGATAATATTTTGTTCCTGGGATACCCCGATGCCATTTCATTAATTAAAGATGTGATAAATAAAAAGTTTTCAACCCTGGATAAGGACTCTCCTAATGCGGCACTGGTAAATCCGGTGGCCACTATCTTTGAGGTACATAAGGAAAACAACAAGGAAACACAGCAGATAATGGATGTGTTAATAGCGAAAGCCCTTGCGGAATAGGGTGTTCTTGTTATTTGGTGTTATGTGCAGACAAAGATTGCTTATGATTAAAATACTTTTCTACTATCCCAATTTTTCAATACTTCTAAAGTAATTTAATACTGACGGAATTATCATTTAAACAGCTTTTACGATATATAAGGTCTTATTTAGCCCAAAATCTAATAAGTAATCTTAATTATCATGTTGAAAAAATATCCGATTTTAAAATGGACCTTAATCACCATTACTGGTTTAATTGTTCTTCTCTTTTCCTTTGGACTCTGGTTTAAAGGTTTAATTCCTCCAAGTGACAAACAAATAGGGAACACCCTGGTAGAAAACCTTCCGTATGTATCTGAAAATGTTCCTCAGACAAGGGGAAAGATACTTGCTGTGGTGACCAGTACAGATCTTATGGGTAGCAGTGGAAAAACTACTGGCTATGAGTTAACTGAACTGGCCCGCGCCTATTATGTTTTTAAAGCCAACGGTTTTGAGGTAGATGTCGCAAGCCCAAAAGGAGGGAAACCGCCTGTGGTTATAGATGATGAAGATATGGGCGCCTATGATTTCGCGTTTCTAAATGATTCGAATGCCCAGAAGAAGGCAAATAACACCATTGCCATAGAGGAAGTGGTTGAAGAGGATTATGAAGCGGTCTTCTTTGTTGGGGGTAAAGGGGCCATGTTTGATTTTCCTGAAAACAAAAAGATTCAAAGTATTATAAGAAACTACTATCAGAACAACAAAGTGGTAGGAGCTGTATGCCATGGCCCGGCCGCCCTGGTGAACGTTACCTTAGAGAATGGCAAATCTATTCTGGAGAATAAAACCGTGAGTAGTTTTACCAATGAAGAGGAGCTCTTATTAATTCCTGATGCAGCATCTATATTCCCCTTTCTTTTACAAGATAAGTTAACCTCAAGAGGGGCGCGCTTTAGTGCCGGGGCTATGTACCTTGAAAAAATGAGTCATGACCAGAATTTGGTCACAGGTCAGAATCCCTGGTCTGTTTGGGCAGTGGCCGAAACTATGGTAAAGCAATTGGGATATACCCCAAAGTACCGTGAAATTACTGATGAGGAAAATGCGGTGAAAGTCCTGAATGCCTATCATGAGCAAGGTACCGAAGAGGCCAGAACAATGCTAAGAGAAATGGCGGGTAATGCTAATACCCCTGTTAACCGGGTACTGATTGCAAAACACGGTATCATTGCGGTAATGAAAGGCAATGTTGGAGGGTTCTATGATCTTATCGGTCTGGTTTCTTTTGCCAAAAAAATGGAAGGCTAGCGGATAGATTATAGTTAAATTTGGGAAAAATAGGCAGTTGGGGTTTTCAGATATACTTCTTATACTAATCAGTAGTGCCGGGCTTTTGCATGGAGTATTTTTTGCAAGCTATCTCTGTTTTTTTAATAAGAAAAGAACACTCCCTAACCTGTTACTGGGATTGGTACTGGTTTTCATGGCCTTCAGGATCGGGAAATCTGTCATGCTGTATTTTGGAGATGAATTGGAGCCGCTGTTTATTTTTGCCGGATTATCCCTGCTTCTTGTTATAGGGCCCTTATTGCGATGGTATGTATTAACAATGACCAGGGCACATTTTAGGATCCCCAGGAATTTCCTGGCAGAACTGGTGCCGTTTATACTGGTTTTGGTTATGAGTTTTTTTATCACCAAAGATTGGTTTGATGAAAACAACAAACAGGCTGTAATCGTCTTTGCCAGTAGTATAATCTTCATCTACCTGCATTTGGCTTTTTACATATTAATGAGCGCCCGTATGGTAAAGAAAATTGCCATTGACCATCCGAAGGCTCAACGCACAAAATCACAAACCGCCCTGCTGAAATGGTTAAGGTTATTGTTGGTGGGTTTTGTGTTTATATGGGGATCGTATGTCCTGAATATTATTGAAGACACAGTGCCCTATATCGTAGGTCCTATTGTGTATTCTTTAGTCATCTATTATTTAAGTTACCAGGCCTTCAGGCTGAAGGCCACCCAGATAGACGGCGAAGTATTTGCCAAAAACGACAATGCTATTTTGTTTGAAGAGATTACCGGGATTATGCAAGAAAAAAAGATCTACCTGGAATCCGATGTTTCCCTGGGCAGTTTAAGTGCCCTTCTTGAAAAAAGCACCCAGAAGACCTCGGAGGCTATTAACCAGTATGCCAAACAGAATTTTAATGATTTTATAAACTACTACCGCATTCAGCATGCAAAAAGTCTGTTGCTAGATGGGCATGCAGAAAAGTATACCATTTCTTCTATCGCCTTTGATATAGGGTTCAGCAGTTTATCTTCCTTTAATACCGCCTTTAAAAAGTTTGAAGGGATTACACCTTCGGCGTATCGGAAAAGGGGTTGATAGTGGTGAGCTGTCCTGGTAGGATTAGATTCACTCCTAATAAATCAGTTATAATAGCTAGCATATTTTTGTCTATTCTCGTCCTAAGGCCGTCGCGCTTTTCACTATGTCCTCATAAACCATTCTGCCTTCTTCAATGATCCTGAGCACTTCTGTTTTTTGATTTTCATTATCAAATAACCCTTTCGTTTTAACCCAATCGGCCAGACGATCTGTAATTTGTATAAATTTTTTGGCCGGTTCAGCCTGGCCTGCGGGTCTTCCTTCCATATTAATATATACAGGATTAGAATGTGCCCCCTGGCACCGTACCGCTAACCATCCAGAATCTTTTAAATTTACCTGAATAGAGGTCTGAGAAGTTTTAAGTATGACTTTCCCATTATATACTACTTCAACGGGCAATGCACCGTTCGGACTAAGTGCCTGGGCCTTTATCTCAAAAACAGTCTGTTCATTTTTAACATCCAGAGTACTCCCGGGATGCTCACCATTAACACTAAAAAACAACATGGGCCCGCGGGTGATAAAACTGTTTCCCTCTCGCAATCTTTTTCTCCAGTTATCCATGGTAAATTTTTGCTCTCCTAAATAAACATAGACCCTGGGCGTATCTTTCAGGAACCAGTCGGGGCCTGCCGTGGCCGGAATCTTAAATCCGCAATTGAGAAGATCATACCAGACATCGGTTTGCCCGCCATTGCCTTCAATTTCTGCTATTTGAATTTTTCCAAGCGCAACATCCACCGGCATTTCAAAGCCGGTTGAAGGCCAACCAGCCTTTATCTGTCCAATCTTATTTGCCCTGAAAACACCGAAATGTGCGGCAATAGTATTTGCACCCTGTGCCAGAGCCTTATCTAGAATAGTGGCATTGGCAGGATAATCGGGACCTCCAACTTCCCCCAGTGCCCCTGTACTGATGGGTTGTATCAAAGAGCCAAGTCCAAGAAAAGCAAGATGCCCATAGGGGTTGTTTCTAAACTCTTCCCCGTAGCTGATATGATGCTCCTCAGTGCTAAAAGCGTCTCTGGGACCCATCGGATACTCATTGGCATATATGGCATGTGTGTTCCATTCCCCTTTAAGGGTTAATATATACGAAGCTTTTAAATCTTCTGCCCGTGAAACCAGCGGCCAATACTGACTAAATTGTACCGGACTTCCTAAATCTGTGGTATGGATATGGGTCTGTCCGGAATACCAACCCAAATGGGGCATATTAATCCAGCGCTCCATAGCCACATTTACTTTTCCGTCTTCCGGGATTTGTAATTCTAAAGGCTTGTATTCAAATCCGTGATAGATCCTGGCCGTCTTCCCTTTGGGACTGGTTCCTAATTTTCCTTCACCCTCCAAATAGAAAAATGGGCCCGGCTGATTTTCCCAAAGGGTAGTGTTCCAGCCTACTTTCCTGTTTCGATCAACCGCATAGTAAGCCCCCTGGATTGGAGTCCAATATTTGTTGTCCCTGGCATCACTGACTTCCACCCTTACCGCTAAGGGCTCACCACTCTCTTTGTCTGTAATATTAAAATCAATGACCTCTTTAAAGGAGGAATCTGTTTTAGTAACACTATCAACATCAGATGGTAAGTTTACATGTGTCAGATTATCGTTTGAAGGCAGCAAGGTATATCTGTTATCGCGCTGGGGAGTTCCGTCTAGTTTAATCAGGGCTGTAGCGATATTTCCATTACCGTCATTTATGCTCAGTGAACTGGTCGTCAGCGTTTGGTTTAATGGCGCGAACACTACAAATGTATATCTGGTGGCATTGGCGGCTATCGAAATATTTTTGTTCCAAAATAATATTTCATCGCTTGCAGCGCTATTCAAATTTACATTGGCTACTGTATTTCTATTGTTCTGTATTTCCACCAGCAAGACTTTAAAGTGCTGTAGCTGAACGGCTATAACAGGAGCATCCCAATCGCTGCTTATAGATTGGTCCAGGCTAAATCTGATAGCCGGCTGGTTTTGCACTAAATCTGCAAAGTACTTTCGGCATTCCTCCATGAGTTGTCCCTGCTTGGCCTTGGTCTTGGCAATCTGCTCCATCACGTCTTCAGAGTTGATCAGTAAATCCTGATCATCTGTAAGTCTTCGTATTGTCCAGGATTCGTATTTGAGTTCTTGCCAGGTTTTGAATATTTCAGCGGCCCGGGAATCCTCTATCCGCAGCAGTTGTATTGCCATTAGGTAGTCGTTCAATTCTGCAAGATCTGCATCATGGTGCCCATCATGAGCCAATGCAAAAAGATTAAAGACGAAGGAGAATACCAATGAAAGGATGACGATTCGTGTTTTCATTTTGCGCTATTTATCGTTGTGCTTTCAAGGGGGTAAGGCCCATGAGCATCAATTTTATATTCAATAATTAAAATAGTGATTTTTAATTTTAAGACAAGGCAATTGCCAGTGTATTTGCCTGACCTACAAAAACTATAATGAAATATGACGTTCAATTAAATAAGTGAATTTGGATGTTTGGTCTCAATAAATGGATGCATTTGATACGTCATTGACAAAATCCTTATATCTTTATTAAACCCTTGATTTTCAAATATGAATTGAAATTCGCCAAATGAAAACATATCCCAGTATCTTTAATGATGTCATTGGCCCGGTGATGCGCGGCCCTTCCAGTTCGCACTGTGCGGCTTCTTTACGCATTGGCAGAATGTGCCGTGATTTAATGGATGGGGATATTAAAGAAGTGTATATCGAGTTTGATCCAAACGGTTCCCTGGCCACTACGCACAAAGGGCAGGGATCGGACATGGGGTTATTTGGAGGTTTTCTGGGATGGAATGCAGACGATGAGCGCCTGCCCAATTATTTAGAAGCGATAGAAGAAGCCGGGATTTCAATTAAAATAGACATTCATCCCATTGGTGCCACACATCCCAATACTTATAAGATCACCCTAAAAAATGATAAGGAATCAGGATACGTAACCGCCCTTTCTCTAGGGGGAGGTATGGTAGAGGTAATTGAAATTGATGGGGCCAGGGTGAGCATGGCCGGCGATTTTTATCAGACCCTTGTCTATGTTTCATCAGTTGGCCCTCTGGTAGAGCAAATAGAAAATTCCTTTCCCTGTGATGAAATTGCGGTGCGAGAGGGGAGCGCTACTTTTATTGAAATTAAATCAAATCAATTCCTTAGTAAACAGCTAGAGCAGGAACTCCTGGCCAAAGATGAAGTGCTTTTCATAAAGAAAATTCATCCTGTACTGCCGATAATGGCGCGTAAAGACCTAAGTGTTCCCTTTATCACTTGTGATGAAATGCTAGAATACAATACAGATAAAGACTTAGAATTGTGGCAGTTAGCGGTGGCTTATGAAAGTGAACGTGGAAGTATTTCAGAGCAGGAAGTATTTGAAAAAATGCGTGATATTCTAGGCATCATGGAGAACGCCATTGATCTTGGTTTACAAGGCACCCAATATGACGACCGGATTTTGGGAGCACAATCCCAGGAGTATCAGAAGAAGTTAAAAGAGAAAAAACTGGTAGAGGGAGATATCCTGAATAACGTGATCTTATATACCTCGGCAATGATGGAGGTAAAAAGTGCCATGGGCGTTGTGGTTGCAGCTCCTACAGCCGGCTCTTGTGGTGCGCTTCCCGGTGCAATTATCGGGATTGGCCATACTTTAAAACTCTCGGAAGATGAAATGGTAAAGGCCCTATTGGCTGCAGGTATGATAGGGGTGTTTATTGCAGCTCATGCTACTTTCGCAGCAGAAGTTGGAGGTTGTATGGCCGAATGCGGATCGGGATCTGGGATGGCAGCCGCGGGGATTGTAGGGCTACAAAAAGGCAGCCTGCATCAATCGCTTTCCGCAGCATCTACAGCTTTGCAGTCGAGCCTGGGAATGATATGCGATATGATTGCAGACAGGGTAGAGGCGCCTTGTCTGAACAGAAATGTTATGGCAGCTACAAATGCCATTTCCTGCGCCAATATGGCGCTGTCCGAATACGACCATTTAATTCCGCTAGACGAAGTTATAGCTACAATGAAAAGGGTAGGGGATGCCCTTCCCAATACGCACCGCTGTACCGGACTGGGTGGTTTGGCCATTACAAAAACTGCAAAAGAGATAGAAGCCAGATTGGCAAAAGGGGAAACAATTAAAGGCAAGGCTTTTTATAAAGTATGCTAGACCAAGACCATAGGGTTAAGGCAAAACAGGCTTTTAAATTACATCTATGATAACAGCAATTTGGATTTCATTGGCCGGGCTTGCCCTCTGGTTTGCTATTGTTTTAACCAAGGACTTTCTTACGCACAGAAAGACACTGGAAGACAGCAGTTGGCTTAAAACTTCTGTTATAGGCTTTGTTGTAAATTTCTTTGATGTCCTTGGCATTGGTGCATTTGCCCCGCAAACCGCCCTGCTAAAGTTTACAAAACAAACCAAAGACAAGCATATCCCGGGTACCATGAACGTTGCCAATACGCTTCCGGTGTTGTTACAGGCACTAATTTTTATAACCATTATTGAAGTAGAACCCATAACCCTGGTAGCCATGTTCTTAGCTGCAGCACTGGGTGCAGTTCTGGGCGCCGGTATTGTCGCCAAATTATCAGAAAAGAAGATCAGATTGGTAATGGGCTTTGCATTATTGGTCACTGCTTTTTTTATGTTAGCGACCAATATGGAATGGATACAGGGCGGGGGTGAGGCCATAGGCCTCTCTAACGGCAAACTTGCCATTGCGGTAATCGCCAACTTTGGATTAGGAGCTTTGATGACTGCTGGGATTGGACTTTATGCCCCTTGCATGGCTCTGGTCTTTGCCCTTGGGATGTCTCCCAAAGTAGCCTTTCCAATTATGATGGGTTCCTGTGCTTTTTTGATGCCTCCGGCTTCAATTCGTTTTATTCGTGAAAAGGCGTATAACAAAAAGGCCGCCGTAGCCATGGCGATTCCGGGGATTGTTGCAGTAGCCATTGCCGCTTTTATAGTAAAGTCGTTACCTCTGGATGTACTCAGATGGGTGGTAATTGTGGTTATTCTTTATACTTCAGGAGTAATGCTATATGCGGGATTAAAAAAAGAATAACTTAGTGCTTTTCTTTAAAATCTGCGTCCATCAATACCCATGAATTGGGGTCGATAACCATTTTTTCTGGAACGAAATCAAGGGAAAAAGTATACTGCTTTGATTTTTCATCCATCTGTAACTTTTTGATGTGATGCTGTTTTTGATCCGGCCCGTAAATCCCCAGCTCCAATGGCATCTTAAAAAAACTCCCATCGGTCTGTACCTGATCAAGTAGTACGGTTACTTCTTTTTTCTGGCTATTATAATGCCATGTGCCTTTGTATTTCAATGCCCCTCCTTTGTAGAGCCATTGCGTAAAAAAATATTCAAGATTCATCCCTGAAGCCTCCTCCATTTCTCTTCGAAAATCGGCAGTAGTAGCATTAGCATCTTTGTATTTCTTGTAATACGATCTGATTCCCTTCCAGAAATTGTCTGTACCTACTACTCCTCGAAGCATATGTAATACCCAACTTCCTTTTTGGTAGGTCTGTGAACTGGTTACTTTAGACATATCAGAAAGATTATCATGGACAATTCGATAATCCGGGTGGGTCCTGTAAAAATCATCTACTCTTTTTTTACTTTTTGCGAGTCCTTCCAAAAACGCATCATGGCCATATTGATGGGCAATAAAGAGCAAGGTGAAATAGGTGGCAAATCCTTCACTAAGCCATACATCATCCCAATCGTACTCCGTGACAGCATTTCCGAACCATTGATGGGCAATTTCATGTATTACCACATTACGCCAGCGCTCGTTTCTATCGCCTACCACAGAATTATCCCCGTAAAGAATGGCAGAAGCTGCTTCCATGCCACCACCCACACTGTTCGACTGTATATTGGCCAGTTTTTCGTAAGAAAAAGGGCCCACCTGATTACTGTAATATTCTAATGCGCTCCTGGTGGGTATAGCAAAATCGTAAAAACCAGCCTCCCTGTCCTGGGGATATACCCATGTCTGGATAGATTTCCCATTAAAATCGCCCACATATTGCACCGCAAACCTGGCTACTCCCAGAACATACAGCCATGTGGCAATAGGTACGGATTGTTTCCAATGCGTAAGACGCATGCCATTTGCCAAGTTGGTTTCTTCCATCATCAATCCGTTAGAAACCACCTGATAGTGCCCAGGTGCAGTAACTACAAATTCACAGCTAGCTTTGTCATATGGGTGGTCTATTGTGGCCAACCAGTTTCGGGCCTTATTGGGCCAGTTATCGCTAAAAAATGTGCGGTCATCATATTTGTTATTTGCAATTATGAGCCCCGTTGCCGGTATACCTTTGTAAGATATCGTATAGCTGCTTTTTTGATTGTGGGAAGATGGGGCCGGTAGCTGTATGGTCAGCACATCATTCTTATGGGTGAACGTTAAGGATTCACCTTCAGAAACCACTTTACTAACCAACATCCCTTTGTTGCCTAACTTTTCGGAAGCCTTGATGAGATCTAAGCGTAAACTTGTTACCCCAGCAGCCAGATAGCGGATATCTATGGTCTCTCTGACACGAATTTCATCTGTGACATCAGACAAGCTGATACGGAATGTATAGTTAATTGCATCTATTTTGGGATTCTTCGGATAATTGTCTGTAAGCGTATCTGCCGAAACAGGAGTGATCAACCCAGTCACTGCAAAGAGGATTAAGCAGAATTTCATAGGTGAAAAATATGTCTTTCGTAGTATCAAAATGGATGCTAATTTTTAAAAGGCAGTTGGCTTGGCGGATGGAACTCTGTTAAACCTTCTTCTTTTATCGTTTTTTCTATGGCTTCAATAGAAGAAGGTACAAAGGCACTTAGGTTTTCTACACCATCTTCTGTAACCAGGGCCACATCTTCTATGCGTATGTATAACCGTTCTTCAGGAATCCAGATCATCGGATCTATAGTAAAGACCATACCCGGCTGCAAGGGTACATGATGTACAACGCCTACGTCATGAACCGCCATCCCTACGGGGTGTTGAAAATGCCCCCTGAATTTTATTCCTTCTTCCACAGCTTTTAAATGCTGTGGTTTTGCAAAGGTTTTTCCTTTTAAGTATTGTTTCATATCAGCAGCGGCACGGTCTAACACCTCGTCTGAAGTAACTCCTGGTCTTACATATTTAAAAAGGGCATCTCTATAGGCTACAATGTAGTCATACAGTGCTTTTTGTGTCTTGTTAAACTTCCCATTGACGGGCCATATCCGGGTAACATCACTGGTATAATATTTATAGTCCGGTGCATAGTCCATCAATACCAAGTCACCGGCATTGAGGACATCTGTCTTATGAAAGTAATGTCCCATATAAGCATTGGTACCTCCTCCTATGATAGAGGCATAGCCATCTCCACGAGAGCCATTTAGGTGAAAAACGTATTTGGCAGCAGCATCGAGTTGATATTCATAAATTCCGGGTTTGGTAGAACGCATTGCTTCTATGATGCCCAATCCGGCAATTTGTGTGGCTTTGCGGATGAGTAGGATTTCTTCTTCACTCTTGATGAGCCTGAGCTCATCCAGGATTGGAGAAAGATCACGGATCTGAAATTGTGGAAATTGCGAATTTATTTTTTGAACAAACAGGGCCTCTTTTGCTGGGGTAGTATCCCATGGATCTGCTGCGATACGCCCCTGTGCATATAAAATCTCGTCCCTGCTGTCATTACCGGTTTCAGCCGGGCCCAAAGGTGTAAATAGTAGGGGAGTGGCAGATTTTATAAGACCTGTCCTGAGCAGGTCTGCCGACAAATACTCATAAGCTTTAACTTTAGTAACCCCGGTGAGGCTTTTAACCAGTTCCGCATCTTCTGCCGACAACACTTTTCCCTGGCCCTGTTCCCTGCCTTTATCCCTATGGGGAAGGTACAGCGTACTTTGTCTGTTCTTGCCATTTAATAATAAATAGGCGTGATCTGTCTCTAATCCGGTGAGGTAGTAAAAAGTATTAGACTGGCGGAAAATACTGAATCCGGCATGCCCGCTTGCACCCTGAATCAGTGCTATAGCATTGTTGCCTATAGCATCTAGCAGTTTTGTACGTCGCTGGGTAAAATTTTCAACAGAGAAATCGGTCTGGTAATGATGATCATCCTGAGATAGAATCGGAGGTGCTATACATAAAAGGAGGGCTACGGTAATGGTTTTAAAAGTGTTTATCATGAAGGTTGGGTTAAAGCTTATCTATAGATCTCTTTTCATTTGCAAGTGATTGAAATTAAGAAATAATAATTAGTCTTCGGGCCATGAGGTACTTCATCTTATTAATAGCCTTTTTCTGGAATTAAAAAATGAAAGAATGATTTAGTAGCTTGCAGCTAGTTATTATAGCTAAAGCTTTTGAGTACTACTTTATTCCACTTAAGAGTAGTCCTACTTAGAATAGTAGTATAAAATTTCTTATCTTGTAGTATACAGTTATTTACAAAATTAAATTGATTTAAGATGCTAACCAGTGTAATAATTTCGGTCATAGTTGGGGCCATTTGTTTACTAATTGCCATCCTGTATAAAAAGAATACGAGCCTAAGGATAACATTAGGTAGTATAGGTGTGGTGTTACTGTTTTATGGTGGATATAGTTATGGGGCAATGCACCCATTAGCCATAATTGAAACTTTTGACACCGGTAATAAATTACAAGTTGAGTATCCGGTAAAAGATGTGCAGGTAATATCTCCGGTTGATGGTGATGCGGTAAGATGCCGAATCCTTACTATGGGAGTTTATCCGGAAAACCATGATAAGGACATTTGGGTACTGCTAATGCCTACAGACAAAAAATTCTATCCACAGTCGGACTATACCAACACCTCCTATAAAGAAAGTGGTAAGTGGCAGGTGGTTACCAGGTTTGGTGGGGACCAGGGCGAATCTTTTGATTTAATAGTATACGAAACCAATGCAGCAGCTTCTCAGTTTTTTAGTGAAACCATTGCCAATTGGAAAGCAGCCAATGATTATGAGGGGTTAACCATGGAGGAAATACCTCCAGGGGCCACAGAAATAGATAAGATTCAGGTTACCTTAGAAGGCAATTGCCGGGGGATACATTAATTATAATCAGCGTTACTTCCGGGGAAAGATGCAGGACAAGATGGGGATTCAGCCCAGCCTGAAAACAAACTTCTAAAATACCAGCACAAAATAAAATCCGGCACTGTCGTGATCCAGTTTTGGAGATAGCACTAATTTTTCTGATTGTTTAAAAGGGTTCCAGTTAAAAAGATAATCAAAATGGTAGATTATTTTTGTGACTGCCGTTCCTATAGCAGCACCCATCAACACATCGGATAGCCAATGTTTGTTTTGAGCCATTCGTAAATACCCGGTGGCCAACGCAAATGCATAACCAGAATAGGCCAAAAATGGTGCAGTGTTCTTAAATTCCTCATAGAGTACTGTAGCGCTTGCAAATGCTGTCGAAGTATGGCCTGATGGGAAGGCTCTGTAATCTGTGCTGTCTGGCCTTTCTTTATCTATATTTGCTTTTAATCCTTTTGTAATGAATTGCGTAAGCAATAAAGAGAATGTCGCATTTTTTGTTTGGTCAAACCAATGATTTTCAGCTTCAATACCAATGCAGTCTGCTATGAATACGCCTGCGAGTGGCGCATAGCGGGTATAATTGTCAATATTGGTGGTTAGGTTGCGGTATATTTTTGGCTGCAAATCTTGCTCAAATTTGCTCTTATTGATCAATATAGCACTTCCTGTAAGGGCTGCAGGAAGGATCATTTTTTTAAGAAGTGAAGTTTGCTGTGTGTTACTATTGTTGTTTGATATGGAATCTACTCCGGCTGTTAGCTGCCCAAAGCAAAGTGCTGGATAACTTATGAAAATAAAAGAAAATAAGATGCTTCTTAGAATCGACATATGTTCATTTAAAATACATAATTCTATTTATAACCTGCAGTAACTAAATCGCTACTTTATATAACGAGATTGTATAGTGCCGCTCTAGTTACTTAGTCGCTTCATTAAATTTAACATCCCATTTATTTTATCGGACACCTCATTTGCAGATTTGATAGTTGTTTCGGAGGCTAATTTTAGTTCTTCATCTACTGTAACCTTATGTTCATTTAACTCGTGCAGCGTACCATCTAACTTGGCTTTGGCTAACTTCAGGCGTTTTTTAATGTTCTTATTTCTATCAATATTTTTGGGAGAAACAATGCCGAATGCATATAAAGTATACAAGAGGATACAAATAAAAAGGCAACTTGGGATTATTATTACCGAGGCCAGGATGGCAAATATAATGTTGTTGGTGTTTTCGTCAAATTCTTCTCCGGCATCATTATGAAATGCTTCGTGGCAATGCCCCGGGCCGTCTATGGGCCAAAAAGAGAAGTTGATGATTTTTTCAAAAAGCCGCCATTGCCATGGGGCCTTTTCTCCTGACGAATTGTGCTGATTGTAGTAGCCAATCCTGGAGGATACTGTGTTGTCTGGATTACCCCCCGCGATAACATTTCCCAATTGATCAATAGAGACAAAAAAATTAGCTATATAACTCATGTGTTTCGCTTTTAATGATTAACCGGTGTAGTGAATTGAAAGTAAGAATAATCTTTCATAATTCGAAATTAGTAATGATATATGGCCTATTTTGCGTGGTTTTGTTTATAGATTATGCCTGCCATTTTGTCTATAAAAGGGATAGGGAGACCGTATTTCATCGAAAATATACCTTAAAATTAAAGTTAGAAGTGGATAAAATGTTATACTGCACAAAAATTGGGGCGATTATTTGATTTTAATTAACGTTAAAACTAGAAGTATGAAAATTAAATCTTTAATGTTGTTCCTATTGGCAGCAATGGTAATGATTAGCTGTTCTAATGAAAATGATGGCCCGGAAATGGGCAAGTTAATAGTGCAACTTACCGATGCCCCTTTCCCGACAGACGATGTAGCGGAGGCTAATGTAACTATCTTTAAAGTAGAGGTACGTTATAAGGGAGACAAATCCGAGGGGGAAATGCCCGAGGAGGAGGGAGCGAAATCTGAAGAAAACGGATTTATAATAGTGTCTGAGGAAGAAAAGGAAGTAAACCTGTTAGAACTTACTAATGGGGTTACAGAAACCCTTGTAAATACGGAGGTACCTGCAGGTTCTTATGACCTGATCCGGGTATATGTTAAAGGGGTAAATGTGGTCCTTAAAGAGGGCACCGAGTACAACCTTAAGGTACCTAGCGGAGACGCCACCGGCATTAAAATCTTTATAAAACCAGAATTGGTGGTCGATGGGGGGTTGACATCCGACCTATTGCTAGACTTTGATGTGAGCAGATCATTTGTTCCTAAAGGAAGTGCAGATGCCATTACAGGGTTTAATTTTAAGCCTATAATAAAGGCCAGTAATATGACTATTGCAGGAACACTCACAGGCCTGGTCACCGAGACCATAGAGGATGTGGTTACTGCTGTAGAAGGGGCACAAGTCACAGTATATAATGGGGAAGAAGTAATTACGTCTACCTTTACTGATGCCGAAGGAGGTTATGCAATTATGGGCCTGGATGCCGGCACATATAGTATTACCATAGAAAAAGAAGGCTATGAAATGCAAAGCTTAGAAAATATTGTAATAATTGCAGGGAATAAAACCCAACAAAACACGGAGTTGGCCTTGGTGGCACCATAGTTACAACAGGCTAAAAGATAAAAAAGGCAGTATGGCAACATGCTGCCTTTTTTGCGTCTATTGTAACATTTATGCTTTATGGAAGTCTTCATAACAAAACATAGACCTAATGAAACTATTGAAGATACTGTCATTAATAATTACTTTGTTAACAATAAGCAATTGTAAAAATGACTCTAACAGCGGTGAATCAACAAAATTGCAAATTGCCTTTAAAGAAGATTCGAGCAAATTTACAATGCCTCAAAAACAACTGATCCGTGAAGTGATATTTAATTCAGAAAAGGAAGTCCGCACGCTTTTACCTGAGCTCCCGGATAGTATAAAAGTAGTGGTTGAAGTTGTAGACTGGGATATTGAATCAGTAGGAGGGGTTACCGGCCGAACAGCATCTAATATACCTCCTTTAGTAGAAATTCAGGTATCTTATAGATTTCCAGGCGGGATCGCAAATGCGGTTAAAACTGCTTTAAAAGATGTTGTTTTCCACGAATTTCATCATTTATACCGCGGGTGGGCGATTCAGGATAACAAATTTGAGCAAGGAATAGCAATAGCTGCTGTAAACGAAGGATTGGCCGTTGTTTTTTCTGAAGTGTATACCAATTTGATATTGGAAGCAAATAGTCCACCAAAAGATTCAATTGCCGATAGTTGGGTTAAAGAAATAATGGAATTGCCTAAAGATGCGGATTATCAAAAATGGATGTTTCAACATCCCGACGGCAGAACGTCTATTGGTTATCGAAGTGGAAATTATCTGGTTAGGAAAGCTTTGTCCAATTCAGGGATAGACATTCTAGAACTAAGTGAATTGACCCCCAACGAAATACTAAGCCTATCTGGATATTTAGATTAATCAATGCTATGCATAATATGGTGACATCAGATGTAAAATCTGTACGAGAGTATTGAAAAAGATTCCTTCTGTCTTGGCCAATGAATAAACCACTGCAGATCTACCTGGCCCTGATAAAAGGGGAGGAGCTTATCTCCAGACATGCTACAAACAAAGCTATAGTTTTGCCAATCAATATTCACAATATGCATCCCAGCTGCTGCATTCTCATGTATCTGGGGAGGTTTTCCTCTATATGATGCAGTAGTATTTCTACCAAAACCTTAATAATATCAAAGTAAAACCATAGAAATACTATGGTTTTTATATAGTGTGGTTTAAGGTTCAATTTCTATTTTTAGAATCTCAAAAATTAAAGCACTTACGCTTTATTTCCCCAATATAAAATTAAAATTTTGACTGTAGATTAGGTATTCCTTTGTAAGTAGGAGCATCTAATATCTAGGTTATGCAATCTTAATTAATAGGAATAATTATGATATCTAAAGCAGTAGATTCTCCATTATGGGTTACCAATAGTAGAATAAGTCAAATGCTATTACTTATAATGCTTATTATAGGCCCCTTAAGTGTAGAACTCTGTGCACAACAGCTTCGATCTAGTTTTGCTATAGATACCGCGAAAACTCAGGTATTTCCCTACGATCTTGAATTTTCCTTACAACTAATAGGTAAAAAAAATACTCCAATAAAACATGCATATTTGTTTAGACTTAATAATAAGGAGGAAGTTATTTTTGACAGGAATACCTCTTTGATTAAACTCGGGTGGTTACGCTCATCAAATTTGGACTCTTTGATAAACCTTAAAATTGCAAAAGATTCAGTTTCCACTATTAAGAGAATTCAAGCTAATAAAGACATAGTTTCGAAATGGACAAGAAAATCAGACAGTTTAAAGGAATTATCAATAGAGATAAACAAAATATCGAGTACCCAGGAAACTACCAGCGAACTCCTTAAACTAAAGTATCAAATAAAAAATAATGAATCAAAAATTAAGGAGTACGAAGAAGATGTAAAATATTTAAAAGATATAAGTGAAAGAACAAGGTTTATCAAGGAGAAAAAAAATGGAGCAGAATTGCTTCCTCCCCTAGAAATAATAAATCGAAATGGTGATAGCGTTACTGTAAAGATTCCACCATTAAGACCAAATAAAAGGTATTTAATTGTCGCCACTAATGAGGCGAAGAAAGTAGCGGTTCTAGAGCGCTTAGCAAAAAATTATTATAGCAATGAAGCACTTGATGAAATAGAGCTGTTCTTGATTCCAAAGAGGAATTTACCCCAAAATAAATCAATTAAGTTCATAATAAATCCTCGGCATTTAAGGAAAGATTTGGATAATTCAAAAGAAGGATTAACCAAGTTATTCAAATCAGATTCAGAAGAAATTCAGTACACAAAACTTCCGCCTAAACTGAAACATCCTGGTCCTTTTTTACCATCACATGTAATTAAGGATTCATCTATTGTTATTAATCCTATGGTAGAAGGTTATCTAAAAATCAATGGATTACTTTCAACATTAAGAAATAATGGAGATCTTATAATTCAAGGTACATATGGAATTAGTTTTGATTCAATTGGTAGATTAAGTGTCAATATTAATAAACCAACTACTAGTCTTAGTTCTCGACTTAACAATATTATAAATACGCAACAGCATATTAGTTCATCTAGGCAGTACTTGTACTTTCTTACACCTGAAGTAGATTTAAATTTTCATGAGTATAATAATTACTTTGAGGAAGTAAATAAAGTAGCCGATCAGAATAAGAAAAAAATCGAGGATAAGCTTAAAGTGAGAAGCGATATAGATAAATACTTAAATAATATAAACGTTCCTGTAGGATTGCAAACAAACACTGTTCAAAACAATACGTTCAACTATCAATTTGTGGCTAGAAACAGCAGACTAATCAAACCAGATTTTGGCCTACTTTATTACTTTTCTGACGGGTTTTCTGGCTTTGCTCCTTACACAGGTGTACATTTTGATATTCGTCCTACCAATGAAGATGTTCCTTTTTGGCAGATTAAAGGGTGGGAAAAATTTTTGACAGTCCAGCTGGGAGTACCATTATTTGCAAAAGAGCTTACAAAGGGTGAGCGAAGAAAACATTTGGTTGGAGATACCTTTTCCCTTTACGGAGGAATTGGAATTAATTTATCACATGCTATAAGAATTGGCTATGGAGCTATACTATTCAAATCCTTAGATGGTAATGTAAATGGGGATAGTACTTTCAAGACCAACTCTGCACATACCGTATCTGTAGGGATAAATTTAAAGCTTAAGTCCTTATTTGAAGGTATTTACGGCTCATTTAAATCTATAAAATAAAAATAATGAAGATTAATAGTATATTTTTTTTAGCAACTTTATTGTTCTTGATGGGTTGCTATGATCCTAGTGAGGACCTAACTTCAATTGACGAATTTCAATTCAATCTCATAGAATCTCGCGACAGTCTAATAGCCGATGGATTTTCTAGTTACAATTTTGTTGTAAAACTACCTGGTGTAAAGTATGGTGATTCAAAGGAGGTTACTTTAAAAAGTACTTGGGGCTTATGGCCCAA
This sequence comes from Muriicola sp. Z0-33, assembly GCF_026126425.1. Lineage (GTDB taxonomy): Bacteria > Bacteroidota > Bacteroidia > Flavobacteriales > Flavobacteriaceae > JAFMPW01. Next base: position 129,108 of record NZ_JAFMPW010000002.1, read on the forward strand.
TGATTCTACTTCCGCTAAAATGCTTATTGAATATAATAGTAATGATGACGCCTATGTTGATACCATTAAACTTAAAGCCTCAAGAACAGCAGGTCCATTCACAATACAAGTAAATGAAGGTTCTGATCATCTAAGAACAGAAGATTTTGAATCAATTCCGCAATTACCCTCGTTTGTTCAGGTGATATCAGATTCAATTAAATTAAAATTAACTCCTGGGAATTCTACAAAATTGAGAGCACTTTTTTTTAATAATAGTGGATTTCCCAGTGACAATACTAAATTCATTTTTTACACTGATGCAGATGTAACTATTTTCCCTCGTGAAGTTTATATTGAATCATCAGAGACTACAGCAACATTACAGATTTCAACAGAGACCAAAGTTGATACTATTAAAGTTTATGGGGAAATTCCTGCCCTTGGACTATCACAACCTATTATTGATACACTTAAAATTGCAATAATTAATTAATAAAAGTAAATACATTATGAGCGAAAAATTTGAATTTACTGCTGCACAACAAAATTTTCTTAAAAAGAAATTGGGAATTGATGACATGAGTAATGTAAGATTGATTTTTGAAGTAGACTCAATAAATACTCAAGGTATTACTGAGGATTATACTAACAAGTCTGCCAAGCTTTCGTTTATGATGTGCCCATGTCCTGATGGCGGATGGAGTTGGTTGTGTTGTCCGTGAAATAATGATTAATGCTATGCCTACTTCACCTTTGATGGAGTGATTTGAGCTTGGAATAAGGCCAAATGAAAAAGGTCTAGTAGGCCTTTTGATGTACTAGGAAGAATAGTGATGGCTAAACTTTATTTGAGGCTCATGAATATAGAGGCAAAATGTTAAACTTAATAGAGTAGGGGACCTTATTAAAAAAAGTCCCCCTACCAGCATTCTTGACTATAACTGTGCTTAAGGTACATTTTCTTAATGCAAAGAATTTTCCTTTGGATACAATTGATGCGCTAAACAATTTACTTGGGTTCGCAAATACCCGTACAAGAAAATACCCATCCTGTGCCGCAGCCAGGCCAAGTTACATTGCAATCAACATCTGCACAGATTTCATCGGTATATCTACAATCTCCTCTAATTGTACCGGAAAACGCCACACTGCAATTGCAATCTACATCAGCCTTGATCATCTGAACCATTGCCTCGGGGCCGGGTCCGATTTTGGTGTAGAATTTATTTAGGCTTAAACTGTCACCATCAAAGAGCGGAAGTGCCTTCTGCCAATTATTTTCCATGAATTCACCAAATTCTAAACCAGCAATTGAATCCGTATAAAGTGCTGGTGTAATTTTTTGAAGTAAATCATTGAGAAATGATGTCCGCTCGGTTTCCTTTAATTCTTGCAATTTAGATGCAATTCTATCTTGCCATAACGCACTTTTAATCTTTGGGTCAAGCGAAGCGAATACATTAATTTGATCCGAGCGATGTAATTTAGATAAGGCAGTCCTAAACTCTGATACGGCAGATATGGATTCAGTCTTTTCAACTGTTTCAACAACATCTTCCTCCTGAGATTCCGCTTTTTTGGGGTTGCAACCAAAGAAAATAAGCAGTGTAATAATTGGAACGATCAAATAAATAAATTTCTGTGTTTTCATAACTGTATATATTAATTCAATTACAATGTAGTTTAAATCTTAAGTAGTACCAGATGGTATTATATCGGTGGTAAGAAAAAGTGTGCAAATGGACATAAATAGCTGATAAACAAAGTAATGTGCCTAAAGAGCAAACAATTAAAACCGCGGAAATAGCTTGATCATATCTGAGAGCTATATATAAGTCCAATTGATGCAGGGCATTCAAATTGCTTACAATTTCTTACGAATAGTTTCTGTACCAAAGCTTAACAAAATGAAATATAATAGTATTTAATGTGTGACAATTTTGAATGTCTATGTACTAATAGATAAACAAGACATATAATCCATGAAAAATACTTCCAAAGAAAATACTTTTAAAACCCGCCTTATTGAGTTCTACCATTGCGAACTACGTATCTTTAAAAGGATTTTGAATATTAAATAATTCCTCGTTTTCAGAGATGATTGGAATTGTTGGCGAGTTGATGTTCCTGCATTCTTATAATACGCACACCCCTGGTAACACCTGATATTATTGCAAATACCTGGTATATGTCCTTTTACAGTACAGACCTATTTGAACTTTATAATGTTCTCACGTTAATTAATAAACCTTTTATTGTAACATTCCTGAATTTTAATTAACTAATATATATATAAACTTATTTTATGATAGACTTGAACCTGGCAGATAAATTGCTGTTACTGGCATTAGATGATGAAAAGGGAACATTTGTATCCGGGCCATTTGCTTTAACTTATGGATTAGCTGGTGCTATATTATTAGAACTTTCATTAAAGGAATGTATCAAAATAGTTGACAAAAAAGTTGTTGTAAATAACTTAAAACGAATTGATGATGCTTTGCTTGATAGTTATTTACAGCTATTGGTACGTTCAAAGAAAAATCGCTCTCTTAAATATTGGGTAGAAAAGTTTGGAAACAAAGAACGATTGATTAAAAAAGAAATCCTTGATAAGCTAATATTGAAAGGAATTTTAGCTAAAAGAGAACAAAAGTTTTTATGGGTATTTAACAATGATAAATTCCCAACTGTTAACTCTAAGCCAGAAAATATCCTACGAAAAAGATTATGCGAAATAATAGAATATAGTAAAAAGCCAACATTAGAAGAGCTTATGCTGATCAGTCTTATTGATACTTGTGGTTTAAATAGAATAGTTTATGGTAAGGATCGTTCCAAGAGATGTAAAGGCAACATAAAAGCAATTATAGCTGATGCAAAAAATAGCAGCGCTATTAGTGCTACCATTAAAGAAGTGCATGAGGTTATATTAGCAATGCTGGTTGTGATTATTTCATCTTCAATTGCAACAACAACAGTTACGAACAATTAAAAAGTGGATAATTGCTTTTAAATACGTGACGGGCAAATACATCCTGTGAATGTTTGCGATTGGGGGCGAGCTAATACGGCTGACACATTCGGTTTAATTTTAGAAGGTCTGTAGTTAAAACTACTTCACTACCTCCCGTCTTTGGGATATTTGGTTAAAAATCTTAACATTTTTGTGGATTTTATCGAAAGTTGGACATTAGGCGCAATATGTAATCTTCACCAGCGTTGCCTCAATTAAACCCCTTATCATGAGAGCTTTATATTACCTGCCCGTTTTAGTTTTGTTCCTATTTATTTCCTGCAGTACTGAAGAATTAGGAATAGAGGAAGAATTTATTGAAGACAATATTGGGCAGGAGGACGAAGAATCTGTTGATGAGCAAGGAGACAGTTGCCCGGATGTTGGTTTTATATTTGAAGAAAGCAACGGCATTATTAGCATTGAGTTCGAAAACAATGATTTTCCCGAAGGTTGGAAATTAAAAAATGATGTGGCTGATGTCTCCGGTCAGGGCTATATGCAATGGGAGGGAAGCCCTAGCTTGGGAACTCCTGGTAATGGAAGGGTCACCTTTCCGCTAATGATCACAACTACGGGTACGTATAAGTTTACCTGGAGATCCTCTTTTAGAAAAGGCAGCAATGGTACGGAACACAACGATACCTGGTTAAGTTTCCCGGATGCCAAGGATTTCTATGGCAAGAAGGGCAATGGCAGCGTAGTTTATCCCAGTGGTAGTGGAAAGTCGCCAAATCCCAACGGTGCCACAAAAGACGGCTGGTTTAAAATTTACAGAAGCGGAAACAACAATAGTTTCAGTTGGCAGGCCATGACCTCAGACCATGATGGCCACGATATTTACGTAGTTTTTGAATCTCCGGGGGTATATGAATTACAGGTGTCTGCCAGATCTGATTTTCACGGTATAGACAGGATGCTTTTGTACAGGGAAAATATTTCCCAGAATGATGCTCTTGATCAAGCCGACGCTTTTAGCGATAAAAAAAGCTGTAACTAATTTGGTTTTTACAATGGGCGAGCGGCCCCTGCTCCGAATAGCGGGAGGTGGGAAAGAAGGATAGTGTCACCTGCCCAAGCCTTTTAAATTTTTCCAAAACTTTTAATTAATTATCCGCGAATACCGAAAACGCTTTCGGCATCCCAAAGCAATAATTTATTCTAATAAATATCGTTAATATATATAACGTTAATACACCAGGTGCTATGATATTGTAAAATAGCTTCGTCTGTGGTAGGATAAGAAGTTGAACATGATTTTGCCGCAACGCTTGCTGTTAGTTTTCGTCACCGTTAATATAAAGAATTATGTTGGCCCCAAACACCCCAAATCAGAATTCTAAGATAGCTTTCAAACTAAATGATACTTACAAATGGTTGAAAGCAACAACGAAATTTGCATTGTTGTTTTTTTTGCCCATACTGCTGAGCTGTAACAGTTCAATGGATCCCGATTCGCTAGAAGAAGAAGTAATTGATCCGGACGATGACACGGTGGATCTGGTAGGAGCCCCGGCCAATTATCAAAATCACTGTGGAGGCTGCCATGGGCAAAACATGAGTTCATTTGTAGAACGCGATTGGACCTATGGCAATTCTGCCGAAGAACTGGTGCAATCCATCACCAATGGATATACTAACAATGGTATGCCGGCATATAGCGCTCTTTTAAGCGAACAAGAAATTGAGGAATTGGCTGATTATATACTTTCGGAAATTGAAGGGAAAACACAAGCCATGTTGGAGGAGGAAAACCCAGATTTATCTGGCTTGATTACTTCAGATGACCTTAGTTTTCGAGTGGAAACCATAACGGATGACATTCCCGGCATTCCCTGGGGTGTAGTACAATTACCTGATGGGGATATTTTGGTTACAGAGCGAGGAGGAAGACTATTCCTGGTTCAAAGTAACGGGCAATTGGCAGAAGTTGATAATCTCCCGAATATTGTTTCGCAGGGGCAAGGTGGCTTATTGGATGTGAATATACACCCTGACTTTGAAAACAATTCCTTGATTTATCTATCGTATTCCAGGGCCAATCCTAATAATTCATCACAAACAACCACCGCTGTGGCAAGAGCCATACTCAATGGGAACAGCCTGAGCGAAGTGGAGACCATTTTTACGGCACTTCCATACCTAAATAGCGGTACACACTATGGCTCAAGACTAGTGTTTGATAACATTGGATACCTCTACGTTTCTGTTGGAGACCGTGGACAAAGAGACATCTACCCACAGGCATTAGACAATGCTATCGGGAAAATACACCGCATCCATGACGATGGCGCGATTCCTACTGACAACCCTTTTTATAATACGGCCGGAGCGGTCAATTCTATTTTCACTTATGGCACCCGAAACCCTCAGGGTATGAGTCTGCACCCGGAAACCGGAGCTGTTTGGGAAGGCGAACATGGACCAAGGGGAGGTGATGAAATCAATCTTTTAGAAGCGGGCAACAACAATGGATGGCCGGTAATATCCTATGGTATCAATTATGATGGTACCACCTTTACAGATCTTACGCAAATGGATGGTATGGAACAGCCTGTTCACTACTGGGTTCCATCAATTGCGCCTTGCGGTATGGACTTTGTCTCCGGCGATTTTTATGGAAATTGGAGAAACGACTTGTTCGTCGGCGCGCTCGCAGCCCAACACCTTCATCGCTTAAAAATGAATGGCAACGAGGTCATTGGCCATGAAACACTCTTAGATGGTATAGGCAGGGTACGAGACGTACATATGGGTAGCGACGGGTATCTTTACATTGTGGTCGAGGGGTCGGGTAGACTTATACGCCTTGTGCCTGAGCAATAGCCCTGACGGGCTATACACAAATTACTGACATGTTTGTTCTATAATTTATATTATGTCAAATAGCTTTTTTTGATATAGCCCCACTGAACGGTTATTATAAATACGAACTGATACGGCTACCTCTTTACCCCAAAGCGCATTGTTTGAATTATAAATTCCTCATAAAATTATTCAAGAAGTAAAAATCTTTGTAATTTTCAATGAGGATGCTCCCCTGAATTGATCTATTATCTCAACATACAGCTATTGCTAACCAATTTCTGAAACTACTTTAGTTATGTACAGCATTACCTATAGATCTGTCTGCGACCCATCTTTTGACGAAAAAGACATTTTAAAGATGTTGTTGAAATCACAGAAAAAGAACAAACGCCTGGGGATCACTGGTTGTCTGCTGTATCACAATAATAAATTTGTTCAACTCATTGAAGGCAATGAAATTACAGTAAAAACACTTTACGCTACTATTCTAGAAGATCCTCGTCACAGCAATGTACAGTTATTGCATTCGGCTTTTAGCCCGCTGCGTTTATTTAGAGATTGGAGCATGGTCTTTAACAACCTGAACACTAAAACCGATCAGGTAGAAGACAAACGCCTGCTATTTGACACCATTTACCACGAGTCTGATATTGTTAGTTCCCCGGGGAATTCTAAAATTACGCTTTGGACTAATGTTTATGATATTCTTTATGCTGAAGGTTCGCTAACAGCATAGATGACCAGGCGCTGCTCACTGCCTACTTCTTCCAGCCGCATCATCTCGCAGCCTTTTTTAATCATCCACAGGATAATCAAAAAAGATCTCGTGCTTATTGCTCAAAAGATCATCTTGTCCTTAGATTTAAAGGCGCCACAATGCGCTCGGGAACCACAAACTCCAAAGGATGCTCTGCCTTTAAATAGCCCTGCATAATTGGCAGCAGCTGGTCCAGGGCTTCACTGAACAAATCATGAGAGCCGTGTTCTACCACTACTAACCTGCCATTGGTAAAAACTTCCAGTATCTCCTCCGCATTACTCACTGGTGTACGCGCATCTTGTCTTCCACATATTAAAACTATTGGGATCCCCGACTTAAAGTATTGGTTTAATTCTTTACTAATGTCTTTAATCGGTAAAATATCCATCACTTCAAAGATGACATTGTTTAAAGCATTCCCCAGAATAGCCTCCTTTGCCTCCGTTTGCACAGCCAACATTCTATCTGAAGCCGTTGCCGAAGCACAGTCTGTCAGTGCTGCCATTAAACTTTCAATATGGGCAAGGCGCAGATGTATCGCCCTTGAAGCCAGCCAGGAATAATCCCCCTTTTTCATTTGAAGATACCGATATGGGAGTTCCCTATACGCTCTTCTGCCCAGGTCTATCCCGGTAATGAATTGCAAATCAAATTTCCCGAGTACAATATGTACTTCCTTGCTGGTTATAGGGTGCGTGGTACTTACACGTATCGGGTGCTGCTCCAACCCCTCTAACACGTCTCTCACCAGATCTGTAAATGAAGGGATCTCCTGAGATAGTTCCGCATTGGTCTTTACCAAGCCAGACAACTGTTCCAATATTTCGTCTGCCGACGAAGGTAATTTTACGGTATGTGGAAGCCCTTCGGGGCTGTCTAGTAAAATTCGGTCTACATTCTCAGGGTACCGCTTTATATACGCAAGTGCATGATGGCTGCCAAAGCTACCTCCAAACAGCATAACCTTGCCATAAGACATAGCCTGCCGTAATGCCTCCACATCATCAGCCATACTAATTACATTATACCCGCTTAAATCCCGCCCCTTCTTTTGCCAGGACCCGCTGCAATCTTCCATATATTTCCTGTACACCTTCCTGAAAGTAGATAAGTCCAGAGGGGTATCCAATGAAAACTGTAGCGTATTGGGGCAACTCAGTTTAGGTATTGCCCCACCGTTGCCTCTTTGATCTACCAGCACCACATCACTCCGCTCTGCAAAAGCCTTTAAGATCGGGGCAAATTCTGATAAGCGCTGCAAGGCTGAAGGGTCATCTCCAGGTCCGCCCTCAAAAATAAAGATGGGCGCTAGTGGACGCTCATGCTCCGTTTTCATTCTGAAAAAAGGCAACTCAAGCCATTCAGAATTTTCGTTTTCCCGGTTTTCCGGTACTTTTATACGTCCCTTTTCCCCTCTATAGGTATTGCCATCATTGGCTTTTACCGTAGTAGATGTAAGCGAGACCAATTCATAAGCCTGCTGTGCCCTGCTGCCCATAAGGCTCAGCACGGCCAGGGCTATAGTAAGTATACCTCTTTTCATAATTGCCTGTTTTAAAACAATTAAGGGGTATTACTCCCTAAAATTCCCTGAATAACATCTTGCTGGAACGGACTCAGTTGGTCCTTTATGGCAATTTTAAGTTGCCCCTCCTCCACTTTTGCATCCAAACCGGTTACTGACAAATAATCTTCAATAGGCAGGGGTTGTGTGCCCCATATATAGTCCTTAAAAAAATCAGACTGATCTGCCCCATTGAGTACCGACAAGCTTTCTTCCACATCATCTATGACATATTGGTCATTTGTACCACCGTAGCGCTTATAGAACTGCCGCATTAAATGGTCTACACTTTTGGTGTTCCCTGTCGCCTTTCTGATACTAATATCCTGTGCCATGGCCACAAAGAGTCCGCCACCATAAATAAGTCCCCAATGATCGTGTTTTTCTTCCCCTTTGGTCATAGATAGATTTCCCAGGCCACTATCCGCCGTATATCGCTGATAAAAAAGGTTATTCAGGACTCCGAAATAGGCATTGTCGTCCAGAAAACCTATATGCCGCAAGGCTTTTAGGGTATAAAAATTAGTAAACCCTTCGTTAAACCATTGCGTTTCCTGATCGTCCGGGGTAAAAGTTTTTCCGTTCCACATATGGAAAAATTCGTGCGCAAAAATAAAGCGCGATATCATCTTGGCCATTGGGTCCCCATCTTTCTCCAGAATGATGCTGATATTACTGCCTATGATTTCCCCGTCTGTCATATCGCCTACATTTATGATGACCAAAGCTTTCTCTATTACATTATCGGGAGCAGGATTGGGAGGTCCACCCATAAGGTCTATGTAGTAATTTAGTACTCCTGAGGCCATATTTTGGTATACTTCCTGCTCTGCCAGTACATCGTCCCCTCCCAGTGCAAAAAGGAGCTCAAAATCGCCCTCTTTAAAGGAAAGCTCCTTGTGTGTGCCGGCAAAGATCATCGAAAGCATTAAGGCCGCCTGATTATGTGGCTTAAAAGAATGTGGGCCATCTCCTACCCTTTTCCAGGGGGTACTCACCTGCCAGCCTTCGGGCAGGTTAAAATCTACCCTGATGTTGCCCCAGTCGGCACCGTTAAAAATCAACATGGCCCTGCCGGTATAAAAGACCCCCCAATCTGTTGCATAGGCAACCCCGTCCAGGCCTCCATCCCATTTATGGCTGGCATGGTCTAAACGTACTTTGTAGCTTACTATGATCTTCTCTTTTGGGGTATAGGGAAGCATCCATAGGGCATCGGTCATGTCTTTGACTGCTATTTCCTCGCCGCTTGCATCGGACACCTTCAGATCTTGTACAAAGGTAGCCCAGCGGTCTGGTAACTGTCCGGCGCCCTGGGTCATAAACAACAAGCTGTCTTTAGGCACAAAGGTCATCTCAACTTTTGCTGTATGCTTATCGCTTTCCGCTATGGTAATACTATAATTTATCTGATCTTTCTGATGGTTCGGGGCAGACATTCCCCCGGAAGCATTTACTGAATGCAGGCTTATTACCATTACGAGTGGTAATAGCCAATTTGTGATTTGTTTCATGATGATTTGATTTAATTGATGAATATGAAATTTCTTCCACAATACTATTAATTAAACCTGCGGCTTACAATTATAGCTTGTTTGCATTTACAAATCAGAACAGAATAAAGGGGTCTCAGGCGCTTTGCTTTAAGTAGGCCGAAGGTGTGGTTCCCTTCTCTTTCTTAAAGGCAGCATAAAAGGCAGAAGCCGATTTAAAACCTGCTTTTTGAGCCAGCCCCATGATAGTGTACGACTGGTGCTGTTGTGTCTCAAGAGCAGACACTACCTCTTGTATACGGAGTGCATTGATAAAGGTGTTAAAATTTTGCCCGAAATGCTGATTGATATAGCTGCTGAGCTCATGATACGGAAGCTGCAATTGCCGGGAAAGCGTTCTTATGTCCAGATCGGGGTTGGCATAATATTTATGTTCACAAATGGCTTGTATAATGGGGTCTGTATTGGTGCTAACTACTGTGGAACCAACTGTTTTTCTTCTTGCTATTTTACTCAGAGGCTCTACTCCTATTCCAATTTTTTTGTAGAATAGGTATAAGGTCATCATCGAAAATAACAGGGTGATATTCAGGTGCACTACATCTGGTAAGGGCTCAATCCATGTCCGATACAAATAGAAGAACAGGTTTAAAAACCATATAGATGATGTGCCTCCAACAATAATCACGGAAGTCCAGGTTAATTGTTTATCTGTTTTTCTAATTTCATAGAACAATGCTACCAGATATCCTAAAAAATGCAGGTTCCAGGCCACTTTAGACCAGGGATGCTGCACTAGGCTTTGGCTCCATACACCCATACTACTCGATGGAAATACCAGGCCAATTATGGTCAGTATTGTCATTACATAAAAAAAGACAAGATGGCTGGAAGTAAGTGGTAGAATTTTTTTTGAAAAGCTTAACGACTTTATATACAAGAACAATAGCGGTGCTATGGCATAAGACACGGCATTAGATAAGGGTTCAAAGCCATATAACTGATGACCATAATTACTAAAATTCAGGATAGTATTAAGAATTACAATGCCAAGGACAAAGAACAATAATGAAAGTATAGGGCTAACAGGCAGGGCTTTGGGATCTTTTTTTAAAAGATAAGTGTACGACAACAAAAAACAATTCCCCACCCCTACTGCATTGAGTAAGACAGATATGTCTTTTATAATTGTTGGTTCCACAGCCACCGTGCTTTCTAATCTGACGATCACCAGGACAAAATGTTACAGGTCACGGCAAATAATGTATACTACCATCAAATTGGAAATCAACTGGCTTTACACTTGAACAAGTTTTGTTAACTGTAGTTTTTAGCAATGCGCCATAAGTTGACAACAGTACATCAATTGATTATTGCTAATTGCTTATTGCTTATTGCTAAATGTTTATTGTTAATTGCTTACTGCTTACTCCCCCTCAATTAATTCTTCAAGGCGCACCAGGCGATAATCCGGAGAGGCATCTGCCAGAAAATTAAGAATCGGCAGGTGTCCTGCTCCTATCAGAACAAATAATTTATCTTTCCCAGGGGTGGTCATGGTCAGGAGGTTGGAAAAAATCCTCAGATTACGGGTATACCACCAAATAGCGCCATCCGCTCCAAAATAATCGTCTTCCTCGTTCATCTTAAAATTTCCAATCAGGTAATGGCCATGACCTATCCGGATTCTCTCAGGGCTGTTATCTTCCAGCAAATGTTCCAGAAGTGTTTGCTGCGTCTTTTTCTTGTCCTCCATGGCATACATGTCCATAAAGGTGTTGTGGAGCATTTCCTCACGGGTTTGGAATTGGGACCCAAACTTTTCATTAAAATATGCCTCTTTATCCTTGTACGTTTCTTTATTAAGCCCTTCATCAAAGTTTCGTGCAGTGGCGTCCATGGCATATATCTTTTTATGCCCCAGTTCTTTGGCCATTCTAAACCCTATCTGGAAGATTTCATTGGCGGTTAATTGAAATCGTCCGGCCAGGTACTCATTGTAAATTGAGTCTAACTTTGCTTGTCTCGCCTTATTCCATTCAACCGCAATCTTTGTTGGCGCAAAACGTCTGATGGTATTCAGCACCTCTTCTAACTCCTTTTGGCGCTGGGCAGACATGATGTCTACATCGTGCTTCGGTTTATAGCCGTCCAGGCCAGCATCCTTAAAATGGAAGGTCCCCAGCATATACAACTCGGATTGTTCCATAATTGCAAAGGGGTCTGATACCTCTTGTTTTATGGCTTGGCTAAAAGTAATTGTTGAAAATAATAGTGCAGTAATCAGAAAACTGTTTTGGCTCATTTGTGTGGTTAATTTATATCTCAAGGATGAATATAAAAGTAAATTGTTACAGTTCAAAAGATACATTATGGCCACTATCCCATCTTATACTGGTACAAAAATGGCCTTTTGTGAGGCACCCCTCCCCTGGGATGTTCCAGGCGCTCAAATACCTTATAACCAAACATCTTTTTTTGAAACCTGCTTCGATCTACCTTTTTAGAAATTACCGCCTGATATACTTCCTGAAGTTCTCTCATGGTAAATTCCTTCGCCAGGAAATGAAAACCTATCGGGAATACATCTATATCATTTTGCAATTGCTCGTGGGCTTTAATTACAATATCTCTGTGATCTAATAGTAATTCAGGCAGGTTATCCACAGAAAACCATTTACATCCGATATCGAAAATTCCTTTCCCCGGCTGGGCTTCTAAAATGGCGACCAGAGCATAATATCCTACAGAGATAAAACGGTTATTTATCCAAAGTTCTTCTTCCCAGGGAATACCAAGCTTTTGGAATAAATTGCCAATTTCATTGGTAAACTGCCGTTTGGGATCCCCAAAAGTGTAAAATTGTTTACAATACACCCCAGATAGCCCAATGCGTTGTAAAAGGTTTCTGGCTGCTGCCTCATCTAAGGACTCCTCCTTTAAAACATATCCTCCTGGGAGCATCCATTTGTTATCTGGTAATTGAGTGAGCAAAACTTTTAAACAATTTTCCTCATAGCCGAAAATTACAGTGTCTATTGATATACCAGGTATGAACAACTCTCCTCCTTGTTTGATTTGATCTAATAATGCCTTGGGGTTATTGATGTCCTGGGTGTTCATAATCCTAAATATTTGCCAATTAATGGTAAAGTTAAGAAATAAATATAACTTTGTGTCAAATTGTCACAATGAAAACATTCATCAATCAAAAATCACTTTATGTACATTATTTTAAATCAAACAAGGCGCATACTATTTTATTTTTTCTTAGTTGGTTTTGGAGCTTTGCTCTATGGTTTTATGGCATCAGATCCATGTCCGGTACTCCCCTCCTATCTATTTACGCGAAAAGATCCTAATATGAATACTGATAAAACCATAGTACTTAACGATGGCAGAACTCTTGGATATGCCGAGTATGGGGCCCCCAATGGCGATGCTGTATTTTACTTCCATGGCGGTCAGGAGAGCAGACTATCCAGCCAGTTTATGGACAGCACTGCCAAATCCTTAAACATCCGTATTATAGCGCCAGACCGCCCGGGAATTGGCTTATCGTCTTATCAGTCTTACAGGACATTCCTTGATTGGGGAAAAGACGTTGAGCAGTTAGCAGACGCCCTGAAGCTAAAGACTTTCTCTGTTTTTGGGCTTTCGGGCGGAGCACCTCATGTTTTGGCTTGTTCTTATTTAATTCCTGAAAGGATCGTGAATGCCACTATAGTATCGGGCACAGCTCCTTACGATTATAAGGGAAAATTAAAAGGCAGCTGGATTCCAATCCGTTTAATGCATTGGTTTGCCGCTTCAAAAAAAGACAAAAATCTGAGGAAGTTTATAAACCAGGAATATAAGGTGCTTTTAGAAAAGCCCGGAAAAAGGTTGGGTCAACTACAAAAATACCTCCCAAAACCGGATAAAGAGCTTATGACCAGCAAACCTGAATACGGAATTGCTTTTATTCGTGGGAGTCTTGAATCTTATCGACAAGGTATAGATGCCGTTGTTCAGGAATGGCGAATGTACGTAAGGGACTGGGGATTTAACCTGGAAGACATACAGCCTCATATTAATTTGTGGTATGGCGAAGAAGATAAGATGGCTCCAAAATACAAGGGTATCTATCTGCAGCAACACCTCCCTAATGCTAGTCTAAAAATTCTGGATAATGAAGGGCATTTTTCGTTAATACGTAATCATCTATCTGAGATACTAATTCAATTAAAAACTCCAAAACTAATCACAGTCATTGAACAGCAATAATGAAAATGAATTTGGCAAAAGATTACCCACAGAAAGAGATCTAGCGATTCAAGGATTATTAGTCCGGATTTTTCTTCATCTTATTATCTTCGAACTGCGTCTTGGTGAGTAGTACTTTATTGAGGCGTTTGGATTCTTTGCTTTTATAGAGATCGCGAATTAGCTTAAAGCGCCTGGAGGCAGGAATATCCATAGAATCAATAAGTAGACGGATACGTTCTATTTCCGCCCTTCTTGCAGCCTCTGCAGCCAGGTAACCGGGCTCATAATCATACAATGCCGGAGCCTTCTCCCCTTCGGCCTTTTCTTTGGCGGCTTTCTGAGGTTTCTCTTGCGCAAGAATGGGAGCTGTTCCTATAAAAAACACCCCCAGCATTGTTGCTAGAAATATCGCTTTTTTCATGATTACCATACTGTGTTCATCTACAATGTAACACATTTTATGCGAAGCCCAATGAGATGTACCTCTCCCCTGCCGTTTGCCCTAAATCATGGGCTTTAGATCGATAGTCATAGAATGGATTACTGTTCACTGCTCACTGTTCACTGGCGAGACTTTCACCACAATACTTTTGCTTATTGGCGTTCTGCTGCCCTCTGCAAAATGGTTATAAGGTATCAGAAGATTAGTTTCTGGGAAATAGGCTGCAAGATTCCCTTTGGGGATATTATAGGGCACTACTTTAAAGTTCTCTGCCTTTCGCAAAGTACTATCATAGTTACTTGTAAGGTTAACAACATCTTGTTTTTGCAACCCTCTGTCATTCATGTCATCGGGATGCATCAGTACCACCCTGCGTTCGCCATAGATACCTCTGTAACGATCGTCCAGGCCATATATGGTAGTATTAAACTGATCATGAGACCTTATGGTCATGAGTATCATTTCATCTTCTGCCAACTGATGATCGGGAAGTGGGTTAACACTAAATTGTGCCTGGCCACCGGGGAGGTGACTAAAATCCAGTTCGCGCACATTATTAGGTAAATAATACCCCGCCCCTTTAGAACGTTCACTGGTGTTCTCAAACCCCTTGGCTACCTGATCTATCTTTTCCCGGATCAGTTCATAATTTTGCCCCATGGCTTTCCAATCCACGGCATGCCTTCCTTTAAAATAAGCATGGGCAATTCCTGAGATAATTTCCGGCTCGCTCATTATCTGGTCAGAAGCTGGTTTTAGCAGGCCTTTAGATTGCCTCACCTGCCCCATACTATTTTCTACGGTAAAAAACCGTTGCTTCCCACCCCTGCTGTCTTTTTCCGATCTCCCAATGGTAGGCAATAGCAGCGCCGTTTCCCCGGTAACCAGATGGGTGCGGTTAAGTTTAGTACTCACCTGTACCGTTAGTTTGCAATTCTGTAAAGCCTCTGCGGTATACTCCGTATCCGAAGCTGCCATTAGAAAGTTGCCCCCCAATGCCATAAATATTTTAGCCTTCCCTTCATACATAGCTTTCATGGCTCCAACCGTATCTACCCCTTCATGGGCCGGAGGTTTAAACCCCAAATGTTTTTCTATGCGTTCATTAAGTCCCTTGTTAACGTAATGCATAATCCCTACACTTCGGTCTCCCTGTACATTGCTATGCCCCCTAACAGGGCAGGTACCGGCATTGGGTTTCCCAAGTGCGCCTTTGGCAAGTAACAGGTTAACATACTCTTTTATGGTTGCTACCCCATTCTTGTGCTGTGTAAGCCCCATGGCCCAGCAGATAATAATTTTAGAAGATCGGGCCAATAGGTCCACGGCCTGGTTTATTGCTTCTTCTCTTACCCCGGTCATACGCAGTAAATCTGTAGCATTGTATTGCTCAAGATCGGCCGTCAATGCTGCATAACCATTGGTGTATTTTTTTATAAAATCATGATCAAAAACCCCTCCTCTCTCTTTATCTAGTTGCAACAGTTTTTTAAGGATGAGTTTCATCAATGGAATATCCTGATTAATCTTTACAGGTAAATGAAGATCTGCCAGGTCTTGTCCGGAACCAATCCAGCCTTTTAATTGCTGAGGGTCCTTGAAATTAACGAGTCCGGCTTCCTCCAGCGGATTAATACTGATTATACTGCCACCATTTTCTTTGCATTTGGCAAGGGCCGAAAGCATTCTGGGATGGTTAGTCCCCGGATTCTGCCCGGCTACAATAACCACTTCGGCCTGGTAGAGATCTTCTAATACCACACTCCCCTTGCCTATCCCTAAGGTTTCAGAGAGCGCTACCCCACTACTTTCATGGCACATATTAGAACAGTCTGGCAGGTTGTTGGTGCCAAAAGCCCTGGCAAACATGCCATATAAAAATGCGGCTTCATTGCTGCTTCTTCCAGAGGTATAGAATATGGCCTCGTCCGGATCAGACAGCTGGTGCAGTTGATCAGAAATCATAGAAAACGCCGCCCCCCAACTAATGGGTTCATAATGTAACTTCCCTGGTTTTAGCACTAAAGGTTCTATAATTCTCCCCAGTTTATTTATCTGGTAATCCGAGAGTTCTGACAGCTCTTCGACAGAATAACTCTCAAAGAATTTTCTTCCTATATGGGTATTAGTAGCTTCATCTGCCAGCGCTTTTGCCCCATTTTCACAGTACTCTGCAATCT
The DNA here is from genome assembly GCF_026126425.1 of Muriicola sp. Z0-33. Lineage (GTDB taxonomy): Bacteria > Bacteroidota > Bacteroidia > Flavobacteriales > Flavobacteriaceae > JAFMPW01. Next base: position 145,601 of record NZ_JAFMPW010000002.1, read on the forward strand.
TAGAAGGTTTTGCAGGGTCTGGCCAGGCGCAACTAGGGCAATCAAAGCCATCTGGCTGGTTCATATGCAGTAACGACCGCATAGACTTATATACCCCCATTTCTTTAAAGGCATGCTTCATTGCCACCACTACACCCAGGCGCCCAGCTGCTGTTTTGGCCGGAGCCTTAAGCCTTAATCCGGTGAACCCCGTAGGGCCAGTTAATGATACTTTTCTTTTAAATGGCTTCATAGTTAAGTTCAATGCTTTAGCAAGGATGGCACAACCAGGATAAGGCGAGTACTGCACCACCCTGCTTTTTTGCTCATTTAAAAATACGACTAAAATTATAACCTAACCTCCTAAAATCTTAAAGCGCTTATGGGTCTTATATCATACAAAACGGCTACTTTTGGCGCATGTTAAAAAAGCGGTCTTCCCAAATCGAATTTGTTGCCCTTATGGCTTCGCTGATGTCAATAGCAGCATTGGCATTGGATGCGCTTTTACCGGCATTAGATATTATTGGCCTGGCAGTTGGCACTACTGATGCGGCCGACAATCAACTACTTATAATTCTTTTCTTTTTTGGCCTGGGAATAGGCCCTTTGTTATTTGGTCCGGTTTCGGATAGTATAGGAAGAAAACCAGTGGTCTATATGGGTTTTGCAATGTTTATCATAGCAAGCCTACTGTGTGTATATGCCAATAGCCTGGAGATGATGATAGCAGGAAGAATACTTCAGGGCATAGCATTATCTGCTCCCAGGACGATTAGTATTGCAATGATCCGAGATAGTTTTAGTGGAGACTATATGGCCAGAATCATGTCTTTTGTCACCGTAGTATTTATATTGGTGCCTATCATTGCTCCGGCCTCAGGAAAGTATATCCTGGATAACTACAACTGGCAGTCTATCTTCCTTGCACAGGTGTTTTTTAGCATCCTGGTAGCCTTCTGGTTTTGGCGAAGGCAACCAGAAACCTTGCTCAAAGTGCATAGAACACCCCTAACAGGGCATCTGTTTACGGACGGACTCAAAGAGTTGATGAAACACAGAGATACTATTGCCTATACTTTAATCTCCGGATTTATAGTAGGGTCTTTTCTGGTATACCTGAGTACTTCGCAGCAGATCTTTCAGCATCAGTACGATATGAAGGATGAATTTCCCTATATTTTTGCCGGCCTGGCACTAACCATAGGTTCAGCGATCTTTTTAAACGGGACTTTGGTTTTGAGGTTGGGAATGCGAAGGTTAATAACCATTTCTATGGTGTTGTTCTTTGCAATTTCTTTGCTCTATGTGATATTCTTTAACAATGGAGATAATCCACGAGTAGGATTTTTACTCTTGTTTTTTGGACTTCAGTTTTTCGCAATAGGCTTTCTCTTTGGAAATCTAAGGGCTATTGCCATGGAGCCCGTGGGCCATATTGCCGGGATGGCAGCAGCGATAACCGGATTGGTTTCTACCCTGATGGCTGTACCCATTAGTATGTTAATTGGCCGATATGTAACAGACAGCGCCCTCCCCCTGTTTATTGGATTTCTGGTTTGCAGCAGTATTTCATTGGGTATTCTGGGCTATATTGAGCTCTCGGAAAACAGTCGGAAAAAGCTATAGGCCCGACAGCACCTCGTCATTCGTACAGAATTTTACCGTGTTCACACAATATTCTCAGCTAAATATCTTATTTTTAGTAATATAGCATATCAACGATAAGTAAATCGACTTGTTAGAAGTGTTAAATTCTCCTGTCGATCATCCAATTAAAAATTTGAATTATGTATCTATTTCGACTGATTATTGTATTTGCCCTGCTCACTTTTGATTTATCTTCAAATGCCGAATTAATTACACCAACAGCAACCACTACCGAAATTGCCGAAGTAGATCCATGTCTTTTAGGTAGCTGGCGGGTAGATATTCCAAGTATGGCCATAGCCCTGGACAGACCTGTGAGCGGATCAATATTAATTACGTTTGAAAGATCTCCTTTAAATGAGATTACCTCAAGTTTTGATGTTACCCTGACAAGAAGACCTCCTCAAAGTTCTACAAAGCGCAGGGTTCACATTGGTTCTCTTTCTGCAACCATGGAGCCTGTTGAGGCTACTCCGCGTGGTTCTAAAAGCTTTATGTTGACACGGATAGAATTGGGAGAAGAAAACTCACATAAAAGATACAAGGCAGACGGAGACTATAGAGATTTAGACAAAGAAGAAATCAAGGATTTTTTTATGGGCACGGTGTTTTATTATAAAGATTGTAGTCCTACTCTGATGATCGGTCTAAATGAGATAAAATTAGTTAAGGAAACCTATTAAATAAACTATAGGATCAATCTGTTATTCTAAAGGCCAATTCATATGATTTTTGGGCCAGGGCTCTTCCTTGATTTTGGAGCACATCTGTGTCGAACAACCTGTTTAAATTATTCCCTGCATTATCTTCGAGTTTAGCTTCAATTAATATTTTATATTCCTCTTTATTCCAATTATTAACAGGTTTAAATAATATCCTTTTTTCGTATCTGCCCAGTACAAAATCTCCAGGAACCAATTGGCCGTTAGCATCTTTGATTGTTAGCGCCTCCAAAGCCAGAACGGCATCCATAGGCTCCTCAAAAATAATTTGTAATTGTCCTTTCTCACCAGCAGCCGGAGGAAGTATTTCCCAGTTATCCGGATTGGGTTTATTACTGTCTCTGGCGATAACCACTAATTTCTTGGTATAGTCCTTTTTTAGCGATTGCCCTTCGGCTGTTTTCCAATCCCTGGAAATGTGTATTGTATATTCCCGGCCCTGCAAAATTGGCAATCCTTTTTCCTTATTAGGGATAAGATCCGTTTTAATTCTCCCGGGATCTAACCAGAGGGTAAGTCGGTCATGCGCCTTATTCCACAGTTCGGATTCCAATTCCAAAAAAACGACTATTTCCTCACCAATAGTTTCGTCTGTGACCTTAATAAAATTTAGCGCCTCCCCTACTTGCTGCATAGGTTGGGAAAATTGCAGGTAGATTTTAAGCAGGTTCTCGGGGACGGTATCCCTGGTGGGATAAATAACTGCCAGCTCTCCCAATTCCTTGGTAAGGGGTGGTGCTACCATAAAGTTGGCAAGCGTTACTCCATTGCCCCTTATTTCGTAGCTCTGGCCTTTAGAAAATGGGACGACAGGAATAAATTGATACCCGTTTTCCAATTGCTTTACCTCTCCCAGCACCGGGGTGGTCGAAGCACCAGCAATAAAGATTTCCGCTTCCTCAATTCCCTGACTCGCTTTAAATTCTACAGAAATGGCCTGCCCATTCTTGTAATTCACCTCCAGATGCTCAATTTCCTTTTTCTCACTACAATTGACAAATAAGATAATCACACAAAAAAAGACCAAGTTAGACTTGATCTTTTTGAGTAATATATTAATACCTGTTACATCCATTTGGTAGTACGACTTTTTAGCACCATATCTCCGTCGGAAGTTCGTTGAATATATACAACATTACCTGCGTCTAGCTTGTCCATCTGTAAAACGTATGGGAACGGCAAGTTGTCATAGGCTACTCCCCTGGAAACATATGGCTCGTCTACACTTTCCGTGATCTTGTCTTTGTAGTTAGCAATTGTTTCATATTTAATGCGCATTACCGGCCGGTTGCTGTTAGACATCAGAAAGTACTTCTTTCCTTCTTTCTCATAGGAAATCATATCCAAAGGAGAATTACCGGCTCCCAGCTCTGCAACAGTGCGTCCTTTAGAATGTACCCCTTCTTTTAATTCATTTAGTGGAAAGAGTACTAAAGGAGTACAAGTGTAACTTGCCATAAGGTAGTCTGCACCTTCTAAATTAATAACATCAAATGCCTTGATGGGCGCGTGGGTTTCAAATTGTCCGTGTGCAGCGTGCCAGATCTCTAATGATGCATACTGTTGTGTATCAGTAAAGGGAAAAGGAATACTTCTGAAGGTGGAGCCAAACTCCTTATTACTTAATCCCGAGACTAGAACTTTACCATTGTGGTATTTTAAATCGGATATAGCCCATATTCTTAAAGGACGTTCCCTTCTGTCTTTTGCATCAACCGCCACCGGATCTTGCAACTTAATCTTTGAATAACTAATACTTTTCAAAGTAACGTTTTCTAGCTTATCCCCGTTTAATTTCAACAGCACGGGCGTACCTTCGGAGGTGGTAACAGAAAAATAGACTGTTTTGGATAAGGGGTTCACCGCCATGTCTGTGATCTTAATATTTTCTTGAGTTGTCCCCAACGCGGCCGCCACTTTTTCATCAAATGCAGTGATATTAATGTTTTCTGCGGAAGCTTTTTCACTAACATCCCTGGTATCCAGGGCATATATTGCAGCATTTTTTGTGTCTCCTATAAACAGAATCCCATCAGGACCGAACGCAAGTTCCTCAATAGAGGCAATTTCAGGATCTCCGTAAATGAAATCTGCTTTTAAATCGGAAGTGGTGTCATTAAAGGTAGCGGAAATGGTAAGTACAGTTAATGCGCTAAGCGCACCCAGATAAATTAGTTTTTTCATGAGATGAGTGTTTTTCTAAAAATATTAATTTTTAGAGGTCGAGCTGTTTTATCTGGATCTAATTAACTAATATTTAACGCCATAGGGATGTTAAGAAATTGACAAAAAGCAATTCATAATATTATCAATCCAATGCTTATCTTTACCCATTAAATACACTATCCATGTTGGTTTGGGCCTTATTTATATTCCTGATCATCATCTTTCTTGCCTTAGATCTTGGGGTATTCAATAAATCGGACCATGTAATCAAAGCTAAGGAGGCCAGTATGTGGACGGCTTTATGGGTTACCGTAGCCATGGCTTTTAGCGGAATTATATATTGGCTTTTCCAATCTGGGATCATAGATAACCCCTCTGCCCTGACTCCCGGCAACGCAGTAATGAAATATATTACCGGCTATCTTATAGAGCTTTCTTTAAGCATAGATAATGTTTTTGTAATTGCCGTTATATTTTCTGCCTTTCAGATACCACCAAAGTATCAGCATAGAGTTTTGTTCTGGGGAATTCTCGGTGCAATAGTATTCAGGGCTTTGATGATTGTATTCGGGGTTACTCTGATCACCAAGTTCCATTGGGTCATTTATGTGTTCGGGATATTTCTGTTATATACTGCTTACAAAATGTTGCAGTCTGATGAGCACGACTTTAATCCTAAAAATTCTTTTGTTTTTCGCCAGTTAAAAAAGTTTTTACCTATTACATACGTGATTGATGGCCACAATTTCTTTATAAGACGTGGTGGGGTAAGAGCAGCAACCCCCTTGTTGGTTGCGCTGGTGGTAATAGAATTAACAGACATTCTTTTTGCATTAGACAGCATCCCTGCCATCCTGGCCATTACTGCTGACCCGTTTATCGTTTTTAGTTCCAATATTTTTGCCATACTAGGCTTGAGGTCCATGTATTTCCTGATTTCCCGTATGTTGCAGAAATTCCGCTATATCAACTACAGCCTGGTAGTTATTTTGGCCTTTGTTGGTTTAAAAATGCTGTTCTCGGACTTTGTGCATCCACCGGAATGGGTTTCTCTGACAGTAATTGTACTTGCATTATCATCCGGCGTAATAGCCTCATTAATGATTCCTGAAAAAGAAAAGGAGTCCTGATGTATTTCTACCGGACTCCTTTTTAATAAACCTTCTCTTTTTCCTTAGCAATGCATCTTTGCCATCCCTATGTATTCTAATACATTTCTCTCTAAATCATGAAATTGTTTAAGTCGTCCTGCGATGCTTTCGTGGCGGGTTTCCTTCCCATCAGCAGGAGATTGAATATCTTCAATAAGTTGCTGATTGTTTTTTCGCAAATCATCCAACTCCTGATAAATTGTTTCACGCTGTTCGAACAATCTGGGTGTTTTAGGTTCACAGGTATAGGATTTTAAATTATCCTTGAGTGATAACAACTCACTGTTGATACGTTCTAGCCGCAAAATTGCGCTTGTTTTGTTCTTACGATCAGGCGGGACTGTTCTTGTTTTCATTGGACAGGTGTTTTGGGGAATATGTGACTGAATAACTGACATTAAGTTAGTAAAAATGAATATAAGTTCCTACGCCTAAGGCTCGGAATATCAGAGTTTAACAATTTGTTATACAAAAATTAAACTTGGAAGGCTTTAAAATATTGTTGTTAACTCAGAATTAAATTTGGATTTGGCCAGGTTGCTGCCTATTTTAATAAAAAATAAGCGACCAATGAATATCAACTTTGAGTATGATGATGTTAAAGCCAGTGAACGTTTAGAAATAATGGTAGGTAAGAAGTTAGAAAAGTTAGAGGATAAGTACGATTTTATTATTAGGTCCGACGTTTTTTTTAAGACCGAAAACACCACTGAACAAGACACCGGAAAGATTTGTAGCATTCGTCTAAGTATGCCAGGACCGCGCCTGTTCGCCGAAACAAATGGTGCAAGTTACGAGGCGGCCATAGCTGAATCTATTGAGGATTTAGAAAGGCAATTGCGAAGGAGAAAAGAAAAAATGAAGCGCTCCTTAAAGTAGTTATTTATGATCCATAGCAGCCTGGGTAGTTAATAACCATCTTCATCTTTAAATTCCAGATCTGCAATTAGTTTATCCCACTTATAGGAATGCGGGGTGCGATATAACTCTTTTAATAAGCTGCGTTTTCTTCGCTCCGATATATCCAGGGTATCAATTATACTGTGTCGCTTTTGAATTAAAGCCATCCTTTCCAGTTTTAGTCGGGCACGGTCTTCAGCAGTGAGTATCATCTCAGGTTCGTACTTTTCTATGAGTGTCCTTTTAACAACAGCAACTTCTTTCTTATCGCCTTTTTTAGTTTCCTGTGCACACAAAGGTGTGGATACAGCACCGGCAAACAGGCATATAATAAGTCCGTATAAAGTTCTCGCTCTCATTTCAATATAGTGCAGTTCTCTTTTGCAAAGTACTGATTTCTAGTATCTTTGTCTATATATTTCTTGTAAGAATTATTGCGATCTATCGAATATTCTAGCAGTTTATCGTTATTGAAGATTATGCTAACTTTACTTCTATGTTTAAAACCGTTCTTATTCTTTTTAAAAAGCGAATATTTGTATTACTGCTTTTGCTGTTTTTCTTCCAGCTTACACGTTCACAAAAAAATATTGCTTCCGGGACCATCGAGTTCGAGTTTGTATCCAAGAAGGTAGATGGCAGCATTGGCGGATTGGCTTCTTCGAGCAGCATTAATTTTGATGATTTAAATGCTTCTCTATTTGAAGGGTCGGTTGCAGTGGATGCCATAAAAACTGGAAATTTTCTTAGGGATTGGGCGCTTAAAGGAGGCAAGTACTTTGATGAAGACAGCTACCCCCTAATAACTTTCAAAAGCAAGACTATTACTGCCGATACGGAAGGAATAAAAGTAGAAGGAGATCTTACCATTAAAGACATCACCAAACCCATAATTATAAATTTCATACTTGTTGAGAACGAACTTAAGGGAAATACTACTCTATATAGTTCGGACTTTGGTATTCAGATTAAAAAGAAACGGGAAGATAACAAAGTGGAGGTGGTTTTTAAATTTAACCTGGAGTAGGTTTTTGACTTTGGTTTGGAACCTTCAGTTATTTTCTTTCCTGATATCAGGAAAAACAGCCTCGTATATCTTTTTCACCAGCATATTTCCCAAAGGGAAATAAAGTGCAAAAAACAGCGCCATTCCCAGTGCAAAATTCCGAATTCCAAATACCCTTTCTATCACATTATCGGGAAAGGCATAAGAAGTATTAAAGTAATATCCACCAAATTCTAATAGACCCATAGCTATCAACCCATAGGCATATTGCGTATGGAATGGAAGATTACGAAGTAATAAAGAAATGGGCACCATATAAAGGATATAGCAACTAATCACTTGCCACCAGTAGGTAAATTTTGCTATTTGCATCTCGGTGCCAAACCAGTTCATTCCAAGGCCCCAAAGAAAATAGACAATACAATAAATAAGCAATAGCCGCCTGTCTACATTTAATTTAGTCCTCGCCCATAGTAGCATTTCGGACATCTGTCAGGGTTTCAATTTTAATTCAATAATTGCCAGAGCATCTTTCACTGTCAGCATTTTATCCATGTCTTCGTTTTCAAAAACTATATCAAAGGCATCTTCAACATCAAGGACTATATCTACCAGGTTAGCAGAATTAATATTGAGTTCATTAATAAAATGGCTGTCGGCCTCAATGGCATCCTCAGTAACATCTTCGGGCAAGTACAATTTAATAATATCCTTTAATTGTTGATACTGTTCTTTATTTACCATTTAAAAATACCTTCAATATTAATTTAGAATTGTGATCACTTTCCGAATGATATCAGTCGGACATCGCCTTAAAAATAACACAAGCATTTACATCTCCAAAGCCAAAACTGGCCTTTGCCAAAATTTTTGGTTGAAAAGGTATCGTCTCCAGTGGTATTCTGGATGCATCTACCACCTCTGCTATTTCCTGGTGAAGATCATCACAGTTTGTATTACCAAAAAACTTATGGTGTTTAAATTGCAATACAGTAGCCACACACTCCAGACTTCCAGCTGCAGCAAGGCAATGCCCGATAGTATCTTTGAAGGAATTGATATAGGGGAAATCCTTTCCCGAGCGCTTTAAGGCCAGGGCCCAATTTCTAATTTCGGTGGCATCTTTAGCAGTTGCGGTTAAATGACCGTTTATCCCATCGATATCATCCGCAATGATCGCAGCGGCTTCTACTGCCTGTACAATGCATCTTTGTACCGCTTCGCTATTCGGGGCTGTCATGCTCCCCTCAGAACGTTGTCCGCCGCTATTCACCGCTCCCCCTATTACTTCTGCATAGATACTAGCTCCTCTTTCTTTTGCACTATCAAGAGATTCCAGCACCAATGCCCCTGCCCCGCTTCCTGGCACAAAACCTGCCGCAGAGGCGCTCATGGGTCTGCTGGCTTTTTCCGGGCTATCATTGTAACTTCTGGGTAAGACACGCATGGCATCAAATCCGCCCCAAACATAAGGTCCGCTATCACTGCAACTTCCCGTGAGGATTCTTTCTGCTCTGCCAGCTCTGATACGCTCATAGGCCATTATTACCCCTTCTGTCCCTGTAGTGCAAGCAGAGGAATTTGTCGTTACCTGATTACCACAGCCGAGTATTCCACCCAGGTATGCACTGATACCACTGGCCATGGTCTGGATTACTGCAGTACTTCCCAACCTTCTTACATTGCCTGCATCTAAAACATGAATTGCCTCTCTGAACTTATCGACCCCCAGAATACCCGTTCCAAAAATTACTCCATTATTCCAATCCGGGGTTTCCTTACCGGCCTTTTCTAATCCTGCATCTCGCCAGGCATCTACACCTGCAATAACTCCATATACCAGGCCACTGGCGTTTAATCCTTTCAATTGTAAAGGTGTAAAGTAATTGTTTAATATATCGCTGCTAACATAAGGTTTTGCAGCAACATGGCATCCAAAATTTAGATCAGAAAGCTCTTGCTGAAATCGTATTCCGCTTACCCCCTGATCCAGGCTATTATAATACTCGGGCAAGCCTATTCCGTTAGGTGCACATACACCCATTCCTGTAATTACTACCCTCCTATTCACCTTCATAAGATTTTAACATGCCGGCTAATACCCCTTTGCAGACCAGTTCCTGATTATCATTATACATCTTTACTGTACACTTAAGTTTATTAAAGCGGAAATACGACTTTAGTGAGCGCACTTCCACTTTTTCTCCCGGAAATACCGGGCGGTAGAATTCCATTTCAGTGCTGCTCAAAGCGACGGATATGTCGTCAGTAGCATTGTTAGGCGAAGGTGATAAAAGATATATCCCAAGGCATACCAATCCAATTTGCGCACAGCATTCTGTAAGGATTACACCAGGAACAACAGCTTTGTCTTTAAAATGCCCCTTAAAGAAATCCAAACCTTCATGAAAAGTGAAGCTTCCGATTGTTCCCATTTCATCAACACTTTTAAGCTCATCCACAAATAGAAAGGGTTGACCATAAGGAAGCTGTTCTATTATTTCCTGCGTTTTCATCTCTTTTCTGCCACCTGCTTATTTAACATTTATTAATTCCTTAAGTATCTATATCAGGCTTTCGCCACCATCTGCGGTAATGACGGTGCCGGTAATCCAACTGGCTTCCTTACTGCAAAGTAAATAGACTACGTTAGCAACATCCTCTGGCCTGGTAAGCCTTCCACTTGGATTTCTCTGTAATGCCTGCTCTTTAATAATATCACTTTGAGGAATCAAATTTAAAGCCGCGGTATCCGTAATCCCGGCCTGTATACAATTGGCTTTTAGACCGTCTTTGGCAAATTCCACAGCCATACTTCTTGTTATTGATTCTAGTGTGGCTTTTGCAGCTGAGACAGCTGCATAGTTTGGCAACATCCGGGAACTCCCCTCACTTGTAAATGCCATAACTCGGGGATCTTCAGAGAAAAGCTGTCTTTGCAGCAATTCAGTGGTCCAATCATAAAAACTTATTGCCATTGCGTTCAGGGTGATTTGAAAATCCTGATTGGTTAAACTCTTGCCTTCGGAAAACCCCATCGGTTTTAAATTTCCCTTGGCTATACTATGCACCAACACCTTTATCTTGCCATTATTCTTAAGAAGCCTCTCTATTTCTTCTATGGTCGCCGCTCTTTTTTCTTCATGAACAGCGTCTACATTAAAGCTATGCAATTCTATATCATTAGAAGATAATTCTTCGAATGCGGCTGTAATCTGAGGCATTTTAGCTCTTCTGTCTCTATGGATTACAATTAGGTGATAACCATGCTGAGCTAACTTTTTGGCCGTGGCGAGTCCCAATCCGCTGCTACCCCCTAAAATGAGCGCCCATTCTTTTTCCAGATTATCTTCCATTACCAATTATCATAAATTTTAGAATTACCACTACCATGAAATAAGTATTCTTTGCGCAGAAAATCCAGGCCCAAAACTCAGCAATAAACCCTGCTCGCCGGGCGGTATCTCCTTCTCCATGAAACGCTCCAGTACATAGAGTACAGTAACACTACTCATATTCCCATAAAGACGAAGTGTTTCCCTGGTATCGTCAATATTTTTACCCATTTGCCCAAACAACTCCTCTACGGTTTGCACAATTTTCTTTCCTCCAGGATGAAAAATCAGATGATCTACAGCTGCAATACTGGTTTGGTGTTTCTCCAGGAAAGGATGTATAATATCCGGAAAATTATCGGCAATTGTGGCAGGTACTTCCTGATCTAACATCATTTTAAGTCCCCCGTTAGTAAGTTCAAAGCCCATAAGATGTGTTGCGTCTTTAAAGTGATACATCTCCTCTCCTATTATTTTGGGTCCCTTGGCGTTCTCTTCTGACGACATTAAAACACAGGCAGCACCATCCCCAAAAATGGCAGCACTCACCATGTTTGCCATGGAAAAATCATCTAGTTGAAATGTGGCGGTTGGACTTTCAACAGCAATAACAGCAGCTCTTTTTCCTGGATTTGCACGTAAAAAATTGCTGGCGTAAATCATACCTGAAATCCCTGCGACACAACCCATTTCGGTTACCGGCAAACGCACTATGTCTTGTCTTAATCCAAGTTCGTTAATAAGATAGGCGTCTAGAGACGGGATCATTATCCCTGTACAACTCACGGTTATTATATAGTCTAGCGACCCGGCATCCCATTGTTTTTGTTCCAAAGCTTTCTTCAACACTTCAGACCCTAATTTCTTTACTTCCTTTACATATACAGCATTCTTTTCTTCGAAGGAAGAAGCGGTAAAAACCTGCTCAATATCCATAATACCGTAGCGCGTATCCACAGCAGCAGCCTCGAAAATCTTTAGCACCTTACGCCGGAATCTTTCGTCCTGATCCTTTAACCAACTCTCCACATAGGGTAATATATCTTTAGTGGTCCTGCTATAAGGCGGCAATACCTTAGCTACACCCGAGATAGTTACTTTATTCATTAGACCGTATTTGCTGATTTGTACATCGCCCAGGCATATCTGAAAGCCCATTTCCTTTTTATGCTGTGTGAGACGGAAGGCAAGTAAGAGGATAAATGTTGCAACTCTTTCATAGCAAAACCCCGGCGTATGGAAACCAATCCGTCGTTTTTAGCAATTTTTGTTTTTATAAAAATAACACTAAAGACTTTAAAAAGATAATAAGCCCATCTGCTTCGTTGTAAATCGTTGATCACTACCCCAATAGACGCGATATCAACCATTTTCTCTAGAAACAATGGCATCTCCTCCTCCTTAATATGATGCAGCGTTAGCGTACATATCATTACATCGCAGGCCATTGTATCCTGATCATCGGACAGGATATTTTTCTTCAGAAAACTAATCTCCGAATACGATTCAGATAGTTCTTCAGCAATATCAAGTGCATTCTGGCTTAGGTCTATTCCAATTAAATTGAATTCAATGTTTTGCCTGCGCCCGAATCTCGCCAGGGCTCTTAGCATGCTGCCATCACCACAACCCACATCAACTATAGTATAGGGCCCTGGAGCTTGGTTTTTTAGCATGTTGCTTACCGCATTTATGGTAATGCGGTTACCACCCAGCATGTTGTTTACCCTATCCAGGTCGCGATACACTTCTTTTAAGCGTGTTTTACCCACCCCGGGTTGGTCCATAAGTTCAGTTTCCGAAGTTCTGTTAGTAAAATTCATTAGATGGTTATTGGTTTTCCATGGGTGCTTTTAATCACTTTCTTTACTATACCCGGGGATTTTACCGCTAATTTCATCAGGACTTTAGCCAAAACAGGTTGCATTAATACGGTCTGTAATTTTCTTCCCGCAGCTAGTCTTCTTTTAAAAGTAGCCTCCCATATGCTATTATAGTCAGATTCAAGTGCCTCCCGTGATCTGTCCACAGCGCTTAAGTAAGAAATAATACATTCAGCAGCAATCTTAGCACTATGTATGGCCATTGCCATACCGTTACCGCAAAGAGGATGTATAAGTCCTGCCGTATCGCCGCACATCAGCATATGTCTTTCAATCGTTGTCTTTTGATCAAAGGAAACCTGAGCGATGGATAAGGGTTTATTAAATATTGGGGTCGCATTTTGCAGGAACTGTGCCAGGAAAGGATTTTTTGAAACTACATTTTTATTAAAGTGATCAATATCTTTATAAGACTCAAAACTCTTATAATTAACTAAATAACAAAAATTAATAGCTCCGGTTTCTGTTTTAGACAAGCCAGCATATCCGCCTTTAAAATTATGAAGCGCCACCAGGTCATCCGGGAAATCTTTAAGCTGGTAATGCATTTTTATTCCCAGCCAGGGCGACTTGCGACCAACGAACTTCCTGTTCAGATCCTTATCTAAAACCGACCGTTTGCCATATGCTCCAATTACAATTTCTGAGTTGTATTTATTCCCTGATGTAGTTGTTAAGGTAAACCGATTGTTTGCGAAGTTTACATTCTTTACTGCTTCAAAAACAAATTCAACTCCGTTTGTAAGCGCTGTTAAATACAAGGCCTTGTCCAGGGCATATCTGCTAATTCCCATTCCGCCTAGTGGGAGCTTGGCAATGAACTGATTGCCTTCCCTGGTAGAGAATTGAAGTGTGTCAATGGAAACGGGGTTGGGAAGTTCTACTCCCAGGGTATCCAGATAAGGTTTAATTTCATTTGAAAGGTATTCTCCGCAAACTTTGTGGTTAGGATATCGCTGTTTCTCGATGACCAGAACTTCAAAATTGTTTTGCGATAAATGAAGTGCCGCTGTGAGTCCGGCCAATCCCCCACCAATAATTACAATGTCGTATACATTCACTTAGGGAAGATACATATTCCAGAATAAAAATCCCGCTGACCCTCCTGATGATTCCAGACAAGACCGCGGGATATAAATATCTCTGGAAGGTATCCTCTTTTAGTTATTGGTTTTGTCTATCGCTTCCTTTTTAAGGGCTTCGCTCGCAATAATACCTAGTTCCACTCTTCTGTTTTGTGCCTTTCCCTCTGCGGTTGCATTGTCTGCTTTCGGCTGGTTTTCTCCATACCATTTTGTTGTAAACCTTTGAGCATCTATACCCTTGGATATTAAATAGTTGGTTACAGATTCTGCACGTTGCCTGGACAAATTCATGTTGTAATCATCCGGGCCGGCACTATCTGTATGACCTTCGATAAGAATAACAGACTTAGGGTATTCTTTAAATATTTCCGCCAGTTTATCCAAGGTTTCGGCCGAAGTCCCTTTTACATTAGACTTAGCCGTATCAAAATGCACACCGGCCTCTTCATTGAAGGTCACGTTTATTCCTTCACCAATTCTAGTAACTTCCGCTCCGGGTATTTCCTCCTCAATTTTCTCTGCCTGCCGGTCCATTCTATCGCCGATATATCCACCGGCAACTCCCCCAACAACACCTCCAATAATAGCGCCTAAAACGGTATTACCCTTACCTACATTGTTGCCGATTACGCCACCTATTACTGCTCCTCCTGCAGCACCAATCACTGCTCCTTTTTGCTTATTATTAGCATTTCTGGTAGCACTACAGCCCATTATCAGGCCAAAAACCACCAACATCATTACGTTTTTCAATACGATATTTCTCATTCTTTTATTTTTTAGTGAATTCATAGACCACAGTAACTGGTTGCCCGTCCACGTTTACATTCGATTTTAAAGTCATGCTGTCTGCCGTTAAATAGGCAATGTTTAAACTATATCCCACTCCTCCAGAGATGTCCTTTAATTTTTCATCAATAAATTTAAACTGGAATTGACTGTTATAATTTTCTGCCCGCTCTTGCACAGACCAGCGAATAAATCTTTCTCCACCGGCACATAGGCTACCATCTTTTATAGTATATTTCCCAGTACTGTTGTTATCTCTGAAGAACCAGGTACTGCCCTCAAAACAAATAGCTTCTGCATCATTAAAGACCACAGCCTTGAAGGTTCCTTCATTATTTTCGAAGGAAACATCATCAAGAATCCAGGTACCACTTATTAGGTTTCTTTGGTCTCTTACCCCCTTTGTGATAGAGCAGGAGCTTAACAACAAAATTATTGCACTCAGGTACAGCAAAGTTTTTTTCATAATATTTCGTTTAGATTAACTCTTATGATATACGTTCTATTTAAGCTTTTAGTCTAAACTTTTCGATAAGATGTATCTGCCGTTCAAAATAAGTTTGGAAACAACTTATTAGCAGCGTTTTGCAGCTTTAGATTTTTTTTGGTTTTAACTAGTACACCAGCAGCTCTTGTAGCGTTGCTTTAAAACGGTCTTTAGGCAAGTAATTATTTTCCAGATTTTTAGCGAATGGAATGGGGGTTTCCAGGCTGGCCACACGTTTTACAGGAGCATCCAGGTATTCAAAACAATTCTCCATCACCATGGCAGAGATATCACTGGCGATTCCTCCAAACATGCTATCCTCCTGCAGAATGATTAGTTTCCCGGTTTTCTTTACAGATGTGAATATAGCCTCCGTATCTAGTGGCTGCAAGGAACGCAAATCCAAAATATCTGCTTTAATTTCTGTATGGGCGTCCAAAACATCCAATGCCCAATGTACTGCAGCCCCATAGGCCACAATACTAATCTGGTCTCCCGTTCTTAACAGATTAGCTTTCCCGAAAGGCAAGGTATAATAATCTACAGGAACGTCCTGATAACTGCTTCTGTACAATGCCTTATGCTCAAAAAATAATACCGGATTAGGATCATTTATTGCGGTAGTCAATAGCCCCTTGGCATCGAAGGGAAAGGCCGGGTAGACCACTTTTAGACCCGGCGTCTTGGTGAACCAGGCTTCATTGGTTTGAGAATGAAAGGGCCCAGCCCCTACCCCAGCTCCACAGGGCATCCGGATCACCACATCGGCATTTTCATTCCAACGGTAGTGCACCTTCGCCAGATAATTTACAATTGGATTAAAGCCAGTACTTACAAAATCTGCAAACTGCATCTCCATTACTGCTTTCATACCATTTATAGACAAGCCCATAGCTGCAGACACAATAGCCGATTCACAAATTGGAGTGTTTCTGACCCGTTCTTTTCCAAAAGCATCCACAAACCCCTCGGTAATCTTGAAAACCCCTCCATAATCGGCTATATCCTGTCCCAGGATTACCAGGTTATCATGCTTTTCCATGGCTTGTTTCAGTCCTTCAGATACCGCATCTACAAGGCGGATATTTTTAACGACATTACCAGGGTTAACTGGCTCATATATAAATTCTTTATATACGTCATATAATTCTTTACTTTCATCTAATACAATGGCATCTTCAGCAAAAGCCTGTTTCAAATGGTCATCAATTTCATGGATAATCTCCTTCTTTATTTCCACCTCATGTTCTTCGGTGAGCAACTGGGCAGAATGGAGGTATTCCTGGTAGTTTTCAATGGGATCTTTTGCTGCCCATTTTTCCATTAATTTATGTGGAACATATTTTGTACCGCTGGCCTCCTCATGTCCGCGCATGCGAAAAGTCTTAAATTCCAGGAGTACAGGTCTTGGCATTTCTCTAATGCTCCTACAGAGTTTATCTACCTTTTTATAAACCTCCAGGATGTTGTTACCGTTTATAGTATAGGATTCTATTCCATATCCTTTACCCTTATCTGCAATTTGCTTACAGCGATATTGCTCGTTTGTAGGTGTAGATAAACCATACCCATTGTTTTCTACACAGAACAATACGGGTAAGTCCCAAACAGCTGCAACATTTAGAGCTTCGTGAAAATCTCCTTCACTGGTTCCTCCTTCACCTGTAAAAACAGCCGTCACGTGTTTCTGTTCCTTAAGCAAATTGGCCAGTGCTATACCATCAGCCACACCCAATTGTGGTCCCAAATGAGAGATCATTCCTATGATATTGTAGTCCTGGGTTCCAAAATGAAAGCTTCGATCACGGCCTTTTGTAAAGCCACTTGCTTTTCCCTGCCATTGGGCAAACAATCTATATAAAGGAATGTCACGACTGGTAAAGACACCCAGGTTGCGGTGCATCGGCAGAATGTATTCCTCGTCTTTCAATGCAGTAGTAACACCAACAGAAATAGCTTCCTGCCCAATGCCACTAAACCATTTTGAAATCTTTCCCTGGCGCAGTAGAATTAGCATTTTCTCCTCTATCATCCTGGGTTTCAGCATCCTTTTATAAAGTTCTAACTGAAGTGTTTCGGAAATGCCTTCGGCTTTGTATTTCATAGGGTGAACTATGGCGTTTTATACATATTTGGAACAAAAGTAGGAAAATTGCAAGCAACAAAACCATAGAATTTCAAAGCAGTTTTACTCCCGGATTTTCTTAACTTTACGAGCGAACTAAAAAATGAAGTTTATGAGTGCTATACCAAGTGTAGACCTGCGCGATTTTATCTCCGGAGATGAGCAAAGAAAAGAAAAGTTCATTACTGAAATCGGTGCAGCATTTGAAGATATTGGATTTGTAGCCCTTAGGGGGCACTTCCTTTCCGATAAATTAGTGGAAGACCTTTATGCTGAAATTAAAAAGTTCTTTTCATTATCTCAGCAGGTAAAAGACAAATATGAAATAGAAGGTATAGGGGGGCAACGAGGATATACTTCCTTTGGGAAAGAGCATGCCAAAGGCAGAACTGAAGGGGATCTTAAAGAGTTTTGGCATTTTGGCCAGTACGTTGAAAACAATCCAAAGCTGGAATCGGAATACCCTGATAACGTAGAAGTAGAAGAATTGGAACATTTCAACGAAGTGGGCAAAGAGACCTATAAAATGCTGGAAAAAACCGCTAAATATGTGTTGCGGGCACTGGCATTGCATCTGGGATTGGAGGAGGACTATTTTGACGACTATATTAAAAACGGAAATTCTATCCTCAGACCCATTCACTATCCGCCAATTACTTCAGAACCAAAGAATGCAGTGAGGGCCGCCGCTCACGGCGACATTAATCTTATAACGCTGCTCATGGGAGCCCACGGACGGGGTTTACAGGTAAAGAATCATGCAGACGAATGGGTAGATGCCATTGCTGCACCAGATCAGTTAATGATCAATGTCGGTGATATGCTTTCTCGTCTTTCCAACAACAAATTAAAATCTACAATTCACCAGGTGGTTAACCCACCTAAAGAATTATGGGGCACCTCCCGATATTCTATCCCGTTTTTTATGCATCCTATAAGTGAGATGCCGCTGAATTGCTTAGAAAAATGTATAGATGAGGACAATCCAAAGCAATTCTCCGACATTACAGCGGGAGAATTTTTACATGAACGTTTAATTGAATTAGGATTAATTAAGTAGTTAAAATACAACTATATAAAGCACCTTTAATGGACCTTCAAGATCAGTTAAAAAACCTCTTTCCGGATCATAAACCCTCCAAAGAAGAAAGTGTTTCAAACAAAGCATCAGACATTTGGATGCAAGACGCGCCTATTATTTGCAAATACGAAAAAAGAAAGGGGAAGCCAATTACCATCCTTGAAGGCTATACCGGGGCTGAAGCCGATTTTAAAAAACTGGCGAAAGAACTAAAAACTACTCTGAGTGTTGGAGGCTCATTTAAAAATGATAAAATTATTATTCAGGGAGACTACCGGGATAAAATCATGGATATCCTTATCAATAAAGGGTTTCAGGTAAAGCGCGTAGGTGGTTGACAAGCAGCTATGATGTGAAAATAAATTATTCGTTGCGCAGAAATCTGTTAATTTTTTTTGTTTTTTTCTTTTTAATGTTACTTTTAGGAATTGAATCAAAACGAAACCTAAATGAGTTCCCAATTGCACATTACCAACGGGGATAGTTTTACCCAAAAGTTAGAATCATTACAACTAAAGGGAGAAATTATTACCTGGCGCGAAATGCTGTGTGAGGGAAAGACAGAAACTAACGTAGGTAGTGAATCGTTTTGGAAAACCCGTTTTGATTTTCTTCACAAGAATTATAAAGTAAGTAAATCCTGGTTCGTAGAGAAAACACTTAAGGAGTATCGCTCACTTTGCAACCATAAACAACAAGACCAGATCATCCTCTGGTTCGAATACGACCTTTTCTGCCAGATTAATATGCTAGCGGTGCTTAGTTGGCTTAAAACGTATCGGCGCGATGCAGAGATTTCATTGGTATGCAGTGGAGATGAAGATGAAACAGATAAGTTATACGGTCTGAACGAGTTATCGAATGAACAATTATTAGATCTATACGAAAACAGAAAGGTACTTTCCCGCAGTGATATAGAATACGCAGATTATGTCTGGCAACTTTACTGCAGTGATAACCCGATCCGTTTGGAAAACCTTACGGATTTTAATAATTACCAGTTTGATTATCTGGGGGATGCGGTTAAAGCCCATTTAAAGCGTTTTCCCAGTATTAAGAACGGTTTAAATGCTATTGAAAACAAGGTTTTGGAAGTAGCAGCTGAAAAGAAGCCCAGATCTAAAAAGGCATTCCTTAATAACGTACTTCAGGATCAGGGACTCTACGGCTTCGGAGATTCGCAGTACGATAGAGTAATTACAAATCTGAAACCGTTGTTCACTTCTTTCAACCCTGTAAGACTTTCTAAAAAAGGTAAGGAAATACTGGATAGAAAGACTAGCTACTACTCCCTTATTAAAGACAACGAGGCCTATCTTGGCGGGGCGTTAAAATACAACTACCTCTACAATACGGATTCTGACAGAATATTAAAACTATAATTCCAGCATTAGATGCAACTTGGTCCGTCGGAATTTATCCTTAATGCCGATAAGAGTATTTATCACCTTAATTTACTGCCAGGAGATATAGCAGATACCATTATTACCGTAGGAGATCCTGACCGGGTATGGGAAGTCTCCAAGTATTTTGATTTTATTGAAGTTGAAAAACACAAAAGAGAGTTCAGAACGCATACCGGCCGGCTTAACAACAAAAGATTAACAGTAATTTCCACAGGGATTGGCACAGACAATATAGACATTGTCATGAATGAACTGGACGCTCTGGTGAACATGGATTTTGATAACAGAACAGTAAAACCAGAACATACTTCCCTGGATATAGTAAGAGTAGGAACCTCGGGATCTATACAACCCGACATTCCGTTAGACACATTTGTATTGAGTGAACTTGCTATTGGGTTCGACAATATGCTGCACTTTTACGATAGCGAAGAAATACAACACCCAGACATTCAATTGGCTTTTATTGATCATACAAAATGGTCGGTTTTTAAATCTATCCCTTATGTAGTACGCTGTAGTGAGGAACTTGCTATTAGGTTAAGATCGGACAATGTACAGCCTGGTTTTACCGCGACCAATGTTGGCTTTTACGGGCCACAGGGGAGAAAACTCAGACTTAGCAGAGAGGACAACCAATTGAATAAAAAGATCTCTTCCTTCGAGTTTGAAGGAAAAAGAATTACCAACATGGAGATGGAGACCTCGGCTATTTACGGCCTGGCTGCTTTACTTGGCCATAGGGCAGTATCCATGAATTGCATCCTGGCCAACCGAAGCACAGGAGAGTTTTCACTGCATCCACACAAAGCTGTAGATGAATTGATACAATATGTTCTGGATAGACTTACCAGATGAATCTATTCTTATCCATATACTTTTAAGCCATAACAGCATAAATGAAAAAAGTAAGAATTATTGGAGTCCCTGAGCACTTTAATCTTCCCTGGCATCTTGCTATAGACGAAGGAGCCTTTCATGAGCGTGGGATAAGTTTGCAATGGACAGATGTCCCGGAAGGCACTGGCAGAATGTGTCAAATGCTCCAGGATAATGAAGCAGATCTGGCGATCATCCTTACCGAAGGCATTGTAAAAAGCATCACAGAAGGAAATCCGGTAAAAATTGTACAGGAGTATATAGGTTCTCCCCTGCAATGGGGAATCCATGTTGCTGCATCATCCCAATATAACAGCATTTCGTCACTGGAAGGCACTAAGGCAGCCATCAGTCGCTATGGCAGTGGCAGTCACCTTATGGCCTACGTTAATGCACAAAATCATAATTGGGATACTGACAGTCTGAAGTTCGAAGTCATCAACAATCTGGACGGAGCAGTTACGGCGCTTACAGAAGACCACGCGCAATATTTTATGTGGGAACATTTTACCACCAAACCATTAGTAGATAAAGGCATTTTCAGGCGGTTGGGAGATTGCCCTACTCCCTGGCCGTGCTTTGTTATTGCTGCAAGGGAAGAATTTATAAGTCAAAACACTTCTGTACTGCAACATATACTGGAAATAATCAACTTGTATAGTTCGGAATTTAAAAAGATTCCAAGCATAGATCGCACCCTGGCCAACAGCTATGGTTTAGAATTGGCAGATGTAGTTGAATGGCTTTCAATAACAAGTTGGAGCCAAACTAATATTGATAGTCAAGTTATTGATAATGTACAGAATACACTTTATCATTTAAAGTTAATTAAAGATAAACTATCGTACAAGGAAATCGTGTGGTCAGCGGCTACCAATCAATAGTCGACTTGCCCATTTTAGTTAATAGTGCATTGGTCTGACTAAAATGTTTATTTCCAAACCAATACCCCCTATTGGCACTTAAAGGAGATGGATGTCCAGAGCTCAGAATATGGTGCTTACCACTATCAATTAATTTGGCTTTCTTCTTAGCATACCCTCCCCAAAGCAGGAATACCACCCCCTTTCTCTCCCTTGATATTTTCTGGATTACAGCATCGGTAAACCTTTCCCAACCCTTATTCTGATGACTTCCTGCCATATGTGCTCTTACTGTTAAAGTGGCATTTAGCAACAGTACGCCTTGCTCCGCCCAGCGATTAAGATTGCCGCTTTTTGGGTAAGGAACGCCAAGGTCTTTATTAATTTCTTTAAAAATATTTACCAGGGAGGGCGGATGAGTAATCCCTTCATTGACAGAGAAACACAGTCCGTTTGCCTGTCCCGGGCCATGATAAGGATCTTGCCCAATGATTACTACTTTTGTATTTAGGAAATTACTGTGTTCAAAGGCTGCAAATATTTCCTTACCACCAGGATAGCAAGGGTAACGGGAATATTCATCTTTTACAAATTGTATTAAATCAGAGAAATAGGGCTCCTCAAATTCCTGTTGCAGTTGCAATTTCCAACTCTCTTCTATAGCTACTCGCATTTATTGGCTCATTAGCGCTTATAAATTAAAAATAATAATATCTTTCCATACCATAAGCCTTTAAACCAACCTATGTTTAAATCAAGGAAGTATAAATTCCCAACTGCACACACCATTCTTGTTATTCTTGCCGCATTTGTAGCACTCCTTACATGGTTGATACCTGCTGGCCAGTACGACCGGCTATCGTATGACGCTGAGAGCAATGTTTTTGTCAGAACTAGCCAGGAGGTGGCAGAATCACTCCCGGCAACCCAGGAATCACTGGATGCCCTGCTGGTAAAAATCCCTCTAGATAAATTCCGGGAAGGGGCTATTTCTAAACCAATTAGTATTCCAAATACGTATAAGCCACTCAAAGCACAACCACAGGGGATATGGTCGCTAATACAATCTCCCCTAAAAGGAATTATCCAGGTCTCGGACATCATTCTATTGGTACTGATTATAGGCGGCCTAATTGCCATAGTGAATGCGACGGGCGCTTTTGAAGCCGGGATTGCATGGCTTTCCGTAAAGCTTAAGGGGAAGGAGTTTTTACTGATTGTAATAGTAACTTCCTTAGTAGCCCTGGGCGGCACTACCTTTGGCTTAGAGGAGGAGACCATAGCCTTCTACCCTATTTTAATCCCTATTTTCCTGGCTGCTAAGTACGATGCTATGGTAGCCATTGCATCAATCTATATTGGTTCATCGATAGGCACCCTGGCTTCCACAGTAAATCCGTTTAGCACTATTATTGCTTCGGACGCAGCTGGCATTAATTGGACAACAGGCCTTGAATCCAGGGTAATCATGTTGATTGTCGGATTAATTATTTGCATACTGTACATTATTCGTTATGCCCAGCGTGTAAAAAACAACCCTTCAAAGTCGCTCATATACCATCAAAAAGCAGAAATAGAAAAAATGTTTCAGGGGTCTCAAAACTCAAATGTCCCGGCACTTAGCTGGAGGTTACGTTTAGTTTTGCTGATTTTCACCCTTTGCTTTATAGTAATGGTTTATGGAGTCTCCCAGTTGGGATGGTGGTTTATGGAAATGACATCGGTGTTTCTGGCGGGAGCTTTAATCATAGGGTTGATCTCCAGGATTGGTGAAGAACAATTTGTGAATAAGTTCATTAAGGGAGCTAGTGATCTGTTAGGAGTGGCATTTATAATTGGAATTGCGAGAGGGGTAACCGTTTTGATGGAAGATGGTTTAGTTAGTGATACGCTGCTCTTTTATGCAAGTTCTGTGACAGACGGAATGCCAAAAGGACTCTTTATAAACGTCGTTTTGTTAATATACAGCGGTCTTACATTCTTTATTTCCTCTTCCTCCGGGATGGCTGTGCTTACTATGCCAATTATGTCTCCACTTGCAGATAGTGCGGGTATAGGCAGAGAAGTAATGGTGAATGCCTATCAGTATGGTGTGGGCTTGTTTAAGATCATTAATCCGACAGGAATCATTCTGGCGTCATTGGCCATTGTTAATGTGGGTTATGATAAATGGTTGAGATTTGCCCTCCCGCTTGTAGCCATTTTATGCCTGCTGGCCATGATTGGGCTGACCTTGGGGGTTTACCTTTAATTTTAAGGTCTGAGGATATCTATATAGGCCATCTGTTGCGCCAATAGCTCTTGCTGAGTAATTCTGTTTTCCAGCGCTTCAATATAGTGCTGCGTACTTTTACTTTTGGCATGTTCGTAGGATTTAGAGGCCCATTCCATTGCCTTGCTTAAGTCCCCTTTATATTCCTGATAAACAGCTAAGTTATAACAGGCTCTTGCTCTAATTTTTGAGCTTGAATGTGTTATGTCTTTTTTCCAGAGTTCGGTTGCCCCTTCGAAATCTTCTTTTTGCGCCAGGATATCGGCCTGTTCCAGGGACTCCGTTCCGTTAATATAATAGTCTCTGTAAATTACTTGCTTTGAGGGTTGCAGCCGGGATCCATAGGCGCTGCCAGTATCCATACTTTTGTCAAGAACAGCATCTTTCCTATCTGTAATTGCTCTAAGAGCCCTGATTGGGCTAATACCTTTGGCTGTTGAAGTTATCTGATCATTAAATGTAAATTCATCGATAACCTCTTTATGTTGGGGGTCGTAAATTCGCCATCCGTTTTCTATTAGCGTTTCAAGGGTGATCTCATGTGCCTTAACTTCTACATAATCGCGCATCAGGTCGCGCTGTTCCATTTTGGTCTTTTTTAAAGAAATCTTTGTATCGGTATCATAAAAGGCAAGTGAAAATATAGCATCCACATCGTGCTTCCTGCACAATTCCTCTATGGTGGTCCATGACCTCTGATCAGGGATGGGATGGATACCCTTCATTACTTCAGGGACATTTTCTAGCAGTAGTATTTTTTCAAATCTACTGTCTTTCACCAACTCCTGAAATAGTCCGTTTAAAGCCGCGTCTGTTCCTTGTTTTACCAACTCCTGATCTTCCGAAGACAAAATCTGGTCAAGACGGTCTTTATATTCAGCTCTTTCTGATGCTATACTGCTATTAATAATTCCAATGCGCCTGATGTTGTGTGCAAGATCTACCGGTGCGGGTTCAACAGTATTAATGCTTAATTGATGTGTAGTACTGCAGGCAGTTAATACGGCGCATAACACAATTGATATATATTTTAAAGCATGCTTAATCATGGTAATAATGTCTTTAGAGGGTTATAAATGACCCCAAACACAATCTATTAACAGCATTTACCCCTATATTATTGCCTTAATAGTATAGAGAGAGACACGGTATTTACAGTGGTTAAGAATTAAATGTGATGCCAATAGATGTCTGGGAGCAACTAATAATATCTGGTTTTACTTCTGCCGTCTAATCCATACCTTTGCCAATCTAAAGTGGAAAAATGGCTGCTATACTCACCAAAACCTTACAGGACCTGGAATTGCCATTAGTTTTGGAACAGGTTACCGAGCGTTCGCATAACGATCTGGGAAAGGCTGCTATTATGGCGATCAGGCCTTCCACAGACAGGCAGACAATCCTAACTCAGTTAGGGCAAACCTCTGAGTACATTGCTTCGTTCAGCAATGAGAATCGCATCCCGAATCACAGTTTCGACCCCATATCATCTGAATTGAAATTGCTGAAGATAGAAAATACCACACTCGAATTAGGGGGCTTTAGGCGTATTGGGGCCATTTGTATCACGGTAAATACTCACAAAAAATTCTTTAAAAAATTTAAAGAATATTACCCCCTCCTTCTGGAGTTATCGGAGGAAGTTGAAAATAATACTGAAATTCCTGAGCTAATCAATTCCGTAATTGATCGCTTTGGCGAAATAAAAGACGATGCCTCGGTTACTTTGAAAAACATCAGGCAGGAGATCAATAGTGTCAAGGCAAAAATCAACCAAAGCTTTGGTGCTGCTTTAAATACGTATAAGGCTTCTGAATTTTTAGATGAAATCAGGGAGTCTGTAGTCGATAACAGAAGGGTATTGGCTGTAAAGGCGATGTATCGCAAGAAAGTGAAAGGCACAGTGATGGGCAGTAGTAAGACCGGAAGTATCATATATATTGAGCCCGAGGCCTCGCTTAGACATAGTAGAGCCCTGAATAATTTGGAATTTGATGAGAAGGAGGAAATTCAGCGCATTCTCAATGAACTTACCGCCGTAATCAGGCCATATGCTTCTCTATTATCCGATTATCAGGATTATCTGATACATATAGATATTACTGCCGCCAAGGCCAGTTATGCCAGAGACATAAATGCAATTATGCCAGAGATTAATGAGGAAAACAGGCTTTATTTAAAAGAGGCCTATCACCCATTATTATACATAGCTAACATAAGCAATAAGGAAAAGACCTGGCCCCAGACCATTGAACTTCATCCTGAGAACAGAATTATTGTGATATCAGGGCCTAATGCCGGCGGGAAAAGCATCACATTAAAGACCATAGGATTACTTCAAGTAATGCTTCAATCAGGGCTTCTAATTCCTGTTCATGAAAGAAGTTCGGTCTGTTTATTTGATACTATTCTTACGGATATTGGAGATAACCAATCCATTGAAAACCATTTAAGCACTTATAGCTATCGGTTAAAAAATATGAGGGGTTTTCTAAAGAAGTGTAATAAAGATACTTTGTTTCTGATTGATGAATTTGGTACTGGAAGTGATCCTGAATTAGGAGGAGCCCTGGCCGAGAGTTTTCTAGAGGTGTTTTATGAACGAGGCGCATATGGCGTCATTACCACGCACTACGCCAACTTAAAAGCCCTGGCAGATGAATTGCCACATACCACAAATGCCAATATGCTTTTTGATGCCAAAACACTTGAACCTACATTTCAATTGGAGCTGGGGCAACCGGGAAGCTCATTTACATTTGAGGTGGCACAAAAAAATGGCATCCCTTACCATTTAATAAACAAAGCAAAGAAGAAAGTGGCCAGAGGAAAATTGCGTTTTGATGCCACTATAGCCAAGTTGCAAAAAGAGCGCTCCAAGATGGCTAAAACAGGCTCCAGACTGGAACTTGAAGAGTCTAAAGCCAGAAGTGAAGCGGATAAACTAGAAAAACTAAATGCCAAGATTAAAACCAAGCTCGAAAATTATCAGGAGCTGTATGATCATGACCAGCGGATGATTCATTTGGGAAATAAAGTAAATAAGGCTGCAGAGAAATACTTTCTTGATAAGAAGAAACGGCCTCTGGTTTCGGAATTACTGCGAATAGTTGAGACAGAGAATAGTAAACGAAAGAAAAAGACTGCTGCAGAAGCCAAGGAAGCCCGTATAAAAAAAGCTGAAGTTACCCAGGAGGTACAGCAAAAGGTAAAAGTAATCAGGCAAAAGAAGAAAGTTGCGAAAAAGAAAGTCCAAATCAAAGAAAGGAACGCGCCTCGACCAGTTTTAAAAGTTGGAGACCGGGTTAGGATGACAGACGGCAAAGCTGTGGGAAGTATAGATAGTCTTGAAAAGAATAAGGCTGTAGTGAATTACGGGATATTTACCACCAATGTCAGTGTAGATCAGTTGGAGTTGGTGGAAACGGCAAAAAAATAGCTCGGAAACCTCTTCTACTTTGTGGGGGTATACTACCCTCCTCCCCGATTATAATTTAACCATCCTCCCTGCAAAAACAATTCAGGACCATCAATTAGTTCAAAATAACAGCCGGCATCAGATTATAGAACCCAAACTGAGCGGCCGACTGTAATTTGAAAGGTCAAATTTAATGGTATAAAATTTGGGCTAAAGCAGTTATTGCTTGCTTCCCGTCCATGTACCATCTTGATCTCTGCGTTCATCTATCCAGGTGCCTGTTGCTTCATTATCTTCCCTTAATTGCCCTACAAACGAACGGTCCTCTGAGTTTCCCAGTGTAGCGGATAACGCACCATTATCGCTGACTTCACCTTTGATATCAGCCGAATCGGAAGTATAAGAGGAGGTGGCCGTTCCAGTTACCTTCCCGGTGCTACTTACATTGACAGTCCAAACACCTCTATCATCTCCGGTATAAGTACCAATCCAACTTCCGGTTAAATTGGAATTGATCTTCTCGCCTTCTTCATCTTTTGTACAGGCGATGCTGATTAGCATTAAAACTAGTGCTGGTAAAAAAAATAGTTTTTTCATTGTTATTTGTTTTTAAAATTGGTATTTGCTTTAGTTGATTCTTTTAGAAAGGTTTTCAATATTCTTTTGTGCGCGGGCATACGCTTTTCTGGCTTTGGTGATATTTTCCTCTGTGGGCTTACTAAGCACTTCCGTCAAATAGGGTAAATCCGAAAATTTAAAAAGACTGTTACCCAAGTCGTGCTCTTTCATAAGGATGTTTACCTGATGTATCGCTTCTTGAACAGTGGCGTCCTCTTTTAAACCGTACTTAGCTGTTATTAAATGTTTCATGGCAGGTGCCTTTGTTGTGCCCATATCATTGGAAACGGTGACTCCATCAACATCAAAAAAAGTAGGTCTATAATTCGGGTTTACTTGTGCCAATGCTATCTGCATTTGATTCATTGTCACCTGCATTGCCAGCACTTGGCGCGTTAGGTCATTACAATTTATACCTACTGCGGTATTAATGTAGCTGAACAATTCATTGCCATGGTATTCATTCCATGAAACTCCAATAATGCGTTGGTAATCATTAACCTTCATATTATGGGGGGAAACCGCAATGGCCAATCCGTCACCGTTACCTGAGGGCAAAATGTAATCGCCTTTGTTTACCTCGCCAATAACTTTGACGGGCACTTGTCCCAGAAATGCAATTTGCTTGTAGTTTTTCTTCTTTTCCTCTGTGGGCATGGCCCCAGAAACAATGGGGTTTTTAGAAACCACCATAAAGTGGTCTGCTTCCGTAAAACTTTTGGAAATTACACCTGCTTTGACACCAACCACATCTCCAAAAGTGAACTTTTCGCTGGAATCATATTTCTTTAGCCATTCGGCATAATCGGCTCCTCCGGATTCAAAGGCAACTCCTTTGTTTAATTCATTATACCCCAAATAAAGGGCCAATTGGGTTCCTTGAATAAAAACATCATATAGGGACCATACAAAATCATCACAGTCGGCATCAACTCCCGGCACCCAAGTACCAAAACAAGCACTATTCCATAGCAACTGAAATGTAGAATTTACAATATCAGTGGCCTGTATTAAAAAATTCAAAGAGTAATCATTATTGAAATAGGTGTCTAGAGCATCCGGAAAATCGGTTGGGTAATCATTTCTGTCGACATCTTCTTCGTCATCACCTTCTTCGGGCTCATCGTCTTCCGTAGGTTCAAAACCTAAAAGAATGGCGCTAATTGAAGCGAAATCAAACGCTGCCTGATTGGGAATAAAACCTTCTATTCTGCCAATTGGTTCGTCATTGGCATTCCAAAACGACATAAAGTTGTCTTTTCTGCCTGGAGTATTCTCATTTAATTGAATAGCCATGCCATGCGAACTTCCTTGAAGTAACAAAGGATATGCGCCAATATTCGCCTGATTGGTGTCTGGCATTGTAGCGTCGATCATGACACGATCAAAAAAATTTGCCCTGGCATTAGCGGTAAATTCTTGATTTACCGTTACGTCGCCACTAAATTGAGATCTACTACCATTGTTAACATAAAACTCATTGTTCAGATTGGTTATACCATCTGCAATTAATTCTCGATGGCGAACATAGGGTACATAGGTCAACGGTTGACTACTAAATGTGGTAAAATTGGAACCTGCATCCAAGTCGATATCCACGTTCAAGGTTTTGGGACCATCCCAATTGATTTGACCAAAATTCACCAGGCTCTGCCCCGTTGTTTGGCCTTGCCCAACAGTAAGGTTGATGGTACCATAGGCATCAGTTTGCGTTCCCTGTGTTTCTTGATATTCAACGGTCCCTGAAAAATCCAATATTGTGAACCTAATGGTCAACTCTTGATTGGGAATATTGTTTGAAGGAACATCAATGCCTGGTATTTCATTCGGATTGTTATCTACCAAAACGGCTTGGTAGGTAATACCCTCTACTTGGGCCGTTGCCCAAAGCGGAACAAGGAACAATAGCCATATTAAATGGTAATTCTTTTTCATTTTAAAATGATTTAAAGGCACAATTGCAGCCTGGTAGCTGAATTACTATACCAAGACCAATATTGTGCATGTTCATATTTAGATTTTCATCATCTTCGGGATTTGAATCCACCAAAGAAAAACTCCGGCCAAAATTGTAGTTAAAATAAATTGCTGCTTTGTTTGAAATGGGGTACTGCAAGCCTACACCCAATCCTGGCACCAATAAAAAATTGTCGAATTCATCTTCGCCCGATAAATCAAACACTTGATTGTTTAAGGTTTGGGTTCCTCTTACCAAATATTCCAATGAGACCTTGGGCCTGACATAGAATTGAAAGGCCTTAGACCTGGCAAAATAGTAAGTCAGTCCAGTTTGGATACCTGCATAGCTTACATCCCAATTAAAGTAATTGTCGAGCAATGCATCACTCGCCACCGCGCCATAGGTGTTGAATACGGCTCCCAAGCCTATGGTCGTCCTATCTCCAGGCAATTGAAATTGATAACCAACATTGATATAGGAACCTATCTTAGACTGAAGGTTTTCTAGAGTCCCACCTGCAGAATTTTCATAGTCAAAGCTAGAAATCGTCTGTCCCCACTCTGCATAAAGCAACTGGGAAGTAACCGACTTTGAAAGAAAAAAGAGGAAAATAAATAATGCTAAACGTCTCATCGTTTAAGCAATTGCTTCACCACCTTACGCCCTTCCGAACTGAGACGAAGAAAATAAGCGCCCTGAGAAAGACCTGCTAATGGTATTACCAGTTGTGGTTTGGCCTCATATGTTGCTGATTGCACCAATCGACCGCTCATATCAAACAGCTCTGTAGATATTTCCTCTTCAAGACCTTGTTCGAAAGCAACCACAACACCACTGGTAAATGGATTGGGATAAACCAAAACCTCTAAACTGTTGGGGTCGCCCCCAACTAAAATAGTCGGTAATGGTTGTATATAGCCTTGCCGTAATTCATTATTTTCTGCGGTGAAGGTGCCAATAACACTATGTTGACCAACACTTTGCTGTATAAAAAAATTACCGGCTACTGACTCAACCAGTTGACTGCTGCCTGCAGAAGCCAACATCTGTCGTTTTAATTCCTGCGAATAGGTCGTTAGAACATAAAACATGGAAAGCACGAGTACAATTGTTTTCATCTGATTTACTTTAATGATTATAAAATGGAAGTATGCAGTGGGTATATAGCAATGCGATGTTGAAAAGCGACCAATGCCAAGTTGTTGAATCTACAACTTTAGGCACCAGCCGCTAATACAACCATTAAAGTCTCGTAATGATAAAGGTCACCACAGATATCTGACCAGATGTTTCTGAAAAAGTGAGCTCAATATCTTGAGTTCCTGTTATAGAGCCTAAAGAGAATGTGCTCGATTCCTCTCCCTGGTCTTGTACAAAACCTCCCCCATCGTTCTCCTCTAAATCACCAGCACAAGTGATACTGCTATTAACAAGCTGATCCGCGGAAACGGTAAATGTTGTCTCACCGGTCAATTGAGAGTCATTTTGACCCACGCTAATTGCGTTTTCCAGATCAACAGACCACAGAACTTTGGTATCCACAGTTGTTCCAATGGTCAGATAAGTGGATAGTTCACCAAAGATTTCAAGCTTATCGTTATTAGCATCCCCCTCCCCAGAGGTGTCGGTTGCCTTAATTTTTGTCAGTTGTACACGAAAGCGAATATCCTCTGCCTTCACGGGAGCTTCCATTTCATCTTCATCCTTGCTGCAGGAGAATACGGTTAAGACGATAATACTTAAGAGCATTGATTTTGCTAAAATTGTTTTTAGGGTTTTCATAATTTATAGATTTTAAGATTCAACACCCCAAACCTAGAAGAGATAAGCCCTCTCGCCTAATCTTAAGCATGGACAAACTATGGACAAGGAAAGTTAATAGCACGCAATATGGACATGGACAAGGCAATTATAAAAATTGTCGATAAAACGCTGAAAGGCCTTTATTTATTGAGGATATGAGGCTTTTTAGTAATTACATGTTTCTTGGATATTACTGGACAAATCATGGACAACACCTTTTCTTGCCTCAGATTTGGTTAGCCTATATACATCCACTTTTGATTATATTCGGGGCAACTAACTTATTAGTAAAATGAATTTAAAAGTAATTGTATGCTGTTTGTATTGCCTTTTGGCATTCCACAATGGAACCGCACAATTAAATTTTGACATTGACAGTCTTCTCCTGGCATACGAAAAACACGATCTGGATACACTGAAGGTGATGACCAACAACAACATCATTAATTATTACATGTATCGCAATCCAGAATTGGCAAAAAAATATGCCTTTGAACAACTCGAGATTTCAAACCAAATCGAGTTTAGCGGCGGACAATCAATGGCCAATTATCAATTGGGGATCCTCTACAACAATGTAAACAATGTGGATTCGGCAAGATATCACTACTCAGAATCACTTAAATACGCTAAAATTTACAACAACCATATCTTCGTTTCTCAGGCATATCACGGTTTGGCCTTAATAGAATTTGAGCTTGGAAATTTGGATAAGGCTGATGAAATCAATGATAAGAACCTCGAATTCAATTACCAAAACAAAGATTCTGTAGGAGTTGCTTATTCACTGGATTTTAAAGGTCGGATTAATGAAAACCGAGGGCATTATACTATCGCCCTGGAAAATGTCCTTAAGAGCCTTAAATTGTTACCTGTTGTCAGCACCCCAATTAACAGGGATGTGAGGATTGCTGACGCCAAAACCCATCTGGCGGCAATTGAACACAGTATTGGCAATTACCAAAAAGCCATTGCATACAATCTAGAGGCATTGGAAATATACATCAACCAGAATGACACGTATTATCAGGCCGTAGCTGAGGCAGATCTTGCCAAGTCATACACAGCTTTGAAGCAATTTAATAAGGCCGAAGCTGCCCTGGTAAAGAGCATTGAAAAGTCTAAAATAGCGAATGTCCCTTCCACAGAAGCGTCGGCCCTTGCGCAAATGGGAGCCCTCTTTAATTTACAGGCAAAACCAAAACTAGGTGCAGAATTCCTCCAGAAAAGTATTTCGCTGGCAAAAGAGATCAATTCTGAAAGACGTATTGCTATATCACGACTAGAATTGGCAGAATCCTATATATTACTAAACCGTCTGGAAGATGCGTTGGGCCAACTATCAGATGTATTTGCGTACGCTACTGGCGATGGCAATGGAAACCTATCCATTCTAAGAGATGCGTATTTAAAACGTAGTACCATTCATAAAAAAAATAATAAACCTGGTGCTTCCCTTGAGAATTATCAAAAATACAAGCATCTAAATGATTCTATTTTCAATATAGACCGGACCAGGAAACTAGAAGAACTTAAAATTATATACGAAACCGAGAAAAAAGAAGCAGCACTTGCTCTCCAGGAAGAAGAGATAATGACGCTCAATGAAAAAGCCAAAGTTGACCAACTCACGAAAGGGTTATATGCCGGGGGTACCGGAGCAGGCATTCTGATTTCAGGACTACTGTTTTTCGGCTTCAGACAACGAATCAAAAAGAATAAAATCGCCAGGGAGAAACAAGAGGAAATCTATCGGCAGGAGATAGAATATAAAAAGAAAGAACTGGCGAGTCAGACCCTACATCTGGTTCAAAAAAATACCTTTATCCAGGAATTGATGGATAACCTGCAGAACATTAAGAATGATCCGGACCGATTTAAAGTTGAATTCAGGCGCATTGTCATGCTGTTGAAGAAGGAGAATGCTTCAGACAAGGATTGGGAAGTGTTCAAAAGCTATTTTGCAGAAGTCCACAACGACTTTGATCAAAAATTAAAAACGCTTTACAAAGACATCTCAGAAAAGGAAATACGCCTCGCCGCTTTCTTGCGTATGAATCTCACCACAAAGGAAATAGCCGCAACCTTAAACGTTCTGCCAGATAGTATACTTAAATCCAAGTACCGTCTTAAAAAGAAGCTCAGGCTTGATAAGTCTCAAGATTTGAGTTCCTTTTTGAGTGCCTTGTAAAATAGGTAATCTCTTTAAATGATCGTAATTTTGCCATGTGAATATTCCTGAGAATAAACAGTTAATATTATTTGACGGCATTTGCAATTTATGCAATAATGCTGTTCAATACGTCATTAAGAGAGATAAACGTAACCGCTTTTGTTTTGCCCCCTTACAAGGAAGTACCGGGCAACAATTTATAAAGGAGCGCGGCATAGACACTTCCAAAATTGATTCCATTATACTAGTTGACCCAAATGTTGCTTATTATGTTAAATCCACAGCTGCTCTAAAAATAGGTCAGCAATTTGGCGGGGGTTATCGACTGCTGGCTGTACTTGAATGGATCCCAAGTCCGTTCAGAGATTGGATTTATGACCTGGTGGCTAAAAGGAGGTACCGTTGGTTTGGCAAAAAAGATGCCTGTATGGTGCCGACTCCTGAATTAAAAGTGAAATTTATGGATTAGAATTGGCGGCTACACTACCGCTTTCTGCTAACGAACTGGTCCTTTCCGGGGTTTTCTACTTAAGATTATTTAAAATAAAATCTAGCGTTGCATTGTTGCTCAATTTCCTGGCAAATGCCAGATTGTGGTATGTAATGTCCTCAGCAAGCCCCAGGCTTTGTAGATAACGGATTTGGTCCTCATAGTCTATGGATACTTTGCCAGTGAGCAAGTGATCCATGTTCTGCCCCTTAGCATAGCGCTTATACACTTTGCGCAGCCCGCTAAGATACAATCTGTCTTTAGTAAAGCCCCCGCCCCTATGTGCTCTTAAGGTAATACTAAAGGCTTCACTTCTATTGAGTTTGTATTGATTGTGAATTAAGTCAAAGGTGTCTGAAAATGTATACCCTTTTATTAAACTGTCAGACGCCAGAACCCTGTAAGCCAATTCTTTTAGTCGCTTTAATGTAAGTGCATCACTCATGTATTCACTAAAAACGGCAAGCCCTTCCTGGGTTTCCACATTTTTAGGGAAACCGTTAGCAAATATTTTTAAAGGCTGATGCATCCCATTAAAAGTCGTTACCAAATGCACACCAATTTCGTGGTTAGCAAGGGTTAACAATTGATTCTTACTAAAAGTGGTATTCTTTTTAATCAGCATTGTCTGTGAGATATTACTCACCATGGCATCTGCCGCAATATTTGTGGAGAATCTGATATTTAACGGAAAATCGTATTGCTGGGCAAAATCTTCAAAATAATCGCGGGCTTCCTCCGGGGAAAAAATCTTTTCCATGTCTGATGAAGGCGCCTCATCCTCATAATGCAATATAAATTTGGCGTTTTGTACATCCTTCTCGGTTGGCGTACCATAGATCCCCAATGAATTGTAATAAAACTTCCGGGACTGGCCCACCGTCTCAATACATTGTACCATATTGGCATAGAAGTAGATGATTTCCTGGTACAACTTTCTAATCTCGTCGTCATCTATCCTTTCTAATCGCTGAGAAAAGAACAAACGGTGCAATTTATAGGGGTCGAATTTGAGTTTTGGATAATTGAACTCCGGATCATCGCTATACTTAGACGCAAAGAATCTATGTTTTTCCTTTTCAATATTTAAAGGATTCACATAACTAAGCAATTCAATCCGCTTCACCAATCTGTCGAGATTGGCATCTATTTCAAACAGATCAGCATATTGCCGCATTAAGTCCGTTCTCTCTTTTTCTCTAATCATTAGCTTTATGGAATTCTTCGGCCTGCAAAGGTATTAAATCTTGCAGATGTCTTGCAACAGAACGCACAACTTCAGGATAAATTACCCCACTATGTTCATCGCAATATACTTTGGCTATTTCAGTCGCCAGAACAAGGGTGTTATCAAAATTATTAGTGATAAACTTTAAGAAATATCCATTCCCCTGAAAAGTATCATTAACTGCCGAGCTAGACCTTATACTGTTGGGCAATGACATTTGTTCTAATTTACCGCACCAAGAGGATACAGTATCCCCAAACCTGCTGTTGTCAATATTGGAGGTTCCCAGATTCCAGGTAGGTACTTCCCTCTCCCACCTTTTCCAGTTATAACTGTGGATGTCAAACACTATCGCCTTCCCGTATTTCCTTTCAATCTGTGACATCAGGGCATGCACAACTTCATAAAATGCTTTGTGTTTGTCCAGACTTTTATGATGTTCCTTTTCGGGCAAGGGATCTCGCCAAAGTTGCTTCCCCCAGGCATCTTTGTAAATAGCCGTATCCGGAGCCCTGTTTAAATCATATTCGAACCGGCTGTCACAGCCCGCAATAACAATGGGATGCTCTCTCACCATTTCTTTGGTACATGGATCCTCTTCGTACCAGCGATCATAGGCGGTATGGAGACAATTATCCCATAAAGATTTTCTAAATTGATGCCCATCATGTACCGCTCCGCAGATATAAGGGGCGTATTCCTCTATTTTAAGTGTGAAGGAATAGTCTTCAGAAACCGCTTCAAAAGGAATTTCTGAACGAATATTAGCAATAATTTTATCGACTGTAAGCCTATGCATTCTCTACCTCGTTACGCAGCCTGGAGCGCCTGTCAAAAGCCTGAAGCTTGTCTAACACCTTACTTTCTATAAAATCGATAACCTTTGACTGAATTTTGGTCTTATACACCTTGTTCATATAGGTTACTCCGCCGGGTGACATTACATTCACCTCAACCAATTTGCCGCCTATCACATCTATGCCTACAAAATGAAGGCCATCTTTAACCAGTTTGGGTCCTATTTGTTTACACAAGGCCTTTTCCTGTTTGGTCAGAATATGCTTTGCCACAGAACCCCCGGCAGATACATTAGACCTGTGATCATCAGATCCCGGAATACGCCTCATTGCCCCAATAGGCTCCCCATTTAATATCAATATTCGGATATCACCCTGGTCTGCACCTTCAATGTATTCTTGAAGTATTACATAGTTAGATGTTCCATCTGAATTAGTTACATAAAAATCTAACAACGACTTTATGTTGTTCATAGCCGACTTTTCAATCAGTATAACTCCTGACCCTCCAAAACCGTTCAAAGGTTTTAAAATCATCTTATCTGCACTGGAATCCTTAATTTGATTTACCAGGTAATTCTTGTTTTTAGATACATGAGTTGCCGGGATGATGTTACTATGACTATCGCCAAAAGCTGCCGTATACAATTTGTTATTGGCCTCCCTAAGCCCCTGAAGCGAATTCATGATAAAGACATCATCTTTGACAGAATCAAGGAAATTGAGCATTATCGGGTCTAAAGGCGGGTTGGCACGCATAAAGATTACATCGAAACCTGCGAGGGGCAGCATTTCTTCCCTGGTTACTGCCTGCTTATAAAACGATTTAAGGCTGGAGGGTACTTTTTCCATCCTGTTAATTACCGTACAAAAGGCATTGGTAACACTATTCCGGATAGTAAGGTTTGCAGGTGTACACAGGGCTACACCGTGATTGCGTTTAACGCATTCATGAATGAATGCAAGACTGGTATCATTTTCCGGATCTATCTCCTCCCAGGGATACATTAAGAAACAAATATTCATAATACACTTAGCTTCTTATGGTTAATACATTTTAAAAATAATATTATTTGATTTAATATAACAAAGTACTGTTACTATATCACATTCTATCTCACCTCATCCAGATAATCATCCCAATCCTCAACATGGGGTTTACCTAGTTTTCCTACTGATTTTGCAACAACCGTCGAAACCGTAGCATCCCCGGTTATGTTTACGACTGTCCTGAACATATCCAGGGGTCGGTCCACTGCAAAAATCAAGGCAAGGCCAATAGCGTATTTATCAGCCGGGAAACCGACAGACTCTAATACGATAACCAACATAACCATTCCTGCTCCCGGTACAGCTGCTGTTCCTATAGAAGCCAGCAAAGCGGTTATTACAATCATCAGCTGTGCACTCAAGGGAAGGTCAAAACTCAATGCTTGTGCGATAAATACCGCCGCTACCCCTTGATAGAGACTTGTTCCGTCCATATTTATGGTCGCTCCAACGGGTAAAACAAAACTAGAAACTTCCTTGTCTACCCCTATATGCTCCTCTACTCTTTCCATAGTAACAGGTAATGTTGCCGCACTGGAACTGGTAGAAAAAGCCAGTAGTTGGGCCGGACTAAGCTGTTTTAAAAACCAGAAAGGGTTAACCTTGGCAAAGATGGCAACAAGCGTACAATAGAATACAATCATTAGTAAAAGCCCTAGAATGACCACCCCTGCATATTTGAGAAGGGCCAGTAGTATTTCCGGATCGCTCGAAGAAACTACTACACTTGCCAATAAAGCAAATACCGCTAAAGGCGCTATAAGCATTATAAGATCTACCATTTTCAGGACCACAAAATTTAAGGAATCAAAGAATTTTTTAAGTGGTTTTGCACGTTCTTCACCTATCAATAACATTGAGATTCCCATAAAAATGGTGAAAAAGATGACTTGCAGCATTAGCCTGTTATCTCCAAGAGCGGCTACCGCATTATCTGGCACCATGTCTTCAAGGAACTTTAACGGGCCACTTTCCTTTTGTCTTGTGGCCTCCTCTAATTTTGCGACTACCCCACTGTCTGCGGCGTATGTAGAAGTAAGCTTTTCTATGGTTTGATCAGAAATACCATTTCCGGGCTCCAATACATTTACCAGAACCAATCCCAGAATGATGGCCACTGTTGTTGTACCAATATAAATCCCCATGGTACGCAAACCTATGTTTTTGAATTTTGAAATATCTTTTAAATCAGAAATTCCTTTTATCAAAGAAGCCAGAATAAGTGGAATAGCAATTAATTTTAGCAGATTAATGAAAATCGTTCCGAACGGGCTAATCCAATCGGTAACAAAATCCTTACCCCAGGAAAAATAGGTCATTCCAAAACCAAAAATAATCCCCAGAATCATCCCAATCAGGATCTGCCAATGAAGTTCCATCTTTTTCATACAATGCTATTTCAATTTGCCCGGTAAGATACTATTTTGAGAATTAACCCCCTAGAAAAAAAAGAAAAGAGAAAGCGGCGCTTTATTGGGCCTGGATATTCCTGTTTAGCAGGGTAAAGTCTGCCAGAACCAGAGCGGCCATTGCCTCTACAATAGGAACTGCTCTTGGCACCACACACGGATCGTGCCGGCCTTTTCCTTTTGTCTGTACTTTGTTGCCGTCTTTGTCTATAGTTTCATAGGCCTGAATAATGGTTGCCACAGGTTTAAAGGCCACATTAAAATAAATGTCCATCCCGTTGCTAATTCCACCCTGAACGCCACCGCTATAATTGGTTTTTGTTGTTCCGTCTGAATTAAATTGATCGTTATGAGCACTCCCTTTCATGGCAACCCCGGCAAAACCACTTCCATATTCGAAACCTTTTACGGCATTAATAGAAAGCATAGCTTTACCCAATTCTGCATGCAGTTTGTCAAAAACAGGTTCCCCGAGACCAACAGGGACATTTTTAATAACACAACTAATAATTCCTCCAATAGTGTCTCCTTCTTTCCTTACTGCCTTTATATAATCTTCCATTTTGGAAGCAGTCTCAGGATCGGGACATCTGACGGCATTAGTTTCGGCCATGGCAAGGTCAAGATCATTATAATCTTTATCCAATTTCATATCCCCTACCTGAGAGACATAGGCCTGAATACTAATATCTTTTAAAAACTGCTTGGCAATTGCTCCGGCGACTACCCGACTGGCTGTTTCTCTTGCAGAACTCCTGCCACCACCCCTGTAATCCCTTATGCCATACTTCCTGTCATAAACATAGTCTGCATGGGATGGGCGGTAGGAGTCTTTTATGTGCGAATAGTCGTGTGATTTCTGATTGGTATTATGAATGGCAAATCCTATAGGGGTACCCGTGGTTTTACCTTCAAATATACCCGAGTAAAACTCAACAGTATCCGGTTCTTTTCGCTGAGTAACGATTGCGGATTGCCCTGGTTTTCTTCTGTCCAGATCTGCCTGTATAGCTTTTAAGTCTAATGAAATGCCAGCAGGACATCCATCCAATACCCCGCCAATTGCCACGCCATGTGATTCTCCGAAAGTGGTTAGTTTAAAAAGAGTTCCAAATGTATTTCCCGCCATGGACTAGATTCAGATAGTTGATTAAGGCTCAAAGGTAAATGTTAAATAAGTGGAAACAAAGCCCACTTGATTAATTATAGATTAACAAAAAGTGACGCGACTTAATTTAAACTTAACCATATGGTGTTCATAGCTTAAACAAAAACCTAATGGTATTGTAATTGGACTTTATAATTTTGCAATAACATTTAAACCGAAAGGTATTGAGAAAGCGCAAACTGGAAATAGCAGTTGTTTCAGATGTTCACCTTGGCACCATTGGCTGTCATGCAGAAGAACTTATTTCTTATTTAAATAGCATAAAACCTTCTATATTAGTTTTAAATGGAGACATCATTGATGTCTGGCAATTCAATAAACGGTATTTTCCACCATCACATTTAAAAGTCCTGAAAAAAATAATTGGAATGGCTTCCAATGGGACAGAGATATATTATATCACAGGGAACCATGATGAGGTACTGAGAAAATTTAGTGGCACAACCATGGGTAACATCAATATTGTAGACAAGCTTGTACTTAACTTAAATGGAAAGAAAGCATGGTTCTTTCATGGAGATGTTTTTGATCTATCCGTACAGAACAGCAAATGGCTCGCTAAGCTCGGAAGCTATGGCTACAACTTGCTAATTCGTCTTAACCGCATTATAAATTGGATATTATCCAAATTAGGACGGGGTAAATATTCGCTCTCAAAAAGAATTAAAAACAGCGTTAAAGGTGCAGTGAAATTTGTCAGTAATTTTGAAAAAACGGCCGTTGAACTGGCCCTGGAAAATGGATATGATTATGTATTATGCGGGCATATTCATCAACCGAAAAAAGAAGTGCATGAAAACAAATATGGCAAATGCACCTATTTAAATTCCGGGGATTGGGTAGAAAATCTGACCGCCCTGGAATATTCCTTTAAACGATGGAAAATTTATCACTACAATCAGGACAAATTGTCTCCCTTCTACGCCGATGAAGATCTTAAAGGGATGGATATGAACGAGTTAATAGCATCTATTGTTGCGAAGAAATCAAAACAAAAAAAAGCAAAAGACGGGGAATCAATTGATGAGTAAAGCTTCTTTTAGAATGGTTACAGGATGCTTTGCTGTTTTACCGGTCCCATCAAAAATCTGATGCCTGCAACTTGTCCCATTTGCAGAAATAAGCACTTGTTCATCCGATTTTCGAATTGCAGGGAACAACTTTAGCTCCCCTATTTTCATACTAATTTCATAATGCTCTTTCTCATACCCAAATGAACCTGCCATCCCACAACAACCAGATGATATTATGGTAACATTATGATTTACTGGTAAGTTCAGGATATCAAAAGTCACCTTCTGATCAGACAATGCTTTTTGATGGCAATGATTGTGAATTTTTATGGTTCTGGCCGTCTCGTCAAAATGATCACTGCCTATACGTTCTTCTTTAATCTCCCTGGCCAAATATTCTTCGATTAAATACACTTGCGACCCTATTTTATCTATCAGCTCCGACTCAATACCAAACCTCAGGTATTCATCGCGGAAGGTAAGGATGGCCGAAGGCTCCAATCCTACAATAGGGAGCCCCTGATCAATAAATTCACGAATTTTATCTGCATTTCTTTCGGCTAGTCTTTTGGCTTGTTTTAAGAAGCCTTTGGAGATATAGGTGCGTCCGCTTTCCCCATAGAACAGCCGAACATCATAGCCAAGTTTGGTCAAAAGTAAAATTGCATCTTTCCCCAACTCCACATCCAGATAATTGGTAAACTCATCAATATATAAAATAAGCTTATGCTCACCCGGACCGTACTTGTCCCTGATATTATTTAAATATTTATTGAAATTAAAGCTTGCTACTTTTGGCAGTGCTCTTTGTTTCGCTACTCCAGATAGTTTCTTAATAATGCCTCCGAGAAATTTAGAAGAATACACGGCATTGGTCAGGCCAGGCAACTTGCTGCCCAATTTATTTAGTCTGGTAGCATGTGCAAATATTTTGCTTCTTATTGGATACCCATTAGCCTCCTGATACTGATATTGAAATTCAGATTTAAGTGTTGCGATATCCACATTACTTGGGCATTCAGTGCTGCATGCCTTGCAACTTAAACAGAGATCAAAAACCTCTTTTAGATCGGGCTGATCAAAAGGATTCTTCTGCTGCCCTCCCCCAGTCAGGTATTCGCGCAAAGCATTGGCCCTGCCTCTTGTGGTATCTTTTTCACTTCTGGTGGCATGGTAGGACGGGCACATGGCACCGGCCATCTTTTCTGTTTTCCTGCAATCTCCACTGCCGTTGCATTTTTCCGCCGCTTTAAGGATCCCCTCACTGTCAGAGAAATCCATAAAGGTGGAGATATTTGGTTCTTCTCTGTCTATTTCATAGCGCAGGGATTCATCCATGGGATACGCATCAACAATTTTCCCCGGGTTAAATATGTTTTTAGGATCAAAACAGGACTTCAACCGCTTCAGTAAATCATAATTCTCATGGCCTATCATTAAGGGTATAAACTCTGCCCTTACAATACCATCCCCATGTTCGCCACTAAATGAACCCTTATATTTTTTGGTCAGATGTGCCACTTCTGTTGTAATTGTCCTGAATAGAGAGACGTCCTCAGATTTCTTAAGATTCAGAATGGGCCTCAAGTGCAATTCTCCTGCACCTGCATGTGCATAATAAACGGCTTCCTGTCCATGACTTTTCATGATTTTGGTGAATTCGCCTATGAAATTGCTTAGGTCTTCCAGTGCTACTGCCGTGTCTTCTATGCAGGCCACTGCTTTCCTGTCTCCTACCATATTGCCCAGCAATCCCAGGCCTGCTTTTCTTAATTCAATGGCCTTGTTAATATCATCTCCCTTCAAGACGGGTTGGGCGTAGCTCAGGCCAGACCGCTTAATGGTAGCGTTCAATAAAGCCAGTTGCTCTTCTAAATCTTCTTCTGTTTCCGCCTTAATTTCTAACATCAGCAATGCGGCGGGGTCGCCATCAACAAAAAACCGATTTGCCAATTGCATTCTGTTATTCTTTGTGCAATCCAATATCACTTTATCCATCATCTCACAGAGGTGAAGATTGTGCTGCATTACCACGGCAACATCGCTTAAACAGTCCTGTAGTTGTCTGTAATGGGTAACTACCATGGCAGCATGCGGAGGAGGGAGGTCATCTAATTGCAGGGTAATTTCAGTAGTAAAGGCAAGTGTCCCCTCACTCCCACTTAAAAGTTTACAAAAATTAAAAGGTATATCCGTATCACTAAAAATTGTACTCTCCAGAAGGGCATCCACTGCATATCCGGTATTCCTTCTGTGTATGCTCTGTTTTGGAAATTCGGTCCTTATGTTCTGGCCCACATCTTTATTAGAGAGTTCGTTATACACCTCCCGATAGATATTGCCTTCAAGGTTTTTCATTGATATTTTCTCCTTGTACCTCTCCGGGCTCAAGGCGGCAAATGTAGCTTCTGAACCGTCTGCGAGTAATGTTTTTAAAGCAATTACCTTATCTCTTGTTACCCCGTATTGTATAGAGGTGGTCCCACTAGAATTATTACCAACCATGCCCCCGATCATGCATCTATTGGCGGTAGATGTATTGGGGCCAAAAAACAGTCCATGCGGGGCAAGAAATTGATTTAATTCGTCACGAATCACCCCGGGTTGTACTGTAATTTGTTTTAAATCTTTATTGAAATCCAGAATCTGAGTAAAATTTTTAGAAACATCTACCACTATCCCATCACCAACACATTGGCCGGCCAAGGAGGTGCCGGCCGTTCTGGGAATTAGTCCAACCCCATTTTCATCGGCAAAGACAATCAGCTTTTTGAGATCATCTTCGTTTTTAGGAAAAGCTACCGCAGCCGGTGTTTTTCTATATACGGATGCATCGGTAGCGTAAATAGATTTAGTAAGATTATCTAAGTGCAGATGGCCTTCGAGTTGCTTTTTTAGATCTGTCAAAAAATTTTTATTCAATTTGGAACAATTTTTGGATGCTAAATTAAGTTTTTATTAACTCAAGGCCATTAACATTGGTCTAATTTTGAACCTTAATTAATCTGACCGCTAAGTAAAAGGCTTAGAACCTATTCATATCGATGCGTAAACTGCCAGTTACATAGCACAAACATGAACAATTAGTATGAAACATTTGAAAATTTTAAAAGTAGTCACAAGTATTGCATTTTTAACTGTATGTGGTGTCAGTGCCCAGGAAATATCGGATCATGCTCTGGGCTTGCGCCTTGGGGACAGTGACGGATTTGGCGCTGAAATTTCGTATCAAAAATCTATAGGCAGATACAATAGAGCTGAATTTGATCTGGGCTGGAGAGATAGTCGTAATTATGATGCCTTTAAATTGGCGGGCTTGTACCAATGGGTGCACACTCTGGATGGTAACTTTAACTGGTATTACGGTGTTGGTGGCGGACTTGGTAGTGTCGACTTTGAACCACAACCTGGTGTGGATTTAGATGGTGGCCTCTTTGTATTTGGAGCAGGTAACATAGGAATAGAATACAATTTTGATATTCCTTTACTCCTATCGTTAGATTTTAGACCTGAAATTGGTTTAATAGGATATGATGACTTTAATGATAGTTTTGATTTCGATATAGCACTGGGAATCCGATATCAGTTCTAAAACGCAATAACATTCCAAAAGCCCTTA
Source organism: Muriicola sp. Z0-33 (assembly GCF_026126425.1). Taxonomy (GTDB): domain Bacteria; phylum Bacteroidota; class Bacteroidia; order Flavobacteriales; family Flavobacteriaceae; genus JAFMPW01. The sequence goes on from NZ_JAFMPW010000002.1 coordinate 190,126, forward strand.
ACGTTTACAATATGTTAAGGGCTTTTTTTATTCTCTCATATATAAGTACCTTTGCGCATCTTAATTCATAATAATATGAAGAAATTATTTTATGCCCTGCTACCACTGACTTTGCTGGTTTCCTGTGGTGAAAGTATCGACGGCTTTGCCATTAACGGTGACCTTAGAGGTGAAGTAGAAAATGGCACTTTGGTATTTCTTAAAAGAACCGATGAACAAGGTAGGCCAGTAGATATAGATACCGCCAAAGTAGAAACGGGCAAGTTTGCATTTAAAGGCGAAGCCGGTTCTCCTGAGTTACATTATGTTTTTATTGATCAAATAAGAGGAAACATTCCTGTAATAATAGAAGAAGGAACAATCAATATCAGTACACAGAAAGACAGTCTGGGCTTTTCCGAAATTGGAGGAACCCCCCAGAACAAATTATTTGCCGACTTTCTTGATATCTCAAGAAGCTTTTCTAACAGGGCCATGTCTATGAGCAACGATATGAGGATGGCAACCATGCAGCAAGATTCTGCAAGCATGACTTCATTGAGAGATGAATATAAGGAGTTGCAGGAAGAAGCCAAAGACTTTGAACTAACCTTTGCAAAGGAAAACCCAAATGCATTAATTTCAGCTTTGTTATTAGATAAGATTCTTACTATGGGCGTTTTATCCGAAAAGGAAGTTAAAGCATTGTATGATGCACTTAGTCCTGAGATAAAAGAAACCACTGCCGGTAAAAAAATAAAGGACAAACTGGATAAATCCGTAGCCACCTCTATTGGGGCAAAAGCACCTAATTTTTCTGCACCAACACCTACCGGTGAAGAACTTGCGTTAAATGATGTTTTAGGGAAAGCAACTATTCTGGACTTCTGGGCGGCCTGGTGCAGACCTTGCAGAGCGGAGAATCCTAATGTGGTAAAAGTATATGAAAAATATAAGGGAAAAGGCCTGAGTATTCTTGGCGTTTCGCTAGACAGGAAAGCAGAAGACTGGAAAAAAGCAATAGAGGACGATGGCCTGGTTTGGAACCATGTGTCCAATGTGAAATATTTTGATGAGATTGCGAAACTTTATAATGTAGATGCTATCCCTGCAACTTTTATACTGGATGAGAATGGCATTATAGTAGCCAAAAATCTTCGGGGGCCTGCCCTGGAGGAAAAAATATCTGAAATGCTTCAATAAAACATTAGCATACCAAAAGAAAACCCGGCCATTTCTGACCGGGTTTTTTTATTAATTGGTGTGTGGTGTTTCTTTAGAATTTATTCCTGACATCGTCGAAAGTGCCACTAACCGTAACAGTTCCGTTTTTAACGACAGATCCAAAAATATTAGCCGAGGCGTCTGGTCCCAAAAATTCAATGGTCGCTCCATCTTCTAAAATTAAATCTCCATAGATGGTAAGACTTCCTTCAATTCTAAGGATGGCGCCCGGATCAACGGTGACATTTCTTCTTCTGTTATTTTTTCCCACAGTTATCGTTCCAAACATTTCAAAAAGGGCATTGTCGTTTACAAAAACCCTGTTATTGACTGTCCATGAACCACATAGTAGCAGGGAACCACTAACGTTGATATTATTAAAACGCTTAGAACCCTGGTATTGATAATTATCACCACTGTTTACGGTAAGCTTAGAACTCCCTTCATAAACAGGCAGGCCAGAACAGATAGAAGCCAGGCTCTCATTGGGCCTGTTTAATTTAATGATTTGAAGCCCCTCACGGCCTGATGCTGCAAATACATAGTCATCCTTAGATACAACAAAATTAGTTGAGCCGTCTAAGGCTATTATCCCATATACATTGGTATTATTAGTTCCTTTTTCGGATAAGCAAAGTCCTGCTCCCCCATTGGCCATCAGAATAATATCATCATTTATCGCCACAGCGTTGGTGTTGATGTCAGATTCAGCTACTCCTTCCGGGTTAATAAGAATAGGAATATATTCCAAAAGACTTCCTGTAGAATAACTATACACTCCTGCCCCTTTACTGGCTTCCGCCACTATGATCTTATCGCCAGAAATATCAATTGTCTTTTTTGAGGCAGCACCAAAGTCAGTGCTTATAGGAATATCTTTAATTGGCTGAAAACTATTGTTTAAAACCCTAACCCCGCTGCTTGCATCCAATAGGGCTATATTGTTATTATCAACAGATACGGATCTAAGATCAGTATATAACACTTCGTTTTCAGTTATGAGATCACTTTTGCTATAAGAAGTTAACGTACCATCCTTGCCGCTAGTTACCAAAATCGAAGCTCCATTGACTACTACAGAATTGGCGTTAAAACCTTCCTGAAATCCATAAATAATATTATCCGTAATTAGTCGCCCTCCGGAGACTGCGATTTTAGCAAGCAATGCATTAGATGTAGCTCTTACAGATTTCTCAGCATCTACACCCCCCACAACATAAACATAGCCACCATCGTATGCAATGGCATTCAAATCTGCATTTAAATAAATAAGTTGTGAAGTTACCCTGGGATTGTTCGGGTTACCAATATTGATCACCTGGATAGCCCCAAAATACTCCTGACCTACAGTATTATAAGAAACATAGGCGTAATCCCCTGCTATATCAACATGTGTAGCCGTGAGGTTAGAACTACCATAACTTGGTGGATTTACTTGAGCAATTAAAGTTAAAGGGTAATCTCCGGCCTGTTCATCGGGTTTCCCGGTAAGCCGGCTTAATTTGTTTGTAATGGCATTTTCTTCAAGAATATCTAAAACGCCTGCCTTGGTATAATTTAAGCTACCCTGGAGTTTTACTTCATCAACCTCCAGCACCAGGTCCTCTTTTAAGTCGTCATGATATATCGTTGTCTCATCGCTACAGGATATAAACATCCCCATGAGAGCCCCCAGAAACAGGGATACCTTCTTATTCATAAGTAGTTTTAATTAGATTTGGTCAATTAGGTAACGTCAAAAAACCTTTTTTGGTATATTTTCCTACAAAAATATTCGACGTATGGCATGCAGATTTAGAAACCTGTTATTTTTTACCAGGGTTTGCCGGAGGCTGCTATTTGGAAAGAGTAGTCAGATTTTGCCTGTTTTTTGAAGCACAAATAAAATCAAAATAGGGATGGCTAATAATATCACCATAAGGGTTTCCGTAACCAATAAATTCGGAAGAAAGAGCAGCGTAGTTATATAACCGCCAATTGCACCTCCAAAATGGGCGGTGTGGCCAATATTACCCACCCTGGTTTTCATACCGTAGATAGAATAAACCATATAAAGAATTCCAAGGATATAGGCAGGTATTGGGATAGGGATAAACATAATACCCAATTGCATATCTGGTTGCAATAAGATGGCTGCATACAAAATACCAGTTACCGCCCCGCTAGCCCCTACCGCGCTATAAAATGGTTCATCTTTGTGGAAAAATAAGGCCAATAAACTTCCACCAACAAGACTAATTGTATAGATAATTAGAAATTTAATGGGGCCAAACCAATGTATTACCACATCGGCAAAGAAATAAAGAGTAAACATGTTGAGGAACAAGTGTGAAAAATCAACATGAAGAAATCCCGAACTGAACATTCTTTCTCTCTGACCTGCTTTGATAGGACCAATCTGAAATTTATATCTGTCGAAAAAAGCGGCATCATTAAATCCTTTTAAAGACAGAAGTACATTGGCAGCGATGATGGCAATTGTTGCCAAATGCATATTCATGGAAAGTTCAATTATATTAAGCGCCAAATATAGCTATATTTGCCGATAGTTTTTACTTCTATGCAGCTATTGGTCTTTCTACTTGCTTATCCTTTTCTATGGGTAATTTCCATTCTGCCCTACCGCCTTTTCTATATGCTATCAGATTTTCTTTTTTTTCTGATTTATCATCTTGCCGGATATCGTAGGAAAGTGGTAACTGAAAATCTTCAATTAGTGTTTCCCGAAAAATCAGACATTGAAATAAAGCAAATTCGCAGGCAGTTTTATGCGCATTTCTGCGATGTCATGTTAGAAACCGTAAAAACGATGAACTTATCGAGTGAAGATATGATCAGCCGTTTTAGATGTGTAAATATAGAACTGCTACAGGGTCTCGAAAAAGAAAGAAATGTACTTCTGCTCTGTTCCCATTACGCCAATTGGGAGTGGATCATAAGTATAAACAATTACCTGAAATCACAGGGGTATGCCGTATATCAGGATATAGGCAACCCTTATTTCGACAAATTAATAAAACGCATCCGGAGCAAATGGAATACCATTCCCATTAATCAGAAAGAGACAGTCAAAACTGTAATGCGCAACGACCAGAACAACAAAAAAGGAGTTTATGGAATGGTAAGCGACCAGTCTCCAATGGCCAAAAAGGCACAATATTGGACCCCTTTTTTAGGTGTTACGGTTCCTATATTCAACGGCCCTGAAAATATTGCCAGAAAACTGGATATGGCTGTCGTTTTTGTAAAAGTCGATAAGCTGAAAAGAGGTTATTATCAGGCCGAACTAATCCCTATAACCACCACAGGAAAAAATACTGAAGAGCATCAGATAACCAACAAGTTTCTGCAGTTGACGGAAGAGCAAATACAGCAACGGCCAGAGCTTTACCTTTGGACACACAGGAGGTGGAAACACAGAGACAAGGTACCTGAAGGTATTAATTAGGTCTGATTCAGTCACCCCATATACATGTTCATCTGATTTACATTTTAGCTAAATTGGGATTTAATCTTCCTAAGCCTTAACTTTTGCCAATGGAAATATTAGATATACTTTGGGATGAGATCATCGGCTTTTTGGGAATTGGCAGCGCCTGGGAAATTTTTGAGACAGGTAATTACGAAGTGTTCCGGACATATGATGGTATAGTTACACTCATTTACCCTTTAATACCGCTACTGGTAATATTAGAGTTTATCCTTGGGTTAGTCTACAAGAAGCCACAGACCAAAGTATATAAAGTAAACTTCCTGATATACGTCTTTAACAGGTTCATTGGAAGGTTTATTGCTATCGCCATGGTAACCTTGTGCATAGGCTTATTTCAGGAATATGCGCCCTTCCAGACCAAACCTACCTGGTATTGGCTCATCTATGGCTATATTGTTTGGGAATTCGGGCATTTTATATATCACTACCTGGGACATAAGGTGCGACTGTTTTGGTGTCTGCATTCTACACATCACGCACCAGAAGAAATGAATCTGACAGTGACCTATGCCCATTTCTTTTTGGAAGCCCCCTATGCCGATGTAATCAGAACCACGGTATGTATCTTATTAGGTGTAGAGCCTGCAATGCTGTTTTTGATTATGTTCATAGATGGCACCTATGGTGCATTTATACATGTGGGTGAGAATTTTATCAAAGATGCCCGTTTTGGTTTCTTAAACAAGTTTATGCTAACTCCTTCTCACCATCGTGTACATCATGCGAGAAACCCGCTTTATATAGACACTAATTTCTGCAATCTTTTAAATATTTGGGACAGGGTTTTCGGGACGTATCAGGAAGAAAATACTAATATTAAAATAGATTACGGCATTACAAGAAAAATAAATTCGGGAAACTTCTTTGATGTTTATTTCGGAGAGTTTATTGCCCTGGCAAAAGACATTTACCACGCACCGGGCTTTAAGAATAAAATCAGTTACCTGATAATGCCACCGGGCTGGAGTCATACCGGGGAGCATAAAACCGCTAAAGTAGTCCGCGATCAGTATTTGAGTAAGCTTAATCCCTAAATCCCTGCTACCTCCTTAATTTCTGCAATGATGCGGTCTGCCAGCTGATCTGCTTCTGCCTGACTTTTTGCTTCAGTGTAAATTCGGATAATGGGTTCGGTATTCGACTTTCGCAGATGCACCCAATTTTCTGAAAAATCTATTTTTACACCATCTATAGTAGAAACATTCTCACTTTTATATTTTTCTTCCATAGCTGTCAAAATGCCATCAACATCAAGGTCTGCAGTTAATTGAATCTTCTTTTTACTCATAAAATAACTAGGATAGCTGTCTCTAAGCTCCCTGACCGTTCCGCCTTGCTCTGCCATCAGCATGAGGAAAAGAGCTGTTCCCACAAGGGAATCCCGACCATAATGACTTTCCGGGTAAATTATTCCTCCATTGCCCTCTCCTCCAATTATGGCATTATTGGCCTTCATTTTTGTAACCACATTTACTTCCCCAACCGCAGCAGCTTCATAATGACCTCCGTGCTTTAAAGTAATATCTCTTAAAGCCCTTGAAGAGGATAGGTTAGAAACTGTATTCCCTTTTGTCTTACTTAAAACGTAATCTGCACAGGCAACAAGAGTGTATTCTTCACCAAACATTTCACCATCATCTGTTATAAAAGCCAGCCTGTCTACATCCGGATCCACCACAATACCAAAGTCGGCCTTCTCCTCTACTACTAACTTACATATATCTGCAAGATGTTCTTTTAATGGCTCAGGATTGTGCGGAAAATCACCTGTAGGCTCACAGTACAATTTAATAACCTCTACGCCCAGGGCTTCTAGTAGTTTTGGGATGGCAATACCTCCTGTAGAATTCACCCCATCTACTACAACCTTAAACCCGGCTTGTTTTATTACTTCCGCATCAACAAGTGACAACTTGAGTACCTCCTTAATATGGATATCTATATAGTCATTGTTTAATGTAACCCTTCCTAATTCATCCACTTCAGAAAAAATGAAATCTTCCTTTTCTGCGAGTTCCAATATTATTGCTCCCTGCGCAGCGTCTAAAAACTCTCCTCGCTCATTCAGTAATTTAAGGGCGTTCCACTGTTTAGGATTGTGGCTGGCCGTTAAAATAATACCCCCATCTGCCTGTTCCAAAGGCACAGCGATTTCCACTGTGGGTGTTGTCGATAATCCGAGATCTATTACATCTATGCCAAGGCCAACCAGGGTAGCTACTACTAAATTCTGGATCATCTCACCGGATATTCTGGCATCTCTACCAATAACCACCTTAAGTTGCTGTTTTTGTGAATACTCCTTTAACCAGGTACCGTATGCCGCAGCAAATTTTACGGCATCTAAGGGCGTTAAATTCTCGTTTGGCGAGCCTCCTATGGTTCCCCTGATGCCGGATATAGATTTTATTAAAGTCATACTTTTGAAAAAGTTTTTGCAAATATACAGGACTGTCAACTAATCTATGTTTGTAATTTGTAAATTCGACATCATAATTATGAACACCGACGAATGAACTTTCTAGCTCATATATATTTGTCATTCAATGATGATGAGATCACTATCGGGAACTTCATTGCCGATAGTATCAGGGGGAGAAATTATGAACATCTGCCAGAGCGCGTTCAGAAAGGGATCATTCTGCACCGAGCTATTGACACTTATACAGACACACATCCTACGGTAAGAAAAAGTTCAAAACGACTTCACGAAAATTACAGTCATTATAGCCGTGTAATTGTAGATATCTTTTACGATCACTTTCTGGCCAAAAACTGGAAAAAGTATTCGGAAGAGCCCTTGCCCGTATTTGTTGACAATTTTTACGATTTGCTTGAGGATAATTATCCAATACTTCCAGATGGAGTACAAAGAATGATGCCTTATATGATTGCAGATAACTGGATTGTCAATTACGCTAAATTACACGGCATTTCCAAGGTACTTCAGGGAATGAACAGAAGGACAAAGAACAAAAGCAAAATGAATTTTGCCATTGTAGATCTGGAAACACATTACGATGATTTCGAAGCTGAATTTAGCTCTTTCTTTGAAGAATTAATTACCTTTTCAAGGCAAAAATTTGTTTCCTTATGAGCATGATAAAATTGGTCCCAACATCTTGTTTATATGCTATTTTAACAAACGTATTTCACTAAACTAAACCACGGTAAATAATGCGATTAAAAAAAGTACACTTTCTATTACCACTAATGCTACTTCTTTTTATTTACTGCAAAAGGCAAATTGCGCCTCCAACGGGACTGGTGACCGAAAATGCCATGGTAGTCTCGGCAAGGGAAGAAGCCTCTGAAATTGGCGTCGCTATACTTAAAAAAGGCGGAAATGCCTTTGATGCTATGATGGCAACTGAAATGGCCCTGGCTGTTGCCTATCCCTTTGCCGGTAACCTTGGCGGTGGTGGTTTTATGGTCTATAGAAAGGCAAATGGTGATCTCGGGTCAATAGACTATAGAGAAAAAGCACCAATTGCCGCCCATAGAGATATGTACCTGGACTCCCTGGGGAATTTCATCTCTGAAAAAAGCACCAAGGGTGCTACCGCGGCTGGTATTCCCGGGACTGTGGCCGGTATCTTTGAAGTGCATAGCAAATTTGGCAGCCTCCCTATTGAACAGATCTTTGAACCTGTGATAGCCCTGGCCGAACGAGGAGTAATAGTTACCGAAAAGCAAGCCAAGCGACTTTCCTCTTATCACGAAAAGTTGATAGAGGCCAATGGCGATAGTACCTTGTTTTCTAAAAAATATATCCCTGGAGATACTATTAAATACCAGGCACTTGCCAATACGCTGAGACGAATTGCCACAAATGGAAGAGACGAATTCTACAAAGGAGAAACTGCTAAAAAGCTCGTTGCATTTATTCAGGATCAGGGAGGATATTTCACTGAGGAGGATTTGGCAAAGTATGAGGCGGTTTGGCGACAACCGATAATTTTTGATTATAAAGATCTGCGAATAATTTCTATGAGCCCCCCAAGCAGCGGCGGGGTAACAATTAACCAGATTTTTAAGATGCTGGAGCCTTATGATTTGTCAGGTTATGGGCATAATTCTTCCAAGGCCATTCAATTGTTTACAGAAGCTTCCAGAAGGGCTTATGCCGATAGAAATTATTTCCTGGGAGATCCGGATTTTGTGGACATTCCTCTTGATGTGCTCTTAAAGGACAGCTATCTGAAAGAACGGATGAGCAATTTTACATTTAATCAGGCCACCCTGTCTTCAGAGGTATCGCACGGAAATGTTGAAGTAATTGAAAGTCCGGAAACCACACATTATTCTATTGTTGATGCCATGGGCAATGCCGTTTCTGTTACTACTACCTTAAATGGCGGTTATGGATCCAAATTATACTGCGAGGAATTGGGTTTTTTCTTAAATAATGAAATGGACGACTTTAGTGCAAAGGTAGGGACACCTAATATGTTTGGTTTAATAGGAGCCGAAGCTAACAGCATTGCGCCGGAGAAACGAATGCTAAGTTCTATGACCCCTACCATTGTTGAAAAAGATGGAAAGTTGTGGATGGTAGTGGGCACTCCCGGGGGATCTACAATAATAACAGCAGTTGCCCAGACTATTTTAAATACTTATGAATTCAAGCTGAATATGCAGCAGGCAGTAAATGCACCAAGGTTTCACCATCAGTGGTTACCAGATCATATCACATTTGAAACGGAAGGATTTGAAGCAGATGTATTGGAAGCACTCAAAGCTAAAGGTTATAAAATCAACGAAAAGAGAAGCCGGATAATAGGCAAAGTAGATGCTATACTCGTGTTGCCTGATGGCCGCTATGAAGGTGGAGCCGATAAAAGAGGAGACGATACTGCAGTAGGTTTTTAAAATGATGTTATGAGTAAATATGTATACATACTGTTATTGTTGATGCTAACCAGTTCTTGTGCTCAGCAAAACAATGATGTGGTATCGGTTAAAGAAATATCAGACATCCCTTATATGGCCGCTGAGAAATTGGTCGATGACAAGCTGCAACGCTTAAATTTATTACTTCCCGAAGAAGTGAATAACCCTCCCCTTTTGCTATGGATTGGAGGAGGCGCCTGGTCTTTTGTTGACAGACACATGGAGATGGAGCTCTGCAGAAAAATTGCCCAACAAGGAATTGCCGTTGCATCTGTTGGGCATAGATTGAGTAAAGGTGAGTTTTCCGAGAAACGGAAGAAACTAGGCGTTCAACACCCGGAGCATATTAAAGATGTTGCTGCGGCATTTAAATGGTTGTACGATCATGCTGATTCTCTTAAATACAGCCATAGAAATATATATGTAGGTGGCTTTTCTTCAGGGGCACATTTAGCAGCGCTCCTGGCCATGGATAGTCGTTATCTAAAGGCAAATGACTTATCTCCTGATAATATACGGGGAATAATTCCAGTTTCCGGAGCCTTTGACATAGAACACTATTACAGTGTTTTCCTCAATCACGAGAATGAAGCCTCAAGGGCCATGGCCAAAACGCATGTCATTGATGTCTTCGGGCCACCATCGACCTTTAAAGCCGCTTCTCCAACAACTTATTTAGAGGAATTAAAGCTACCCATATTGCTAATTGCCGATAATGCAATTAAGCAGTATACCGAATTATTTGAGAAGGCTTTATTGGAAATCGAGTATGCTGATTTTATAATATATTACGAAGAATCCATGAATCACGGAGCACTCTGGAGATCCATGTCGAAAGATGAACATTCCGTTTCCAGGGCAATGATGATAACATTTATAAAGGAACACCTTCAGCAGTAGCGATCAATTTGCCAGTTTTTGCTTTAACTCATCCATAGACTCCTGTAATTGTCTTAATAGCCCCTTTTCTGTAGTGGCATCCACTCCAAAGGTTATCTTGCTATTTACCTGCCAAATTTCCTGAACCTGGAATGGTTTGATATCATAAGGTGGATAAGATTCATTTAAGGATATCAGGGTAATGTTGTTAGAATTAGGTCTTTTCTCTATTTTTTTAACCAGAACTGCATCTTCAAGGACCACTACATAAATTTTATTCGGGCTTACATCGTCTACATGTTCAATAGCTTTTGCCAGGACCCACTCCCCTGGTTTCAGGTTAGGCAGCATACTGTCTCCCTCTACCTGAAAGCCCCTGTAAGTAGCATTTCTAAATTCCGGAATAGGAAGGTCAAAAGCCGGGAGTTGCTGATACCAACTGGTGTCCTGTATATTTTGAGGATAACCTGCAGCCGCTTTTGCATTCACTAAAACCATATTGTCCTTATCTGCTGAATCTACAGTAACCACTTTTGGTATTACGCTTGTATTTGAAGTCTCCAGATATTGTTGGCTGCTTTCTCCAAATAACCACAACGGGTTTATTTTAAATTGCTTCAACAACTCTGCGACCACCTTTCCCGACAATTTTGTTCTGCCCCTTTCAATATCCGCAGTGGTGTTTGAAATGCCCAGAAGCTGGGCAAATTCTGCCTGGGTAAAACCCAATTCTCTGCGAACATCTGTAAACCGTTTAACTGTAAGTTCATTTTCCATCCTTATCAAAATAAAATTCCTAATCTTCTCAAAGATACAAATTATGGAATATATCCAAAATAATTATTGGAATATTTCCATAATTAGGAATATTTCCATATTTTTGGATTAAATACAAATTTATATGCAGTTTGATGATTTACATAACAAGCTCTTTGCCCTGGCGAAGAAAGGCACACAAGACCAGGATTACTTTGTTAATCCCACTAGCAGGCTTAAGACCGGAAGAAATAAATTCCGTCCTAAGATAAACGATAGAAATAGCGTACCCCCTTATGGAAACAATCTTGCCCCCGCTTCCCCTGAGGCAATGAAAAACTTAAAAAATCTTCAATTCACCTTATTTGATTAAGAATGAAAAATTCAAAAATTTTAGTTTATGACGGGAGTTTTAATGGATTCTTAACTGCCATTTTTGTCGGTTTTGAAGAGCAGCTCAATGTAGCTGATATCCGTAAAAATGGTAGAACACAAAATGGTTTGTTTTCCGAAATTCAAACTGTTTTTACTCAAATGGACAAGGCAAAAAGGGTTTGGAAGGGCATACAGAATAAAAGCAACAACGCTATAAAGCAGCTCTATTTTGCCTACTTAAGCGAGAGTGAGGGAATAGAGTTTTTGTTATATAAATACATACAAGGGTTGTTCAGTTCAGAAGCTGAGTTATTAGAAGCACCTTCTGAATCCTACAAAATTGAACATCTTGCCGCAATGGTGGCTAAAGAAAAAAACAGAATAGAAGCTTCTTTGAACTTTGAGTATACGGGAGATGGTATTTATTTTGCCAATCTAGCGCCAGATCATAATATACTACCATTGATCTCCAAATACTTCCGGAGCCGTTATGCAGATAACCCCTGGATCATTTATGATATAAAGCGCAAATACGGTATCTATTATAACGGTAAGGGAGTGGAAATGGTCACCCTTGATCTTAAAGAGATGCACTCCCTCAATGCGATAAATCCCAACTTGTCAAGAGGCGAAACTATGGATTATGATAAAATCAGAAATGATTATTTTAAGCGTGCTGATATTACCTCATTAATTAACAGAAAGTTGTTTAAACAGCCCCCTGCAAAACGGTATCGGTCCTACTTACAGGAAAAACATGCGGTCTAATTGATGAGAGCTTCCACCAATGTAATCACAACGCCAAATTACAGCTTGCTGCGTGGATTAAATGATACTATAGTTACAGTTATCTTATAAATTTAAGAGTAAATCCCAGTTCTTTTTTAGGTCTCAAAATTGTACCTTTGCAACTTTGTCAAATCCAATGATAAATTACGAGGAAAATATTGAAGTCAGGGGAGCAAGGGTCCACAATCTAAAGGACATAGATGTTACCATTCCCAGGGAAAAACTGGTGGTGATAACCGGGCTTTCCGGAAGTGGTAAGTCTTCTTTGGCTTTTGATACCATATATGCCGAAGGACAACGCAGGTACATAGAAACATTTTCTGCATATGCCAGGCAGTTTTTAGGGGGGTTAGAACGGCCGGATGTCGACAAAATTGATGGTCTCTCTCCTGTAATTGCGATTGAGCAAAAAACCACCTCAAAATCACCCAGATCTACCGTGGGTACCATTACCGAGATATACGATTTTCTCCGTCTTTTATATGCCAGAGCCGCAGATGCCTATAGTTATAAGACAGGCGAAAAGATGGTTAGTTATAGTGATGAGCAAATTAAAGGTCTAATTATCTCGGCCTACACTGACAAAAAAATTAATATCCTGGCTCCGATTATTAAATCCAGGAAGGGTCATTATCGCGAATTGTTTGAACAGATCGGAAAGCAGGGATTTGTGAAAGTCAGGGTAGACGGGGAAGTTCTCGATATTACCAAGGGCATGAAGGTAGATCGCTACAAAACCCATGATATAGAGATCGTAATAGACCGCTTAAAGGTTGTGGAAAGCGAAGACCTGCATAAACGCCTCAGGGAATCTATTAATACCGCCATGCACAGTGGAGACAATGTACTTATGGTTTTAGAGGAAGGCACCAACATTCCCCGGTATTTCAGTCGCGACCTTATGTGTCCTACCACCGGTATCTCCTACCCCAGTCCCGAACCCAATACATTTTCATTCAACTCCCCAAAAGGGATGTGTAAAAATTGTAACGGTCTCGGGCATGTATATGAAGTAAACAGAAATAAAATCTTTCCGAATACTAAACTCTCCATCCAAGCGGGTGGAATTGCCCCATTGGGAGAATATAAAAAATCATGGGCCTTTAAACAACTAGAGACCATCGCCAGAAAGTACCACTTTGAACTTACCGATGCCATAAATAAAATTCCTGAAGAAGCACTGGAGATCATCCTCTATGGAGGAGAGGAAAGTTTTGAAGTAGATTCCAAGACTTTAGGGATAAAAAGAGAGTATAAAATAGATTATGAAGGCATTGCCAATTTTATTAAAGGGCAATACAATCAAACAGACTCTACCTCCATAAGAAGGTGGGCCAAGGAATATATGGACAAAATAGAGTGTCCGGAATGCCATGGATCCCGATTAAAAATAGAATCGCTTTACTTCAAGTTAGATAGCAAGAATATCGCTGAGCTTACCCATATGGATATAGCTGAATTGGCCGAATTCTTTGATCTGATTGATGCCAGATTAGATGGAAATCAAAAGAAAATTGCGGAGGAAATTATCAAGGAAATTCGTACGCGAATCCGGTTTATGCTAGATGTTGGTTTAGATTACCTATCACTGAACCGAAGTTCCAAATCGCTATCCGGAGGAGAAGCCCAGCGTATTCGACTGGCAACCCAAATAGGTTCTCAGCTGGTAGGGGTACTCTATATCTTAGATGAACCCAGTATTGGACTGCACCAAAGAGATAATAACAAACTCATCAGCTCGCTGGAGTCGCTCAGAGATATAGGAAATTCTGTAATCGTTGTGGAACACGACCGCGATATGATTGAACGGGCAGACCACGTTATAGATATAGGACCAAGGGCAGGAAAACACGGAGGTGAGATCATCTCCGAGGGAAGGCCAGAATCACTTAAAAAGCATATGACGCTCACTGCCGAATATATAACAGGCAGGAAGGAGATTCCCATCCCCGCAAAACGAAGGAAAGGAAACGGAAAATCTATTACATTAAATGGGTGTACAGGAAATAACCTCAAAAATGTGAGTGTAAAATTTCCGTTGGCCAAAATGATTGGAGTAACCGGTGTTTCCGGTAGTGGTAAATCTACCCTGATCAATGAAACACTATATCCCATTATGAATGCCTATTATTTCAATGGAGTAAAAAAGCCCATGCCTTATGAAAAAATAAGCGGCTTAGAACATATAGATAAGGTAATAGATATTAACCAATCCCCTATTGGAAGAACCCCCAGATCAAATCCGGCAACCTATACCGGGGTTTTTAGCGAGATTCGCGCTTTGTTTGCCAAAACACCAGAAGCCTTAATCCGCGGATACAAACCAGGGAGGTTTAGTTTCAACGTTAAAGGCGGCAGATGTGAGACCTGTCAGGGGGGCGGTTTAAGAGTAATTGAAATGAACTTCCTGCCAGATGTGTATGTGGATTGTGAAACCTGTAATGGCAAGCGTTTTAACAGGGAAACTCTGGAGATCCGCTATAAGGGCAAATCTATTTCTGATGTTCTTGAAATGACGATTAACGAGGCGGTCGACTTTTTTGAAAAAATCCCAAAGATTTACCGCAAACTTAAAACCATTCAGGATGTGGGCTTAGGCTACATTTCTCTGGGGCAACAGTCTACCACCTTATCAGGAGGTGAGGCACAAAGGGTAAAATTGGCAACCGAATTGTCTAAGCGAGATACCGGAAATACTTTTTATATACTGGATGAGCCCACTACCGGACTTCATTTTGAGGATATACGCGTACTGATGGAAGTTTTAAACAAATTGGTGGACAAAGGCAATACAGTGTTGGTCATTGAGCACAATCTTGATGTTATAAAAATGGTAGATTACATTATTGATATAGGATATGAAGGGGGGCGTGGAGGTGGTATGATTGTCGCCAAAGGTACTCCTGAAGAAATCTGTTTGGATACTAAAAGTTATACTGCGGAGTTTTTAAATAAAGAGCTGGCCTTACAAAAGCAAAGCAGGGAATTGCTCAATCATTAAATTTTACAATAGAATTCCTGGATAATTGCAGTCTGGTTTTTCTTTTTTTTGGAAATTGTGAGTATTCCGTGAAGTAGATAAACTAACTTCATTATATGGTATAAAATTTATTCTTAATAATATGAGAAAAGAGCAACACCACAAAGGGTGGAACGAAATAAAAACCAATGACTCCTGGGCCATATTTAAGATTATGGGAGAGTTTGTCATGGGATTTGAAAAAATGAGTGCTATTGGTCCCTGTGTTTCCATCTTTGGTTCGGCTAGGACAAAGTCTGATGCCAAATACTACAAGATGGCCATAAATATTGCTAAAAAAGTTTCGGAAGCAGGATATGGTATTATCACTGGTGGTGGGCCTGGCATTATGGAGGCCGGAAATCGAGGGGCCAACCTGGCAGGAGGCACCTCTGTTGGTTTAAATATAGACCTTCCCTTTGAACAGCATGACAATCCTTTTATTGATGAAGACAAAAGCCTGGATTTTGATTACTTCTTTGTCAGAAAAGTAATGTTTGTTAAATATTCACAAGGATTTGTTGTGATGCCGGGTGGCTTTGGTACTCTTGATGAGTTGTTTGAAGCCATGACCTTGATCCAAACAAATAAAATAGGTAGGTTCCCTATCATTCTGGTAGGCTCCGAATTCTGGACTGGTCTCTTTGATTGGATCAAAGACATCATGCTAAGTAAAGGTAATATTAGTGCAACAGATTTGGACCTGATCAGAATTGTGGATACTGAAGACGAAGTAGTTGAAATTATTGATGCCTTCTACAAAGGTAAATCCCTTAGCCCCAATTTCTAAATTAATGAATTCTGAAGTTCTGAGAACTATAAAATGTAAGCAGTTAATATTTTTGCTCTTTTGCGGGGGCATGGCCTATGCGCAACATAGCAATTCGCTGACCGCTACCCTGGATCATCAGACTAAATCTATTAACATTCAACAAGAATTCATCTATGTTAATAGTTCAAAAGATACTTTAGAAACCCTATATTTTAATGATTGGGCACATGCCTATTCGGATAAGAAAACTGCCCTTGCCAAACGTTTTGCAGAAGAGTTTAAAAAAAGTCTTCATCTCGCCAAGGATGAAGAACGCGGATCAACAGAAATTTTTAGCATTGTAGACAGTGAATATCGAGGCCTGATATGGCAGCGCACCAGTGGTAAGGATATCGTTAAATTTATTCTCAACAAACCCTTGCTTCCCGGAAAGGAAGCAAAATTCTTCATTACTTATACGGTTAAACTACCATCTAACAAATTTACACCTTACGGATACGACAACAGAAATGGCTACTACCTGAAAGACTGGTACCTTACCCCCGCCGTTTACGACGGCACCTGGCAGCTATATTCTAATAAGAATCTGGAGGATTTATATACGGAAATAACAGATACCAATATTAATTTTATCTTTCCCGATTCGCTCTATATCGGGACCAATTACAATGAGGTTAACGTTACCTCTTTTCCCGGGAAACAATACGCATCCTTGAAAGGAGCAAACAGGAAAAGTTGTGATATTATTCTTAACCCTTCCAATAGGTTTATAAAACATGTAACCGGGCATTCTATTGTAGTTACTGATATCCGTTCAAATAACTACCCTTCAGTACTGCAAGGGATATCTATAAACAAGATTAGTAAATTTATTCATGAGAATCTTGGCGATTTTCCCTATGAACAATTGTTGGTCAGTGAAGTAGATTTTAATAAGAACCCCTTATACGGATTAAGTCAGCTGCCAACATTCATCAGGCCATATGACGCACAGTTTCAGTTTGAAATGAAGTTTCTTAAAACCGCATTGATTAGCTATATGCGAGAGACCGTTTTTCTGAATCCAAGGAAAGAAAAATGGGTGTCAGACGCCCTGGTAAATTATTTAATGATCAAATTCGTAGATCAATACTACTCCAATCAGAAACTATTAGGAAAATTATCAAATCTATGGGGTTTTAGAAGTTTTCACCTGGCAGACATGGATTTTAATGAGCAGTACTCATTCCTTTACATGCTCACTGCCCGTAAGAATCTGGACCAGGCCTTGACAACTCCCAACGATTCCCTGATTAAATTTAACCAAAAGATTGCCAACACATATAAAGCAGGATTAGGGCTGGCCTATTTGGCAGACTACCTTGGGCAGGATAAGGTGGACAAAAGCGTAAAAGAATTTTATTCTTCGTATAACTTAAAGGAGGTTAAGCCGAAAAATTTTGAGGATATTATCAAAAAGAATGCAGATAAGGACGTTGACTGGTTTTTTGATGCCTATGTAAATTCAGATGAACGGATCGACTTCAAAATTAAAAAGATAATTAAAGAAGAAGATTCGCTTTCAGTAGTATTAAAGAACAAAACAGGGACCAATGTCCCTATTTCTCTTTTTGGTATAAATGGAGATTCTGTGGTCTCAAAATACTGGTTTCGCGATATTGAATCGACTAAAACCATTAAGATACCAAGAACTACAGAAGAACGACTCGTTCTGAATTACGATCAAAAGATCCCCGAATTTAATCAGCGGGACAACTGGAAAACCCTAAGTGGATTTTTATCCAGTAATAAGAAATTGAAGTTTCAGTTCTTTAAAGATTCGGAAGATCCCTATTATAATCAGGTCTTTTATATGCCTGTGGCTAGTTTTAATGTATACGATGGGATAACACCAGGATTGAGATTTACCAACAAAACGCTTTTAGAAAGGCCCTTTATTTTCGATTTTGCGCCTTCTTATGCCCTCAAGGAGAAATCATTTGTCGGATTTGGCAGATTTAACTATAGAAAATATCATCGTAAAAGTGGTATGTATGTGACCAATTACGCACTAAGAGGATCTACTTTTCACTTTCAAACCAATTCCAGATATTCTACCCTGACGCCTTCTATTGGCTTTGGATGGCGTTCGGACAATCTAATATCTAATAAAAGGCAAAGCTTGGTGTTGCGGCATGTAAACGTTTTCCGAACCATTGATCCTGCCCTTGATGAACTGGAAACTGATCCGGATTACAGCGTGTTTAATGTACGGTACAACTCCTATAATACAGGAATAATTAATTATTTTAACTGGTTTGCAGATGCCCAGCACTCCAGTGATTTCTCCAAGCTGGCTTTTAACCTGGAGTACCGAAAACTATTTCAAAACAACCGACAATTAAACCTTAGGTTTTTCGCAGGTAAGTTTTTGCGCAATAAAACCAATTCCGATTTTTTTAGTTTCGCTCTGGACAGGCCTACAGATTATCTGTTCGACTATAACTACCTGGGGAGATCGGAAGATAGCGGGATCGTCAGCCAGCAAATTATCATTGCAGAAGGAGGTTTTAAATCCAAGTTGGAGAACCCCTTTGCCAATGATTGGATGATGACCACCAATGCAAGTTTTAACCTTTGGCGATGGATTGAACTCTACGGGGATATCGGCCTGATGAAAAGTAGAAATCAGGATGCTCGATTTGTTTATGATTCCGGAATCAGGTTAAATCTGGTAACAGATTATTTTGAACTTTACTTTCCACTATATTCCACCAATGGCTGGGAATTAGGACAACCCAATTACGATGAAAAAATTAGGTTTATAGTCACCATAAGCCCAAAAACCTTAATAGGATTGTTTACCCGCAAGTGGTTTTAATTATTGCAATATTCCTAATAAAATTGATTTTTATTGTAGCATACGTAACAAAATCAATAAATACACTTACTTTTTTAGGATTTATTTAAAACTTTTCTCCAGTTGGCCATTGCAATTACCAATCTATTTTGATATTTTTGTTCAAAATTCTAAAAGGCCCGATGGACGTAAAACTACAGTCAAGCGACGATATTTCATTCGATGATTTCAGGGCACAAATTTTAAGAGATTACGAAATTGCGGTAACCAGTAGGGAATGTAGTCTGCTTGGCAGACGCGAGGTGCTTACGGGAAAGGCGAAATTTGGAATATTTGGAGATGGGAAAGAACTTCCCCAATTGGCAATGGCCAGAGCGTTTAGAAATGGAGATTTCAGGAGCGGATACTACAGGGACCAAACCTTTATGATGGCGCTTGATCTTCTTAGTCCAAAAAATTTCTTCCACGGACTTTACGCCACTACCGACATTGAGAAAGAACCGATGTCTGCCGGGAGACAGATGGGAGGGCATTTTGGCACCTACAGTATCAATGAGGATGGCAGCTGGAAAGACCTTACTGCGCAAAAGAACAGTAGTCCGGACATCTCCCCCACCGCCGGACAGATGCCCAGACTATTAGGACTGGCACAGGCCTCAAAAATTTATCGCCATGTTAAAGGTATTGATGCCTCCAAATTCTCGGTAAATGGCAATGAAGTTGCCTGGGGCACCATAGGCAACGCAAGCACCAGTGAGGGGCATTTCTTTGAAACTTTTAACGCAGCGGGCGTGCTACAGGTTCCAATGGTTATTAGCGTATGGGATGACAATTTCGGCATCTCCGTTCCGGCAAAATACCAAACCACAAAAGAAAATATATCTGAGATTTTATCAGGATTCCAACGTGATAAGAACGCAGATGGCTACGAAATTCTGAAAGTCAGAGGATGGGACTACACTGCCCTGATTCACACCTATGAGAATGCTTCCGATATGGCGAGGGAAGAACATGTGCCTATCCTTATTCATGTCACTGAACTTACCCAGCCACAAGGGCATTCCACTTCAGGTTCCCACGAACGGTACAAAAGTGAAGCTCGTCTTGAATGGGAAAAGGATAACGACTGCAATAAGCGCTTCAGGGAATGGGTCATTGAAAATAAAATCGCAAAAGAAGAAGAACTTGCCGATCTTGAAAAAACGATCAAAAGAGATGTCAGGACCGCTAAAAAAGAAGCCTGGGCAGAATTTCTGGCTCCTCATATTGAAGACAAGAAAGTCCTTGTACAGCTTTTGGATAAGGCTTCAGCCACCAGCAGCAACAGGAGTTTCATTACAAAAATTAAAAATGATCTTATTGCAATTGAAGAGCCTTTAAAGAAGGACCTGGCCGTCAAAGCAAGAAAATCATTGAGATACCTGCTTGGGGAGAACAGTCCTGAAAAGACGGCCCTTATTAACTGGATCAATGCATTTATCCAAAAGACACAGCCAAAATACAGTTCTCACCTTCATAGTGAAACCAGTAATGGAGCTACCCATATTGCCGAGGTTACTCCTAATTACAGTGCCGATCCCGAACTTGTGGATGGGCGAATAATTATAAGGGACAATTTTGATCAACTCTTCCAAAAATATCCGGAATTACTCATTTTTGGTGAGGATAGCGGGGCTATAGGAGATGTTAATCAAGGGCTGGAAGGACTGCAGAAGAAATACGGAGAATTGCGAATAGCGGATACCGGAATTCGGGAGGCAACTATCATAGGACAGGGAATTGGTTTGGCACTCAGAGGACTGCGCCCAATTGCCGAGATACAGTATTTGGATTATATCCTTTACGGGCTGCAAACATTAAGCGACGACCTTGCCACCCTGCTATACAGATCTGTTGGAAAACAGAAAGCTCCTTTAATTGTAAGAACAAGAGGACATCGGTTAGAAGGGATCTGGCATTCGGGTTCTCAGATGGGTGGACTTATTCATTTACTGCGGGGTATGCATATCCTGGTTCCCCGAAATATGACCAAAGCTGCTGGTTTCTACAATACCCTTCTAAAAAGTGACGAACCTGCCCTAGTTATTGAAAGCTTAAACGGTTATCGCTTAAAAGAACCCAGGCCCGATAACCTGGGTGAACTTTGCACGCCAATCGGGCTGGTTGAAACCCTGAAAGAAGGTACTGACATCACCTTATTATCTTATGGCTCTACATTGCGCATAGTACTGGAGGTTGCCAGGGAATTAAAAGAAGTAGGTGTGGATGCTGAAGTCATAGATGCCCAATCTTTGCTGCCATTTGACACCAAATTTGATGTGCTTAAAAGTGTACAAAAAACAAATCGCCTTCTCGTAGTTGATGAAGATGTCCCGGGGGGATGTTCTTCTTATCTTATGCAGGAGATAATAGAAAAACAGGGGGCTTACAGATATCTCGACTCTGCACCTCAAACCCTGACGGCAAAAGCACACAGACCTGCCTACGCAAGTGATGGTGATTATTTTTCAAAACCAAGTGCTGAAGACATCTTTGAAAAAGTCTATGAAATAATGAATGAGGCCAACCCCACAGATTACCCGGAGTTGTTTTAACAGAATCCCAATTCTAGAATAGCAGGTTTTTTTATATTTAGCATAAATTGCTTTGATGTTCCTTGCGTTTCCAAATTTCAACTTATATAGTACCCCGCTTTTGGTGTTGGTTAGCCAGGGGCTGCTCCTTGGTAGTTTACTATTGGTCAGATACTACAAAAAAGTTCAGATTTCTGATCTTTTCCTGGGGCTTTTGGTCCTAATCACCTGTTATCATAGAACTACCTATACTATTGGCTTTATGGGGTGGTACGATACCTATAACAACACCAAGATTAATTACTGGCTTATTTCATTATTCCTGGCCATTGGACCCTTAATTTACTTCTATGTAAAATCTGTAACAACTTCTGATTTTAAGTTTAAAAGACGCGACTTATACCACTTTGTTCCTGTTTTGGTATATGTGGTTTATCGGAGCGTCATTTTTATTTATGATGCAGCCCAACCCGGATTTGATAATCAGCAAAATGGGGTGCTCATGATGCGCTTTGAAAATGGTGTAGTTGCTCCTTTTACAGAAACATTTGGCATTATTCAGCAACTATTATATTTAACTTTTTCCCTTCAGTTATACTACAAATACAAAGGAGCAATTCAGAATTATTTCTCTAACACTTATGCTTTAGAACTTAACTGGATTCGCAATTTCTTGCTTATATATTCCTTTTTATTCCTATATGGGGTACTGCAGCAATTGGTAAATGAATATGTAATAGAACTCAGTTGGATACAAAAATGGTGGAAAGATTTCTTTTCGGCACTGGCCGTAATTTACGTAGGCATAAAGGGATATTTCACAGACACCACCAAACTCAACGGATTAGATTTTAAACTTAAAGATAAACTTAAATACTTTCCTAATTCCGTTCAAACTGTTTCTACGGAGAGATTAGAAAATAAGGCAGCTGAGATTGATGCATATAAGAAAGAACTCCTGATCTACATGAAAGAACATCGACCCTATCTAAACCCGGATTTAAATCTTCAGGAGATGGCCCAGGCCATTAATTTGTCCAGGGCACAACTTTCAGAAGTAATTAATTACGGTTTCAATAAAAACTTCAACGATTTCATCAATGAATATAGGGTCAATGCCGTTAAAGAGATGTTCAGCAAAGGGAGGCAGGAACAATTATCCCTGCTGGGAATTGCTTACGAATGTGGATTCAACAGTAAAGCTACCTTTAATAGGGCCTTTAAGAAGTTAACTCATAGCTCTCCTTCCGAATTCCTCAAAGCAGGTAATTAAACTCAATTTTTGTTTAGAATAAGGCGACTCAAATCGTATTTGAGACCTCAATGGTACGATTTAAAGCGCAGCAATTTCTTCATTCGTATAGTTTTGCCTCCATAATAAAATACGATTCAAATGAAATTGATCATTAAAAAAATAATCCATCCCATCCTACAGGAACATATACTCGCCGATGCCATTTTTGCCATTGTAAGATTTATATGCGGAATGCTCCTGGCTTTGAGTTTTGGGGCCGATAAATTTGGCATGCCCTGGACACCTCCGGGACAGAACTTACAATTCTTCGAAGTATCCGCCTGGTTCCCCGAAGATGTAGCCAGCTATGGAGGAATTTTTGCCCTTGCACCTGTATTCTTTGCCTGGATGGGCGCTTTCAGTGAAGCCGTCGGAGGATTGTTTCTGGCATTCGGACTTAAGACCAGGGTTGCCGCCTTCCTCATAGCTTGTACAATGCTCGTTGCCATATTTTGCCAAAAATGGGGACAGGGAGTCTGGGGCATACTACCCGCCATGAGCTTTCTATGGGTTGCACTTTACAACCTTTACCTGGGATCTGGAAGGTTTGGATTAGACTATCTGATCATCAAAAAATGCTACTAATATTAAACCATAAATTATGAGATACTTAATAATCGGGGCCTTATGCCTAATTACAACTTTTATGAATGCCCAGGCTCATTTAGAGCTTTCAGATTTCCATAAGCTCGATGATACCTCGTGGGTAGGAACACTAATGTACATTAACTACTCGGACGGAAAAGCGGTACAATTAAGAACCAGCATGGACGTACAGCTAAATAAGAACACATTACAAATGGATACCAAATATCTGGATGAACCTTCAGCAAATGGTTCGGGCACTATAAAAATTCGTAAGGATGGTCGTTATTTTGGCATAGAAAAGGTCATTGCTAAATCTAATGTAAACGACTCCTTAAAATTTACCACCCGCTATAAAGGAAGGGATAATAATAAACCCGCATTGATCTTTAAATATTATACAATAAGCAATACCAGCTTCGAGATTAGCAAAAAAGTGATTTATACCGATACCCGGGATTCCCTTATTCGAAACAAATACACCTATACCAAGCAAAAACCTTAAAACGATGACAGTTCTCAAAAAATTTCCCTGCCTGGGCCTTATCTTGCTAATACTAATTACCTCTGGGTGTGTTCAGACAACCCATCAGAAATCTATCACCTTTAAAGTAGATATGAATGCCGTCGATAAATATGAAAATGTAGGTCTGAGAGGATCATTTACATCACCCCCTTGGGAAGTTAGCTTGCCAATGAAAGATGATGATAAAGATGGGATATATGAATTCTTCCTTAAGAAGAAAACTGCGCAAAACAGCATCGAATTTAAATACATCATTGTTGAAGAACAGTTTGAATTGGAAGGCAGGAATAACAGGGTTATCAATTTCGAATACCGTCCTCAGCAAATAACATATACTTCAATATTTGATGATGAAAATGGAAACCAGAATACAATAGATAGATAAGGTCAACACCATCCCCATCAGATCGCTTACAGGCTTAGCACCGGCCTTTTTTATTCAATTAATTCGTTTTAAACAAAGGATTTGTAGTAAGTTTAGCTTCTAAACAAGCGCTGTGATAATAGCTGATTTACTTCAAAAGCAGTTCGCCATAACCGGAGCAGAAATTAGCTCTCTGGAAGGGTATGACAGTGTCAATTTTAAAATTAAAACTGCCAAAGGATCTTTTGTACTTAAACAATACGTTAATGATCAGGCGAATAAAGAGCTGCTTCAGGCAGAAAATGAAACTTTAAATGCGCTCGCTCTTATAAAGGGGTACGATTTTCCTGAAGCATTTGCCAACAAAGACGGTAGGAAATTGGTTGAACAAGATGATGCCTTGTTTCGCCTTCTGAGTTTTGTAGAGGGAGAGTTTTTAGCTGATGTTGCCCACACCCCTGCCCTATTGAATTCATTTGGAAGATTTTTGGCCGAGATGGATAGCGTCCTGATGAAGTTCCACAATAGTGCCATTAGTGCCAAAAAAATTCCCTGGGATCTCAATCACTTCAATCAAAGTTATAAGTACCTGGAATATATTGGCGATCCGCGGGACAGGAGCCTCGTAGACTATTTCTTTTTACAATATGAAGAGCAGATACGCCCCATACAACATAAGCTTCGAACCAGTATAATTCACAATGATGCTAATGATTGGAACGTTCTGACCAAAAGTGGTAAGGTTTCCGGAATTATTGATTTAGGAGATATGGCCGATACCTGGCTTATTAATGAATTGGCTGTGGCACTCACCTATGTAATGATGAACAAAGAGGACCCCATTCAGGTAGGTAAAGAAGTGGTGGCAGCATATCATGAAATTCTCCCGCTAAAAAATCAGGAATTAGATATTTTGTATTATCTCATCGCGGCAAGACTATGTACCAGTGTGTGTAATTCTGCCTATACTAAAACCCTGAAACCAGATTCTGAATATATCACTATTAGTGAACAACCAGCATGGAAATTACTGCGTCAACTATTGGCAATAAATCCGTTATCGGCAAGCGCCCAATTCAAAAGTGCAGCCAAACTAAAGTCCGCAAAAAGATCGCAACCGGAAGTTCAATTGAAAAGGAGAGATACCTTCCTTAGCAAAGCACTATCACTAAGCTATGAGCGGCCTATTGAAATGCATCGATCGGCGTTTCAGTACATGTACGACACAGAGCATAATGCCATTCTTGACGCCTATAACAATATTATGATCACAGGGCACTGCCATCCTACTGTTGTTAGGGCCGGCCAGCGGGCCATGGCAAAATTAAACACCAATACCCGGTATATCTATGAGGAAATACTTTCCTATAGTGAAAAACTCCTGGGTAAATTCCCATCAAAGCTTAACAAGGTGTTTTTTGTCAATTCCGGAAGTGCTGCCAGTGATCTGGCCTTAAGACTTGCTCAGGCATATACCGGTAAAACAAAAATCATGTCCCTGGAACACGGTTATCATGGAAATACCAGGATGGGAATTGGTGTTAGTCATTATAAATACAGTCATAAAAAAGGTGTAGGGCAACCATCGGGTACTATCGCAACTCCTTTGCCCAAAGTATTTGGTTCCGGTTATGAGAACGATGGAAGCGCAGGGGAGCATTTTGCAGCCGCCGCTTTAAGTACTATTGAGGCTAATAAAAATGAAATTGCTGCTTTTATAGCAGAGCCTATTGTGGGGTGCGGCGGACAGGTACCCCTGGCCAAGGGATATTTAAATAGCGTTTACCCTGCCATCAGATCTCAAGGTGGAGTTTGCATCAGTGATGAGGTACAGGTGGGCTTTGGGAGATTGGGAGATTATTTCTGGGGTTTTGAAATGTACCATGTGGTCCCCGATATTGTAGTTCTGGGTAAGCCTATGGGTAATGGGCATCCTATAGGTGCCGTGGTGACCACCTCAGACATTGCCGCTGCATTTGAAAGCGGACCAGAGTTCTTTAGTTCATTTGGTGGCAATCCCGTTTCCTGTGCAATTGGAGAGGCAGTACTAAAGGTTATAGAAGACGAACATTTGCAAGAACATGCCCTGCTTGTTGGTAATTATCTAAAAAAATTACTGGAAAATCTCCAGGCAGAATATCCCCAGCTAGCCGATATCAGAGGATCTGGCCTATTTCTGGGAGTTGAGTTGTTGGATAATTCCGGGAGTCCCAATACTGCACTGGCAGCACATATAAAAAATAGTCTTCGGGAACAAAATATTTTGGTAAGTACAGATGGCCCTTTTGATAGCGTCATAAAAATAAAGCCCCCCCTGGCCTTTAGGATGGATGATGCAGCTACTTTGGTGAATGCTATAGCTAAAATCTTAAAAGGTGTAGGGAAATAAACAGCCCTACATAATCTTCACTAATAATTCTTTTAATAATTCGGATTGCGCCATGTTCTGGGCCCCTACTCCCTTCCCTTTTAGATCTAATTCTCTTAGATGCGAAATAATCCGACTGGCTTTTTTCATTGGGTAATTCCGGGCAGCTACCTGAAATTCTGATACAAAATATGGATTAATTCGAAGCACGCCAGCCACATTTTTTGGGGAGTGATCCGATAAACCGTGATACTTCAATAACTGCGTAAAAAAGGTGTGCAAGAGCGAGATGGTTACTACAAAAGGATTGTCCTTTGGATTCTGAGCGAAATACGTAATTATCCTTGTGGCTTTCGCGGCATCTTTTTCTCCAATGGCTTTTTTAAGTTCAAAATTGTTGTAATCCTTGCTAATTCCAATATGTGCCTCAATGGCTTCAGGATTAATCTCGGTTTCCTTGGGTAAAACCAATTGCAACTTTTCCAATTCATTATTAATTCTATTCAAATCAGTACCTAAATACTCCACCAGCATAATTGTAGCCTTGTGTGAAATTCGGTATCCCTTTCCCAACAGTACTTTGCGTATCCATTCAGAAACCTGATTTTCATACATTTTCTTGCTTTCAAAGATCAATCCGCCAGACGCCTGAATGGCCTTGTAAAGCTTTTTACGCTTATCCAATTTCTTGTATTTATAGCACAAAATAAGTACAGTACTCGGCTGAGGTTGTTCTGCGTATGGGAGTAATTGTTCAATTGTTCTGGAAAGTTCTTGTGCTTCTTTAATTATAACTACCTGCTTATCTGCCATCATGGGATATCGCTTGGCATTTGCAACAATGTCCTGGATATTGGCCTCTTTTCCGTAAAGCACCATTTGATTAAAACCTTGCTCCTCTTCTGTAAGGATTGTATTTTGTAAAAATCCTGCAATCCTGTCAATATAATAGGGCTCATCTCCCATCAGGAAATAAATGGGCCTTACTTTACCAGCCTTTACTTCATCAACAATCCTTTTTACTTCTTCCATTCAAAAAAATTCATCAAATTTGCGCATGCAAACCCTTAATTTTCCTTCGTATAACTTTCGTTTCAAAAATAGCGAAAATAAGGTCCGCATATTTGATATCATCCGCAAAAAATTTGTTGTATTGCAGCCAGAAGAATGGGTGAGACAGCACACTATCCATATGCTAATTCAGGATAAGCATTACCCTGCCAGTCTTATTAATGTGGAAAAATTACTGGAAATCAACGGTATGAAGAAAAGGTATGATATAGTGGTTTATAATCCTGATGGTGGCATCCGGATTTTGGTGGAATGCAAGGCCCCTGCCATTGCTATTACCCAGGAGGTATTTGATCAGATTGCCCGGTATAATATGACCCTTAATGCATCCTACCTGATGGTTACCAATGGGCATAACCATATCTACTGCCAAATGGATTACGAGAAAGAAAAATATTCATTTTTACAAGGTATTCCTGATTTTAGCCGTTAATTTGCAAGCGTTTTGAAATTATCAATTGTCATACTCAACTGGAATGGGCATGCCCTTTTAGAACAATACCTGCCTTCGGTAATTAATTACTCCCCTGGTGCGGAAGTGGTAGTTGCGGACAATGCATCCACTGATGGTTCGGTGGCCTTCGTACAAGAAAACTACCCGAATGTAAAAATTGTGCAGAATGTGGTCAATGGAGGATTTGCCAAAGGTTATAATGATGCTCTAAAGCATCTTGAGGCCGATATATTCTGCCTGTTAAATTCGGATGTAGAGGTTACCGAAAACTGGTTAGCACCCATTATAAAGGCATTTGAAGAAATCCCTGATGCCGCTATTATTCAACCCAAAATACTGGATCTCCTAAAGCCAGACCATTTTGAATATGCCGGTGCTGCCGGAGGTTTTCTGGATAAGTACGGCTATCCATTCTGCAGAGGAAGAATTTTTCAGGCGTTGGAAAAAGATGAGGGTCAGTATAACGACATTACAGAAATCTTTTGGGCCACTGGTGCCTGTATGTTTATCAAGAGAGATGTTTTTACTTCCCTTGGCGGCTTTGATGAGGACTATTTTGCACATCAGGAAGAAGTAGATTTATGTTGGCGAGCAAAAATTGCTGGTCATAAAGTCTACTACGTTGGAGGCTCAGAAGTTTATCATTTGGGGGGTTCTACACTGAGTAATATGAATCCTAAAAAGACATTTTTAAATTTCAGGAATTCGCTCTATTCTATTACCAAAAATCTTCCAAGGCGGAAAGCACTGCCAATTATTCTGGCCAGATTGGTCCTGGATGGAGTTGCAGCGCTTAGATTTGTATTTCAATTAAAGATAAGTCACTGCTTTGCTATTCTAAAGGCACACCTTAGCTATTATAGGAATTTCAGAAAGATGTATCGCAAACGAGAAAAAGCTAATTTTATACTAAAGTACTACGCGACAAAGTCCATAGTTTGGTCTCATTTCGTAGATCAGGTAAGGAAATTTAACATTTTAGTAAAAGATTAACTAATTTTAGAAAATCAAAGGATGGCAATTTCTATAATTTTGCTGGCTTGAGGTCCCTACAAAAAAACTAATATCAATTAATTTAATACAAGAAACTTCATTATGAAAAAAATCATCTTAGGCTGTTTAGGTGTAGCACTGATGCTATCATCATGTGTGTCACAAAAGAAGTTTGCCGATTTAGAGGCAAAGCAAAAGGAAACACAGGATTTATTAAATTCTGCAACGGTTAAGTTAAACTCTTGCTTGGAAGAAAAGGCGACGGCAACTTCCAGGTTGCAGACTTTGGAAGATCAAAATGCCTTTCTAAAAGCCAACAATCAGGAACTGATCAACAATATGGGTAATTTAACTACCCTGACTACCAAGGGAGCTGAAAACCTGGAGAAGTCGCTCGAAAGTCTTCAGGAAAAAGACCTTACCATTCGAAAATTACAGGATGCTATCACAAGAAGAGATTCTGTAAACCTTGCATTAGTACAGAGTCTTAAAGGGGTTCTTGGCAATCTTGATGACGAAGATATTGAAATTAGTGTTGAAAAAGGAGTGGTTTTCGTTTCTATCTCTGACAAACTTTTATTCAGTAGCGGAAGTTATAATGTAACTAATGCGGCTAAAGATGTTTTGGCCAAAGTTGCCCAGGTAGTTAATAACAAACCTGATTTCGAATTTATGGTAGAAGGACATACTGATGATGTCCCTTATAGAAAAGGAGTCTTATTAGACAACTGGGATTTAAGTGCTAAGAGAGCAACTTCTATTGTTAGAATCTTGCAAAACGATTATAATGTGGATCCCAAGCGTATGACTGCAGCCGGTAGAGCTGAATATATCCCGGTATCTGCTTCGGATAAATCTAAAAACAGAAGAACACGCATTGTAGTATTACCTAAAATTGATCAATTCTATAGTATGATCGAAGAAGGGATGAAAGATCCTGCAATAAACAACTAGATCTTTTTAGACTAGTATTCTATATAAAAAAACCACGACCTGCTTTTTAATAAGTTCAGGTCGTGGTTTTTATTTTTAGTTGTCGCGCAACCTATCTGATACAAAAATGGGTCAGCAAAATTGCAATAATTAGAATATATCCAAACTACCCTTACCTTCTCTAATCACTAAGGGTTCAGAAGTTGAAAGGTCTATAACCGTAGATGCTGTATTACCTCCATAGCCGCCATCAATTACAACGTCTACCAGGTGGTCCCATTTCTCGTAAATTAGTTCCGGATCAGTAGTATACTCCAGGACATCATCTTCATCCCTTATAGAAGTAGATACAATTGGGTTTCCTAATCCATGTACCAGCGCCTTTGCAATTGCATTATCCGGAACCCTGATCCCAACCGTTTTTTTCTTCTTAAAATCTTTAGGCAGGTTATTATTCCCGGGCAGAATAAAGGTATAGGGCCCTGGTAGAGCTCGTTTTAATATTTTGAATGTTGACGTATCTATTTGGCGGACATAGTCCGAAAGGTTACTCAGGTCTTCACAAATAAAAGACCAGTTGGCCTTCTGCAGTTTAACCCCTTTTATACGGGCTATTTTTTCTAATGCCCGGGATTTGGTGATATCACAACCCAGTCCGTAAACAGTATCTGTGGGGTAGATGACCAGGCCACCTTTTCGCAATACCTCCACCACCCTACTTATTTTCAGTGGATCTGGATTCTCCTCATATATTCTTATAAATTCTGCCACAAACTATACATCAAAATGCTAAGTTACACTTTATGAAGTTTTAAACGGCAATAAAAAAAGAGGTGACAATTTTGAGTCGGATACCCTAATTTACCTGATATACCCTAAGGTAATCTATTTCCATGGTAGCCGGAAAAGCCGCTTCATCAATTCCCTCAAGACCACCCCATGTTCCACCAACAGCAATGTTGATCAGGAAATAAAATGGCTGTGAGAAAGGCCAGCCTTCAAAACCAGCGCTGGTAGGTCTTTCAAAATTCAATTGTACATTGTTGATATCATCAATATAAAACTTGATGTAACTATCTGTCCAAAGTATTCCGTAATTGTGGAATTCTTCTTCGATAGTTTCCAATGGTACGGCCCCGGATGTTATCTGTGTGCCGTTAGTATGGTTGTTTGCCAGACTGTGAATTGAAAAGTGAACCTGATCCGGCTCAAAACTTACATACTCCATGATATCTATTTCACCACATCCTGGCCAGCCAACAGAGCCAATATTATTTCCCAACATCCAAAGTGCAGGCCATAGGCCATTTCCTCTATTCTCAGGAATTTTGGCACGGAATTCCATTCTTCCAAATCTAAATGATTCTCTACTATTTAAACGAGCAGAAGTATATGTAACGGTCCCCAGACCATCATCGTTTCTTATAGCATGTACTTTTAACGTGCCATTGCTCACTTCAACATTGTCATCCGCTACGTAATTTTGTCGTTCATTGTTGCCCCAACCGCCATCTCCGGTCTCAAATAACCAATTATCAGCTGAAAGCTCATCCCCGTCAAACTCATCACTCCATACCAATTCTGCATTGGTCCAGTAGTCCGGAGAATTTACATCGGGGGTATCATCTACTTCTTCCTGAGGGGGTTGTTGCTGCTGTTCCTCAACCGCAGGCGTATCTTCAGATCCTCCACTACTACAGGAAACAACAAAGAAGACCATAAGGTGAAGTAATATCATTTTAGCATAATTTTTTTCAGACATCTTGCAAAATTTTTGCGGTAATATAAAATAAAATAAAATCGACTCCAATTTTTGTTTAATCCTCAGACCAGGGTATCAGGAGAGGATTTCGAGCTTTGCAAACCTCAAAAGCAGTTTTTTTACATCGCCTTTTTCAAACAAAATCTCTGCTTTTTTATCATTCCCCACCCCTTCAATTTTAAGTACTTTCCCCTTGCCAAATCGGGTGTGGTTTACAAGTGTTCCTTCTGCCAGGTTAGGGTCAACACTACTGGTATTGCCAATTGGTGTAGCTAATTGGGGTTTTAACTTCCTTAATTTCCGGAGTTGGTTCTCATTGGGTTTGTGTGCGGCTGGTGGGGTGCCATTTTTTGGCCTTTGTTGCCTCAGAGTACTTTTATCTACTTCCCCAAATATATCTGTATTGATTAATGGTTTAAACCTGTAGTTGTCAACAGGGGTAAGGTTTTCAATGAATTTTTCGTCTATCTCCTCAATGAAACGACTGGGTTCTGCATCTATCAATTTTCCCCATCGGTAGCGGTTTTGCGTATAGGTTAGAT
This sequence comes from Muriicola sp. Z0-33, assembly GCF_026126425.1. Lineage (GTDB taxonomy): Bacteria > Bacteroidota > Bacteroidia > Flavobacteriales > Flavobacteriaceae > JAFMPW01. The sequence continues at coordinate 222,609 of NZ_JAFMPW010000002.1, forward strand.
AAGCCTGCTGTTCTGCTCTGGTAAGGGCAACATAGAATAATCTACGCTCCTCTTCGAGCTCACTTCTGGTGCTCATACTCATGGCCGAAGGAAAGAGATCTTCTTCCATTCCCACAATATAAACATAAGGGAACTCCAGTCCTTTGGCCAGGTGAATTGTCATCAGTGCCACCCTGTCATCATCTCCGGTATCTTTATCCAAATCTGTAGCAAGGGCCACATCCTCCAGAAATTCCGTAAGGTCTCCTTTGGCGTCTGCTAATTCTTTCTGGCCTTCAACAAAATCCTGAATTCCATTGAGTAATTCCTCAATGTTCTCCATACGGCCTATACCTTCGGGAGTACCATCTTTCTTAAATTCTAACAAGATGCCCGTTTTCTTAGCAACGTGTTCTGCCAAGGTAAATGCATCGGCGCTCTCATTCATTATCTGGAAACTCTTGATCATGCTTACAAAATCTTCTAGTTTCCGTTTGGTTCCCGAGTTGATCTTTAAGTCTATCTTATCCAGGTTTTCCATTACTTCAAATATGGATCGCCCATAATGATTGGCTGCGACTGTAAGTTTGTCTACCGTCGTTTGCCCAATTCCTCTGGTAGGGAAATTTATGATCCGTTTTAAAGCTTCCTCATCTTTTGTGTTGATCACCAGCCTCAGGTAACACAAAACATCTTTTATTTCTTTCCGTTGATAGAATGAAAGTCCCCCGTAGATCCGATAAGGAATGTCCTTTTTTCTCAAAGCATCTTCAATAGCCCTTGATTGTGAATTGGTTCTATATAACACTGCAAAATGGCCATTGGGTAATTGATGCTGCATTCTATTTTCGAAGATAGAACTGGCCACAAATCTACCCTCTTCGGCATCGGTTACACTCCTGTGTAATTTTATCAGATTGCCCTCGTCATTTGCCGTCCAGACCACCTTCTCTAACTGATTTTTATTGTTGGCTATTATGGCATTGGCCGCATTCACAATATTCTTTGTAGATCTATAGTTCTGTTCCAATCGGTATACCGCCACATCGTCATAATCTCTCTGAAAGTTCAGGATATTACTAATGTTAGCACCACGAAAAGAATAGATGCTCTGGGCATCATCTCCCACAACACAGATATTCTGGTACCGGTCTGCAAGTGCTTTAACAATGAGGTATTGGGAATGATTAGTATCCTGATACTCATCTACAAGGATGTACCGAAATCTGTTCTGGTATTTCATTAAAACTTCCGGAAAACGCGTTAAGAGTTCATTGGTACGTAGAAGCAAGTCATCAAAATCCATGGCACCTGCCTTAAAGCAACGGTCTACATAATTGGTATATATATCTCCCATTCTTGGCCTTTTGGCCATAGCATCGGCCTCTATGAGCTCAGGGTTTTGAAAATAAGCCTTGACGGTAATGAGACTGTTTTTATAAGAAGATATGCGATTTTGTATTTGCTTGTATTTATAAATGTCCTTATCTAATCCCATTTCCCTGATGATAGAAGAAATAAGACGTTGAGAATCCTGAGTGTCATAAATGGTGAAATTGCTGGGATAGCCCAATTTGTCACCGTCATACCGTAACAATTTTGCAAATACAGAATGAAAAGTACCCATCCATAAATTCTTGGCCTCAGAACCACCAACTATTTCTGCTATTCGCTTTTTCATTTCCCTTGCCGCCTTGTTGGTAAACGTAAGTGCAAGGATGTTAAAGGCATCTACGCCCTGCCCCATCAGATGGGCTATGCGATAAGTGAGTACTCTTGTTTTTCCTGAACCCGCGCCGGCAATAACCATCAAAGGCCCTTCTTTGTGTAAAACAGGGGCTTTTTGAGCATCATTTAACTGATTCAGAAACTTTTCCAAGTAGAATTATTTTAGACCGTGAATTTAGCCATAATTAAGTGGTTCATAAAGGCATCGTTTTAATAATTATAAACAATGCCCCGGCTATTTTATCTAATTTGAATATATTTAGAAAATCTATGATGTCTATGCGAAGAGGGATATTATTTTTAGGATTAGCACTATTGTTTTTTAGTCCTGTTAGTTTATTCTCACAATCAAAACAATCCGGGCCAATAATAAAAAGTTACGGGAAAGTATGGGAAATTGAAGATCCTACGTATATCACCAATGTTTCCAAAGAATTCAGGGTGGTCTTTGATATAATGAACAGTCCTGAGAGTCATTCCGAAATTAACAAAAGTATTGAAACTGCGGCACGGTTTCTTAATATGCACGCGCAGAGCGGTGTTCCAAAAGAAAACCTTAAAGTAGTACTTGTTGTGCATAACCAAGCATCGAAGGATATCATAAACAATCAGGCCTATCAAAAGCGTTTTGCAGTTAATAACCCTAATGAGAAACTGGTTCGGGAACTTATAGCATCAGGTGCAAAATTTGTTTTTTGCGGACAATCTTCATTATCCAGAAATTACCCGGTAGAAGAAACCATAGAAGGAGTAGAATTGGCTCTTTCAGCCATGACCGCATTAATTCAGCTGCAGGACGATGGATATCAATTAATTAAATTTTAAAAAAGAGACGGATGAATAAATTAGTATTTACAGTAATGCTGCTTCTTGGGAGTTTTGCCATGAGCCAGGATCACAATTTGGAAAAAGACTACAACGCAATTGAAAGCAAGGTGATAGAATGGCGCAGAGATATTCATCAAAACCCGGAATTGTCTAACCGGGAGTTTAAAACGGCCGAAAAGATTGCAGCACATCTTAAATCCCTGGGAATGGAGGTACAAACCGGGGTTGCCCATACTGGGGTGGTTGGTATTTTAAAAGGGAACCGAGCAGGTAAAACGGTCGCTTTAAGAGCCGATATAGATGCCTTGCCAGTAATGGAGCGCAATGACCTTCCATTTAAATCGACGGTAACTTCCGAATTTAGGGGAATAAAGGTTGGGGTCATGCACGCCTGTGGTCATGATACCCATACTGCTATTTTGATGGGTGTAGCCGAGGTACTCTCCAAAAACAAGAACAAAATTAACGGGACAATAAAGTTCATTTTTCAACCTGCCGAAGAAGGGGCGCCGGAAGGAGAAGAAGGAGGAGCGCTAATGATGGTAAAAGAAGGGGTGTTAAAAAACCCGGATGTGGATGCCATCTTTGGCCTGCATATCAACTCACAAACTCCGGCCGGTGTAATTCGGTATACTTCCGGGGGTGCCATGGCTGCGGCTCAAACTTTTACTATTAATGTAAAAGGAAAGCAAAGTCACGGATCGCAGCCCTGGTCTGGTATTGATCCAATACTTATCAGTGCAAAGATCATAGATGGCCTTCAGACAATAATTAGTAGGGAGGCTAATTTAACCAATGAGGCTGCGGTTATTACCGTAGGAAAAATTACAAGTGGGGTTAGATTTAATATTATCCCTGAAAGTGCCGAAATGATCGGGACTATAAGAACGCTAGACTATGGCATGAAAGACCATATAAACAGAAGAATGGAAGAGATGGTGCCAGCCATTGCAAAAACTTATGGAGGAGACGCTACAATAGTTATACAGGATATGACAGACATTACCTATAACGAACCCAAGCTTGTAGAACAAATGCTGCCCACTATAAAGCGTGTAGCCGGGGAGCCAAACGTACAGACACAAAAGGCGAAAACCGGAGCTGAGGATTTCTCCTATTTTCAAAGAGAGGTTCCAGGTTTTTTTATCTTTTTGGGCGGCATGACCCCAGGAAACCAGGCGGCATTTCCACACCATACGCCCGATTTTAAGATTGATGAAAGTGGTCTGTTACTGGGTGTTAAAGCACTTACAGAGATGAGTCTGGATTATTTAAATATGTAGATTACCTACGATACGCCCTATTGTTTCCGGTGCCATAACGAATTACCTAAACTGTTCTTCTATGGATGTTTTTCTAGACATACTTACCAAGATCCCATGGTGGGGATGGTTACTTATTTTTGTGATTGCTGTTGTAATCAGGGATGTCTTTTTACAAAAAGCCCATACCATAACACACAACTTTCCACTAGTTGGCCATTTGCGCTATTGGCTCGAAAGTATTGGCCCGGAAATGCGGCAGTATTTTGTTGCAAACAACAGGGAGGAACTCCCATTTAATCGTATTGAACGTAGCTGGATCTATGCTTCTGCGAAAAAAGAGAACAATTATGAAGGTTTTGGAACAGACAGGGATATTTATGATCATCAGCATTTCTTTGTAAAGAACCAGATGATGTCCTTTAAACTTTCAGAAGATCACCCTAATAGAAAGGATACAACCTTCTTACCCTGTGCTAAAGTAATTGGCGCATATAATCAAAGAAAACGGCCATACAGGCCTGCTTCAATAATCAATATTTCAGCAATGAGTTTTGGTTCGCTCTCGGCCGCCGCGGTGGAAGCAATGAACATAGGAGCTGCCAAAAGCGAAGCATATCACAATACCGGTGAGGGTGGACTTTCGCCATATCACCAACGAGGTGGAGATGTAGTTTTTCATTTTGGCACAGGATACTTTGGTGTCCGTACAGAAGAAGGTGGATTTTCGATGGAGAAGTTAAAGCATTTGGTGGATGAAAACCCTTGTGTAAAGGCTATTGAAATTAAACTGTCACAAGGGGCTAAACCTGGAAAAGGTGGGGTATTACCCGGTGCAAAAATAAGTCCGGAAATTGCTGAAATAAGAGGTGTTGCTGTTGGCAAAGATGTGCTTTCCCCAACAACCCATCTGGCTTTTGACAGTGTTGGCAAATTATTACAACTTATAGAAGATATAGCCGGGGAGACCGGTTTGCCGGTAGGGATAAAAGGGGCGATAGGAAAATTAGATATGTGGGAAGAATTGGCCGATCTGATGCTGGAAACAGGTAAGGGCCCTGATTTTATTACTGTTGATGGTGGCGAAGGCGGAACAGGAGCTGCACCTCCTAGTTTTGCAGATCATGTTTCTCTTCCCTGGGTTTATGGTTTTACAAGTCTTTACAGGCTTTTTAAGGAAAAGGGACTCGCAGATAGAATAGTTTTTATTGGCAGTGGAAAATTGGGTTTCCCTGGGAAGGCTGCTATGGCTTTTGCCATGGGTGTAGATTGTATAAATGTAGCCCGGGAAGCTATGATGAGTATCGGCTGCATACAGGCTCAGATTTGTCATACCAACAGATGCCCATCCGGAATAGCCACACAGAGCAAATGGCTTCAAAATGGGATAAATGTGCCACTAAAATCTGACCGGTTGGCGCAATATTTTAAAACCTTTCGCAAAGAATTCCTCGAAATAACACATGCCGCAGGTTATGAGCATCCATGCCAGTTTACAATGGAAGACATACAACTCAATGTGGATGATGATTTCCTTCACAGCAATTTAAAGTCGACCTATAAATATGAAAAGGCCACAGTTCCCTTTTCCGGTATGCAATCGCTACAGGACTGCCCTTATCTGGGGGGTAATAAATCCTAAGCAGTACTGATGTTCTCCATAAATATTATGACCACATAAGTACGTTATAAATTAAACCCTTTCTACCCGCGTAACTACCTAATCTATATCGTTTGGAGAAGGTCAGAAATTGTGAACATTCCTGTTGAATACTTTGTGCAAAATGCCCTACAAAACCTTTAATTAACCCTATAGAAAGAATATCTTTACATATGATTAACAAATCTATTGACAATACATATGAATGAACTATTAAACCAATTTGATTTTACAACGCAGCAGGATTTCTCTGTTCTCAATTTCTCCATAAACATTGTAATTGCTGCAATTTTGCTTTTTATTCTATCTAAATTATATGTGAAGTACGGTAATGCAATATCTAACAGGGAACAATTGTCCAGGGTATTCATTCTTGTTGGTATCACCACCTTCATAATAATTTCTATTGTTAAATCTTCCCTTGCCCTGTCTCTTGGTTTGGTTGGAGCTTTATCTATTGTCAGATTCAGAACGGCTATTAAGGAACCTGAAGAGCTGGGTTTCTTTTTTATATCCATAGCTATTGGCCTGGGATTAGGAGCAAACCAGTTTCTTCCCACCTTTATTGGTTTTGTTTTGCTCATCATCATTATAATTCTGATGAAAAAGAATGTGCTAAATAGTACTCTTACGCAAAACATAGTAATTAACCTTCCGGTGAATGGCGCAGACAAGGATGACATGTTAGAGAAAATCAGCGGTATTCTTAGTGAGCATTCCAGGCAGTTAGAACTTAAAAGGTTTAATAAGACCGCGGGGAACCTCAATCTGAATTATCTGATAAGTATTTCGGATATGGACAGATTGCAGGTCATATCAAAAGAACTTGGCAATATCGATGAAGATATGACAGTAACCTTTATCGATAGTGTTATATAGCCTTCTGTCTAATAGCTAGATCATTAGATACAACTTTATGGCGTATTAGAATAAAACTGAATGAATATCATATACTTGATTTATGAAAATAGGTAGTAATAAAAGGGATTTCTTTAAGATCTTACTTCCTTTCTCACTATTAATCCCGGTGATTTTGTTTTCTGTGCAAATGGCATATGACACCTCTGATAAGAATGTTGAAGCAAAAAAAAAGGAAACAACTGCTGCAACTGTTCTTTTTAATACCAGCAGCTTAGAAGAAATGCTTACCAAAGGTCTCAACCAGATTCACAGGGATTCTGTATGCACAATGTTTATAAATAATGAGTTAGGCACACCACATCTGTATTACGTCTACAATGATTCTTTGAGTCCGGAAATCATGAGCGACAGAACCTACCTACATGTTTATCTTAAAGAAGACCCGGGCCAACAAGAATCGGATAAAGTTAATTTTATCAACCTGGATTTCACCCGTAAATTAAAAGAGCTTTACGTTGATAATATTAAATACTATACTCACAAAATTCCACTGGTTCATAAAGATTTGGACATCGATAAAATTGCACATGTAAATACGGGAAGGTTTACAAAAGGAAAAGGCAAGTCGTATGAGGCCATAGATATTGTTCCTGGTAAAATAACACCCTACGAAATTGGTTTAGGATTTAAAGAACTTATAATTTCTATAAAGGAGAAGGAGCTGAATAAAATTAAAAGGAAACGCGCAGAGGCCCTGGTTGATGGTATTCTGGTTTCAGAGGATGATGATTGGGTTAAAGCAAAAATATCCACCAAAGAACAGATAAATGTAAAATCGCTCATTCGTCTGAAGGGAGATTGGACAGATCATCTGAGAGACACTTTAAAATGGTCTTATAAGGTAAAACTGGAAGGCGAGCAAACGCTGTACGGGATGCGAAAATTTTCGGTACAACATCCCATAGCACGTAACTATGCCTGGGAATGGTTATATCAGAAGGCCATAAAGGAAAATGGACTATTAGGTTTAAGATATGATTTCCTGAATGTAGAAATGCAGGTTGAAGAAAGAGATACTATCTCAACAAAGCAAATTGGGGTGATGGCACTGGAAGAATCTATTGATAAAATTCTTATTGAAAACAATCAGCGAAGAGAGGGCATCATTATCAGTTTTGACGAGTCTATCTTATGGGATGACAGAAAGAATCAACGCATCCTGGATATGCCCGAAAATCCAAACGACAGGAACATACGAAGCGTAAACACAGCTCCAATCCGAGTTTTTAATGCGAATAAAGTACTTGCTACCCCACATTTAAAAAAGCAATTTGATATAGCAAAAAACATGTTAGAAGGGGTGCGCGAAGGGAAATTGAAGGTGTCGGAGGTCTTTGATGTTGATAAACTTTCTTTGTACGTGGCTATTTCCAATTTATTTGGAGGACATCATGGGTTAATATGGCACAATCTCAGAATCTATTATAATCCCGTCACTAACAAGTTAGAACCGGTAGCATCCGACTCAAATTCGGGTTATAAGGTAGAGAATATCAGAGATTATATATTTACAACAGAAGATGCTGTTTACAAGGCCAAGCTATTAGAAAAACTGGCTTTTGTCAGCGATGAAAATTTTGTACAACAACTGTACAATGACAATTACAATGAGCTTTCGGCCATTATGTCTAAATTAAAAAAGGAGTTCAATATAAAATTTGACCCGGGAGTTCTGGAACACAACAGTAATCTAATAAAGAAACAAATCTTTCCTGCTAACGGACTTATTGTGCACTTATCTAATTATGACACTAAGGAAGTGACATTCGATATAAGAAACATTACAAGCTTCCCTATCGCAATTAGCAGAATACAAACTTTAAAGGGCAAAGCGCTTTCTAAGCCAGTTGCCGAAGAAATAGTAGGCCCGGGAAAAGAAAAAAGAATAGTTCTTCCATTAAAAAGGGCCTTTCTTAATGCTTTTGTTTCTAAGAAAAATAAGAAAGGGGAATTTCGTTATCCCAAAGATATCGCCAAAATTAATCTTGCCTATAAGATTTTAGGGACCACGAGATTAAGGACAAACAGTATCATTCCGTATGAAAAAGAAGATCCGGATTTTGTAATGAATTTTAAAAAGAATTCCGCTTACAACTACGATAAATTTCCATTTATTACCGTCAATGAGGATGAAAAACTTATGGTATTCACTCAAGGAAAGCACCTGCTAAAAGAACACTTGAGAATACCTCAGAATTTTAAAATTACGGTTGAAGAAGGATTTCAATTAGATATGTCTAATAATGCCTCCATTATCTCCTATAGTCCAATTATCTGCGAAGGCAGTAAAGCAAACCCTATTAAATTCTATTCTTCCGGGGCAAATGGAGGCGGGATTCTAATATCAAATGCTGCCGATAAGTCTGTACTGAATTATTGTGTATTCAGCAATTTATCATTTCCAGTAATTGGTGATTGGACGCTTTCCGGGGCGGTAAACTTTAATGAATCCTATGTAGAGATCACTAATTCTACTTTTGAGAAAAACCGCAGTGAGGATGGTCTGAATATTATCAGATCCGAATTTATTATAAACGGCGTAAACTTTAAAGACACTCAATCTGATGCTTTTGACGGAGATTTTGTAACAGGCAAGCTATCTAACAGCAGTTTTGTAAACTGTGGCAACGATGGGATTGATGTTTCGGGTTCCAATTTGGAAGTTATCAATGTAGAGGTAATTGGCTCTTCTGATAAAGCAATTAGTATAGGTGAGGGCAGTTCACTAAAAGGCAAAAACATTAAAATTGTAGGCGGGGAAATAGGAGTTGTAAGTAAAGATCTGTCTGTAATAGCACTTGAGGATATTGAGATTTCAGGTTCCAGACTAGCGATCTCTGCCTTCCAGAAGAAAAGTGAATTTGGTCCTGGTAAAATTAGCATTGATAATCTGCTCCTTGAAGCTAATGAGCTCGATTATTTAATCGAAGAAAATTCACAACTGGCTATAGACAATGTACTTGTTGAGACCAAATCCAAAAAAGTCCTTGAACTAATGTATGGCAATGAATACGGCAAAAGCAGCAGATAAGATTTCGGGAATGGTCGATACTGTCAAAGGCAACAATTTGCGTTATGAGAGGAAGTTCATTTTTGTTAGTGACTACCTGGAAGATCTTATCTCGTTGTTGTATCTGAACAGTTACTGTTTTAGCGAAATCTATGAAAGACGTCAGGTAAACAATGTTTACTTTGATGATAACAACCTTAACTTTTATAAGCAAAACGTATCAGGAGTTGGAGAAAGAGAGAAGTACCGTTTACGCTGGTATGGTGATGATTTCTCTTCAATAACGAACCCCACAGTAGAGATTAAAAAGAAATTTGGAGAAGTTGGAGATAAATTGTCTTTTAAAATCAAGGATTTTAACTACCAGCTAGATGCGGGTGACGCGTGGGACCTTAAGGAGCAGGTACTGGCGAGACTTGGTGATGAACAACAACTTATAAATAATCTGAGTCTGCTAAATCCTACACTTTTTAATGCCTATGAAAGGCGCTATTTTCTCTCCGCTTGCGGAAAATTCAGGGTAACACTAGATTACCATCAGCGCTTTTACAACCCGGGGATTAATCAGTACCAGGAATCAATTAAGAAAATAGATAAGCGCATTGTTGTTCTTGAACTGAAGTACGATATGGCCGACGATTTTGAAGCCAGAAGAATTTCCCAACAATTTAGCTCAAGGGTTTCCAGAAATTCCAAATATGTCCAGGGAGTAGATTTGATAAATGGACGAACACTTTTTTAGGCCCGTTGAAATATTCTATTTTTGTCATCGGAAACCCGTTACCTTATCAGTTGATATAATACTAGAAAAATGAGGAAAAAATTACTTTCATGCCTACTTATAATTACTTCAATAGCTACCATAAACGCTCAGAAAAAGAGTGAATTACTGGAAGAAATAGATCTCCTAAACACTAAGCTGGATTCTATGGAAAACGTGGTTCTTGATGCTCGTAAAAATGAAAAGATAGGAGTATCAAGAGCGGCATCTTTTGAAGAACAGGTGAAAGATCTGCAAGATGCAAATGCAACATTATTAAAGAACCTAAACAGTTTTGCAGAAGTTTCCAGTAAAAATTCATCGGCCATAAACCAGGCCTTATCCAGTCTGGAACAAAAGGAAAATCAGTTGAAATTCATAATTGATGGTATAGCAAGTAATGATTCAACAGCAATTGTAGTGCTAACCAATGCCAAGCAGACCTTAGGAGAAGAAGCTAAAATAGCTGTATCCAACGGTGCGGTAATCATATCGGCAAGTCTGGATATGTTATTCGGGGGTAGCAGCAATACCGAAATAACCAGTACATCTGAGCCCTGGATAGAAAAATTTGCCAGTATCCTAAAGGCAAATCCTAAAATGTTGGTGACCATTGAAGGCCTTACCATGACCGGGGAATTAAATATAGCTGCCGCACAAGCCAATACTATTGCCGGGGTATTACAGAAGAATTATGAAATTGATCCTGGAAGAATTGTAACCCTGGGGAAAGACGGAAATTTTAAGGAAGGTATAAATCTAAAGTTACATCCAAACTATACGCAGTTTTACCTTATGGTAAAGGAGAATATGAAAAATGGGAATTAGTCTCAGAACTGGTGAACTGCTAGTATAATTTTTAGGAGAATACAGCGTTCTAAATGCAGTAACCAAAAACCAAACACATGACCGGAGACGGAATTTTTCAACTTTTTGCCTATATGCTTCCAGCAGTAATTACTGGTGTTATTGCATTTTATTTTTTCAGATTACATACCAGAAACGAGGAAGGAAGACGCAGATTTCTTCTTCATAAAGACTCTCAAAAGAATGCTATGCCCATTCGCCTCCAGGCTTATGAGCGTATGGCTCTATTTCTGGAGCGTATTGCCATTCCCAGCCTTGTTGTAAGGGTAGCTCCCAAATCTTCGGACAAAAACGATTATGAAAATCTCTTGATAAGAACAATCGAGAACGAATTTGATCACAATCTGTCTCAACAGATCTATATGAGCGATGAATGCTGGAATATAATCAAAGCAGCTAAAAGTGCTACAATTCAAATGATACGTAAAGCCGGCATGAGTGAAACTGATTCAGCGGATAAACTGAGAGAAGACATTCTGACTCAAACTATGGACAAGCCATCTCCATCGGCCACTGCCTTATCTTTTGTAAAAAAGGAAATCGGAGATCTTTGGTAGCAGATCAAGATTAGTAGTAATCCTTAATAAGATCTATTAACTGCTGAGTTCAATTCCGGGATTAGGTTGTTCCACCGCAATTTCTATTTCATTTAATTCCGTATTCTTGGTTTCCGCATAGTGATATCCACTCTCCCACCAATCGTGCATTTTTTCCTTATCGAAAATTAAAGAATTTGTGGTAAGCACCGTTGGGGTGTAATAAAAGTTAATGATCGCATCGTGGTGATTAGCAACAAACTTTCCTATCCTTATGTTTTGATACTCAATCCTGTCTAGCATAAAGCTGAACATGCTTGTAAGCAAAGAAAAAACATTTTTAGAGGGCATTCTGTTAAAGTGAGTTATCTCTGTATGCAAGATTATTGCATCTACGGTGGTTGCGCCCCTTCTGATAGCCTCTTCAATCGGCACCATACTACCAAGGCCTCCATCTGCATATTCACAGCCATTTTTCCTGACAAGACTCATAAAAGGAGTATAATTACAGGAGATCCAAACCCATTCACAAAAATCCTCATAGTCAAAATCGTTGATCGATTTGTACTCTACCTGATTCAAGGATAAGTTGGATACGGTAACCACAATGTCTTTTGGCCCGTGTTTAAGCTTATTAAATTCTTCCGGGGTTATTGTTTCCCGGATAAGTGATAATAAATTATCGCTTTCGCCAAAGGTTTTACTGCCCCTGTAAAAATTCTTCAATACATTCCAGTGATTGATACCGATATTGGCTACCCCATACTTTTTCTGTATAGTGAAAGGACAATTGCTAAATATGCTATGCTGATCTACTGAAGTATAGACTTCCTTAATTTTTTGAATCTTCTGTAAAGCCAAATGAGAAATTAATAGGCTTCCGGTAGAAGTCCCCAGGAACAGATCATAGTTATGATCTAACTCCTCCATAAGATATTGAGCAACGCCTCCGGCAAAAGCTCCTTTACTACCCCCACCTGAAATCACCAACGCTCTCATTTCAATTGTAATTTACTTCTAATATAACGTAATTCTTCGCCTTTTAGTTCTCCTGACAATTTCTCTAATCGTTGCTTTTGTTTTTCGTTCGTAAGTGTTTTATCCAAAAGGGTACGGGCGTATTTTCTAAATTGCCAGGCATGATGAACCGAAGCATTAACCAAATCTTTAAGGTTGTCATCAGACATAGCAAATACCTCGGAAATAAGGGTAAAAGCAAATTGACGCACTTCAAAAGGATATTTTGGTGCGGTATATCCCTTGAGTTCTTCCATATATTGTTCTCTTACAGCTGCGTCAGCATAGTCCTTGGTCAGGGAAGCCAGCAATAGCCAAAGTAAGCGCACATTTTTATTTGGAAGTCCTTCAATATCTTTTGTCTTATCTAAATAATGTACCCTTTTTTGTGGATTATGGACCCAGTTTTTATACAAGGCGTTTTCAAGGGTTACATAGCTTTTATCATCGAGAAGCGATTCAAATTCCCTTGTCAATCCTTCAGGTATCCGGTTCATTGCAATGGCAAGAGCCTGTCTTATTTTAATGTCATTTGTATTAAAAGCGTCTTTTATAAAATCTTCCGATAGCGATTTATGATATTGCGCCAGGATGTTTTTCTTTAGATACGGAGATTCTGAATTCTTCCAATACGTTCTGATAATCTCTTCATTGGTCTGGTTACTCGTCGAAAGTTCCCATTTTAGTTCAAAAAATGTGCTCAGGCTAACGGAATTTTCTTTGAGGTGAGTTATCGCTTTCTCATATGGAAAATCTGTTCCTTCTAACCATAACATCCTGAAATCCGAAAGATCACGTTTACTTACTTCTTCCATTTCTTTTATGAAATCAGAAATCCCTGCATTACCAAACTTATACTTCTCCAGGTAGCTAACTATCCCTGCTTTAAAGGCCTTTTCCCCTAAAGTATCCCTTAGAATTTGTAAAGCCCATGCGCCCTTCTCGTAAAAAGTAAGGCTGGATGCCCCCGGATCTGTCAATGCCTCGCCCCTATCTTCGCGTTCAAGGTTGTGCAATGCCCTTGCAGATTCATAGAGTTTCCAATAAAAATATTCTTCACCAAAGACTTCTTTCTCTGCCAAATAGGCATAATATGTGGCGAACCCTTCATGCAGCCAATGATGTTTCCCGTTTTTTTCAGTTACTAAATTTCCAAACCATTGATGTGCCATTTCATGCGCATTGACATTAACATAGTTCTTATCAACAAACGCAATAGAGTCAATGACATAAGCATCAGAAAACAATGTAGTACCCGTATTCTCCATTCCGGCATAAAGAAAGTCCCTTACAGGTAACTGCTTATAGTTTTGCCATGGATAAGCAAAACCAATTTCTTTTTCCAGAAAATCAAAGATTTTTTTTGTGTACCTATATGTGGGCTCTGCCTTACTGCTATCTGCCGGGTAGTAGTATAGATTAAGGGGTATTTTACTGGAAGAGACCAACTCTTTTTTGTCATAGTCTCCGATAGCAAAGGCAAGCAAATAACTACTCATCGGATGGTTCATATTATAACTCCAGGTTTTTATTCCATCCTCAATATTTATGGCTTCCAATTTGCCGTTTGCAGCCACTTCATAATTAGCATCAAAACTTATGCTAAGATCAAACGCTACCTTTTCATTCATATCGTCAAAACTGGGAAGCCAATGACTTGTATACTTCCCCTGGCCCTGCGTCCAGAGTTGGTTAGCATTGCGTTGATCATCGTCCCAACCCACAAAATATACAGTTTGTTTTGGAACCGTATTATAGCGCAGACCCAACTGATATGTTTTTCCTGCTTTAAACTTTTTCCTAATAATAATATGCTTGCCGTTAATATTATAATTTACATTTCTATTGTTTAGTAATACGGAATTAAAAGCCATGTTTCTGGCATCCAAAAAGACAGAATCTACCTTATTAAGTACATGAAAGGAATAAATCACCTCTCCTTTAATCTCTCTTTTTTCAGGGTCTATGCTCAGGCTTACCGCACCATGTGTAAAATCTACTCCTGGCTGATTTTGAGAAATACATGGAGATAAAATAAGTGCCGATAATACAAGTAAAAGGCTTTTCATACTGCTATTTAAGCAATTTTTACACCAAATTTAGCATTTTGCTTTGTTGCAGTTCTATAGGGCAAGCATTAATTTAGTCTTATGAACGCTAATTTCCTTCAAACGCCCATAACTTATTTAAAAGGTGTTGGCCCTAACAGGGCACAATTATTCCAAAGTGAGCTGGGTATAGGAACTTATCAGGATCTTATCAATTTTTTTCCCAACCGATATATTGATAAAACCAAATACTATACCATTGGGGAATTAGAACGCAGTAGTGCGGATGTTCAGATAAAAGGGAAGATTATACATCTAAAGACCGTAGAACAAAAAAAAGGGAGTCGCCTTGTCGCTACCTTTGTTGATGATACAGGTGAAATGGAACTCGTCTGGTTTCGGATGCAGAAATGGATACGCGATAACCTTAAATTAAACACGCCTTATGTCATCTATGGCAAAACCAATTGGTTTAACGGTAAATTCTCTATGCCACATCCAGAAATGGAACTGCTGACAGAGCACGAGAGTGGTCTTAAAATTGCCATGCAACCCGTTTACCCATCCACGGAGAAGCTGAGCAATAAAGGGGTAACCAATAGGGTTGTAAATAAATTAATGCAGCAGCTCTTTTTAGAAACAAAAGGCCAGTTCCAGGAAAGCCTCTCTCCTGCCCTGATAAACGAGCTAAAATTGATTTCCAAAAGTGATGCTCTGTACAACATTCATTTCCCTAAGAATCAGGCCCTGTTGGCAAAAGCCCAGTTTCGGCTAAAATTTGAAGAACTCTTTTATATTCAAATACAGTTAATTACCAAAAAACTCCTCCGAAAGAAGAAAATAAAGGGCTTTCCATTTGAGCATGTAGGTTCCTATTTTAATGAGTTCTATAAAGATCATCTCCCTTTTGAACTTACTTCCGCCCAGAAAAGGGCTATTAAGGAAATCAGGGCAGACCTGGGGAGTAATGCACAAATGAACAGATTATTGCAGGGTGATGTTGGCTCCGGAAAGACAATAGTTGCGCTGATGAGCATATTGTTGGCTTTAGATAACGGATATCAGACATGTCTTATGGCGCCTACAGAGATATTGGCCAATCAGCATTATAATAGCTTAATTGAATTGGTCAGAAACATGGGCATAAACATTGCACTGCTCACGGGATCGGTTAAGAAAAAAGCAAGAAATATAATTCATGAACAACTAGAAAATGGGGAATTGCACCTGCTTATAGGCACCCATGCTGTACTCGAGGATAAGGTGCAATTTAAGAACCTGGGATTGGCCATAATAGATGAGCAACATAGATTTGGTGTGGCACAGCGCTCCAGGCTATGGCACAAAAATGAGATTCCACCTCATATTTTGGTAATGACAGCTACTCCAATTCCGCGCACACTTGCGATGAGTCTCTACGGAGATCTTGATATCTCTGTAATTGATGAACTACCCCCTGGAAGAAAATCGGTTAAAACTGTACACAGATTAGATGCCAACCGTCTGAAAGTATTTAGGTTTATCAAAGATGAAATTAAAAAAGGCAGGCAAATATATGTGGTATATCCCTTGATACAGGAATCAGAGGCATTGGATTATAAAGACCTAATGGATGGTTATGAAAGCATTGTACGAGATTTTCCTCTTCCCGAATATCAGATTTCTATAGTACATGGGAAAATGAAATCTGAAGACAAGGACTATGAAATGGGTCGTTTTCAGCGGGGAGAAACACAAATAATGATAGCGACTACAGTGATAGAAGTTGGCGTAAACATCCCGAATGCCTCGGTGATGATTATAGAAAGTGCGGAAAGGTTTGGTTTATCTCAGCTACACCAGTTAAGAGGACGTGTGGGCCGCGGAGCGGATCAGAGTTATTGTATTTTAATGACCGGGTTAAAATTATCTTCTGAAGCCAAAGAGAGATTGGCTACCATGACCTCTACCAATGATGGCTTTGAAATAGCCGAGGTAGATCTAAGATTAAGAGGGCCTGGGGACCTCATGGGTACACAACAAAGCGGGTTATTAAACTTAAAGATAGCGGATATAGTTAGAGACAATGATATCCTCAAAACTGCCCGTTATTATGCGTCAAGAATATTAAAAGAAGACCCTGGACTGAGCCAGCCTGCCAATAGTAAACTATTAGCTACCTACCAGCAACTTGTGCGACATAAAAACATCTGGACCTATATAAGTTAAATAAGGAAGGGGTTCAATACTTACTAAGCCATGAACCCCTGCTTACTAAAGAATAAAATACTTTTTACCCAGCCCCCAGCTCTTTTAACAACTTTTCTGAATTCGCTTTTACTGCTGGTGGAGGATTAAGAGTAAGTGATTTCTTAAGATTTTTAATGGCATTCTTTTTATCACCCTTGGTTTTATACGCCTCACCCAAACTATCGTATACATTGGCATTTTTTGGATTATTTTTTACGTTCAACTTAAAATACTTCACGGCCATATCATGCTCTCCCATACCCAATAGTTGATATCCCAGGGCGTTGAGTTGATTCATATTCGCCATGCCGGCCGCCTCATCTACCATGGCCAAAGCATCGTCCTTTTTACCCATTTTTAATAGTAGTTGCATTTTTAAAGCTGTATTTCCAAAGGTTTTCTGACTAAAAAACTTGCCTTCTCTGGCGCTGTCTATCCAGCCCATGGCTTCTTCCAGATCACCTCCATTATTCATTGCATAATTCGCAGCTTGTTCCCAGGACTGCCGATTAAAACCAGGTGAATTCTGTAATTGGTTCCTGACTTCGGCCAAAACCAAATCGGGCACATCTACTGCCACCTTTATCGGGATACGCTTTTTCTCCCAATACAAAGAAGCGGTAGCCGAGGTGGCATCAACTTCATCAAATACATAAGTCAATACTTCTGTATGTGCTATCTCCGTAGTGGTAACATCTACCCGCAATGCATCTTCTGCAGGGTCGTAGAAATAACTTCCCCAGGCACCATGATTTTTTGAAAATATAATAGTAGCGGTATTCCCTTCATTAACGATCATATGAAGGCCGTATTTTCCTGCTTCTAACGGCTGACCTTCTATGGTTACATCATCTGTAAATTTTATAATGGTATTTTCATTGGCTCCGGCCCTCCAGGGAGATTCTTTGGCCGTACCGAATCCTAAATTATTCATACCATAGGGTACTAATTTACCCCATACTTCTCTATCGTTGACACTAGGTCTGGAATAGATAACTGTAACATCAGTGTTGCCAATACGCTGATTTACTTTGGCCATCTGACTACCTCTTGGAAGGTTTAACTGGGCCATGGCTGGCAGACTGAATAACAACATCGCCAAGAATAACATTGGCGTACTTTTCTTGTAAAGTAATTTCATGAGTTTGTTTTTAGATGAATAGATTGTTTGGAATTAAAGATATGGATAGCTCCTACTCTATAGCGTTACTGTTATGTTAAAAGCAGCCTGCCCTGTGTTAAACATAAATACCACTACACACAAATAACCTATAAATGAAAAACGCCCTATGAACATAGGACGTTTTCCAAAATACTAAGCTTTGATATAAGGTCAGTTGATAGCCTCTCCCTTTTCAAGTTTATCAATATTAGCTGCTACTCTATCCTTATTTGCCTGGGCAGGGGCGTTATCTAATGCCAGCTTTAAATACTTAATTGCAGATTTGTTATCTCCCTTGGCTGCATAGGCCCTGCCCAGTCCGTAATTTACCGGCCAGGTATTCTTATGAGCTTTAGCATTCCATTTAAAGACCTCGAGCGCTTTATCGTGTTTGCCTCCGGCTATTAATTGCCTGCCATACTGATGAACTTCAAATACAGTACCCAGGGGCAGGGCTTCATCCATAAGCGCAGTAGCTTCAGAACTTTTACCCATTTTATCGAGTATTCTGGCTTTAATGGAGGTATTCGCGAAGGTCTTTTGAGAAAAGAATTTTCCGGCTATTGCGCCATCTATCCAACCCAATGCTTCATTTAAATCACCTCCGTTATTAAGTGAAAAGTTTGCCGCCTGTTCCCAGGTTTGTCTATTAAACCCTGGCGAATTCTCCAGCTTTTCCCGGATATCCGCAAGAACTATATCCGTAACAGCAACCTCAATTTTAAAAGGTATTCTTTTTTTCTCCCAATTTAGGGAAGCAGTGGCAGTGGTGGCATCAACATTGTGAAAAAGATAGGTCAGCTCTTCCATATGTGGAATTTCCGAAGTAGTTACATCTACCCTAAGTGCATCTGCAGCCGGATCATAAAAATAACTTCCCCAGGCATTGTGATTCTTTGAAAAAATTATGGTGGCCTGATCCACACCTTCTTTAATAATCATATGAAGACCGTACTTACCTGCAGATAGTGGCTGACCTTCAATTTTTACATCATCTGTAAATTTAATTACTGTATTTTCATTGGCCCCTGCCCTCCAGGGAGATTCTTTGGCTGTTCCAAAACCCAAATTGTTCATCCCGTAAGGAACCAAATTGCCCCACACTTCTCTTTCATTGACACTAGGGCGGGAATAAATAATTGCTACATCACTTATGCCAATACGTTGAGATACTTTTGCCATTTGGCTGCCTCTGGGAAGGTCTAATTGGGCAACACCATTAATACTGTATAATAATACCGCCAACAAGAATAAGGCCGGACTCCTTTTGTAAAATAACTTCATTAATCTGTTTTTATAATTAGTAGAATTGTTTGCTTTTAAAGATATGGATAGCGCTTACCTCAAAGCGTTACCATTATGTTAAACTCTTATTCGCTATTGTTAAACTATAAATATCCCGCTTACTTACGATTGTATAGCGCAGTATTTAATTTCTTGCTTACTCAAAAATTAAGTATTTATCTGCGGTGTAAATTGTTGATAACGAACATAAGTAAGCGGAATATTGTAGTTTGAACATCGTAATTTTTTCTGCTTTTATTTCCTAATAACTATAGGTTTAATAGTTTTGTTAGCTTAGAAATTTCTGAATTATGGGTACAGGCAAAACACTATTTGACAAAGTATGGGATTCGCATGTTGTGCGTAATATTGAAAATGGCCCGGATGTGCTATTTATAGACCGCCATCTGGTGCACGAAGTTACCAGCCCGGTAGCATTTCTCGGTTTAAAAAACCGAGGCATTAAGGTACTGCATCCGGAACGTACTTTTGCCACGGCAGACCACAACACTCCGACCATAAATCAGCACTTGCCGGTAAAAGACCCCTTGTCTGCAAACCAGCTTAAAGCCCTGGAACAAAACGCAGCCGAACACCATATTCCTTATTGGGGATTGGGGCATCAAAAGAATGGAATAGTCCATGTAATTGGGCCGGAAAACGGAATCACAGTTCCCGGAGCAACTATTGTCTGCGGGGATTCTCATACTTCTACTCATGGTGCTTTTGGAGCAATTGCTTTTGGGATTGGAACTTCTGAAGTGGAAATGGTGCTGGCATCTCAATGTATTATGCAACCCAAAGCAAAACGGATGCGAATTAACATTAATGGCAGCTTAAGTAAGGCGGTTACCCCAAAAGATGTTGCCTTATATATTATTTCCAAACTCACCACATCCGGAGCAACAGGTTATTTTGTTGAATATTCCGGAGAGGTCTTTAGAGATATGAGTATGGAAGGAAGAATGACCGTCTGTAATCTCAGTATTGAAATGGGGGCTCGAGGTGGCATTATCGCCCCGGACGAAAAGACGTTCGAATATATTAAAGGGCGGGAATATACCCCTAAAGGCGCTGCATGGGATAAGGCAATGACCTATTGGGAAACATTAAAAACGGATGAGGATGCCATTTTTGATAAAGAAGTAACTTTTGATGGAAACGATATAGAGCCCATGATTACCTATGGAACTAATCCTGGAATGGGAATTGGCATATCTAATGGTATCCCACAGGCAGAAGCCGTAGAGGGTGGTGTTTCTACCTATAAAAAATCCTTGCAATACATGGATTTTAATGAAGGAGAAGCCATGTTAGGGAAAAAGATCGACTTTGTATTTCTCGGAAGTTGTACTAACGGACGTATAGAAGACTTCAGAGCTTTTACTTCCCTGGTTAAAGGACGTAGAAAGGCAGATCATGTTACCGCCTGGTTGGTTCCCGGATCACACAGGGTTGAGGAAGCCATAAAAGAAGAAGGTTTACTTGAGGTTCTGAACGAGGCCGGGTTTGAACTAAGGGAACCTGGTTGTTCCGCATGCCTGGCGATGAACGATGATAAAATTCCGGCTGGAAAATATGCCGTTAGTACCTCTAATAGAAATTTTGAAGGAAGGCAAGGTCCCGGAGCGAGAACGCTTTTGGCCAGTCCGCTTGTGGCCGCGGCAGCTGCTGTGACAGGTAAAGTAACGGATCCGAGAGAATTGATGGAGCCTGAGATGGCCTAGTGCAGAGCAGTGAGCAGTGAAAGGTAATTATAAGATAAATTAAGTAAAGTAAAAGATGGCATACGATAAATTCGACATATTAAAAAGCACAGCAGTTCCCCTACCCTTAGAGAATGTGGACACAGATCAGATTATTCCTGCCAGGTTTCTTAAAGCCACTGAGCGCAAGGGATTTGGTGACAATTTGTTCAGGGATTGGAGGTACAATGCCGATAATACCCCAAAAGAGCAGTTTGTTTTAAATAACCCGATCTACTCTGGAAAAATATTGGTGGGAGGTAAGAATTTTGGATCGGGATCTTCCAGAGAGCACGCAGCATGGGCAATTTACGATTATGGCTTCAGGGCAGTGGTATCTAGTTTTTTTGCTGACATTTTTAGAAATAATTGCTTAAATATTGGAGTCCTCCCGGTACAGGTTAGTGCAGAATTTCTTCAGAAAATATTCAGCGCTATAGAAGCTGATCCTGATACTATGCTAGAGATCCACCTGGAAAATCAGGTCATTAGATTACTTGATAGCGGAGAACAGGAGTCGTTCCAGATCAACGACTACAAAAAAGAGAATATGCTCAATGGTTTTGATGATATTGATTATCTGATCAATATAAAAGAAGAAATCAGGAGTTTTACAGAAAATACACCGCTCTAGGCAAAGTAGTGTTTGATGTCATAACAGTATTTAATTCCAGAGCTTACATCAAAACGCATGGCATGCTGAAATCAGTTCGAATGAAATGAAAACAAGGAAGATTGAAATAATGGATACTACGCTGAGGGATGGTGAACAAACCTCTGGCGTTTCCTTTTCGGCTGGTGAAAAACTCACCCTGGCTAAATTGCTTCTGGATGAACTAAAAGTAGACAGGATAGAGATTGCTTCTGCCAGAGTTTCTGAAGGGGAATTTCAATCTGTAATTCAAATTATGGATTGGGCACATGAGATGGGGTATGAAGACAGGGTTGAAGTCCTCACTTTTGTTGATAATGGCTTGTCTATTGAATGGATGATAAAGGCGAAAGCCAAAGTTCAGAACCTGCTGACAAAGGGCTCTTTGAACCACCTAACCCATCAATTAAAGAGAACTCCACAACAACACTTTAACGAAATTGAGCAAGTTATTCAACTGGCTCAGGACAATGCTATAGCTACTAATGTTTACCTGGAGGATTGGAGCAATGGAATGAGGAATTCTCCTGAATACGTATTTCAATTCCTTGATTTCCTGGCCACTCAACCCATAAAAAGAGTATTACTCCCAGATACGCTGGGCGTATTGACCCACGAAGAAGCCGGGCGCTATATTGCGCAGATTATTGAGAAATATCCCGATTTGCATTTCGATTTCCACGGACATAATGATTATGATCTCAGTGTGGCTAATGTTATGGAGGCATTAAAGGCTGGATGCCATGGTCTTCATCTTACGGTAAACGGAATGGGCGAAAGAGCAGGTAACGCTCCCCTTGCAAGTGTGGTTGCCGTTGTGAACGATTTTATGCCGCATTTGGAGATAGCTGTGGATGAATCTTCCCTCTTTAAAGTAAGCAAATTAGTTTCTGCATTTACAGGTTTTGGAATTCCTGCAAACAAACCAATTGTAGGTGACAATGTTTTTACACAAACAGCTGGTATACATGCAGATGGAGATAACAAAAAGAATCTTTACTTTAATGATTTACTACCAGAAAGATTTGGAAGGAAACGCAGGTATGCGCTGGGAAAGACCTCTGGTAAAGCTAATATTCAAAAGAACCTTCAGGAATTAGGCCTTACTTTAAACGATGAGGACCTGAAAAAGGTAACTCAGCGGATCATTGAACTGGGTGATAAAAAAGAAAAGGTAACCAAAGAAGATCTACCTTTTATCATATCAGATGTACTGGATAGTGAAACCTTTCAACAGAAAGTTTTTGTAAAATCTTATGTGCTTACTCATTCTAAAGGACTTAAACCATCTACAACAGTATGTGTGGATATCAATGGAGAGACTTATGAGGAGCACGCCCAGGGCGATGGACAGTACGATGCCTTTATGAATGCACTCAGGAAAGTATATAAAGCTAAAAAACAAGATTTACCCACCCTTGTAGACTATGCAGTAAGAATTCCTCCCGGCAGTAACTCCGATGCCTTATGCGAGACAATAATCACCTGGCAGAATAACGGAACCAGTTTTACAACAAGAGGATTGGATTCTGACCAGACAGTTTCCGCGATTAAGGCTACAGAAAAAATGTTGAATATCATCTAAAAGTATAAACCATTCAAGAATCTATATGAAACTAAACATTGCCCTATTGGCCGGAGACGGTATTGGCCCTGAAGTAATAGACCAGGCAGTAAAAGTCTGCGATGCTATAGCAAGTAAATTTGATCACGAAATTAGTTGGAAGCCTGCTTTAACCGGAGCTGCGGCCATAGATGCAGTAGGAGAGCCCTATCCGGATGAGACCCATGAGATTTGCTCCTCGGCAGATGCGGTGTTATTTGGAGCTATTGGGCATCCGAGATTTGACAATGACCCATCAGCTAAGGTCAGACCAGAGCAGGGACTATTGAAGATGCGACAAAAACTAGGCCTGTTTGCCAATGTCAGACCTACCTTCACCTTCCCATCATTAATAGATAAATCTCCCTTAAAAAAAGAGCGTATAGAAGGAACAGACCTGATTATTCTCCGAGAATTAACGGGAGGAGTTTATTTTGGTGAAAGAGGCAGATCTCAGGATAGTGATACCGCTTTTGATACCATGACCTATACCAGGGCAGAGATACAACGCTTGGCCAAAAAGGGTTTTGAAATGGCCATGAAGCGTTCAAAAAAATTATGCTGCGTAGACAAGGCAAATGTTTTGGAGTCTTCACGCCTATGGAGAGAAACGGTACAAGCCATGGAGAAAGAATATCCGCAGGTGGAAGTATCCTATGAGTTTGTTGATGCCGTAGCCATGAGATTGGTACAATGGCCAAAAGCTTATGATGTTATGATCACTGCCAATTTATTTGGAGATATCTTAACAGACGAAGCCTCAGTTATTTCGGGCTCGATGGGTCTGATGCCCTCCTCTTCCGTAGGTAGCAATGTTTCCCTTTATGAACCCATTCATGGTTCCTATCCACAAGCGGCGGGGAAGGATATTGCCAACCCACTTGCTACAGTACTGTCTGCAGCTATGCTTTTTGAAGATTTAGACCTGGCGGAAGAAGCTCTGGCCATTCGCAATGTAGTTAATGCATCACTTGCAGCAGGGATAGTCACAGAAGATCTGGCCGAAGGAGGCAAATCTTATAAAACCAGCGAAGTTGGCGACTGGCTGGCCCAGAATATTTAATAGGCATAGCAGGAACAACAGGAATTGCTCAGGATTTAAGGTATGATAGTTGAAGGATTAGTTCTTAAACCGGCCTTCTTAAGACGCTGCCGTGCAAACAGTCCTTATTTGAAGAAATAAACAGATCGGTTTTTGATAGTTTAAAGGTTATCAGGCATCAATTGTATAGAGAAAGGGAAAATTAGTAATCAGGAATCCCTATCTGACTTCAGAGATTTGGACATCACAATAAAATCAAAATGTTCCCGGCCAATTTGAAACTCGTGCTGCCCTACAGTTTCAAACCCATTTCTTTTGTAAAAATTGATTGCCCTTTCATTTTCATCCAGGACAGAAAGCCAGATAGCATGGTAATCCGATTTAATTGCCCGTTGCAAAAGTCTTTCCTGCAATTGGAAGCCAATTCTCAATGATAGAAAATCTTTAAGCACATAAATTTTCTGTAGCTGACAAACATCATCATCACCAAGAACAAATTGGGATGGAGAATTTAGCTTAAGTTTAGCATACCCTACAGGCAGGCGGTCTGCAAATGCTATCCAATAAACGTTCTCTTTCTTTTTTAAGCTGTTTTCGATCTTTTCTACTGAAAAAGTCCGTAGTAAGTACTGCTGCAGATCTTTTCTATCCCGAAACAGATGTCCGAAAGTTTCCGTAAAAGTAACCCTTCCCAGGATTGAAATAGCTACAGCATCCGATGAGTCAGCTATTCTAATTTCAATATTTCCCATGAGATTCCGACAACTTAATTATTAAGTCTGTAGCCTTACAAAATATAGTCTGTACTGATAAAGTTAGACAGTTTTGTTTCTAACAGCTGCTGAACAGTTTCATTATTCAACTCATTGTCCTTAAAAGCAACAAAAGTCCTGATAGAGAAAGAACGCAAGGCATCATGAACACTTAAGGTAGATTGAGCCGAGTCTTTTCTTCCCGTAAACGGGTAAACATCAGGTCCTCGCTGGCAAGAGCTGTTGAGGTTAACACGACACACCAGGTTAGCCAGGGTGTCTATTAAAGGGGCCAGGGCATAAACATCCTTGCCAAAAAGACTCACCTGTTGCCCATAATTACTTTCGGCCATATCATCTAGTGGTTCCTCTATATCATTAAAAGGCACCAAGGGTATTACCGGTCCAAATTGCTCTTCCTGATATACCCTCATTTCTTTGGTAACAGGGTAAAGCACGGCAGGCCAGATAAAATTGTCATAACGTTTTCCTCCTTTCTTATTAAGAATCCTGGCTCCTTTAGCCAGGGCATCATCAATAAGTTCCTGAATATAATCGGGTTTATCGGGTTCGGGCAATGGGGTGAGTTGCACTCCCTTATCCCAGGGGTTCCCAAATTTCAACGCATCTACTTTGGCAGAAAACTTCTTGTTGAATGCTTCTGCAATATCCTCATGAACATAAACCACCTTCAAGGCCGTGCATCGCTGTCCGTTATAGGAAGTTGTTCCCGATATGCATTCGTCAATAGTCAGCTCAAGATCAGCATCGGGTAAAATAATGGCTGGATTCTTGGCTTCCAGTCCCAGAACTAATCTTAGACGGTTACTTTTTGGATGTTGATCTTGCAAGGCATTGGCAGATTTACTATTCCCAATCAATGCAAGAACATCAACCTGGCCGGTCTGCATAATTGGAGCGGCAAGAGCCCTACCCCTTCCAAATAAAATATTTACTACCCCTTTGGGGAAACTACTCTGAAATGCCTCTAATAAGGGAGTTATGAGTAAAACTCCAAATTTAGCCGGCTTAAAAATGGCGGTATTCCCCATAATAAGGGCCGGTATCAATAATGTAAAGGTTTCGTTTAACGGATAGTTATACGGCCCCAGGCACAAGACAACACCAAGAGGACCACGCCTTATATGAGCATAGACTCCATCATTTTTTTCAAATTTGGCAGAATTTCTGTCAAGTTGCTTATAGTCTTCAATAGTGTCATAAATATATTCTACTGTCCTATCAAATTCTTTCTCTGAGTCTGGCAAAGATTTACCTATTTCCCACATCAGTAACTTAACCACTTCGTCGCGCTTGGTTTCCATCTGCTTTACAAATTTCTCCATGCATTCTATTCTGTCGTTCACCTTCATTGTCGGCCAAACGCCCTGCCCCTGGTTGTATGCTCCATGGGCAGCCTCTAAAGCCAACAGGGCTTCCTTTTCTGCCATATCAGGAATACTACCCAATAAACTAGGTTTATATTCCTTTGTGGATGAAATTGTCGAATAAATCTCTGACGACTTTCCACTCCAGGACAAGAGTTCCCCATTTATCAAATAGTGTTTATGATGAATAGGTTCGTCTAGCTGGTGTTTTTCTGGTATTAATTCAGCGGTAGCATTCATGTTCTAAATTGTCTTTTTGATCCTGTAACTGATATTCCTCTTCAACCCGGGTTAAATCCGGTTTATACAATTGGCTTCATTGCTGTCATAGACGCCCTTAATCTGGCCCCTACAATTTCAACAGGATGTTCTCTCAGGGTTTGATTAATGGCAATCAGTTTAGCATTATCCACGCCATTGTCCTTACCTTCACCAAAGTGTGTTCCTATAACATCAACATCTATTTGCTCCATAAAATCAGCAAGTAATGGTTTACAGGCATGGTCAAATAAATAACAACCGTATTCTGCGGTGTCCGAGATAACCCTGTTCATCTCAAAAAGTTTCTTCCTTGCAATGGTATTGGCAATTAGCGGAGTTTCGTGCAACGATTCGTAATAGGCAGATTCACCAATTATACCCGATTCGGTCATGGATTCATAAGCCAATTCCACGCCTGCCCTTACAAATGCCACCATCAGTACACCATTGTCATAATACTCCTGTTCCGCGATATTATCCTTACCTGCAGGGGTTTTCTCGAATGCTGTCTCACCGGTTGCCGCACGCCATTGTAATAAGTTTTTATCGTCGTTAGCCCAATCTTCCATCATGGTTTTTGAGAAATATCCACTCATGATATCATCCATATGTTTATGGAAAAGCGGGCGCATAATATCTTTCAGGTTTTCGGACAACTCAAAAGCCTTAATTTTAGCAGGATTAGACAGCCTATCCATCATATTAGTAATTCCTCCGTATTTGAGTCCCTCTGTCACTGTTTCCCATCCGTACTGAATAAGTTTAGAAGCATAGCCGGGTTCTATCCCTTTAGCGATCATCTTGTCAAAACACAATATAGAGCCTGTTTGTAAGATCCCGCAAAGTATAGTTTGTTCCCCCATTAGGTCAGATTTAACTTCAGCAACAAAAGAAGATTCCAATACCCCTGCCCTATGTCCGCCAGTTCCTACAGCGTAGGCTTTAGCTTGTTCCATACCTTTACCCTGAGGATCGTTATCCGGGTGCACGGCAATCAGTGTAGGCACGCCAAACCCTCTTTTGTATTCTTCCCTCACTTCAGACCCAGGGCATTTTGGAGCTACCATAATCACTGTAAGGTCTTTTCTGATCTGCATCCCTTCTTCAACAATATTAAATCCATGTGAATAAGATAATGTAGCATCTTTCTTCATTAAAGGCATCACCGCATTTATAACACTGGTATGCTGCTTATCCGGGGTAAGGTTAATTACCAGATCCGCACTGGGCACCAACTCTTCGTAGGTACCAACAGTAAATCCGTTTTCGGTGGCATTCTTATAGGATTGCCGCTGTTCTTTAATAGCAGCTTCCCTAAGGGTATAAGAAATATCCAATCCGGAATCTCTCATATTTAGCCCCTGATTTAAACCCTGGGCACCACAACCCACTATAACTATTTTCTTGCCTTTTAATGCATTTACTCCATCTGAGAATTCGGTAGATTCCATGAACCTGCATTTTCCTAATTGTAATAATTGATCTCTTAATGAAAGCGTATTAAAGTAATTTGCCATTTTGGTTTTCCTATTTAGTGTATGTTCTTATTTCGTTTGAAATTCTTTTAATAAAGCGGTGATTTGCATTACAGACTTGGTCACGGCAATTCTTCCTGAGCGCACAAATTGCATTATTC
This sequence comes from Muriicola sp. Z0-33, assembly GCF_026126425.1. Taxonomy (GTDB): domain Bacteria; phylum Bacteroidota; class Bacteroidia; order Flavobacteriales; family Flavobacteriaceae; genus JAFMPW01. Next base: position 250,979 of record NZ_JAFMPW010000002.1, read on the forward strand.
CATATGGAGATAACTGATGGTACATTTCATCAATCTCTCCTCGCCTGCCCGTCTTTGCCAAAACAAAATATTCCCGAGATACTGTCACTATCTGTGCATTGCTTTCTTTGATAATATTCTGTATTTGCCGATCGTCAAAAAGTAAATTGGAAGCTATCTTAAAAAGAGCCGATTCCTGATAAATGGTCTCCTCATCTGTATGATAGAAGGCCTTTATGACTTCTATTTGCTTTTCTATTTGTTGTACAATTTTACGCGTCCAATCTTCTGTGGTAAAAATTACTACAGTAAATTTAGAAACACCATTAATTTCTGATTTTGAAACATTTAAACTCTCTATATTAATGTGTCTCTTTAAAAATATTCCGGATATCCTATTCAACAATCCTACGTTGTTTTCAGAATATACTGAGATTGTAAACCACTTATTTTCCATAATCTCTTTTAATTTTCTCCCCCTTTGACAGGGAAGTAAAAATTCTTATTATAAACACGCTACTTTTTTGTAGCTACAATGAGTCCGGTAGACCAATTTAACTTCGTTATTGTAAAATCTTCTCTGTTTTCCATATAGCTGATCAATGCTTCAACTTTGTCCCCGTGCCCTTCGGGCCAGTTGGGTTGCTGACTCATATCATCAACAACATAGAATCCGCCTTTATTTACCATACTGAGTATCTCATCTATCTGGCTATACTTACCCGGCCAGGCGTCGGCAAAGATCAGATCGAAGCTTTTATCAGCATTGTTCTGTATCCAGTGCTCTGCATCCCCACAAATAATTTTCACCCTCGGATCCTTTCCAAAGTACCCCATAGCAATGGATGTCAGTTCAACATCGTTATCTATGGTGGTTAATTCTGCCGTATCGTCCAATCCTTCAACCATCCATGAAAGAGACAAACCAATTCCTGTTCCTAACTCAAGGAATTGCCCCCCGGGTTTAGAAGTAATTAATGTTCTCAATAATGATCCTATATAAAGATCTGAAGGCATAGTAAAGCCCATTTCCTCAGATTTATCAAGAATTTCCGAATGAATTTCCGGGGTATTCAAAATTGTAGAGTCGTTCATTACAAGGGCTACTTTAATCTGATATCTGAAACCGAAGCTCCTGATGGGATCATAGGGAATACATTGTCTTCTTTCTCTACTTTTACTTCCAGGAAGTACGGCTCACTGGAAGCCATCATCTCTTCTACTGTGGCCTTAAGGTCTTTGCGTTTTTCCACCCTTTTTGCCTTTATATGGTATCCTTCAGCGATCTTTACAAAATCCGGATTGGTCATTACCGTTGAAGCGTACCTCCTTTCAAAAAATAGTTCCTGCCATTGACGCACCATGCCAAGGTGGTCATTATTAAGTACCACAATCTTCACTGCTGTCTTATTCTGGTAAATCGTTGCCAATTCCTGAATATTCATCTGGTAACCTCCATCACCAATGATGGCCACTACTTCCCTGTCTTCAGCCCCCATTTTAGCACCAATTGCCGCCGGTAGTGCAAAACCCATAGTGCCAAGGCCACCTGAAGTTATATTGCTCTTAGACTGATTAAACTTAGCATACCTGCAAGCTATCATCTGGTGCTGCCCCACATCGGTAACAATAACTGCTTTGTTTTTTGAAGCAAGATTTATTTCTTCTATAACCTCACCCATGGTAAGACCTTCTTTAGTTGGGTGGAGGTCGTTCTTTATAACTGCATCAAACTCCTCTTCGTATTTAGTTTTGAACTCATTATGCCACTCTTCGTGCTTATTCTCTTTGATAAGCGGCAATAGTAATTCCAGGGAATCCCTGGCATCACCTAAAATAGCAACATCTGTGGTTACATTCTTGTCTATTTCGGCAGGATCTATTTCAAAATGGATCACCTTGGCCTGTTTTGCATAAGTGTCCAAACTTCCTGTTACCCTATCGTCAAAACGCATACCAATAGCAATGAGTACATCGCATTCGTTAGTAAGAATATTTGGGCCATAGTTACCGTGCATCCCTACCATCCCAACATTAAGGGGATGATCTGTATGCATGGCAGACAATCCCAGAATTGTCCATGCAGCAGGGATTCCTGCTTTTTCCACTAGTGCCTTTAGCTGTTCTTCGGCATGTCCTAAAATAACACCCTGCCCAAAAATGATATAGGGCTTTTTAGCATTATTTATAAGATCCGCAGCTTGCTCGATGGCTTTTGAATTGATCTTTGGCGAAGGATTATAACTTCGAACCCCTGTACAAGGCTCATAGCTAAAGTCCAATTCGTCAAATTGAGCATTTTTGGTGATATCAATTAAAACCGGTCCCGGTCTTCCGGATTTAGCAATATAAAATGCTTTGGCCATAATTTCGGGAATCTCCGTGGCTTTGGTAATCTGATAATTCCATTTGGTCACAGGAGTAGAAATACCAATTATATCGGTCTCCTGGAAAGCATCCGAACCCAAAAGGTGTCTCGGAACCTGCCCGGTAATACAAACCATAGGCGTTGAATCTATTTGAGCATCTGCCAGACCAGTAACCAGGTTTGTTGCACCCGGACCGGAAGTGGCCATGGCTACACCTACTTTTCCTGTAACTCTGGCATACCCCTGCGCAGCGTGCGTTGCTCCTTGTTCATGACGGGTCAGGATATGAGTTAGTTTGTCCTGAAACTTATATAATTCATCATAAACAGGCATAATAGCACCTCCGGGATACCCGTAAATCAAATCCGCTTCTTCTGCCAGAAGACAATGAATCAGGGCCTCTGCCCCACTAATCCGGATTGTGGTTTGTTTGGTTGAACCTGTGTTTTTTTCTTTTAGTGTTTCCATCTTTAAAGCGCAAATACAGAGATAGATTCCATATGCTTTTTCGGCAATGTTAGAAGTTCTCCCTATTTATGATCAATTTCCTAATATCTTTATATTTCAATTAAAATCTGCCTATTCCCGAAGAACTCAATCTTAAATTTCATCGGTTACACAGCCCTGGGAGGCAGATGAAACGGTTTTGGCATATTTATATAAGCTACCTTTTCTCACTTTTAAGGGCGGCTGAATCCAACTGGCTTTCCTTTCGGCTAACTCTTCGTCTGAAAGGGCCACAGAAATACTATTCTTTTCTGCGTCTATCGTAATAATATCTCCATCCTTAACCAGCCCAATGGTTCCGCCTTCCTGTGCCTCCGGGGATATATGTCCAACTACAAAGCCATGGGTACCTCCTGAAAATCGGCCATCAGTAATAAGAGCCACGTCTTTTCCCAGACCTGCTCCCATTATGGCCGCAGTGGGTTTTAGCATTTCGGGCATTCCGGGACCTCCCTTAGGGCCTTCATATCGTATCACCACCACATTCCCTTTTTTCACCAGTCCTTTACCAATACCTTCATTAGCCTTAAACTCATCCTCAAAAACCTTGGCCGGTCCGGTAAATACCAAACCTTCTTTTCCTGTTATTTTGGCAACAGCGCCATCCTGGGCAAGATTCCCATATAATATTCTCAAATGCCCGGTTTCCTTTATAGGATCGTTCAATGGTTTTACGACCTTTTGTCCTTCTGCCAAGTCAGGTAGTTCTGCAAGGTTCTCTGCAATGGTCTTACCGGTAACCGTCAGGCAGTCTCCATGGAGCATTCCATTATCGAGCATGAATTTCATAACGGCAGGAGTTCCTCCTACCCTGTGAACATCTTCCATTAAAAACTTACCACTTGGCTTTAAATCGGCCAAAAACGGGGTGGTATCACTTATTTTCTGAAAATCGTCTAAAGTAAATTCGATCTCCGCAGCTTTTGCAATTGCTAAAAAGTGCAAGACGGCATTTGTAGACCCTCCCATTACAGTTATTAACCTTATGGCATTCTCGAACGACTTCCTGCTAAGGATATCACTGGGCTTTAAATCGTTTTTTAACAAATTACCCATTGCCAGCCCTGCTTTTAAGCAATCCTGATTTTTATCTTCCCCTATAGCCGGGTTAGAAGAATTATATGGTAAGGCCATACCCAGGGCTTCAATAGCGGAAGCCATTGTATTGGCAGTGTACATTCCACCACAGGCACCTGCACCAGGGCAGGCATTCTGAATAACATTTTTGTACTCGGTTTCACCCATAGTACCAGCCACTTTTTCGCCCCATGCTTCAAAGGCCGAAACGATATCTAATTTTTTATCTTTTAAACAACCGGAAGCAATTGTACCTCCATATACTAATATTGAGGGCCGGTTTAAACGTATCATAGCCATTAAGGCTCCTGGCATATTTTTATCACATCCCACTACAGTTACCAGGCCGTCATAATTCATGGCCTGTACTACCGTCTCCATTGAATCTGCGATAATATCCCTTGATGGTAAAGAATAGCGCATTCCGTAGGTTCCCATAGATATGCCGTCACTTACACCTATAGTATTAAAAACCAGCCCTACCAGATTGGCATCTGCTGTGCCTTGTTTAACCTGTTGAGCCAAATCGTTGAGATGCATATTGCAGGGATTTCCTTCATAGCCTGTACTCCCGATTCCTATCAGGGGTTTTTTGAGGTCATCTTCTGTAAGTCCAATGGCATAGAGCATAGCCTGGGCTGCAGGCTGTGTCGGATCTTGGGTAACATTCTTACTATACTTATTCAATTCCATTAATAGTGCTGTTTGTTCTGGTGAAAGCCTACTATTTACTGACAAAGCCAAAGATAATTGTTTCCAAAGGTCTATGGGATTGGGCTAAATTGCTGGTTCAAATTCAAGACGCGAAATATTATGATAAAACACTGTTATTCAATATGATAGGTTAATAATTTTACCATATTCAATAAATGCTTGTATTTCATCTATGACATTTCAAATGCTACCTGATCTCCATATTTCTTTTGAGATAAAATGGAGATGGCTTTTTTGGAAAGTTGAAGAATCCTCGGATAGCCCCCTGTGGTTTGCCCATCGCGCATTAAAATTATCAGTTTCCCGGCAGGTGTAAGCTGCACTGTGCCGGGCAAGGTGGCCGAAGTAAGCATATTAATACTGTGCCCGTCAATAGTTTCGTTAAGCTGATATGCCATTCTGTTATTTTCCTTGGCAACACTAAATTCTTTTGAAAATAAGATTTCCAGTTGTTTATCGCTCAATATTCCATATTCTGGTCCGTATTGCACCTCCAGACCACTTACTTTGTGAAATGGAGCTGCTTTAACTTCGGCAATTTTAGGGGTAAATGCCGGAACAGCATCATAGTTGAGCTCCATATAATCCCGGATACAGTTTAGTTTTGTGATGGGTTTATAAAAAGACCTGCTTCCCAATACCTCCTCTGTCTTAAAGCCGTTTTTAATGGCAAGATAGCACCTGAATCCATTGATCAGTTTTCCAAAAGACAAAATATCTCCCTGCCTGATTTGATGAACTTCATAGGCCTTTATACCATTCCCATTGAGCTCAGCAGACAACTCTGCTCCCGTTATGGCAATATAGGTAGGTTCATTAAACTCGAGTGTAGGACCAGTCATGGTAATTTCAAGTACGGCATCCGAGCTCTCATTTTCGAGCAGGGAATTGGCTATAGCCGCAGAGTAGCTGTCCATTGCGCCGGAGACAGGAACCCCTTTATTCCTGAAATTGAACCTTCCAATATCCTGAACTGTTGAAAAGAATCCTGATGCGACAACTTTAAGCATTGATTTTGATTTTTTCGATATTGTAAATACCTACCTCTGCTTCTATCTTATGCAACTCGTACTGCCCCTTGTTGATTTGATAAAAAGCAATTCGGTCACCCACGTTCACAAAGCACGGGTCATCATTATTGATATTAAAAATAGGGACCGGACAATTCCCAATAATATTCCATCCTCCCGGGGAATCCTGTGGATATATGCCCGTTTGTTTCCCGGCCAGCCCTACAGCCCCCTTTTTGACATTCAACCTCGGCTCTGCCCTTCTTTCCGTTTCAAGACTTTTAGGCAAGCCTCCCAAATACATAAATCCCGGCAGGAAACCAATTCCATAAACCGTATATACATGCCTGGTATGGAGCCCGATTATCTCTTCCGGAGAAGTTTTCAGCGCCTGGGCAACTACTGAAAGGTCAATTCCAAATTCACTGTCATAACATACGGGTAGATTCCACTGGTAACGGTCGAGTACTACGGGTGCTGCTTCAGAAGAATACCAGTCTTTTAATTCTCTCCTAAATTTGCTGAAATTAATCTCGCCATCACGGTGAATTAATGTCAAAGAATTATAGGCAGCCACCATTTCCCATTCTATTTCGTTCAGATGATCTTGTTTTAAATGAAATTGGAACTGTAATATATCTTCCAAAATTTGTTCATCTACCTTATTGGGCCATTCTATCAGGATGGCCTGTTTTCCAAAAGGTTTTATGTTGATATTATAAGATTTCACTTGGATATACCGATGTTGTATTTACCTAATTCGTTAGAAAGATACGCTATAATCTGCACGGCAGATGGTGTATCGCCGTGAATACATATTGTATCTGCCTTAATTTCTACAAACTTCCCTGTGATCGTTTTAACTTTTTGATCCTGAACAATAGATAGGACATGATGTAATACTACCTCCGGATCTACAATTAGCGCATTGCTTTCACTTCTTGAAACCAGGCTTAAATCATCGTTGTAATTCCGGTCTCCAAAGGCTTCATAGGCCACTCTATGCCCTCTGGACAGTGCAAGTTTTTCTAATTCCGAATTATAAGGGACATATAGTAGTGGCTCTTTATCATAAATATGTATTGCATCAAGAAAGATCTCTGCCAAAACAACATCTGAGGCAAGATCATTGTATAATGCCCCATGAGCTTTTATATGATGCAGATTTACCCCTTCGTGCTCTAATATATCTGTTATTACTGCAAGTTGTTCGCGTATACTTTCTATTAAATGATCCCTGGACATTTGCACGGTTATCCTCCCGAAATTAGCCCGATCGGGATAGGAAGGGTGCGCTCCTACTTTTAAATTATGCGATTTGGATAACAAAACCAGACGTTTAATTGTTGCGAGGTCTCCGGCATGGCCACCACAGGCAATATTGCATGAGGAGATAAGCGGAAAAAGTGCTTTTTCATTGCCTACCCCTTCCCCTACATCACAATTGATATCAATATACATCTTGCTCAATCCTTTTCATTTAGTGTATTAGCCTTTCATCTTTCTTTAAAGCAATCCAAAGACGGTTATAATACTCTTTATTCCCAGAACCAGTACCAAACCAATTATTAGTAATGACATTATATTGTGCCATATCGTATTCTTAAATTTACCCATTACGGTTGATTTGTTCACTATCCAAAGAAGAAAAATAGCTATGAGTGGCAATAAGACACCATTGGCGACCTGAGCAAATTGTATTATTTCCAAAGGGGTAATATTGAAAGATAGAGACAAGACCCCTGTAATTAAAATCAGCATCCAGACCAGGCGAAATTTTACGTCTTTTAGTCCGGCCTTCCAGCCGAAACAACTTGCAGCAACGTAGGCGGCGGCTAATGGAGCAGTTATGGCAGAAGTAACCCCAGCAGCAAATAATCCTACCCCCATAAAGTATCGTGCTGCCTTGCCAAATAAGGGCTCCAGTCCTTGTGCAAGGCCAAATACATCGGTTACCTCTTCACTGTTTATCGCGGTCGCAGCTATAATAATAGCCATTGATACAAGTCCTCCTAAGCCTACTGATATTAAAGTATCTCGTTTGGCATATTCCAAATCGGAGTCGGATTTCCATTTCTCACTCACCAATGAGGCATGTAAAAAGAGATTATAAGGCACCACTGTTGTCCCTACCAGGGCAATGATTGTTAAGATACTATTTTCAGGTACCGTTGGCATAAAGAGCCCTGTAAAGACTTTCTCAAGATCTGGTTGGGTTATTATTGCGGTCAAGACAAAAGACAAACTCATTACCAACACAAGGGTTATAAAGACTTTCTCCAGGGTTTTATAAGATCCTATATATAAAAGGGCAAAGGCGACTCCGCCAATTATAAAGGGGTAGAAAGACAAGAAACGATCTCCAAAAATGGCCGCTAAACCCAGAGTGGCCCCTCCGATATTCCCCGCTTCATAGGCTGCATTACCAACAACGATTGCAGCGAGTATAATGCCTATGACAATAAAACGAACCACAGGGGTCTGCAGCTCTTTCCTGATCACTTCTGCCAAACCTTTTTGAGTAATTATTCCCAATCTGGCAGCCATTTCCTGTAATACAATGGTAGCTATAATGGAAAGGAGCATGGCCCAAAGCAAGCTATAACCAAAGGTTACTCCGGCCAAGGTGCAGGCGGTAACAGTTCCAGGCCCTATAAATGCAGCGGCAACTAATATGCCCGGCCCAATTTTTTTAAACATGAAATGGTTGGTTTCAGATTTATTTCAATATTACAATAAATATGGCTGGCTGCATCTTTGGTCGTATTGTATTGTTAAAAAAATTGTAGTCAATTTTAACATAATATGTGCATTTCATCTAAAAAAATGCAGTTCGTCTAAAAGTGGGGGTCCATACGTCGATACTTTATAATAATCCAAAAAAGTGCTGGTTATAATAGTCCCAAATCAAAATGAACTGAGTTAATGAAGTGCCTCGAATGTAATAATGAGCTGAGCTATATAGATCACAAAAATGCTATGGAATTATTTGGTCTTGAATTGTGTTCTCAGCATACACAAAGAATGGAAAAACTTATGCGAAGAAATGGTACGCCACTGGAGGCCGTACAATTATACTACGGACTCAAAGCAGCTGGTGTTCATCCGATGTTAGAGTGGTGGGATGGTAATAAATCTATTGATATTGCAGTTTCACGTGTGAAGCTGAATATTGAAATTGATACTGAATACCAAATGCTTACGCATGAACAAGCTATTAATGAATTGGAGGAAACTATGCACTCCTATAAAAATGGCTTTACAACAATAAGAATACCCCATATTCTAATAAAGCATTATTTGCAGGAGACAGTAAACAATATAATGGGAATTATTGAAGGATTACGAATCAATATTAAGGTAATATAGGTACCCCAAACCCACTAAAACCCTTTTAGAGATGGAAGCAAATGCGAATAGTAATTATACCGAGCGATCTTATAAAATCAGCCAGCTTATCCTGGTTTTATTAACATTTGCCGCGTTAAGCATCATCATTAATATTAACGCAGAATTATCACGATACCTGTTTGGACTGCCGGTAGTCTTTTCCGGAATTCTGGGTATTTATGGCTCTTATATCATTTATAAAGGCCTTGACGAACCTACAAACGAAAAAAAGATTATTGCCATTACGGTTAATTTTGCAATGGTATTACTCACTCTGACCATTTTGGTTTCCAATACGCTCTACAGGCTATAATTATAAGGCCATTATCAATTTGTGACTTGGCAGGAAAACAGTACCCAAAATTCTTCATAATACTGCCAAAAATCGAAAATTTGGCTTTACAAGTACTATTTACATAGCGTGTTCTCTATTATTTCTCTTCTGCCCTGATTACAGATGACTTATTATTTGTATCTTATTTTTCTTAAGATACACTATGAAAAATACAGACAGAAGACAATGGCTTAAAACGGTAGGTCTTTCCGGAGGGTTTGCACTACTTGCCGGCCTGGACGCCATAGCAGTTGACTATATTCCCGAACCCTGGAACTCGAATACCATCGCCAAACTCAATTCGAACGAGAATCCCTATGGCCCTTCAAAACGAGTAAGAGAAGTTCTTACAAATTCATTTGATATTGCCTGCCGTTATCCTTTTGGGGTGTTAAGAGAATTGGTTCAAATGATTGCTGAAAAGGAGGGTGTTACCAAAGACCATGTGGTTGTTTGTGGAGGTTCTACTGAAGGGCTAAAAGTAGCAGGACTGCTCTATGGGAAAAACGAAGCAGAAGTGATAGCCGCAGATCCTACTTTTCAGTCGCTAATGAGGTATTCTGAAAATTTTGGAGGTAAAGTACACAGGGTGCCGGTAAATGATGTCCTTGAACATGACCTGGACCAGATGGCCGGAAAGATTAACAGTAAAACCGGCCTGATTTTTCTCTGTAATCCCAATAACCCTACAGGAACCCTTATAAAAAAAGATCAACTTAAAGATTTTTGCACTTCATTTGATAAGAAGGCAATGATTTTTAGTGATGAGGCGTATTACGACTTTATAACGGAACCAGACTATCCGTCTATGGTTACCCTGGTAAAAGAGGGAAGAAATGTTATAGTTTCCAAAACCTTTTCAAAAGTTTATGGAATGGCTGGCCTTCGCATCGGCTACCTGATTGCGAAACCAGAAATTGCCAGTAAACTCAAAGCAGGGGTAATGGCGATGAGCAATACCCTGGCAATTGAAGCGGCCAAAGAGGCCCTCCGAGATGATGATTTCTACAAGTTCAGTCTTTTAAAAAACATGGAAGCCAAAGCAACAGTATATAATACCCTTGATGAAATTGGATTGGAATATGTAAAATCTCATACCAATTTCGTTTTCTTTAAAACAGGCAGACCTATTTCAGAAGTTATGGCGGCTATGAAAAATGAAGGTGTTTTAATAGGAAGGCCATTTCCACCCATGTTAGATTGGGCAAGAATTAGTACAGGTACCACAGAACAAATGCTTCACTTCAGTAAAGCTTTAAAACGCGTCATGAGTTAATTCATTCTCCTCTGTACAACAGCCCACAACTACTAAAACAGGCAGTTCAACCGGTATTTTGCCCCCTAGAACAAAACTAGTTATAAATCATAGGTAGATACAGGTATATTATCCATATTATTTCCCTTCAATTGGATGTTTTGAACACGATATCCGAAAAATTGAACCTTTCACAGAACAACTATCTAATAATTGTCAATTGAAAAATTGCATAGTAAAGCACTGATTATGAGCAAAAGAACTCTTTCACCCTTTTTCGTATATACCCTTTGTGCCCTCAGTATACTATGGGCATGGTATATTTATCTATATGCATAGAATAAGGCATTTAATTCTATCTTGCTTTCTTAAATAAAGCAAAAAAAAACAGCTCCGAAGAGCTGTTTTCATCTTGTAATTAAAAATAATTCTAGAAGTCTTCTTTAACCTCAGCTTTAGGAGCATTGTTTTTTACTGATGCAATTCCCTTATTCATTGAAGAGGTACTGGAGTACATCTGACTAGAGCCAATAACTTGTCCGTTTGTAGATTTCAAGTTAAAATAGGGCTTGCCATTTTTAGCAACTTTCTTGTCATAGCATTTATCACTACCACAATTTTTCTTAACAGATGCAATACCATTATCACAGGCCGCTTTTGTATTATAGGCCTCACTGGTTAGTACTACCAATCCGTTTGCCGCTTTTAAGTTAAAACGAAATTTTCCTGCTTTGTCTTTTTTGATTTCAAATTTTCCCATGTTTATAGAAGTAAGTGGTTAACGTTAATATGTTTCAAACCTAATAAAAAAATAGCTATCCGAACCTGATTTTGGTCATTAAACTGAGAATTTCAGATGAATTTAGTTCATTTATTAATGTTTATAATAGCATTTGGTTGAGGGAATCTGCCTTTCTAAGTTGTAGTTCAAAACAACTATCAAAAAAATAAATCGTTACTTTAGGAAGATGATTTGGCACTGTCATGGGATGCAATAAATTCCCAATCAAGATGAAAATGAACCAGACATGCTGGATATATACAATAAGACAAGCATTTGAGTAGCAAGCAAACTATTGGCTGGAAAGTAGGCGCAGCATTGGTAATTGCCAATATGATTGGAACCGGCGTCTTTACCAGTCTGGGCTTTCAGCTACAAGACATAGAAAACACATGGTCTATTCTTATTCTTTGGACATTGGGGGGTGTTATGGCCATTGCCGGAGCCTTTTGCTATGCAGAAATAGGAAGTACCTTTAAGAAATCTGGCGGGGAATACGTTTTTCTCTCTAAACTGTATCACCCTATTGCTGGTTATCTGTCTGGCTGGATTTCGTTGATAATAGGATTTGCTGCCCCCATTGCCCTTGCTGCAATGGCCTTAGGAGTCTATTTAGGCAATGTCTTTCAGATAGACCCCAAAATCCTTGCACTGGCAGCCATTATACTGGTAGCCGTTGTGCACTCTTTTAGTATTAATATCAGCAGCCAGTTCCAATCCTATGCCAGTTGGTTTAAGGTATTGCTTATTCTCTTTTTAGTTGTGATGGGGGTATTATATGCACCCGATAACTCTGCTCTTAATTTTAGCAACGCCTGGCAAACCGAATTGTTTTTACCCTCTTTTGCCATAGCCTTTGTATATGTTAGTTATTCATATACCGGTTGGAATGCCGCTGCTTATATCGTTGAAGAATTTCACCAGCCAGATATCAACCTTCCTAAAGCCCTGCTAAGGGGCACTTTGATTGTGACCTTACTCTATGTGCTATTGCAATATGTTTTTCTTAAGCATGGGAGTTTAGATCAGCTTAAAGGACAGCTCGATATCGGACATGTTTTTGCAAGTGAACTTTTGGGAAGTGATGGTGCGAAAATTATTAATATTCTAATTTCTTTCTTTCTAATTTCCAGCATTAGTGCAATGACATGGGTAGGCCCAAGAGTTTCTTTTGCTATGAGTAAAGATTTAAAAATCTGGAGTTTCTTAAAGAAGAAAAATAAGAATAATCTCCCGGTAATGGCTGTCTGGTTCCAAACGGGCATAAGTATTGTTTATGTACTTACAGGAACATTTGAGAGTGTCTTGCTGTATTGTGGTTTTATATTGCAACTTGCCGCGGCCCTTACTGTTGCAGGAGTTTTCTTTGTAAGGAAAAACAAGGCCATACAAGGTAGCTACAAAGCTCCGCTTTACCCACTTTTACCCATTATTTTTACGGCCTTTAGCATATGGATACTGATCTACCTCATTATGAACCGGCCAAAGGAGTCTGGCATTGGATTGCTCATTGTTGGGATAGGATTAATCACCTACTTTATAAACCAAAAGATATCTAAACCAAAATAGGGAATGTTACTTTTTTGAAACTACCATATACACTAATTTGTACGGTTTTAAACTGTAATCTGCCACCCCCTCTTTTTCTTCATACAGCAAAATTTCAAAACCGCCTTCATCCAGAAACTTTTGTTTAATATCGTTTTCTTCACAACCAAATGTAGGTCTGTTCATCTTCATGCCGGCATCCCTGTGAAAAAATTCAAAGACGAAAAGTCCGCCCGGTTTAAGGGCCGTCTTAATTGTAGAGGTAATCCCTTCGGTCCACAAACATCCTCCATACAACCAGGTGATAAGGTCCCATTTATTTTCCCCGTAATCAAAAGTTTCAAAACTTGTAATCTCTGTTTTTAATGGAATTTGTTCTTTTTTAGCCTGTTCCACTGCGTATGCTACTGCTTCATCTGCCAGATCAAAACCCGTAACATCCCAGCCATTTCTCGCAAGGTACATAGCATTTCTCCCCTGTCCCATAGCCACACAGAGGGCCTTTCCCTTGGGTAAAGCCGCAGTGGTTTGCTTTAGGAGGTTATTCACTTCCTTATTAAAAGTATAGGCAGAATCCCTTACCAGGCTCCTGTTCCAGCGCTGGCGAATTTGTTCGTTCCGCTGCTCTATGCTTGTTGTGCTTTGCCCATTCACCATTGAGAGGAAAAGCATGCTGAATAGCAGTAAAAAAATATTCGTTTTTCTCATTTTTGGATCTTATTTAAATAGGCCCATCTTATCCTAGTTTCATAGAACGTGCAGACAGGTTATGGTTTTTAATGGGTAATTCCCGAATCCTAATTCCTGAAGCATTAAATACAGCATTGGCGACCGCCGGGGCTATCCCGGGTGTACTTGGCTCCCCTGCCCCACCCGGCCAATTATCACTTTTGATGATATAAGATTCTATGACAGGTGCCTCATTCATACGCACCATTTTATAATCATGGAAATTACTTTGTTTTACCGCGCCATTTTCTATGGTTATTTCGCCATACAAGGCAGCTGTTAGTCCGTAAATTATACCGCTTTCCATTTGCGCCCTAAAGCCATCTTCATGAAAGGCGTAGCCCGGGTCTGCCGCACAGACCACCCTATGTACCTTAAGGTTTCCATCTATTATTTCAATCTCCGCAACCTGAGCTACTATGGTGTCAAATGATTTATGAATAGCAATGCCTCGTCCCCAATTTTCTGGTAAAGCGGCTCCCCAGTTGGCCTTCTCAGCGGCCATTTCCAATACTTTTAAATATCTCGGTGCATTGGTAAGATGTGCCCTGCGAAACTCATACGGGTCTTTGTTTGCTTTATACGCCATCTCATCCATAAAAGATTCCGTAAAAAAGCCGTGCATAGAAGAATCCACACTACGCCACCAGCCCCATGGTACGTGGGTTTCACTATTAGCGTAATGAATAAACTGATTCCCTATATCATAAGGTATATGGGGCGCTTCTTCGGGGTCGTGCTTAAAGAGGAATTGGTTGTTCCATGCAGTAATTTTACCGTTTTCACCAAGGGCCGCTTTAAAACGACTGATATTTGCTTCCCGGTAATGGTCCTGACGCGTGTCTTCTTCCCGAGACCATATGAGCTTTACCGGATAGTCTACTTCCCTGGCAATCAGTGCCGCCTGTACGGCAACATCTGGCATTGCCCTCCGTCCAAATCCTCCTCCCAGATACTGATTGTGTACTACCACATTTTCAGTATCCAGTTCCAGTGCCTCTGCAACACTGGCAGCAAATCCCAACGGATTCTGGCTCCCAACCCATAATTGGCATCCATCATTGTTTACTACAGCAGTACAATTCATAGGTTCCATAGTGGCGTGTGCCAGATAAGGCACCCTGTACTCTGCTTCAATAACTTCTTTTGCTGTTTCAAGTGCATCACCCGCATTACCCTTTTTTATATCTTTTTCTTCATTTCCTTCGGCCAGGGCCTTGTCCATATCTTGGAGATACTGCCCATAGATGTCCTCAGACCCTATGGTATCATTATCTGTTTTCTCAAATGCTATATCTAATTTATTCAAGGCATTCTTAGCCAGCCAGTAGCCATCTGCAATAACAGCCACAGCATTATCCAGATTTACAATTTTCTGTACCCCGGGCATTTCGGCAATAGCATCGTCTGGTAACGGTACTAAACGGGCACCAAAAACTGGTGACGCCTTTATGGCCGCATATTTCATATTGGGTAAACTTGCATCAATACCAAAAGACGCCGTGCCATCTACCTTTGCAGGGATATCGAACCGTGGTGGGGAGGTGCCCATAATTTTAAATTCGTCTGCATTTTTAAGGCGAGGTTTTGCAGGTTGTGATAATTCAGCAGCTTGAGCAACAAAATCAGCAAAGGGTGCAGTTCTGTCACTTTCCTTATGCGATATATAACTGTCTTTTACCTCTAACTCTTCTTCTGCAACCTCCCATTTTTCTGCAGCTGCCTTAAGTAAAACAGCCCTGGCGGCAGCCCCTGCAACACGCATGGCGTACATCCCTGTAAATCTGACCGAAGCACTTCCCCCGGTAATTTGAAGATTCATTTGTTTGGTGGCAGTTAGGAATACCCCATCTATGGTTCCCAGTAAAATGGAAGGGAAATCTTTTTCTCCCATAATAAATCCTCTTGCCAATGCGTAGTTTGCATATTGCTTATCTCCGGGAGCTTCGAGCATTTTAACGGTCTTCCAATCTGCATCCATTTCGTCTGCCAGCATCATTGGAAGGGTGGTATGTGTACCCTGACCCATTTCCGCATGTGGAACTATAACCGTAATGCTGTTATCCGCAGCCAGTTTCAACCAAATATTAAGTACGGTCTCCCCTTCCCCGGCGATCATGTCTTTTACTTTCCTTGCCCGGTTTCCAGGTCGTATAGCCACCCCTAATACCAACGCACCACCGGTGATTACACCTGTGGTAATGAATGCCCTTCTAGTCCATTTCTTCATCGTTCATAATTTTAGTGGTTGCTGAATTATTCATGGCTACAGCCGCTCTCTTAATTCCTTTCCTTACTCTGGAGTACATTCCACATCTG
The DNA here is from genome assembly GCF_026126425.1 of Muriicola sp. Z0-33. Taxonomy (GTDB): domain Bacteria; phylum Bacteroidota; class Bacteroidia; order Flavobacteriales; family Flavobacteriaceae; genus JAFMPW01. The sequence continues at coordinate 266,991 of NZ_JAFMPW010000002.1, forward strand.
CAGATATTTCCACTCATGGCCAAATCAATATCCTCATCAGACGGATTGGGGTTTGTAGTTAATAAGGCATGTGCCGACATTAATTGCCCCGACTGGCAATAACCGCATTGCGGCACCTGTTCATCTATCCAGGCTTGCTGAATAAGATGCAATTCGGATTCACTCGGCGCAATTCCTTCAATAGTGGTAATTTCTTTATCCACCGCTTGCTGAATAGGAGTTAAACAGGAACGGACCGCGTTTCCGTCTAGCTGCACCGTGCAAGCACCACACTGGCCTATCCCGCAACCAAATTTGGTGCCGTTTAAGCCCAATTGCTCACGTACTACCCACAATATAGGAGTAGCCGGATCCACATCTACCTCATGCACTACCTTATTTACACTAATTTTCATTTAAATTTTTTTTATTAATTATAAGCTATTCCATTGAACCATTAAAGGGTTCTCTAAAGCTACAATAAATATTGATTATGTTTTTGTCATTACTAAGTTGTCAACTAACGCATCATTAGTCCCATGCTGATGTATAACCAAACTTGTTTCCAAAAAACATAGTGATCTACCTGTTTTTCCATTTATGTATATTCTCTTCATTTTCCTCAATTTCAAACAGAAAATTGTGTTTTTTAGAGACTAGAATAGCCTTTTCTGCCATGTCAATAGCTTCATTATATTTTCCTTCAGAAGCCAGGATTTGCGACTTAAGCATCCACGGAGCGGGGTTGGGAGCTTTTAAAGCAATTGCCATATCTATATATTCCAATGCCTTCGCGGCTTCTTTACGTTCGTAAAAATGGTACTGGGCTGCTGCAGAGAAATTATACCAGCCCGACTTAACACTGCTAACTCCCTTCTCTATTTCTGCCAAAGTATGTGTATGGGCCTCTGTGGTTAGGGGTATGGATATTCTGGTGTGCTCCCAATCCATATTTAAATTACCGGAAGTTTTATCTACCCCTGTGAAACTGTAGGTACATAGTTCTATAAAATCTGCTTTTTGCGGACTAATTTCAATTCTTAAAACGTCATCTTCATTGCTGTAGTTATAGGCACCCCATTGCCCCCAATCTTTATTTAATATAACTATCCAATTATCTGCTCTCGGAATCATGAACAGGCCGTATTTTCCTGGGGCCACCTTTTGACCTCCAAATTTGATTTCATAGTTAAATGAAATCACCGTAGCCTCATTGGCACCAGCCCGCCATACTTTGTTATTAGGCACAAGGCCCCCAAAAATTGTTCGGTCCCTGACACCTGGCCTTGAGTAATCAACAGTTACTTTGCAAACGCCAATAGTCTGACTAATAGAGGCCTTTGGACTGGCCCTTGGAATCTCTACTTCCTGCGCCGTCAGTACACTGTGGCACCCAAAAGTAATTGCCAGGAAGAGTGTGGTATATATCAAACAATTTTTCATAATTACTGTCTTTTGTTTATCAGAACCCCTTATATTCTAAAAGTACCCCTTTTTTGATTTTCTGCTATACCCCATAAAAATAAATTGCTATTATATTGTACTAATGAATTGCTGATCACCAATATATCGAATTGCTATAGTGTTTTCTATCCCCTTATTCCCTAGGCATTTTAATAAATATTCCTTAAATTATAAGTCTAATACTAAGTTCTCCCTGCCTAGGTATTTCGGCATACAAAACTCTAGTTTTAATCTACCAAAAAGGTGATATGAAAATCCGGCGTCTCCTTTCCGAATTGCAGCGCAGGAACGTCTTTAAGTCCACCGTGGCTTATTTGGCGGTTAGCTGGGTTATCATCCAGATTGCATCTATCCTGTTACCGGCTTTTGATGCCCCTGCTTATGCCATGAAACTCCTAATCGCCATTTTGGGTATCGGACTTGGTTTATGGATTGTATTTTCATGGATTTATGACCTTACCCCCCAGGGATTCCAAAAGACAGGTGACTTAGAGACAGATGCAACCATTTACTCCAGTAATAGCCGAAGACTTAACCGGGTTATTTTTGGGGCAATTACGCTAGCGATTTTGTTGTTAATTGGAGCCAGTTTCTGGGCTGGAGCGCAATGGTCTAACCCGGGGGATAAGGGCCTGGATACCCGCATTGTAGTACTTCCTTTTGATATTATTGGTGATGATGAGGAAATTGCATATTTCAATGAAGGAATGACAGAATCTCTTATAGACGAATTTTCAAAAATGAGTCAGGTAACGGTACTGAATATAGCAGCGTCTCGCTACCTTGAAGCGGGGTTTAACCCTGGGAATAGTCTGGTTGTTGAGGAACTGGAAGAAATTGAATACTTTATTTCCGGTACTCTTGAAAAAAATAACAACTTGGTAAAGCTCCATATCAAGATATCAGAAGACATTGATGAACAACCTAAATGGGAAAAAGAGTATGCCAGAGACGTATCGGAGATACGTGCGTTAAGCGCTGAGGTTGTAACGGAAGTCTCAAGAGAAATAGGCATAGGCCTTAAAGCTGCAGATATACTATTACAGGCAGGAATAAAACCAGTTGTCCCTGAGACTTATGAATTGTATCTCAAAGGGAAATACTTTCTGAACAAGTCTACTATGGAAGATTGGCAGCGTGGGCTGGTTTATCTTCAGGAGGCAATAGACAGGAATGCCGCAGACCCCTATGCTTATGCCGGTTTGGCGGAAGGGTATATTACACTTGGGCATAACCTTATGCCCCCTGATGATGTATTTCCAAAAGCCCTGGCTGCGGCCAAACGCGCAATACAACTAGATTCAACTAACGCAGAAGGTTGGGCTGCCCTGTCTCAATATCACACTTATTTCGGGTGGGATTGGGATTTAGCAGAATATGCGTTTAATAAGGCAGATCAAATACATCCGAATATGGCGTATAACCATTACCACCGGGCCTGGTACTTAGCCTTGTTTGGCCGTATGGATGAGGCTATCGCAGCACATAAACGCGCCCAGGAAATAGATCCATTTTCTGCAATGCATACTGCCTGGCTGGGCTATTTATATATGATGGTGGGCGAATATGAGAAAGGACTTGCTGAAGCTGATAAAGCGTTGGCCATGCAAAATGATTACGCTTTAAGCCTTTTTGTGAAAGGCACAATCTTTATAGAAATGGGCAGGCATAAAGAGGGTCTTGAAGTATTGGAAAAAGCAGGTAAAATAAATTACGGGTGGCGCTATATGGGACAAGTTCGGGCACTTTTTAAAACAGGCAACAGGGAGAAAGCTATGAGCATTATTAAAGAAATGGAAAGCCAGGAGCCCAACTCATTCATATCTCTGTGCCTGGCATATGCTTATTTTGAAGCAGGAGATCTGGATAAAGGTTTTGAAAATTTAGCCCAGGCCAAGGAACATGCGTTTTATGCCTGGATTCGTGTTTTTATTGAAGACGAAAAGATAAAACAAGATCCGAGATATAAGCAACTCCTGGATGAACTTGGGTTACCAGATCCCTCGCCCCTTAATTATAATGGCACTACTTAGTTATTTAGATTTCCCTACCTTAGTCAGGCCAACCCCTGATCCATCCAGACAAGGAAAAGTTAAAGCTTATGATCAAATTTTTCAGGAATATCCGGAAACATCTCTTAGGCGAAAACAAAACGGGGAAATACCTTAAATATGCCATTGGCGAAATAGTCCTGGTGGTTTTGGGTATACTTATAGCCTTGCAAATTAATAACTGGAACGAAAACCGGAAAGCCAGGGGTATTGAGATAGATACACTTAAAGAACTGCGAGCAGACCTGTCTCAATGCCTGTTTGATATCACCTCTGATCAGGAGTATTTTCAATATTGCAAAAAATCTACAGAATATATACTGGAACATTTCAAAAATGAACAAGCCGCTGGTGATTCTTTGCCTTTTCACTTTGCACAGATGTATCCTTTTGCCACATTTTCTATCAACAGCACCACCTATGATAATCTGAGGCAATCTGGTGCTAATGCTATTTCCAATGATTCTATCCGACTTAAACTCTCGGATTTTTATACTCGAAGTATAAATTTGTATAAGGAGCTAGAGCAAAGATCAGTGATTGCTCATGATGAAAAATACATCACCCCAATGAAAATGTCAGAATTTAAGAGCTATTCCAATAAAGGTCTGGAACTAAAAGATTACAATTCGTTTTTTACCAATTTATATAACCAGCAAGTACTGAATAAATCAAAATTTATATTTGAAGGCTTAATGGGGTATCAAAACTACCTCATAAAAGATTTGGAAAGCCTTATTGCCCGAATAGATAAAGAAATAGCCAATAACTAACTTAGCTTCAACCCTATAAAATTACAGCTGTATGAGCGGAATGGATATCGTAATGGTAATTGCAGTGATCTTGTTTGCCCGGCTTGGGGTACGATTGGTTTCCCGATATATTAAAATGAAGAATGAAAATAAGAACAACACAGCAAAGAAAGAATAACAAGTAATATATTAGTACTATGGGCATTTTCTGGGATTTATTACAACAAGACGAATTGGATAAACAACAAAAACAGGCGGACAGCGTAGAAGACCGGGTAGCTGTTTTGGAAAAAGAATTAGAAAAGACAAGAGTCCTTTTAAAAAAGACTTTGGTAGCTCTTGAAAGTCATCTAAACCAGGATATTGATGGCGATGGCACCACTGGCTGATATAACTAATAAACAACCTTAAAAAAACAACTTTAATGAGACACTTCTTAAATACCACTTTTAAAGGCACTGCCTTTCTTTTAATATTAGCATTGGTGATTTTTAATAACTCATGTACATCTTCCCCTGAAAATGCGGATAAGGAAGAGTGGATATCGCTTTTTGACGGGACAGGAATAGACGATTGGACACCCAAGTTCGCTGGTTATGAGCTGGGGGTAAATTACAACAATACATTTGTATTTAAAGATAGCCTACTAAGTGTCCGCTATATGAAACAAGATACGTTCAGCGGAAATTTTGGTCATCTTTATCATAAGGAGAAATTTTCATACTATCGCCTAAGAGCCAAATATCGTTTTGTTGGTGAACAAATGACAGGAGGTCCGGGCTGGGCATTCAGGAATAACGGATTGATGTTGCATTGTCAGGAACCGGCTACCATAGGCCTGGAACAGGATTTCCCTATTTCATTGGAGTTGCAGTTGCTGGGAGGTGATGGTACTAATCCCAGAACAAACGCTAACCTCTGTACCCCGGGCACCAATGTTGTTAAGGGCGATACGCTCTTTACTCCACATTGTGTCAGCTCTGTTTCTGATACTTACCATGGCGACCAATGGGTAGAAGTTGAAGCCCTGGTACTGGGAGATTCACTAATCCAACACATCCTGGAAGACAAGGTAGTCATGGAATTCCGCAACCCAACCATTGGAGGTGGTTCTATCAGTGGCTACAAGGAAAGTGCCTACCAGGAAGGAGCTCCCTTAAAAGAAGGGTATATCTCTATCCAGGCTGAGACGCATCCCATCGATTTTAAATCTATTGAACTCCTGAATCTCTGCGGTTGTATGGATAAGAAAGCCAAGAATTATAAGTCGTATTACATCAAAGATGATAAGGAATCATGTATTTACTAGACTAAAACTTTAAATGAAACAGATACCTGGCTATTTGTTTCTAATGTATTCATCTAAAAATTTATATCATGAAAAAAACGATCTACATCTTAACACTACTCATTAGTGCAATTGGGTTATCCCAAAATACTACCATTGACAATCTGGTGGCCGACTTTGAAAGAAGTAAGGCCATGTCTCTGTCTTATATAGAGGCCATGCCCGAAGATCAGTTTGGATTTAAACCCACCGAAGGCGGTCGCAGTTTTGCAGAACAAATGCTACATGGAGCTCAGGGTACTATAGGTTTAAGTGCAAATGGAACAGGAGAAGTAGCTATTTACAAGGATATGAATATTGAGAAAGAAGCCGCTTTCCATACCAAAAGTGAAGTAAGAAGATTGGTCTCAGAAAGCTTCGACTTTGCAATTGCCGGGATCCAAAATATGGATGCCAGCAAATTAGAGGAAATTGTAGTACGAGGACCGTTTAAGGTAAGTCGTTTAGGCTGGATACAGAAAGCCAATGAACACGTTGGCCATCACAGAGGCCAGGCTGCCATTTACCTTAGGCTAAAAGGGATTACCCCTCCGCAATACAAGTTGTTCTGATTTGTCCGTTGTTCCTCCTGATCACAAAGTCTGGACGTTAAATAAACGCCCGCTTTGATTATGCGCTTCAGCGATACAATGCAGTTACGTTCAGATTAGTAATTTGGCCTTAAGATCGTTATACTTGTAATCCGTGTTTTCCGCACACGAATTAATGTATAATTATCCTTGAATGCTATTATTATGAAACTTGATCTCAACTTTGTACGCTCACAATTTCCTGCTTTTTCCGAACCTTCTTTACAAGGCTGGGCATTTTTTGAAAATGCTGGGGGTTCTTATCCCTGTAAGCAAGTGGTAGATAAGCTGACTTCTTTTTACACTAAAAATAAAGTACAGCCCTACTACCCATACCCAGCTTCGGCCAAGGCCGGGGAAATGATGGACACCTCCTACAAGAGAATGGCCGAATACCTGAATGTGGAAGCATCGGAAATTCATTTTGGCCCTTCCACTACTCAAAATGTATATGTACTTGCACATGCCATGCGGCCTATGTGGGCAGAAGGTGATGAAATCATAGTTTCCTGCCAGGACCACGAAGCTAATGCGGGGGCCTGGAGAAGATTGGCGGCCAGCGGGATTAAAGTAATAGAATGGCATGTAGATAAAAAAACAGGATTGCTGAGTTTAGAAGAGCTGGAGGACCTATTTTCTGAGCGTACAAAAATGGTAGCTTTTCCCCATTGTTCTAATGTCATTGGCCATATAAATCCGGTAAAAGAAATAAGTGAAAAAGCAAAGCAGCGCGGAGCACTCACCGTGGTAGACAGCGTGGGTTATGCACCACACGGATTTCCCGATATAAAAGCTATGGGAGCAGATGTCTATATGTTTTCCCTCTATAAAACCTTTGGCCCGCATTTAGGATTGATGTATGTGGATAAGGAACTAATAGGTAAAATGGAAAACCAGGCCCATTTTTTTAAAGAAGGGGTTACCAGAAGTATGCTGACCCCGGCAGGTCCTGATCATGCACAGATAGGTGCAGTAAGCGGAATATTGGATTATTTTGATGCCGTTTATGAACATCATTTTAAGGAAGAAGGAACAGCTGCTGAAAGAAACAATGCCCTAAATACATTATTCAGGGAGCATGAAACCGCCTTACTGGAAAAACTTTTGGATTTTTTAAGATCGCGAAATGATGTTCGGATAGTAGGCCCGGAATATACTGAGAGTAGATTGCCGATTGTTTCCATTCTTTCTTTAAACAAGAGCATAGAAGAAGTATATAAGATACTTACCGAGCAAAAACTAATGTTAGGCACAGGTGATTTTTATGCCGTCAGACCATTGATGGATATGGACATTGCCCTGGAGCCCGGGGTGCTGAGAATGTCTTTTGTACATTACACCAGTGAAGAAGAAATAGATCAGTTGATTGCAGGGTTAAAGAGCGCCTTGATATAATTCACTATTGAAGCATAACCAACATTACTTGCGACTTCATTTTTAGGTTAAAACTTGCTGGTAGACCTTGGCTTTTAATGCTACAGAAAGCCATATTAGCTAATGCGATATTTGTTCCTGCATGCCAACAGTGACAACAAATATTCTTCTTTATCATCAAGTACTACAGAATAAGCTAAATCTACCGTAATAGTTAAAATACGGTGCTTCCGATAATAGATATATTCGTTCGGACAGAGAATATGATGATTCGGATAGTATTCATTGTCGCTGGGATAATAGTTTACAGGAGCATTAACAGATCTTTGTATCTTATCTTAATCTCATTTGCAGTATCCCCCTCTTCTCCCGTATTGCAATTTGCATTGTTTACCCTTTTTGAATTTATAAAAATGAAACCTAAGTAAAACAACACTATTATGAAAAATGTTTTTACAATTTTATTTACATGTGTATTGAGCTTGCAATTTGCAATGGCTCAAGGAATTACAACTTACCAGTACAGGCGTGTAGCACCGGCTGATATGGATGATTATTTAAAAAGAGAAACCACCTATTGGAAAACATGGGCAGAAGCCGAGGTAAAAAAAGGTAATCTACTTTTTTGGGCCATCCTTCAAAGAATTGGAGGAATGAATCAAGAGAATGGGTCTAACATTTTAATTATCAATACATTTAAAGACATTGATAAGGGAGCAGATTGGGGAAGTGTTGATGCTATGTTCCCCAATGTAAAGATGGAGGATATCCAGACCTGGGATATTAGCACAAATAGGGCTAGTGTTTTTCTTAGGGGACTCAACCATATACAAGGAGAAAATGTGGACCCCCCCAAAGATTTTAATTTTGTCCGCATCATTTATCACAATACCAAGAACAATGGGATGCATCTTGCCTTTGAGTCGGATAAATGGAAACCAATGGTTGAAAAAGCGATGGCAGATGGCAAAACCACTATGAAGGGCTGGGGGAATTCTCAAATTATTTCTCCAGAATCTGATGATTTCCCATATTCCACTATTTCATACGACTTGTTTTCAAGTCTTCATGATGCTTTATCCCCTGCGTTTAGTGAAGATATGACGATTCCTGACGGATTTTTCGATGGTTTAAATGAAAATTACGAAGGGCCAAGAAATTCTAATGTGTTCAGAGTTGTTACCGTCGTAACACCGGAATGGTCAAAATAAGTGTTCTCAAAGAGCTGGTAATTTAAATTATAATTTTTATAAGTCTTGTGGTAAGGGTTACTAGCCAAAATACACAATAGAGCTTTTATTAACATAAAACCAGAGCGTAATCCGAAAAACTAAAGAAGTAGAAAAACGAATACCTAAAATAATGGAAAATATAATTGTACAATTCACCTTCCCTGATACCGGCATAGAGGTATATGAGGCAGTGGTGAAAGATCTTGAAAATGCAGGACTAGGGAACATTCCTGAACGACTTTATCATGTCTCTGCCAAACATGGAACCGGCTGGCATGTGACCGATGTATGGGAATCCGAAGAATCCTTTAACAAATTTGGAGAAACATTAATTCCCTTACATCTCAAGAATGGGGGAACTATGGTAGACCCACTAATACTTCGGGTGCACAATATTATTGTACCTGGCTGATATACCTTTAAATTATTAAGCGGGCAGACAATCAAATTGATAGTCTGCCCGCTTTTTGTTATTGGGAATTAGCTTAAGCCTTTGATTTAATCGGAACCACTCAGATACGTCATCAATCCCGAGAAATCCCCATATACCTGTTGGACGAGGATTTTACCTTCAGCATCAAAGTCAAATGATTCATATAGCCTGATTTTACCAGTCTTGGCAGCCGTTGAGTCAGTCGCCGACCAAGTCACTTCCCACTCGCTATAATGGCGCACTGAACCATCTGGCATTCCTGTATCCGGATTTACACCAGGTAATAACACTGGGGGATCGGTCAGCATTTTAAAGTCCATCACTTCCCAGAGTGCCTTATCGCTTTCAATCATTTCCTCCAGGGACGTAGAATCCTTTTCAACTCCAAACATAGTTTCGAGCAGACTGAAATTATCCGCATACATGGAATAGTCAAGGTTTTCATTTTGAAATCCTTTTAGATTTGCCAGCACGGTTTTAGAATTTTTTTCAAAAGCCATATCAGCAGCACTATCGGCATCAGACTCTGTTTCAGCCTTACATCCAATTAAAACGATTGCCATTAATAAGGGTACATAAAATGTTTTCATATTGTTTGAGATTAGATTATTATTTTGTTAAGATAGTGCATTTTGTTCGCTCGGGGTCTTATCTTCAACAATCATTCCGTCGGTAATTAATGTTCAATCTAAGTGCTGAACTTTCCCAATTGAAGTTTATCGAACATTAAACCAAAATTAGTCTATAGCTGTAGATTTGCCTGTTAGTTATCGGATAAAATCACGAATTGCCCTTACCAGATACGTTCTATGTGCCAGCTCCTTATTGTAATGATAAGATGTATTGCCATCACTAAATCTTAAAAGCCTTGCCTGGTGCTCATCGTAGTCCGTAGCACTCCAATACAGCGAATTTGCAAATTCGCCCTGGTTAGATGCTCCTCGACCAATATTGCGGTACATTGTTGCCAATTCTTCAAAAGAGGGTAACCGCCATTGGTCACCGAGTTGTTCATGAATTTTTATTGCCTCGTTCCAGGTCATTGGGCCAGCGTCTTCCAGTTGTGCAATCTTACCTGTTTTCCCTGCTCCATCTATAGTAAAAACTATTCCCCCTTCAAAGAGGTCCCCTATCTCCAGTTTTGACAAAGATGTTTCACTCTTAACTGTTTCGCTTTCTTTAGCAGGCGCAGATAAAGCATCATTTACGGCATTTATATTTTCCGAAGGTGGTACTGGCAATTGTTCTTCTTTAAGGTTGTTTGTCCCTGAAAAAATCCATACTCCCAGGAGGATGATTAATATAATTCCCAGAACCACTACCCCAACTCTTTTTAAACTACCATATTTGCCCTGCTGTTCTTCATTCGAAGAAACAGAACCAATGTTAGTATTTTCAGAGCGCTTCTCTTCTTTTATATTTCTGCTGTTTTCAGTTTCTTTGTCGCGCCTTTTCTCCTCTTCTATCCTTTTAGCAGCGGCGGCAGCCGCATTGATTCTGTTCTCTTCATCTCTTTTTTCCGCTGCCGTTATTTGTCTTTGTTCTTCCTCTATTATTTTTTGTGCCTCCGCTGCTTGCCTGATTTTGCTCTCCTCCCCTGTCTTTCCTGGAGGACCTTCTTCATTAAAACTGATCTCCAATTGTTCTTCTTCTGCAGTAGCAACTTTCTCATCTTCATCTTTCACCGTGAACGACTGATCGGGGCTTATGCCAATAGAAGCAATCACTTTTTTAATACTTGCAGCAACGCTGTTATATCCCAATTCTGGCACCTCCCATTCGCTTATAGGCTTTCCTACCTCTGGTAAAACTTGTAGTTCGCTAAGTTTAAAATCGTAATCATCCGATTTAAACTCGATATCCCAGTTGCATTTATCAATAATTATGGGAAGCACCCTAGCCTTATCCTCCTTATAACGGTCTATCACCAATTTAAACTCCAGTTGCTTAATAAACTCAGAATGCATAAAATGATCACTTATCAAAAGGAGAAATACATCAGCCTGTTGAATTAGAGAAGCATTTTGAGGTTTCCACATTTGGCCGGGAAGAATGGGATCATCCTGCCATACAGCTAAATTGTAATCCTCCATCAAATCTTTTAAATGATGCAAAAGATGCAGCAGTACATCTTTGTCTTCCGAGAAATAGATTATGGATATTTTGGTCTTCCTACCCATTTCATTTACATCTTAGTCATCAATAAATATGATATGTTGCATGGGACGGCCTGAAGTTTATCGGCTTCATTTGTTCTTTCCCCAATATAAAGAATATAATTGTTAATGCCTAGCAACCAGATGTTTGAAATATAACTCCCCATCTTGTCTGCAATGGTTTAGGACATTATTGGTCCTGTCCGTTGCAAGATGGGAAGTCTCACCTTATTTTTTGTATTTTTAGGTAATGAATTTCAACGACTATTTTAATGAGCTTAAAAGACGGAATGTCATTAAGTCTGCAATAGCTTATTTAGTAGTGGCCTGGTTGGTAACCCAGGTACTTTCTATAGTATTGCCAGCGTTCGGGGCACCGGATTATCTTCTAAAATGGTCCCTGGTACTATTGGCAATTGGATTTCCCATATGGCTGAGTTTTGCCTGGGTGTATGAGTTTACCCCTGAGGGATTAAAGAAAACAATTGATGTTGAACCAGATCAATCTATTTCAAATAAAACCGGTTCCCGTCTCAATAGACTAATCATTACCACACTTACTCTTGCCATTATCGTACTACTGGTTGATAGGTTTACAAGAGATGATGCACAGGTGGTAGAGTTTGGCGATAAGTCCATTGCTGTAATGGCTTTTGCGGATATGAGTCCTAAGCAGGATCATGAGTATTTCTCTGACGGAATAAGCGAGGAATTATTAAATCTCCTTGCAAAAATTCCAGAACTAAAAGTAATCAGCCGCACCTCATCATTTTCATATAAAGGAAAGGACGCCAAGGCTACGGAGATCGGAGACGAACTTAAAGTTTCTCATATTCTGGAAGGGAGTATCCGAAAAGCAGGAGACATGATACGGGTTACAGCCCAGTTGATCAATACGAATGACGGTGCCCACGTATGGTCTCATACCTACGATCGTAAACTTGACGGTATTTTTAAGATTCAGGATGAGATTGCGGCAGAGGTTGGCAAAGAGTTAAAGCTGTCATTGCTAGATGATCCGTTGAAATCCAGGGTAGTAGATTCAGAGGCCTATAATTTATATCTTCAGGCCAGACATCTTATCAACCAAAATACCAAAGACGCTTACATTGAGGCAGAAGCTAAAGTGAAAGCATCTATAGCACTGGATGCTACCTATGCTGCGTCCTGGCGTTTACTTGCAGGAATATATGATACGGGCACATATAATTTCAGTATATACGAACCAAAAGAGGGCATCCCCTTGGGACTTGAAGCGATAAAAAAGGCCATTGCAATTGATCCTGATTCTGGATATGCATATGCCACATTAGCAAGTTTGCAGGAACTGGCCTGGGATTTTGAAGCTTCGGCAAAAAACATGGACAAGGCACTGGATTTACTTCCCAATGATGGAATTATATTGGGCACTGCTGCAAATAAAACCTTTGGAGACCTTGATAAGTCAGTAGACTATCTAAAAAAAGCAATTGAGTTAGATCCCCTGGTTTATGTTAATTACTTTAATCTTGGTCATGCCTACTACAGGTTAAATCGCCTGGATGAGGCAGAAAAGGCCTTTCAGACATTTGGATTATATTATCCCAATTGGGAGATTTATCATTTTATGATTACAAGAATTCGATTAGCCCAAAACAGAAATGACGAAGCCCTGGAAGCAATAGAAAAGGAAAAACACGAATTTTTCAGCCTTTATGGGCGCAATTTCGTCTTATATGCCTTGAATAGAACAGAAGAAGCTGATGCATTGTTCGAAGTCTTCCTTGAAAAATATAGCGCAACGGATCCCGCCAATATTGCTGATTTATATGCGTTCAGAGGAAATTACGAAGCATCTTTTAAATGGCTGAACAGGGCTTTTGAAGTTAAAGACCCGGTTTTAATTGAGGCGTTGACATATCCATCTTTTAAACCTATGTATAGTGATTCTCGCTGGTCTAATTTAATAGACAAAATAGGGTTACCTGCAGATCATGGATATCCAATGAATTAACATTCCTGTTCCTTATTCATGTTATTTTAATACGAGCTAACTTAAGTAAATTTAGCCGTTGTCCTAAAATTTTAAATTATAGCCTATTTTGCATATATCCTTACTACTTTGCTGCCATGTCTCATATAATTAAAAACAAAAAGCTGGAAATTTTAATCGCCCTGCCCGAAGAACACTATAGTTTTTCACGATTCGACTGGACAGGCAAAATAACCAAAGTAAAATTTCAGAACAAACCCGTAACTACAATTGAACAAACAGATGGTGAAAATCCGCATCAAGTGGGTAAGGGCTTCTACAATGAATTTGGAATTGAGACCCCCGTAGGCTTTGATGAGGCGCCCGTTGGAGGCTGGTTCCATAAGATAGGAGTGGGATTATTAAAGAAAGAGGACGAGCAGTATCTGTTTAGCAAAAAATATGAGATAAAACCTGGAAAATTTGAATACACCCTTAATCCCAAGAGTATAATAATGCGCTGTATATCTGAATATTGTAATGGATATGCATATATCTTAGAAAAAGAGATTAGGTTAGAAGAAAGTGGTTTCACCATTAATTATACGCTGCAGAATACCGGGGATAAATCTATTATTACAGACGAATACGTTCATAATTTTACTGCGCTTAACAATACGCCAATAGGGCGTGATTATGTGCTAAAATTTCCTTTCAATTTAAGGCCCGGGGCCTCTGGGGAAATCGTCAATCCGGACAACAAAGTGGAAATAGGCCTAAATAAGGTTAAGTTTAACGGTACACCAAATGTCCCCTTCTTTTACAGCCAACTTTCCGGTGATACTGAAGTAAAAGCTAATTGGGAATTAAAGCACCTGAAAAATACAATGCGGATCTCTGAAACCGGCAGTTTTTTAACCAAGAAGGTAAACCTCTGGGGGTGTAAGCATGTAATAAGTCCGGAGTTATTTTTTGATATTTCCCTTGGATCAGGGGAATCTGTTGCCTGGTCGCGCAGATATTCTATTGATAGTTTCTAATATAAATGTACTGTGGAATGGCAACAGCGGCATTAATATATATCTGGTTCTCAATAAGGATAAAAAAGTGTATTTTCCCTGCTGATTCACTTTAAGATCAAAGCTTATGAAAATTTTCTGGAGTATAATTAGATTGATTTTTGCTGCATTTATGATATATGCGGGTGTTCAACACCTTTTAAAACCGGATTTTTACGAGCCGTTTGTTCCTTCCTTTTTGCCCTTCACCACCGCCATTATATATGCCTCTGGCATTCTAGAGATACTACTGGGGGTACTTTTGTTAATACCAAAATATGCAAAACTGGGCGCCATGGGATTACTATTGCTTATGCTGATCTTCTTACCCATACACATATGGGATGTTTTTGCAGATTCCCCGGCTATAGGAAGCCAAAAAGCGGCTTTAATAAGGCTTCCGGTGCAATTCCTGTTTATCGGTATAGCCTGGAAACTAAAGGCTACGCTTAGCCGTTAGAACCTTATAAATTAGAATAGTTGTTATTTTTTAAAATGAAGTAGTTATCCTTTCTTAAGATGTGAATGGGATGCTGCATTGCCCGCGGAAGCAATATTGGAAGGGTGTTTTTTATATACATCACGAATCACCTTGTACAAGTCTGGTATTACAGTGCCTGCAATTTTAGATTGGTTATTCAGAAGCACACAAATCCCAAGATCGGCCTCCGGAAAAACCGCAATTTCATTTCGGTAGTTATTTACACTGCCCCCATGGTGCCAAATGGTTTTCTCCTGCTTGGTATCATCTTCTTTAAATTTATGTATCCGCCACCCAAAGGCGTAATACGATGATAAGTGCCCGGGCCAGCGATGATAATATTTACTCCGCCCTTTAATTTCTATAAATGGGTTAAACGCTTCCGCTAATGCAGATTTACTCATAACCTCTGGGTTGTGACCCAGTAAAAATCGCATCCATCTTGCCATATCCAGAGCACTGGCATTTATGCCTCCTGCTGCAATTGCATTGAAATAGCTCTTTGTCAGCCTCTTGGCCCTCCATCCATAACGTCTCGGTGTATGAGGCAAAGCAACATTTTCTGTCTGCACCAGGGCCTCATAATCCATAGTGGTGGAACACATCTCCAGAGGCTTAAAAAACCGGTCTTCAAGAGAAGTGTTAATTTTTTTGCCGGTGGCCTTGTACATAATCTCTTCAGAAAGGGCAAATAATGCATTCTGATAGCTATACAAGGATCCGGGATTACTTATTGGCCTAACCTCTTTAAAATGTTTGGCAATATCTGTAAGCGGTAAGCCGGCTTCTACCAGATTAGTAAAACTGTGGTAAGGAGCACCTGATGTATGAGATAAAATATTGGCCAGGGTAATTTTTTGGGTATTGATAAGATCTCCCAATTGAAAATCCGGAAGGTAATCGCTAACCCTGTCTTCCCAATTTAACTTGCCTTCATCCTTTAAATTGGCGGCTAGAACCCCCGCAAATCCCTTAGATAAGGACCCCAGTCTAAATACCGTCTGATCGTCTACCCGGTCTTCAAGGTTTATGTTCCTTTTGCCATAGCCTTCTGATATAATAATAGAATCTCCCTTTACGATACTTAGTCCGGCACCAACAACATCCCCATTCGCAATAGCTTTTTCAAAATAGGCATTTACAGCAACTTGTAATTCGTGCTGTTGCAAATGGTATAACCTCAACTGCTCCTCACTAAATACTGGTTTTTTGGTTACTTCCTTTGTATTTGCAATGATTGGGGCATCGGATGAAAACTGATAACCTATGCCAATAGTTAGAGCCAGAAGCATAAGAAATAAAATAGACAGACCTTTTGGGACCTTGAATCGTTGCATGCGTTGGGTTTACTGCTTTATGGTTTTGGCAGGTTGAATATAGTATTATATAAGATATTAACCGATTAAAGCGGCTATTATTATGTATTTCATCGAATTTTTAACTTATTAAATAGCCTTTCAAAAGCTAATATTTTTCAATTGCTAAGGGGTCTTAGAAAATTTTGACAGGCATATTCGCCAATTTTCACCCCTAAATTATTACCCTCCACGGAATCATATCTAAAATGAATCCCCAAATAGAGTCTTGACATTGCTCCTTCCAGACCTGCTTCAGAAAAACTATTAAAACTGCGTTCGGGCGGGTCCATTTTTACTTTTTCGGACATTGGACCGGAAATCTCTACCTCCGGAACTTTCATTGTAAATTTGTAGTCATCTCCCATTCCCAGGGTGTTGGCCAATACTGCCATACTTGAACCACTGCCAGAACCATGAGCTGAAGGGTAGGAAGGAAAGGCATAGGTATGGTTGTGAAGTGTATTCCAGGTGGTATCGGCTTCTGTATCGGGATTACCATCATTGGCCGCCCATCTAATAGCCGTATACGGTCTCCAATGATTATAGAAAAACTTGTTGTCAAAAACACAGACATAGGCATCGTAGATGGTCATATTAAGCAATGCAAATGACCTGGTAGCTGTCCATAAGTCTATTTGCTCTTTCGATACAAGACTCGTAGCCAGCCTATTCATTGAAATCTCGACAAATTCTTTCCACCACATGGCGTAATGGGCCTGATCTGCTGTTCTGGTCTTACTTGTACTTCCACCCACTTCCTTTACCTCATTAAAGGCCTTTGTATAATCTGCACTGTTGATCTCTGGTGGCGGTGGGACCCTGAATTGATCAGAACTTTTAAGCATAAAAGTTCTTGCCCTGGACCATCCCGCTCCAAAAATAAACCCCTCTGGAGTGCCACTGTGTTCACTGAATTCTGCATACACCCCCGGAGCCATAGGATGCCAGGTGTATTCTGCCTCCTCATTATAGGTATCACCCTTTCGCATACCAAGGATGGACGTGGCAGTAGCCTTTCCAAGGCGAATCCCTTCTTGTTTGGCACTCCCCTCTTCTACTGTTTTTAACCATTTTGCCAGCTCTCTATCCAATTCGGACTGCCGATCCGGATACTGGCTTAAAGCTACCTCATATGCAGCCTGGGATACCGCGGCAATAGGGTTTGCTTCGCTGGCAGTACCCTTATAGGCGTATCGCTCATATTTAGGTACTATTGTGTTGAGTGCGTCGTGCATTGCTACATGCATCATTGCGGTGGTGCGTACCCCTTTTAGGGTAAAGAGGTTATCTTCGGCAATAGCATAATCTATTACTTTCTTGTTCCAGACCCCGACGAGCTCAGCAGAATAACTATCTGCATTTTTCTTCTGAGCCAAACAGCTCATAAAAAGCAGAGGTACTATTATAAATCCCAGAATGGCTAACGGTTGTTTAAGTGTAATTTTCATAATAGGTGAAATTAATTTGTACACAATATTAGAAAATATCTAATTCCGAAAATGTTCCAGGAATATCAAATGATATACTAAAAACCTCAGCTCAACAGAATTTACACCTTAGTCAACATCTGTTTCTTAAAGGTCATAGGAGCGCTCTTAAAATGGGCTTTAAAACTGCGGATAAAGTGTGAAGTATTCTCAAAACCAGATTCGAGGGTAATTTCATTGATATTGAGATCGGTTGTTTCCAGAAGATATTTGGCATAATCTAGCCGTTTTCTTTTAAGCCATTTTCCCGGAGTTGTTCCGTATATTTTAGTAAAGTCCCGATTAAAACTTGCCAGACTCCGATTAGATAACGCTGCAAAATCCTTTAATTTCAGATTAAAAATGAAGTTCTCTTCCATTACCACCTTTATAGATTTTCTACCGGTAGCAGCAATTTCCTTAAAGCAGCGTGTTGCAAGGGGATTGTGACCGCCGGTGGCAATATTGATGATTAATTCTTTGAATTTCACTTTTAGCAGGCTTTTGGAAGGCGGGTCTGATTCCGAAAAATAGTTCATTAAGGAGTTAAAATACTGTATAAGACTCCGATTTAGGGCTAATGGGATAACAGAATCTGTCTCTTCATCCAGGGCCTCCGCTAAAATCAGGTCTGTCTCGTGCTTGAGTACCGAACTTATAAATTCATCGGGCATGAAAATCAGTAGTGCACAAAAATCGCCATTGAGAATTTTAAATACCCTGTGTACGCCTTTTTTTAAAAAAGCAGCATCTCCTGCCCTTAAGGTATATTCTTCTGTTGGGGTTTTCCACCTGCCTCCTCCGACAAAGACGTAACAGAAATAATTCTTTTCTGTGGAGTAATCTACCGGTGATCCTTCTAATGGGCAATCATACGCTGTAAACAAAACATCATCTACAGACATCTGCCTAAATAAAGGATTCCCTTCAACAAACTTATAAAAGTCGATTATCTCCATTATAAGACGTATTTAGAACAGCAGGACACCTGAATTATTGGCTCCAAATCTTATTCCTCTCTAAGATAACAATTCTTCAATACTGTAAAAAGGTAAAAATTAATAATCACGGGGATATTACTTTTTGAAAACTTAACCGATAATTCAGTACCTTGGGGATAAGACTGTCAAGGGCTGCCTTATAAATCTTCATTCCCTTATAAAGACCAGGCAGCGCTTGCGCTCTGCCAACAAAAGTGAATTTAGTGGTAACTATATTGAAAAACTGTATGTTGATTATGACGCTGCTTTAATAAATTCGCTTAGTCAAAGAACAACCAATTTATTTTCTTAATTTACGTATATAGGTATTAAGCATGTGTGGTGGTGCGGTTAATGTACACTAAAAGACCAAGGGAAAATGGTTATGATCCAATATTTACATCTCTTTTACATTTGCATTAAAAATGGATCTAGACCAT
Source organism: Muriicola sp. Z0-33 (assembly GCF_026126425.1). Taxonomy (GTDB): domain Bacteria; phylum Bacteroidota; class Bacteroidia; order Flavobacteriales; family Flavobacteriaceae; genus JAFMPW01. The sequence continues at coordinate 286,083 of NZ_JAFMPW010000002.1, forward strand.
TGGTTCTGCTTGCGCTTGTTTTCAACCTAGGTATTCATGGCTTACACTCCCAACAAGTTTCAAACACCGGGTTGCCCTATATTCAGAATTATTCCCCTACAGATTACAACGCCGCTTCCCAAAATTGGGCTGTTGTACAAAACAAGGAAGGTTTCATTTACGTAGGCAATAATAATGGGGTTTTGGAGTATGATGGTGTCTCCTGGAGACTTATAGAACTGCCAAACTATGGTATAGCCAGGGCGCTGGCAATAGCTTCGAATAACAGAATCTATGTTGGTGGTTATAATGAATTGGGGTACTTAGAGCCCGATGAGCAGGGGTTGCTCCAATTTATTTCCTTGAAAGAAAATCTGGAAGAAAAGAACTTTCAACTCGTTGGCGATATTAGTATTCAAAATGAAAGCATATACTTTACAGCGGAGAAAAAAATATTCGAATGGAAAAACAATAGCTTCTCAGTTCATGATTCTTCTTCAGGTTTTAATTTTTCTAAAAAAATAGGGAATGAAATTTACGCGGTGGAGAATAACCTCAAACTAAAAAAAATAGACGCTAATGGATTTAAGGAGGTAATCGATGCTTCTAAAATAGGGGCAAAAGTAATTACTGATGTTTCAACCCATGATAAGAACAAACTTTTAATCCTAACATATACTAAGGGGATTTTTGTACTAGAAAATGGCAAGATCCAAACGTTGAATGTGAAAACTTCGAATTTTTTGTCGAAATCATTGGCACGTAGAATCATTAAACTCAGTAATGGCAATTATGCCATAGGGACGGTAAGAAATGGGATAATCACCATCGATCGAGATGGTAACATAATTCAAGCAGTAAATAAAGATTTGGGATTACAGGACGATACCATTTTTAGACTGTTCGAAGATAATCAAAAAGGGGTCTGGGCCGCTACCAATTATGGAATATCCCGAGTTGAACTATCATCGCCCTATTCTATTTTTGACGAGAGGCAAGGTATTGAAGGTTACGTGAACGATATTGTTGTAATTGATGGCAAGCTATATCTTGCCAACTACAATGGTGTCCTAAGATTGGGTAATCACGAAAGTATTGAAAACCATAGTTATTTTGAAAATATAAGTCCTTTGGTTTCTTCCACTGGAACCTCATCAAAACAAGCCATTGAATTTCTTATGTCCAATGATACTCTATTTGTGGGTACACGAGCAGGGCTATACATTTATGTAGACCATAAATTGGAACAACAAATTAAGCTTAAAAGTGGAGCTCTGTTTCGATCAAAGAAAAATCCTAATCGAATTTATGTTGGTTTGGCAGATGGTCTGGCCTCTATTGTTTATAACAATGGGAAATGGGAAAACGATGGAAGAATAGGAGGTATCGATGATGATATTCGTAAAATTATAGAAGACACCGATGGAAATCTATGGTTAGAATCCCAAGTTGATGGCGTATGGAAGATAGAAGCCGGATCACTTAGAAATTCAGATAGTTTTCATAATCCAAAAGTCAAACACTTTAAATCTAACCAAGAACTACCGGATGGAGTGCTGTTTTTAAGATCGATCAATAATAAGGTATTGTTCAATATCGATAATGATATTTACGCTTATGATAAAAAACAGGATAGTATCATTAAAGATTCGAGCATTGCCCAGCTATTTAAATTACCCGGGGAAATTTCGGTGAAGCTTGAAGACAAAGATGGTCATGTTTGGATGTTTGCCCAATTACAAAAGGAAGATGAACGAAGATCTAGAATCAAGGCAATAAATGAGGGAAATGGAACATACCGTATTCAAAAAAACGCAGATGAACGTATTACACAAGAACTTGGTGTAGCGCATTTTCCGGAAGCTAACGATGTGGTTTGGTATGGTGGCAGTGGCGGGGTGATTCGTCATGATCTTACTATTGTCGGCAATGAGAAATTGGACTTTAATTCCCATATTCGAAAGGTAACGATTCAAAATGACTCGATGCTCTATGGAGGTGCCGGGGAGGCCAAAAGAAATACTTCAATTCCGTTTCAAGGTAATGCATTCAGATTTGAGTATTCTGCCACAAGTTTTGACAACGAGTCCGAAAACCAATTCCAATATATCTTGGAAGGTTTTGATGAAGATTGGTCGTCCTGGACTTCTGAAACCATGAAGGACTATACGAACATACCTGAAGGGGAGTATAGTTTTAAAGTACGTTCAAAAAATGTATTCAATCATTTGGGTAACGAGGATAGTTTCTACTTTGCCGTTTTACCACCATGGCACAGAACATGGTGGGCTTATTTAATCTATGTTGTGGGAGCAATTGCATTGGTATCGCTACTGTTACAATGGAGGTCCAAGGAATTGAAAAGAAAAAATGAAAATTTAGAAAATCTTATAGCAGATAGGACTACCGAGATTCGGCACAAAAATGAACTTTTGAACCACCAAACGGAACAATTAGAGCAGTTGAATGAATCAAAATCACGTTTATACTCGAATATCACACACGAATTTCGAACACCTCTCACTGTTATTATTGGAATGGCGGAAACCTTAAAAACCAATGTACTGAACAAACAATTTGAAGGGGCTGAAAAATCTTTGAACATGATTCGTCGTAATGGCAAAAACCTATTGCACATGGTCAATGAGTTATTGGATCTGTCAAAGGTGGAAAGTGGTTCTATGGAGTTGAATTTGGTACAGACCGATGCCATTCCCTTTGTGAAGTATTTGAGTGAAAGTTTTCATTCCTTGGCCGAATCCAAGAATATAAATCTTACCGTATATTCCGAAATTAATGCCTTGGAAATGGATATAGATGTAAATAAGATGGCATCGATTATTTCCAATCTACTTTCAAATGCAATAAAATTCACCAAAGCCTATGGTAAAATAATTGTTCACCTCAACAAAATCAAAACTAAAGACGGCGAACTATTCTCCATTAAAGTTCAGGACAATGGTTTGGGGCTAGCAGAAAATGACATCGCTCATTTGTTTGATCGCTTCTATCAAGTAGATAACGAATTGTCATCTAAGCAAGAAGGTACAGGCATTGGTCTTTCCCTGGTCAAGGAATTTGTAGAATTAATGAAAGGGACCATTACTGTAGAGAGTGCCCTTGGTAAAGGGAGCACTTTTACCGTACAAATACCAGTAACTAATAATGCGGTTCAAATCTTGGATGCCAAAATAACGGATGAACCTCCCGTTAAAAAAACAGCTCCCAATACCAAAGTAGAATCCTCCTTTTTTGATGAGGTCTCTACATTACCCCTGGCACTGATTATTGAGGATAATGAGGATGTTGCCCATTATTTAAAAACCTGTCTCAAAGGAAAATACCAAACACTTCATGCCATTAATGGGGATAAGGGTATAGAAATGGCTTATGAGAAAATACCGGATATCATTATCAGTGATGTCATGATGCCCGGAAAAGACGGTTTCGAAGTGTGTGCTACGCTCAAGGGCGATGAACGTACAGACCATATACCCATTATTCTCTTAACGGCCAAGGTAACTGCGGAAGATCGGCTGACAGGACTGTCCCAAGGTGCAGATGCCTATCTGGCCAAACCTTTTAATGAAAAAGAATTGTTCATTAGATTGGATCAACTATTGTTATTGCGTAAAAAACTAGTCGACAAAATCCAAAAAGATGGCCTGTACAATTTTCTGGGCAAACAGGAAGAAAATCCCGAAACAAAATTCCTTCAAAAAATCATCCAAGTCATAAGGGAGGATATTGGCAATGCTGACTTTGGTGCCAAAAACCTCGCCGATAAATTACATCTAAGTGAATCCCAGATTTATAGAAAACTAAAAGCCATTACAAACAAATCAACCGCCGTCTTTATACGCTCTATTCGTCTTCAAATAGCTAAGGATTTGATCCAGTCCACAAATAAGACCATCTCCGAGGTGGCCTATGAGACCGGTTTTAACGATCCTTCATGGTTTAGCCGTGCCTTCAAGGAAGAATTTGGCATTACCCCTAGCGAAGTTTCTAAGTAACTGATTTTCTACCCTTTAAAAGTATTAATTGCATAGATATGCAATAATAGTACAAGCTTTTTATTCCCGATTCACTATTACTCCTAGTCTTTGAATAAATAGTGCATGAACATAAGCGAATCTTGAGCTATTCTTGCTATACATAAACATTCGAGCAAGATCAACTTTGAATTTGCTGTATTGAAAGATAAAATAAACTATTATGAAAACAATGGAAAAAACTAAAAGCACAGCTACCCTTCTTATTTTGATGCTGAGTGCTTTCATTATGGTAGCCATGATGCCGCTAAATGCCCAGGTAAAAAGAGATCAACGTACTCCAAACCAAAACGTCACTGTTCGTGATCATCGCACCCAAAACAAAAATGTTACTGTCCGCGACCAAAGAAATAAAAGTGTGGATGACCCCTTTGCAAGACTAAAAAAAGAAGCACAACGATCCCCTGTTCAAAAAAACAAAATGAAGGCTGTTAAAATAAGCTCTAATAATCCTAACTACCGGGCAACATCCAAAGGTAAAATTAAATTTGTGCCATTTAAACTTGAAGATAAAAATGGCAGAGCTGTTTCGCCTGGCCGAAGCATTACCTTGAAAAATGGAAGAAGAACTACTGCACAGCAAGCAATAGACAAACTCAATGAAACTGAAAAATTACTTAATGCCCAGGGCTTTTCATTACGAAATAAGACTCCTAAAACAATTTCAAGAACATATACCAGTAACAGATACTTAAATGCAAGAAAGGCGACAGCTCCAAGATCTGTAGGTACATTTAGAAAAGGAGCCAACCTTAAAAAGTTTATGAGTCTTGAAAAAAAAGTGGGGGTGGTCACTTCATTTGATAATGTAAAAGGAAAAGTAATTACATTAAAGCCCTTCAGCATGTACACTGAGAGTGAAAAAAAGGAAATCAATAAATATAATTTCTCAAAATCATCCAGCGGCCGTATGATGGCCAAAAGAACCATTGTTCCTCGCCGCTTTCAGAAATTCAGAATTGAAAGGATTGGCAACTTATCTCCTATTCACGAATATAAGCCAGCAGATAAAACAGCAATTTGGAGTTTTGGTCACCCCGATACATTTCAGGCCAGTATTGAAGGTAGATTACATCGTTACGCAAAAATTTATCCGTACGACCCTAATAATCCGGAAAAAAATAAGTCAGAATTTAATGTGTCTGCATCCGGAAAGGTTAAGGGTACAATTTTAAATAATTCTATGGATATACTTAGTGCATCAGGCGAATTTAATGCTCCTTCCGATGTATCCAAAAAGATGACTACAAATATTCAGCTAAAGATACTGGGTACGGCAATTATTAATGATAATAGATCTTTTCCGCAAAAACACTCGATTAGCGACAGCTACAGTAAAAGCTTTGATAATTCTTTTGAATTTGAGGTTCCAATAATAGCAGGGATAGACTTCGTAGGTCTTATTGGTATTAAAGGTGAGTTAGGTTATGAATACGAAGGCAAGATTGAAAGAACAGTTGCACAGGTAGATGCAAAACCATTAGTAAATTTAAAGGCCTATGGCAAAGCAGGTCTTGAATTTGCAGAGGTATTGGGAGGTGGGGTTGAGAGCGAACTTACCTTCATCAAGGCAGACATGGAACTACAGGCATATACAGGGATCTGGAATCAAAACTCTGAAGAAATTGTAGTTGGCATTAACCACTATTTTGGTTATGACGTCAATATGCTAAGTGGCAAACTTGATGCATATGCCGAAGTTTGTGTTCCGGATTTTGTACCAATTTATGGAGGGGATTGCAAACGTATAACCCACAATGTATTTAATTGGGACGGATTTAAGGCATCAGGAACTATCGCCGAGGGCAGTAATACTCATACATTGGCCAATATTGCCAAATATGACGAAGAACCTGTGATGATAGGCAATTAAAATAATAAAAGACCATAGACAATCATGTTGGGAAAGAGGGTTTTTTTTAGTTACATATTTCTTTTATGCCTGTTAAGTTTCGGGTGTAAAGGAAGTATGGTAACTGAGGTTTCTGACCAATTGCATTATTCCTATAGTTCAGAAAGCTTAGGATATAACGACATAAAAAAATTATACAGTTCGGATACCGTCAATCTAAAAAAACCATTTTTTAAAAGTGCCACTTTGCAGCAAGCTCAAGTACTTATAAAAGCTCAACTGGCAAAAACAATCTTGGAGAAAAATACTGAGGGTAAGTTGGTTTGTTATCAATTAACAGACCTTTCATTTACCCTCAAAAGTGGCGGAATTAGTATGGATACAGAATTTATTAGCAAAGATTTAAAGCAACCAGTATTTGTTCAGATAAATGATTCCGGGAAAATAGGACATATTTATTTTGATTCATCCCTGAGCAACATGGCAACGGGTGTTTTCAAAGATATTATTGGCAGGATGCAATTTGTACAACCAGCAAAGAAATCTAAAAGCTGGCAAACTGTAGAAGAAAACAATAATGGCACCTATATGGCTAACTACCGTATGGCAAAGTCCGGTTCATCAGCTGTTACCTATAATAAAGAAATAGTAAAATATCTGGCGTACAAGTCGAAGAGAAAAAATCAAAGTATTGATATAGATAATGCCACTACAATTGAAACTGATAATGATGGCGCAATCAATAAAATTAACACTTCTGAAGCGCAAATAGTGCTTTACCAAACGGATACCATAAGTGCATCAGGCACCAAAGTGGCGGTTTTGCTAAGGTCCAAAACCAAAATAAAAAATAACATAAAAGAGCATTTATTAACTATAAAAAACTCTGACAATTACAGCATCCAAACCACTTTAAGTGCTCCTGTTTCTACCAAAAATATAACTAAAATGGTGCATGCAGGAACCTTGGGTACAGATAATTGGCAGCAGCTATTTCAAAGATTATCCACAGCTCATGACTTAACCAAAGAGCAGGAAGTGTCTTTAATTGAAAAGTTCAGAGCAGTTTTTTATTTATACCCGGATACCTGTAAACAAGTGGGTGGGATCCTGGAAAGAGAACCGTTTAATTCTATAATCTCCAGGGTACTTCGCACGGCATTATCAACGGCGGAAACATCAGAAGCTACAGATGCTATTGCCGATATTATCAGCAGGAATCATAACAATGAACAACTTCTGGAAGAGCTATTGACAGAACTAACCACCACAGCCTTTCCAACTAAGAATGCCATTGAAACTGTAAAAGCTATTGCATTTAAGGCTAAGGAGCCCCAAGACGATTTTATCAGGTCTACTGCTCAACTTACCCTGGGAGGAATGGCTTATCGGATTAAAGCTATCGACAGCGTACAAGCAGATGAATTAACCAGCTTTCTTCTAAAGGAAATGAGGACCGAAAAAGATACAATTCAGCAGTTGTTTGTACTGGGGAATACCGGCTCACCCATTGTTTATCCATTTATCAAATCCCTGATTGAACATTCACAAACATCCGATCAGATAAAAATTGAAGCTATTTATTCGCTCAGTCTCATTAAAAATAGTCAGGTCTCCGGCTACCTGGAAAAATTGGCTCAAAACAACAAGGCAACAATAAGAGAAACGGCCAGGGAAGTAATTAAGTCTCGAAGTAATGAATTTGATGCACCGAAAATAAATTAATAACATTTAAATCAACACGGTATGAAAAAAACTAAAACGCTTAAATCATATCCCATATTTCTATGCTTGTCATTTGTGATTTTAGTTTCTTTTTCTATTGCACCTGTCCAAGCTCAGGTGAACCGTGACCACAGAACTAAGAAAGTAACAACTCGTGATCATAGAACCAAGAGCCCACAAAAAAACCCTGTTGCTGTGGATGATTCCAAAAATAACTTCCTGGTGAACAATCCTCCCAGAAGCACCCGGGAAGACATAGCAAAATGGAATAAAATTGTCTATAAAATGCAGGGGATAGAGGGGTTTGATCCAGTTAGAAACAATATAGGCACCAGGCCTGCAGAAAAAAAAATTAAGGACCTTCCCGGCACAGGGTATAAAAATAATTGGCTGCCTCTTAGCACCAGAAAACAAGTTTGCTGTGGAAAATTAGAAAATTTTAAAACCTATGACGGAACCGGTGATGAGATGGATTGGAATTTGTTTATTCTACCTAATGACGACTTTTCATTTTTAATTACTGAAACACTCCCATACAAGGAAGAAACGCTTTTAATGAGTAGCAGCGGCTGGCACAAAAATAAGAGAGGTCAATATCTCCTGGAGGGGGAAGTTACTCCGGATCAAAGTTTGTATCAAAATGTATTTTTCCCTTTTAAAAAGAAAAAGGGGAAGAAAAGCCAGGATCCTGTAATTGGACTTGAAGGGAAAGAAATTTGCCTTTATGGTCCCTGGGTTAGAGAATGGTTGCATCATCACAGACCTGAGATTCATCCCTCAGAAATGATATGGTGGAAGGAGGCGAAAGGGTATTACATGATGTTAATTCAGGACGATTCTAACAGGTTTGACAGCAAAGGCGATTTCGATCTGGACGGAATAGGCGACAATAAGTGGAAACCATGGGCCGCTCCTCCCTTAACAGCACAGTTTAAAATTGCTTTTGAAATTAAACCTACAATAGCAAACCTTCCATATAAAATGGATATCCGAGAAGTATATAAAAGATTTGTTGTTACAAAGGAAGATGGAGCTGCTTTGGCAGATGCTGATAATGGCACCTCCCATGCGCTGGTAGTAAATAACAAAAAACTTTTGGTAGTCAATGAACAACAAGAAAATGATAAAGACCTGGGAGTAAAGTTTGTTGAAATCACAAAAAGAGCAGATGGAACCATTCAGGGCTATGTTCAGATAACCACTAAAGTTGGCGGACCAGATTTAGGAGGAGATGAAGGCTATCATATACTATATGTGGCCTCGGGTATACCCAATAAAATAAGTGAACGAGCTAATAAAATAGATTAGAAAATACAGAAGACAAATTAAGGGTACGCTATCAACTAAAAAATATTAAAACAATGAAAAGTCTATTATTAACAATTTTAATGAGCATTACGGCAATGTCCTTTATTCAGGCTCAGGGAGGAATAAGTATTCATAATTTCAACGCAGAAAATTTGTCAAGCTCGGAAATTGAGGTTTCCGTTGAATACAGTTTTTCCAGAGAAGTTGATACCAAGGGCATGGTAATTAGGGCGTTTCCCGTTATGGCAGATGGAAAGGCCAATTATAGGGATGTCCTTTTGGAAAGTCACCAAATAGAAGTTGGGAATCATAACGCCAGTTTTAAAATTTCTAAAAAACCGGGAGGGAAAGATTTTAGCAGCGAAAGCATTAAAGTTTGTATGATCGCCAATAGAAGCATTATACTGTGTGAAGCATTTCCATTTCCAATGACCTGGAGTTTAGCCGCAGCTTCTCCAGTTGAGATAATTTCATTTTCTACAAGCAAGGATTTCGCCGAAAAAGGAGAAACGGTAACACTTTCATGGGAAACAGAGAATGCTTCAAAAGTTAGTTTATTACAAAAGGGAACCAGAGCGCTTTTTAGCGTTCCAACTAGCGGATCTAAAAATGTTGTTATAGATAAAACCTCAACATACGTACTTATGGCAAGTGCAGGCTCATCCAAAGGGCCAACAAAGGTAGAAAGCAAGAATGTTAGAATTGAGGTGGAGAACAATGAGCCCGTCTTAGGTAATTTTTATGCCAGTCGCCCTACCGTTCGCAGAGGCATAGCATCTAAACTTTTATGGGATGTTTATAACGCTGATAAAGTTACGCTTAACGGTGAGCCTGTTGAGGCCATTGGAGATAAAATTGTATCGCCTATTCGTACAACGAGGTATCTTTTAAGAGCTCAGAAGGGGGATAATGTAAAAGAAGAATTCCTGAGTATATACGTAACTCCTTTTGCACCTCCAAAGCTATCCGACCCTATTTACAGTCTGGAAATTTGCAAAAGAATTGACACGAATAACGGATATTCCAGATGTATTTCATCTGATGGCCCCTTTGTTACCGGAGATGAGATCCTGGTAATGGTACGTCTTAAGGGTCTGCCAAGAGGAGAAAGCAGTATAAAAAGAATCACTTACAGGGGGCTATTCGGTAAAGACAAATGGACAAAAGCACACCAGGAAGAAAGCACTTTCACCAACACCAGCACAGGAGAAAGACTCCTGACATTTCCAGTTGTGAATTTAGGCGAAGGTGCCAAGAAACTTGAAATAGTTATTAATGGGAATAAAGAATCTACCAGTGAGATAGTCTATTGTGTAGATTGTTCCCGGCTCTGGGAATAATAGCAGCAATAAGACAGTGATGCTAATTTTAAACGTCATTTCACAAATACTCCAAGGTTTTGAATAAATAGTAAATGCCTTTTTTTGGAATTTGGGGTAATCTTGTATTGTAATCAAAATCAAACATTTAAATTTTATAATTATGAAAACACGGTTAGTATTTACATTAATAGCTTTAGGCTTTTTTGTTACGGCATGTCAGCAAAAAGAGGCGAAATCGGAAGTGACAGAAGTTAAAGTTGATCTTATAAATGATGAATTCCCGGAGGCTGAGCAAGAGGTAATGGAAACATTTGGTGCCATTGCACAAAGCATTAAAGACGGGGATATTGACAAACTCATCTCCTTCCATGCCTATGGCCCCAAGTTTACCGAATTTAAAGGCGGAGAGCCACGAAATGGCAGTGAAGGCAATGAAAGTCACGAACGCAATGTCTTTGGGTCGGTGACCGAGGTTGTCAAGTTTGATGCAAAAGACCTGAAAATTGCAGTATACGGAGAAGTAGCCAATCTTACCTTTCACTCAGATTTTGAGTTGAAATTTGGAGAAGATCTTGTTGTAGTGAACGATCAGATTACGCTGTTATTTGTTAAAACTGATGAGGGCTGGAAAATGGTTCACGAGCATCACTCTCCCCTGAAACAGGAAGAACAAATGTAAAACCAGACACCAATAAACCAATACTAAAGGCCAGGATTTGTGATCGTAAATCCTGGCCTTGTACTTATTTCTTTACACAATTCCGATTTAAACCAAACAGATCAAAAACAAATTTCAGCAGTAATATTGCTTTAATTACTGGCCAGGTAGAGCTGAACAAAAAGCAGCGTATCCATATAGATATGTGCCAAGATCAGCACCCATAACCTTTTCTTTAGTACCAGATAGGATACCCCCATCGCCAGGCCCATAAACCCGGTCTGAACCATGCCCATAGCCCCCCACTCATAGTGAATTAGCCCGAAGAAAATGGCACTTATCAGTACGGCCAAATGCTTGCTGTATTTAAATGACCTTGTCATCTCAGTTAGCCGATTGATTAGAAACGCCCTGTAAATAACTTCCTCCCCAAAAGAGGATATAAAGTAGACCCCTGCCAGGGATAATATAAGACCACCGAGATTGTCCTTTAGAAATTCATAATTGCTGAAATCCGCACTTTCCGGAATCCCGCTAATATTAGCTACGATAACCGAGCCCAGGATAAAGCAGCCTACGCCAAATACAAATACAAGCAATGATTGTCCAATGATGATCAGCGCCTGTTTAAGATTTACAGATTTAAAGGTGAGTCCTAACTCCTGCCATGTTTGCCCGCGGAGCTTCATGCTTGTCCAGATCATGGCCAGCATCATCAGGTTGGCTCCCCAAATAACTACAAAGCCTCTGATAATGTCTTCCCCGGCCCAGGAACTAGTTAGTTTAACAAATAAGAATGCAGGAAGAAATACCAAAAGCATTTCCCGCAGGCAGAATAACCAACTGTAACCTTCAGCCGGTACATTTTTAATTTTAGCTTCCATACTACTAGAATTTTAGATGAGTTCCAAAACTATGGTAGTTGATAATGCGAGTCGACCGTCTTCAGGAAAACGGACGAATTAATGCGGCAGTGGTGGTAGTTATATGGTTTAACCTGCTTTAGGACAAGCTCTTTTTATACTCGGTCGGGGTTTGGCCGGTTAGTTTTTTAAATTCCTTGTTGAAAGAAGATTTGGAATTAAAGCCAGCCTGGTACATGGCTTCGATAACAGTAATTTTCTTGTCCGGGCCCTGTAATATTCTTTTCACTTCCTCACAGCGATAGCTATTGACGAAATCGAAGAAATTTTGATTAAATCCCTGATTAATTACCTGCGATAGCACCTTACTACTTACGCCTAATTCCTCTGCTAAATCCTTACTTTTCAGTTCCGGATTCAGGAAGAACTGCTTGGACTGCATTAAATTAGCCAGCTGAAGTTTGTAATGATCTGCCTCTTCCTGGCTAAGGTTAGACATGGCATATTTCCTGGTTTCTTCCCTGTCTATTCCCGAAAATATGGCCGGCTGATTGAGGGCCTTTACCAGTACAAGGTTGATAAAGTAAAACGAAACAACAAGCAATACCAAGACCGAAGCATATACGAAATAGATGTTCCCAAAGATGGGAGTCAGGTTATGGATCATAGCCACTAGCGTGATTCCAAAAAATGCCCGGATCATAAAACTCAGCCAATTGAGATTAATCCCCTCAATACTGGAGAATTTGTCTTTTATAACCTTATGGTATGTTTTGATTGTTCGCCAGGAGAGCCATAGGTAGCAAACAGCATGTAAATAAGTAAGCAGGCTAATTGCGTATACCCAGGGGGGTAATTCTGCTGTGTTAAATTTTTCAGCAACTTCAGATTTGGTCTCAGCATCAACCACCAGGATAAGAAATATAACAAGAGCCGTAAATATCAGATAAGGTATTAAGTGCCCTAGCTCTTTTCTTTTAAAAGTGAAATCGCGGTATACCACGGCACGTGAATAGAAAAATAAAACAGGTCCATATAAAAAGAAAAATGCGTCATCTAAAAGGTGAAGCATCGGATTAGCGAAGACCAAACCGCTTACCCGAGCTGTAAAATCCAGTAGATTAATAGCAAACATTAAGAACAAAAACCCAAGAAGGCTATTGTTTCTTTTGCTGCCCTTCTTATGCGTAAATAAGTAGATTGCTACAAAGAATAACTGGAAAGCCACCAGGAAAGAAAGCAAGGCACCTAAGTTGTATGTCATAACAATTAAATATAAGGATATCTCCAGAAAGGCAACGGTCATCACGTGTTTAATGACAGCCGTTTTTAATTAATTGCTTACTGCTAATTGTTAATCACTAACTGCAAGCATCCACAGGATAACCAAAAAGATCACACACTGTGTACATTGCCCGGGATTTGGCTATATTTGAGTGCTCCCCTTCTTTAAATAATTACTATCAACTGAATGACATGTGCTTCAGTGAATTGCACTCATCATATATAAAACTGTTGGTGATAATTAAATAATACTATGTCGGAAAAGAGTACATCCAAAAAAAGACAAAAAAAATGGTTGCAGGTACTTCAGTTTTTTGCTGCCTATTTAGTGGCTGCCTGGACCTTCTTACAATTTGTGGATTGGATTTTAAACCGATATCAAATATCTCCCTATTGGGTAGACATCTTGCTGTGGTTTTTTGTAGGTATCATCCCTTCTTTGGTCATTTACCTCTATCACCGGGAGCGTATTAATAGCAAAATTTTACGGCTGAGAGAGAAGATCATTTTCCCTCTGAATTTGGTATTAATAACCGTTGGGCTTTACTTCGGATTTGGAACCGCAGATCTCGGTTCAACAACAAAGTCTGTGAACTATACAACAGAGGCAGGTGAGCAAAGATCCGCCCTAATTACTAAAGAAGAGTTTAGAACCGGTTTCTATATATATGATTTTAAATCTAAAGTTGCCGATAGTACCACTACATGGCTAGAATTTGGAATTTCTATGTTGCTCCATGAAGACTTGTTGCAGAACAAAAACTTGAGTCCTGAAGTGGCCGGTATACGTAATACTACAGAAAAGGTTAAACAGGCGAGTTATTTCCATGACTTTTATGTGGATGGGGAATATGAGATCATAAATAATGAATACACAATTACTACATATATCAGAAATGCGAAAAATGCAAAGATCAAAGCACAAGAAAAGGTTACCGGAAAAGATGTATTAAGCCTGATCGATAATATTTCTAGATTTGTTATTCGCACATTAGATTCTAAAGAATTTAATAACCCAAATTATCTCGATTTAAACATTAAGGAAATTACCAGCAGTAACTTAAAAGCCCTGGAACATTTTAGAAATCGGCAATATGAAAATGCTGTAAAAGAAGACAGTACATTTGCGCTTGCATACCTTTACGGCGGGAAAAGAAATTTGAATTTTAACCTTAGTAAATTTGAAGATCGCGTATTAGCAGATAAAGCATTCCGTTACCGGTACAAATTGCCATTACAAAAACAAGGAGAAGCTCTTATACTAAAATACCTTGCCTATGACGAATTTGATAAGGCGGAGGAGCTGGTTAAATTACAACTGGAAGTAGATCCTAGCGATGAGAATTATAACGGGGTATTAAACAAAATTTATGGAAAGACAAAAAATCTTGAAGCGTATACACAGCTGGCTTTCGACGCCTGGGAATACAAAAAAAGTCAGAATAACGGCTATAACCTTCTTGATGCCAGTCTGATCCGTGAGGATTATGATTATATTTTAAAACAAATAAATGCCCTGCTACTGGTTCAACCAAATGACGATGTCCTTTTTAGCCTAAAACTATTACCACAATTGTTACAAGGCGATATCAATTCAGCTACCAAAACCCAGGAAAAAATAAAATTACTACATCCTAATTGGCAAAATCTTACCAAGGTACACGATCTGGCCATTGCATATTTAAAGGACAATCCTGTAACCAAAAAGGCATTAAAGAAATTTGAAGGCGTATACAGGTCGAACGACAATGAACAGACACAAACGTTTTGGATAAATAAAAATACCCTGTTGCGCTATGTATCCAATCAAGGGATTGGTCCACTTGTACTGGCAGGAGATTATGAAATAATTGCAGGACACACCTTGACCGGCCGTACATGGAACACTGAGTTTTTAAAGAACGATCTCGGGCAGATTTATGCTTTTAGGCAGGAGCAAAACGATTTAAAAGGTTCCTTAATAACCTGGTACTGGAAAATTAACAAAAGCATTTTAAAGGCAGAATCACTCCTGGAAAATAGACAACTAGATAGCGCTAAAGTAGTTTATGAAGAAGCGATTAAGTTGAATCCCAGTCATTATTATTTAAAGGACGCCCTAGCACATATCGTATATGTAAAAGATTTAGATTCCATTACCCTGGCCAATCAGCTCAAAGAAGTGGTAGGCACTTACGGTCCTCGTAAATTTTGGGTTGAGGCGGGCAAGTTATTTTACAAACGTGAGATGGCTGAAAACGGACAGGTATTTCCAACCATTGAACTTCTGCCTATCGCAGAAGACCGCTATATGAACAGAACCAACCTTAAATATCAATATGCTTTTAACTATGCAAATGGGATGGTGATTGACTCTTACGTTTATGTTTACAACCTGGAAAATCAAAAATGGGAAAAATCAGAACTTGCAGTTAATACCTGGCGCAAAGATTGATCTCCAAAAAACCAAGAGATACGTCCTTCTTCAACTAGCTGATTTGAACCTAAACCAACAGCTTTCCCTATCCAAACTTCTATGCTGATAATTGCTTTCTGTTACTTTATTCAACCGCATTATCTCGCAGCCCTTTTTCAATCATTTATAGGTTAATCAAAAATGATCTCGTGTTTGCAGTTTACCACTCACTGATAACTGTTCACTGACAACCTACCCTTACCAGCGTTACACGTCTTTTTAAACATTCTAAGGGAAGCTTTATCCACTTTGGGACATCTAAACCAATCTCCTTGCTATATATGACTTTAATCATAGATAAATTAAGGTATCAGTGATAAATTTGATAAACCTATTAAATATGTCTTCATATGAAAACCAAGACACTTATAGAATTAGTCACCTTGTCGTCCAGTTTGTACTATCTGGCAAAAGACACGCACTTGATAGAAAGGATACAAGAGCTTTCTGATACAAAAACAGATTCCATTAATGGCAACAATTTAGACGCAGATGGAAATGAATTGGAATTTATGGATAAGCTTATTGTAAAGGCCGGTCAGTTAAAGGATGAACTGGAAGTGAAGATCGAGGAAACGGTGGTTACATTTTATAAGAAAATGAATATCGCCCATTTGGATGAGATAAAGGCGTTAAATGAAAAACTTGAGACCGCCGATGCGGCAATTGCTTTATTGGAAGCCAGATTGAATCATCTTGAAAAGAAGGCCTGATATGAACTTCTATCCCGACATAAAAGGCAGGTACCGATCTGCCACCAGATACAACCAAATTCTTAAGGTACTGGTTAAATATGGTTTCGAAGACCTGGTCTATTATCTGGAGAAACAAAAAAAGTATGGTTTTGTACGCGGATTGGTACCGCGCACTACGCGCAAACATGCCCTGAGCTTTAATAAATGGGAAAAAATGCGCCTTGTCTGTGAAGAACTTGGCCCCACCTTTGTAAAGTTCGGTCAGATTATGAGTAACCATGCCGAACTGATTCCGCCCGATTTGATCAGTGAATTGGAAAAACTCCAGGACAAGGTGCCCCCCATGCCCGAAAATATGGCCAGGGAAATGGTAGAAACGGAGTTAAAAGGTGATGTAGATGAATTATTTGCCTGGTTCGATTCAACTCCATTCGCTTCTGCATCCATGGCACAGGTACATGTTGTTACACTGCATTCCGGAAAACGGGTAGCCCTGAAAATTCAGCGTCCCGGGATTAAGGAAACAATTATTGAGGATATTAAACTCATGTATAATATTGCCGAAGTATTGTCTAAGCGTATTCCTTCACTTAATAGTTTTGATCCTGTTGGCCTAGTACGCAATTTTGAGGAATCCATATTGAAGGAACTGGATTTTATTCATGAATCTATCAATGTACAGCGTTTTTATAACAACATTGTCCAGGATGAAAGTCATGACCAATATGCAAGTGCCCCTAAGGTATATCAGGAGTATACGACTGATAAAGTGTTGGCACTGGAGTTTATTTCCGGTATCAAGATCGATAAGATTGAGGCCCTGGCAGAAAAAGGTCATGACCCAAAGGTTATTGCTCATCGATTGACAAAAACCTATTTTAAGCAGATATTCGACTATGGATTCTTTCATGCCGATCCTCATCCGGGAAATCTATTGGTGCTTCCAAATTCACATATATGTTACCTGGATTTTGGTATGATGGGAAGTATCCTACCCAGGGATATTCAGACATTTGGACAGTTATTCCTTTCGATTACACGAAGGGATGTAAACAAAATCATTAAAGCACTTCAACGCTTATCAAACAATCAGGCCATTGAAAATATAAGGCAACTGGAGTTTGATATCAACGAATTTGTTGAAAAGCATTACGTACGCGATGTTCATAAAAATGAGTTGAGTACAATTATGATGGAGCTCAAGGATATCATTGTTGAGCATGGTTTAAAAGTACCGACACATTTTTATCTGTTCGCCAGATCACTGGTTACCATTGAAGGTGTTATACAAAAGTTAGATCCGGACCTGGATCAGTTAGCCATGGTTCGCCCTTATCTATTGAAAGCAATTTCAAAAAAATTCAGTCCTGCCAAAATGGGCGAAAAGGCTATTAATTCGCTATTTGAAATAGGCAATTACATGGAGGAATTTCCCCGTGATCTGAAAAACGCCATACGCAAAATAAATAGTGGACAAGTTAAAGTAGATATTACTCATAAAGGAATAGATCCTATGGTTCATACCTTACATCGGGTCACCAAACAAATAATCACGGCGTTTATAATGAGCGCTCTTATAATTGGCGCGACCTTATTTATTATATCGGAGATTGAGCCACTATGGGGTGGTTTCTCTGTAATTGGCATAATTTGCCTTATTCTTACTGTTATACTTGGGATTGGTATGATACGGGATGTACGTAAAGGCGATCATGACGATTCGGACGTTTGGGAGGATTGACATGCGTTTATTAAGCACAAAAAAAGCACGATCTAAAACATCGTGCTTTCTTTCTGATAAATAAGGATAGTGTTTATGCCGTTGGCTCAAACGCCCGCTTTAAATGGGTAAACGCCTCAGAAACCTCTGTTTGGAAATGTTCCCATTTGGTTTCTTGTTTCTTTTCACGTTTCGTTTTAACCCCATTAATGAATTCGTTGAATTCTGCTTTGCGCTTCTCGAAGGCTATTTTAGCACTTTCTTTACCTTCCTCAAATTTCTCTTCAAGTACATCCAATTTTACTCTGAATTTCTCTATCTCAATCTGCATAAATGCGTACATTTTGCTCACTTTTGGATTACTCTTAATTTTAACCTCCAATTCGTGAAGCGATTTTAAAAGGAGTTTCTTTTGTTCTATGAACTTCTCTTTAGTCTCTGCCTTCCCTAATGCCAACTGAACGCGAAGTTCATCTAGTTTAGCATTGATCTCATTGACCTGTTCCTTGCCTTCCCGGACTTTTGACTTGCTTTCATGAATAAATTGGTTGAAATGCTTCTTTGCTACTTCGTAAGCATCATGTGCTTCTGCCTTGCCAAGAGCGGCTTGTACTTGAAATTCCTCAATCTCGATGGCGGCCTTTCTAAGAGACTCTACCACCTTATCCATAAAGTGTGTGTTATCTGTATTTTTCATAATGATATACTTTTTATTTGATCCATAAATTTCAGAAGTATGATCTATTTGGGCAATGATATATGTCAGGATTGGCACCTAATTGTTTAGGAAATTTAAGCTTGCGCTATTTTTATTCTTCGGATACCAGTCAGTGTTTTCTGTCGAGACTTATGTCTGATAAGAGCCCCGCCCGCCTTACCTATCCAAACTTCTATACTGATAATTGCTTACTGTTCATTGTTCACTGTTTACTGTTTACTGTTCATTTCTACCCGCCGCATCATCTCGCAGCATTTTTTAATTATTTACAGGATAATCAAAAAAGATCTCGTGTATACAGATCACTTATTACTGAACCCTATCCAAACCATTCTTGCATATCTAAGAACCTATATTAAATCTCTTCAGTGATTTGATTCCTATAATTACTTTCTTTTCCCGTAATTTTATGTCTCGTCATACGCAAAAACCCAAAAAGGAGTATCGTTAAGAGTTTACTATGAATTGCTCAATAAAAATTGTTCCTAAGGCCTTATTTCTGGTATTGCTGTGTGTTTTCCCGTTTCCTGGATTGGGCCAGGATATTGTGAATGAGATTGGGCTTAAGGAAATAAAGGGGCATTTACTCAATGGTGTTGAGCTTCAGATGGATGGTGTTGTCGATGAGTCGTTTTGGTTAAATATACCGGGTAATGGCAATTTCCTGATGCAAGAACCCAAAGAGGGCGGTGAACCTACAGATAGAACAGAAATAAGGGTTGCTTTCGATAAACAAAATATCTATATCGGGGTAATTTGCTATGATAGTGATCCAACAGGTATAAAGGCTTTTCAGAAAAAAAGGGATGCATCACTGCAAACAGACGACCGTTTCAGATGGATATTCGACACCTTTATGGACAAACGAAGGGCTTATTTTTTTGAAATTAATCCTTTGGGATTGCGGGGAGATGGTCTCATTTCTTCAGGCCAGGGACAGACTTTAAACAAAGACTGGGATGGTATATGGAAGGCATGGACCTATATTGGTGATTTTGGCTGGTCTGCCGAAATCAGGATTCCCTTTAGGAGCATAAACTTTGATCCTAAAAGCGATACGTGGGGAATTAATTTTCAAAGGACCATACGTCGTAAAAACGAGGAATTGCTTTGGACCGGCCATCGACGAAATCAGGGGCTGTTGCGGCCACAGAATGCCGGTATACTTACCGGCCTTGTTGACCCGTCTCAGGGAATAGGGTTAGAAGTTGTCCCTTATGCCATTACCCAGTCTAGCAAAGAATATGATGAGGAGAACGATGAGTCTGACAACACTACTTCCGCCGACCTTGGGTTTGATATTAATTACAATATTACTTCCCAGTTGAAGGTCTCTTTCACATACAATACTGATTTTGCACAGACAGAGGTAGACGATAGACAAATAAACCTTACACGTTTTCCTTTGCGTTTTCCTGAAAAGAGAGATTTTTTCCTTGAGGGCTCCTCCATTTTATCATTTGCCCCACGAAGTGGTGTGGATCCTTATTTTAGTCGCAGGATCGGCCTGGTAAACGGGGTGCCCATTCCGATACAATACGGTGGCAGGTTAGTAGGTAATATGGGGAAGAACAATATTGCGCTGATACATGTGCGTACCGGGGAGCAAGGGGAGCTGAATCCGGAAAGTTTTACGGTGGCAAGGTACAGACGGGAATTTTGGAAGGAAAGCTCCATAGGGGTTTTGTATACCCTAAGAAGCACTAAAGACGATGTGCTGTTAGGGGATCCGGTGCAAGATAGAAGTACCCTGGGAACCGACCTTACTTTGAGCACTTCTGAATTTATGGGTGACAATGTATTGCAGTTTTCAGCTTTTTTTATAGGACATAATGCAGCGTCCCCATTAGACCAGACCACTTCACTACTAGATAGATCGGTACGTGGCATACGTTTTAATTTTCCGAACCGGCCTTGGTCTGCTTATGCATCTTACCGGGTATTTGGTGTGGCCTACGACCCGGCAGTTGGGTTTAACAGACGTAACGGATTTAAAAGATTTCAACCGGGAATTAGCTATTCGCCTTTGTTCGAAAAAAGCTCCCTTATAAGAGAAATTGAGTGGGGTATTCGCTATGAATATCTCACCTCACTGGAGAATAAATTACTTACCGAGAACCTTACATTTACGTTGGGAGAAATTACCTTCGAATCAGGGGAACAACTGGAATTTAAGGTGGGCAGGAACTTTGAGTTTTTAGATGAGGATTTTGATATCCTCAGGGATGGCTCTATAGTTGTGGTTCCCGGAGCTTATGCAAATTGGGGCTATGAATTGGAGGCGTCTTCCGCATCGTTCCGCAAAGTATCGGGATCTATTGGCTATGAAGCCGGTGGTTTCTGGACTGGGAATATCTCGAACCTGGTGATGGGTTTAACTATTCGTCCGGTACCGGGCATTAATCTGGGCAGCCAATACATATACACCAAGGTAACCGCTGAAAATAGTGGGTTTAATACCAATTTATTCCGCTTGGATCTAGGCTTTGATTTTACCCCGGATATTTCGCTCTCGTCAAACATTCAGTTTGATGATGTAAGCGAAGTTCTGGGGACCAATACCCGGTTTCGATGGATAATTACTCCCGGAACCGACATTTTTTTTGTGTATAACCACAATTGGCAGAACAACCCCGCATTGAACAGAAGGTTTTTTACCATACAACAGGGAGGGGCGCTTAAGATGGTTTATACCTATCGTTTTTAGTGTAGATATTTAAACTAAGGTTGATCAAGGCTAAGAGGGCCTGATTTCTGGTACCCAACAGGATGAATTGTTCATTTCCAGCCGTACGGGGCTTTGCAGCACATGGCCCTCAGGCTGACGATAACTGTTTACTTTTTACTTTTTACTGTTTACTTTTTACTGTCTACTTTATCCAGCCGTATCATCTCGCAGCCTTTTTCAATCATCCACAGGATAATCAAAAAAGATCTCGTGTTCACTGTTTACTCTTCACTGTTCACTGTTCACTGATTACTGATTACTGATTACTGATTACTGAAACCTACCCTAACCACCCTTCCCTATCCAAACTCCTGTATTGAATAGCTTCGGTTATACACCCGAATGTGTAAGTATGTATTTTACAAATTTGAATGATACCGAAGTGCAATTCAATTAAAATCCATCCAGTTTACGATTATCTATCAATTCTGATTCCCGGATAATAATTCAGTATCTTGGGAAGACTACCACCAACCAATACTACACATGTTAAAGTTTTTTAGAAAAATTAGACAACAATTACTAACTGAAAACAAGTTCAGCAAATACATAGTGTATGCTATTGGGGAGATTCTATTGGTGGTGATAGGGATATTGATTGCTTTGCAGATTAATAACATGAATGAAGCCCGTAAAACCGAGAAATTTGAACATCAGATTCTGAATGATATTTTGATTGCACTAGAAGATAATATTTTCCGAAATACCGCATGCCTGAAAAGCAACAAAAATTCAATTGCCTCTGTGGATATTATACTTAAACAATTGGAAGAGAACACTGGTTACCATGATTCACTGGCATACCATTTTTCAAAATCTTTGACATGGTGTTCTCCCTCCTTCCAAAATGCTGGTTATGAAAGCCTTAAAACTTATGGAAGAAATCTCATAACAAATGATACGATTAGAGAATATTTGGGGATTTATGATGCTGGTTGGATGGAAAATCTATCGCAAAGACAGGAAGATTTCTTCTTTCATACTGCCAACCCGGTCTTAATCAATCTATTTGAAAAAGTAGCCATGCGAACGAAAATGATACCCATTGATTACAAGGAATTGAAGCAATCTAAAACGTATCTGAATATACTCAGAACCCTTAAGGCCTACAGAGAGGATCAAATACGATGGCAAGAAGAATGGAATAAAAGTTTTAATAATCTTTATAAAATGATCCTGAGAGAATTAAAAAAGAAAGAATGAAAGACTAACAATGGCTGTATTTATTTACTGCCTATCTTCGGCTCCATTCTTTATCAAGAAAAACCAACCACTTCACATGATAAAATTCTTCCGAAAGATTCGTCAACAACTTCTAACTGAAAACAAGTTGAGCAAATACCTCCTTTATGCCATTGGTGAGATTGTACTTGTTGTCATCGGTATTCTGATTGCTTTAAGTATTAATAATTGGAATGAATGGAGAAAGGATAGAATTATGGAGCGGGAGGTGCTTGGTCAACTGTCTGAATCGTTAACTAAGAATTGTGAGGCCTTAGAAGAAACCATCAAGGCAGTGAAAGAGTTAAATAGTTCAAGAGCGATTATCACCTCCGCCATTGTTGATAAAACACCTTATTCGGATTCTCTTGAGTACCATTTTTTTGTGGCTAGTTTAGATTTTCGAAACACTACGCTCAGCTATTCGGGATATGAAATCTTTAAAAACGAAGGATTTAGTGTTTTAACCTCAGCAAAATTGAGAGTGGCCATTGTAAATCTGTTCGAAAGTGAGCTGAAGCACTTTGAAACTAATGAGTCAGAAGCAATTCGAGATGTTTATATAGAAGAAGTGGCAAAATACATGATCCATAATTTCAGCAACAGAAGAATTCCGAACGATTATGCCTCGGTACAAAGCAATCAATCGTTTTTGGAAAATTTAAAGGCCATTAGTGAGCGTGAGGATTGGTTAAATGGACAGAGAAGCAGATTGTTAGAGAAATGTAGAAGAGTACTGCAATTTATTAAAGAGGAATTAGAAGAAGAGTAAAGAATTGGGACTGTTTAGAACGCTATTTTTAATTAACACTCCCCTACCGGTGCGGTCGTCACGCTCGTGATATGAGGAAGGACGAAATACGAGGTACGAATTAAGAGAATATGATTATCGGTTTTGTTTGTCCTTGTTTTTCCAAGCAGTTTTAATCGATGCAACTATTAACGCCAAAAGCTCATTCGCCTCTTTTTTCAACTGTTTGATTTCATTTTCACCCGGGTCCAGGACCTCTTCAAATAATTCTAAACAATAAATAGATTTGTCTGCTTCCTCTTCTACAATTTTTAGTTTGTTTATAAAATCTGCTTTTGACTTCGCCCGCTGGGAGGCTCTATAATTTGCTCCTGCTGAACTTGAGCATCGTATTAGCTGTCTTTCCCAAGCATCATATTCCCGAGATTTAGGGTTTTTTTTGCATAACTTCCAACAATCAACAGCAAATCTTTTAGTTCTAAGCTTGAGATCCTGTATTACTCTATTTTAGTTTCATTACTAAATATTGTCACCTAAAATTCCACCTTGTACTTCGTACTTCCAACCTCGAACATTAATTAACCTAACCACCCTTCCCTATCCAAACTCCGATATTGAATCGCCTCGCTTATGTGGTTTCCATTTAAATCCATGACCCCTTCCAGATCGGCAATGGTCCTTGCTACTTTCAGGATACGGTCATATGCCCTGGCCGATAGGTTTAAATATTCCATCGCATTCTTTAATAAACTCTTTGAAGGAAGGTCCAGCTCACAAAACTCCCGAATTTGCTTGCTGTTCATCTGGGCATTATAATGAACGGTGTCAAGTGCCCTGAAACGTTGGTTCTGGATTTCCCTGGCAGCGATTACACGCTTGCGAATCTCTAGACTACTTTCACCCTTACGGTCTTCAGAAAGTTTTTCAAAAGGTACCGGGGTCACTTCTATATGGATATCTATGCGATCTAATAGAGGGCCGGAAATTTTTCCCAGGTACCGCTGCATTTCTGCTGGGGAAGAAGTTACCGGAGCATCCGGATCGTTAAAGTACCCCCCGGGGCTCGGGTTCATACTGGCCACCAGCATAAAACTACTGGGATAGGTAACGGTAAACCTGGCCCTGGAAATGGTCACTTCTCTATCTTCTAATGGTTGCCGCATTACCTCTAGTACCCCCCTTTTAAACTCCGGTAATTCGTCTAAGAATAACACCCCGTTATGTGATAAAGAAATTTCCCCTGGCTGGGGATAGCTCCCCCCTCCTACCAGGGCCACGTCTGAAATGGTGTGATGCGGACTTCTGAACGGCCGCTGACTCATTAGACCATTGTTTTTGATTTTCCCCACCACACTATGGATCTTGGTGGTTTCCAGGGCCTCGTCCAAGGTCATGGGCGGTAAGATAGAAGGAAGGCGCTTGGCCAACATAGTTTTACCGGCACCTGGAGGGCCTATAAGGATAATATTATGCCCCCCCGCGGCGGCAATTTCCATGCATCGCTTAATACTTTCCTGCCCTTTAACATCCGAGAAATCAAATTCCGGGAATTCCAGGGCCTTGTAAAACTCGGCCTGTATGTCTATTACAGTTCTTTTTAGCGGGTCTCCCTTGTCAAAAAATGCAATGACTTCTTTAATATTCCCCACCCCATAAACCTCCAAACCCTCAACAATTGCGGCTTCTTTGGCATTTTGGACAGGCAAAATAAAGCCCTTAAATCCTTCTTCACGGGCTTTGAGGGCAATAGGCAACGCCCCCTTAATGGGTTGCAGGCTGCCATCTAGTGAAAGTTCACCCATTATAATATACTGCTCCAGGCCCTCTCCCAGTATTTGCCCCGAAGCAGTTAATATCCCAAGGGCCAAAGTAAGGTCATAAGCAGAACCCTCCTTGCGGAGATCTGCCGGAGCCAGATTAAGCGTAATTTTCTTCCCGGGAATTTTATACCCATTATTTAATAATGCGGCTGCAATTCTAAAGTTGCTTTCTTTAATGGCATTGTCCGGAAGGCCCACCAAATGGTAACCTATGCCCAAAGCTACATTAACCTCAGCGGTAATGGTAGTTGCCTCTACCCCAAATACGGCACTACCATAAACTTTTGTGAGCATTTAGCTTTGTTTTGATCTTTGACTAATTCTTAGTGGCCCTCTGAACCGGACAGCCAAAGCGAAGATCAATTTATTCCCTGAAAAGGCGTTGCAGTTATTTGGAAGAACGAGGTACGAGGTACGAGGTTAGAAAAATATACTTCGTATTTCGTATTTATCAATTCCTTATCTTAGGGAATAACTGCCAACGATTACTTCCTATGCTCAAGTTCTTTAGACGTATTAGACAACAACTGTTAACCGAAAATAAATTCAGCAAGTATCTGCTGTATGCCATTGGTGAAATTTTTTTAGTATTGATTGGTATTTTATTAGCCCTGTCAATTTCCGACTGGAATAATGAGAGGATTGAAAAACAATCGGAAATAAAGACGCTATCCGAAATAAAAAAAGGGGTGTTAGTAGATCTGGATCTTATTATTGCTGGGCAATTACATGTAAACAATTCAATTTCTGATATAAAGCATTTACAATCGCTTTTAGAAAATAAAGACTATGAATATACTAAAGAGTTAGACACTTTATTTGGGGTAATTTACGGAATGCGCTTACTTCAACCGAATAGTGCCTTTTACGAAGACCTGAAATCCGCAGGATTAGACCTTATTAAAGACGAGAACATTCGGTTCCAAATTGTTCAACTTTTTGAAAGCAACTATAAAATGCTTAATTGGATTAATGAATTAGAGATGTCGATTAACGAAGTAAATCGCTCTTATTATTTAAATAATTTCAACCACCCAACATTTTCAAAGTTTGCAACGCCAAATGATTTCAAATTTATTTGGAATGACAGTTATTACCATAATGTTATCGATTATCGATTATTAACATTAAACAATCAAGTTGTTAATTATGAGAAAGCATCAACCTCTATAAAAGCCTTAGTTTCAGCTATAGATAATTATATAGAAGAATGATAAACTTATATAGAGGGCAGAGCGAAAACTATGGCCAGCTGGGGTGTGTGGATACCAGCTTGCCGCATTGAAATTAAAAATAAACAAACATGATCAACTTCTTCAGACACCTAAGACAACGTCTTCTTACCCAAAACAAATTCTCAAAATACCTATTATATGCCATTGGGGAGATTGTATTGGTAATGATAGGTATTCTGCTGGCATTACAAGTAAATAATTGGAACCAAAACAGGCTCGATAAAAATGAAGAAGTACTATTATTTGACGCAATTGCAAAAAAAATGAATCATAACAGGTTTCAGCATCAACGCGGATTAAAAAAATATACTGAAGTAGTTAACGGGGCAAGAGAACTGATTAAATTAAGTGGAATACCAATGCATGATAGTTTGAGAAGGCACGTAGAACAATGCCTTTTTGATGTAAAAAAACGTTTTCTGATGGGGAAATCTAACCAAACCAGTATTTACGATGAGTTAATTGCTTCTGGTAAGCTAAACCTTCTAAGGTCCAAAAAGTTACGTCAAGAGTTGACACAATTAAAGGCCAATTTACAGTTATTAGCCGCTTATGAAGAGCTGCAAAACAATTTTGTGGACAACCATTTAAGTCCAGCTTTAAATAGACAGGTGGACTACATTTCAATAATCAATATTGCAGTAAACAATGATGCTATTAATAAAGTTGAAGATTTTGATTATGAGCCTTTGTCCGCAAATGCCGGTGACTATTCAAATTTGTTACAAGATCGAACTTTTTTAAACTTATTAGCGGAATTGGTCACACATACCAACACATTATTACCCATTTATCAACGAATGGGTGCGAATATTCAGCGTATAGATTCTATTGTTAAACCTTCATTTTGAACTTATTTATAAATGATTAAATTCTTTCGTAAAATACGCTACAACCTTATGGAGAAAAATAAAACACGCAAATACCTCAAATATGCTGTGGGGGAGATTGTACTTGTTGTTATTGGTATTTTAATTGCCCTCTCAATCAATAATTGGAATGAAGAAATTAAGGAAAGGAAGATTGAAGAACAGCGCTATCAAAACATCCTCAATGACATTCAAGATGATGAGGCGACTATTAACGAGATGATAACAATTCTTAGACTAAAGCAGGACTTGCATTATTACCTCTATGAGCTTTCGCAGAACGATGGAAGGCAGGATAGCGCATTCAGTATAGGACAGGTTAATAGAGCTCCGGAACTTGATCTGGTTTCCGGCAAGAATCAGCTAACCGAATTGGAGTTTATTAAAGACCTCCGAATAAGACGAGAGGTCAATGATTATATTAAATATGAAAATGCCGCCCTCTCGGACGCTGTACGTCTTGAACTTATTATAAAAAATGATGTAAGGGATTATTTTAAAAATATAAATGCCTCGAAAATTGACAGCTATTTTAGCCCGCAAAGGTATGATAACAGTGATATTGATCGGAATTTAATTGACATGGATACAGTTTCAAAACATTTTAATGATACAGATTTTAAAGGTTTGCTGATGAAACTCAGAATGAGCACATCAAACGCTTTGAATACACTAGGCGCATTGAAGGAAAAAAACAAAATATTACAAACCATTTTGAGAGATAAACAATGATCAACTTCTTTCGTAAAATCCGGAAAAAACTAGCTGATGACAACAAATTGTTCAAATACGGCAGATACGCCATAGGGGAAATCATATTAGTTGTCATCGGTATTTTGATCGCCCTTTCAATTAATAATTGGAATGAAGACCAAAAAGACAGAAAAGCAGAGAACGAGGCACTGATCAACTTAAAGCTAGAATTTGATGAAAATCAGATCAAACTCGATCAGTTAATAGAAAAAAGAAAGACACAGGAAAAACAATGTAGATCCTATCTAAATTTAATTACAGACGACACTATTCCCATTGTACAAAAAATTGCCGCCAATTCTCCTAATACTAATATTGCTGTCTGGGGTGGCATTAATACTGTTCTAAACAGCTTAGTAAACTCAGGCGGTATCGATCGGATTCAGAATGATTCATTGAAAGTCCTGCTTACAAATTGGCCTACTCTTGTAGATCGTTTCAAACATGTGGAGGAACGATTTGTAGAAAGCGTTAAAAATTTAGAAGAATATGAAAATTCTATAATCCCCAGAGCGATCGTGAAGGAGGGCAATTACAGTAGTGCGTGGCCAGGTAATTATTATCCTATTAGTATGGCTAATAAGCTGGCTCCAATTAGAAAGGATCTTATAGAGGATATCAAATATTATAATCTCATTGCTAATATAACTCAAGACATTTACATTTATTTAATTAATGCAATTCCACTTAGAGATGACTATAAACGAATTTCACAACTAATCATTGAAGAGCTAAATAATAGGGGTATTCAGAAAATGGAGAATTAATCAATGGTAAGGTCGTATGCAAATAAAACCCTATGAGGATTATTATACATACGATTTAATAAATACGGAAAGGCTAACACCATGAATAAACCATTTAAACAGCTCATACCTACCTGCGGCAGGAAGGTACAAAACCGTTCCCTACCACCAGCACATCGGAGATGGTATGATGAGGATTCCGGAAAGACCTATGACCCAACAAGCCGGTTTTGGGTTTTCACAAACACGCATGCAATACGTTTAAATAAATGAGGATTACTCAGGACCGGGCTTAAATATAAGTTTGGATTCAGCAGTGGAGATGATCTCCTCCTTATTCATCATCATTTTTCTAAACTCCCCGTTGACATACATCTCTGCCTGATCGTCATAGTGGTCGCTAAAAGGGTTCCCGGATTGGCCGGTGGGCAAAATACTAATGCTGTTTTCAATATCAGAGAAGTCTATTACCCTTCTGGTAGAAGGGCCGTGTTTCACATTGAACAATTCGCCATCGCCATAGGTAAATGCCATATTATTTATTACTTCCCTTGTTCCAGTAGCCGGGAAAGGCCCGACATTAAAAAACTGGCGCATAGAAGCTACCTGCCCTATAGGGTGTCCGTGCTCAACCGAATGTATCCTTCCCCAGGTCCACTTAGTCGGATCATTTCCAAACAATCCCCTTAACGAATCAATGGCCTGCAGCAAGGCACCGTTTACAATGTCTCTTTGGTTTTCCTCAACCTCGGTCGTATTCATATTATCCCACCATACAGAATCCGGGGTACTCACCATAGGTGCAATTAGCCGTTTATGGAAATGGGTACTTAAAAACTGCGTAAACAATTCCTCTCCCAATTCGTCTTCAAAAGTATTCTTTAAAAGGTAAAAGATCCATTTGTGATAAAGCGTGGCTGCGACACTTTCTAAAGGATAGTCTCCCTCCCAGGTACTCATCGCATCAACCAAGACAATTTCCTCATCAGATAATTGCTTTACATCTACAAGCTTGCCCAATTCCTTAACAATATCAACATTCACCGTAGAAGTGTGATCCGTAATCATTTTACTTACGGCGTCCTTGTCCCAGTCATCTTTTTGCTCCAGTAATTCAACAATTCTTTTTGCGCGGTTTTCGGGAAGGTAATAACCCGGGTAGAGCTTGCTGCCCATGGCGTCGGGCTGATTGTTTGCAGAGTACACATAATTTGAACCAGGGTTCACAGCATGAGGATTCTCAGAAAAGTCCTTATAACGAATAGGTCTTTCATCACCGGTGCTGCCATTGAGAACAAATTTGGTATGCGCCCCCTCTGGCATCTCATATAATTTGGCAGTACCCCACCAGGCCACATTACCTTCTGCATCGCCGTACATCAGGTTAAGACCCGGGGCATGAATATTTCTCAGTGCGGCTTTAAATGAGTCTAAGTCCGTAGCATGACTCACATCGTAAAAAGCGTCTAAATTCTTATTGTCTAACTGGGTATAAATCCAGGACATACTAATAGGCCGTTCTCCCCTGACCTGATTGGCTATGCCATTGAGCACAGGGCCATTCTTAGTTTTTTTATAGCTAAAGACCACATCCGTAGTGTCCTTTACTTTAATGCTTCTGGTCAGAATTTCATAAGATGCCCAATCTTCACCAGATTTGTATTGTGTGCTATCCGCAGGGTTGGTCTGTTCGTAATAAAAATCAATGTCGTCATTCTCTAACATGGTAATCCCATAAGCAATTTCCCTGTTGTGTCCCAGTACCGGAAAAGGGATGCCTGCCAGATGATACCCGTACATTTCATAGCCTGGGGCAGTCACATGGGCTTCATACCATACCGATGGTTGGGCAAAACCTATATGTGGGTCATTAGCAAGGATAACTTTACCACTTTTAGTCTTTTCAGCACCAATCACCCAGCTATTGCTACCAACAAACTGG
This sequence comes from Muriicola sp. Z0-33, assembly GCF_026126425.1. Lineage (GTDB taxonomy): Bacteria > Bacteroidota > Bacteroidia > Flavobacteriales > Flavobacteriaceae > JAFMPW01. The sequence continues at coordinate 316,782 of NZ_JAFMPW010000002.1, forward strand.
GGAAGTGGTAAACCTTTCAATGCTGTTGCCGTAAATGCGCTTAGGGTATTTTTTGTGGAATCCTGGTCAACTTCCGGATAATTCTTAATTCGCACGGTACTGGTATCCGAATCTATCTGCAGATCCTTTAAATAAGCAGGGCCCAGTTTACTTTTAATTTCAGACAGCAATGGATCTGTTTTATGTGCCATAGCAAAAGAGAAGGCCATATAACCAATGGAATTGTAAATGTCTTTGATCTGGAAAGTTTCTTTCTCTAATCCTGTTAAATAGTACTCAATAGGTGTTGGCCCCTCGGCTATAAATTTGTTTACCCCATCTAAATACGCCTGAGAAATCCGGGCCGATTGGCTATCGCCGTCTAACTGTGAAACACTTTGAGTAGAAGCATCGTCTATCCCCAGAGAGAGCATAAACTTATCTGTAAGAATAAGATCTTTTCCAAAAGCTTCCGAGAGTCCGCCACGTGCAATTCTTCTTAGCAGGTCCATCTGCCAAAGCCGGTCCTGCGCATGAACATACCCCAGGGCCCTAAAGGCGTCTTCCTCGCTCTGACCATAAATATGCGGAATTCCATAGCCGTCATAATATACCTCAACGGTATCTCCCAGTTGGGTAAATTCCTTTTCCCCTTCGTAATCTGGCTTTAATGTCTGTATAAAGACAAATGACAAAATAGCCACTAATACAACAATCGCCCCAAGCACCCAGCCTAACTTTATAAGTTTTTTCACCTGTTGATTTTTTTGCCCCATAAAGATAGCGGTATTCCACCTATTAAAAAAGAGGGGTTATGGGCGTTTTATTGGAATTGCGCAGTTCTAATGCTAGAGGTTTTTAACTACCAAACAGACATTAGAAGGTATACACTAGATTCCAAGCGAGTACTTTTGAGGATACAATAAAATTGGAATTTAAAAGATTACCGCAAAAATTTGTAATAAATGTTTGTTGCTTTTGCTATTATTCTTTCAAACTGGCAGATAATTTATGGTGCTCCAGACCAGATTTAAGCCACTCTCTATAGGTATCGCTGTCTGTGTTCTGAATGGCCGGACTCAGCACTTCCAGATCCGGGGAAAGTAATACATAATAGGGCTGTGAAGCCGCTCCAAAATTCACCGTTTGAAAAGTGCCCCACTTTTCACCAATGGTGTTAATGTCCTTTACCCTTCCGGAATCATATTTGTAGCTGAACTGTTGTTCCTTCGGCAATTCTTTCCTGTCATCTACGTACAAAGAAATTAGTACATAATCCTCTTTGATCAGTGGATAAACATCGGGTTCACTCCATACATTCTCCTCCATTTTTCTGCAATTCACACATGCCCACCCAGTGAAATCTAGCAGTATGGGTTTATTTATCTTTTGTGCATAAGCCACCCCTTCATCAAAATCTTTAAAACAGTCTATTCCCAGCGGGCAATCACTATCCTGCTCAAAAACACTGTAGAAATCTGGTGGTGGAAAACCACTTAGCTGTTTTAAGGAACTAAATCCTCCCAGTCCGGATATCAGGTACAGGGTAAAAAGGGCGCTAAGCAATCCGAATAATTTCCTTGGAAGCGTAATTTTTTGTTTAGGTCCCTGTTGAGTGAATCTGAATCCTCCAAATAAATATACCGTCATCAACAGTGCAAGAACAATCCAGAGCAGCACAAAAACCTCGCGCTTTAGCAATCCCCAATTCCCTACCAGGTCCGCATTTGATAAGAATTTAAGTGCCAATCCCAGTTCAAGAAATCCCAGAACAACTTTAACCGTGTTCATCCAGCCCCCTGATTTAGGGAGGGTATTGAGCCAGGCAGGGAAAAGGGCAAACAATCCAAATGGTAATGCCAGTGCCAGTCCAAAGCCTACCATCCCGGCAGTTAAGTTTGTAGCAACATCACCAACGGCAAGGGTGGTACTTCCCAATAAACCTCCCAAAATTGGCCCTGTACAGGAAAATGAAACGATAGCCAGGGTAACTGCCATAAAGAATATTCCCAACCCCCCTCCTACTTTAGAGGAAGCTGCATCCATTTTATTTGCCCACGAATTGGGAAGGGTTAATTCGTAATAGCCAAAAAATGAAAATGCAAAAAATACAAAGACTATAAAGAAGAGGATGTTAAGCCATATATTGGTGGCAATAGTATTAAGAATTTGCGAATCAACTGAATCGAACACATGAAAGGGAAGACTCAATAGAAAATAGATAAGAACAATAAAAAATGCGTAAAGCATCGCATTGACGATGCCTTTCGATTTATTTTCGGATTGCTTGGTGAAGAAAGATACCGTTAAGGGGATCATCGGAAATACACATGGGGTAAGCAGTGCAATTAGACCTCCTAAGAATCCTAATCCAAAAATCATCCATAGACCCGAGCTACCTTTTATTCCTTCACCTTCCTCGGTAAGCAATATTTCTTTATTCTTAAGCTCTAGCTTCAGGGCGCTGCTCATGGCCAGGCTGCGTTCGTCTAATTCCTTTTCATTAATTACCACGGCTTCACCGGTTAAAGAGAAACTAAAGGCCCGATCCATAGGTATGCAAACTTCCTTACACACCTGATAAAACAGATCAACATCTACCTGGGAAAGTCCGGGTTTTAAAAGCTTTATCTTTTGAGTAAAAACCGCATTTTTTTTAAAGAAAGTTTCCTCCACTTCAAAAATCTCACTGTACTCTTTTATGGTCTGGCTTTCTTTAGTTTTCCCCAGGAGTTCATAATCTTCATTGGCTTTCAGAAAGGTAAAAACACTGGGTAAGGAGCCACCATCAGCAGTATATTGAGAATAGACATGCCAGCCCTCAAGGATTTCTGCCTTAAATACAAGTTCAAAAGTATCATCCTCCAGGGTAGTCACCTCATGCGACCATAATACAGGATTGTCCTCCGTTTGGGAAAGTACCGGAGTACCTATGAAAAGGAGTACTACAACCAGCCATTTTATACTTATTCTACCCATGTGATTTTTAAAATCTTCTTTGTTTTACCTGTCACCTTAAACCTATCATCTGCCCGCCTACCTATGACCCAGACAATATCATTCCCAGAGCATAGTAACCATTGTGCTTCTTTAGCAATCAGGTCCATTTTCTCGTCTTTAAAGAATTTGGCAACCTTCTTTTTCCCCTTCATTCCCAAAGGGTAAAAATAGTCACCATTCTGCCATTTCCTTACACTTAGTCTATCATTTAACGTTTCCTTATCAACATATAGTATGGTATCGGCAGTTTCTGAGATCTCATTAACACGCTGTTGCAACAGCTGCAAAGGCGGCCTGGAATCTGGATCGTCCAGAAAATACATGTCGGGGGTAGCTTTACCGGGCTTTAATTCCTGTAATAGCAATTCATCCCTGTCTTTGATAAGTCGATGCGTGCCAGATCTTACTTCCTTACCGCTAAGGGTGGTCAACAGTCCTAAAATATCTTCCCATTGCGTAAATCCAAATTCTTTGAATATGGCGTGGATATGGGGCTCTAATGGCGAGAGCATACTCAGCTCCTTCACCGAAATTCGATAGTGGTCTTTATGGGGTTGAAGTAGTGTCTTTTTTAGATCGGAGATATGCTCATCTACCAAGGCCGATGTACCTGCAAGGTATTTTAATGTTTTAGCGAAATTCTTGTCAAAGGTTGGATGCAGTTCTTTTAATTTTGGCACTATCTCATGCCTGATCTTATTGCGGAGGTATTTGCGATCATCATTGCTGGAATCTTCCCTCCATGACAGCTTGTTCTTAGTTGCATACTGCTGAATATCCTGCCTGGTGAAAACCAACAATGGGCGCAAAATAGTTGAGGAGCGCTCTGTAATTCCATTGAGTCCTTCAATCCCAGTTCCTCTTGAAAGATTAATGAGAAATGTCTCCAGATTATCATCGGCCTGATGTGCAGTAACCAAATAACTATACTTTTCCTTACCTCTTAATTCTTCAAACCAGGAGTATCGCAAATCTCTTGCAGCCATCTGAACTGACACTTTATTTAAATTTGCATAATATTCTGTATCAAAACCTTTTACAAAATATTTTAGGTTCAGTTCCTTACTCAATGCCTTCACAAATTCCTCATCCGCATCACTTTCTTCTCCGCGCAATCTGAAGTTGCAATGAACCAGTGCGAATTTTAAATTACAGGCCGCGCACAGATGGGCTAAAACCACACTGTCTATACCTCCGCTACAGGCCAACAAAAATGGTGACTGCAGGAGGGCGGGGAAATTATATTCAATATGTTTTTTGAATTCGCTTAGCACCTGTCAAAAGTACTTAAAGTTGCTGCCGTAACCAATTTTGGATACGTCCAAGTAATTTACACTACGTATTGTTCTAGGCTTCTAATACCTGCCGCATCGCCTTGGCCTTTAAAAGACATTCTTCGTATTCCTTTTCAGGAACAGCTTTAGAAGTAATAGCACTGCCCACGGAATAAGAAACAAACTGACGGCTCTGATTGTATAGGATGCTCCTTATTACAACGTTGAAGTCGAAATTATTCTCCGGGCTAATATACCCTACAGCGCCACTGTACAAACCTCTCCTGGTAGCCTCTAAATCTTCAATTATCTTCATGGCCGATACTTTTGGCGCCCCTGTCATACTGCCCATGGGAAAGGTTTCCCTTATTATATCGATCGGGTTTTTGTTTTCCGAAACTAAAGCGGTAATTGTAGATATCATTTGATGCACTTGCTTAAAGGAATACACTTCACACAGTTCCTCTACCTCAACACTACCCTTAAGCGCACTTTTAGAAAGGTCGTTCCGTACAAGGTCTACAATCATGATGTTTTCTGCCCTTTCTTTCGCATCGTTCTTTAATCTGTTTTTAAGATCAAGATCCTCTGCCGGTTGTTCAGATCGTTTTGCAGTACCCTTAATAGGCTGTGAAATTACCTTATTCCCTTGCTTTAGCAAGTAGCGTTCAGGGCTTGCAGATAGCAGGTATTTGTCTTCCAGCCTCAGGTAAGCTGCAAAGGGTGCCTGGGAAATAGCATTGAGATTCCTGTATATCTTCAGCGGATCAACAACAGTGTTCTCCGCGTAAAATTCCTGGCAAAAATTAGCCTCGTATATATCGCCCCTGTGAATATGCGCCAACATTTTTTGAACTTGGCTGTAGTAGGCATCTTTAAAAATCCGAAGTTTAATTTTGACCTCCCCTTCTGTGCTGGGTGAATCCTGATAAACTGACTGCCGTGTAATCTTTTTGAAATCTTCATTAATTTCATCAGCAACCATATTCAAATAGCTGAATACCACATTTTCTCCCTTTATGGAAATAAGCTTCTTGGGTTGAAAAAAATAAAGGTCGGGGAACTCCAGCCCATCGGCGTTATCGGAACTAAGGGCTTCCACATCATTTTTTAAGTCATAAGACAAATAACCAAAAAGCCAATCGCCTGTTTGCTTATGATATTCTTGAAGCTGATCAAAGGCATCTGTATAATCTGTCTTAAGCGATGTCAGGGCATCAACCGCCAGAATTGCATCGTAAGTATGGTAGTTGGTACTGTGTTCATTACTGTCTAACCACGCAACTTCATGGAATTGGGATGCCCACTGCAGCAACTGGCTCTTAAAAACCTTTAAATTCTTTAACTTAAAAGTTATTTCTTTTCGCAAGACATCTAAAGTTTGGACAAGAATTCTTCTAGTGCATCACCGTGTTTTGTGGCCAGTTCTACAGCTGTTATCCCCTGATTTTGGTTAAAATTTGTTCCAAAATTGGCCAATGAAAAACTTGTGACAATTTCTGCACCGTACCGGGGCAATATATTCTGGCTGTACTCCAACGAGCCAATAGCACCCCTGCCCCCGGGCGAGCAAGACATAAGCAATACCTTTTTATCTGTAAGGAATTTACGCTCCAGCCTGGAGAGCCAGTCCAGGAGGTTCTTATAATAAGCGGAAGGGCCTCCGTTATGTTCATTCACCGAAATTATAAGACCATCGGCATTCCTTATATCGTCTTTTAACTCCACTAAGGAATTGGAAAATCCTTTCTCTTTCTCCAGATCTTCACTGTACATCGGGAAAGGGAAATTCGACATATTCAATAGTTGAATGTCGTGATCGGTTATTAAACCGGTGGTATATTTAACTAGTTTATAGTTGATGGAAGTAGAGGAATTGCTTCCTGCGAATGCCAATATTTGAGCCATAAAATCGTTTAAAAAGTTCGAGCAACGAAAATACCTCAATTCGATCTGAATTGCGAGCATTTTAGCTAATTTTGCAGCGTTAACATCCAAAGACACTGTTAAACAAGTATATAGGAATTAAGAAAGCAGTGTAGAAAAGTTATTTAGATCTTAATTTAATCAGCACCCTATTGGAAAAGAAAACTGCCAGATTATATTTTATTGACGCTATGCGGGCATGGGCAATTCTTATGATGCTACAGGGGCATTTTATAGACGGACTTCTGGACAACGCCTTTAGGGACCCTGCAAATAGCGCTTATGTGGTATGGAAATATTTTAGGGGTATTACTGCTCCCGTATTCTTTACGGTTTCCGGTTTTATTTTTACCTATCTGCTGATCAAGGTACCACAGCGGGGACTGGAAAACCCCAGGATAAAAAAAGGAGTCAAAAGAGGCTTACAACTTTTAGTAATTGCCTACCTGCTTCGGCTAAACCTGTTTGGGCTATTTAAAGGGGTAATATACAAATCGTTTTTTCTGGTAGATGTGCTGCATTGCATAGGTTTATCCATCCTGGCAATAATTGGGGTATATCTTTTGACCCATAACAGCAAGAAAATATATTTCCCGGTGAGCTTATTGGCGATTACTTTGGTTTTATTTCTTTTTGAGCCGGCTTATAAACAATGGGATTTAAGTTTTATGCCTGCTGCTCTTGCCAATTACATATCCAGGGCTAATGGTTCTGTATTTACAATTATTCCATGGTTGGGATATACCGCCTTTGGAGGATTTTTGGCAACCATCTTTACCCATTATAAAAATGCCAAAAACTTATACCATGCAGCTATTCCAATAACCGCAATTTCTGGTTTGGCCCTGATCTACTTCTCGTCCAGTTTTTTTGTGTCACTTTCAGAATGGAGTGGTATCGGATTATTCAAAGCCATTTATTCTAACAATTATCTGTTTATTCGCCTGGGTGATGTTTTGGTGGTCTTTGCCATATTTATGTTATTCCGTGAATATCTAAAGAACAAAACGTTTTTACGGACAGGCCAAAACACCTTATCTATTTATGTAATTCATTTTATTATCCTCTATGGTAGTTTTACAGGAATGGGGCTTTATTATTACTTCAATCATTCACTGAACCCCACGCTTGCCATTACAGGAGCCATTGGTTTTATGGTGCTATGTTCTTACCTGGCACTTTTATACGATACACATGAAGAGAAGATAAAAGCTAGCCTGAATATGGCGATAGGCGCTTTATGGCAATTAATAGCGCCTTTGTACCTTGCAATTCAGAGGGTATTAAAAAGTTCTTTTACCCGCTTGCTAAGGGCAATAGGAGTGGTCAAGAATTAATTCGCTACTACCGTCTAAATATGTAATGCCCGGTCCTCAGTTGCTGCAAGCGCAGCTTCTTTAACAGCCTCGGCATAGGTTGGATGCGCATGACTCATTCTGGCGATATCCTCAGCTGATGCCCTGAATTCCATAGCGGTTACCCCCTCGGCTATAAGATCTGCCACACGGGCCCCGACCATATGTACTCCCAGGACTTCATCCGTTTTGCTATCTGCCAAAATCTTTACAAACCCATCTATATCCATGCTCGCTCTGGACCTTCCAAGAGCTCGCATAGGAAATTGCCCTACTTTATAGCTGACTCCGGCTTCTTTAAGCTCTTCTTCTGTTTTGCCCACCGCAGCCACTTCTGGCCAGGTATAAACAACTCCGGGAATCAGGTTGTAATCTATATGTGGTTTCTGGCCGGCAAGTTGTTCTGCTACCAGACTACCTTCTTCTTCGGCCTTGTGTGCAAGCATTGCCCCCCTTACCACATCGCCTATAGCATAAATGTTTGGCGCTGTAGTCTGAAGGTGATCATTCACTTCTACCATGCCTCTTTCATCAATTTTTACACCGGCAGCTTCTGCATTAAGACCATCAGTATATGGGCGTCTGCCCACAGATACAAGACAATAATCTCCTGTAAATACAACTTCCTCACCCTTTTTATTATCTGCTTTAACTGTAATCTCGTTCCCCTTTCTTTCCACAGATTTTACTTTGTGTGAAAGGTGAAACTTAACCTTTTGTTTCTTCATCACCTTCATCAACTCTTTGGAGAGGGCCGCATCCATTGTGGGAATTATGCGATCCATGTACTCAATAACTGTCACTTCAGATCCAAGTCTCTTATATACCTGGCCAAGCTCTAAACCGATAACCCCTCCACCAATGACCATCATGTGTTTTGGAATCTCTTTTAGCTTTAGCGCCTCTGTTGAGGTGATAATACGTTCTTTATCAATTTTTATAAAAGGCAAGCTCGAAGGCTTGGACCCGGTGGCAATTATGGTATTTTTTGCCTCAATGGTCTTGGGCTTTCCCTTGCCCTTGGTAATATTTATATGGGTGGCATCTTTAAAACTCCCTACCCCTTCAAAGACATCAATTTTATTCTTATCCATCAGGAACTGAATACCCTTGGTGGTCTGATCTACCACAGCTTGTTTCCTGGAAATCATTTTCTCCAGATTTACCTTTACTTCTCCGGGAATCTCAATTCCGTGCTCTGCAAAATGCTTAATTGCTTCTTCATAATGATGGCTAGAATCCAGCAATGCCTTTGAAGGGATACATCCGACATTCAGACAGGTACCGCCAAGGGTACTGTATTTCTCAATAATTGCAGTTTTCATACCCAACTGGGCACAACGAATAGCTGCAACATAACCTCCAGGGCCGGAGCCTATAATTGCTACATCATATGAACTCATAATCTTGTATTTCTAGGTGTGGAAATCAAATGTATAATTTGATATTGATCTTAAGTACAAAAGTACGAATGTTTTGTCGTTGTACAAGCAGGCCTGCACATCCAAAACAGGGATTTGTGAAGCGGATTGGTCCTTTTTTACAGCGAAAGATGCAACATTATGAAAATACTGGAATCCTCATTTCCTTAGCACCCATAGCTTCCAGAAATTCTTTTACTTCCATAGCCTCTTCCCCTCCCTGGACAGCATGATGCAAAAGTGTAAACCCATGAGGCCCCAACGCATTAATTGTATTGGGAAAGGCATTTAACATGGGCTTTACTATTTCCATTTTCCCAAAAAGGCAGGCCGTAAAAATATTGGCCTGGGCGCCCTTATCCAAAAAATACTGCACAAGTTCTTTATGCCCTACATGGCTTGCTGCCCCCAATCCTGTTTCAAAGTCGCCATTTTTCCAATCGTGGGCCACATTAAGTAAGTTAGGATGCTCTTCCAACATCTCTTTTACCCTCTCTGTTTTCCCATGCGAAACCCTGACGAACTCTTGCACCACTGTTTTATTAAATGGTGCATCTTCCTGAGCCTTAAAGGCAAATAAAGGAGCGGCTGTCATGATTAATCCGGTACCTGTAGCGGCTTTAATAAACTGTTTTCTTTTCATCACTGCTGGTTTAGATAGAAAAGTACATAAATAGTGCAGATAGAAAAGGCTGTTTAACAAGATTTTAGGTGAAATCAGGAGCTATAGAAAAACAGCCGTACTGTTCTTCACCTCGTTTATAGCAAAAGAACTTTGAGTACTACCGATATTACTAATTGCTGTAAGCTTTGTTACCATAAAATCTCTGTATGCTTCCATATCTCTCACATGTATTTTCAAGATATAATCATAGTCCCCGCTGATATGATAACATTCTGCAACTTCTTCTAATTGCTGTACCTCTTTTTCGAATTGCAGCACATATTCCTTTATATGCTGACTCAGTTTAACATGGCAAAAGACTAAAAAGGCCTTATCCACTTTTTTACGATCCAATAATGCAACATAACCCGAAATTACTCCAGATTTCTCCAATCTCTTTATCCTTTCATATACGGCTGTTGTGGAAAGGTCTAGCTGATTGGCATACTCCTTAGTTGTTTTCTTGCTGTTTGCCTGTAATAATGACAGTAATTTTAAATCTGTGCTATCTAATTTCATAGTGAAATATTTTCATCAACTACCTAAAAATAATCCTATTTACTTATTTTAATACTGTAAATATACTTTATTATAGTTTTATTTTCTATATTAATCGTAATATATTGATATTTAATCTATAATGCTCTAATTTTGATGTTTAAATCAAGAGATATGCGTTATAAAGCTTCCGATAGTCTTCTAGACTTACAGTATTTTGGTGAATTTGGCGGGATTAACCCCTCCATTTCCGATTCTTCTACCTATACCTTCCTGTCTGCAAAAACGATGTTCGATACCTTTGAGGGCAATACCGAAGGCTGTTACCTTTACAGCAGACACTCCTCCCCTTCTAACCTCTACCTGGGAGAGGCGCTTGCAGCATTGGAAGGAACAGAATCTGCCAATGTATATGCCAGCGGAATGGGAGCCATAACCAGCGTTATTCTCCAAATGTGCGATGCCGGTGATCATATTGTGAGCAGCCGGACTATATATGGAGGCACGTATGCTTTTATGAAAAACTTCCTGAAAAAGTTCTCGATTAAAACGTCATTCGTTGATACCACTAAAATTGAGGCAGTTGAAAGTGCCATCACTTCAAATACAAAAATGATCTACTGTGAAGGTGTTAGTAATCCTTTGCTAGAAATAGCAGATATAAAAGCACTTTCACGACTTGCTAAAAAACACAATATTCCATTGGTTGTAGACAATACCTTTTCGCCTTTATCTATTGCCCCGGCAAAATTAGGGGCCGATGTGGTGATTCACAGCCTGACCAAGTTTATCAATGGAACAAGTGACTGTGTCGCCGGGGCTGTTTGTGGTACCACCGAGTTTTGTCTTAGCCTTAAAGATGTTAATAACGGAGCAGGAATGCTATTGGGAAGCACCTTAGACAGCATCCGGGCGGCTTCCATTCTAAAAAACATGAGAACCCTGCACATTCGCATGAAGAAACACAGTGAAAATGCTCAATACCTCGCCCAGAACTTTGAAAAGGACGGGCTTCGTGTGGTATACCCAGGAATCCCTTCACATCCTGGTCATACAATCATGAAAAACCAGATGACTTCAGAATACGGCTATGGAGGCATCATGACTATTGACGTTGGTAGCTTAAAGAATGCCAATGATTTGATGGAATTAATGCAGAAAAAAAACCTGGGGTATCTGGCGGTAAGCCTGGGCTTCTACAAAACCCTCTTTAGTGCTCCCGGCACTTCCACTTCTTCAGAAATTCCTTTGGAAGAACAACAGCAAATGGGCTTAACAGACGGCCTGATTAGATTTTCTATTGGCCTGGACAACGACATTCACCGTACTTACAAGACAATGAAAGAATGCATGTTACAACTGGGAATCCTGGAAGATCTCAAAGCTATGATCTAGGGGGGTGGCCTCTGGTTTGCACAACAGTATTCAAAATCGTAATATTACCAGCAAACTAATCCAAACCTTATGGCCGCCAAAAAAAAGAACCCGTTCAGACAGGACGAACATATTGTAGAGAATATTGAATTAAACATCTGGGAAGCACTTATCCCGGTTTTCGCCCTGGTAGGGATGTTGGCTTATAATGTGTATGTATTTGGAGATGATGCCATTGGGGGTTCTAACCAGTTTATTCTTTTAATGGGTGGCGCTGTAGCTGCCATCGTAGGGTTCTTTAATAAGGTCTCCTATAAACAAATGTTGGCAGAAGTAGCGGAAAATGTGAAATCTACCACAGGGGCTTTACTTATATTACTAATGGTAGGGGCGTTGGCAGGTACCTGGCTGGTAAGCGGAATTATACCGGCAATGATCTATTACGGCCTGCAAATATTGAATCCTACCATATTTTTGGGTGCCTGTGTAGTTATTTGCGCTATCATATCTATAGCTACAGGTAGCAGCTGGACTACCGCAGCAACCGTAGGTATTGCTTTAATAGGAATAGGAGATGCTCTTGGAATTTCTTTGGGAATGACTGCCGGAGCCGTTTTGTCTGGCGCCTATTTTGGTGATAAAATGTCGCCCCTTAGCGATACTACAAATTTAGCACCTGCCATGGCAGGCGGTGAACTTTTTGGACATATCCGCTATATGTCATTAACAACCATTCCTACAATTCTTGTTACCCTAACCGTATTTATCATAATTGGTTTAAATCTGGATACCAGTGGCGAGGCCGATACCGCAGCAATCTTGAGCTCCATAGATGCTACCTTCAATATTAACGGGTGGCTGTTTTTAGTGCCATTGGCTGTTATTTTGCTAATTGTAAAAAAAGCCCCTCCATTACTCGCTCTTTTAATAGGCACCTTATTGGGAGGTGTTTTTGCTCTTTTCTTTCAACCAGATATTGTGGCAGGTATTACAGGCGCTGATAGCCTGACATTTGAATCGGGATATAAAGGAATTTTAAATGCCATTACCATTAAAACAAATATCGCCACGGACAATCCTGCACTCAATGATCTGTTCTCAGCAAAAGGAATGGCGGGCATGCTGGGCACCATCTGGCTCATTGTTTGTGCCATGGTATTTGGTGGGATAATGGACGGGATTGGAGCTTTATCTCGTATCACTAAATCTTTACTGGCAATGGCCAAAACCACATTCGGACTCTTTGCCAGCACCGTAGGAAGTTGCCTCGCGCTTAACATTACGGCTTCAGACCAGTACCTCGCCATTGTTGTGCCGGGTAAAATGTTTTCAAAAGCCTATGAAGACAGGGGATTAGCCCCTGAAAATTTAAGCCGAACTCTGGAAGATTCGGGAACCGTAACCTCGGTGCTTATACCCTGGAACACTTGTGGCGCCTACCATAGCGGAGTACTAGGGGTTAGTGTGGCAGATTATATGTTCTATGCCATATTTAATTGGTTAAGCCCTATTACCACATTAGTCTTTGCCGGCCTCGGAATTAAAATAAAGCAACTGACAAGTAAATCGGCATAAATTTCACCCTTACAAAAGCCGATGTAAAAAGCACAAAGTTTTCGTCCCTAAGTATGCGATTACCCTTTTAATTTTTTAATTTCACACAGAATTTAAAACACTAAAAATGGCTACTGTAACCCTGGGGGGCACTCCTGTTAATACCATTGGCAACTTGCCAGCTGTAGGAAGTGAAGCTCCATCTTTTAAATTAACCAGAGACAACCTGTCTTCCGCGTCTTTCACAGATTTTGCAGGGAAGAAACTGGTGCTTAATATATTTCCGAGTGTAGACACCGGTACTTGTTCAAATTCTGTAAGGCAGTTCAATAAGAGGGCGGCTGAATTAAATAATACTGAGGTATTGTGTATATCGCGTGATCTCCCTTTTGCCCAGGCAAGGTTTTGCGGAGCAGAGGGAATAGACAAAGTGCATATGCTTTCTGATTTTAAAGACCATAAGTTTGGAAAAGACTATGGGGTGGAATTCACCGATGGCGGATTCCAGTCCTTGCTCTCCAGATCTGTAGTGGTCATAGACGAGCATGGAAAAGTAATATATACAGAACAAGTAGGAGAAATCGGAGATGAGCCCAACTACGATAATGCCATAGAAGCGCTTAAAAATGGCTAAGGAAAGCTTTCTTAAAAACCGTGTTAAAAGTATAGGTTTTGCAATGCGCGGAGCATTGTTACTGGTCAGAACAGAGGGCAGCATTAAAATTCAGGTGTTTATAATGTTGCTGATGACCGCTGCCGGATTTTATTTCGATATTTCGAACACAGAGTGGATACTGCAAATCTTTGCATTTGCTCTTGTACTGGGCATTGAAGGATTAAACACTGCAGTTGAAAAACTTTCAGATTTTGTGCAACCCGAATTTGATCATAAGATAGGTTTTATAAAAGATATTTCTGCCGGAGCTGTGATGATGGTATCCATTGCCGCTGCCATTATTGGCCTGATAATTTATCTTCCTAAAATCTTTTAAGATCGATGTCCTGAACTTATCCTTCCTAAATTTGTATTTTTACCCCAAAGTATAGCACTGTTTAATGGCCAAGAAAAGAAAAAAGTCGACCCGTACAACTTCAAAAAAAGGGGGGTCCTTAAAACTTTCAAAACAGAATAAGATTATCCTGGGCAGCCTTTTGGTAGTGGTTAGCCTTGCCCTGTTCTTTTCTTTTATCTCATTCTACTTCACATGGCAGGATGATCAGAGTACGCTTTCAGAATTTGCCAATAGAAATGAAGAGGCCAAAAATCTGCTGAACAAATTTGGGGCAAGTGTCAGTCATTTTTTTATGTATAAGGGCTTTGGCCTTGCTTCTTTTATATTCCCTTTTTTATTATGTCTTACCGGGCTATACCTTTTCCTTGGAATAGACAGAAAGGGACTTTGGAATAAATGGATCTGGGGACTCATCTTCCTTATCTGGACCTCTATCGCTTTTGGCTTTTTTGCTTTTAGCCAACCGCTTCTGGGTGGCCTGGTAGGTTATGAAATGAACGATTTCCTTCAGGACTATACCGGTAAAATTGGAGTGCTGCTCCTACTTCTTTTTGGACTGATCGTAATTTTGGTCCGGCTGTTTAAATTTAGTCCCGAAGCTATTGGAGCGTATCTCAGAACGAAGAGTAAGGCGATTAAAACCGACTTCAAAACCAAACAAGAGGTGAAGACAGCTGAGACAGTTGTGCTTCCCGTAGAAGAAGAAACCCCAATTGTAATAGACACCTATACCCACAAAGAAGATATTCCTCCATTAGAGCCGGAAACCACCAAAGAGAAACCCAAAGGCAAAACCAAAGAGGTGGCCAGGGAAGATCCTATTAAAATGGAGGTTGAAAGCATTAAGGAAGAAAAGGAAGAGAAGGATGTTTTAGCAGATAAATTAGTTGAGGATTTTGGGGAATTCGACCCTACCCTGGAATTAGGCAATTATAAATTTCCCCATCTGGATCTTCTGGACCCACACGGATCTACCGGCGGCATCACTATTAACCAGGAAGAACTGGAAGAGAACAAAAACAGGATTGTTAACACCCTGAAAAACTATAAAATTGGAATTGCTCAGATAAAGGCAACCATAGGGCCTACGGTTACCTTATATGAAATTGTACCCGAGGCCGGGGTTCGTATTTCCAAGATAAAAAACCTGGAAGACGATATTGCCTTGTCCCTTGCGGCATTGGGCATAAGGATCATAGCACCAATCCCGGGAAAAGGGACTATAGGAATAGAGGTACCTAACAAGAATGCCAGTACGGTATCTATGCGGTCTGTCATAGCCGCGACAAAATTTCAAAAAGCCGAAATGGAGTTGCCAATCGCCTTTGGCAAAACCATTAGCAATGAAACCTTTGTTGTGGACCTTGCCAAGATGCCGCATCTGCTTATGGCTGGTGCCACAGGGCAGGGTAAATCTGTTGGCCTGAATGCGGTTCTGACTTCATTACTGTATAAAAAGCACCCTGCAGAGGTAAAGTTTATCCTTGTTGATCCTAAAAAGGTAGAATTAACCTTGTACAATAAGATTGAAAGGCATTTTCTGGCCAAATTACCCGATTCGGAAGAGGCGATAATAACTGATAACACCAAGGTGATACATACGTTGAACTCGCTTTGTATAGAAATGGACAATAGGTATGAATTACTGAAACTGGCCATGGTCCGTAACATTAAGGAATACAACGTAAAATTTAAATCGCGTAAACTAAACCCAAATGACGGACATAAATTCTTGCCGTATATCGTTTTGGTGATCGATGAGTTTGCCGATCTTATAATGACCGCGGGGAAAGAAGTGGAAACTCCGATTGCCCGTCTTGCTCAATTGGCAAGGGCCATTGGTATACATCTTATAATTGCAACACAAAGGCCCTCGGTTAATGTTATTACAGGAATAATTAAAGCTAATTTCCCTGCCAGAATTGCTTTTAGGGTTACTTCTAAAATAGATTCACGGACCATTCTTGACTCTCAGGGAGCCGATCAGTTGATTGGCCGCGGAGATATGTTGTTTACCCAGGGTAACGATGTCACCAGAATTCAATGTGCCTTTGTAGATACCCCTGAGGTTGCCAAAATTACCGAATATATTGGGTCGCAACGGGCTTATCCGGAAGCACATCTTTTGCCTGAGTACTCTGGTGAAGATTCTGGCACAGCTCTTGATTATGCAATAGAGGACAGAGATAGCATGTTCAGGGATGCTGCCGAAGTTGTGGTTACTGCCCAGCAGGGTTCTGCCTCACTGATACAGAGAAAATTAAAACTTGGATACAACAGAGCAGGTAGAATTATAGATCAGTTAGAGGCAGCAGGCATTGTAGGGCCTTTTGAAGGAAGTAAAGCAAGGCAAGTACTTGTTTCCGATATGTACGCCCTGGAACAACTCTTAAGTAATGAAGGTAAATAGTTATTTTTGCCCCAATGAAAGTGGTTTTTACCACTTAGTGATGAGATGAGATGAAATTAATTAGACAACAAAGCAAAATGAAACGTATAGTACTTCTTTTTTTATTTACCATAGCCAGTAGCCTGGTTTCGGCCCAAAGTACTGATAAGGCTAAAGCCTTGCTAGACGAGGTTTACGAGAAGGTGCAAAGTTATGGCAACATTTATGTCGCTTTTAAATTTGAATTGCAAAATACGGAAGCTGACATCAACACAGAAACCAGAGGGGATGTTACATTGGCCGGGGATAAATACCTCTTTAATTCCCTGGGCGCTCAGCAGATGTATGATGGTAATAAAGTGTATACTATTGTACCCGAAAATGAGGAAGTAACCATAGAAGACAAATCTGAGGATGAGAATGCTATGACGCCTTCTAAATTACTTACTTTTTACAAGCAAGGACATAATTATGACTGGGATATCCTGCAGAATGTACAGGGGAGAAAAATACAGTTTGTAAAACTAACTCCTATTGATACTAATTCCGAAATTGCCTCAAGGCTGCTGGGGATAGATATTGAAACCAAGCATATTTACAAGCTTATTGAAACGGGGAAGAATGGCACCAAGACTACGATTACTGTTAATTCTTTTAAAACAGATCAGCCATTGTCAAAAACCTTATTTACTTTTGATGAGAATAAGTACCAGAACGATGGTTACTACATCATAAGAAATTAGCCATTTGCGTATATTAGATACTTATATATTAAGACGGTTTCTACTCAATTTTTTCAGTTCGTTTGTAATATTGATGTTTATTTTCATATTTCAGACGATATGGCTTTTCATTGACGATTTTGCAGGGAAAGGTCTTGACATTGTAATTATTGGCAAGTTCCTCTTTTACCTGATGCCCAATCTTACAGAAAAAGTTTTACCGCTGACCGTATTACTCTCCTCTATCCTTACTTTTGGGGCTTTTGCTGAGAATTATGAATTTGCCGCAATGAAGGCTTCGGGCATTTCACTTCAAAGGTCTATGCTTAGCCTTATATTTTTTGTGACCATTCTTGGCGGAGTTACTTTTTATTTTGCCAATAATGTTATCCCTGCTTCGGAACAAAAAATCTACAACCTCCGAAAAAACATCGCCACTGTAAAACCTGCAGCGGTAATTGAAGAAGGCGTTTTTAGTGATTTTGAAGGCATGAATATCAAAGTGGATAATAAACACGGAGAAAATGACCGCTTTCTGGATAAGGTCATTATTCATGAAAAATCGCACCTTCAAAAAAACAACAAGGTGATCAAAGCTAAAAAGGGCGAACTTATTAGTAGCGAGGGCTCCGAAATTATTTCGCTTGTGCTTACCGACGGTCATTATTATGAAGATATTATACCTAAGGGGAAAGAGGGCAAGCGGAATTTCCCATTTGCAAGGGCCAATTTTGAGAGTTATACCAGGAACATTCTGGTGCCGGAGAACGACCAGGATCTTGAAGAAGAGCGGAATGTGAGAACGGATAAAATGAAAAACATAGCCCGCCTCACAAAAGATATCGACTCTCTTAAAAGGGGAAATGTAAACGTAGTCCGTGCCTTCTCTAAAAACATCGCTAACAGAATGGGAGTCTTTGTACCCCTTATGGCCAAGGATACCATGGCGGAAAAGAAAAGCAAATCAATAAAGTTAGATTCGCTGATAACTCCCATGACAAAGAATACCGCTGTTGCACAAGCTGATACTGCTAAAGCTACTCAAAAGGTACAAATAGAAGCGATTCCGGAAAAGGAACCCCCTACAGATATAGCAGGTGTTCTGGATTTATATCAGCAATGGCAGCGGGTGCAAATTTTAAATTCGGCCAATAATTCCGTTTCCTCCATACTAAATTCGGTCAATGGCAAAAAAGATGAATTAGATCGGCGCTATAAGATTACCAATATGCATATCTTGTCTTTGCACAAGAAATTTGCCCTGGCCTTTTCCTGTATCATCCTGTTTTTTGTCGGGGCACCCCTGGGAGCAATTATAAGAAAAGGGGGGCTTGGACTTCCAATGGTCATAGCCATAGTGCTATTTTTAGCTTACTATTTTCTGGGAGTGTTTGCTGGTAACTACGCCAAGGAAGGAAATATTCATCCTATCGCAGGAGCATGGCTATCTACCTTAATAATGTTACCTTTGGGGATCTTTTTAACGAGGAGGGCAACTGCAGACAGAGGGTTAACCAGTTTCGGGCATATAATAGATTTTTTCAAAGACCTCTTTAAAAAGAAAACTAAAGAAAGTGCAATATGATTGCAAAGATGGAAGAGAAAATTCAATTGAATACTGTTGAAGAAGCCATAGCAGATATCAAAAATGGCAAGGTTATCATTGTAGTGGATGATGAGAACCGGGAGAATGAAGGAGATTTTATAGCCGCCGCTGAAATGGTGAGTCCGGAAATGATCAATTTCATGTCCAGACACGGCCGGGGATTAATTTGTGCCCCACTTACCGAGGAACGCTGCGAACAATTAGAGTTAAGCATGATGGTAGAAAACAACACTGTCTTGCATCATACACAATTTACAGTTTCTGTAGATCTTATAGGCCAGGGTTGTACTACCGGGATATCTGTTCATGACCGTGCAAAAACCATCAAAGCACTGGTAGATCCACAGACCAAACCATTTAATTTAGGGAGGCCGGGACATATTTTTCCCTTACGTGCAAGAAACGGAGGTGTATTGCGCAGAACCGGACATACCGAGGCTGCTGTGGATTTTGCAAGATTAGCGGGTTTTGAACCTGCCGGAATCCTTGTAGAAATCCTTAACGAAGACGGCACCATGGCGCGTTTACCACATCTGGTGGAGGTGGCAAAGAAGTTCGATCTTAAATTGGTTTCTATTGAAGACCTTGTTGCCTATCGTATGCGGCACGATAGCCTGATTGTGAAAAAGGAATCTTTTGAGGTCGAGACGAGATTTGGTGAATTTACCCTCCATGCCTATCAGCAAACCACTAATGACCAGGTACATCTGGC
Source organism: Muriicola sp. Z0-33 (assembly GCF_026126425.1). GTDB lineage: Bacteria > Bacteroidota > Bacteroidia > Flavobacteriales > Flavobacteriaceae > JAFMPW01. The sequence continues at coordinate 336,269 of NZ_JAFMPW010000002.1, forward strand.
ACTAACCAAAGGGAATTGGAAGTTAGATGACCCAGTACTTACCAGGATTAATTCTACTTTGGTGAATAATGATATTCTGGGAACACTTACCCACAATGCCGACAAGAAGTTAGACGATATGTTCCGATTACTGAACAAAGAAGGTAAAGGCGCAATTGTTTTTATCAACCAGCAAAGTGAATCTTTTAATCTGTTGAAACGAATTACCGGTTTAAGGGAGAACCAGGCTAAAGGAATTATGAAGGCTCCTAAAATTGCTATGGATGCCAAGGACTTTGGTATCGGGGCACAAATTCTACACGATCTCAATATTAGCAAAATGAGGCTGATGACCAACACCCAACAGACCAAACGCGTTGGAATTATTGGTTATGGATTAGAAATTGTTGACTATCTATCTTATTAGAGGATTTCTTTTAAAACCTTTGCCATATCGGCAGCTCTTTTTTGAATTTCCTCTGCTGACCATCCTAATTTAATCAGACAGGAGATATTTCTACCGACCCAATGATCCGATTTGGAGAAATTGGATGCGCTGTAATCTGGCAAACCTTCAACCACTTCCTTGCTTAAAGGCCCCAGGCTGGTTAATTTTTTAAGGTGATCCCATTTGGTATGGTAGTGCCAATTATTATCGAACCAATAGAAACAACCATCGATACCCGCTGAACCTAAAGCCAATTGGGCCGCTTTGGCCTTTTGGGCAGAAGGCAGATAAAAACTTAAAAAAGAGTAATTTTCTACCCCTTTCTCCGGCACGCTTCTGAAGGTTATTTCCGGGATGCTGCTCAGGGCTTCTCTTATAATTGTATAATGCCTTTTTTGAATCTCCAGAAAATCGTCTAATCTGGATATTTGCGCCAGACCAACCGCCGCATTCAATTCGGAAATCCTGTAATTATATCCAAGAAACGGGTGGCCTTCTGCTCCTCTGTCATTGCCGATATGGTCATGACCATGATCCGAATAATGGTCAGCATTCTGATAAAATTCTGTATTGTTGGTGATAAGTGCGCCCCCTTCACCACAGGTAATGGTTTTTACATAATCGAACGAGAAACACCCCATGTCTCCATAACTGCCCAGAGGTTTCCCATCATAACTCCCGCCGATAGCCTGGCAGGCATCTTCTATCAGCAATAGACTGTGTTTGCTACACAGCTGTTTCAGTGATTCAAGATCTGCCATGGAACCGCACATATGTACTGGCATCACCGCTTTTGTCCTTGTTGTTATTGCATTTTCCACTGCATCCGGATCCAGGGTAAGGGTGTCATCAACATCTGCCAAAACAGGAATGGCCCCAAGGGCCAGGACGGCTTCAAAACTTGCAACGAAAGTAAATGTGGGTAATATTACCTCATCCCCTGCTCCTATCCCTGCACTTGCAAGCCCCACGGTGAGTGCGGCCGTGCCGCTGCTAAGTAGTTGGGCGTGCTCTACCTGCATCCTTTCCTCTAATTTCTTTTCCAAATCGAGAGCTTTCCATTGCCCGTTGCGCATACCATCAAAACCATAACGCATTAGTACTCCTGTGTCTAGCACCTGTTGTACCTCTGCCTTTTCTTTTTCACCAAATAATTCAAATCCCGGCATACTACTAATTGTTTATTGCTAATTGATAATTGCTAATTGATAATTGCTAATTGATAATTGCTAATTGTAAAAGAGTTAGTCTATTTCGATGACGCTGTCTTGTATATTTCTCCTTACTTTTTTAAGCCCGGAAAACATATCATCCTCTGCCCTGTAACCCACAGGCATCACTAAAACGGAATTTAAACCCTTTTCCTTTAATCCAAGTAATTCATCGTATGCAGCAGGGATAAAACCTTCCATCGGGCAGGAATCTATTTTCTCCACAGCGCAGATGGTGAGTAAATTCCCCATAGCCAGATAGGCTTGGTTCTTGGCCCACTGATATATTTGTCCGGAATCCATATTTTCAAAATTATTGAGCATAGCTTCTTTAAAAGGGTTAAGTATCTCATCACTGGTTCCCCTAATTTGCTTAACCCGCTCAAAATAACTGCTGATGTATTTAGCATCTATGCTGTCTTCTATACAAAATATTAAAAGATGGGATGCCTGCGCTACCTGTTGTTGGTCCCACGAATGCGCTACTAATTGTTTTTGCAAATTCTTGTTGCTAACCACAACCATCTTGATAGGCTGTAAACCATAAGAGGTAGCAGTAAGGTTAAAGGCATTTTTTAGTTTCTGGATTTTCTCGTTAGATAGGATGCTGTTTTCATCAAATTTTTTGACCGCATAGCGCCATTCCAGATATTCGATTATATTTTCCATTTATAGCTATCACATTTTAGATTTACTATTGCCGCGGCAATAGTATTTATATACAGATACATATTTGTTAGATGGCCCAATGACCCCTAATTAAAGAACCAGAGCTTAACAGACATGATCACCACCATTACCACCAAAAAGGTTTTTATAAAACCATCGCCCTTATTCACCGAAATCCTGCTGGCCAGCCAGGCACCAATACCGTTGCCTATGGCCAGAATTAAACCCACTTCCCAAATTACCTTATCGTTTAATACAAAAACAGTCAGGGCCGCAAGGCTATAGATCAGGACCACGGCTACCTTGGTAGCATTAGACCTTACCAGGGTCATTTGGTTGACGTAGTGCAAAAATAGGATAATAATAAAGCCCAGGCCAGCGTTGATAAAACCACCGTAGATTCCAAAGAAAAAGAAGGCAATGATCCCTATCCACAGGCGTTTCCCTGTGATTTTCTCCTGTAGTTCTTCCATCCTGATTTTAGGCTTAAAAATAATGATCAGTACCACTACAATCATTATGATGGCCAATATCCTGTTAAAGGTCTCCCCCTTTATGTCTACTGCAATATATGCTCCCAGGATGGCCCCAAAAAGGGCAGAAATTCCTAAGTAGAGATTAAACGGAAAGGTTGAAACCCCTTTACTCCTGAAACCGGCCGTTCCCATAATATTCTGGATGACCACCGCTACCCTGTTGGTACCGTTGGCCACACTGGGGGGTAGCCCAAGGAAAATAAGGACGGGCAGTGAAATTAAGGACCCACCACCAGCTACGGTATTAATAAAACCCACTGCAAACCCTACAACAACTAAGAGTAAATAATGGTACCATTCTTCCATTAAACAAAAATACGGGTCCTGATCAAAATATCGACTTTTAGATGCAATTAATAGTCAATCCTTGGTGGGAATAAAAAAAGGGTTATATATTTGCATCCGGTTTGAGGAGAAATTTAGATATCCCGCCCTAGGCGGGATTAATTCAACTTGAACTTTTTTAATTCTTTAACTAACAAAAGAAGTTAGTTTCATTAAGGAGGAATGGCAGAGTGGTCGAATGCACTGGTCTTGAAAACCAGCGAGGGTCACACCTCCGGGGGTTCGAATCCCTCTTCCTCCGCTTAGAGCAAAGCTCGATTTCTGAAAGAAATCGGGCTTTTTCTTTTTGCGAACATCAAAAGCTTGATTTTGTTAGGTGCAGAAAGAAAAAGGCCCAAAGCTACGGTAGTAGCTTCGAGCTTTATTGTAAGGAGTGCGAGGCCCAGGGATCACAAGCGTAGCGAGTAATCCCTCTTCCTCCACAATCAAGCGCAACTTTTAACGCGGCTTGAAATAATAAAATCCCATCAAGCTCGCTTGTTTGGGATTTTTGTTTTTAAGACGTTAATCCTGCAAGGATTTAAAGTTGCATTTGCAGCATGTGGTATGAGGGAACACCGAAGGTACTCCCTCTTCCTCCGCAAAAGAAAACCCGCAATGAAAATTGCGGGGTTTTGGGACGTGTAATTAGAATAAAATAGTGCAATATCCGTTAAGGTTGTAATATATATTCTTAAATCTTATTTATTATGAAACCTACAAACAATTTCTTTGCAATTATAATTTTTAGCGTGGCTATAATCTTTGCATCGTGTAGTAATGATGATAATGACACCATGGCCCAGGTTAGGGTCAATGGATCTGTACTCTTTGACAATGGAGACGATTTTAATGGTGATGTGGACGGGGATTTCACAGGAAACGGAGGTAGTGCTTCACGCACCTTTATTTGGTTGAACAATTTAAGCCGGGCCGATTATAATGCCGACATTACAGCAACTGCCGAAGGGACTTTCAACATTTTAGTATTGGATGCTGATGGCAATTCCGTATTGAACAGGTCGCTTAACGGCGCCACCGAACCGGATTCATTTTCAGGTGTAACCGACCGAGGAACCTCCGGGGTATGGTCTGTCACCATAACGCTTGAGTCCTTCAATGGGGATGGAAGTTTCTCAATGAGCGAGGGAGACTAAATCTAAAAGAGAATTTTAATACCCTAAATAGAAAAAAGCCCTTCAAAGGGCTTTTTTTTAGTAAGAATACACAAATAAAGAGAGTCATTCCAAATCTTGTAATATTTTATACCACTTGCAAACGTCGTATACCTCAGAATCAACTACAAATCTCATCTCCCAAAATTTCCCTTTTTATCCTTTATATTTGGAAAACAATGATCAGTATGTTCTTGGTTCCAGGACTGAAGCACATTGATAGCTAAAAACAGGTCATGAGCTTAAAAATTATCGGTGCTGGTTTTGGTAGAACCGGAACAATGTCTACCTATACAGCATTGAATGCACTTGGATTTCCATCATATCATCTGGCTGAAGTGCTCTTAAACAAAGAGAACAAAACTCATCTTGACTTTTGGAATCGGGTGGCTAATGCCCCAGCAGGACAGCAGCACAATTGGAGTGAAGTATTTGCAAATTACACGGCTACGGTAGATAATCCAGGTTGTTGCGATTGGCGAGAATTGCTCGAGGCATATCCAGATGCCAAAGTGGTGCTAACTCTTCATCCCCGGAGACCTGAGGCGTGGTATAAGAGTACCATAGATACCATCTATTTTACAGAAAACCGTTGGCAATTCAAATTTTTTGCATTAATAACACCTTTTGCTAAGAAGATGCGTAATATGTCTTCCCAATTAATTTGGCAACGCTCCCATAAAGGGACAATGAATGATAAGGCAGCGGCCATTGCCCGTTACGCCGAACATATAGAAGAAGTGAAATCGGCTGTTTCTGCTGACAAACTTCTGATTTTTACAGTAGATCAGGGATGGGAGCCATTATGTAAATTCTTGGGTGTTGAAGCCCCAACGACCGAATTTCCCAATGTCAATGATCGGGCTGAAGTTAAAAAGACAATTGCAGATATCACAAAGGGAGCTTATTTGTTTTTAGCTATTGGTGCATTTATGCTTATAGCAATACTATATAGTTTAATTCATTTTTTTGCCTGAAGCAAAAAGAACGCTATAAGGAAAATCATAGCAAGCACTCGGGAACAGATGTTCCAAACATAATGTGGGATTCAGCAGAAACCGAAATGTGTTTGAGTTAGCTCCTATAGGGGGCAGGCAAGCTACAAGAGACAAAGACAAACCATTATACCCATGCTAAAATTTTTCCGTCACATTCGTCAAAACCTCCTCACTGAAAACAAATTCAGCAAATACCTGCTATATGCCTTTGGTGAGATTGCACTGGTTGTAATTGGAATATTGATTGCTCTCAGCATCAATAACTGGAACGAATCACGACAAAAAAAAGAGGTTTTAAACAATATTTATGGCATTGTTGCTGAAGATATCAAGAAAGATGCTTCTGAAGTTGCTATGGTGCTAAACTTCATGAAGGAAAGAAAAAAACTCTTTGAAAAAATATTGAATGACTCATTACAACTAAAAGACATAGAAGAAAATGAGTTTGTCTTTTCAATTCTGACAGACGTAAGAGTATTAAGTATAGAAAAAAGGGGCTATAATTTGCTACGTAATTTCGAAAATAATGCTGAAAGTAAAAATGATTCATTGGCATTTAAAATTATTAATTTTTATGCGAGTTCCATTTTCTTTGCTGAAAAAGTAGAGACCATAATTATTGATGACCTTATTAAAACAAATGATCTCTGGAAGTCTAATGATTGGTATTCTAATATCATGCAGAATAAAAGAGATGAGCAGTTTATAAATTATATGCTTACCAGTAAAGAATTCAAAAACTTATGCGCTTTTCGATATAGTATCTTTTATGAAAATTATATGCTTACCATAGAGCAGTATAGAGATCGTAGTCAGAGAATATTAGAAGATATCAAAGCTTATTTGGATAATAATTCTTAAGAACCCATGCTAAAATTCTTTGGTAGAAACCGTCAAAAAGCCCTCCCCTACTTGGAGGGGATCCCCGGGAAGACAACTCGGGAAGATAAGAATAAAAAATTATGATAAAATTTTTCCGTCGCATTCGTCAAAAACTGCTCTCTGAAAACAAATTCAGTAAGTACCTGTTATATGCCATTGGGGAAATTTTTCTTGTAGTCATTGGAATTTTAATTGCATTATCTATCAATAATTGGAATGTAGACAGAATTCAAAAAAATACGGTACAGGATCATTTAAAAAGTCTTGCAAAAGCCATTGAACATGATATCCGTGAACAAAATATATCAATGGAGTTCAATGAATTTCGATTCCATTCCTGGCAGTATTTATTAAGGAAGTCAGGAATTCCCACCGATACTCTGCCAGATATACCAAGGCCAGATACTTTTATAGTAAAAGTTTGGACTAAGCCACATCCCGATGAATTGGATAAGGAATACATAGATACAAGCATGGATCAGATTAATAACACTTTTTTAGGTATGTTCTTCAACTATTCTGCCATCAATGAAATTAATAACCTGGCAATATTATCCGATATGAATAACGATTCCCTTAAAGTGAAAATCAATGAATATTACTATCATCTGGATTGGAAATTTGGAGAGCAATCAATCAATTATAAATATAAATTCGCAGAAGACTTAAAGAACTATTTACGGGATAAACATAACATTTCCTGCAGTTACCCCCCGGAACCAAAACAAATATTCGATGTTATCAGGGAAGATGAGAAAGTTGTGATTATGATCAAAGATTTAATAAAAGAGGTAAATAAGCATTATTGGGACGCCCGGGAAGTGCAAAAAATGGGGAGGGAATTGCTTAAGATGATTAATAAAGATTTAAAAAAGGGGAAATGATAAAATTCTTTCGGCGCATTCGTCAAAGACTGCTCTCTGAAAACAAATTCAGTAAGTACCTGCTTTATGCTGTTGGCGAGATTACATTGGTCATGATCGGTATTTTGTTGGCTCTTCAGGTGAACAATTGGAATGAAGAGCGAAAAGAAAACATCACTGAACAAAATTTGCTTCATGCATTGCATGAAGATCTTCTAATCAACATTGATCGTTTAAATGCCAGTATTTCCTTGGAGCAACGAAGTATTAAACAGGCAAATTATATTGTTAAGCACCTGGATGAAAGAAAACCCTATTCCCCTTCTTTGGATATAGTTTTTGCACAAGCACTTTACTCACCCGATATCATAATTTCGAAATCGAGCTATGAATCCATTAGATCAATAGGATTTGATATTATACATACAGATGCACTACAGCGAGGTATTATTAACTTATTCGACATGGAATATGCCCAATTAATTGCCGAGACTGTGCGATTAGAAAATCAGTTTTGGCCCTCCTCCGTACTTCCTATGGTACACAAGCATTTTCGAGAGACAGAATACCGCAAACACACACCGATAAATTACGAGGATTTGATGGAGGACACCACCTATAAGAACATGCTGATGCATAGAATACATTTTAGAAGACTCGCTTTGGAATTAAAAACCAAGGCTTTGTATCATACCGAAGAATTAGTTGAAATGATAGAAAAATCATTAGAAACAATATAAAAAGGTTGACCATTTACGGAAAAAATCCTCCCGGAGCCGTCTGTTTAACAAGGAGGTCTATCTATATACTTGCGCAATATCCAGTCTATTTATTACAATATCAAACAATTAGCTTACCTTTAAAGAGGAGCACTTAATTAGATACAATAGTGCTCCAGTAATTATATCCCCCGACTTAATTCTTAAATGCAACCACATGAGACCAATCCGCCATTTACTGGTGATTCTTTTATTTCCCTTCTTTTTGATTACTATGGCATGTAAGGAAAAAGTTCCAAAACCTAACCCCGCATTGGCCTTTATAGAACTCCAGAGAGGAGAACTGCTGCTTTGTGGCAGCGGACAATTTGGGGAGGTAGATTTCTCCCTCAATTGTGATTATGATGTGCGCGATGCCTTTAATCTTGCCGTATCCCTCTTACATTCCTTTGAATATGACGAAGCCGAAAAAGCTTTTGTAAAGGTTATCGATGCCGATCCGGATTGTGCCATGGCCTACTGGGGAGTGGCCATGAGTATCTATCATGCGCTATGGAGTGCTCCAGAATCAAAAGATTTGGAGAAAGGCGCCTTTGTTCTTGAAATGGCAGAACCACTCTCTAAAACCGCTAAAGAACAAGATTACCTAAATGCTATAGGGGCCTATTATAAAGATTGGAAAACCATAGATCATAAAACCAGGGCTTTTTTGATGGAGCAAAAAATGGAGGAGATTTATCAAAAGTATCCCGATGATACCGAGGCTGCTATTTTTTATGCCCTCGCCCTGAAATCAACCGCCGACCCTGGAGATAAAATGCATACTAATGAAAGAAAAGCCGGTAAAATATTAGAAGCCATTTTTCCGGACAAACCCAACCATCCGGGAATTGCCCATTATATAATACATAATTATGATAATCCGGAATTGGCCCCAATGGCACTAACTACTGCAAGGAGATATGCAGACATTGCCCCCAACTCTGCACACGCACAGCACATGCCCTCCCATATATTTACGAGATTGGGATTATGGGAAGAGTCTATACAATCTAACATTCGGTCGGCCTCCGCTGCCCAATGCTATGCCGAGTCTAGTGGTAATGAAGGCCATTGGACCAGCGAAATACATGCCCTGGATTATCTGCTATACGCTTATTTACAACAGGGAAATACCGAAATGGCCAAAGAGCAATACAATTATGTAAAAGGCATAAAAAAAGTATGGGGGAACAATGCAACTGTCTCGTACCCATTTGCGGCCATCCCGGCAAGAATGGCTTTGGAAAATAAGGATTGGGACATGGCCGCAACACTTGAAACTCCGATAACGGAATTCGACTGGAAGAAATTTCCCTGGGAAAAATCTATTTTACATTTTACCAGGGCCCTTGGTTCGGCGAATAAAGGAGATCTGGATACGGCTCAAAATGAACTGGCTATCCTTAAAACACTGCAACAAGAACTTGTACAACTAGAAGACGAATACAAAGCCAAGCAAGTGATGGTTCAACTGAAGGCTTCGGAAGCCTGGATAGCCCTCGCCATGGGTAACCGTGAAAAAGCGAGAAACCTAATGTTAGCATCTGCAGCTTTAGAGGATACCACCGAAAAACATCCTGTAACTCCCGGGGAAGTAGTACCAGCCAACGAACTCCTTGGAGATTTGTTATTGGCTATTGACAAACCAAAGGAGGCGCTGGATGCCTACGAAAAGAGTTTAAAGAGAACTCCCAACAGATTTAATGGCCTTTATGGCGCGGCCAATGCATCCATACAATCTGGTGATCTGGAAAAAGCAAAAGTGTATTTTGAAAAATTACTGGAAATGACTGCGAACTCCAACAGTGATAGGCCAGAAGTTACTGAAGCAAAAATGTTTATTTCAAAAAGCATTAGCTAATAGGATACAAATGAAGCTTAAAGTTATTGAATTTTTAATTCTAATTATGTTCACCTTCGTGATCGCCTCTTGCCATAGAACTTCCAAGACCCAATTACCCGTTTACCAACCCTCAGATTTTAATCAGGAACTGGTTGACATAAACCTTCATAACTCTACTGAAAACCATACAGTTGCAGATTTCGAACTAATAAATCAAAACGGAAATACAATTACTCAGGAAGATTATAAGGATAAAATTTATGTGGCAGACTTCTTCTTTACACGATGCCCTAGTATCTGCCCTATTATGACCAATAATATGGAAAAATTGCAGCACCTTTTTATGCAAGAGGACGATATCATGTTCCTCTCGCTTTCCGTAACTCCGGAGCTGGATAGTGTTCCTGTACTGCGCCAATATGCAGATAGCAAAGGTGTAATTGATGAAAAATGGAATGTCACCACAGGTGATAAGAAACATATTTATGAATTGGCACGCAAAAGCTATTTCGCGGTTGTGGAACAGGGAGATGGGGGTTTGCAGGATTTTATTCACACCCCAAATTTCATCCTGGTAGACAAAAAGAAACAGATAAGAGGAATTTATGACGGCACCAAAGATGAAGAAATAGAACGTTTAAAGAGTGACATTGATGTTTTAATCCAGTATAGACCTAAAAATTAATTCTAACTTAAACTAAAATCATATGCCTTTTTTCCCATCACTTAGCGCCGAGGACAAAGTACCCCACGCCTTCGCAAAATTCAACACAGGAATTGAAAGACCATTAATCGTCCTTCATCAGATACTTATGAGGACCGATGATTCTCCTTTTTCCATTGCTCAAAGAGAACTAATGGCAGCTTATGTTTCCGCCACTAATGCTTGCAAGTATTGTGCAGGTGCACATACCGCTACGGCAGTGGAATTCGGAATAGACGAATCACTGGTTTCCAGTCTGCTTAATGACATAGACACGGCAGAAGTTGACGAAAACTTAAAACCGATATTTAAATACCTGCACAAATTAACACTAAACCCAACCAAAATGGTTCAGGCTGATGCCGATGCTGTATTTGATGCGGGCTGGTCTGAAAGGGCTTTGTATGATGCCATGATAATTTGCTGTACCTGGAGCTTTATGAATAGGTTCACCGAAGGTCTGGGCTTAACTGTAGTTCCCGAGCAATTTGCCATGGAAGGTAAAATGCTGCATGCTGGTTATGACAAAATTTTTCAACATTTTGAACTGAAATAGTCCCGAAAAAATCATGTTATAAATCGCCAAGATAAATTTGTTCCTTATTGTTTGTGTTTTGCTAACAAACACCGATTGCAGTTATTAAGTCTAAAAAATATATGTACTCTTTAAGGGGATCTTTTTTAAAATCTTAAAATTTGTTTAATGTTAATGTATAATTGTTAAACAATATTTATATTTACAGCCTATCAATAATTATTGGGTACCCCCCCCTCCAAAAAATTAAAAGATGTTCGGACTATTTAAAAAGAAAACTGAAAAAGATAAACTGCAAAAGCAATATAAACGGCTTTTGGAAGAAGCCTTTACACTTTCTACCACCAACAGGAAAATGAGCGACCAGAAGATTTATGAAGCAGAACAGGTGCTGGCACAAATGGAAAATTTGGGCTAAGTGCTATCTATGCAGGGACTATTTTTGATAATCATTAGCACAGTAGTCATGCAATCACATATCATAGTCGACTTTAACAAGGCCAACAATCAGGCAAACTGGACCGTTGTTGATGATGTGGTCATGGGAGGCAGATCTGCCGGAAGCTTTTATATCAATGAAAAAGGACAGGGCGTTTTTCATGGGAAGGTATCCCTGGAAAATAATGGAGGCTTCTCCTCTTTGCGATATCGATTTAAGAAAATTACAACAACTCCTTATACCAAAGTAGTACTCCGGATAAAGGGAGACGGGAAAACCTATCAGTTCAGGGTTAAAAAAAAATCGACCGATTATTATTCCTATATCAGTTATTTCCAAACATCAAATGACTGGGAAACCATTGAGCTTCCCTTAAAAGATATGTATCCTACTTTCAGAGGGCGTAAACTGGACAGCCCCAATTACTCGGCCGACGGCATAGAAGAAATTGCATTCTTAATAGGGAATAAAAGAGCCGAATCTTTTAAACTAGAGATTGATACCATCTCTTTGAAATGAAATAAAGTTTATTCTTGCTTGTTATTTGTATTTCCTTTTCATTAGTCTATTAATTCTTGGAGAACTGGTAAACCATAAAGTAAAGCCACTCAATACCGTAAGCAGCCCCAGTAAAGAAAAGATCCTCAACAATGAGGTATTAAAATTATCCCGCCCTTTGTAATCCATAGTATGTGTCATCCAAAGGAAGTCGAACCAGCGCCAATTGCGATGCCGCACGGTCTGGAATGCACCATTTTGGACTGCAACATACGCCTTAAGGTTTTCTTTGCTCTGATACGAAATTTCATAAGCAGGCAGCGGCCTGCCACGATATTCGTGATGTGGCCCAACTTCTTCGATAAGTTTAACGGTCGCTACTTTTAGACTCGGTTGCATATATCTTGCGGCCACTTTTAATGCCTCGTTGCTGGTCAACTGCTCCTTTAATTCTCCTGTTATAGCATTATACAAGACAGAGGAATTGATCCAGTAATAAGGTGCTTCGGCAATTTCCAAAAGTTCCATGGAAGAAACCTTCTCAATATCCTTAATTTCTGATATTCCCAGTAATCCTGTAAAGGAAGTAGATACCGGAGGTAATTGTTTAAAATGATCCCCGTGAATTTCATCGATGTCTGTCCAGCTGAAATAAAGTCCGCTAATGGTCCACATTAAAAATTGAATCCCCAGAAATACGCCCAGATACCTATGAATCTTGCGAATTTTTACTGCTGCATGTCTTTTTACCATTTTATTAGCCTAATTTTAATATATTCTTTGCCCCCTGAATCACAATAACAAAAACAATTCCGCCTACAATCAAATCCGGAATTTGAGATTTGGTCAACAGCACTAAGATTCCTGCCATAATAACTCCTGTATTTATAATAATGTCATTGGACGTGAAAATCATACTGGCACGCATATGTGCTTCCTTGCTTTTTGATTTTTGTAATATAGTCAGACAAACCACATTGGCCATCAACGCCAAAATTGAAACTATGATCATTGTTCTAAAATCTGGAACTTCTACGGGGAAAAGAAAACGTCTCAGAACTTCAAAAAATCCAATTACTGCCAATACTATTTGAAAATACCCTGCTATTTTAGCTATACTCTTTTTTCTTAATATTGAACCCCCCACGGCCAAAAGACTTAGGCTATATACAAAAGAATCCGCAAGCATATCCAAACTGTCCGCAACAAGACCCATTGAGTTTGACAACAAACCTGTTGTCATTTCCAGAATAAAGAAAATGGCATTAATGACTAATACTGTCCAAAGTACTTTTCTCTGACTTATAGAATCATCCGATATAGTTTCTGTTGTTCTTTCAGATGCAATTAACTGCTCATCAAATTTAAGCTCGGAAATTTCATTGTGTATTTCCTCTATATTTCCATTATGGTAAACCGTTAGTTTTCTATTCGGAATATCAAAATTAAGTTTTATGATTTGCCTGATAGATTGGAGTTTTATCCGAATCATAGCCTCTTCAGATGGGCAATCCATTTTTGATATTTTGAAAACTGACTTATTCAACTTTTTTAAATATTTGGTGCACGTCAGCCAATAGATGCTGTCCTCAACCTCAGCGCATTTGCTATGACCGAAACAGAACTAAAGCTCATAGCCGCTGCGGCAATCATGGGTGATAGTAAAATCCCGAAGAAAGGGAATAAAACCCCTGCAGCGATAGGTACGCCAAGCGTATTATACACTAAAGCAAAGAACAGGTTCTGCTTAATGTTTTTCATTACTTTATTGCTAAGGTTCCTGGCCTTGACGATACCCTTTAAATCTCCCTTTACCAGGGTAATCCCGGCACTTTCTATAGCAACATCTGTTCCGGTACCCATGGCAATGCCAACATCGGCCCTGGCCAGGGCCGGAGCATCATTAATACCATCACCAGCCATAGCAACTATATGGCCTTTATCCTGAAGCCGTTCTACTTCCTTTAACTTATCTGCCGGGAGCATGGCTGCTTGAAAATCTGATAGCTGCAGTTCCCTGGCCACTGCGTATGCTGTATTTGGGTTATCTCCGGTAAGCATAATCACATTGATTCCCTTATCAGTTAGCATTTTAATGGCCATTTTGCTCGTCTTTTTTATTTTATCTGCAATGACCACAAACCCCACTACTTCTTTATCTACCGCCAGAAAAGCAACAGTTTTACCCTGCTGTTGATATTCTTCAGCCTTATCCTCTATAGCTGAGGACAAAATTGCACCGGAGTATGCCATCATTTTGTCATTTCCAAGAGAGATGATCTTACTATTTATTTCACCTTCAACACCCATTCCTGCTACTGCCCTGAACTTTTCAGCTTTCAAATATTTTACTCCTTTTGCTCTTCCATAGTTCACAGTAGCCGCCGCCAGGGGATGCTCACTCATCTGATTCAACGATACTATATATTCCAGTGCTTTTTCTTCCGTTAAAATAGCCGTATTTGTTTCAATGGTTTCTACCGTCGGCTGGCCTTCGGTAATGGTTCCGGTCTTATCTATGATAAGGGTATCTACCTTAGCCATTCTCTCTAGAGCAGCAGCGTTTTTAATCAATACCCCATTCTGTGCACCCTTCCCAACGCCCACCATAACAGACATCGGGGTGGCCAGGCCAAGCGCACATGGGCAGGCAATAATTAAAACAGCAATGGCATTAACAAGGGCATAAACATAGGCCGGTTCTGGCCCAAACAGCGCCCAAATCACAAAAGTGATGATGGCAATCAGGACCACAATTGGCACAAAATATCCGGAAACTTTATCGGCCAGATGCTGAATAGGAGCCTTACTCCTACTGGCATCATTGACCATTTGTATTATTTGCGAAAGTAGGGTGTCCGCACCTACTTTTTCTGCCTTCATCAAAAAGGAAAGGTTGCCATTTATAGTTCCGCTGATTACCTTATCTCCTACGTTTTTATAAACTGGAATGGGTTCCCCACTAATCATAGATTCATCTACCGAGGCCTCTCCTTCGGTTAAAATTCCGTCTACAGCAATTTTATCTCCAGGTTTTACTCTTAAGATATTACCTGGTACAATCTCATCAATCCCGATTACTTCTTCGGCTCCGTCCCTAATCCTTATCGCAGTGTTTGGAGCCAGTTTTAAAAGTTCTTTTACAGCAGAATTTGTTTTACTATGGGCTCTTGCTTCTAACAGCTGTCCTAAAAGCACCAGTGTCAGGATAACTGCTGCCGCTTCAAAATAGACATGTACACTACCAGAAGGGGTCTTAAACTGCGCCGGGAAGAAATCTGGAAAAAACATCCCAAAGACACTAAAGCACCAGGCAACTCCCGCACCAATTCCAATGAGAGTAAACATATTGAGGTTCCAGGTTTTTATAGACCTGTAAGCGCGCTCAAAAAACATCCAACTCGCATAAAAGACTACGGATAATGAAAGTCCAAACTGTATCCAGTTCCAGTATTTCTGGTCCATAATATTGTACAGGGGATTGCCCTCGAGCATTTCAGACATGGCAATTAAGAATATGGGCAAGGTAAAGACAGTGGCTATCCAAAATTTCCTTAGCAAATTTTTATATGTCTGTTCTTCCGCAGAAGGTCCGGGTTGCACAGGCACAAGATCCATACCACAGACAGGACAGTCTCCCGGATCATCTTTTATGATCTCGGGATGCATGGGGCATGTCCATTTTCTGGACGTGCCAGCCGCTAGGGATTGTTCTTCCACTAAATCCATCCCGCATACAGGGCAATCTCCGGCCTGGTCATATGTTTTGTCCCCTTCACAGTGCATGGGGCAGTAAAATGTACCGGTACCTTTACCCCTAGGTTTTTGGGCCTTCTTCTCCTTTTCTAAATTATGTTCCCCGGGCATATGGATACTATACCGCCCACCGTCATTTTCCAAAACATTTTGAAATTTTTCAAGGGCAATATGGCTCTCCATTTCAATGGATGCCACGGCTTCTTCTAAATCAACATTTACTTTTAGAACGCCTTCAACCCTGGAAAGTGCCTCCTCTACATGTTGCCTGCAGCCATTGCAGGTCATTCCGTGTATGTGATAGCTGTGTTTCATAAGTTAAGAGATCAATGCGCGATACTAATTTGCCTGATTGTTATAACAGGTCTTTCACCTGCAGCAGCTTGGAATAGTAAAGCATACTTCGGTAAATTCCATGTAAAAATACTATATGCTTTATCGAATAAAAAATTGGCTGTAAATAAAGGTCTTAAGTGTTATCGCAATTGTAGTTTTGTACAATTTTAATACACCTCTGGATCTATCATTTTATTGGGTCCTTAGGCCGTATCAATTGTAGTTTATATCTTAACTTTGTTATTGTATCAACAGGTTTAAGTATTTGCTATAAATAGGTCCCCTGAAATCTATTTGGCAACATCTTGATAAACACATCAAACCAGTCATAAAGGGCTAAAAATAATTTTAAAATGATTGAAGCATTAAAGGAAAGTTACGGTCATATTTTTGAAGATGCTCTGATAAATGAGATTGCCGAAGTGGGGTCTTTTAAGGAAGTCCCCGAGGGCTATAAACTTATGGATATAGGGCAGTATATTAAGGCAATGCCCTTACTCATTTCAGGGGCCATTAAAGTAATGCGTGAAGATAAAGACAGTGATGAACTATTGCTTTATTACCTGGAAAAAGGAGACACCTGTTCTATGACCCTGACCTGCTGTATGGGTGATGCCATAAGCGAAATCAGGGCAATTGCAGAAATGGATACCACTTTAATCATGGTACCTATTCAAAAAATGGATGAGTGGACGGCCAAATACAAGTCCTGGAGGAATTTTGTGTTCGATAGTTATCACCACCGCCTCAATGAACTACTGCAAACGCTAGATAGTATTGCTTTTGATAAAATGGATATGAGGCTTGTCAGCTACCTGAAAGAAAAGGCCAGAATTAATAAGGAAGATATCATCCACAATACCCATCAGGAGATCGCCTATGATCTGCATAGCTCCAGAGTAGTAATTTCCAGACTTCTTAAAAAACTGGAGCAAATGGGGAAAATTGAACTGCACCGTAATTATATTAAAATTTTGGAATTATAAGCCTGTGTAACTTAAGTTACTGTCTGTGGCATCTATAGGCGCTATTTTTGTGCTCAAATTCTGTATTGATGCTCAAACGTTATTTTCCAATACTTCAATGGCTCCCAGACTACAAAAAGGCCAGCCTTCCTGGCGATATTAGTGCCGGGCTGACCGTAGGCATCATGCTTATCCCCCAGGGTATGGCTTATGCCATGATTGCGGGCTTGCCCCCGGTATTTGGGCTTTATGCATCACTCATTCCACAAATTATCTATGCCTTAATGGGCACTTCAAGGCAGCTAGCAGTAGGACCTGTTGCCATGGATTCATTACTGGTGGCTTCCGGGCTGGGTGCTTTGGCCCTTTCGGGTATAGAAGAGTATATTGCAATGGCCATTTTTCTGGCCCTGTTCATGGGGGTAATTCAACTGGGTTTGGGGTTGCTGAGAATGGGTTTTCTGGTTAATTTTTTATCTAAACCTGCTATCAGTGGATTTACCTCTGCAGCCGCGATTATCATAGGGTTGAGCCAGCTAAAACACTTATTAGGCATCGATATTGAACGCAGTAACCAGATACATATCCTTTTAAAAAACGCCTTTAATAATATTTCAGACACGAACATTATTACCCTTGTAATAGGACTAGCAGCGATACTGTTTATTAAAACACTAAAGCAAATCCATAATCGGCTTCCCGGGGCTTTACTTATTGTAGCACTGGGCATATTCAGTGTGTATGTTTTCGGACTGCATCAACTTGGGGTTCAGATTGTAGGGGAGGTTCCAAAAGGACTACCAGCGCTTACCACGCCAAGGATAGACCTGTCAAGGGTTTCAGAATTACTTCCTATAGCATTGACACTTGCACTGATTGCTTTTATGGAAGCCATATCAGTGGCCAAGGCAGTTGAAGAAAAACATGATGATTACGAAGTAGATGCCAATCAGGAACTCATTGCCCTTGGGACTTCAAATATAGTAGGTTCATTTTTTCAGTCATACCCTACCACCGGGGGTTTCTCCAGAACGGCAGTAAATGAGCAATCCGGGGCAAAAACTGGTATAGCTCCTATGGTAAGTGCTTTGGTCGTAGGGCTTACATTATTATTCCTTACCCCAATATTCTATTATTTGCCTAATGCTGTGCTGGCAGCAATTATTATGGTAGCGGTTTTTGGGCTGATCGACTTTAAATACCCTGTAACCCTTTTTAAACACAGAAGGGATGAATTTTTCGTTTTGCTCGTTACTTTTATGACAACTCTTGGGATTGGAATTAAGGAAGGTATACTGCTGGGAGTACTCATTTCGTTACTGCTGCTGGTATACAGAACCTCCAGGCCCCATATAGCTGTACTGGGACGAATCAGAAATACTAACTACTTTAAAAATGTGGCGAGGTTTCCACAAGACACAGAAACCTTCAAAGAATTTCTCATTCTTCGTTTTGATGCCCAACTCTATTTTGGTAACAGAGAATACTTTAAAAAAGAACTTTTAAAACAAATCCGCGGTAGAGAGCAAGACCTGAGATATGTCATTCTGAATGCAGAAGCCATTAATTATATTGACAGCAGTGCCGTACATATGCTACGGCAAATAATAAATGAGCTAAAAAACAGAGAGATAAAATTTCTGGTATCAGGGGCGATAGGACCCATCAGGGATATCTTTTATACCAGCGGTTTAATAGAAGATATTGGAAAGGAGAACTTATTCGTAAAGACAACTGAGGCTTTTGAACATTGTAAGACCCTGAGCCAAAAAAGCGCGATTGAAGAAAAGATTACGCTGCAATCAAAAAAAATACTTATGTAACCTAAGTCACTGTATATTAATTATTACGAAGCTAAATTTGCTTCATTAACCTTAAAAAAACAAATAGATGAAAGTAGAACAGATTTATACCGGATGTTTAGCACATGCCGCGTATTATATAGAAAGTAAAGGAGTAGCAGCAGTTTTTGATCCCCTAAGAGAAGTTCAGCCTTATATGGACAGGGCTCAAAAAGATAATGCAAAAATTAAATATGTTTTTGAAACTCATTTTCATGCCGATTTTGTTAGTGGTCACCTGGATTTGCAGAAGAAAGCGGGAGCTGAAATTGTATTTGGACCCGGGGCAAAGCCCGCCTATGAGGCTACTACAGCAAAAGACGGACAGATCTTTGAGGTTGGCGATTATAAAGTAAAAGTGATCCATACACCAGGCCACACCATGGAAAGTACTACTTACCTCTTAATAGATGAAAATGGCAAGGAACATGGAATTATTACCGGCGACACCTTATTTATTGGGGATGTAGGCCGGCCAGACCTTGCACAACATGTGGTGTCAGACCTGACCGAGGAAAAACTTGCAGGACATTTATTTGATTCTCTTCGGAACAAAATCATGCCCTTATCAGATGATCTAATTGTTTATCCTAACCATGGAGCAGGTTCTGCATGTGGAAAAATGATGAGTAAGGAAACCACAGATACCCTGGGGCATCAAAAAGAAGTGAATTATGCTTTAAGAGCGGATATGACTAAGGAGGAGTTTATAAAGGAATTGCTCACCGGGCTTACCGCCCCTCCCGGATACTTTCCACAGAATGTTTTGATGAATATTAAAGGTTATGATAGCCTGGATAAGGTTATGGACCGCGCCAAAACGGGCTTTACTCCCGAGGCATTTGAGGCCGCCGCTAATGAAACAGCTGCACTGGTGTTAGATACACGAGACGCCGAAGATTTTGCTCAAGGGTTTATCCCTAATAGTATTAACATTGGCCTGGAAGGAAGTTTTGCCATGTGGGTAGGTGAAATGATCCCGGATGTAAAGCAGGAAATTCTCCTTATAACTTATCCCGGGAAAGAAGAGGAGGCCATTACCAGATTATCCAGGGTAGGTTACGACCACGTCATTGGCTATCTGAAGAACGGATTTAGCTCCTGGAAAGATTCGGGGAAAGATTTTGAAACTTCGCAACGAATAACGGCGAAAGCCCTGGAGGAAAAAGCCAAATCAGAACTTCCAATATTTGATGTGCGTAAAAAGAGCGAGTACGACTCTGAGCATCTGATAGGCGCTATAAATGTTCCTCTTAATCAAATTAATCAGCATTTGGCCCAGTTTCCAAAAGACCAATATTTTGCAATGTATTGTGGTGGTGGGTACAGAAGTATGATTGTGTCCTCTATTTTAAAACAGAGAGGATGGACCAATTTCGCAGATGTTGTCGGAGGTTTTGAAGAAATAGCAAAAACAGGTATGGAGAAATCTGAATATATCTGTCCTTCTACAATGCTATAAATTAGAAGCACTATCCATTAAGAAACGGTCCGCCTGTCTGTTGACGGGCCGTTTCCTGATGTAGTTTTATAAAAGCTACGGGCTTAATTCTAATACAATATTAATGTTGTTTTTATGTGATAAATGATATTAATCACATTTCACTTGCAACAGGCAATGTACCTTTAACTAATTAAATTTATTCCATGTCATTTTTAAATACTCTTTTAGGAACTAAAGACGAAAGCACCGATAAAATTATAATTTTAGAAAAAGCGGATTATGCTTCGGCAATAAGGCGAAATGATGTTCAATTGGTGGATGTTCGTACCCCAAAAGAATATAATGAGGGCCATATCCCAAATGCAGTCAATATCGATTACTATAATAGCCCTGAATTTATTAAACAATTTAAAAAATTAGATCCGGATAAGCCCTTGTTTCTGTATTGCAGATCAGGTGCAAGAAGTCTGAAGTCGGCCCGGAGGCTAATAGATATGGGATTTAAGAAAGTGTACGACTTAAAGGGAGGGTATTTGCAATGGGGTTAAATCTGCCAATCATGGCGTTAAAAATTAGATTATGAAACAACTGCTACTTGCGCTGATTCTAGTATTTGCAGCCTGTAAAGAAGGTAAAAAGTCAGATACAGTACCTATAACAGATACTTCACAAAATGAGGTTGCCGCAAGTGAGATAGGGCATCCGGGAAAGATGCTTCTGGAGAAAGAATGCTATATCTGCCACAATCCCAAAGTAACAAAAGAAAGTATGATAGCCCCGCCTATGGTGGCCATTAAAAAGCACTATATCACAGAAAATACTACAAAGGAAGAATTCACTAATGCCCTAATGAATTGGGTGAACGACCCCGAACAGAATTCTAAAATGCCCGGAGCACTTAAAAAGTTTGGCATAATGCCCTATATCCCCTACCCTGAGGATGCCATTACCCAAATAGCCGAATACTTATACGATAATGATATTGAGAAACCAGACTGGTACGATGTAAATCATCAAAACCAGGAGGATAGCGAACAACAGCTCAGGGCGTCAGAAAATATCCATACCAGGTATGCTGGCGTAGGAATGGAATATGCCAAAGCAGCCAAAAATCAACTTGGTAAAAACCTGATCCGGGCAATTGCTGAAAAAGGGCCCTCGGGCGCTATTGAATTTTGCAATACACAGGCCACCAGACTCACAGACAGTGTGTCTGTTATGAAAAATGCTATTATCAAAAGGGTATCTGACAAACCGAGAAACCCGGATAATATGGCGAATCAGGAAGAATTGGGATATATAAGTTATTATCAGAAATTAATTGCGGCAAAAACAACACCCAAACCCATTGTAAAACGGGAAGAAGGGGAAGTTAGTTTTTACTATCCAATAACCACCAATGCTATGTGCCTGCAGTGCCATGGTAAACCTGATGAGCAAATTGTACCAGGCACATTGGCCACGCTTAATGCACTATATCCCGGAGACAAGGCGGTAGGCTATGCTGAAAATCAGGTGCGCGGTATCTGGTCTATACATTTTGAAGAAGAAAGCATAGAATGAATAAGGTAGGTGCAAATGAAGTATAATAAAGGGATTAAGCTTTTATTGGTATGCCTGGTGTGTATAGGCATTGTTACTGCACTTGTACTTATTATAGAACAAATAGTTAATTAAATAATTTAAATATCCGATTATGAAAAAAAATATGGGTGGTTTAGACCGCGGAATCCGAATTGTAGTAGCACTAATCATTGCGGCCTTATACTATTACAAAGTAATTGATGGTACATTGGGGATGGTACTGCTGGCCTTAGCGGGGATATTTCTTATTACCAGTTTTATCAATTTTTGTCCTCTGTATACTTTTTTCGGGCTCAATACACACAAGAAGAATAATTAGTAAGTAACCTCTTTTTAGCCATCCAGTGCCCTTTTAGTTTCGCAGCAGGGTATCTGGTATAAGAGCGTAGGTAGTTTTTTATGGCTATGTAACCTAGGTTACTGCCGGGCCCTGAAAAACAGTTTAACTTTATCAAATATTAAAAACACCTTTCTAAATGGGATCACATCATCAAATAGTAATCATTGGAGGCGGTACCGCTGGTATAATGGTGGCCGCACAGCTAATTCGTCAAAAGAAGGCAAAAGACGTAGCCATAATAGAACCCGCAGATACACATTATTACCAGGCGGCGTGGACGCTGGTCGGGGCCGGCACCTTCGATTATAAAAAGACTGCAAGGCCGATGGCTTCGGTAATTCCGAAGGGTGCCAAGTGGATAAAAGATAAAGCCACTGGTTTTGACCCGGAAAAAAATACCGTACATACAGAGGCTACCGGAGATATAACCTATGATTATCTGGTTGTAGCCCCCGGAATTGCTTACGATTACAGTCTTGTACCCGGACTGGAAGAGGCCATAGATAAAGGTGTGGTGTGCAGCAACTATACAGATCCTGATCATACCTGGGAGGTCATCAAAAATTTTAAAGGCGGCACGGCCCTCTTTACACAGCCTGCAACACCGATTAAATGCGGAGGTGCACCCCAGAAAATAATGTATCTGGCAGAAAATCACTTCAGAAGAAGTGGGGTACGGAAAAAAACGGATGTGGTATTTGCCACCAGCGGTACTATCATTTTTGGTGTTCCGGAGATTGCGAAGACCTTAATGAAAGTTGTCAATAGAAAAGATATTAACCTAAGGTTTTATCACAAATTAGTTGCTGTTGATGGCGAAAAACAGATTGCCTGGTACGAATTGGGCAAAGCCATCAAGGAAGGTGGTTGCGTTGTACCATCGGAAGATGAGTCGGAACAATTAGAAATAGACACTACTTTCCAATACAACTACAAGGATGTGAAAGTTAGCAGGGATGGTAACAGATATGGAATACATTTCGATATGTTACACACCGCTCCCCCTTCGGTTGCCCCCAATTTTGTAAGAGATTCGGTTTTGGTAAATGATGCCGGTTGGGTAGACGTGGACCATAAAACTATGCAGCACAATAGCTATGCAAATATTTTTAGCCTTGGTGATGTCGCAGCCTTGCCGACTGCCAAAACCGGCGCTGCTATACGGAAACAAGTCCCTATTGTGGTAGACAATATTGATATTTTAATAAAGCATAATAAAATGGGCACCATGGCCTATAACGGTTATTCTTCCTGCCCGCTGGTGACAGACTATGGTAAAATGGTCCTTGCCGAATTTGATTACAACAATAATTTTACTCCTGACCCGAAATTAAAACAAATGCTTATATCAGATTCTTCCAAAGAGCACTGGAGGCTTTGGGTGCTTAAAAAATACGGTTTACCCTATCTTTACTGGAACAAAATGATGAAAGGAAAATATGTTTGATATTTAATTGCCACACTAAATAAACTAATATGAATTGGATTTATGAACCCTGGCCCTGGTACGTTTCAGGACCAATGATTACGCTTATTATGTTCCTGTTGTTATTGATGGGGAAAAATTTTGGAATGTCCTCTAACTTAAGAACACTTTGTACTATTTGTGGTGCAGGTAACCAGGCAACTTTCTTCAAATTCGATTGGAGAGAACAAAAATGGAACCTTGTTGTGGTTTTAGGAGCTATTATTGGTGGTTTTATAGGCGCCAATCTGCTTTCCGAAGAAACAGCGGTTGCTATTAATCCGGCAACAGTGGAAGATTTAAAGTTACTGGGATTCAATAGTGCAGGTAAGGCCTATCTACCGGAAGTTCTTTATGACTTAAGTGCCCTGACCAATATAAAGAGCCTTTCAATACTGGCTATTGGCGGTCTGATGGTAGGTTTCGGAGCGCGCTACGCTGGTGGCTGTACTTCCGGGCACGCTATTTCGGGCTTAAGTAATCTACAATTACCCTCGCTAATAGCTGTGATCGGCTTTTTTGCTGGTGGCCTGGTTATGATTCATTTTATTTTTCCTTTAATTTTTTAACCTTATGAGAACAGTATCATATTTATTGATCGGGATTGTTTTTGGTATAACAATGTTTAAATCAGAAGCAGCTTCATGGTTTCGCATATACGAGATGTTTAAATTTGAATCTTTTCATATGTACGGAATAATAGGTTCTGCATTATTGCTTGGTATACTAGTGGTACAGTTTATAAAAAGAACTCGAATGAAGTCGTTCTACAACGAGAAAATAGTTTTACCTCCCAAGGAAATGAATTTTTACAGATATATTTTTGGGGGCATTATCTTTGGCTTAGGCTGGGCCCTGGCGGGCGCATGCCCCGGACCGATGTTTACTCTTGCAGGGGCGGGGTATGTATCTATATTTGTGGTTATTGGAGCCGCTATCCTGGGTACTTTCTTATATGGCTTGCTGAAAGACAAGCTCCCCCATTAATTCTGGTTCAGCTTCAGAATTATTACTGAATTAAAAAGAAATCTGATTTAATTAACTGGCTGCATGTGGATTGTCTTTTCATCAATAGACTGGTCCTTAGAATGACCAGGACGATTCCTGGAATAAAAATTTTTCCGGGCCATAATATAAAAGATGGCCTAACTTGATACAAATAGGAAAAACCTGCCTTATATTTAAGTTTTAAACTACAAAACCTCTTTATAATAAATAGCGTTAATTAAGAAATAAATAATTTAACTTTGCCAGCTTTAAGCTATTAGAAAAGGTTTATAAGTTAGTTCCACATGCAACAAAACATTCCGACAGCATACAACTCGGCGTTTACCAACGGTATCCGCCATCCACATCTCTATCTGTGGGACGCCTGGTCATTTGTAGAAGATGATGTAATACATCTTTACTGCCTGGCGGTGAGTCGCACAAAAAAAGACGGTACTGGTCTTTATCCATCCGAAAGAAATTCTTATCCCTTTCACATCAGGCACTTTAGTTCACAGGACGAGGGGCTAAGCTGGAAAGATGAAGGCTGCTTCTTAAGTGCCCGTTTAGGTGAAGATAAGCACGATTCCAAGACCATTTGGAGCGGTTCTATTGAGGTTTTACCCAATGGTAAAAAATTAACTGCCTATACCGGTCTTTGGAACGCGGGTCAGGACCGAAGTTTTTTGCAAAACATTGCCCTGGCTGTTTCCAATGATGGTTATACAATAAATGAAATTGCGGATGAACCCATATCATCACCAATAAGAGATCGGGATGAGATTATTGGCCTGGGCTATTATCTGGACGCTCCAGATAGCATGGGGCATAACGATGGAGAAGGCGGAGGGCCTATAATGGCCTGGAGAGATCCATTTGTGTTTATCGGTTTGGAAGGGGATGTACACCTGTTCTGGGCAGCCAAGATTGCACCACTAAAAAATGCAATGGCTCATGCACTCTTAAAAAAAGAAGGGGAATTATTCAGAATAGATAAAATGTACCCCCCCACTACCCTGCCGGATGGAGATAAATTTACCCAATTAGAGTTGCCTAAATTAGTTCATGACAAGGACAATGGGTGGTATTATTTAATAGTTTCAACCTGTAACAGAATTTATGAAGGACAATCTGATGAGGAAGTAGACAAGAGTGTACGTCTTTACCGCTCCAGTTCTATGGAAGGCCCCTGGGAAGCCTGGGGAAAAGAAGGTAGTACCATCTTAAAATCTGAAAATCTATTTGGGCTGACCGTACTTAAAACCGATTTTAAAAACAACAGGTTACTGTGTATGGCCCCTTATACTGATGCCGCAACCGGTGAATTGAGTTTAAGCTTCGCAAAACCGTTTTATATCAATTTAAATCCTGTAGAAGTTCACTTTCCATAAAGAGCAGATAAAGAAAGTTATCTGGCATCTTAATTAATCATAGCTGGCTTTCAACGCCGAAATAATTAAGGTCAACCATTACCCGTTAATCAGCTGCACCAGTTTCAACCTGCTGTTTATCCCAATTTTGGAGTATATTCTGTGGGTATGATCCTTTACAGTTTGCAGGCTTATAAATAATTCGTTGGCGATTTGTTGATTGGTCAGCCCCTTACAAATACCCTCAACAATTTCTTTTTCTCGCTTGGTAATGCTGTATTTTTTATAAAGTAGTTCCTTTTTTTCATCACTGGGCCTTCCTGCAAAAACAGGGGTAAATAGTACATCCGATTTAAATCTTAAATAGAACAAGGGGCATATATTAGACAAAAAATACAACAGAACTATGGGGGGCACAAACGCTATATCCGTAAATAAAAGTGGTAAAGTGGCCGCCCGAATGATGATTCCCAAAAGCATCAAAAAGGTAAAAATCCTGATGATTTTCCTTCTGCCCGTCTTAATGGGTTTTGAGTATTTAAAGGCATTAACGGCAAAAAAGGTCATTATGGCAAATTCAGCAAAAAACATAAGTCCTAGCTGGGTATAGGCAAACTGTTCACCCAAAAACCAATGTGCTTTGTACAATGCAACATACACTACCCAACACAGGGGAAATAACCCTGCAAACAAAACAACTACAAGAACTGATAGTTTTTTTCTTATTGGAGATGATGTTATCGAATAACCCATTTTCACCAACATGATCCAGGATATAAAAAGAAATGGAACCCCCAGAATGGGCAGGAAATTTGCTGCAAGTATGATGGTTTCATTTTTGGTGCTTATAGTGTTCAGCAATATTCGCATCAGAATTTGTGCCCAAATCCCATAGAATGCAAAAGCGTAAAAGGTCACCAAATAATAGAAGTAATGTTTATGGAAAAATGTGTTGTAGGTATTAATGAAATGCCTTGAAATCCAAATTCCTGCAATGGCAATTGCAAGGCAAAAAATAAAAGCTACTATAAATGCAAGGCTGAGCAAGAATTGTTTATTTATAGGTTAAAAGTATATAAATGTGTTCAATACCCATAAATACCTTAGTAGTGTTTTTAAAATCACTACTAAAGTTGGAAGCGATTTTTGAATGAAGCATGTATTTTTATCCTAAACAATATTCAAAACACCATGGAAGTAATAAACTCTGAACGCAGTCCGAAAACCACAGTAACTGGCAGTTATGGCTACGCCTGGCAACAGTTGTGGAAATATTTTCTCTATTTCTTTTTGGTGGCATTAATTGTTGGTCTTCTCGAAAGTCCGGCATCCATTGCTCGTGAATCGGAAATTGACAATACGTTATCTAACATCTTCTTAAAACTTCTCTCGGGAGCTTATCTTTTGCTAGTATTTCCAGTAATTAACTACGGTGGTGATTTATTAAATCTCAAAGGTATCCGAAATGAACCTATGGACATGTATTTGCTTTTCGAGGGTTTTAAAAAGAACTATATGAATATAGTCCTGGCCAGTTTATTAACCTTCGCCATTATTGGAATTGGATTGGTCTTCTTTATCATCCCGGGGATTATCTTTGCTTGCAGGCTGGCATTTGTTTCCTACCTGGTAATGGACAAAAATCTGGAACCAATAGCTGCTATCGAAAAAAGCTGGGAAATGACCAGGGATCATGGTTGGCAAATCTTTGGTATCGCCTTACTGGCCATACCGCTCTTCCTTGGAGGTTTATTGTGTTTTATCGTTGGCGCTTTCATCGCTATCCTCTGGGTGAAAGCCACTTTTGCTGCCTTCTATCATGCTGTAGACTTAGAAGAGCAAAAAAAAATGGAATTCTAATTAATAGCCTTCCCATATAATTGAATATCCTTCGCCATAAAATGCACTGTCATTGGATTTTTAATTATAATCCTCTATAATTCATAAAAATTGATGAACTTATGCAGTCGATAAATGAATGCGTGAGTAACTGCTGATATTTTTGTGCCGGTAACGAGTTGCGTCTTCATCTATCATAGCAAATTTCTAATACCTCCTAAAAATTGACTTCGATATGCTAAAAAATCTATTCTTTTTTCTTCTTGTTGGTGCTCTGTTCTGTTGTCAGGCTCAAACCAAATTGTCTGATGAAGTAATTGAGAATATTAAGTTGCGAATAGACAATGGCAAGAATCCGGGTATAGTAATTGGAATAATTGACCAGGAAGGGACGCGTTATCATAGTTTTGGCGTTAAATCTTTAAAAACTGATGAACCAGTAAATGAGTATTCCATTTTTGAGATTGGTTCTATTTCCAAAACATTTACCGGGATATTGTTAGCAGATATGGTGGTTAAAGGCAAATTGAATCTAGAGGATCCATTGCAAATCTTATTACCCGATGGAGTAAAAGCTCCCACAAGAAATGGTGTAAGCATCAAATTGGTGCACATGGCTAATCATACCTCTTCTCTACCCAGGATGCCCGATAATTTTAATCCGGCCAACCCGGCTAACCCTTATATAGATTATTCCGAAAAACAACTATACGATTTTTTAAACTCGTATGAACTTTCCAGAGATATTGGAAGTAAGTACGAATATTCTAATTATGCCGCTGGTCTTCTGGGCCATCTCCTGGCTGCTAAAAACAATACTACATATGAGGAATTAATGTTGAGCGTAATTGCCAATCCTCTAAAAATGGAAAACACGGGAATTCTACTTACTCCGGAAATGAGCAAGCACCTCGCCACAGGGCATCGGGGGAGAATTGAAGTAGAGAATTGGGATTTGACTACCCTGGCAGGGGCAGGAGCGATAAGATCTAGTGCAGTAGATATGATTAAGTATCTGGCGGCCAACATGGGGATGGTAAAGACTAAATTATACCCTGCCATGCAATTGTCTCATAAAAATTCAAGAGCTGAAGGGGCAGAGCCCATTGTGGGCCTTGGATGGCACACCCAGGTTTTTGACGAAGAAGAAATTATATGGCATAACGGAGGTACTGGAGGGTACCGGACTTTTGCCGGTTTTACTAAAGATGGAAGCAAAGGTGTTGTGGTTTTGTGTAATTCAACTACAGGAGCAGACGATTTAGGAAGGCACCTTTTGTATTCAAAATCTCCATTGAATAAAATTAAATCCTCTATTGGTGCTAAAATGCTGCAGGTAATAGAGCGTGATGGACTTACTGCCGCTCTTGATACCTATAGTGAGTTAAAGAAAAGTCCAATAGATATATATGACTTCTCTGAGAATGAACTAAACGATCTTGGCTATTATTTTCTCGCCAGGAAAGAATTAGAAAATGCCCTTGCCGTATTTAAATTAAATATTGAGAATTATCCGAATTCCTCAAATGTTTATGATAGTTACGGAGAGGCTTTTATGGAAAAGGGAAACAAAGAAAAGGCAATAGAAAATTACGAAAAATCGGTAGCCATTAATCCAGGTAATTTAAATGGCCTGGATAAACTAAAAGAGTTAGGCGTTGACACCAACAAACTTGTAACTGAAATAGTTGTTGACGAAGGCATCCTTGAAAACTATGTCGGCAAATATGAATTGGCACCTGGTTTTATACTAACCGTGACAAGAAATGAAAAGCAGCTAAATGTCCAGGCTACAGGACAGCCCCAATTTCCCGTATTTCCTAAATCATCATCTGTATTTTATTATAAAGTGGTAGAAGCCCAACTTACTTTTAATCGGAACGAGGATGATAAAGTCGAAAGCCTCACTCTGCTGCAGGGAGGACGCACAATGGTGGGTTCAAAAATTGAATAAACCATCATCCAATCTGAATATTGATCTGCTAGGATTGTAATGATAATTACGACACAAAAGGCATATCGTATTAAATGGACAGCTAATTGTTTTGTTTCCGGGTTTTAACCGACTAAGTCAGGGATGAGATTAGATTATAAAAGCTTACAGGAAGATGGGCTAATTACTTTGGCCGAGTTTAATTGTACTCCTTCGCGGGAGTTGTTAAAAGAACAGCAATACTTCCAGGTCATCTGGAGTAGCAAGCAGGCTACCACTATTATTATTGACGGGTATAGAATGGCATTAGAGAAAGATCAGCTGGTATTCTGTACCCCTTTGAATGTGATAGAAATACCAGGTAATGATGATGGCTTAATAGCGCTGCTATTTAACAGAGAATTCTACTGTATAAGGGATCATGACGAGGAGGTATCCTGTAATGGGTTCCTTTTCTTTGGCTCCTCCCACCCCACCACAATACATCTTAACAAGGAAGAAGCCTCAAGTTTCGAATTGCTGTTTCGCTTCTTTAAAGAAGAATTCGAGACCAGTGATCATATCCAGGGTGAAATGTTGCGGTCCCTTCTTAAGAGATTACTTATAAAATCGAGCAGGTTGGTTAAAAAGGAGCTACCCGATACAGATATACACAACTCACAATTTGATATTATCAGAAAATTCAATATCCTGGTAGAACAGCATTTCAGAGAAAAACACACAGTGGCAGATTATGCGGAACTATTGTTTAAATCTCCAAAGACCATTTCTAACCTGTTCAATAAATACAGCAATAAGACGCCTCTAACTGCTATTAATGAGCGTATATTGCTCGAGGCCAAGCGGTTGCTTTTATATTCTGACAAAACCGCCGAGGAGATTACATACGAACTGGGTTATAAGGAGCCAGGACATTTCTCCAGATTTTTTAAAAAACACATTGGCTGCAGCCCGATAGAATTCAAAAAGAAGAAGCTAAGCACAGTCTGATCTCCAACTTAGCAGCCTTTCAATTATACCAGACACTTTTCTATATCCATGTTACCGATTAGGGAATACGCTGCCATGCTGCCCTAAAATTCCACAATAAATCCGCGTTGCTACTTCAATTGTCATTAGGAAGGGAACAATTGACAATCAATAGGGAATAACGTATATGTTCTTGCCCCCATTCGTGAACCATCTTTGCATTGTAAATGAGATGAGCGCTATGCTTCCTCAAAACAAGAATTAAGTTTAACTATTAATAAATAAAATTATGAGCACAATTAATGTTCCGACAAAAAATGAAGTAAGCACTAAAAATCAGGCGATTTTTGATCAATTGGAAAAAGCAGTTGGTTTTGTACCCAACCTGTTCGCCACTTATGCACACAGTGAGCATGCATTAGAAAACTATCTGACCCTATCTAATGCCAAGACCTCCTTAAAGGCAAAAGAAAAGGAAGTTGTAAACCTGGCAGTAAGTGAGGTAAACGGCTGTAATTACTGTTTATCTGCCCACACAGCAATTGCGGGTATGAATGGTTTCACAGCAGATCAAATACTAGAATTAAGAGCCGGAGGGGCCTCATTTGATAACAGGCTCGATGCCCTGGCAAGACTAGCTAAAAACCTGACAGAAAACAGAGGTGCATCTGATACGGAAGTTTTAGAAAATTTCTTTAATGCCGGATGGACGAAAGAGAATTTGATAGACACCATTGTATTGGTAGGTGACAAAACAATTTCCAATTATATCAATAATACTACCGAAATAGAGATAGATTTTCCAATAGCACAACCTCTGGAAACTGCTGTTGCATAGGCTAAAGTTTAGGTAAGGACTGGTAGTTATTTCTGTCCTCTATATTCCAAAAGCAACAAATAAAGATTTGATAATGAAGTAGATTGTTGATTTTTTGTTGCTGAAAGGCTCCTTCGGGGGCCTTTTTTGGTTTTAAACCAACTAATCAAAAACAAATTTAAAACCGGTAGTGATCATATAAGAACTCAAAGTATTGCTGCGATCGTATTGAATGAATTTCAAATCAATGCTTTTTAGACCAAATTTCCAGATGTGCAACTTGGTAAAGATATCCGTATAGCTTGCACCAAACCCAAACTGATTAGCAGAATAGTCCGAGAGGTCATAGTCTGAGGTATAATAGTTATCGGTAGACAAATGCCCTTCGTAGCCCGCGAAATAATCGGCCGCTGTTTGGCGGTAATACCTGTACGATGGGTATAAAGTAAATTTATCTGTAATCTTAATCGGTATCTCGAGACTTGCCGTATGGGAATTTATTCCCCAATCGTCTATATAATACCTGTAATAGGTCCGCAACACAAAGGTTTCATTAATATAGTAATTTAACCTTCCTCCCAAGGCAACTTTAAAACGGGCGTCTGGCAGGCGCTCTATATCATCTGCCAATTGAAAATTCTCGATGAATGAGTCGGCCACATCACTAAAATATACCCTTTGAAAAGGAGTAGATAATAGACCACTTTGTTGAACCAGATCCACCATAACAGATGCCTGTGCATTTTTTGACAGAATCTGAGAAAATCCCAGACCGACCGAATAAGAATTACGACCGGTAGATTCAAATGCTGTAAATGCGGGAGCGTAGTTGGCATTGCCACTTATGGTGTTGAATGTAAAAAAAGTATCATTTATACCATCCCCACTTATTCCGAAAGGTCTTAATTCAAAAGGATATATCGTATTCCAATTATCTATATAAACGTTAGCAGAGATACTGAGCTCCGTATTCTTTTCATTAAATAGCCGGGTATAACTACCACCCAAACCAGCCGAGAAATAATCATATTCGGTTGCTACGGATAAGCGTGCGCTCCAGATGGTATTCCTATCTTCAGAGCTGTGGCTATAGCTCCCGGTCAGGTTAGCCCAGGTGTCGGCCCCTGATGCTCCTGATGTAGCTACAAACGGATCGGAAAGGGTACTGCTGTCAAAAGGGTTAACATTACTTGATGAGGCAGAAGTATAAGCAGAGACTCCTGCATCTATTGTCAGGACATCATTGTCGTTTAAGGGAATAGATAATATAACCGTCCCGGTAATATCTGTTAATTCCTCTGTACCAATGCCCCCACTAACGGCGGCATTGTCACCATCCTGAGAGTAATAACTTGACAAGAAATCCACTTCAGTGGCCTCGAGTATTCTTTTTTGATACTGGGGTGTACTACTTTGTGCATCTAATGCTTGAAGCGAAAATGCAAAGACGAAAATAACTAAGGCAATTATCTTTTTCAAAAGTATCATTTAATTACAGCCGCAGCCGCCCCCTGTTTTACCTCCATTGGCCCCAACAGCGGCTTCCCTGTAAGAGTGAAATATGGTAATATTACGATCTGACTTCCTATCTGTTAGCAGCATGTCCGGATCATTGAGGTTTACCTTTTCATATTCCTTTACAACCGCACAGGAAGTAATAAAGCCAAGAGCCAAACCAACAAGTAGCATTTTCCTAATCATATTTTACTTATTTGAATATTGGACGATGTATGCAACTTACCCTGCTCATCGATAATCACACATTCTATATTGGGCAACTGATTAATTCTGTTTATTCCCACTTCAGTACCCATAACAAATATGGCTGTTGCCAATGCGTCAGCAATCTCGGCCTTGGGTGCAAATACCGTAGCGCTGATTATTCCCCTTGCAGGAACCCCTGTTCTTGGGTCAATAATATGACTATAACGTATCCCATTAAATTTTACATACTTTTCATAGTTCCCTGAAGTCACGACAGCTCCGTTGTTAATAGGTAACATTGCAAAAGCCTTTTCTTTATCCAGAGGATTAGTAATGGCTACTTTCCACTGCTGACCATTGACCTGCCTGCCCCAGGCACTCATATCCCCGGATGCATTAATGATCCCAGAGCTTACCCCATGCTCCAATAGGACAGCCTTCGCCCGGTCGGCAGCATACCCCTTACCAATAGCGCCAAAACCTATTTTCATTCCTTTATTCCTTAAAAAAACGGTGCTTTCTTCTTTATTCAATTTTATATTTTCATAGCCCACTTTCGCCACAGACTGTCTTATTTCTTCTTCAGAAGGCATGGAAGACATGCTTCCATCATACTTCCATATTCTATCCATAGAAGCGTAGCTGATATCGAAAGCACCATCGGTAAGAATTGAAATTTTAATCGCCCGGTCTATAAGCTCCAGAAGTTCCGCATCTACTCTAACCGCCCTAATCCCTGCATTGTTGTTAATATATGATGTTTGTGAATTGGGATCCCAGGAAGAAATAAGCCGCTCTATTCTTGTCATCTCCTCTATTGCAAGGTCTATATATTCATCCGCCATGTTCTGGTCGTTGGCGACAACCGTAATCTCAAAGCCATTACCCATCAATTCCAGGCTGCGCTTATAGGTTTGCTGGCCCGATACCGGATAGTACATGAAAATAAGTGTAAATACTATTGTGATACTTTTCAATACCTAAGCTTTAAAAGATGCTAAAAGTTTTATATAATCAGAAGGCGACATTTTCTTATAACTGGTTTGCCCTAAAACTTTCCCTCTGTTGTCCATAATCACTACTAAAGGAAATATCCCATTCTTATTGTATGCCTCTGCCAGAAGGGCATTTGCGTTCTGCAATTCAACAGGTAAGGCATTTTTCTTCTTTTTTGGAAAATCGGCCTGAAGCATGACAAAGTGTTTGGCCGCATAATTCTTAAACTCCTCGGTGCTCCAGATCTCCCTATCCAGTTTTATACAGGGAGCACACCAATCAGAGCCCTGAAAAACCAGAATGATATTTTTGTTTTCCTGGGTTGCAAGCGTTTTGGCCTGCTCGAAATCTGTCTGCCAATCTTGAGAAAATGCCAAAGATGACATCAAAAAAAATAGCAGAAAAGTGGTGGTAAGATACTTCATATCTCATTATAATTTTCTCGATAAGCATCAATAATTCGATACTTACTTTAAATAAAACGATCTAAAAACACTAAAATTACCTATTAACATAGATTTATTATTTGGACATCCAAAAAATCTGTTAACCCCAATATTTGTGGTAGGCACAGTTTATTTATCTGTAGTGAAAACCTGGTAGTTGGTCGTCGATTTTAACACCTTCAACCAAAAACCTATGAAATTTTACTAACAACAACTCAAAGATAAAAACCCAACTTTGAACTTTCTAAGAACTCAAAATCTTATCTCATGAAGAAAGCTACTACCTACAAAGCGGCCTTTATATGTATCTTAACTCTTTTCTGTTATACATTATCCGCACAACAATTTGAAATGTCCGATACTTCATTTGCAAGTGTAAAAGAAACGGAAAAAAGAAAGAAAGACTATTTGCAATTAAAAAGTCTGGGTTATACAGATCAGGAAATCTATGAAGATTTGGGTAACGTCTACTTTATGAGCAAAAAGTTTGAAACTGCAGTTTTCTGGTACGCCAAATTGGAGGAACTCCAAAAAGGTAAAGGACTAAATAAAGGCTATCAGGAGCGATATGAATTTGCCAAAGCTAAATTAAATCACTGGCATGTTTCCTCTAAAATGGATCAAAGAGACTGGGTAGCTGTAATACAGGAAGAATACCTTATTAATCCCAATGAAGGAGATCAGGAATCTCAGGACTATATAGCCAGTTCTGCCAGTTCTCTTGAACTTCATGACAAAGTAGACCAGTTCTTTGATGCCCAGATGACCTCAAAGCCTATACCGGTTTCACAAACAGCAGAGCATTCTGGTGAAGATACTTCGTTTGAAGCTCCTATGGCCATTTCTGCAGATGGCAGAGTAGCTTACTTTACAAGGGCAGAATATGTAAAACCTACTTATGGACTATTCTCTAAAAAGCAATTAGTACATAAAATTTACAAAGCAGATAAAATTAATGGACAGTGGAAAAATGTAAAACAAGTACATTTAAGCCCCAAGAACTATTCTTCTATCCATCCTGCGATTTCGGGCGACGGTAAGCGATTGTTTTTTGCTTCGGATATGCCTGGAACCTACGGTAAATTTGACATCTATGTTGCTGCTATTCGCGAGGACGGATCATTGGGAGTTGCTAAAAATCTAGGCGATAAGGTAAACAGTAAGAAAAACGACCTTTATCCAAATATGGTAGATGGTACCACCCTGTTTTTTGCCTCTGACGGAAGAAAGGGTTATGGCGGCATGGATCTTTATATGGCCCAGGTTGGGCAAAGAAAAGTGCAATGGTCTGTCAACTTAGGTAGCCCAATCAACAGTGAAAAGGACGACTTTTCAATTTTTCTCTCTGAAGAAAAAGGAAAGGGTTATGTAATGTCTAACCGGGGAGAAGCCGAAGGAAACGTTCAACGCGTGGTATTCTCATATGCCTCAGAGCAAGAAAACACCTCTAAAGCGAAAATGGAATACAATCTACTGGAAGCCCTGAATACCAGTTCAAAAATAGACTATTCCAACGCCTTTTTCGACGACGAATAGGGTTAGCAGGGAAGCAAACGCATTGAATTACTCAAAAAATTCAGTGTCCCTACAATACCCTATGATGCAATGACGACGATACCGATTATCAATACAATCGGAAGAGATTAAAATACAACAACCCAAATTTTCAGTAAGATGAGCTGCAATACAACTATCTTAAATAAGATCTGTCTTTTTACCGTTCTGTACGTGGTAATCAGTATTCCTGCTGCCTTCGCTCAGGAAACCCCAACCAATACCAACGGTTCTAAAAACACCTACCACAATCAGTTATTTTTTAACCGATTTTTGATAAATCCGACATTCTCTCTG
Organism: Muriicola sp. Z0-33; assembly: GCF_026126425.1. GTDB lineage: Bacteria > Bacteroidota > Bacteroidia > Flavobacteriales > Flavobacteriaceae > JAFMPW01. The sequence goes on from NZ_JAFMPW010000002.1 coordinate 372,776, forward strand.
GTAAGAGAAAACAAATCCTATCTGAATATACTTCACAGGAATCAGTATGCTACCTTCGAAGATAACAGTCAGAACTATTTTCTTGGATTCAGCAATAAACTTAACGAGAATACAGCTTTGGGTATTGGTGTCTACAGCCAGTGGTCTGGTGTAATTCAGGAATTTGGATTTAATGCCAATTATGCTCATTCTATCAAACTAGGAGATAAAAGCAAACTTACTTTTGGAACCAACGTCACTTATTTTAATGAGGGGTTAGACCAAAACAGGGTAATCGCAACCAGTGAAGACCCTACGCTATCAAGAGCTCAAAAAGAAAGTAAAGTGGCCATACAACCAGGAGTGACCTTGTCAGTCGGGCGATTTGATTTTGGTCTTTATGCAGAAGATTTACTGAAGTACAACCAAACTACCAACAATTTTTCTGCAAATTTAAACGACAAGAGTATTAGGGCCTCGCTGCAATACACTCACAGTTTTATCTCAAAATATGGGCTTTTTGCCGATGCTAGATTGATGCCGTTAGTACAGGTGGGCAGAAACCAGGACAACAGCCTGTCTTATATAGGAGCTGTTCTGTTAGACCTGCCAAAGTACGGCTGGTTGCAGTCTACCTTTGATAACGAATATGGAATGTCTGTTGGTTTAGGTTTTAACCTGAATAAGAAAATGTCGCTCGGATATTTGATGGAGAAAGACATTCTTGATAAAGATGCCGACTTTGGCTGGAACCATGAACTGTCTTTAGCCTATACCTTTAAGAATGATGATGCCCCATTGGCTTTTGCAGATATCTCAACTGACGCCAAAATAGACCAGATTATTCGTAACTACGAAGAGCAGATACTTCAATTGAAGGCCCAGAATAAAAAACAACTGGCATCTAACAGCAGTACCAATACATTAATAGATGATATAGCAGAAGATTATGCAGCCCATGTTGCAAGTCTTGCTACCGATAATGAAAATGCCCCTGCATTGCAAAAGTCTAATGGTAAAACGAAGAATTCTAGAAAAGCAAATCGCAAAAACCAGAAAAATTCAGAACAAATAAATTCGGATAATGAGTTGGCCTATCAGAATAGTCTAATTCTTGATGAATTGATTATGAGACAAGACTCGGTTGAAAATGCCCGTAATAAGGAATTTGAGAAAAGGTTTGAAACCATTGTCCGGTTTTTACGAAAAGATATCGAAAGGACCATCAAGGATAATCTGCAAGATAATCGTACTCCAAAAACATTGCTTGCCTCCAATGATGTACCTTCTGAAACCGTGGTCTTTAATGGTCAGGTACATAGGAATTATGCCAAAGTAGACAGAAATGTTCGACAGGCGGAGAAAAAGGCGAATTCAAAAACAGCAACGAAAAAATATGTTATAAATAATGATAAAAGTAAAACAGCCCAAAATGTAAAAACAAATGATAAGCTCGATAATATAGCGAGTAAAGATCAGGAAGTTGGCAAACACAAGGATTATGCGAAGCTTCCAATTAAAGTACTAAATCGGTCAGATATTGCCGGGGTTGAGCCTGGTTATTATTTAATTGCCAATGTTTATAAGAACAAAAGGTATTTGAAGGCTTTTGTAAACGACTTAACGAAACAAGGTCTTAATGCCAAGCAATTTTATAATCGTGAAAATGGGTTGTATTATGTATATCTGGCCGATTTTAAAATGAAAGAGGATGCAAGAAGCGCCGTGGTTAACCATTTATCTGGGAAGTACAGTGATGAAAAATGGATAATGCAGGTTTCAGATCCTGTAGCCACTGCCGAAATTCAATTTGACGATTTATAAGATGCCAATGTTGTATTAGTCAATGACCGGCTTTGTATGCTGCCTTCCTTAGAAGGAAGGCAGCAGCAAAGTCTACTTTTTAAAATCTTCTTCACTCCCCTATCTCCATTATCAGGGTTACAAAGGCAAAGTAAGAAACGGATTTCACAGACCGACCAGTAGGTATGTCCTGTGCTATTTTTCTAAACGTTAAAACTATGCGCATTTGAACGAAAATACCTACTAATTTTATGCCAGAGCAGCATAATTAGGTATATTTACTATAGAAAAATATACAACCACATTTTCTAACAACCCAAATCCCCTACTCAATGGAAACGTACCTCAACCCCGACATCAACATCAAGAGCGACGCAACTGAGAGCTCAACATCAGGCGTCAACCACCCCACCGTCACAACACAGAACGACAGGCGTAAACAAAAAGAATCCTATTCTTTTTTAAACCTCAACTTTAGGCACAGACCGGAACTCAGATACTGCTAAACTAGCAAGGTGGGAATCCTTTATTGGTCATGCCATAACAAGCAAAAGGCAATCAATTATTTTAAAAGTTTAATCAACGCTTTATTATAAGTGCCTGGTGCTTTGTGACCAAGAATAAGAATCCTACTTCCATGCAGTAAACTTTACAATCCCAATTTTTGTGATTGTAAGAACCAAGAACCTGACACTGACAAACTTAAGATCTTCCTCAACAGAAGATCAGAAGAAATACAACCCAAATTCTATTTAATATGAAACCAGAGATTTTAAAAATTATCATTATTGATAATAATCCCGAAATTCAAGATTTGTATTCAAGTTTTTTTGAATCCTATTCAGACTTTGATCTGGCAGGTGCCTATAGTTCTGTAAACGAAGCCCTGGAAGACTATGAGAATATTCTCCCGGATATAATTGTTTCGGAAATTTCAACCCCGGACATCTGCGGCATTGAAGGCATGGAACTTTTTCGCGATAAAGATCCGAATGTCAAAATAATTATCAATAGTGATCAGAGCGACTTCGATTGTATAAAAAGAGCCTTTAAAAATGGTGCTAACGGGTACCTCACAAAGCCTGTTAATGAAAAACGACTCCATCGTGCACTGAAGTCGGTGCGCAACGAAGGTGCAATTATCAGTAATGATATTGCCAAGAAAGTCATTGCCATGTTTCAGCGCAAAACGTATAAATCGTTCTCTAAAAGGGAAAATCAGATTATTGAGCATTTGTCACAAGGTGCAACCTACAAGACTATTGCTGACAAACTGTTTGTAACCACAAGTGCCATAAACTTTCATATTCAGAATATCTATCTTAAACTGGATGTGAATTCTAAATCCGAAGCATTAAACAAGCTTCAGGAGTTAGAACTATCATGATACAATGGATAGTCTTCTGGAGGTCTGCCAGGTGTGTTTCAAATACATCAGATCATCAGGGAATATCTATATTGCTAGCTCAATTATTCGGAAGGCATTTTAGTCCTCTTTTGGACTAAAATGCTTTTTTTTTAAACTATCCTTTCCTTTTCTTCGGAATATATAAGTTAAAACTTCCGGGATTACCTACTTTTATTTATCTTGAACTTTACACAACTTAATTTGCGTTAGAATAATGGCTAAATATAATGTAGCGGTTCTGGGACCCATACCAAGAGATCATATTACCACACATCATGGAGAAGTAATAGAAAAATATGGATGTGCCACCCATACGGCTATAGGTCTGGCAAAATTACTTGGGGAAAATGGAACAGTACATTTGGTATCCCATGTTCGCAAAATTGATGAAGGTCCTGTTAAGGAACTTCTTAGCAATTATTCTAACATAAACACTGCCTATATTACCTCTGATGCAGACCAGGGTGATGTAATTCAGTTGAAGTTTGTTGATCAGAATAACAGATTGGAGAAACAAACCGGGTTTATGAACCCTATTGTACCCGAAGACCTGCAAGAACTGTTGCATTGTGATGCTTTCGTTTGTGTACCGATAACAGACTATGAGGTGCCTTTGGAAACCCTGAAGTATATAAAAGAGAACAGTGAAGGAACCATTATTTTTGATGCCCACGGGCCTACCAATACGACCACTATCCTTGGTGACCGACTCATAAAATTCTGGATAGACAGGGATCAGTGGCTACCCTATATAGATGTTTTAAAAATGAATCTGGAAGAATCTAAATGTTGCTGGTTCGAAAAGGAATACCAAACAGAAGAACTTAAGCATTTTGACGAAGTGAGTACAGAGCATTTAATGGCCCTTGCACAACATACCCTGAATAATGGTATCAATTGTCTTATTGTTACCCTGGATGAAAAAGGAGGGGCCGTATTTTATAAAGAAGACGAGGATGTTAAGGAAGTATTTGTAAAATCTGTCTGGGTAGATCACGTGGTAGACACTACTGGCTGTGGGGACTCCTTTGCAGGCGGATTAGGATTTGGTTTGCTGGAAGATAAAACCAACTACATCAGGGCAACCAAATATGCCAACTCTCTTGGCGCTCAAAGGACACAGGGCAGGACATTTGACGTTTTTAAATCTAAAGATGAAACAGATCAAATGATTCTTGATACTTACGGTAGTATCTAAAAGCGTTCATTAGTTTCAGACGACTTGAAATCCAAAGGCATAAGGATCATCGTCATCTATGGTAATGGTATTATGCCCATAAATTTTGGCCCAGCCCTGAATACTTGGACGAATTGCCTGTAAGCCTGCCAGTTCGGTTTTCTCCTCTACCCTACCAATAAAGCTAGATCCTATATAACTCTCATGAATGAATTCATCTCCTACCTCTAAACGACCTTGCATACACCATTGTGCCATCCGGGCAGAAGTTCCGGTACCACAGGGAGATCTGTCTATAGCCTTATCTCCATAAAACACAGCATTCCTTGCTGTACTTTCTCCAGAAATAGGCGCCCCTGTCCATAAAACATGACTCACATTTTTAATGGAGCTGTCCAGGGGATGAATAAATTGATCTTTATATTTCAGATTGATTTTATCCCGAATCTCCTGACTAAATCTGATAAGGTCGGCTGCGCTGTAATCCCTTATATCACTAAAATTTTCCTGGGCATCCACAATGGCATAAAAATTACCTCCGTAGGCCACATCAAACTGCAGGGAGCCCAGTGAAGCACTATCTATGTTGAGTTCCTGGCCTGCCAGATACGATTCTACATTTAAGAATTTCACCCAGTCTACCTGACCATTGGTCTGTTTATAACTAACTTCTACCAGTCCGGCCGGAGTTTCCAATCTCAAAAATCCCGGTTTTTTGGGCTGTACCAGGCCTTCTTCAATGGCAATTGTTACCGTTCCAATAGTGCCATGTCCACACATAGGCAAGCAACCACTGGTCTCAATAAACAGCACCCCTATATCGTTATTTACATCGGAAGGAGGGTAGAGTATACTTCCACTCATCATATCGTGCCCCCGTGGTTCAAACATCAGCCCTCTGCGTATCCAGTCGTATTGCTCTAAAAAGTCTTGTCTTTTTTCACTCATATTTGCACCCCGCAATTGGGGACCACCCTCTACTACAAGACGAACAGGGTTACCGCAGGTATGCGCATCAATACATTTAAAAGTCCCTCTAATTGCCATTCTTAGTAATATAATTTTCTATTCTTTGTTCTAAAATAGCAAGGGTAACTGTGCCTTGTCCCAGCACCACTTCGTGAAATTCACGAATATTAAATTTTTCTCCGAGTTGTTCTTCTGCCCTCTTGCGCAACTCCCTGATTTTTAATTCTCCTATCTTATATGAAAGTGCCTGGCCCGGCCAGGAGATATACCGGTCTGTTTCGGTATTGATCTCATGCATGGATAAGGCCGTGTTAGCAGCCATATAGTCTACCACCTGCGCTCTTGTCCAACCCTTTGCATGAATGCCGGTGTCTACCACCAACCTGCAGGCACGCCACATTTCATAGGTTAATTTCCCGAAATGTTCATAGGGGGAGGTATACATGCCCATGTCTTCGGCTAGAAACTCTGTATAGAGGCCCCAGCCTTCTCCGTAAGCCGAAAGGTAGAGGTCTTTGCGAAATTCGGGAATGCTATCGCCCAATTCCAAATTCAGCGCCCCTTGCAGATGGTGCCCCGGTACGGCTTCATGAACCGTAAGTGAGGGTAAAGTATACAGTGGCCTGCTGGGAAGATTATAGGTATTTACCCAGTAATATCCGGGATCTGTACTTTGGGAACCGGTACCTACGTACCTTCCGCCCGTATATTTTGGAGCAATTGCAGCTGGTACTGCAGCTACCCCATAAGGTTTACGGGGTAACGTTTTAAAGAACCTCGGCAATTGTTCATCTGCCCTTTTCGCCATATCGCGTGCTATCATAAGCAGCTGTTCAGGAGTTTTGGCATAAAACTGATCATCTGTTCTAAGAAAATTAAGAAAATCGGCAAAACTTCCCTTGAACTCAAGTCCTTCTATGATCTTTTCCATAGCCGCCCTAATCCTCGCCACTTCCTTTTTTCCAATGTTGTGGATGCTGTCCGCTGAATAGGCCGTACTGGTAGTATAGTAATTAATCCTGTTCTGATAGTAATCAATGCCTTCCGGGGTCTCGGAAATACCAGTAGATGTCCTGGTTTTTGGCAGGTATTCCTCTTCAAAGAAGGCCTTGATCCTCTTAAATTGGGGAATCACAGCTTTCTGAATGCTTTCCTTAGCTGCCAGCAACAAACTGTCTTTTTGATTCTTGCTTAATGTTGTTGGTAAATTATTAAAGGGAGAATAAAAATAGCTTTCTTTGAAATCTGCTACTATATGATCATTATAGGAAGATTCATATCCTTTAAATATTACTCTTGGTTGCCCAACACCTTTGGCCAGGCCTGCTCTTAGATGCACTAATTGCTGGTCTACGTATTGGGGTATGGCATTAAGCTTATCCAGGTACTTTATGGCCTGTTTATGATCTGCAAGTGGCCTTACCATATAGGGCAGGCTGGCATGAAAACCTGCATCTGACAGAATTGGGTTCAGATAGCGTTCATAATTATAAAAATCTATCTTATCCTGTAGAAGAAATCGAAGTAATTTTGCAGAAATATCATCCGTTTCACTCAATGAACTCTTGTCCAGGGCATCGAGTTCCTTTATGATGGTTTCAGCAAATTCTGCTTCTTTTTTAAAATATGCCTTTGTAAAAAGTCCCAAAGGATATTCTTCCTTATCATAACCCTCATGGGTCTCATAGGAAGAGATGATTTCCTGTAAATGGGTAGCTTCGTTTTTTTCCACATGGCTATTACAACTAACAAATAGCACTAAAAACAGTAAGGTCCCCAGACACTTCATTAATTCACTGTTTTTAGAGTTCGTCTTTAGTTTGCTCCTGATTAACCAGGCGGGAAATTTTTAACGGATTCTCATCTTTTAAAGCATTCGGCAGGAGGTTGTTGGGCCAATTCTGATAACTTACAGGCCTTACCCACCTTTTAATCGCATGGATACCCACTGCAGTAAATCTGCTATCTGTTGAAGAGGGATAAGGACCTCCGTGATGCATAGACGGGCATACTTCAACACCGGTGGGGACACCGTTGTAAATTAGCCGCCCTACCCTGTTTTGCAAAGCTCCTACCAAGGTAGGATTATTAGATAGTTCCTCTTCTTCAGCAATAATAGTTCCGGTTAGCTGGCCTTCTAACCCTGAGATTATTTCTACAAGCTCAGTCATATCTTTGGCTTTTACCACCAAAGAGAAAGGTCCAAAAACCTCATGATGCAAGCTATTATTTTCCAGGAAGGTCTTACCATTTACAGTAAGAACAGTTTGTCTTGCAAAATTGGGAGGGACTTCCTCCGAATATGAAGCGGCAACATCAGTGCCTGCCTGAGCAGTGGCCATGGCCTTATTTTTCTCATACGCCCCAATTATATTAGGATGCAACATACAGGAAGGCTCTTTCTTTATAATTTCCTCTGAAAGTTGTGCAACAAAATGCTCCATTTCATCACCATCTAACCCTAGCAGCAATCCGGGATTGGTACAAAATTGTCCGCTACCCAGGGTAATAGAACCGGCATAGGTGGCAGCCCATTCAGCTCCATCTTTATTCATGGCTGAAGGAAGAATAATAACCGGGTTAATACTGCCCATCTCTGCAAAGACCGGAATAGGTTCTTCTCTGCTTGCAGCCAGGTCATATAATGCTCTTCCCCCACGGATACTTCCGGTAAAACCAACTCCTTTTACATCGGGATGTTTTACCAGACTTTGCCCGACTTCTATGCCACTGCTATTTAAATTGGAAAATACCCCGTCTGGCATTCCTGTTTTTTTTGCGGCTGAAATGATTGCTGAGGCTACCAGTTCCCCGGTGCCTGCGTGCATGGGGTGACTTTTAACAATTACCGGGCAGCCCGCAGCCAGTGCCGATGCGGTATCTCCGCCGGCGGTAGAATATGCCAGTGGAAAATTGCTTGCCCCGAAAACTACCACGGGGCCAAGAGGTACCAGCATTTTCCTGATATCCGCCTTGGGAATGGGTGCTCTATCTGGTTGTGCCGTATCGATAGAGGCATCTACCCAGGATTCTTCTTTAATCAGATGGGCAAAAGAACGCAATTGTCCTATGGTTCTGCCCCTTTCCCCCATAGCCCTGCCTTCCGGAAGTCCGGATTCTGAACAGTAGGTCTGAATCAGCTCATCACCCAATTCCATGATCTCGTCGGCTATGGCTTCTAAAAAGGAAGCCTTCCTTGAGCCAGATAATTCTTTGTAAGTATTAAACGCAGCTTTACTCAGGGAAACTGCATTGTTTATTTCCTCTTCAGAAGCTTCGTGGAACAGGGTTTCATTTTCCCTGTTCAATAAAGGGTTAAATGTTTGATATGTTTTTGAACCCTGGGCCGATGTCGAATGACCTATATAATTTTTACCGTGAATCATAATATAAATGTCTGTATCAAATTTAAGGATTCATCGCTTTAAATGCTGCTAAGTCGGGCCGAGTTTTTACACCCTCCTCAATAATCCGTAAAACCCGTTCCCTTTCTGCACCCCTTAGAGGTAATCTTGGGGCTCTTACATTTTCTGTGCCAATGCCCGTAGCCACTTCGGCCAATTTAATATTCTGGACCAACTGAGGGCTTATATCCAGTTCCAATAAAGGCATAAACCAACGATATATTTTAATGGCTTCGTCTATTCTGCCCATTTTGGCCAACTCATAAATAGCAACAGTTTCTTCTGGAAATGCACATACAAGTCCGGCTACCCAACCTTCAGCACCTATCAACAGGCTTTCGAGTGCCAGGGTGTCTACCCCGCACAATATTTTTAAACGATCATCGAATCTATTTTTGATACGTGTAATATTGGTGATATCGCGCGTAGACTCTTTTACCGCTTTAATATTATCACAACTCAATAACTCTTCAAACATATCCAGACTTACCTCAATGCCATAGTCTACTGGATTATTATAGATCATAATGGGTAAATCTGTGCTTTGTGCCACCTCCTTAAAATAGGTCATTGTTTCAAAATCATCTGCCTTATAGCGCATTGGCGGTAGCATCATCAGGCCAGCTGCTCCAAATTTCTCGGCTTTTCTGGCGGCAGTAATTGCCCCAGTTGTGGTCTGTTCAGCTATGTTTAGAATCACCGGCACCTTACCATTTACAAGGTCCACGGTTTCTTTAACTAATATTTCTTTTTCATTTTCTGTTAAGGTACTTGCTTCCCCCAGGGTGCCTCCCAGGATTATGCCATGTACCCCAGCTGCCAGCTGGGCCTCAATATTAATCCGAAACATACGAAGATCTAACTCGTCTTCTTTGGTAAATTTAGTAGTTACTGCAGGCATAACACCTTCCCATTTAATATCCATATGTTGCTGTTTTATAAGACAAAAATAAATACCCAAAGGTTGTTACCATGCCTAAATTTTACCCTTTTTTGAGCTTATTTTAACCCATTTTAGAATCTAATTTATATTTTTGAGTAATATACGCTTAATGTTATGAAGGTTCAACCTTTTAAAATTCCCAAACCGGTACATGAACGGTTAGTGGTACAGACAGATTACTCGGAGCAATTCTATGATAAGCTTCACCAGCATGAAGAAATTCAGATAAGTTATATAGTTGCCGGTACAGGGAAATTGGTAGTAGCAGATAGTGTACATCCTTTTAAATCCGGGGACCTGTTTGTAATTGGGCAAAAATGTCCTCATGTATATAGAAGTGCGGCTGATGTTGCAGAAGCACATATGATTTCTATATTCTTTACTAAAACTTCATTTGGGGAATATTTTTTTGATATTCCTGAGATGGAGCAGGTTCAGGAATTTTTTATGAGGTCCGATGCCGGGTTTAAGTTAATCTCCAATACAGAAGTTGCCTGTAAACTTATAAGACAAATTGCCACAACAGATAAGTTTTCAAAATTCCTGATTTTCCTGGAATTGCTTCGTTTGCTTTCCAAATCGGAACAGCAGGTATTAACAGGCTTTGTCTACCCTAAAAAATTATCAGTAAATGAAGGGAGTAGAATGCAGACTGTTTTCGACTTTGTAATGAACAATTTTCAGCAAGAGATAACGCTGAATACTGTCGCAGCAATGGCGTTTATGACCCCTGGTGCCTTCTGTCGCTTCTTTAAACTGCGCACCAACAAAACATTCTTCCAGTTTGTTATAGAATTACGGATAGAGCATGCCTGTTTATTACTGGGAGATAGTTCTTCGCTTTCCATTTCGGAGATTGCTACGCTATCAGGTTTTAGCTCTATTTCCAATTTTAATAGAAAATTTAAGGATATCAAGGGGGTTACTCCTACCGCATACTTCAATAAAATAGGGAAACGCGCCAGCTAAGAACATTTATATTTTTCTTACAATTTGTTCGTTTTCTTTTCACTATTTTTGGGGAATTTTGAATGTAATATCCATCCATTATGAAGAAAATATTATTTCTTGTATTCGGCCTATTTCTGGCCTGTAATTCATCCCAGAAGACGGTCTCTCCTCCGGAGAGTTCTTCCAGTTCAGCAGCAGAAGTTACGGCAAGTGCTGAAAATTATGCAGGGACCATTACAGAAGGGGAGCTAAAAGACCATCTATATATCTATGCTTCAGATGAATTTGGAGGGCGGGAAACCGGTAAGGAAGGTCAGAAAAAAGCAGTTGAATACATTAAGAAAGAATACCAGAAATTAGGTATCCCTGCTGCTAAGGAAGATGGAGATTATTTTCAGAATGTACCCTTAGAAATGGCAAAGTTACCAATTGGAACTATTACTATAGATGATAAATTATATACTATTGGAAAAGAGTTTCTTACGTTTTCAGGAAATATTAGTGCTTATGATGAAATTGTCTATGTGGGGTATGGAATTGAAGAAGGTGATTATTCCGATTTCAAAGACATTGACGTAACAGATAAAATTGTCCTTATGAAATTTGGTGAGCCCAAGAATGCTGATGGCTCTTACGTCCTCTCTGGTTCTAATGATAAATCTGCCTGGAGCAATATGTCCGAATCTATAGGAAAGCGCACAGAAGTAGCCAAAGCAAAGGGCGCTAAAGCCATCTTGTATTATGACACTGCTAATTACGCGCGATACAAGAGATATTTCGACTATATGCAACGAAATAAGTCTGGAAATATGGGGTTGAAAAGCGAAGACAAAAATCCCACCCTGATTATAATGGGAACAACCATGGCCAAAGACATTTTACCAAATATTGAAGAAGCTGCCAATCTGGAAGTCAAGACCGCCAAGGTGTCCCTGGATTTGAATAGTGAAAATGATCAAATCTCATCCGAAAATGTGGCTGCTATAGTACGAGGCAGCGAAATACCTAATGAGTATGTAATTATCTCTTCTCATTTAGACCATATAGGAATTACGGCTGACGGACAAATAAACAATGGGGCAGACGATGATGGTTCGGGTACTGTAGCTATGTTAGAAATTGCGGAGGCCTTTAAAATGGCCGCAGATAAGGGCAATGGACCAAAAAGATCTATAGTATTCCTGCATGTTACCGGAGAAGAAAAGGGCCTTTTAGGCTCCATGTACTACACAGATTTAGATCCCATTTTTCCTTTATCCCAAACTGTAGCCAATTTAAACATTGATATGATTGGTAGAATAGACCCTAAAAGAGATGGAGACCGGAACTATGTTTACCTAATTGGTTCGGACAAATTGAGCACTGATCTTCATGAACTTTCTGAGGAAATCAATGAAAAATATGCTGGCCTGGAGTTAGATTATAAATACAATGATGATAATGATCCTAATCGTTTTTATTACCGCAGTGATCATTATAATTTTGCAAAGAACAATATCCCTATAATATTTTACTTTAATGGCACCCACGCCGATTACCACAGGCCCGGTGACACTCCGGATAAAATTAATTACGATCTTTTAGAGAACAGAAGTCGTCTTATTTTCCATACGGCATGGGCCGTAGCCAATAGGGATCAGCGGGTGATTGTTGATAAAGCCACCAAATAAAATAGCCCATAAGAGATTGTGCGATAAATATAAAAGGCCCGGTTGATATCAACCGGGCCTTTCTCTGTTACTTTTACTTAAAAGGTGCGCTCTGTAAGCTATAACCTTCTGAGTCCAGGATCACGCCTGCAGCGTGATGACCTCTTGGGTGGAAGACCGGGTTCGAACCGGCGACCTCTGGAACCACAATCCAGCGCTCTAACCAACTGAGCTACAACCACCATTTGCAAGCGGTGGCAAAGGTAATTTTTTTTAGTCTTTGATTCAAAATAAATGGAACGATATTTTGGTAATTCCAGGTTTTCAGAAAAAAGTCAACAATTAGAGCAGCCCCTAATTGGGTGCCATATTTGTAAAAACATCGACTAAATGCACATTAAATGCGATAAAACACACAAAAATCGCCGTTTCACAACATAAATTAGATATGGCCTTAAGAGCAACCTATTTTTACGTCTTGATTATGTTGTACAAAAAATGCCCTTGAATACGCCCGACTTACAAAACCTACCTAAAAATTTGAGAAGAACCTCTCTTCTTATTTTAATGCTTGTGTGCAGCATTCATTTCGGCTACCCGCAACATAAAGATCACCAAAAAATAAAGGATCGAATTACCAAATTACAGTCTCAAAATGATTTTAATGTAAAGGATACCACCTATATCAATCTCCTCAACAAGTATTCTGGTAAAATGCGATATATCAATGAAGACAGTTTGTTGTTATTGGCTACCCAGGCACTTGAGCACAGCAAATCTGCTGAATACAAAAACGGACATAGTGAGGCCCTGTTTCGAATAGGGGATTATTATTCGGATAAGGGTAAAAATGCCAAGGCCATCGAAAAATACAACGAGGCCTGGACTATTGCACAAGAAATCAACAATGATGATTTAAAATTAAGAATACTAAATAACCTGTCTAGCGAATATGGTTATAAAGGTGATATTGCAAAAGCACTCAATGGCTATTTGAAAGCATTAGAACTGGCAGAAGAGAAAGACAACAAACAAATGCTCTCTATCCTAAATGAAAACATTGCAAGCTTGTTTGCATCCCAGCATGATTTTGAAGACGCCTTAATATATTATAAGAAAGTTAAAAAGATCAATGACGAGTTAAATGATGAACTTATTAATGCAGAAACTTTCAGCAACTTAGCATCGCTTTATGCAGATATGGAAGAATTGGATTACGCAATGTTCTATATTAATAAAAGCACCGCCATCTTTGAAAAAAACTCAAGCCCGGATTGGCTTGCGTTTGCCTATGAAACCAAAGGGAAAATATACTTAAAGCAGAAAAAATATAAATGGGCACTTTACTGGTATGATCAGAGTAATATTCTTCATAAAACCCTGAATGATACCAGGGGTAAAATAGATTTGTACAACGGAATGGCGGAGGCCTACCTTGGACAAGGAAAGGACATACTGTCCGAAAAATATGCCCAGGAAGCATTTAATATCTCCAATGAAATTGATTTTTTAGAGGGCAAACAAAAATGTGCGCGCACGCTTTATATAATTAACAAGAACAAAAACAAGTTCGCTACTGCCCTATCCTATCACGAGATTTATCAGGAACTCTCGGACACCCTTTCACGAAGTGAGAACCAAAAAAGTCTTACTATGCTGCAAGTTAAGGATGAGCACGATCATATGAAAATGGAGTTAATCCAGGAGAATGAAAGAGCCTTGGCTAAGCAGCAAAATTATGTAAATGCGGCCCTGGCTATCTTACTCATCTTTATAGCCATTACCATCTTGGTGCACAGAGGGCAGAAAATACAGAAAAAGCTCAACGCAGAATTACAGAGTAAACAGGAAATTCTTGAAAACAGGGAGACCGCCCTTAGCGAAAGTAACGAAACTAAAACCAAGTTGTTCTCTATTATTGGACATGATCTCAGGGGGCCAATTGGAGCACTGCAAGGTTTGTTGAAAATGTTTAAGGACGGTGAAATAAGTCAGAAAGACTTTCTGGAATTTATTCCTAAACTCAGAGACGACGTGGATCATATTTTCTTTACGCTAAATAATCTGCTTTCCTGGGGTTATACCCAAATGAATGGCGCGGTTACCAAGCCTTCAGTGGTAGATATTGAAGCTCTGGTTGATATGAATGTTAACCTGCTTTCTGAAATTGCAGAGAAAAAATCTATTAAAATTGTCAGTGAAATTGCCGCCAACACGCTTACCTGGTCCGATAGTGATCAAATAGATATTGTTATCCGAAACCTTATTAGTAATGCACTCAAGTTTACACCAGAGAGTGGTATTGTTACTATTAGGTCTGAACAAAAACAGCACCATTGGGAAATTTCAGTAATGGATACCGGTGTAGGAATGGATAAGGTAACACAGGAAAAGCTCTTTTCTAAAAATGCGAACATCACTACCTACGGTACAAATAATGAAAAAGGTACAGGCTTAGGACTTTCATTATGCAAGGAAATGGTAGAAAAAAACAATGGCACCATTTGGGTGAACAGTAACCTAAGAACAGGTAGTACATTCTATTTCACCTTACCCAAAGCAGAAAAAGAAAAAAATTACAGCAAAGCGAGTTAAAAAATATCACCCAGATGTTTAACGGCTATATGCCGCTCTACCGTAAAACCTTCCGCCTGCTCTACCCCTACCAACCGTCCAAAGTCTCTTGAACGATACTCTAAACTGTCTACAAAATTTTTACTGCTTATTGGCGTATCAGGTTCTTTACTATCCGGATCGTAGAATTGTGAGGTATAGGCCGCGACAGCTTCCAGCTTCTTTTTTATAAAGCCCGTAACATCAACAACAAAGTCAGGAGTTATATTATTCCACTGTATATAATGGTAGACATTTTTTGGCCTCCAGGATTCCTGCCACTGATCGTCACCCGGCAGCTTTGTATCTATTTTTGACAAACCACTGAGGAAACAGGCATCGCTTACCAATTTACTCCCCTTTGCATGATCTATATGGCGATCAGAAACCGCATTGCAGAGCACAATATCTGGTTGGTATTTTCGTATCATCTGAATCACAGCAATTTGATGCTGTTTATCATTCACAAAAAAACCATCTGCAAATTCTAAATTTTCTCTTACTGCCAGCCCCAGTATTCTGGCAGCTTCTGCAGACTCTTTGTCGCGTAACTCGGCAGACCCTCTGGTTCCAAGTTCTCCTCTGGTAAGATCTATAATGCCAACTTTTTTACCGTTGCTTACTTCCTTTGCTATCGTTGCCCCGGCCCCTAATTCTGCATCATCCGGATGAGCACCAAAAACCAAAATGTCTAATTTCATATATTTTAACCTCAATTATTATATAACTAGTTGGCTACAGCCGATGCCATCTTTCTTACCTTCTGAATTGCCTGTTCAATATCCGCAATAAGGTCTTCAATTTCTTCAATACCGATTGAAAATCGGATAAGACCATCAGCAATACCTTGCTTTTTTCGCTCCTCGGCCGACAGTAAGGAGTGTGAAGCCTTTGCAGGTGTAAGCACAGTACTTTCTACCCCGGCCAGACTCATGGAAGATTTAATAAGCTGCAAGGACTTCTGGAATAAAGCAGCATCCAGTTCTTCCCTTAATTCAAAAGACAGCATTCCACCAAAACCTTTCATCTGGGCAACGGCCAACTCATGGTCCGGGTGCGACGTCAGCCCCGGATAGTACACTTTATCAATATCCTCATGTTTTTCTAAGAACTCTGCCATTAGGAGCGCATTATTGTTCTGCGCCCTAACCCGGATCCCCATGGTCTTTAAACTCCTTTCGAGCAGCCACACTGTATAGTCGCTTAAACTACCTCCAAGGTTCTTGGCAAGTGCAAATATTTTTTCAATATGATTGGAAGATGCTGCCACCGCACCTGCACAAATGTCCGAATGCCCTCCCATATACTTGGTGGCACTATGAACAACAATATCTATACCTAAGTCTACAGGGTTCTGATTTACCGGACTCGCAAAAGTGTTATCTATCATCGATATCAGATTGTGCTTTTTCGCAAGGGCGGCAATACTACTGATGTCTGTAAGGGTTAATAAAGGATTTGAAGGGGTTTCTATATAGATCACCTTTGTATTGGGCCTTATTAGCTTTTCAAAATCATCAGCATGCAATCCTTCTGTAAAGGAATAGGATATACCATATTTTTCAAATTCTTCTGTCACCAGATTGATGGTACCCCCATACAGCAAATTCTGAAGCACAATATGGTCTCCTGCCCTGAGAAAGGCCATCAACGCCGTACTTATCGCGGCCATTCCGCTACCAAAGATGAGTGCGGCCTCTGTGTTTTCCAGCGCGGCGATCTTTTTACATAGGCCTTCCTGGTTTGGGGTATTAAAATATCTCGGGTATCGCTTTACATCTACATCTTCAAATGCGTAGGAAGTGCTCATATACAGCGGAGAAATGGCTCCTTTGTAAGTGTCATCTTTTATCTCGCCTGTATGAGTGCAAATTGTGTTTAACCCCTTTTTTTTTCTTTCCATAACAATCCGGTTTTAGCCGTGTTAAAGTTACAAAATTAGACTATACCTTAACTTTTTTCCAATGACCTCTGCGAAACCAGATAATTGCGATTACCGATAGCATTACTTCTGCCAAAGTGATGGCCATAAACACTCCCAGGGCTCCGAGTTCAAAAGTTATTGCCGCCAGATAGGCGAATGGCAACTGAAAAATCCAAAAGGCAATGAAATTGATTTTCGTCGGTGTCTTGGTATCCCCGGCACCATTGAACGCCTGTGATACCACCATCCCGTAAGCATAAAAGATATACCCGGCTGCTATAATCTGTAGGCAAAGTGCTCCATTTTCGACAACAGTGGGGGTTGCATTAAACCAGGTGACAATTTCTTTTGCAAACAACAGGTAAACCACAGATACCATCAACATGAAATACGCATTGTATTTCCCGGTAATCCAAACAGATTTTTCTGCTCTATCAGGTTGTTTGGCTCCTAAATTCTGTCCTACTAATGTAGCGGCGGCATTACTCATACCCCAGGCAGGCATGATGGTAAACATCATTACCCGTATGGCTATTGTATACCCTGCAAGTACTTCACTGCCAAATTCTGACATCAGGCGCATTAAGAAGACCCAGCTCGATGTTCCAATAAGAAACTGGGCAATGCCCCCGATCGATACTTTTACCAGGTTCATCATCACCTTAGTACGTAATACGATATCCTGAAAACCGATTTTAATCCGACTCCATCCGAAAAACAAGATGGCGAGTTGAAAGATTACCGCGGTTCCCCTACCAATATTTGTGGCAATACCCGCTCCCATGACACCGTATTCCGGGATGGGCCCCCATCCGAAAATAAAAATGGGATCCAGGATGATATTTAAACCATTAGACAATACCAATGTCCACATAGCCATTGAAGCATCTCCGGCACCTCTGAAAATGGCATTGATCAAAAACAGTAGTAGGATGGTTATATTACCCCCTATTAACCATTGAGTATAACCATATCCTTCTGCGATCAAATCCGATTCGCCACCCATCAAGGCCAGGATTTCTTTGGCATAAAAAATACCAACAACACCTACGCAAAGGGCCACCAAAACCCCAAGCATAATGGCCTGCATAGCGGCTTCTCGCGCGCCTTTTATATCCTTTTCCCCTATTCTTCTGGCTACTACGGCCGTAGCAGCCATACTAAGGCCTATAGCCACAGCATATACCAGGGTGATTACAGATTCTGTGAGCCCAATAGTGGCTACTGCATTTACGCTTACCTGAGAGACATAGGCAATATCTACTACGGCAAATATAGATTCCATCATCATCTCCAGGATCATAGGGATGGAAAGCATAAATATGGCCTTGCGTATACTGCCTTCTGTAAAATTATTCTCCCTGCCTGTTATAGCAATGATGAACGAATTGAATAGTTTTTTAAATGTGAGTTTATCTTGAGTCATTATAGAAATAATTATGTTTTAATAGAAGAAAAATGATGTCTTGGAGCAGCAAAGAATACGGCTCTAATTTTCAGGTGTACTACCTATGACATCTATGGCTAACATAATTTCTATAACTTCATGATGGCGCAAAGATCATAAAAAAATTGAATAATTAAATAAATGCACCAAATATTTTTTAAAATTTTGATGCCGTGTAGGAGATTCTCAATCCAATTTAACAGGGCCCTCAGAGTCTATGCTAATCATCCAATGTTCATTTTGCATGGATTTATAAACAATTTCAAAGTTCAATCCTTCTGCTAATAAACGTTCAAGTTCGGAAGTCATAAGAAGATAATCTTCAGTAGAATTATTAACAGCGAATATATTGTACTCCGCATTTGCCGGAATGGCCAATCCCCTTTCCAAAGTGGAAGTTGAATAATTTATGACACTGTCTAAACGTGGGGCCAGAGTCCGTAATAGAGAATAAACCCTGTTGTCGTGTTCTCTGAGATCATATCTTTTATTCTGGTGAATTATAGTAACAGATTCTATAATTGCTGGCCCGACTCCATGATTATAAATATCTAGCTCATAGGATAGATTAGCTCTATTATGACTATCACCCACAACCAAATACGGCAAGATAGAGAGGTAGTTTTGTTTTTTCATAAGATCGGTCTGGTACATGAATATAAGCAGGGTAATAAAACTCATGCTCATTGCGGACAGACTTAGTATTTTCTCAGAATTCCATTTCAGTTTACGTTTAGCCATCGTAGAAATTTTAGTTTTTTGCACGATAAATTTAAGGAAATTGAGTCCTACCCCATTAAAAAGAATCAGGATACTTAAATAGTCTGTTGAGGGAGAATTACTTGTAGTTAACTTTATAGCGCCAATAGCTTATACCTCCCAGAAGCAGTACACCAATCACCGTATACCAGATAAAATCTGGTGTAATCACCTGTGCTCCACTGGCATAACTGTGCAATCCTACTAAATAGAAATTAACACCAAAATAGGTCATCATAATACTCCCGAAAGCCACTATGGTCAGAAAATTGAATGTCCACCTGCCTCTTAGGCCAGGAACAAGTCTGGTATGAATCACAAAGGCGTAGACCATTATTGAGATGAGTGCCCAGGTCTCCTTAGGGTCCCATCCCCAATACCGGCCCCAGCTTTCGTTGGCCCACTGACCGCCAAGGAAATTCCCAATGGTTAACATTACAAGGCCAACCGTAACACTAAGTTCATTGATGACGGTCAATTCCTTTAAATTGATCTCCATCCGTTTCTTGTTCTTTTTGCCGGTAAGGATAATGAGTAGTAGAGACACTACTCCCAATATCATGCCTACGGTTAGCGGCCCATAACTACCAACAATTACAGCAACATGTATCATTAGCCAATAACTATCAAGAACAGGGACCAGGTTGGCTATAGAGGGGTCTACCCAGCTCTGATGGGCTATCCAAAGTAACATGGAGGTGACAAAGGTGGCCGCTGCAATAGTCATTTCGCTCTTTCTGCTAAATAAGAGGCCCATACCAAGGGTGGCCCACGACACATACAAAATACTTTCGTAGGCGTCGCTCCAGGGTGCATGCCCGGAGATATACCAACGCATTATCAGACCTGCGGTATGCCAGATAAAGAAGAGGAAGATAGTCCCTTTGAAAAAGTAAGTGGCAATACGCCATATTTCTCTTTCACGGAAAATTCGGAATATCAAGACCAGGAACATAAGTACTCCAACAAGCGCATAGTATTTATACAATCTGTTAAATAAGTCTAATCTGTTATAAATGATCTCTGCCTTTACTTTCTTTTCGGTCGGTAAGACCTCGCTCCCGTGATTTTCCTGGTTTTTGTGAAATGCAGCCAACAATTTGTCTGCTTCGGAATAATCCCCTGAAACTATGGCCCGTTGTACGGACATCAGGTAATAAGGAACCGCATTTTTAATGAAATTGGCATAAAGAGAATCACCAACCTGATATTGGCCGCCCCTGTATTCCAGGGCAGATATCCATTTGTTATTTTCATCGTTAAGCAGTGGAAATATTTTAACAATCTCCCCACTAAGCGCCCGGTCTAACAAGCTAAGTCGGAAATAGGCGTCTTTAAAATCTTGTTGAAACTTATTGGGAGTATTAGTAGCAAATGCCTCCTGCAAATAGGGACCCAGTTTATTCTGACCCCTGGCATCAAAAAAATCGGTTGCCTTAATGTATTTCTGCCCTTTAGAGATCCCTATAATAGTACGGATACTATCATTTTGCGCCTTTTTGTCCAGGGCGATAATTTCTGTATTGTACCACAGTGCCGGATTCAGCATCATGGAGATAAACACCTGATCCGCATTGAGCTCTTTATAGGTGCCCTTAAAGCTCAACTTTCTCAATAATTCGGAAGCAAAGGTGTTTATGGGCTTCATCCTTCCCCCCTCATCCTGTATCACCAATTCGCCAAATTTGGCGGCATGCTCCTCGGTCACAACCGTTGATAGTAAAAGAGAATCTAATTGCTGCTGTGTTGGCGCCACCGTATGGTCATGTCCGTCATCAGCCGTGTGCTCCTGGGCATTTAAGTTCAAAACACCTGCCAGCAGAATAGTCGTAGTAAGGGCGGCTTTCTTCTTTTTTAGTTTGGCTAGTTGATTTCCAAGGTCTTTAAAGCGTGTTTTGCCAAAGAACATTATTCCCATAAGTCCGATGTATAGGAGAAAATAGCCCATATAGGTTATCCAGGTGCCCCAAAAATCATGATTTACAGACAATACGGTACCCTTCTCATCCGGATCAAAGCTCGCCTGGAAAAACCTGTAGCCCTTATGGTCCAGAATATGATTCATATAAATATCATAATCAAATGGGCGTTCATCTTCCACGGTAATTTTACTCATAAAGGAAGCATACCCTTTTTCGGTTCCAGGGTACTTTTCAGCAATAAAATCGTGCAATCTAATACTAAAGGGCAATTCATATACTTTAGAACCATAAGCCAGGGTAAAATCTAGCCCGCCAACACTAAACTTATCCGAAAACGTTGCTGAGCCTTTACCTCCCAAGAGTTTTTTCTGTACACGCTCTCCATTAGAAGTAACTGCTATGACCAGGGCATCCTGTGTAGCCTCCGTGATCTCGGATTCCGGTACTTTTACCACTCCAAATTTCCCTCTGGTCAAGGGTTTGGGAATAACAAACTGCATTCCTCCAAGTTGATATAAAGATCGTAGCTGCAGTGTTTGTAAGCTGTCTTTAGTCAGCTGGCCCTGAAACTGATCTGCCATTCTCATAAAACTTCCCTCAAAAGGTGAAAGTATCTGATAGCTACTATCTGTAACTACAAGGTTAACTGCCCCTTCCGTAGGGTTGTTCAGGCTGAATAAAATGTTGTGGATATTAGTGACTTTGCCTGCCTCCAGAAAATGTTCGTGCCTATTGCCATCCCCTGCTTCGACAATTTCCAAAAATTCTGTACCATCCTCATCAGGGATCAGGCCTTCTTTTGCTCCTTCTATAAAATCTACATAGGAAATGGTAAATTCCTGTCCGTCAAAATCGTTATTCCATGGTAAAGAAGATTTAATGGCTTCGGAAGTTACGATAAGGTCGTCTTCAAGCGGTTTTCTTCTGGGTTCCCCATTTATTTCTCCATCCACAAAAGCAGTCAGAAAAGTTTTATCGGAATAAAAGACATTCTCTGAATTACCTTCACGAATGGGCATCATTCCCTCAAAACTAATATAGCGGGTAACAAAAGCACCTAGAATTATCAGGATCCAGGATAGGTGTAGGGTTAATACCGGCCATTTCTCCCAGCGGAAAAGCCGATACCTAAACATATTACCAATAAAATTGATGACAAAAAGCACCATGATCACCTCAAACCAGGTGGCATTATAAATCCAGATCCTTGCGGTTTCCGTGCTATACCAACTTTCTATAAAAGTCCCAAATGCCATGGCCGTAGCGAAGACTATAAATAATATGGCCATCAATCTGGTTGAAAAGAAGATCTTCTTGAGTACTTCTGTCATTGAAGCAATTCCAATTTGGTTTTCAGGAGGCAAAAATACAGCCTTTTTGGCACTTAACGGTGAATTATCTTCTATAAAAGGACTAAGATAAATGTTAATTCTTTGTCAACGACAAGCCTAATAAAAATTGTACTTTTGGGGATGCTTTCAATTGTCCTTATCGGAACCGGAAATGTAGCCAGGCATTTATTCGATGCTTTTTCTGATTGCGACAGCGTACAAATAAGGCAGGTCATAGGAAGAAACAAAAAAGCCCTTGAATACTTCCATAAGACCACCGAAATAACTTCAGATTACAATTTACTAGTAGATGCAGATATTTATATTATTGCTTTAAGTGATGACGCTATAAATACTGTTTCAGAGTTACTTAAATTAAGTAATAAATTAGTTGTACATACCTCAGGCAGTGTTACTATGCAGCGGTTGGTAAATAACAGGACAGGGGTATTTTATCCGCTTCAAACCTTTAGTAAAAACCGCAGAATTAATTTTAAGCAGGTCCCTATTTGCATTGAAGCAGAAAATGAGGCAGACCTTGCAATACTGCATAA
The DNA here is from genome assembly GCF_026126425.1 of Muriicola sp. Z0-33. Lineage (GTDB taxonomy): Bacteria > Bacteroidota > Bacteroidia > Flavobacteriales > Flavobacteriaceae > JAFMPW01. Next base: position 395,609 of record NZ_JAFMPW010000002.1, read on the forward strand.
GCTGGCCAGTACTTTAAGCAGGGAGGTACATGAAATTTCTGCCGAACAAAGGAACGCCTTGCACCTCTCGGCTGTTTTTGTAAATAATTTTACAAATCATATGTTTACTATCGCAAATGAGATTTGCGGGGAGCACCAATTGTCTTTTTCCATTTTAAAACCATTAATTCTAGAAACTACAAACAAAATTGCGGACATGCCGCCCTTCGAGGCCCAAACCGGGCCTGCAAGGCGAAACGATACAGGTACAATGGATAAACACCTGCAATTATTAAATTCTAAAAATCAAAAGGATATATATTCATTGTTAAGTGAATCTATTTTGAAGACTTATGAAAAAAAACTATAAGGAATATTTAAAGGATATCAACACTTTCGTTTTTGATGTAGATGGAGTGTTAACAGATGGGACACTGTTAATTACCACAAAAGGAGAAATGCTTCGCAAAATGAATGTTAAAGACGGTTATGCTTTAAAAACAGCACTACAAAAAGGGTACAATATTTGCATAATTACTGGCGGCACCAATGAAGGGGTGAGATCCAGATTAAAAGCACTTGGTATAACAGACATCTACCTGGGAGCTCACCATAAGGAAGACCCGCTTAAAGAATATATGGACATCTATGATATTGCCCCTGAGAATATGCTCTATATGGGGGATGATATGCCAGACCTGCCACCGATGGAATTGGTAGCCGTATCTAGTTGCCCTCAAAATGCAATTCCGGAAGTAAAAGCCATATGCAGTTATGTTTCTCCTAAGAATGGCGGTGAAGGATGTGTAAGGGATGTTATAGAACAAGTACTGAAAGCCAGGGGAGATTGGTTCCAAAACTACAGCGCAGCGAACGACTAGAAGATGTTAAAGGAAAAACTGAAACATCACCATATCATACTAGCATCGGGCTCCCCAAGAAGAAGGAAGTTTTTTGAGGAATTGGGAATAGAATTTGAGGTGCGACTTAAACCCGTTGAAGAAGTTTATCCGACTAATTTAGAAGCAGAAGCCATTGCCAGGTATCTGGCTATATTAAAAGCCGGAGCATTCGACGGCCAGTTGCATCCCAATGACATCCTCATAACTTCGGACACTATCGTCTGGCATAATGGCCATTCTTTGTCTAAGCCAAAGGACCTGAATGAAGCCTGCAGTTTGTTGCAAAAGTTGTCTGGAGATACACATAAAGTTATTACTGCCGTATGTTTTACTACTGCTTCCGGTCAGCATACACTACACGATACTACTGAAGTGACCTTTAAGAGCCTCTCTGAGGAAGAAATTAACTATTATGTGTCTAATTTTAGTCCTACTGACAAGGCAGGCGCTTATGGTATCCAGGAATGGATTGGACTCATAGGAATTGATAATATTAAAGGGTCCTATTACAATGTAATGGGACTTCCGACCCATTTGGTTTACAAAACGTTAATGAGCATGGTAGGCTAAGGGTTTTTGGGTAATTTTGACTAAAATGTGTACTCATGAGAAAATGGATAAAATTTGAACTGGCAATAGTGGTTTTTGCATTAGGGATCCTTGTTTTGGAATCCTGTAAAGTAGAAGCATCCGATGCAGATAAAAATCTTGCGCTAAGAGAAGAAATCAAAGATAATTCTCCAAAAAAACGGCTCTCCAAAGAATTTAAAACTTATTGGTATGCCGGTGATGCAGAGATCACCTCGTACAATTTGGAACAAGCCAGGTATGGAGAGATCAGAGAAGGACATGCCGTTCTGATTTATGTCACAGAGCCTTTTTTAGCCGAGGAACAGGTAAAGGCAGACCGAAGTAACCCACAAAATATTCCGGTACTTAAGCTAAATAGCACCAAGAAATATTTAACTGGAATTTACCCCTACTCTATTATGAGCAGTACTTTCTATCCTGTATATGACAACCAACACGCCATCAAGGTGACTAATTCTGTACAAGAATGGTGCGGACACGTTTATGCACAGATTAACAACAGGGACCAATTCGAAATTATGGCGCATTCGTATTTTGAAGGCGAGGCAGACCAAAACATTAAAGTAGATAAAACTATTCTAGAGAATGAACTTTGGAATAAAATTAGAATCGATTACCAAAACCTGCCAAAGGGCGATTTGCAAATTATCCCCTCTTTAGAGTACACCCGTCTTGGGCATAAGGAATTTAAAGCATATGCTGCGAAAGCAACATTAACCGAAGCAGAGGGCTATATGCACTACGAACTGGACTACCCGGGGCTAGAAAGGAATCTAAAAATTAAATTCAGCAAGGAATTTCCACATACCATTGAAGGGTGGACAGAGTCGTTTAAAAGCGGGTTCGGAAATAACGCAAAAATACTGACCTCAACAGCGACTAAAAATAAGGTTTTAAAGACCCCTTACTGGAGGCAAAATGGAAATAAGGATGTAATTTTACGAGACAGCTTAGGTATTTAGAAATATGGAAGATTTTGTTCTTGAACACAGAAATGAATTGTTATGGACAGGAATTTGTCTACTTACGCTATTGATCTTAAGATTTATAAGTTCAAAAACCATTAAGAAAGTAGGTAAGCTAAGCCATATAGTAGAGGCAAGGACTTTGCTGATCACCAAGTACGTATCCGTATTTTTTACCGCACTAGGGATTGGAATCTTAGGACTTATCTGGGGAATAGACTTCAGGAATCTCGGCTTGTTATTCTCATCGGTATTTGCAGTAATCGGGGTGGCGCTGTTCGCCAACTGGTCTATACTAAGCAATATAACCGCAGGGGTTATTCTATTTTTCTCATTTCCATTTAAAATTGGCGACAGGATCAAGATTTGGGACAAGGAATTTGATTTTGAGGAAACATATATTATAGAGGATATAAAGGCCTTCCATGTTCATTTAAGAAAAAATAATGGTGAACTACTCACCTACCCGAACAATCTGATGATTCAAAAAGCAGTGACCACAATTTTTAGCAAGGAAACTTCGGATGAGGGTAATGAAGAGCATTAGCATGTTAAAGAAACTGTAAAAGCGGTATTCTAAGCGGTGAATATTTCTATATTTGAGGACCGACAAAAGATCCATATTATGCGCAATATTCTGGTATTCTTCATTGGAATACTTATAGCGATTCTACCAGCCACTGCACAAGCTCCTAAAAAATTATCTTCATCTGAAGCGTTCCATGCACTCCAAAAACTGAATTTTCTTGGTTCTGCTCTGTACATCGCGGCGCATCCTGACGATGAAAATACCCGATTAATTTCCTACCTGTCTAATGATGTCAAGGCCAGAACTGGATATTTATCTATCACCAGAGGCGATGGAGGACAAAATTTAATTGGGCCGGAATTACGCGAATTGTTAGGCGTTTTGCGAACCCAGGAACTGTTGGCTGCCCGTAGAATTGACGGAGGGCAACAATTTTTTACCCGCGCTAATGATTTTGGATATTCCAAGCACCCTAAAGAAACACTTAAATTATGGGATAAGGCGTCTGTGCTAAGCGATGTGGTTTGGGTCATTAGAAATTTTAAACCCGATGTTATTATAAATAGATTTGATCACAGAACAGCAGGCAGCACTCACGGACATCATACGTCATCTGCTATTCTGAGTACTGAAGCTTTTGATCTTGCAGGCAATGCCACTATTTATCCGGAGCATTTGAGCAAAACAGCTACATGGCAACCCCGAAGGCTTTTTTTTAATACCTCCTGGTGGTTTTATGGTAGCAGAGAAAATTTTGAAAAAGCAGATAAATCAAATATGCTGAATTTTGACACCGGCGTATACTATCCGCTGAAAGGACTTTCTAATAACGAAATTGCTTCTCTGGCCAGTAGCCAGCACCTCTGCCAGGGTTTTGGTCGACTTACAACAAGAGGTAGTGAAAAGGAATATATAGAACTTTTAAAAGGGGATCTTCCTCAAGATGAGAATAATATTTTTGATGGTATCGATACAAGTTGGTCCAGGGTTAAAGGCGGTGCTGCAGTAGGTGATATTTTATATGCGGTGGCAGATAATTTCAATTTTTCTGATCCCTCACAACACCTTCCTGAACTGCTATCGGCTTATACGCTCATACAAAAAATAGAGGATCCGCATTGGAGACTAATAAAGACCGGGGAAATTGAAGATTTAATTACTGCTGTGACCGGGCTCTATTTAGAAGCTTCGGCCGATTTTGCTTATTCCAATCCGGGAAATAGCATAATAGTAAATCTCGAGGCACTTAACAGAAGTAATGCCCAAATTACACTCAAGTCGGTAAAAGTAGGTAACAGTATGGCCAGTGAAAAAGAAATAGCCCTGGCGCATAACACCAAAAAGAATTTGGAAATAGAAATGCTGATCCCAGAGGACGCTGAATACAGCAGTCCGTATTGGTTGGCCGAAAAAGGGAGTCTTGGGATGTATAAAGTTGATAATCCTGATATAATAGGAAGCCCTGAGACCGCTCGTAAGTTTTTCGCCACCTTCGAACTAGAGATCAACGGTACCCCATTACATCTTAAAAAAGCAGTAATTCGCAGGTATTCCAGACCAGATAAAGGGGAGCTTTACCAGCCTTTCGAAGTTTTACCGGAAGCTTCTTCAAGGATAGAAGACAAGGTGATTATTTTCTCGGACTCCAGCCCAAAACAGATTCCTGTTACCATAAAAGCCTTGAAAGACAATCTTAAAGGAGAGGTACAATTGTGTTTTTCAGAAGGATGGAAGGTAGATAAAGAAGTAATTCCTTTTGAAATCATCAATAAAGGGGAAGAGAAGACATTAATTTTTACCCTGACTCCACCAGAAAAAGAAGATGAAAATTATATTTCGCCTATTGTAAAAATAGATGGCAAGGAACTGACAAAAGAATTAATAAGTATTGCTTATGATCATATTCCTACCCAGTCTGTGCTGTTACCCTCTGAAGCAAAGGTGGTAAGATTGAATATTCAAAAAGCAGGTGAGCATATCGGTTATATAGCTGGCGCAGGAGATAAAGTGCCAGAAAGCCTTGAACAGATTGGTTATATTGTTCATACTATTAGCCCCTCAGATATTCAGGAGGGCAGCCTGGATAAATACGATGCTGTGGTGATGGGCATAAGGGCATATAATGTATTACCCGAACTTAAATTTAAACAAGATCTCTTGTTTAAATATGTACATCAGGGTGGTAACCTGATAGTACAATATAATACTGCTGGCAGGTGGGACAGGGCCTATGAAAATATTGCTCCATTTCCGCTTAAATTGTCAAGAGACAGGGTGACCAACGAGAATTCCCCTGTTGAAATAATTGCCAAAGACCATGCGCTGGTTAACTTTCCTAACCCTATCGAGCCCAAGGATTTTGAAGGATGGGTACAGGAAAGAGGATTGTATTTCCCTAGTGAATGGGATCCAAATTTTACTCCTATCCTGTCTATGAATGATGAAGACGAAACGGCTACAAAAGGGAGTCTTTTAGTGAGCCCTTATGGCAAAGGTCATTACATCTATACCGGACTTAGTTTTTTCCGGGAACTTCCGGCCGGAGTGTCAGGAGCTTATAAGATATTTGCCAACATGTTATCCATAGGAAAGGATAAGGTGGATTCGGAAAACGACATAAAAGGATAATATGCGAAGTAAGTTAGTTTGGAAAAAAGAGTACAGTCTGGTACTCATCCTCAATTTCATTTACATTCTTGTTTTTTACTACATAATGATCTCAAACGCTTAGCATGGGGAATCTGGACTGGATCATACTTTCGAGTACACTGCTTTTTATTGTTGCCTATGGGGTATGGAAAACTAAAGGCAGCAAGGACGTAGATGATTATGTCCTTGGAGGAAACAAGACCAAATGGTGGACTATAGGGCTCTCAGTAATGGCTACCCAGGCCAGTGCAATAACTTTTTTATCTACTCCCGGACAGGCCTTTCACGATGGTATGGGCTTTGTACAGTTTTATTTTGGCTTGCCCCTGGCCATGATTATTATATGCCTGGTTTTTGTACCTATTTATCACAAACTAAAGGTATATACGGCATATGAGTTTTTAGAAAACAGATTCGACCTAAAGACGAGATCTCTGGCTGCAGTTTTATTTTTAGTCCAGCGTGGCCTGGCTGCAGGAATTACCATTTATGCTCCTTCAATCATCTTGTCGGCAGTACTGGGATGGGACCTGAAAACGCTCAACATAATTCTTGGGACTCTGGTCATCATCTACACTGTTTCCGGTGGCACCAAGGCTGTAAATGTTACCCAAAAACAACAGATGTTCATCATAATGACAGGAATGTTTATCGCATTCTTCTTTATCCTGGGCTATCTTCCGGCCGATATCAATTTTAGCAAAGCCCTTAAAATTGCAGGGGCCAGCGATAAATTAAATATCATCGATTTTGAGTTTAACACCACAAGCAGGTATACCCTATGGAGTGGCCTGACTGGCGGAATGTTTTTGGCGCTAGCCTATTTTGGAACAGATCAAAGCCAGGTGCAGCGCTACCTTTCGGGTAAATCTGTAAGAGAAAGTCAGTTAGGTCTTATTTTTAACGGACTGCTGAAAATACCCATGCAATTCTTTATCCTTTTAGTTGGGGTTATGGTCTTTGTTTTCTATCAATACAACCCCTCCCCTCTCAATTTCAATCCCGTAGCATCCGAAGCAGTTTTAGCATCAGAATTTGCAGAAGATTACAAAATTCTGGAGCAAGACCATAGAGAACTCGAAGTAGAAAAGAAAATTGCACAGGATAGGTTTTCGGCAGCTTTAGAACTAAAGGAATATACTGCCACTATGGAGGCCAAGCAACAAATAATTTCCATTAACGAAAGAGAAAGGGCCAAAAGGGAAACCGCAAAAACGCTTATTTCAATGGCAGACGATTCCGTTGAGACCAATGATAAAGACTTCGTGTTTATCCATTTTATTCTGAATCATCTTCCAAAGGGGTTAATTGGCTTACTTCTGGCGGTGATATTATCGGCAGCAATGTCTTCCACCGCCTCCGAACTCAATGCCCTTGGCACCATTAGTGCTCTAGATCTTTATAAAAGAAATAAAAAAGGAGATTATGACGAAAAACATTACGTTACGGTTTCCAAGGGGTTTACACTGCTATGGGGCATTATCGCTATCATCATAGCTTGTGTGGCGAGCCTATTTGACAACCTTATTCAACTCGTAAATATTATAGGTTCTATATTTTATGGCAATGTACTGGGCATCTTTCTGATGGCCTTCTTTTTTAAATTTATTCGTGGTAATTCGGTATTTGTTGCAGCCATCATAACACAAATAATTGTAATTGTAGGCTATAGTCTCGATTGGATGTCTTACCTCTGGCTCAACGCTTTTGGATGTGGCCTTGTTATATTCCTGGCTTGCCTTATTGAAGTCTTCGACAGAACATTGAATAATCCAGAATTGAAAGCATAAAAAAATCCCGGCGAATTCGCCGGGATTATTCCAATTAAAAGCAAGAGAATCTCTTCTACATTGCTCCCCATTCTTTTAGGGAATCTTTGTTCATTTTAACGTAATCTGCATTACCTGCTGCTTCTGCAACTTGCAAAGATCTTTTGGCCGCCTTAATAGCTCCTGCCTTGTCTCCCATTTTAGCATAAATAAGAGATTGCTGTCTCATTACCCAGAAAGCCTTGTCGTTCATACTAACAGCCTTGTCTATCCATTCTTTGGCCTTTCCAAGGTCTTTCCCTTCTTCGAAATAATATGAAGCCGCCGCGAAATAGTCGTTTCCAGATGGTCCGGACATTACGCTTTCAATACTCTTTACAGCTTTATCAGAAGTAGGTACCGTAAATGGCACCCCTACATAGGTTTTCTCCCATAACATGCCTAAAGTAGCACCATTGTTATTTAAGTCATCTATGGTCATTGTAAACGTCTGAACATCCATGGGCATAGAATAAACTTCTGCTGTAGTTTTAGCAGCTACCTTACTTTCATCCCAATCTTGTGGAGTTCCCCCACCACTGGCGTCTGTATAGAAGATGACTTCCCAGGAAGCCGCACCAGGCTTTGTGAAAATGGCATAAGTCCCGGCTTTAACAGTTTGTTCCCCTATTTTCACGTCATCACCAAAAGTGATTTTGGTTCTTGCATTAGCCCCTGTTCTCCATAATTTGTCATAGGGTACAAGGTTCCCAAAAATGGTTCTGCCTCTCATAGAAGGTCTGGAGTATTCCACGGTAACGTTTGTAAGCCCCACAACCTGCTTAATTTTTGCAGCCGGACTGGGAGCGGGTGTTGAAATTTGTCCCTGTACTGCAAATGATACTAATGCCGCACAGAATAAAAGAGTTAATTTCTTCATTATTTAATGGTTTTTATAGTTCTCACAAAACTAGTCATATTGCCTGCTTAGAATTGTTAACAAATCCCTAAATAAGAGGTAAAGACGGATAAACTTATTTCAATATAAACGGCTTGGCTATAGTGCGTCCCTGAAGATAGAAGGTAAGGTAGTATACGGCAGACCTGAATATAGATAAATCTATAGTATTAGAAACTATGTCATTGGCATGTGTATGGTGTATTCTACGGCCGGTGACATCAAAAATTGCCCTTCCAAACAGTTCAACATCCACATTTAAACTATACTGCAGTTCTTTGGAATTTGGTGCTATAAAAATAATCAGTTCCTCCCCATCTTCACCATTAACCGGAGGATCTACAGGAGGGGGTTCTTCAGGGTTCTCTTCTCCTATAACATCGTCATTAGTGTTGAAACTGAATATCCCGGCATCTAAAGTAATAGGGGGATTATCATTTGTAAAACGCTCAGAAGTAAGATAATAAGTATTCTCATCCGAATATGCGATGCTCTCTATCTGGGCAAACCCGACAGATAATGGAATTTTCTCTGCTGTAGAACTAAAACTGAACTCATCGGTCAGTTCATCCTGTCTTATTAGAAAAGGTTGAAGTTGCTGACTGTAACCCACTAAGAATAACACACCGGATAATACATTGTAAGTAGCTCCGGTAATCAGCCCATCACTAATATATCCACCTACATTAACCGCCTGATAGGTACCCGGAGTCTTAGGAAGGGAATAGGCATTAGTACCATTGCTCTGCCATTGCTTTGTAAATATTATGAATTCATTTTCCAGAGCTATAAATGCCTCGGCATCCCAATCACTAAGTTCGTTTCCGTCAAAATCTATTTGGTCCTCATAACTAAAATCTATCCGGTCTGCCATTACCGTATCGGAAGCAATATAATCCGATTTAGCAATTCTATAAATTGCCAGGTCTTCTCTTCCACCCAGATTGTTGCCAAAATCTCCAATATAGATGTAGTCTTCATCCTGTGTAAGATCTTCCCAATCCGCATTATCTGCATTGACAACAGTGACAGTACGTGAAATATTAAAATTCACAGTATCCAATTCATACAAAAAAGCAGAATTACCTGAGTCGTTATGGGTAATTAGCTTGTCGTTAAAGAAGATAAGTCCGGAAGTCTCGGAAATTGCCCCAGGGAGTACTCCTATGTTAGCTACATCGGCCTGCCCCAACAAAGGATTAACAATTAAAAACAGAAAAATACAAGTGATTCTGGTAATCATAGCAATATTTCACCCGACAAAATACAAAAATGTCCCATCCGGCACTAAAATATTAGATGAATGTCGAAACAGACGGGGTACAGACTACTATCCGCGTCAATATTTTCATCAGAAATTTCAAAATTTTAAGTTTTGTTTAATCTTTTATTTTTTTAATTAAACATTATTGTCTGTATTTTTACATTTTTATCTATGAAACTATATCAGCTACACGCGTTCCAATCTTTGCCAATTTCTCAGGAAGTGGCCTGGGATTTTTTATCTAATCCCGCCAATTTAAAAACCATTACCCCAGATAATATGGGCTTCAACATATTATCCGGAGAAGATCGTGCTATGTTCCCCGGTCAGATCATAGCATACAAGGTTTCCCCCTTCTCCGGATATACTACCAAATGGGTTACGGAAATCACCCATGTTAAAGAAGGCTCTTATTTTGTTGATGAACAAAGATTTGGCCCATATGCCTTATGGCACCATAAGCATTTCATCAAAAAAGTTGAAGGTGGGGTTCAGATGGAGGATATTATAGATTATAAAATTCCATTTGGGATTTTAGGTCAAATAATGCATCCCCTTGTTGTAAAAAAACAGTTGCTCAAAATTTTCCGATACCGAGAGCAGAAATTAATCGAACTTTTTGGAAGTATCCCTAATGCTGAGGGAAAATTGACCTTTAAAACCATTTGAAATGAAGAAGAACATAATAATGATAGGAGGTTCAAGGGGGATTGGACAGGCTATTTTACAACAAATTCATCAGGATAATAATGTATATGTCGCTTCCCGAACAGATGATAATCTTAAGCTTCCCAATACGACACATATCCCTTTTGATGCTTTATCCGATAAGCTTAACCTGTCCTTATTGCCCGAGGAAATTCACGGGTTTGTGTATTGTCCGGGCTCCATAAGCCTAAAACCTTTTAAAATGCTCAATTCTGATGATTTTGAGGCGGATATGCAGATTAATTTCATTAGTCTTGTAAAAGTTGTAAATGACATTATGCCAAGAATGACAGCAGCTTCGAGCATGGTCTTCTTTAGTACCGTTGCTGTTGGTACCGGCATGCCTTATCATACAAGCGTTGCAGCCTCCAAAGGTGCTGTGGAAGGATTTACAAAAGCCCTTGCCGCAGAATATGCCCCCAGGATCAGGGTTAATGCTATAGCGCCCTCCCTGGTAGATACTGATTTGGCGGGTCGGCTATTGAATAATGACAAAAAGAGAGCGTTAATGGCAGAGCGGCATCCGTTAAAAAGAGTGGGGACTGCAGAAGATATTGCTAATGCCGCGGTATACTTGCTCAGCTCAAAGAGCAGTTGGATGACCGGGCAAATATTCTCTGTTGACGGTGGCATCTCTAGTCTTAAGTCGAACTAAAATGAAAACTACTATTTCCATCTTCTGGTTTCGCAGAGATCTAAGACTGGAAGATAACGCTGGCTTGCATGCTGCGTTAATGGACGAACATCCGGTATTACCCATTTTTATTTTTGACCCTGACATTCTTGATCAATTGGCCAATAATGATGCCAGGATAACCTTTATTCACAGCACTTTAAAGCAGATGAATAAAAGTCTTGATGTATCTTATCAATGTGCTGTATCCATGTATTTTGGGAAGCCGGTAGATATATTTGAACAGCTAATTGGGCAATTTGATATCCGGGCGGTTTTTACCAACCATGATTATGAACCTTACGCTATCAAAAGGGATAAAGAGGTTGGGGAAATATTGGATGCCCACCAGATTGAATTGAAAACTTTTAAAGATCAGGTGCTATTTGAGAAAGATGAAGTACTCAAGAATGACGGGACGCCTTATGTAGTATATACTCCATATATGCGCAAATGGAAAGAGCAGTTCAATGCAGAGACCCATCTTAAAGAGTTCAGCACCGCACCTTTTATGCACAGGTTGATGAAGTTGGACAAATATCCTACGCTATCACTTTCGGACATTGGGTTTCTACCATCTTCAATTAGAGTTGTGGATTATGACAGCAGTCCGGAGATTATTAATAACTACGAAGCAACAAGAAACTTCCCGGCCCTGATTGGGGGAACTTCAAGATTAGGACCACATCTGCGTTTTGGCACTGTCTCTATTAGAAAAATGGTCAGAAAAGCCATTGCTGAAGAAAATGAAATATTTTGGAATGAATTGATCTGGAGAGAATTCTTTATGCAGATTCTCTGGCATTATCCTCATACAGTATTACAGGCATTCAAACCAAAATACGACAGAATAAAGTGGCGAAATGATGAAGACGAGTTTAAAAAATGGACAAGTGGTACCACAGGTTACGCCCTGGTAGATGCGGGAATGAGAGAGTTAAACAAAACAGGATATATGCATAACAGGGTGCGTATGTTGGTAGCCAGTTTCCTCTGCAAACATTTGCTGATAGATTGGCGTTGGGGGGAAGCCTACTTCGCCCAAAAATTACTGGATTATGAGATGTCTAGCAATGTCGGCAATTGGCAATGGGCCGCCGGGAGTGGCGTAGATGCAGCCCCTTATTTCAGAATATTTAATCCGATGACCCAGATTAAAAAATTTGATAAAGATCATAAATACATCAACAAGTGGGTCCCGGAACTACAGCAACTTAGTTATCCTGATAAAATGGTTGAACACAAAATGGCACGAGAGCGATGTCTTGCCGCTTACAAGGAAGCCCTTCAATAATAACAAAGCAGCCTCTACTTTATTTTTGACCTTATTTTGACAGTTGATATTCTAACTCCCTTTTTTCTGCAAGACGGAATTTCAAAGTGTTCAAATAACGCAGCGCATTATTGTCGTTATAATCCGAGTAAGCCTTGCTGGCCCATTTCATAGCAGCATCAAGATCACCATTAATCTCATTTATTATAGCCATATTGTAGCAGGCACGGCCGGCTACTTTTGTTTTAGGATGAGATAGCTCCTCTTCCCACAAGTCTGCAGCACCATCCCAGTCGCCCGTCTGAGCTCTGCGCTGGGCAATTTTAAAATTATCCGTTCCACGTACATAGTAATCGCGTGCAATCCTTTTATTTATTGGCCTTAATCTGTAGGCATAATTTATGCCCAGCTTATTACTTATTTCCAGGACAGCTTCTTTTCTGCCGATAATAGCTTCAAAGGCTTTAACAGGATTAATCCCTGCTCCTTTCAAAGAGACCAGATCATAAGTGCTGAATTCGTCTAATATTAGCCTACGCTGCGGGTCATAAATTCTCCAGCCATTCTTTATCTGCGTATTTAGTGTAAGACCATGTGCCGGAATCTCGGCTTTAATCCCAAGATCGTTGGGAACTGTCATCTTGGTTAGCTTATAATGTGCCCTGGTATCGGTATCGTAGAATTCTAAAGAAAAAATAGCATCTACATTATAGGTTTCACACAGGTTTTCTATAGATTTCCAGGGTAATGAAGCCGGCAATACCGCAAGTCCTCCTCTGGGTACATTCTGGTCGTTGATCACTACTATTTCGGCAAACCTGCCGCTGGCCTCCAACTCATCAAATAACCCCTGTACTGCCCTTTCCGAACCCTCCTTATCTAATTTAAGGCCTTCGAGTGAAAGTATCTGGTCTATTTTATCAAGTGTTTTATTTGCTTCCGAAGCGGTACTTCGATTGAGTATTCCAATTTTTTGGACATCCGAATGCACAAAAACCGGTGCGGGCTCTATTGCATTCATGGTAAGCCTGTTGGTAGGGCTGCAACTAGTAATAATAAGGCACAGGACTATGCCTTCAAGTATAAGGTTAAGCTTTTTCATGGGACTGAAATTGATTATTTTAAAAAAACCAGGTTGTAATCTATTTAATCATCTTGTAATTAAACAGATACAGCACGGAAAAATTGTATTCTAACCAAAATAATTATTGCTCCCGCTTACAATTCTTTCCAACTATTAAGCTCGTTTTTTTTAGTATATTTAGTTGCAGGAATATTGCACAGCATTTGTATATAAATAAGATAGATTTCCAATTATGTCTGGTAACAAAACTCTTCCAAATGAGGCTTCTGTAACTCAGTTTTTAGATAAAATATCAGCCCCCCAAAAGAAAGAAGATGCTTATTTTCTATTAGAGTTAATGAAAGACATCACCGGAGAGGCACCTGTGATGTGGGGGCCATCTATTATTGGTTTTGGAAGCTATCATTATAAATACGATTCTGGCCGAGAAGGTGATATGCTGTTGACCGGCTTTTCACCCAGGGCACAGAATTTTTCCTTATATATTATGGCGGGTTTTGATAGATATGAACCGCTAATGAAAAAACTTGGTAAACACAGTACAGGAAAAACCTGCCTGTATATTAAACGTCTGTCCGATATTGACATTGAAGTTTTAAAAGAACTCATTGCCACCTCTTACATACATTACAACAAGAAATATAACGGCTAATCAAATATTTAAAAATGAGAAAATTAATCCTAATTGGGATACTGCTGCTAATTGGGCCGGTAGTACTTGCCCAGAAAATGAATTCAAATAAGAAAGCGGCCCTGGCCAGCATTGAAAAACATGAACAAGCCCTTATAAAAATAAGTGATTCTATATGGGCTTTAGCCGAAGAAGCTTTTCAAGAGGTAGGCTCCTCAAGGATATTGGCCGATTACGCTGAAAACAACGGGTTTACTGTTCAGCGCGGCGTTGCAGGAATGCCCACAGCATTTGTAGCCACCTACGGTTCTGGTAAGCCTGTAATCAGTGTTCTTGGTGAATTTGATGCCTTGCCGGGGATTTCACAAAAAGCATCTCCTGTAAAATCCCCCCTGAAAGAAGGGGCTGCAGGCCATGGGTGCGGACATAACCTGTTCGGCACGGCAAGCCTTGGTGCCGCTATCGCCGCTAAGGAACTTATAGAAAAGGGTAAACTTAAAGGCACAATTAAGTTCTTTGGCACCCCGTCTGAGGAAAAATATTTTGGAAAAATCTGGATGGTAAAGGCCGGTCTTTGGGACGATGTAGATGTAAATCTAAGTTGGCACCCCGCTGCAGCTACAAAAGCAGATGTGCAAAGTTCTCTGGCTCTGGTAGATTTTAAAGTGGAGTTTTTTGGTCAGGCTGCCCATGCCTCTTCGGATCCCTGGAATGGCAGAAGTGCTTCGGATGCATTAGAACTCTATACTACAGGAATTAATTATTATCGGGAACATATAAAACCGACAGTGCGCATTCATTACCACATACAGGATGGTGGGCAAGTAGTTAATGTAGTTCCCGATTATTCTAAAATATGGGTCAGGGTAAGAGATACCAAACGCAGCGGTATGATGCCGGTATATGAACAGGTGCAAAAAATGGTTGAAGGAGCAGCAATTATGGCCAACGTTGATTACAAAATCTCACTGATATCAGGGATCTATGAAGTACTGGTAAACCGTGCCGGGGGTGAAATTATGCAAAAGAATTTGGAATTGCTGGGCCCAATTACCTATTCGGAAGAAGAAATTGCATTTGGAAAGAAAATACAGGAGATCACAGGTAAACCCCAGGTGGGCATGGATAGCAAAATAAACAAGTTAGAAGAGACAAAAGAGCATCCGGGAGGTGGTTCTACAGATGTTGGTGATGTCAGCTGGAATGTGGCCAATATAAATCTCAGTGTTACTACCGCTCCCAAAGACACCCCTTGGCACTCATGGGCCGTGGTGGCCTGTGGAGGCATGAGTATTGGCCATAAGGGAATGGAATATGCGGCCAAGGCGATGAGCATGACGATGGTAGACCTTTTTGAAGATCCAAAACTTGTAGAGAAAGTTAAAAAGGAATATGTGGAAAGAAAAGGAGATCAGCAATATGAGGCAATAGTCCCGGAAGGACCTCCCCCTATTGGCGGATAATCTTGCACCTTTACTATGAATAAATAAAACTATCTTTAATTTATGAACGACCTCAAACTAACTGATAATTCGGATGCCCGGCAGTACCAGGTGCAAATCGGAGACCAAATTGCCAGGATAGAGTATATAAAGGCAAAGGATAAGATATACCTCACTCATACAGAGGTCCCCATTGCTCTGGAGGGCAATGGTATTGGCTCTCAATTGGTGAATATGGCCCTGGAAGATATTGATAAAAAAGATTTAACACTCATTCCATTATGCCCTTTCGTTGCTGGCTATATTAAGGACCATCCGGAATGGAAGAAATTAGTATTAAAAGGAATAAATATCAAATAATATGGGAGAAAGAGAAATTATAAAGGAGTATTCTAACGAAGAGTTGACTGTAGTTTGGAAGCCTAAATTATGTATCCATGCCGCGGTATGTGTAAAGACATTACCCGATGTATACGATCCTGAAGGCAAACCCTGGATTACTCCTGAAAATGCCAGTGCGGATGCCCTGAGAGCACAGATAGATAAGTGCCCTTCCGGAGCACTGTCTTATTATACTAAAGGTGAAAAAAAAGAAAATAAGATGAGCGATAACAGTACAAAAGTAGAAGTAGCAGCCAACGGGCCATTATTGGTGCATGGCATCCTTGAGGTTAAAAATACCGATGGTTCCCTGGAGAATAAAAAAAGAACAACCGCCTTCTGCCGTTGCGGTGCATCCACCAATAAACCCTACTGCGATGGCAGCCATAATGAAATTGGCTTTGAAGGCTAGGGAAAAGCGGGTAGCATGCGAAAGAATTTGTTATTAATGGCCTCCCTGACCTTGTTAACTTTTACAGGGAATGCACAGGAAGATGCCCTCAGGACTTTTGAACCTCTGGCAAATACCAGATGGGCTGCGGAAGGTAACTGGGGGGATGGCTCCGCATTTAAACAAGAGGTATTTTTCCAGTATAATTTAAAAAAGAAGATAGTCATTGCCAGGTCTGATGGGTTTACCAATGCAGAGCGGACTGCCTTTGGTAGTCGTAACTATGGTATTCGGCAATACGACAGTATTACTGGAAAGATTAAATTTTGGGAATTTGACGTTTTTGGCGGCCTGACTATGGGCGAGGTCATCGCCGATGGTAAAAACATTTTGTACCAATACGATTATGGTGACAGCAGAGTGACGGATATGTGGGAATATGTAAACGATTCTACCTACAATTTTATCGTGGGCAGCTATAATAACAAACAATGGGGACAGCGTTTTCTTGAAACACAGTTTAAACGTATATACACAACAAATAAACTAGAGGAATACGGCAAAAAGTTGGCCGGAAAATGGAGCTCAAAAGCCTGGGACGGTCAATTAATTGAAAAATGGGTTATAGATGAGAATGGGCATTTATTACAACATGCAGAATATATAGAAAAAGGGGCTGTGCTGTATAAGGCCAGTTCCAAAATTGAAAGGGTAAATCAGGAGTTAATCATTTTTTCGGTGATCAAAGGGAATAATCCAAAGATTTTTAAAGCGATTTCCGAATCCGCCACAAGTATTACTTTCGAGAATACCGAGTATGGATATCCTAACAAACTCAAATATATATTTAATGCTGATGGTACATATCACCGCACTATTAGCGGTAAAGAAAATGGAGAAGAAAAAAGCTATACCTTTGAGTTTACACGGTCAGAATAATCCGTTTAATAACACACTCTTCAGAACATTTTAAATACGGTTAAATTAAACCCATCCTAATTAGTACTAAATCATTACTACCTATGAAATATATACTCTGCCTTTTGTTTACTGTGAATTGCTTTATGCTGAGCAGCCAATCATTCGACTTTCAATACGACCACTACTCTTTGATTATTAAGGATCTGGAGAAAACGGGAGATTTTTATGCCAATATTCTGAAACTGGAAGAAATACCACATCCCTCCGCCAGCAGCGGATTTAGATGGTTCAGGATAAAAGGGAACTCACAGTTACATTTAATTGGTAAAGACAAGGTGGCTATGCAGCACAGTAAAAGTGTTCATCTGTGTCTGGCAACTCAAAACCTGGACAAATTTATAGATCACCTAAATAAAAATAATATCCCATTTTGGGACTGGCCCGGAAAGGAAGGAGCAATAACCAATAGGGCGGATGGTGTTAAACAAATATATATTAAAGACCCTGAGAACAATTGGGTAGAGATAAATACAGCTATGCATTAATCCTATATTTTCATTAACAATTTGATGGGAATTAAGAGCGCTTTTTAGTGGTATTTTTATAGCTAAATTATTTATATGGACAAGGCTGTTGAGCAAATTTTCCCCCTGGGATTTCCCTGGCAAACCCAGGACCCGTTTTTATTTTGTGTATATCATTTAGATCATTACCCTGAAGGCAATGAGGATATGGGCCCGGCTGCGTCCCTGGAAGGACGAAATCTGGGGAACGACTTTACAGTAAAAGACGGCTGGCGGATGTATCACGGTGAAACTATTCCAGGTTTTCCTTACCACCCACACAGAGGGTTCGAAACTATTACAATTGTAAATAAAGGCTATTGTGATCATTCAGATTCGCTGGGAGCTGCAGGCAGGTTTGGCCAGGGAGACGTACAATGGATGACCGCCGGACGCGGGGTGCAGCATTCAGAAATGTTTCCTCTTTTAAAGACCAATGAAGAGAACCCCCTCGAATTGTTTCAGATCTGGTTAAATTTACCTAAGGCCAGCAAGTTTGTCGATCCGCATTTTAAGATGCTTTGGCACGAGGATATTCCGGTAGTGACATCAGATGGAGCTCAAATAAAAGTCATTGCGGGAAACTTTAATGGAGTCAAAGCCAATGCGCCTGCCCCCGATTCATGGGCCGCCGTAGAGGAAAACCAGGTGGCTATCTGGAATATTCATCTGGAAGCAAACAAAGAATTCACCCTGGACCCGGTATCTTCTGAAGTAAATAGAACACTGTACTTCTATGAAGGAGATAATATTAAAATTGAGGGTAGTACTATACAACCGGGAACTGGGATAGTCCTAAATGCTGAAGTTCCGGCCACAATTCAAAATGGCAATCAGCAGGGACATTTTCTGGTCTTACAAGGAAAGCCTATTGCTGAACCGGTGAGTAAATATGGTCCTTTTGTGATGAATACAGAGGAGGAAATACAGCAGGCGATGCAGGAATATCAGCTTACTCAGTTTGGAGGTTGGCCATGGCCCCATCCAGATAATGTACATCCCCGAAATAAAGGTAGGTTTGCAAAATATCCTGACGGAACTTTGGTGGAAAAGTAAGGGAAAGTAAAACCAATTAGGAAAACCCTAAATTCTGGTGATTTTTGCACCTATGGCCCTGAGCCTGGTATCTATATCTTCATATCCACGGTCTATCTGTTCAATATTGTGAATAATAGATGTCCCTTTGGCAGACAAAGCGGCAATTAAGAGAGAAACTCCCGCCCTGATATCGGGAGAAACCATTGTAGTGGCCTTTAAGGTAGATTTAAAATCGTGCCCGATAACCGTTGCCCGGTGTGGATCGCATAATATAATCTTAGCGCCCATATCTATAAGTTTATCTACAAAAAACAGTCGGCTTTCAAACATCTTTTGATGAATAACAACCTCTCCTTTAGCCTGGGTACTCATTACCAGTATAATACTGAGTAAGTCTGGTGTTAATCCTGGCCAGGGAGCATCAGCAACTGTGAGAATAGAACCATCAATAAAATTTTGAATCTCATATCCGTTTTTATGTTCCGGAATAAAGATGTCGTCGCCCCTGCGTTCTAATCGAATGCCCAGCTTGCGAAATACGCTAGGAATTTGCCCAAGATCATCCCAACTCACATCCTTTATAGTAAGTTCACTCCTGGTCATGGCTGCGAGGCCAATCCAACTGCCAATTTCAATCATATCAGGAAGCATGGTATGCGTAGTCCCGCCTAATTCTTCCACCCCGTCTATCACCAATAAGTTAGATCCAATACCGCTGATCTTAGCTCCCATTCTATTGAGCATCTTACAAAGCTGCTGTAAATAAGGTTCACAAGCCGCGTTATAGATGGTTGTCTTCCCTTGGGCCAGAACTGCTGCCATTACAATATTGGCAGTACCTGTAACCGAAGCTTCATCAAGCAGCATATAAGTGCCCTGGAGCTTTTTGGCTTCAACGCCATAAAAGTGTTCTTCACTATTATATCTGAAATCGGCTCCCAAATGAATAAAGCCTTCAAAATGGGTATCCAATCTTCTTCTTCCTATCTTATCACCACCCGGCTTTGGAATATACCCTTTGCCAAATCTTGCAAGAAGCGGACCCACCAACATAATAGATCCCCTTAGCCCACTACCATCCTTTTTAAACTTGCCGGATTGTAGATATTCCAAATCCACCTCATCTGCTTTAAAGCTATAGGATCCTTTTTTTTCTTTTTGCACTTTAACTCCTAGATCCTGCAATAATGCAATGAGCTTATTGACGTCAACAATATCTGGAATGTTATTGATTGTTACGGTCTCCGGAGTAAGTAATACTGCACAGAGGACCTGGAGTGCTTCGTTTTTTGCCCCTTGCGGAGTTATCTCGCCATGAAGTTTCTGGCCGCCCTCAATTTTGAATGTTCCCATTAAAGGATGAAAAAATTAATACCGCTTTTTACCTCGGTTACTGTTTCTTTGCGATTTCTTTCCGGAACCACCTCTGTTGGATTTTGAGGGCCTGTTCTTAAGAAACTGCCCACTATCTGTCAGGTTCTCACCACCGGAAGCCAAATCTATCTGCCCATCACTAAGTTCGTAGAGATGCTTAAAAATCACCTGGTCATCAACGGTGTCTTTGTTCCAATTAAGGTAACACTTCTTCATATGGTTGGCAATGGCATATTCCAAGCCATCTCTCATGTCCCCTTTTTCCCATTTTATCGCCACATCTATCATCCTTTTGATATTATTGCCATAAAACCTGTACTTAGGATGGTTTTGCGGATATTCAAGCGCATCTGGCCTTTGCTGCAATACCTCTTTACTGGTAATGGGAAATGGAGATTCCACATCCAATTTAAAATCGGACATTATGAATAACTGGTCCCAAAGTTTGTGTTGAAAATCTGGCACATCCCTCAGATGAGGTTGTAAATTTCCCATAACACTTATAATTGCCTGGGCTATTCTATTACGTTCTGCGTCATCTTTTATGGAAACAGCATGGTCTACCATTTTCTGAAAATGACGACCGTATTCAGGGATAATGAGCTTTGAGCGCTCTGTATTGTATTCTAGGTTTTCTACTTGATTCAAAAGAAATTGTATTTTGATTAAACTCTCTGGAGAGAAGGAGGTACTTTAATAACGCCTGCAAATTAACAAAATTATACTACATATCCCATTTTATAAGGATATTACCCCCTCTATCTTTCCTACTTCTTTGTATTTTAAAATTACTTCATCGGGGTTAGCAAGGTGCACGGTAACAGAAATACTGGTGTACTTTCCTTTTCTGGATTGCTTGGATTCTATAACCGCCCCCGTATTGTCAAATATCTTATGAATTTGATCTATCTTATTGGTATCTGTCGGGATTATAAATTTATAAAGGTAATCCGATGGCCAGGGGGTATTCTGATAGAGTTCATCTTTGAGTCTTTTATAAAATTCCTCAGACTTTTTGTTCTCCATAAAGATCTTTTTTGCAAATATACACCTAAGCGGATTATTTTCTAGCCTTATTGGTATTCATTACTTTTGTGTGTATAAAAGCATCCCATTGAATCCAAAAAGAATTGTCATTACAGGAGGTCCGGGTACAGGAAAAACTTCGGTTATTAAAGCTCTGGAAACGATGGGCTTTTATTCATTTCATGAAATTATCCGAACCATGACCTCAGCAGCCAAGAAACAGGGGAATTCGGAAGAATTTATTACTAATCCGCTCACCTTTGTATCTGACCCTTACCTTTTTAACCAAAAACTGCTACGGGGCAGAGTGGATCAGTTTCATTCGGCTTCCACCCTAAAAGATCCGGTGGTATTTTATGATCGTGGTATCCCGGATGTATTGGCCTATATGGATTACTTCAAACAGGAATTTGACGAGGAATTTACATCGGCATGTAGCAAAAATCTCTACGATCAGGTATTACTCCTGCCACCGTGGCAAGCCATCTACAAATCTGATAACGAAAGGCTGGAAAGTTTTGAGCAAGCCATTGAAATTCATTCCCATTTAGATTCCACATATAAATCCTTTGGATACACCCCTAAAATTATTCCCGAAGGCACGGTAGAAGAACGTACAGCCTATATCTTAAGTTCAGTAAACACAAAGGATGATTAGAGAACCAGCTGCCATATTGCAAGAATATTGGGGCTTTTCTGATTTCAGAGGATCCCAGGAAAGTATCATTGAAACCATACTTGCCGGGTCCGATGTTTTAGCGTTGCTCCCTACCGGTGGAGGTAAATCTGTCTGTTATCAAATTCCCGCATTGTCCAAAGAAGGTATCTGTATTGTTATCTCACCGCTGATAGCGCTGATACATGATCAGGTAGACAACCTTAAATCTAAAGGAATAAAAGCATTGGCACTTACCGGCGGGATGTCTTTTGAAGAGGTGAGCGATCTACTGGATAATTGTTTATACGGCAATTATAAATTCCTTTATTTATCTCCTGAACGCCTTCAGCAAGAGTTTGTTCAGGAAAGGATATCTCACATGCCAGTAAATTTGGTAGCCATAGATGAGGCGCATTGTATCTCTCAATGGGGAAACGACTTCAGGCCTGCTTACCTGGAATGTGCCGTATTAAGAGACCTTCATCCGGAGGCTCCCATTATTGCACTTACGGCAACGGCTACAACAAAAGTAGCCAATGATATTGTTGAAAATTTAAGACTCTGCCATCTGGAAACTTTTAAAGATTCCTTTTCCAGAGAAAATATTTCCTATAAAGTACTTATACAAGAAGATAAACAGTATCATTTAAAACAGCTATGTAAAGCTACAGTTAACAGTGGTATCGTATATGTGCGCAGCAGGAAATCTACTGAGGCCCTATGTGCCTACTTAAACAAACAAGGAATTAGTTCGGCATATTTCCACGGCGGTATTAGCAAGGGCGAGAAAAAGAAAAAATTGGAACAATGGTTGTCTAATGAGAAAAAAATTATGGTGGCTACCAATGCCTTTGGAATGGGGGTAGACAAACCAGATGTATCCCTGGTAGTACACTACCAAATCCCGGACAGCATTGAAAATTATTTTCAGGAATCTGGAAGAGCGGGAAGAAATGGAGACCGTGCATTGGCTGTTTTGTTAACCAATGAAAATGATGAATTGCAGGTAAAGAGACAGTTTCTGCAAGTATTACCGGATCTTCCTTTTATAAAAATGCTCTATAAAAAACTCAACAACTATTTTCAAATTCCATATGGCAGCCATAGTATGGAAACTTTGCAGTTTCACTTTAATGAATTCTGCGATATTTATGGTTTTAATACCATTAAGGCCTACAACGGTTTACGGATACTTGATCAGAATTCCGTAATAGCGCTTTCTCAGGCATTTTCAAGAAATACCAAGTTGCAATTTCTTGCCTCTAAAGACCAGTTATTTACATATTTGGACAACAACCAGCAATTAGCAGCAGCGGTACAGGTAATTTTAAGGACCTATGGCGGTATCTTCGATTTTGAGACGAAAATAAATATGTATTTGCTATCTAAAAAAACTGGCATGTCCGAAGAGGCATTACATCTTTTATTGCAACAATTACACAAAGATGAAATTGTTGATTACCAGGCACAACACAATGACCTGGAAATTACATTTTTGGTACCACGCGAAGATGATCTAACTATTAACGCTTTTTCCCGTAATGTCCAGGATTACGTGGAGACCAAAACATCTAATGTAGCAAGTATTCTGGCCTATATAAAAAACAGAAAGCTTTGCAGGAACCGACAATTGCTATTATATTTTGGTGAAAAAACAGAAACCAATTGTGGCAAGTGTGATGTTTGTGAAAGTAAAATCAGGAAACCGGGAAACCATTACCAGGAAATATCTGAAGCAATCCTTGCCCAATTGAAGCGCAACAATAAATCTTCCAAAGTACTGATTACAGAAATCCCATTTGAAAGCACCAAAATACTAGAAACCCTGCAATTGCTATTAGAGGACAGAAAAATTGCCATTAACTCCCAAAACCAATATAAACTGATATAAATGAGAGATCTTCGAATAGTTTTTATGGGTACCCCGGATTTTGCTGTGGCAACGCTGGCAACACTGATTGCCAATTCCTATAATGTTGTTGGAGTAGTGACAGCAGCAGACAAACCTGCCGGGAGGGGTCGAAAATTAAGAGAGTCTGCCGTTAAGGTTTTTGCAAGGGAAAAGAATCTTAGATTAATGCAGCCTACTAACCTAAAGGATGATGCTTTTATTGAAGAATTAAAATCCCTCAAATCCAATTTGCAGATTGTAGTTGCTTTCAGGATGCTCCCTAAAGTGGTATGGCAGATGCCAAAATACGGTACCTTTAATCTGCATGCATCACTTTTACCAGATTATCGGGGAGCGGCTCCAATTAACTGGGCTATTATTAATGGTGAAACGGAAACCGGGGTCACCACGTTTTTCATTGATGAGAAAATAGACACCGGCGCGATAATCCTTCAGGCCAGACTTAGTATTGAAGCAGAAGATACGGCAGGCAGTTTGCACGACAAACTTATGCTTAAAGGAGCAGACCTGGTCTTGAAGACTGTAGGATTAATACAGGAAGACAAGGCACAACCCCAAATACAAGAAATCCCGGAAGGAACTGAACTAAAATCTGCAAATAAGATTCATAAAGATACATGTAGAATAGACTGGAAACAGCCGATGAATCAAATCCAGAATCTTATCAGGGGACTAAGTCCCTACCCTACTGCGTGGACCACTATATTAGATAATGAAGAAGTAATACTCCTTAAAATATTTACTTCCAATACTCAGCAAGAAGAACATGGGTTGAATAACGGAACAATAGTTTGTAATAAAAAGGAACTAAAAGTTGCTGTTTCAGAGGGGTATATTAATTTGGTTGAAATTCAATTGGCGGGGAAAAGAAGAATGAGCATAAAAGATGCGCTAAATGGCCTAAATTTATCAAAAAAGGCCTATATGGTCTAAACCCCTACTATCATTGGGCTGCGAGAAAGGTAAAAATTTACCTACTTTATCAACAAACATTTCAAGTTATCAACAAAATCGCTGATTTCCCTTGATTTTACTTGCGTTAACCGCAAATCCCTATAAATTTGTTCAAGCTTTGAAATTATTTAACAACAATTAATTTAATTGAATTATGAACAAAACAGAATTAATCGATGCCATGGCAGCCGATGCTGGCATCACAAAAGCAGCCGCAAAGAAATCTTTAGAGTCTTTTTTAGGAAACGTTGAGTCTTCTTTGAAAAAAGGAAATAGAGTTTCTTTAGTAGGATTCGGATCTTGGTCTGTTTCCAGAAGAAATGCAAGAGAAGGAAGAAACCCTTCTACAGGAAAAACTATACAAATTGCTGCTAAGAATGTAGTAAAGTTTAAAGCAGGATCTGATTTAGCCAGCTCAGTAAACTAGTCAACCTTTGAAAAATATATTAAAAGCACCTCCGAAAAGAGGTGCTTTTTTTAATTCCACTCATTTTTGTTATTTATAAGATTTATGTTACTTTTAGTTATATATCTTGGCCATGACAGATGTAAAACCAAACAAAGGGATATTATTAATTGCAGAACCTACGTTAACCGGTGACGTATCATTTAACCGATCTGTAGTTCTGCTTGCGGAACATAATTCGGAAGGTTCTGTAGGCTTCATCCTCAATAAACCACTGGATTACGATATCAGTGACCTTGTCTCTGAGATAAATGTACCTTTTCAGGTATTCAATGGAGGGCCCGTAGAACAAGACAATCTCTATTTTATACATAAAGTTCCACATCTGATAGATAATAGTATTGAAATATCTGATGGGATCTATTGGGGGGGCGACTTTGAGACTACCGTAGATCTGATCAATAACAAAACTATTACCGATAGAGACATACGATTTTTCCTTGGCTATTCTGGCTGGGCTTCCTTACAATTAGATCAGGAATTGAGTTCTAAATCCTGGATTGTAGTAAAGAATAAATACGAAAGTGATATTATTCAAAAACCTGCCAGTGCTTTTTGGAAAGAAAAAATGCTAGAGCTTGGCGGAGATTATCTGCTATGGTCTAATGCCCCTGAAAATCCAGCCCTTAATTAGCTATTTCCTTTACCCGATTATTTAGCTTTTCCAGAAAATAATTTGCTGCGCTACTGCCGTACTCTGCCTTTCTGTATTTACTAACTGGTCTTATGCCTACTATTGTATTGGTGAGGAACAATTCGTTTGCCTTCTGCAATTCAAAAGGAGAAATTGACTTTTCTTCAAGGGTATAGGTGGTATCTTCCTCTATTATGCGCATAAGTTGTTTCCTAATAATTCCATTCAGGCAACCGTCTTTTAAGGGAGGCGTTTTAATTGTCTTTCCGGAACACAAAAAAAGGTTTGCGTTTAAAGCCTCAACTACCTGTTTGGATTGGTTTAGCAACAAGCAATTGTCGTAACCGTTTTCCTTTGCATATATACTGCCGACCACATTGATTATCTTGTTATTGGTTTTTAGGGTGGAAAGCATATCGGCATTTATATAGAAATCCTTGAACAATTCAACCTCATAAGGGGTATCTTCTATGAGATAGAACGAAGAATTCAATTGTTGTGCTTCTACCACAAAAGACACTTCATTATTTTTTGGCAGATACAAACCTCCATCATTTCTGAAAACTGTAAAACGTATACGGGCAGGGGTATTAACTAGTTGGTTGGCAAGGAGACAAGCTTTAATCTGGTCTTCAATATACTCCATTGTAAAATTCATGGGAATTTCCATCCTCAGAATACGCATAGATGCCATAAGCCTCAGATAATGCTCCTCCATAAAAAAAACAAGACCGCTGGTGGCCCGCATGGTTTCAAAAAGTGCATCTCCATATTTAAATCCACGATTACTGTGATTTAAAAAGCTGCTATCCTCCGGAAGTAATTTGCCGTTGAAATTTATCATCAATACATTTCAGATTATAATACAGATGTCAAAACGTGACTTTAAATAGTTTTGTAAACAATTCTTTAGTTAAAGCAAATAATCTGCTTAAAGACCTAAGTATAATAAACTAAACAAAAATGGCCTTGAAAAAATCAAGGCCAAAGATACTATTATTTGATGGGGTTTATTTAGAACCCAGAACTTGTTTAAGGTCTGATACCTGATTTTCCCAAAGCATTTTAGCTTCGTCCATTTCGTCCTCTTCCGCAAAGTCTGTAATAAACAACGAAACATCCTTTGTAATCTCGTCGACAATTATTTTCAACTCAAAATAGCTGTCGTCCTCGTTTTCGGCCCAGGAGAATTTCACAAATTCATCACTTTTCTTTTTTAATAATTTTGCTTGTTCTTCAGAATCGTCCCAGATAAAATTAAAATTTTCCCCACGAGAATTTACATTATCGGCAAACCATTCGGAAAGCCCCGAAGGTGTCGACAAATATTGATATAATAATTGTGGTGAAGACTGTATAACAAATTCCAATTCAAACTTAACCTTATCCTCCATTCTCTGACTGATTTATTATGGACAATATATATATTTCTATATGATAAAAAAATAAATCGCAAAGAATATTTTTTGACAGCCTATTTTTGACGAACCAGAAATTTACCTTTATATTTGCAGCCGCTTTCAAGGCAATTGGCGAGGTAGCTCAGGCGGTTAGAGCGCAGGATTCATAACCCTGAGGTCGGGGGTTCAAGTCCCCCTCTCGCTACAACAACCCTTTCATTTATATGAAGGGGTTTTTTATTTTTAGAATTTGTCAGGGATTAATGTATCTTTTCTGTCAATGATAACAAGACTCGACAATCAAAATCGTGAGATAGCACAAGAAATCCGCTCCGTTTTTCAAGCTTCGTATGCCATTGAGGCAGAATTACTCGATGCAGTTGATTTTCCTCCCCTGAAAAGAAGCTTAGATAATTTTCTGAAAAGCGATACCGCATTTTATGGTATCTGGAAGAAAAAAGAGATCGCCGCCATAGTTGAGGTCAATAGTGATAGTCATCTTACCCATATCCAAAGTTTGGTGGTGGCTCCAAAATTTTTCAGACAGGGCCTGGCAGGCCAATTAATCGCATTCGTTTTTGAAACCTATGAATCCAAAACATTTACAGTTGAAACTGGTGCAGCAAACGGTCCGGCAACCAAATTATACAAGAAGTTTGGATTTGTAGAAATACGTCAATGGGATACTGACCACGGGGTAAGAAAAGTGCAATTTGAAAGGAAATGAACAAGAATTATTTCTAAATTAAGCAGACCGTAACAAGATTTAGGCAAATAGAAATTAAAATAAAATGAAAGTTAGAGCATACGCGGCAAATGAGCCGGGAGCAAAATTAAAGCCATACACTTATGAGCTCGGGGAATTAGGCTCCGAACAGGTAGATATTAAGGTAGCCTATTGTGGTATCTGTCATTCCGATTTAAGCATGATTAATGACGACTGGGGAATGACACAATACCCCATAGTCCCTGGTCATGAAATAGTCGGTGAAGTTGTCGCTGCAGGTGAGGCAGTAAAAAATATTAAAATTGGAGATAAAGTAGGATTAGGTTGGTTTTCAGCATCTTGTATGAGTTGCCATCAATGCATGGATGGCTCCCATCATCTTTGTGCTCAAAATGAATCGACAATTGTTGGGAGGCATGGAGGTTTTGCAGATTATGTCCGCGGACATTGGTCCTGGGCCATACCACTGCCTGACGGGATTGATATGAGTAAAGCCGGACCACTATTATGCGGCGGTATTACTGTTTTTAATCCTATAATTCTGGCCGGGGTACAGCCTGTTGATTCGGTTGGAGTAATCGGCATTGGCGGATTGGGACATATGGCCATCAAATTTTTAAAGCATTGGGGCTGCGAAGTAATTGCCTTTAGTTCAAATGCCGAGAAGAAACAACAGATTTTAAATATGGGTGCCGATCGGGTGATAAATTCAAAATCCCCGGATGAAATCAATAGTATTTCAGGAAGACTGAAATTTATTCTCAATACAACCAATGTTAGTCTGGACTGGAATTCGTATTTGGCGACATTAGCGCCAAAAGGAAAATTTCATACGGTAGGGGCAGTTCTGGAACCCATGGCAATTGCGGCCTTTAGCCTTATAGGAGGAGAGAAATCTGTCAGCGGAAGCCCACTGGGAAGTCCGGCCTTAACCAAAACAATGCTCAACTTCTGTGTAAGGCATAATATTTACCCCACTGTGGAGGAATTTCCATTTGAAAAAATTAATGATGCCATGGCACATCTGGAACAGGGTAAAGCAAGATTCAGAATAGTACTGAGAAATTGATAGCGCACTTGCATTAAGGTGGTTATAATTGAATGGTTAATCCTGTTTATTGTATATAATGGTATATTACTTAAGAATCTTGCGCCATATGATTTAAGTCATAGTTGAGAGCAATTTGCATTATTAGCTTTGAATAGCAATTATAAATTTATTCATATGACAATTCAAATTCAATACCTACACATGCCAGAGAGCGATTCACTAAATGAGATTGTTAGTCGTCACCTGGATAAACTAGCCAAGCAATACCAATTTGTAATTCGGTCTCAGGTCACCTTTAAACTAGAAAATAGTCATGACAAGGTCAACAAAGTCTGTGAAATAGAGTTAAGCGCACCTGGGCCAAGATTGTTTGCTAAATCTATGGAAGATAATTTTGAAAAGGCCGCGGCCAAAACCATCGATGATCTTAAGAGACAACTTAAGAAGCGTAAAGAAAAATTTAGTAGCCACTAATTAAGGTTCTTAACGCTGGATAAGGAATAATTCCTAGCCAAAGACATAATTTCACCCTCTATAACCTATGAAATCAGTGAAAATTCATTTTCTGGGGGCAGCTGGGACAGTTACAGGTTCAAAGTTCTTCCTTGAAACACCAGAGGTCAATATCCTTGTAGATTGTGGTATGTTTCAGGGGCTCAAAGAATTGAGGCAGTTAAATTGGAAACCCTTAGCGGTAGACGCTGCAAATATCGATGTAGTTCTCCTTACTCATGGACATTTAGACCATTCAGGATATCTGCCTAAATTGGTGAAGGAAGGTTTTAGGGGGAATATTATTGGTACAGCCCCTACTTTAGACATAACCAAAATAATTCTCTTAGACAGCGCCAAGATTCATGAGGAAGAAGCCGAAATTGCCAATAAGGAAGGTTATAGCAAGCACAGGCCGGCACTGCCATTCTATACTATTAAGGAAGCAGAGCGGGCCATTAACCTGTTCCGGTCTGCAGACAAAGATCAATGGCATACACTTTCGGAACACATAAAATGTAAATTTAGGTACAACGGTCATATCATCGGGGCCACCTTTATAGAGTTGGAAATTTTTGGGAAAATGTTTGTTTTCTCCGGCGATATCGGGCGTTTACAAGATAACTTGTTAGACCCCCCGGAGCGCCCCAGATGGGCAGATTACCTGTTCATTGAAACCACCTATGGAGATCAGCTACACCCGGATGAAGAAGTGGAAGAACTGATTGTGACCCTGGTAAAAAAAGCAATAGTGAACAGGGGTAATCTGATTATACCCTCCTTTGCTGTAGAGCGATTGCAATCCCTGATGTACACCATTTGGCTACTTTACAAAAAAAATAAGATCCCGAATATCCCTGTATTCATAGATAGTCCGATGGGTAGTAATGTTCTGGATGTTTTTGAAAGATTTCCCGATTGGCACACCTTAAGTATGAAAGAATATCACGCCATGTGCAATCATTTTAATATAATTAGTTCTTATGCTGATACCTGGAAGACTATAGACGATCCCAGACCGAAAATAGTCATCGCCGGAAGTGGTATGCTCACAGGTGGGAGGGTACTCACCTACCTGAAGCAACTTATAGATGAACCATCTACCACGGTACTATTAGTGGGTTATCAAGCCGAGGGAACAAGAGGCAGGAAGCTTTTGGAAGGTGCTCGTGAACTTAAAATATATGGTAAATATTACCCTGTTGCGGCAAAGGTTGAACATCTTGAAAGCTTATCTGCCCATGCTGACCAACAAGAATTACTTAACTGGATGAAGGATATAAGAAATATTCCGGAAATGTTATACTTAATACATGGTGAGTCTGCGGCTCTGGATACTTTTCAAGAGAAAATTAAGCAGGTGTATGGCTGGCATACACATATTCCCCGGCTTGAGGAAGTACAAGAGATTCTTCTTTAAACTAAAAGTCTTAGTAACCACATTAAGAAGTTAAATTAAGCTTATATCTGCCGTTTTCTGAAAGACTATATTTTTCTTCCTTGACTTCATCGCAAACCGCTAACCTAAGAACACTTTAAACATTTTCGATTTAATTTTCACGAGATTAGAATTGCACATTGTGGTGCTAATTCGCTATATTACAAGGTATTCGATCTTTACAGTTACATTTATCGGATATCAGCAATTTATAACCGTATTGGACATACCTAAAACACCTATTCGTATTTGATTATTAAATTTAAATTATCAACCAACCATATATAGTCTTATGAAAACCATCAAAGCATTAATCGATCAGAAAATTCCCCTGAAACTTTTATTAATTATCCTTTGTAGTCTGACAATACTATCCTGTAAGTCCGAAAAAAAGCAAACAGAAGCTGGTGTTGTTGAAGAAGAAAAAGAAAACGTAATAGAAATTATAACCGAGAACATGGATTTTCAGATGCAGGATACCATCCCTTCCGGGTGGAATACTTTTCGCTATAAAAATCTATCACCACAAACGCATTTTTTCCTGGTAGATAAGTACCCTGAAGGGAAGACTTCAGAAGACGCTGAAAAGCTTGTAGGGCCCGTTTTTGACCAAGCCATGAAACTTATTATGGAAGGAAAGATAGAAGAGGGATACGCAGAGTTTGCTAATCTACCGGAATGGTTTGGTGAAGTACTATTTATGGGCGGATCCGGATTGCTTTCGCCAGGCCAGGTTGCAGAAACTACTATCAAATTAGCGCCCGGGAAGTACATACTGGAATGCTACGTTAAGATGAGCAATGGTAAATTTCACACTTCAATGGGTATGACAAAAGATCTTGTCGTCTCTCAGGAAAATTCGGGCAATAAGGAGTTGAAAGCAGATATAGATGTGGCTATTTCCAGTACTGCAGGAATAGAATTTAACGATACCATTTCGGCTGGAAATCATATTTTTTCGGTTTACTACAAAGACCAGATTGCACACGAAAATTTTGTCGGCCATGATATTAACCTGGTAAAACTCAACCAAAATTCGGATTTGGAGCTACTGGAAATCTGGATGAACTGGGCAGAACCTAAGGGCCTTATAGAGCCCGCTCCGGCAGATGTTATCTTTTTAGGCGGGGTAAACGATATGCCAGAAGGATCTACGGGCTATTTTACTGCAGAATTAAAGCCAGGAAAGTACGCGCTGATCTCAGAAGTGCCAGGCGCTTCAGCCAAGAATATGTTTAAGATTTTTACTGTTTCGGATTAAAAATAAACTCATGTTCCTGTAATTCTGTACTATAAGGAAATTGGGATTAATGAATAAAGAAATAACATTTGAACTTTAAATTAAATGGAAGAATCTGCAGGTTTAGATACCTATCTCGAAAATCATTATATACACCGGAGCAACTGGTTAAGGGCGGCAGTGCTGGGTGCAAATGACGGAATTTTATCTACAGCCAGTATTGCTGTTGGGGTGGCGGCAGCAACCGAACTTAGAGAACCGATTATCCTCGCCACCCTGGCCGGTTTGGTTGCCGGAGCCCTATCTATGGCTGCCGGTGAGTATGTTTCTGTAAGTTCCCAGACCGATGTAGAAAAAGCGGATATAGAGAGGGAAAGGCAGGAATTGGAAGAAATGCCCGAGCTAGAATTACAGCGGTTGGCAGAAATATATGTGGAAAGAGGCCTGAAGCAAGAAACCGCATTAACAGTTGCAAAAGAAATGACAGCGCACGATGCCTTAGGGGCTCATGTAAGAGATGAACTGGGAATCAATGAAATAAGCCAGGCTAAACCCATTCAGGCCGCCCTTGCTTCGGGTGGTGCATTTACCGCAGGAGGTATACTTCCCTTTCTGGTGACCTTGTTTGTACCACTTGATGGGATGGAATACATTCTTTATATAACCGCAACTTTGTTCCTGATGCTCCTTGGGGCAATTGCGGCAAAAACAGGAGGTTCTAACATCTGGAAAGCAGTAATCAGAATTACTTTCTGGGGCACTATTGCTATGGGACTTACCGCCCTGGCCGGCTATATATTCGGGATAAATGTCTGATGCCATAGGGATGTAATTAAATTTGAACAGACATGAACAGGATACTAAACTATATCAGAAAGTATTGGACATACACGGCCGTGCTGTTAATATGTTTTAGCTGTAATCAAATGAGCGAGCAGATTGTAGATGAAGCTGCAGGAACTAATGGTGGCTTTGAGGTAGTGCAAAACGGCCTTCCTGTAAATTGGCAGTTGTATACACCCAATACCGTACCTGGAGCTGAATTTAATATCCATCTCGATACTGTAGACTTCAAAGAAGGTAATCAGTCCCTGAAATTTAAAGTAGAACGCTGTTCAAACCTGGGCGGCTGGAAGTCCCCCGGGTTTACCAATGAGTTTAATATTGATAAAGGCAGTAACTATAATTTACAATTCTGGATAAAGAATACAGATGCAGAATTTAGAGTAATGGCCGGGGGCGTATCGGCCATGGAAGGAGATATGAAAACACTTGTACAAACCAGTGAGAGTTTTAATGAGTGGAAGCAATTTAATTTTAGCATCCCAATTGCGAAAGAATACAACACTTTGCGAATAGAGGTGAATATCCTAAAACCCGGAACGTTTTGGATAGATAATATTAAAATTGAAAAGGAGTAACTCCAGAATTGATAGTCCTTAGGGTTGATATTTAATATATAATATTTAATAGATGAGAGACATTTTACGTACCCCGGATAAGAGGTTTGAAAATTTATCGGGCTATAACTTTACAGCGCATTATCTGGAAGTGGAAGAAGGGCTAAGGATGCATTATGTTGATGAGGGAGAAAAGAACAAACCAGTAGTACTGCTGCTTCACGGAGAACCCAGCTGGTCTTATTTATATAGAAAAATGATCCCTGTTCTTGCTGAGAGCCACTTTAGGGTTATTGCACCAGATCTTATCGGTTTTGGTAAATCTGACAAATTGAGAAGTCAGAGCAGCTATTCATATCAGGAACATCTTAAATGGATGTCCGAATTTATTAAGCAGTTAGACCTGCAAGGGATAATACTTTTCTGCCAGGATTGGGGTGGTCTTCTAGGCCTTAGATTAGCCACGGATATACCCTCCAGGTTTTTTGGCATCATAGCATCAAATACCACCTTGCCCATCGGCAAACTTGCTTTGCCAGAATCTTTCCACAGATGGCGGGAGTTTTCACAGAAATCGCCCGACTTTGATATCGGTAAGGTAATAGATATGGGAACCGTGCAGGAGCTTAGTGAAGAAGTAATAATGGCCTATAACGCCCCTTTCCCTTCCGAGGAATACAAGGCCGGCGCAAGGATTTTTCCCATGCTGGTGCCAGCTGAGGAGCAAGACCCGGAGGCGATAAATAATAAAGCAGCCTGGAATAAACTCAGTCAGTGGAAAAAGCCATTTCTGACCATTTTTGGGGATTCAGACCCCATTATGAAAGGGGCAGAAAAGGCATTTATACAGTTGGTCCCAGGGGCAAAAAACCAACATCACAAGATTTTATCTGCAGGTCATTTTATACAGGAAGAAAAAGGGGAAACGCTCGCAAACCTCATAACCGAGTTCTATAAAACCAATAGTAACTAAGTCCTGGTCGGCTTTAAAATATTATTCCACGTTCGAAATAAATATTTTCTATTATCCAAACCAGAGTAGTGTATTTCATCGAAAAATTCGGCTTTTCGTCAATTCGCATTTGAATATTATGTATTATTGTAGTCCAAATCTTATGTAAAACTTATGCATGGCAGCATTCAATTTAACTTCGCAAAAGGGTAGATACCCAATTTACAATTCACTTAAAGGATTTTCTTATATGGTGTAAAGCTATAGGGAATTCTTTAACCAATCAGGTCAGTAAATGACCTGTATAGGGTGAGTATGTAATAATGTGAACAAAACGAATAGCGTCATTTGTAAGGTTACGTTCGACTTGGTTGAAACTATAATCCCCAAATTATAGTTCCAAATCTTAACATGAACTTAACCTAAACCTACGAAATGCGCTTTAACAGATTTCCTCTGTTAGCAGTATTGCTGCTATCTTTTTATGGCCTGTTTTCGCAGTCTACCGTCTCCGGAGAATTGCGCAAATGGCACACTATAACTATCCTTTTCAACGGACCTGATGCCAACGAGAATAGCGGAACCAATCCGTTTCTGGACTATAGACTGAATGTGAATTTTACAGGACCCAATGGGGAAACCTTTGTGGTACCTGGTTATTTTGCTGCAGACGGTAATGCCGCCAATACAGGAGCTACTTCCGGGAATAAATGGGCCGTAAAGTTTACTCCAAACCAAACCGGACAATGGAATTATACTGCTTCATTCAGAAGCGGAAGCAATGTAGCTACTAGTCTGGATGTCAATGCGGGGACTGCTACTTCGTTTAATGGTGCTTCCGGAAATTTTAATATAAGCACTTCAAATAAAACAAATCCGGATAACAGAGCAAAAGGAAGGTTAAACTATGTTGGGGAAAGATACCTTAAGTTTGAGGAAACAGGTAAATACTTTTTGAAAGCCGGGGCAGATTCTCCTGAAAACCTACTTGGCTATGGCGAATTTGATAATACCGTAAACAGTAAAACCTGGTCTCCACACCTGCAAGATTGGAACAATGGCGATCCCACCTGGCAAAACGGCAAGGGAAAAGGACTCATTGGTGCAATAAATTACCTATCGGAAAAAGGTATGAACGCCTTTTCTTTCCTAACTATGAACGTAATTGGAGATGGCAAAGAT
This sequence comes from Muriicola sp. Z0-33, assembly GCF_026126425.1. GTDB lineage: Bacteria > Bacteroidota > Bacteroidia > Flavobacteriales > Flavobacteriaceae > JAFMPW01. Next base: position 431,205 of record NZ_JAFMPW010000002.1, read on the forward strand.
GTATGGCCATGGGCAGCCGCCAATCATGGAGATCTGGACGGGGCCTCTGGTGCTGATGCCACCAATAGAACACGCTACGATGTGTCTAAGCTGGCACAGTGGGAAATTCTATTCAGCCATGCTGACAGCAAAGGAATGTACCTTCATTTTAAAACCCAGGAAACCGAAAACCTTGAACTTTTAGATGGAAATCAACTGGGAACACAAAGAAAATTATACTACAGGGAACTAATCGCCAGATTTGGACATCATTTGGCACTAAACTGGAATCTGGGAGAAGAATTTGATATCTATGATGCCGCTCTGATAAATTCTTATGCTGATTATATCCGATCTGTAGATCCTTATGATCACCATATTGTTATTCATTCTTATCCAAATGCTCAAAACCAATTATACAATCCGCTGCTGGGATCATCCGGACAAATAACCGGACCGTCTCTTCAAATTAGCATAGATAATGTGCACGAAGATGTAAAACGCTGGATTACTACTTCGGCGAATGCAGGTAAAAAATGGGTTGTGGCAAACGACGAACAAGGCCCTTATCAGGCAGGTGTCAACGCTGACGGTAATTACAGCGGTGATAAAGGAACACAGGCAGATAATCGAGCAAATGTTCGTAATAAAGTCTTATGGGGTACTCTGATGGCAGGAGGTGCCGGAGTAGAGTACTATTTCGGATATCAAACCGGTGAAACAGATTTAACCGCTCAGGATTGGAGAAGTAGAAGTACAAAGTGGGAAGATGCAAAGATTGCTTTGCAATTTTTTGAGCAACAACTTCCTTACTGGACCATGCAATCTAACGACCAGATTACTTCTTCAGGCAATGATTACTGTCTGGAAAAGTCTGGTGATGTATATGCCATTTATCTTCCCAATGGAGGATCTACAAATCTTAATTTATCTAGTGTCTCCGGAACTTTTTCAGTTCAATGGTTCAACCCCAGGAATGGCGGAAACCTTCAAAACGGAAGTGTTCAGGAAATTGCCGGTGGTGGGAATAGAAGTATAGGAAACCCGCCCAACAGTACATCTTCTGACTGGGTAGCACTGATAAAGAAAACAGAAGGTAGCAGCGGTGGCGGAGGCGGCCAAACCAATAATTGTGAAGCCCTTTTTGAATCCAATAATGGCCTGGTAATTATTGAGGCAGAAAATATAAATGCCGCAGCTGGCTGGAATACACATTCTTCGGTTGCAGACTACAGCGGCTCGGGTTACCTTGAATGGGAAGGTGGAGATTATTTCAGTACCCCTGGAAATGGGCTCTCAACTACCTCAATTAAGATAAATGAACCTGGTACTTACCTCTTCCAATGGAGAAACAAAGTTGGTCATGGAACCAATACAACAGAAAGTAATGATACCTGGTTAAGGTTTCCTGACGCTTCAGATTTCTTTGGACAGAAAGGAAACGGAAGTATTGTCTACCCCAAAGGCAGTGGCAAGACACCCACCCCTAATGGTGCGGGATCCAATGGATGGTTTAAAGTATATGTGAACTCACTGAGCTGGACATGGTCTACCAATACAAGTGACAACGATGCACATAAAATCTATGTTACTTTTGATACTCCAGGAGTATATACAATGGAAATTTCCGGGAGATCTAACCATCATTTAATAGACAGAATTGTCCTTAGTAATGATTTCAATAGTGGAACTGATCTGTCGCTGGAAGAAACGGATTGTGAAGGCGGTCAAAACCCTACCATTGCTGTAAATGGAGTGACCATCTCACAAAATGAGCTAACACTCAATATTGGGTCCAATTATACCCTTGGAAGCACGGTCCTCCCATCAAATGCGAGCAACAAAACAGTTTTTTGGTCATCTTCAGACCCTAGTGTTGCAACTGTTAACGCTAATGGTACGGTTAGTGCCCTAACTGCGGGTACAACAACAATCACCGTTAGAACGGAGGACGGGAATTATACCGCTACGGCCCTACTTGAGGTAACGACTTCTTCAGATCCCAATCCGGAGCCAGAACCTTCAACAGATTGCGATGCCGATTATGTCGCCAATAATAATATAGTAATTATAGAAGCAGAACACCTTAATGTGTCTCCAGGCTGGACACATAAGTCGGATATAGCAGGATATTCCGGGAATGGTTATATCGAATGGGAAGGAGAAGACTATTTTACAAATCCGGGTAATGGACTCATTACTGCAACAATCGACATTAAAGAAGCAGGTGTTTACAAATTTCAATGGAGAAACAAGGTAGGATTAGGCACCAACTCTACAGAGAGCAATGACAGCTGGCTTAGATTCCCGGATGCGTCTGAATTTTACGGTCAGAAGAACTCTGGAGAAATTATTTATCCAAAAGGAAGCGATAAAAATCCGTGGCCCAATGGTGCCGGAAAAGAAGGATGGTTCAAAGTATATTTAGACAACGGATTAGATTGGACCTGGTCTACCAATACCAGTGATAATGATGCTCACGACATTTACGTCAGGTTTGATGCCCCTGGAGTATATACCATGGAAATATCCGGAAGGTCTAAAGGCCATATTCTGGATAGAATAGTCCTTAGCAAGGACATAAATAATCCCACTGATATGGAGCTCGAAGAAACGCAGTGCGATACAGCAATGAATGCCGGTCCTAGTCTGATGTTGGAAAATGCATCTGCCGTAGAAGGTGAGGTCATAGAATTTGATATCCAATTATCTAAAATTAGTGATGAGACTATTACCATAGATATTGTTTTCTCTAATGAAACTGCCGAATCAGAAGATTATTTTTCTAATGTTAAGACAGTGACCTTTGAGCCAGGAGAAACAGTGAAAACCATAAGTGTTCCTACAAGAAATGACAATGCCCCCGAAGAGGATGAAACAATTATTGTTGGTGTTAGTGAGGTGAAGAGCGGGGTATTACAAGACTTCTCGGATACGGCAATTTTAACCATAATAGATGAAGATGCTCCTCTGACTATATATCCAAATCCGGCCAAAGCCAATAATAGTGTCCATCTTGAAGGACTCATTACAGGGAATTATCGTATGGGTATTTTCTCTATGTCTGGTGAACTTATTCAGAGCGAACTTATTACTGTTCAGGGAACTACTCATGAAGTTGTTCTGAGCAATATGGCAAGAGGCTTCTATATTATCCGTGCTGCCGGTATACAAAAATCTTTTAGTGGAAAACTAATTGTACAATAAAGGTTGGTTTGATTAATAGGGCAATTATTAAGATTTGCCATGTTTTGATTGTGCGGGATATCCCTTGTGGGTATTCCGCACTTCAACTTTATAGCCTTTTCATTTACTCACTACGGTAACAATGTTAAAAATCCCCTGTATTATGAGGAGTTTGAATCATTTTTAGCACGGTTAAAAGGTGCAGATCGAGTATTTCCGTACGTTATCGAGAATTAAACTACAGTGCGGGTTTCTGTGCTTAAGTTTATAGTCCCTGAATTTTCTGAAACCTTCCTGCTGGCGGGCTATTGGTTAAGTTAAAGTGCTATTTGCAACTATGCAAAAAGTACGAAGACCAACCAATGAAATGAGAGCAAACTGGATCAGTAACGCAAAAGAATTTAGGTTATATCTTGTAGTCCTAATAGTCTCGTTTTGCCAAGAAGTTTGTTTTTCCCAGGTTGAAATTAAAGGAGAACAAAGGATTTGGCATACCACTACCCTTCTCTTTGAAGGTCCACAATCTGCTGAAGATAATAGCAACAATCCCTTCCGGAATTATCGCCTTAATGTTTCATTTGTATCACCTTCGGGTAATACCTTTCTGGTACCCGGATACTTCGCCGCAGACGGCAATGCAGCAGAAACCGGAGCTAGCTCCGGAAATAAATGGGCTGTACATTTCACGCCTGATGAAATTGGCAGATGGACCTATTTAGTTTCTTTCAGAACAGGGAATGAGGTAGCGGTTAGTCTTGAATCATCAGCGGGGGTTCCAATGGCTATGGATGGGGATAGTGGGAGTTTTGAAGTATTTGACAACAATAAATCACTACCAGATAACAGGGCAAAAGGCAGATTAAGTTATATGGGGAAGCGCTACCTTAAATTTGAAGGCAGTGATGCATACTTTATAAAAGTAGGTGCCGATTCTCCCGAAAACTTACTTGCCCATAAAGACTTCGACAATGCAGTGACCACAAAAGACTGGAGCCCGCATATTATTGATTGGCAAGCTGGTGATCCTGTATGGCAGGGAGATAAAGGCAAAGGACTGATTGGTGCGATAAATTATCTGGCCTCCAAAGGAATGAATGCCTTTGCTTTTAATATGTTTAATCTGGACGACCCTAACACCAACAATGACGGAGGAGACCGGACAATCTGGCCCTGGTCTTCAACAGATATACCACTGATGGAAGGAGCAAGTACCGCATCAATAGATAGCAGAATGAGGTACGATGTATCTAAATTGGCCCAATGGGAAATACTTTTTAGCCATGGGGATGCAAAAGGAATGTTTTTACATTTTAAAACACAGGAAAGAGGGAATTTAAAATTACTGGATGGCGGTGATCTCGGGGTTCAAAGAAAATTATACTACCGGGAAATCATAGCCAGATTTGGACACCACCTGGCCCTTAACTGGAACCTGGGAGAAGAATTTCATATTTATGACCCGGATCTCGTTAGCAGGTTGTCTTCCTATATCAAAGCGGTTGATCCTTATGACCACCTAATTGTTCTGCATACCTTCCCGGGGCAACAAGAGCGTTCTTATAACCCACTTCTTGGCAACAACAGTGGATTAAATGGTGCCTCTCTTCAAATAGATATTTCAAAGGTACACGAAGAAGTAAAAAAATGGAACGAAGCCTCCAGAGCAAGCGGCAAACAATGGATTGTTAGTAGTGATGAACAAGGGCATTGGAAAGTTGGCGTTACTGTAGACGAAGACTTTTCCGGTAGTCATGGCTCTGAACCGGACAACCGAACCTCAGTAAGACATAAAGTGCTATGGGGAACTTTAATGGCCGGTGGTTTTGGAGTAGAATATTATTTTGGAACACAAACCGGGGAAACAGATTGGTCTTCCGAGAATTGGCGAAGCAGGGCAACAAAGTGGGAAGATGCAAAACTCGCCTACGATTTCTTTACTTCCTATATCAGGTTTTGGGAAATGGACTCTTACGACGAACTGACCCCTTATACCCAGGATTATTGCCTGGCAGAAATTGGGGAAACTTATGTAGTTTATTTGCCTGGAGGAAGCACTACGGAAATTGACCTTACCAATATTAGCGGAAATTTTACGGTTCAATGGTTTAACCCACGCAGCGGCGGCCATCTGAGCAATTCTGATATTACAACAATAAGTGGTGGTGGATTAAGAACCATCGGCCAACCTCCCGGAGACATTAATCTGGATTGGGTTGCTTTAATACAAAGAGAACAAGCTGCTGCCATACCTGTCAGCGCTATTGCCGTTGTTCCCAATTCCCTGACATTGAGAGAGGGTGATATTGCCACTTTAACCAGACAAATTACCCCTTTGAATGCCACAAACCTGAACGTGGTCTGGTCTTCAGAACATCCGGACATAGCAACGGTAGATCAAAATGGAATAGTGACTGCTATAAATCAAGGAGTTACGGAAATAATGGTCAGAACTGTGGACGGAAATTTTACTGCAACAGCCTATTTAGAGGTAGAACAAAACACAAATCTTAACAAAATAGATGGTTTTACACTCATAAACGCCGAAAACAATACAGACCTTCTTTTACTCACCGATAATAGTGCTGTGTACATTTCGCAGTTCCCCACGACACAATTTAATATCAGGGCAGATGTCTCAGGAGACATTGTAAAGAGTATAGCAATGCAACTTTCAGGGCCTGTCACCAGAAGCTGGACAGAGCACGAGGCTCCGTTTGCCATGTTTGGAGATCTGTTGGGAGATTATTATGGAGCGGCATTACCAGAAGGCACTTATACCCTATCCGGTACGCCATTCACCGCAATTGATGCCACCGGAGATCAGGGGCCTGTTAAAACCATAAGCTTTACAATTACCGCAGACGGGCAGCTTCTAAACCAGCCGCCGACTGCAATTGCCCTGGCAACGGCTTTAAGTGGCACCTTTCCTTTGACCATAGATTTTGATGGAACCAATTCCTCGGATGATTACGGAATAGCTACCTTCTTGTGGGACTTCGATGACGGGAATTATAGTTCATCAGCTTTCGCGACTCACACTTTCACCGCTGCCGGAGATTATGTAGTTAGCCTTACGGTTACCGATACTTATGGTCTTATAGCCCGAGACACCATTCTAATCAGGGTTTTGGAACCCGAGATAATACAATATCCGAATTTTACTATGGTTGCTGGAACTACAGGTACAGATCTCTTCAAAATAGTTGATAATATGCTAATTGAAGAAGATACCCTCATGGACCAAAGTGTAAACATCAGGGCCGACTTTACAATGGAAAACATCCAAAGTGTTGCTTTTATCCTAAACGGCAGTATTACCCGGGCCTGGACCGAAAACGAGGCGCCTTATATGCTATTTGGCGATCATTCATCAAAAAATCAGGGCCAGTTCCTTGTCCCCGGGCTATATACACTCGAGGCCCGTGCTTACAGCGGTGCACAATTAAGTGGCAACCTCCTGGAAATGGTCTTTGTAGCATTTGAAGTGGTAACCAATAATGCTGCCAATGAAGAAAGTGTTGATCCAAAAAACACTAATGGCATCCCATTATCCCAACTGCAAGACCTTAGAAAAGGAGCTATCAAATTACATCCAAACCCAGCAATCGACTTCATTAATGCTGAAATCATTGGCAGCGAGGGGGAAATATCAAAAATGCTTATTTACGATATAGCTGGTAGTCTTGTTCTTAGCTACAATAATACCAATGCTATTATTCAATCCAAGGGTGTTTACAAGATAGACACCTCCAATCTGCCAACGGGAGTATACCTGTTAAAGGCCTATACCAGTACTTTTACCACTTTACATTATAAACTGGTAGTTAAAGAAAAATAATCCTTCTGATATAGAATAGAAAATGTAGTATGCCTGTGGTATTTTAGGTGTCTAGCGAATTCAGATAATTAAGTACATTTTCATGAATTCTGTTCTCAATATCACTGACATCGGCTTTGACAAAAGTTTCCCCAGTAATGTTCTCGTAGAGTTCTATATATCTTTCAGAAACTGAAGTAATATATTCATCGCTCATTTCAGGAACTGTCTGACCTTCAAGCCCCTGAAATCCGTTACTAATTAACCATTGACGAACAAATTCTTTTGAAAGTTGTTTTTGAGGTGCTCCTTCAGACTGAAGTTGCTCATAACTATCGGCATAAAAATATCGCGAAGAATCCGGAGTGTGTATCTCATCTATCAGTACGATCTTTCCATCTTTTGTTTTGCCAAACTCGTATTTAGTATCTACTAATATGAGCCCCCGGCCGGCTGCTATTTCGGTACCCCGTTGAAAAAGCGCTTTGGTATATCGTTCAAGAACTTCATAATCCTTGGCAGAAACAATTTTTTTTCTAAGTATTTCTTCCTTCGAAATATCTTCATCATGATCTCCCTTTTCGGCCTTGGTAGCCGGGGTTATAATAGGTTCCGGGAATTTGTCGTTCTCTATCATTCCATCGGGCATAGGTTCCCCGCATAAAATTCTCTTTCCTGCCTTGTACTCCCGCGCAGCATGTCCTGAAAGATATCCTCTGATGACCATTTCAACCTTAAAAGGCTCACAGGCCATCCCTACAGCCACATTTGGGTCTGGAGTAGCCGATAACCAATTGGGGACAATGTCCTCAGTGGCTTTCATCATTTTTGTGGCAATCTGATTAAGTATCTGTCCTTTATAAGGAATTCCCTTAGGCATCACAACATCAAAAGCAGATAACCTGTCTGTCGCGATCATTATCAGAAGGTTATTACCCATGGAATACACCTCCCTTACCTTCCCTTTATATACACTTTGCTGTCCTGGAAAATTAAAATTTGTAGCTATTATGGTATTGCTCATGCGGCTTCTTAATTCTGATGCTCAATATTTTTATAGGCATCAATAACTTTTTTAACAAGGTTATGTCTGATCACATCCTTGTCATCTAAATAAATTATTTCTATGCCTTTGACATTTTTAAGGATTAAAATGGCTTCTTTCAATCCTGAGATAATTCTTCTTGGAAGATCTATCTGCCCGGGATCTCCCGTCACCATAAATTTTGCATTTCTACCCATTCTTGTCAAAAACATTTTCATTTGAGCATGCGTGGTATTCTGGGCCTCATCAAGTATTACAAAAGCATTATCTAAGGTCCGCCCCCTCATAAAAGCCATAGGTGCAATTTGAATAGTACCATTTTCTATATAATGTGTAAGCTTTTCTGACGGAATCATATCCCGTAGTGCATCGTACAACGGTTGCATATAGGGATCTAGCTTCTCTTTTAAATCTCCTGGTAAAAACCCCAGATTTTCTCCCGCTTCCACAGCCGGCCGGGTTAGAATTATACGCTTTACTTCCTTGTTTTTTAAGGCCCTGACAGCCAGGGCCACCCCTGTATATGTTTTTCCTGTCCCAGCCGGGCCAATCGCAAATACCATATCATTGGTTCCTGTGGCATCTACCAATTTACGTTGGTTTACAGTCTGGGCTTTTATTAATTTCCCATTGACTCCATGAACCAAAACGGCTCCGCTACTTTCCGAAGAGGCATAGTCGTCTGAACCATTGCTGGTTAACACCCTTTCAATAATATTCTCATCTAATTTATTATACTTTTGAAAGTGGGCAGTCAGCATATTAAAACGACGGTCAAATTCTTCCAGCAAAGGCTCATCACCATATACTTTAATCTTGCTTCCCCTGGCGACAATTTTAAGTTTTGGAAAATATTTTTTTAGCAGATCTATGTTTTCATTCCTGTGCCCAAAAAACTCTCTTGGGCTTATTTCAGTCAGTTCTATCTTAAGTTCGTTCAAAGAAATGTGCGGTTTAAAGTTGTAGTAACCGATTAAATTTCTGTCGGCTATTTTTTTGTGTAATTTTGTTCAACAAACTTAAGTAAAAAATCACTTTGCTTAGGTTAAAAATATCAACAGAGTTGCATGGCAGTTATTACATTGACTACTGATTTTGGACTAAAAGACCATTTTGTAGGAGCCATAAAAGGAACAATATACAGGGAGTTGGCAGATGCGAGAATCGTTGATATTTCCCACCAGATTAGTCCCTTTAATATCCACGAATGTGCCTATTTGCTTAAGAATTCATACAAGGCGTTTCCTGAAGGCACCATACATATTGTTGGGGTAGATTCTGAACCAACTAAAGAAAATCAACACATTGCAGTACTGGTAGACGGGCACTATTTCATCAGCGCAAATAATGGGGTGGTAAGTTTAATAACTTCCGAGATAAATCCTGAAAAGGTAGTTGAGATTAATATCCCTAATCCCATTCACGGTTCTTTTCCGGTATTGGATGTTTTTGTGCAGGTGGCTTGTCATATCGCTAGAGGTGGCACCCTTGATGTTGTAGGAAAGAAATTTGATCAACTCAAAGAACTTAAGGAATTCTCCCCCAGAATTACGGATAACGGAAAAACAATCGTCGGGAGTGTTATTTACATAGACAACTATGGGAACGTAATTACGAACATTAGAAAAAGTTTATTTGAGGCTTACAGGAATGGCAGGGCATTTACAATTAATGCGCGGAATAAGAAGATTTCAGAAATTCATCATAAATACAGCGATATCATCAACTTTGACTTGGAAAAGAATCAGCGCAAGGGCCCGGGAGACTTACTTGCGTTATTTAATTCCTCGGGTTATATAGAATTAGCCATATACAAAAGCGATTTAAATACCGTTGGCGGGGCATCCAGTCTTCTGGGCCTTGATTACAGGGATACCATCCTGATAAATTTCGTATAGATGATTGTAAGGATTGTAAAATTGACATTCAGAAGCGAAAATATTGCTAGTTTTGAGCAGATATTTAAGGATACAAAAGACCGTATAAGAAATTTTGAAGGCTGTAGTAATTTAGAATTATATCAGAGCACTGACGAGCCCGGTGTTTTTTTTACATATAGCTACTGGAACTCTGATAAAGATTTACAGGCATACCGGCAATCAGATTTCTTTAAGAAGGTTTGGGCAGAAACAAAGAGATTGTTTAAGGAAAAACCACAGGCCTGGAGCCTCAATAAAATCGAAAAACTGAACTAAATATGCTCGCTATCTTCAAAAGAGAATTAACCTCCTTCTTCTCCTCTCCTACAGGCTATCTGGTGGTTGGTCTTTTCCTTGTGATAAATGGCTTATTCTTATGGGTATTTAAAGGACCTTTCAACATCTTTGATTACGGTTTTGCCGATCTCAGTAAATTATTTCTTTTAGCTCCCTGGGTGTTTTTATTTCTTATTCCTGCAATTACTATGAGAAGTTTTTCTGAGGAGCGAAAATTGGGAACCCTGGAGTTACTCTTTATTAAACCACTAGGGGTCTGGAATACGGTAGCAGGTAAATTCCTGGGTACACTGGTACTGGCACTTATTGCAATAGCACCTACTGTACTTTATGTGTTCGCCATCTCGGCATTGGGCAGTACAGAAGGGAATTTGGATATCGGATTGGTATTGGGATCTTACTTCGGATTAATCTTTCTGATAGTTGCATATACTGCCATAGGTTTGTTCGCCTCCGTAATTACAGATAATCAGATTGTCGCTTTTTTGGTGGGGGTTTTACTCTGCTTTGCATTTTACTATGGTTTTGAAGCCGTAGGAACCTTGTTCACCAGTGGCAGTACTGCTTTGTTCATAGAAAATTTTGGAATGAAATCGCATTTCGAAAGTATGGCTGCAGGAGTGGTCAATACCAAAGATCTTATCTATTTTGCAAGTCTTGCGATATTCTTTCTTTATACGGCCGTAAATCATTTAAATAATCTGGAACGTTAATGAAAAAATCCGCTGTTTTTTCAATTGTCAAAGTCGTTATCCTGCTTGTAATTATTAATGTTGCGGGGCATTATTTCTATGCCAGATTTGACCTGACCGAAGATAGAAGGTACACCCTCTCCCAGGCCGCAATTGATGCGGTTAGTACAATTGAAAACCCTGTTGTAGTTGATGTGCTGTTAGATGGAGATCAGCTTCCTTCTGAATTCATAAGATTAAGACAGGAAACCAAACAAATTTTGGAGGAGTTTGCCTCTGAAAACAAGAATATCAAATTCAGTTTTATCAACCCCAAGGAAGATCCTTCACAGGCAGAAGTCACAATGGCACAATTGGAGAGCATCGGTTTAAAACCTGCCAATGTTACCACTGAAGATAATGGTAAGGTGTCTCAGGAAAAGCTCTTCCCATGGGCCATGGTTACAAATAGTACTACCACAGTGAAAGTACCATTGCTGAAGAATAAGCTGGGTGCTGCCATGGAAGACCGCATTAATAATTCTGTCCAGAATCTTGAGTATGCCTTTGCCGACGCTTTTACAAAACTTGGAATTAAAGAAAAAAAGCGTATTGCGGTAATTAAGGGAAATGGGGAGTTAGCAGATATTTCCATAGCCGATTATCTCAGTGCTATCAGGGATTATTACAATATAGGGGCTATTACCCTGGATTCCGTAGCTACCAATCCGCAAAATGTACTCGATCAGCTTAAAACCTATGATCTTGCCATTATTGCCAAGCCCACAGAAGCTTTCACAGATGCAGAAAAATATGTGTTGGACCAATTTGTGGTCGATGGCGGTAAATCTCTCTGGCTGGTAGATCAGGTAGCAATAGAACTTGATAGCCTTTTCAATCCCAAGGGCAGCGCAATGGCTTACCCGCGAGAACTAAATCTTAACGATTTTTTCTTTAGTTATGGGCTGCGTATTAATCCAGTACTGGTAAGCGACCTGTATTTTACTCAGATCGTTTTAGCTTCTGGAGAGGGCAATAGCTCGCAATACAATCCGGTGCCCTGGTACTACAATCCCATGGTTTTTTCCAGGGACAACCACCCCATAACCAATAACCTGGAAGCCGTGAGGTTTCAGTTCTCCAACACTATAGACACCCTGAAAAACAATTACAAAAAAACCATACTGTATTGGAGTTCACCATTATCCAGGCCGGAAGGCACCCCTAAGCAGATTAGCCTTGATATTATCAATACCCCTCCGGATAAAGCCAAATATAACGAGGGAAATCTACCGCTGGCCGTGCTGGTTGAAGGGGAGTTTTCTTCTGCCTTTGCCAACCGGGTTAAACCGTTAAATCTTTCCGGTGTAAAAGAAAAGGGCGTGGAAAATAAGATGCTGGTGATTGCCGATGGGGACCTGATAAAGAATCAACTCAGGGGAGGAATTCCACTGGAACTTGGTTTTGATAAATGGACGAATAACTTCTACGGCAACAAGGAATTTCTAATAAATGCCATTAATTACCAGCTAGACGACACCGGACTTATAAACATTCGGAACAAGAAAGTAACCATACCCCTGCTGGATCAGAATAAGATATTGGAACAGAAAAGGAAATGGCAACTGATTAACATTGGGCTTCCTGTAGTGATTGTCATTATTTTTGGCATGACCTTTAATTACTTTAGAAAGAAAAAATATGGGAGTTAGCTGTTGATAAGTTTGTTTTATTCAATTGGACATTTGGGATATATTTGTTTAATTGGAAATGCATTGCCTAGGCTCGTAAAAGCCTTAAACAACTAAGAATAACCAAGAATGAAATTTATAGTATCTAGTACCTATTTATTAAAACAACTTCAGGTTTTAGGTGGGGTTATAAATAACAGTAACACACTCCCCATTCTGGATAATTTCCTGTTCGACCTTAAGAAAGACAAGCTCAGTGTTTCTGCTTCCGACCTGGAAACCACTATGAGTTCTGTGTTAGACGTAGATTCTGATAATGAAGGTACCATAGCCGTGCCGGCCAGGCTACTGTTAGAGACTTTAAAAACTTTCCCTGAACAACCGCTTACCTTCGTGGTGGAAGATAACAATACAGTAGAAATAAGTTCTAATCACGGAAAATATGCACTGGCATACGCAGATGGTGCAGAATTCCCAAAATCTGTAGAATTGGCAACACCCAGTTCTACTACCCTGATGGGCGATATTTTGGCAACTGCCATAAATAAGACAATTTTTGCAGCAGGTAATGATGATCTTCGCCCGGTAATGAGTGGTGTATTTTTTCAATTTTCTCCTGAGCATCTGACATTTGTCGCTACAGACGCCCATAAACTGGTGAAGTATCAAAGATCTGATGTAAATGCCAGTCAGGTTGCGGAGTTTATCATGCCTAAAAAACCATTGAATTTGTTAAAAGGTATTTTAGCCGGAAGTGAAGAAGACGTTGTAATAGAATATAATGACAGCAATGCCAAATTCAGCTTTGATAATACAGAGCTTATATGCAGGCTGATAGACGGTAAATACCCAAATTACGAAGCGGTAATTCCAAAAGAGAATCCAAATCAACTATCTATTGCCCGAAATCAGTTCTTAAGTTCCGTACGAAGAGTTTCCATATTTTCGAACAAAACCACACACCAGATCCGCTTAAAAATTGCAGGTGCAGAATTAAATATTTCAGCAGAGGATATAGATTATAGCAACAAAGCTGAGGAAAGACTTACCTGCTCTTACCAGGGAGACGATATGCAAATAGGTTTTAACTCGCGATTTCTGGTAGAAATGTTGAACAATCTGAGCTCCGAAGAAGTTTCTTTAGAAATGAGCCTACCCAACAGGGCAGGAATTCTTACTCCGATAGATGGCCTGGACGAAGGCGAAAACGTCACCATGCTCGTCATGCCGGTAATGTTGAATAATTAGGACTTCTATAGTATAGGTATAAAAGCCATTAATAATAACATTTGCTGGCGTTTATAGGAATCTCTCTATAAATTCTGAATTTTTTATCTATCCAGGATAAGGGAATTATTAAACTCGAATCCAGTTCGGCGTTCTGCAACTGTATTTGCTTTCCATTTCTCTGAAAACATAATTCAATGCCACTATTGCCTTTCTCCTTTAATACGGTAACTCTTTTTTGCAATTCATAGAAGACCATTTTTTCATTTTTACGCCAACGTAATTGTTTTGCATAATTGGTATGTTCTTTCTGACAGGGAATCACAATATCGTTCTGTGCTTTAACAATATTAAGATTTGGCATAAATAAATGATTATTTCTTTCCCCGTGGGTCATGAGTCCGGAAAACATACTAAAGCTCTGATGAGTTTTAGTTCCTAAATAGGGCGATAATCCGTTCAATATCAATATCAGTGGAAATATATAATAAGCTGTCGGGAGCTTAATTCTTTTTTCGAAAGTATTTTTTCTGGGAAAGGATAGTACAAAATAGGAGAAAATCAGCGTATAGATTAAAAATGGAAACCAGCCTATAAAGCTTCTGATATTGAGCCCGATGGACCAATCACTTTGGGTGTTTCGTGAAAAATTGCCTAATTCTGAAACAATTTGCGGATACTGAAACTTTAAAACATATAGTATGGGAATAAAAAGCATAGCGCCCCAAATAACCATTTTAACGTTCTTGCTATTCAATTTAAATCCCTGGAAAACCTCATAAATTCTGTCAAAGAAACTATTTGGGAGAAAAAGTACATATAGAGCAAAAAGCATTGGGGTAAAATGCCAGAAATAGATAAACCCGAGGATGCCATGCATCAGTATTCCCAGCAAACATCCAATCCAGCTAAACCTTCGGAACAGAAGAAATATGGGAATTAGCATTTCTAAAACTAAGCTGGCATAAATGCTTATATGTTTTAAAAATGTGAGGGTCTCGCTAGATAATTTTCCAAAAAATACGGAAGTTATATCATTATTCAGAAACACTTTAAGCAGCATTGTACCTCCACATGAATCAGGATTCATATAACTCCAATTAAGCTTATGAAAGACTGCAAAAAAATACAGTATGATGGTAAATGCTATTAAAATAGGTTGTACATACACCAGACTTTTTATTCTATCCTTACCGGAACTCCAATAATTTACGCAGAAGGTGATGATAATGGTCAGGTCTACAAAGAATGCGAAGAAAGCATGATTACCGGTATTTGGAGCATGAAAAATATAAACACAAGCGTGTAATAAAGAAAATAGCACCAACCTTATTTCTTTGGAAGGATTAAGCAAAACATACCCCCCTGAAAGGACAGTGAGTGCCGGAAGAACTCCGGACACAATATCGCTGCGATGAATCATGTGAAAAATAATTGCCAATACCCACATGATTGTAAAAACAGTATATCTCCTGGAAACCCTAGCCATGATTAAATCCAATCTAATTGTTTGAACTTTTTCCTTTTCCTATGAATTGTAATTTTTGTGTTTGCTCTTAACCTATTTTGCATACTTAATTCAATAATACACGACCATCTTTTCTTTTTCTGAACACAAAAGTTGAATTCCCTGGTTCTCAACCAAGTATTTAACGCAGTGAATAGTAAAGAATTGTTAAATAGACAAAAATCAGATTAATGATGGGCTAAGGGCAATACTTCAATAATTCATTAAAGCTGTGAATTTTCCGGCCCATTCTTTAAAATTACCCCCAGGGAGGTTGTTGGTTATATGATGTCTGCAAAAAAAAATGCCCCGAACTATCGGGGCATTTATAATATGTTAAGTAGCATACTTTATGAAATAAACCGGATGGTCATAAAATAACTTGGAGCTTCTCCATTGTTGGCCCGTATAGCATTTACAATGGGCATAACAAAGCCCAGAATACCTACGGCAATTAATCCTAGAATTCCAAGACCTAATAACAGTATAGATGGAATACTGATTATGATGTACAAAATTAAACTGAGTTGAAAATTCACAATAGATTTTCCATGCTCGTTCATTTCTTCAACATTGTTTCTTGTGGTCAGCCAGATAATTAAGGGGGTGATTAATCCGCCAAATCCGATGACATAGTGTAGTAATTGTGTTAAATGCGTAATCACAAGCAATTGCCTGTCCGTGCGCATTACTGATTGATTGATGACTTCCATTTTTAATAATTTAAGGGGATTATAACTATAAGTAGCAAATTTCCTTAAAATGTTACAATACAATTAAACCAAAGCAATTAAAAAAATGGCTTAAGTAACTGCACTACTGCTTTTTAACTAACTTTTTAAGCTTCGCTTTGTCTTTGGCTACTGCGGTGTTAAGTTTCTGGACTTTCGTCTTTAATTTGGCTTTGTCAACAGGAGAAAGTTTCCCTTTGGCTTCATCTTTTGCCAATTTACCTTCTAACTTAGCTATCCTGGCCTCATTCTTTTTGATCGCCTTCTTTTTATTTCCAATAGCTTTGGCAAGTTGTTCTTCCTTCTTCCGTTCTTTTTCCGCTTTTTTTACTTTCTTATCGGCCTTCTTTATTTTCTTCTCCTCCTTCTCAACAGTCTTTCTAACAGCTTTTGCCTCCTTGGCGTCTGTTTGGGCAATGGTGCTTGGTATCTCGGTAGATTTTGATTCCTGGCCATTGATGATCACTGCATTCAAAAAAAACACAGCCAGGAACAAGGTGGTAACTTTCTTCATAATGCCGTTCTTAATGGATTTAAGTATCCCAATATACATAAATGCCACCATATGAACCCGGAATCTTAAGGATGTTGTCTATGTTGTTTTCCCTATTTTTGCAGTCTAAATCAGAGTATGATTACAAATGACACCATAGTGGCTTTAGCCACCCCTTCCGGCGCAGGGGCTATTGCTATCATCCGGGTATCTGGCAAAGAGGCCATTTCTTTTGTCTCAGACTGTTTCCGGTCTGTAAGTAATAAAACTCTGAGTAAGCAAAAGACCCATACGGTGCATCTGGGATTTATTGAAGAAGATGACAAAAGTATAGACAAGGTATTGGTATCCCTTTTTAAGGGGCCAAATTCGTATACCGGGGAAGATGTTGTAGAGATCTCTTGTCATGGCTCCCCTTATATACAACAGCAAATTGTACAGCTCCTCGTCCGTAAAGGATGCAGAACGGCCGGGCCGGGAGAGTTTACGCTCCGTGCTTTTCTGAATGGAAAATTAGACCTGAGTCAGGCAGAGGCAGTTGCAGACCTGATTGCCAGTGATAATGAAGCATCGCACCAGATAGCCATGCAGCAAATGAGGGGTGGTTTTAGTAGTGAAATAAAAAGGCTTCGTGAAGAGTTACTGAATTTTGCGTCGCTCATTGAATTGGAGCTCGACTTTGCCGAAGAAGATGTAGAATTTGCCAATAGAGACCAGTTTAAAGCCTTGCTTTCTGAAATAGAAGAAGTGCTTAAAAAACTGATAGATTCTTTTGCTATTGGTAATGTCATAAAGAATGGAATTCCTATTGCTATTGTCGGGGAGCCCAATGTGGGGAAATCTACACTTTTAAATGCCTTGCTAAACGAAGAACGGGCCATTGTATCAGAAATAGCAGGTACCACAAGAGATACTATCGAAGACGAAATAAGTATAGGGGGCATAGGATTCAGGTTTATTGATACAGCAGGGATCAGGGATACCAGTGATATAGTAGAGAGCATAGGTATTAAAAAAACTTTTGAGAAAATAGAACAGTCACAGGTAATTGTTTTTCTCCTCGATGCTGAAAAATTCGGAGCTTCAGAGCATAATTTTCAGCAGGAAATACAAAAGGTCAAAAAAAACCACCCCAGCAAACCCTTTATCCTGGTGGTGAATAAAACAGACAAAATTGATAAGGCTGTTGAAAAGCGTCTTGCTGGTATCATCAAGGAGATTGACGGAATAGAAACCCTGTTCCTTTCTGCTAAGACTGGTGAGGGGGTAGAGGGGCTAAAATCAACATTATTGAATTTTGTAAATACCGGAGCTTTAAGGAACAATGAAACCATAGTAACCAACTCTCGCCACTACGATGCACTGCTCAAGGCCCTGGAAGAGATCCAGAAAGTACAACAGGCTATGGCAGATGGACTCTCGGGAGATTTAATTGCCATAGATGTGAGGCAGGCCTTATATCATTTTGGAGAAATCACCGGGGAGATTACCAGTGATGACCTCTTAGGAAATATATTTGCCAATTTTTGTATCGGGAAATAGCTTCTATTTTTTTGATTGATTTATTTATTGGTTTTAACTTTTACCGGGAAAATATTTCCACGATAAACCTCGTATTGCCAATAATTACCTATAGGTGTAAACCGTTTGGATCCCGAGGGTAAATCAACTATTTAAGGGCGAACCCAAAATGATATAAAATGGGGATACACGACCCAGTCATTACAATTCCGAATATTCGAAAGGCATAATGCGCGGTTTGTAGCATCTAATCTTTCAAGCCTCAAAAGTAAATTCAGGCAACTTAATTAGCTGACCCCCTTTTAAAGCTGATTCATGCGCCAATATGCCCACACAGGTAATGTTGGCCGATTGACTAGCATTCGGATAGGGCGATTTGCCCGTAATCAAAGCATCTACAAAGGCATGTACCAAATGAGGATGCGATCCTCCATGACCTGCCCCTTGGGTAAAAGACAAATGCTGATTATCATCCGTATCATATACTCCTTGGGTCGTAAATCGCTGTATTTCCTCAGGAAGCAACTTTGCAAAATCGGGACTCTCAACTTCCTCTGGTATTTCAGGTTCGGGTTTTTTAGCGGTATGCACCACCAATGGCTTGCCCTCGATCAAGGGCCATTCTACCGATTTCTTTGAACCGTAGACTTCAAAGCTTTCACGATATTGGCGGGCGACATCAAATAACGAACGATAAACCTGTGCGCTCAAATCGGAATTGCGGAATTTAATATGTGTGGTCTCCACGGCAAAGGGGGAGTCGTATTCCTTTATCAGATCTTCGCGAATAGTTCCTGACCCGAAGCAGGATACATATTCAGCCTCATCCCTGGTAAGTGCCAAAACAGGTCCGACACAATGGGTCGCATAATGCATGGGGGGAAGCCCTGGCCAATAGTTGGGCCATCCGTCCATGTCTTGTTGATGACTCGCCTTTAAAAATTGTACTTTGCCTAGCTCCCCACTATCATAGAGTTCTTTCATATAGAGAAATTCACGTGCATATACGACTGTCTCCATCATCATATAGGTCAATCCGGTTTCTTGGGTCAGATGCACTATCTCTTCACATTCTTCAACTGTTGTTGCCATGGGTACGGTACAGGCGACATGCTTGCCCGCCTTCAGTGCCTGAATCGATTGCTCGCCATGATTGGGTATAGGAGTATTGATGTGCACTGCATCAATATCCGGGTCTTTCAGCAATTCTTCATATGAGGTATATCTTTTTTCAACCTCAAAAGCATCAGCAATTTCATTTAACTTTTCTTTATTACGCTGACATAAGGCAACCAGTTCCGCATTTGGATATTTCTTGTAGATGGGAATAAATTCGGCTCCAAACCCTAAGCCTATGATTGCTATTTTAACCTTCTTTGTACTCATATTTTAGTGTATTGAAATGTTGATTTTAAAAACTCCAGTCCTTTTTTTGCAAACTCGTCCTGGCTATTAGCGTGTTTTTTCCAAATATTTACGGCCGCTGCCAATTCAGGTATTTCGGGAGTGAAACTCTCGATGACCACTGCACCGGAATAGTTTACATCGGCCAAACCTTTTGCAAATTCATCCCAGGGAGTCAATCCAGTACCCGGTATTCCCCTATGGTTTTCGGAAACCTGAACATGTATCAATTTGTCGCCCGCGGTCTGGATGGCCTTGCGAATATCTTGTTCCTCTATAGTCATGTGAAATCCGTCCAAAATGATTTTCATGTTATATTCATTGATTTCATCAAGCAGCCTTACCACATCATCGGCAGTATTGATCAGGTCAGACTCGAAGCGGTTCAAAGGCTCCAAAGCGATATCCAGCGCATGTTTCTTAGCGATATTGGAGAGTATTCTCAAATTCGTGACTGCACGGTCCCATTCTATTTTCTTTTGTTCTTCGGATGCCAAACGCGCCTTACCTACCGCAGCGTATAAAGGTCCGGCAACAAAGTCGACCCCAAGAGCCGAGGCAATCGCAAAACACTTTTCGGCATGCTCAAAACAATTTTGATATAAGGAAACATCATCGGAGGTCAAATCTTTGTCATCGCCAAAAACGATACAAATCGATGGCGATAGGCCATTAATTCTTAGCGCCTCATTGACGGTCTTCACATCGATCAAGTCTGGATATTCAACGGGAATCTCAACAACATCAAAACCCATCGCCCTGATCTTGGGAAAAAGTGCAATCGACTCAGTGGTGAACGGAGATTGCCATAACCAGGTACTTACCCCGAATTTTAACTGTTCGTTCATATTATGCCGGATTTGCAACTACTGTCATTACACCTTGCATGATACGCCAATGGCCGGGGAATGTACATATATAAGGATACTCCCCGGGCTCTTTAGGCACCGTAAAGCGTAAAACCGCTCTCTTTTCAGGATCCACCATAGGAGTAGCCTCTAAGACCTGTGGCATATCTGGAATATAATCCCGCTCAGCACCACTTGGGTCCTGGGCCATTTTATCCGCTGCAGCACCCACTAATTCTTTACTTCCCTTAGCCAAAACCAATAAATTGTGCTGCATGAAATCGTTATTCTCAAAAACCAATTCTATAGTCTCCCCCGCTTTTACGGTAAATTCAGAGATATCGTATTTCATTTCATTTTTTATGGTCCGTATAGTAATGACCTGATCAACATCGCCCTCAACAGAAGCAGCTTCCGTCGCAAGTTTGGCGCCATAATTCTCGTACATCAACTCAGCGATGCTCTTTTTTGAAAATTCACTTATCTGACCCGAATAGTCCTTTTCCACATCATATTTCCAATCGCCTTCTAAAGAATAACGCTGCCCCCCTACTCTTAATTCCATCGGATGGACATCACCATAAATTCCGCCGCCACCACCGGTATCCTCCATCCACACTGCGATTGTATTTATACCCGCTTTTAAAATGCCTTGTTTTATGTTATAAGTTCTCGTTTCTTGATACCCCTTGGTGGCCCCTACCTGTTGTCCGTTGACATAGGTAATGTCATTGTCGTTGATCTGTGCCAAAGAAAGGATGGCCGATGTCCCTGCTGCATTTTGCGGCAAGGAAACTGTTTTACGAAACCAAAGCGCACCATCAATATTTACCCCGGCGTCTTCAATAGTTTGAGGCAGGGTCATGGTATTCCAGTTGCTGTCCTGAAAGCTTACTTCGTAGGGCGGCACAATCTGCGCAACATCTTCTCCAACATCAGGGTGTGCTTTCTTATAAGCCGAAATGAATCCTGTACTATGTTTTGTTCCAGCGATATAAATCGCTTTTGACAACCATTGGTCTTCCGTGATACGGTTTGTTTCGCTCATAGCAAACAATTTCTTACCCAGGCCTTCGGACGATTTTTGCTGGGAAAGTGCCAACAACGCCTGTAGCACAACTTGCGGATCTTTGTCCTTAAGCAAATCTGACTTGAAGATTGCGCTAACCGTTCTATCCGTTGTTGGAAGGATTTGCAAAGCAGCCTTTCTAACCGCCGCAGAGGGATGGCCCAGAGCCATTTCGACCGCATTAAGGGCCTTGGCATTTTCTTCCAGAGCGACCAAGTCGTCAAGTGCCCAAATCGCATGCAAGGCAGCCAGATCCAAATTAGCGGCATCAGTTTGATGATCGGCTACCATTGATAGCAAATCTTCAATAACGTCCTTATTATTTCGCTCAACAAGCAGACGTTGCGCAGTCAAACGCCAAAACATGTTGTCATGACCCAGAGTGGCTATTAAAGTGCTTGGATCATCAGTGGATAGTTCAGGATAATCACTTGACTCATACGTTTTTGGAACAACGCGCCAAATGCGTCCCTTTGACTTGTCCCGAAGCGGGTTTTTGTAAGCATTGCCCTCGCCGTTTTCAGCATCATACCCCCCTCTTTCCTTGTTGGGCGTAGGGTTGTGCTGCACAATGAAATTGTACCAATCGGCCACCCAGACCACTCCATCGGGACCAACCTTTGCTTCTACGGGAGACACCCATTCGTCAGCACTTGAAAAAAGATTGCCACCATCTTGTTCTAGGTAACCTGCCCCATCTTCAACTATTTTTGAAATATGCACAAGTCCGCCTGTAGGCTCACAAACAAAGGCTACTTTGTTCCAATAACTTTCCGGGTATTCACGTGCGGTATAAAAGTGATGGCCTGCTGCGGCAGTGAAGCCTCCGAAAACATCTACCTGGCGAACATTAGGTGTGATGGGCTGCATAAAATAATGCCCATCAATTTTTTTACTTCCAGTATTGCTAATTCCATCTACTCCTTCAAAATATGAATCGTTAATGCCCAGAAAAACGCTATGGGTATTGTTGGCGGTGGAAGCAAAAATGGAGTTGTCTTCGGTAAATCCGAGCCCCCAGGTATTATTGCTTGTCTTGGTGAGATATTCGAATTCTGTAAAGTTGGTGTTAAAACGATAAACCCCTTGGCTAAATTCGAAAGGCTTGCCAAAGATTTCCCCCTTAAACCCGGAGTAGCCCAGGACGCCGTATATGTTATTATCAATTCCCAATTGCAGATTTGAAGGTCCGGCATGGGTATCAAACGTGCCCCAACCTTCGATTATGACTTCCCGTATATCAGCCTTATCGTCTCCGTTGGTGTCCTTTAAAAATAAAAAATGAGGTGCTTGGGAAACCAATATGCCGCCATTGACAAATACAAAACTAGTTGGTAGATTCAGCTCTTCAGCAAATACAGTTACCTTATCAGCCTTCCCATCCTTATCAGTATCCTCCAAAATTTTGATCACGTCGTCTCCTGAACTTTTGTCTTCACGGACGGTATTCGGGTAATCCACAGTTTCTATTACCCAAAGTCGGCCACGCTCGTCCCAATTCATGGCGATCGGGTTTACAATATCAGGTTCAGCAGCAAATAACTCTAATTTAAACCCAGGGGGCACTTGAATTAACTTTGAAGAAGCTTCAGGGCCTAATGGTAACTGGTACTGTGGTGGAGGGTCGCGCTTTTCATAATTGGGAATGTTATTTTTTGGTTCGTAAACCAATTTCGGTATGTCGGTCATAAAATTGGTCCAGTTCTTTTTTGCGACCGTATCAACCGCCCATAAAATTCCTTGTTTCACCAAATTTTGAAAACCTTTGTTCTGCCAGGTGCGTTCGTCATGTCCGAAAGCGGTATAGAATACCTTGCCCTTTCCATAATTTTTTACCCAGGTATAGGGTTCCCGATGTTCCCCTTCTACACGTTCCATCAAAATATTAATGTCATCGGCTAACTTGTCGTGCACATAGGTTTCATCCCAAGTTTCTAAAGTAGTTACCTCTTTCATTATAGCATGTTCCTCATCAACAACCTCAGCGGAAAATACCCCTGTTTCATGACTCTTGAAGCGACCACCAACCATATCGATATAGGCATCGCTATCCTTAAAACAGAAACTGGCACAATGAAGTGGTATGAACGCATGCCCTTCGGAAACATAATCTATTAAGGCTTGTTCGTGATCTGGCATCCGATCCTCGTAATTGGCATAGAGGATAACACCGTCAAATTGGGCTAAATTATCAGCATTCAAATCGTTAACATCTTCGGTATAGGTAATATTGATACCATCTTTTGTAAGCGCGGAAGCTAAAATAGGCATGTAGGTAGCGGAAGGATGGTGTTCTGCATCATGACCTAGAAACATGAGTTCAATCCGTCTTGGTTGGTCATCGGGAATTACTTTTGCCTGTTTAGTCTCAGATCCACAGCTTACCAGAAAAAGTGCGATCAATAGTATAAGTACTAAAAATTTCATGTTGATTTTCATAATAAAAGGTGTAATGAACAAATCAATAATACTAAAAAATCATTCTAAAAACATCCTGCAAAGTATCCATAACTGACTGTTTTATGTCTCAAATAAATACATATTAATAGATATGTGATATATTAGTAAAATATATAGACTTAATTGAAATCTGCCTTACAAAAATCACCCATACCTGAAAACCATGCCTTCGTGGTAAGGCACCTCAAAGAGCCCTATTTTGACCCCAATTGGCATTTTCATTCTGAATATCAAATTTTTGTAGTAATAAAAGGGCAGGGAACGCGATTTATCGGGGACCATGTAACTTCCTTTAAACCGGGCGATATAACCTTGACGGGGCCTAATCTACCGCATTTATGGCGGAGTGATCGGGAAATACCTTTGAAAATAGTAGATGAGTACTGTGAAGGAATCGTAGTCTATTTCAACGAAAACTTTATTGGTAAAAGTTTATTACAGACGGAAGAAGCCATAAGAATACGCCAGCTATTCAAAAGAAGTCTACGCGGATTGGATATCATTGGAAGAACACGAAAAGCAATCCATGAAATGATTTCAGAATTGCCTGATCTCAATGGATTTGATGGTGTCCTGGAACTACTGAAAATCCTGAATATACTATCAAGGACAAATAATTTGCAACCTTTGGCAAGCCCCGGATACACCAATAGTCTAAAAGAAGGTGATACAGAGCGTATGAACAAGGTCTATGCTTATGTAATGAATAATTTCAGACAAAAAATGACGGTTTCCGAACTTGGCGCACTTACCAGTATGACCCCAACTTCTTTTAGCAGGTATTTTAAGGTCCATGCCAATAAAACCTTTTCTGAATTTGTTAGCGAGATACGAATCGGTCATGCTTGCAAACTATTGATAGAAAAGCAAACTAACGCTTCCCAAGCCTGTTATGAAAGTGGCTTTCAGACCCTATCTAACTTCAACAAACAATTCAAAACTATAACGAAGAGGACCCCTATGGCGTATAAAAAAGAGTACCAGGCAGTCTAGTTGCGTATGTTGCAGTAAGTATTCCAGGTATTTCGTAAATAATATCTAATTAACAGCCTCCCAGCACGTCTAAAAAACCCTGAATCGCCATTGCATTGTCTTTTAGTTTCAACTTCTTTTATCTCATGAAAGCTAAAATTTTCTTGCAGCAATTTAAAGTTTAATTGCCTTCGAATTGCAGGATTATTTTATTAACTTCAGCACACTTATTCACTTATACAATAATCATGGCAAATTTCACCTTAAAAATTAACGGAAAAACAGAGCAGATAGAAGTTGACGGCAGCACCCCTATGCTATGGGTTTTGCGCGATCATCTAAAATTGGTTGGCACCAAATACGGTTGCGGTATAGCACAATGTGGTGCCTGTACCATTCACCTTGGCGATAATGCAGTACGTTCTTGCCAGTTGCCAATTTCTACGGTAGGCGAACAGGAAATCACTACCATTGAAGGACTGTCCGAAGAAGGAGACCACCCTGTACAACAGGCCTGGTTAGAAGAAGATGTCTACCAATGCGGCTATTGCCAGGCGGGGCAAATTATGAGTGCTTCTGCCCTATTGAATCAGAATCCGAATCCTACAGATTCGGAAATAGAAAATGCAATGAACGGCAATATCTGCCGATGCGGTACCTATACCAGAATTAAAAAAGCCATTAAAAAGGCCTCTACAATCTAAAATCAAAGATCATGACAAAGATAAAAACACAATATAATCGCCGTTCATTTTTAAAGGTTTCAGCGGCCGCCGGTGGAGGTATGCTGATAGGATTTAGCTGGCTTAACGGTTGTAAACCCGGCACAGAAGAAAAGATGGGTGTTGCCGTCCCCAACGAATGGTTTGATATTAATGGGTACATCAAAATAGGTGATACTGGTATGGTGACCATATACTCCCCTAATCCAGAGATTGGCCAGAACATAAAAACCTCTATGCCGATGATCGTTGCCGAAGAGCTTGATGTTCCCTGGGAAAATGTGGTGGTTGAACAAGCCCCACTGAATACCGGATTCTACCAAAACCAGTTTGCTGGTGGCAGCCTTTCTATCCGATTAAGCTGGAATGCTTTAAGAATGGCTGGCGCTGCCGGTAGGAGAATGTTGCTTGAAGCAGCTGCCAAAGAATGGGGCGTAACCCTGGAAGATGTTACAGCAAGTGAAGGTGTGGTGAGTGAAATAAACGGTGAGCGAAGTTTAGATTACGGACAGTTGGCCTCAAAAGCCGTAGGTATAGAAGTACCTGAAGAACTGGAACTCAAATCGCCCAAGGATTTTAAATTGATTGGTACCAGTCAGAAAAATGTAGATGGCAAGGGCATAGTTACCGGAAAGCCATTATTTGGTTTGGACTTCCACCGCGATGGGATGCAACTCGCTATGATAGAACACCCACCGGCCTTTGGAATGAAAGTTAAAGACTTTAATGCCGACGAGATTAAGGCAATGCCCGGGGTAAGTGATGCATTTATTATAGATACCACTATTGAAGAACCGGATTGGTTTGATGAAAAAGGATATTTCCAGCTTATTGCCATTGTGGGTGAGTCTACCTGGCAATTAATGCAGGCCAAGAAGGCCCTTAAAGCCAATTGGGAAAGTCTGAGTGAAGCTGAAAGTTCGGATATGCATTTGCAGAAATTGGAAGAAGCACTGGTGTCTGGCGAAGTACAGGAAAGTAGAAAAGATGGAGATTCAGATGCTGCATTTAAGAAGGCAGCAAAAATAATTGAACGCACTTATAGTGCCCCTTTCCTACCGCATAATACATTAGAACCGATGAACTTCTTTGCCAATGTGACCGAAGATTCCGCAGAACTTATCGGACCTACTCAGACTCCGGAAGCTCTGGAAGGTTCTGTTGCCAAATTACTAGGTCTACCTCTGGAAAATATCACAGTAAACATGACCAGGATTGGAGGGGGTTTTGGTCGCAGGCTTTATGTGCACTTCGGTCTGGAAGCCGCTGCAATTTCTAAAAAAATTGGCGGCCCCGTTAAACTTATTTACAGCAGAGAAGACGACATGACCCAGGGTACTTACAGGCCCACCTACAGATCTGTTTACAAAGCCGGCCTGGATGAGAATAACAATCTGATTGCATTTTCTGTAAAAGGAGCAGGTTTGCCAGAAGGCCCGGTTTTCCCAAACAGATTCCCTGCAGGTACGGTTGAAAATTACACTGCTGAAAAAATCATGGCGAGTACTAATATTACCACCGGGGCTTGGAGGGCGCCGAGATCTAATTTCACAGCAGGTGCAGAGCAGTCATTTTTAGATGAAGTTGCAGAAGCCGCAGGTAAGGATCCCATAGATTTCCGATTAGAATTGTTTAACCGGGCAATAAATGATCCTGTTGGGGAAGAACATGATTATGACGCAGAACGCTATGCCGGGGTATTAAAGTTAGTGAAGGAGAAGGCCAATTGGGGACAAACTCAAGAAGGTGTTCACAGGGGTGTTGCCGCATATTATTGCCACGCGTCCTATGTAGCAGAAGTTATGGACATGGTAATGGAAAACGGACAGCCTAAAATTAAAAAAGTCTGGTGCGCAGCAGATTGTGGCATTGTAGTGAACAGAGATGCTGCCAAAAATATGTTGGAAGGCGGGGTTATTGATGGCATAGGACATGCCATGTACAGCCAGTTGACTTTTGAAAACGGGGTTCCCAATGAGAAGAATTTTGATAGTTATCAATTAATTCGTCATTCACAGGTGCCTGAAGAGATTGAGGTATTCTTTGTGGAGAATGAAATAGATCCTACAGGATTGGGAGAACCCGGATTACCACCGGCCATGGGGGCATTGGCAAATGCCTTGTATAAAGCCACGGGCACGCGATATTACCATCAGCCCTTTACTTCGGAGCAGGCAGTTGTTGGGTAATACGAAATAAAGTTAAATACAAAAGGGATACCAGGAGAATTTGATCAGCAATTTCTCCTGGTTTCTATTGCCCTATTTTATGATCAGCATAGGGCATTTGTTATTCCTGGAAATAACTTTTTCTACTGTACTTCCTAACAAAGCAGCTATACGGGTGTGGCCCTGGGTGCCCATAATTACAAAATCCACAGCATTATTCTCGTCGTTAATGTAATTCAGGATATACTGACTGGGCCAATTATTGGTTTCTTCTATAAGGACCGTTTCAATCCTACTATCGTTGGTTTGGTATTTATCAATGAATTTGTCAAAGGCCTCCTGTACAGTAGCTCTTGTATCTCTCCTCACCCTTTCCTTGGTATGCAGCAAGGTATAAGCCGGTATGTCTATAACTTCAAAGGCATGAAGACAAGTTATAGACACCCTGTTAGGCGCACTTTTTTGTATGTCAATAGCTTTTTCCAGGAGTTTACCCGAATGCTCGGAGAGATCAACCGTTACCAGAATATTCTTAAATCTGTGTTCGGAATTTGATGGAACAATCAGGGTATTGCAGTCTAATTTCCTGATAATATTCTTAGCCAGGTTAGACGATCCTTTTGCTTTTTTTCCCAATGCAATTGTTGAGGCCTTTTTAGCTGCCAGGGTTTCTTCAAAACGGGGAACCACTTTTCCGAACAAAACCGAAGCAGAAAGTCCAGCAACCTTGTCATAGCTCCTAAGTATAGGCCCCAACCGCTCTTCTTTAAATCTATCGGCCATATACTGTAAATCTTCTTTGACAATTTTGTTGATATCACCAAAGTTGTACAGCATTTTGATCACATGCAAATGCGTTATTTCTGATATTGGGATTTTCTCTGCCAGGAAATTTAGATAAGCAATTAATTTCTGGTCTACATCTGTACCAGAGATCCCGGCAATTACTTTTAACTGTGTGTCCATCAATTATAGAATTATAATTTATCATAGTTACCAGGCTTCCAGATTATACATCTACTTGCCGGATATATTTAATTTGAAAAAATGTTTGGGACTAGAAATATTGGTTGCTTTATCTTCGAAACATATCCTTCTCTCCCCTATAGTAAAGATCAGCCCTTTCGATGCATTCGAAGGTTGAACATGGGCGATAGACCAATATAAGATACGAATTTCTGGGGAAATATACCGGAACAAAAGTGTACTCTAATAAGGCCATGGCCATTTTAACTAGACTTCCACCTTCGGGAGCCAATTGGTTGAAATTCAAAATAGGTATAGCTGAGTTACGATATCATCATACGGCTCTATTTACCCCATGTAAAGAACGCATTGATATTGCAGCTAAATTTAAATCTATAAACACTATTTTTGCCCAGAAATCTAGAATCATATGTTCCACATTTTTGGCAAAAAACTTTTCCTGGTAGATCATCTGCAGAAATTTGTGGATATCCATAATCATATTCTACCAGGTATAGATGATGGGGCAAAAACCAGTGAAGATGCTATTGCACTTATCAGGGGATTTTCTGAGTTTGGAGTTGATAATTTTATTGCAACTCCGCACATTATTCACAATTATTATCCAAATACCCCCCAATCTATCAACCAATCATTAGCCCTTTTAAAGAATGAGCTATTAAAGGTAGATTTGCGTGAGGTTTCTATTGCTGCTTCTGCTGAACACATGATTGATGATAATTTTGAGACTATCCTCGATAGGAAAGATGTAATGCATATGAGGAACGATTATCTCCTTATTGAGATGTCTTATCTGCAACCACCACTAAATTTTGATACAGCGATTGTCAAAATTGCAAGCAAACGATATTATCCCGTTTTAGCCCATCCGGAGCGTTATAATTTCTTGCATTTTAAGCCAAGAAAATACGGTCATTATAAAGAACAGGGTATTCTATTTCAGTTAAACTTTCTCTCTCTGGGCGATTTCTACGGAAAAGAGGTGCATAGAATGACAATGAAATTACTGGAAGACGGATTAATAGATTTTGCTGCATCAGATGTGCATAACCTTCATCAGCTTAAGGCTTTAAAAGAATTAACGGTATCCAGAAGGGTTTTAAGACAAATGCTGCCTATTATTAATAATACAATAGCTACATTTTACTAACAACAGACCCTATTAAGATCAGACAATTATGCCTTACGGGCAAAGAGAACAAAAAAAGGGCCTGTTATGTAACAGGCCCTTTTCTAATTGTATATCAGATTTAGTTTTTAACAAGTAATTTTAGTAATAACGGATCCCCTTCATTCATCTCCAGACCGATATAATACAGCCCATCCCTGAGCGTTGCAATGGGGATAATATATGTCCCATTCATATCAAGATCTGCCGCAATATGGGAAGCTACCAGTCGGCCACTGGAATCATGGAGGTAAATGAACACCACCCTGATTTCTGTAGGCATATTAATCACCTGTACTTGAGCTACTCCACTCTCTGCTGGATTCTCGAGGATTTTACCCATCATCTTTCCAGTTTCCGGATCTACACGTATAACTACTGTATCGTTACTTGTAAGGCCGCCTGCATCCGTAACCGTAAGTACCACCGTATATTCTCCTTCAGTTGTATAGGTATGAACAGGATCTACATCAGTAGAACTGTTGCCATCTCCGAAATCCCACGCAAAGGAAGTTATTCCAAAATCGTCCATAGAATTACGTCCAATGAAGTTTACCGTCAGCGGTGCGGGTCCGGAAAAAGGATTTCCTTCAATTACCGCTGTTGGTGGCATATTGGCAGATTGCCCAACAACTATTGTAACTGTTGCTGTATCTGTAAGTCCTCCCTCATCGGTAACGGTAAGGCTAACATTATAAGTCCCATCCGATGTAAAAGTATACATAGGGTCTGCATCCGTTGATGTGTTGCCTCCGTCCATAAAGTCCCATAAGTAACTCACTACCCCTACATCATCGGTAGAATTACTACCTGTAAAAGTAACCTCCAGTGGTGCATCACCAGATAATGGTGTGGCTTCTGCGACTGCTACAGGAGGTGCATTGACCGTAGGATCGTTTACAGTAATGGTTATAATATCTGTATCCATCAAACCTTCTTCATCGGTTACTGTAAGTTCCACGTCATAAGTTCCGGCAGTAGTGAAGGTATAAACAGGGTCAGCATCTGCCGAGGTATTTCCACCATCCATAAAATCCCATAAATAGGTAACCACAGCCACATCGTCTGTAGAATTGCTTCCTGTAAATGTAACTTCCAGCGGAGCGTCTCCAGATAAAGGTGTAGCTTGAGCCAGGGCTACAGGTGGTTCATTAGTCCCTGCATCTGTAACCGATATAACCACTGTAGTAGTATCCTCTAAACCACCACCATCTGTTACTGTTAAGGACACTGTATAATCACCAACTGCGGTAAAGGTATGCTCTGCATCCACAGAAGTTGAGGTTGCGCCTGCATCATCAAAGTCCCATAAATAACTGATTATTCCCACATCATCGGTAGAGTTACTACCGCTAAATGTAACTTCAAGCGGAGCAGCCCCTCCAATGGGGTTAGCGACAATTACTGCCACAGGGGGTTCGTTACTCACAGGATCATTCACCGAAATGGTAACAATGTCAGTATCTGTGAATCCTCCTATATCGGTCACCGTCAACTCTACATCATAAATCCCGGGATCATTAAAGATATGCATGGGATCTGCCTCATTTGAAGTTGGTGAACCATCCATAAAGTCCCATAGATAAGTTACTACACCAACATCATCTGTAGAATTACTTCCAATAAAGTTCACATTTAAGGGCGCATCACCACTAAGGGGAATGGCCTCTGCCACGGCTACCGGCGGTTCATTAGTGCCGTCACCAATGGTCCATACAAATTGAACCTGAGAGTCTAAAGGAGGAGTTCCGTCATCTGTAACGGTTATCTCTACATTATATGGGCTGTTCTCAGCCGCTCCATTGCCCCCAGATTGCTGGGATTCGGGAGCTGCAGTTAGTTGTGCATCGGAGTAATTCTGACCGTCTACTTTATATAAAGCTATTCTATCTATTGCATGTCCTAAAGAGCGTTCGGATATCTCCATAGTATAAACACCTGCATTCTCAAATCGCACATAGATGTTATATGGATCATTATCATTGGTAAAGGCTTGCCATGTATAGGTTTCTGAACCACCTCCACTTTTGTACACTTTAAAATATCCATTACTTCCTGCACCTACAGGAGTTGTCCCTGCCGGAGGATTCCCTGGAGTTATCCTGGGACTTCCCTTAGGAAATACGATATTATTCTGAGCGCCTTCAAGTTCTGATATTAGTGCAGCTTCGTTAGCGGGTGTGCCCTTATAACCGAAGAACCATACACCATTGGTATTTGGAAAACGCAACCAATTGTCATTTTCTTCTGTCGGGTTAGATCCACTGTAGAAACTTCTCCAGTTAAACCTGTATACACCTGGTGTAGTAATACTGATCTGGTAAGGTATGGTACCTCCATTCTGATTACTAAGATGATCGGCTCCTGCTATTATTCCCGTAGCCCCGCCTGCAGTGGTCAGGCTCCAGTCTGGCACAACCGTACCAGATTCTGCCTCTATTACAACCAGGCCATTATCTTCGAGGAAACCACCTCCTGTACCATCCTCAATGGTTCCTGATATCAACCCTGTGTTAGGATCAATTACAAGGTTAGGTGGCAGACCTGTAGCTGCATAAAGCAGATTTGTACTGGCATCTGAGGCTTCAACCTGAAGGTTTACAATGTCCCCTTCATTATTAAACTGATCTCCAGGATTTATCACATTTGGAGGTAGATTGTTATTGGATAAAACGATATCTACCGATGAACTGTTTCCATAATTTATGGTAAGCACTGCATTCCTATCTGCCCCTGTACCTGTTAGTTGAACTGAAATAGTATGTGAACTATTTGCATTGAGCAACTGATTGGTAAGCTCTCCTGCCTGAATGACAAAGTCTGCCGCATCCGGGCCGGAAAGTGTCATGGAAGTTACAAAGACGCCTACATTACCATCTACTATTGCAATATCAATATCTTCGGTATCCCCGTCCTGTATCTGTACCGCTGCAGGAGTTTGGAGCGTACTGGCTGCACTTGCCACACCCACGGGGTTATCTTCCCCAAGGTATTCCATATTCTTCTGATTACCGCCTCCTTGTACAGGAGAACCGGCCAGAATAAAAATACCATTACCCGAAACTATCGCCTGGGTACCATGCCTGGGAGAATTTAAAGTAGCCATATTTCTCCAGGATTGTCCTACAGGATCATACTCTTCTGTTACCGTTAACGAAGGTCCTGCCACTTCGGTCTCACCCCCAATGACCACTAATCTGTCATTGTAGTTCACCGCAGATGCTCCACCTCTTGGAGTAGGTATGTTCTGCCCTGCTGGCAAAGTACTCCATGTGCCTCCAACAAAATCGTAAACATCCACTTCCGGAATTGTGGGCCCAAAGGTTGAAGGGAAGTCCGATATTCTTCCACTGGCCAAGTAAAGATTGTCACCAATTACTACTGCGGCAAAGTGATCTCTGGCTCTGGGCGCATCGGTAAGCTGTGTCCATACTCCTGTTGCCGGGTCATATACATCGAACCAGGGAACGTATCCGCCATCATGGCCATCGTTATTACCACCAACTATATAAAATTTATCGTTATAAAGCGCCAAACCTGCAGAACCTCTTCTTCGCCCGACAGGGATCTGTGGTCCTTGAATCCATTCCTGATTTGCAGGATCAAAAGCCCAGATAAACTCGGCCGGTGCCTCGTTAGGGAATGCATTGTCTTTAAACATCCCAATTAACCAAATTAAGCCCTGATATTCTGTCGCCTGAAAGTGATTAAATGCAAACGGCGCTGAGTTTACGAGAGAAGTCCAACTATCTGATGTATAATCATATATATCAATAGTTTGTGAATTCTCTCTACCTCCCATCAGATAAAATTTATCACCGGCCTGTACAAATGAATTTTCATGTCGGGCTGTATAATTTTCATCCTCATCCTTATCTATCCACGTCTGAGAAATTGTCCAGGTGAATACCTGACTCGAAGGGGCCGATCCTGGTTTTGTAGCCGTAACTACAACACTATGGATACCATTATTAGCGGGCCCTCCTGTTGTTGCCGAGGGGTCTATGGTACCGGTAATGGCACCTGTTGATCCGTTTATGCCCACACCAGCAGGCTGCCCGGCGATATAATAACTAATGTTTTCCCCTGGGTCACCACCCGAAGCACTGGCGGTTATATTTACCGCTTCGTTAACATCATTAATCTGATTTGAAATCCCACTAAGAGTAAGCGTAGGATTACTATTGTTTACAGAGAAAATCTCAATGGCATTAATGATTGGATTTTCAGCAGCGTCATGAATAAATGTAATATTAATTTCTCCATCGGAAACTGTTATTGGATACGAAAGCATTCCACCGACCTCATGCCCAAATTCTGCAATCAGATCCAGATTGTCTTCTACCACTACCCCTTCAATGTCGATGTCGAATATACGTTCTCCTATCTCACTTGCACCGAAGAAGGCATTACCAATATAAAGGTTAACCACAAAATCTCCATTTACCACAGGGACCACAAACTCCATTTCCGGATTGTTCGGAACATCGTAGCGTTCCTGAGCAAACAATTGATCAAATACCGTTTCATCTATATAGGCCGGTACGGAACTGTGCCTGTTAGCATTTAGTAGTCCTGCGCTGACCACAAAGCCGGTATTTACAGTATATATTCCTCCATTAACAGCTCCCTGCACATTGTTAAATCTCCAATCTGTGCCATTATCGGTAGCTGTTACCTCTGCACCTCCTGCATTGATCCTAAAGCCTGTTGGCACTACGATATTCCATTGGAAGTTTACAGTCACCTCATCTGTACTGATGCCATCATTATCATCCACGGTTATCGATACGGCATAAGGGCTGCCTGTTTCTGCTCCTGCTGCAATGGTTCCTCCAATCTGACCGTTGGTAGGTTCTATGGTGATGCCCGGCGGAAGGTTGGTAGCAACATAATTTAAATTGCCATCTCCCCCCAATGCCTGTACCACCAGGCTACCGTCTAGTTGCTCTCCAACGTTACTGGTTTGGTCTGCTATTTCAGCAACATAGATCGGCAGATCTGTATTGGATGCATTTAAGATTTCAATTCCATTGACAATAGGATTTTCTATAATTCCATGGATAAAGGAAATATCAATTGAGCCATCATTAACGTTAACAATATGACTCATTACAGCACCGATCTGATGCCCGTATGTGCCTGATAAATCCAAATCGTTCAATAAAGGATATGTTATGCCCTCTATAGACGCATCAAAAATTCGTTCGCCTGCTTCAGAAGTTCCTGGCCAGCCGTTTCCAATATAAAGGCGTACCTCATAATTACCTGGTTCGGCTACAGGGAAAGAATAAGACATATTAGGCGTGCCTGCCGAGATATCCCCTCTTTCACTTTCATAAATTGTTG
This sequence comes from Muriicola sp. Z0-33, assembly GCF_026126425.1. Lineage (GTDB taxonomy): Bacteria > Bacteroidota > Bacteroidia > Flavobacteriales > Flavobacteriaceae > JAFMPW01. The sequence goes on from NZ_JAFMPW010000002.1 coordinate 466,436, forward strand.
TAGGCGTGGTAGTAAGGTTTACTTCCGGAGTATAGCCTGTCATAGTGTATCCGAAAGTATTATTACTTCCAGGATTGCTCAGGTATTGCGAATTATTCGCGGCAGTATCTTCCTCCCAATTAATACCTCCATCTATCGCATTGATTTGTGGTCCCCCAGCATTTACCCTATAAAGGGCGATGGGGTTCTCAGTGACATTAACAGTAAATGTTTGTTCTACAAAATTTGTATCCCCATCTGTAGCCCTTACGGTAACATCTGATGTAGCCGCTGCGCCCGGATAGGATATGGTAAGGATATTTCCTGCCACACTTAGTCCAACGGACGGGTCAGTACCCGTAGCGCTAAAAGTCAGGTTGCCAATACCGTTATCATCGTCAAAAAAGTTACTGAGGTCTATATCCTCATCTGCTTCGTTGATCAATCTGTTGATGTCTGGTAGTGTTTGCGTTATAATGGGGGTCGCTCCCAATACATTTAAATAATCCCAGGTGCCTTCCAGTTCAACACCTGCAGCAGCAGATGTCCCTATAAACCCTACCATCAGTTCAGAAGATGATTGCTGAATGGCGGTTAATATACTGCCCTGGGCAGTTATTGTAGAACTCATTGCAGTCCTTGTTCCCCCGTCTATAGCATATTCTAATGTAACCAAGCCGTTTGAAGGATCTACTACAAAGTAGAAGACGATATCGGTTGTTGGCCTGTTAGGTACGGGAATGTTTAAGGTTACCGGGGTTTGTGGAACGTCATTAATTTCCTGTAAAGCAGACAAACCAGAGGTATTTACAACAAACTTTATAAAGTTGCTCTGGGTACCGTCTCCAATAAAGAATCCTAATTCGCCGCCGGAAGCAGGTGCATTTCCGTACAAGGCAAGCGGACCGTCAAAGTCCTGTAGACGTCCGGACACCGTAAAAATTCCGGTGGTCTGATCTACTTCAACTCCATATTGATATCCTTTTTCTTGTGTATTTGTTGCCCCATTTGCCGTACCAGATGTCATATGAGAAGTCATGAGCCCCGGGGCTCCACCAAGAACATCATCAGGATTTGGACCCTGCCCTCGGTCATCTATCCAATCTAGCCAGTTTGGATTAGGATCCCCATTGTTCATCAGGCCTGTTAGCCCAAGCCCAAAAATACCTCCAAAACCTTGTTGATCATTAAACAATCCATTCTGGATAGGAAGGCTAAACGCATCAGTGCCAGCAGTCTCTGGATCACCCAATTGCATGGGGTCGTTCTGGTCTAAAATGCCATCATTATCATCATCCGTGTCGTTTAAGTCAGATACCAATGGTGCTCCGGCCGACTTGTCAAAATCTGTTGGTTGCGACCCTCCGTTACAGGGGTCTGTATTGTTATCTTCTTCATCCTGATTGGTATAGCCGTCATTGTCATAGTCAGCATTTGGGTCGTATCCCGGTTGTCCGGGATCTATACAATTCACCAAATCGTCTGGTTCGAAAACCACTATTTTTCCATTCAGTGTTCCTGCCCAAATAGTTCCTGCAAAAGGATCACTATCTCCATTACAACTTATGCCTAAAGCATTGCCTCCAATTCCTGATAAGAAATTTGCCGTAAGTGTTTCCAATCCTCCGGAACCGTCTAGTTCTACCCTTCTTAAAACTCCGGTATTCACCCCTGCAATTAAATCGCCTTGCATGGCTCCTCCAAAATTTGAAGCGGTGTATTCGTCAATTCCGTTGGTATTAGTTCCCCAGGTAACTATGGGATTATCATCTGGCCCATCAGGATTATTAATTCCAGGTCCTCTCCAATCACCTTCCACACCATTCGCGGCGGGTACTACTGTGGCCCAGTTGGCAGGTAGGCCAAGATCCGGATCTGTGGTAGACCCTGGTGTAGATCCATCAGGGTCATATACCTGGGATCTCCAAACTCCCCCATTGGTGCCATCGTCAGTATATAAACCTGCTCCATTAGGATTAGCTCTGATAGGGTTAGGATGCCCTCCATAAAGACTCCCAAATGTATAGTTTTGTATGTCTGTAGTCACCAATTGCAGGTGATCAAGGTTGTTAATCTGTTCTCCTCCTGAAGGCGAATTACTACCAGGTTCGGCAGGGTCATATTGGTTAGTTACATTGACGGTGCCTTCATTTACAGGAAACCCGCCCCAACTTCCATTGGCGCCATTATCTGTTACATAAACTGCCCCGCTTTCTGTGATTACAAAGTCGTACGCATTTCTGTAACCCGGAGAAAATATTTGAACCGGTCCAGCAGGATCTACAATCGCCTGGTTAAGACCGTCATTACCTCCCCATGGATCGTTTACATCTACTCCATCATAACCTGGTGTATCAGGATCAGTTATGCCATTGACGTTGGCCCTTGTAGGGTCGTCTAGTGTAGGCAGGTCCAATATATAATCTCTTCCATTGCCATCTGTTTGAACGCCCATTGCATTAAGCATGTCCAGGTTTACGGAAAGCATCGCTGCAGACAAAGCATATTCACAGGTGTAAACAAAATTTTCTGAAGGTGATCCCCCGTTAGTATGGCCTCCCTGAGCAACAAGAAGATAATTGGTGCCTCCAATTGTTACCAATTCCAAACCATTTGTAGCGTGGTTTTCTTCAGATCTTGTAAGGCCCCGAACGATATCCACCACATCCCAGGAACTTCCGTTCCAACTAAAACGGGTAATAATACCAGAATTTGTATCCAGATCAACATCTCCATTTCCGCCTCCGGAACCAGCACCAATACGGAAATCACTGGAACTCACATAAAATACAGGATTTGAGGCTGTTCCGCCTACAGTGATTCCTGTAGTTTCCCTACTTGTACAATCTCCCGTACTTCCGCTGCATGGAGTTCCATCATCGTCGTAGTTGACAATATCTTTAACTCCAGTAAGCGTTTCAATGGCGATTACGTCATAATCATTTAAGCCATTCCGCTGAACGGTAAGAATTTTGATTAATCCCGGGTATTCTGCCACATAAAGTCTGCCATCCGGCCCATACATTAAAGAAGTAACACCATTGAGTGTTCCATTTCCATTCATGTCCAGTTCGCTCTGTGCAAAGTTAATCTGCGCATTAAGCTCTGTAGATAATCCGGTAAAACAACTGATTAAAAAGCTTACGGCCAGCAGACGGATGTAAGCGGGGTTAATTATATTCATAGTCCAGATAGTTATTTATAGCAATTCTTTGTTAATACCCTAAAATATAGAGTTTTGCCCCAAAAGCAAATATAATCTATTAACAACTGAGAAGGCAATTACCCTACTGCTTTTCGTTTAAATTCGAGGGTTTATCGGTAAAGTACTATTCCCAGTCGTCTAGTTGCATTTTATCGAAAAAACGATGGTATTTTCAGCTAATTTGGTAAAAAAATTGACTTATTAACGCATTTTTTCAATCACAGGCAAGTCACAAAATTACAAATAAAATCACCTGAAATTCATGATGACGATCATTTTAAAAATATTGTTTTGGGTCTCTCTTATACCCCTTTTAATAAACAATGCTTATAGGAATTTCTTTACAGATAGAAAATAGAAAAACCCCTGATTTGAGGGGTTTTTATCTTAAATATTGGTTATCTGGTTAAGCGGACTACAACTTCCACCATTTCTTCTGGGTTTTTCCATACCCATAACCGTATTTACCACCATATCCGAGATTGGAGGCTTTAACATCATTCACTACAAACGACAGTCCTTTAATTTTGCCCTCTTCCCTTAATTTTATTGGGTATTGTACTGCTTTTTTGTCGGTTACTCCGGCTCTGGTTACATAAATTAAGTGATCTGCATAATCACTTATCAGCAAGGTATCAGTTACCACCATCAAAGGAGCAGTATCCACAATAACGTAGTCGTACATCTCCGATACTTCTCGCATTAGATGCTTAAGTCTGTCGCTCATGAGCAATTCTGCCGGATTAGGAGGAATCCTCCCGGAATATACTACGTCAATTGTATTGTGGTGCACCAGCATTGGGTTCACAATATCCTTTACTTGTAAATTATCATCGTATAAGTACTCCGTAAGGCCTGCATCTTTGTTTCTACTTGGCTTTGATAATTTATCGATCTGACTCCCCATAAAGAAAGTATACAGCTTTGGATTCCTGATATCCGCGCCAATTAGCAGTACTTTCTTATTTGTGCTTGCCAGGATCATGGATAAATTGGTAGACAAAAATGTCTTTCCTTCCCCTGGAACACTGGAAGTAACATAAACAATATTGTTCTTACCGGTTTTCTTCTTGGTTTTAATCAGGTAATCCAGATTGGTTCTTAGTATACGTAATGCTTCAGCCAGGACAGATCTATCTTCTTTGATTACCATCTTTTCATCGGTCTTGGACAATTTAGGAATCTCCCCTAATACAGGTGTGTTTATTGCTATTTGCTCTAAACTATGCATATTATGAACCTTGTTGTCTAACAGATCATTTGCATAAATCAATGAAAATGGGACTAACATCCCTAATATTAATGCCGCCAAATAAACAATTCTACTTCTGGGGCTAACCGGAAGATTAGAAGGGTTATAAGCATAATCAATAACTTTAGATTTTGGCGCCTGGGAGGCTACGGCGATCTGTGCCTCTTCCCGCTTCTGTAATAAATATAAATACAGCGATTCTGTGGTTTGTTGTCTTCTTGTAATATCTCTCAGGGCGCGTTCATTTCCTGGAGCAGAATAGATTTTTGAGTTAATAATTGCCTGTTGTCCGCTCAGGGTATTGACTTGCATTCCCAGGTTATTCACAGTACTGTTTAAACTGGACTGCATTGTGCGTTTTAAGCCACGTAATTCCTGATCTAAGTTTTGAATAATTGGCGACTTTTCGGTTGAACTCTTAAGTAGCCGCTGCCTTTCCAATACCAGGCGATTATATTGTTGAGTAGTAGTTGCAATAGTGGGGTCGTTCAGCCCAAGGTTACCGGGCAAAACGTCGAAGCCGTCCTGTTGATCAACGATATCCTGCATAGAAGCCGCAATATTCAACTGTGTCGTATAATTGGCCAATTCTTGTCTGTTGGCTGCACCTACGTTGAGGTTGATATTAGATTCTGTCGAAATATCTGTAAGGCCTTTGCTGGTCTTAAGATCTTGTGCAGACTGATCCACACTGGAGAGATTTAATGAAATATCTGCAATCCTATCATTGATAAACTCTGAAGTCCTGTCAGCGATAATTTTTCTGTCGCTAATAGCATTCTTATTGTAAATATCAATTAAGGTATTAATTATATCCGTGGCTTTCTGGCGCATCGGATCTTTGAGATAAATGTTAACAATGTTGGAGAATTCCTCGGGATTGGTAACATTAATCTTTTGCTGATATGCCTGAGCCACAGAGGCTATAGGCCGGATCTCTACTTTAATTTTTTTGTTTTTGTATTTTTCAAAGTTCTCTACGTTCGGAGTAATTATAATTTCACCCACAGGCGTAGGAATATTACGCCCAAAAGCATATACTTTTATCGGTTGATCTTCTTCGTCACTGTAACCAAATGTAGTGGAGGAAGATAGCGAGACGTAAAAGTCGAGCTTTTGCTTATTCATTATGGAATCTGGTGAAATAAAATTGAGCTTGATGGGTGGGTTATTATATATTTCCCTGTCAATGATATTCCCAATAGCCATGATCTTAGTATTAAGCCCTAACTGCTTAACAACTTCAATAACGTTAGATCTGGAATTTATGATTTGTATTTCATCTTCTACCTGATTTTTCCCGCCAGAGACTCCCAATTCTTCGAATAATGCTAGTCCGGCATCAGAACTCTTTTCATCAAGTATTTGGATTTTAGCCTCGGCAGAGTATTCTGGTGTTGCATAACGCATATATATAAATGCCATTACCAAAGCCAATATACCTGAAAGTACAAACCATTTCCAATGTTTGGTGTACGAGGTAATTATTTCTTTTAGATCTGATGTATCTGTAGAACTATTCTGGGTATGCAAACTCATGGTATAACTCTTGTTAAGACGGGCTTAATTTCTAGTAATTAAAATTACTGTTGAGGTAATCAGGATTGAAGCAATAGAAATAGCTATAGTTGCTCTATTATCAAGCGATGATGAGGTAATGGCAGATTGGTTGGGCTCTACGTACACTACATCATTTTGCGTCAGATAATATACTGGAGAACTCAATGCTTCTTTTCTGGTGAGGTCTAATCGGGTGTACACTTTGGTACCGTCAAAATCCCTGATGACCATAATATTTTCACGCTGACCTTTTATGGTTAAATCCCCTGCAAGTCCTAGGGCTTCTAAAACTGTGATTTTTTCACCTACCACAGGATACGTCCCAGGTCTTTTTACTTCACCCAAAACGGTAATACTAAAATTCCTGAGCCGGATATTAATAATCGGGTCCTTAAGATATTCTGAAAGACGTTCACGCAGCATTACCCTGGTCTCTTCTGGTGAAAGTCCGGCAATTTTTACCTTCCCCACTACCGGAAAGTCAATTTCACCTTGTTCATCAACAAGATAATCTACCTGCTCTGCTCTTATGCCTCCTTCTGATGCTCCTCTGAACAAATTAAAAGGGGCACTGGCCTCGTTATCCAGCGTAGAAATATAAATACTGACCAGATCATCTACCTTAAATTTTGGGGTGAACTTATGCTTGTCTACCAAAGTTTCATAACTACTGGCATTCTGAAAATAGACCACCTCTTTTTTACTGGCGCAGGATGTTAAAAAAATAGATGTTACTACGACAACGCTAAGTAAACGCATAAGGTCCTTGAAATTTGGCATATGATGATCTTTTTTGATTTCTTAAATTATTGTGATTGAAAAATTTTCTTAATTATCTGAGGGTCAGTTTCTACATTAACACTATCATCTAATTTGCAGAACTCGGAGTTGTTAGAAACATACTCTGGAACTATCTCTTTCATTAGCTTAACTGTATCCCCGTTAAAAAACATGTTCGATACGCATAACTCATCAACCTTGGAGCGCACTTCCGCATAATTTAGTTCCCTTACTTTACTAATCATTATCTTCTGGTGATAAGTAGGAAGGGTATTTTCTCCACTAGCCAACAATTCCTCATAGAGTTTCTCCCCAGGGCGCAGACCAGTAACTTTAATATCTATGTCTTCAGGATATCTGAGCCCGGATAATTTTATCATGTTTTTGGCCAAATCGAAAATACGAACAGATTTACCCATATCAAAGATAAATATTTCTCCTCCCTGACCCATTGCCGCCGCCTCTAAAACTAATTGGGAGGCTTCGGGAATAGTCATAAAATATCTCGTGATATCCTTATGTGTAACAGTTAACGGCCCGCCATTCTCTATTTGTTTTCTGAATAAAGGAATTACAGATCCGTTAGAACCTAATACATTTCCAAAACGGGTAGTGATAAATTTCGTTTTATTTTCCTGATGCATACAGCTGATATACATCTCGGCAATCCTCTTAGTAGCCCCCATAACATTAGTTGGGTTCACGGCCTTATCAGTAGAAACAAATACAAATTTCTCCACATTGTAATTCAGCGAAAGGTCTACCAGCATTTTGGTACCTGCTATATTAACTTTGATAGCTTCATAGGCATTGTACTCCATTAACGGCACGTGTTTATATGCAGCCGCATGGAATACTATGGTAGGTTTATACTCCTGGAAAAAAGTATTCATACGGTTTTTATCCCGGATATCGCCAACCATAGGGATAAAGTTATGAAAGCCGTTTTGTTTAAGTTCTTGTTGCAGGTTGTATAGGTCAGATTCTGCCTGATCTATTATTATTAAAGATTTGTAATCATAATTTGCAATCTGCCTAACAATTTCACTTCCAATAGACCCGGCACCACCGGTAACCATGATCACCTGGCCCTTAAGCTCATCAGAAACTTTAGATTTCTTAATATTAATAGGAACTCTGTTTAGCAGGTCTTCTATTTGTACCTGCTTAATCTGGGATAATTTTAGTTCTCCGTTGATCCAATCTTCTACCGGTGGAACAATCTTAACCTGTACCCCATAATCTACAAGGCTTTCTACTATTTCTCTCAGCCTGTTATTATCAATATTATTAATGGAAACAATGATTTCTTCAATATCTCTTTTCTGAATAAAGTAGCCCGAAAGCTCGCTTTTAGAGAATACTTTAACCCCATTAATACTTTTACCTACTTTTTTATTATCATCATCAATATACCCTACCACCCTTGAATTACTTGCCGTATGGCTTGTAAGTGCATTATAGGTTAGAATCCCGGATTCTCCGGCACCATAAATGATTACATTTTTAGTGATCCTAAACTTCTTTACCAGATTGTAATACAGTGTTTTAAACACGTATCTGGAGGCAGTTAAAATGATGAAGCTGATTAAACTGTGTATTATTATAATTGAAAGAGGAATTGTAAAATCCTCCATAAAATTCACTTGCCTGTTGACAATTACAAGGAAAATTGTAATGATACTGGAAAGACAAATTGCATTAAAAATATTGTACACGTCTCTAACGCCTGTATGACGCACCACCCCTTTATAAGATCCGGTCATTATAAAAGCCAATAATGCTATTAAAGCTACCAACGGTAACTGAACCAAAAGCTTTTCGGTCGCAAAATTGAGCGTCAAATTAAATCGTATCAGATACGACAGAATAAAAGAAATGAATATCAGAATAACATCGATGGCCAGAACCAGCCATTTAGATGCATATCTGTGAGCATTGCTCATTAAGTAGTTTTTAAACATGGGGTATTGATTTAAGTATTACAGCAACTATTCTTTTTAGATCCTCTTCTTTTAAATTGGATCCGCTAGGAAGACAAAGTCCTCTTTCAAATAACTGCTCAGAAACACCATTGGTAAAATTTGGATAATCTTTAAAAATTGGTTGAAGATGCATTGGTTTCCACAATGGTCTGGATTCAATGTCCTCTTCCAAAAGTGCTAATCTTATAGATTCTCTGGTTTCAAAAGATGGTGTAAGGATACATGTTAACCATCTGTTTGAAAAATATCCATCGGGTTCTTCTAAAAATTCAATAGATTCCAGATGTCCTAAATTGTTTTTATAAAATTCAAAATTGGCTCTCCTTGCCTCAACTCTATCGCCCAACACTTCCATTTGCCCCCTTCCAATGCCTGCGAGAACATTACTCATGCGATAGTTATAGCCAACATGCGAATGCTGGTAATGCGGAGCATTATCCCTTGCCTGTGTTGCCAGGAATATGGCCTTGTTTTTAATTTCTTCATTTTTGGTAACCAAAGCACCGCCACCAGATGTGGTGATAATTTTATTACCATTAAAGGAAAGAATTCCAATATCGCCAAAAGTACTGCACGCCCTTCCATGAAACTCACTACCCAGCGCTTCTGCACTATCTTCCACAACAGGAATCTGGTATTTTTGTGAAATTTCAAATATTTCATTCACATTATATGGCATCCCATATAGATGCACAGCAATTATCGCTTTTGGTTTGTTTCCCTTTGAGATACGGTCTAGAATGGCCTTCTCTAATAATTCCGGAGAAATATTCCATGTGTCCTCCTCACTATCAACAAATACCGGAGTAGCCCCCAGGTATAAAATAGGATTTGCAGATGCAGAAAATGTAAAACTCTGACAAATTACCTCATCCCCTTGTGAGACTCCGAGTAGTTCAAGTGCAAGGTGTATAGCCGCAGTTCCAGAACTCAGTGCAGCCACATGAACATTTTCACTCACGAAAGATGCTATGGCTTTTTCAAAATTAGTAACATTAGGACCCAGCGGGGCTACCCAGTTACTGTCAAAAGCTTCCTTAACATAGGTTTGTTCTGTACCTCCCATATGAGGAGACGAAAGCCATATTTTTGTTGCAGTTATCAATTGATTACTTGTTTTACAGTACCCTGATACAACTATCGTAGATTAGGTATTTCAAAGGGTGTTTTAGTCCCTCTTTGTTTAAGATTAAGGTAAACACCTACCAATATACGAACTATTGCAGATAACAATAAACATTAACAGTGTTAATATCGGGCAAATCTAAGCTGTAAAAGTATATATAAGGACTAAACCCTTAAAAAATTGTCAACACAATTCGTCAAACTGACCTCAATTTCGGATAATGCGACCTACCCGCTGCATATTATCCGAAAAACTTGGGGGTACAGCACTAATACAACTGTTATCGATTAAGTGCAAACCCCATTTTTTGCTATTTTATCAACAGCCTGTTCTAATTGCAACTCACTTTTACTATTATGTGTACTTTTACATCCTTTATTGAGGTAATTCTAATCGGAAAATGTCTTCTTAATGAAAATACTTGTAACCGGAGCAGCAGGTTTTATCGGTTTCCACCTAGCTAGGAGATTGATAGAACTTGGACATAATGTTATTGGATTAGATAACATAAACGATTATTATGATGTTGAATTGAAATATGCCCGATTAGAGCAACTTGGGATATCTCGAAAAAGTGCCGAAAATTTTCTTCTCCCCGCTCAGAGCTCGACAGCTCCAAATAATTTCTCTTTTGTCAGAATGCATCTGGAAGACAGGGAATCATTACCCTTACTTTTCAACAAAGAAAAATTTGATGTAGTTTGCAATTTGGCTGCCCAGGCCGGGGTAAGATACAGCCTGGAGAATCCGACTGCCTACATAGACAGCAATATAGTCGGGTTTTTGAATTTATTGGAATGTTGCAGAAATACCGGGGTAGCACATTTAGTTTATGCCAGTAGCTCCAGCGTTTACGGTTCAAACAAGGAAGTCCCGTTCAGTATCCAAGACAATGTAGACCGGCCGATTAGCCTGTATGCCGCTACAAAAAAGAGTAATGAATTAATGGCCCATACCTATAGTCATCTTTATGGGTTTGCCACGACCGGATTGCGATTTTTTACAGTTTATGGCCCTTGGGGCAGGCCAGATATGGCACTATTTCTATTTACCGATGCTATTGTAAAAAACCAACCTATAAAAGTGTTCAACTATGGCAAAATGGAAAGAGATTTCACCTATGTAGATGACATCATAACTGGCGTTGTAAAGGTTACCGAAGAGGACATATCAGGCAGAAAAGCAGAGAACAACTCCTATAAGTTATATAATATTGGGAATAACAAATCTGTGAACTTATTAGACTTTATTAGAGAAATAGAGCATAGTCTAAAGAAAGAAGCAATAAAGGAAATGATGCCCATACAACCCGGGGATGTGGAGAAAACCTGGGCTAATGTAGATGATCTTGTAACGGATTATGGCTATCAACCAACTACCCAGATTAAAGATGGTGTTAAGGCTTTTGTTAGCTGGTACCGCGATTTTTATAACATATAAAACACTATTTAAGGTATTTCACCATTTTTTTGTGGATTACATCTTCCTTATATGCACAAATCGTTATTTTTTGGTTTAATTTGCGCCCTTAAAATAGGCTTTAATTAGCGAAGAAAGTTTCAACTTTCCTTTTTCATTGCATTTAATATGGAAAACATTCTTAAATCGTTAGATTCCAATAGATTGATATTAGTTACTGGGGGGGCCGGTTTTATAGGTTCTAATCTGTGTAAGACCCTCTTAACTAATGGTAATTCTATCCGATGTCTGGATAATTTAGCTACGGGTAAAAAGAGCAATATTGAACCTCTATTGTCCTTGCCGAATTTTGAGTTTATAGAAGGAGATATCAGGGATCTGGAGACCTGCAATACTGCATGCAATGGAGTGGATTACGTTTTACATCAGGCGGCACTTGGATCAGTACCCCGATCTATAAAAGATCCGATTACCAGCAATGACGTGAATGTTTCGGGATTTCTGAATATGTTAGTCGCTTCAAGAGACGCAGGGGTAAAACGCTTTGTTTATGCTGCCAGTTCTTCAACCTATGGTGATTCTGAGAGTTTGCCCAAAGTTGAAGACATTATTGGAAAGCCTTTATCCCCATATGCCATTACTAAATATGTAAATGAGCTTTATGCAGATGTATTTAGTAAGACGTATGGATTGGAAACCATTGGCTTGAGGTATTTCAACGTCTTTGGAAGATTTCAAGATCCCAATGGCGCCTATGCGGCGGTAATCCCAAAATTTGTAATGCAATTTATGAATCATGAGTCCCCAATAATAAATGGTGACGGGAATTTCTCGCGCGACTTTACATACATTGACAACGTAATACAAGCAAACATTTGTTCTTTAGTAGCGAATAGCCCCGAAGCTATCAACACTGTTTATAATGTTGCTTATGGGGAAAGAACAACACTAAATGAACTGGTACATTTTCTTCAAAAATACCTTTCTGAATACGACCCGGAAATTGCATCAGTTGAGATACAATATGGTCCGGAAAGAGCAGGAGATATACCGCATTCACTGGCTTCTATAGACAAAGCCAGGAAATTACTGAACTACAACCCTCAATACGATATAGCTAAAGGGCTTAAAGAGGCTGTAAATTGGTATTGGGAAAATCTTAAATAATAGATAGCGGTAATTTTTAAAAGATAAGAACAAAAATATTTACTTAAAAAGACCTTATGAGCACCAAAAAGATAGCAGTAATTGGATTAGGGTATGTAGGATTGCCCCTGGCTAGATTGTTCGCTACAAAATATCCGGTTGTTGGATTCGATATTAATAAGGAGCGGGTTGAAGAACTAAGATCTGGAAAAGATTCAACTCTTGAGGTTAGCGATGACGTCTTGCAAGAAGTTATCACTACTTCTACAGAAATGGATAAGGGGCTGTTTTGCACAGATAATATTGAAGATATTGCGGCCTGTAATTATTTTATTGTGACCGTGCCCACCCCGGTAGATAGTATTAACAGACCAGATCTGACACCGCTATATAAATCAAGTGAAGCTGTGGGTAGCGTACTTAAAAAGGGAGATATAGTAATTTATGAGTCTACCGTTTATCCGGGTGTTACAGAAGAAGAGTGTGTTCCGATCCTGGAAAAAATAAGTGGATTAACCTTTAATGTTGATTTCTTCGCCGGTTATTCTCCTGAACGGATCAATCCAGGTGATAAGCTACATACCGTAGAAAAAATCCTGAAGGTTACTTCTGGTTCAACCCCCGAAATTGGTAAAAAAGTTAATGATTTATATGAATCGGTCATTACCGCAGGTACGTATTTGGCCCCTACTATCAAGGTAGCTGAAGCGGCCAAGGTGATAGAAAATTCTCAGCGCGATATCAATATTGCATTTGTGAATGAACTTGCCAAAATATTCAATCTAATGGATATCGATACCGATGAAGTATTGAAGGCAGCCGGCACCAAATGGAATTTTTTAAACTTTCGCCCAGGATTGGTTGGAGGCCATTGCATTGGTGTAGACCCCTATTACCTGGCACAGAGATCGCAGGAATTCGGATATCATCCCGAAATTATCCTCGCTGGTAGGCGAATGAATGATGGCATGGGAAAATATGTTGCTTCAGAGATCATTAAACTAATGGTGCAGAAAGATCAAAAAATTAAAGGGTCCAAAATCCTGGTTTTAGGTATAACCTTTAAAGAAAATTGCCCTGATGTTCGCAATACTAAAGCAGTGGACGTTATAAATAACCTTCGTAGTTACGGCGCTGATGTTGATGTTTACGATCCATGGGCAGATGAAGAAGAAGTGCTCCAGGAATTCGGGTTTACCATAAAAAAGGAACTACCTGTGGATAATTATAATGCCATAGTGTTAGCTGTTTCTCACAAAGAATTCCTTCGGATGGATTTAAGATCAAAACTTACGGAAGACGGTGTGTTATACGATGTAAAAAGTGTACTGGATTGTCCGGTAGAAGGACGTTTATAAACTTTTTAAGTGCTTAGCACTTTATCGGGATAAATTCCTTTTTTTCCGAAAGACACAATATAAAAGCAAAAATCTTATTATAACATAAGATAAGCGATTCTCACAAATCTTTTAAACAGATTTTCCTAAAATGAAATCAGACCTTAGAATAGCGATCACGGCCTCAATAAATGCTGGTAAAGCTATAATGAAAATATATGATGCCGATCAGATCAAAGTAGATTTCAAAGAAGACAAATCTCCCTTGACAGAGGCGGATCTGGCTTCAAACAGCTGTATCATGAGTTTTTTAAAAGACACCCCCTACCCTGTGATCAGTGAGGAAAATAAACTATTGGATTACGACTTGCGAAAAAGCTGGAGCGACTATTGGATAGTAGATCCTCTTGACGGAACTAAGGAATTCATTAAAAGAAATGGAGAATTTACGGTTAATGTCGCATTATGCTCAAAAGGACAACCTGTTTTAGGGGTTATATACGTACCTGTTGAGCGCACCCTTTACTATGGAGACGCCCTCTCCGGAGAGGCCTTCAAAACTGTATTGGATAAAAACCATTCAATTGACAAAGAATTGTTTAGTGAGAGCGATCGTATTAAGACTGCTAATATATCCAAAGAGTTGATAAGGGTGGTAGCAAGCAGGTCTCATATGAACCAGGACACAGTTAATTTTATTGAAGGCATCAATAAAGATTATAAAGACGTGGAAATTGTTTCTGCAGGAAGTTCTTTAAAATTTTGTTTGGTAGCAGAGGGAAAGGCTGATGTTTATCCAAGATTTGCGCCAACAATGGAATGGGATACCGCCGCAGGGCATGCCATTTGTAAGGCAGTAGGGATTAAAGTCATTTCAAGAGAAAGCAATAAAGAGCTGGAATACAATAAAAGCAATCTATTAAATCCTCATTTTTTAGTAAGTAACTAATGGGTGATATATCATATAAAAGGCATTTAGCCAAAACAATAACATGGCGTGCTGTAGGTACATTGGATACGGTACTTTTGTCCTGGATAATAACAGGGAATCCTTTTACCGGGCTTAAGATTGGCTTTTCTGAGGTAGTGACAAAAATGATCTTGTACTATTTTCATGAGCGAATTTGGTTTAAAATAGCAATAAAAGAGAGTCGCAGAAGACACTTGCTTAAAACCATATCCTGGAGAATAATTGGAACATTGGACACGGTGCTACTCTCCTGGTTAATTACCGGTAGTCCGTTAATGGGAGTGAAAATTGGAATGTTAGAAGTAATAACCAAAATGATCTTATATTACCTTCACGAACGTGCATGGTATCGTATTAATTTTGGATTAGAACGAAGAAAAAGACTTAGAAATGAGTAAGAATATCGTGCCCCACACTTATAGGGTAAATCGCGAAGAAAGAAGACAGGCCAATGGCCATAGCTCCTTTCTTATATTCTTCACCGGACTCTCTGGTTCGGGCAAGTCTACCATTGCCAATGCCCTGGAGATTAAACTCTTTGTGGATGGTGTTAAAACTTATGTATTAGACGGGGATAATGTTAGAAGGGGAATCAATAAAGGATTATCTTTCAGCCCTGAAGATCGTTCCGAGAATAATCGTCGGATTGGAGAAATTTCAAAATTGTTTGTAGACGCCGGAATGGTAGTGCTGGCAGCTTTTGTCGCCCCATATGAGAAAGACAGAGCCTTTATTAAAGAGACTGTAGGAGAAGAAAATTATGTAGAGGTTTTCGTAAATGCCAGCCTTGAAGTCTGTGAAGAAAGAGATGTAAAAGGGCTGTACAAAAAAGCCCGTAAAGGGGAAATAAAGGATATGACCGGTATAACGGCTCCTTATGAGCCCCCAATAAATCCTTCTATAGAGGTGACTCATGAAAATTCCGTAGAGGAAGCGGTGGATATTATTTATGAAAAAATAAAAAATAAACTTAGAGTTTAACAATGAGTAAGTACTACTTAAATTATTTGGATGAATTAGAATCTGAGGCAATTTATGTCTTAAGAGAGGTCTGGGCACAATTTGAAAATCCGGTAATCCTTTTCTCAGGAGGTAAAGATTCTATAGTTGTTACCCATTTGGCCAAAAAGGCTTTTTACCCCAGTAAGATTCCTTTCGCATTAATGCACGTGGATACAGGTCATAATTTTCCGGAAACCATCAAATTCAGAGATGATCTGGTTAAAGATCTTGATGCCCGTCTTATTGTTGGATCTGTACAAACCTCAATAGACAACGGTAGAGTTGCCGAGGAGAAAGGAAAGAATGCTACGCGTAATGCCTTGCAAATCACCACTTTATTAGATGCGATTGAAGAGCATAAAGTAGATTGTGCAATTGGCGGAGGAAGAAGAGATGAAGAAAAGGCCCGTGCAAAAGAAAGATTTTTTTCTCACCGTGATGATTTTGGACAGTGGGATCCAAAAAATCAACGTCCTGAGCTTTGGAACATTTTTAATGGGAGGCATTTTGAAGGAGAGCATTTCAGAGTATTCCCAATTAGCAACTGGACAGAAATGGATGTCTGGAACTACATAAGAAGGGAAAAGATAGAAATTCCTTCTTTATACCTGGCCCACGAAAGGGAAGTAGTTTGGCGAAACGATTCCTGGATTCCCAAATCCGAATATCTGATTCTCGAAGAGAACGAAAAAATTGAAACTAAAAAAATAAGGTTCAGAACCCTGGGAGATATTACCATAACGGGGGGAATTGAATCTGATGCGGACAACATAGAAAAAATTGTCCAGGAGGTTTCAGCTATGCGAAAGACAGAAAGGGGCAACCGAACAGACGACAAGCGTTCAGAAACGGCAATGGAAGATCGTAAAAAGCAGGGATATTTTTAATAGAAGAATCAACTATGGAAATAAATAATAATCAACTTTTAAGGTTTACAACAGCAGGTAGCGTCGACGACGGAAAGAGCACCCTGATAGGTCGACTTTTATACGATTCTAAATCTATTTTTGAGGATCAGCTCGAGGCCATTGAAAATACAAGTAAAAAGAAGGGGCATGAAGGAGTAGACCTTGCTCTGTTTACGGACGGACTAAGAGATGAAAGGGAGCAGGGAATTACAATTGATGTAGCCTATAGGTATTTTACTACCCCAAAAAGGAAATTTATTATTGCCGATACTCCGGGTCATATTCAATATACACGAAACATGGTCACGGGAGCATCTACGGCAAATGCCGCAATTATTCTTGTAGACGCCAGGCACGGGGTTATAGAGCAAACAAAAAGACATGCTTTTATCGCTTCATTATTGCATATCCCCCACGTAATTGTTTGTATCAATAAGATGGATCTTGTTGATTTTGAAGAGGCGGCCTATAACAAGATTATCAGGGAATTTGAAGAATTTTCCTCAAAACTATTGGTAAAGGACTTTAGGTTTATTCCTATAAGCGCGCTGCTGGGAGACAATGTGGTGAACAGGTCCGAAAATATGCCCTGGTATCAGGGAGGGCCGCTTTTGCATACATTAGAAACCATGCATATAAGCAGTGATATTAATAAAGTGGATGCAAGGTTTCCTGTTCAAACGGTACTACGCCCTCAGAGCGAAGGGTTTATAGACTATCGTGGTTATGCCGGCAGGTTGGCCAGTGGGGTACTCCGGGTAGGCGATGAAGTGGCGGTTATGCCATCTGGTTTTTCTTCGACCATAAAGTCGATAGAAGGACCATCTGGTTCAATTAACGAAGCGTTTGCACCAATGTCTGTATCAATTACATTAAATGATGATATAGATATAAGCAGGGGCGATATGATCGTCAGGGCCAACAATCAGCCAGAAGCCTCTCAGGACATAGAAGTAATGCTATGCTGGTTAAATAATAATGCCGCTAAACCAAGAGCTAAGTATACCATTAAGCATACAAGTAATGATCAAAAAGCCATGATCAAGGAAGTTATTTATAAGATTGATATCAATACACTGGCAAGGAAAACAGAGGATACTGAACTTACTATGAATGATATTTGTAAGGTAAAAATCCGGACAACAAAACCTTTGATGATAGATTCATATAGGGAAAACAGAGTTACCGGAAGCGTTGTTCTTATAGATGAAACCACTAACGAAACTGTTGCTGCCGGGATGATTGTTTAGATCTTTACTAACTTAGGTAAGAATATTTGGCCTATCCCCAGGGCAGAAATGATGTTTTAATTAGCATAGAGCTGATAACAGAAGACATATATAAAAGAATAACTTTTTTTAGGGAATTTCTCAGGAAGAAGATAGAATTCCCTGAAATATTGGACCATGAACATATACCTAGTCACTTTTGAAGTAGACTAATTTATTAAAATAATAAAATATGTTTTTATATCTAGGACCTGGCCTTGGAGGCGGGATTATTGCGGTTATTACCGGCGTATTTTTGACAATTTTCGCCTTTCTGGTGGCTATTTTCTGGCTACCTATTAAGCGATTTCTCGGATTTATAAAAGGTAAAAAAACAAAAGAATAATTGACTTACATAGTCATTTTTGGCCTCACCTTACTCTCCTGTTTTATCTTTGATAATTTGGGAATGGCACCTCTTATCAGAGACTTAACCGGCTCTTATAAGTCGCAGTTTCAAGTCATGCAGAATAAGGAACTGACCGATGAGGAAAAGCAAAAGGTACTTCTGCAGCAGGTGTCAAAGCAACTAGGCTATTTGCTAAAATTAATAGGTAGTATTCTTTTATTTGTAGCACCCTTTGGCTTAATTTTCTTATTAGAGCAATTTATTGCTGATATACATTCGGATATATTGTATACATTGAACGGTATTCTGTTGTCACTATTAGCTGTGGTTTTCTATATCGCTGTAAAAAAACTCTATGTCAAATTATTCAAAAGCAGAGAAGCATCTTCATAAACTCTATTTATCCAACTATTTCCTTTCTAAATCCTCCCTTGAACTAGAGGAAATTATACATGGTAATAAAGCCAAACAGACCCCAATTGAAGAGTATGTTTTTATAACGGGTTTGGCCAGATCCGGTACTACCGCCCTGATGAACAAAATTTTTACCACAGAAGAATACGCTTCTCTGCAGTATTCCAATATGCCTATTCTGCTTTCCCCAAATTTGTGGAACAAAAAACTAAAAATAGCGAAGCACGAAAGGGCCCACAAAGACGGGATCATCATTGACGGCAATTCTCCTGAGGAATTTGACGAATATTTTTGGAAGGTGTTTCTTAACGATTCTTATATTAAGGACGGGCTACTGCCTCATGAGGTGGATGAAAAGGTTTTAGCAAAATATTTGACCTACGTATCACTAATTTGCCATTCTAAAGGCAAACAAAAATATATCTCCAAGAATAACAACAATATTTTAAGATTATCCAGTTTAAATAAAATACAAGGAAGTAAAATTATCATATTATTCAGAGATCCTTTATCCCATGCTTCTTCTCTGATGAAGTTGCACAAATCTTTTTCTGAAAATCAAAAGGATGATCCCTTTGTTCTGGATTATTTCAACTATTTAGGGCATCACGAATTTGGTTTGGGCCATAAGCCTTTCCTTTTAACCGATAACTTTATCAACAATAAGGACAGATATACTCCTGAAGATCTGAATTACTGGTTGCAAATATGGATTAATTATTATGATTATTTGTTGGCCAATTTTGACGATAATTGGATGGTGGTTTCTTTTGAAGACCTCATAGAAGAACCAAACAAGGTATATGATCATTTAAAAGCAAACCTTAATATTAATGCCCCGTTAACAAGTGATCATAAACACATTCCAACTAAATATAAAGATATTAGCTGTAATATTGATTTAAAGGAAAGAGCGTTAAAAATTTATGACAGGTTATGTAACATCAAAGCTTACTAAATAAGATGCTCTAAAAAATCCGACACCCATTTCAGCTTTGCTTTAACAGCAATCAAAACTAAGAATAGCAACTACCAGTTCCAGATGCCTAGGATGCCATTATTTCTCCATAATATTTAGAATATGTGTATTAAAAAAGGAGGGATCACAACCAATTTTTGGTCGGTGCCGCAATCCTAATCCTATAGAGATATACTTTCTTATCCAAAGGGCATCATTTTATGATTGACTTCCCTCCCACTTAGCAAAATATGCAGAAGCATTGCAGTTCATCGAATATTTTCTTAAAGCATTGTTAAAATTGCTCCGAGTCATAGTCCGTTCATCGTTTATTTACGTATTACAACCGATACATGCCCATGAATAAAATAGGATTGTTGCGAAGTAAAGGCCTGTTATCAGCTTATTTTACCGATAATTATTAAGTTTTTGCATATTTTTTTTATATCTATGCAGTTCATCGAAAATATGGCAATTTTTATCGGTATAACAGAGTTACATTAAAACGATCCTGAATTAAGTAGAAGACAGATTTTTTAAAATATCGCCCCACAAATGAAATACCACCCCACCAAGGTCATTAATTTGATTCTGTATTTCTTTATCCTAACTATAATAGTTGCTTGTAGTAAGGATATTGATATATTATCAGATGCCGTTCTAAACGACTCGGTTGCCAGCGTTGAAGAACGCGAAAATTCTGAGGAAGCAGAAGAAGAAGAAGAAGAAGCAGAGAGCCAGGAAGAAGAGCAGCCAGAAACTCCAGAAGAAGAACCCCCCGCAGAAGACGGTATGGAAGATGGGTTTGAAAGTAGAACCACAGAATTCCCTCCTGTAGACGACGCCCATGTTCAAAGCGGTAAAGGCTATAATCAGACTATCATACGTCTCGATGAAAATAACAGAACCTCTTATCTGAAGTTCGATCTAAGCGCCATTGAAGCTATTGGCGGGTACATTACAGATGCCTCCCTTAAATTTACAGTAAACAGTGATGAAGGTAACGGAACAATTAATATCTATAAAGGTGTTGACAGCGATTGGACCGAACAGGAAATTGACAATATAAATGTTCCGGATATCGATATTCTTCTAGGTGCTATTACCAAGGAGTTCAAAATTGGTAATACTGAGGAAGTAACCCTAAGCGGCTCAGATCTCATACCTGAAAATACTACGCTTATATTACAGCACGAAGAAGGTAATGATTTAGCCATTGCGTCTAAAGAGCATCCTTCTAAAATTGGCCCTAAACTAGTAATAAGTTATAACGTGCCGGAGACCGCAGAACCCATTATAATAATAGAGGAAGAGCCTGCGCCACCTGCAGAAGAAAACTCCTCTGAAGAAGAGAATACCCCTGCTGAAAATCAAGCTCCCATCGCAATAGCGGACGCAACACCATCTAGTGGAGGCGTTCCTCTTGATGTGTCATTTACGGGAAGTAACTCTACGGATGACAATGAGATTACAACTTACGCCTGGGATTTTAAAGATGGTGGAACTTCCAGTTCGGCTAATCCTTCACATACATTTAATAATGTAGGTAGTTATGAAGTAGAACTTACGGTAACCGATGCAGAAGGCCTTACTTCAACAGACACTGTAACTATAACTGTTAATGAAGAAAGCAACGAAGCTCCCGTAGCCCGTGCAACGGGTTCTCCCCTTAGTGGAACTGCACCTTTAGAAGTTGCCTTTACTGGTAGTAATTCATCAGATGACAATTCTGTGGCGAGTTATTCCTGGAATTTTAAAGATGGTAGTACTGCTAACAATGCAAATCCGACCCATACATTTAATAATGCAGGAACATACGCAGTGGAACTTACTGTTACAGATGAAAACGGCCTTTCCGATAAAGAGACCGTCAATATAACAGTTAATGCACCACCGAGCAATGAAGCTCCTGTAGCCGTAGCAAGTGCAAATCCTTTAAGTGGAGATGCACCGCTTCAGGTTTCATTTGTAGGATCAAATTCTAGCGATGATAACGGTATTGTAAGCTATTACTGGGATTTCCCAGGGGATCCTTCAGCGGCTACCAATGCTACCCGTACATTTAACACCCCTGGAGTATATGATATAACACTAACAGTAAAGGATGCAGCAGGATTAGCACATTCAGATACTGTGACCATTACCGTTACCCAGGGAAGTGGTGGAAATACCGGTGGCGGTGGTAATGCACCTCCGGGCTATTACGTAACAACTAGTGGAAGTGCTGGTAATAGCGGGCTTTCAGAGAGCTCTGCCTGGAGCATAGAGCACGCTTTTGACGTGGCCAAACCGGGTGATATTATCTATGTTAAAGCAGGTAACTATGGGAATAAACAACTAAGGCTGGATGATAGGTTGAATTCTGTATCTAACCCAACCAAATTTATTGGATATACCAACACACCCGGAGATTTAGTAAGCTCCGGTGGTTCTACTTTCTCCTATGGAAATTCTCTGAATCCAAGCAAAATGCCATTGATAATTTCCTCTTCACCAAACCAAGGTGCAGCGATAAATATTTTTGAAGAAAATGTTGAGATTGAGAATTTTCAAATATCAGGATATTCAAATGGTCTGTTGACCCAGTCTATAGCGGATGACTTCAAAGCAAAGAATATTATTGTTCTTAATTCTGGGAATCAAAACAGCAATGGCTATGATGGGGTTGGTCTAAATATTAGAGGAAGCAATTCTGTTCTGGAAAACTGTTTTGTACTTAATGCAACAGCAGAAGCTATTAAACTAACCGGGGCGCACAATTCAAGAGTTCGCAATTGTAAAGTTTATGCTGATAATGCTACAAATCCAACCGATTATTACTTTCTGCTAGCAGGTGGCATCACGAACACCGTTGTAGAAAATTGTTATGCAGAAAGAGCACAGGGCTTAAGTCATGGAGGACATGGATTTATCATCAAAAATGATGGTACCTACAATACCTTTCTAAACTGTGTGGCCAGGAGAACCAATTTTGAATTGAGTTATCCAGGGGTGCACCACAATACCATAAATGGTGGCGCTGTTCGTGGAGTAAGTACCTCCTCTGGTGAGTGGCATTCGCGAGTTTTAATAAACAACGGAGCGCATCACAATACCATAAAAAATATGGAGATCACAGATACATGGGCCGCCATTGCTTTAAGCACTTATTTTGACTCTACAGGTGCTGATGCAAGTCTTGGAAATGATAATGTTTTTGAAAATATTACTATTGATAATACCTATAGCGCCCTGAGGATAGGAGGTGATTCTAATTATTCTGCCGAAGGAAAAAGGTATGATTTTATTAATTGTAATATCTCTAATTTTACGGCGGTTAGTGTAGTACACTTCCGTACAGAAGATTTTGAATTCAGGAACTGTAATTTCAGCAATGGAGATTATTTGGAAATTGAAGTGCAGGGGGTGTATGCTCCGTATAGTAGTTTTAATCCTTCCTACGTAAACTGTACCTGGACAAACGTCAACTTCAATCCTCCAAATTAGCAGTATAATTTAAAGAACTTACATATAAAACCTTTGAGCAAACGCTCAAGGGTTTTTTGCTTTAGATTCTGAGGAATGTCTTCATTGGATAAATTATACCATAATTCCGTAAATCATTAAGTAGTGTCTTCCTTTAGTTTATCGTTTTTTATGTCATTTTGCACAGAATTTCTGGGCATCTTAGTTTTTAATAAGCATCTTTGTGTAAATTATACTTTTCCAATTTATATATAAACTATAGCATGAACAAAATAGCCTTAATTACGGGGGTTACAGGACAAGATGGAGCTTATCTCAGTGAATTTCTATTGAAAAAAGGATATATCGTCCACGGCCTGAAGAGGCGTTCCTCCCTGTTCAATACAGACCGTATAGATCATCTTTATCAGGATCCGCATGTGGAACATCGTAATTTTATTCTACACTATGGAGATATGACAGACAGTACTAATCTAATTCGTCTGATTCAGGAGATTCAGCCAGACGAAATTTATAATCTGGCAGCAATGAGCCATGTACATGTTTCCTTTGAAATACCAGAATATACAGCTAATGCAGACGGAATTGGGACGTTGAGGGTTTTAGACGCTGTAAGACTCCTTGGCCTTCAAAAGAAGACACGAATATATCAGGCATCCACCTCAGAATTGTACGGTAAAGTACAGGAAGTTCCCCAGACGGAAACCACTCCATTTTATCCGAGAAGTCCGTATGCTGTGGCAAAAATGTATGCGTACTGGATAACGGTTAATTACCGGGAAGCATATGATATGTTTGCCTGTAACGGTATCCTATTTAATCATGAATCGCCCATTAGGGGAGAAACTTTCGTCACCAGAAAAATTACACGTGCAACCGCCAGGATTGCCCTGGGATTACAGGATAAATTCTATTTAGGAAATCTTGACGCACAAAGAGACTGGGGACATGCAAAAGATTATGTCCGGATGATGTGGATGATTCTACAGGCCGATGAACCGGAAGATTGGGTTATTGCAACGGGTACCACTACTCCTGTGCGTGAATTTGTTAGAAAGAGTTTTGCGGAAACGGGAATAGAACTAGAATTTAAAGGAGAAGGCATTGATGAAAAAGCCTATGTAAAATCCTGTTCCAACCCCAAATTTCAATTGGAAATTGGGAAAGAGGTACTCAGTGTTGATCCTAAATACTTTAGGCCCACCGAGGTTGAATTGCTAATTGGTGATGCTACTAAGGCAAAGACAAAGCTCGGTTGGGAAATAGAATATTCTTTAGACGACCTCATCAAAGACATGGTAAAAAGCGATGTTAAATTGATGGAAAAAGAGCAATATCTTAAAGAAGGTGGTTATAGAATTCTAAATTATTTTGAATAATAATCGATGCAGAAAGACGCTAAAATATATGTGGCCGGGCATCGTGGACTTGTGGGAAGTGCAATCTTAAAAAACCTTAAAGGGAGAGGTTATACAAATTTCATTACCCGTACACATAAAGAACTCGATTTAACTGACGGGGCCGCAGTACAGCAATTTTTCCGCGAAGAGCAACCAGAATATGTCTTCCTTGCAGCCGCGAAGGTCGGAGGTATTGTTGCTAACAATCGCTATCGGGCAGATTTCATTTATGAGAATCTGATGATTCAGAATAATGTAATTCATCAGTCTTATTTAAATGGTATTAAAAAATTAATGTTCCTGGGCAGTACTTGTATCTATCCCAAAAATTGCCCTCAGCCCATGAAAGAGGACTATTTGCTAACAGATGTGCTGGAATTCACCAATGAACCCTATGCAATTGCCAAAATTGCGGGAATTAAATTATGTGAGAGTTATAATTTGCAATACGGAACAAACTTTATTTCCGTGATGCCCACCAATCTCTACGGTCCTAACGACAATTTTGACTTAGAGAAGTCGCATGTTTTACCAGCCCTAATCAGAAAGATACACCTTGGCAAAGCCTTGAGGGAAAACAATTGGGATTTAATAAGAAGTGATCTTAATTCGCTGCCCATTGAAGGTATAAATGGAGAGGCTTCCGAGGAAGAAATGCTGAAGATGCTCAATAATTATGGGCTTAGAAGCAATGCTGAGGGAGTTTCAGTAGATATTTGGGGTAGCGGGAAACCGATGCGCGAGTTTTTGTGGTCAGAAGATATGGCCGATGCCTGTGTCTTTTTAATGGAGAAGGCAGATTTTGAAGACACTTATCCCGAAGGGACCAAAGAAATAAGAAATACACATATCAATATTGGTACAGGCCAGGACATATCAATTGCGGCGCTGGCCAATGAAATTAAAAGTATCATCGGCTTCGATGGCTCATTCAACTTTGATGCCACAAAACCAGATGGTACCATGAAAAAACTTACCGATGTAACTAAGCTTAATGCATTAGGATGGAAACATAAGATTGGGTTAGGAGAGGGCATAAAATTATTATATGAGTGGTATCTCGTTAAAATTAATAGTTAAATAATTTTAATGAAGAATTCTAAAGATGACCTTGCCGCCAAAGCAACGCAAAAACGTTCTAATGCCTATTATAAATGGTGTGAGGCGAAGGTAATCTTCCTTAACAGAAGGCTTAGGGAGTACATTAAATACGGAGGTGTGACAAGACGGACATTAAATACTCTGAAAATTGCCCTTCCATCTCAAATTTGGAACACGATTTACTTCTGCTTAAGAAATCTTTCCAAAAGTGCATTTGGTACTGGCATAAATTTGTCACCCCTCAATAATTTAAATGCTGCACTATGGGCCTAGGCGATAAGATGTTTCGTGGAATGGCATGGAGCATTATCGACCGTGTCTCTATCCAGGTCGTGCAATTCGTACTTGGGGTAATTCTTGCGAGAATTCTGGCACCTGAAGAATATGGAATAATTGCAATTCTGGTGGTCTTCATTGTCTTATCCGGTGTATTTATCGACAGTGGTTTTACCAAAGCCCTTATTCAGAAAAAGGACAGGACAGAAGACGATAATTCTACGGTCTTTATCTTCAATATAGGGATAAGCATAGTGTGTTATCTCATCCTATGGGTGGCTGCTCCTTTTATTGCGGATTTCTACGAAATACAAGAACTGTCTTTATTATTAAGGGTTATGGCCCTTTCGCTGATAATAGGGGCTATAAAAGCCCTGCCCACTACCCTATTCGTAATTGATCTCAATTTCAGAACACTGACTAAGATAAATTTGATTACGGTAGTGATTTCGGGAGGAATTGCCATTTACATGGCGTACATTGGCTGGGGTGTTTGGGCTTTGGTTTGGCAGACTATGCTAAAAGCCGTAATTGGATTGATACTTACATGGATTATCGTAAAATGGAAACCGAATTGGGTTTTTTCAAAGGCCTCATTTAAAAAATTGTTTTCATATGGTTACAAATTAATGGTCTCCCAATTGCTCGGCAGTTTTTTCAGTAATCTGAACTCACTTTTAATTGGAAAATATATCGGTGCAAAAGATCTGGGCTTTTACTCTCGCGGCATACAATTCTCAGACGTGGTATACAGCATTTTTAGTTCTGCATTAAATAATGTGCTCTTACCAGGTTTATCGCCAGTTCAGGACGACAAAAAGGTATTGGTTTCAATGACCAGGACCATAATTAAAACTTCAGCATTAATTACTTTACCCGTATTTCTTGGTTTAGCTGTCTTAGCAGAACCCATAATCCTTGTGATCTTAACAGACAAATGGGCATTTGCCATCCCAATAATGCAGATTTTCTGTATTGCCCGGTTTATAACTACTGTAGTTGTTGTTAATATTAACCTGCTCTATGTAATAGGAAGAACAGATCTGGTGCTACGGCAACAGTATTTATGCATTGCCGTAAGAGTTGTTTTAGTGATAATCGCTTTGCAATATGGGATCATATATATAGCTTTGGCAGAATTGGCGTCGACCTCTATTCATTTCTTTATTAATTCTTATTATCCCGGAAAGTTTATGAAATACGGAGGATTCAGTCAGATTAAGGATTTACTGAAGATTATTCTTGCTGGTCTCGCCATGGCAGCAATTTGTTATTTGCTAATGTTATTCATCAATAATGATTTGCTTGAACTGATAATTGTTCCGATCGTGGGAATACTTTTATATTGGGGTACCGTGTACCTCATGAAAATTCCGGAGTATAACATCGCCATCGATAAGGCCAGAGGTTTTATGAAAGGAAAGAGTTAAGAATATTTTTTATTCGCTCAAAAAATGAAACAACGCTTTAGAAAAATAGTATTATCGAGTAAATTCCTGACCAAAATTGCGCTTTACTTTCTGCGTTTAAAGTTGAAGAAAAAGTTCAACATAATTTTTGGCAGTAATGTTACCATCGGTCTTTCCACTCAATTTGAAGGAAGGAATTATTTCGGTGATAACGCCGTTATCATGGCGTCAAAAATAGGATACGCCTCCTACTTAGGGGATAATACTTCTATGCTAAAAGCTAAAATAGGGCGATTTACATGTATTGGTCCCCGAGTGAATTGCATTTTCGGAAAACATCCTACACATACTTTTGTCAGTAGTCATCCCGCATTTTTTTCACTGCGTAAGCAAATTGGAATCACCTATGTCAAAAGTCAGCTCTTCGATGAATTTGAAAAACCCGTAGATGAAGAGGGCAAATATTCAATAAGCATTGGGAACGATGTTTGGATAGGTTACGGTGTAAGTATTATGGACGGAGTTACTATTGGTGACGGGGCCATTATTGCTTCCAATTCCCTTGTAAACAAGGATGTTGAGCCCTATGCAATTGTTGGAGGGAGTCCGGCAAAGTATATCAAATCGCGCTTCGATGATGATCAAATCAAATTCCTGCTCCAGTTTAAATGGTGGGATAAAGATCTTGCATGGATAGAACAAAATGCTGCGCGATTTACAGACATCAAGGAATTCTACAAATCTTTTGGAGATGAATAAGCAGCAGATCCCCATCGTTGTAGTAGCCTATAATCGGCCAAAATCGCTTTCTCGTTTATTGGATTCGCTTAAAAAAGCCAATTACCCTTCTTCTGATATCCCTCTCGTTATTAGCATAGACAATGGGGAAAACAATCAGGATGTATTGTTAATGGCCAAAGAGTTTGATTGGATTCATGGTGAAAAAGAGGTGTTGTACAACGAGGAAAATCTGGGGTTGAGAAAACATATCCTTAAGTGCGGGTCGCTTGCGCTACACCATGGTAACGTAATTGTACTGGAAGACGATCTGTATGTTTCCCAAAATTTCTACTATTATGCCTCGCGGGCTCTGGCGTTTAGTGAAGACAAAAATTACATAGGAGGTATTTCACTCTACAAACACCAGCGAAACGTAAATAATGGGATGAATTTCACCCCAATTGAAGACGGTTTCGACAATTGGTATTTCCAGTTTGCTTCTTCCTGGGGACAGGCCTGGAGTGCAAAACAATTTAAAGATTTCCTGACCTGGTATGAAAATAATCAGCAAATACCAGAAGCGTTGGAACTGCCCAAATTTGTGCTTAACTGGTCAGAGAAATCGTGGCTGAAGTACTATATTGCCTATCTCGTGGCCACAGGTAAATTCTTTCTATATCCTAAAATATCACTCACCACAAATTTTAGCGATAAAGGCACCCATGCCGCAAGCGATAGCACAGATTATCAGGTAAACTTATTAGTTGCAGATAAAAAGGAGTATTCTTTTAGTTCATTAACAGTATCTGCCAGTGTATACGATGTCTACTTTGAAAATGCAAACATTTACAAGGCCCTAGGAATTGCAGCAGAGGACCTTTGTGTAGATTTATATAACTACAGAAAGACCTATAATAAAAGATTTGTGCTTACCCCCAGAATTTTGAATTACGAGCTACTTAAAACTTTTGGCAGGAGTCTGAAGCCTCGTGATGCCAATATTATTGAAAATATTTCCGGGATAGACTACTTCCTTTACGACACTCAGAAGGACGGCATAAACAAATTTTCAATTAACAGAATGCGGGAAATTCTTTATGAGAAGAAAAGTATTACCCGGGGAGATGCGCTATACCTCTACCTTGAACTAAGCAAAGAAAAATTTCGTCGGGCAATTAAAAAAATAACCTCTCTTTTTAGTTCAAAATAACCCTCTGCTGAGAGCTGTAAGGACTTTATCTGGCGGTAATTTCTTCTATTCCACCAATGATGGCAGCAACCTGACTAAATGAGCTGTGGTGAGATCCAAACAATTTTGAAGTAGCCGCCAGACAGTAAAGGTCAACCACCGCATCTTTAACGGCTAAAGGGTCATTCCTGTCATAACTGCTAATTTCATTATAAATAATTTTATCTCCGTAATTCGATATTAAGTGTTGCTTGGTCTCTTCATCATCAGTAGAAACAAAAAAGCTCACTTTAGGGTCCCTTTCTATTTCTTTGTCAACAATGGACACAAACTTCTCAGTGGTGCTGTACTTTCTTGAAGTAACATGATCCGACTTCCTGATATGCAGGCCTATGGTATTATTAAAGCGATTGACAGTGTTTTGGATTCTTTTCTGAATATCTTCTGCAGGGACAAATAGTTTATAATCGTTTTCAATAGGACATAATCTGTGACAAGAGTCGATATAACCGCTGGTTGTATTGTTATTAAAGAACTTTTTTAAATCTGAAGCCAGTTTAGGGTAGATCATTTCATCCAATTCCCCTGCCGATAATTTATCTACATATTTAGGGGCTTCATAGAGGTCCATCAGGTAATGGTTGTTTATTGAATTCTTAGCTTTTGCCTGGACAATTTTTTTCAAAAGCGGTTTGTATTCAGCTGATAAACGCCTCCCTTTTACGATGTTTTTTATGCTATTAATTGCCTTGGGAAAATACAAATCGGGGAATCCAGGAGGGCAATTAACTATGGTTAACTTAAACCCTGAAATTTCCGGAATTAAGAACAACTCGTCATAATTGGAATTTAATGCAGGGTTATTTACCCAAAGGATGGTCAGATCTTCTTTGTTCTCTTTACATAATGTAAGCATAGAATCTACCGTTCGAATCCTATTGCACAATCCTCCAAGAGGCTTTAGATAAATCATTGAATTTTAAATTTGTTAGCTGTTACTCTTCTTTTAAAAAGAAAGTTGTGATTAATTAAAACTATGATCCCTGTCCAGAATCGATTTTTCCCAAATATGCGGGGTTAAATCTGTCCAGCATCGCTGTGCAAAAACAAAATTGTTGTTCTCTCCGTTGACAATACTCATGATCCTGCTTTGTAACTCCTGTGGATCTATCACCAACTCCGATTCCAGAAAAGATTTAGTATGTGTAGTATCAGCAAACCATTCCTTTAAATCGTTTTGCATCCAATCTACTATGGGTGATGTAAACCCTATTTTAGATTTTCTCCAGGTAACTTCCTTAGGGAGATAGGGGTCTATAGCGTCTCTTATTAACTTTTTGGTATACCCATCCCCCAATTTGCTGGTGTATGGTAAAGAGTTTACAAAACTAACTATTCTGTGGTCCATGAACGGCATTCGGATTTCCACGCTGTTTATCATTGCATATCTGTCGTAATTCCTCAACAGGGTAGGCAAGGTTTTTTCATGGAAAATTGCGTATAAATACTTGGTTAAATTATCTAATTTCTTAAAATTAGGATGCTTGGCATCTCTGGATATATGCTCTTTCCCAAGTAGTTTTTTAGCTACTTTTTTAACCATGTAGTTAGTATAGAACTTCAAATGATTCAGACTTTCAAACTGATCACTTTTATTCAGTGTACCCTCATAGGTATTTAAAATGTCTTTAATGTTTTTTATATTGAATTTACTGTCCCACAGGGCTTCTGTAATTTGCGCATAGCCACTGATTAATTCGTCCGCTCCATGGCCGTCTAAGGTTACCGTTACCCCGTTCTGTTTTACCGCCTGGTAAGTCATTATCATGGGTATGGGAGAGGTAATGTATAAATCTTCAAACAAGTAAAAGTATTCCTCGAGCTTATTCCAGTGCTGCAGAGGGTTAATATCGATGAATGTTGCTTTAATACCCAAATGGTCGGTTACCATTTTGGCATAGTGCGACTCGTCCATGGGTGTCCCGGGAAAAGAAGCTACGAAAGCATGTTGCCAATCTTCCGCATAACTCTCATTATGGCCAGACAAATAGGCCATTGCGGCAATGGTTGCACTGCTGTCCAGGCCACCACTCAATGCTGTACCAATTGGCACATCCGATCTCATTCGCAGTTTACAAGAATCCAAGAACAGGTATCTGAAATGCTCTACTTGTTCCTCATATGTTTTTGGCACCTCCACCAAATGGTCCAAAGTGTTCCAATACCGATAGGTGTGTAATTCACCTTCTTTAAATACGGCGTTGTACCCTGGAGGAAATCGTTTTATACCTTTTATCAGGCACTTGTCTGTTGTCTCATAAGCAAGAATGTTTCTCTTCATCCAATGAAAATCTTCGGAAATTTCAACATGCTTCAAAAAGGGGTAAATCGCTTTCATTTCGGAAGCGAAAATGAACTTCCCGTCCTCAATAGCGTAAAAAAGAGGTTTTTTTCCAAATCTATCCCTGGATAAGAATAGTCTTTTATCTTCATTGTCCCATATGGCAAACGCCCACATACCATTAAATTTAAGCACACATTCTTCCCCCCACTCTATATATGCTTTAAGCAATACCTCTGTATCTGAAATGGAACTAAAACTGTGTCCTTTGGCCCTTAATTCTTCTTTAAGTTCAAGAAAGTTATAAATCTCTCCATTGAAGACTACCGTATATCGTTTATCCTCATTTTGCATGGGTTGATGACCTTTCGCAGAAAGATCTAAAATAGATAATCTTCTATGCCCTAATGATATGGAATTGTTAAGCGTTTCTATTCCATAATCATCTGGTCCTCTATGCTCCAGGGTGTCCAAAGACTGTTTAAATTGAGAATGATCCGTAGCAGGAATGGTTCCAAGAATACCGCACATAGTTAATTACTGATATAAAGTTTAGTGGCAAATATAGTATGGCTCAAGAGATTCTATTAAATTTTCTGATCATCTTTGGTTGTGACTCTCAAAATCCCCGATTAAATGACACAAAATTAGAAACGCGCTATATCGTAACATATTATCGAATCACTTCGAAAAAAATTAAAAGTAAATAAGCAGGATGAAATAATAAATACCGTCCTCAACAGTTATTCTTTAAATAACTATCTTAAATTTTACTTTAACTCCCTGAAAGTTGGCTTCATTCCTCTGAAGAACGCTATTTACGGGATTATCGGCAGGGAAATTGCTGCTCATCCCGTTTTAAAAACTTTTAACTATTAAATGCATTATTAATTAAATTTTTAATTAATCTTGCCACGAAAACCGCAGTAAAAAATTTCTTATGATCATATCACACGGAAAGAAATTCATCTTTATTCATAACTACAAAGTTGCCGGAACAAGCATGCGGCAGGCGCTTAAGAGTCATAATGATCAGTCATTTTTGAAATGCTCCCTGGATAGCAAATTTAAATTTTTACTCGGCAGCTATCCTAAGATCTATTCCAGTCAGTTTGACGGGCATTCGACTGCCCTAGAGATTAAGAATAAAATTCCGGCAGAAGTCTTTGACAGTTATTACAAGTTTGGTTTTGTTCGAAATCCTTGGGATTGGCAGGTATCGCTTTATACCTACATGTTGAAATCACCCAATCATTATCAGCACGAACTTATTACATCTTTGGGCAGCTTTGAAAAATACCTCGATTGGAGAATACATAATGAACTTCGACTGCAAAAACGGTTTTTCTACGATGAGCAGAACAATTGTCTCGTGGATTTTATTGGCAAGATGGAGCAATTAAACGAGGATCTTGATACTATCGGTCGTAAATTGGGAATCACAATAGATCTTCCTCATCTGAAAAAGAGCAGGAAGAACAATTCCTTTAGCCAGCATTATACAGAAAGAACAATAGATCTGGTAAATGAGGCATTTGCAGAGGATATTAAGACATTTGGATATACTAAACCAAGTTTATAATAATTCATTTGTATTGGACTTATATTTGAATTAATATTAAAAGTCAGCTATGAAAAAAAAGGGGTACATTTTTCCCGGGATTAATTCAGGGGTGGCTGCAAGGTTTTGTACAAGATGTTATCAATTTCAACACTAGATCAGTAATACTATCTATTATGGTATCAAAAGTTCTAGACTACGCGAAAAGATTAGGGTATTTAAATAGCTTTCTATTGCTATGCTTTTTGCTCAACTTTTTTTCAATAGGCTTTATTTTTGGCTATCTGTTAATTATTACTATTTTATTAAAGAAAGATTTTGTAAAACAAAATCTGGATTTTAATCTCCTCATACTACTGATTTTCAGCATTGTTTATGCCCTGTTTTATAGCAATGATCCTGCTAAGGGTGTTCAGTATATTTTTATTTATGCCCTGATGCCTGCTACATTATATATGTGGGGTAAACAACTTGTACAAAATTCAAAAGACACTGCTCAGTTGTTCTATGTTTTACTTGGCTTTGGAATAATTATTTCTTCAGCATCACTAATATCTGTTTTATTAAATATTCAGGAGGGAGGATTTGTACAGGGATCCAGAAGTGTCCCGTTCTTTTGGACTAAAAAACTAACCAATGCCACAGGGGTGGCTGCGCCGTTCGTATTAAATATGTGTATCCCGGCAATATTATTATCCAGCCCTAAAAGACTATCTCTTTGGATGAAAATAGCTCTGGCGATAATATTTGGTCTTACTCTGGTGTGTGTTTTAAGATTGGGTAGTAGAACCCAGTTGGTAATTGCAATGTTTACGTTTTTGGTTGCCTTGGTTTATATGGTTCCTAAACATTCTTTAAAACAAAATGTAACCTTATTGTTCTTGCTTCTTGCTTGTATTTTTCTGGTATATAGAAATGTGTCTTTCAATTGGGACGCAGATTGGTTATCTAGTTTTGCCGGGAGAATGGATAATAATGGTACCAATGATGTTGCCAGTGGGGGTGGTAGAACTGGCCGTTGGTTTAAATCCATGCAATATATAATAGAAAAACCCCTTGGCTGGGACGTAAAAGAATTTGGTTATTCTCATAACCTATGGTTTGATGTGCTAAGACTAGGGACGGTAATTTCGTTTTTCTTACTGGTATTCTTTACCATACGCTCTATGTTTCAAATTAAGCATGTGAAAACCATAGCCCCTGCAGATACCTCATTCAATGTTATCACCCTGGTATATTTTATTGCATTTATGCTTCTTTTTATGGTAGAACCAATTATTGATGGTTCTTTCTACATATTTGTTTTTTTCTGTCTCTTTATGGGGATCATTAACAAGTACAATACGAGTCCAAGGACATGATCAAAATATTTTATGCAAGCTCTTTATGTTCCGAGAATGTCTTGAAATACATCTTCGAAACTTCCAGTCAAAAACCGGGTCTGGCGATACAAAAGTTCCACCGGTTAATTGTTGAAGGAATGGGCATGCACCCTGCTGAATGCAAAGTTGAAACCCTAAGCACAATTCCGGTTACAGCTACTTCTCATAAAAAGAGATTCTGGAAGACAAGCAGGGAAAATGTTAATAATGTTTCCTACCGTTATGTTCCCCTGATCAACTTTGCCGTTATAAAAAATTTAGGAGTATTCATTTATACTCTATTTAGCTTCTTTTTCAGGACACTCTTTAAGCGCAAAAAAGAGAAGAAAGTAATCATTTGTGATGTGTTGAATTTATCTATTACCGCTGCCTCATTACTTGCTTCGAGGCTTACATTTACCAAAATTATAGCGGTTGTTACAGATTTTCCAGGCATGATGGTTGGTAATTCCGGTGAAAAAGCCGGACTAAAGGCCGGGAGTTATAAAGCCCTAGTTTCCTGGATGTTGTCCAAATTTGATGGGTATATCTTGCTTACACAGCAGATGAATGAAGTGGTTAATCCCAAAAACAAACCATATATGATTATGGAGGGCCTGGTGGATATTAGTATGCAAACAACTTCCAATGTGCTTGAGGAAAAGGATGCTGATCGGATTTTGATTTATGCCGGAGGACTTTATGAAAAGTATGGAATAAAAACGCTTATAGATGCATTTTTTGAACTTAAAGGAGAGGATTTAAAGCTTCATCTGTATGGCAAAGGACAGATGGTAAAAGACATGGACAAGTACTCAAATAAAGATCCAAGGGTAATTTATATGGGTATTGTCCCCAATGAAATTGTAGTCCGGGATCAGTTGAAGGCCACCCTTTTGATAAATCCCAGACCCACTACAGAAGCTTTTACCAAATATTCTTTTCCATCTAAGAATATGGAATATATGGTATCAGGAACTCCAATGGTGACCACCAACCTCCCGGGGATGCCTGAAGAATATCATAATTTTGTTTATCTCTTCCAGGATGAAAGTGTGGAGGGCGTTTACGATGCTCTTAATACTATTCTAAGTAAAACAAGAAAAGAATTACATCAATTTGGATCACAATCCAAAAATTTTGTGATGGATCATAAAAACAACAAGGTACAGGCAGCAAGAATACTGGATTTCTTGCAGCTATGAGTGCCAATAAAGACAGATAAATACCATTGGCCAGGAGACCATATAGTGTTACTATATTCTCCTAAGATATTATAACCCCAAAATGGGGTTTAAAAATCAGGCTGTCAACTAACTGAATACAAAATCTACACCTCACTTTCTGGATTGCCGAAGCCCGCATATTGATTTTTGGATAGCCAGGTATAATTTTTAAAATATAGCAGCGTTTAATGGTTGAACAGATCGGAAACCTAACAGACATATCAACAGGCATTAATGACAAATCATAAAAAACAAATAATCCTAATCTATCCGGGATTCCCACATTATAGAAATGGTGTAATAGAAGCACTTCTGGAATCTGATAAAAACACCTATCACTTTGCCGGCGATAAAAGAGGTTATAATGAAATTAAGCCATATGATTTTAAGGATTATCCGCACTTCTACGATTTTCCTTCATACAGGATTGGGACTTTCTGGTTCAACCGAGGACTACTTCGCTTTATTTTATTTAAAAAATTTGATGGTGCAATTGTCCATTCCTCGCCATACTGGATAAGTATAATTATTGCCTCAATTATTCTAAAAATCAAAGGAATACCCAATTATAACTGGGCACACGGCGTATTAGATAATATCGTAAACCTGAGAAGCAAACTATATGTCCTCTTTTACAAATCTTTATTTAAAGGACTGTTGCTTTATGGTAATATCTCCAAGGACAACCTTGTCCGACTGGGATATAAAAGTGAAAAAATTACAGTGGTTTACAACTCTCTGGATTACAAAGCTCAAATTGGTTTTCGCGGGAGTGTTAATTCAGATCAACGCAAACAATTCAGAGCTTCATTATTTACAAATCCGGTTAATAGTCAATTGATTTTTATTGGAAGGTTAATACCGGAGAAGAAACTAGACATGCTTATCAATGCGGCGGCACTATTAAAAAATGAACAGGTTATTGTCAATTTACTATTTGTAGGAGATGGGCCGGAAAGAGAAAATCTACAGCAATTAGTCAAAAACAAGGATTTGGAGTCTCAAGTTTGTTTTTATGGAGCATCTTATGACGAGGCTGCTAACTATCAATTGATATATTCGAGCGACTGTTGTGTTGCACCAGGACAAATTGGTTTAACGGCCATTCATTCTTTAATGTATGGTGTGCCGGTAATCTCACATAATAATCCAAATGATCAGGGGCCAGAATTTGAAGCTATTAAGCATCTTAAGAATGGTGCACTATTCCAATATAACGACGAGATAGATCTTAAGAATAAAATATTAGAAGTACTGCAAATGATCAGCGCTAAAACACCAACGGAGATAGAAAATGATTGTTACGAAATTGTTGATCAGTACTACAATCCTGAAGTGCAACGCCAATTAATTGAAAGTGCTTTTGAACCCAAATGAAAATTGAATTTAAAGAAGGGGCTCTTCCGAAAAATATATAGAAAGAATTATCGTTGAGTTCTTAGGAGATGTTTTCTTTATTTTGAAAATGCATCCCCACAATCAAAAATAACCAAAGGAATGAATAGTTCCACCAAGCTCTATGAGAGCAAAACTGTTACTGTTCTTCCAAAAAACTAAATAGCAAATCAAAACTATGTTTAAAGGCAAAACATTACTAATTACAGGTGGTACAGGTTCTTTCGGGAATGCAGTTCTCAACCGCTTTCTGGAAACAGATATAAAAGAAATTCGCATTTTCAGCAGGGATGAGAAGAAGCAGGACGATATGCGAACGCGCTTAAAAAATAACAAAGTTAAATTCTATATCGGTGACGTACGCGATTATAATAGTATAGCCAAAGCAATGCATGGCGTAGACTACGTATTTCATGCCGCAGCCCTAAAACAGGTGCCTTCCTGCGAATTTTTCCCAATAGAAGCCGCAAAGACCAATGTTTTTGGTACTCAGAATACCATAGATGCCGCCGTTGCAAACAATGTGGGTAAAATTATCTGTCTGAGTACAGATAAAGCAGCCTACCCTATTAATGCCATGGGTATTAGTAAGGCACTTATGGAGAAAGTGGCTGTAGCAGCTTCACGAAATATTCCTGAAGATAAAACAACGGTATGCCTTACCCGATACGGAAATGTAATGGCCTCCAGAGGTTCTGTAATTCCACTATTTGTTAAGCAAATAGAGGATAAATTACCGATTACGGTGACAGACCCCAATATGACCAGGTTTTTAATGTCGCTTGAAGATGCCGTAGATTTGGTGCTGTTTGCATTTAAAAATGGCAACCAGGGAGACTTGTTCGTAAATAAGGCGCCGGCAAGTACCATTGGGGATCTTGCAGAGGCGATAAAAGGAATTTTTAACGCTGATAACGATATTAAAGTTATTGGGACCAGGCATGGGGAAAAACTCTATGAGACCTTGTGTACCAGGGAAGAGATGCAAAAGGCCGAAGATATGGGCGAATTTTACAGAATTCCGGCAGACAACAGAGACCTCAACTACAGCCGATACTTTTCGGAGGGAGAAACAGATATTAGTTCAATAGAAGATTACCATTCGCACAATACTACACTGCTGACCAATGATGCCCTGAAGAATATTCTCCTGGATCTGGATTTTATAAAGGAAAATCTGTAATGCCATCATTAAAACTTATCCAGGGATCTAGTTTTAAAGACGAAAGGGGCCAACTTAACTTTTTCAATTCGTTTGAAATGAATGAGATTGTGAGGTTTTATGAAATAGCCCCCAATGATACGGAAACCGTAAGGGCCTGGCAGGGACATAAACATGAAAAAAAATGGTTCTATTGCAATTCGGGTGCATTTGTTGTCAATCTGATTAAAATAGATAATTTTGAAAAGCCATCTGATGATTTAAAAGGCGAGATGTACCATTTGTCCTCGGACAATCCGGTTGTTCTGGAAGTTTCAGGAGGGTATGCCTCAGGAATTAAGGCATTGATGAAAGATTCGCGCTTACTTGTATTTTCTAACTTTGGCCTTGAGCAATCTAAAGCGGACGATTATCGATTTGCCCCGAATACCTGGGAATTCCTGGGGTAATTCATAAACCATATAAGCATGCGTAAAATTCTAAAATAATGAAACAAATAGGTATAACAGGTCAGGCCGGTTTTGTAGGCAACCATCTTTATACGACCCTATCTTTGGACGAAAACATTACACTTGTCCCTTTCGAGAGATCGTTCTTCGATGATAGTGACAAATTAGAGTTATTTGTTTCTAAATGTGATGTAGTTGTGCATTTGGCGGCTATGAACCGTCATGAAGATCCGGAAGTGATCTACAATACCAACATACAACTTGTTTCAAAGCTGATTGCTGCTTGTGAGGCAAAAGGTGCAACTCCACATATTATATTTTCCTCTTCTTCACAGGAAGAACGTGATAACCTTTATGGTAAATCTAAAAAAGAAGGAAAAGAAAAATTTGCCAGTTGGGCATCAACAAATAATGGAAAGTTTACGTCACTTACTATTCCTAACGTTTTTGGTCCTTTCGGAAAACCTAATTACAATTCGGTTGTCGCAACTTTTTGTCATAAAGTTGCCAATGGTGAACAACCCACAATAATTAACGATGGTGAAGTGGGCCTTATTTATATCAATGAGCTCATACAATTTTTTATCAGAGCAATCAACGGGGAGCTAGAGGGCATCCCATTAGGAACCAACAGTATAGAGGTGAAAATACCTCCATCCTATCATAAAAAAGTATCTGCCATCCTGGATCTGCTTAAAGCCTACAAAACAGACTATATGGAGCAGGGTGTTTTCCCCAGCTTGGAGCAAGATTTTGAAAAAGCACTTTTTAATACCTTTCGCTGCTATGTGCCTGAGGAACACTACCCGGTAAAATTCACCAAACACACTGATAACAGAGGAAGTTTTGTAGAAATTGCAAGGACACAAACCAGCGGTCAGTTTTCGTTCTCTACCACAGTTCCTGGTATTACCCGAGGTAATCACTTTCACACAAGAAAAGCAGAACGTTTTGCGGTAATACAAGGAAAAGCCAGGATACAATTGCGAAAAATCGGCACTGATAAAGTCATAAATTATGAGCTTGACGGAGATACACCTGCCTATGTCGATATGCCCATATGGCATACGCATAATATCAAAAATGTAGGCGACACAGAACTCATTACCCTGTTCTGGATCAATGAACCATATAATCCCGAAGATGCGGATACGTATTTCGAGGATGTATAATTATAAACCAATAGAAAGATTTAAAGTTGAAAAAACTAAAAGTTGTTACCGTTGTAGGCACCAGGCCAGAAATAATCAGACTTGCCTGTGTTCTTAATGCACTAGATGCAAATGAAGCTATTGATCATACATTAGTTCATACTGGCCAGAATTACGATTATGAACTTAATGAGATATTTTTTGAAGATCTTGAGATTAGAAAGCCCGATCATTTTCTGAACGCTGCCGGTAAAAACGCTACGGAAACAGTAGGAAATATATTGATCAAGATAGATCCAATTTTAGAAACTATAGACCCTGATGCGTTTCTTGTTCTGGGCGACACCAATTCATGCCTATGTGCAATTCCGGCTAAAAAACGAAAGATTCCTGTTTTTCATATGGAAGCCGGTAACCGTTGTTTTGACCAAAGAGTACCGGAAGAAACAAACAGAAAAATTGTTGATCATGTAGCCGATATCAATCTGACTTATAGTGATATTGCCAGAGAATATTTACTGAGAGAAGGACTTTCGCCAGATAGGGTCATCAAGACAGGAAGTCCAATGTTTGAAGTTCTAAGTAAGTTCAGAGCTAAAATTGAGGCATCTGATGTTCTAAGCAAACTAAATCTGGAGTCTCAAAAATACTTTGTAGTCTCCTCACATCGCGAAGAAAATATCAATAATCCAAGAAATTTTGAAGGACTGATCACTTCTCTGAATCAAATTGCAGAAAAGTACAATTATCCGGTAATTGTTTCTACACATCCCAGAACAAGAAACATGCTGGATGCTAAAGATGTAAAAACTCATAAAAACATCCAATTTTTAAAACCCCTGGGGTTTTCCGATTATAACGCCCTTCAATTTAATTCTTATGCAGTTCTGTCTGATAGTGGAACAATTTCAGAGGAGTCTTCCATTTTAAATTTTCATGCCCTCAATATTCGGGAAGCACATGAAAGACCTGAAGCGATGGAAGAAGCTTCGGTAATGATGGTCGGATTGCGACCGGAGCGAATAATGCAGGCTTTGACTGCTTTAGAAGTTCAAAAAAGAAATCCTGAACGTAATTTTAGACAGGTTTCAGATTACAGTATGCCCAATGTCAGCGAGAAAGTGGTAAGGATCATTCTCTCCTATGTTGATTATGTTAATAGGGTAGTATGGTCTAAACCGTAGCTCATAAATGATAAATGGCGGCAATGGATGCGAATAAAGAAAAAATAAAGATATTCTGCATAGGTTCAAATCTTGAATCTTATGAATGCCTTAAGTACCTTGTGTTGAAAGGATGTGCAATAGATACCCTCATTACATTACCTGCCGGTCAGGACAAGAATGTCTCGGACTATTATGATCTCCACGATTTTTGTGAACAGAATGGAATTGAAACCATAGATACGCTAAATGTAAATTCCGAATCAACTGTAGCTAAAGTAAAGGAAGCAAAGCCAGACTATCTCTTTACACTGGGTTGGAGTCAGATATTCAGGGAAGATTTTATCGGTTGTTTTTCACAATTCATAGTAGGGACGCATCCTTCAAAATTGCCATATGGGCGCGGTAGGGCTCCCCTACCCTGGACAATCATAGAAGGTTTATCCGCATCTGCTGTCAGTTTTTTTAAAATAGACACCGGAGTTGATACTGGTAAAATCATTACCCAGAAGCATTTTGAAATTCCAGACAGATGTTATGTAAACGAATTATATGAATTGGTTGCAGAACAACTAAGTGTGGGATTTTTTGAAATTTATTCTGACATCAATTCCAACAAGACTATTTCTTTTTCTCCCCAGGAAACAGACGGGGTTACCGTAAGAGGTAAAAGGAGTCCGGAAGACGGGTTAATAACATTCAACAAAACTGTAGACGAGATAGACAAGTTAATAAGAGCGGTATCGCATCCCTACCCCGGCGCTTATTGCTATTATAAGGACAAGAAAATTATTTTCTGGGAAGTAGCACTGGATGAAGATGGCAATTATTCTGGCACTCCCGGTCAAATCCTAAAAAAAGACAGCAAGGGCATACTAGTGCAATTTCTGGACGGGAATTTATGGCTGAGAATGCCAGCGTTTGATGATGGCACAGCTGTAGACCTAAAAGTGTTTCGGTTGGGAGAAAAACTGGGTTACCATCTACAGGATGAAATATATTACTTAAGAAAACAATTAGGCAAATGTTAGAATTATTTAATAAAGTACTTGTGATAGCGGCGCATCCGGATGATGAAATCCTTGGGGTTGGCGGTACTATTTCCCGGCTGATCAAAATGGGAAAAGAAGTGGATATTTTGATTTTTACAGATGGGAGCAGCACACAGTATTTTAATGATTCCGCCCTTTTAGAAGATAAATTTGAGCAGGCCGAGAATGCATGCAAGGTAGTTGGGGCACGTTTACTCCCCCGGTTAGATTTTCCTGATATGAGATTGGATACGGTGGCTCATGTGGATATTAACATTGCCTTGGGGAAGGTTATTTCACAAGGAGCATACGATACTGTTTTTGTGCAAGATCGGACCGATGTTAACCAGGACCATATTGAGCTGTACAAAAGCGCCATGGTGGCTTGCAGACCCGCTCCCGGACAAAAAGTGAACCATCTACTGTCTTATTATGTAAACTCATCTACAGAATGGGGAAATATGCTGAATAAAAAGCCTTTTAACCCTAATGTATTTATAGATATTTCATCTACAATAGATGATAAGATTGCAGCCATGGAAAAATATGAAGCAGAAATGAGGCCTTATCCGCACCCCAGGAGTTCGGAAGCCATTAGAAATTCGGCCAAATATTTTGGTAACATGGTGGGTACTGCTTATGCGGAACCCTTTCACCTGGTATTTACAAAGAGTTAGAAAAGCACAAAAAAGAGGAAGTATTTATTACTTCAAGTACATTAAACCACATTGTCGGCAAATTAAGTTATATGAGAATTATTTATCTGGGACTGTCAGTACCGAATTTGGACGATTACCTTATGATGATGACAGATTTAATGATGGAATTTCAAAAAGCGGGCCACGACATTGTGCTGGTTGGGCCAAGTTATGACGACACTAAACTGGGCTTACAAATAGAACGGGGGGTGAAAGTGGTTAGAGTACCCACCATGAAATTGTTTAATGTTGGAAAAATCCAGAAGGGCATTGCTAACCTGCTACTGCCTTATCAATACAAAAAAGCACTTAAAAAAAGTGGGGTCGATTTAAATTTTGACCTTGTAATTATGCCTACTCCACCTATTACCCTGGCGGCTTTGGCCAATTGGCTCAAAAAGAAATATCATTCAAAGGTCTATTTAATTCTTCGTGATATATTTCCACAAAATGCAGTAGATCTTAAGATGATGAGAAAGGGAAGTCCGGCATATCGCTACTTTCGCAATATGGAGAAAAAACTATATCGTGTTTCCGATAGTATAGGATGTATGTCTCCGAAAAATATCGAATTTGTATTGCAACATAATCCTGAAATAAACCAGGATAAACTCCATTTATTGCCCAACTGGTCTACCTATTACCCAATCCTCTCAGAAGAAAGGGTCGTCAAAATTAAAAAGGATTACGGTCTGCAAGATAAATTCATTGTGATGTTTGGCGGCAACATTGGCAGGCCTCAGAAAATGGAAAATGTTGTGGCACTTGCTAAAGCATGTAAAGATATCAATGATATTTTCTTCTTTATAATCGGTGGAGGTACAGAGAAAGAGAACCTGGAAAATCTATTGGCGAAAGAACAGCTCGATAATATCAAGTTACAAGGATTTCTATCCAAGAAAGAATACGCCGAGGTGCTGCAGATTGCAGATGTTGGACTAATTTCTTTAAGTGAAGAGTTTACCATTCCCAATTACCCTTCAAAAAGCATAGCTTATTTCAATGCTAAAAAACCCATATTAGCTTCGCTCGACCTCAATACCGATTTCGGTACACAAATGGAGGAAATAGGCGCTGGATTATGGGCCGAAGCCGGGAAAACCGAGAAGTTGAAAGCACTATTAATACAGCTTTACAACAATACGGAGCTAAGGAAAAAAATGGGGGAAAATGGCCATAGTTATATGGTAGATAACTTATTGACACCCAAGGCATACCAGACAATAATCAACAGACCTGAAATTGGTGCATAATCCACAACATTATTTCTGTGATTCACTGCAACAAAGCATATCCTCCACTCGTTTGGTATAAAGTACTTTTTAACGATTAAATTGAAATTAAGCAAAAATTAAGTGGTTATTTTGTCCTTAAATTCCTAATAAACATGTACAAAACGGTTGGCAAACGTCTTTTGGATTTCCTTGCAGCTGTCACTTTATTAGTGGCTCTGAGCCCCGTATTATTCATTGTTTCCATTCTTTTGTTTATCGTTAATGACAGGAAGGTCTTCTTTTATCAACAAAGACCTGGAAAACATGAAAAAGTCTTCAGCATCATTAAGTTCAAAACTATGACCGATGCTACGGACGAGGATGGAAATCTTCTACTAGATAAAGACCGGCTCACCCCTGTGGGG
The DNA here is from genome assembly GCF_026126425.1 of Muriicola sp. Z0-33. GTDB lineage: Bacteria > Bacteroidota > Bacteroidia > Flavobacteriales > Flavobacteriaceae > JAFMPW01. The sequence continues at coordinate 510,831 of NZ_JAFMPW010000002.1, forward strand.
AAATTTGTTAGAAAAGCGTCAATAGATGAAATACCTCAGCTTATAAATGTGCTGAAGGGAGAAATGAGCCTTATTGGCCCAAGACCATTATTAATACGTTACCTCCCATATTATAATGCTCAAGAACAAAAAAGGCATTCGGTATTACCGGGCATAACCGGACTTGCACAGGTTTCCGGCAGGAATATGTTGAATTGGGACGACAGGTTGGCCAAGGATAAGGAGTATGTTGAGAATATTTCATTTTTATTAGATCTAAAGATATTTTTCCTTACCATAAAAAATGTAATGAGTTCTAAGGATACGGCCATTGATCCACAATCATTAATGCTAGATTTAGATGAGTACAGAGAAAAAGCTTAATTGGGCCATACTGGTAACTGGCTGGGGCAGAAATGCCAAGGATACCATTGAAAATTATCAGCAAGGATTACTAAATAAGTCAGATATCAAACTTCTGGTATATCAATCCCTGCCTTGTGGTGCAGCCGAGGCAGCTGAAAATGCCGGAATAGAAACCCTGCGCCTGGAGCGTAAGGACTATGCCAGTGTAGAAGATTACCAGCAAGTCATCATCAAAGAATTAAACTCAAGAAAAATAGATTACGTCCTATTATTAAGTTTTAAATATATCATAAGGGAGGAAATGCTCAAAGCCTTTCCCAATAGGATTATCAATATACATCCCTCATTGTTTCCAAGTTTTCTGGCTACCACTACTGCCATTCAGGAAGCATTGGCGTATGGGGTACGAATTTCCGGTATTACCACACATATTATAGATGACAAAATTGACGAGGGTACCATTCTGTGTCAGGAGCCAATACGCTTTGAAGAAAACGAAACCTTTGAATCCGTTTATCCCAAGTTTGCTGCAACAGCACCGAAACTTATCCTGGATACTATAAGTTTAATAGAGCAGAAGCATTTCAAAGATTAAACAGGCCCATGAAAATCCTTTTTTTACTCAGTAGAATAGAAAAAAGCGGGGTGTGTATTCATACCCTGGACCTGGCACATGGTCTCGCCCGGGAAGGGCATGAAATGCTCATGATTACTGGGGGTATAACAGATCCTGGGAATTCCTACCTGAACGAAATTAAAAGACAGTTTGAGGATCTGGGGATGGATATTAAGTACTTTAAAACTCCCAAGGGTAACTTGTTTAACAAGGCGGCTGTTTCCCTGATTTCCATTGTACAGATACTTGTCTGGATATTGAGAGTGAAATCGGATGTTATTCATTCACAGTCGCCCTACATGACATTTCTACCCTGGTTGTTAGGAAGAAAATACGTAACCACGGTGCATAATGTGCAACTTGTAAAGAATATCAAATATAAAAATCCGACTGCACTTATCGCTATCAGTGAGGAATCTAAGGAATATGCAATAAGCCATTTGGGCGCCAAAAGAGCATCTATTTCTATTGTATGCCATGGAGTTTCTAAACGCTATGCCGATCATTTATCAGCATCGGAAAAGGCCGGTCTTAAAAATGAATTAGGTATTCCTGAAGATAAAATTATTATTGGTTTTGTAGGGAGAATCACAGTTGAAAAGGGGTTGGATGTGCTGATCGATGCTGTTGATAAGTACTTGCCAAGCGACCTGAAAGAAAAAGTACAGCTGGTATTCCTGGGCGATTTCTATAGTGAATATGATGAAAACTTTTTGAAGAAGGTTATTGCCGAGTCCGGTATAACAAATAAGATCAGTATGGTCTCATTTCAGGATCCATTACCCTTCTATAATATTTTTGATATTTTCGTTCTACCCTCCAAATCCGAGGCGTTTGGCCTTGTTTGTGTTGAAGCTATGTTATGTGGTTGTTGTACCATCAGGACAAATACCAATGGTGCTCTGGATCAAATACAGCACGGGGTAGACGGATTTATTTTTGAGAATGAAGATTCAGAAACTTTGGCCGGGATAATTAAGGACCTCATGGAAAATCCGGAATTGGCCACCACCGTAGCTCAAAATGGTTATCAAAAAGCTTTGGAAAACTTTACAATTGATACCATGACAAAAAAAACGCTCGAAGTATATCGCAAAATTGTTTAAAAATGGAGTTGGAAACAGTAACCATAATCAGGGATAAAAACGAATGGGAAAGCGTACTCAAGGAATTTGATACGTTCGACTTTTACCACACATACGACTATCACAATATCTCTAAAGCCGAAGGCGAGATTCCTGAATTGTTAGTGTATAGGCAGGATGAATGCCTTATTGCCCTTCCATTACTGGTTAGAAGGGTATTTGACACCAAATACTTTGATGCCACCTCGGTTTATGGATATGCCGGGCCGCTATCAAAAAATCTAGGTGAAGATTTTGATAATAGTGCATTTCATACCTACTTCGATAATTATTTGCGATCTCAAAATATAATCTCTGTTTTTTCACGTTTAAATCCCTATATAGATGGTCAGGAAGCGGTATTGAAAAACATAGGAAAATTCAGGACCATCCAAAACATCGTTAATATAGATCTGACACTGAGTTTAGATGAACAGCGCTCACAATATCGAAGAGATACCAGAAGCAGGGTAAACAAGGCGAGAAGGCTTTTCCGTGTGGTAAAAGCAACTACCCCTGAGGAAATTGAAGCTTTTATATCTATTTACACTGAAACCATGGAGAAGCTAAATGCCAGTGAATCCTATTTCTTTGATAAAAGCTACTTCTTTGAATTCCTGGAATGCGAGGATTTCAAAACGGATATTCTGCTCGCGGTTCATTTAGAAACAGGAGACATTGGCGCCGCTACTATGTTTGTAAAGACCAACAATATTATTCAATATCATTTATCCGGCACGAAATCTGAATATTTCAAACTGGCCCCTTCAAGATTGTTATTAGATGAAATGAGGCTACAGGGTACTGAACAAGGGTATACCTTTTTTAATTTGGGTGGTGGCTACCAAAGTCCGGAAGATGCATTATTTGCTTTTAAATCATCTTTTTCAAATAATTTGAAGACTTGGAACGTTTGGACATATATAGCCGATCAACAGGTATATGATGAACTGGCCAAGGAAGTAGATGTAGCCGATGAGGAATTCTTCCCTAAATACAGGGCAAAATAGTTTTAATTAATCTGAAAATATCATATTCAATGTTAGTATTTGTAGTTCCCGTAAAAAGTGAAAAAGTTTCCACTAATTGGAAAGTATTTTCAATTCTGGTAGAACGTACCATGCAATCTATTTGTCAGCAAACCTCACAGAATTTCAAGGTTGTGGTGGTGTGCCATGAGATTCCGGAGATGAATTTTAAGCACGAGAATCTGGAATTTATACAGGTAGATTTTGATCCGCCATCTACAAAACGAATTGATGATCCTAATGAAATAGATCCAAAGAACCCCTATAGAAATGTTGCCAAAGAAGAAGATAAGGCAAGAAAGATAATGAAAGGTGTGGAGTACGGACGCAAATACAATCCTGACTATTATATGGTGGTAGATGCGGACGATTGCATAAGTAAGCATCTTGTAAAATTTGTGGATGAAAACAAAAGTCCGGAAAACGTCGGGTGGTATTTTAAACAAGGTTTTATTTATAACGAAGGAAGTAACCTAATCTTTCTGAATAAAAACACCTTTAATGTTTTATGTGGTACTTGTATCATTGTGGCCGCTGACTATGTAGATCAGCTTTTACCTCAAGAGCCTTTTGTAGTCTTCACTCATGATTTTACCACCTTGAGTAATGGCAAGGAAATGAAACCCCTGCCATTTACGGGAGCCATTTACAGTATTGCCAATACCGAGAATTATTGCAGTACCCCGGAGGCGGTGAAAAGGATGAATTCCTATAAAATATTTGAAGGGGAGTTCTATGTGAATATCATCAGGAAAATGAAGAAATATCGTATTAAATTGGTTAATCGCAATCTGAGAAACACCTTTGGATTGTACAAACTAGACTTTTCCAAGGTTTTTGAAACCACTGAATAGGATAAATAACAATCTATTGTTACCGCTAGAGAATAGCCATTTGCATTAAAATGGTTTTCTTACTACAAACGCTTAAAGGCCCCGTCAATAATATACATATCCTCAAGCTGATGCAGATGATGAGTGGCCTCTAGTCCTTTGACAAAATTTGGTTCAATTCCTATGATTTTCTCCTCCTGATAATTTTCCAGGGTTAATGTCTTAATTGCATTGAGGTTTAGTCCGTAACCATATACCCCATTAGAATTGTTTTGTGAAGGTCTGATAAGCTGATTTTTGTACTCGAATATAGATCCGGCATTCCTTCCTCCTCTTGAATCTATAATTACCGGATTCTGATGATGCGCTTCAATTTCTTTAAACCTTAGAGAATCTATTCTGTAGATATAGAGCTCGGACATATGATCATCATTAAAACCTTTATTCAGGAACAACCATTTATGTCCCTGTTGGTCTTTAAAATAGGTAGCGTCTGCGACTGATTCGCCTTCGAAGGCAGTAGAATAAAGCGTCCACTTATGAGGAAACTCAAGGCATTTATAAATCTCGAGTCGCTTATTTTGGTGGGCCTCAGGCATCATGTACAATTCCCCTTCTTCCTCGAAAATAAAAGGATAGGAAAGGTGATAATCAAGATCTAATACATCTATTACCTCCTTTATCTCTTTATTAACGATCTTCCCACAGGAAATTTTACCCCTGCGTTTTTTATAAGAGTAATTTTCAAAAAACACATAAGTTTCACCCTTGTGCTGGTATAGGAAAGGATCTGCCCAGAACTCTCCTTTGGGCAACTTAACAGGTTTTAACCGAAATAGGGTGGCATCAAATATAGAACCCTTCCCAATGAATAATGTCCAGCAACTATAACGTACCCCAAAAATGCGCATCAAACCTTCCTTTAAGGCATGACTGAATAATTTATAATAGAATTGCAATAAATAGCCAAACATTACCCTAAGGGTGGGTACCCGGTACAAGCGGTTATAGTAAATTGGTGATTTAGTTGGGTTAAACTCCCCCCTACCCAGCTTGTTCAGGTTTTTAAACAAGAGACGGACCGAATGCTCCAGAATTTTAGTATTGTTTTTGACGAAAGAAAAGCTGGTATTATAATGCGATTTCTCAATGACCAGACCTCCGTCTAACTCAGGGGTGAGTTTTTGCAAGGTAACACCCAGAACAGGTAGTTTTAATATTATTTCCCAGAACCCGGCTGGTTCTCCCCTGTGTATTGCATTATCTCCATGGTGAAAACTCCATATTCCATATCGAGAAGCATTTAGAATATCACCTCTGATAATATTGAATTCGTGTCGAAGTAAAACATCCAGGTCAAATTGCCGCACCTTATCAGCATCTTCTTTACTAAAGATATCCAAATACCCTTTGCGCAATGGGCTTAAATCAATGGTCGTTATTGTTTTAAGATACGCTACTACCTCCTCCCGATCTACAGTACGTTGCTCCCTGAAAATCCGTGATTCTATTTTCGATTGAAAAACAAACAGCAATTTGCCCAATAAATTTCCGGCCTTCCATGCTCGCTTAAATTTGCTCTTGGCCGTCTGGACTTCCGTCCTGCTATCTTTGATAAGGACAACAAGTTCCAGATCAGGGTTAGTCCTGATCTCATCAATTATTCTTAATTCCCAATTCCTTAAAGAATCAAACTCCCTTATTAATATTCCAATTCTCATTATACTGCTCAAATTTAGTAGCTCTGATATTTTCTAAAGATGAAATAATTTATCTGTAATTATAGCTATACCCATCTGCTAAAAATATGATCTTGACCTGCTTTAAAATTTGGTCTAAAGATACTGCGCTCAGTTTCAAAAAACGGGTTTTTGATATTGTTTAATATTATTAAGTTCTACTGAAATTTCCTGTAAGTCATCAGTCCTACTCAGCCTGCTTATAGTACTTACTGTATGCTGCTGGGTCCATTGAACTGTTGTGGTATAAAAGACTTTTGCAAAAGGCGGAACCAATTGTTTTTTCGGAAAAAAATTGAATAAAACAAGACCTATCGTTGTAAAAACCATTACAATTAGGGCTAAAATCGAAATCTTTAAGCGGTACCATTCTACTTTAGGAGGATTGCGCAGTGCTACAATAAATAAGAGTGTATAAAGTAATAAGAACCACAAATTGCTATCCAGGCTTAATTCAATCGAAGCACCAATGTCTTCATATTTAGTATTTAAGAAATTGAGCAAACTGCTCATTGTGAGGGGCTCCTTTAGCACTATCCAGTGACCAATTTCAAGCATCCCCGTAATAAAATAAAATATGGCTGCAATGTTATAAATTACCCTTCTTCGGAAAATGTAGTAGGGAAAGGTAAAGGGAAGCATCCATACAAGATTAACTAAGAAAGTAATGGGCTGTACCAGTTCCTGGTCAATTATCATTCCTATAATCAATGGCAGCATTACCAGAAGTATTAAATATCTGGGAAATAGAAATGTAAACAAATCACGTCTATCTCTTTGCTGCCACATAGGAAATTGCTATTTATACATCCCCATTACTGCCCCTAAAACTCTTTGATGATCTTGTCTTTGAACTTTAAGCTGATTATTAGTACTTAATCAGACTAAATTCGGACCTTCTATTGGATCTATGCTCTTTTTCACTACATCTCACACCATCTTTACAGTGATTGGTAAGATGTTCTTCTCCCTGCCCTATTGCGGAAAGTCTTTCGGCTTTAACACCTTTGGCAACTAAGTATTTAATAGTACTGTTAGCCCTACGGCCAGACAACCATTTGTTATACTCATCTGTTCCTCTTGAATCTGTATGCGATCCAATTTCAATATGTACGTTAGGATGAGTTGCTAAGAAACTTACCATATTATCCAAAACGGCTTTCGAATCTTTGTTAAGGTAAGACGAGTTTAGCGCAAAATACACCTTTCCTATATCCTCTATTGCATCTTCAAGTGCCCTAATTCTGTTCTTTTCCGCATCCAGGCGCGCCTTTTCTGCTGCGGCTAACCTATCAGCCTCTTTTTTCCTTAACTCCTCTTCAAGGGCCAGTTTTTCCTTCTCTCGTTGCTCAGCAAGCTGGATAGAATCTGAAACTCGAAGCATTTCATTTTCCAATTCCTTCATTAAAGCCAGTTTTGTGGCTCCTTTCTTGGTAAGTGCCTTTTCAACACCAAACCTATAAACCACGGCTGCCGAGTGCTGCAACTGTTTCGTGGAGTTTTCTTTTAGTCCCCATTTCCCCATGGTATTTAGATTTACACCCCATGTATCACTAAACCAGGTATTGAAACCAAAACCGGTGTTGAACGTCATTCTTCCTAAACCACCGATGGAAGAATATCCTCCTCCAGCATGTATATAAGGATCAAACCAGGCTGTTTCACCCACAATTTTGTTTAGATCATAACTAACCTTACCATCAAAAGCGAAATATTCTCTTAAATTGTCATTTACCTGACCATCAACCACTTTTCCCACTTTATAGCGGTTATATGTACCAATGGCTTCTACCCCTAATCCGTTGCTAAAGAACTTGCCTAAGCTTAAACGACTGGGATAAGGGACCATATTCCAGGTTTCCTCTATTCTTAAAAAATCTGAACCAAAAGGCGTTGCGGAGTCATCTACTATATTGACACCCACACCCAGTACCCATGAACCGGTTACCGTACTATCTTTTGGAGTTAAACAGTCCTCACAGCCTTCCTGAGCAATAGAAGTTCCTGCCCAGAGGAATAGCACAAAGCTTAAAATTACATTGTAAGTTTTCATATGAATAAGATTTAGGAGTATTCTGAATGTAAAATTATAGCGAAAGGTTATTTACTTAAAAAAAAGGGTTCTAAGTGCAGTAATATTCGATAGGAACCCTAAAAAATGGAAAATTGCTGTTAATTTGGACTTTCAAGTACAACCTCCTTATCGGTGATTGGCATAGTATACAGGCTAAATGGTAAGAGTAATGCCGTAGGTGAATTTTCCTGGATAGCATTTTCTTTTTTTATCCCCAAAACGAGTCTGTTTTCGGACTCACTTACTTTAAAAAGTCCCGGGATATTGCTGTTTGTGGTCTTACCACTACAATAAATAACTACCAACTGTTTGCTAAAATCTATTTCGGGAACAGGAAGCCCTGGTTTACGGGTTTTATTTATTTCCAGGAAGAATTGTTTCAACCTTTTACTGTTCCTGATTATCTCTACTTCTTCAAGGTCTGTTCCTCCATAATTATCAGATAGAACCAGGTTTAAATCTTCCGAAACAGTTGGGGTATTTGTATTGGTATTCGCAGTATTTTTATGTCCTTTACAACCTAAAGTAATTATTAATATTAACACGGTTAAATATCTCATTAATAATCTAATAACTACTTTTTAAATTAGACTTATGTGCTCGTTCATACATGCTTTCATATAACGGCAATATATTAGTGATATCAAATTCTGAAGCTACTTTGTATGCATTCTCTTTAAATTGCAATAAAGTGCTATCGTCTTTCAGGATCTTAAGGGAATTTTTAACCATATCGTCTATGTCTCCAACGTTACTCAAAAATCCCGTGATTCCGTGTTTGTTCACCTCTGGGATACCTCCTGTATTACTAGATATCACAGCCACTTTGTTCATCATTGCTTCCAACGCAGCCAATCCAAAACTTTCGGTCTCTGAAGGCAGTAAGAAAAGGTCTGAAAAACATAGAATCCTGTCTATTTCATTACTATTGCCAAGAAAAATAACTTTATCCTGTATGTTGAGTTTGTCGCAGAGCACTTCTGCTTTCTCCTTTTCGGGCCCCTCTCCCACCATTACTAATTTTGCCGGAATTTGCTGCTGAATTCCATGGAAAATACGAATAACATCAAGAATGCGTTTAACCTTCCTGAAATTACTAATATGAGTTATAATACGCTCATTATCTTCGGCCATTAAAGATCGCTGGCAGTCCGTAAATTCAGTATTACACTTTTTCTTATCTATAAAATTCGGGATGACCTCTATATCTCTCTTGATATCAAATAATTGGAGGGTCTGGCTTTTTAGGTTTTCGGAAACGGAAGTGACAACATCAGATTTATTAATACTGAATGTCACCGCAGGTTTGTATTCCGGATGATTTCCCACAAGTGTGATATCTGTTCCGTGAAGGGTGGTGATCATAGGGATATAAATACCTTCTTCCTCCAGTATTTTTTTAGCCATATACCCTGCATAGGCATGTGGTATCGCATAATGTACATGCAGCAATTCAATATCGAAGTGCTTAACAGTATCCACTAACTTACTAGATAATGCCAGCTCATATGGTTGATAATGAAAGAGCGGATATTCCGGAACATGTACCTCGTGAAAGTGAATATCATTGCCTAATAGTTCTAACCTTACCGGTTGTTTATAGGTAATAAAGTGTACCTCATGGCCCCTATTAGCAAGGGCTATTCCCAATTCCGTTGCAACAACACCACTACCCCCAAAAGTGGGGTAACATACTATAGCTATCTTCATAGTCACAAAATTACCATTAAATTATACACCTAATTGATAAGAGAATCATAAATCGCCTGTTGAATTCGGGTTCTTAAACCAGATTTCACCAGTAGTCTGTTTGTAGCCGAGGGGTAGGTTCTGTTAGAAAGAAAAACATACACCAGTTCTTCTTCCGGATCCGCCCAGGTATATGTGCCGGTAAAGCCGCTGTGCCCGAAACTCTTCCTGGAAACACAGCCACAGGTTGGCCCCTTGTCTTTTAATTGTGGTTTATCAAAACCAACACCCCGCCTTACTTCCTTATGACAGAAATAACATTTGTTAAATTTTTCTACCGTCCTGTCGTGTAAAAAACGCTCCCCTCCATAAAATCCGCCTTGCAGGTACATCTGCATTATCTTAGCCACATCATTGGCATTGCTGAACAAGCCCGCATGGCCTCCTACTCCCCCTTGCATGGCAGCACCCATATCATGTACATAACCCTGTATGGTTTGATATCTGTAGTAGTTATCAACCTCTGTGGGAACAATTTTGTTTACAGGAAACTTCTCTAAGGGGTTATAAGTAGTAGAGGTAGCACCCAGGCGTTTAAACAAAAAATCATCAACCAGCTGGTCTAAACGCAAATCATAAGTATCCTCTATATACTTCTTTAATACATAATAGGCTACATCGCTGTAACGATATCTATTCGACTTCAATTCTTGTCTTCCTATTCTATTATAGATAGAATCGTTATAAGCATCATGGAGATACATTTTATCTGTAACCTTTATAGAATAACCGTCCGAAGCGTTAGATCGATAGAATTCAGCTGAAGGTTTTCTCTTTTTATTGAGCGTGTCAATATAAAAAGCAATCCAGGCCGGTAACCTGCCGTAATGACTCAGTGCCTTCAGGACAGTGACATTTTTGAGTTCTGAATCGGCAAATGAGGGAATCAATTCCTGAAAAGTGGAATTCAAGGCTATTTTACCCTCTTCTTCCATTTTCATGATAGTGGGCAAAGTTGCTAAAATCTTGGTCAGGGAGGCCAGATCATATAAGTGATTAACGCCTATTGGTTCTTCAGAATCATAGGTCGGCTTCCCAAAACCCTTATTATATATTATTTTACCTCTTCTCGCCACAAGTACCTGAGCACCCGGATACATCAGAGAATCCAGGCCATCGTTGACCAGTTTATCCACTTCGGCCAATTTATCCGAACTTATTCCCACACGTTCAGGGATACCATAACCCAGCCGCATTAATGACGGAATAGCAATTCCGCTATTTACCGGAAATTCGGCATGTGCAGTCACCGGCAGTTTCCCTAAGGCCGGGAGTGCTCCGAATAACAGCTGCGCTGTAATCTGCTGAGCAATCTGACTATTTTGATAGGACACTACTACCCCGTCAATATTATCGAAATTAGCCACATCCAGAAGAGCGTAGGGTCTTGTGAATACGTTGAGTACCACATTAGAGGTTCTTGCCCTGGCTATTTCCTGAAGCCAGAAAAGTTCTTTCTCGGTAAATTTGTAGGACTTCCATGGGCTCTCATTGCTTTTGTGCAGCCCAATAAGTATAAGGTTATAATCGGACAGTTGCTGTTTCAGACTTGCTATATCCTTGCCACTTACCATAGAGACATCTGCATATTTTCTCAGGGTATTCAAAAAAGGCTGATGATCTGCATCTCCAAATTTCACATAGGCTATTTTTTTGTTTTCCAGTTTTTTTATCCCAACCAGATTCACCTTATTTTTTACCACGGTAATGGCACTTTCCATGGCCTGCTCATAGATCAGCTGATCTTCTGTAGTGTTGAGATCATCTAAGAGGCCATCGAGGGGCACGGGCTTAAATTTGTTAAGGCCAGCCTTATATTTGGCCATTAGTATTTTTTTTACCGATCGCTCAAGACGATTTTCAGTAACCTTGCCCTGCGTATATGCCTGAAGAAGGGACGCCCTTGCCTTCTCAAGGTTTTTAGGCATTAAAAGAATGTCATTCCCAGCAAGGAATGCGTCAAGTGCCGTATTACCCTCTTCGCTATAACTGGTTACTCCGCTCATATTTAAGGCATCTGTAAATACCAGTCCCTGAAATTGTAACTCATCCTGGAGTAATCCTGATACAATCTCTTCAGATAAAGAAGACGGTTTCTCTTTTGTTGGTTCCAGAGCAGGAACCTCTAAATGCGCTATCATTACACTACTGAGGCCCGCTTTCATTAGTTTTTTAAAAGGATACAGTTCAACGCTGTCCAGTCTTTGACGTGGAAATGTAATTGCGGGTAAAGACTTATGGGAATCTACTTCCGTATCTCCATGGCCAGGAAAATGTTTCCCGGTTGATAATATTCCTGCCCGGGCCATACCCTTAATAAAAGCAATCCCCTTCTCTGCTACATTCTCTCTATCCTCACCAAAAGATCGGTTTCCAATTATCGGATTCCTGGGATTTGTATTTATATCAATGTCCGGGGCAAAATTAATATGCACTCCCAGTCGCTTCGCATGCGTCCCGATGCGATACCCTACTTTCTCTATCAGAGTACTGTCTTTAATGGCCCCCAGGGTCATATTCCAGGGAAAAGCATAGGTAGAATCCAAACGCATTGCCAGACCCCATTCTGCATCCATACCAATTAGCAAAGGAATCTCGGAGACCTCCTGGTACTCATTGGTCAACTTCGCCTGGTTTAATGGCCCCCCTCTGGAAAATATGATTCCTCCCAGGTCATAATTTTCTATCTGGGCCTTTATTCTATCCGTATTGATCTTTCTATCATTGGAAGCAACCATTACCATGAACAGCTGTCCTATCTTTTGCTCAGGGCTCATGGCCTCATAAGCAGTATCTACCCATTTTTGTTGTGAAAGGCTGTCAGTGGTCATTAAAGGATGTGATTGTCCCCTAACCCATAAAAAAGTGAAGCAAAATATGTAAAGCAGCAGGCAATTCCGCATAAATAGATTAATCTAAGGTACTAACTAAAAACAGAAAAAAATATTGTATTTCATCGAATATTGCAATGGCAGTGGGGATTGTGTGCTTCTCACAAGACGAATCTTTTACACTATATTGGATTACATAAATCTGGCATGCCAGCTCTCTGATGCAGGTACTTCCCAATGACTTAAATATTCCCCTTTATTAACCACCAAATGATTAAAAACGACAGTGTTTTTTGATACCGCCTTGTTTTTCGCCATTTTTTTAAAATCTGACAGGGGTTTATAAGCAATGTATTCACCTTGCTTGTATGAAACATTCATTTTATCTAATAGATCAACATTAAATTTCCGTTCCAATTGTTGTATAAAATGAACAGAAGCATCTATAGAACAACCCGTAGCAGCTGCTGAATGCTGATCTAATGCCAAAATGATAAATCTATTATACCTTATTTCAAAACCAGCTTTTAAATCTGCTCCATGGGCCGTCCAATCTGCTATAAAAGCATTTAATAGCTCTGTAATTTCAGCCAGTTCCGCATCAGTAAAACTCCTGTTGGCCTGGTAGATCCAAATTCTTGAGGTTTCGGGTAATGTATTAAAAGGGACTAGCATTTATTTGTATTGAAAATTGTAAAGTGAAATTAATACTATATCACTTAGGATCTTCTATTTTTAACTTTTACTTAAAGGTCCTCTGCATTGGCAATGAGCTCCGCTATATCCATTACACCAACCGTGGTTTCCTTTTCCTTGTTCTTTACCCCATCGGTCATCATTGTATTGCAGAAAGGGCATGCGGCAGCAATTATATCCGGTTGCGTTTCCATGGCCTGTTCAGTTCGTTCTATATTCACATCCTTGTCGCCCTTTTCAGGTTCTTTGAACATTTGAGCCCCACCGGCACCACAACAGAGTCCTTTTTTCCTGCAATTCTTCATTTCAACCAATTCGGCATCCAACTTCCGAATTAACTCCCTTGGGGCTTCGTAAATGTTATTTGCCCTGCCGAGGTAACAGGGGTCGTGATAGGTAATTCGTTTTCCTTTGAATTGTCCCCCTTCGAGACTCATTCTCTTCTCATCGAGCAATTGCTTTAAAAATTGAGTGTGGTGCACTACTTCATAATCACCGCCCAATCCCGGATATTCGTTCTTAAGAGTATTAAAACAATGTGGACAAGCCGTTACCACCTTTTTAACTCCATATGCATTTAATACTTCAATATTTGTTAAGGCCTGCATTTGGAACAGAAATTCGTTCCCAGCCCGTTTTGCAGGATCTCCCGAGCAACTTTCCTCTGTCCCCAATACGGCAAAGCTCACCTCGGCCTTATTCAATATCCTTACAAAAGCCTTGGTGATTTTCTTGGCCCGGTCATCAAAACTGCCAGCACATCCAACCCAGAATAGCACTTCTGGTTGTTTTCCTTCTGCAAATAATTGAGCCATCGTCGGCACTTTTAATTCACTCATGGCATATTAGATTAAGATTCATCCACCCAGTTTATTCTATCCATTTGGTTAAAGGGCCAGGGGGCACCATTATTTTCTATGTTAGACATCATATTATTCAATTCTGAGGGTGCTGCTGATTGCTCCATAACCAAATACTGACGCATATCCATTATGATGGATAATGGATCTATACTAACCGGACAGGCTTCAACACAGGCATTACAGGAAGTACAGGCCCAAAGTTCTTCTCGGGAAATATAATTATCCAATAATTGCTTTCCGTCATCGACATATGTGCCTTTGTTCTTTTCCAAGTTCTTCCCCACTTCCTCTAACCGGTCTCTGGTATCCATCATGATTTTTCGGGGAGATAATTTCTTTCCGGTCTGATTGGCAGGACATTCACTGGTACAACGCCCGCATTCCGTGCAGGTATATGCGTTTAATAATTGTGTCCATTTCAGGTCCATAACATCAGAAGCGCCAAACTTGTCAGGAACTGCAGCATCTGCGGCAGGAGCCGCAAAGGGATCTACCGATGGATCCATCATTAACTTTACCTCTTTTGTAACCGATTCCAAATTTCCAAATTGTCCTTTTGGAGTAAGTTTACCGTAATAGGTATTGGGGAATGCCAGCAGAATGTGCAAATGCTTTGAATAGTAGAGATAATTCAGAAACATTAGAATCCCCAAAATATGTAACCACCATGCTGTACGTTCTAACATTATGAGCGCACCGCTATCCAAGCCTTCTAATAAAGGTAATAAGAACTGACTAACGGGGAAAAAACCTGCCTGGGTATAATGCGCCGCTCCTAATTGCTGCAACTGATAATCAGAGGCATTCATCGTAAGGAATAAAAGCATTAATACCACCTCAATATATAAGATCAGATTTCCATCTTTTTTTGGCCATCCAGCCATCTCTGGCTTAATAAAGCGCTGTAGCCTGATTACATTCCTTCTTAACCAAAATACCACCACGGCTACAATCACCAATAGCGCTAAAACCTCAAAGGCGCCAATTAACACGTCATATATTATACCAAGAGGAGCAAATATCCTGTGGGTGCCTAAAAGTCCGTCAATAATGATCTCCAGAACCTCTATATTGATAATGATAAAGCCGAGGTAAACAACTATATGCATAAGACCGGCAATGGGCCTGACAACCATTTTACTTTGTCCAAGGGCTATCCTTGCCATATTTTTCCATCGCTGTCCTTTGTTATCTGATACCTCAGCCGCACGCCCTAGTTTTATATTTCTTCTGAGGCGGTTAATATTCCTGGCGAAGAATCCGATGCCCAGAAATAGTATTATCGCGAAAAGGATATTGGGGAGATATTCCATTTATTGCTTATCGATATTTTCAGCCGGGTCTTTTTCGGGAAGAGTATAATCTTTCTGTTTCTTGCCAAAAACCGAAACATTCACATATCGCTTTGGGTTTAACCTGAAGTCCTGTAATAAAAGATCTAACTCCCTGGAGGCATTAGAAAGGTTATTGTACAACTCCTCATTTTTCATCAATTTACCCAATGATCCTTCTCCGCTTTCCATCTTGGCCAGCATAGTGTTCAAATTGGTAATAGTCGCTTCCAAATTTCTCATGGTCTTGGTAAGGCCAACCTTTGAAATAGAATCAGAAAGGCTGGAAAAGTTACCGGTGATATTATTGATATTGCGAATAGAACTGTCTAACTGGCTTTTATTATTTTCTAATAACTGGTTCAAAGTATTGGCGCTTTGCTCAAAACTGCTGACCATTCTGTTAAGGCCTTTTATGCTTTCCCTCAGGTTGTATTTGGTATCGTCATCCAATACCTCGTTAAAGTTTACCAAAAGAGAATCCGCATTAGATACCGCACCTTCTACCTTGAGTTGCAAAGGTGTTAGTCTTTGTTGCACAAGTTCTGTTAGTCCGGGTTTAGTATCTGTGGCTAGAGTATCCCCTGATTTTGCCAAAGGGGCATTATCAAAAACCGGTTTTATCTGAATTCCTTTACCGCCTATTATTCCGGTATCGTATAATTCTGCCTTGCTGTTTCTTGAAAAATCGAATTCATTATTCACCGAAAAGGTGACCAGTAAGTTTCCCGAATTGTCATTAAACTCGATGTTGTTGACCGTACCTACACTAAAACCATTGATAGATACCTGGGTTCCTGTCTGAAGCCCACCTACATGACTATAAACTGCATAGAAGGTTTTACTGGTATCAAATAGTGGTGTTGATTTAAGAAAGCTGAAGCCTAAAATAAAAAGGAGAATACCGCCAATTACAATAATCCCTGTCTTAATTTCCCTGGATAGTTTCAAAAAGATTCTTTTTGGGTTCCTAACAAAATTAGAAATAATTTTTAGAAGACCGGCTATTGATCCTTCAGGTATTTCACCGCCTCAGGTACAGGAATGCGCTCACCTTCCTTATATGCTACAATATAGGCAGTTGTATAGCCTTTTAAAGCAGCATTTTTTTGCAATAATTCTGCTTGCTTATACAACCTGACGTTCCCATAAAGATACCTAAACAGATTTTTATACGGTTCTTTTGAGAGTTGATTCAAACCTTTAAAATCCTCAGATCGCAAAGGCAAATCCTTTGAACTTGCCAGGAGCTGCACTTTAAAGACAATATCAACAGCAGGTTTTTTAGCTTCGGCAACCGCAGTCTTTGGCTCCGGTTTCTCAGCATTTGGCACCGTTTTCTTAGGCGGTTCTACAATTTTGGGAGGTTCCTTTTTTTCGGGAATTGCCTTTACCACCTCTTCTTTAACCTCGGGTGGAGTTGTGTCTTTAGCCTCTGATTCGGCCTTTTCTGTAATTGGCGCCTCCTCTACTGGTTGAGCGGTTTTAATTTCTTTTTCTATTGCTACTATGTCTTTCTTATCTGAAGTTTGAGAGGCTTTAGCTTCCTCTTCGGAAGGCTCGGTATTGTCCGGTATCTCAGCAATTTCTTCTACTTTCTTAGCTTCTGGAGCAGGAGGTTCCGGTGTTGAAATAACCGAAGGCTGCACTACCCCACCCCGAACAGAGTTTTTGTAGTTTACGACTGCCTCAGCAATGGCTTTCCCCATTTCTGATTGCCCCTTTCTTGAGTTTAAATATCCCCCCTCGTTTTTATTGGTTAAGAATCCGGTCTCTATTAAAACACTGGGCATAAAAGTCTGGTGTAAAACAATGAAGCCGGCTTGTTTAACTTTTCTGTCATTCCTTTTGAGTTTATTTGAAAAGTTATCCTGCATCATTTTTGCCAGCATAATGCTCTGGTCCAAAAACTCTTCCTGCATAATAGTCAGGCCAATTATAGATTCAGGAGAATTAATATCATACTGCGCATATCGGGTCTCATAATTATCTTCCAGATAAATGGCGGAGTTCTCTTTTTTAGCTATCTCAAAATTTTGTTTGTTTGCATGAAGGCCAAGAACAAAGGTCCCGGCCCCATTAGCATCAGACGAATGTGAGTCGCAATGTACAGATACAAAGAGGTCAGCGTTGGCCTTATTTGCTATTTCCCCTCTAACATACAAGTCAACAAAAGAATCGTCCTTTCTGGTGTATATTACTTTGATTCCGGGTTGGGCCTGCAGTGCCTGCCCCACTTCCAATACAATTTTCAGGGCGATATTCTTTTCCAGATAACCGTTTCCAAGGTTCCCCGGATCATGTCCGCCATGACCGGCATCCAGAACAACAATAAAGTCATTTACCTCCGGGGAAGAATCGACCGCAGTCGTAAATGAAGTCAGCACCCCTGAAAAGACTAAAAACAGAATCAATAAAAACCTCTTTAATTGCATATCAGATAGTATCTTCTTAAGCGTTTGTGTTGGTTAAATTTATGGTAATGTGCTATAAACAGAACAAAAAATATATGTAAGTTTGATCTCCAAAGATCAAGCCAAATCGTTACAAAAATAGGATTTATAGCATTGCAAGCAAACAAACATCCTCTACTTTTACTGTGGCTACTCCTGTTTGGCACCGTTTCTCTCATTGCTCAGGAGGATAAGATTGAACCTCTTCCTATTGCGGCCATAAAGGATTCTATTTCAGCACCTCTTTTTGAACCTCCGATAGCTCAGGATTCTTTGAGTGCCGACTCTACAAGGATTGACTCTATAAATACACAGCAACAATTACTTACTGATAAGATCAAATATAAAGCCAAGGATTATGTCCGAATGAATCAAAAAGAGCAAAAGATTTATTTGTATGATGAGGCCGAAATATACTATCAGGATACGGAGTTAAAAGCCGGGATTATCATAATGGACTATGTTAAAAATGAGGTGTATGCCGGCAGAATCCGGGATTCTCTCGGAAATTATAGCCAGCATCCTTATTTTAAGCAAGGAGATCAGGTGGTTATTCCTGATTCTATCCGATTTAATTTTGATACCCAAAAAGCACTTATTTGGAATTCGAGAACCGAACAACAGGCGGGATTCGGGCAATTAGGTAGTGATGCTATGAAAGTCTATGCCGAACTGACCAAAAAAGAAAACGATTCTGTGTATTTCCTGAGTGAAGGGAAACTGACTACCTCAAAGGATACGGTTAACCCGGATTATTACATCCGAATCAGAAAAGCAAAATTTGTTCCCAAAAAAAAGGTGATTGCCGGATACAGCAACCTCTATATAGTAGACGTTCCAACACCCATTGCCCTGCCTTTTGCCTACTTTCCTTTAACCGTAGGCCGTACCGCAGGTATAATGATGCCTACTTTTGGTAACGATCCCAACCGAGGATATTTTCTTCAGGGAGGGGGGTATTACCTGCCTATTAACGACTATGTGGATCTTACGCTCACGGGAGACCTGTATACCAATGGCAGCTACGGATTCAGGGCCCAATCTGTTTATGCAAAACGGTATAAGTACCGGGGTAATTTCAATTTCAGGTTTGAGAATCAGGTCACCAGCCAAAAAGGTTTTGACGACTATAGCCGGGGAACCATTTACAATGTTCAGATTTCTCATTCTCAGGATCAAAAAGCCAATCCTAATTCGCGTTTGTCGGCCTCTGTAAACCTTGGAAGCAGTTCGTATTACAGGAATTCGTTGTTACAACAAAATTTACCCAATACCCAGGTCAATAACTTGTCGTCCTCTATCTCCTATTCAAAAACCTTTCCTGCATATCCCTCGGTTAATTTAAGCCTGACCGCCACTCATAATCAGAATACAAACACCAATGTAGTTGATGTTACGCTGCCTACGCTGCAGGCAAGTATGGAGCGTATTTTTCCATTTGCCAAGCGAGAAGGGCTAAAAAAAGGAATATTGCAAAACATTAATTTTCAATACGATGTTAATGCCCGGAACAGTATCCGGACCAATGATGAAGATTTCCTTACTGCTAAAATGTTCGATGATGCCAAAGTGGGTGCCAGGCATCGTATCCCGATAAGTACCAACTTTAAAGTAGCCAAGCACTTTAGTTTAAGCGTCGGGGGATCTTATGAAGATGTATGGACGCTTCAAACTTTTAACCAGCGGTTTGATCCGGACACTCAAACAGTAGTAACAGACACCATTAGTGGTTTTGATCGCTATAATCAATACAGTTTTAGCGCCAGTCTTGGTACCACGGTTTATGGAACATTTAATTTTGGAGAAGACAAAAAAATACAGGCCATCCGGCATATCGTAAGGCCTACAGTAAGCTGGGGATACGCCCCCTCATTTGAGCAGCATTACGATGAATTCCTCAACGAGGCTACGGGTCAAATGGTAGAGTACAGCAGGTTTCAGAATACGCTTTACGGGGCGCCGAGATTGGGTAAATCTAACTCACTAAGCTTTTCCCTGGCGAACACACTTGAAGCTAAAGTGAGAGACAAAGACTCGACAGCCATTGAGCCCAAGAAAATTATGTTACTCAACAGTTTAAACTTTTCTACCGGTTATAATTTCGAAGCAGACTCCCTTAAGCTAAATCCGGTAAGCGTAACCGGTGGTACTAATATCCTGAATAGTAAAATGTCTATCAATTTTGGCGCCAGTCTTGACCCCTATGCCATAGATAATAATGGTACACGGATTAACACCTTGAACATTAACAACGGGGGGAGTTTGTTCAGGCTTACCTCGGCAAGGGCCAATGTCAGTTACTCTATCAGCAGTGCTGATTTTAACAAGAGGGAAGAACGGGAAGAGGAAGAAGAGGACGACCCCTATAGTGGGTCTAACTATGTAGCGGCAAGTGGGGGGCGTACCGATGAGATGTTTGGACGGGCCAATGACCTGAACAGGACCAGTTTTGACGACAGGGACGAATCGGATGTGGAAAATCCGGCCTATGGCACTAAAATTCCATGGGATCTGCGATTACAATATGCAGTTGGGTACAGCAATAGCCGAAGGCAAAACGAAATCGGCAATCATTCTCTCATGTTTTCAGGGAATATCAGTCTCTCACCAAGGTGGGAAGTGGGTGTCTCTTCGGGTTACGACATTAAACGAAAAGGATTTACAGTGACACAGTTGCGCTTTGCGCGGGATTTAAAAAGTTTTAAAATGAATTTCAGCTGGACACCCTTCGGTACGTATGAACGCTGGAATTTCTTTATTGGAATTAAGAGTTCCATACTTGAAGATCTGAAATGGGAAAACAGGAGTCAGCCCCCTATTCGATAGTAAGCAGTAATCAGTAATCAGTAATCAGTAATCAGTAATCAGTAATCAGTAATCAGTAATCAGTAATCAGTAATCAGTAATTTAGGAAAGGATGAAACAAATAATAAACACACCAAACGCCCCGGCACCAATAGGCCCCTACAACCAGGCTGTTCTAAGCGGGAACACCCTTTTCATATCCGGGCAGATCCCAATAGACCCGGTTAGCGGAGAACTTGTTGCCGGCGACATACAAAAGGAAACCCGTCAGTCTATGGAAAATTTAAAAGCCATACTTCAGGAAGCCGGTATGACCTTTGAGCATGTTGTAAAAACTTCAATCTTCGTTAAGGATATGCATCAGTTTAATCTCATAAATGAGGCATATGCTCTTTATTTTGATGCAGCTACTGCCCCGGCAAGGGAAACAGTAGAGGTAGCCAACCTACCAAAATTTGTCAACGTAGAGATTTCGATGATTGCGGTAAAAGACTGATTAACAGCTAAATAGTTTCCTTGTGGAATTCCACCAAACCTTCAATAGGTCTTTGCCTTATAACGCCAAGTACCAGGTCGTTTCGCTCAATTACTGTAGCTAATTCTTCCCGTAAGAAATAGGCAATACTCCCAACGAAATTTATGGGTACTTTGGTAGCCAGTTCAAACTGCATGACATGATTATTGATGAATTGCTGAAAACCTTTATCGATTACCCCTTTAGAATATGGGTGGTCCTTGTGCTCTACTAAAAAGCGGGCAAATGTGGCCAGGTAAGTATTAGGATTAGGCTTTTTATACAAGTTTTCTTTAATGACATCTGCATCAAGGTTGTATTCCTTTTCAAATTGCATTGCCAAATCCTGCGGCATTTTGTGATAGTAATAATCTCTGATAAGTTTTCTTCCGAAAAAATTACCACTACCATCATCCATAGGTATATATCCAAGAGATACTACCTTTTGAAATAATTGATGCCCGTCATAATAGCTGCAATTAGATCCTGTCCCCAGAATACAAACAATTCCCGGGTGCCCAATTTTGGTTGTGGAATATATTGCTGCGTAAGTATCCTCCTTTACTTCTATTTTGGCTTTGGGGAAGAAATTCTTGAAGATTCCTTTTAAAAACTTCTTCATTCTGTTAGTACCGCATCCGGCGCCATAAAAATGCAAATGGCTCACTTTTCTGCTATTCTTGGATAGCTCAAAATTATTCGCCAACCTGTCCACAATAACATCGGCTGTTAATACCTCCGGACTTAGTCCTAAGGTTTGTGTAAGAAAAAGTTGCTCTCCTTTTTCATCCATTGCTATCCAGTCTGCCTTGGTAGCCCCGCTATCTACAATCAATATCATATAATGGTTGCATTAAATAAAATATCCTTAAAATAAGCAACTCAATTGCTTACTCTAAGGATATTATTGGTTAATTATCATGATTTTAAAGACCTGCCACGTATTCCGCAAGATCTACTAATTTGTCAGAGTATCCCGCTTCGTTATCGTACCAGGATACTACTTTGAAGAATTGTGGATTTAATTCCATACCGGCACCGGCATCCACAATACTAGTCCTTGTATCTCCAACAAAATCCTGAGATACTACAGGCTCTTCCGTGTAACCTAATATGCCTTCTAAATCTCCTTCTGAGGCCGACTTAAATGCTTGTTTAATTTCATCATAAGAGGTTTCCTTCTCCAACTTCACAGTAAGATCCACAACTGAAACATCTGGCGTGGGTACCCTGAATGCCATTCCTGTCAGCTTCCCTTCCAATTCCGGGATCACCTTGGTAACTGCCTTAGCCGCACCTGTTGAAGCAGGAATAATATTCATCATGGCACTTCTACCACCTCTGTAATCTTTTCTTGAAGGCCCATCTACAGTTAGTTGTGTAGCTGTTGTGGCATGCACCGTTGTCATTAAGCCTTCTTTAATTCCAAAATTGTCATTAAGAACTTTTGCAATAGGCGCAAGACAGTTGGTGGTACAAGATGCATTGGAGACAATAGTATCGGAGGCTTTAACATCATCGTGGTTTACACCCATAACAAACATCGGGGCGTCTTTAGATGGGGCCGAAATGACTACTTTCTTGGCACCACCGTCTATGTGGTATTGCGCAGTTTCCAGAGTGGTAAAAATACCTGTACATTCTGCAACTATTTCTGCACCAACTTCATCCCATTTAAGATTTTTAGGATCTCTTTCAGCAGTAATTCTAACGGTTTTACCATTAACCACAAGGTTGCCGTCTTCTACGGCTACTGTACCATCAAATTTCCCATGTACAGAATCGTATTCAAGTAAGTAGGCAAGATGTTCCACATCTAGCAGATCATTTATCGCTACCACTTCTACATTATCTCTTTTTACAGTAGCCCTGAAAACTAATCTGCCTATTCTTCCAAATCCGTTGATTCCTATTTTTAAGTTTGACATATATTGTTATTTATTATTTAAAATTAAGTAGACATTATATCTGATACCCTAATGAGTTCTTTATCAATTTTGGTATGACCCATAATTGCTTCATCTATAGGATAGAGCGTAATTTTACTATCCATAATTCCAACCATCAGGTTGCTTTTACCCTCCAGTATAGCTTCAACAGCCTTTACGCCCATTCTGCTGGCCAGTACCCTGTCAAAAGCAGATGGTGCTCCACCTCTTTGCATATGCCCTAGCACAGATACCCGGACATCGTATATCGGCAGGTGTTCTTCAACATATTCTTTCAGCTCAAAAACATTCTTACCTATTTTATCGCCCTC
The DNA here is from genome assembly GCF_026126425.1 of Muriicola sp. Z0-33. Classification (GTDB taxonomy): domain Bacteria; phylum Bacteroidota; class Bacteroidia; order Flavobacteriales; family Flavobacteriaceae; genus JAFMPW01. Next base: position 534,092 of record NZ_JAFMPW010000002.1, read on the forward strand.
TGCTACAACGACAATACTAGACGATTTACCCGACTTTTTACTGCGCTTTAAAGAATCTAGCAAACGCTCCAATCCGAGGTCGAGTTCGGGGATCAATACTTCCTCCGCGCCGGCACCTACACCTGCATTCAATGCAATATGGCCAACATCCCTCCCCATTACTTCTACAAAGAAAAGCCGGTTATGCGAACTGGCGGTATCTCTGATTTTATCGATTGCCTCTACCACTGTATTCAAAGCAGTATCAAACCCAAGGGTATATCTGGTACCGAAAATATCGTTATCTATGGTTCCGGGAATACCAATAATTGGAAAATTGTATTCCTCATTAAATTTCAAAGCCCCTCTGAAACTCCCATCACCACCTATGACAACAAAAGCATCAATGCCTGCTTTAATCAGCTGATCATAAGCCATTTTCCTTCCCTCCTTGGTCCTGAAATCGTCGCAACGGGCAGATTTAAGAATGGTTCCTCCTTTGTTAATTATATTGTTAACACTTCGGGCATCCATAGTCACAAAATCTCCTTCTATCATCCCCTGGTACCCTCTGTAAACGGCAAGGCAATCTACCTTCAGGAATGCACATGTACGCACTACCGACCTTACCGCAGCATTCATTCCCGGAGAATCTCCCCCGGAAGTAAAAACTGCTATCCTTTTTATCTTTGAACCCATTGAAAAAAATCGAATTGCAAAATTAGCAAACTTATTGCAATAATGTATGGAACAGCATTATTATTTGCGATCCGTTCAAGGCGAAAACGATATAGTTAATAATTTTAACGCATTTTCCAATAAATATCACGGAATTCTCAATGTAGTGAAAATAATTACTTCAATTTCCTTTCCTTGGGAAAGAACTGAATCAGACTATCCTTACCCATAACAGAATTTGGGGAAGTTACCGGAGCTTCTTCTTCTATTTCTTGTTGCTTCTGAGCGGTTCCGAATATCTTATTCATCAGTTCTCCAAAACTGTCGAAATCTACTTCGTAAGAAAGTCCCACCCCCTGAGTATACCCCTGACGATCTGCCAGGAATTGTTGAATTTCATTTTCTCTATTGAATATTTTAGCTCTTAAAGTGCCCTCTTCATTCAGCAAAACCTGCACCTCCACATCTCCTGCGACAACAGTTTCACTCACACCACCAACCGGCACCCCGAACTTCCCATTAAATAACACCCGGTCACTAATTCTGGTAGAAACGGTAACCCCGATCCTATTTTCTGTCTCTACGACATTATTTGGATCCTGGTATCCCTGCTCATAGGAAACCCCAAAGTCCACTTTGTCATTACTGCCTCCCAATACCTGGTTGAGTAAACTGGTCCCGGTCTGAATCAGATTCCCGGTAACAGCCTGTTGTGTAAGCCCGGTATCTTCATTAACAAAGGTGCCCTGCGCCAATAAAAATACCGCGTTCCTTTCCTCTACCTGTGGGTCCTGTAACTTGTATTCCAACTCAGATTTTACGATAGAACTGGTGCCTGGAAATTCTATGTTAAAGTCGATATTAGGACGCTCCAATTCTTCGGTCAAAGACACTACCACATCGGTCGGTATTCTTCTGATAATCCCGTCATTGTCCAGTAGCGGTGCTGGGTTGGCACTTGTAGAATATACTGCCTCTAACTGTAGCTGAGCAGCCAATGGATCTCCTCCCCAGTTAATAGTACCCCCTGGCCTAACGGTAAATGTCTTATCAATTACACCTCCATATTTATAGTTGTATTCTCCGGTCACCACAACAAAATCACCAAACATATTAAACTTACCATTGGTGTTGATCTCGATTAATAGAATTCCTTCACCTGTTCCTTTTAAAGAGCTTCCGGTTTTTTGATCTACCACAATCTCCACCTCAGCATCAGGGGTTATGTCCAGATCGAACTGCATCTCTATCCCTTCGTAGTTTCTGAGAGTCCTTTGGATATCTATTTGCTCAACTTCGTCTTTTTCAATAAAGTTGATAAAGGAGTAATCTCCGACAGATGCCACATCACTCAACGGAATCTTCAGGGAAGAACCTCTGGCAGTAGACCCATCAAAGGTAATGGTCAGTGCATTTGTCGGGCCAAAAATCCTGCCCGTTCCATTTACAAAACCGGTACCATAGTAGAGGATTTCTTCCTCAAAAGGGGTGTTCAGAATAAGAAATCTGTCATTATTGGTATCCAGATCAAGATCCAGGCTCCAATCGTCAAAAAACGAATGTTTAACGGTGCCGTTGAGCGTTGCCCTGGTATCCATGGCGATATCTGTGAGCCGTACTCGTTGAAAATCAAAGGTTTGGTTAGAGAGGCGTACAACAGAATTATTGGCAAAAGCATAATCCACATTCAAATACGGAATGGCCAGGCCAGCGTTGTTAAGTGTTAGCAGGCCGCTAATATCCGGGTTTCTGATATCTCCGATGATCTGTGCACTCCCATCCAATTGCCCCCTTATATTTGTTATTACCCCTTCTCCCAAAGGATTAAAAGGCTCCAGGTTGAAATCGTTAAAATCTGCCGCCAATCTTGCCTTTGGCTGATTGTTATTATTGGTAACTTTTCCTATCAGGCTGAATTTTTCTTTTTCATTTTCAACGATATCGGCATTTACAGTAAATTCTGTAAGATCCCGATTCCCAAATATTCCTATGGAAAGATGGCCCAGGTCTACTCCATTTATCCCAAAATCTGAAATATCAAGATTAGAAGAAGGAAGGTAAATATCGTCTTTTTGCAGTACGTTGAGGATACCATTAATTTCCCCACTTAACTTTAAACTGTCTATAGCCGGGGTAATTTTATCCAGAGATACAATTTTAAATTGCAGTTGCAGATCTTTATAGGTAGAATCCGCAAGTTGCCCTTTAAGTCTTATTTGCTCCCTGTTCTCGTTGTTCATAACAATCTCCTCGATCTGTATGCTGTCAAGCGTACTATTAATAATCACCTTATTCTGGCGGTTGCCATCTTTGTTTAGAATCCAGGTATTCCCTTTAAAGCTGACATCCGACTTTTTAAGCCCGATTACCGATTTGTTTTCATCATTAAAAGTGTGGTAGAAGTTGAGGTTATAACTGTCGTTATATTCACTACCCCCTTTAAATTCCGTTCTAAAGAAGAGGGTATCCTTTAGGGTTGTGTTGATTAAATTGAAGTCCTTTACGTCATAATATATCGTTGAGACATCGTCTACGGATACGAAGGTATTGAACAGCGGATTCTTATTGTCTATCTTAATATCAATGTTGTTTAGCACATTTCCAAAGGCAGCAATATTAGGAGATTTGAAATTGAGCTTAAAATCGCCCTCATCGGCAACAATATTCCCTTTGATAAAAGTATTGGGACCAAAATTTACTTCAGGAAAGAAGACATCTACAATTTTGTTATAAATCTTAAAATTAAATGCCAGCTCCTGGCCTTCTGATATTTCAAAGGGCTTGTAATTGGTATAGATACTCCCGATAGAATTTCTAATCAACCTTCCCAACTCACCTACCTTAAACTTTCCCTTCATATATCCCGTAATGATATCGGGAGAATTAATATCGATTGTCCTAAGAGAATCGGGTCCGAATGAAGAGGTGATCTCAAAATCATCAAAATAGTAATCCTGATTGGCGTTCTGGAAGTTGGTCTTGGTAAATTTCACATCCCCAACAATATTATCCAGAGAATTGCCGGTAATGTCCATGCTAACATCCCCCTTGAAAATAGAGACACTATCATCGATAAAATTTAATTTCTTAAGATCTGCATAATCAACTGAGGCAAAAAAATTGAAGGTGTTACGAGCGCTACCAAAATCTGCTAATCCGCTAAAATTAAATTTAAAATTTTCATCATTACTCACCAGGTTACCATCAAAGAGCTGATCTTTCAATACCCCGGAAACCTTTACATCATCATATTCGTAATTGTTAAAATTTATTTTATAGATATCTCCAATGACCTCGGTATTCAGGCTTTCCTGAACAAAACCTTTCCCTTCTACATTTACATCCAGAGTGGCTCTGCCCAGTTGTCTGTTATTCACGAACTCGCCCAGATCAAAATCTATTAAGGATACAAACCCTTCGTAATTTGCGTTGTCAATATTATTGATTTCAGTAAGGTTCAGATCAGCATAACTACTACCAATGGCGCTGTTTAAATTTATCCTGGCATCTATGGAGGTTTCCGTAATAAAAGCGTCTCCCCGTATGGTAAACTGCCCTAACTTTTGGGAAGATGAAGGTAGTGTACCAAGAATATTCGGAAGCAATGCCCTTAGCTGATAATAACTGGTGGTAATATTTTTAATATCAGCGTCCAGGCTAAAAGGTTCTCCTTTGCTGAATAAATTCTTGAAATTAAAATCCCCTCTGATTCCCGTATTGTCAGATTGCAGGAACAACTGCTCAACGGTAAGGTCGTTAAGTACCCCTTTCATGCTTGAAGAAAAAGTGGCTTCCTTTTCCTTCCCAAACTGGTCGTATAGCATATTTACCTCATCAAAAGCTACTGTTGACTCTGTAAATGAAGCTGTTAAATTTACCTTATTCAAGAAATTCTGAAAATCTTCCCGGTTATAATCAAATACCAAATTCCCCTTTAAATGAGATTGCGGAGTTTTTATATTTAGTGAATCAAAGCGCATTTGCTGCTTTGTATACTTAAATGAGGTAGCCAGTTTATCTAAGCGTATTCCCCTTTTACTATTTAGAGAGAGTGAATTGACCATAGCAATAACCTCCGGCCCTATAATCTCAAAATCACTGACATCAATTTCCAGATTTTTAAAATTAAGTGCCTCTATATTCTCCTTGTTTTCATCGATAAGCCTGAATCTGCTGTCTGTAATCTCTACATCAGCGGAACTGAAATAGAAGGGAGGAGTGCCTGGTTCCCGTGGTTTTCCATCATCCAATTTATCAATGAAGTAGCCCAAATTAGTATCGTTCTCATCAGCATAGGTCTTAAGCTTAAAATTAAGCCGCTCTATCTCTATATCCCCAAATTCAAGGCTCCCTTCAATAAGATGTCGCATACTGAGTATGGAAGTGGTTAATTCGTCAATATAGAACAGGGTGTCCCTGTGGTGATCTTCTATATAAATCCCCCTTAATGAAGTATCCCAGGAGATGAGCGAAACTCTTAGCCGATCTATATTAATATCGGTACCAAACTCTTCATTGATAGAAGTGGTGGCGTATTTGGCGAATCTCGTCTGAACAGCAGGTAATGACAAAATAATGGTCCCCAAAACACAGATGAGCAGTAGGATCAACAGCGTTCTAACCAGTATTTTTCTCAGTTTTTTGATAGGGCTTTATGTTTTACCTTTGTACAACCAATTTTTGTTCCAAAACAAGGTGAAAAATCAAAAAATTTATATTCTGGCCATAGAATCTTCTTGTGATGATACATCTGCCGCTGTAATGTGCAATAACAAAAAGCTCAGCAACGTGGTAGCTACGCAGAAAATTCATGAGGAATATGGAGGTGTTGTACCGGAACTGGCCTCCAGAGCCCATCAGCAAAATATTGTTCCTGTAGTGCACCAAGCCTTAGCCAAAGCAAATATCGACAAAAAACTAGTATCCGCCATAGCATTTACCCGCGGACCCGGACTTTTAGGTTCCTTATTGGTAGGTACATCATTTGCCAAATCGCTCTCACTGGGGTTAAATATTCCTCTTATCGAAGTAAATCATATGCAAGCGCATATTCTGGCTCATTTTATAGAAGATCAGGAAAGTAAAATTCCAGAATTCCCGTTCCTTGCCTGTACCATCAGTGGAGGGCATACTCAGATAGTATTGGTTAAAGACTATTTTGAGATGGAAATTTTGGGAGAAACTCTGGACGATGCCATTGGGGAGGCATTTGATAAAAGTGCAAAGCTGCTGGGACTTCCATATCCTGGAGGCCCCTTAATAGACAAACATGCCAAAAACGGGCAGCCGGATAAATTCCCCTTCCCTATCCCAAATGTTGCCGGGCTAAATTTTAGTTTCAGTGGTCTAAAAACAAGTATCAAATATTTTATTGAAAAGGAAACCGCAGACAACCCTAAATTCATAGAAGAAAATCTGGAGGATATATGTGCATCTATTCAATCTACTATCGTTAAGATCCTGATGCGAAAAATAAAAAAGGCCGTTAAGCAAACCGGGGTAAGGAGAATAGCAATTGGAGGCGGCGTTTCTGCCAATTCAGGAATCAGGGAAGCATTGCAAAGTGCCGAAACCAAAGAAGGATGGACCACCTATATCCCAAAATTTGAATATTGTACAGACAATGCCGCTATGATTGGGATAGTAGGCTACCTGAAATTTCTGAAAGGCAATTTTGCAGCCAGTGACACCACAGCTAAAGCAAGGTACGTAATCGCCTGATAATAGATAAAACCCTATTCAACTGAGGTTGGGATAAACCTTAATTGTAATTATAGCAGGTGAAAAGAAAAATAAATATAGAATTAATCAAATAATACAAAAACAATGCAACTCTTTTATAATCCTAAGCTAGACAGAAGTGTTAACCAGTTCGCATTTAGTGCTGAAGAAAGCAAACACATAGTAAAAGTTTTAAGAAAGGGAGAAGGAGACGAATTGCATATTACCAATGGGAAAGGGTATTTATTTACCGCGAAGATATTGACTGCTGACCCCAAACAATGCAAGGCAGAGATAGTGCTTACGAAGAAAAAACATCAAAAAATGCATTGGTTGCATATGGCAGTTGCCCCGACAAAAATGAACGATCGTTTTGAATGGTTTCTGGAAAAAGTTACAGAAATTGGGGTAAATGAGATCACCCCAATAATATGTGATCATTCGGAGAGAAAGATTGTAAAACGGGAAAGAATGGAACGCATAATCCAATCTGCAATGAAACAATCTCTCAGAGCATTTATGCCAAAACTAAATCCGGTAATTTCTTATAAAGAGTTTATTGAAAAGGAGCACAAGGGTTTAAAGTTTATTGCACATTGCCAGGATGATGAAAAAGTAGAATTAAAGCGTAGGGTGGCTGCAGATAAAGACATCACCATCTTAATTGGTCCTGAAGGTGATTTTTCTGATGACGAAATTCAAAAGGCCTACGAGAAGGGGTTCCTGCCGGTTTCATTAGGAGAGGCCAGGTTACGCACCGAAACGGCTGCAATTGTGGCTTGTAACACCGTAAACCTCATCAACACAATCTAATTGAAAATAAAAGCAATAAAAAAATTCCGCACTTTTTCGGATTCTCGATGAAAAAATGCGGAATAACTAACAACAAAAAAAATATAATTTTTTCACAACTTTATTTATCTGCTCTCAGAGATATCATAAAGATCATTTTCAATTCGATTATTATTACATTTGGAATTACATAATAGGTCGAATATTCATGAAGCTACTTACCACATTTATCTTATTAATTTTTACGCTTCCAGCAATAGCTCAGGAAATAGCCATACTTAAGTACAACGGTGGTGGTGATTGGTATTCCAATCCTACTGCCCTGCCCAATCTGATTTCCTTTTGCAACCAGAATATCAACACGGATATCAGTCCAAAACCGCAGACGGTTGAAGTGGGTAGCAGCATTATTTTTGACTACCCATTTTTGCATATGACAGGGCATGGAAATATCTTCTTTAGTCAGGAAGAAGCCGATAATCTTAGAACTTATTTAATGTCTGGCGGATTTTTACATGTAGATGACAATTACGGAATGGAGCCCTATTTTAGAAAAGAAATATTAAAGGTTTTTCCAGATAAAGAGCTTACAGAATTGGGAGCTGATCATCCCATTTTTGCGCAGGAATATAAATTCCCTGAAGGTTTACCCAAGATACACGAGCACGATGGCAAAAGACCCCAGGCCTTTGGTATAGTGCATGAAAACAGGTTGCTTTTGCTTTTTACATTTGAGAGCGATTTGGGTGATGGCTGGGAAGATTCCGAAGTACATAACGATCCTGAAGAGGTTCGCCAAAAAGCACTTCAGATGGGTGCTAATATTATTCAGTATGCATTTAAAAACTAGATGATGACTCCAAAAATTATATCACAAGGTATCTTAAGGGCCGTAGGTATTATAGTTGGTGTGGTTCTGCTGATCTATTTTCTATACGCCATCAGGTCTGTACTCGCTTATTTAGCAATTGCAGTAGTAGTTGCTCTAATTGGCAGGCCAATAGTACTTTTCCTCAGGAGAAAGCTAAAATTCCCCAACTTGTTGGGAGTAATAGTTACTATGCTGATTATGGTTGGGGTGCTGGTGGGGATAATAGCACTGTTTGTGCCTTTGATAACCGAGCAAGGCAAGAACCTTTCCTTACTTAATATTGATGAGTTGCAAAACAACCTGAACACCCTATACCAACAAATTACACTTTACTTTGGAGCGTCACCAGAAGCGGTCAATGAAATAATAAAAGATGCTGATTTCGAAAAAAATGTTTTTGAAGGACTAAACTTAGGTTTCATTCCAAATATCCTCAACTCATTTGTGGACATCCTAAGCTCTTTTAGTATTGGGCTTTTTTCTGTGCTGTTTATATCGTTCTTTTTCCTAAAAGATAGTAAGCTATTCCAAAGGGGACTACTAACTTTTATTCCGCAAAACAAGGAAACCAATATGGTTAAATCAATAGATAAAATAAACGGTTTACTATCCAGATATTTTGTTGGGCTGTTGCTGCAGATCTTTGTTCTCTTTGTTATTTATACCATTGTTTTATTAATTGTTGGTATTGAAAATGCAGTAGTAATTGCCTTCCTCTGTGCGCTCTTTAATATCATCCCTTATGTGGGTCCGATAATAGGGGGGGTCCTTATGATATTTTTGACGATGAGCAGCAATATTGGAATGGATTTCAGTACCGTAATTTTACCAAAAACCGGCTATGTTTTAATTGGTTTAGTCGTGGGGCAACTGGTAGATAATTTTGCTTCTCAACCTATCATTTTTTCGAATAGTGTAAAATCTCACCCGCTCGAAATATTCCTTATTATTATTATTGCAGGTCTGCTGTTTGGAGTTGTCGGAATGATCGTTGCAGTACCCGGATATACTGCTATAAAAGTGATTTTAAAGGAATTTCTGGCTGAAAACAGTATTGTTAAACGGTTGACATATAACTTATAGTTTAACTTTGAATAAAAAACTGTTAAATACTGGTGTACAAAGTTTTATAAATGAAAATATTAATACTGACATCATGTCAGTATTGCTAAAAAAGAGCCCTTTTGAAGGTATAGAACCCAAAGAACTTGCACAGCAGATCGCCTCCCGGAAAAAATGCCAGTTTAAACTTCCCCTCTGGTTCAATACCCCGGGGGTATACTACCCTAAAAAGACCAATATTGAACAATGTTCTTCAGAAATTACAGCTGCGTATAAAGCGGAAATTGTCAGTGGTAAATCGCTACTGGATCTCAGTGGCGGATTTGGAGTAGACAGTACTTTCTTTAGTAAAAATATTAAGGAGGTATGGCACACGGAAATTGACCGGGAATTATCAGAAATAGCGGCTTATAATTTTGATAAATTAGGGGTAAAGAATATCAAATCTTATCATGCCGATGGAATCACATTTCTTGAATCAAACGAGCAGGAATTTGATTGGATTTATATAGACCCATCAAGACGCGACACATCCCAAAATAAAGTTTTCAGACTTTCGGATTGCCATCCGGACGTGCCCGCGCATTTGCCACTGATCTTGTCAAAAACTAATAACATATTACTCAAGACCTCTCCCCTACTCGATATTTCCTCCGGACTATCTGCTTTGCAGCACGTAATGGAGATTCATATCGTTGCAGTAAATAACGAGGTAAAGGAATTACTATGGGTGCTTCAGAACGGATATTCAGGAGCAATTACCATCAAAACCATAAATTTCCAGAAAAATGACCGTCATATTTTCAATTTTGAATTGGGGCTGGAAAAAAGTGCCGCATTACATTTATCGGCCCCATTAGCATTTCTCTACGAGCCTAACGCAGCTATCATGAAATCTGGTGCCTTTAAACTGATTGGCAATCAATTTTCTCTCAAAAAACTACATGAGCATACGCATCTATACACTTCTGACCATCTAATAAACTTTCCCGGCAGACGATTCAATATACTTAAGGCATTCCGGTATAACAGAAAGGAGATTACATCCCTGAAACTTGATAAAGCAAATGTAAGTGTGCGTAATTTCCCGGTGATTGTTGCCGAAATTCGAAAAAAATTCAAGATAAAAGACGGCGGAAATACTTATCTTTTCTTTATTACCGATCTTGATAATAACCTTAAGGTACTGCTGTGTAACAAGTGTTGATGAAAAGAATTAATCGTTATATTAGAAGGGTATTTAAACCAACTAAACATCTTTATAATTATGGGATCCAAAAATATTAACATCAATAGAAGACACTTTTTAAAGGGCGCCACTGCTGCAGCCGTGCTTTCTTCATTTGGAATGTATGGTTTTGAAATAATGAACCGTGAAAAACCCTGGAGAGTTGGACTTATAGGCACTGGCTGGTATGGTACAAGTGATCTGTTCAAATTAATTCAGGTAGCCAATGTGGAAGTGATTTCCCTCTGCGATGTAGACAGTCGTTTTCTAAACGAGGCTGCCACCCTGGTTTCCCAAAGACAAAAATCTGGTAAAAAGCCGAAATTATATTCGGACTATAGAAAAATGCTGGCCGAAAGCGGGCTGGAAATAGTTTTAATAGGAACTCCAGATCACTGGCATGCCTTACAGTGCATTGAAGCACTGAAGTCTGGGGCTCATGTCTATGTGCAAAAACCTATAAGTGTTGATGTTATGGAAGGTGAAGCTATGGTAGCCGCTGCAAGACATTACAATAAGACGGTACAGGTAGGCACACAAAGAAAAAGCACACCACACCTTATTCATGCTAAAAAGAACATTGTGGATGCCGGTTTATTAGGCAAAGTTTCTCATGTAGAAATGTGTTGCTACTTCCATATGCGAGCCAATGGAAATCCTGACTTGCAAGAGGTTCCGGACTTCCTGGATTATGAGATGTGGACAGGACCCGCGCCTTTAAGGCCTTATGACGGTCTGCCCCATAGAAGATGGTGGCGTACTTTTATGGAATATGGCAATGGAATAATGGGAGACATGTGCGTGCATATGTTCGACACGGTAAGATGGATGCTACAATTGGGCTGGCCCAAAAGAATAACTTCTCAGGGAGGTATTTATGTTCAAAAAGATGGTAAATCTAATATAGCTGATACTCAGAGTGCTGTGTTTGAGTATGACGGACTAAATTGTGTATGGCAACATCGCAGTTGGGGCACTCCGGCAGATCCGGAATATCCCTGGTCCTTTAAACTATTCGGTGAAAAAGGCACCCTTTCGGGAAGTACCATGCAATACGATTTTGTTCCGCATGGCGATGGAGCACCTATTCATATGGATGTTGTTTATGAGAAAGAAAAATACCCGGAAGACCTGATAGAAAAGGACAATGAATTAAATGCTGCTCCTGCAACAAGACTTCATATGCTAGACTTTCTTGCCGCAATAGACAAAGGCAGCAGACCCGTAGCAGATATTGAGGAGGGGCATATTTCCTCTTCTAGCTGTATTCTCGCTAATTTATCAATGGATGCCGGGAGGCCACTGGTCTATGATCCGGCAAAAAGAATAGTATTGAATGACCCCGAAGTCACAGCAAAATTGCAACGGGCGTACAGGGCACCATGGGAGCATCCACACCCGGACCAATTTAAATAAGGGCGTTACTCAAGATTTTCCAACCATTCTATTAGTCGGTCTGTCCATCCCCTTAAGTAAGTGTCTTTAGGGGCAAGGGAAAAGCCATGGCCACCTTTGGGATATATATGGAGCGCTGCCGGTACTTTCTTCTTTCTCAAAGCCTGGAAAAAAAGGATCTTATTCTGCGGTACCACAGCTGTATCATCAGCTGCGTGAATCAATAAAGTAGGAGGGGTATTTTCTGTAACCTGTAATTCATTTGAATAATGGTTTACGAGTTCTGCCACCGGAGCTTCACCAATAAGGGCTTTTCTTGAACCAGAATGTGTTGCCGCCTCACTAAAAGATATTACCGGATATACCAAAACCATAAAATCTGGTCTGGCGCTCAGCTCGTCTGCCATATCCTGTCTGGCATAAACTTCTTCCTGAAAATGGGTGCCCAGGGTGGAAGCCAAATGACCCCCCGCTGAAAATCCCATAATACCGATATTTCTTTCTGTTATATTCCAGGCAGCAGCATTGGCTCTGACCAATCTTATTGCCCGTTGAGCGTCTATTAATGGCACCTTGTGTTTTTCTTTAATTGCATCTGAGGTAGGTAAGCGATATTTAACTACAATCCCTGCGATTCCCTTAGAATTCAGAAACTTGGCAATATCGGTGCCTTCCCAGTCATAGGCCAGGATATGGTAACCCCCACCGGGAAATATCAGTACCGCATCACCAGTGGCATTAGCTTTTGAGGGCAGGTAAACTTCCAAAGTGGGTTCCTGAACTTTACTGATTCTTACAATATCTCCTTTTTCAACCACCTCCTGTTCCGAAGAAGGTATTCTATTGGGAATATTGTCAGCAGGCCACAAGGAGATAATAGTGTCCTGTGCCATAAGCTGAAAACTTAACATAAACATTCCCAGGTACAGGCTTCTTTTTATTTTCATAATTGCAATATTGACTATTTGCAGTCCCATTTAAAATCTGCCACTTGATCATTAGTTGCAGCAGATAAATTGTAATGCCACCATTCTGTTCTTATCGACCAGAAACCGTATTTTTCCATGGTTTCTTTTAGTATTTTCCGGTTAGCCAGTATCTCCTTAGGCAAATCTGTATTGTCATGATACGCCCGTTTCCCGAAAAAATCAAAGTCGGTTCCCATGTCCAATTCATCTCCTTCCAATGTCACAAGGGTAATATCAACCGCACCCCCCTTGTTATGAATAGAACCTTTAACCGGATTGGCTACATACTGGGGGTTGGGCACTATTTTCCACATCTTGTACTGCACTGAATTGGGCCTGTAACAATCGAAAAATTTAATTTTATATCCCTGTTCCATCATATCCTTATTGGCGGCAAGCAAGGCCTTTGCTGTTTTTACCCTAGTGTAACATTCCGGGCATTCATACACTTTTGATTTCAGAAAATTATTCTCTGTAGCATATCGGAGATCATACACAAAATCTTCACTGAAATCTGCTAGTCTGACAAAAGTGGTATCGGCTAAACCATCAAAACTCCGCAATGTTTTGGTAGCTGTTTCTCTAATTTCAGTTACGCTATCCAAAGCAATATTCTGATCTTCAATGTGGGTGTCTAATTGCGTGGGCTTGTGCTGTTGTTTGCAGCTCATAGCAACCAGAAGAATACATAAGATGATCTTAAAAGGTACTTTGGAAATCTTATCCGAAATCATTTTAAAGTTGCATTAAGAGACCCAAAAGATACAGCAATTTTTGTTGCTTTGAAATCGGATTTAATATGACTTTGAGGAAGCTTGTTTTTACTTTAATGGCAATTGTTCCTTATTTTGATGATCTTTATGAACTACCTTTATTAATTCAACACTAATCGCAAACATATACCACATGAATTCTAAAATCCTATTGCTGCTGCTTCTTATCTCTTTTACCTATTCATGTAAAGAAGCAGCCCAGAAGTCCGAGGAGAAAACAAATGAAGAAACCAGCTGGATGCTGGGGTTTGAAAAGACCGCTAAAAATCCGATAATGACCGCGGATTCCAGTTTTGTTTTTATGGATCCAATAAGCAAACAACCTCAGCAGTGGCAGAAAGCAGATGTTTTTAACCCGGGGGCAATTGTACGAAATGATTCCGTATTTATGCTGTTCAGGGCCGAGGATAACCCTGAAGCCATTTTGGGTGGCAGAACCTCTAGAATTGGTCTTGCCTACAGTACAGATGGAATTAATTTTACTAAGTATCCGGAGCCGGTATTGTTTCCGGAATTGGACGAATTTCAGCAATGGGACCACCCCGGAGGAGTGGAAGACCCGAGAGTAGTGGAAACAACAGAAGGCGAATATCTGATGATGTACACCAGCTGGAATAAGAAAACAGCCCGCCTTTCTGTTGCCAGTTCAGCAGATCTGAAAAAATGGAAAAAACACGGTCCCGTTTTTAAAAATAGTGTTGGAGGAAAATTCCTGAATATCTGGAGTAAATCTGGCTCGGTGATCACAGAACTTGTTGATGGCAGATTGATTGCCAAAAAGATCGATGGAAAATACTGGATGTACTGGGGAGAACTTTTTGTTAATCTGGCAAGTTCTACTGACGGAATAAATTGGGATCCTTTACTAAATGATGACGGAGAACTTCTACATGTTTTTGATCCGACACTAAACGATTTTGACAGCCACCTGGTAGAACCCGGGCCACCAGCACTCTACACAGAAAATGGAATTTTATTATTTTACAATGGTAAAAACCTTAGCGGGGAAGGCGCCAGTGATAAATTCCCGGAAGGCACCTATTGTGGGGGGCAGGCTCTTTTTGATAAGAGCAACCCTTCCAGGCTATTGGCGCGACTCGAGACCCCTTTTATCTGCCCCAGCCTGCCGCATGAAATTAGTGGTCAGTACAAGGCAGGCACCACTTTTATAGAAGGGCTTGTATACTATAAATCCAAATGGTTCCTCTACTATGGGACGGCAGATTCTATGGTGGGACTAGCTGTAAAACAATGAACAATTAGCAATTAGCAATTAGCTTGAATTATAAAAATTTTTGAGGTGATCTTATTTATACATCTATTATTTTGAAGATTCTATTTAGAACATTTTGGATTTCCATTTTGCTACTTGGGGATGTTGGTTGTAAAAACAGTACCGAACATGAAAATACTACCATTCCAGTACGGCCAAACATCGTCCTTATTCTTGCAGATGACCAGGGCTGGGGAGATCTCAGTTATAATGGCAATACCAATCTGAGCACTCCCAATATAGATGACATAGCTAAAAATGGTGTTTCCTTTACTAATTTTTATGTGCAACCAGTATGTTCTCCTACCAGGGCCGAACTGCTAACCGGCCGTCATTTTAGTAGAATGGGGGTTTACTCTACCTCCGCAGGAGGTGAAAGATTTAATCTTGGTGAAACCACCATTGCCGATATCTTTAAAGAGGCGGGATACCGTACAGCGGCATATGGCAAATGGCATAGTGGAATGCAAGCTCCATATCATCCAAACGCCAGGGGATTTGATGATTTTTACGGTTTTGCATCTGGCCACTGGGGCAATTATTTCGACCCTATGTTGGAACACAATGGAGAAATTGTGCAGGGAAAAGGGTTTATCGTAGACGACCTTACGGATAAGGGACTACAATTTATATCTGATAATCAAAACCAGCCATTTTTCCTGTATCTGCCTTATAATACACCTCATAGCCCTATGCAAGTTCCGGAAAAGTATTGGACAAAGTTCCAGGATCGGGAACTTACAATGAAACACAGAGACAGTACCCTGGAACTTCCTGATTTTACCAAAGCCGCCCTGGCTATGGTAGAAAACATAGATTACAATGTTGGCCGCATCACCGATCATCTCAAAAATTTACAACTCGAGGAGAATACCATAATTATCTTCCTTTCAGACAATGGTCCAAACAGTTGGCGATGGAATAGCGGTATGCGGGGCAGGAAAGGCGTGGTAGACGAAGGAGGAGTAAGAACACCATTTTTCATTAAATGGAAAAACAAATTACCGGCAGCAAGGCAAATTCAGGAGATTGCCAGTGGTATTGATCTGTTACCCACTTTAGTGTCTTTAACAGGTATATCCCCAACCCTCAATAAACCTATAGACGGTGTAAGTTTAAAACCGCTGCTTTTAGATGAAAATGTGGAATGGACAGACCGCTTTGTGTTTAATCATTGGAATGGTAAAACAAGTGTCAGGAGTCAGAAATACCGATTGGATAATGATAACCGCTTGTACGACATTTCGGCTGACAGAGCCCAATTGAACGACCTTTCTGAAAAGTTGCCGCATATCAGGGATACCCTTGTTACTGCCAAACAGCGTTGGTTATCTGAAGTGGATGCATATTCTGCCAAAGATAAAAAGAGAAGCTTTCCTCTTGGACATCCTGATTTTAAGTGGACACAGCTACCGGCCCGGGACGGGAAAGCACATGGAAACATTCAACGAAGTAATAAATATCCGAACGATTCTTATTTTACAAATTGGACCAGTGTTGATGATTTCATTAGTTGGGATATCGATGTTTTGGCAGCAGGTGAATTTGAAGTCGATTTGTATTACACCTGTGCATCAGAAAATAAGGGGGTCAGGATGCAACTGAGCTTTAAAAACAGTAAGATTTCAAAAGAAATAACACAAGCCCATGATCCGCCGGAAACTGGTAGGGAGAACGACAGGGTTCCGCGAATAGAATCTTATGTAAAAGACTTTAAATCGGTCAGTATGGGCACTATCCAACTTCAGGAAGGTCCGGGTGCATTACGGCTTACTGCCCAGGAACTTACAGGAGAAAAAGCTATAGAGGTAAGGTTGTTGCAATTTAAACGGATCAACTAGAGACGGATCAGTCTACGGTATACTCCAACAGTTCGCTATCCTTAAATCCTATTCGGACTGCTTTTGCTGAAAATGATTTTTGATTGGAAATTGGAGCATCAAATATTAGCCAGGTACTATCCTGAGGCTGTTTCCAGACAATGGTGGCGTCAGATTGCTTGCAGAAAAGATTAATTTTCCCCTCCTTATCCTCTAATTCAAGGGAAGGCAAACGTTGTGGTTTCCCTTCCGGCAACCAATTGGAGAGCAATTCATTTTCCGGGTGCCTGCCCAGATCATTGGTGTTAGTAATCCATTCATTTAAAACATTTCTCAATAGAAGAAGCGTATCCTGCAGTTCTTCTTTTCCCACGAGATTTACAAATTCAAAAGGATCTGCTTCAAGATCATATAATTCCTCTTCGGGCTTAGGAGTTCTGAACCAAAGCGACTGTATGGAATCCAGTTCTTCATTTTCCCAAAGTTGGTTTAATTGCTGCATCATTGGCATTTGCTCCCGATAAGCCACTGGTAGTGCATTGCTGATATCCGGATTAAAATTTTTAATGTATTTGTAGCGCTGATATCTCACTGCCCTTATCCTGTCTACCATGCCATCAAAACGATCGGAACTGAAGAATAAATAATCAGAGTTTCCTGCATTGGCGTAATCACCAAAATGTGCCCTCCCCTGCATAACTTTTGGGGGTTCAATCCCAGCCATGGACAGGACGGTAGGGGCAAAATCTACAAAGCTTATAAATCTGTTATCACTATTGTATTCCTTTTGGTTCTCCTTAAATTTAATAAGCAGGGGCACTTTTACCCCGGTCTCGTATAATGCCCGTTTATGTCTTGGAAATGGCCCGCCATGATCCCCGTAAAAGAAGATGATACTGTTGTCATAAAGTTCATCCTCCCTAAGTTGTTTAATAATCTCACCAATTTGATTATCTAACCGAATAAGGTTGCTGTAGTTCACGGCAATATCGTGCCTGACCTCCTTGGTATCGGGAAAGTATGCCGGTACATTGACAGCATCCGGGGAAACCAAAAGTTCATCCTCTCCTCTTTGCCATATCTGTGATTCATGACAAACACTAAAATTGAAAACTGAAAAGAAAGGGGTGTTTTTTGGCCGGTTTCTCCAGTGCGCATCTTTACTGCTATCGTCCCAGGCTACCTCGGTTTTCTTAAAATTATAGTCTTCCTTAGGATTATTTGTACAGTAGTAACCGCTACGCCTTAAGTATTCGGTAAACATTTTCACGCCTTGAGGCACCACAGGTGAATAGCTGGGAATTCCCAACTCTGGCTGGTTGTCTGTTCTGTATGCATTGTAGGTGCGCATATTGTGCGTACCTAAGGTGGTAGGATACATCCCGGTAATTAATGCACTCCTTGCCGGTGCGCATACAGGAACGGGAGAATAGGCATTATTAAAAATCACCCCTTCATTTGCCAGGGCTTCCAGATTTGGCAGGGAAATGGTGCTGTCGCCATACATTGGGAAAAAATCCGGAGACTGATCTTCCGCCACCAGCCATATGATATTGGGTAGGTTTTGCTCTGGTAGTTCTGTATCTTCCTCACATCCCAGCTGAAAAGAGGTAATTAATAGAATAAAAACTGCACTCAGTACCCCCTTCATTGGCATTACTAGTTCAGGCTTTTGAGAAATTCAAGACTCTGGGGAACTTGTTCTACAACCCTGGAGCATTCATCCTCTATAAACATGTATTCTATTCCTAATTCTTTTGCCCTTTTTACCACTCCTGCAATATTTACCTGCCCGGTTCCCAGCACTACATTGGTCTCCACATCTTCGTGCCCGGTATCATTACCTTTTACCCCTTTCTCCATATCCTTAAGATGCAAGAGCACAAACTTCTCAGGGTACTTATTCAGTAACCCCAGGGGATCGGCGCCTCCATGATGTACCCAGTAAACATCCATTTCAAAAGCAAAATCTGTTGCCTTCTGTGCCATCAAATCAAATAGAGTTCCGTTATTATAGGGTCTGAATTCATAACCATGAGCATGATAAGCAAGGGTCATTCCGGCAGCTTTAATTTTTTTTCCGGCACTATTAAAAACTGCAATGGCTTTCTCGGTATCTTCAATTGTAAAATTATCTCCATCGTGGGGGATCCAGGCGCACATGACATATTTAGCACCAAATGCCTTTCCATTGGCAATAACTTTGTCTACATTTTTCTCCAGGTCACCAAAACCAGCGCCAACACTAACCACTTCTAATTTCCTGTCGGCGATTTCTTTTTTAAAATCCTCCATACTCATTCCGTAGGTACCTCCGCCCTCAAGCTTGGTAATGCCCCAAGATTCAATGATGTCTAAGGTGCCGGTAACATCTGTTTTAAATTGATTCCGAAGACTGTATAACTGCAATCCTACTTCCTGAGCATTTAATACTGTTGATGAAAATGCAAAAATGACCGACAAGGTCAGCAATGTCAATTTTAGTTTCATAATGTGTTTTTTTTTATTAAAAAGATGATACAATTATGTCAATAAATTGCCCTCATCATCCCACTCGGCGATTATGCCTCTTTTGCTTTGATCCACGCATTTGGCAATCCAATCTTCATCGTAAGCCAAGCCATGCTGATCTAAAACATCCTGGGGTACTCCGTCCCAAACATTAGGCATATTTCCTTTATATCCCAGATCTTCTATCCCAATTTTAGAAGTATAATACCCGCTAACGGTATGATTCCTCATCAACGCAAAAAACTGTATCTCAAGTGGCTGTTCACTCATTGGCGTTTCAGGGTCATAGAAAGCAATAGTGTCAAGAATTTGCTTTTGTTGATCCTCGGGCGTCACCTTAAACTCCGTGCCAAAATCTGTATTGCTCTTATGATCTAACCACATTAGTCCACCACGGAATGTGGTCTGCAAATGAGGCATGTCTTTAGCTATAAATTCTATAAACTCTGGTACTCCGGCTTCTACAATACCGCCTTTATCATCCGGTGGTAAAATGAGGTTGCACAATACGGTGATCGTTTCCATTTCGTGCTCATTAAAAAATTGTTCTGCTTCCAGTTCTGCGATAAGCTCTAATTCTTCGGGGGTTCTCCCGAAATAGTGCTCATCGGCACCGGCCGCGGCGGCACCTTCTGTAACTTCCGGTCCGGGTTTGCAGCCGTGAACGGCTAAACCACCAGCTACTGAACCAAGGATAATGGATTTTATACTATTTCTTCTGTCCATCTGCTATATATTTTGTTGTTTCAGTTGTTCTACTATGTATTCCGATGCTCTCCATGAAAGTGCAAGGATGGTCCAGGTACAATTCTTATCTGCCTGGGAGGTAAATGGCCCGGCATCGGTAATAAATACATTGTCGCAATCGTGCAATTGCTGATATTTATTGGTGACCGAAGTTTTAGGATTATCCCCCATTCTTGTAGTACCCACTTCGTGGATAATATTCCCCGGGTTATGAAGCCCGTAATCTTGTTCTTTGGTTGGGGTATCGCCCAATACTTCTCCCCCCATATTGTGAATAAGTTCTTCAAAGGTTTCCTGCATATGTTTCGCTTGCAAGCGTTCATAATCTGTCCATTTATAATGGAAACGAAGAACAGGGATACCAAATTCATCTACCACTGTCGGATCTATTTCGCAGTAATTGTCTTTCTGGGCAATAGATTCACCCCGACCACCAAAGCCGATGACAGATCCATAATATTTCTTCACGTCTTCTTTCAGTCCTGCGCCATAGCCACCTGTGGGCAGACCGAAAAATTTATTGAAATCATTGGGGTTAAACCCAAAACCGTAATTGGGCATTCCCATACCGCCCCAGACCTCAATATGGTATCCTCTTGGAAAATCCAGGTCCTTATTATCTAACCACCATGGGGTATATACATGCATGCCTCCAACACCATCTTCATTATAAGAAACTTTTCTGTTCATCAGATCCGGGATAAATCCGGCACGGCTGGCACCCGTAGAATCATGAAGGTATCTACCAACAACATCACTACTGTTACCCAACCCGTTTGGATGTTGAGGGCTTTTAGAGTTTAAAAGGATGCGCGCCGAGCTGCAGGCAGATGCTGCCAATATCACTACTTTGCCCTTTAGTTGGTATTCTTTTCTGTCTTCCTTATTAATATAAGAGACGCCAGTAGCTTTCCCTTCGTCATTGGTGGTTACTTCTCTAACCATCGAATTCACATATAGGTCTATCTGGCCGCCGTTTTTCTGTGCCGGAAAGATTAGGCAGGATCCGGCTGAGAAGTCTGCATATACCTGGCAAGACCTTCCGCACTGGCCGCAATAGAAACAAACCCCTCTATCCTCGTTAATCTTTTTGGTCAGCATAGATAATCTGCCCGGGATCACCGGCATTTTAGATTTTCTTGCTCCCTTTATATAATACAGTTCGTGTAGTCTTGGTTTTGGAGGTGGAAGGAAGAAGCCGTCAGGATCATTGGGCAAGCCTTCGTTAGTTCCAAAAACGCCAATTAATTTATCGAGCTTGTCGTAATAAGGCTTAACATCATCATAACTTATGGGCCAATTATCTCCCAGGCCATCAACATCTTTATGCTTAAAGTCTTTAGGTCCAAATCTCAGTGATATTCTTCCCCAGTGGTTGGTTCGCCCCCCCAGCATTTGCGACCGGTACCAATCGAACTTTGTACCATCTTTGTGGGTATAAGGCTGCCCATCTATTTCCCAACCACCATAGGCCATGTCCCATTCTCCAAATACCCTTGTGGTCCCGGCACCTCTCCTGGGGGATTCGTAAGGCCATTTTAATTGTGTTTGCTGTTTAGGGTCGGCAGGGTCAAAATACGGACCTGCCTCTACGACCGCCACTTTGAGTCCGGCATCTGCGAGGATTTTTGTAGACATCCCTCCGCCAGCTCCGGAGCCAACTATAATAGCATCATAGACGGTTGAAGATTCTTTTATTTGCATAGTATGAGTTTAGTTATGCTGTACAATTTATAAAATTGAATTAGAAAAAACTACAACTTTTAAATGTCATTAATTTTAGGAAGACTCTTAAGATACTATAAGGAGGTAAAATCTCACTTAATTGGCGTAATCTGCAACTAAATTACCAATCTATCACATTATTATTTACAAGATCAATAATTTATTGGGTATAATTTTATCATATTGCTATTTTGTCGTCGTATTTTTTTTTATTTCGTAAATTTTTTTCAAGCTGGGATTCCGTTGGGTATTTTTTAAGATATTAGCACCGCTAGAAAAGCACCTTATACTTTATAATAGAAGTTGCATAAGAATTAGTGCGTGCCTAGTAAAATAAGAATACCCGAGCCAAAATATTTAACAAAAAAACTATTTGAAATCTTAATTGATTCCATATTATTTTACTAATATTATCAAAAATTTATAGGTTTTTTTAACATTTGCACGCAAACGTTTGCGGGCTTTTTTAATTAACCCTATGAAACTCAATTACTTAAAACTAACTAAACAACAAATGATTATGATTCAAAAAAGTGATTCTCAATCGTTAAAACCTTGCTCGAGAAAGCAAATTGCCAGTCTCACCAAGGTTTTTTCTATGCTTCTTTGTCTTGTAGGTTCTTATGCGATGGCAGCAGGAACGACAAGTTGGGAGAAAATCAAAACAGTGGAGGCATTCCAGGCTACCATTACCGGTACAATTACAGATAATGGTGGAGTACCGCTTCCAGGAGCCAATGTTGTGGTAAAAGGAACCACAACTGGGGTAGCTGCAGATTTTGATGGAAATTATTCTATCAATGCCAATCCTGGTGATGTACTGGTATTCTCTTACACAGGGTACACGCCGACGGAAAGAACAGTTGGAGGAGAAAGTGTTATTAACGTAACCCTCCAGGAAGGTCTAGAACTAGACGAGGTGATTGTAACAGGGTATACCACGGAAACAAAACGTGAGACCACTGCCGCCGTTTCCATAGTGAAAGCTGAGGAACTGGCCGCGATCCCGTCTGGTAACGTAGAACAGCAATTACAAGGTAGGGTTGCCGGTGTTACCGTACTTACAAATGGTCAGCCAGGTACTACGAGTCAGATTCGTGTTCGTGGATTTGGAGCCTTTGGAGGTAATGCTCCTTTATATGTAGTGGATGGGGTTCCTGTAGGATCTACAGAATTCCTTAATCCTGATGATATTGCCACTACTACAGTATTGAAAGATGCTGCTGCAGCATCTATATATGGTGCAAGAGCTGCGAACGGGGTGGTTGTATATACTACCAAGCAGGGTGCACGTAGCAAGAAAACACAGATAAATATTAATGTATCTAGTGGTGTTACTGATCCAAACGTAGCTGGTTCTCCGGATATGTTGAATCCTCAGGACATGGCAGAGTATACACATATTGCTTACCGCAATAATGCGGCAGCCACTGGTACTACACCGCAGTATACGCATCCGCAGTATGGCTCAGATCCTACTCCAAGACTACCGGATTACCTTCATGCCAATGGAGCTAACGGGGTTGTAGGAAGTGTAGACTTAGCTGCTATACAAGCAGCATATGATGCCGATCCTGAAAATGTATTCCTGATCAGACCAAACCTTGCGGGAACCAACTGGTATAAAGCCATTACAAGAGTTGCTCCTTTAACCAGGGTGACAGTTGGTATCAATGGAGGTACAGATCGCGGAAGATTCTATTTCGGATTTAGTGGACAAGAGCAAGACGGTATCGTTATCTCTCAGTCCTTTACAAGATACTCTGCACGTTTCAACTCGGAATGGGATGTTGCCCCATGGTTGTCATTGGGTCAGAACTTCCAGGTGACGTATCGTTCAGTATTAGGACTTGCCGGTGGAGACGGTGGACTAGGAGTTGCTGACGACGAATCTGAAGTACTATCTGCTTATCGTATGCCTACCATTATTCCTGTATTTGATGAATTTGGCAGCTATGCAAGTACAAGAGCAGCTGGTTTTAACAACCCACGTAACCCGGTAAGACGTTTGGAGCGTAACCAGGGTGATGATACTTCTTATAGTATTGGTGGATTTGGAAATATATACCTATTACTTAAACCAATTGATGGTTTAACCTTGCGTACAAGTCTTGGTGGGGATTATGGTAACTTCCACTTTGTAAATTATAACTTTAGATATTTAGGTGATTCAGAGCCTGAAGCCAGTAACTCTTTCGCTGAAGGAAGTGGTTATAACTTCTCCTGGACATTTACTAATACAGCCACTTATGAAAAGCTTTTTGGAAAGCATAAATTAAAAGCATTTGCTGGTATAGAAGCATTGAATACTGGTGCCGGAAGACAGGTTTCTGGTAATGGTATCAATCCTTTCTCGACAGATTTGGATTTCCAGAATTTAAGTGTGGTTCAGAGTCCTAACGTAAACAGTTTCCAGTTTAAAGGGGTTAACTTCTATTCCTTATTTGGTAAACTGGATTATAACTGGGATGAAAAATACTACGTAACCGGGGTAATCAGAAGAGACGGTTCCTCCAGGTTTGGTGGAAATAACAGATATGGTACTTTCCCTGCGGTTTCAGGTGCATGGAGGGTTATTGCAGAGCCATTTATGCAAGACCAGGATATCATCTCCGATTTTAAAATCAGAGGTGGTTGGGGACAAATGGGTAACTCTAACAACGTTGATCCAAATAACCAGTTCTCTTTATTCGCATCTAACAGAGGAAATACTTTCTATCCTGTAGATGGTCAGAACAGTGGTGCTAACGAAGGGTTTGCCCAGAGTAGAATTGGTAACCCGGATGCAAAGTGGGAAACCAGTACAACAACCAATATCGGGTTTGATATCGGTTTATTTAACGATAAGTTAGAGATCATATTAGACTGGTGGGAAAAAGATACTGAAGATCTATTGTTCCAGGTACCTCTTGCTGGGGTAACAGGTAACTTTGCTTCTGCTCCATCTGTAAATATCGCCAGTATGAGTAACAAGGGTGTTGATTTCCAGATTGTAAACAGAGGAAACATAACAGAAGATTTATCTTATACCCTTACTTTAAACAACTCCTTCCTTTCCAATGAAATTACCTTCCTTGCAGATGGTATAGAATTCTTTGACGGAGGTTCTTATAGAGGTATCCGCCCAATTAGAAATGCAGTAGGGCAGTCTATCTCTACTTTCTTTGGATATAAAGTTGCCGGTTATTTTAACAGCCAGGCAGAGGTTGACAGTTCTCCTGCTCAGGATGGTGCCGGGATTGGACGTTTCAGATATGAGGATGTAAATGGTGATGGAGCAATTACTCCTGACGACAGAACATTCCTTGGTAGTGCTGTACCAGATTATACTGGTGGTGCTACAATCAACTTACGTTACAAGAATCTTGAATTTGAAACGTACTGGTATGCTTCTATTGGAAATGAGATTTGGAATCAGTCCAAATGGTTTACAGATTTCTTCGGAACTTTTGAAGGTTCTGCCAAAGGAGTTAGGGCCAAGAATTCATGGACACCGGAGTTAGGAAACAACGCTGGCGCTCCAATTTGGGAAAGTGCATCTAACCTAAGTACCAGTGCTGCAGAGAACTCTTGGTATGTAGAAGACGGATCTTTCTTAAGATTACAGCGTTTGGCATTTATCTACAATTTTGACACCGACATGGTTGAGAAATGGGGTATGAGCAAATTTAGCTTAGGGCTTTCCGCTAACAACATCTGGACAATCACTGATTACAGCGGTTTAGACCCTGTAGTTTCTGGTCCTGATACCAATTTTGGTATTGATGTGGGTAACTATCCTGTAACACCAAGTTATTTAATTAGCCTGGAGATAGGTCTTTAATATTTAACCGACTAAGATGATGTATAAATTTTTTATATCTTTAAAACAAAAATTAACTATGAAAACTATGAGTAGAGTAAAGAAACTTACCCTCTGTGTGATGGCACTATTAATGGTGACTGTCTCTTGTAGCGACGAATTTCTCGAAATTGCGCCTACAGGATCCCTAGCGGATGCACAGGTTGGAACCAAAGATGGTATTGAAGGTCTTTTAATTGGTACCTACGCTGCCTTGAATGGGGTGTTTGGCAACCGTTTTGAAGGTCCAAACCACTGGATCACCGGATCTATCCTTGGAGGTGAAGCCAACAAAGGAACAGATGCGGGAGATTATGGCTCCATTAATCCTGTACAAAGATTTGAGCATGATGCCACCCAGGGAGACCTTAACAACTTATGGAGAGGTAGATTTGAAGGGGTTAGCCGATCAAATGCTGTTTTGGCGGCAATCGCTAATGCAGATGATCTTACCGCAGGAGATGCTGCACGTTTAACAGGCGAGGCTAGAATGTTAAGGGGTCATTTCTATTTTGACCTTAAAAAGCATTTTAACAGCGTTCCCGTTTTTGACGAAACCGTTGCAGCTGCAGACATTATTACAATTCCTAACACTCCGGATGTATGGCCACAAATTGAGGCAGATTTTCAATTTGCATTTGACAACCTTCCGGCAGTTAACGGAGCAGGTAGGGTAAACAAATGGGCGGCAGGTGCATACCTGGCCAAGGCCTATTTATTCCAGGGGAAATTTGCACAGGCTAAAACTATGTTCGATGACGTAATTGCCAATGGTGTTACTTCAGACGGACAAGCCTACGCCCTACTCGATGATTATTCTGCTATTTATAATGCGGAAAACGACAACCATGCAGAATCTGTTATGGATGTGGAATCTGCTAACAATACAGGTAGTACTCAGAATGCCAACTATTTTGATGACTTAAACTATCCATACAATACGGGTCCTGATGGTCCTGGTAACTGCTGTGGATTCTTTCAGCCAAGTATAGAATTAGGTAACTCTTTCAGAACTGATGCTAATGGCCTTCCATTATTAGACGGTTCTTACAATGACGCAGCCAACGCTGTTGCCAATAACTTTAAGCATGTTGTTGTTGACGGAAATGATGAAGGTACTTTTGTTGAAGATGCCGGTAACTTAGATCCTCGTATAGATCATTCTATTGGAAGAATGGGTATCCAGTACCTGGATTGGATAGAGCACCCAGGATCTGCCTGGATCAGAAGTTTCCCATATGCCGGGCCTTATTCGCCTAAGAAGTATATCTATTACAAGTCTCAGGAAAACTCCTTTACAGATGGAAGTTCCTGGACGCGTGGATATGCTATTATGAACTACACCATTATTCGTTTTGCTGACGTTCTTTTAATGGCTGCTGAAGCTGAAATTGAAGCTGGTTCATTGGAACAGGCCAGAACTTACGTTAATATGGTAAGAGCAAGAGCCGGTTTGGCAGAGCATTGGGTTAAAAATGCCGATACTGATTTAGATGAAGCTAATTACGTGATTGGTGAATACCCAGCATCTGCTTTCGCAGATCAGGCTTCAGCACGAACTGCAGTCCGTTTCGAAAGAAAATTAGAATTATCTGGTGAAGGACATCGTTTCTTCGACCTGGTTCGTTGGGGAGTTGCTGCTGAAACTCTAAATGCTTATCTACAGTATGAAGGGCAGTTCTTAGTAACTAAGTTTGGTGGTGCCAGCTTTGCGGCAGGTAAAAATGAATACCAGCCAATACCACAACCTCAAATAGATATTCAAGGAGCTGATGTATTAACACAGAATCCCGGATACTAATATTTATCTGTTTATATTAAAAGGCCGCAATATTGCGGCCTTTTTTATTTGCCAAATTGCCGAGGTTCTTGCATTTTTGTACGTTGCTTTATAATACCGTTTAAAAAATGAAAATTAGATATGCCGTTGCCGTTGCAGTACTGCTAATGATCTCTTTAGCAGGATGTAATAATGAAAAAGACAAGAAACAGTTATTTCATAAAATTCTAAGCCAGGATTCTGGCCTGGATTTTAATAATAGGCTAACTGAAAACGACTCTATTAATATACTAGACAATGAGTTTGTCTATAATGGTGCTGGAGTTGCCCTGGGAGACGTTAATGGAGACGGGCTAGACGATATCTTCTTTGCCGGTAACCAGGTGGACAATAAATTATTCCTGAATCTCGGAAAATTAAAATTTAAAGATGTTTCCGAATCCTCGAACATTGGTAAACCAGATTCCCTATTATGGTCTTCAGGGGTATCTATGCTAGATATTAACCTGGATGGTTTATTAGATATCTATATATGTAATACCTTCTATAAGGATAGTACAAAAAGAAAAAATCTGCTCTATGTAAATCTTGGGAACAAGGAAGATAAAATTCCGGAATTTAAGGAAATGGCCGAAGATTACGGGATTGCAGATAATACTTATTCTTCCCATGCCCAGTTTTTTGATTACGATAATGATGGTGATTTAGACCTGTTTATTGGTGTAAACAGAATTGAAGGTATTAATCCCAATCAGTTTAGCCCATTAACAGACGATGGCACTTCCCTTTCCAAAGACAGATTATATGAAAATACCTGGAAAGAGGGTGAGCCTCATCCGGTCTTTACAGATATAACTACTCAGGCAGGCATACGCTACCACGGGTATAGTCATAGTACATTAATACACGATTTTAACGAAGATGGGTGGCCGGATATCTATGTAGCAAACGATTTTTTAAGTAATGATCTGATCTATATAAATAATCAGGACGGTACTTTTAGTAACCGAGCTAATGATGTCTTTAAACATTTTAGCCTTTCTTCAATGGGAAGCGATATTACCGATATCAACAATGATGGTACAATGGACCTATTTACCACTGAAATGCAGCCCTACTACAACAAGCGAAAAAAATTATTCCAGGGTCCCAGTAGTTACCAAAAAGAAATTTTTACCAGAAAGTACAAATACAACTACCAGTATACCCGTAATACCCTTCAGCTGAATTTAGGGACCAATCCGGAAACAAACCTGCCGATTTTTAGCGAAACGGGTATGTTCGCAGGCATTCAGGAAACAGATTGGAGCTGGGCACCGCTATTTGCGGATTACGATAATGATGGTTGGAAAGACCTCTTGATTACCAATGGTTTTCCTAAAGATGTCACCGACAGAGATTTCGGCGATTTCAGGGTAACGGCGAGTAGGTTGGTCAGCAAGGAAAAACTCATAGCAGCCATCCCCGAGATTAAGATTCCAAATTTTATGTTTCGAAATAATGGTGACCTCACATTTGAGGATGCCACGGAAGAATGGGGCCTCAACTTTGGCACCTACTCCAACGGGGCCGCCTATGGCGACCTGGATAAAGACGGGGATTTAGATCTGGTGATCAACAACATTAATGATCCTGCCCTACTGATGGAGAACAGGGCCTCGGAACTTTCGCCTGAAGCTAATTTTCTTCGTATTAAATTGTATGGATCAGCGCAGAATCCGGATGCATTTGGCAGTGAAGTAACTATTATTTCTGATAGCGTTAAAATAAAACAATCGCTCCTATCGGGAAGAGGATATCTTTCCAAACCGGAAAATGTATTGCATTTTGGTCTTGGAAAACTAGACAAGGCAGATGCCATTCTGGTTACATGGCCCGGAGGTAAAACACAGCGAATAGACCAGGTTACACTCAACCAGGTACTGGAAATAAAATATGACCCCGCAAAGCTTAAAGATTTAAATGCCAATGACCTGGCAGCCAACGCACTTATGCAGGAGGTTGCTCAGCTATATGGCCTTGAACATCAAAGCAGGGATATAGATTTTATAGATTTTAACTTCCAAAGAACGCTGCCCCATAAATTTTCCCAGTACGGCCCGGCAGTCTCTGTAGGTGACGTTAATAATGACGGATTGGATGATATGTTTGTAGCAGCCAGTAGAAATTTTAAAGAAAAGTGGTTCCTGCAGCAAACAGACGGATCCTTTGTCCAAAAAGAAGTAGCCTACAAACAACATGAGGAACTGGAAGAAGAAGATGCAGGGACACTGCTTTTTGATGTAGATAATGATGGGGATCTGGATCTTTATATTGCCAGGGGTTGCGCTCAGTACCCTACAGGGCATGAATACTACCGCGATCTTCTTATGATAAATGACGGCAGTGGTAATTTTGAAGAAAACACAGAAGCGCTTCCCGGTTTTAAAAACAACTCATCCGCTGTAAAAGCGGCAGATTATGACAGAGATGGCGATCTGGATCTCTTTTTAGGTAGTAGGGTCCTCCCCTTTTCCTATCCCAATTCTGACAGGTCGTATATTTTAAGGAATGAGAGCAAGGATGGTACGGTTAAGTTTGTTGATGCAACTAATGAAGTTTCAGAGGATTTAAGTAGCCCGGGAATGATAAGTGATGCCATCTGGACCGATTTCAACAATGACTTTTGGCCAGACCTAATCCTCGCCGGAGAATGGATGCCACTGCGCTTTTTCGAAAACAATAATGGAAAACTCAACGAAATTACAGCATCTACAGGAATACAGGATAAATCCGGATGGTGGAACAGCCTGATGGCTGCAGATATTGATAACGACGGAGATGTGGATTATGTAGCCGGGAATTTTGGCCAGAACATTTATTTTCAGGGAAGTGCTGAAAAGCCGGTTAGGTTATATGCTAAGGATCTGGATAATAACGGGATGACAGACCCCCTGATTTCCTATTATCTCAGAGACAGTACAGGCGTAGAATACGAATACCTCTATCATCCCTGGCAGGATGTGGTAAAGCAATATGCAGAAATAAGGAAAAGATTTAATTCTTTTGGAGAATTTGGCGCCTCCACCCTACCCGAAATGTTTACAGACGGACTTCTTGATGACGCAGCGGTGTATGAATTCAACTATATGAAAACCTCCTGGGTTGAAAACCTCGGAAACGGGAAATTTAAAATGCATGCCCTACCTGTTGAAGCTCAACTTGCCCCTGTTTATGGTACTCTGGCAACAGATCTGGATAATGATGGCTTTACAGATCTTCTCCTTGTTGGTAATGACTACGGGATGGAAGTTCAACAAGGAAGAGCAGATGCTTTTAGTGGACTGGTTTTAAAAAATACCGGAAATAAGAGCTTCAGCCCTGAAACTCTGGAGCATTCACATTTCTTTGTCCCTGGTGATGCCAAGGCCCTGGTTGCCCTAGACAGAAAGGATAAAAACCCCTTATATATAGCAAGCCAGAATAATGATTCCTTGCGTGTTTTTGAAACTATTAAAGCTATAAAACAAGAAGTGATACGTCTTAGAAACAATGAGGTAAAGGCCCAAATGGTGTTTAAAGACGGGGGTATGTCCTTGCAAGAATTCTATTGGGGAGACAGCTTCCAATCACAATCTAGCAGAACAATTTCTGCCGGAGAAAGGATTAAAGAAATCAGATTCTTCGATAATTCAGGTAAAGAAACGCGTACGGTTAGTATTCCCCAGGCAGGATCTTAGTTAATGTTCATTTTTGTGTTTATAGTCTCCGAAACGATATTTTACGGTACGCTTTAATGGAATTTGCATGCCATTAGTTTCCTCTAACCAATCATAGATAGCAGTACTCATTTCCTTAGCTATATCCTGTTTATCCGGGTCTGCAATAAGGTTATACATCTCATCGGGATCATTTTTTAAATCGTATAATTCATTTCTGTCCCAAATGCCCTGATATTTCATGTATTTATACTGATCTGTGCGCATACCAAATACTGTAGGGGTCATTGGAAAGTCATATTCCCAATAGTATTCATAAAATATTTCCTTACGAGAGGGTGCGCTGGTGTCTCCGGTAAGTATTGGAATAAAGGAGACTCCTGGCATATTCTCTGGTTGTTTTACCCCGGCTTCTGCCAATACTGTTGGCCCAATATCAATATTCTGAACCATTTGCTCCGGGCGTATTCCTCCCTCAAATAATTCAGGACATCTCACCAGTAAGGGTACTTTTACGGATTCCTCGTAAAAATGCCTCTTATCAATAAGTCCGTGCTCTCCCCAGCTAAATCCGTTATCCCCCATATAGATGACCAGCGTAGATTCATCCAATCCTTCTTTTTCTAAATAGTCCATCACCGTACCCACACTTTCATCCACTCCCAGAAGTGTCTCGCAATAATCTACTACCATGGCGTGAAAATCCTTATTATCATGGTACATATAGTCTACCCCATGCCAGCTAATTCTTTGATCTGCCACCCATTGCGGCCATTTTAAATCTCTGTATTTCCCGGTCTTAGTCTGATCATAGGTAGCTGGTAATGCTATTTTATTTCCCTTGTAACGCCCCTTATGACGACGCGCGGGTTGAAAGCCTGCATGTACCGCCTTATGTGACAAATACATAAAAAAGGGCTTTTCTTTATCCCGTTTATCAAGCCAATCTACGGCATGCTCTGTCAGCAGATCTGTAATGTAGGTAGAGTCTTTATAAGCCACTCTCTTCCCGTTGATATTTAAAGTAGGGTTGTAATATACTCCCTGCCCGGGAAAACTTTCCCAGTGGGTAAACCCGGGTTGAGGTTCATCTCCATGACTCCCCATATGCCATTTACCAAAGAACCCCGTCTGATACCCTGCTTTTTCCAAGTGTTGGGGAAAGTATGTCAGGTTTCCGGGATCCGGTGCCTGGTTATCAACTATGGTATGTGCGTGTGAAAACTGCCCTGTTAAAATAGAAGCCCTGCTGGGAGAACAAAGCGATGTAGTCACAAAAGCATTGGGTAAATAAGCCCCTTCAGCGGCCAATTTATCCATATTGGGGGTTTCTAACCAGGGAACTTTTCCGGTAAAACCCATATAATCAAAACGGTGATCATCTGTAAGGATAAAAATAACATTCCTTTGTTTCTTCTTTTTTACAGTAGCCATTCCCGGTGCTGTGTCAGGATTGGGTGCAAAATCATTGCTGCTTGCTATAAACGCAAAACTGCACAAAAAGAGGAAGACAATTTTTAAGTATTTCATATGACTTTGAAGTTAATTGAATGTACGGCCCGGGCCTTGAAAATAAACAAAAAATTAGAGTTTTTTACGCATTTTTCAATGACTCCCCTGGTATTTACTATTGTTCTTATTTTTTTTTCTCCTGTAGCATCAACCAATCATACAACTCCTGGGTGGTATATGCCTGTACCCATGAATTATGACCCACACCCTCATAGGTGGTCAATTTCACTGGATAGCCCATAGATTTAAGCTTTTTTACCATTTCTTCTGATTCTGAATAGGGCACAGATTGGTCCTCAGTGCCATGAAATACCCATATGGGCAATTCCTTATTTATCCAGGAAGCGTAGGGTAAAGGGGTCATCCCACAGACTACGGCCAAAGCTGCAAATTTATCCGGATACTGTACAACAAGTTCCCAGGCAGCGCCTCCTCCCCTGCTTAAGCCGGTTAAATACACCCGGTTTGTATCTACCCGGTTATTGGAAATAACGGTATCTAATAATTGCATTACCGCCCTGGTATTCCACCATTTCTTCTTATGCGGATTTTGAGGTGCCAGGATAAGAAATGGGAACTGCTTCCCTTCTGCAATAAGCTTAGGCGGACCGTTAGATTTTAATGTAGCCAGGCTATCTCCAGACTCTCCTCCCCCATGTAAGAATAGCAATAAGGGAAATTTTTCATTTGCCCTCTCTTCATAATCCTCGGGGAAATAGAGGTAGTATCTTAAATTTTCAATGGTGACGGTCTCCTCAACATCTTCAATCAAAACAGACTTGCTTTGGGCGGCACAACTACCCAGTAGTAAACAACTCATAAAAAAAAATAGATATTTACCCATCTCAGCATCCTTTCAAGGCAATTAAGATACTATAATTAACCGTTCGCTGTCAACCTTAGCCGCCCATTTTAAATGAATGATTTTCGGAATAACGACTAAGTCGTTTTTGTGCATCCCAAATTCGTACCTTCCAATAGTATA
This sequence comes from Muriicola sp. Z0-33, assembly GCF_026126425.1. Taxonomy (GTDB): domain Bacteria; phylum Bacteroidota; class Bacteroidia; order Flavobacteriales; family Flavobacteriaceae; genus JAFMPW01. The sequence goes on from NZ_JAFMPW010000002.1 coordinate 567,451, forward strand.
TCTTACCGGCCAGGAGGTCCCCTTTGTGAACAATTTCGTTATATTCTGGGGAATCTACACGGCCACTATCCCAAACATCACCGATATTGGTATTGATATTTTCTTCTGTGGAAGCCACCAGGATCTGAAAGGAAGTCTGAGAAGTTGAATGTCTGGAGGCCTTCCAGCTATATGCAGCCCTCTTCTCATCAGAGTTATTCTTAATAAACTGCACGGATAGTTCCACAGGTCCTTCCGAAAAATTATCACTATGGTCTATTATCATAGCATCTAAACGACTTCTGAATTGTTGTAGTTTGCCTGCAAATTTGGGATCCCCAGCCAGATTTCGGGATTCACTTGGGTCAGTTTTCAGATGATATAGTTCCTCTAATGACTTGTCATTTATATACCTGAAATATTTCCAGTCTTTTGTTCGCAATCCCTCACTCGGTGGTATGTCGTTAAATTCCCAAAGGTGTTCAATCAGCACCGTATCTCGTTTAAATTCATAAGCAGGCTTATAGACTACAGGCATTAAACTTTTCCCTTGCCAGCTCTCTGGGGGGGATACCCCCGCAATATCCAGTATGGTAACAGGTATGTCGACATTCAATGTCAGGGCATCACTTTTTTTAGCGGTTCTATTCCTAGGATCATATATGATCAATGGTACCCTGATAGAATTATCATATAAAAGCCACTTCCCCGCCAGTTGGCGTTCCCCAAGAAAATAGCCATTATCTCCCATAATGATGATCACAGTATTCTTATCCAGGCCTTTATTCTTTAAGGTTGTCCTTATTTTTCCTATTTCCCTGTCTATCCCGGATATCATGCGATAATATCCCTTTAAGCTATGCTGGTACTTCTGGGGGGTATCATACCGCCAGGTCCAGCGTAACCTGTTAAAACCGTTACGTACAATCTCAGGTAGCGCATTAAAGTGCTTAGCTTCCCCTGATGCCGGCGGGGGTATGGTTGCCCCCTGGAGAAATTTATCCGATTCCTCCTGCCAGAAATATTGTTTTTCCGCACTATCATGGGCATGAGGAGCACTAAAACTAAGAGAAAGGCAAAACGGTGTATTGGGATTTGCTTTACTAATAAAATCGATAGCCTTTTGCCCGGTATACCTGGTAAGATGTACGGTATCCTGCCCGAGGGTTTTGTAATAGTATCCCCTTCTATCTTTAAAATTACCGTTTCTATCATAAGATTCGTACTCATGAAATTGACTTTGAAGATCAGTGTACCTGACTCCGTATTTACCATAAAAACCAGTGTAATACCCATTATTTTTTAGAATTTCCGGATAGGAATTCCTCATATAAAGTGCTCTTATCTTTTCATTGCCAAAATCGTATCTATGTGTGCGTTCATAAACCCCTGTCAGAATACTTGCCCTGCTCGCTGCGCAAATAGGCGTCGTTACCATAGCATGGCTAAAATAAGTTCCTGCCTGGGCCAACTGGTCCATTTCCGGAGTACGGGCATATTTGTTACCCGCAAATCCTAAAGCGTCAAACCTCTGATCGTCTGTAAGTATAAAAATGATGTTTGGGCGATTTTCCGAATTCCGGATATTCACCAATTGATAAGCCAGGCCTACTTCAGGAAAGCACAGGAACCATACTAATATCAGAGACAATGGCGATAATTTCATTCAGTGTAGCAAAGCGTTTATTGGCTTAACATTAAATTTAGCGAAAAGATTGGGAATTACGATTTACCTGGTTTAGAATACTTTTCAAAAGGAGACCTTTCGGTGGAATTTACCTTGTCTTAATGGGGCCCTATTCGTTTTAGAAAGCTTAATTTTATAATTCAATTAATTTATATTTTTAGCTTAATCAACCATATCTTCAATTTCTATGAACAAGGAAAAAGACTTTGATATTCAATCACTTGGAACCGCTTCTATCCCATCCCCCATTAAGTTGAGTACGATCACAGGAGATAAAATCCATAATTTTGTCAAAGAAGACTACAGAATTCTACACGATGTAAGTCTGGCTGGTTTCAATAAATGTCTGGATAACAAAGAAACTCCTGCCTGCCTTGAAAAGGCGGGGCCCAGGGAAAATATCTACTTCGATCCAAAAAACACCACTGCTGCTATTGTGACATGTGGCGGACTTTGCCCCGGCATCAATAATGTTATCCGGAGTCTGGTGATGGCGCTACATTATTTTTATGGGATAAAAAGAATTATAGGGATTCCTTATGGTTATGAAGGTCTCGGCCTGGAAAATGGGCATCAATTAAAGGAGCTCACCCCTGATAGTGTTAAAGACATACATGAATTTGGAGGCACAATATTGGGTTCATCCCGGGGAGCTCAATCTGTTCCGAAAATGGTTGATACCCTCCAGGAAAATAGCATCGACATATTATTTACCATAGGAGGTGATGGCACATTAAAGGGCGCAAATGCGATTGGAGAAGAAATTGAAAAGCGGGGATTGGACATCTCTGTAGTAGGCATTCCTAAGACCATAGACAATGACATAGAGCTGATAGATAAATCGTTTGGCTTCGAGACCGCTTTTGACGTTGCCAGTCGCATTATCAAAGATGCACATAACGAAGCTACCGGGGCCTATAATGGCATGGCCATTGTTAAATTGATGGGCAGAGATAGTGGCTTTATTGCTGCTTCTACCGCCATTGCAGTCCCGGTCGTTAATTTTGTATTGGTACCTGAAATGGATTTTACGCTCGGAGGTGAAAATGGTTTTTTGGAGGCTCTAGAAAAACGCCTGAAGTCAAAGCATCATGCAGTAATTGTAGTAGCAGAAGGCGCAGGGCAGCATTTGTTCGGAAGTGATAGCGAGCAGGTAAAGGATGCATCCGGCAATGTGCTGCATAAAGATATAGGGCTCTTGTTAAAGCAAAAGATTAAAGAATATTTTGATGCTAAAGACATCGAAACAACTATAAAATATATAGACCCAAGTTATATCATCAGAAGTGCCCCTGCCAATGCTAACGACAGTACTTTCTGTACACGGCTGGCTTATCAGGCCGTTCATGGCGCTATGGCTGGTAAAACCAAATTTGTAGTAGGCAGGGTAAACAATCATTTTGTTTATATCCCCATATCTAAAGTAGTCACAAAAAGGAAAAAGATAGATCTGGAGGCCGACTTCTGGTTTGCTGTATTGGAAAGTACCGGACAACCTATTAAAATGTAACTATTTACCCAACTACCGAACTGAGAGGTTAATCATTTTATAATGCAACAAATGCGTTGAAAAACTGCTTTCTTAAGTATTTGAAACAGTAAATCTTACTTGATTAAATTAAATTGGGCCCATTCCGGTTTAAAATTCTAAGAGAAATATTTTGTCATTAATTTTCAGGACCGGATAACTTCACCGGCACTAATTAGGAAAAGTTCACCAAGGATTTTTGATGTATCCAATATGGCTTGCTGAGGGGTAAGGGCTGTGTCCGAAATTCCGGAAACCACCCTAGAAATATTATGATCTACCGCGCCTTTTAAATTCCATGTAGATGTTTGAGCTACAGTTAGATATGCCGAAAAATTGTGATGCCCGGATCCCGGCCTTTCCCCAATGATATGCACTATTGCATGACTTTTTGATCCTCCTGAATCCTGGCCAAACAGTACTTCTCCACAGGCATAGCCAGCCCTTACGCGCCCGTTCTTTATTACAATATGTTTGTTGCTCAATGAAAAGTTGTGGCCTTTAAGTGTTTTTATGAGTCCCTCCAAGAAAGGAAAGATATGCCCTTCATCCATTAAAGCCCTTGCATTTAATCCGTCAGAAATTATTATTTGAATATCTGGCGCGTTTCCATTCCATGAATTTCTTATCGATTTTAGGTTTCCAATATCCTTTGGACTTAATACTTCTCCAGATTCGGGATGATAAACGTAGTCTTTCCTGTTTTCAGATTGTGTGGTAATAGGAACAGCAGCCGGAATGCTTTGAACAAATGAATCATTAATTTCTGTCCATAAACTCACCTTGGCATCCTGGTATAAATAATGTACTTGCTGGTCCAGTTCCGGCTTAAGGTCCCAATAATGCTCTCCATATCCTTGTGCAATAGGCACGCCCCTTTTCTCAACACGAACAAGGGCTTGTCTTCCTTCTTCGTATATATTTTCGAGAGTTCTGGGATCATTCTTAGCCTTTTTGAATTTGTAATACACCCAGAGGGGATCACCAAAATGTTGGGTGGGATTACCTTTCTCATCAATTACCTCGAGTTTTTTAAAGAATTCCCACATGGCATCATTTACTTTGTACCCAAATTGCTCCCTTACCTTAATATGGTTATTAAATGCCGTGGTTAGGTAACTAAGCATAGGATCATTTTTTGTAGGTAAAGCCATCAAATAGGCCGGATTTGCTGGCATTACCTGCTCTATACACCAATCCAGGTCTTCTAAATTAACATCCATATGCAGAGTAGAACAGATGTCTAAACCAATAGTTAATCCGTGAAGCTTACCCATAACGGTGTCTTCCAGACAACACCTTACCAACTGCTCTTTAGTTCTGAATACTTCGGGGCCAATAAAGCCCGCAACATCATTTACATGCACCCAGGAGTTGTTCTTCCCTTTAAGTGCATTAATCTCTTGTTTTAGGACCCTGAGAAAGCCATATTTTCTGGATTCGTGCATAAGCATGTCGAAGCCTTCTGCGTGGCCGTTGGTTAAATCTGCACCTTGACCCGTTTCTGCATAAAATCCGTACTGCCCATCTCTTTGGGCAGCGTACTTGAGCATTTTTTCAATAGTCAGATCAAAGGTGTGGTTGGCTTTAACCGTACCGGCAATACTTTGAAACCAGATCCCGGTAGATCCGGGATTTTCTTTTTCTACCTCAGCCTGTATGTCTACATGTGAGAGAACACAATTGGGAATTGTTTCTTCTAAATTAAAACTTGTAATAATATCAAAAAGGGCGTTTTCAATTTTAGCAACGGAAGCTGGCTCACTGGATACGGGGTTGGTCCCTAAGACGACATCCCCTACCGCGTAAGACCAGGCATTAAAAACTTGCCAGGAAATGTCTTCTATATTATCGGTTGGAGAGTTGGGTTGTACTCTGGCACCCATATAACCTTTGCTGCCTATTTTGCTGTTTGGCAATGGATTAAATACTTTTTGCCCTATTTGGATAAGTTCCTCATTGGTCATTAGTTTAACCAGGCAGGCAATGGTATCACTGCTAAGGCCGGGCATAAGTTCTTTTATCTTTTCCTCTGGTTGTGATAGGGTAAACTCTTTTAGCTCCTGTAATGTCCATTGTTCTAAATCCTGATTTGGAACAACCGATTGCCTAATTAATTCCTGGAGCTCGTCCTTGAAAACGACATATTTGTTGAGGCTTTCTATACGTGTATTCGCCAGCAATTCTCTGGCGTGGGTTCTGGAGTTATTATCAACAGCTGCAATATTTAAGGTTTTGTCCCCTTCTTTAAATTCATTAGCGGCCCCTAATATTTGTTTGTAGAGGGTAGCATCAAACTTTCCATTCACCCTGTTGATATATCCCAATATATCTTCTCCGGTCTTTGGTTTTTTGATAATTGTCCCCGCCAAATCAGAATTAATGACCTCTTCTCTTGAACCGAAAAGATTACATCCATTTAGTACTAAAACAGAAGCTCCTGTTAAGCCCGCTTGTTTTAAAAAGTCTGTTCTGGTCATTTTTAATTAGAATTTTTAATTTTTATTTATTTGACCATCAGGTACTTGACTCTGTTCTTAATACCATCGCGTCATATATTAAATATACTGGATTTAATTATGCTAAACAGGCATATGTAAATATTTTAATGATTTCGAATAGAATTTATACACTTCTTTACAAGATTTTGTAACGATCTTAAATTATCACAGTCCTTATATGAAACTAAAGCAAGGATTTATGACATTACTTACCACAAAACTTAAATGGAATATCCTGGTACTGCTCTTCCCAATGTACCTAATAGCTCAAACGAATGAAATTGTCAAAAAACATACAGAGTTTCTGGCCTCTGATAAACTGGAAGGGCGGGGAACTGGCAGTAAAGGCATCCGCCTTGCCGCGAATTATATTGAAAAGCAGTTTAAGGCAATTGGCCTTGAGTCTGCAGAACCAGGGTCTTACCTTCAGGAATTTCCATTCCCGGGGCAGGACGAACCGGAAACTAATGTGGTAGGCTTTGTAAAAGCCGCTTCCCCCACCAAAAAATCTATAGTGTTTACTGCACATTATGATGCCTATGGCATAAAAAAAGTAGAAGGAGAGACCGACTCAATTTATAACGGGGCCCAGGACAACGCCCTGGGAGTGGGAGCTTTAATAGCGATTGCCAGTATTTACGCTAGTGAAAAAGCACCTCAACACAACCTTGTTTTTATAGCCACGGCGGGGGAAGAATTTGGACTTTACGGAAGCAAATTTTATATCGAAAACCCTCTGTTCCCAAGCGATGAAATAATCATATGTTTAAATATTGATGGGTTTAATATTTCAGGACCACGAGAAGATTACTTTATTTTCCCAAGGCAGGGCATAAATTTTGTAGATAAAATTGAAACTATCCTTAAACCATTGGGCTGGTACTATATAAGTCCGGACTGGGTAGATAGTTTAAACACCAATTTTGATACGGCTTCCTTTTTACAGCAAGGTATCCCGGCGCTGACTTTGTGGACGGGTAATAGATTAAAGGGCGGTAAAACTGCAGAGCCTATAGCCTTTGGCGGCATACATAGTCCTGCTGATGAAATAACTGATTTGTGGAATTGGGAAGGCGTTGAAGAGCATATTTTACTTTACAGGACCATCGCCGACTATTTTCTTGCCAAGCCAGATGGAATTAAGGTTACCGAACCGAAATTGTTTGTAAAGTAGTAAGCACAAATTCAGAATTGCATTTTTATTAAATGTAAGTGGGAGGCGTTTATTTTTTACTAAACGCCTTTACTTTTTCATTGGTATTATTTCTTAGCAGGAAAATATCCAGTGAATCTTCAAGTTCATTATTTACGAATCTCATTTTCGAAGGCGATCCATCAATTATAAAAATATTATCTCCGATATAGGTAAGTTCGTTTGTACCATTACCAATAAATCCTTTTATGTACAATTTTTTATCCCTAACAACTAATTCTATTTCTTCCCCAAAGAGGATATGAGTGTATTTACCCGTGATCAGTTGAATTAATTCACTTGTTAAAGGCTTTTGAAGTGATTTGTCTATTGGTTTATACCATTGATGCGTTTTTATAATACTGTTTCTTAACTGATCTAATACTGGGATTCTATTAGTATTGGAGCCATTTCCCAATAAGGCTATTCCGTTACCTCCTTCCATTGTCCCGTATATATGACCGCCAATACCGGTATTGGCTCCGCCATGAGAAAACCAATCATAATTGCCAAAGCCATATCTTCTTTCCCAGCCTAAACTCCAACCCCCCAAGACTTTGGAAGTAACAATAGCGGTCACTCTTTTTGCTACTTTGTTAGATATAACTGTATTGTTTTTATTTCTTAGGGCATTTTGCATTTCAATGACAAAAGTTGCCATATCTGAGGGGGTAGACCACAATCCTGAAGCCGCTATTTGCGGGGTGATTGGCAAACCGTTTCCAACTATTTGGCCATTTTCATCATGGGCTTTAGCTACATTAGCAAGAAACCCAGGTTCATTAGGCTGCTTCATAGTGGTATTTCTTAAGCCAAGAGGTTTAAACAGGTATTTATCTGCCAAATCAGCCAAAGGTATTCCCAAGCTGTCTTCTACAGCCATTTGAGCAATCACATACCCCCCGCCACTATAGCTCCAATGAGTACCCGGTTTCCATTTTATCTCAATTTCCGAGTCATATCCAGGGATTTGGCCTTTTAAGCTTTGTACAATTGTAGGTATAGTATCCCCTTCATAAAAATCTGTGAATCCATGCTGTGAAGTTCCTGCGGTATGACTTAGTAAATGTTCGAAGGTGATTTCAGTGTCCTTTAAAAATTCGCTTTCAGGCAATGTCCAGCGTTTGAGATAGTTAGAAACCGGGTCTTTTAAGCTAATGAGCCCTTGCTCTTCTAGGATGGCAAACAAGGTAGCCGTTACTGGTTTGGCTATAGAGGCAGTTGAATAAGCAGTACTATCATCAATCAGCTCCTTAGACACTACATCTTTAATGCCCCATGCTGCGGTCCAAACTACCTGATAATTTTCAATAACAGCCACGCTTAGGCCATTCAGACCATTTAAATTCATAGCATCTTCCACTGCATAAACCGTGCTGTCATTTTTTGCCAGGTTATTAATGGCAACTTCTTTTTTGGAATTGGTTTTGTTGCTGGTATTTTCAGTACATCCCAGAATAAATGAATGGCAAATAATAAAAACCATTAAACCCTTATAATTTAATCTTTGCATTTTACGCTGTTTCTTATAATTAATAATTCACTAATAATTACAAAGACGGTGCCGGGTATAGAATGTTGCAAATAATGATGAGAATTATCGTCCTGAGTGTTGTTAATAGCAACTAATACAGAGCTACTTCGTTTTGTATTGCTATACAATTCTGAAAGCCTGCGGCTTTATAAAGGATTAACTACGTTGATCCTGATTGCAATCCCCTTTGCAAATGTAAACCTGCATTGCCCAGGCAATGCTGTTTGTTGTTTCCATAAAAAAGCTGAAGCGAGCTTCGCTTTTTAATAGAAACAACAAACCCTGCAACGAAAGTTGCAGGGTTTACGCTTGTAGTGATCGCGACAGGATTCGAACCTGTGACCGTCTGCTTAGAAGGCAGATGCTCTATCCAGCTGAGCTACGCGACCTTTTTTTAGCGGGCTTGCCCGCCGAAGCAGCTTTTTGCTGCGTAGGCGGGTGCAAATATACAATTAACATTGAAAATGAAACAAATTGAAGTCAATAAAAGTTCCTTTCTTTATTAGATTAAAAAAATAGCAGATTAGCTGGTGGCAGACGCATTGACAGACAAATTTTTGTAAGAAATATTCATCTTCTATCCCTAAAACAATAAGGGCTATCAGAATATTCGTCGTGCTGTTAATTTTCATCTATTAAAAGTCATCTATCCATTTTATAATATTGTTTTATTGGGTTAATTTGGCTCCATATCAACAACCATTATAACTTATTAATCAAAACCAGTTATTAAATGAATACAAACCCTAAGAAAATTTTAGTAACCGGGGTAGCGGGTTTCCTGGGCTCTAACTTATTGAGCAAATTATTACTCGAAGGTCATAATGTTGTAGGTATTGATAATCTTTCCATGGGGAGTTTAAAAAATATTGAAATCCATCTATCCCATGAAAATTTCGTCTTTTTAGAAAATGATATCCTGGACAAATCTGCTATCGATGCGCTCGACACCGATTTTGATGTCATAATTCACCTGGCTGCATACAAAATCCCCAGGTACGGGAAAGCAGTAGACACCTTAAGAATAAATTCAAAAGGTTGTGAAAATATGCTTGAATTTGCCAGAAGCATCTCCTGCAAGTTTGTACTCGCCTCCACTTCAGACGTTTATGGAATGAGTAACGACCTGCCTTTTGTAGAAGACGGTAATTGCGTTATGGGAGATTCCAAGGTTCCGCGTTGGGCGTATGCAGTATCAAAATTATACGATGAACACCTGGCACTAGCCTATATGGAGGCCTATAATTTCCCTGTGGTTATGCTCAGGTTCTTTGGTTCTTATGGCCCTAACCAGCATTTGTCCTGGTGGGGAGGCCCGCAATCTGTATTTATAGACTGCATCCTGAACAATAAGGATATCCCCATTCATGGAGATGGGTTACAGACTAGAACATTTACCTTTGTAGATGATACCGTAGCCGGTATATATGCCGCCGCCATTAAACCTGAGGCCAACGGTGAAGTATTCAATATTGGAGCCGATCAGGAAATAACTATTCTGGAATTGGCCAATACCATAAAGCGTATTGCAGACGTTCCTACTGATTCCAAAATTACCCTCATCCCCTACGATCAGATATCGGTTGGCAGGAAATATCAGGATGTTATGAGACGCGTTCCGGATACCACAAAAGCACAGAGGATTTTGGGGGTAAAGGAGAAAACTTCATTAGAAGATGGATTACGCCAAACTTTTGAATGGCAAAAAAACATTTCCCTGGAAAAAAGCAACTAATATGAAAATTGCTATCATTGGTGGAGGGTTTATGGGCCTGGTACTGGCGCATAAGATCTCAAAAACCAATGCTAAAGTCAAGGTCTTTGAAAGAGAAACCCAGCCTGGCGGTTTATCTACTTATCATGACTATGAACATTTTATTTGGGACAGGTTCTACCATGTCATATTGCCGACAGATGCAGATTTAATACATCTAATGGAAGAAATTGGTCTGGGAGACCAGATAAACTGGAGGCGATCCATGACAGGTTATTATGTGCAAAACAAATTTTACTCTATCAGTAGCCTGAAAGAATTTTTATTCTTCCCACCCCTCAATATTATCGACAAATTAAAACTGGGGTTTACTATTTTCTATGGTTCAAGGATTAAGAATTGGAAAACCCTTGAAAAGATAACAGCAAAAGACTGGCTGATAAAAATTGGAGGAAAAAAGACCTATGAAAAATTCTGGTCTCCTTTATTACTTGCCAAATTAGGTGAAATGCATGAAAGTGTTTCGGCTGTATTTATTTGGTCATATATTAAACGGCTGTTCCAGGCACGGAGTTCAGCTGCACAAAAAGAACATATGGGTTATGTCTCTGGGGGCTATAAAACTGTTTTTGACCGTTTGCAAGAATTACTGGTTCAGAAAGATGCAGAATTGTTGCTAGACTGCTCAGTTAAAAAAATAATTCCTGGCGCATCAGGAGGAATTACTGTCTTTTATAATGATAGAGAAGAGCATTTCGACAAATTAATATTTACCGCTCCCTTAAATGCTTTGAATATTTTAGCCGCTCCTAAGCTTGTGGAGGTAACTAAAAAGCAAAAACCTATAGAATATCTGGGAGTCATATGCATGGTGATGCTTACAGAGCAACCCCTTACCCCCTATTATGTGCTGAACATTGCAGATAAGGAAATACCATTTACTGGAGTAATTGGCATGAGTACCCTGGTAGATCTGGAAGAGACCGGCGGTAAGTACATCACTTATTTTCCGAAATACGCCACCGCTGATGACACCTATTGGCAGAAGACCGACCAGGAATTAGAAGACATTTTCTTAAAAGGAGTTCAAAAGTTGTATCCGGAATTTAACATGGGAACAGTTAATTCAGTCCACATTAATAAGGCCATGAAGGTGCAACCATTGCAAGTGCTAAATTATTCGGAATTTATTCCAAAAATACAAACCAAAAATCCTGACTTTTACGTTCTGAATACCTCCCAATTCGTTAATGAAACACTCAACAATAATACGGTAACCCAGCATATAGACTATTTTATGATTAATTTCAATAAGGATTTAGAATCTATTTAAGATAGCAATAGACACACTGCATGAATAAACCACTAGCAAGCCTTTCTCTGGACCTCGATAATCAATGGTCTTACATGAAAATTCATGGGGAAGAAGGATGGGAAGAATATCCTTCTTACCTCGATATATTTGTGCCCTATGCGCTAAAAGTACTGGAAGAACTAGATTTAAAGATTACTTTTTTTATAGTAGGACAGGATGCCGCCTTCAAAAAAAATCACAAAATGTTGAGGAGTCTGGCCGAGGCCGGTCATGAAATTGGCAATCATTCATTTAAACACGAGACCTGGTTGCACCTGTACACCAAAGAAGAGATGAAAAATGAGATAGATAAGGCTCATGATATTATTGAAGAGGTTACAGGACAGGCACCAACAGGGTTCAGAGGACCCGGCTTTAGCTGGAGCAAAATTTTACTGGAAGTACTTGGAGAAAAGGGATATCGCTACGATGCCACTACCCTACCAACTGTAATTGGGCCATTGGCCAGGTTTTATTATTTCAGGACATCCAAATTGTCTAAACAGGAAAGGGAAGACAGAAAGGAAATTTTTGGGAAATTCTCTGACGGCTTCAGAAGGTTAAACCCTTATTACTGGAAATTGAGGAATGGAAACAGGTTACTGGAAGTACCGGTAACAACAATGCCCGTATTTCGTATTCCTTTTCATTTAAGTTACCTTTTGTACCTGAGTAATATTTCCGTTGGTTTGATGATGCTGTACTTAAAAACTGCCATTTTCCTCTGTAAACTGACCAAAACCGAACCGAGTTTCTTATTGCATCCTTTAGACCTAATTGGCGGGGATCAGATTTCCGAATTGACGTTCTTTCCCGGAATGAATATTTCCAGTGAAAGAAAGATATACATCTTTAAAAAAGTCATGAAAGTATTAGATAGAAATTTTGATCTGGTGACCATGGATGAGCATGTTTCTGATATTTTAAAAAACCCCAAACTGGATGTAAAATTGATATGAGACCAGGAAAAGAACATAAGGGTTATCCGATTGTTAAATTAGGATTTCCAATTATCAAACTATTTTGCAATGGGTTATTCAAATTTTAAAGATCCTTTTGGGCTGCTGAAAAGGATGTTACTTTCTGGTAATAAGATTGCCTACTCTGTTCTTATTCGGGAAGTCCTCAATAAAATTTTGATCCCTGTCGATTTTCTTTTGCATAGGAAAGAAAAGAGAAGACTGCAAAAACAAAGGAGTATCTCAAAAGATCCGATTATTTTGGTTCTTGGGGGTTCCAGAAGCGGCACTACCCTATTGTATCAAACCCTGGCCTATTATTTACCCGTCGGGTATATCAGCAATTTTATTGCTGCTTTTAGCAGATCGCCCATATCTGCATTAAAATTATTTGGCAGGTTTTTACCAAAACCAAAGAAAAGTTTTCAAAGTTATTATGGTAGCGTATCTGGCATGGGAGGACCTAATGATGCATTTTCCCTGTGGAACAGATGGTTAGGCGACGATAGAAATCATATTCCAAAGGAAATTAATGAACAATCTTCTGCAGATATGAAATTGTTTTTTAATACTTGGTTGCATATAACCAAAAAACCCTTCCTCAACAAAAACAACAGAAATTCGCTTTGCGCCCCCTTGCTGGATGAAATATTGGAAAATGTATACTTTATAGAAATTCATAGAGACCCCATTTTTGTTGCTCAATCTTTGGTACTTTCACGTAGGGCAGTTCAGGGGACTAACAAAATTGGATGGGGCCTTTTGAGTCAGGACTCAGAAAACACGGGAGACCCCCTGGATTATATTGATGACATATGTAAACAGGTGTACCAAGTAGACCAAACCCTTGCTTCTGGCAGAAAGAAAATAGATCCAAAAAAATACCTGCGTGTGTCCTATGAAGATTTTTGCAAGCAACCGCAAGAATTGATTCAAAAAGTTGCTAAAAACGTTTTGAATTATGAAATTGAGACAGAAAGCCTTAAAGATCTTAAGTTATCAACCAATACAAATAGTCAAAGGCTTAATGACGCAGAGTTTAACCGCATCTGCAATTGCATTGAAAAACTGTATAATTAAACAAAACTGTGATAGGCAGCTAATGATATAGTTATTCTTCAGGGCTGTAGAGAAAATTTTATTGTAACTATGAAGGCCAACCATAAACCGCTTGTATCAATTATTCTTCCGGCATTTAATGAGGCCGGAGTGATTGTCAAAAGTCTGACTACGTTGACAGAGTATTTGAATACCCTCAGTGATAAATTTGAATGGGAAATTCTTATTGTAAATGATGGTAGTTCTGATAACACTGCGGAGCTGGCCGATAATTTTGCCATATCCAATGACAATATTCGTGTAATTCACCACAGAGTTAATCGCAATCTGGGAGGCGCCCTGCGTACCGGATTTAGGAACGCGATTGGGGAATACATAGTTGTTCTGGATATTGATTTGAGCTATGCACCAGATCATGTTGAGATGATGGTAGACGAGCTTATTGCAACAGAGGCAGAAGTGGTTGTAGCCTCTCCTTATATGAAGGGAGGAAGAACAACAAGTGTTCCTTTTTTAAGACTGGTTTTAAGCAAAACGGTGAACAAATTAATGCGCCTGGCATCGGGCATAAACATTCACACTTTCACCAGCATGGCGCGGGCTTATAAAGCAGATTTTCTGAAATCGTTAAATCTAAAATCGAGTACCTATTCAATAAATCCGGAAATAATCCAGAAGGCTACCATTCTCAGGGCGCGTATTGTAGAAATTCCTGCGCATTTAGATTGGAGTTATCAGTTAACAGAAGGTAAAACAAGGACCTCGAGCCTAAGGATATACAAAGGGGTACTTTTGGGTCTGATGAATAGTTTCATTTTCAGGCCTTATGTGTTTTTTATGTTTGTTGGCATTACTTTGTTGCTCATTTCTACCTATGTAATTGTATGGATCTTTTATCATACTTATGTAGTATTTCCCGACATTGTGGTTCCCTCAGGACTATGGAATGATAGATTTACAGAAGCCATTGCCTCGGTTTTCAGAGACAGACCCCATGCCTTCTTTGTTGGTGGTTTCACATTAATTGTTGCTTTACAGTTCATAGGAATAGGTTTCCTATCATTGCAAAGTAAGAGGTATTTTGATGAACTGTTCCATCTGAATTCCGGGCTACTTAGAAAATCCAAAGAATCATGAACCCGAATACTTAAAATGAGTAGAAAATTATTTTTTAAGCCCATATTACTTTTTTTACCCCTATTGGTAATCTATACGATAATTGTGCTTGTTTTTGCATCAGATGAGATAATTGGTGATGAAGCTAGATACTTGCAGTACGCAAAAAATTTGGTCCAGGGATTCTATACAGATTCTGCCAATCCGGATCTGAGCAATGGTCCTGGTTACCCCATAATATTAATACCCTTTGTAGCCTTTAATATTCCTTTCATATTGGCTAAAATTCTTAATGGGGTATTTGTTTTTATTGCAGTCAATTACTTGTATGGAGCATTGAAAATATACATTTCCGATAAAAGTGCTTTGCTGTTATCTTATGCAATGGGTTTTTATCCTCCTTTGCTTAAATGGATGATTTTGCTTTATACAGAATCACTGTCATTTATGCTTATCTGTGGTATAATCTATCATTTGTGTATAATATTGAATAAAGGTCATAAACCAAATAAACATTATTTAATGGCATCATTTTACCTGGGCTTTTTAGTAGTGACCAAAGCTGTTTTTTTTCATGTCATAATTATAGCAACATTGCTGTTATTGGTTAACTATTTAATACAAATAAATCGTAAAACCAAGGCCGCAATAATTGTTTCTTTTGGCGCAATGATCCTAATTGCACCTTATATTTTATACACATATAACATAACCGGCAAAGCATTTTACTTGGGCACCAGGGGTGGAGAAATATTATATCATAGGTCTACACCTTTTGAGAAAGAACAAGGAGATTGGTTTTCACCCGACCTAATTCTTGGTACACCTCACGCTATTGAAAACTCGACTTATTCGAAAGAGGATTTATCAAAATTAGCGGATAATCATCGGGCATTCTATCTAAAATTACAGGCTTACGACAATATAAAGAAAGATAGTATTTTCAAGGCCAAAGCGATAATGAATATGAAGGAATATCCTTTTAAATATATAAGAAATACAATATCAAATACCGGTCGCCTGTTATTCAACTATCCCCTGTCATACAGATATCACAATTTAACAAGTTACGGCTATATAATTCCTAATATGTTCATAGTAGTATTCTTTATAGTTCTACTTTACCCTGCATATCTTATCAGGAAAGTAATTCCTTATGAATTAAAAGCGATTCTTTGCTTCGTTTTGATTTACTGTTTTGGGATGATACTATTGGGAGGGAAAGCAAGATATTTTATCCTGGCAGTTCCTGGTATACTTTTATTTTTAAGTTTCGTTTATTCCAGGACAATAAAAGTAGTACCTCTTAATCGTTCCGATTAAAATATTTCAATAATTTAATAACAAACGGGCAAAAGCCCAATATGGGGTACTAAACTTGGTAATATTAATTTGGAGATACCTCGTTATAGGAATTCTTTCCGTAGTCTACATCCCCCGGTTTTCTTGTAATCATCCTTATAGGTCCTAAATAGGTGGTTAATTTCGTTATCCCCTGATTTAAAGACTTTTGTACCTGATCTGCGTTATTCCATGGCCATTTGTAAATTCCCCATTTTGCATTTCCTCCCCAAGGTGTTCCTGGGTGAACGGTACTTGCGTTTTCGTTAAATACAAGATTATCATTTATCCAAACCTGTAATAGTCCGGTAGAAGCGTCACCCCATACTACATGCACGACTATATCCAGTTTTTCTCCTGCAGCTGGTGTAAATCCTGTTGGCCGATAATCCTTATCTCCACCTTGTCTGACGACATAGACTTCTCCGGCATTATGATTATTAAATTGTGTTGCGTGGATAACCTCCAAACTTATATTTGGGGATAGACCAGGTGGGCCAGGATAAACCTGAAAAAATTTCCATTGATTGTTCTGGTCAATTTCATAATCATTACCAAAGGTATAGCTCCAGCCAAACCATTCCTCTGTACCCAGACTATGTTGAACATTCCATGGGGCAGTTCTTATTTCAGAGCGCATATTAAAATTTCTGCTGCACCAACTTTCAACTCCTGGGTTAATAGGATCTATCTCAAATTTTAATTGACTCCCAGAATTTGTGACCTGCCTTTCATAGCATTCCGAATCAATATACAACTCATTATTACTAAAGGACACTCCCTTTCTATCCGAATATTCTGGAATAGAAATATCTTCCCAGCACCATGATTTAAACCCGGTATCATCGGCCCTTCCACCATTGGTAATGCAACCCGTGCCACCGCCGGATCCTCCACCAGTATTTTGGGTAACGCTAATACTGAGCGTGCTTGTATCTGTCAGACCTGCGTCATCTGTAACGGTCAGCATAACATCATATACCCCTGGAGTATTAAAAGTATACTCAGGATTGGGATCAGAGGAAGAACCACCCGGAAAGTCCCATAGATAGCTGATAATGCCATTGTCATCAAATGAATTCATTCCGGTGAAGTTTACAGTTAATGGTGCTTCTCCGGTCATTGGATTAGCGGAAGCTTCTGCAACCGGAGCTTCATTGCTTGCAGGTTCATTTACGGTAATTGAAATACTCTCTTTGTCCGTAAGGCCCTGTTCATCTGTAACTGTCAATTCAACCAGATAGGATCCAGATGTGTTAAAAATATGCGTTGGATTAGCGTTGCTGGCAGAAGTACCGTCCTTAAAATCCCAGGAGTAACTTGCTATGGAATTGTCATCTGAAGAGCTACTACCCACAAAAGAAACTTCCAAAGGCAGTACCCCCGAAAGTGGCGAGGCGGATACCTGAGCAATAGGAGCCGCATTGACCTCTTCATTTACTTTAATGGTTACATTATCTGTAGAACTAAGACCAGCCGCATCTGTTACGGTAAGTACAGCTTCATAAGTCCCAATAGATGAAAAAGTATGTTTAGGGTTTGCAATGGCAGCTGTACTGCCATCTTTAAAATCCCAGGAATAAGAAACAACCCCATTGTCATCCGTAGAATTACTGCCGGTAAAAGTCACTTCAAGCGGTGCCTGCCCAGCTGACGGACTTGCATCTGCTATGGCCATTGGGGCAGCGTTCTCAGTTGTTGCACTATCTTCTTCAGGTGTTTCTTCTTCATCTGAAGTTGCGGGCTCCTCTTCTTCTATAACAATAATATCGGCATTTTCAGGGGCATGGTAACTCACCAATAACTTAGGACCAATTTTGGATGGGTGTTCTTTTGAAGCTATTGCCAAATCGTTCCCACCCTGATGACGTAATATAAGTGTGGTATGCTCGGGAAGCAGGTCAGAAGCACTCAATAAGACTTCTTCTGTGTTGCCAATTTTATACTCCTTGGTTATAGATCCCAGAAGTATATCAATTTCAGGAACATTGCTATCATCTAATTCTTCTTCTGTCCAATTTGTATTTAAACCCTTATTAATATCAATTGTACCGTTACCCTCATCACTTTCAATTGTAAATTGTAGGACAGCATCAGTTATATAGCCATCAATAGCTGCTATGGGGGTAAGATCAAACTTTAGGTAAGAAGTTCTGTTATTTTCATCGAGACGGATAATGGTCTGGTCATATCCTTTGTTACTCTGAACATATGCATCTTCAATAGGAGGGAACTGTGTATTTCTGCTGACAAATCCGTCTTCAATACCACTCCCCTCGCCCATTTCATCAGGGGGTGTTTCACTTTGTTCACCCGCTTCATTTTCAGAATTTGCAGCCTCTCGTTCCTCTACCATAGTTTCCGTATCATTGATCACGGCATCAGTGAGAATGTCAATATCATTGCTGCATGCAAGGATTATGGCAAGGAGGAATATATACATTGATATTTTATGGCAAGATACAGGTAAGTTGCTCACATTCGTAGGTTTAGGGACAATAAAGATCATTAATTTGTCGCTATTTGCGACTAAATGTTCGATTTTTTCGATGAAATGCACTCGACAAAAAATAATTCACCTTCGAAATGAGATATGATACATATTCAATCTTCAAAGATTAAATATGGTACAAATCCAATTACTTAGTTAGCTATATGACTATTGTAAAGTTGTGAGTAGGAATTGGTCATTTTGTCCAGACCAAAATTGTTCTCAAGACGTTTTCTTGCATTTTCACCCATAAGCAGGCATTGCTCAGGATTCTCTAAAAGATGTAGTATTTCTTTGGCCATTATAACAGGAGAATGAGGATCTACCAGTATCCCGGTTACCAGATGATCAACAACTTCATCTGTTCCGCCCCCCCGGGTAGCGATGGTCGGCTTTTCTAATGCCATATATTCCAGGATGGCGTTAGATATTCCTTCTCCATGCCTATGGGTATTTGTAGACATTACCCCTATATTAAATATATTGATGATAGATTCCACATCATTTTGCAATCCGACAAACTTGAAGTATGGTTGCAAATCATTCGGGATCATAGTCTTGCTTTTCGCAAATTCAGGGCCGTCTCCAACAAAAACGAAACTGACATCTTTTCTAATATTGAGTATTTGAAAGGCAGCTTCTATTAAGGTTCCATAATCTTTACGATCAGAAAAACTACCTACCATACCAATGACATATTCGCTTTCTATACTAAATTCTGTGCGTACCGACTTCTTTTCCTTTAACAAATTTAGACGGTTAAGATCAAATCCGTTGTAGATGCAGACCCGTTTATTTTCAGGCACCTTGTAAGCATCCAGACCGGCCATTGAATTCCCAACAACTACCCTGGAAAATGGGTAAGTTAATCTTGCCCGGAATAATCTCTTGTCAAAAAACTTCATGTCTTTAGGAGCATCTACAATGTTACCATTAATCAATGGGGTTTTTAGAAATACTGCAGAGGGAATGGCCCAAATGGAAGACATAGTGCCCCAACTATGAATTATATCCGCTTGCCATTTTCTGCATATGCTAAACAGTCTGTAAAAAACTAATGGGTTTCGTTTGGGAACTCTTTTAAGGATTATAACGGGGATACCTGTTCTATATATCTCCTTATAATGGATGTTATCAGAAAATATTATCAATTTTAGCTGAATTTGCGGTTGTTCTCTTAATCCTTTGATCAACTCAATTAATCTCCTTTCTCTTCCCCCAGATCCAAGGCTGTCAATAAGTAACAGTATTTTCATAGCCACAAAATATTGAAGTATTAAAAGGTCCTAATTTTATATTGTTTTTTAGCTTGAATTGCAATATAAATCCGCATACCTATTCCGAAACGGCATTCAGCATCTCCTTTAAAATTCTATCCATATCATAATCATATTCAAATTCCGGGTAATGGTCCTTAAATTTTCTTATATCAGAAATATACCAAATATGATCTCCGGAACGCGCTTCATCCGATACCGTATATTGGATTTTCTTACCACTAAACTCTTCAATCTTTTGAATTGCCTCCAAGATAGAAATATTAGAATTCCTCGAACCCCCTATATTGTATACTTCACCCTTTCTTGGATTTTGATAATAATGCCAAAAGGCCTTTATCAGGTCCGAACTATGGATATTATCTCTTACCTGTTTCCCTTTATATCCAAAAATTGTATAATGTTTTCCTTCCATGGCACATCTGATCAAATAAGATAGAAAACCATGTAATTCTGCACCTTTGTGCGATGGGCCAGTTAAGCACCCTCCTCTAAAAGCAACCGTATTCATTCCAAAATACCTTCCATACTCCTGTACCAGTATATCTGCAGATAATTTACTCGCTCCAAATAAACTGTGTTTGGACTGATCAACAGACATAGATTCATCAATACCGTGTTCATGAAAAGGATGATCTTCACTTATCTCCCATCTATGTTCCAATTCTGTCATTGGCAAACTGTTTGGAGTGTCGCCATAGACTTTATTGGTACTTGTAAAAATAAATGCTGCCTCAGGACAATACTTCCGGGTTAATTCTAACATATTTAAAGTGCCGGTTGCATTTATAGAAAAATCGGTAAAAGGTTCTTTGGCCGCCCAATCATGAGAGGGCTGAGCTGCCGTATGTATTATTACTTTAATTTGGGTTTTGAATTTAGAAAACAATAATTTTAATTTATCATAATCCCTGATATCTATAGAATGACTTGTAAAGTTATTCAAGGAGCTTTTCAATTTACTTTCCATATTCAAAGTACTGGCGTCTGCTCCAAAAAAATAACTTCTCATATCGTTATCAATACCAATAACTGAAAATCCTTTTTTGTCCCAAAACTTACAGGCCTCACTTCCTATTAAACCCGAGGATCCTGTTATCAAAGCTATATTCATAGTCTAAAAATTTGTATTTAATAGTATTTAAACACCTTTATATTAATGGGCCAATACCCTAAAAATCATGCGAAAAAATCCTAATTAATGTTATGTACTATCAGGTTTCAAAATTGCAAAGTACTTGCGCAAGTCCTTTCCAAAATTGGTATAATTAAAATTCTTATATCCCATTTGCCTTCCTTCAATTCCTATACTTTTTGCAACTGAAGGATTATTTATAACAAAATTCATTTTATCGGCAAAATCGCCAGGATCATATTCATCAGCGATCAATACGTTTTCGCCATCAATAAAGTCATAATTATTGATTTCTCCATACCCGGTGGTTATCATTGGTTTACCAGCTGCCAAATATTCCCCAATTTTATGAGGAAACCTCGCTTCATCCTGTACTGTAGGCCTTAAGGGGATTAAAAGTGCGCTGGCCATGGAATAATACTTTGGTATATCTTTATGAGGAACATTTGTTGTTAGCCTTATATGATCCTTATTTAATGCTTCCCCTATTCGTTTCTTAACTCTATTAAGCTCTGCTTCTCCTCCTCCCAGTATTAATTGTAAAATAATAGTGTCTCCCTGCATTGTTAACTGGTCAAAGGCGATAATCAGGAAGTCAATAAGTTCAAGATAAGATGCTGCTCCGGAATACATGAAGATTGTCTCGGATTCTTCATAAGCAGCTACATCAAATTTTTCAAAATCACATAAAATAGGAAGTTTTAAATAGGGTTTTGAAGGTGAATATTGACGATAATAATCCACCAGCTTGTTGCTAATAGGCAGAGCTCCATCCACAATTTTAATTATTCCGTAATCAAAAATATAGTCATTGATTTTCGTTAATAACCTTTCCCGTCCTTTCATGGATGAGGCCATTTCAACAAAATTCAAAATAATAGGAAATCCAATTATCAATGAAAAAATCCTATATCGAAAGACGTGGAAGGCACTATGATTAGAAATAATTGCTGCAGTAATTTTATTTCTTTTATTAAAGCTGTACAAATAAATAAATTCTCCAAATATTCCCTTAATTTTTAAAAGATTTCTTTTTAAAAAATTTTTGGGCCTTAAAATATTTCCTGAAGTATAAACATATTCAATACCTTCAAAATTCCCATTGCTTGGGAAGTCAATAATCTTACCTCTTGAACCCCCTTTTCTGCAAACGACCATAACACCAAATCCATCATTTAATAGAGCCTTGGCCATTAATGTCATTCTTTGAATTGCCGCCAGACCCGCTGGAAAAGTTGATTCTCCCAAAAAGACGATATAGTCCCTATTGTCGTTGCGAGGAGTCGTCATATTTTAAGAATTATTATAAGTGTTTTTTAATATTTGATCATATAATTTATCATACTGCTTTGCAATTACCTGACTCGAATATTCATTAATCACCCGTATTCTGGCTTTAACCGCCTTTTCTTTCATTATAGCTGTATTTGTTGCCGCCCAGCCAAACTTTTCAGTAAAATCAATACTGTCATTCGCTTTAAAAAATAGGGCTTCCTGAGGGGTAAAAACATGTGTATTTTCAGGTATATCGCTGCAAAGGATAGGGGTAGTACCTCTTACACCTACTTCAAGTAGCATTAATGATAAACCCTCCGTAAGGGACGGGAATACAAACAATTCAGACCTGTCTAGTAATCTCATTAAAATAGCCTTATCACCTATATAACCCAGAAACTTTACATCGAGACCCTCAGCAAGCTTAAAAATAGTTTTCATGTAACTCTTCGCATGAGAATGCTGACCAGCTATCAAAATCTTTCCCTTATAGTTTAAATTGTGCATTGCTTCGAGCATGGTATGCAGTCCTTTGGTCGACATGATTCTACGGGCAGCAAATAAAATAAACCGTTCGTCTTCCCTAATTCCATATTCCAATAACAAACTATCTATTGAAACATCTTCCTTTGATTCGCTGATCGTAACACCGTTAGGAATATAATGCACTGGTTTGGAATACCTTCTTTGGTAGATATTTGCCAGGGGTTGTGAAACAGATGTACGTATCGTGGAAAAATATATAAAAAAGTACTCCATAAATCGGAAGTAACCCTTAGAAATAATATTCCATTTATCTCTGAGGTAGGGTGCTTCCTGGGATGTAGCTATTACTTTACCCCTTAGCCTCAGCAGTGGTATAAATATTGCACTATCCGTTTTGTGAACATGTATTATATCATACTTTTTAGAAAACAATATGTGAATGCAACAAAGGAAATAATATATAAATACGCCAAATTCCTTTAACGGAATTCTTGGTATTTGCACTGCCCTGACATGCTCCAAATGGCCATCGGCCAATGGGTTTTTATAGCAATAAAATGTAATATGGTATTTATCTTGCAATTCCCTGGCAATACTCTCGGCTGTTCTGCTTGATCCTCCTTGAGAAGGAAAATATTTAATGCCAAAAAATGCAATTTTCTTTTTAGTCATATACGGCCCTAATAAAGGGTTAAATCTAGGTATTTTGTTCGATTACGTAAGTAAAATATACCTCAACAACACATATGCTCGATATACTACCCTCAAAGTGACTATTTACTTAAATATCCTAGGAATTTCAGTATTTTGTGCCCAATTAGAACAATGAATCACCTAAGATTTTATATATAATTCCTGTCGAAATTATATAAAATAATTTTTGAAGATCTTAAATGTGATATACAATACATTAATTGGCGCAATCTACCATAAAGTTTAGTTTCATTATAACATGATTATGAAGAGTTATTTGAATTTACTTAAAAGTGATATTAATAAAATGACAAGGCAGGAGCATTTGTATTATTGGGTAATACCTATCACCGTACTCAGTATTCTAATGATTTTTTATTTTTCTAAAATACCTGCACTTGTTGAATTTGTTTGCCCAAAAGAGAATTGGGAATGGGGAATTCTGGAAAATATACAGTTAGTAATAATTTTTTGCATATTAATTTTTGCTTTTCGCTCTTTTTTAAAGTCAGAAGATTCAATTTTAAAAGTAGGCTTTCTATTTATCTCGCTGTTTGCTGTTTTTGTATTCTTAGAAGAAATTGATTACGGAGAACATTTTGCTCAATTTTTGGGAGGCGAAAAAGAAGAATTCTTGAGTAAATATATTCCGGACAAAAATATCCATAACAGAGGAAATAATGCCAAACTATTTAAAAGGTCGGTTTATTTGGTTATGGGCTTAATATTTGTAATTGCCCCGTTTTTAAATTCAAAATTTAAGCACCCATACCTTAAATACCTCATCCCTAAACCCAGAATTATAATTGTAGCAGTCCTTGCAATAATATCAGATTTAGTTCCTAGACTTCTTGTTGGTCTTAATATACTGGAAGATGGCGGCTTGGGAGTAAATATTGGTGAATTTTCGGAAATAATGGTGTATTATATTTTCCTGATTTACCTAGTGCAATTGATCTATATAAAGCAACTGAAACTATAAAATTAGATGCAACATCTTAACCAGATGTTTTGTCAGTTCCCTTTAACTTTCTGAGTAATACCATAAATTGATTTTAATATTCCCGGAGGCATAATTTCCGGCAAGGAGTAGGTAATGATATTTTTAAAAGAAAGTTCTGAACGCGCTTTCCGGAGTCTGGTTCGGTAAGCATTAAGTCCCTGTTTGTCTCCATCCAATGCAAGAAAATATTTTCCTTTAAAGCACTCCTTTTTATATCTGGGCAAATTATATTTATATAAAACATCCCAATAAAAATCATCCCTGACTAATATCCGGTAATACTTTATTTTATTTTTGAGTGTTTTCAAATTTTGGGTAACATGATCATTCCCATCCATATGATATATGCGCAAAGCCTCATGTAAATAATAGCGCCTTGCAATATTATCAATTCTGTACCATAATACATTACCCACGCCTGGTAGGTCTTCATTGAAGCGCTTGTTTCCCAATAAACTGGTTTTGGTTATTCCCCAATATTCCCCTTTACATTTCTGAACAATATCTTTAAGGTCTATGTAACCACTTCCGGAAAGGCCAATACCCGAAAATTCATTTGTACTTGTATTTATACAATTGCAGGTGACGGCATCTATTTTTGCATCTATCATTTTTGGAACGTTCAACATGGTTTCCAGAGCATGTGGAAGCAGTTCATCATCATCATCCAAAAAAGCAAACCAATCCCCTTTTATTTGATTAAGACCAGTATTCTTGGCTGCACACACCCCTTTATTAAAAGGGTGTTTAAACAGTCTAATCTTGTCCTCATAAGGCTTCAATACATTCAGTGTATTATCAGTGCTACCGTCATCAACCACAATAATTTCCAAATCAGAAAATGATTGTCTTAAAATGCTACTAATGCAACGTTCAATGGTGCCAGACCTATTATACGTGGCGATGATAATACTTATAGTTGGATTACTGTTCAATTTTAGGAAGCTTAAATTTGCATTGTTTGATAAATAATAGGATTAACCATTATGGTAATGTGCATAATCATTTTTAATTAATTGAGTTGTTCTCCTCTGAAAATGAAAGTTTCAAATAATCAATGTCTGTTCGCACGAAATAGGTAAACCAGGTGACAATACCACATATTTTGAAACCGTCTTCCAGGACGTATACTCCGGGAATTTTAATAAATTGTCCGATATAATCAATAGAAACTGAACCTCCAAAAAAGAATATTGCCAATAAAAGCAGTACATATTCTCCTTTTGAAATCTTCTTGTAATATGCGGTAAAATACCATATCAGAATTAGAGCATAGACTATATACACAAGTAATTCAGGAATGTTCAATAATTTGGGAAAGATGTTTTCATGAAGTAGAAACAAGTCGTCTAACATCAAAAAAGAAGTAAACAACCCGGAATAAAAAAGAAACTTTGATGAAGCTTTATATCGTTTACTTCCCCAGAGCATATAGCTTGTAAAAAAAGTGATACTTACCGTGGCCGCCCAAAATAAAATTCCAATATTGGACAATATACCGATATAGGGGTCTCCTCCGAAAAACTGGATGGGATCCCTGGTAAACGTACTTACCCTTATGCCATATTTAATTTGAAGAACTACAAAGAGCGCTAATAAGGCTATAATTGGAATATATAGCTTAACTAACACCCAAAAAAGCTTTATCAATTGCTGATAAATTTGATTAATTATTGACATAGAATTAAGTATATATCTTCTGGTTAAAAATCATTTTATAAGAGCCGTTGACTCTCTAAACAATTTTAATAGCAACTCTTAATTGACATGCCATTACAGGGTGAATCAAGAATCGAAAACACATCAGATAATTTTTAGGGAACAGATCGAAAATAGTTGACCATTACCCATTCATCTTAAGTATTATTTACTGCATGAATACTCTGGTAAAAAACGATATTTGCAAATCAAAATAAAGTGTAAAGAAAACAAAATAGCAGCCATAAACTAATAGTTTTCGGTAAAAGAGTTAAAAAGTTGGCTACACGTTACGCTCATTCAATAATAAGCGCAAAAATCGAAGGAAACCCTAAGAAGTACAGGGATAATTTTAAAAAAATATATCATTTTATATATTTATATTGCATCGATATTCCAGGTTACCCAAGGACGAGAACCATTTGAAAATTGCCCTTTACTTAAATATTTATTTCCACTTAATAGTAAAAATTAAATGAAAGTTGTTTTAGTAGGTGATTTTCCCATTAATGACAAGATTCAAACTGGTATAGAAGGCGTATTGGTTAACCTAACCAACGAATTTGTTGACCGAAACGAAATTGATCTTGTACTCGTATCTTTTTCCAATAGCATATATTTAGATAGATATCGGAATAAATGTAAAATCTATACTTTAGATTTCAGATCATCAATTCTACAATCCAGATCTAAATTCAATGAAATAGTAAAAAAAGAAAAACCAGACATTATTCACTTACAGGGGGTTGTTCCAGGTATATTATTGTTTAATAAAAAAAACAAAAATAGATTTATAGTAACGCAGCATGCTATTTTAAGCAAAGAAAGGCTGCAACAGGTCTCATTAAAGAAAAAAATCAAGTTCTATATTAAGGAAATTGTAGAGCGTATATATTTGACCAAAGTTGCCAATATCGTATTTATTTCAAATTATAATAAGGAAGTATATCTTAAGAATCGTACTGCACCTGAATTAAATTATGTGTTAATACCCAATCCTGTTAGTAAAATTTTTGATAGTCGAAGTTTTAATGAGGCTTTACAAAAGAAGAACGAGTTATATTTTGTTGGTGAGATTAAAAAAAGGAAAGGGTTATATATACTTCTAAAGGCACTATCTGAAATAAAAAAGCAGCAGATAAATTTTAAATTACATGTTATCGGTGGCTTCAAGGAAAAGGAGTATGAAAAACTGATCATGCAAGCTGTGGGAACTTTAGGACTCGAGAAAAACGTACTATTTTGTGGTTGGAAGAGCCAGTCAGAAATACTTAGTTATACCAAAGACATTCCCATATTTGTGCTACCATCATTTCAGGAAACACTCCCTTTAAGTGTGGCTGAAGCGATGACTCAGGAAAAATTGGTGATTGCGACAGATGTAGGGGGAACGGCAGAAATGATATCTGATAATGTTTCCGGATTTCTTTTTCCGGCAGGAGATCATAAAACTTTAGCAGCTATTATCAAAATTGTACTTCTTCATCCTGACAATCACAGGGATATGGCAATTAACGCAGGGCGTGAGAGTGTTAAATACAGAGCGGCCGCCGTAGCAGACAAAACATTAGATTTCTATTCTGACATTATAAAATCCCGGGTGAATACGTCTTAATAGAGGCATAATATGGGTTATCTATTACGCCTATTTCGCCCAAATACCCTTTTCTTTTCTTGCGAGAATTTTAAGTACTTGTAAAGGAGACAAAATTGCAAGTGGTATCAGGCTAGTAATGGTTCCCAAAACAATTCCGACTACGCCAAGATTCAGCACCTTTACAAAAAATAATGATGCCGGAATATTTATGACAGCAGCAAAAATCCAGGCATACATCTGCAGCTTAATTTTACCTGTTCCATTTAAAACAAGATTAAACATATTTACCCAGGTAGTTAGGCAAATAGACCCTGCAACTGCTATTGAAATAACTATAGGGATGTACAGATTATCTCGTAACCATAATTCGTAAATAAAGGGAGATATTATAACCATTAGTGCTGCCAAAACAACGGTTCCTACCCAAATTTTCAATACTATACGCATAGACTTCTTCATCCAAGCATAATCTCCCTTGGCATATGCGTCGAGGTTCGAAGGCCACAATTGATTATTGAGAATTACAAACAACATCATAAAAATAGAAAGATATTTATAGGCGGCCTCGTATTGGGGAACTCCCTCCAAAGAGACAAAGCTTGCAATTAAAATATTATTCGTTTGGTGAATTACCAGCATCGCTATTTTTATCAAAAAAAACTTAATTCCCAGTGAAAACAAATCCTTAAAATAATCAAGTCGGACATATTTTAAAGATGGTTTGTATTTGCTGAAATTGCGCCTAAAATAATACAGCCCTACCGCTAAGGGCACAAGGGCAAAAGTTAATGATTTAGCCGTTCCAAACAACAACAAAGAATCTTCGACAACAAATGGGATTAACAGTATTAGTACAAGGAAGGATGCCTTAGTCAGAAAGGAAAAAAATTCTACATAAGCCATTTTCTGCAATGCAAAAAATATTTCATAAATATTGGATGATACAAATCGAATACCAAAAGCAATTATTATAATGGCACCAAGAATTTCAACTTCAGCAGTAAGGTTTGGCGCAATGTTGAGCCAAAGCGTCCATGGCAATGTAAAATTTAAAATTAACAATACACCTGTTAATATTGTAACTATAGTACCCAATGTGAAATAAGCTGTACTCACATAGTGGACGGCCTTTTCATCATTATTATATGCTACTGCCTCACCAAACCTATTTCTCAATCCATGGCCTATTCCTATATCAAAATTTAAAAACCAATCGACTATTGAAAGTAGCGTAAGAAAAATTCCAAATTTAACGGCACCTAAATAATCAAGAGATAATGGAAAGTAAATAAATCCAATTAACACTCCAAAAGCCTTGATTACAATGGTTAATACGACGTTCTTTTTTGCTCGAACAGATCTCGCATTTCCTTTAAGAAACAAAGTTTTAACCCTTTCTAATAAATTCATGAGTAAGGAAAGAAGTGTTTTAGCAAAATTAGCTATTCATTTTAACAGTTTTATCCTGTCGCCGTATCTTATTTATTCCCATGCCAATACCGATATGGATAGCATAGAGTACGGCAATGTATTTCAGAAATAAAAATGTATTGGTCAGATTGCCTATCAAATAAATGACACTAACCATGAGGGGTATTGTAAAATAGTTATTCTCTTTAAATAATCTGGCATAGTAGATTACAGAGAGAGATACAAAAAACATAAAGCTTATAAAAGCTGGAACTCCATATAAGAATAGTGCTGAGAAATAGCCACTATGCAAATCTCCAGACTCTGCTGTTGCTCTTTTTCTGTTCCCGGTAATACGAAGCATATTATTATAGTATACATCATTAGTCAGATCTCCATACCCAAATAATGGTTTTTCACCAATATTATCAAGCACCAATGCATAATATCCTTTTCTGCCGTCCACACTATCACTAATTCGTTCTTTAAAAAGTGAACTACTCTTGACATCCTGATAATAAAAAATAGAAAGTGATAAAAGGATGGCAAGCCCTGATAAACCAATCAGTACCATTTTCTCAATTGCCAATCTCTCTATATAGATAAAATAGACAATTAGAATTATAGCCAAGATAATCCAACTCATTCTTTGAAAAGATGTCAAAACACCAATTGAAAACAAACAGACCAAAGCTATTTTCAGATACTTATTTTGTAGGGTGGTTAAAACCCATGTAATGGCAATAATAAGGTAATACGAGTTAAAATATTCCGTAGTGAAAATTCCATTTGATCTAATATAACTGCCAAAAGCCCCTCTGTCATCTCCGATTCTTAAAAAATAAGGATCAACAAATAATTGTACAAGACTCACTATACTAGATAAAACCGCTCCAATTATAATTGCTTTACCAATAAGATCGTATGACGGTTTGTCTGCCATTAATTGAAGTCCATAAATTATAGCCAGAAAGGCAATGGCTTCAATAATTTTTTCAAGTACTTCAGCCATAATCATATCCGGACTATTTACCAGAACAGCAATTACCAGCCAAATTATATAGAAAAATAGAGCAACCTGAAACCATGGAATATTATAACCTTTAATTTTTATAGGCGTTCTAGACAAGATGGTTTTCCTGATTACTAAGAAAAATAATAACAAATAAACTATTCTAAGTGGTTGAATTTCTAATAGACTAAAACCTGGAATCTTAATGGTAAGCAACTTATTTATGTTTCCGGTTATTAAATAAAAAAATATGAAAAATATTTCTAGTTTATATTTAGACTCACTTTTAAATACCAGGTAGGAAGTCAGGATTCCTGCGAATATGAAATATGCAAGGAAGTACTCTACATCTGTACTCCAATTAAAATAAGCTTCAAAATTATTCATATTATCAGGATTTCACCTTATCTGAATTGTGGGTGATATCGGATCAAAGTTTAAATTGTACAAATACGGGAGTTAGACAGAAAGTGTCTTATTGACCAATTTAGGTTCCCTATTAACCCCATATTTTTGCCCATATCCATACTTATGATATTTCTCCAGAGTATCATTAAAAACAATACAGCTCTTTTTCCTTTTCCCTTTAGGAATAAGTTTTTCGAGGTCTTCTAGAAATCCTATTTTAGCAACCTTTCTTCTAATCACAAAGAGATTAATATCTATCTCTTCACTAAACAGTTTGAAGTCAGAAACAAGGCCAACAGCCGGAGTGTCGAGAATTATATAATCGTAGTCTACCCTTAGTTGATCGATCAACATTTTCATTTTTTCCCCTGAGAGTAATTCATGAATATTACTTTCAGCAACAGAAGTAGGAATAAACTTCAGATTACTCAATTTCTCATGGGGATATATAATTTCTTCCATTTTAGCTATATCGCCAGCCAAATAATTTGATAATCCCTTGCCTTCAATTTTCTTAATACCATCCACAAGACTGGGGTTTCTGAGGTCCGTATCTATCAAAATAGTTTTATACCCTGCCTCTGCCAAACTTATTCCCAGGTTAATAGCGCAGAAAGTTTTACCCTCTTCGGGCATGATGGAGGTAATCCCCAATACACTACTGCCCTCTTTGGGACGAATAAACCTAAGATTAGCTGTTAAGTCCCTGAAAGACTCCTTGATATTCCACAAAGAGATATCAGCCTTAGATTTTTTAGAATTGGTATCATGAAAGGTGACGCTGGCAATTACGGGTAAATCGGAATTTGCCATGATTTGACCCACATTGTGTATTATATCGTTTGGTGAAAACCATAACATCCATGCCAGAGGAAACAAAAATCCTAGTATGAAGGCCAGTATTAAAATCAGCATTTTTTGAGGAGCTACCGGTTTATCTCCCACCATCCTGGCTTCATCCAAAACACGGGTGTCCGAGATGCTCTCCGCCCTGGCAATTCCGGTTTTAGCCAATTCCTGACTTAAATAATTAAAGAGGTTTTCGTATAAATTACTTTGGCGTTGAATATTCAGTAATTGTTTTTCCCTGGTCGGTAAAGAGCTAATTACACCATTATATCTCCCTATTTGCTGATTTAGTCCTTCCAGAGCAAATTCTGAGGATCTATTGGTACTTTTTAAATCATTTAATAATGCCTCTGTTGTTTCATTTATTTGAGCATTCAGCATGCTCATCTCCTGATTATTCTCAGTGACAAAGAACTTTTTTCTGGATCTTTCGGCATATAACCTTTTTAGTTCAGTTATATTCTCATTTGCCTGTGAGTCATCTATACCTGTTGAAGTAGGGATGGCAAAATCATCACTGTTTTTATTATTTTCCACATAATCTATCAGCGATTTATTGTATTCTATATCCATTGCTATTTTAGCCCTTTCCATCTGTAGATTTTGACTCTGATCTAACGCATTAATAGCAGTCGCTCCTAAATTAACAGCTCTTTTGTTCTTTTTAAAAGATTCTAATTCCGATTCTGCCTTTAACAGCGTGTCGGCTACCAAAGCCAATTGGTTTCTTATAAATGTTTCCTTGCTGGAAGCAATTCTATTTCTGGAAACCAGTTTATTCTGGACATAATTATCCGTTAGTTTCTTAAGAAATGCAACTTCCTTTTCTACAACAGCTCCTGTAGTCACTAACTTAAAAATACTCGCCTGGATATCAATATTATTTACTTCCAGGTTAGAGAGATAATCATTGGTCAAATCATCTGTATGGTGGACAACAAATTGAAGACTTTTATTCTCAAAATCGTCCTTAAAAACTTCATAATCTGGCTTTTGAATGGTGAAATTAAAATATCTATGCGCTACTCTTTCCCCAAAGGAATAAATCTTTGAAAACTTTAATTTTTTATCCACAATACTTGTTGAACCGTTTACCGGATTCGAAACTTTATAGCCCGAAGTGCTAATTGTCAAACGATATTTGTCATTTGCCAATAAGGTAATTTCGAAAGGAGTGTTGTAGAGTTGTACTTCCTCATCGATCAAATCCACTTCAAATGGGAAATAACCATAATACTCCTTAGATTTAAGAATGTTTTTAGCATGATAAGAGACTTCAAAATCAAGATCTTCAACCGTTTGGCTGACCAAACTGAAGGACTGTATAATTCCTATTTCGTTATAGAGATTTTTCTCCATCTCGATAAGGCCAACTCCACCATCAACATACTGACTTTCACCTAAAAGTCTACTATTCCCAGACGGATCTATAAGGATTGAAGTAGCCACTTCATAAGTAGGGGTGGCAAGCTTAATATAAGCAAAGGCAATAGCCAAACACAATGCAATACCGCCAAGGAATATCCATTTGTGACGGTACAATTTTTGGAGGAACAACTTTAAATTCACCTCCTGATTCATATTAAGATGAGTATCTTTTCTTTTTTTCATTGTGTCAACGTATAAAGTAGTTCTTTAATTCAATTAGTTATTGGAAACAAAATTCAAGACCAAAATCGTCGTTGAGACTGCAGATAAAAGTACAGAAAACAGCCCTAAATTATTATTGAGTAAATTTTGTTTGGAAGGTTCTACATAGAGTACATCGTTAGGGTGTAAGAAATAGTAAGGGGACTGAATAATAGAAGGGTCCGTAAGATCTAAATCTACCACAATAGATTCATCTCCCTGTTGGCGTATCAATTTCAGACCTTTCCGTTTTGCGGTTAAATTTAAGTCTCCTGCTGCGCTAAGTGCCTCAAAAATAGTCGACTGTGTATTAAATACATAATTAGTCCCCGGATTCTTAACATCACCTAATACGGAAATCTTAAAACTGGTAAGTTTTACAAGTACCATAGCATTTAGGAGGTATTTATCTATCTCCGATTGAACCAGATCTCGTATTTCCTCTACCGTTTTACCAGCCACCTGAAGCTCGCCTACCACTGCCATTTTTATAGTTCCTTCCTGGGTAACCGGATATCCACTCAAAAACAAATTCGCCGGATTTGCCTGATTATTTCTATTGGTATTCAGCGTTGACAGGTTAAAAAATGTAGCTTGTTCCGGATCGCGGCTTTGGATTTTAATATTCAACACATCATTGGGCTGAACAGCATATACTGTAGGATATACAGGAATACTAAGTTTACGTTTATCACTTTGTAAATAATTTACATTCCTGGACGTGTAACAGGAAGATAACATTAAGAGCACCAATAATGGGAATCCCCGTCTACCTATCCTAAAAAACCAAGTTGCACAACTTACATACTTCTTAATTCCAGTTTTATTGCTTAAAGTTTTTTTCATTTAGCGGCCAATTTAATTGATCTATTATTTAATGTATATTTTAAAAGAGATTCGTTTTAACAGGCAATTATCCTTAAAATGCCTTTTGGTGGTGCCTGCCGAAAAGGGTAAGGAAGATAATTTTAATATCCAGCCAAAAACTCCAATTTTCAATATACCACAAATCGTGTTTTATGCGTTCTTTTTTTTGTTCATCAGTTACTGTAGGACCGCGCCATCCATTCACCTGGGCCCAGCCTGTAATTCCGGGTTTCACATAACTCCTCACCATATAGTCGCTGACGCTCTTTCTAAAATCTTTTTGCAGGTTTACTCTATGTGGTCTGGGGCCAATGACACTCATCTCTCCTTTTAACACATTAAAGAATTGCGGCAATTCATCTAAATCGCTCTTGCGCAGCAGCCTTCCTACCCTTGTAATTCTCGGATCATTAATCTCCGTAGATTTTGTTCCGTCTAACGGATTGTCACACACAGACATGGTTCTGAACTTGTAACACCTGAAGGTCTTGCCAGCTTCGCCTTTTCTATAAGGGGCATAGATTATTGGTCCCCTGGAATCCAAAAATATTAAAATACCTATAAAAAGGTATATCGGGGAACACAGCAAAATAATCGTTAGTGCAAACCAAAAATCGAACAATCTTTTTATTATAGTAGCATTAAAACTGTCTAAAGGCGATTTTCTCAACTTAAAAGCTGCCACATCACCAAAGGTAATCGCCTTATAATTATGTGTAAATTCCTTTGGATGCTCCGGTATTAATTTAACACGGACGCCAAAATTATCTGCCAGTGTAATTGTGTCCCTTATTTTTGAACGTTCCAAATTTGCGGTTGCGATAAATATTTCTTCAACCGTATTTTTATTAAGGACTTGTGACAGATCCTCAATATGGCCTAAGACTTTTAATTTTTTATTATTCCCGGTAATCTCATCCCCGTCTTCAAGGCAACCCACTACATTATATCCATACTGGGCCATATCCTTTACAAAACCATTGAGTTTATTAACCTCCTGGGCCGATATAATAAGCAATGTGTTCGTGATTAATTTCGACCCCTTTTTCTTTAAAAAATTGAGTAAAAACTTATGTGATAAAAAGTCCAGAAAGGAAAAAATAAAGATTGGAATAATAAAATTAGAGCGCGCAAAATTCCGGAATTGAAAAAGTATTACGAAAGAAATGACCAATCCCACAAAGAAAAATAAGGAAGTAAGTATACTTCTTAGGGAACTGTATTCCGGGTTAAAATAAAACTCCTTGTCTCTTATATATAGTATAATAAAGAGCCAACATAAATTATAAATAACAATTAAAGGTATCAGTGTCTTGAGAAATACTGGATCGCTAAAAGAAAATTCATCAAGCCTGAAATACAGAAATAATATCAACACCAAATTTAGTAGAACAAATTCGATGGTAAGCAGTAGTTTTAGTATGAACCTATTTTTTGAATTCATTAATTATAGTCGGTCATTATTTTACAAAAACAAATCTTATGTGGAAATTAAGTATCCACCATACAGCCATAGTACAGCAAAGTCAGTGTAAAAAACAAAGTAACACCTGGGGAGGTATAATTAAGTGTCAGAGGTATCTCTGACGGAGGGAACAATTTGTATTCTCAAAATTAATTCAATTCAAATGCTAATAAGACAAAATCTTTAAAATATTAATAGAAACCTTCTCTTTCCCCGAATATCCTCACGACAAATATTTAATATAAGACTTAAAATTTCTCAGGAACACATCGAAAATAGATGTAACTCCTTAAAGCGTGCAAAAAATTAGATTAAAGGTTAAAATATCGTTTATAATACACGGTTTTTGGGCCGGAGAAAAACTTCAATAATTCCCGTGTGGGAATACGACAAGTAATTCAGCAAAATGACGCGAACAATTGTGATATAAAAGCAAGAATTAATCCCAGTCCTTGAAAGTATTTTCTTTAATACTCAAAACTATTAAATGATGAATAGCCAGGAAGTTATTCATTGGCCAAATAGCCTTTCTATAAGGGCTTAACGGCCATTAAAGAGGAGACCAATATTGCCCTGAAGCAAAGCAAACCAGGTTTCTATTTTTCTTAAAAATTTGTTAATTAATTTTCAATTCGCTATCTTTATTACTGTAAACCAACCAATTGACATTATGAAAGCAAATGATAATAAAATCGACAAAAAAACTATTATAGATTTTACCTTGCTTTTACTTCTAATAGTAGCTGCTATTCTTTATGTTGAATATTCAACAGATTTACAGCATTTGATCAGCGATCTGAAATATAATTCAATGGCTGGGCTCAATGAAGGTATCGCCGTCCTTACTTCCAATAAGTAGCAACACATCTTTATAAATTATGGGATGGGTAAGTAGCTTACTTGCTGTCTTCAATTCACAATTTATACCTTCCCCTCTATTAATTTCCGCTAACCAATTTAAACAACTCCTTGTCTAGTTGTGGCTTTACCATACTTGTATTATCAAAATGCATGGTAGCCGTATTATCGCTATTATAAGCCGGCCATTCTGGCAAGCCCACATGATTAGGATTTCCTGTTTTAGCAAAATTTATCCATGCCTGGCTCATCTTGTCTGCCAGTTCATGAGCCTGCTTTCCACCGCCCGTCATATGATTGGCAAGATCTATATTATCAAAAACGAAAGGCAATTCCATACAATGCAAGGCCTTGTATCTGCCATCAAAAACAGGAGATTGCCAGGTAAACAAATACATATAAACCTCGGCCCCTCCTTCTAAGGAAGATTTTTGATTTGCCTGAACCACTGCACCAGGCCGGAACATCAGGTCTACATCTATCAGGTCTTTTGCCGCCGTATCATCAGGATACGCTTTCTTTACAGCCGCAATATAGGCATCGGCCTTATCTTTATACTGTTCTTTTATATGTGCCATAATGGTTTCGTCAGAGGCACCGACAAAACGCAGATTGGGAAAAGGAGCAAATTCGTTCTTTACAGTGCCAATAAGCAGCGGTACATCTTTTGAAAGTTCAAGGGCTTCATCTGAAGCCATCTGATAGGGTAAATCTTCCCCATCAACACTTGGGCCCCAACCCAGACCAAAGCCCATAACAGGTTTTCCTGCGGCTTTCATTTTAGTCTCTATATTTTTAAGCGCTTTTGTACCGGCATCGGCCAGGGCACTAAAAGGAATATTTTGCAGGCTATCTACCTGGGTGGCATCCAGGCCTAAAATGGCCAGGGTTTCCGCCGCAATCGCAGCAGTATCCTCTTTCTCCAGAATACCTCCCCTAAAAGATCCACTTTGGTTAATGGCTTTATGAAACAGCCCGTTTGCCCTGGGCATCGCCATAAGGGTATTTACTTTGGCCCCTCCTCCAGACTGGCCATATATGGTTACATTTCCGGGGTCGCCACCAAAATTAGTTATGTTGTCTTGCACCCACTGCAACGCCAGGACCATATCTAAAATACTGTTATTGGCAGAATGTTTGTACTTGTCTCCATAGGCTGCCAAATCCAGGAACCCAAGAACATTAAGTCTGTGGTTGATAGAGACCACTACAACATCGCCTTTTTTACTTAGGTTTTCGCCGTCATAAGAAGGCAACTCATGGCTTGAACCTGCGGTAAACCCTCCACCGTGGATCCAGAATAATACCGGTCTTTTTTTGCCATCACTAATCCCGGGGGTCCAAACATTTATACTCAAACAATCCTCATTAGTATAGCCCCAGTCATGGTCAAATACAAACTCGGGCTCATCCATCACTGTGGTTGTAGGTGTAAGCAATGGTGCTACAGGACCATAGGTGGTAGAACTCCGGATCCCTTCCCAGGAATCCGGTGGTACAGCAGCCTCAAATCGCTTAGCCTGACCATAGGGTATGCCTTTATAGGTGTAGATATTATTGTGAATATACCCCCTCACTTTCCCATTCGCCGTGCTGGTAACGGCAATGTCTGCCCCGGTGATTATTTCGTCTTGTGCCTGAACATTAGCCGCTATTGATACAAATGTTATTATCGCTATGAACTTGAAATATTCTTTCATCTTTCTATTATTGAGGTCTGTAATTATTAGTTAAATCCTATTTTCTTAATGCCTTTATGACTTACCTTGATGGCCTCCAGAGGCTCCATAGTAAAGGTCCTGTCTTGCTCTACCATATAATACTTCATACCCGAAAGCTCTTTCTGTGCTAAAATTCGGCCGAAATCAATGGTCCCATTCCCTACCGGGGCAAATTTGCCTTCACTGTCCATGTCCTTGACATGCCACATTTTAAAACGGCCAGGGTACTTCTCAAAATAGGCCAAAGGATCGGCCCCGGCCTTAGTCACCCAAAAGAGGTCCATCTGAAAATTCACAATTTCGGGATCTGTATTTTCCAATAAATAGTCTATGGTTACTACACCATCTTTATCTTTTACAAACTCAAAATCATGATTGTGGTAGAGCAGTTGAAGTCCGGCCTTCTTAGCTTTTTTACCTAATGTTGTAAGTATCTCAGCTAAATTTTCAGCTCCACCGGTCATTCCCATCGTCCTGTTCTCCGCATTAAATTTAAAAAGCCCCATGGGCGGTACCGGGATCACAAAATACTTGAAACCGGCAGCTTTGACGTTTGCCATCATTGCATCCGCATTTTCTAGTGTTACACTTCCCTGATGTGTACTTATAGGCGTTAATCCTATACCTTCTACATAGGCTTTAAATGCTTCGGGGGCCATATTATAAAACTTACCATCCTTATAGCCGGCAGCTTCCAGATTTTTATATCCGGCATCTGCAACCGCCTTCAGGGTGGTTTTGGCATCCTGCCCCATCGCATCGCGCACAGTATACAGCGCAAGGCCGCCAAATTTTTCCTGAGCATTGAGGGTATAAACACTAATAAGTATCATAGCAAAGAATGCCCTGCTGATCATTTTTTTAATTGTTGATTTTTTCATCTTAACTGTCTATTAAAGTTGTTTAATGTTATCTGTATTACTTGATTTGAAGCTGTATAAATAGGGCGCCTTATGGGCTTTCCCCTGAAAAAGCTTTTCGTGCCTGTCTAAAATATTCATGCCCAAAAGGCGACGTTGAAAAGTGGTTCGGCGCAAATCCTCCCCGAGAATAACTTCGTAAACCCGTTGCAACTGTTTCATGGTAAACTTGGACGGCAGTAAATTCATACCCACCAATTTCTTTTCGAGATTATTCCGCAACACCTCTAAGGCGGTTGCTACAATCTGCCGATGATCCATCATCAAAGGTGGAAGCTCATCAATGGCATACCAGTTTATGCTATCGGAAAGCGCATCCGGTATAGGCACTACCTTTTCATAATTTATTAAAGCGTAATAGGCAATGGAAAGAAACCTGTCTAGCATCCATTCATGGTCTTTTATATCAAGTCCGTTCTTTTCCAGTATACGTCTCATGGCCCTGGCATCCGATCTTTTTAATCCCCCAAAAGTGTGGAATTGTTCCAGATAAATATGGTCTAAACCAGTACGTTCCTTTAAACCCCTTTTAACCGCGTCATCCAAACTTTCATTGCGCCGTACAAAACCACCGGGCAAGGCAAATAAGCCGGTATTGTGGTATTCCAGAATTAGGATTTTGAGCTGTTCCCCGTTAAAACCAAAAATAACAGAGTCATATGAGAGGTTCTCTATAAACTCCTCACGATTAAGACCTTTGGATATTTTTTTCGGACTCAATTTGTATTTTTTTTCAAATAAAGAACAAAACGATAAGAAATCAAAGTATTATTGTAACAAAATGAGACAATAGGATAAATTCTCCAAATTATCAAGGTAATTAGTAGACTATTTTGATTACCTTCATCACTTGAGTGTGATAAGTTAATTACAATTTCCGACCAATGAATTCATCCATAAAGTTATTATGCCTCGTTTTAATTGTTGTATTGGCAGCCTGCAGTGACCAAGACCAGGAAGTAGCCAAAAGGCCTAACATTATATTTATCATGTCTGACGATCATGCCTACCAGGCCATCTCGGCTTATGATGACAAACTCCTTCAGACTCCTAATATCGATAGGATTGCAAAAATGGGGATGCTCTTTACCAATGCCAGTGTAACCAATTCTATCTGTGCCCCTTCCCGGGCGACCATCCTGACCGGCAAACATTCTCATATCAATGGTAAGATTGATAACCATTTTCCGTTCGATACCACCAATATTACCTTCCCTCAAATACTAAAAAAATCTGGATATCAAACTGCCATGTTCGGGAAATTGCATTTCGGAAATAACCCCAAAGGGTTTGATCAGTTTAAAATATTGCCCGGACAAGGTGCTTATTACAATCCCGACTTTATAACCAAGGATGAAGGGAGAGTTAATTTCAAGGGGTATGTAACGGATATCATTACTGATATGACCCTGGACTGGCTAAAAAATGAACGCAAACCCGAAGATCCGTTTATGCTAATGTACCTGCACAAAGCACCGCACAGGTCATGGATTATGGCAGAGCGCCATATGGAAGAGTTCACCAACACCACCTTCCCTGAACCCGAGACCTTGTTTGATGATTATAGCAGCAGACCTGCAGCCAGGGAGGCAGAAATGAGCATCCTTAATCACCTGAGCTGGGCAGGGGATTCAAAAATTTCACCCGAAACAATGGATGAAATGAATTTACCAGAAATAGGCATCGATAAGCTCAGGTATAAATTTGGGATGGACCGCCTGGATAGTACCCAGCTTGCAAATTTCAACGCCTCTTATTCAAAAGTAAATGAGAAGCTCAAAGCAGCGTACCCTAACATGACCGAGGAAGACAAAATGAGATGGCGCTACCAGCGCTATATGCAAGATTACCTGGGTACCATTAAAGCGGTTGATGAAAACGTGGGCAGGCTGCTAGATTATCTGGAAGCCAATAATCTAATGGAAAATACCATAATTGTATATACCTCAGATCAGGGCTTCTACCTGGGCGAACACGGCTGGTTTGATAAGCGATTTGTTTATGATGAATCTTTTAAAACCCCTTTACTGGTTGCCTGGCCCGGAAAAATAGAAGCCGGCTCAACCTCAGACGAAATGGTGCAAAACCTGGATTTTGCACAAACCTTCCTGGATGTTGCCGGGGTAGAACAACCCGAAGACATGCAGGGCGAAAGCCTGGTTCCCATCCTTACCGGGCAAATGGAAAATTGGGAAAGGGAGGCTGTATATTATCATTACTATGAATATCCGGCAGAACACATGGTGAACCGGCATTATGCCATCGTCACCAAGGAGTTTAAACTAATTCATTATTATTTTGACCTGAACTATTGGGAACTGATAGACCGTCGTAAAGATCCCCGGGAACTCACCAATGTATATGACGACCCTGCCTATGCCGATGTAAAAGAAAAGTTGCATAAGGAACTGGAAGAAATTCGCAAGAAATATGGCGACAGTGATGAATTAAATCAACACTATATAGACATCTTCATGAAAGATGTGGAAGAGAACGGAATTTTTGGGGTAAATAAAGAAAAACTACAACAAATCATTGATAAGCGAAACAAGGCAATGCCCTAAAAGACAGCAATTTGGATAAATTTAAATTCTATTGCTCCTGGAGTTCAACCAAGGTGGGATTAATCTTAAAATAAACACTAAGAATGAAAAATGTCCTCAGCATTATATATTTGATTTCTCTTATTTTGATCGTATGCTGTAATCCATCCCCTGATACTTCAAAAGAAAGTAACAATAATTCTTATAAAGAAAGGGTTGAGGAGATCTCAGAGGAACAAATAGATCATCTTGGCATCACTAATAAAAAATATCTAAGCGCAGCTTCAAAAAGGGCTTTAAAATGGCCAGCCATAGGCAATGAATGGTTTATTGAATTTAGTAAACCTGAACCACTTAAGGGCGATTTGGCTTATGAAAGTGGGGTTGTTCGCAGGGACCCCAGCGCAATGATCATGGAAAATGGCAAGTACTATGTCTGGTATTCAAAAAGTTTGGGCCCTACACAGGGTTTTGGCGGAGACATCGACAATGATAAGGTTTTTCCCTGGGATCGATGTGATATTTGGTATGCCACTTCTGAAGACGGCATTAATTGGAAAGAAGAAGGGATCGCTGTTGCACGCGGTGAAGATGGTGAATATGACGACCGCTCTGTCTTCACGGTAGAGATCATGAAATTTGAGGATAAGTATTACCTGTGCTACCAGACGGTAAAGTCGCCTTATACCGTTCGCGTTAAAAACCAGGTGGGCCTTGCCTGGGCAGATTCGCCGGACGGCCCCTGGATAAAAAGCAAAGAACCAATATTAAGTCCGGCAGATAACGGTGTTTGGAAGGGGGAAGAACAAAACAGATTTCTTGTTGAAAAGAAGGGTGATTTCGACAGTCATAAGGTCCATGACCCCTGTATCCTTCCTTACCGGGGCAAATTCTATCTTTACTATAAAGGAGAACAAATGGGCGAACAGATCACCTTTGGCGGGCGTCAGATAAGACATGGGGTTGCTATTGCAGATCATCCTGAAGGTCCTTATGTGAAATCTCCATACAACCCTATTAGTAATAGCGGTCATGAAATATGTGTCTGGCCTTATAATGGGGGAATTGCATCCCTGATAACAACAGATGGGCCAGAAAAAAACACCATACAATGGGCTCCTGACGGTATTAATTTCGAAATTATGTCGTCTATAAAAGATGCCCCTCATGCCATTGGATTAAACAGGGCAGTGGATAATGAAATTGAACCAACATCCATTCTACGATTGGGACTGACACATGTTTATAACAATCCCGATGAACAGAGCATTATGCGAT
The DNA here is from genome assembly GCF_026126425.1 of Muriicola sp. Z0-33. Lineage (GTDB taxonomy): Bacteria > Bacteroidota > Bacteroidia > Flavobacteriales > Flavobacteriaceae > JAFMPW01. Next base: position 610,030 of record NZ_JAFMPW010000002.1, read on the forward strand.
TTACCTCCAGGCGAAGAACGTCTCATACAGCAAAAGGGGAAGCTTCAGAATAGCGGAACCCTGGTTTAGAGATATTTAGTGTGAAGTAGAAAACTCCTTCCTGAATTTGGAAAAGCCTGGCGCTATCCCATCTTTTTCAATATGTGCTAAAGCAGAAGCAATTGCCTCCTTTAATTGTGGAGTTTCTGTAAGATCTTCCCCCCAATACTCCCTATTTTGTAACACCTTATCTATTATAACTTTATAAGATTCAGATTCCCAAATGACACTTAAATTATTTACGATGGCCTTATTATCGTTTACAGGCAACACTTCCCCTTCCCAACTCCCTTTATAAAAGCGAATGAGACATGCAAAAGCATATACCAAATGTATCGGGAGCCCTCTCCCCTCTTCTATGTATGTCAGAAGGCTTGGGAGTACCCTAACCTTAAATTTAGAAATGGAGTTCAGTGCAATGCTGGATAATTGATGAACAATAAAAGGGTTCTTAAAACGGTCGAAGACCGCTGCTGCAAAAACCAGAAGTTCTTCCTGTTCCATATCTAAAGTGGGTATTACTTCGTCAACCACCAGAGATCTGATAAATGCCCCTGTGAAGTTGTTATCCATGGTCTCTTTAACCGTTGTATTCCCATATAACAATGAAAAAGGAACCATTGCGGTATGTGCGCCATTAAGAATACGCACTTTCCTGGTTCGGAAAGGTTGCATATTATCCACAATTTTTACATCTAAATTGGCCTTGTGAAAAGGCAGCTTTTTCTTTAATTGATCATCACCCTCAATCACCCACAAAAAAAAAGATTCAGCACTCACAATGAGCTGGTCCTCATAATCTAACTGGCTGTTGTACTGTGCAATCTGGTCTTTCGGATAACCAGGTACAATCCTGTCTACCAAAGTATTATGAAAACTGCAGGCTGCTTTAATCCATTCTTTAAAGTCCTCGGGCAGCTTCCATAATTTAATGTAATCAATGATAATTTGCCTTAGGGTATCTGCATTATAGTTGATGAGTTCACAGGGGATAATGGTTAGTCCCTGCTCTCTGTCCCCATTAAAATGAGAATATCTTTTAAACAAAAAAGCCGTCAATTTCCCCGGAAATGAGGTTGGCGGTGTCATCTCTAAAGTATCGGTGGCTACAAATGCTATCCCGGCTTCCGTGGTATTAGATACCACAAATTCCAGGTCCTCCTCTCTGGCCAGGGCCATAAAATTGTTGTAATCAGTATAAGGGTTTATAGCGGCCACAACATTGGTAATGAGTTCCTTTTCTTCAACTTCCCTCCCATTTTTGATTCCTTTGGTAAACAAGGTATACAGCCCGTCTTGCTCGTTCAGTTTAGCCACCATCCCCGTCTCAATTGGCTGCACCACCGCTATGCCGGCATTAAAATCTACTTCCTGATTTAATTTTTGAAATGCCTGTTCTACAAAAGCCCTTAAAAAATTACCCTCTCCAAATTGAATTACTTTTATGGGTAATGTTGTTTTAAGTCCTGTATTTTCCCTATTTATTCTTTGCATAAAATTTTTTGAATTCAGCGTCGAAACTAAAATATGGACGCGACTGATGTGGTTTAGATAACTTAAGGTTTAAAGATACTAATCTCGACTCAAATTTAATTTGGAAAATGGGTCTTAACAGCACACTAATTAAATGGGTAATATATCTTTCGATCATTATTTAATCATTGATAAAATAACATTGCTGCATACCGCCCCTCTTTGTATCTTAGTCTAAAATATGAGCATGGTGATCTCGGATAAACTTGGGCAGGCGTTTCGGCTTTTTGATCTGGCAAACAGTGCAGATCCGAATTCCGAGGACTACCAGGGCGAAAGCTACCCAAAGGAAGTCCTTTATGCCATGCGGATGACAGAAAAACTGAAAGCATTTGCACCAAATGCTTCTGAATCCCTGCAATTGGCCGCCCGTTGCCAGCACATTTGCCGATGGGAAATCTCTAGAGATGCTTATGAAATGAACAGGACAGGCTACCTTAAATGGCGGCAAGCACTAAAAAAATTTCATGCCCAAAAGGCCAGCGAAATCCTAACGGAGGTGGGATATTCTGAGAACCTTATCAGGGAAGTCTGTATTTTGCTCGAAAAAAAGCAAATGAAGAAAAACCCGGATAGCCAGACCTTAGAAGATGTCATTTGCCTTGTTTTTTTGCAATACTACTTTGATCCGTTTGCTCAAAAACACGAGGAAAATAAAACCATAGACATCTTACAAAAAACCTGGCGAAAAATGTCTGAACAAGGGCAGGAAGCAGCCCTGTCCCTGCCTCTTTCACAAGAAGCAATACATCTCATTAAAAAAGCGGAATTAACCTGATGTGCCGGTTGATACTTTTCTAATAACTATTATACATGGAGCGGAACGAATTATACCCGGTATTTTTAAAAGTGGCCCAACTTAACACTCTAATTGTAGGAGGTGGAAATGTGGCATTGGAAAAACTTAGCTTTTTACTAAAGTCGAGCCCCAGTGCACAGGTAACAATGGTTGCCCCAATGTTCAGGGATGAAACCGCTGCACTTGCAGAGCAATTTAATATCCAAATGCATTTAGACCGTTATGACGCTAAGTACCTTAGTGATAAACATCTGGTAGTGGCCACTACGGATAATGTGGCAGTGAACCAGTTGGTATACGATGATTGCAGAAAGAGAAATATTTTGGTAAATGTAGCTGACAACCCACCCTTCTGTGATTTTTATATGGGAGGAATTGTCACCAAGGGTAATGTAAAAGTGGCCATATCCACTAATGGCAAATCGCCCACCACGGCAAAACGGCTGCGGCAATTTTTTGAAGATGTGATCCCGGAGAATATAGACGATTTAGTTAAAAATCTGAACGAATACAGAAAAACGATCAAAGGAGATTTTGAGGAAAAGGTGGAGACGCTGAACGAATTTACCAAGGGTTTGGTCAGTAAAAAGGAAAAGAAATGAAAATACGTATAAAAGGCAATGCTGTACGCTTAAGGCTGACAAAAACAGAGGTGGCTACACTGTGTAAGACGGGCCGAATTGAAGAAAAGACCCAATTCCCTAACGGGCTGTTTACCTATGCCTTACTGGTGGCTGAGGCTAACGATCCCCTGGCAGCGCGTATTATTCAGAACACCATGGAAATAATCCTCTCTAAGGAGCTGATCAAAGATTGGGAAACTAATGACAAGGTGGGCTTTGAACATAGCATAACGCTTGATAATAATGAAAAGCTATCGCTATTGGTGGAGAAAGATTTTGTCTGTATGGATGAGACTGTAGAGGACCAGACAGACAATTATCCGAATCCGAAAATGCAATAAGGCCGCTGATATCTTGGTGACTTTCTATAAATTTTTTAGCCCCATGTTAAACCCTATTCCTAAAATCAAAACTTATCAGATAGTTGTATCATAATTTGATCCGTAAATTAGTATATTTTGTTTAATTTATTTTGTTTAACATATTTATAGATATATTAAACATTATTAAAGAAATACTTTTTATATTTTTACAGCCAAAACTTTAAAAATGAAACCACTTTACCATATACTAATATTTATATTTTTTTTAGGAGGGTTGTCCAATTCAATTTATTCCCAAACCAGTCAAGACAATAAGAAACCCGTTGATATTTTTAAAAGTACTGAAAGGGATAGTTTGCAGATATGGTTTTATAACAGGGCTACCGTAATGGGTCTAAAAGGAGAAGAAAGGGATGAGTTTTATAATATTATATTGTACCATACTTTTAAAATGACCAGCCTTGAAAAGAAAGATAAAGGGTATACACCCATTCAAGTTCGCTCTAAATTTGAAGAACTTTTACAAAAGCAGCATTCTGAAATCAAAGCTATTTTAGATGAAAAACAGTATTCTTATTACTTAGACACCTATAATAAACTTTTAAAGGGCGTTTATGAAAGAAAAGCTTGGAAATAATTTAAAAATATGAGAAAACAATTAATAATACTCCTATTTCTTTTAGGAACAGTAATTTCATTTGCACAAAGTTCGAGAACTATCACCATTGGTATACTGGCTGACGAAACCTCGGAACAGAATGCCCCTTTATTGGAAAAACTTCAAAATGAGATTCGAGCCGTTGTAGGTCAGGATGCTAGTCTGGTTTTTCAAAATCCTTTAGCAAACGACTTTGATTTAGCTAAAGCCAAAGCTAATTATCTCGCATTGGAATCAAGTGATGTTGATATCATTTTAGCTTTTGGCGTCATCAATAATATAGCGTTATATCAACAAAAAACCTATACCAAACCCGTAATAGTGTTTGGGTCAGTCAATAGCGATTTTATCAAATTGCCGGAAGGTCAAAAAACCTCAGAAATAGATAATATCACTTATATCATTGCACCCTTATCTTATCAAAAGGATCTGGATGCTTTCAATTCAATTTACGAATATCAAAAAGTAGGAATATTAGTGGATGACTATCTTCCTGAAGCTTTACCCATTAAGGATCTCTTTGATACGTATTTTGCAGATAAGGAATCAACATATGAACTAATGACCCTGCCTGAAAATGGAGACGTTTCCAACCTCTTGGGCGATGTTGACGCAGTCTATTTAGCAGGAGGTTTCACTTTGTCAGATACTGCCCTTAAAACTTTGATTTCGACAATCAATGATAATCAATTGCCTTCCTTTTCAGCCAATAGGAAACAGGACGTGGAGAAGGGTATACTTGCCACCAACCAACCGGAATCAAATATCGACCAGTTTTTTAGGCGTATCGCTTTAAATGTGGAGTCGATTATCAATGGCACCAATCCGTCTGAGCTTCCAATGTTCTTAGAGTATAAAAACAGACTATCCCTAAATTTCAATACTGCTAAAGAAATCAAATTCCCATTACGTTATAGTATGTTAGGCACTGTTGATATTGTGGGAGGTGAAAGTAGTTTCATTCCTGAAAATGCCTATTCTCTATTGGATATTATGAACGGGGTGATAGGTCGAAATTTAGGACTTGAAGTGGAGCGCAAAAGTGTTGATTTGAGCTCGCAAGATGTAAAAACCGCTAAAAGCAACTTTCTGCCAGATGTATCAGCATCGGCCACAGGAAGTTATTTAGACCCTAGAGTCGCTGAAATATCAGGCGGCACGAATCCTGAATTCTCAACTTCCGGAAGCTTAGGCTTACAGCAACTCATTTATTCCGAGGGTGCGGCAGCGGGCATTACTATTCAAGAAAATTTACAGAAAGCACAACAAGAGACCTATAATGCTGCCGAATTAGATGAAGTTCTTAATGGGTCGGTAGCTTACTTTAATGCGTTGATTTTAAAAACCAATGCTCAAATTCAAGCACAAAACCTGGAGGTTACCAAGAAGAACCTTGAAATCTCAGAACAAAATTTTCAGGCAGGTGCCTCCGGAAAATCTGATGTACTCCGTTTTCGCAGTCAAATGGCCCAGAACATGCAAACCTTGATTGAGGCTGGCAATCAATTAAACCAGGCGTATTACACCATCAACCAATTGATGAATAATGCTATTGGCATGGAGATTGATATTGAGGATGCCATAATCTCTGAAGGTATATTCTCCAATTATAATTATCAAGATTTTTATGATATTTTGGATAATCCAAAATTGAGACCCAACCTCGTGGATTTTCTGATAGAAGAAGCAAAGATCAATGCTCCGGAATTGAAAAATATTGGTTACAATTTAGAGGCGACCCGGCGTACTTATAGATTAAATACTGCTGGAAGATTCGTGCCTACAATAGCCCTTCAGGGACAATATAATTTAGCATTATCTCAATCAGGAGCTGGCTCCGTTCCTACACCTGGAATCCCTGTTGCTCCTGATGGCACATATAATTTGGGATTGAACGTATCCCTTCCACTCTTTAATCAAAACCTACGAAATATCAATAAGCAAACAGCTAAGATTCAAGAAGACCAGTTAAACATTCAAAAGAGCAGTATTGATTTGAATATCGAAACGAATATAAATGCACTCGTATTGGATTTGACCAATGAAATCGCCAATATTCAAATTTCAAAAATTGCCGAAGAGGCCGCCAAAGAGAGTTTAGATTTGACTCAGATTGCATATAGTGAGGGTGCGGTTCCATTAATCCAACTCATTGATGCACAAACCAATTATTTTCAATCACAGTTAGCGAGTGCTACCGCTAATTATAATTACCTTTTGGCTTCGATGCAATTGGAGCGCGCCATTGGTTATTTCTTCCTATTGAATTCCGAAGATAATAATCAAGCATTTATACAAAGAGCAAATGAATTCATTTTGAATAGAAACTAAAAAATCAACCTTAATTATGAAATATTTCTGTCATATAGTCTTAACCGCCTTAACAGTTCTAGTATTTGGTTCATGTAAAGAAGAAAGTGAAAAGAAGGAAGAAGTTCTTAGGCCTGTTAACTATCAGGTGGTGGGCACCTCGGATGCCCAGAAAATACGCTCCTTCAGTGGCATAGCCAAAGCCGGCGACGAAATTGAACTGAGTTTTAGAAGTAATGGAATTATTACCGAACTTAAAGTGACTGTTGGGCAAAATGTTAAGAAAGGTGACCTCATTGCCAAACTAGATAATGTACAAGCTAATTTGGCCTATGAACAATCGGTTTCCGCTTTAAATAGCGCCAATTCGGCCATGAAAACTGCTAAGTCGGCCCTGGACCGGGTTAAATCGCTTTATGAAAGTGGTAGTCAATCGCTCAGTGATTATGAAGCTGCCAAGAACAGTTATCAAAGTGCTTTGGATCAGTACGAATCTGCAAGGCGTAATAAAAGCATTCAACAATCACAAATTAATTATGGCTATATCTATGCTCCAAAAGATGGAACCATCGCTAGCAGACCAGGGACGCTCAATGCGAATGTAAGTGCCGGACAGGTAATCGCTGTGCTCAATGCCGGAGAGCAGATCAATATTATGGTAGGGCTACCCGAGAATGTTATTAACAAAGTACAAACAGGAATGGAAGTGGATATTTCGCTTTCTTCTTTGGAAGATGCGTTTAAAGGAAGTGTTTTGGAAGTTTCCCCTGTGGTAGACCCCAACTCATCTACCTATCCGATAAAGATAGACATCGTTACCCCAACCACTGCCGTTAAACCTGGGATGGCCGCCAATGTAACCTTTAATTTTGGGAGCGGTGAGGAAGCCAATGATGATACTTTGGTGGTTCCCGTAAAAGCAGTCGGAGAAGATAGTAATGGAAACTATGTGTTTGTTATTAAGACTGATGACAACAAGGTTGGAGTGGTCAAAAAGCAAACGATAGAAGTGGGAGAATTAACCAGCGATGGGTTTAAAATCCGTAGTGGACTTGAAGGAGGAGAAAAGATAGCTACCGCGGGTTTACAAACTTTATTGGACGGACAAAAAGTAAAATTGCAATAGCCAATTTAAACCATACAAATTATGAATCTTACCAAATTTTCCATCAATAACAACAGGGTTGTTTTAAGTATTCTAGGGGTTGTTTTGCTTATGGGGTTGGTCGGCTATCAAAGCCTTTCAAGGGACAGTATGCCACCATATACCATCCGGGTCGCTTCAGTAGTTTCTTCTTTTCCGGGGGCTAGCCCTGAACGCGTGGAGGAACTGGTCACAGATAAAATCGAGAAGGTAGCCCAAGAGCTTCCAGAATTAAAAAAAGTAACAAGTACGTCTAGAACCGGCCTTTCAGTAGTTCAAGTAGAACTGGTCATGCAGGTCGAACCGCAAGACCTGCAACCCGTTTGGGATAGGCTTCGAAGAAAGTTAAATAACATTCAGGGCCTTCCCAGTGGGGTTCAACCACAATTGAAAGATGATGGTATCGGAGAAGTTTTTGGAATCGCGGTAGGTCTCACTAGCGATGGGTACTCATTTTCTGATATGAAAGATTATGCCGATGATATGCGGGATGACTTGATCAAATTACCAGATGCGGCAAAAGTTGAAATTAATGGGGACCAAGAAGAAAGGGTATTTGTTGAGTTTGATAATGCAAAACTAAAGAGTTACGGTCTTACCTCTAATCGTCTACAGGGATTGATTAGTAATACAAATATTTTGAGTTCTGGAGGGCAAATCAATGTCGAGGATGAACGTATTATTTTGGAACCCACAGGAAACTTTGATGAAGTTTCTGACATCGAAGAAATGCTAATCCCCGTTGGGGAGGGAGGGCAAGTTGTTCCCTTAAAGGATATCACAAATGTTCGAAAAGGATATATTAATCCACCAACTCAAATTGTACGAATCAACGGCAAAGATGCTCTATCACTTCATGTTTCCCTTAAAAAAGGAGCGAACATCATTAAATTAGGTGAAGAACTAGATGTTGTGCTGAACGAATGGAAGGAAAAACTTCCCGTGGGTCTAGAGGTGAATAGATTAGCTTCCATCGATACTTATATTGATGTAAAAATCAGTGATTTTATTGGCAATCTATTGCAGTCCATAGGTATTGTTTTGGCAGTGATGTTATTTTTTCTAGGGCTTAGAACTGGTCTGGTTATAGCAAGCTTGATTCCGATTGTGACGATTACCACCTTATTTGTAATGGGCTTAATTGATGTTGGGCTAAATCAAATCACTTTGGCAGCATTAATTATGGCTTTGGGAATGATGGTAGATAACGGAATTGTGGTGGCAGAATCGGTCATAGTAAAAATGGAAAATGGCGCGGATGTCAAAAAAGCGGCCATAGATTCCTGTTCAGAACTCTTTACACCACTACTGATTTCTACCTTGACAACTTCTGCGGCATTTCTGTCCTTTTATATGGCCGAATCTGTAATGGGTGATATTATGGGACCAATTTTTGTGGTCATTACCATAGCCTTATTGTCCTCATGGATTATTTCGTTAAGTATTATCACCTTGTTCTGTGTTTTCTTTTTAAAGGTAAAGAAGCAAGAAGAAGGAAAAGTAAGTTTCTTAGATAAGTTAATCAATGGATTAAAGAGTAAATACAAAAATTTGATTTTGATTGCATTGAATTGGAAACGAAGCGTCCTTCTTGGAATTGTAGGAATGTTCGTTTTGTCCATTTTAGGCTTTGGCTTGTTAGCATTTGTATTTTTTCCAGATAGTGACCGTAATATGATTACTGCGGACATCAACCTACCGGAAGGCACAAAAATTGAACGTACCCAAGAAATGGTTGCTGCGATAGAAGCTTTTATGAAAAGTGAGCTGCAAGTTTCCGAAAATAAATCTGAAGGTATTTTGGATTGGTCCGCTTATATCGGTGAAGGTCCTTCCGCCTATGATTTAGGATACAACCCCGATGAAGCGAATTCCAATTACGCACATATTCTTATAAACACCTCAAATTTTTTGGTCAATAATGAAATGGTCAAAAAGTTGGATTCTTTCAGTTTTTCATCTTTCCCCAATGCAGATATCAAAGTAGGTCTTTTGGGTTCTGGTGGTGGTGGTACACCAATAGAAATAAAGGTTTCGGGGGACGATCCAGATAAATTGGCCGAAATTTCACAATCGATAAAAACTAGATTATTCGGAATTTCAGGCACCAAGAATATCAAAGATGATTGGGGGCCAAAAGGAAAGAAATTTATTATTGATATCGACCAAAACAAAGCACAATTGGCCGGTGTTACTAATCAAGATATTGCAACTTCTTTGCAAACAGTTCTAGATGGCTTTAGAACGGGTGAATATCGTGAGAACGATAAGTCAATTCCAATTGTGATGCTAAGCGATCAGAATCAGCAACAATCTTTAGCCTCTTTGGAAACTTTAAATATCTATGCACAGAATTCGGGTAAAAGTGTGCCATTATTGCAAGTTGCTTCTATTATTCCTCAATGGCAGTATACGCGAATTAAGAGATTAAATCTAACTAGAACAATAAATGTTTCAAGTGAATTATCGGAAGATGGAAATGCGTCTGCGATTACGGCAGAAATAACCCCATGGTTAGAAGAACAAGCCGCTTCTTGGGGTCAGGGTTATAGTTATAACTTAGGAGGTGATGCTGAAAGTACGGCTGAAAATATGGGTGCGGTAGCTAGTTATCTGCCATTATCGGCCTTTATTATTGTGATGCTATTAATTATTCAATTTAACTCTTTTCGAAAGATGGTCATGGTTGTTTGTACGATTCCTTTAGGAGTTATTGGTATGGTATTGGGACTTCTTATTTTTAATGTTCCCTTCGGATTTATGGCGTTTTTAGGTGTGATTTCTTTGGCGGGTATTGTCATCAATAATGCAATTGTACTGGTAGATAAAATAGAAATTGAACAGAACGAGGTAAAACGCAAACCTCAGGATGCTATCATATCCGCTTGTCTACAACGGTTTCGACCGATATTGTTGGCAACCTTTACCACTGTATTGGGCTTAATACCGCTTTATTTAGGTGGCGGGGAAATGTGGGAGCCTATGGCCGTAACTATCATGGTCGGTCTGCTATTCGGTACCGTGATTACCTTACTATTTATTCCTGCTTTTTATAGTGTTTTGTATAAGGTAGACTACAAAGGGTATCAATTTAACGAAGCATTATTGGATTAGGGGATGTTTAAAAAACTTTATTCATATCGTTTTGAGTTTTTCTTTATTACACAGATAGCCGTATTATTTGGTTCATTGTTCATTCAGAGAGAAATTTTTGAAGAGAGTATCGGACCTATTTTATTTTTACTAAACCTGATAGCAGGAATTATATTGATTTCTAAGAGAAAGGATTTTTTCTGGTTCTTCTTAATTTTGTTGGTCTCCAGTAGTATTATTTTCGGTTTGACTCAAGCAAATGGTGAAATGCCACTATTCACAAGCTATATGCAATTCGGAATTTATTTCGCTTTTTATTTAGCAGTTACTTTTGAAATTATCAGGCAGGTATGGTATTCCGTTCAGGTAGACAAAAAAGTGATCTTCGGTGTGATTAGCGGTTTTATATCTCTAGGTCTTATTGGATTTTTCATTTGTATGAGCATTGAACTAGCCAATCCTGAATCGTTTGAAGGAGGGTTATTGGCCATGCAAGTGGGCCATGCACATACCCTTACAGAGCAACTCATGTATTTTAGCTTCATTACATTGATGACCATCGGCTATGGGGATATAATTCCGGTAACACCCCTTGCTCAAAAAGCAGCAATTTTAATTGGATTAATAGGGCAATTTTATCTGGTTGTTATTACGGCTGTCGTGGTAGGGAAGTTTATCAATCAAAGAGACTCCGACAAGTAACAAAATAGAAACCTAAAAAGCTTCATTAACCCCAAAATAAATACCATTTTGGCCATCTTTCCCATTTCCAATATCCAAACGCAGCCAGGTACCTTGGTCTTTCAATAACTTAAATCGAACACCAGCACCGTAACCCGGTTTTACCGAATTAAATCGTAAAAGATCTGATGCGTCTCCGGCCAAGCTTCCTATTAGACCAAAGGCAGCCAATGTCCATCTAGGCCTTAAGCGATAGCGATATTCTGCTTGTACAACATACATGTTTTTATCCAAGAATCGACCATAAAAATATCCCCTTGCACTGCTGCTGCCGCCAAAAAAGGCCATGCCTTGAAAAGGTACGTCTCCATAATTATTCTCGATATATATTTGGGTTGCAAGTGTACTTCTTTCACCTAAGGGTTCATAGTTTCTTAAATCAAGGGTGAACTTATTGAAACCATGGGTAGCTCCTAGAATTTGACTAGAAAAATGTGCGCCAATTTCAAAAAGTTGTCCGTCAGTGGGTGAATTGATATCATTTCTGGTATCCAAATTAAATTCGGCACCTAATCCACTTATTACGGTTCTATCTGAGCCTAAAATTGTTCCTGAATCCAACTGTCTTCCTTCTTCAACCTCGGTTACTTGATGGTTGGCAAAATTATAGGTGAACCCAAAATTCAAGTCAGGAGGTAGTCGCTTCAAGAAACTTAATTTAAGTTTGTGCGTGGTTTGATCGTACAACTCCTCATTCTCTTCGGTAGTTTCCGGACCAATCCCCCAAAAGGAATTTGGATATATTTCAAAGAGATAATCCGCATCAATAAAGTAATCCCCTTTACCCAGATAGACTTGTGGAGTTACATTGAACATAATTTGCCCCGCAGTGGTGTAAATTCCGCTAAATAAAACATTGGAAAGACGTTGGTTATATTGATTGGTATTGTTCAGCAAAAATAGTTGCCCACCACCACCTACACCAAATTGTGTTTCGGGGGTGTAAAAAGCTATAGGCAGGCCTATAAACTTTATTTTTTTTGTTTTTCCCAGGGTGTCAGTACGGACAAATCCTTCCTCTCTCCCTTGGCTAAGTAGACAAATAGGGAAAATCATTAAAACAAGAATACATACCAGTAATTTTTTCATCAAAAAAAGAAATCGTCTAAAATAACATTAAATCCAAAAGTGAAAGCGATATTACTCACAGAGATATTTTGGGAACCTATTGTTCCCGATGGTTGTTGCTCTTGGTCGACCCCTATCCAAAATAAATTAAGATCAAAACCAATATCAAAGGCAATTTGATCATTAATGACATAAGAATAACCAAGGCCCAAAAGTGCTCCAAAACCTCCGCCTTCAGAAAGTTCACGAATAGGATTGGTTAAATCGTTAAAACTTGTCTCTTCCCTATAACGCACATAACCCGATGATAAAGTAGTAAACAAGGAACCTCGGCTATTTTCGGATAGATAATACGAAACAAATGGCCCTACAAACAAGGATTCAGTGGTCCTATCAACATTACCAGCAGCACTAGCTCTATCAGTATTTATTCTCCCGCCTAAAAGCCATCGGTCCTTAATAAAATTTCCAGTAGAAAAATTAAGCCCAAACTCATTGGTAATTGTTTTTTCATCTCCTGAAGTTTCTTTATTGGTATTAGAACTTATACTACCGGAGAGTCCCGTAAGCCATCGTCCTTTTCGAAAAGGGGTGTCAAGTGAATCCTGCGTCTGTGTTTGCTGGGCTTCAAGACAATTGGTCGTACAAAAAAGGATAACGAAAAGCAAACATGGAAACAAGTGATAATAATTATACTTCTTCATGTAGGTTTATGGTTATTTAACAAGTTTCTAAGATAATCAAATAAGGTGATGTCAACTTCATAGAAGTTTATTATCTTGGATTTTGAACACAAAAGCTTGGATATCTGAACATGAATTATCATTCAAAAAGCCAATATCATGATGCCTTCGCATCAATGGTAAAAATTACTTTGCGCGATGGAGATGCCTCGGAAAGGGAGATTATTTTTTTGGAGCACCTGATGTATAAACTGAGTCTCAACGAGCGGGAATATGAGTTTGTCATGCAGAACTATATGGACTACCCCATCACTGCCCCATATTCCAAAGATGAAAGAATAAGAGCTTTGTACGAGTTGGGAAAAATTTTAAACTCGGATAAAGGGATTACCGGCGAAGATCAAAATAGATGGTTGGGACGCGTTGCAAGGTCTATAGGATTTGAACCAAATTCTATTGAGGAAATCACTTTCAAAGCCATATCACTTACAGAAGAGGAAATTGATTTTGAAAAATTCGAAAAGGAAATCAAAAGGATCCAAGATAGCTAATGGAAGTTAGGCCTCGTGTCCCCATTATGAGAGTATGTTTGGTGTTTTTTTAAGAAGGATCATCAACAAATAAAATAAACTCTTTATCACTTAAAGATACATATTCTAATGTCCAAAAAAGGAGCATTGAACTGAAGAGGAAGTTATCTCTTCACCCTGATTCGCTCCTGGTTGCCGCATCTGGACAAAAGACTATTTGATTTCTTTGGCAATCGCTTTCGCAAACCCTTTCTTGACAGAAAAGGCGGAATTGGTATCTATGCTTTACTCTCCTTTTGGGGCTGTCATATCCATCCTTTGCTACCGCACTATTAGTAGGTATTGTTTTTGCCAATTGTATTCCTACCCTATTTCGAAAAGTGGATTGGCAACCCAAAAATGGAAAAATTATGATTAGAGTTCTCAGGTATTTGAATTTCATTTTCAATTCTCATTAATACCTGGTTTTAGAGGTACCCTGAATATTTCTTATATTGATTAAATTAAATCACATCAAATGAAGATCATTTTGAATAAGTCTGAACGCATTACATCAATGCTTCTTGTGCTATCTGCCGTCTTGTTATCTTTTGGTTTACAAGCACAAAAACAAGGAGAATCAATGGCCCAAAAGACTATCAGTACTTTGAGCTTTGAAAATTTCATTGCCGCCGGGTGTCAAATCAATACGTTAGGCAAAAATGAAATCAGTATTGAAATTTCTACAGGATTGCCTTGCACCCTTATATTGCAACATCCGGAATTGAAAACGCTTCCTGAAACCGCGTGGATTTCATTTATAAGTGAGGTGGATGGATTGGAAAGCCCGTCTGCGAACCTCTTGTTTTGGTCGGAAGACAATCAAGGTCAATCTCCTGATTTGATAAGTGCGTCTGGGCTATTTCCCGGATTAAGGGCACGCAACTCCTTTCCGCTATCAGTCTTGGCGGAGGGTAGAGGTGCGCCTAAAACTCCAGGAACATTGATTCAATTTTCATTTGGCAAAAGCGTGGATATAAATAAGTGGAGCCGTCTCGGAATAAGTTTTATGAAATTTTCTGGGGAACCGGCCACGGTAACCCTAAAGGATTTCAAATTCACTGCTGAGCAACCAGATTATCCTGTACCGGCTATTAAAATCATTGATGAAATGGGTCAATGGATACAAAAAGATTGGAATGATAAGATGAAAAGTTCCGATGAGATGGTTAGTTATTTGCGCGAATTGGCCAATCAATCCGAACCCAAAAGGAATTCTGAAAAGTATAGTGAGTATGGGGGTACCAAACTCAAACGATTTGATGCAAGCGGTTTTTTTAGAACAGAACACGATGGAAAAAGATGGTGGTTGGTTGATCCTTCTGGTTATGCATTCTATAGCATGGGTATTGATATTATTGGCCCTGGGATTCCTGGTAATGTCGAAGGAATATCAGATTTGCATGAGTGGATGCCAGAAAAAGAAGGCGAATATGTAGATGCCTGGGAGAAGCAAAAAGTATTTGACATTCAGAATCCGACCGGTAAGGAACTAGATTTGTTGAACTTTCATATCGCTAATCTTATAAGGAGTTTCGGAAATAATTGGCATGATGAATGGTCGAAAATTACAAAACAACGACTTGTCGAATGGAACGTTAATAGTATCGGAAATTGGTCAGACTCGACCTTTATAAGCAAATCTAAAATTCCTTATGTTATTCCGTTGCAAAATTTCCCAATTACGAAAAAACGAATTTTTAGAGACTTTCCTGATGTTTTTAGTCAGGAATACGCAGACTTGTCGAACGATTTTGCAAAGCAGTTGGAACCACTTAAAAATGACAAATATTTGATTGGCTATTTTATGAACAATGAGCCTGGCTGGGCATATGTACCGACTATTAATTTGGCTGAGGAATTATTGACCAAGGAAGGAGATTATGCAAGTAAGGATGTCTTGGTGGAATTTTTGAAGAAACGCTACGCTAACATCAATGATCTAAATAAAGCATGGAAAACCAGTTTCGATGCTTTTGATCAGTTAAAACAACCTCAAAATAAGGTTTCAAATCTATCTGAAATTGCTTTTGCCGATTTGGAGGAATTCTCTACTATAATGTTGGAAAAGTATATCGAAGTGCCTGTTAAAGCTGCAAAAACTGTGGATCCCAATCACCTGAACATGGGTATGCGATGGGCATCGGGTGCGTTGAAAGAATCATGGCGGTTTGCAGGAACCCAATATCTGGATGTCTTTTCGATGAACAACTATACCGATAATCCTTCGTCACGTCTTGATATCGCTGCTGAATTCACTAACAAACCGATTCTTATTGGAGAATTCCATCATGGCTCTATGGAAGCAGGGCATTCAGCTTTTGGAGCGCGTTGGACCAGAACTGAGGCTGATCGTGCCGTAGCCTATCGATATTATGCCGAAAACGCTGCTGCCCACCCTAATAGTATAGGTATTCATTACTTTAGTTTTAACGATGACCCTGTACTTGGTCGTTTTGATGGGCAAAATTTTCATCAGGGGTTTGTTAGCGTTGGGCATAAGCCATATTCAGATTTTGTTAAAGGATACTCAAAGGTAAACGACGAACTCTATGAAGTAGTTATGGGCTTAAGAGCGGCCATGAATGAACTACCAGAAGGCTTAGTAACAGAAATCCCAATGAAATTTTAGATTTTGATATATTTCCGCAGCCTGAGGGTGATAGCAATCATAACAAATAGAATACAATCATTTTTTAGGATAACCAAAATAAACTCTTAATTATATAAAGAATCAAATTCTAATACCCAAAAAGCAGCATTGAAGTGAACAGGAAGTGATCTCTTCACCCTGATTCGCTCCTGGTTGCCGCATCTGGATAAAAGACTATTTGATTTCTTTGGCAATCGCTTTCGCAAACCCTTTCTTGACAGAAGATGCCGAATTGGGATTGGTTATTTCAGTAGTGACCACAGAAAGTAACCGTTGCTCTACGGGTAAGGAAAGATTGTAGGTAACAGCCTCCAAAATAAAAGTCACCTCCTTTTTGGTTATGGGTTCCAATTCTGTTTCAAGAGGGCTCAGTTTTGGAGGCGCATGGACATCATCATAGTACCCCTTGAGAGTGACATATTTGTTACCGTAATAGTCCGATAAAGAACCAAAGCCTTCTTCGCTTCTTAGAATATCTTGTTCATTAACATCTTTAAGGGAAGTTAGTAAAAGAATGTCATAACCCTCATCCCTGAACTTTGAAATGGTTTGCGCGATTCTTTCAACCGTTTTATTGGTCAGGGGTTTCAGATCGGGAAATACCAAATGACTCGCTGTTGCATTAAATCCAACAGCTCTAAGTTCTTTCGAAATTGCCCGCTCATATCCCTTTCTTACATCATCTTGGGGCGTCCTGGAAACCACTATTATTTTCTTATCCCCAACGGAACCTATATTGTCCGGTTTATATGAGTTTGCCAGTTTTGTGCTTGAACAACCGGAAAGAATCATGGCGGCAAAGAATAGCAATTTGTAATTTTTCATAGTGGTCCTTTGGTGTGAAAATTAAACTTTTTTTTTTAAAATAGAGTAAGGTTTAAACCATATAATTGTTTCAATTAGACGATTCTTAATTTGGGTTTTTATATCCACTATAGTTGTTCCATAGTTAATTGTTACCTTTTTTTCTATTTAACTATCCATTCTGTCGCTCTCCCTGTAGCTCCCTTATTGATAGCAAAAACATAAAGACCCCAAATCGCTATCCAGGTCTTTTTGGTTCATTCTGCTGATTAAAAATTTTGACTACATTTAAAAACCCGGGGCAAAATCCTATCTTAAGCCTTGCAGGGAATACAATACCGAACTATAAAACAAAAGTTTATGCCTCTATATATGGATATTCATACCGTAGACTCTGATGAGTTCTCAGCTGAAGACGTAGTAAAAGCCCATATGGAAGATCTGGCCATACAAGACAAATTTGGCGTAAAACAGTTGAAATATTGGGTAAATGAACAAGCAAAAACCATTTTTTGTCTTATGGAAGGTCCTGATAAAGATGCTTGTAACAAGGTACATCTGGAATCTCACGGCAATACCGCATGTAATATTATTGAAGTAGCTGACAATGAATATAACTTGTTTATGGGGCAAGGTTCGGACGTGGACGATTTGGCAACCACAGATTCCGGAGAGTTAGACTCCGGTTACCGCAGTATCCTAATGTCTAATTTTATAAGTATCTCCCAGGGAAGCAATAGCTGTTTAAAGCAGGTTATCCAGTTGGTTAAGGACCATAATGGGGTAATTGTAAGGGAACCAAATCATCAGGCCATGGCCACATTTATGTATGCAAAAGATGCCATTTCATGTGCAGTTGCTATAAAAGAACTATTTAATTCGCAGCCCGATGACCTGGAATTTAATTTGGCCATTGTCAGTGGTAAACCGGTAGATGAGGAGGGCGAATCTTTCTTTGAGGAGACCAAGCTAAGGGTGAATCGCCTTTGTGAATTAGGGCTTAACGGAAAATGCTACCTGGATAAAGAAACAATTACCTTATCTAAAAAAGAGCTGTCTGACCAAAATGAAAAACAAAGCGTTTTCACTATTCTTGATAGGGATAATATTAGCTTTTCCATGGAGCTGTCCAATATTATTAAAGACAACTATTCCAGATCGGATTTTTCAACTGAAGAGTTATTCTTTACTCTGGGGTTCAGTAAATCGCAGGCCAGCCGAAAAATTAAATCCTTAACAGGAATGGCACCCAACAAATTAATTCAGGAGTCTCGTCTTCTAAGAGCCTTAAGTAAATTAGCGCAATCCAATAAAACAATTGCCGAAATAGGCTATGATTCAGGATTTAGCAGTCCTACCTATTTTACCCGGGTTTTCAGGAAAAGGTTTGGAATATCCCCGACAGAGTTCTCCAAACAACAGGCATAATTCCGGAAAACAGGAATTTGAATCGATTGTTTCAGCATTTGAATCAATATTGAATTAGCATTCTTCCTATTTATTGCAGTTTTGCCTCATAAGGTTTATAAATAATAAAATTCCAAATAACATGAAGAGTACATCAAAAATAGCAGCCGCACAATTGACCCCCGTATTTTTAAACAAGGAGAAAACAGTTGAAAAGGCCTGCAAAGCAATATCAGAAGCAGCTAAGAACGGAGCAGAGCTAATAGTCTTTCCCGAAGCTTTTATCTCTGGATACCCGGATTGGGTTTGGCTTATTCCAAATAGCAAAGGAGCGGAATTGAATGCCCTCTACGTTGAGCTTGTTGAAAACGCCGTTTCAGTTCCGGACGATACTACTGACATATTGTGTAAAGCGGCTAAGGAAGCCGGAATCAGTGTAGTAATGGGAATGCATGAACGAAATTCAGAAACAAGTGGCAATAGCCTGTTTAATAGTCTGCTCTTCATAAATAGTCAGGGTCAAATAACCGGCAAGCACAGAAAACTTATACCAACAGGCGGGGAAAGACTCATCTGGTCGCAAGGGGATGGGTCTACCTTCAGGGCATACGATACCTCCGCCGGGAAAATAGCCGGATTAATTTGCTGGGAAAACTATATGCCTTTGGCAAGAAATGCCATTTATGAAAAAGGAACGCAAATCCTGGCCGCCCCAACATGGGACAAAAGCCCAAACTGGTTGCAATCCATGCAACATATCGCAAGGGAAGGCGGATTGTTCGTAGTAAGCGTATGTACGGCTTTACGTATGGATGATATCCCTGACGAATTTGATTTCAAAAATAGATACCCCGAAGGAAGAGAATGGATCAATACGGGGAATAGTTGCATTGTAGACCCAAAGGGTCAAATAATTGCCGGCCCCCTGCAATCGGAAGAAGGCATTTTATACGCCGATATCGATCTAAGAACCATCACCGAAGCAAAAAGAATGTTCGACGCAGTTGGACACTATTCCAGACCAGACGTCTTTAATTTTTCAATTAATTCCAACCAATAAAATTTATAATCATGACAAATGCAAACCAAAAATTAAGTAAAAGAGCAGCTGCATTAGCGGATCGTATTTTGCTGGGCGCAAATTCTTTAGCAACACTAGCCGAAGAACTTTCCGAAGAACAATGGAAACAAGCAGTTGCCGGGGATGGCCGGTCTGTGGGTGTTGTAGTACATCACGTGGCAAGCGTGTATCCTGTAGAAATTGAACTGGCTCAACTGCTTGCCTCTGGAAAGCCTATTACCGGAGCAACTAAAGAGGTGATAGATAAAATGAATGCAGACCATGCCCAGGCCAACGCTAATGTGGACAAGGCAGAAACGTTGGAATTATTGCGCCAGAACAGCCAGAATGCGGCTAGCGCGGTACGTAAATTTACTGATGAAGATCTGGACAACTCGGCAAGCGTCTCCCTGAATTATGACGCCCCCCTAACGGCTCAGTTTTTTATTGAAGACCATGCGCTCAGGCATAGCTTTCACCACCTGGGGAAAATAAAGGCATCGCTTTAAAAAGAACATTTTTTATATCTTAATATTCCACCGGTTACCATTTATTTAATTAATGAAAGCTAAAAGAATTGGTTTATCCATATGGGTAGATATGGCAATTCTTTTAGCATTTATTGGCGCTTATACCAAGTTACGCCTTCTTCTGAACACAATGGTAATGAACATCCCGGAAAGTAGACAAAATATTTAGTGCCGGCGTATTGCAATAAAACAAGAGATCGCTATTACGGTATAGCTGTATTTGAGAATGCCAATACCCTAAAGTTTAGTTAATACAAGAATTTGCCCTGAGGTTTTTTAATACTTTAGAAGGTACAAATATTAAAGTGCAACCCTTCTGATAGCTGTAAATAACATTTAAAATAAATCACAATGAAAAAATTGCTGTATCTAACCATCGCCTTATGCTATTTTCAACTATCAATTGCCCAAAATAATACTATAAAAGTTGCAATGAACGCTTCTAATTGGGACTTACCACAAGAAGCTACTTTTGAAAATTTTGACAACAGGGAAACACTTCTCCTGAAAGGTGGAAGGGCAACGGTTAAAAATCGGAAATTCGCAAACGGCACTATTGAAGTAGATGTCTACGCCAATACTAAAAGGAGTTTTGCTGGAATTACCTTCAGAAAGGAAAATAATAATATGGAGGAAGCCTATATGAGGCTGCATAAATCTAACCAGGCAGATGCGGTACAATACACTCCCATTTTTAATAATGAATCTAACTGGCAATTGTACAGGCAACACCAGGGGCGAGTTTCCTTTAAGAATACGGGTTGGAATACCCTGCGAATTGAAGTGAACAACAAAACGGCAGAAGTTTTTGTAAATGATGAAAAAGTTATGTCTGTAACGCCTCTGAGAACTGCTATAGAAGAAGGAGAACTAGGCCTCTTTGCTCTATTCACAAATCGGTTTTCGAACTTCAGATTTACCCCTGGTGAACCTACGGTTAATACTGAATCTGGTGATGATAAGCCTATTGCCGATGGTATTATAACCCAATGGGAAATTACCCAGGCTATGCCATACAACGAAGCGGAACTGAACTATGAAGATTTTTTAAAATATGAATACAGCACTGTAACCACCGAAGCATCCGGACTATTACCAATTTCCAAATTTCTTAAAAAAACTTCAGCAGGTAACTTTGA
The DNA here is from genome assembly GCF_026126425.1 of Muriicola sp. Z0-33. Taxonomy (GTDB): domain Bacteria; phylum Bacteroidota; class Bacteroidia; order Flavobacteriales; family Flavobacteriaceae; genus JAFMPW01. Next base: position 631,206 of record NZ_JAFMPW010000002.1, read on the forward strand.
GGAAAACAAGGAAGATTATATCATCGCCTCCAAAACAATTAATGCTGATAAAGTAGAAACAAAGCTTTTTACGTTCGACTATAGCGATAAAATAATAGTGTATTTAAATGGTAAGATTATTTTTAAGGGCAATAATGCATTCAGGGCCAAAGGAGTGCAATATATGGGGCATATTGGCCTAAATGTCAACCAATTATACCTGCCGCTCAAAGAAGGAGCCAACCAAATTCACTGCGTGGTAATAGATAAGGCCAATGGCTGGGGATTAATTGGTAAATTGGAATAACACGTAAGGAATAAACTATCTTTTTTCCGTTCTTTGCCGATAACCCTAAGATATTCTAACTTAACCGCATGAATTCGTTGAGGGTATATTTATAGATATTAATCCGGCGATATTTGCAACCAACCTTTAGCGAGGGTAGGTTAAGAAAAGATTACAAAAGACCTGAACCATATTCATGAAACATCTTACTTATTTATCCCTACTTTCATTATTCTTAATTTCTTGTCAGAATACCCCACAGAAAAGCGAAAACTTAATCTCAGACTTCGGAGATCAGCCCTCTATTGCCAAAAATACGGATGGTGAAATTGCATTGGTTTTTGGCAATGAATCATTTATTTACTATTCCACCTCCAAAAATCAGGGAGCGTCTTTTAGTGAGCCATCCTTGGTAGCATCCTTAGACGGGCTTGTGCTTGGATATTCTAGCGGTCCGGGTATTGCAATAACGTCTTCATCAACTGTTGTAACTGCACCGGATGAATCAGGCAACCTTTACGCATGGTCTCGGCCAGTTAATAGTCATGACAAATGGTATGGGCCCGTGCAAATAAACGACATCGATGCATCTGTGGGCGAATTCCTTTCCGATATTACTTCAACACCGGATGGACAACTTTACTGCGTTTGGATTGATACGCGCTTTCTGGAGTCCGATAATGCAGATAGGCATTCGGATGCTGCCAATAAAAGCCATACCATTGAATCCACACCGCAAATTGAAGAGAATCTAAGTGAAATGACCCCTATTGGAATTACAAAGGGAGAATTGTACAATAAAATTGGGGACGTTCCTAAAAATGCACATTTGGCATTCCATGATGATAATGAAGGCAATTTATACTGGGTGTTTTTTGATAAGAACAAGAATGTTTTAAAAGCAGAGAATTATGGGGAATATGCAAAGTTCCGCGAACGAAATGGAGATCGGGTAAAGACCAAAGGAAAAATATACCTCTCTTCTTCTCTTGATGGAGGCAAAACATGGTCAAAAAGCAAATTAATATATAGATCACCGGACGGATCGGTTTGCGAATGCTGTAAACCATCAATAATCAGCGACAGTGATGGGAATCTTACCGTAATGTTTAGAAACAATATAAACGGTGCCAGAGACCTGCATTTTACCAGGTCTACTGATAAAGGAGACAGTTTTTCCGTGCCTGAAAAGTTAGGCTCAGGAACCTGGAAAATTAATGGATGCCCAATGGACGGAGGAGGTTTGACTATTGATAACAACGGTGAGTTGAATACCATCTGGAAAAGAAAAGGGGAAATTTTTCTCTCGAGTTCAAGTAGTTCGGAGGAGAAAATAGGTCCCGGGAGATTTCCTGCGATCTCAGCCAACGATGAGCATACATATATTGTTTTCTCGAACGCTGATGCTATAACAACAATTGATTCAGATAATAATACCAAAACTAAAATAGGGACCGGATCGTTTCCAAAGGTCATGGCACTTAAAAAAGGAGCCATCTATTTTTGGGTAAACAACAAGGGAATCAATTACAGGAAAATACTTTAATTATAGAAAAGGGTTAAATCTTTATCATATACAGAAAGTGCAAATTTACCAGCTGGCATAAAACTTTTCATCTAAAAAATCTATGGTATTACATTACTGGCGTGATGGCAAAAAGGCTTGTTTAAATTGTATTTCTGCACCTTAATTAAATTAGTTCAATGAAAATTACTACTTCTTTTATAGTTTTCTTTATATGCATCAACTTAATAGCTCAGGCCGGGCCAGATTATGGTTATGCTGATGATGCTGTACCTGAACTGGCACAATTTGAATACTACCGGGGAGAATGGAAATCTGAAATGGAAATGAAACAGGAAGATGGTACTTTCAAAAAGCTGGAAGCCATTGCCACCATAAAGGGCAAATTTTTAGAAGACCATAGCACCTTCCAGTCCCAGTTTACAACCGATAAAGGATTCTTTTCAACAGATATCAGAACATACAACACTTCCACCAAACAATGGGATGCCCTATTCCTCAATGCCAAAGCACAGCGATGGCATAAATTTACTTCCCGTTTAGTGGATGGAAAAATGACCACAATTGTAAAAGGCGGTTATAGCGGGAAGGAAGAATTTGATATTAAAGTTATCGATAATGTGATTACCGATAACCATTATTTAAAAAAAGTGTATCGTTCTACAGATGGGATGAAAAACTGGGAACTGGTTTATAAAATAAACGTGAAGAAAGTAAAGTAGTAGTTAAAGTATTGTTCTGTTTTGTGCATAATGTATTCCCCTAAGTAAAATCCAGGCTTGATAAAGTAACAGCTATAGCCTAAATTGCCTGTTAAACTAAATTATGACTCCTTTCAATAAAACATTACTGCTTATTTGCGGATCGTTTTTGCTTATATGCAGTTGCAAAGAGGTAGCTAAAAAAGACGAGATTGCTAAAAGTAACAACACTGATATTGCTACAGCTTTTATAGATGCCTTCTATTCATTTAACAAAGACAGCCTCCAAGCTACCCTTACCCATGCCGACGGTACCCGGGATAATATCCTGTATTATCAAAAATGGGCAGAATGTGGCAACTATAAAGTGGTTAAACGGAATAACTTTATTAAAAAAAATGATTCCCTTATTCTTTGCCCCATTACGGTAAAGGACGATTTGATAGCGGCTTTGGAGGTTGATTTCAACGTAACAGACACCTTTCATTTAACCATTGTAAACAGTGAAATCAGATCGATAAACACCTCATCTAACGACCCCGACTTGTACTATACAGCCAAGGGTTGGATAAAAGCAAACAGGCCAGAACTGATAACAAAAGCCTGTGAAGATGCATCAACACCATGCCTATGCGTTAAAGCCACAGTGAAAGGTTTTGCAGAATTTACAGGCAAATAATCTCATAATACTTTAACTTGGTTTTGTTGCCGAAATCGGAATAATTCTGAATGTAGTTGCATCAACTATTTAAAACCGATGTGCAGAACCAGGTTTAATGAAAATTTTTAATCAATGCTTTATGAAAGAACAAGAAGTTATACGGAAAGGAGAGGGTGAAAACTACAACTATTCTCAGGATCATTGTTTTATTAAACTTTCTTCGAACAGAACTAATGGTGAACTGAGCTTTGTTGAAGACAGATTAAAACCCGGGTTTCATCTGGGAAGACATCACCATAAAATAATGACCGAGGTATTTTACATTCTTGAAGGGGAAGTAGCATTAATTTTTGACGATGAAACGGTCCTGGCTAAAGCGGGGGACACCATTACCGTACCTCCCAATGTCTGGCATGCAGCCACTTGTGAAAAAGGCGGTAAAATGCTTACTATATTTAAAAACGGACAATTTGACCTGTACCTGAAAAAGCTCTCTACACTTAATGATGAAGACTTTGCCAATAAAGAATTCATGAAAAAACTTTCAGCCGAATTTGATATTTATGACGACGAGACATTGAACAATAATTAAATGACAGAAAACAAAGGAAAATTCAGGTTCGCCTACTTTACCAATAAGTATAAAGCAACCTATGATTTTTACCAGAACAAACTGGGTTTTAAATTGGCACACGACTGGGATAGAAGTGAACACGATAAAGGTGCCGTCTTTGAAGCTGGCATTGGACTGGTGGAAATTCTGCATCATCCACAAGAGGAGCAATACAAAAATACCGGTTTGGACTACCGCGCACCCCAGGGCCCGTTTATGGTGATCCAGGTGTGGGAGGTAGATGAATTGTACAAAAAATATAAGGATATGGGAATCCCTATTAAGCAGGAAATTGTAGATCAGTCGTGGGGGCATAGGAGCTTTTCGGTCCTGGAACCCAATGGTCTGGTATTGTTCTTCTTCGAGGAACAATTTTAATACCTATACATTTATACAATTAGATTACAGATTCCTGGTATTGCATTAAATACCTTTACACCAAATATGGCTATAGTTTATCCATAGCCCAAACTGATATAAATGAAAGCCGTCCTTTTCTACAACTATGGCCCGCCCGAGGTACTTCAACTTAAAGAAGTTGAAAAACCTGTGCCTAAAGACAATGAAGTCTTGCTTAAAATCCGGGCGGCGGCAATCACCATGGGCGATTGTGAGATGCGAAGTCCAAAAATTCCCAGCTTTACCTGGTTCCTGGCCAGGTTGTATTTTGGTCTCAGGAAACCCAGATTAAAAATCCTGGGCAGTTATCTTGCGGGGGAAGTTGAAACTGTTGGTGCCGAAGTAAAATCCTTTAAAAAGGGCGACCAGCTTTTTGGGATTAGTCACCGTTTTGGTGCATTTGCGGAGTATATATGTTTGTCCGAAAAGTATGTCCTTTCCGGAATGCCTTCCAATATGACGTTTGAAGAAGCAGCTCCTGTAGGCCTGGGCCTGGACTCATTGCATTTTCTAAAAAAGGCCGGGATTAAAAAAGAAGACACAGTGCTCATCAACGGTGCTGGCGGAGGTATTGGCACCTATGCCCTGCAACTGGCAAAATACTACGGAGCAAAAGTTACTGTGGTAGACAGCAACGATAAACTGGAAATGTTACGCTCACTGGGGGCAGATGCGGTTATAGATTACCAAGAAGGGGATTTTACCAAAAGCGGAACCACTTACGATATTGTTTTTGATGTTGTAGGGGCGCTATCGCACCGCCGCAGTGTTCGACTATTAAATAAAAATGGGAGGTATATCTCGGCAATTCCATTACTATCACGGCTATTACCAAGTTTGTGGGTTTCATGGACCACTGGTAAAAAAATGATGACCGGGCTCGCCAACCCTCATAAAGAAGACCTGGATTATCTCAAAGATTTAATAGAAGCGGGCCATTTAAAAACGGTTATTGAACGTCATTATGGTCTAGAAGAAGTTGCCGAAGCACACCGATATATCGAAAAAGGTGAAAAGAAAGGAAATGTTGTGGTTAAAATAGACTAATAGGCAAGGATAAAGTTTTAAGCAGTTAACCATTCCTGTACTCCTTGACTCCTCCCCTATTTATAAGTATCTTTTTTGCTAAATTTAAAATGGTATTACCAGACAATTTATATCTTTTATCGCGGTAGTCAGCAAAAGAGATTTTAATGCTTAGCTACCAACAATAATATGAGTAGAAAAAAATCAAATAGTATTTGGCTCATTATAGTCCTCTTGATTGTAGTTGTATTTTCTGTTAATTATTATCTGAGAGATACCAGTGTATATTTCTTTGGAGAAGAAAGCGAGTTCAGTGACATAAGAGTACGTTTTAAATGGTGGATCATTGCACATTTTGGTTTTGCTGCCTTTACACTATTCGTTGGGCCTCTTCAGTTTGTTCCCCAAATAAGAAATAAGTATTTAAAATTCCACAGATGGGCCGGTAAATTCTATATTATCGGTTCAATTATATCGGCACTTACAGTTTATGTACTTCTGGCGACAACATACTCGCTGCCAGGAGCTATTCCGTCTTTAGGTTTATTAGCTACCATTTGGCTCTTTTGTACTATAGCCGCCTACTATTTTATAAGAAAGAAGAATATCATAAGACATAAAGAGTTTATGATACGAAGCTATGTATGCGGGTTGGCATTTGTATTTATCCGATTATTACCACAAATAAATGACCTAACAGGAATATTCAACTTTATCGAAGACGAGCACATGAGGAGGACGGTATATGAATGGGTGTGTTGGGTATATCCTTTAATGATGGTTGAATTTTGGCTAGTGTGGAGAAAACAGCTAATAAAAACATAATATCGCTGTAAGGCGGGGCTAACTCAAAGTTCTCTGATGTTAAATGATAGCTTTTCCTAAATTTAAATACTGTAAATTGAAACCTCCTGTGATTTTCTGACGCGCATTCTGTTTATTCAGAATGTATTGAGTGCTACAGGCGAAAATTCCAAAGATGGTAAACCTTTATTCCTTTATAAAACATGGCGATGCGTTCCGGAAGCTGCAGGTAAACGAATTGTTGTTTGTAGAGTACACCTGTATGCAGGAAGAAACAAAGTTTGGGATATGGTCTGACAGTAATTACTTTGCCTTCGTTAGCTCGGGTAAAAAAATGTGGAAGAGTATTTACCATGATTATGAAGCTGAGCAGGGCGATATCCTCTTTATAAAAAAGGGCGCCAACCTCACCCACCAGTTCTTTGATGACGAGTTTTGCGCCATCTTCTTTTTTATTCCCGACGATTTTATAAAATCCTTTCTTAAGAAAAATCCGCATTTTCTGAATACTACCCAGAAAGACCTTTCCAGCCAGGATGCTGTCTTAAGGGTACAGGCAGATGACCTGCTAAATAATTATTACCGTTCTATCAGTTCCTATTTAGCACTGACAGAACAACCTAACGAACAATTACTGACATTAAAATTTGAAGAATTACTACTCAGCATTTTTACCAATGTAAATCATCAGCAGTTAAACGACTATTTTATTTCCCTGTGTCAGGATCAGGATTATCATATGAGCCGGGTAATGGAAGAAAATTTTGGATACAACTTAAAAATTGAGGACTATGCGCAACTTTGCCATATGAGTTTAACCAAGTTTAAAAAAGCCTTTAAAGCATATTACAAAACCACCCCGGCGGTTTGGCTCAAACAACGCAAACTAGATCTTGCCATGCATCGCCTGCTGAATTCCGCATTACCCATTAATCAACTTTCCTTCGAATGTGGTTTTGAAGACCCTTCCCATTTTATCCGGGTGTTTAAGCAAAAACATAAGGTAACCCCCCTCCAATATCGCAAACAACACCTGAATACCAACAAAATAGGTTAAAAAACCCTTAGCGTCTATTTATCAGACTTTTTATCCTATCCTGGCAAGACCACCTGCCCCTACTTTTGCTCCTATAATTATTAACCGTAAATTTTTAACAATGAAAAATGCAAAAGCAGTATTATCAGTAAAATTTAATTCAACCCACAGCCCGGAAAAATTAATGCAGGTGTGTCATGAAGATCTGGATGTATTCAAAAAAGTACCCGGACTTCTTGAGAAATTCTATTTGGCAGAAGAAAGTACGGGTGCCATCAGTGGCATCTACCAGTTTGAAACCAAAAGTGCCAGGGCAGCATTCTGGACATCGGAACTGGCTGCAAATATCCCTGAAAGGTATGGGGTTATCCCTGAGACTTTAAGGGTAGAAGAATACAACATGGCCATTGTACTCAATGAGGCGGTTGGCGTAAATTAAAATTGTCTCTCCCATATTACAAAAGCAATAGCGGTAAAGGTTTTCACCTTTACCGCTATTTCAATTATATTAGCATCTAGCTGCTTAAGAAAGATATAATATGAACAAAATTCACTATTTATTTCTGCTGATCTTTATAATATCCTGTAAATCAAATACCAGAGATACAGCGAATGAAAATGCCGAAATAGTTAAGTTTTGGAGCATCAAGGCATTACAATTTAATGATGATGTAATTGTTCTGGACGACTGCACCAAACAAGACTACCTGGATATACGGGCTGATAAAATTGCGTTGTCTTTTCATTGCGAGTACAACACACCAGATTCACTGCAGTCTTATCACACCCATAAGCTAAACTGGGAGCAACGGACAGATAGTTCTTATACTATTTATAGTGATGACCGCACCATGGATGGCTTCCTGATCCTGAAACCCTCAGGGGAATTAGAAATGACCCTGGAGAAAAGTGACAATAGAACCATGAAGGCTGTTTTTGAATAGTAGCTAATTTTGGATTTATGCCCATGATAAAACAACTTCTCTTCCTCTGCTTTTTGTTTTCCTGTACCATGGCTTTACAAGGGCAGCTGCAAAGTACTCCCAAAGCTATTGTAATCACATCCAAAAAGAAAAAAACGAAGGTACATACCAATGATCATGGGGAACTGTTAGTAAATGTTTCGCGCAAGAATGTGGCCAAATTCAAAACCAGGGGATATGTGCAATATAGCGACTTTGATTCGGTGGGCGATGGTAAAACCGATGACACCTATGTTATTGCGGCCACCCACGCTTTTGCAAACAGGTATTCGCTGTCAGTAAGAGCTGACGAGGGTGCCAGTTATTACATAGGCGGAATAGAACAGCCTGTGGTCATCCAGACCGACACCTATTTCGGTACGGCGAATTTTATTATTGACGATACCGAAGTCCAGAATAAGAATGCGGCAGTTTTTCTGGTCAGCTCCAAACTTGAACCATTTAAAATTAACGGCATTACATCGCTCAAAAGAAACCAGGAAAAAATTAAGGCCGACTTGCCCGGAGCTTGCCTGGTCACTGTAACGGATGATAATACTAAGCACTATATAAGAGTGGGTCAGAATGAAAATAACGGGTCTTCTAAAATGGATAATTTTGTTGTGGATCAAAACGGCGATGTTGATATGGACAGTCCGGTCATATGGGATTTTGACCAAATAACAGACCTTACCGCAATACCTATAGACAAGGAAACTCTGAAAATTAGTGGAGGACGCTTTACAACCATAGCCAATAAAGCCGAATCTAAAAGGAACAACTACTATAGCCGCAACATGGCTATCAGGCGTTCTAATGTTATTGTAGACGGGCTGGAACATCATGTCACGGGGGAAGGAGACCAGGGTGGGCCCTACAGAGGTTTCCTCAATATCAGCGATTGCGCCAATGTAACCATTAAGAATACTATTCTTACCGGACGCAAGACCTACCAGAGAACAAATTCTGAAGGCAAGCCCTTTCCTATGGGATCTTACGACATATTACTTAACCGAACGCTTAATGTTTCGTTTGTAAACTGCAGTCAGACTAATGACATTCATGATAAAACTTATTGGGGAATACTGGGATCTAATTATTGTAAAAATCTGCTCTATGACAATTGTTCCTTTTCCAGATTTGATGCCCACAAAGGCGTAGCCAATATCACTATCCGTAATTCTACTTTGGGATATATGGGAATCAATGCCATCGGCACTGGTAACCTGATTGTGGAGAATTCGTCTATTTACGCCAAGAGCCTCATTAACCTGCGTAACGACTACGGCAGCACCTGGGAAGGCGAAATCATTATCCGTAATTGCCTTTTTGAGCCCAGAGGAGGTGTGCCCCCCTGCGCCAGTCTTATCCGCGGTGTCAATACCGGCCAGCACAATTTTGGTTATACCTGCTATATGCCAGAGCAGATCCTTATTGACAACCTGCATATTGATGATTCCAAGCTTCCCGCAGACCATAAGGGTCCTACTATTTTTGCAGACTTCAATCCGGAAATGACCGATGCTACTTACCAAGAGGAATTCCCCTATATCAAAACAAAGCAGGTTATTGTAAGAAATACAACTACCGCTACCGGCAAACCCCTAAGGTTTAGCTATAATCCTTTTATGTTTAAGGATGTGAAATTGGATACAAATTAGCGTGTAGTTGGTTAGCGTGGCTGGTCAGCTATGAAATTACTAAAACAAATCTTTCCGGATTAAATTCACTCATACCACGGTCGAAATTGGAAGATTTGAACTATGATATTAATCATAGAAACTGCACTATTTTACGGATAACTTCGCCTAGAATATCAATGAATAATACATCATATTTTGATCCGTACATCTCCCTTTTTTGTTAGAATATTCTTTAACAGTTATAAAACAAACTAATCATGAAAAAAAACTTAATTAAATTTTGTTTTTTGATTTTCTCAACAGCTATTTTTTCGCAATCAGGGCATATTATGCAGGGTGTAGGCTCGGTAAACATGTCTATGGGAGGCGCAGCAACTGCTCAACCCATTGATATTTCGGGAGCCTTACACTGGAACCCGGCAGCGATCTCTGTTTTTGATGAAAGCCATCTAAAATTTGATTTGGGGCTGTTCTTTTCCTCTCCTGAACTGAGTTCAACGGTTCCTGAATTTAATGGTACCGGGCAACCTACCGGAAATTTTTTCAGTGGTGTTACCGAAGATGATAAAGGCCTTTCAGTATTGCCTGCGTTGGCAATGGTCTGGGGTAAAGAAGGCAGTAAACATACCTTTGGTGCTTCAGCCTTTGGTATTAGTGGATTTGGGGTTACATTTCCCGAAAGTACTACTAACCCCATCAATATGCCACAAAGTATGGGTGGATTTGGAAGGATAGAATCTAATTATATTTTGTTGCAAGTAGGGCTAGCATACGCTTATGAATTATCGGACCATTTTTCGCTGGGTGTTCAACCGACTTTTGACTATGCCACTTTGGAATTAATGCCCAATCCGACTGCCAACCCAAACGGCGCCGGGTACCCTTCCACAGATATTGCAACGGCTCTGGGGTTCGGAGCACAATTTGGAGTGTTCTTTGATTCGGGCTCGGGGTTTAAAGCTGGGGCTTCGTATAAAACCACCCAGGCATTTGGTGATTTCGAATTTGAAAACGAGTATTTGGATAATTCTACCGGCACAAACAATTTTAATATGGACTACCCCGCAATATATTCGCTAGGTTTAGGATACTCGCTGGGAAATATAGATCTGGCATTGGATTATAGACTGGTAGATTATGAAAATACAGATGGATTTTCTAAAGTGGGATGGACACCAACCGCATCTGTTTCCGGTTTTGGCTGGGAAAACGTTAATATTATCTCCGCAGGGATCCAATACAAAGGTGTAAATAGACTGCCATTGAGATTGGGCTATACCTATAGTTCTAATCCTATAAACAGCGATGTAGCTTTTTTCAATACTCCGGCAACGGCAATTATTAAAAATGCCTTTCAGTTCGGATTGAGCTATAATACCGGGGACCGACTCTCATTAGATGCCGTCTACCATTATGGTGATAGCGGAGATGCTACTTCCGGACCCTTACTTAATCCGCAGTTTATACAAAGCTCGCCTCCTTATGGAGCTATCCCTGGCAGTAATGTATCTTATAAGATGAAAACCTCCATGATTATGGTGGGGATAAGTTATGCCTTCAACAAACAAGTTGGCAACAATTAATGAAAGATTAAAAGCAACTGAGGATTATGCCGCTTTAGCGGCATAATCCTTAATGGGGGGCGGTGCTCAACTAAAGCCAACCACCCACAGCGTGGTGGTGAAGATAGATTAACAGGCAGGTATATAGGCATGTACAGCTAACCATGCCTGTATTTCTTTACTTCTCCCTTATTTATCTATACCTTTTTCTAGATGAAAAAGATCTCTAACATATTATAAAGGCAATGGTACCGAGCATATCAAGAATATCAAAAAATTCCATTCCTATTTTTTGGCTATTTCATTGGATTAAAAATCAAAACGAATACCGATGCCAAAGATGCTAGATCTTTTACTGTCCCCATTGACATCTTTGCTTTGATCAATTCGAGAAGACGCCGAAATATAACTGGACTTTTTAAATCGATATGCTAACTCTGTAATGAAGAATTTTGTGTCAAAATCCCCTAAGTTCTCCTCTTCTTTCGGTTTGAGATAGTTGTACCCCAACCCTAAATGCCATCTTTCATTTTTTGAAAACTTGTACCGACCAAAAAATTCGAGACCGGTGGCATCGTAGAAGACATCCCCAGCGCGTTGATGTTGGTTTAAGCTAGCATAAGAAGCTGCCATGGTAAACCTGTTTTTTTCATAGGAGGCGGATACTACAAAAGACTCATCTCCCTCTTTGGCTTGATCGGGCAGTGGGTCTTCAACACCATCGTTTACCTTGTTATACCCTATCCCAATACCAAAACCATCGATTCTGTAGTTGGCCCCGAAGCCATAGGTGTCTATAGATTCGTTGTTCTCTGAAATGTTCCTGACCTGTGCTTGTGCTCCAAGACTCAGCCCATTTTTGGCATACTTCAATATTATGACCTGATTGGCACGCCCAGTTCCGGAAACACCACCATCCGCAATATTCCATACCCCAATACCTGAGCCACCAAAGGCCAAGGTTTTATCGACTTCTATGGCTCCTAGAGTATAGTAAACCGAATTTTGTTTCCCAAAAGTAAATTGAAAGTCCTTATAAGTAACCCCGACCCAGCCCAGTCTGCTAAAAACCGCATCTCCAACCTGTGCAATCCCCGCCCCTGGATCTACTGCAAATTCGATAGTCTCGTCTCTTGATACGAGGTTAAAACCCAATTCAACCCTTCCTATCGCATTAAAATTATCTCCCTCATTTGGAGATAATGCATGTTTAAATCGTATTCCGGCGCGAGGGGCATTATTACCAATACCTATCTCACCATCCTCATCAAATCCTGCACCAATACGAATACTTGCATAAGGGTCTATTCGCGAAGTAATTTCGTCAAACCAATTACTGCTGTCATCACGATCAGATTTAGTCTGTGCCTGAGTTTCTTGTATTAGGAACAGGGACACTGCTAACAGTATTGTTTTTCCGTATGTAGCCATCAATTTCTTCATAAGGCTTTGTTTTATTTTTTTCTATCCAAAAACTTTTGATTTTGTAACTCTTGCGTTCATTTCCGCAATGTTTATGATAGAAATACCCTCTGGGCATTCTACCTCGCAGGCACCGGTAAAGGTGCAGCTACCAAAGCCTTCGATTTCCATTCGATAGGTCATTTCAGCTACACGTTTGTGTTCTTCTGCGCGCCCCTGTGGCAAACCATTCAAATGATTGATTTTGGCAGAGGTGAAAAGGGCGGCCGAAGAATTTTTACATGTAGCCACACACGCTCCGCAGCCTATACAGGCAGCTGCGTCCATTGCCCTGTCCGAGACTTCTTTGGGTACGGGGATGGCATTTGCCTCTGGTGCCGTACCAGTTTTTGCACTGATAAATGCGCCTTGCTCAATAATTCTATCAAAAGCCGAACGGTCTACAATCAAATCTTTGATTACCGGAAAAGATGCCGCTCGCCAGGGTTCTACTATAATCGTATCACCATCTTTAAAACTGCGCATGTGCAATTGGCAGGTCGTCATATGATCATGCGGTCCGTGGGCGCGCCCATTGATAAAAACACCACATTGTCCGCAGATTCCTTCACGGCAGTCGTATTCGAAAGCGATTACTTTTTCATCTTTCAGAACAAGTAGCTCGTTCAAGTGGTCCAAAGCCTCAAGAAAGGACATATCTTCTGTTAAACCATCCACTTCATAAGCTCTCATGGCCCCCTTGTCGTTTGGGCCTTCTTGTCTCCATATTTTGAATGTTACTTGCATCGTATCTTATTTATAACTTCGTACCGACGGTTTTACAAATTCAAATTCAAGTGCTTCTTTGTGCAGCTTGAAGTCTCCGTTGTCATATTCCCAAGCAGATACATAGGAATATTCTTCATCTACTCGAACGGCTTCCCCCTCTTCGGTTTGGAATTCTTCACGAAAATGTGCCCCGCAGGACTCATCTCGTTCCAGTGCATCTGTACACATTAAAATCCCCAACTCTATAAAATCGCCCAATCGCAGTGCTTTTTCCAGTTCTGTATTCAATTCATTATTGTTTCCAGTGACTTTTACATCGCTCCAAAACGCATCCCGAATGTCTTTTATTTGCTGAATAGCCTTTTCTAGTCCTGCTTTATTTCGGCTCATGGCACACTCTTGCCACATGACCTTGCCCAATTCCCTATGGAAATGGTCTACTGTCTTGGCACCATTTATGGCCAGAATGCGGTCGATATTCGCCTCTACTTCCTTCTCCACCTTGTCAAACTCCCGATGCTCTATGGTAGGACGGTCTGCTTTGATTTCATCAGTTAAATAATTGTTAATCGTATTCGGAAGTATAAAATACCCATCGACGCTAGCTTGTAATAAAGAGTTGGCACCCAAACGATTGGCGCCATGATCTGAGAAGTTGCATTCTCCTATGGCATATAATCCGGGAATAGTGGTCATTAATTCGTAATCTACCCAAAGCCCGCCCATGGAGAAATGTGCAGCGGGGGAAATTTTCATAGGTTCTTTATAAGCATCAATACCCGTAATCTTTTTGTACATTTTAAACAGATTGCCGTATCGGTCTTTTATGGTTTCCAGACCAAACTTTTCAATGGCATGTTTGAAATCCAGATACACGGCATTCTTTAATCTTCCCACTCCATAACCTGCATCAATACGTTCTTTGGCAGCCCTGGAAGCGATATCCCGTGGTGCCAAATTCCCAAAACTGGGATAACGTCGTTCTAAATAGTAATCTCGTTCAGCTTCAGAAATATCATTTGCTTTTCGCGAATCGTCTTTTTGATTTGGTACCCAAATTCTTCCGTCGTTACGCAAGGATTCGGACATCAAAGTGAGTTTTGATTGTGCTTCACTCGATTGCGGTAAAGCTGTAGGATGTATTTGGGTAAAACTAGGAGCTCCAAAAAACGCTCCTCTTTTATGGGCTTTCCATAAGGCACTGCCGTTGCAACCAATAGCTAACGTAGATAGTCTAAAGACTCTTGAGTACCCTCCGGTAGCCAGAACTACGGCATCGGCAGCATACCGATTGAGTTCTCCGCTTACCAAATCACGAACAATAATCCCTTTTGCCTTTCCATCGATTACAACGAGGTCTAACATCTCGCTACGTGGAAACATTTCTACCTTTTTGGCACGCACCATTTTATACAGCTGCGAATAGGCTGCCATTAATAATTGTTGTCCGGTTTGCCCTCTCGCGTAAAAAGTTCTTTGTACCTGAACTCCGCCAAAACTCCGGTTAACTAGAGTTCCTCCATACTCTCTAGCGAAGGGCACGCCTTGCTGTACATAATGGTCTATAAGTGGCGCTGAAAGTTCAGCAAGCCGATAGCTGTTGGCCTCCCTAGAACGAAAATCACCTCCTTTTAAGGTATCATAAAACATACGCCAAACGCTATCGCCATCATGTTGATAGTTCTTAGCAGCATTTATACCACCCTGAGCTGCCACTGAGTGTGCCCGCCTTGCGGAATCTTGATAGCAAAAACATTTGATATCATAGCCCAATTCTGCCAAAGTTGCTGCTGCACCGGCTCCTGATAATCCTGAACCGACAATAATTACATTGAGTTTCTTTTTATTGGCAGGGTTTATCAATTGTGACTTCACTTGATAATTCCGCCATTTATCTTCGAGCCTTCCTTCTGGAATTTTTGCATCTAATTTCATCTTCCCATGCTATTTTAAATAAACAATAAAAGGTATGATTCCAAAACCTATGCCCATAATGATGGCATAGACCAAAGCTATTTTAGCGACAATACGCAGCCCTTTTTTATGATAAAAACCTAATGTTTTAAAAGCGCTTTTGAAACCGTGATGCAGATGCAGTGCCAATGGAATTGCCAACACGGTATAGAAAACCACATAATAGATATTATGAAATAAGCTACTGGTTACTTCATATACGTCTACATTTCCAACAGCATCCAAACCCACTGCCTCTCCAATTCCCAATTTGATCCTTGCCCAAAAATTGGCCAAGTGCACGACAATAAAAAGAAGGATCATAGTACCGATAAGCCCCATATTTTGGGAAGTCCATGTACTGTTTTCCTTGGAATTGTTCATAACATATTTTTGCGGCTTTGCTTTTCTATTTCGAAGTGTAATCAACAAGGCATAGATAACATGAAGCAGAATGGATGCGTAAAGCAGATAGGCGACTAATTTTATCAAGGGGCTTTCTCGCAAAGTGGTCGAATACGAATTGTATAAACCTCTTGCGGTTTCTTCCGGTAACAACAAAATGCAATTCGCAGACAAATGAACCACTAAGAAAATGCACAAGAATAAACCAGTACCTGCGATAATAGTTTTTCTGAAAAAGAGTTGATTTAATGCCATTTTGAAATGCTCTTGTAGTTATTACCCAATCCGTTTGAGAATTGCCTATTCATTTAATATTCATAAAAAACGTCTTGAAGTTCGGCCAGGCTTTTTTCCTTTGTAAGTGCAAGCATTAGTAAGACTCGCGCTTTTGCGGGATTCAAATCACCTGAGACCACGGTGTGGTAATCGTCATCTTTGAACTCATTATCACGTAAGGTCCATCCTGTGGCGGCGCGGGTGCTTCTAACAATAATTACACCATGATCTTCATATGCTTTTTTGGCTGCATTCAGGGTAGCCTCAGTCATATTACCGTTCCCAACACCGGCAATAACGATACCTTTGGCACCGGCCTTCACATGCATATCAATCAAGTCAGGAGACATATCCGCATAGGCATATAAAATATCAACGCGAGGCAGTTCTTTAATTCCTTCTACGGAAAATTCACTGGTGTTTCCAAACTTGGTATTGGGTTCGCGAAAAAAGCCAAGTCTACCATAGAATACTCCGCCTAGCATTCCCTTAATGGGCGATTGAAAACTATTTACATTGGTGGTATTCATTTTGCTGACATCGCGGGCAGCGTGTATTTGGTCATTGAGCGAGACCATAACTCCTTTCCCTTTAGATTGAGGATCGGCAGCTATAGCAACGGCATTGTATAAATTCAAAGGCCCTTCGGCACTTATAGAAGTCGAGGAACGCATAGAGCCTGTTGTAACTACGGGTTTATCACTTTTGACCACCAAGTTCAAAAAATAGGCCGTCTCTTCCTGGGTATCTGTGCCATGGGTAATTACTATGCCGTCTACCTTATCGGAGGATAGCAATTCATTAATGCGATTCGCCAGCTTCAACCAAATATCGACTGACATATCTTGAGAACCGACATTGGCGATCTGCTCGCCTGAGACATCTGCGATTTCTTTGATTCCGGGCACGGCGTTGATCATGGTTTTAATACCCACTTGACCTGCGGAATAGCTCCCTGACGTGGCAGAGGAAGCTGAGCCAGCAATGGTTCCACCAGTTGCTAGAATTTTAACATTGGGAAGTGCTGTATCTTGCGCAAACCCAAGAGTGGTTATAGCGGCTACCATCAGGAAAACTATCATTTTCATTTTTAGCGCTTTCATAATAAAGAAATTTATAGGTAACTATTTGTTCTTTGGATCATCAGTTCTGTTTGTGCAAGGTTGCCGTATACTTTGGATGCATTAGGTTTTCCACGCTCAAAATTTTATCCAGCTCTTCTTCGGAAAGCAGCTCTTTTTCAAGCACCAATTCTCGGATATTCTTACCGGTAGCAACGGCTTCTTTTCCTAAAACATCACCCATATGATGGCCGATATAGGGATTTAAAAAGGTTATGATTCCCACGGAATTGAACACCATTTGCTTCGTATGCTCTTCATTGGCCGTAATGCCATTAATACATTTTTCGGCAAGGGTAATACAAGCATTCGAAAGCAATTCAACCGACTCAAACATACATTGAGCGATTACGGGTTCCATTACATTTAATTGTAGTTGACCGGCCTCCGCGGCAAAAGAAATTGTTACGTCATTCCCGATAATCTTAAAGCAAACTTGGTTTGCTACTTCCGGGATAACGGGATTCACCTTAGCTGGCATAATAGAGGAACCTGCCTGCATTTCAGGTAGGTTGATTTCGTTCAGCCCACATCGTGGTCCGGAAGACAACAAACGTAAATCATTACATATTTTTGAAAGCTTGACCGAAGTTCTTTTTAAAGCCCCTGATATCATGACATAAGCTCCACAATCCGAGGTGGCCTCAATTAGGTTTTCGGCTTTTACAAAACTTGCTTTGGTATACTGTTGCAAATAACCGATGGCCAATTCAGAATACCCATCTGGAGCGTTTACACCTGTTCCGATTGCGGTTGCTCCTAGATTGACTTCTAAAATAAGGTCACGGCAATGTTTTAAGTTTTTAGTTTCTTCCTTCAAGTTGGTGGACCATGCCCCAAATTCATCTCCGAGTGACATGGGTACAGCATCCTGAAGTTGGGTTCTTCCCATTTTAAGAACATTCTTAAAAGCAGCCGCTTTTTTATCCAGACTGGTAGTCAGTATATTGATACGTTCCAACAATTGGTTCTTATAATAATATACCGCAACTCGAAATGCCGTTGGGTAGGCATCATTGGTCGATTGTGATTTGTTGACATGGTCATTTGGGTGTAAAATGTCATAGCTTCCCTTTGCATGACCATTAAGCTCCAAAGCCACATTGGCAATAACTTCATTGGCATTCATATTCACCGAAGTTCCCGCACCTCCTTGGAAAACATCCGAAGGGAAAAACACGGCATACTTTTCTAAATCGTTTAAGATATGGTCACAGGCCTTTATAATCATATCCGCTTTATCGGATGGGATAGTTCCAATTTCTTTATTCGCAGCGGCGCAAGCTTTTTTCGTCAACATTAATCCTTTTACGAAAATGGGGAAGTCACCAACTTTGGAGTTCGAAATTTTAAAATTGTCTAGGGCTCTTTGTGTGTGAACACCATAATAATATTCGTTGGAAATCTCCAATTCTCCCAATAAATCTGTTTCTTTTCTTGTTTTCATTGTCTTGTTCTTTTTTGATTTATAAAACGACACTTCCGATAAGAAATCCGAAAATCACACTTGATGCGATGGTAACTATACCCGGTATAATAAAGGAATGATTAAAGACATATTTGCCTATTTTGGTGGTTCCGGTATCATCCATTTCAACTGCCGCTAAAAGAGTAGGGTAGGTTGGTAATACAAAAAGAGCACTTACTGCGGCAAATGAGGCAATAGCGGCTATGGGGCTGACACCTAAGGCCAAAGCTGCTGGCATCAAAGCTGTAGTAGTAGCGGCTTGCGAGTACAACAGCATACTGGCAAAGAACAACACCACAGCGAGTAACCAGGAGTATTGGTTAAGCATACCTCCGGCTGCCTCTTTGATTTCCTCAATATGGTTGCTGACAAAAGTGTCGCCCAACCAGGCAACTCCCAATACACAAATAGCTGCGCTCATACCTGATTTAAAAGTCGACATACTTGGTATATCCGCCATTCTAAGTTTACAAACTAGTGCAATGACGGTTGCTGCCAACAACATGACCGCCATAATCGCCTCATTGCGGGGAATTGTCGGATTTTCAATCAACCCAACCTTCTTAGAGATAATAGTAGCATAGGTGACTATGATGGCTATAGCAACCAAAAAGATGCCCACAGACCGTTTGGCCTCTTTGGAATCTTTATACGTTTCGGTGCTTCTCTGCTTCACCAAACCTGCTTTTAGTTGCTCCTGATAAATAGGGTCTTGGTCAAGAGGTTTTCCCAATCTATTTGCCACAATAGCACCTACGACACAGGCTAAAATAGTAGCAGGAATGACTACGGCCAACAGTTGTAGGTACGAAACCCCTAGCGGTTCCAAAAAGCTGGCAAAAATCACCACGGCAGCTGAAATAGGTGAAGCGGTTATGGCAATTTGCGAAGCCACTACGGAAATACTCAGTGGTTTTGATGGCCTCACATTTCCTTCTTTTGAAACTTCCACAATGACTGGTAAAGCTGCGTAGGCGGTATGCCCTGTACCTGCAAACAAGGTCATGAAGTAAGTTACGGTAGGCCCTAAAAAAGTAACTCGCTTTGGATTTTTACGAAGTAAGGATTCAGAGAGATGTACCAAGTAATCCAAACCTCCAGCTATTTGCATTGCAGCTATGGCCGAGATAACTGCCATTATTATGAGAATGACATCTACGGGTACCGAACCGGCATCCAAGCCAAAAATTAAAGTTAATACCACTACACCGGCACCACCAGCGTAGCCAATACCAATACCTCCCATTTTGGAACCAAGGAAGATAAAAAAGAGAACCACAAGTAATTATATCCAAATCATAGTATGCTGAATTTAATATTTACAGTATGTTTTATTAGGTGAAATCAACGGTTGGCCTTATTTCACATCCAAGCCCTCTTTCAGAATTACCGCCTTGATGATGGCTTTCCAAGTTTTTTGGTGTATTTCAAACTGATTTCTGTCCAAAACTTCCTTTACATCAACTTCCATAAGCATTATTTGTTGTTGGAGCTTAGATTTCATTTGATCCGCACTAATTTTATTTTTAATTTTTCTGAGTTGTTCCATTTTTAAGGCGTGATACTGTACTATTTTCAGGTAATCTTTTCGGAGCTTTCCTTTTAGTTTCATTTTATCCATACGGTCTTCATACCATAATTTTTGAAGTTCTTTATCATTGGACATAAATACAGATACCTTGTACTCGAGTTGTTCTTTTTGTTCGGTGGTCAAGTCTTGTGCTTGCACATTTACTGAACAAAAAATGGTAAAGATTAAAACTTTAAGATATTTCATGACACATAATTTAGATTGTTTAAGGCTTGCACTAAATAAATTCTGATTAAGGTAAAATCTACGGTTATTTTTTTTTGTTTTTGAGATATTGAGTCATTTTAAAACATTAACAAAAAAGAAATACTACTTTCTTTAAAACCCACTGAGATAAGCGTTGTCTGCAGTTTATGTTGTTTTTGAACGATAAACATTAACATTAATTGAAGCCTACTTCTCAGAATGCATTTCGGTAAGAAATGTATAAATAAGTTAAACAATCTTGGGTCAAAAATTGGTTAAACAAAACTGTTAAAAAGTGTTAATATTTTATCTATTGAAATAGCCAAGTGGCTATCAGTTGGGATTGCCCATAGTGAATCCATACTCAAACTGAAGCATAATTATGCAATCTCCGTAATCAAGGTAGATCAATTTAAAAATTACCCAAAAACACCCAATAAGAATTTAATAATCAAGGCATTGGAAATGTCAATAAAAAAAGCACCGACAAGCGGCACCACAATGAATGCCTTGGGCGACCCGCCGAACTTCTTTGTAACCGCGGTCATATTGGCAATTGCCGTAGGTGTTGCGCCTAAAGACAATCCCGCATATCCTGCGCTCATTACAGCAGCGTCGTAATCTTTTCCCATAACCCTAAAAACAACAACAATTACAAATAAGGAAATTACCACTAGCTGTGCAATTACAATTAGAAGCAATGGCCCTGCCAAATCGGCAAGGGTCCACAATTGAAGACTCATTAACGACATTGCCAAGAAAAGTCCTAAAGATAAATCTGAAGCCATGGCTAGGGCTTTTGAATTTTCAGGTTGCCAATCAAAATTTTTTGAGAAGACAGGAATCAAGTTGGTAATGATGATGCCTGCGAACAAAGCTGTAACAAAAGACGGAAGGGAAAGTCCAATCCATACCAGTAATTCATTAATTCCTATACCCAGCCCTGCTGTTGAGAAGATAAAATATATCATCTGCAAAACATTATTATAATTCATCTCTACGGTATCCTCTTTATCATGGCGAACACCTACTGTAACAGGTTTACTATCTTTTGGTTTTAAATCGTATTTATTTATCAAAAATTTCGCAATAGGACCTCCAATAAAGCCTCCAAGTACCAAACCAATGGTCGCGCAGGCAATACCCATTTCCATGGCATTCGAAATGCCAAAATCATTTTGAAAAGTAGGTACCCATGCAATTGTGGTGCCATGACCCCACTGAAAGAAACCGAGCCACCTAAAATACCCGTCACACTTGGCATACCAGTGATGTAAGCAATTCCAATTCCGTTGAGGTTTTGGATAAAAAGATAGCCTACTGCTAACACTAAAAGTAGTATCAACGATTTGCCTCCTTTCAATAGCGTTTTTAATCTTGAAGAGAGTCCTATGGTTATAAAAAAAATGATAAGTAATGCATCGCGTAATTCGAGCGCAAAGTTTACCTCTATCCCGGTAAAAGCATATAGAACTCCAAAAAAGATGGAAAAAATCACTCCTCCTGTTACAGGTTCGGGAATGTTATACGCTCTAAAAAATGAGATTTTCTTGTTTATGTATTTGCCTAAAAACAAGACGAGACATGCAATTACAATAGTGTCTCTAGGACCTATTTCCATAAGCTACTTGGGGATTATGATTTGATTCATTAGTAGTTTGAAAGTTTACGAAATTAGGCTAAATTTTGATTTCATCACCCTCACGTGCAAAATAACAATTCTTAAATAGGACTTGACATTTTTTTTCCTCTGCTCGTATAAAATCATCATTGTGCTCCGGATCATGATGTGTCATGTATAGCTTTTTAACTCCTGCCAATTTCGCAACTTCAATAGCCTGCTCCCAACTACTATGTCCCCACCCTTTAAATTTTGGGAGTTCTTCAGGAGTATATTGTGCTTCATGAATCAAGACATCAGCATCCTTTGCGAAATCCACTATATTTTGGTCCAAAATATCGCCATGTTCAACATCGGTACAGTACACAAAAACTTTATCATTTACCTCTAAACGGTAGCCGTGTGCACCACCAGGATGAGAATGTGAGTTTGAGAGTAGCCTACCTGAACTACCTGTCTGGAATACTTCTTCGTTCTTTTTCTTTAAATGAAAAGCAAAGTTTGCACCCATATTGTCAAGGCTGACCGGAAAGTACGTACTTTCCATTTGATGGGTGAAAATTGATTTAAGGTCTGGGATGTCCAAGTCTTCGCCCAAAGCAATAATGTCTATTTTTCTAGAAGGATCATAGGCGGGGGCAAAAAATGGAAACCCTTGCAAATGGTCCCAATGGAAATGGGAAAAGGCCAATACAATTTTATCTTCTGAATTAAAAGGTCGTTGCATTAATTCTTTTCCTAAAGTTCGTATACCAGTGCCTGCATCAAAAATTAAAACATCACCTTCTTTGTTATCGGCCATGACTGCAACGCATGTGGTGTTTCCTCCAAATTCCTGAAATCCACTTTCGCAAACAGGTATTGAACCTCTGGTACCATAGAATTTTATTATCATAATCTGGTTTAAAAATTGATTTCGATACCAAGATAAAAATATATTTTCGGTTCATTCGCTGAAACCTGGCTATGGTGCAGGGGTTCGTTTCAAACTACTAAAAGACTAAGGTACTTGGTTGAGATTGGATATTGGTAGTGTGAAGGATGGACAAAACGGGATCTATTTTGGGGTTAATGAAGCATTTTAGGATCGTTC
The DNA here is from genome assembly GCF_026126425.1 of Muriicola sp. Z0-33. Taxonomy (GTDB): domain Bacteria; phylum Bacteroidota; class Bacteroidia; order Flavobacteriales; family Flavobacteriaceae; genus JAFMPW01. Next base: position 654,307 of record NZ_JAFMPW010000002.1, read on the forward strand.
TTGATTCAACTTTTGGATGAATTCCGCCAGCAAAAAATTGTTAAAACCGATATCCTAATTGCGCGGTCAACTGTTCCCTTCCGCCAATTCCCAGTTGTACCATTAGATCCCAATGTTTGCCAAAACCTTTGTTCATACCCATAATAGCGTTCCAGGTAGTTGGGGTGAAGTTGACATTATACCTTAAAATATCTCCAGAATCCAATTCAAAGAAACCTGCAACATCAGAATCATAATATTGCCCCATACTACCCGCAAAAATGTTGAGGTTATTAGGAAATCGATATCCCGCCATCAAGACATACGCATTGGCATTGGTCGTGGTATTGGCTTCCTCCACGCTGGCCCTTATGTATTGATAGGTCCCGCTAAAAAAGACATCCCCTATGCCTCCTCCCAAGGTTACGGAACCACCAATGATATTGGCCGATACATCAATGTTAAGAGGAAGGGCTTGTGGAATATCACTAGGGTTCAATCCCAGAAAAGGAGCCAGGTCGAGAATCCCTTGCCTAAACTCTTCATCCAAAATGAAATCGCCAGCAACCGTATTATCGGCCCTTCCAAATATCCCTGCCACGTTTAAAAACGGAAATATCCAAACATCGGGCCGTACAAAATATGTGGTAGTGGTTTGAACAATATTAGAGTTTTGCAAATCAAATAGGGAACTCAAATCTGCTAAATCCCCATCACCAAAACCGACACTGATGCCTTCAAAGTCCAGATCATCGTCCTGTGAATGCAAGATTACGTTTATACCAACGGGTCTTGGTAATCCGTAGCCAAGTTTTGTAGCCGGTTTTCCGAAAATTGGAAGTGCCCAACCCAAAGTAACGTTAATCGTATCTTTAGCTTTTTCGTTGTTAAAAAAGGATGAAGATGTCGGTTTACCCAGCCAGGTAATCTGATCTCCATTAGGTGATTTATATTCAGCGGTTTCATATATAAATTTATAGCTTTGGTCTTTTAAAGTATACGTTTCTTCAATGCCCGAAACTAAATATCCCTTTTGCTCTTTCGCCTTTTCATAATAAACAACACGGTTAAAATTTTCCTTACCACCAGCAAGCTTTTTTAAACCTTTTAGTTCTATTCTTTTTAAGATGCCATCTATGATAAAAATTTTGCCATCATAGTTTTTAATATCTTTTAACTCAGGTTCAATATCATTTTTAGAATACTTAAAACCGAATACAGTTTCGTTTCCACTTAAACGAACTTGTTTTAAAGAGGACTCATCATACAGGTTGCTACGAGAAAGTCTACTCAACTTATGGCTCTTTTCAATTGCTTTCTTTAATGACTTTAAATCTGATTTTGAAAACTGTCCCTGTTCGACAACAAACCGAAGATCCTTGCCATCTTTGTAAGATGGATCATAGATGATTTGGGTTTTAAAATTCTTCTCACTCTCAGAAGTTTTAATACTTATCTGAAGATTCTGGATAAAACTGCCCTCCTGTAAGAGCACGTTAGCAGCGGCATCAAGGACCTTGGGCGAAATACCATTCTCAATTAAATAATTACTGTTAAGCGGAGGAATATCCTGTGCATATATGGCCATATTCAACAAAAACCCGATAAATGAAAATAGAAATGGTTTTTTCATTGTGATTAATATTTTGTGATTATTAGCTTATTTATTTCGCTAGCCATTTCTTTTGTATCCGCTTTGTAAGATTCGATCATAGGTTTTTAAATACATCTCATTCTGCTGATATGTCAAAATAGCTTTATCTTCTGCCTGCTGTTTTTTTGGAGTTCTTCAAATTTAGTACGTATCTCTTAATTAGAATAGTTTTTGTCCATAGTCATCCAACCGTTTCATCTTATAATAATAATATAGAATGATTTTGTCGTATTCATCTCTTACTTCAGGGTTTAATCCCATTGCCGTAGCACGATTGTAAAACCAGATTTGCATACTGACCCTTTCTTGTTGTGTAAAGATCCAGACTCTAGGATCCTTGTAAGACCGAGAACTTTCAGATTTTGCGTGGCAAATCATCAAGGGAAGTATCATTTCGCATACACACAGGAAGTTTACCTTTTTCGTGGTACTTTGTTTGAAATCAGATATCAAAATAACAAACTGTAGAATTGCAAAATAAGTGAACAAATTAAATAAAACAATGAATAAAAAACAAGAATATATTTTATATTCAATACTTAATGACATATTGCATGTGAAAACACGATTTAAAATAAAGGAAGCTAAATTGAGTTCCATTTAGTATCATGATGAATTTGCCGCGCTGGTTAAAATCACTCTAAGAGATAGTGGTGCCTCAGAAGACGAAAAAAGTTTTTTAGGGCCATTGGCCCTCAAAATAGAGGTCAGCTCTGTAGAGCTCAATAAGATAATTGTAAAATACCTTACCTACCCCATGGATACCTTTCCTTCTTATCAGCACAAATTAGAACACTTCTATATGTTGAGTAAATTAGTAAATGAAGACGAAGAACTAAACACTTCGAAAATAAAAGCTTGGTTGGAGTGAATGGGAAAAGGAATGGGATTTACTCCTGCAAATATACCCTATATTGCGGACAGGTTCCTGAAGTAGCGTCAGTGCTCAACTAAAGCCAACCCATGCTACGCATGGGTGGTTTTTTATTTCCATAGCCATTCGAAATGAATTATCGGATTACCTCGCTTTGCTCGGTGATCCTGATTATGGGTAAGTTGCTCAACATAAGCCACCCCATGCTGCGCATGGGTGGTTTTTTATTTCCTTAACCATTCGAAAGCAAGCTTTCGATGGAAGGAAATAAAAAAGCCAAACATTTTCATGTTTGGCTTTTGTTGGTCGGGGTGGCAGGATTCGAACCTGCGACCTCCGCGTCCCAAACGCGGCGCGATAACCGGGCTACGCTACACCCCGAGATGGTCATCTAAATAACGTTTTGCTCCTCGCTTCTTAATCTT